>NZ_JBZYWL010000001.1:0-2292019 GCF_059115365.1 Edaphobacter sp. FHG110511_03 | reverse complement strand
CGACAACACCTTCGTAATCGCCGCCGTCAGCGTCGTCTTGCCGTGATCAATGTGCCCAATCGTCCCAATGTTCACATGCGGTTTGGAACGATCAAATTTCTCCTTCGCCATTGCTCTCTCCGTATTTCTTGAACTTCTTCAGTTCTTCAAAACTGCGTTACCGACTGATGACTCAACCGTCGAACTAAACCTTGGCTTCCTTGCCCTGTACCTTGGCAATGATCTCTTCCGAGACCGACTTCGGAGCCTCTTCGTACTGCTTGAACTGCATTGAATAATTTGCACGGCCTTGCGTTGAAGAACGCATGTGGGTCGCGTAACCAAACATCGTGCTCAGCGGTACCGTCGCCTTGATTGCCTGAGTTCCGCCAACCATCTCCATGCCTTCGATACGACCACGGCGAGAGTTCAAGTCACCGATGATTGTTCCCATAAACTCTTCAGGAACCGTAACCTCGACATCCATCACAGGCTCAAGCAGAACCGGCTTCGCCTTGCGGGCGGCCTCCTTGAAGGCCATGGAACCGGCGATCTTGAATGCCATTTCGTTCGAGTCGACGTCGTGATAGCTTCCGTCGTACAGCGAAACCTTGATGTCGACCATCTCGTAGCCGGCAAGCACGCCGCGAGTCATTGCGTCCTGAATGCCCTGGTCGATCGGCTTGATGTACTCCTTGGGAATCGTGCCGCCCTTGATGTCATTCGAGAACTCGTACCCTTTGCCCGGCTCATTGGGCGAAATGCGGATCTTGGCATGACCGTAGTTACCCGAGCCGCCTGTCTGACGGATGTACTTGCCCTCCGCCTCAGCGTTCGAGCGGATTGTCTCGCGATAGGCCACCTGCGGCTTACCGACGTTGGCCTCGACCTTGTACTCACGCATCATGCGATCGACGATGATCTCGAGATGAAGCTCACCCATTCCGGCGATGATTGTCTGACCCGAGTCAGGATCGGTGTGTACGCGGAAAGTGGGATCTTCCTGCGCGAGCTTCGCCAGCGCCATACCCATCTTCTCCTGATCAGCCTTGGTCTTCGGCTCAACCGCGAGCTCGATAACCGGGGCCGGAAAGTCGATCGACTCGAGCACAACCGGAGCCTTGTCGGTGGAGATAGTGTCACCGGTAACGAGATTCTTGAGACCAACTGCCGCGCAGATATCGCCCGCAAGGATCTCGGTGATCTCTTCGCGCTTGTTGGCGTGCATCTTCAAAAGACGGCCGATACGCTCGGTCTTGCCAGTGCGGGGATTCAAAACCGAATCGCCGGTCTTCAGCGTGCCCGAATAGACACGGATGAAGATCAGCTGGCCGACGAACGGGTCGGTCATGATCTTGAAACCGAGCGCAGCAAAAGGCTCATTGTCGTCGGTCTTGCGGATGATCTTCTCCTCCATATTGTCGGGGTTCGAACCCACGATCGGAGGAATATCCAGGGGACTGGGCAGATACTCAACCACAGCGTCGAGCAGTGTCTGCACGCCCTTGTTCTTGAAGGACGAGCCGCACAGAACCGGGAAGATCTTCATCCCGATGGTCGCTTTGCGGATGCCAGCCTTGAGCTGCTCCACCGTCGGCTCCTGACCCTCGAGATAGAGAGCCATAAGATCATCGTCATGCTCAGAGACCGCTTCGATCAGGAAGTGACGCGCTTCGTTGGCCTTCTCGAGCAAATCAGCGGGAATCTCTTCAACCGAATACTCCGCGCCCATCGTCTCGTCGTGCCAAAGAATCGCCTTCATCATGACCAGGTCAACAACACCGGCAAACTTCGCCTCCGCACCGATCTGAATATTGATCGGCACCGCGCGAGCGCCCAAGCGATCAACGATCGTCGAGGTTGCATAGACGGCATCTGCGCCTGCTTTGTCCATCTTATTGATGAAGCAGATACGGGGAACCTTGTACTTGGTGGCCTGGCGCCACACCGTCTCCGACTGAGGCTGCACACCAGCAACCGCGTCGAAACAAGCAACCGCACCGTCGAGCACACGGAGCGAGCGCTCCACCTCGGCCGTGAAGTCCACGTGGCCGGGGGTGTCGATGATGTTGATACGGGTGTTCTTCCAGGTGCAGGTCGTCGCAGCGGAGGTGATTGTGATGCCGCGCTCCTGCTCCTGCTCCATCCAGTCCATGGTCGCAGTGCCCTCGTGCACTTCGCCGATACGGTGGGTAATGCCCGTATAGAAGAGAATGCGCTCGGTCGTCGTCGTCTTACCGGCGTCGATGTGCGCCATAATCCCGATGTTCCGGCAACGATTTAGAGGTGTAGTGCGTGCCACGATTGATCTCTCATCTGCGGGATTTCCCCGCGGTAAAACTGCGTTGAACCTAAAACTTCAAACAAAACGAATTCTGCCCAGAGAATCTTTCTTTACCACCGATAATGCGCGAAGGCCTTGTTCGCCTCTGCCATACGGTGAACGTCTTCCTTCTTCTTCATCGCCGCGCCACGGCCATTCGCCGCATCCAGCAGCTCGGCAGTCAGCTTTTCAACCATGCCCTTCTCTCCGCGAGCGCGACCGTAGGTCACCAGCCAGCGAATCGCCAGCGAGGTGCGGCGCTCGGGGTTGACCTCGATCGGTACCTGATAGTTGGCACCGCCCACACGACGGCTCTTTACTTCAAGCAAAGGCTTTACATTCTCGACGGCCTTCTTGAAGAGCTTCAGGGCCTCGTCTCCGCCCTTCTGCTCGAGGTTCTGCATCGAGGTATAGAAGATGCTCTGCGCGGTTGACTTCTTTCCGCCCCACATCATCGAGTTGACGAACTTCGTCACCAGGGTGGAGTTATAGACCGGGTCGGCAGCGACCTCACGCTTTGCGATGTAACCTTTTCTCGGCATTCCTTCTTCTCTTCTTCCTCCAGGACCGTGAACCTCTCAAGACCTGGACCTGTTATCTATGTAGAACTTCAAAACTTCTGACAACTACGACCTACTTCGCCGCAGCCTTAGGACGCTTCGCTCCATACTTCGAGCGGCTCTGCTTGCGATTGGCCACACCAACCGAATCCAGCGTTCCACGCACAACGTGATAACGAACGCCCGGCAGATCCTTCACACGACCGCCGCGGATCAGCACAATCGAGTGCTCCTGCAGGTTATGGCCGATGCCCGGGATGTAGGTCGTTACTTCGATGCCGTTGGTCAGGCGAACACGGGCAACCTTGCGGAGAGCCGAGTTAGGCTTCTTCGGCGTCTGGGTATAGACGCGGGTGCAGACGCCACGGCGCTGGGGCGAACCCTGCAAAGCTGGGCTGGCAGTCTTATAACGAGTGGGCGTGCGGCCCTGCTTGACGAGCTGATGAAACGTAGGCACTCGAACTCCTTGATGTTGCAAAACCTAAACATTTGTCAGGCGCACACATAAGTCTCTCGCGCCACCCTGCGACACACACGCAAAAGTGACTCGCGAAGGACCCTGCTTCGCGTCTGTAAAAACCCTTTACAACCAGACGAAAACAGTCGACGGTGGCCGGGTCTGCCGACACAATCAAGGCCTTAGCCTCTCAGGTCTGCCCAACTCCGTTTCGCTGCTCCGGCCCGCATAGCCCATCCTAGGTGGAGGGTGTCGCAGGCACGTAATCGATGGGCCGCAGGCCCTTTGCTTCCTAAATTTAGGTCGCCCCTGCGGTTTCTCTTTATTCTTGTATCCAGTATAGCGCAAATCTGCGTTTCCCATCCTTATACGAGACGGGGAAATCGTTGGACTTGCCTGGGCTTTTCTCCGCCCCCGCGCTTTTGTTGCCTTCTGCGCGTTCCGGATACTCGCGGAACCTTATGAGAATAGCAACTTCCTCGTGTAGCGTCAACTTTTCCTTCCTTCCGCAGCTGCGGAAGGATAAGCCAGCCCTCTTTCCCGATATCTGTGACGGTCTAAGCCAGCGGGAACGGGACCCCTCCCCCATACTTTTTTTCGCAAAGTCTTATATCAAAACAATTTAGCCTGGTACTTCCTGTTGCCTGGATGGGCGAGGCTCCCGGTCGGCGAGGGGCAGGGGCACCCTTTTTCGAAGAGGTGTTTTGTCAAGTTTCGCGGATCTGGTCCGTGCTAGCCTTCGTGAATGGTTTTCGTACGTTCTCGCACCAGCTTTCTGCTGTCGTCCTGTCTTCTCTTTGCCTCTGCAGCCAGCCTTTCAGCCCAGAAAGAAAGCCTTCCTCATCCTAGAGATGAGCGCATCGGCTCTCTCCTGGCTCAGCTGGGAGCTACGCGCAATCCTATGGAGGCGGCTATCTCGCCTGACGGCAAGACTGTTGCATGGTCCTTCCACAGCTCCGAGGGATACGAGCTCCATTTAAGCCAGACTGATAGTTCAGACCCCGCGAAGAGCACCGTGATTAAACCTGCGGGTGGAACTTCGAGCTGCGGCAGCGATTCTCCGGTATGGTCGCCAGACGGCAAGACACTTGCGTATGCCTCAACCTGTACGTCCGAGCAAAACAGTCAGCCACAGATCTTTCTGTGGTCGAAGAAGACTGGAGAGTCGCGACAACTAACCCACGTGATCGGAACCATCGATGACATGGCGTGGTCGCCCGATGGCAAATCGATCGCGTTTCTGTTTGTAGAAAACGCAACACGCTCCGCTGGAGCGCTTGCAGCTATGAAGCCGTGGGCAGGTGTCATTGGCGAGGATGGCGTCGAAGTGCAGCATGTCGCTGCGGTCGAAGTCGCCAGTGGCTCTTTTGCACAAGTCACCCCGGCGAAGCTGCATGTCTATGAATTCTCGTGGTCTCCCGATTCAAAACATCTGGCCTATGTTGCAGCTGCACCGCCTGGCGAAAATAACTGGTGGGTTGCAAAGCTGTACACCTCAGACTTCAATCACGAAATAACAAAGAATGGCGACGTCAACCTTCATCCCGTAGACCCAGATGTGCGCGCGATTCTGGACACGCAACATATCTCCGGCCCGCTTCACGGGCTGCAGATCGCTCTTCCGCGCTGGTCTCCTGACGGCAGACAAATTGCTTTTATCGGCGGCCTGATGAGCGATCAAGGCTCGACCGGCGGCGATATCTGGGTCGTTCCTTCGAACGGTGGTGAGCCGAAGGACTTGACGGCGAACCGTCCTTCGACGCCGGCTTATTTTGGATGGATCAACGACAAGACGCTCAGGATCTCGGAGCATGTTGGCGGAAGCTCGCGCATCGTGGTTTATCACATCGACACCGGCGAGGATGATCCTAAGGAGACGGTGACCTTTCCTGAGTCGATCGGTTCGGGAACCTCGGTGATGAGCGTCTCGATTGCGCACAACGACGATATCGCCCTCGTTCGTAGCTCGTTCGAGCATCCGCCTGAGGTGTGGGCAGGGCCGATGGCAAATCTAAAGCAGATCTCTCATCTGAATGACTCGGTAAAGCCCCTGTGGGGCAAGACTGAGAATGTGGACTGGACGAACGAGGGCTTTCACGTTCAGGGCTGGCTTCTTTATCCGACGAACTACGATCCCTCGAAAAAATATCCTCTCCTTGTCAGTGTCCACGGTGGCCCGTCCTCCGCCGTCACTCCCCACTGGCCGGGGGTCGGCTATGGCGCGGTTCCCTTCTCGGCGCTCGGCTACTTCGTCTTCATGCCCAATCCTCGCGGCAGCTACGGGCAGGGTGAAAAATTCACGCAGGCCAACGTCAAGGACTTCGGGTACGGCGATCTGCGCGACATCACTGCCGGCATGGACACCATCGAAGCTCGCCTTCCCATCGACAAAAATCGCGAAGGCCTCACCGGATGGAGCTATGGAGGCTTTATGACCATGTTTGCCGTCACGCAGACAACGCGTTTTCATGCCGCCGTTGCCGGGGCCGGGATCAGCAACTGGAAGAGCTACTACGGAGAGAATTCCATCGACCAGTGGATGATTCCGTTTTTCGGTGCAAGCGTCTACGACGATCCGGATGTTTATAAAAAGAGTTCGGCGATCGAGTTTATCCAAAAGGTCAAAACTCCAACACTGGTCGTCGTCGGAGACCGCGATGGAGAGTGTCCGGCTCCCCAGAGCTTCGAATTCTGGCACGCTCTCCGAGCGGAGGGAGTAAAGACGCAGCTCGTCGTTTACCCCGGCGAAGGCCATGCCTTCCGTGCTCCCGAGCATCGAAGAGACGTGCTCGAACGCGCCCTCGACTGGTTCGAAACCCAGATGCCGGCGAACTGAAAGACACAAACTACGCGGCAGCCGAAACGAGCGAGTAGCTGCCGCGTCCAAAAAGACAGCTCTGTCATTTGCTTCCGGGACTTTCGCTTTATACACTGAAGCCTCGGGAATTCCAGCGTCTGCGGTGAAACCGTTCAGCTCGTGTTCCGGTTGAACGGGGAGGTTCAATGCGTCGGTTTGTTACTCTAGCAAGTTTGTTTCTCTTCTCAATCCCATTCGGCATCTCTATCTCGGGCTGCGCCAAGGGCGGTACCAAGGCGGTCTTCTGCGGCGGCGGCGACACTGGCCCCATCGTCGGCACGGTCAATACAATCACGCTGACCCCCAGGATCTTCGGCATCTCGCTTAACCAGGGACAGATCGGGCAGGTCACCTCGCCTCAGGCAACGGACTGCAACGGCAGTTCGGTTACCGTGTCCTCGTATACCTATGGTGTCTTCGACGCCAACGGTCATCAGTCGAACGATCTGTTGCAGATCGCTGACGTCGTTCCGTCCGGTGTCAACGCTGGCAAGCTTTGCGGCGGCAACTGGAACCGCAATACCGGCGGCGGAATTCCTGACTTCACCACCTGCAACCAGACCGGAAAGTCTGGCCAGGTTTACATCGTTGCCAGCGGCGGCGGCGCCACCAGCAATCCACTGCCGATCTTCGTGCATCCGAAAGTGACCAGCGTCGTCCTGGGCAATCCAACGACCGCCTGCGCCGCCACCGACAGCGACGTTGAAGCCCAGAATCAGTCTTCTAACTGCTGCGCTCTCTCGAAGCAGGCGACCGTCACGGCCGCTCCTTACGATGGTGTCTCCTGCATCTCACAAGGCCAAAGCCGCCAGCTGGTCGGTCGTGCCTTCGATATCAATGGAGCTAACATCACCTGCAGGGTAGGCCATCTTAACTTCGCAGCGCAGTTAGCGACAACCGCCACGATTGACGAAAATGGTATCGTCACCGCGCAGCAGCCCGGCTCTACCGTCATCAGCGCCGACTTGACTCAAGCAGGTTCCAGCGCAGGATTCTTCTCCACCTGCCCACCGGTTTCCATTGATCTCACGGTTCCCGGCGCGAGCGGAGGCGTACGCAGTGCGACCGTTAACCAGAACACCCCGCAGCCGCTCAACGCAATCGCCACAGATCAGAACGGTACGATCCTGACCGGCCTTAGCCTGAACTTCGTCTCCACCACTCCGATCACCATTCCAGTCGCGTCTACTGGAATCATCACCCCCGCCTTTCCTGGAGCGGCATCGATCACAGCAATCTGCCAGCCTCCTACCTGCAATCCATCGCCCCAGAACGCGATCGGACTCTTAGGGAACGGCAAGCCCATCGCGTCGGGTCCGGTGAACATTACGACGCCGGGCGCTAACAGCACCCAGCTCTGGATCGGAAGCACTCAATCGCGTTACATTCTGCCGATCGACTTCACCAACCCCACGCTCGGGGCTCCGGTACGGCTTCCCTTCGCTCCCAACTCGATGGTGATCTCCAACGACGGCTCATCCATCTATATGGGAACCCCAACCGAGTTGATGATCTTCAACGCCGGAACGAACAGCCTCTCGCGCGAAGACGTCTCCGTGGCCGGTCAGGTACTGGCGGTCTCCCCGGATGGCTCCTCGCTGGTGATCTCCGACCCGCGCAAGCAGCTTATCTACCTCTACTCAACGGCCGCAGCAACCGGAACGGGAACTGGGAGCGGAACAACAACGACACCCACGGCTACATCGAACTATGGCGGCGTAGCCACACACGCGCAGTTCACCCAAGACAACCAAACCGTTTACATCACGATGGGAACGCCCGACCCTACCGATCCCACGAACCCCGATAAGATCACCCCAACGAATCAGATGCTGGTCCACTCGACCTTCACCGGCTGGTCGCAGATCACGCTCCCTAACCCCGCCTCAGATGTAGCCATCACCGTTCCCAACGTTGGAGCCTATCTCGCCGGATCGCCCACCACCGGCCGCACCTACTGCTCCAGCACCACCATCTCCGGAACCGGCTCAAATCAAGTCACCAGCAACGACTTCTATCCGCTGGCTGACACCGAAAACGCAACCACTGACCGAGTTGTTGCAACCAACGATGGATTGCACATCCTAGGCGCGACCATCTCCAATGGCGGTACCTTGTCCGATCTCACCTTCAACAAGGCACTCCCTCCGCCACCGCCGGACAGCGCGAACGGCACCATAGGCGCTTGCCCATCCGGAGTCGTAGACCCCGCCTACTTCACCCCGAACCGTGGCTCCCTGAATACGCATCCCCTGGGCGTGACCGCTGACAGAATCACCAGTCTCATTCCCACTTCGAGCTCCAATCTGGCCTTCATCACTTACACCGGCAGCGGATCGCTTCCGGTTTACACTCCGGCCAGCCAAGCTGTGACCCAGGTGACCCTGACGGGGGCAACCGCACCCGTGGCAGGCACCATCAGTTCGGACAACCTGACCGTCTACATCGGCACATCGGGTGACAACAAGGTTCACCTGATCAACACCCAGAACCTCACGGACGATCCAACCAAAGCCATTACCCCCAACCTGCAGCTCTTCATCAACAATAACGACGTTCCGTCCACCATCGTGACTCCCAACCTGATTGTCCAGCATCCGCGTAAGGCGACCTCGTAAGAGGTCACCGCACGCAGTCACAGAAAACAAAAAGCCCTCTCATAACGAGAGGGCTTTTTACTGCTTCTGCTCTGAATGCGTGCTCGTCAGGCGAGTCGCTGTTTCAGTAGATCGCGCGCAATTGCATCCAGCACGCCATTCAGGAATTGGATCGACTCCGGCGCGGCATACCGTCGTGCCACTTCAAGCGATTCGTTGATGATGATCGCCGCCGGTGTGTTTGGGCTACCGAGCATCTCGGCCACAGCGGCGCGGATCAGGTTGCGGTCGACCACCGCCATACGCTCAAGCCGCCAGTTCTGTGCATGCGCCTCGATCAGCTTATCGATCTCCGGCTGCTTCGCTGTAGCCACGCGGTAGATGTCTTCGGCAAATGCTCGAGTATCGTCGTCTACGTCATCTCTGGTATCCCAGAAGAGCTTCGCAACCTGCTCCGGCGTCTGCTTGCCCAGGTCACCCTGAAAAAGCATCTGCATGGCTAGTTCGCGGGATTTGCGTCGTGTCCCCATTACTTCCCGTCCTCTTCCGCGCGAATCTTCCGCTGAATCGAGACCATCTCGATAGCTGCAATCGCCGCCTCAAATCCTTTGTTCCCCGCCTTGACTCCGGCGCGGTCCAGCGCCTGCTCGAGGTTTTCGCAAGTCAAGACGCCAAAGGCGTGAGGAATGCCTGTCTCCTGCTGCGATTGTCCGATTCCACGTGCGACCTCGTTGTAAATCGCCTCATAGTGCGCCGTCTCTCCGCGCAGCAAACAGCCCAGGGTCACGATGGCGTCAAATCGTTTCGTCTCTGCCAGCGTTCGGGCCGCCGAAGGAATCTCCCACGCGCCAGGCACACGCACAATCTCGACGTCCGCCTTCACAGCGCCGCTGCGGTACAGACCATCCAGCGATCCCTGCAGGAGACGATCCGTGATCACCGCATTCCAGCGTGCAGTCACAATCGCAAAGCGCATTCCCTGCGCCGAAAGATCTCCCTCAATGGCCACTGGCTTGCCGTGCAGCGGATTCTCCGACTGCCAGAAGCCAAGCACCAGCCCATCCGAAGGCCCATCCTGCAGTTTTACCGTGAATAGCCTGCTGTTCCAGTCCGTCAGCTCGGGCGAGGTCAAAAGCATGGGGACCTCTTCGCTGCGATAGTTGGCCAGCATCCACCTCTCCACCTCTGCATGAATTGCGTCGAGCCCTACGACCTCGATCAAAACAGGGGGCACAGCGGGTGTTCTTCCCGTCATCAGTTCCAGATTTCCCATAGGAGCCAGAAGCGCCGTCCCGCGCCCAGTCTCGTCCTGCCATCCCTTTCCCTGTTCAAAACCGAGAGCCAGCATAAGGCGGCCAAATTTGTCGAGAGCGTCGGCGGAGGCCACCTCGCGAACCAGCGTCATTCCCTTGATCATGAATTCGATTGTATCGTTATCGTTCAAAGGCCCGGTGCGCTCGCGGCCAGGCATCTCAGACGCTCACAAATGCTCGAAACTGGAGGAAATCCATGTCCCACGCCATCATCTCTGAAACCCTCCTCTGCGAGATTGAAGACCGGGTTGCTCTCGTCACTCTGAACCGGCCACAGGTCCTCAACGCCCTAAGCGCCCAGGTCTTCACCGATCTGAAGAGCATCTTCTCCGAGCTGGCCGACGACGACGAAGTCCGCGTCATCCTTCTCACCGGCAGCGGAGAAAAAGCCTTTGCCGCCGGCGCCGATATTAACGAGCTCGTAGGGACCAATCGGGCAACGGGACAGGCGTTGTCACGCCGCGGGCAAAGTATCTTCAACGAGATTGAGACCTGCGGCAAGCCCGTCATCGCTTTGATCAACGGCTTCGCACTCGGAGGGGGATGCGAGCTTGCCCTTGCCTGCACCTTTCGAATCGCAGCCGATACGGCGAAGCTGGGCCAGCCGGAGGTCAGGCTGGGATTGATCCCCGGCTATGGCGGAACGCAGCGCCTCCCGCGGCTGATCGGCCCCTCGAATGCCCTTAAGCTGCTGCTCACCGGTGCTAGGATCGACGCCGAAGAAGCATTGCGGCTGGGACTGGTCGACGAAGTCGTTCCTCTCTCGGATCTCCTTGCTCGGGGAAGAGAGCTTGCCCGCTCCATCCTTCCCATGGCCCCTCTCGCCGTCGCTGGCTGCCTCGAGGCTGTCTACAAAGGCGCAGGCCACGAGCTGGACGCCGCACTCCGCACCGAAAGCCGAATCTTTGGCCGACTTTGTAACACCTCCGATAAAGCCGAAGGAACCCGCGCCTTTCTTGAGAAGCGGCCTCCTTCCTGGACTGGCCAATGACCGGTACCCGGTGCCAGATGGGCAAAAAAAGCCCGGATCTTGGTATGCTGATACTCGATATGCAGACTTTCACTGGCCGATTCTCTCTTCCGATCGTCCTCGCCAGCGCCCTCGTCTTTCCAGCCGTCCTGATCGGCTGCAGCCGGAACTCCGCCTCCGCCCCCCCTACCTCTGCCGTGACCGAACCGAGACAGGATGCCCTCGATGCGGCGCGCCAGCAGCTGGATCTGATTCCGCCACCGTCGAAGACCCGCTATATGGCCGTACACAGTCTCACCTCCTGGGAGAATCCCTACATCACCGTGCAGGGCGGGATGGTCACGCTTCACGTCCTCATGGCGGATGCCAACACGAGCGCGCTCGGACAGGGTGGAATGCTGCGGCCCGTAGGCGCTCGCCGCCAGAATCTCGACATCCGCATCAGCGATCTTCCTACAGCGCTCAACGCCATCCCCCAGAGCGCATGGCCCTACGGTCGAGTCATCGCCGTCGAAGAGGCCCATGAGATCCCGGTAAAGGCCCGGCCTCCGGTACGACGCAACGTCGAAACGGTTCTCAAAACTCTCGGCGACCTCGGTGTCGTCGCTTACGAATGGACCGATAACGGCCGTGGGCTTTAGCCCATCCTCGTCTCGAGAAGCTCGTCCTCTGAGCGAAGTCGAATGGGAATCTCTATATTTTCTGCCCTTCGCAGATTTTCCAGCTTTGAAGAATCCACGAATGATCATCCCTTCCCTAAAGCGTGAATGCTTTGATGGGATAGGATTCTTGTTAGTTCAATTCACACGGGAGTACCGCTGATTGCACTCAACCGCGCTCGCTGTCTTCTGCCTCTTCTTTTTTCTGGTCACCCTGGCAGGCTTCTGGGCAGCGAGGTGGCGGCGTCCCGCCTCCGGCATCGCCTCGCTTGAAGAGTGGGGACTGGCAGGGCGCAGCTTCGGGACCTGGATCACCTGGTTTCTCATCGGCGGCGACCTCTACACCGCCTATACCGTCATTGCCGTGCCGGCAGCGCTCTACGGAGCCGGGGCGATGGGATTCTTCGCGGTACCTTATGCCGTCATCGCCTATCCCTACATGATGGTGGTGCTTCCCCGCCTGTGGCGCGTCTGCCATCGTCATGGCTATGTGACCTTCGCCGATTTCGTCAGCGGCCGCTACGGCAATCGCTGGCTGACCATCGCCATCGCCCTTACAGGCGTTCTGGCTTTGATGCCCTATATCGCACTGCAACTGGTTGGAATGAGGGTCGTCATCTCCGCCATGGGTCTGCACGGCGAATGGCCTCTGGCTGTGGCCTTCATCATCCTCGCCGCTTACACTTACTCGAGCGGCCTGCGCGCACCGGCCGTCATCGCCGTCGTCAAAGACGTGATGCTCTACATCATGGTGCTGGCCGCGCTGATCGTCATCCCGATCAAGCTTGGCGGCTACGCACACGTCTTTCAGCTCGCGAATCAGGCGCTCGCGACCCACACTCCCGCAGCGACCATCTATCTGAAGCCCGGCCAGTTTTTAGGTTATTCCACGCTTGCGATCGGATCGGCGCTTGCCCTCATGCTTTATCCGCACACCGCGACGGCAGTCCTTTCGGCGAACAGCGCCAACGTCGTCCGTCGCAACGCCGCGATGCTTCCCGCTTATAGCTTCCTGCTCGGACTGATTGCCCTTTTGGGCTATCTTGCACTCGCCGCAGGCATCCACACTACGGATACCAGCTCTGCGGTCCCGCTGCTCTTCCTCCAGTCCTTCCCTGAATGGTTCGCGGGTTTCTGCCTCGCTGCCGTCGCGATAGGCGCGCTGGTTCCGGCAGCAATCATGTCGATTGCCGCCTCCAATCTCTTCACCCGCAATCTCTACGGCGAATTCGCAAGCCGCAAGATGAAGCCCAGCGAAGAGTCCGCCATGGCCAAAATCGTCTCCCTCGTCGTGAAATTTGGAGCCCTGGCCTTTGTCCTCTATCTCCCCACTCCTTACGCCATCGAGATGCAGTTGCTGGGCGGCATCTGGATGTGCCAGCTGGTTCCGTCCATCGTCATCGGCGTCTTCTCGCGGTGGTTCCATCCCTGGGCTCTGGTCATCGGATGGGCCGCTGGAATGGCCTCGGGAACCGCAATGGCCGCCTCGCTCCACCTCAAGAGCTCAGTCTACCCCTTGCATCTGCCTGCGTGGCTCGGTGGCACCTGGGCGATGTACGCGGCGATTCCTGCGCTGCTGCTCAACTTTGCGATCTCGGCGCTCCTGACACTCGTCTTCCGCGCTGCGGGCCTACGTTCCGGCATCGACTCCACCGATGCCTCCGCTTACGTCGGATAAACTGCGATACGGCAAGTTTCAACCCCATGCACAGCCAGTACAATCGCCAACGCATCCTACTAGCCTGATATCGCCTGTCGAGGTGAACACCAGTGAGCACACGAAACAGATCCATAGCTAAAGGAGCCATCGCCGGGCTCCTGGGAGGACTTGTTGCAACGGCGGCCAAATCCTACGTCGAAAAGATCTTTCCTCCCCGCACCCATCGCGAGCCAGAGCCGCCCGCCATACTCACGCGCAAGCTTGGGGGACGGGAGCTTACGGTTCAGCAAAAGCGTGTAGCGCAGGAGACGATGCATTGGGGCTTCGGGGCGACGATGGGAGCCGCCTACGGAGCGCTGGCCGAGTTCTACCCTCCCGCGACTTCGAAACAGGGAGCCAGCTTCGGCATGGCGCTTATCGCGTTGAGCCATGACAACGCGCTTCCGATTCTCGGCCTCAAGGCAAATCCGGAGGCGCAAACCAGACGCGAACGCACCAGCGAGCTCGCCTCTTATGTTGCCTACGGTGTTGTCACCGAAACCGTACGCAGCATCGTCCGCCGCATGATTAACTGACCTCTTCCCGCGGGATCACTGCGCTGGAAGATGATCTCTGGTGTCGCTCCAATGGGCGACGAGCGCATCCACCACAACATGAGCCACTCTGTAGGCCGAGTCCAGCGACGGCATATACGCGCTGTACTGTCGAATCTTCGTCTCCGCCAGACTCTCCGCCGCAGTCGCGCCTTCGCGCTGCTGGTCATAGTTTGAAGCAGTTCGAAGCACCAGCACCCGGTTGATGTCGACCTTGCCCGCCCTTGCCAGCCACGTAAGCGACTGCAGCGTTCCTGTGTCTTCCATCCCGCAGACCGCGTATGTGCTCTCTCCATCTGTCTGGTACTTCACCCAGTCGTGCGCCCACTCGCTCATCAGCTTGCCATGCCAAAAAGTAGAAGCCGAGAGATTACCTCCCCGCAGCACAAAGGGAGCACGCTTCGCCGCCTCCGGCGCAAACTGTTGCCTTCTCTCGCGCATCGCCAGAGTATCTTCCAGCTTGATCTCCTTCGTCATCGCGAAGGCCCAGTCCACCAGGCTGGAGTTCAAACGATAGACGTTTCCATCGTCGCCGAATCGCGCCTGCCGAGGCTCTTCGTAGGGTACTGACTTCCCCAGCGGGACATACCCGGTCTTCCATTCCTTCGGGATCTCGCGGGCGTCGATCTCATGCGCCAGGTCGCCATCGACGACGTAATCGGCCCACACCGCAGATCCCAGCGAGCCCATATGCGGATCAATCCCTGCGATACCTGCAACCACAAAATAGGCATGGCTCAGATCGAAGCGAGAATCGCTTCCCAGCGCCATGATCGTAGCCGCCGCTCGTGCCGTTCCCACTCCTGTCAGCACACCCAGCACACCGTCTCGATTCATCCGCAGGTCGTGATAGCCCGCCGGGAAGGGCAACACGGTATCGAGATGCTCGCGCTCCACCCAATACTGGTGCTCCCCGGGAACGTCGCCGGTATCGGCACCTACCTCAAACATATTGACGACAACCACTTTTACTTCAATGGGCTTCGTCGGAGCCTGTGCAAGAGCGCACGAAGTCGCCGCAATCAGCAGAACAGTAGAAAATATGCGCATAAAGACAATGCTAGCGCATGAATCCTGTGTATTCCTCTCGCGAAAATAACAGAAAACAAACTTTTGGCCGTGATCCCGCGGCATAGACTGTCGCCATGTTTTCAGGATCGCGCAGCAGGGACATCGGTCTGATACCGTTTTTGTTTGCGCTGCTCTGCATCAACCCCATGCTTTTTGCACAGGGTACGCCGAGAACCGCATCGGACATGGAACTGCCGCTGGCGGCGGAACAGACCGCCCAGGCCCTCGGTCTCAAGCCGTTGTTCGACCGACTGCACATGCTCTCAGCTCAGCCAAATCCTTCCGACCGTTGGGAGTTGCTCTTTCTGCAGCAGCAAGCCCTTTTGCAGGTTACCTCCGCCTCATTGCAGGTCGATGCGTCAGCCGAACAGGTCGACTCGGAGATCGCCGAGATCAGGGAGCTGGAAAACTACATGAGCTCGCGTCGCGACTCCAGAATCGCCAGGCTGAATCTGACCGCCTTGATCATCGGGGGCGCAGCCGGTACAGTCAGCTCCGCCCTGGGCTTTACCTCGCACGACTACGCAGCAGCGGCGATCGGCGTTGCGGGAGGTCTTGCCGCCACAGCCATCTCTTTGACGGGCCTTCATGTCAGCCGCGGAGAATCGCGCGAGTTGCTCGCCCAGAGCAACATGCTCAGCAAGGTCTTCGCGCATCCCTCGGATGCGAATAATGTCTATCCGCAGGTCGTCGTCTCCTTTATGGACTCTATTGCTCCAAACGATGAAGACGGCCTGTCGCGGCAGGATCGGCTGATTCGCAACTGGGTTGAGGTAGGAAGAATCCCCGATCCAAAGTCCTCCCGGGGCCAGGAGAAGATCGACCGCCTCACCAGCCTGCCAGGGGAGAAGGTTAAACAATCCATCTCCGACCTGGAGGACCGACAGGCGATGCTCTACGACCTGCGCGTCCGGCTGAACTATATGAAGCTGGACCTGGCAATCCTGTTAGCCAGTCTTCCTACGATCAAGCTTCCTGCAGAGACGGAATCTACCCTGCTCACGCCATCCCACACAACGGACAGCCACTAAACGCCCTTCTTCTGCGGCTCCCAGATGAACTTGTGAATCTGCAGCGAAAGCCGCGCCGGCAATCCGTCCTCCAGCATCCAGTCGACCAGCTTGCGAGGATCGAGCGTCATATTGTCGGCGGTACGCAAGGGGCTCGGAAGCTTCTGAAACGCGGGAGAGAGCAGAATCTGCCCTGCTTTGTGCTCAAGCGCATGGTCGCGAATGAACTCCCGTGCAAACTCGTAATCAGCGCGATCCGAAAGGACGAACTTCACTTCGTCGCTCTTCGTCAAAGCATCCAGATTCTCGATACGGAAGCTGTTCGCCGCACTGCCCGCACCGGGACACTTCACATCGACAATCTTGTGCACCGCCTCGGGAACCTCTCCCAGAGGACGCTCGCCAGAGGTCTCGATCATCAGGGTGTACCCCTCGGCCAGAAGACGCTCCATCAGCGGAAGAAGCTCACGCGACTGCAGCATGGGCTCTCCGCCGGTGAACTCAATCAACTTACACGGGGCAAGGGCTTCAATCTCAGCTACGATCTGGTCCTGCGCAAACGGCTTGCCGCCGGTGAAGGTGTACTCGGAGTCACACCAGGCGCAGCGCAGGTTGCATCCGGCCAGCCGCACAAAAATGCACGGAACCCCGGCGAAGGACGATTCGCCCTGGACGGATTTATAGAGCTCAATCAGGTACATGGTGTAGCTACTCTTCCCGGCTATTCGTAGAAACGCGCGAAGCTCGTATCCGTCTCGTAGAGCGTGCAGTCCTTCACCTTCACACGGCCGGAGGTCATCTCGCGAAGCTGCTTCGCTGTCTCGTGGTAAAAATACCGCGCCAGATTCTCGGCGGAGGGATTAATCGTCGTAAACGGCTCCAGATCGTTGATCATCTGGTGATCGAGATAGTCCACCACCGGCCGCATCACCTGCTTCAACAGCTTGAAGTCCAGGAGCAGGCCAGCCTCATCCAGCTCCTCGCCAATCAACGTGACGAAGACCTTATAGTTGTGGCCGTGCGGATTCTCGCACTTGCCGCGATAGTTGCGCAGGTAGTGGCCGGAGGAGAAGCCGGCTTCTACGGTAACCTCGAACATGGTGTTTCCAATACCTTTCAGCGGGCTGCTGGAAAGAAGACAGAGCAGTCTGGCCTCTTCCCATTGTACCGGTTCCGCGGCTGGCTCACTGTTTGCGGCGCCGAAGGCGGTCTTCGTCGGCACGTCGCTCCGCCTGCTCGAACAGCGAGGAGAGGATGCCTGCGAGCGCAACTACCAGGCCCACCACCATCAGCGCGAGGCCGGTTGTTCGCCATAACGACATATCCCCCGGAGAGCCCGGCTGCTGCGCGATATTGGTGTACGCGATGCCGCAGGAGACGAGCGCGAGAACGAAGAGCGTTGCGGCGAGAATGTACAGGTTGCGTCCCATCGGTGTCTCTATTTTACGGCGGGATCAAAGAACCGCTCGACCTCGCCGATGTCATCCGTTCGACGATACGGAGGCAGACTGTCGAGAAAGATGCGCCCGTAACGCTGCCGCTGAATGCGCGGGTCCAGCAGCATCAGCACTCCTCGGTCCTCAAGCGAGCGAATCAGACGTCCGAAACCCTGCTTCAAAGTAATGACTGCATTTGGAACCTGGTAGTCGAAAAACGGCTTTCCTCCACCTTCCTCGATGGCGCGCATCCGTGCCTCGACCACAGGGTCGGTCGGGACCGCAAATGGAAGCCGGTCGATGATCACGCAGCTCAGCTGCTCGCCCTGCACGTCCACTCCCTGCCAGAAGCTCGATGTGCCGAAGAGGACTGCGTTCGGCGTCTCACGGAACTGCTGCAGAAGAACATGGCGCGGCGCTGTGCCGTGCAGCAGCAGCGGATAAGGCAGCTCGGCCAGCATGCGCTCATAGATAATGCGCATCTGGCTGTAGCTGGTGAACAGGCAGAAGGCGCGGCCCTTCGTGATCTCAAGCACGCGACGGATGCGCTCCGCGGCACGATCGGTGAAGTCAGGGTCACGAGGATCCGGCATCGTTGGCGGCAGATACAGCAGAGCCTGCCGTTCGTACTGGAAATGCGAGGGCACGATCAGCTCGCGAGCCGTCAGCAGGCCGAGACGCTTTCGGATGTGATCGAAGCCACCCGAGACCGTCAAGGTTGCCGACGTCAGCACCACGCTTGAATAGTTGTCGAACAGCGCGGTAGAAAGCAGCTCGGAGACATCGATCGGCGTCGCCTGCAGATGCGTATTCAGCGCAGCATGGCCGTGGCCTCGCGCCAGGCTTCGTACTCCGCCGACCGCACGCCGCTCGATCCAGAAGACCGTGTTGTGGTCGGTCGACTCAAGCAGGAAGGCTAAATGCGCGCGAATATCCGCGGTGCGCTTTCGCAAACCGGAGGATTCTTCGACGTTCTTCACGCGCTCCAGCTCCCCTTCGAGCCTCGTGAGCGCGTTGAGCGTTGCGGTGTAGTAGTCGCCGCTCTCCTCAAGGAAATCCGGACGATTCAGGAATGGCATTCGCCCCGCACCATTCGTGCCTTCCGGAAGTGCCGAGAAGAACATACGCGAGCGATTCTGCAGGGTCGAGCAGGCGCTCTCGATGGCTGACGTGGAAGCCTGCTTCGCCCGCAGCATGATCTCAACATCGCGCACCAACTCATCCACGCGCTGGGTGCTCAGTCCGACCCCGAAGTAGTTCGACGCCACTTCTTCGAGCTCGTGCGCCTCGTCGAAGACTACCGCTGCGGCCTCCGGCAGAATCCCGGCATCCGGCGCGTTCGCGGCCTGCTGCTTGATGCTGAGGTCGGCGAAGAAGAGGTGATGATTGACGATCACGATGTCCGACTCAAGCGCCTTGCGTCGCATCGCCGTGATGAAGCAACGCTCCCAGTCCGGACAGCTCTGACCGAGACACGCTTCCGTGCGAGCATCGATCTTGTGCCACAGTGCAGAGGTCTCGGGCAGGGCGTCGATCTCGGCGCGATCCCCGGTCTCGGTCGTCTTCTCCCACGCCGCGATATGGTGAAACTGCTCGATTTCTTCGAGGCCGTTGAGCAGCGGATTGTCGCGCAGAGCATAGAGTTTGTGACGGCAGAGATAGTTTCCCCGGCCCTTCATGTAGCAGACCTTCAAGGGTCCCAGCAGTGACTCAAGGAAGGGGATATCTTTGAAGAAGAGCTGTTCCTGCAGGTTCTTCGTTCCCGTCGAGATGATGATGCGCTGCTGATTCTCTCGCGCCTTGCGCAGCGCGGGCAGCAGGTAGGCCAGCGTTTTCCCGGTTCCGGTTCCGGCCTCGACGATCAGGTGACGCTTGTCTTGGAAGGCCTTCTCGACAGCGCGGGCCATCTCGTACTGCCCCTTGCGGTGCTCGAAGGCGAGCGAGGAGCGCGAGAGGATTCCTCCGGGCGCGAAGAATTCGTGCAGCGACGGCAGCCGCTCTCCGGGTTCGAGGGGCGGGGGGAGGATCGTGATGGGCGAAGGCGCGGACATAAATGACTGAATCAGGGGCGAAGAAGCGGCAAAAGGCGCGCTGGTTTCTATAATAGACAGGTTGCATTGCGCCGCTACCTAAGTGGCGATTTTGGAATGGTCTCGCCGCGACCTGCGGCGAGGAGAAAGCTGGAACCACGGTGGCAAATAAAGATCAGAAGCGGCTCGGCAAAAAGCACCGTCAGGCCAGTACACGACCCAAGAAGGGTCGGGCTCCCAAAGCCACCCCAACCACCGGCGCCGTCGATCCCCGGAAGCGGAAGCAGCTCTCTGCCAAGAAGGCTGCGGCGGAGAAGCTGAAACGCGTTCCGAAGAAGTCTCCCGAGCGCGAATCGCGTGTGACCCTACGGGGAGACCAGAGGCGGCCTCCAGCGAGCGTAAGGCCGGCACCCGCCCGTCCCGCAGCCAGCGAAGATGCGGACGACCAGCGCGACTGGCGTGAGGCCGAGTTCGAAGCGACGCGTTACACCACGAGTGCCGCGCGCAGCCAGGATTCGGCCGACGTGACGGACGTTAAATTACCGCTGATTGCAATCTGCGGTCGTCCGAACGTCGGCAAATCGACGCTCTTCAATCGCCTGACCGGCTCGCGACGTTCCATCGTCGGCGATGAGCCGGGCATCACCCGTGACCGCATCTACGGCGAGATCGAGTGGGCGGGACGCGATGTTCGCGTCGTCGATACCGGCGGCGTGGTTCCCGATGACGAGGCCCTGATTCCCAGCGAGATCTTCCGCCAGGCCCAGGTCGCGCTGGGAGAAGCCGACGCCATCGTGATGGTCGTCGATGGCCGCACCGAGCTGGTCGCGCCCGACATCGAGCTGGCTCGTCTGCTGCTGCGGGGCGGCAAACCGGTGTTCCTTGCCGTAAACAAGATGGATTCGGTCGAGCTGCTGGCTGGAGCGGAGAACTTCCGCAGCCTTGGCTTTCGCAACGTGCTTCCGGTCTCGGCGGAACACGGAACCGGCGTGGGCGACCTTCTGGATGAAGTCTTCGCAGCCTTGCCTCCTGAGACCGTTGCCGAAGAACCAACCGAAGTCATGCTTACCGCCGAGGACGAGATGGCGGAAGACGAGGACGGCCCGGCGCCTGCCCGCAAGCTGCGCACACACGGCGAGTACGAGCAGAGGGAGACGAAGATCGCCATCATCGGACGTCCGAACGTGGGCAAGTCCACGCTGCTGAACGCGCTGACGGGGACGAAGCGCGCGATTGTCTCGCCCATCGCGGGGACGACGCGCGATGCCGTGGACGAGGTGGTCGAGCGCGGAGGCCACAGCTTCCGCTTCGTCGACACGGCGGGAATTCGCCGCAAGGGCAAGACGAAGCTGATGGCGGAAAAGCTTTCGGTCATCATGGCGCGCAAGCATCTGGAGGCTGCGGACGTCTCCCTGCTGGTGATCGATGCCACCGAGGGCGTAGCTGCGCTTGACGCCAACATCGGCGGCTATGCGCACGAGAGCGGACGATCCGTCATCATCGTCGTCAACAAGTGGGACGCGGTGACAACCGGAAGGGCCGACGGAAAGGAACCAGCGGATAAGAAGGTCTACGAACAGCAGGTTCGAGACGCTTTGAAGTACCTCGACTACGCTCCGCTGCTATTCATCTCGGCGGCGGAGGGCAAGGGCATCGACCAGGTGTTCAAGAAGGTCGAGCTGGTGGCTCGCGAGCGGCGCAAGCGCGTCTCAACCGGGAACATGAATCGCTTCCTGGAACGGGTGGACTTCCAGAAGGCTTCGGTTCCGATGTCAAAGCGGGTGAAGATCTACTACATGACGCAGGCTGCCGTCGCTCCTCCGACCTTTGTGCTGTTCACGGACAAGGATGTGAAGCTGCATTTCAGCTTCGAACGATTCCTGGCCAACCAGATCCGGGACAGCTTCGGGTTTATCGGCTCGCCGATCTGGTTCAAGGTGAAGGCACGGAACAAGAAAAAGACGGAATAGGAGGGTAGACCGGCCCCCTACCAAACTTGCGCAAAGTCTTCCATCCAGATGGTTTAGCTTCGGACCTCTGATTCAAGTTCTTGCATTGACAAGGCTTACATGCAAAGTATTGGAATCAGAGGTTTTATTTCACCCCATCTCATCTTCTCGATTCGACTTGGGATAGTTTTATTTTAGCAATCGTGGCGAAACCGATCGGCAACATTATCCTGCTTCTTATCTGCACTTTAGGTGCAATCTGCCCTTGACAGCTGCAATACGTCCCAGGAACAAATGGTTGCAGTCCTTAGGATTCCGTGGATAAATGGTTCAGCTTTGAGGTCTTGAGGCTCCCCGCCTTCCAAGCCTCGCTGAAACCTCAAAGGCGCGTGTGTCTTACCGGGCCCGGGTTCTATTCCGAATCTCCAATCCTTTGAGGTAGGCAGATGAATTTTGCAGGTCTTGTCACGGAGTTGATCGCAGGCGGCGTAGGCGGAAACATCGCCGGGGTTGCGCTGAAGAAGTTCAATCTTGGGCCGGTTGGAAACACAGTCGCCGGGCTGGTAGGCGGAGGTCTGGGCGGACAGCTGCTGAGCATGATGCTCTCCGGCGGAGGTGCGGCAGCCACAACGGCGATGGCGAACGGCGGCGGGATGGACATGTCGTCGATGCTCTCGAGCATAGGCGGAGGCGGCGTGGGCGGAGCGATTGTGATGGTGATTGTCGGCCTGATCAGGAACCAGATGGCCAAGAGCAGCACGTAAGCAAGAACGACTGCGGAGTATCCTTCGATTCGCATCCGACCGACCCAGGTTCCTGAGATGGGACTTGGGTCTTTAAGGAGACTACAGATTCGAACGAGGGAGACAAGCAACGGCAAGAACAAAGGCGAAATACAGGGATCTCTCCGCTGCGCCGCGCGATGAAGCTGCGCGGCTCCGGTCGAGATGACGTGGTGGTTGAGTTAGGTTATCTGCTGTGTGATGAAGCTGCGCGTCTCCGGTCGAGATGACGTGGTGGTTGAATTATCTGCTGTGTGATGAGGCTTCGCGACTCTGGTCGAGATGACGAGATTTTTTGAAGTATTGAACAGCTCGTAAAAACAGGGATACAGGAGCTAACCGTTATGAAGAGAGTTCGGATGCTGTTGTTTGCGATGGGCATCGCCTGCGCACTGCTCCTGGTTTGCACGGCAGCAATGGCACAGGACACCGCCATCGATGTCTCCGGTACATGGACGATTCATTCGCGTGGAGAAGAAGGTAAAGAGGCGGAGCAGACCGTGATGCTGAAACAGAGTGGCACCGCTCTGACGGGACACTTCAAAGGCCCGCACCAGTCAGGAGCGGTTTCAGGAGAAGTCACCGGAAATCATGTTTACTTCATGACGAAGACTCGCGAGGTGCTTCACTTCCGAGGCGTATACGAGAACGGCGGGATGCATGGGACGGTGGGGATTCGCGGAAAGACCGGAACGTGGACGGCTACGCGTACGGAGCCTGCCTCGAAGTGATGGTTTTGAGTGAGGGGTATAGGTTCGAGCTGCGCTCACATGCCTGCGTTTCGTGACGGTAATAAACCGCAGGTCTCGTTCGGCTTCGCTCAAGGCAGGCTCTTCGACTGCGCGGCTTCGCCGCTTCGCTCAGGATGACACTTTTATGGCAGGTGGGGTGGGTTGAAGTGCTCATCTTTTTTGGCGGATGGGTGTGCCCTAATTCTTGTGCAATTCACGTGCAGTTTTCTAAATGTTTAAGCAACCCATTGCATACTTGTCGCAGAAAGCCCAAATCCTGCACGAGGTGACCGACATGCGTGAAAGCAGAGTTCGTGTGATCGTGGTGTGTCTGCTTGCAGTGATCTCCGTTAGAGCATCGTGGGCGAAAGACATGCCTGGGAAGCGAGATCTTTCTGTTGTCGATCCAAACCCGGAGGAGCTGATTCGGGATACGGTTTACAACGAGCTTCACGACCATGAACGGCATGGATATTGGCAGTATGTCATTCGCAAACATACCTCGAATGAAGTGGATTCCTTGAAACAGGTGGAGACCACGGACGGCCCTGTGCAGAGGTTGATGGCCGTCGATGGAGAGCCGCTGACAACGCAGCGTCGACACGACGAGGAGCTTCGGCTTAAGGAACTGCTGTCGAACGCAGGAAAACAACGCAAAGTGCGCGAGCAGTATGCCGAGGATGAGAAGCGTATTGGACGCATCATGCAACTGCTACCGGTTGCTTTTCTGTACGAGTACCTGGGCGTTGAGGGAGAGAACTATTGCCTGGGCTTTCGGCCGAATCCTGCGTTTCATCCACCGACGATCGAGGCCAGAGTGTTCCACGCGATGCAGGGAAAGATCTACGTGAATATTCGTTGGAAACGTCTCGCGCGCCTGGATGGACATCTGGTGGACAACATCGACTTTGGCTACGGTCTTCTGGGGAGACTTTACAAGGGAGGCTGGTTTAACCTGGAGAGAGTGCAGGTGAGCGAGACGGACTGGAAGACGAAGGTGCTCGAGGTGCATGTGGCCGGCCGCGCCGTGCTCTTCAAAACCATTGCGAAGGATACTCGTGAAGAACGTTCGGGATTTCGCGAGGTGCCTCGGGATATCACGATGAGTGAGGCCAAGCGGATGCTGGATATGGACTACACCATCGTAAGCAGAACGGATCCTAAAATCTGGCTGGCGCCATAGAACAGAGAAAGCATCGTTCTACCATCCTTCTGAACTGTTTCGTAACGACCTGATGATAGAGTGGTGCGCATCTATGCGGAACATCGTAGTTGGATTGCTGGCGGGAGTGATGGTGGGCGCGCCCGTGGTGGCGCGGGCTGCGGATTGTGCTGGATTAGCGAACCTGAAGGTGCCACAGGGCGAGATCACGATGGCCGCGGTGACGGAGGCGGGCCGGTTTGTGAGTCCGTATGGACAGCCGCTGCGCGCTGAGGTACCGACGTTCTGCAGGGTGGCGGGTGTGCTGCGGCCGACAGCGGATTCCAACATCCGGTTTGAAGTCTGGATGCCTGCTTCCGGCTGGAATGGGCGATTGCTGGGTGTGGGGAACGGTGGCTTTGCCGGGTCCATTGGTTATGACCAGATGGGTGGCGCACTGAAGCAGGGATATGCGACGGCGGGCACGGATACCGGACATGAGGGACAGGCGGAGGATGCGAGCTGGGCCTATAAGCATCCGGAAAAGATCGCTGACTTTGGCTGGAGAGGGCTGCACCTTACGGCAGTGGCTGCGAAGGCGGTGATTGCTGCGTACTACGGCGATGGAGCGAAGAAGAGCTACTTCGATTCGTGCAGCGATGGCGGGCGCGAGGCGCTGATGGAGGCACAGCGGTTTCCGGAGGATTATGACGGGATACTGGCGGGTGCTCCGGCGAATAACTGGACCAGGATGCTGAGCAGCGGTCTGGATATTACGAAGACCGTTGTCGATCCGGAGGCGTATGTGAGCTCGATGAAGCTGCCTGCGATTACCAAGGCGGTGCTGGAGCAGTGCGATGCGCAGGATGGGGTGAAGGACGGCGTGCTGAACGATCCGCGGACGTGCCACTTCAATCCCGCGGTGCTGCTGTGCAAAGGTGGAGATTCGCGGGAGTGCCTGACGGAGAAGCAGGTCAGCGCAGTACGGAAGCTCTATGCAGGTGGCGTGGATGCAAAGGGGCATTCGCTCTTTCCGGGATATATGCCCGGGGATGAGTGGACGAGCTGGGCAACGTGGGTGTTGGGGCCTTCGGCGGGAAGCGGGAGCGGTGTGTCTTATATGCAGAACTACTTCCGCTATATGGTTTTTGACGACCCGAAGTGGAACCCCTTGACGGCCGATGTCGATGCGGCGCTGCGGACGGCGGAGGCAAAGACGGGGAAGGATGTGAACTCGGTGAATCCGGACCTGACGGCATTTGCGGCTCGGGGCGGGAAGCTGGTGATGTATCACGGATGGGACGATCCGGCGATCTCTCCGCTGAATTCGATTGCGTACTACGAGAGTGTGCAGAAGAGGATGGGCGAGGAGAAGGCGTCGAGCTTTGTGCGGCTGTATATGGTGCCGGGGATGGAGCACTGCATCGGCGGGCCAGGCGCGAATCTGTTTGGGCAGTTAGGCGCTCCGAGCGCGAAGGGGCCGGGGACGGGCGCGCTGTCGGATTTGCAGGAGTGGGTAGAGACGGGGAAGCCTGTAGGCGAGATGACTGCCGTGAAGCTGGGGGCTGACAATAAGCCGGCGATGACGCGGCCGCTGTGCCCGTATCCGCAGGTGGCGAAGTACAAGGGCGACGGAGAGGTGAAGGACGCGGCGAACTTTGCTTGTGGAACGGAGTGAGCGTTCTGCGGAAGCGAAACTGATACCGATATTTTAAAGGCTCGCATGGAGCCACTGATCCCATGCTTCGAGAGCGCGCTCGCACTGGATGCGGTGGCGCTCTTTCTTGTCGCGGACTTTTTTGCGCAGCTCCTCTTCGAGCGGGAGGAGGAGGTCGAAGGTGATGTTGGCGGGCTGGAAGTTTTTGGCCTCGCTGTGGGTGATGTAGTGGATCAATGAGCCATGCGCGGTGAGACGCGGCGGAGGAATCGGGGTGCGACCCTGCGCGAGGGCGGCGGCGAAGCGTCCGGCGAGGAGGCCGCCAGCGATGGATTCGGTGTAGCCTTCGACTCCGCTGAGCTGTCCGGCGATCAGGATGTGCGGATGGGAGCGGAGCTCAAGGGTTTCTCCCAGAACTGTAGGGGAGTTGATGTAGGTGTTGCGATGGATCTGGCCATAGCGAAGGAACTTTGCGTTTTCGAGGCCGGGGATGAGGCGAAGGACACGGGCCTGCTCTCCGTACTTCATGTGGTTCTGGAAGCCGACGAGGTTGTAGGAGTCGGCACGGAGATTCTCCTGGCGGAGCTGGACGGCGGCGTAGGGCCATCGGCCTGTCTTTGGATTCGTAAGCCCGGCGGGCTTCATGGGACCGAAGCGTAGAGTGTCGCGACCACGGCGGGCGGTCTCTTCGATGGGGAGGCAGCCTTCAAAGTATTTCGGTTGAGGGCCGTCGCTTGTGGCGCTTCCACCGGGTTCGGGGAGTGAGGTGGGGATCTGCTCCCACTGCTTTGCCGGGACGGTTTCGGCGATGGAGAGGGCGTCGATGAAGCGGTCGTACTCTTCTTTGGTGAAGGGGCAGTTGATGTAGTCGGCGGTGCCCTTGTCCCAGCGAGCGGCGAAGTAGACCTTCTCCATGTCGATGGTGCCGGCATCGACGATGGGGGAGATGGAGTCGTAGAAGGCGAGGTGCTGGGAGCCGGTGAGTCGCTGCAGTTCGGCGGTGAGGGCAGGAGAGGTGAGAGGGCCGGTGGCAAGGATGGTGATCTCGTCGGCGTTCTCGTTGAGCGTGGTGACTTCTTCACGGACTACGGTGATGCGGGGGTGCTGCTCGATGAGCTTGTGGACGCGGGCGGAGAACTCGGTACGATCGACGGCGAGGGCGTGGCCGGCGGGGACGGCAGAGGCGTCGGCTGCGGCGAGGAGGAAGGAGTTGGCGCGGCGCATCTCCTGCTTGAGCAGCCAGGGTGCGGAGTTTTCGCTCTCGGACTTGAGGGAGTTGGAGCAGACGAGCTCGGCGAAGTTGGAGGTTTCGTGGGCTTCGGTGGAGCGTGTGGGGCGCATCTCGTAGAGAGTGACTTCGCAGCCGAGCGATGCGGCTTGCAGGGCTGCTTCGGGGCCGGCGAGGCCGCCGCCGATAACTTTAATCTTCTTCATTGGTTCTATTGTCTCGCGGATGCGAGGATGCTTGCCGGTGTGCTGAGTAAGGAACCCCTTTAGACGCTCGAGTCGAGCATCCAGCGATGGCATGCTACTCTGGCATTCCTCTCCAACTTCTCCGGGCCCCGTATTTATCCTCAGGAGGAAATAATGCATTCCTTTAGCGAAGTTCCGGCTGCCATCGTGGCAGCCCGGCCTAGTAAGCGTGTGTTAGCGCGCTTGAAGTTGCTCGCATTCACGGCCGTAACCATTGGCCTTGTTGCGGCGCCGTCTGTGGCGAGAGCCGATTCCTATGCGTTCTCGTTTAATGGTGGGGGCCTTAGCGGTTCCGGCATTCTTACGATTTCGACAACAGAGGTTCCCGGAGTTCCGGGCGGGTATCAGATTACCGGGATCAGCGGCACCTTCTCGGATGCAAATGCAAACTTCTCCGGCGCGATTACCGGGGTTCAAACAACGTCTCTTCCTTCCGGCATCGGCGCAGACGGTACTTTCATCCCTCCCGGCAGCCAGGCGGATGGATTTGGATTTTCTTACGACAACCTGTTCTTTCCGGGTGGAAACTCTCCCGCGGTGTGCCCTCCTCCGCTCCCGGGTGACCCACATGATCCTTACCCGTTTGGTGGCGGCCTGTTCGACATCTACGGAGTGCTCTTCAACGTAGAGGGCGGATACACCGTAGACCTGTGGAGCAATGGCGTGCTTCCAGGCTTCGGTTTGACTTACGGAGTGGGCGATGCGCTGAATGGCACTGTGCTCAATACCTGGGGAGAGCCGTTTGACGGAACCAGCGTGAACGTGAGTGTCGCCGCGACTCCTGAGCCGGGTTCGCTGTTGCTGCTAGGCACGGGCCTGACTGGTCTGTTCGTAGGGCTGAAGCGAAGGATCAAGTCTTCCACGATGCTCGACGCGTAGACTCTGCGCGGCTGAGGGATGGATCACGGATTTTCACGGACAGATACGAAACCAGCTTCTCTTTCTTTTTGTCCGCGGAATCCGTGATCCTGTTTCTGCAAAAGAAATCGGTTCAGGTGAGTCTTATTGGGTTCCGTATTTGTTGCGGAGATAGCTTTCCACTCGCGCCGCCTCCTGGCTGGAGAGCACGCGGTTATAAACCAGGATCTCGCTGATCTCACCGTTGAAGTACTTGTTGTTGATCCCCAGGCCGATTGTGCCGGCGCCGGTTACGCCGCTGAGTGAAGATAGTTTTCCACCCTGCGAGAAGACCCGAAGGCCGTTGACATAAATCTGGTCGGTATCGTTGTTATGCACGGCACGGGTGATCGTAAAGTCCTGGCCAATGCCGCTTGCCGGCCTTGTGTAGCTGAGATTATTGCCGACCTGGGTGGTTCCGAAGCGCGAATAAACGTGCGTCTGGTAGGGGCTTACAAAGGTATTCCCCCAGAGTGCATCCTCGGTCCACAGGATAGCGGCGGCTTCTGAAAAGTAAGTGTCGCCGGGAGGGTCTTTTGCGGCGTTCGCAACGAGAAAGACGGTCATCTCTCTCCAACCCGCGATCGGCAGGCTGAAATCAAAGGAGGACGAGCCATTGAACTGCCAGGTAAATTGGCAGGTTCGACCGTCCGCGGTCAAACTGGGTTCGTGGCCGAGTGTGGGCGTGGCATCGTGGCCATTGCCCGACTGATCCTGCCAGATGCGCGTACCGGATTGGGAAAAGAAATTGAAGTTGGTGCCCTTGTCTGACCGAAGCCACTGCTTGAGGCCGTCGGTTGGAATCGAGCTTGCGGGGTCCGGTGCCGACGTCGATTGGACGCGTACGTTGGAAAAAGTGACAGAGTGAAAAAACTCCGTCGGGGATCCCGGGAACGCTAAGGATGCCGTCTGAAAGGTCGTGTCCAGCCCCACCATTTGAAGGACCTGACTCCGCGGAACAAATATGTCAGAGGTATATCCGCCGGCTGTTGTGGTGAAAGCAGGCAAGTTGATTGGGCCTCCACCGTCACCTTGCTGCAGGTTATAGGCGTATTGGAACCGGCCCTGAGGGTTTTGGGCATTCACACCAAGGCCCATAATGGGCTGGCTGAAGTTGAGTATCAGTGCGGTTGCCCCACTGCCTGGTACGCCTGGGAAACCGTTCAGAGTAAGCGTCCCACCGTTTACTGAGTAGGCTGGCGTCACGGGCGCTGTCGGGTTTGCCGCGGTTAGCGGAGGAATCGTAATTGTGACCGTAAGTCCCGGCACACCAACGACCGGCAGAGTAGCCGTAACCTGAGGCGATGGCGAGCTTCCTTGAAGAGGAGGTGCCGCCGGGAGACTTGAGAAGTCGATGTAACCATCGGGATGAAGGCCCGAGGCGCAATAGAGTCCGTTGGGCGGAACCTGTCCATATGCGGGGTTGTAGTTGAGCAGAAAGCTCGCGATGAGAATGAGGACGAGAAGCGTTGATTTGCGCACGGCTGTCTCCACGGGTGGAATGCAATCTGTAGGGATTGGGCCCAGAGCCGGACTGGGAGGGGAGGTTGCACTTCAGCGGGTCAACACTGCGAAGGCCTGCTAAGCAGCGCCTCAAACGTAGAGTGGTTGGGAATTTGCGTCAAGCGTCATCTTCCGCCGTGTCTGTCGTGCCGTGGGTAATTCAGCGGCTAATCTGCGGCTATGTGGAGACAGGGCGAACGGAGTGCGTCATGCAGGTTGCTCCTGTTGTCGGGACGCCATGCGAGGTGACCTTGCTCGCTAAGGCGTGAAGCGCTTCGCAGCCAAGGGATACGGCCTGGAGGGTTGTTTCCGGACCGTCGAGACCTCCGCCGATAACTTGATCTTTTTCGTTGGTTCTGTTGTCTCTCGGATCGATCTTGAGCTTCTACGGATGCGATTTAAGGGAACCGGTGCGGGAGGGAGGACGTATTTCTGTACCGTGCGCATGATTATGCGCCGATTACGAGGTCGTTATGCTTTGCCTGATCTTACTGATCCTCTTTTTGAGCACACGCCGCCGCTGGTACGGTTACGGGTACTATCCCTACGGCTACGGAGCTTACCCTTATCCATATCCGTATGGCCATTACACGCCGTACGATCCTTACTGGCGGACGCGGTATTACTGGGATGGATACGGATACCGCAGGCGCTACTGGTAGACGGCAAGTCAGGCATCTGAGCTGGCTAAAGCTTTGAGAGCTTCGCCGTCGATGCGCATGATGCGCCACTCACTTAACATGTGGGCTCCCATGGATTCGTAGAAGTCGATGGCGAGCTGGTTCCAGCCGAGAACGTGCCACTGGAAGCGGTCGCCGCGTTCGAGCGTGATCTGGGCGAGGCGAGCGAAGAGGGCTTTCGCGATGCCCTTGCGGCGAAACTGCGGGCGGACGAAGAGGTCTTCGAGGTGGATGCCGGCGTTGCCGCGCCAGGTGGAGTAGAAGGGGAAGTAGAGGGCCATGGCCGCAGGCTTCCCTTCCCATTCGGCGATGAGGCACTGAAAGAGCGGATGTGGACCGAAGCCGTCGCGGAGGAGGTCTTCAGCCGTGGCTACGGCGGCTTGGGGAGCGCGCTCGTACTCGGCGAGCTCGCGGATGAAGGCGAGCATTTCGGGAACGTCATCGGGTGTGGCTGGACGGATGAGGAGTTGCGCGCCGGAAGGAGTGGCTGAATCGGCTGTGGGACGCTCGGAAGTGTTCATAGGAGATTTAGGGTGTGGCTTTCGAGTCGGACTTCGATGCGGCCTGGGCGGTCTTCTGAGCGGTGAGCCACTTGTTGAAGGGGATGGAGAAGGCAAAGAGCTCCTTGCCGCCTGAGGTGTGGATCATCTTGATGTAGATCTCGGCGTCTTTGAGGGGCGGTTCGTCGAGGTCTTTGATGTCGTAGAAGAGGTAGCCGGCCAAGGTGGAATGAGCGGTTACCGTGGTCGATTTGAAGCCGAAGTCATCGTCGTCCGCGGTGATCTTCTTGTCGATGGGGGTGCGGCGCCCGGGAATGGGGATGGGAACGATGGGGACTTTGCGGCCTGCGGCCTTTTCGGCGGAGAAGAGACGGCGGTTGAGGTCGTCGAGGGTGGCAGCGGGAAACTTGTCGTGGTTGGCGGAGATGAACTGCATGCGGGCGTCGTTAAGGTCGAGGGGAGAGTCGGAGTCGTTGGTGATGATGACTCGGACGGGAATAAGGGAGTGGCGAATGTAGGGGAGGCGGAAGAAGTCGCAATCGCTGGGATTGGTGCAGGGGTCGATGGCGACGGTGACGTGCTCCTGGGGGTGGGAGTCGACGGCGACATATTCGCGTGCGGGGCGTGGGGGTGGGGCCTTTTTACCCCCTGCGTGGATGGGCAGAGGAAGGGTGCCAGCGAATAAAACAAGCAGAAGTAACGTTCGTAACCTGCGGAAAGTGTGGGACTTCATGGGTAAGTTGATTATCATCTTCGCTGGGATACCTGGTAAAGCGCTTCGCTGGGACACCCGGAAACAAGGGGACGAATTGTTTGATTCTGGCGGTCTATAGCACTCTGCTGGCGTTGGCGTTGGTGGCTGGCGCACCGTGGTGGCTGGCCCGCATGGCAACCAGTGGACGATATCGCGCGGGCCTGGCAGGGCGGCTGGGCGTCATACCCACCGGCATGCAGGAAGCGGTCGCCGGGCGTAAAGTTGTGTGGTTGCATGCGGTTTCCGTAGGCGAAGTGATGGCGGCGACGGAACTGGTGCGGGAGATGCGCAGAGCGCTGCCAGGATGGGTTATTGCTGTCTCCACTACGACTGAGACGGGGCAGCGGCTGGCGCGTGAGCGGTTCGGCAGCGAGTCACCGGTGTTTTACCTTCCGTTGGACTTCGCGTTTCTGGTGCGGCGGTATGTACGAGTGCTGCATCCGGAGCTGCTGGTTTTGATGGAGAGCGAGCTGTGGCCGAACCTGATGGATGTATGCGAAGGGAAAAATGTGACGGTTGCGGTCGTGAATGCGCGGGTGTCGGACCGGTCTCTTCCGCGCTATCTGCGCCTTAGGAGGCTATGGAAGCCGATTCTGCGGCGTGTCTCGCTGTTTCTGGCGCAGAGCGAGGAGAATCAGGCGCGACTGGCGCGCATTGGGGCTCTGCCGGAACGGATTCGTATAAGCGGGAACCTGAAGTATGACGTGAGGGTTGCGGGCGAAAGCGAGATGACCGCGCTGCTGCGAAAGAAGATTCCGGAGGGCGCTGAGGTCGTGGTAGCGGGAAGCACGCTGGAGGGCGAGGAGAAGATTCTGCTGAAGGCATGGCCGCAAGTGCTGGAGAGGGAGCCGAATGCGGTGCTGGTGATCGCCCCTCGGCGTCCGGAACGATTCAACGTCGTGGCGGGGCTGGTGGAAGGAGCCGGGTTCGACGTGGTGCGAGCGAGCGAGTTACGGTCTGGCGCGCATGTGATCGGGCGCGAAGGAGTTGTTCTGCTGGACACGATCGGAGACCTTGCCTCGGTGTATTCGCTGGGTACAGTGGCGTTTGTGGGAGGGAGTCTGGTGCCTGCGGGAGGACACAATCCTCTTGAGCCGGCGCGGTTCGGGATTCCGGTGGTGATGGGACCGTCAAGCGAGAACTTTCGCGAGATCGTGGAGGCAATGCGAGGCCCAGGAGCGATACGGATCATCGAATCTACAGGACTGGCGGAAGCGATGATCGATTTGCTGACGGACGGAGAGAAGGCCCGGGAGATGGGCGAACGAGGGTGCAAGGTGTTTGCGGAGCAGGCGGGGGCGACGGCGCGGACCGTGGATGCCCTGCTGGGTCTGCTGAACAGGACATCGGCATGAGCGCGCGCAGGGGCTGGCTGCTCCCACTATCGCCGCTCTATGGAGCGGTGGTGGTGGCGAAGCGGTGGATGTACGGGTTGGGCTGGCGAAAGCAGAGGCGGCTGCCATCGCCGGTGATCAGTGTGGGGAGCGTCTCGGTTGGAGGCGCGGGGAAGACCCCAGTGGTGGCGATGCTGTCGGGAATCCTGCGACGAAGGGGCTATGCGGTCAGCATCCTGACACGAGGATACGGACGAACCTCAAACCTGACCGAAAGGGTGGATCCCTATGACGATCCGGCGTGGCATGGGGATGAGCCGGTTCTGCTGGCGCAGCGATCGGGATCGCCGGTGTTCGCCGGCGTGGACCGCTACCGCGCGGGCCTGCTGGCGGAACAGGACAAGCGCGGCGACAGGGTTGGGGTGCACCTTCTCGATGACGGCTTTCAGCACCTGAAGCTGGCGCGCAGCGTGGATATCGTTCTGCTGACGCTGGAGGATGTGGAAGATTCCCTGCTGCCAGCGGGAAACCTGCGCGAGCCGATCGCTGCCGTCAGCGAAGCAGACGTGGTTATTGTGCGGGAGGATGAAGCGTCGCGGATGAAGGGCGTACTCGAAGCACTGCAGGAGAAGGGCGACGGATTTTCGGTATGGATGATCCGCCGCAGCCTGGTGCTGACGGAAAACGACGAGAAGCTGCCTACCCTTCCCCTGGCGTTCTGCGGAATTGCCCGGCCGGACAACTTCACGCGGATGCTGACGGGATCGCGGTACGAGCCGCTGGAGACGGTGACATTCCCGGATCACCACCCTTACAGTGAGCGCGATATGACGCGGGTGCTGGAACGCGCTCGGGAGCGCGGCGCCAACGGTTTCGTGACGACCGAGAAGGATGCGGTCAAGCTGACGCCGGCGATGCGTGAGCGCCTGGAGACGGTGGGACCGGTGATCATCGCACGGCTGAAGATAGAGCTGGTCGATGAGAAGGAGGCCATGGCGCAACTGGTGAGAATGGTCTCGGAGATGGACCGCAGAAAGGCCCCGGAGCGGCCATGAGAAAATGAGCGCTTGGCGACACGGGACCATTCTTTAGCCGACGTTGGCGAGGGCCGGCGAGTACTGATCGTGCGCATCGGCGCGATGGGCGATGTGTTGCATGCGATGCCGGCGGTGGCGGCGCTAAAAAAAACGCATCCGGAGTGGAGGATCGGCTGGGTGGTGGAACCGAGATGGATTCCCCTTCTGAAGGCCGTCAGCGGGGATTCCGCAGCGACACCGCTGGTGGACCAGACCTATATCGCCGCTACCCGAAGATGGAAGCAACGGTCTGTCTCCCGGGAGACGCTGGGGGAGATCGCTTCCTTGCGGCGAGAGCTACGGGACGGCAGATTCGATCTCTGTGTGGATATGCAGGGATCGATCCGGTCGGCGGTGATCGGAAGGATGGCGGGAGCACTAGAGTTCGCGGGTCCTGCCGATCCCCGGGAAGGTCCGGCGCGATGGCTGTATAAAAGAGCTTTCGGCGTGACTGCTCCGCATGTGATCGAGCAGGGATGCGAGTTGCTGGGTGCCGCGGCGGGATTGAAGCTGCGGCCGGAGCCGATTGGTTTTCCTATCGATGTGGCAGCGGAGCAGACCTGCGACACGACGCTGGAGCGATTGCTCCCCCAAGGCGGACCCTTCGTCCTGATCGCCCCTGCGGCGGGATGGGGAGCGAAGCAGTGGCCGGCGGAGCGGTTCGGCGCAGTTGCGGCAGAGCTGGGGCGTCGAGGGATCCGCGCTCTGGTGAACTCGGCAGGCGGAAGCGATCCCGTTGCCGACGAGGTGGTGCGATCGAGCGAGGGCTATGCCGCCGCGACTGGAGGAGACCTTCCGCAGTTGGTCGCGTTGACGAAGAGAGCGAGCGTGGTGATTGCGGGGGATACGGGTCCGCTGCACCTGGCTGCGGCTCTGGAGCGACCTGTGGTGGCTCTGTTTGGGCCCACCGACCCTGCACGCAATGGGCCCTATGGAACGCGAGCGTGGGTGCTTCGTCACGGTGAGGAGCGGCGGGATCATCGGCGGCTGGCCGAGCCGGAGGCAGGCTTGCTGGCGATTACTGTGGATGAGGTTGTGGCGGCTGCTTTGGAGCTGCTGAGGGCCCCCAACTCACGATAGGTTTGGTTGCTTCGGTCGGCGTGGCGAAATACAACCGCAGGTCCCGTTCGGCTTCGCTCAGGGCAGGCTCTTCGACTGCGCTGCGCTCCGCTCAGGATGACACCTTTGTGGTGCGAGTTTTTTTGTGGTGCGAGTTTTAGCAAAACGGAGTTTTTCAGCATGGTCCTATGCCTGGGGGTCGGGACTGGCAGTAAACGAGATAAGGTAGAGGAGTGAGCGAACGAAGCAGTTGGCAGCGCATCGCCCGGCGGATCCGCGTGCCGCTGGGGTTTCTGTTTGCGGCAATGTTCCTTTGGCTGGCGCGGCCGACATGGAAGCTGATGCTGCTGAGTCTCCTTCTGGTGGCGCCAGGAGTATGGTTGCGCGGCTATGCTGCGGGGTACGTGAAGAAGAACGCGGAGCTGACGCGCACAGGGCCGTATGCATATACGCGCAATCCGCTGTATCTGGGCTCGATGATGATCGCTTTCGGATTTGCATGGGCGTCAGGGAGCTGGGTGATCTTCCTCGCGCTGGCGGTGGGCTTTCTGGCTATCTATCTTCCGACGATCCGGTCGGAGGAGGAGTATCTGAGGACGCACTTTGAAGGATTCGACGATTATGCCCGGCAGGTTCCCCGGCTTCTTCCTCGCCTGACCCGGGCGAAGAGCGACCTGCCTCCGGGACGGTTCTCTCGCGAGAGATATCTCCACCATCGCGAGTACAATGCATGTATGGGCGCTGCGGCACTTTATGCGGCGCTGGCTGCGCGTCTCCTGCTTCCGCGATAGCGGAATACGGGACGCCCTGAAGACTGCCAGAGAGCAGCCTGAGCCTGATCTGGAATTTTAATTTGCAAGCGATGCCGGTAGACGAATTGCACAGCGGGTTTTATCTTTAACCGTTCCATTCCAAATCTGTGAGTTAGCCCTGTCGAAACGTTCCCCGGTATTTTGTCTCCCGATTCTTCTCTGGCTGTCGTGTCTGGCATGCACGGCACAGTCGCTGTCGCAACGATTCTTTCCTCCTCCACAGCCGGTTACGATTCCAACGCTGGAGCCTCCTCCTGCGGGGTACACCTTTCCGACGAAGCAGGCGCTTACCTACACGGTCGACTGGCGCGTGTTTACGGCCGCCGTCGCGACCTTCCAGGTGGAACAGCAGGGGACAACGCAAAAGATTACGGCGAGCGCCGATACGGTCGGCGGAGTCACGATGCTGTTTCCGGTGGCAGACAAGTTTCAATCTGCCTTCGATAACAAGACGGGCTGCTCCACGGGATTCTCGAAGCAGACTCTTGAGGGGCGCAGGAAGATCTCAAGCGATCTGAGCTTCAACTACAGCCAAGGCAAGCAGACGCTGGTTGAACGCAATCTTGTAAAAGGCACGACCAAGCAGCTGACGGCTTCGATTCCGGCGTGCGTGACCGATTCCCTGTCGGCGATTTTTTATGCGGGGTCGCATCCGCTGGTGGTGGGTCAGGATTTTCGGTTCCCGCTGGCTGACTCGATGCGAACAGTCACGGTGACGATGAAGGTGGAGGCCAAGGAGGAGATCAAGACCCCGGCCGGAACCTTCCAGACGGTACGGGTGCAGCCGACCGCCGATGAAGGCGTGGTGAAGAACCGGGGAAAGATCTGGATCTGGTATACGGACGATGCCCGGCACATCCCGGTGCAGGTGCGGGCGAGCCTGTTCTGGGGCACGATTACCGCAAAGCTGCAGTCGTATGAGACGAAGTGAGGGACAGCGATGGATGATTTGACCACAACAGAAGCGTTTGAGCCGGACCGGATGGTAACCGTGGCTCGGTTCGAAGACCCGGTGGAGGCGCAGATGGCGAAGGGAATGATCGAGTCCGCCGGGTTTGAATGCTTTCTGCAGGGAGAGAACGCCAATCATCTGCTGGGCGCCGCGTTTCGCGCGAGACTGCTGGTGCATAAGAAGGATGAGAGCGCGGTTCGCGAGCTTTTGGCAACCCGGGATGCAGAGGACGGGGAGCCGGAGGAAGCTTCGGAAGAGTCGGAGGACGAGGCAGAATGACGGCTGCAAACGATACGAATCTGCGCCCCAAGGCGGTGCTTTGCCTCTCCGGAGGTATGGATTCCACGGTGTGCGCAGCGCTGGCGGCGAAGGAGTATGACGTCTATGTGCTGCACTTCAGTTATGGGCAGAGAACCGAGGAGAAGGAGCTGGCGTCGGCGGAGCAGATTGCGCGGCTGACCGGAGCGAAGGAGTTCCTGCCCCTGAAGATGGATCTGTTCCGGAGGATTGGAGGATCGGCACTGACGGATGAGACGATTGCCGTCCCGGACGCTCCAGCGGAGGAGGCGGCCATTGGAGCTGAGGTCCCGGTAACGTATGTTCCGTTCCGCAATGCGCACTTTCTTTCGGCGGCCGTGAGCTGGGCCGAGGTTGTGGGAGCGGGAAAGATTGTTATCGGTGCTGTGGAGCAGGACAGTTCGGGCTATCCTGACTGCCGCCCTGCGTATTACGACGCATTCAACGAGTTGATTCGTCAGGGGACGAAGGCGGGCGATATCCGGGTGGAAACACCGCTGATTCATATGAAGAAGAGCGAGATCGTGCGGCTGGGAGTTGAACTGGGCGCTCCCTTCCATGTAAGTTGGTCATGCTATTCCGGTTCGCGGGAGGCATGCGGGGTCTGCGAAAGCTGCGTCCTGCGCCTGAGGGCATTTCGCGAGGCCGGGGCCACAGATCCTATACCCTATGCCGGCTCAAAAGCGGCATCTAACGTTTAGCAACAATCCGCAAAGTTTTGAGAATCAACCATGACCGGCTAATGGCAGGTCAGCCGAGAACTGAAACCAGGAGAACGAACGATGAATCGTATTGGAAGAAAGTGGAGCGTGGGGCTGGGAGCCTGCCTGGCGCTTGTGCTCGCTGTCGCGGCACAGAACGGATGGGCACAACCGGCACCGGCCAGTGTTCACGGACATGTAAACAACGCTGTCGGCTCTCCGTTGCCCAAAGGCCAGGTCAAGCTGACGCAGGATCGAAGCGGCGACGAGAAGAGCCGCAAATATACAAACACCTTTGAGATCGACCCGTCGGGAAATTTCAAGGGTTCGGGGATTGCGCCGGGAAGCTACGTTGCGATCGTCTTCGTCGATGACAAGAGCGTGGATTTTCTCGACAACATCACCTTTGCCGCAGGCGAGGATCATCCCCTGAATTTCGATATGACCCGTAAGGAGTACCTCGACAAGATGACTCCGGAGGAGAAGAAGCAGCTGGAGGAGTTCAAGAAGAAGAACTCCGAGGCGTCGGCAGCCAATGCGAAGATCGCGAATCTGAATACACTTCTGACCCAGGCGCGCGCGGACACGAAGGCGGGGAACTTTGAACCTGCCATTACCGCAATGCAGCAGGCGACCACGCAGAAGCCGGATGAGGGCATCCTGTGGGTAGCGTTGGGCGATGCGCAGCTTGGCTCGGCTGATGCGGAGGCGAAGACGGCCAAGGCAGCAGGCAAGCCGACGGATCCGGCGGTCCAGGCCAAGTACACGGAAGCAGCCGCTTCGTACAAGAAGGCCGTCGATGCCAATGCGGCGTCGAAGAAGCCGAATATTGAAACCGCTGCTGCCGCCTACAACCAGATGGGACAGGCGCTGGCGAAGGGCGGCGATGGTGCGGGAGCTTCCACCGCGTATGAGGAAGCTGCCAAGGCTCAGCCCGCGAACGCCGGCATGTACTTCTACAACGAAGCGGCCACCCTGTATAACGCAGGCAAGCTGGACGAGTCGGCCGCGGCGGCCGATAAGGCCATCGCTGCCGATCCAAAGCGCGCCGATGCGTATTACATCAAAGGCCAGGCGCTGATTCCAAAAGCCACGGTGGATCCGAAGACGCAGAAGATCACTGCGCCTCCGGGATGCGTGGAAGCCTATCAGCAGTATCTCGAGCTGGTGCCGGACGGTCCTCGCTCGGAAGAGGTAAAGGGCATTCTTTCGGGAATTGGAGCTGAAGTTAAATCCAGCTACAAGGCAGGCAAGAAGAAGTAGATTCCTCGACTGCAGAACAGAGGCCTCGGCGCAAAGCCGGGGCCTTTGCTTTTGCGATAAGCTGGGCTTTGCCAGGGAAGGATTTGAGGATGCGATCGGCCAGTGTGCGCGGCGGGGGGCACGATGAGCGCGTGGTGAGCTTCGATGAGGCCATGACCACGGTTTTGTCGCAAGCGGCAAACGTCGGGCGACAGGCGATTGAGACCGTGGCACTCACCGAATCCATGGGGCGCGTATTAGCCACTCCTGTGTTGGCGGATCGCGATCAGCCGCCCTTCGATCGTTCGACGCGAGATGGCTACGCCGTCCGAGCCGAAGAGGTTATGACGGGAATGTGGCTGGAGGTGGCCGGCCAGGTTCAGGCGGGGAGGCGGTGGGAGGGCTCGCTGGCTCCCCATCAGACGCTCGAGATTATGACGGGAGCACCGGTTCCCACTGACCTGGATGCGGTGGTGATGCTGGAGCACGTGGAGCGAAACGACTCGCTGGAGAGGAAGGCGATTCGCTTGACGGACGGTCGTCGAACCGTTGCGGGCGAGAATATCGTTCCCCGCGGAAGCGAGGCGAGGGCAGGCGATATCGTGCTGGCAGCAGGCACGGAGATGGATGCTGCTGCCGTTGCACTCGCCGCAGCGTGCGGAGCGGCGATGCTTGAGGTATTTCAAAAGCCCGGCGTATCCATCCTCGCAACCGGCGATGAGCTGGTGGATGTGCTGGAGACCCCAGGCCCGGAGCAGATACGCAACTCCAACAGCTATGGGCTGGCAGCGCTGGTGGGCCGGGCTGGAGGACGCCCCCTGCGGCAACCGGTCGCTCCGGACCGCCGCGAAGAGCTGGAGCATGCGATCCGGAGGGCGCGAAGATCCGACCTGATGCTGCTTACGGGAGGCGTCTCGATGGGCGAATACGATCTTGTGGAAGAGGTGCTGCTGTCGTTTGGAGCCGAGTTCTTCTTTACCGGCGTGCGAATGCAGCCGGGCAAGCCCGTGGTCTTTGGGCGCCTGCCCGAGCTGGATGGAATGCCCCCTGTACCCTTCTTCGGACTGCCGGGAAATCCGGTCTCCACGCAGGTCACCTTCACCTGCTTTGTAGAACCGATGCTGAGAGCGCTGCGTGGAACGAAGGTCGAAGGACCTTGTTTTGTGCAGGCAACACTGGCCGACGATGTTCCGGGCAAGCCAGGATTGACGCGGGTTCTGCCTGCAAGGTTAACCCCAAACAGAATACGACCCGAGGTGAGGCTGGTGGTCTGGCAGGGCTCGGGGGATATGGCGGCGAATGCTCGAGCAAATTGCTATGCGGTCCTGCCTGATAAGGTCGAGAGCTTCAAGCCCGGCGATGTGATTACCGTTCTTCTGCGCTAAGCGATCGCAGCTGGCATCCCTGTACTCTTACGATGTTTTGGAGGCATTTCAAGAAATGAAGTTATCGCACTATGACGATGAGGGCCAGGCTCACATGGTGGACGTGGGTGCGAAGCCCGCGACCCGGCGCGAGGCGAAGGCCCGGGCTTTCGTGGAACTGTCGCCGGAGGCTCTCGCGGCGCTGCCCGAGAACCCGAAGGGAAACCCGCTTGAAGTAGCGCGATTTGCGGGAATCCAGGCCGCGAAGCAGACCGCCTCCCTGATTCCGATGTGCCATCCTCTGGCGCTGAGCTTTGTCGACGTCGAGGCAAGGATTGTTGAGGGAGGCGTCAAGATTGAAGCGACCGCAGCAACTGTGGCAGGCACCGGCGTGGAGATGGAGGCGATGACTGCCGCCTCCATCGCCGCGCTCACGGTCTACGACATGACGAAGGCCCTCGACAAGGGAATCCGGATTCGCGAGGTTGAACTCGTCAGCAAAAGCGGCGGCAAAAGCGGAGAGTGGCGAAGAGCGTGAAGCCCTAGATCGCCGTCGCCAGACTCACCGCGAAGAGATGCCTGGAGTTATCCCAGGTTTGGGTTAGCGCGAAGCCTGCTGACTGGAGCAGTTCGCGGATACGGCCGGGAGTGAACTTATGGCTGTTCTCGGTATGAATCGTTTCTCCGGCGGCGAAATGGATCTTGAGCGCGGGACCTGCAGAGTTGGCCGGGATATGGACCCGCTGTTCAGCGCGGGAGACAAGATGCATCTCGATGCGGGATTCAACGGCGTTCCAGCGCGCATCATGTTCGAAGGCATCAAGTTTGAAGTCACAGCCTAACTCGCGATTGAGCCGGAGGAGCACATTGTGGTTGAAGTCAGCGGTTGTTCCCGAGGCATCGTTATAGGCTGCGAGGAGCTGGGCAACACTCTTTCCCTCTCCAGGAGCCAGATCGGTACCGAGCAGAAGTTTGTCTCCGGGAAGAAGCTGCGCGCGAAGGTTGCGGAGAACGTCGCGGGCGTCACGCGGTGAGAAGTTACCGATGCTGGAGCCAATGTAAAGCGCGAGCGTTCGGGTATTGGGAAGGCGATTCAACGGCAGGGCCTGGGTTGTATAGTCGGCGACCTGGCATCGCACGGTCACCCCGGGAATATTGGATCGAATATTTTCGGTGGCTTCGGCAAGCGCCGTATCGGAGACATCGACCGGCTGATAGACGACGGTGCGCTGGCGGCGAACCGCTGCAGCGAGAAGAATGCCAGTCTTGGTGGCGGTACCTGCTCCGAGCTCGATGAGTGTAAGCATCGGCGCGGGATCGGTTCCAGTAGGTTCGGCTGCGAGCCCGATGATCTCATCCGCATGTGAGGTGAAGAGATGGCGCTCGGCGCGCGTGAGGTAGTACTCCGGAAGCTCTGTGATCTGCTCGAAGAGACGGGAGCCTTGCTCGTCGTAGAAGAGCCAGGGAGAGAGAGTCTTTGGAGTGCTGGTGAGACCGGCGCGAACCTCGGCGGCGACAGCGTCTGCGGGCGATGGGGAGAATAACGACTCGCGAAATGGAGAAAGCGAGTCAGAGACCGCTGGGGTAGTAGGCACTATGAAAAATTCCCTTCCCTATGTTCTGCGGTCTGAACCGCTCAGTCGTTGGATGCAGGTTGGTACCAGGAGGCAACCAAAAATCGGCATCCTGCTGACGCCAGGTGTCAGCAGTGCGTCAGGGATGTTGCAAAGCCGTGAAAGGAGAGCCGCCGAGGTTCACGGAGAAGGCCTCGTGCGTGGATGGGTTGAACGCGATGGCATAGGGATGATCCAGATCGCGATAGGTCCGGCTGACGAGGCGCGTCTTTGTATCGATTACAGTTACGGTATTTTGCTGGGGGCTGGCTGCATAAAGAAGACCCGTGTCTTCGTCCAGCGTAAGTGCCTGTGGATGAGCTGAAACCGCTACGGTGGCTAATCTTCTGTCCTTGTCGAGGATACTGACTGTACCGTCGGCATAGTTGGCGACGTAGACTAGCCCCGTCGTCTTGCCGACTGCAATCGCGCATGGCATGGCTCCGGCAGGCAAATCAAGTACTGCATGGCTTTCCAGGTCGATGGCGGCGATATTCGCATCCTGAACGTGGGATATGTAAAGGGTCTTCCCTTGCCGAGCCATTCCCCAGAGATGCATGGCTCCGCCTGGAAGCTTTGTCAGGGCTCCTGTAACAGAATTGAGCTCTGTGAGGGTATCGCTCTCGTACCCGAGGAGATAGACGCGCTTACGATCAGAGTCCACAAGAATGGCATCGGCTGAGCCAGTCCGAAGATTGGTTGCCGTATCGTTCTGGCCATCGATCACCGTAAGCATGTCGCTGAAGGTATTTGAGACGTAGACTTTGTTTGCTGCCTCGTCGACCGCGATTGCATAGGGACGTGCCGCGGTGGGGATCGTAGCAATCGTTTTATCCGTGCGGCCATCGATGACCGATACAGAACGGCTGGCGGAGTCGACCACATAGATCTTTTCAGTGCGAGGGTTCAGCGCGAGGGCAATGGGCTCGCTGCCGACTTTGATCTTCACTGGAGGTTTTGCGGGAGCAAGAACGACCACTGCGTCGTGAGAGGAATCGACGAGATAAATCTTTCCGGTCTTCTGATTGTAGACCGAAGCATCGCGGTTGATGAGCCCGGTCTGCGGTGGAGACATCTGCGCGGAAGCAGCGCCGCCAGCCAGCATGCACAATGCCATCAAAACGCTCAGGGAACGATGCCGCATCCAGGTCCTCTCGTTGCAGACGCGGAGATTGTGTTTATGAAGCAAACGTTTGTCTACAATGGAATACGATTTTAGCAAGTTATGATCCTGCTTGACCGCCGTCTTGCAGCTGAAGCTTATCTCACCCCATGAGGTCTCTCGAAAGATGCGAGGGTTTTGCTGGCGCGTGACCGCCTTGATGATGATCGCCTGTGCCGCCTCGACGGTTGCGCAGGGGAACGACAACGCCACTGCTCACGCACAGCAGGCGAAGTTTCATGTGCTTGCGTTTTATTCGGAGACCGTTGAACACGATCACGTGGACTTTGCTCATCAGGCGATCCAGTTCTACAAAGATGCTGGCGAGAGAGACAAATTCGAGTTCGCGACAACCACGAACTGGGACGACATGAATGCCGCAAAGCTGGCGGGATATCAGCTGATTGTTTGGCTGGATGATTTTCCACATACGCCACAACAGCGAAGCGCATTCGAGCAATACATGGAGCATGGCGGGGGATGGCTCGGGTTTCATATCGCCGCCTATAACGACAAAGATACCCACTGGCCATGGTTCGTCAGCTTTCTTGGGGGCGGAGTCTTCCATGGCAATAACTGGCCTCCGATGCCAGTTACTCTTACAGTCGACGATCCCAAGGATCCGGTGACACGGCATCTTCCCGCGAGCTTCGCCGCGCCTGCGAACGAGTGGTATATCTGGCAGCCGTCACCGCGCCAGAACAAGGACGTGAAGGTTCTTCTGACCCTGTCGCCGTCGAACTATCCGCTGGGCATGAAGGATGTCGTACGCGGCGGAGATCTTCCGGTGATGTGGACCAATACGCGCTATCGCATGCTTTACATGAACATGGGGCACGGCGACAGAATCTTCACCAACGATATTCAGAATCGCCTGATGGAAGATGCGATGGTGTGGGCAGGAACGACGCCGCACAAATAATCCATGAGGCCCGGGCCGGAACGAAGTCCGCCCCGGGGATATCGAGTTTTTCTGTTTTAGCGATTGACCGCGGCGCCGACAAGATCGAGAACATCGGCGATGACGCGCGTGGTCGGGTCATAGGCTACAACATAGCCGTCGTAATAGCCATATTGATAACCGGGTGGCGGCGGGACCTGTGCGTAATAGGAACGTGGAACAGCCTGGAAGTGATAGTTACCTGGGATGCGCTCGCCACGTTCGAAATGGGGCCGCCCATGAGAATTGTGCTGCCAACGGTTAACGTCTTTCTGGTAATGCGGAGCGAAGTGACCCCGATCCTGGTCGTGAAACCGGAAGTCCTGGCCGTGTTGATCATGTTGATTGTCGTGCTGATCGTGATGGTCGTCGTGATCGTCATGATGATCGTGGCCCTGGCCCTGTGCGACGCTGGTGGAGATGGCGAAGACCAGAACTGGAATGCACACACCTTGTAGAAGCTTACGCACGATGAAACTAGCTTTCATTTATTCCCCTTTAGCGACATGGGTATGTCCCTGTGTTGAGATGCTAAAGGAGGTGAGGAAAACTCCCGTAAAAATTGAAATATATTCAGTTACGGGTTGCATTGCCTTTTTTAAAGGCAAAACGGCATCGAGTTACGATGCCGTTTGAAAATAAAGACAGATCGGTGTGACTTACCTGGCGACGTCCCGGGCCAGGCGGAGACCCGAGAACTGCCAGCGAGTGACCGGCGCGAAGAAGTTGCGGTAGGTGGGGCGGATGTGCGTTGCAGGCGTAACACAGGAGCCTCCACGCAAGACCATCTGCGAGCTCATGAATTTTCCGTTGTACTCGCCAAGGGCTCCGGGCAACGGGGCATACCCGGGATAGCCCGTGTAAGGGCTGGCCGTCCACTCCCAGACATCGCCAAACATCTGCTGGAGGCCCGCAAGATGGCTTGCAGCGGAAGGGTGGAGGTTGCCGCTGTCGAGCAGGTTGGCCTGCGTCGTACCGGAGGATCTTGCTTCAGTCTCAGATCGAGAAGATTCCCTGTGAAGCGGCGAGGCCTGCACCGCTGCATATTCCCACTCAAACTCGGTGGGGAGACGATGACCGATCCAGCGAGCGTAGGCATCGGCTTCGAAGAAGCTGAGATGGCAGACGGGGGTCTCGGAGAGGTCTTCAAGAGGGATGAGGCCACGCAACGTATAGATCGACCAGCCGGATTTGGTCTCCGAATCGCGCTGCCAATAGAGAGGCGCCTGCCATCCTTCGGAGTGAACCGTGGTCCATCCTTCTGAGAGCCAAAGCTCGGGCCGGTTGTAGCCGTTCTGGTCGATGAAGGCGAGGTATTCGGCGCAGGTGACCAGTCGCGTAGCGAGACGGAAGGGCGCAATGTAGACCGGGTGGCGCGGCACCTCGTTGTCGAAGGCGAAGAGTTCGGTCGAGGAGGCATCGGGGGTGAGGCCGATTTCCGTGAGGCCGGGAGCAAAGTCGATCCATTCAAGCGGTGGAGCGATGGTTGTGGCGGACGCCGGCACGAGACGTTCGATGTAGGCCGGATGGAGCGGATTGGTGAAAAGCCCATGCTTGATATCGGTGGCGATGAGCTCCTGATGCTGCTGTTCGTGCTCGATGCCGAGGGAGATGCGACGGGCGGCTTCATCTTCTACAGGGTGCTGGAGAAGCTGCTCGATCGAGGAATCAACGTGAGCGCGATAGGCGAGGATGAGATCGAGAGGGGGGCGGGAGAAGGAAGAGCGGAGCTTCTTTTCCGGCATCTCTCCCAGGGAGTTGTAGTAGCTGTTGAAGAGCCAACGGAAGTCTGCGTGAAAGGGAGTGTAGGTGGCGAGGAATTCGGAAAGTACAAAGGTCTCAAAAAACCAACTGGTATGAGCAAGATGCCACTTGACCGGGCTGGCTTCCGGACAGGACTGCACCATCATGTCTTCAGGGGAGAGGGGTCGACAGAGCGCTTTCGTAGTATTCCGGACCGCCTTGAAACGGTCGAGGAGAGGGGGGGCGGCATTTTCGGTGAAGGCTGGCATATTGGTCCTTTTACGTAATCATGGGATGGGTTCGGAGCGGCTTTTGTTGCTTTTTTCTGCTCAGCGCGGCATCGAACGGCCAGCTCGATTTATTCACTCTTATCGCGAGATCGCCTTAAGTCGAGTGATTGAGAAGGCTGGCTAACAGGTAAGCAGCAGCCGCAGCTGTTCCTCCAATAAGGACAGTCTGGGTGGCGCTGCGGAGCCCGCCGGTTCCGACGATTCTTCCCTTCAGCGCGCCGAAGACCGCGAGAGCCACCAGCGTGATCACAACGGAGAGCCGGAGCGCAAGTCCGTTGTTCGAGACCAGCATGTAAGGAAGCAGGGGAACCAGTCCGCCGGTAATGTAGGACGCTGCGATGGTAAGGGCGGAACGGGGAGCGCGGCCAGGCTTTGGCTCCTCAAGACCGAGCTCGAAACGCATCATGAAATCAACCCATGCGGACGGATTCTGCTTGAGGGCTTCGAGAACAGGGGCGGCATTGTTACGGGGGACCGAGTACTGCTCGAAGATTTCGTAGATCTCTTCTTCCTCGTCGCGAGTGCGCTCCACCACTTCACGCTCCTCACGCCTCTTCTCTGAGACGTAGTGCTCGGCATCGCTGCGCGCGGCAAGATATCCACCGAGCCCCATGGCGATGGATCCAGCGGCGATCTCGGCAAGACCCGCGACGACAACGATGCGTGAAGAAGCGACGGCGCCGGAGAGTCCCGCCGCGAGCGCGAACGGAACGGTCAGACCATCGGAGAGTCCGATGACGATATCTCGGACAGTCGCGCTGGACTCGAAGTGGCGTTCTACGTGGGGCGGGGTGCTGTGCGGAGAGAGGGCTGAGCCTTCGGATGGGCTGGCGTATTCAGGCATGGCCGTAGTGTAGACCGTGGGCTCTGATGATCCTGTTGGAATGTGGTTTTTTGTCACTTCACAGCGTCTTTCAGCGCAAAGACGCGTCTGTATCAACACAGGTCGGATCGGCGAGGATATACGCAGATGAGAACGAGGTTGGGGCGGTATCTTTTGACCGCTGCGGTTGTTGTTGCAAGCGCTGGAACTTTGGTTGCGCAGGACGGTCCAGCAGGCGACGGCGCTGCCTTTGCGCGTGGCCCCATGGTCCGCGGAACCGTTACGGCCACGGCGGCGGACCAACTGACCATCAAGACCGATTCGGATGAGATCTATGAGATTGCACTAACGCCGAATACACGCCTGATGAAAGACCGACAGCCGGTTCCGCTTGCCGAGGTAAAGGTGGGCGATGGCGTAGGGGCGATGGGCGAGCTGGATGCACCGAAGAAAACTTTGCACGCCCTGTTCGTAGCAGTAGTCGATGCCGAGCAGGTAAAGAAGATGCGCGAGGACCTGGGGAAGACCTACATCACAGGGAAGGTTACGGCAATCGACGAGGTGAAGCTGACCGTGATGAGGCCCGACCACGTAAGCCAGGTGATCGAGGTCGACGAGACAACCTCGTTCCGCAAAGGGAGAGGCCGCCGCCGCGGCGCGACGACGCCTGACGGAAGTGCGTCGATGGCACAGGGCAATGCCGCAGCTGCCGCGGATGGCAGCGGAGAGATGGTTACGCTTGCCGATGTAAAGGTGGGCGATATGATCGCGGGCCGAGGTTCTGTGAAGCATGGCACGTTTGTTCCGACGAACCTCGCCATTCTGCCGCCAGGTGCGGCGGGAGCGATGGGAGTGCGACCACGGCGTAGCGGAGACGGCACATCAACGAGCGAGACCGCAACGCCGGCTCCTCCAACGAAGCAATAGTTTGTCCTCTTGATGGTCTGGCGATTCGGCTTGAAAGATTGGAGCGAGGTCTCTGTGGAAAGAGCGTTTCTAAAAGCAGCACTGTGCGTGTTCGCGGCGGGCGGGATGTGCCTGGGAACTTTGAAGGGTCAGGCGCAGGATGCGCAGCCTGCTGCCGTAACCGCACAAGCTGCGCCGAACGGCGGCACACTCAAGGGGACAGTGAAGGCGGGCGCGGTTCCTCTGCCCGGCGTTGCCATCACCGCAACGAATACGCTGACCGGAAAGAAGTATGCGACGACGACCGACATTACGGGCTCGTTCGCCATGGTTATTCCACGAAATGGCCGTTACGTCGTGCGGGCGGATCTCGCTGCCTTTGCCGGTGAGACGAAAGAGGTGCTGATTAACGCTGCGGGAGAGAACGGCGGCAAGCCTGATCAAGCCGCCGATTTTACGATGCAGCTGGCATCCCGAGTGGAACAGCAGCAGGAGCAGCAGCAGAACCAGCAGGGCGCCACGGCGAGCGCTCTTGCGGGAGCCCTCGGACGCGGCATGCAGTCGCTGAGCGTGACAGGGGGCGGCACCGACCTGGCCGATGCAAGCGCTGGCATAGGAAACACGGGAGCCCAGATGCCGACGATGGCGGGCCCAGGCAGCGATGCTGCGTCGACAGATTCAGTCGCCGTAAGCGGGCAGATGGGTCAGACCAACGGACTCGCAAATTTGAGCGAGGATGAGATTCGACAGCGCGTCGAGGAAGCGATGTCACGGGCACGACAGCAAGGTGGCGCGAATGGGGACGTGGCCAATGCGGTAGCGGGAATGCTGGGCGGGATTATGGCAGGTGGCGGTGGTGGCGGGCGCGGCGGATTTGGCGGAGGCCCGGGTGGTGGGGGCGGAGCCTTCACGGTACGTGGAGGAGGGCGAGGAGGCAGAGGCTTCAACCCGACCCAGCCGCACGGCGCCATCTTCTATCAGGGAGGGAATGGCGCACTCGACGCGACGAACTACTCTCTTACAGGAGCTCCGGTTGTAAAGCCTGCTTACAGCACGAATCAATTTGGCGTAACTTTTGCGGGATCGCCCTTCATTCCTGGCTTGATCAAGCCCAGCACAAAACAGTTTGTGTTTTTCAACTTTACCGGGCGCCGCAATACAACTCCTCAGAATCTGTATGCGACGGTTCCTACTGAGGCCGAACGCAGCGGCGATTTCTCGCAGCTCAATACGCCGATCTACGATCCTGCAACCGGACAGCAATTCCAATGCAATGGCGTGGTGAATGTCATCTGCGGCAATCGCATCTCGTCGCAGGCAAACTCCCTGCTGAAATACTATCCAGCACCGAACATAGCCGCCGTGGGCCAGCAGGGGTACAACTACCAGACCATCACGTCCGCCGGGCAGAACAGCACCAGCCTGTCCAGCCGCTACGTTCGCAACTTCGGCCAGAACGCAGGGATGGGCCAGTTTGGAGGACGGCGTCAGCAGGCCAATGGACCGAAGACATTGCGCCAGAACATCAACCTTGGCTTCAGCTACAGCCATTCGGCCAGTGACCTGCCGAATGTCTTCCTGCCGCTGGGTGGATCGAGCGCATCGGAGGGCTACAACGTCTCCGCGGGATACACCATCGGCTATGGAAGACTTACGAATAATGCGACGGTTACCTGGAATCGCTCGCACGCAACAACGCTGAACTTTTTCACCAATGGCACTCTCAGTCCTGCAGCAGACGCGGGTGTGCTGGTCGGCAATGCCTCAATTGCGGCAAACCCTTTCTACTATGGCGTCCCTTCGCTTACCTTCTCGGGACTTACCGGGCTGAACGAGACTTCACCCAGCGATGCCATCAACCAGACCATCTCGATTACGGATTTCGTCAGCTGGAACCACAAGAAACATAACTTTCGGTTTGGCGGAGATTATCGCCGCGTTCATGCCGACAGTCTGACGGCTCCTGGAAATCTACAGAGTGGCGCGAGCCCTCTGGGTGCATTCACCTTTACCGGCTACGCGACGCAATCCGCGCAGGCAGGCGGCTTCAGCTTCGCCGATTTTCTGCTCGGGCTGCCCCAACAGGCCGCCGTGCAGGCCGGACTTGCGAAGAGTTATCTGCGAGCGAACGTGTGGGATCTCTATGCGAATGACGACTGGCGCATTCTGCCAAACCTGACTCTGAACTATGGCCTTCGTTACGAATACTTTTCGCCTTATGCCGAGAAGTACAACCGCCTGGTCAACCTCGACCACAATGCGGATTTCACGCAGGTTGTACCGGTAACTCCAGGAGAGAGCGGACCCTTCAGCGGAGCGTTTCCGAATACCCTGGTGAACCCCGATCGCACGATGTTCTCTCCGCGATTCGGCTTTGCATATCGGCCAAAGGGGAGCTGGTTCAAAGAGACTGTCATTCGGGGCGGATACGGCATCAACTACAACACGCAGCAGTACAGCAGCTTTGCGCGGCAGCTTGCGTTCCAGCCTCCGTTTTCAGTAACGCAGACCAATATAGCTACTCGTCAGGGTTGCGGCGTATTGCAACTGGCTAATGCTTTCAACTGCTCCACGGCAGCGGTGCAGAACAACTACAGCGTCAATCGGGACTATCGTCTGGGCCATGTCCAAATCTGGAATCTCGACATTCAGCGCACGTTGCCGATGGATATCGTCCTGAACATTGGCTACAACGGAGCGATGGGCGGAGATCTCGATATCGTGAGAGCGCCGAACCGCACTGCCGCAAGTGTCCTCAATCCCACGGCGCAGCCGTTCAACTATGAAGACTCGTTGGGGTTCTCCCGATTTCATGCTTTGAGCGTCAATGCGCGTAAACGCATGCAGAAAGGGATCTCGCTGCAGGCCACGTATCAGTATGGGCACTCCATCGACAACGCCTCCTCCATTGGAGGGTCAACGGCGGTGCCGGCGCAGAACGATCTCAATTTGAACGCCGAGGAAGGCAACAGCTCCTTCGACATCCGTCAGAAGCTAACGGGCAACTGGGTCCTGGAGCTTCCCTTCGGCCCGAATCGGGCGTACTTTTCGAAGGGTGGATTCTGGTCGAAGGCGCTGGATAATTTCTCCCTGTCAGGCGACTTCACCTTCGCCACGGGAACGTACTACACGCCGCACTACGTTGCGACGGTTGCAGAGACGGCTACTGGAACCAACAACTCTCTGCGCCCGGACCGTATCTTCTCGCAACCGATCTCCGGGTCGGGAACGATTCTGAACTGGTTCAACCCAGCGGCGTTCACGACCCCGGCGAACGTCTTTGGCACCGCCTCACGCGGCTCGATTATGGGCCCCGGAACGGTCGCCGTGGACGCTTCGCTCTCGCGGACGATTCCCCTGGGCGAGACTCGCTCCTTCGAGATGCGGATGACCGCCAATAACGTCTTCAATACAGTGCAGTACTCGGGCATCGATACCACCCTAAACTCGCGCACCTTCGGGCAGGTGACATCGACAGCGAATATGCGACGTCTGACCTTCATCGCACGATACAGGTTTTAGGAGAGGCAAGAAAAATGCGCCGAATCACGGCAGCGATATTGGCGGGAATCTTAGCTGGCATTCCTGGCTATGGCAGACCGGCAGCAGCGCAGCAAGCTGCTGCCGACGGCACCTTCACACTGAAGGTGCAGAGCAATATCGTGCTGACGAATGTCGTGGTGCGCGACAAGAAGACAGGCGCGGTGGTGAAGGGTTTGACGACCAAAGACTTCACCGTCCTCGAAAACGGCAAGCCGCAGAAGATTGAGAGCTTTGATTTTCAGAGCGTCGACGAAGCAGTTGCGCTGCATGAGAATGCAACCGTCAGCGGCAAGAGCTCTATCGCAGACCTGGTCAATCGCAACTTTGCCGCTAATCCTGCCCAGCTCAAAGACCACAGGCTGATCGTCATGTTCTTCGACCTGAGCAGCATGCAGCCAGAGGATACCGATCGCGGAGTCGAGGCCGCGCAGGACTACATCAACAAGAAGATGCAACCGGCCGATTTGGTGGCGGTGGTCAGCATGGGCACGGGATTGAGCCTCGATCAGGATTTCACAGCCGACAAGGCCGCATTACTGAAGGCGGTGGGAAAGTACAACGGCACCGAAGGCACGGGCTTTGCCAATGGAAATGAGGGCGGCAACTCAGGCGGAACGTCGGATGACGCATCCAGTTTTACCGCGGACGATTCCGAGTACAACGCCCTGAACACAGATCGCGAGCTGTATGCGATTCGCACGATTGCCAAGAGCCTGGAAGGCGTCGATCAGCGCAAGAGTATGCTTTATTTCTCCGGCGGCCTTACGCGTCAGGGGGTCGAGAACCAGGCCAGCATGCGTGCCGCGACCAACGCCGCGGTTCGCGCAAATATGGCGATCTACAGCGTGGACTCCCGTGGCCTGCAGGCGCTGCCGCCGGTCGGCGATGCCTCGAAGGGAAGCCTGCGCGGAACCGCCGCCTACAGCGGAGGCGCGATGCAGAGCCAGCTGGATGCCAACTTCGGCTCGCAGGAGGTGCTGGCCACGCTCTCGACCGATACGGGAGGCAAGGCGTTCTTCGACTCCAATGACTTCGCCCCGGCCTTCGAGCAGATTCAGCACGACACGGAGGCCTATTACATTCTTGGTTTCCGCTCCACCGACACGGCCCGCGATGGAGGCTACCGCAGGCTGACGATCAAGCTGAATCGCAATGATGTGAAGCTGGATTACCGTCCGGGATACTATGCGCCGGCAGACTTCCAACACCAGAAGAGCGAAGATCGTGAGCTGGCGCTGACGGAGCAGATGCGCAGCGACCTTCCCGCCACCGACGTTTCGATCTATCTGCAGGCGCTCTACTTCCGCACCGGGGACAACCGTTTCCTTGTCCCGGTATCTCTGATCGTACCGGGCTCCCAGATCCCGTTTCTAAAGAATGGCGATCGCGACAAAGCGAGCCTGGATATTCTGGGACAGGTAAAGAACGCCCAGGGCATCTCGGTCGGAGACGTGCGCGACACCGTGAAGCTGGCGCTCGATTCCACACAACAAGTGTCTCGAAAGAACATTCAGTACTCGACGGGATTCAGTCTTGCCCCCGGCCGATACCATCTGAAATTCGTCGTGCGCGAGAACCAGACAGGGCGCATGGGAAGCTTCGAGACCGACCTGCAGGTCCCCGATCTGAAGAAATCGCCTCTAAAGCTCAGCTCCATCGTGCTCGCAAGCCAGCAGACGCCCAATGCCGGAAAGAAAACGACGAATCCCCTTGTTCGCGATGGCGTCGAATGGATCCCGAATATCGCTCACGTCTTTCGCCAGGATCAGCATCTCTACTTCCTCTACGAGGTTTACGATCCTACGCGCGAGAAGGAAAACGGTTCCTCGCCGAAGCCTTCGCCAGGCCTGACGCGGCGGCCCTCCGGATCAGTAAAAGTGCTTACCAGCATTGAGTTTCTGAGCGGTGGAGTCAAAGTCTACGAGACGCCGCTGATTTCGGCGAATAGTGTCAACGTACCGGATCGCGGAGCCGTGGCCTTCCAGTTCGATGTGCCACTAACCCAATTGAAGCCGGGAACATACGTGTGCCAGGTCAATGTTATCGACGACGCGGGCGGCAGCTTCAGCTTTCCACGACTCGCTCTGCGAGTTGAGCCTCCAGCCCGGCCCGCGCAACAGACTGCTGCAACTGGCGCTGGAGGGCAGGAATAACCCGATTCCGGTGACGAGTGGACATTGACAGTCGTGCATCCGAAGCAGATGATGTGGGCGTACCTCGTGGAGGTATGCCATGGGACGCCCGGGTCGCTTCTCTCTCTTCTCAATCTTCCTCGTTATTCTGCTGCTCATCAGCGCAAAGGGACTCGCGCAAAGGACGATAAGCCATGAAGAGGCGCGCGCACTCGATCACCAGAATCCAACCTGGAGTTCTGTTCGCGCCCATCTGCCCGATCCGGGCATCGCGTCCGCGGAAAAATTGGAATCAGCGGCCGATATTCTGCGGGCCAGACGATTCCTCGAAGATGCACTCGACTATTACGGATTCGCCCTGACGCGCGGCGGTGATCCGGTCCATCTTATGAACAAGATGGGCGTAACCCAAATGGAGCTGCGCGATATGACGGCGGCACGCGCCTACTTTCAACGCGCAGTTAAGATCAACAAAAAAAGCCCGGAGGGCTGGAACAATCTTGGAGTGATCGAATACCTGGGCGGACGCTACGATCGAGCCATCGGCAACTACAAGCGTGCGATCAAACTGGATAAGACCTCTGCCACCTATCACTCCAACATGGGGACTGCCTTCTTCGACAAGAAGGAGTTCGATCGAGCTCGCAAAGAGTACGACACCGCGTTGAAGCTTGACCCGGAGATGTTGCAACATCATGGAAGCCTGGGCATCACCACGCGGATGCTCTCTCCCGAAGACCATGCGCGGTTCTGCTTCGAGTTGGCCCGGCTCTATGCGCAGCGCGGCGACGAGACGGCAATGCTGCGCTATCTGACAACCGCGAGCGAGTCCGGTTTTGATATCGCAAGCGCCATGAGCGCCGACTCGGTACTCTCGCAGTACCGCAAGGACCCGCGAATCCTCGTGATCATAAAGAACGGCAAAGACCTACACAGCAAGGGCACGAATATCGCGGAAGGGCTGGGCCCGCTTCCCCCACTGCCGCCAGAAAAACATTGATTCGCCTGCTTATTTATAAGGACAGTGACGACAGTTCGAGTTGCAGCAGTAGCCCCGCTTGAGATGGTAGGCCGCTGTGAAGACGAGATAAGGTCCCTCGTAATAGAAGTCCTCCGGAGCAAGCGATTGCGCTGTATCTCGTTCCTCGCCAGGCAGCGAAGGTGAGTTCTTGTCGGAAGAAGGCTCGCGATTCGACATGATCAGAAGAGCGGAGCAATCGCAGCGGCCTGTGGCTGCGGCATTGCTGCATAGATAGAGTCGGTGGGGATCGGTTCAGGGTCTGGGGAACCTTCGCCGAAGAGCTTTCCGTTGCAGTAGCGAACCTGCCTGCCGGGGATGGAAGGAACTCGCTCACCTGGCAGGACGATTCCCGCGAGGTTCGTGGGGTCGGCGCCCGCAACGGCGATCACGGTTTCACTTTCGCGAGAGCGGGAGGCGCGCAACGAATCCGCAGCCTCAGGCAGAGCATACTGCTCACCGCCGAAGCCTGTGACAAAACGTCCGCCGCGAATCTCACCACGGGCCTCCAGGCGGCGCAGAATGCCCAGCAACTCACGCCATTTAGGAGCGTTCGATTCGCGCGCCAGCAGATCGCGAAAGACAACTCCATAACGGGCGAGCAGCATTCGTGCGTACGATTCGAGCGCTTCGTCGTTGCGCTTCGCCTGTTCGATCGCGCTCGGCGCTGCATGAACCACTTCGTTGAGCAGAGACCATCGGCCCGCGGTAGAACGCACCGGACGGCGAGTGGAGACAGGCTGGGCCGCCGTTTTACGGCGCGGGTCCATCATGGCCCGGAGCTGATCGAAGCCATCCGCGGAAGCAAGGCCGGCAGTGGCAAGCTCCCACAGAGCCAGCTGGGTAGATTGCCGCGATAGGCCGAGGATTCGTCCGATATCGTTCGCGAAGCAGGCGCCGCGCTGTTCGAGCAAGGCGCGCACCTTGAGCGCCTCGGCACTCAAGGCCTGACTGAGCCGCGACTCTTCAATGCGCTCACGAGCGAGGGCATGCGGAAGCCAGTCCGCCGACTCACGGATGTAGAAGGTAATCGGAGCTGCGTTGGTAGGGATGACACGGCGGGGACCGGCACCGTCGACGCTGGACCAAGCTGGATGCGGAGAGATGCGTCCCCAGCCTACGGCTCCAGAGAGACATAAGGAATCGAGCCAGCGGGAGTCGTAGTTCGCGATTCGCGCCGGGAGCAGGGTTCGCTCCCACTCGATCGCCGGAGCCTCAAATCCTTCTAGCTGATGCAATGCTTCGAGAACACCCTCTTCGCCGCTCAGCTGCGTCTGGGGCGCAAGGTGTTGCCAGCCGAGCAGCCAGCGCATGTAGACTGCAGGCGAGACAGGCTCGATTTGCTTCCGCAGCGTATGCAGAGTCCGGCGGTGGATTCGTTGCAGGATACGGCGCTCGCACCATTCGATCTCATGATCCTCTGAAGGCCTGACGCGCTCGAAGATGCCGCGCATCAACAGACCCTGCATCTCCATCGCAAGAAATACCTGAAAGACATCGGAGGCGTTTAGACCGAGACGTTCCGCAAAGACATTCGCCGTAGTGGGACCAAGAACCTGAACCCACCCTTGTGCGCACTGGCGAAGAGCCTGCTCCCTGCTAACGGAGTTGGTCGCATCCGTCCGGAGTGCTTCCAGCCAGAGTGCTGCCAGATGCTCTGCTCGCTCAGCAGAAGCCCAGCAGGCGATCCCGTTGCACTCGACCGTCTGAACCCGGCCGGAACGCAGCAGGCGATCAAAGAAGATGGGCCAATCGCGCGCTTCGGACCGACCGATAAAGAAATCCAGCGGCAGGACCACCAGCGAGTGAAGCAGATCGTGGAACTCATGCTCGTCGCGGATATCCGGCCAGCATTCGCGGCGAATCTCATCGATGGCCTCGGGATCGAGGCGGCCAGCCTCTTCCATCACGCTCGCGGGCAGGGTGCGCGAAAGGGAGACGGCGCGGGCGCGGCGCTCTTCGAGGCCAGCTTCATCGAGATAGGCATAAGGATTGGCGTTCAGCAGCTCGTGCGCGAACTGCGACGGCACGGGAGTATCCACAGCGAGGCAGCGGATGCTGCCATCCTTGATGCCGCGAAGAACTTCGATCAGGCCTTCGAGGTCCATCGCCTCGCCAAGCACATCCTTCATCACCTCGTCGACAAGTGGATGCTCGGGAATCTGGATGTCGCCCTCGATGTTCTCAAAGCAGGCAGCGGCCTGCGGGAAGACGCTGGCGAGCAGATCTTCGGAACGCATGCGCTGAATCTGCGGAGCGACGCGCTTGCCCTTGGAGAAGCGCAGGAGTTGCAGGCTGCGATTTGCGGCCCAGCGCCATCGTGTCTTGAAGATGGGAGACGCAAGCGAAGCCTGCTCGAGCAGTTCCTTCGCCGTATGCTCGGTGAGGAACTGGAAGACATCGGCGAGTGGAAAGCTGTGCTGTTCCGCAAGCGAGATGTTGATGCCGTTATCGGTGGCGGCGGCCTGCAGCTCGAAGTTGAAGCCACGGCAGAAGCGCTTTCGCAAAGCCAGTCCCCATGCCTTGTTGATGCGGCCGCCGAAGGGAGCGTGCAGGATGAGCTGCATGCCGCCGCCTTCATCGAAAAAACGCTCGGCGATGATGGTGGTCTTCGAGGGCACCGAGCCCAGAACGGCTCTCCCGGTCACAACGTATTCGATCAGTTGCTGCGCACCGCCCGCACAGACGCCGCAGTGCTCCATCAGCCATGCCGTCGCTGCGTTGACCTCTGGTTCAGCTGGAGAGATGTGGCCGGGCGAAACCTTCGCCGTGAGCGCAGAGATCTGTTCCCGCAGCTCGCCTACGCCTGTCGAGAGGACTGCCGTTCGCTGCGGCGCTTCTCCCTCCCAGAAAGGCAGGCTTGGCGGCGCGCCGTGAGCATCTTCTACAAGTACGCGACCGGCCGCTTCAATTCGCTGGATTCGCCAGCTGGTATTGCCGAGAAGAACGACGTCGCCTGGAGAGGAATCGACGGCAAAGTGTTCGTCCAGTGTGGCGATCTGCACGCCCTCGGGCTGGAGGATGACCGAGTAGAGGTTGGTCTCCGGAATTGCGCCTCCGTTCGAGATGGCGATCATGCGTGCTCCACGACGCGGATGAAGCTGGCCGTGAATTCCGTCACGCAACAGATAAGCTCCATAGCGTCCGCGGCTCGATTCGATGCCGGAGGCAAGCAGAGCGACAATCTCGTCGAAGCGAGCGCGCGTCAGATCCCGATAGGGCCATGCCCGCGTGAGCATGGCATAGAGCGATTCCTCGTCCCACGGCTCCGCGCCACAAGAAGCGACAATCTGCTGCATCAAGACATCGATCGGCTGCGGCGGAATCTCAAGCTGATCGAGCATACCGGCGCGCATGGAACGAATCAGCGCGGCCTGCTCCATCAGATCGTCCCGTGTGGTGGCGAAGAAACGACCCTTGGGGATAGCTCCACGCCAGTGGCCTGCACGCCCGATGCGCTGCATTCCGACGGCGACCGATCGCGTTGTGGCGATCTGGCAGACGAGGTCGACGTCGCCGATATCGATGCCGAGCTCGAGCGATGCCGTCGCGATAAGGATCTTGATCTGCCCATTCTTCAATCGCTGCTCCGCATCGAGGCGAAGCGTGCGCGAGAGCGACCCATGATGTGCAGCGACGTTCTCCGCTCCGACTCTCTCTGCAAGCGAGAACGCGATTTTTTCCACCAGGCGCCGGGTGTTGACGAAGACCAGCGTCGATCGATGCGTGTGGGTGAAGGCGGCGAGCTTGTCGAAGATCTCCTCCCACATCTTCGTGGTGAGAACGGAGCTCAACTCGTCGGAGGGAACCTCAATCGCAAGATCCAGCTCGCGGCGCTGACCGATCTGGATGATCGTAGCGCGCGGTCGTTCGGGGTGGACTCCCGTGAGGAAATCTGCAACCAGTTCGATCGGATTCTGTGTGGCCGAAAGACCGATGCGCTGTGGCGCCGTGGAGCGACCTGTCACAAACTCGCCGGGAGAGAGCCGGTTTTCACCGCGCACCAGGGCGTCCAGCCGTTCGAGCGAGAGCGAGAGATGAGCGCCGCGCTTGTCGTCGGCAACTGCGTGAATCTCGTCCACGATCACGGTCTGCACGCGCCGCAGGTGTTCGCGCGACTTCCCTGCCGTGAGCAGGATATAGAGAGACTCCGGTGTGGTGACGAGAATGTGCGGCGGATTGCGCAGCATCGCTGCGCGCTCCTTTGGCAGCGTATCTCCGGTGCGGACACCGGTGCGGATCTCCGTCGAGAGATAGCCACGCTCCAGCGCAAGCTGCTGGATCTCGCGCAGCGGCTGATCCAGATTCTTCTGCACGTCGTTCGAGAGTGCCTTCAGCGGGCTGACGTAGACTACCTGCGTCGCGGGAGCTAGGTTTCCCGCGATGGCATCGCGCAACAGCTTGTCGATACAGACCAGAAACGCGGCGAGTGTTTTGCCGCTGCCTGTGGGGGCGGAGATGAGGGTCGCGTTCCCGGCGAGGATGCTGGGCCAGCCATCCTCCTGCGGCTCGGTTGGGGAGCCGAACCGGCGCAGAAACCACTCCGCTGTGACCGGATGCGCCCAGGCAAGGGAGGTCGGAATTTCGAGCGCTTCAGCGGCCACGGGCATGCGCTATTCTAGCGCGAATCTGTTCGATCTTTGTTCGCCAACGACTTAGCGAGACGCCCCGTACCTCTTGCTCAGGCGATTACATATTTCCTACACCTACATCCGCAATCTCGGCTGCCTGGTTGTCCTCGTCCAGATATAGTTCGATAACCCTGTCGAGACTTCCCTGGATGGAGAGGATGAAGTCGATCGCGTCGCGCCCAGCTCCCTGGCCGCCGCGGTTCGGCGTGATGTAGTGAGCCACATCCTTGACCTGCTGGCGCGCGTTCGCTGTGGCGATGGCGAGACCGCACTGCCGCATGACAGGAAGATCGATGATGTCGTCTCCCACATAGGCGAGCTCGTCGATGGAGCAGCCCGTCTTCGCCAGGATCTCGCGGATGGCGTTCATCTTGTGCGCCTGGCCCTGGTAGACAAACTCGAGCTTGAGGTCGCGGGCCCGAATGGCGACCGTCTGGGAGTTTCGCTTGGTGATGATGCCGATGCGGAGGCCCCCGAGGCGTCCCAGCGTGATGCCGAGGCCATCGTGTGCGGCAAATCCTTTGGCCTCGATCCCTTTCCCGTCCGGACCAGGGATGACGAAGATCTGTCCGTCGGTAAGAACTCCGTCTACGTCGAAGATAAGAACTTTGATCTTTTGTGCGCGTGCTTCAGCAGTCATGGTTCGATGATAGCTTGCCGGAAGCGCGGGAGCGTGAATTCACCTCTCCCACGCCGGCTCTCAGATCCAACGACCCTCGACCCACACCCATCCGTGCTGGGTCTGACGCCAGCGACCTGGGAGCCAGCGATACCCTACATGCGGCGGCCGCAGATAAGCTCCTGGAACCCAGACATAGCGACCTCCATGCCAGCGGTAGTATCCGCCGCGCCAGGCCCAATTGGGATGAGCGGCTGGAGTAGCGGGAATCACCTCGCTGGGCGGCGGCGGCGGCGCCATCCGCGGAGATGGAGGCGGCGGCTGAGCATGCGCAGTGGAAATGGTGAGGGCAACAGCGCAGGCTGCAACCAGCAAAGGACTTCTCATCGTTTCTTTTGGTCTCCTCGTGGGACTGAACCCAGTTCAGAAGGATAGACGCGGCGGCTCGGGGGTAAGGTGCGCAAATTCTCCGCGCTCAGCGGTGACCGCGCTCCTTTGACATAAACCGATTCGAGCAGTCGAGGCACTTCCAGGGGAAGTAGCCCAGACGCACCCAGAAGGTCCTCTGAAGCAGCGACCTGCGATGGGCTCTCACCGTGCGATAGTTTCCGCAGCGTTTACAGACGACGGGAGAGAACGAAGCCGGTCGCCGAGGTTCGACCGCTTTGAGTTCAAACGAAGGAACAGCATCGGGGACGATTGGAGTGAGCGAGGGGGAGGTATTTACGGACATTTACGCGGGGCCTCAAAATCCGGAGGTAAAAAATGGAAAAATTTAGTTCAGCGAAACTTTTAGCATAACGCCTATAGGGCTGGATAGATTCCAGAAGGAGTATCTGCAACCAATACCTTGGGGTCCCCCGTACTATTTTGCGCAAAGTATTCAAAAATAAAGACATAGGTCCGGACCAAGTCTAACACTTCCCCTTTTCAAGAAGGTTAGTGAAGCACGGCCATATCCTGTTCTTCGTTCTCCACCATCCGTACAATCGTTGTCCGGCCTACCAGAAGCACGATGAGCGCGACAACGGCTGTGGAGGAGAGCAGGGAGATTACCGCGCCAGCTCCCAGCATGCCGATGCCCATGGAGATGAGCGCTCCGGTTCCGGTCTGGAGACATCCGAGCAGCGCCGAGGCCCGGCCGGCATGGCGCGAGTACGGAGCCAGAGCCAGCGCGGCGGAGTTGGGATAGGTAAGCCCGATGCAGGCGAGGAAGACGAAGAACAGGACCATCGTTGCCTTAAGGCCGATGAGATGACCCCACATTCCAGCGAAGAAGACAATTCCTGTAATCACCTGCACCACTAAAGCAACGAGGAAGATCCTCTGGCTCGTGAACCGCCGCAGAAGGAAGACATTCATCTGGTTTCCGCCAATGAAGCCCATCACCAGGACCGCGAAGACGATGCCGAAGGCCTTCGTTCCCATGTGAAAGCCATCCATGAACAGGATGGGCGATCCGGCCACGAATGCGAAGAGTCCAGCGAAGGAAAAGCCGCCTGCGAGCGTGTAGGTGAGGAACTGCGGCTCCTTGAAGATAGCCCAGAAGCCGCTCGCCATGGGGCCCGGACGCAGCGAGATGGAGGGATCCGGCTGGTGTCCCTCCGGCAGGAAGAAGAAGGTAACGGCCAGGATGGCAGACGCGATCGCAGCCAAAAGGACAAAGATCCATCGCCATCCGACAGCCGCGAGCAGCAGGCTTCCAATGGTCGGCGCAAGCAGCGGGGAGACTCCGATCATCAGGAAGAGGAGAGAGAAGATCTTCGCGCTCTCCTTTACCGGGAAGAAGTCGCGAACCATTGCAATCGCTCCCACCTGCGCGACGCAGCCGCCGAGCGCCTCAAGAAAGCGAAGGGCAACGAAGGCATTGAGACTGTGAGCCGTCGCACAACCCAGCGAACACAGAATGTAGAGCGCGAGACCGATATAAAGAGGCCGCTTTCTTCCGAAACGATCCAGCAAGGGTCCGTAGATCATCTGCCCCAGGGCGAAACCCACAAAGTAGGTGGAGAGCGAGAGCGAAATCTGCGACGTGTTGGTCTTGTACTCCTTCGCAATGGTCGAGAAAGCCGGAAGGTACATGTCGACGGCAAAGGGAGTTACAACGCACAGCGCGCCAAGGAGCACAATAATCCATGGATTGGAGTGTTTCCGATCCGCCATCTGAACCCTCTCTTTTTGTAATGTTCCCGACTGGTGCGGTTGAAGATCTACCGCAGTGCAATAAAGATTAACGATTGGTTGTCAGCTACATCATTCGAGATCCCCGCACCCCAACCTTGCGGAAGACATCGATGGAGAGAATCTTTCTCTGGTGTATTGATCTGATGGCCGACAAGTCTGGATCGATCCATCGATCCAGATACAAACTATCCAATTACAAGGATAGCTTATGGACGCGATCTAATCGGCAGATACAAGTCTTTTACATTCAGGGTCTTGAATCTAAATCGGCTTGACAGAGATTTCTTCCCCTGTGATTTGATAGGGGAGATGAAAAAGATCCTGTGCAGCTGGAGCGGAGGGAAAGACTCTGCCTGGGCCCTGCATCTGCTACGCCAGTCGACGGAGTTCGAGGTTTGCGGCTTGTTGACGACGGTGAACGAGAAGTTTCGCCGGGTTGCCATTCACGGATTCCGGGAGGAATTGCTGGATCTGCAAGCTGAGAGAACCGGACTTCCCCTCTGGAAGGTGCCTCTTCCCTTCCCCTGCTCGAACGAAGAGTACGAACTTCGCATGTCAGAGGTCCATCAACGGGCAAAGCGAGAGGGCCTGGAAGGTATCGCCTTCGGCGACCTCTTTCTTGAAGAGATCCGTGCGTATCGCGTCGGGATTTTAAAGGGCACCGGCCTTGAGCCTGTGTTTCCTCTCTGGGGGATCCCAACCGAAAGGCTGGCCCGCACGATGATGGCAGGTGGACTTCGAGCACGCCTGACCTGCATCGATCCGCGAAAGCTTTCTGCCGAATTTGCCGGAAGGGAGTGGGATGCGAAGCTACTGAGCGATCTCCCACCCGGAACTGATCCGTGCGGAGAGAATGGGGAGTTCCACTCGTTCACGTATGCGGGTCCGATGTTCCGCACCACAATCCCGGTGGTACCCGGAGAGCGAGTCGAGCGGGATGGATTTATCTATGCGGATCTTCTGCATGAGATTGGGTGACCCCCATGGAGCTTTTGGATCGTTCGGTTCATGCCGATGTGATCGCGTAGTACGGCTGATTGCTCAGCGTGGGATTGAACGGCGGATGCAAAGTGGCCTGATCTTTCGTATGCAGCTCAAAGTAGTACTGCATCGGATAAGGTGAGTCGGTATAGCTTGCAGGAATGGAGAAGCTGCATGAGCTTCCGGACTTCTGCATCGGTGCCGTGGACCAGCGCTCCCCCTGATTGACGTGGCGATACCAGACGATCGATTCCGTTACAGATGCCGGCACAGTGATTGCGAGATGCAGCTCGCTTCCGGGATGAAACGAGGCGGGTGGGGTGTGCTTTGCGGCGATGGCAGGTCGCGGCAATGGCTCGATTGCATTCTGAACCGCCGTTGTGGCCGAGTGCGACTGCGTGGTGGAGGCATCCGCAAAATGCTTTTTGAGCGCTGCCACGTCTTGTTCAATGAGTGGCACGCGGTCGGCCCAGTGGCCCCGGCGAACATCCACATCGCCGTAGCTGATGTCAGCCGTGTAAATTTTGGCCGCCCGTTCCGCCATGCGGGACCAGGCGTCGCACGCTGCCTGGTACGCGCTGAGAGACCTTCCGGCTGCAGCCGGATCGCCAGTCTGCTGGTGAATGGAGTAGAAGAGGGCTGCGCGGAAGAGACCAACGTAATAAAGCCCGAGACCGTTGAGGATGAGGATGTCTTCTTCAATCTGACGAAACTCAGGCGACTTCGCCTGCGAGCTGTCTGCTGCACGTGCCGTTGCGAGCGACTGGTTCGACGTTCGGATCATTGCTTCGAGCCACTCGACGACCTCAACCGGACTGTAGCGAGCGTTTTTCGTGCCGCTCACCAGGTCCTTCGCGTGCTGGTCGATCGTATTGAAGAGCTGCGGATCGAGCGGACTGATTGCGCTTACATTGTGCGGCGCGGGCGAGTCGCTGTAGAGCGGCTTGCCGGTTGGAGGAAGGATGGAGATCGGGCTGTAGAGCTCCGGCCAGAAGCTGTGATTGGAGGCCGAAGGCAGCCACGCAGTCGTAATGAGAGGAAGGATGCGGCTCGAGTTCACCAGAGCGGCTTCGAGCGCCGGTCCCGCTGCTCCAAAGTCCTTGCGGAAGTAGCGATGATGCACTTCGGCAGCGGTGTCGGGATTGTAGAGATAGCGTCCCCACACCAGATAGGTGAAAGCGAATTTTCTGCTATCCGCATCGACCTTCGCAAGCGCTGGATCCGCATAGGAGCTGCGTCCTCCGGGATGGCCCGAGCCCTCGCGTCCCTTGAAGGTGAGCGGTTCGCATAGCTCCATGCCGGCGGCGCCACAGAAGTTCGCTGCGTGTCCATATCCTGAGGCAAGTGCGGGATCTCCCCACAGCAGATGCTTCTGTGTGCCCGGCCATACGCGATAGAGAACCTCGATCTTCGACCGCTGTCCGTAGAAGTCGCCATAGCCATAGCGCGTGAAGTTGCGCTCTCCACTGGAGACGGCAAAGGTTCCGGTCACGCCCTTGCGCGGATATTCGGCAGCTCGAATGTCGGCCTGGTGATATCCCAATCCCTGATGCTCCGCCCAGAACTTGGCGCCCGCTTTCACAGGCATGCCCGTCTTGTGAGCGATGTCGATCATCTCCTGGTTCAGCCCCTTGGCATGCATCTCGATCTCGAGAGTGCGTCCTGCGCGCGGTATGGCCTCGAAGAGCGTCTGCCAAAAGGGGTAGCTTCCTTCGGGGATGCCGCTCTCCCCATGAATGCGCAGCGTGAGACCGGTGATCTGCGGACATTCCTTCAGCAAAGCGGAAAGGGCATCACGACAATAGGCTGCGTGATTCTCCGGCGTCAGGCCGACGATGTGATGGTCGCTGTGCGGGCTGTCGGTCCACTGATAGGCATGGGTCCAAAGCCCAAGCTGAAAGTCGAGGCCGCGGCGCGCAGTCTCCGCAGCGATGAACTGCAAGGTCTCCAGATTGCGCTGGCGCTCTCCCGGCTGCAGAGAAGGTTCCACATTTACCTGTTCGTATCCCGGCAGCTCCACCAGGTAGGGATAGGGAAAGTGAAGATAGTCTCCCGTAACGCCGCGGGGAAAATCGTAGCCGAAGCCGAGCGCGAAGTTGAAGCGGTTGAATCGCGCCGAGGCAATCGTATCCAGGTAATCCTTCCAGAAGCCGCGATCGTAAAACCATGACTTGTCCTCGATCTCGGAGAGGAAGGGCCGCGCCACGCTGCGAACCTTGTTGGGCGTGACTTCAACCAAGGGTGCAGAAAGATGGAGCGCCGTGAATGGATTGCTGTTGAGGCTCACTCGCTCGGCGAGTTCCGTGATGCCGTAAGCGAACCCTCGAGCGTCCATGCCCGTGACAAGAATCGCAGGCGCGCCTTTGTAAGTGCCGGGAATGAGCGCGGTGGTCTCGGCCCGCGAGATCTTCGGAAGATTGCCGAAGTTCTTTGCCAGGGCGCCGCTGTTCGGCGATACCAGAATGCACAATCTCCGGCTGGCATCGGACAGACGAATTCCCTTCGCCGTAAAGGCGCCTCGAAGCTGCTCCACGGCCCATTGAACTGGCTCGCTTGTAGAGAGCGGCGAGTCGCGGTCAAGGATCAGGGCAACTTCATCGCCGACGGGCGCAGCGCGTGAGAGCTCGACGGCGGTAAGAGAGGTGGCTGCGGTTGTAAGTTTCAGGAAGCTGCGACGAGTGGTCTGCGACATAGAAGGAGACATTTTCCTAACGCCGGACATTATCTCGTGAATTTGGGATCGCGTGTGAATCGATAATTTTTATGTAAAGGTTGAACGCGCTCGAATCAAGGTAGGGAGGCTGCCTGTAGCACTCAACCCTGAAGATTAAATTTTCACCTCGCATCACAGGCAGCAGCTTCTTTGACGGCTGGTGCCCGCGATGCGATGGGAGCCGGTGATGGGGCGGAGCGATTCATCAGGGCGAGGCCGGCGATGACGATGAGGACTCCAAGGTAGGCCGTCCACAGGATGGGTTCGTGCGCGACGTAGCCCCAGAAGAGTCCCCAGATGGGTAGCAGGTAGGTGACTGCAACGACGTGGGTGGATGGGATACGGCTGAGTAGATCGTAGTAGAGCAGATAGGCGAGGCCGCTGCCTGCGACTCCCAGCAGGCTGGCGGCGAAGATGGAGCTGCGCGCGATGGCGCCGGGGTGCGGGCCAAAGGTTGCGACAGGCAGGATCATCAGCCATGCAAGGGAGAGCTGCGTGGTGGCCAGGCCGATAGGATCAAGGCCCTGGAGGCGGCTCTTGGCGATGACGGTGGCGATAGCGTAGCCGAGCGTGGCGATCACGATGAAGGTGACACCGAGGGAGAATTGCGCTGCGGTCACGCTGCCGTTCGCCTGACTGCCATGACTAAGCACGACGGTGAGGACTCCGGCGAAGCCGAGGACAATGCCAACTACGACGTGGCGCGCAGGACGGGTGCTCTGCACGGCGAGGGTCAGCAGCAGAGTCCAGATTGGCATAGTGGCATTGAGCACGGCGGCGATGCCGCTTGGGACAGTCTGCTCGCCGAGAGCGAAGAGGCAGAAGGGTATCGCGTTGTTGAACAGCGCTACCAGCAACAGCGGGACGATCAGCCTGCGCGGCGGAAGCGTGCGACGGCGCAGCCACAGAACGCTCCAGAGAAAGGCCGCGCCGAAGCTGAGGCGCAGCAGCGCGACCCAGGCGGGCGGAAAGCTGCGGCCGGTGATCTCGATGAGAATGAAAGACGCTCCCCACACGGCAGAGAGCAGAAGAAGCTGCAACAGATCGCGTCGGCCCATGGATGCGGCTCCTTGGTCATACACGTACTGAATCACAGAGAATGCGAAGTCGTTGGCGACACTTGTCGGCTGCCTGACTGCATCGTTGTGACCTTTGGATGAGCAGGTTGTTCATGGGATTTTAAAAATCAACATCAGCCAACATCTGTAGTCGGAGTATCGTTTGCCTGTGGGAAGAGGAGGCAAGATGCAGCTTGAAGGAAAAGTGGCGGTTGTTACTGGTGCAGCCTCGGGGATCGGGTACGCGGTTGTCCATCGCTTTGCGAAGGAGGGTGCGAAGGTCGTGATCGCCGATATGGATCGACAGCGGTCGGAGGACGCGGCTGCGGAGATTCGCAAAGCTACCGGCGGAGACGCGCTTGGCATCGCGATGGATGTAACGGATGAGGAGTCTGTCGAGACGGGGATCGAGAGAGTGCTTCGGGAATATGGAGCCCTGCATATTCTCTACAGCAACGCGGGTGTGCAGCACATTGCCGGCGTTCACGAGGTTAGCTTCAGCGATTGGAAGAGAGTGCTCGCGGTGCATCTGGATGGAGCGTTTCTGACGACGCGGGCTAGTCTGCGGCACATGTACGCGTCCGGACAAGGTGGGTCGATTCTTTATATGGGTTCTATCCATTCGAAGATGGCTTCGGTGTTAAAAGCACCCTACGTGGCCGCGAAGCATGGAATCGTCGGGCTCTGCCGCGCTGTCGCCAAGGAAGGTGCTCCGCATGGCGTGCGAGCCAACGTGATCTGTCCGGGATTTGTGCGGACGCCGTTGGTCGAGAAGCAGATTCCGGAGCAGGCGAAGATTCTCAACCTCAGCGAGAAGGATGTGGTGGAGAAAGTCATGCTTCGAGAGACGGTGGATGGACAATTTACAACTACGGACGAGATTGCAGAGACCGCGGTGTTTCTTGCCGGGCAGAAGACGCTGGCGCTGACGGGTCAGAGCATCGTCGTCAGTCACGGGGTTGCGATGGGGTAGGCTCTTCCTTGGGAGGTACCCCTTATCTTTTTTAAGAATTATGCCCTTCACTCATGCGGGACCGAATATTTTTAGAAATTCCTTGATACAGCTAGGAGTTTCTACATGTCCAGAAAATGGACGTTTCGCTTTCTGTCTTTATGTTGCTTTGTTGTGCCCGGGAACATATGTTCCGTTCACCCTCCACTCTTCCTCCCCGGAAGGAGTGAAATACAAGCGGTGACAAAATTCAGTGGTGTGGGAATCCCCGAAAGCATCTTCGTACCTAATTAATCCCCAATAGTAAAAAGCCCTGTTGTTTGTTGCGGTCATGACCGAATTAACGTCCTGAGAATCGATGAAGTCGTCAAAAAGCGCAGTAATCTGGAATGTTTGGCTCATTCCGAGCGCGTAACTTCCGATTTCTTCCTGTCCAGCGGCGAAAGAGAAATTGGGCGGCAGAGGTTCTCTCAAAATAGCCGCATTAGTTCTGTATCGCACGTTATGAGCGGGAGTTCTTCCTATGTTCGTCAAAATAGGAATTCCAGAGAACTTGATGTTTTTATCCCTCTCTTGATAAGTCCCACTATTTATCGCAACCGAGAGATAAGCGCGAAGTTCCGTTTTGGAGGATTTTTCGGTAAGAAGAATGGCTTGCCGAGTGAGCATGGCTTGCCATCCAATGAAGAACAACGTCAAGATCACAGCGAGGGCCGTGACACCATCAGGCCAGTGAAATACTTTGAGCCAAAATGGAGGGCGCTCGGATGTTTGTGCATTTTGGCCGGTTTGAGTTGTTTGATTTGCGGTAACCCTTGCAGTGGAAGGAATATACTCTGTGCTTTTCTGCTTTGCATTATTGCTTGGATCTGTATAGCAGGACACACCGATAACGGCGAGCAAAGCGACAGCAAGCAACAAGATTGGCCAGTTTCTTAACATCCGGAAACCTTCAATTAGGACAGGATTTTGTTCGCCTAGAATATTCGCATGAATAAACCCAAAATAGATGGAAACAAATTCGATGCCGTATTGCGTCGAATGCTGGATATGAGGCCTGCTTTCTTAGGTTTGCATCCGATTGAGGGTTGACAGCGGTCCGACCCACGCATGCGAGCCCTTCTCCAGCAAAGCTTCTCGGGGTTACGACTGCATACGAGTGCTGGCGTCACGGAGGTGGCCGGTGGCCGGCTCGTGGGTTCCGGCGCGGGCGAGACCGTAGCGCGGCATGTTGGCGTAGATGCACTCGGAGTGTCCCGCGGCGACCTGATAGGTCTCGTGCCAGATGCCGACGACGCCGTCCGCGTTTCCCGCGCTCTGGTTGAAGGCCTTCCACGCGGGAAGGTGTTTGGCATCGTTGGCTTGGGAGTAGGCGAGGAGGTGGTCGAAGCTGCGCCAGTACTGGATGAGGTTGACTCCGCGCCAGACGAGGCTGTACTCGGCGGAGAGGAAGCCGAGCGAGGGGTTGGCGGAGAGCTCGCGAATCATAGGCGGCATGGCCTGGAAGGTGGCCCACCATTTATGCGGGGCCAGCAGGCGGTTGATGCGTATGCCGATGAGGAAGACGACGAAGGGGCCGTCGATGCGGGAGGTGTAACGGCCTTTGAAGATAGTGGCCATAGTAGGAGAAGGATACCGCGGGGGGAGCGTGGCTGTGGGAGGAGCGAAGGATCGGTTGGGAGTTTTGTGACGGATCATTTTTGCGGAAATTGCGCACTCACCACGAGGCTCGAGCTAAAGCTCGAATTCGTACAAGGCTGGTTATCGGATATCGCAAGGGCGCTGGCGTCCGGTCATGCCGTGAATCGCATGACCGGGCGCACACTGGACGCCTACTGTCTCCTGACTGTCACAGGAGTCTGGAAGCAGGCCTGCCAACCACCCTCCTCATAGACTGTCTTCTGGCAGTAGGTGGCGTTGGGATAGTACGGTCCCATGACGTTTGCGGTACATGTGGCGCTGTCCTCGGTGGACATTCCCTCTTGAGTGCATTGAGTATTGGCCGTCTGAGTGGTCATGGTGAAGTTGGTGCCGGGGAGCATGTTGCGGAAGATGAGGGCCTTCGTGAACTGGGTCCGCCCCCATGGAAGCAACGTGACTGTCGGGTCGGTCTTTGCGTTGGCAGGGACATCACGCGGCGCGGCGATGACATAGGTGTAGTAGCCGTCGTGGTCGAGCGGCGTTTGATCGTCCGCGGCACAGGCGGTCTGGCTCCCCTGAGTGACGACCGGGTAAGGAAAGATGTGGTCGTAGTTACACATGGACCAGTAGCGTAGTTCCTGATCCGGTTGCAGGAGCGGATAGTTGTTGGACCCGTTTGAAGGCACCGTAGCAGCGCGGCCACGCACTACGGCGATGACTCCTTTCTGATAGGTCATGCCCGTGACAACGTACTTGTTGAAGTCGTTGGGGAAGGCTCCGCTGGCCTGATTGCCTACGGGAGGGCGGAACATGAGCTGAGTGGGCTCGGTGGCTCCGGGTGCGTTGAAGTTGCCGTTCCAGGAACGAATCAGCGCGTTATAGAGGAGCAGACGGAGACTGTTCGAGAGGTTCTTGCACGGAGGAACGGTCTTGAGTGGATGACCGTCGAAGAGGATGGTGATCTTTGGAAGGACGCTTTGACTTACATTCGGGTCGAAGGGGATGTAGGCGCGAATGACGACGTATCCCTGGGCAAAACCAAACTGGTTGGTCTGCGGGCCATAGAGGATGTCGGGGCTTGTAGGAGGTGATGGCGGAATTGGGGTAGGGCTGGGAACGATGGTTGCGTGAAAGCTACCGCCGGAGGCGCTGGGAGTGTTGAAGGGATTTTCGCTCCCCTTGTCGAGCACAAACTTAACGTCGTAGATGGAGCTGAGGGAGTTGCCTTGCGAATTATAGGTGTTGATGGAGAGGAAGCGCGCGGGAAAGAAATCGCCTCTGATCTCGAGGCTGCTGCCTGCGAGCTGGATGTAGGGAGTGGTCCAATAAATGGCGTTCGCATCGGGATACATGACGTTGAGGGTTTCAGGGGTGGTTTTGAAAGGCCAACCACAGCCCAATGTGAGAGGCAGGGAAAGCTCAGCCTGCGCAACGGGAATCAGTCCTATCGTAAGCAAGAGAGCCCAGAGACAACGCAAACCTCTTCTACGATCGCGGAGAAGGATCATGTCAGGAACCTCGTTGGATCTTTTTTTGGGGGGAGCCCTGGGCCGGATGCCCAATATAACCCGTCGCAGGTCGATGTACAAGGAAAGTGATCCGTTGAGGACACCGTCGGTGCACCTGAATCGATTGGCGAGGCATGTTAGCCTTTTCGCTTGAAGATCAACGAATGACGAAGACCAACAACGGCATTCAAAATTGAGAGGTTTCTGTGAACAGACGGGATTTCTTCACGGCGGGCGTAGCCGCAACTCTACCCCTTGGCACCCAGCTCCACGCGCTGGCCGCAGAGGTGACGCAGGGACTGAAGATTACCGGCATGGAGACCGAGGTTCTGAAGATGCCTCCCGGAAAGTACTTCATGGATGCAATCCATCGCTTTGGTGCCGAGAGCGGCGGCGTCGTTTTGAAACTTACGACAAACGCCAACATTACAGGCTGGGGTTACATCTCATTTGGTTTTGAATCGGGCGGCCCCAAAGTGGTCGAGGACATTCTGCAAGGGATGTTGAAGCAGGCGCTGATCGGGCAGGACCCCACTCTGTCGAAAAAGCTGCGCAAAGACATGTGGCGTGCCGCTGAGTACAGCGGGACGTCTGGCCTTGTGACCTGTGCGATGGCCGCGGTGGACATGGCGCTTTGGGACATCGTCGGAAAGCTCGCAAAGATGCCCGTCTATCGTTTGCTGGGTGGATACCAGACCAGCCTTCCGACGTACAACATGTGCGGCTGGTACTACGACAACGACGACGATCTATCGGAGTACAAGAAGCAGATTGAGGGCGCTCTGACGGAAGGCTTTCATGCGGTGAAGATCAAGGTAGGCCGCTCTTCGCTGGACGACGACATCAAGCGAATCAAGGCAGCGCAGGAGCTGCTGGGGAAAGATCGGCGGCTGATGGTCGATGCCAATCAGGTGTTTAACTTTACCGATGCGCTTGCACGCGGACGTGTCTATCAGGAGATGAACTGCTTCTGGTACGAAGAACCGATGATGCCTGACGCGATGCGACAGTTCGGCGAGCTGGCGCATGAGCTGGATATTCGAGTGGCCACGGGGGAGAATCTCTACGGCAGGTATGAGTTCCTTGAGCTGCTCCGTCTTGGGGGCGCCGACGTGGTGCAACCAGACAATCGACGCGCCGGCGGAGTTACGGAGTGGATGGAGATTGGAGCTATCGCGGATGCTTTCCATGTGGAGCTTGCCAGTCATGGAGGAGCGCCTACGAACATGCACATGCTTCTGGCGATGCCGAACGCGATCTATATGGAGTCGGGGAGTCTGAAGAACGATACATCGCACGTGGAGACATTGCGATTAGTGAATGGAGTGATCCCCGCTCCAGAGGAGCCCGGGATGGGCAATGAGCTGCGGCGAGAATTCATCGACAAATATAAGGTGAGAGGGTAGTGAGACGAGCCGTTTAGCTTCGCTCGGATGATCCCACCTTAGGGCCTTCGCGCCGAAGATGGTGGCACCCGATTATGTTAGGTCAGATCGGGGCCACCCGTCCTATCAAGCAGTTGCCCTCCTGGTTCGCGGAGAGCTGTGATTCCGCATCTAACTAGCAGGTCGCTACTGAGACCACGCCCACCTGCAGGGGCCTGACCCCAGCGCGCTTCCATCCGGAGGCCACCATGAAGATTCAACATCTCACCCTGTCGATTGTGCTCACGACACTCTCTGTTGCCTGTACAGGACAATGCCCGAAGGCTGGTACGAAACCGATCTGGGATTCGAACAAGGACCAGTTCCGTTGCGCTGATGCGGCTGCAACGGGTGAGTCAGCGCAGAGCGCTATCGTATCGCCCACGGGCGACAAAAATTATTGCAAGAGCATTCGCGAAGACCTGCAAAGGGCGTGTCCTTCGCCCGACGAAGGCAAGACCTGCAAGAATGCTGCGAAGTCCATCTTCGAGGCGTGCTACAAGGATTCCGAGAGCAGCAGCGGATCGGCAGCTTCTTCGTCGCGAGCCAGCCGGACCGACGCTTCCACCTGCATGACGACTTATCAGCAACAACAGCAGGCGTGCCGGACGCAGGCGCCGCCTCCGCGGTCCCCAGGGCAACCGTACGTTCCGGACACGTGCCTGTCCGATGCGCTCGCGGCCCATAACAAGTGCCTTGCGAATGCACGGTGAGCGAGAGGGAATATAGCGCTCTACGCGGGTACAACCTTGAACTCCGGTGCCGGGCCGTCCGCACCGTCCGCGCCTGAGCCCAGGTTGTTCGGTACATTGCCTTGTCCACCCCACTGCGCTTGAGGTCCCTGGTCCTCGCAGTCGCTGCTCGTGGAGAACACTCCCGTCGTCGATCCGTCGTCTCCGGGAGCGCCGCGCCCACCCGGCGTGCCGTTGTCCCCGGGAAGGCCGCCTTTGCCCCCTGACACACTGAAGGACATAGCCGTCGGGTTCGCCGCCTGCTGCATGATCACGCTGACTTTGCCTGCGCGGCCGCCGCGACCGCCCTTTCCACCGGCACCAGCATCTCCGCCTCTGCCACCGTTCCCCCCGTGTCGGCCGAGCTCGCAGTCGTTACCGTTTCCACCGCGGCCTCCCTTGCCGCCAGCTTGGCCATCGCCGCCTTTGCCGCCTTTGCCGCCCGCGCCGCCGCGCAAGGTAACCGAAACGTCGAAGTCGAACTTCGTCACTTCGATGACGAGAAAAGAGGGCGCATCCGCTCCGGGGCCGCCCTCGTTGCCCGGGCCGCCGTTCAATCCATCGGCACCCGGTTGCCCGACGCGAGCACAATCGTCGTCGATCCAGTTGCAGTTTGCATCCTGGCCGTTCAGACCATTGGGCGCTACACCCCCGACTGAAAATCCTGCTGCACCTTCGGAGCCGGTTGCGCCACTCTTGTCGATGTTGATTGCCATGTGCTTACCCTCCGACCAGCGTCCACTTCACTTCTTGCTGCACGATGATGGATCCCCAGTCGATGTATCGCTCGATCGAGGAGGCCCAGATCCGCAGGTACGATCCCTTGTGAATCAGGGATCCGGTTTGATGAATGTAGACTCCGCGAGCATAGAGGACGGTCGTACCGGGGTCGAGGACGAGGCGCGCCCCGCGCCCGATGCGGATGTCCTGAAAGAGCGCCGAGATCAGGGACACTTCGGCCGCCAGCTGACTGGCGCGCGACACCCAGCCGCGTACGGATTGCAGATGCACGCTGTCCCAGCTGAACTCCGTTTTTTGGTGCCGTGACAGAAGCTCGGCGAGTGCGGGGTTATAGGCTTTTCGAACACTCGAGTAGGTGCGCGCCAGCTGATCTCGGAAGGATGGCGGCGATGCCGACTGGTTGGCGTCGCCACCGCAGCCGCAATGGCTCGAGCTGGATCGCGACAGCAGTTCGCGCCCGCTCTGGAGCGCCGCATCGTCATCCTTCGCGATGGCTTTTTTGAGGTCTTCTTCGCCCACGCCTCGCGGCACGAGGCCCAAGTTCTGAAGATCTTTGATCGACTTTGCCTTCACGCGGGCGAAGTATCGTGCGTACTCCCGTCGGTCGGGTGAGATGACAACCTCGGTGTCATCTTCGACGAACAAGTCCTCCGTTTGACGGCTTAATGCTTGTTCGGGTGTGAGCACGTGAATGCCCTGCTCATAGGGATTCGCCATCTTTGCTCCTTTCGGCGCGGACGATGTCCGCGTGCCTGTGTCAGCTTCATTGGACAGTCGGGAGGAGTGCTTCAAAGTAAGACTGGAAACCTAAGGGGGAGGATCCTCTACTTGGTCGCAGAGTATTGCCCTATTCAAATACCCTGTCAAGTGAATATTGACGCGTCGCTATTCCTGGTTAGACCTTATGTGTGGGCCACCCACCCTGATGACCATGAAGATGATCAGCGGTCCGAGAAGGATGTCGATGAGTGGGTGATGCTGATTTCGGTGCGGAGTTCCCTGCTGCTGCCGGATGTTATGGAGATGGTGTGGCCCTCCATGTGTGCTTTGACACTTATGGTGAGAGCGATGTTCCAGAAATCCGGTTTATCTTGAATGGGCAGGATGAGGAGGCGAGATGAAGAAGGGTTATTGGGTAGTTGCGTACAGGAGCGTTGGTGACGAGGCGATGATGGGCCGCTATCTGACGCTGGCGGTGCCTGCGTTGGACAAGTTTGGGGCGCGGACCCTAGTGTCGCCGAAGAGTGAGGTGACGGCTTACGAGGCAGGGTTGAAACAGATGACGGTGGTGGTGGAGTTCGACAGCTACGAGGCCGCGCTGGCGGCGTATGAGAGCGAGGATTATAAGAAGGCGTTGGCGGTGCTCGGACCCGAGGTGGAGAGAGATTTTCGAATCGCTGCGGGGGCTTAGGGATTCCCACTCCTACGATGAAAGCCGCATGAATACGGCACCGGCAAAGGCCAGCACTGCCAGGTTTTGTGCAGCGCGCCCTTGACACGGCGGTAGTGACAATGCAACCTGCGTAATTGTGGGAATCGACGAATGCAGGAGGGGCCATGGGTGACGAATTACATTCCGCTGTCGGTCCAGGCAAGGCGAATCGGGTCGAGGATGTGCGCGTGGTCCAACGGCTGTTGGATCGACAAGCGGCGCGCACGGGTATCGTGGTGCAGATCACTGGTCAGTTCGATCGTTCCACACGAAATGCATTAGAGGCATTTGAGCACCGCATCATGCGATCGCCTTTTGCGCGTGCCACTGTAGAGCCGCGCAGCGAAATCTTCCGTCAACTCACGAGCACCACAGCTCAGCGGCTGATGGCTGGAGGCGCTGGTGGATTACAACTGCCACGACGCACAGGAGCGGCCAAGCTAATAGAAGATGATTTCACAGCCGCCGCCGAACTAAACTGCGAGGTGCGCGCTATCAAGGCTGTCACAAGGCAGGAAGCACCTCGCGGTGCTTACGACGAACTCGACCGGCCCTCAATTCTCTTTGAGCGCCATCTCTTTCATCAGTACACGTTCGGTCGTCACGACAGTACCGATCCGGGTATTTCGAATCCTGTGCAGGGAGGATATGGCCGATATGCAGCGCAATACGATAGGTTGCAACGCGCCTATTCGCTGGATGCCACAGCGGCAATTCGAGCTACATCGTGGGGAGCATTTCAAATTCTGGGCGATAACTTTTCCCGCTCCGGGTTTGGCACCGTTGATCTTTTTGTGGATGCAATGTGCCAGTCTGTGCAGCAACAGCTTCGCGCATTTGTGGCCTATATCAAATTTTCCCCAGCCTTGACGCGAGCATTGCAACAGAAGCACTGGGCCGATTTTGCACTCATGTACAACGGCCCCTCCTATCGCAAGAACCACTACGACACGAATCTGGCGACCTACTATGAACAAGAGACACCCTAGATACCTGGCTGGATGGCTTGCGATCATGGTCTGCGTTGCTGCTCTACAATCGGCTGCGCAGAGCCTGAGTCGTGTCGCGCCAGAGAAGGTTGAGAAGATCAGCTCTTCACTGGACAAGCGTCTGCTTCCTGAAGGGGCAGGCAACCTGGAGGTGGAGCGGAGCCAGGTGGTCGTTGCACCGGGGATTACCTTCGTGCCTGTGCGTTTTCAGGCAGAGGACAAGAGCCACGGTGGCGGTTCACCGATTATGGAAGGGCCGCCGCGAAAGAAATTCTACTGCGGGATGTACCAGCTTGCGGACGATGCGCCAGCAAAATTTCTACTCGTCTTCGGAGTGGGGCACACAGAGTCAGAAGAGTGTGGCGGACTGCAGGCCATTGGAGCAGCAACGCCACGTACCAAACATAGCGATCTGATTTTGATTTACAAGGCTTCCACGCTTCGTGACGAGTTCCCTGAGCCGGTGATTTTGAGCTGGGACGATTCGCAAAAACAGTATGCCGTGAACGACGATCTCACCCAATTTGTAAATACACACTGCAAAAGCTACACCATTCTCAACATTCGCAGCCTGCTCGCATCGCGAGCAGCTAAGCCATAAACACAATCAGGAGGCAGATCCAATGGCTAGTCCTTCGAATACGACTATCACTGTCGACGGCGTAACACTCAATGCATTTTCGACACAGATAGGTATTTCAACCACAGATCCTACGTACGGCATGCCCACCATGGCTACGTTAAGCTACGCGATGGATTTTTCGGCGGATATGCATGACACGACAAATGTTCCCTTTGCAACGGTGAAGAAATACTTCGATCTGGCAAACGTGCCGACAAAAGACAAGGTCAAGGACATCAGGATCGAGTTCTGGAAGGACGAGCATAAGCAGGACGCTATCTGCACTCTTTCGTTCAAGGGATGGATCAGTTCCTGGAATGTATCCAGCGGCGGCGGAAGCAATCACGTGCTCTCCGTGAGCATTCAACCTGCTATGGACCAGCAGAACTACAACAATCTACAGCTCGGAAACTGATTCCAGACAGCAGAAGAGCATTCCTGCGGGTTTTTGCCGCACTGCTCGCATCTGTTTCTTTGCGTTGGTTTGGCTACTCCCATGTAAGGTGAAAAGCTAACGGGGACGTAGCGAACCCAATCATGCGACAAAGCCGCATGATTGGGCACCCTGGTATCGACTCAACTTTGGCCTGGGCGACCGTCCCGTCTCAGGCGCTTTGCGCTGGCTTGAAAGGGTGATCGAGATCCAGTGGGTCTCCCAGCTCCTTTTGCTTTGTTTTGAGCTTTTGAATTAAGTCCTGCTTCACGGATGCGTATGCGGGATCGTCGACGAGGTCATGCATCTCCCATGGATCTTTTTCAAGGTCGAAGACCTGGAAGCGGTTGATTGGCGGATAAAAAATCAGCTTGTGACTCTTCGTTCGAATGGAACGCTGCAGGTCGGTCAGACGGCCGTACATCGCATCGTTGATGGGTTGGGGATTGTCGGTGTTGAGCATCGACGCCAGCGAAGGAAACTCGACGTGCTTCGGAATGGGCACCCCGGCCAGGTCGCAGGTTGTGGCGTACATCGAGTGTTGGTACACCATCTCGTCGACGCGTTTGCCAGCCTTGATTGCGGGGCCGGTTATCAGCAGCGGCATTCGCATCGAGCACTCATACTGGTTCTGCTTTCCCATCAATCCGTGTTCCCCGACTGCAAGTCCATGGTCGGCGGTGACGATCACGTAAGTGTTATCCGCTTTGCCTGATGCCTTCAGGGCGTCGAGAATACGGCCGATCTGAGCGTCCATGTGGGTGATGATCGCGTAGTACTCGCGACGATGGACGCGAACGTCGTATTCGGTGCGGGGAAACGGCGCCAGCAGTTCATCTCGAGTCTTGTGTTGTCCCTGATCGAAGGGATGTTCCGGCAGGAAGTTTGGGGGAATAGCGATCTTCTCCACTGGATACATGTCGAGATATTCCTGGGGTGCCTGCCGCGGGTCGTGGGGCGCGTTGAATCCGACATACATGAAGAACGGGTTCTTTTTTTGCGGCACGACTTTGGTCAGGTGCTCGATAGTTGCGTCGGCGTAGAGCTCGCTCGAGTGCTGGATGGTCTCGTCGTTGCGCTGGTTGAGCCATAGCCCGCGCTTCAGCCAATGTCCGAAGAGAGCCTTGTTCGTCGGCTGCCAGTTGTTGCCCGGTGCGGGGCGGTTGTACATGTCCGGTGTCGACGGCAGAAAGCCGGGGGCGACGGGACCCATCTCGCTGAAGGAGCGTTGAAGAGTTACGGCGTCGAGATGCCACTTACCGGCGATGTAGGTGTCGTAGCCGGCTTCGCGCAGGGTCTGGCCCCACACCGGCGTGGCGATCGCCTGATTGTCGGAATCGCTGCGGTTGGCTCGGAAGCTCGACAGGCCGGTGTTCAACATCGTTCTGCTGGGAACACAAACGGCGCCGGACCATCCTCCCTGATGGAAGCAGTGGGTGAAGTGGCAGCCGGAGCGGACCAGCTTGTCGAGGTTCGGGGTGCGGACCTCGGGGTTGTTGATGGAGTGGATGGTGCGGAACATGAGATCGTCCGCGATGATGAAGAGGAAGTTGGGACGCTGAGAGGCGGGGGCCAACGGGAGCGAACGGGCTGGATGCTGCTGCACCGCGGCGAGGGCGACCGACGAGCTTAGTCCAATAAACTTTCTTCGGTTCATCTTCAAGACTTTAGCACTAGCCCTCCCGCCGTATATGGTTGCGCAAAATCTTCAAAGATCGTTTTAGCAGGATCTTGAAATGCGGCTAGAACTTTACGTCGGTGACCTTTCCGCTCTCAAAGACGACCTGCATGCCCTTGTAAGTCCATTGAGACTTCGTTCCGAAGTTCACCTTCTTCTGCGGATCGCCGAGAGCCTTGGTGACTTCGTCGGCGGTCATGCCGGGGTGGATGGTGGCGTTGGCGGTATCACCGGAAGGGCCGGCAGACGGCGGCGGCGCATCGTTCTGCGCGGACGGTGGTGGAGGCGCAGCGTTGCCGCCTGCGGTGCGGCGTGCCATCAGCCGGGCGTTGTTTTCCTTGGCCCAGCGCTCGATCTGTCCAGCGATGTTGTCGGCAGCGAAGCGCCAGCTCATCTCGCTTTGGGCGTCGAGTGCCTGGGTGAAGTCGCCGGCGATCAGGGTGGCGTGAAGATTGCGAACGGTCTTGTCGTTGGAGGTGGTCGTCTTGGTGCTCGATCGTCCGTCGTCGCTGCGATTGGTGTTGGTGGTGTAGCCGTCGACCTCCTTATGCGAATCGCGGGAGTCGATGCGAACGACGATGTCGGCCTCCGACGGGGAGCTGACGACGCGTAGGGTTTTCTTGTTGGCGAGGGATTTCTGCAGGTCAAGCGCAGAGTCGTTCGCGCCTGCCGCGCTGAAGCCGTTGTTATCGCCCGTGACGAAGACGTTGACGAGCTGCTGGGCGAAGGCGGACGGTGCCGCGAAGAGAGCAAGGCTGAGGACTGACAGAATAAGGCGGCGCATAGGGCGTTTCTCCATACCGCGAAATAGAAACCAAAGGGGGACGGAGTTTAGCTTAGTCTGGGCGGGATAGGGGCGGCAAGCGGGTGTTGATAACAGGGGGTTCCGCTTAACCAGCGGGGTTGCGACTTCCGCGGCACGGCCGAAGCCGTGCCCTTAACGAGGTGGTTCGATTGCTCCGGCGTTTCCTTTGCAGTAGCGCTGTCCTACAGAGGTGCTTGCGCAGCGAGAGGCAAAGACAAGATTGCCTGCTCCTTCAGTAGCCGCTTCTGCAACTCCGGAATCGGAATCTTTCCAACCGGCAAACTATGGTGCACGGCCATTGCTGCTGCGACGCCTGCCGCCTGACCGATGATCATATATTGTGGCTCCATGCGAATGGTGGAATACGCTACATGGCTTGCCGAGAAACAGACGGGAACGAGAAGATTGTCAGTCTCACCAGTTTTTGGAAGGATCATTCGATAAGGGATTTGATATGGTTCGGTTGCATCGGACATTTCGCCTTCGTTCTCTACATCGCCTGCCGGAGTAGGAACCCTCTGCACGTGATGCGAATCGCTCGGATAGGAGCCCATTCCAATCGAATCCGGCTTTGTAAGATCATGCTCAATATCTTTTTGCGTCATTACATACTGTCCAACCATGCGTCGGCCTTCGCGAATGTAAAGCTGCCAGGGCCAGTTATGGTTGTCGATAAACTCGTCTTTTGCAAGACCGTACTCATTGACCTCGTTGCGGAGAGACTCGGGAATGCTGGGATCGTTGGCTAAAAAATAAAAGAAGCCAGCATCGTAGTTGTAGTGTTCCTTCCATATTTCGGCCTGACGCCTGAAGTCGGCCGTAGGATACTCCCAGCTTGCGCCGATATCGTCAGTAGAAAACCCGCCAAAGTTGTTGATGTCGAACTTATTTCCCTTAAGCGGTGACATGATCATCATCTCGCGCATGACTGGCGGCCGTCCTTTTGCCTTGCTGAGTGCCGCGATCAGACGCTTCAGGAGTTCGTATCGATAGGGGTTGTAGTTATCGGGTCTGGGATAGGGAATCTCGTTACTCTTATCGTTCGTCAGGCACATTCTGAAGCCATACGCCTGAACCTTCTTATCGCCTTGTCCCATTTCTCCTTTGGGCCCAGCAGACACCTCATGCAACAGAGAGCCGTCGGCGGCATAAGGAGAAACGCGAACGTTGAAATGGTGATCCGGCCTCTGCTTGCCCCGAACTCCTGCAAACGACTCACCGTATTCGGAGGTACTTTCACGGCCCCAGGTATAGGTCACCCCGGCCTGAGCCATCAAATCACCTTCATACGTGGTATCGGCAAATACAACGGCGCGCAGGATCTCTCCACTCTCCAGCGTGATGGCAACAATCTTCTTTGCGGTTTTTGTAACACCCTTTTTTTCGCGAACTTTCTGGTCAAAGATCGTCGTGATCTTTGCCTCGCGCAACATCTCGTTGAAGACTTCTTCAGCGACATGAGGTTCGAACTTTGTCTCAACGGTCTCACCGTAATGGCGGCCAACGCGCTCGAAAAACTCCATCGCCATTCCGCCAATCACTTCCTGTCTTCCCATATCGGATGAACTGAGACCTCCAGAGACCATGCCACCCACGTGATGCCCCGAATCGACTAGAGCAACGTTTAAGCCTTCGCGGGCCGCGGCAACCGCCGTCATTACGCCGCTGGCGGTCGCGCCATAGACAACGAGATCGAAGGATTTGGGATTCGCTGCACAGAGCTCCATTGGCAGAAGCAACGGCGCGGCGATCAACGCAAATAAGACAACCTTCAGTCGTACTACTCGGTTCATAACTTCTTTTCCTCAAGTGCTACCCACGTCACGGTCTCTGTACCTCAGACAGTGACGTGGGTGCATGGTGTTTAATTGGAGCTGTAGATGTTCGCCAATTTATGGCGCGAAATACGGGATTACTACCAGCCGAGGTGCATCCCAAGTTGGATCGTTCGTGGATCGAGCGCGCTGTTGATGGTACCGAACAGGGAGTTCGTATTTACGCCGCTGGAATTTGGAGAAAACCCGGTATTCGGCATGCCGAGTTGGGGGTGGTTGAACACGTTGAATGCCTCTGCTCTGAACTGCAGAATCGTATTCTCCCGGAGCCTGAAATTCTTGGTGAGCGATGCGTTCGCGTTGGTGTAGTTGGGCCCGCGGGTTGCCGGCAATGTTCTAGGCGCATTTCCAAGTGTGTAATCAGCGGGTTTTGCAAAGGCGCTGGTATTAAACCACTGCTTTATACTTCGCTTCGATGCGGGAAGCGTCGGATTCCCCGCAAGGTTCGGATAAGGCGTACCCGTGAAGTTATTCGAGCCAGTGACAGTTAATGGAAACCCGGTCTGCCAAGCCATTAGTCCGTTCAACTGCCATCCACCGATGGCGAGATAGCGCCACCCATGCGCTCTTTCTCCAAAAGGTAGCTGCCATACGCCGCTAACAGCGAGGTTCTGAGATACATCGTTGCTATCGAGCGAACGGTCAAGGTGAGGGTTATAGCGGCCGATTCTGAAGGCTCCATCGATGCTTTCGCCGCTGTCGCTCGAGCTGGAATCGTCGATTAGCTTGCTTTTGGTATACGACACCAGAACGGTCAACCCATGCGCATAACGATGCTCTGCAGTTGCCTCCAGAGCGTGCCAGATACTGTTGGCGCCATGACGGGCAAGAGTCGTAATGCTTTGATAATCGGGTAGAGGAAGCAACGCCTGGGTCTGGCTAATCGTAGGTGCTGCCAGGGGGCCGGTAAGGATTTTACCGAAGAATGGGTTGGGGACCTGATTCTGCAGCTTCGAGCCATACGTAGCCCAATAGCTTGGGTCTAGCTGGTTATACGCGTAGTTCGCGCCGATAAGCCTGACACCGTGACTGCCTACATATCCCGCCGAAACGGTCCACTGCCCGGGCAGAGCGCGCTGCACAGTCAGATTCCACTGCAGGACATAGGGAACAGTCGTATTGTGCTCCTGGAAGTAAACGCTCTGTCCCCGATACGCCGTAGGACCTCCGGCCGCTCCAACCGGAGCAATCAACGAAGATGGTCCCTGATTGAACTGGAAAGCTGCATAAGGTCCGGATGAGGAGAAGGTATTCGTCGCGGAAAAGCCGATAGCATTGTTGTTGGTCTGATGAATGTCCGCCGACTCCACCGGGTTATAGATCATGGCGCTGCCCCCGCGCACAACCGTGCGAGAGTTGGGAGAGTACGCAAAACCAAACCGTGGCGCTAAATAGGGATGGCCATAACTTACAAAGCTCCTCGGCGCAGTTACACCGGCATAGACCATCTCTCCTAGCATGCCAGTCTCTGGATTGACCACTGTCGGGTCGAAGGTCGAGAACATATTGTGTCGTTCGGTCGGTGGTCCAAAGAGTTCGTAACGAAGTCCTATGTTGAACGTTAGATTGTTTTTGATCTTGTAGTCGTCCTGAACATAGACACCGCCGGCCCACGAGCTAACCGAAAAGCCTGGATTGATCGTTAGCTGTCCACTTGCCACCTGTCCGAGCAGGAAGTCGGCAAATCCAACACCGGTACCTCCCGATGCCTGCGGATTGGAAGTCTGCGCACCGCTAAAGGTGAATTGGCCGGAGGGATAATTTTGTTGCTGCTGATTGAAGCGTGAGATGTGGGACTCAAAGCCAAACTTGAAGGTGTGTCGTCCTCTCACCCAAGTGACGCCGTCCGCCACCTGAATCACAGTACCGACGCGAACTCCATCCGAGGGTGGACTGGTGTTGCCGGTGCTGATCATGCCGGAGATCGCCACCGAAGGAAATTCAGTGTCGGGAATGATGGAAGGAAAGCCCAGTTGCCGCGGCCAGCCGCCACCTACGCTCGGTGCCACATAGGTGAGATGCTGCCGCACGAAGCTTACCCTTAGCTCGTTGAGAATGGTCGGTGAGATGGTATGCGTCTCCCCGATGGCCAGGTTGTAGTTCTTGCGAGTGTCGTTGCGCGCCGCAGGGTCAGAGATTCCGAGCCCGTTTCCAGGGGTGTGGGTTACGTTAAGATTGCTCGCATAACGAACGAAGACGCTGTCATTGGGGCTGATTCGATGGTCGCCGCGAATGGCAATTACATCCTGATCGATGGCCCCGGCGGCATTCGAAAAGAAATTGTTTGCGTTTGTATATGGGTTCTGTGGAGTGACGTTCGGCAGCGGAATGTACTTGAGCACGGCAAGCGAGAGCGGATCCATTCTGTTCGACTGAATGGTGTTGCCTGTGAACTGGGCGCGGACGAAGCCGTTACCGGCCGGATTCGATGCGGTCGAGTTCGGATCGTAAATTGGGATCAAAGCGCCGGTGCTGGTGCGGGTCTGTGAAAAGTCTCCGGAACGTTGTAGCTGTGTCGGTACGGTGGTATAGCCGATGCTCGCGCTACGCTGGTGCCACTGCTCGTAACCGAAGAAAAAGAAGGTTCTGTCGTGCCCGTTGTAGATCTTGGGAATCCACACCGGCCCTCCAATGGTTCCTCCGAACTGGTTGTAACGCAGTTTGGGTTTTGCCGAACCCGTCGCTGCGTTCACTACCGCGAAGCGATTGATCGCATTCAGAACATCGTTGCGAACAAATTCATATGCAGTTCCATGCAGATCGTTGGTTCCGGTTTTCGTCGCGAGGTTGACGATTCCTCCGGAGGTCAGGCCGAACTCGGCGGGCGGGGTGTTGGTCATGACCCGGAACTCCGCGATGGAATCGACCATGGGGACGACTGAAACTTCATTGATCGTAGGCAGGGTGTCCATCGCGCCATCGAGCAGGAACTGGTTTCCGGTGGTTGAGCCACCGTTTATCTTCAACCGCGAAAAGCCCTGGTTGCTGGCATCGGCGAATCCATTCGAACTAAGGGAGGTCGTCTGAACTCCGGGAATCAGCAGCACCAATGTGAAGGGCTGACGGCCATTCAGGGGAAGCTCACGGATACTATGTCCTCCCATGACGTTGCCGAGTGAGGACTCCTCCGTTTGTAGTGGTGGCTCTTCGGAGGTGACCGTGACCGTCTGGGTTGCTGTTCCGATCACTAGTCCTGCATCGATTCGAAGGCGTTGCGCCACATCGAGTGTTGCCGAGGTCTGGCGAAAGGTCTGAAATCCCGGCGCGGCGACGGTAATTTCATAGGTGCCAACAGGCAGGAGTGGAACCGTATAGGTGCCATCCTGGAGACTCTGCGCCTTGTATACCAAGTGGGTCGCCTGATCCTGGACAGCAATTTGAGCATTCGCAACGACGCGTCCGCCAGAATCAGTGACAGTCCCTGTAATTGTTCCGGTGGCAGTTTGTGCCCAGTTCATGGCAGGGCCGAATACGACGAGCAAGACGAAGAGTAGCAACAGTCTCAATCGCTGCAGGAGGAAACTGTGGAGTTGCATTGACTATCTCCCTTTGTAGTCCGGTCTTTTTGCAAGTGCGAGATTTGCATTTGAAATCGACCGCTGCACAGTCTCCAGTCGTAAATGTTACGGCTGTTACTTATTAGTTTCAGTAATATAGGTCACCGACTCCATTACAAATCAGCGAAACTGGGCACGAAGGGCCTTTGAAAAGGAAGGAAGCAGCATGCCGGAAACCATGGTGAATCTGCCGCGACAGGTCGCACATTTTCCTGTTGACGAAGAGAAGAGCGAACACCTATTGTTTGGGAACGCCAAAAACAAAGAGAGTTTCACTCCATTGAAGACAATGGCCGAGGACTATCTTGAATGGGCCGCGAAGGGATCCGATTTTCTGTGTCAGTATTAGCTGAAGATTGGGTGGACCCAAAATCGAAGATTCCAGACGCTCGACCTTTGGAGGAAGTACTCCAAAGCAAGTGTTTTGAACGAGCGTCGAGACTGCGCGCTCTGCTGCTCTATCTCTGGGAAAACCGGAACCTGGAAATCAGCGAGTACGCTATCGCGGTGGACGGTTTAGGTAAGGCTCCGGATTTCGAATCAAAGATCGATGCCACGGTCCGTGTTCAAATTGCCAGACTTCGCGATCTTCTCCGAAAATATTACGAAGGAGAAGGGAGTCGCTCCACCATTAGGATCGTTATTCCGCTCGGTACCCACCAGGTTCAATTGGTTGAGGCGATCCCGGAGAGTGAAGTTGCAGGGGGACTGCAATCCAATCCTGCGATCGATTTGGCAGGCGACACAAGTAGAGATGCAGTTTCCTCTGTGGCTGTTTTCCCCATCTCCAGATTGGAAGAAAGTCCTAATCGCTTCCTGACTCCGGTGCTGGTCGCCGTCATTGTTGTGCTCCTCTCCTGTTTAAGTTGGCTACTCTTGATGCCAAAGCGCTATAGCGGGAAGAACAGCGCATCCATGGATCAGGAACTGCCACTTTTCTGGAAGAACATCACAAATAATGGAAAGGCGACCCGCATCGTCCTGCCTACTCCTGTATTTTTTGCATGGCGGCCGGGCGGAAGTGCCAGTACATTAGTCGCTCGCGACATCTCGATTAATGAGTCGACCAAGCTGGAAGACTCACCTCAGCTAGCCGAGATGGAAAAGCGGCTTGGCAAACCGGCGGCCTGGCAGAATTACACTTTTGCTTCGGACACGTTCGCGGCACTTCGGCTTGAACGATTTCTCGACACCTATGGAGTGCACACCTCGGTCTCAAGCTCAGTGGAATCTCCCCATCAAATCATTGACTACGAAAATGTGGTTGCGTTCGGTACGACTTCGTCCCTTACTGCCTATCAATCGGATATCGATCGTCTTAGCTACAAGCTGGGCCGTATGAGAAGTACGTTATTGATAAGCGAATGCCGGCTGGGAGTCCTCCACAATTTCCGCTGGATAGTGAATCTGCTTCCAGGATGGTGTCGCCTGGAATCATCGCGCTACTGCCGCGACAGGCTTCTGTAAGCCGGATTCTTTTGGTGCAGGGCACGCAGACTGCCGCACTGATCTCGTATCTGACCTCTGAGACCGGTATCAGGGAGATTACGCAGGCCGAGGCGGAACATGGTCACAACCCATTTTTCGAAGCGGTCGTGTTGTCAGAGGTAAACGGGGAGAATCCGATTCAGAGCCGATTAGTAGCATTCCGACCGTTCACAAAGGACTCCAAGTCGACAAAATAGATGTCGCCCGGAATCTTGAAAACCGCTGGATACGCGCGACGTTAGTTCCGCCCTTGTTGTGAAAGCATTTCACATATCCTCGGCAAGTCGTCCGATCAACCACCAAACTAAGACTTCCTTGTAGAGGCGAGAACTGTGGACTTTACTACGCTGTTATGCGGAAGTTGTCCTACTTGGAGATTTCGAGTTCTAGAAGCGGCGGCGGCTTTGGATATCAAAAAAATGGGGGCTTCGCGGCCTTCTATCTCGAATAACCTTTCATCTTCTTGAATCTAATAAGTAACAACGTAACATTTACAGCTTGAGACTGGGCAACAGATCGTTTCAGATGCAATCTTCGGATCCGGTAGGAGGGTGTTATGAAACGACTGTTTATGATCGTGCTCATATTTGCGGGTGTAACACAGGGCTATCTTACAGCTGCTCTGCAGGAGCGGGGAATGTCTTCTTTGAGGATGCACAACTTACGCGCACCAGCTTTTGTACTGGACAGTCGATCTATGCCCGCGGATTAGACGATGAGTCTGAGGGCCAGTTACTTGCAGTAACAGGTGTAAGTTATGTTTCCGCAACCCAGACCCTTACGCTTACGCTTGCGGTTGATCCCGGAATGACGATTGGATCGTACATATACTTCGCGGGAATCTCACCTGCAAGCTGGCTTAATTCCACTCCAGCAGTCGTAACTGCTATTTCTGGAAGCACGGTCACAGCTACGTGGTATGGAACTCATGCCGATTATCCACCAACAGCGCAGACGGCTGGTAACTACCGCGTGCAATTCGACAAGGTCACCGGCACCGGAATTAACCTGTGGGTTTTGGGGTGGAAGTCTGAGAAGGCCAGCACAGACCTGAATATTGTTAACGGAAATGTTGAAATTGATGGGTTCTTTCAATATCCGATAAGACCTTCCCCTCCTGGATGGACTGGATTTAAATTTACCGACACCAACTACTTCATCACCGGTCAGTCGTTTTTCGGAGGCGGGCATCAAGGGCAGTATCTTGCAACGGAGACTCGTTCCGGGGTTACGCTTAACTTAAATAACCCGGCCTACGGGACTAGCAATAACGCCAGCCTGAACATGCTGTATTCCACAGGCGCCGTTCCTGGGGCGATCGTGCCAGTATTCAATCCTGCGGCCGGAACCTACCCCATACCACTAACAGTGACCATAAGCACCACGACTCCATCCGCCACCATCTACTACACAAACGACGGAACGACACCAACGACAAGCTCGACCGTCTACTCGAGTCCCCTCAATGTCTCCACAACAGAGACGATCCGGGCGTTTGCGGCCGCTCCTGGACTTTCCGACAGCTCTGTCTCCTCCGGCGCGTACACAATTGAACCTACGGCTTCTACACCGACCTTCAACCTTGTGGCGGGAACCTATAGATCGACGCAGACGGTAGCCATAAGCACCACAACTCCGTCAGCTACCATCTACTACACAACCGATGGATCGATACCAACGACAAGCTCGAATGTCTACTCAAGCCCAATTACTGTCTCTACCTCAGAAACAGTGCGGGCGATTGCGACCGCCTCAGGCTACCTGACCAGTACCATTGCATCCGTGGCCTACATCATCATCATTCCCAACTCCAGCTATCCAGTCACGGATGCGTTCAGTGGATCGGGTGCGTTGTCAGCTAACTGGACGAATACGACCTCTTCCGCTTATGTGTCCCTGATACAAGCGAGTGGGATGGTCGTGCCCTCCGTCTCCGCAAAGCAGGGGCTGGCAATCTATACAGGCCTCGCATTCACAAACGACCAGTACTCCCAGGTAAAGTTCGTGAGCCACACCTCAAATACTGATTCCACCGGTCCTTGCGTTCGCATGAGTGCAGCAGCAAGCGGGGTCTGCTGGATCGCAGATTCAGCCAAAATTTACGTGTTGACGGCAGGCTCGGGCGTCCGCAGCGTAGTGACCTGTCCATTACCCGCAAGCGGTGACACGTTGCAATTATCCGTCGTCGGGTCGACCTACACCTGTACAGATGTCACCACTGGACTTTATGCGTCTGGAACAGATACTACGTATTCTGCCGGCAGCCCAGGCATCCTGGTGGACCAGAGACCTTCCACCAGCTATGCGCTGGCGCAATTTCAGAGCGATTGTCTTCCCTCTTGCGGCGTAACATCGATGCTTACCGCTGCGCCAACCTTCAGTCTCACGGGTAAGACGTCTAACCCAGCGCAGATTGTAACCGTCAGCAACACAACCTCGTCAGGCACCAGGTTGAAGCGGAATCGATATTCACAGTTACTGGACGCCCCGATGGAGTGAGATTCGAGCTTCGCTCGAATGCCCCACCTTAGTCGCTTCGCGACGAAGGTGGGGCACCGCGTCAGATCTTGATGTCAGCTTCCTATCAAGCTGACGGCTTCCTTCTTGCTCTCTGCGATCGTGGATTCGACAATTTTGGAAGTCGTGGCGAGCGAATCATATTTTGCAAAGCTCTTCGCCAGTTCTTTCGCTCGTTCGCGATATTTGCGGTCAGCCAATATCTCATAGACGGCTACGCGAATCTGTTCCGCGGTAGGTGTTCCCGTTTGCAGGTTAATGCCCGCACCGGACCAAGCAACTCGCGCCGAAACAAAAGGCTTGTCTTCCGTAGTACCGCCCGAAATCACAGGAACTCCAAAGCTCAGCGCCTGCTGAACTCCGTTGTATCCACCGTTGGTAATAAAAATATCGGCCTTCGGCAGTACGTGGTGATAGGAAACATAGCGCTCCACACGAGCATTCGGAGAGCTGTGAATGGTGGACACATCTCCTCCGCCGGCCGTCACAATCACTTGCACGTCGGCATCCGCTAACGCCTGGATCGCAGGGTTCACAATCTGGTTGAAGTCGCTATTGGAAATGGTTCCCTGCGTCACGAGGATGACCGGCTTGGAACCGTCGATCTCTTTGAGCCAATCCGGTTCTTCCGCGCCACCTTGAACCTTTGGAGTAAGCGGCCCGACAAAGTGCAGGTTCTTCTGTTTGTTTTTGATCGGATACTCGAACTCTTCCGCGCTGTATTCCAGAAAAACTTCGGGCCGCGTGCAGGTTGCATCGAAAAGTAGCCCGACGGACTCGGTCGCGCCGAAGGGCTTCAGAATTTCATCGACGTAGGCGGTACTCCCAGCCAGCGCCTCTCCCAGCTGCCGATTATGCTCCGCGTTACGAATGAGACCCTCGGGAGTGGAATCCGGTCCGGTGAAGGGGGAGGTCTCGGGTGTTCGCAACCAGTACACAATAATCCCGCAGCTAATGACCGGCGGTCTCGATTCCTTCGGCTTCATCAGCAACGGGAAACTGCCCAAAAACAGAAGATCCACCAGGACCAGATCGATGTTCTGCTGGTCAATGATCTCCTGCATGCCACGATATTGATCCGGGATCATGTCGCCGAAGATATGCTTCATGTCATAGTCGACTTGCTGAATTCCTGGGAACGTTTTTCTCTCGGGGAAGTCCTCATCCAGCCGGTGGAAGTCGAAGTTTGCAATTCCCTGTAGCGGAACGAAGCTCAGACCCGCAGCCTCTGCCTTCTCTCGAAAGACTTCGCCTGTGTTGAATGTGACCTCGTGGCCCCGTTTGGCCAGGTCTTCCGCAATAAGAAGCATGGGATTCACATGACCTGGTGCAGGAGTAACGGATACAAGAATTCGGCTCATGACATCTCCTGATGACCGGGTCTATGTCTATATAGATCCCAATAGATCCCAGCATCGGCTGATAACGAACAAATAGAGGGGTAGGGTAGGAACGCAGCATTCTGCCTTTCCACCCCATGTGCATTCCAGTGGTTTTGGGAACCATCCGAGCTCACCCGCCCGCGGACGTTTTCCTGAATGGCAGTGTGTGATCGCTCTTCCATGAGATTCCGGTAGTCATATGGAGTAACACATGGAATGAAGAATTATTCCCCTAATCCCGTGAGATCGCGGTGAAAAAACGGTTTTTCGCGACGTTCGTAGTTCTGACTTATGGTGTCCGGTCACCCCCGTCTTTTTTGCGCAAAGTCTTCCAAAGATTGGGCTTAAGTCCGGACTTCCATTTCGTGTTGTTTGGATAGGAACTTCCGGGTCCCTATCTCCCTCTATCTCTCCGTCTCTTTCCTTCTCTATCTATTCTATGGGGTTAGGGCAAACTGATCGGCAGCGCAGTTCTCCTCTATTTTCATAGAGTTGCGCTGGATTCGAGCTTGACAGGGTCTCTGAAGCGGGAGATCGTCCGAGGAGTGATGATTCCGATGTTGTCGACGCCGGCCTGATGGCCGTAGTCGATGACTTCGGCCACGAGGGAGAAGTCGAGATCGGCGTCGCCCTGGATGAACATGGCTTTGTCGTTGCGGGTGGCGAAGATTGCGGCGAGCTTCGATTCGATCTCGCGTTTGTCGAGGGTGGTCTGGTTGATCTTGTAGGTGACGCCGTGGTCGCGGTCGCCGAGGAGCTGGACGACGATGGCCTGCGGCTGGTCGGCGCGGTCAGGAGATTTGGAGGGCTGGGGGACGAAGGCGTCGAGGCCTTGGAGCGCGGTGGGCTGGATGACCATGAAGATGATCAGCAGCACGAGAAGGATGTCGATGAGTGGGGTGACGTTGATCTCGGTTCGGAGTTCCCTGCTGCTGCCGGATGTCATGGACATGAGGTGAGTCCTCCATGTCTTCCTTTGACACCGTGGATAGGATGGATGTTCCTGGAGGGTTCGAGCTTCGCTCGAATAGCTTGCGCGCACCGCTTGGGGCACAGCTTTGTTAAGGGCACGGCTTTAGCCGTGCCGCAACTTTTGTGCCTGGAAAGCGGCTTTAGCCGCTGAGGTACTCGTCGAGGCGGAGCTTTGGGTTGGCGGAGGAGAAGGAGTATGTCTCCGGCGTCGCGCAGATTCCCGCCGCGACTGGATTGCGATGAATGTAGTTCTGACGGATGTCGTAGTCGGCGGCGTCGCGGATGCGATGGTCGGTGAAGCCTCGTTGCCAGACGGGGAGCTTCGAGGCGATGCGGTGGGAGAAGCCACCTTTGATGAGCTGCATGGCTCGCTCGAGCGCGATGTCGGTTGGGGTGAGGAGCAGGTGAAGGTGGTCGGGCATGACGACGTAGGCGTGCAGGAGATAGCTGGCGCGGTAGTGGTCGATAGTTTCGAGGAGGAGGGCGGCGTTGCTTTCGACTTGAAAGAGTCTTCGGCGGTTGTGGGTTGCGGTGGTGATGAAGTAGGTGCCGGGCTTGGCGGTGCGGCTCGGGATCGCCATGCGGCGATTGTAAGCGTACCTCAGCGGCTAAAGCCGCTTTTCATGGTGCGACTTTTGTGGCACGGCTGAAGCCGTGCCCTTAACGAGGCGTTCGAGCTGAAGCTCGAATCAGTCTAAATACATGATCTAGCCTTAAGTCACGAACCAAATACCACTTCATGACGAGCAAGAATAATAGGAAACAATGGACGAGGAACATAGTCAGAAGCGGGCTCCTCTGTCGCGATGGAATATTTGATCCCGGCCTGATCAAGACTATCAAGAAGAGCCTTGGTATCTGGATCATCCTTGCCATTCGGACCGATAATCACAGTTTCAAAGCCACCACTGCCCTTTTCAAATTTCAAGGGAATATCGTTGATGTCCTGTCCAACGCTCCAACCAGCAGCAGAAAAAAATTCTCGTAAGTACATGATATCTGGCTCAAAGCTATCAACCTTATCGCACCTAAAAGTAACGGAATGTCGACCTTTTGAACGAAGAATGTCTTTAAATTTTTGTTGACGTTCACCTACTAGGCCTAAGACCGCAAAGCGGGATTGAACAATCCTCTTTGTTTCATCGATTGTTGTCGTCCTAATAGTTGGTTCCAACCCGGTAACAATTTGTTTCGTTTCGTTCGAAACTATCTCTCTGATCTGCGGTAGTTCCGCAGCGAACTGTTCTCTTACCTGTTGAGTCACTTCAGTTTTGACTTTTGTTCCTACTTGATCGGCCACTAATCGCTGAAGTTCAGCGTCGGTTTTCTCTTTCAATATTTCGCGTACAGCTTTTCTTATTTCCGCCGGTGCAATCTTATCTGCGACCTGCCTCTTGATTTCCTCACGCATCTGCTTTTGAGCGGCAGCAATTGCAAGGTCACGCAAATTCGAATAACCAACCCACCCCAGCAATCCAATTACTAAAACGCCTGCCCCTGCACTGATGTTCAACCCAATCAGCGTTCTCTTGTGAAGGCTATCAATTCGGTCAAGTTCATCCTTAGCCGTATCACGCGCAAACTTTAGAGCAGCTTCAATCGAACTATCTGGCGCTTGCATCTCAGACAATTTGATCCTCTTTCACATCAAATTTATCGATGACGGAGTTCGCGGCTAGTGTTTTAGGAGCTACGCTAGCCGCGATGATCATTCCTAGCTGCAGCCGCTGGTGCTTCCGCATTCCATGCAGCGGTAGCAGGAGCCGTTGCGGGTCATGATGGCTCCGCAGGTGGCGCAGCTTGGGGCGTCGCCCATGTCGTACATGCTCTTCATGGCGTTGGCGGCGTGGTAGATTCCGCGGTCTTCCATGGAGATGGGTCCGGACTCGGCTGTGTAGGTCGGGTCGGGGGCGATTCCCTGCTGGGGTGGGGTGGTTCCGGGGTAGAAGTCAGCCACAGATCCTTCGACTCCGGCTGCGCCTCCGCTGAGGATGACACCTCTGTCCTCGCCACCAGCGTTGAGCGACGGGATGACGTGGCTGCCTGCGCCCTGAACGGTTCCGATGACGGGAACGGCATGCTGGGCTGAGCTCTGGCTGGAGCCTTGCGGGGTGAGTCCGGCGAAGAGCGAGAGCTGCTGGCCGGAGAGGAAGCGGATCTGCATCCAGCGGAAGAGGTAATCCATGATCGACTTGGCGTAGCCGATCTGCTCGTTGCCGGTCCAGCCGGAGGGCTCGAAGCGGGTGTGGGCGAACTTTTCGCAGAGCACCTTGAGGGGCACGCCGTGCTGGAGGGCGAGGGAGACGGCGGTGGCGAAGGAGTCCATGAGTCCGGAGACGGTGGAGCCTTCCTTGGCCATGCGGATGAAGATCTCACCGGGCTGGCCGTTGGGGTAGAGGCCGACGGTGATGTAGCCCTCGTGTCCGGAGAGGCCGAACTTGTGCGTGATGCTGGCGCGCTCGGCGGGGAGACGGTGACGGACGGCGCGGGGCGGCGACTGCGCATCGGCGGCGTCGCTGTTCTTGCTGGCGGCCTCGGTGATGGCGAGGATCTGGGACTCGAGCGCGGAGATGCGGACGTTGGCGGCTGCCTTGGCGGCGGCTACGGCTTCTTCGATCTCGATGGAACCGGCAGCGATGGCGGAGGTTGCCTTCTCCTTCTGGGCCTTGCCGTCAGCCCCGGAGACGTTGAGCGGCTGGGAGCCCTTGGAGTTGTCGCGGTAGATGGCGACGGCCTTGAGGCCCTGACGCCAGGACTCGATGTAGGCCTCGGCGATGTCATCGACGGAGGCGTCCTGCGGGAGGTTGACGGTCTTCGAGATGGCTCCGGAGAGGAAGGGCTGGGTGGCGGACATCATCTTGATGTGGCCCATGTAGTGGATGGAACGGGTTCCCTTGGAGGCCTTGAAGGAGCAGTCGAAGACGGCGAGGTGCTCGGACTTGATGTGGGGCGCGCCTTCGATGGTTCCGGTGGCGTCGATGTAGCTGACGATGGCGTCGACTTCGGCGTTGGTGTAGCCGAGCTTGAAGAGCGCCGAGGGCACGGTGTTGTTGACGATCTTGATCATGCCGCCGCCGACGAGCTTCTTGTACTTGACGAGGGCGAGGTCGGGCTCGATGCCGGTGGTGTCGCAGTCCATCATGAAGCCAATGGTTCCAGTGGGAGCAAGCACGGTGACCTGGGAGTTGCGATAACCGTGCTTTTCGCCGTGAGCGAGCGCGCCGGTCCAGCTATCCTTGCTGGCCTCGATGAGCTCGTCGAGTTGCGGCGCGACGAAGGGTTCTGCGCTGTTGCGAGACTTGCCGATGTTGTTGACCTCGGCGCGATGCATGCGGATGACGTCGAGGAAGGGCTCGCGGTTGACGTAGAAGCCGGGGCAGGCTCCGCCAGCGATCTCGGCCTGCTGGGTGAGCGGGGTTGCGGCACCGAGCGGGGGGCAGAGCTCGGCGATGCGCGAGGACTGCCAGTAGGCGTCGCCGCAGAGGATGGAGGTGACGGTGGCGGCGAAGTCGCGTCCGGCGTCGGAGTCGTACGGCAGGCCGAAGGCCATCAGCAGAGCGCCGAGGTTGGCGTAGCCGAGGCCGAGCGGGCGGTAGTCGTGCGAGTTCTTGGCGATGGACTCGGTGGGGTAACCGGCGGCGTCGACGATGATCTCCATCGCGGTGGTGACGACGGCGATGCCGTGACGGTAGGCGGCGATATCGAACTGGCCTCCCGGAGTGAGGAACTTCAGGAGATTGAAGGATGCAAGGTTGCAGGCCGAGTCGTCGAGGAACATGTACTCGGAGCAGGGATTGGACGCGTTGATGCGGCCGGTGTTCTTGCTGGTGTGCCAGCGATTGATGGTGGTGTCGTACTGCATGCCGGGATCGCCGCACTGCCAGGTGGCCTCGGCGATCTTGTTCATGATGTCGCGGGCGCGATACTCCTTGACGGGAGTGCGGGCCTTCACGTTGCGGGTGGAGAAGGTGCCATCGGCCTCGACGGCGTGCATGAACTCGTCGGTGACGCGGACGGAGTTGTTGGCGTTCTGGAAGAAGATGGAGCTGTAGGCCTCGGAGTCGGGACCGGAGCCGTCGTAGCCCGCCTGGGTGAGGGTGTAGGCCTTGGCCTCTTCCTTCTGCTTGCACTCGATGAAGTCGATGATGTCGGGATGGTCGACGTTAAGGATGACCATCTTGGCGGCGCGGCGGGTCTTGCCGCCGGACTTGATGACACCGGCGAAGGCGTCGAAGCCACGCATGAACGAGAGCGGGCCGGAGGCGGTGCCGCCACCGGAGAGGGTTTCCATGGAGCCGCGGATGCTGGAGAGGTTCGAGCCGGTGCCCGATCCCCACTTGAAGAGCATGCCCTCGGTCTTGGCGAGGGTGAGGATGGAGTCGAGCGAGTCGTTCACCGAGTTAATGAAGCAGGCCGAGCACTGGGGCTTGCGGTAGCCGGTGACGGAGAACTCGACTTCGCCAGTGGCCTGGTTCCAGTGCCAGTTCTGGGCGTCGGAGTTGGGCTCGAGACGGTCGCAGCCGACGTTGAACCAGACGGGTGAGTTGAAGGCGACCTTCTGGTTCAGCAGCAGGTGGCAGAGCTCGTCGAAGAAGATCTCGGCGTCCTCGGCGGAGGCGAAGTAGCCACCCTCCATGCCCCAGTCGCGCATGGACTCGGCGACGCGGGTGATCAGGGCGCGGACGCCGGTCTCGCGCTCGGGGGTTCCGAGCTGGCCGTGAAGATACTTCGAGGCGACGATGTTGGTGGCGGTCATCGACCAGTCGGAGGGAACTTCGACGTTCTTTTGCTCGAAGATGATCTTGCCCTTGAAGTCCTGGATGACGGCGTCGCGCAGCTCCCAGGTGATCTCATCGAAGGGCGAGACTCCGGAGCGGGTGAAGTGACGCGAGAAGGCGAGGCCAGGGGTGTGTTTGGCTGCAGCCGAAGAGGTTGGTTCAGAAAGGACAGCGCTGGTAGTTTTCTTGGAAATCGTTGCCATGGGGGAGTTTGCTCCTTCTCGCTTTAAATTTGATGCCCCGGAGCTCGAGTGGTCTCCGGCTGTGCTGGGCCTCGGCTGGGCGGGGCGGGTCTCTTTTGGGGCTTCAGGGCGCTGGCTGATCGAAGCTGTGCCAACGTGCTGGCAACCGGAGCGAACGGGCTGAAGTCATGCAGTAACGAATTGTCCTAACTTTGACTTGCGTCTTTGCTGCAGTCGTGAAAGTACCGCCGCCTGTAGGGTATGTCAAGTATAAAGCACAACATGTTGTGTTGGCTGCGGCAATACTCCTGTAATGCGAGAGTAACGCAGGAAGGCCGGTGGAAATCAGTGATTTCGCTGTGGAAGTCTTGGAATCGACGCGCCGGGAGTGGCTCTGAAGCCTCGAAATTTGGACCCAATCTGGCCGATCCGGATGGCACTTTCGTTGTATGCGGTTGTCTGGGCCCGGGCCTGGGATTCGCAGCGGCGAACCATGGGGTTCCTTACTTCACCGCCATGGTGCCGGGACGGGAAAAATACAGGGATTTCTCCACTTCGCTGCGCTCCGGTCGGAATGACAAAATTTCGGGGCCGATGACGAGATTAAGTGAGTGATGGAGGGATTGGGCGCTGCTAACCGGGGAGAGCCGGCTCTTCGCGGCTGCCACGGAATTCCCCAGCCGGAGTTGGAACTTTCCTGTCTCGGAGTCGGGCGCGCAGTTTGGCGGTGGCCTCGCGGTGGCAGAGCAGGCAGAGTGTGCGGATGTTGTCCAGATCGCACTGGCCGCCTCCTTCGGCGACCGGGAGGATGTGGTCGGCGTCCCACAGGCTGCGCCGGCTCGCGATGCTCTTCATGCCGTATAGCCGGAGACCGGCGGCTCGCGCGGGGCCCCTCGCGCGCTTCAGCGCAGCATAGGCTGCCACGGTATCGATCTGGCAGATGCCGCAGCGGCCGCGATCGCGGGCAAAGACCTGGTCACGGAGGTAGCCGGGATCGGTGCGAAGACGCCACTGGTCCACGCAGTAGTCGCTACAGAAGGTTCGCCGACGCTTTGCGAGGACCTCAAGATCGCACCAACGGCAGAGAGGAAGGCCATTGGAGCCCGTGGGAAGGTCGTGGCGGCGCGCACGGCCGCCAGAGAGTGTGCGCGATGGTAGCGTGTCCCGATCCATGTCTGGTTCCTGATCCTGATCTAAGGATAGGCTCAGACCTCGAAGTCCACCTCAACCGGATCGATCAGGGGCATCAGCCACGCCAGCAGCCTTTGATGCACAGGATGATCGTTGTAAGCCTCAAAGGTCGAGAGATCGGTAAACTTCATCACTCCGCCAAGGTCGTATCCCTGGGCCCGCGGAGAGAGATTGTTGCCCACCAGAGTCTCCAGCAGGCCGGGAATCTTCCCCTGAAGAGCCTGGATCTCGTGGATCGCGCGCTTTTTCTGATCTTCGGTCGTGCCCGACTTCCAGCGGAACAGAAATGTATGGACGATCATGCGATTTAGTTTAATCGCCTCCGCTTAGAATGGTTCGACGAGATCCTTGAAAGATGGAGAATTTATGTCGCGAACACAATCAACGATGGTTGAGCTGGGAACGGTGGCTCCGCCCTTTGAATTGAAAGACGTTGTGACTGGAAAGGCCGTCGGACGCGATGATGCAGCCGCCGAGCGCAAGGGCCTGCTGGTGATGTTTATCTGCGTGCATTGCCCTTATGTGAAGCATGTCGAAGAGGAACTTGCCCGGATCGGCAAGGATTACGAAGGGAAGATCGGCATCGTCGCAATCTCCTCCAACGATGTCGCCGCTCATCCCCAGGATTCGCCCGAGGAGATGAAGAAGCAGGCCGAACGGCTTGGCTTCCGCTTTCCTTATCTCTATGACGAAACCCAGGAGGTTGCCCGCGAATATGATGCCGCCTGTACTCCCGACCTTTTTCTCTTCGACGGCAACATGAAGCTCGTCTATCGGGGACAGACCGACGACAGCCGTCCCCGGCGCGGAGACATCGGCAACGACATTGCCGTGGATGGAAGAGATTTGCGAGCGGCCATGGACGCTGTGATTGAAGGCAAGCGTCCCGATCCCAACCAGAAGTTTTCCATCGGATGCAACATCAAATGGAAGGAATAGAGGAGTAGACGATGGACGAGATTCTCGGAAAGCTCAAAGCAGGCATTCAACAATTCCAGACGAAGATCTATCCCGGACAGGCTCAGATCTATCACAAGGCAGCCAGCGAGCCGCAGCGTCCGGCAGCGCTGATCGTTACCTGCGCCGATTCACGCATCGACCCTGAGCTGATCACACAGTCCGGTCCAGGCGAGATCTTTGTCACCCGCAATATCGGCAACCTGGTTCCGGCCTACGGCGAGATGATGGGCGGCGTCAGCGCCGTTATCGAGTATGCCGTCGCTGCGCTCAAAGTGAGACACATTGCAGTGTGTGGACATAGCGATTGCGGAGCGATGAAGGCATTGCTGAATCCTGCCAGCCTTGAAAGCCTTCCGAGTGTAAAGAATTGGATGCGGAACGCAGAGGCGGCCTTGAGCGTGGCTGATTCGCTTACGCCGAAATATGAGACTCCGGTCGAGCGCCTGAAGCGGTTGACCGAAGAGAACGTGCTTTTGCAGATCCAGCACCTGAGGACCCATCCTGCGGTTGCCGGTGCGGCGGCGCGCGAGGAACTGACCTTGTCGGGCTGGGTTTACGACATCGGCACCGGCCAGGTCCGCATCTCCGAAAATGGGGACAGAACCTTCCATACGATCGCGGCTAAAGGCTCCATCGCATGATCGTTCCCCGGGGCAGACACCTTGTGCTGCGGACTGTTCAGTATGTGGGCCTGCCGCTTCTGGGGCTGCTCGCATACGACGTCGTGATCGTGATTCTCTATCAGAGAGGCTATATAAAATGGGCGGCCCTGGAAGAGATCCCTCTGTCCCTGTTCGGCTCCGCGATCGGCGTGATCCTCGCGTTCCGCAACAGCACCTCGTATGCGCGATGGTGGGAGGCCAGAATTTTGTGGGGCGCGATCGTCAATAATGCGAGGAGCTGGGCCCGCCTGGCGACGACCGCTCTCAAAAAGAAGGGTGAGGATGCTTCGGGTGAGTTCGAGCGAACCCAGAAGCAGATGGTGTACTACCAGATCGCATGGGCTCACGCTCTGCGGCAACATCTTCGACGGCTTGATCCGCTCAGCGAGGTTACGTCCGTGCTCACCGAAGGCGAGGTCGCGGCACTCCGCGACCAGAAAAATGTCCCCGTGGCGATTCAACAGTGGCAGAGCCTGCTCTTGAGAGATGCACTGGATCGTGGTTGGCTGGACATGGCGCAGTGGCATGCCATGAACCAGAGTCTTGACGATCTTGTCGATGCCCAGGGAGGAGCGGAGAGAATCAAGAACACGCCGATGCCAAGGCAGTACGACTATCTTCCGCAGATCTGCGCGCACATTTTCTGTTTTCTGCTGCCCCTGGCGATGGTCTCGAGCCTGGGATGGTTCACGCCTCTTGGATCGACGCTGGTCGGATTCATCTTCCTGGCGCTGGACAAGATCGGCCGCGACCTGGAAGATCCTTTTGACAACACGATGCACGATATCCCGCTGACATCCATCACTCGAATCATCGAGATCAACCTGCGACAGATGCTCGGGGAAACAACGCTGCCAGAGCCGCTCGTTCCCGTCGACGACATCCTGTGGTGATTCGATCGGCTTAGAACCAGCGCATGCGGCGAAGGACAAATAACAACAGCGCCGTGCAGCATATCACCATGAAGCCAACGAAGAGAGCTCCATGGGGAGATTCTTCAAACGGCAGGCCCTTCAGGTTCATGCCATAGATTCCGGAGATCGCAATGGCAGGCAGTGCAATCGTTCCCAGCACCGTGAGAACCTTCATCACGTCGTTGGTTCGATTTGAGACCGACGTTAGATAGATATCGAGAGAGTTATTCAAGAGGTCGCGCTGCGTCTCGACGGAGTCCAGCAGACGCGCGACGTGATCGTAGGTATCTCGAACGTAAAGCTGATGCTCGCTGTCGATGATGGTGTTGGGATCACGCTGCAGATGCAGGCAGGCATCGCGGGTGTTGACGAGCACTCGCCGCAGATCGATGAGCTCGCGCTTGATGGCAAAGACCTGTCCGAGAATCTCGGGGGAGGGGTTATCAAAGATGGCATCTTCCAGCGCATCGATACGATCGTCGAAGTGGTCGATGGCGGGAAAGTAGCGATCGACAATGGTATCGAGAATCAGATAAAGCAGCCGAGCAGGATGCTCCTCATCGCCATCCCGGCGCGCACGCTCCAGTGCGTCCGTCGTAGCAGGGCAAACCGGATCGACGATCGTAATCAGGAAATCCTTCGCTGCAAAGATATCGATCGTCGAGAAGGCCGGCATCTGTTCCGTCGGCACCTCGGGATCAGTCTTCAGGTAGACCGGTTTAAGCACAGCAAAGGTGTATAGACTTCCTGAGTCGACCTTAACGCTCTCGTCTTTACTGCGCGCATCTTCAACATGTAGAGGATGGAGATTGTATTGACGCGCAAGCTCATCGAGCTTCGGATCGTGCGGATCGTCGAGTTGATACCACGGCATGAGATTGTTTCTCCCGTTTTACGACTTGATCTCTTCTTTTTTGAAACTTCCAGAATTCCGATGCGCCAACGCCATCGCTGAAGTGTGTTTCGGCATTTCCTTTGAGAAAGGGTAAAGCAGCGGCGATAGGGTAGTGATGAGTTCCGGATCTGGCATAGGGGTAACTTCGCGATTTTTGGGTGCAACCGAAGTCAAAGTTTGTCTTGCGTCCATCGTATCGGCTTCAACGTCTATTTCAGGTAAGAGCTCACCCAAAATTCTGAAATGAGGAACTTCCCCTGATGTGGAATCGCTGCCGTGCCTTCGTGTTTCTTGTTGCCGCAGCCGGACCGTTTGTGTACGCGCAGGGCACTTCGCCCTCGGCCCCCGCCTACGATCCGGTCCAGACCTTCGCTCCCCTTACCCTGCCTGACCCTGTGAACGCGTACCGTTCCAGCAATGGCGCGCCCGGACCGAGCTATTGGCAGAACGAGGCCGACTACGACCTGCATCCCACCATTGACGCTGAAAACAAGCAGCTCACGGCCACAGAGACCATCACCTACACCAACAACAGCCCGGACAGGCTCACCAGCGTGTGGCTGCATGTGGAACAGAACATCTATCGCAAGGATTCACGCTCGCGGGAGGCCTTCGGCGCTGCTGCGCGCGGAAGACGCGGCAAAGAAGAGAGCGGGCCTCGGCCTTCGTCCGAAGGCTATGCATTCGATTCGGTCGAGATCGAGTCGGGCAAGCAACGGGTCAAGGCCGATTACCTGATCGCCGACACCCGGATGCAGATTCGTCTTGCCGAGCCTCTCAAGCCGCATGGCGGCCAGCTGAAGATCCACATCAAGTACCACTACCAGATTCCCGGCGTCTGGGGCGGACGAACCTCGTGGGGGAAATCGCAGCAGGGCGAGATCTACGACATGGCGCAGTGGTATCCGCGCATGTGCGTCTACGACGACCTTCGCGGATGGGACACGCTGCCCTACCTTGGCAGTGAGTTCTACCTGGAGTACGGGCAGTTCGACTACTACGTCACCGTGCCATCGAGCTTTATCGTCGCCGGCTCCGGAGAACTGGTGAACCCGAAGGAGGTTCTCACGGCGCAGCAAGCAGCTCGACTCGAACAGGCGCGCAACAGCGACGCGACGGTGATGATCCGCACTCCTGCGGAGGTGGCCGATCCAGCCAGCCGCCCGAAGAAGGACGGCACGCTCACCTGGCACTTCCACATGGACCACACCCGCGATGTCGCTTTCAGCGCGTCGCCGGTCTTCGTGTGGGACGCCGCGAAGATCAATCTTCCCGATGGGAAGAAGTCGCTGGCGATGAGCGTCTATCCGCCTGAGAGCGTGGGCGACGATGCGTGGACCAAATCCACCGAGTACGTGAAGAATTCGGTCGAGAACTTCTCCAAGCGCTGGTATCCGTATCCCTACCCCGCGGCCATCAGCGTCGCCGGCTTCTCCACCGGCATGGAGTATCCCGGCATCGTCTTCGACGGTATCCCGGACAAGGGGGCGTTCCTATTCTGGGTGACGGCGCACGAGATCGGCCACGACTGGTTCCCCATGATCGTCGGCTCCAACGAACGCCGCAACGCCTTTATGGACGAGGGCTTCAACACCTTCATCGATATCTTCGAATCCGACGAGTACGCCGGTGGCAAATACGGCCCCAAGCGCGACTCTGAATACTCGGCTGGCGGTGAGCCCCCGGATACGATCCTGAAGGTGATCGACGACCCCGCCGCTCCTCCGGTCCTCTTCCCTGCCGATGGCTACCCTGGCCGGCTTGGGCATCCGGTCAGCTACTTCAAGGGAGCTTACGGAATGGTGCTTCTGCGCGAGCAGATTCTCGGGCCCGAGCGGTTCGACTGGGCCTTCCGCAAGTACATCCGCGACTGGGCCTTCAAACATCCGTCGCCTTCAGACTTCTTCCGCGCCATGCAGAGCGAGGGCGGCGAGGACCTGGGCTGGTTCTGGCGCGGCTGGTATATGAACAACTGGAAGTTCGATCTGGCGGTAACGAAGATCGATGGGGCTGCCCTCACTATCCTGAATAAAGGGCAGCTCGTGCTTCCAGCGACGGTCGAGGTGAAGTTCAAGGACGGTACGACCGAACGCATTCACCTTCCAGTCGAAACCTGGCTCAGCAAGGGGGAGTACGTCTGGTCATCTGACGACAAGAAGCCGATTGCCTCGGTCGTGATCGATCCGGATCACAAGCTTCCCGACGACGATCGCAGCAACAATTCGATTTCAGCGGAATAACATTTTCACTGCATTTCGTTCGCGGCCTGCGTCGGATCTTCTTCTTCAATCCATCGCAGGCCGCAATTGTTGCAGAGCCACGACTCAGAGCCGCGAGGCAAGGGCAGCGAGACGAGATAAAGAGCAACCAAGGCTGCTTTCCGGCCCTGGCGTTCCCAAGCGATATTGATCGAATTACAACGAGGACAGTGCGGTTGCTCAAACGAGGGCTGATCGGGCAGAGCGATCGCCTCAGGGAATGGGTTGTTCAAGGATTGCTTCAGCAGCGTCGACATCCGCAGTTGCAACCTGAAGGCGAATGCCTCCAATCAGGTTCGACATCTGCCAGTCCAGCCGGACAAAATTTTCGTCTTTGAGAAAGCAGAAGATACCTGCTGATTCGATAACGCCACGAGCAACGATGGCCTCAGACAAGTCGCGATACCGGCGGATCGTGACCAGATTGCGATAGCGCGATGATGGATCTTCCTCCACCTGGAGTTCAGGCGCACGAAACGCGATTCCGCGTCGAGCAAACTCTGCCTGCAGGGCGATCTGCGCAGACTCGACCAGGGAGTGCCAATCCTCTGCGATCTTAGAAGTTCAAAATCAGATTGCGAATGATAGAACTCCTCAAAGGTCGGCTCGGACATGTCCGGAATCATAGCAGCGTGCCGGGAGCCCTATAACGCCTCGTGAACGACGCGTCCGGTTCCCTTCTCGATATTTCTGATTTCGCCATCGCGCATATGGATAATCCGGTCGGCAATCTGTGCAGCCTCGAGATTGTGCGTGATCATCAGGACCGTCTGGTTCATCTCGCGACTGGAGTGGCGCAGCATGTCGAGGACGGCATCGGAGTTCTTCGTATCCAGGTTGCCGGTCGGCTCATCGGCCAGCACAATGGAGGGGCGCGAGATCAGGGCCCGGGCGATGGCGACACGCTGCTGCTCGCCTCCTGAAAGCTCGCTGGGCCGATGGTCGAGCCTGCCCTTGATGCCCAGAAGGTCGGCCAGGTGATCGAGCAGGGCTCGATCGAGCGGCTTCTTCTCCGCCGCTCCCAGGTTGGCGATGTCATGAGCGATCTCGATATTGCCCAAGGCCGTCAGGGTTGGCAGAAGATTAAAGCGCTGGAAGATAAACCCGATCTTCGCACGGCGCATGCGTGTCCGCTCCAGGTCCGACATCCGTGAGAACTCGGCCCCGCCGATAAAGAGCGACCCCGAGGTGGCCTGCGTAAGCCCGCCGAGGATATAGAAGAGAGTTGATTTACCGGAGCCGGAGGGGCCGACGATGGCGACGAACTCCCCAGGATCGGCCGAGAAGCTGACCTTTCGCAATGCCGTAACTTCGAGCTTTCCGGAGTGATACGTCTTGCCGAGGTTCTGGGCGGTAATGATCGGCTGGGTTGGACTTGCCACGCCCAAAGGTAGGGAAGAAGGAGTCGCCATGAGTTACCTTTGAGTCTATCGTGACTGGGACCTCTGCATGCGAATGGGGATGAGTTGGGCCGAGCTTCTATTGCTCATCCTTGCCGGATGGAGCCTCGTCGGCTTCTTCGGCGTGACGCTGTCTTACCGTCGGCAGGAACGCCGTCAGGCACGTCGACACCTGATCTGGATCGGCGGAGTCTGGCTTTTGTACATCGGCGTACTGTTGGCGATCTCCCTTACGGCCAACCCGGGTTCCATCGCTCGCGGCCAGGAACAGTGTTTCGGCACCCGTTGCCTCGCTGTCATCAAGACCGAGATCATGCCGGGTTATCTGGCGAGTCATGGCGAACAGGTGCTGCGCGTCTCCGTGCGCATCACCAACCACTCTCGCAAAGACCGCCAGGGCGACCAGCGCTTGAAAGCCTACCTTGTCGATTCTCAAGGCCGTCGATGGTACGAAGTCCCGGGGCTTGAAGGGGTGCGTCTTTCGACGATCGTCGCGCCAGGCAATTCAATCGTCAGCCAGCCGGTATTTAAAGTCGCGAGCGATGCAACCGGTCTCCGGCTCATCTTCACGCACGGTCGAAGACTTCCGTATGCGCTGCTTCTCGGTGATCGCGACAGCCTGCTGCATCCTTCCGTCAGCGTTCCACTCGAGCGGTAACCTTTGCACCTCTAAAATCCTTGCAATTTCCGTGATCTTTCATGAGCAATTTTTTGCTAAACACCTGAGAGTTCACTTTTCCATGCAAAAGGTTGCGACCTTGTGCAAAAGATGCCTCAAATCTGCACATTTGAAAGCTTCGTAATTGGTATCTCGATTGCACTAGTGCGAGGCCGTGTTGTATCGGCCTCATTCCACAGGCGTCGGGCCGGCGTGATGTGGAGCTGATTTTCATGAACGCTTTAATGCACTTGGGCTCTTTCTAGTTTCCGAATACCGCTGGTCTCTCCGAGGTGAGCAGCGGTGTACGGTCTACTCGCTTCCTTCAGGAAGCTTCCTGGGACTCAATCAGCGATGCTCGCCAAGACCCTGCCGTCAGGGTAAGTCAGGCCAGCGTCAAAATTGCCCACTATGCAGCGTGATCTGCGTAGACGGCGGAATATCGCTAACCCAACCGTGTGGAGGAAGAAAAGTGAAAACCATTGCAGCTACTCTCGTTACAGTCTTAGTCGTCTCTGGACAGGCTTATGCCCAGAGCAACACGAACAAGTCGTCGGACAAAAATGATAAGAAACAAAACAAGACCCGTACGCTGCGTGACAACCAGATGGACAATGTCACTGCCGCCGGTGAGGAGAACTCCGCACTCGCGGCGAACAACTCCACGGTGACCGTGTACAACAATGGATCTGTTGATCTGAGCGGCGCCGCCTTGAGCGGAGCCTCGGGCGTCAACATCGTCAGCTCGTCAGACGCGCTGGTAGGTAACGGTGTGAACGTCTACAGCGGCACCATCTCGGCGCCTTATGCCAACAGCGGAGCCGACGTTAACCAGAGCAATGACATCACACAGAACACAGCTCAGAAGGCAAAGATCGACGGCTACTACCGTGGAGCGAACTCCCAGCTCAGCGTGTCGGCCTCGTCCGATGTCAACAAGAGCGCTTCAAGCAGCAGCAGCTTCGACAGCTCTCTCGATACCTCGAAGACCCATGACCAGAGCTTGGATCTCAGCCACACGAAGACATCCTCGCTCTCGAAGGACTACAGCAACAGCCACGATCAATCGCTAGATGCCAGCCTCAGCAAGTCCGCCTCGCTTTCGACGGATTATTCTTCGTCCAAGAGCGCAGACGCCTCGCTGTCCACCAATCACACGTCTTCGAAGGACGCCAGTGCTTCTCTGTCGACGGATCACTCGTCTTCGAAGGACGCCAATGCTTCCCTGTCCACGGCTCACTCGTCGACGAAGAACGCCGATGCTTCCCTGGCGGCGAATGCTGCGCTTTCGGCTACCAGCTCTTCGCTGGACGCAAACGCAGCGCTGGATGCTTCGGCAAGCAAGTCATCCACCAAGAACAGCTCGCTCGACGCGGCGGCCAGCAAGTCGTCCGACAAATCGAGCTCGCTCGATGCCGCAGCCAGCAAGTCGTCTGACAAGTCGAGCTCGCTTGATGCCTCAGCCAGCAAGTCGTCCGATAAGTCGGCCTCACTCGATGCCGAGAAGTCGTTCGATGCTTCGCTGAGCACCAGCAAGTCCTCTACGAAGACCTCCAGCCTGGATGCAAACCACTCCACCGAAGATACGTTGTCGGCGACGGACCACAAAAACTCCACTCTCTCCGCAACCGTATCGAAGGAGAAGTCCAACGAGTACTCCAACCACACCGTTCAGACTCTTGACCTGACCTACGACAAGCAGGGCGCAGTCGCTTTTGACTCTGCCAGCGGAAAGTATGTCGCGGTCGATGGATCGACGGTAACGGCCAGCAACATCTACACCGTGGCCCTTTCCGATAACGCTCTCCAGAACGCTCAGGCACTCAACATCGTCAACGCTGCCGGCGGCATGGTTGCCAATGGCGTAAACATCGCTCGCACGTCGAACATGAACTCGGCGCCGACGATCTATCAGACCAACAGCATCTATCAGGTCCGCTAAGAGCGAACCGGCGCGAGTGGATCCGGCAGTTCACCCTGCCGGGTCCGCCAGCGTTCCGTTCGCTCCTTCACTGGATTCAAGGAGTATTTTTATGCGACGAATTCTCGTGATAGCGGCTCTGGTCCTGCTGAGTCCGGCAGGTCTGACGCTGGCTGGCGCACAAACGCCAGTCCGCGACCAGGCTCAGAGCCGGATCCAGGTCAAGGCAAAACCCCTGAGTGATGCTGCGCTCGATCAAGTCACGGCCGGAACCGTCTCGGCCGGGATGTCGGACGGCGTAGTGCGCTTTCAGGGTCAAGCGCCAACGGCCAACGGTCTGGTCTCGAGCTCGGGCTCGCTTGCGCTTCAGAGCGGTCCCCTCGGTGGCAACACCATGGGAACCCTCAGCCTGAACGGCAACGCGCAGCAGAACCTGAGTTCGCTGGTAAACATCAACGCAGTGAACTCGCAGGTCAATGTCCTGCTCAACCTCAACGTCAACATCAACTCTACTGTGGGCACTCTGACACAGGCGAACCTCGGGAAACACTGATGATGCTCCTCCCTGTTCATTGGTTAAGGTCCGGGTGTAGAGCACTCGCGCTGCTTGTGGCGAGTGGTCTCTTGTACCCTGCCTCCGCGTCCTCTCAAACCAGAGACGGCGCGGACGCGCAGGGAGGCGGAAAAAAAATTCGCAGCCTCAAGGAGATTCGCGGCGAAGATGTCGTGCGCCAGAAATGGGACATGAGCTGCGGAGCAGCCGCTCTCAGCACACTTCTCACGTACGAGTTCAAAGACAACACTCCCGAGACCGCTATCGTCGTCTGGATCCTTCATCGCGTCGATCCGATCCGGGTACGAGCCCGCGGCGGCTTCTCCCTGCTGGACCTCAAGCGCTTCGCACAGGCGCGCGGCTATCAGGCGGAAGGCTTCTCCGGAATGTCCATCGAGGAGCTCGCCTCGAAGAAGACCGCGGTCATCGTGCCGATACGCGTGAAGGGCTTCGACCACTTCATTGTGGTGCGGCGCATTACGGGAGGCCATGTCATCATCGCCGACCCCGGCTTCGGCAACCTCACGATGAGGGTGGACCGCTTTCAGTCCCTGTGGAAAGAGGGCATTGTCTTCGTCGTGCGTCCGCCAACCGACCTGATGATCACCGAAAAACCTCCTACCGTCGCCTCGCGTTCCATCCCCGATCCAAGCATCATTCAACGGGGAATCGGCGTGGCCATCCCTCCCAACTATCTCTATTGAACTTCTTGAGACCCATGCATAGCGAAAGGCTAGATCGATGCAGTCACCCACGATGAAGAGATATTGCACCGCACTGATCTGCTGGGCCCTTGCAGGTTCGGCCACGGAACTCCAGGCCCAGCAAAACCAACAGGCTCCGGCCCAGGGTTCACAGCAGCCTCAGTTGCAGAATCGCCCGCAGCCGTCGAATCAGCCGATCTCCCAGCAGGACTCCCTGCTCCTGGCCGTGAATCAGCGCCTGAACGACGCGCTACGCGAGCGCGACGCCATCATCCGCAATCTTCTCGAACGCGTGCAGGAGCTGGAGTGGCGCGTCAATGGAGGCTTTACCACCTCGCCGAAGGAACTCGTCTCCGCCAAATCCATTCCTGCGTCCGCTCCTGCCCCTGCACCCGCTTCACGTGGAGCCGCCTCGGCGGTCAACTCGGTTGTTACCAACTCCGGCTACGACATGGAGGAGCGGCAGGCAAGCCAGGCTCTCGATCAGGCTCTCATCGTTCGTGGCGGCTTGTTACTGCCGCCCGGAACCATCGAGCTCGACAACACGACCTCTTACTTCAGCTCGACCTCCGACCGCATCAACATCGACGGCTTTGCGATTCTGCCCGTGCTCGTCGTCGGCGATATCGCCTCGCAGCGCGTCCGCAAAGATCTTCTGCTCCCCACCTTCTCCTCGCGCCTGGGTCTTCCCCACAAGCTGCAGTTCGATACCTACATCCCTTATGGTTACCAGCTGAATCGCACGGTCGATGTCAACAATACCCAGACCTCTCAGAGTACCTTCGGCCTTGGCGACATTACGTTCGGCCTCTCGCGGCAGTTGACGCTTGAGCATGGCCGAGTCCCCGACCTGCTGGCCAATGTTCGCTTCAAGACCACGACTGGAGTCGACAGCTTCAACCTCAACAGCAGCCAGACCGCTCTGGGTACGGGCTTCTATGCCGTGCAGGGAAACCTGACTGCCGCGAAGTCGAACGATCCCGTCGTCTTCTTCGGCAACCTCTCCTACACCGCGAACCTAAACGGAACCCACTCGATCCCCGCTAACGATCCCGACAATCCGGGTGCGATGGTTCCCGGCCACTTCAAGCCGGGCGACTCGGTCGGCTTCCAGCTCGGCTCAATCCTCTCCCTGAATCCCGAGACCTCGATGACCATCGGATGGGATCAGCGCTTTACCCGCGCCACTACGCTGAACAATAAGGTCGTGCCCGCCTCCTTCCTCGTCGAAGGCTCGCTGCGGCTTGGCGCATCGTATCTGTACGCTCCAGGGAGAACCATCGATCTCAGCTTCGGCGTCGGCCTCACGCCAGACACTCCGAACCTGCAGTTCTCTGTCGGCCTTCCCATTCGGAGAGCTCTCTGGAAGCCAAAGAATAGTGTTCACTGATCGGGCTGGAAGGAAATCACAATGCAATGACAACTTCCTGACAACTACTTCCGACAGGAGCACTACTGTGGAGGCTGCGTCACCGGTGGCTGATCACCGAGGATGTGAAAGGCAGCTCATAGACAACCGGCAATCTGCCGGCCTCTGGCGATGGGGTATGAATTGGGCGATGCTCCATCGCCGTTTTTCTCTACGCTGGCGCACTCCCGGATTCGAGCAGCGAATGCAGCGTGATCTCTTCCAGAAAACTGATCTCCATTCTTACAGTAACCACCTGTCCCAGGTCGCTCATCGCGGTCAGATTCCTGCGACATGTGCAGAGGTCGGTGAGAGCCATATGGGACGACCGCGTAAGCTCGAGGCCTGCGGCAACGATGGTTCCATAAAGGTCCAAAATCGAGCGCAGCTGTACCTCGACCCGCAGCTCCATCGTTCTCGAAGAGAGAGCGCGACGGTCCAGAACCCATCCGCCGCAATCGGCGAGAGAGGCCAGGAGTCCTGGCAACACTCCCGATCTCTCGTCATAACTAAACCCCTGAATGTTGAGTGATGACATAGCCTGCTGGGGGTTCCTTCCCTGAATCTTTGTCATACACCTTCATCGGAATCAACCGGTTGTAGCGTGATGCCGGGCGCGGTACGGTGGTCATATGACGAATGAGTGCACTGGAGTAACCCCATGATTTTGGGAGTGGGAACGGACATGATCGAGATCCGCAGGATCGAGAGCAGCATCGACCAGTTCGGCGAGCGCTTCCTGCGCCGCGTCTTTACCTCCGGGGAGATCGAATATTGTCAGCGAAAAAAGAAACACGCCGCCGAGAGCTTCGCCGCGCGATTTGCCGCCAAGGAGGCCGGAGCCAAGGCTCTCGGCACCGGAATCAGCCGTGGCGTTGCCTGGAAAGAGGTCGAGGTGCAGCGTGAACCGGGTGGCCGGCCCACTCTCCACTTCAGCGGTCGCGCCCGCGAACTTGCCGACCAGCTTGGAATCTCCAGTCTGTCGCTCAGCCTCACTCACAGCCGCGATCTTGCCCTTGCCGTTGTTATTGCGGAAGGCAATGAAGTTACCAGAAGAGCGTAGCTTGTTTATTTTCAGTTTCTTATACTTATTGCTCCCTCTCGCCGCAAACTCTGCCAGACGTCCACGGTCCGGCATGCATCTCTCGTAAGTTATGGCAATTTCTCAGGAAAACTTCGTTGACGCGCCCCTGAACCTCAGCTATTCTTAAAACTCGCGCAGTCTCGCGCTTGTACGTCTGTGCGTCTATACGTTCCAGAAGGCGGCGAGACATCGTAGTGGATCCACCCGGGGCAGTCGATAGTCCAAGACATTTGGGCCCTTTGCCCCCAAAGCACCCACACCTCAGGTCCAGGAACCAGGCTCTGTGCGCAGTTCAGGCGGCCAATCGCTCGTGTTTTGGAGACCGTTCTTCTCCTTCGCGGCGTGCAACGCCTGAGTGGCATTTGGTTCGTTTTCAGAATTTGGTTTCACCGTAGAGCAACACCCATTCGTTCCATCATTCTTCCTCAGCACCACGCCGAACAAGGAAGACGGCAGAACCAAGGAGTACTAAAACGATGTCCACCAGGATTCCGAGCGCGAAAGAGATTCAGCGCAAGTGGTTTGTCCTCGACGCCAGCGGCAAGACGCTTGGCCGCCTCGCTACCCAAGCAGCCAATGTGCTGTCCGGCAAGCTCAACCCGCTCTACACGCCTTACATCGATACCGGCGACCATGTCGTGATCATCAACGCCGAGAAGATCGTCCTTACGGGCCTCAAGGCTGACCAGAAGCTCTATCGCCGCTACACCGGCTTCCCTGGTGGCCTGCGCGAAGAGTCCTTCGTCAAGCTACTGGAGCGCCGTCCTGAGGCGATCGTCGAGCAGGCCGTCAAGGGCATGCTTCCCAAGTCGAAGATGGGCCGCCAGATGGCGACCAAGCTGAAGGTTTACAAGGGCGACAAGCATCCGCACCAGGCCCAGCAGCCACAGCCGCTCGAGGCGACCGCCTAAGTTTCGCGGATCGCATTTTCAAGTTTCGATGGGCTTCGGCCCCGTTTCAAGCAGGTTCAAGGAGCATCATGGCAGATCTCGTCCAGTACTATGGCACCGGCCGTCGCAAGAGCTCGATCGCGCGCGTCTTCCTGCGCCCGGGCAGCGGCAAATTTTCCGTCAACAAGAAAGACGTTGACGTCTACTTCGTCACCGCGCAGCAGCGCGCCGCTGCAAAGCGTTCGCTTGGCATCAACGACATCGGCGAGACCTTCGACGTCATCACCACCGTTCGCGGTGGTGGCGTGATGGGTCAGGCTGACGCCGTCAAGCTCGGCATCGCCCGCGCGCTGATGGTGTTCAACCCTGAGCTCCGCAAGGCGCTCAAGAGCGAAGGCCTCGTGACCCGTGACTCCCGCGCCAAAGAGCGCAAGAAGTACGGACAGAAGGGCGCTCGCGCACGCTTCCAGTTCTCGAAGCGCTAAAGCAGGCTTCACAGCAGTTTTGCTGTCTTTGCTGTCTCGCTTTACGGGAACTACCGCTTTGGCAGGAGCCTGATCCAAGTGATCCGGCTCCTGCTCGCAACACCCGCGGGGTGCACGTCGCCAGCGGCAAGGAGTCCAATCTCCCCTACGGGGGATAAATCCAGGTCCCGGATGTGCGCACTCCGATAAGGGCCTCAACCAAGGAGATCTAATTTGGCTTCCATAACTATGAAAGAACTGCTCGAAGCTGGCGTTCACTTCGGGCATCAGACCAAGCGCTGGAACCCGAAGATGAAGGAATATATCTTCGGCGAGCGCAACGGAATCTACATCATCGACCTGCAGAAGACGCTCAAGATGTTCAAGGACGCGTCCAAGTTCGTGACCGATCTTACCTCCACCGGCAAGTTGATTCTCTTCGTCGGCACCAAGCGTCAGGCACAGGACGCCGTGGCCGAAGAGGCCAACCGCGCCGGAATGCCGTACATCAACTCACGCTGGCTGGGCGGTCTGCTTACCAACTGGGTCACCGTGCAAAAGTCGGTCAAGCGCCTCCAGGAACTGGACGACATGTCGACCGACGGCCGCTACGAGCTTCTGACCAAGAAGGAAGTCATCAAGCTGGAGCGCGAGCGCAAGCACCTCTCGACCAATCTATCCGGCATCAAGAGCATGAAGCGGCTTCCTGACGCGCTCTTCGTGATCGACTCGAACAACGAGGCCATCGCCGTCTCCGAGGCTCGCAAGCTCGGCATCCCGGTCGTCGCCGTCGTCGACACCAACTGCGATCCCACGGTCGTCGACTACGTGATCCCCGGCAATGACGACGCTCTGCGCGCCATCCGCCTCTTCACCACGAAGATCGCCGACTCGGCCTTCGAAGGCGTTCAGATGGTCTCCGAGCGCGCCTTCTCCGATGAAGTTTCGGACGTTCAGCAGGCCGAGGTCGCTCCCGAGCACATCGGCGAAGAAGGCGAGTTGAACGAGGTTCAGGCCTCCATCACCGCCGCCGACGCCGATGAGGACGAGAACGTTGACCTGGCTGCTGTACTCGGCGGCAACATCCGCAAGGCACCAGCCGCGGCCTCTGTCGATGAGCCCGAAACCGCTATCGCCGAGACCGGAGCCTAAGCCCCACGATTCGGTCGGTTCAGTCCACCGCGTTTGCAGTGCTGTAACCGCCATCTGGCACTATCGGGGGGCGCGGGTCATTCAAACCCGCGCCCCCTTTGTCTGAATCCTGCTTTACACCAATGAAGGGAACTACCAATGTCTGAGACTGCCGTAAAGATTGATGCAAAACTCGTCAAGGAACTCCGCGAAAAGTCCGGCGCACCCATGGGCGACTGCCTCAAGGCGCTGCAGGAGGCGAAGGGCGAGATGGAAGAGGCGTTCGTCGTCCTGCGCAAGCGCGGCATGGCATCGGCCGCCAAGAAGGCTTCACGCTCCACCAATGAGGGCTCGGTCGGAACCTACATCCACGCCGGCGGAAAGATCGGCGTCCTCGTAGAGCTGAACTGTGAGTCCGACTTCGTCGCCCGCACCCCTGACTTCCAGGAGCTGCTCCGCGACATCGCCATGCACATCGCAGCCGTTGACCCGCGTTACGTTCGCCGCGAAGACGTCACTGCCGAGGACATCGAGCGCGAGAAGGAGATCTACCGCGCCCAGGCTGCCTCCTCCGGCAAGCCGGCCAACATCATCGAGAAGATGCTGGAGGGCAAGATGAGCAAGTTCTACGAGGAGGTCTGCCTGCTCGATCAGCCGTTCATCAAGGACCAGGCGCAGACCATCGCGCAGATCATCGCCACCCGCGTGGCCAAGCTCGGCGAAAACATCAGCGTTCGCCGCTTTGCGCGCTTCAAGGTAGGCGATCCCAACTGGACCGTTGCCACCACCGCCCAGACCTCCTCGGAGGAGGCATCGGCATAGATAATCTCGGTAGCAATACCAGAAAGCCCGGGCTGCCGCCCGGGCTTTTCTTTTGAGTCATCGTTATCTACTTTTCGTTAGTCCTGTGCGAATATTCTCCGCATGAGCATTCCCGTCCACGCGGCGCGAATATTTCTGGTTTGGACGATGCTCATGTCTGCTCTCGTCGCTGCCGGGCAGGATCTCGAACCTCGCGCCTACTCTGCCTCGCCCGTCGGAACCAACTTCGTCGGAATCGGATTCGGCCGGTCAAGCGGAGATGTCGCCTTCGACCCCACACTTCCCATCACCAATGCAAACGCCACCCTCTACTCGCCTGTCGTTGGTGTAGGGCGCACCTTCGGAGTATTCGGCAAGCAGGGTTTGTTCGCCGCCACGCTCCCCTACGCCTGGGGCAACGTCTCCGGTGACGTCGGAGATCAGCGAGGCAGCATCTACCGGTCAGGCCTCGCAGACACGAAGACTCGCATCTCCATCAATCTTCGCGGCAGTCCCGCCATGACTCCGGCCGAATTCGCTCGCCGGCCACATCGACGTCTCATCATCGGCACCAGTCTGAGCATGACCTCTCCGTCGGGACAATACGACAACACCAAACTGATCAATCTCGGAACGAATCGATGGTCCTTCAAGCCGGAGATCGGAATCTCCTACCCGCTCAAGAAAGTGGACCTTGATCTCTACGCAGCGGCCTGGTTCTTTACCGAAAACAAAAGCTTCTATACCGGGCACTCCAGACGAACGCAGAATCCTCTCCCAGCGCTTCAGGCACACGTGAGTTACACCATTCGCCGAGGCCTCTGGGCGGCAATCGACGCCACCTGGTATACCGGTGGCGCATCGACTGTCAACAACGGAGTTCCTTCTGAAAGGCAGAACAATTCCCGCCTGGGGGCAACATTCTCGTATCCCTTCGCCAAAGGACATTCCTTCAAAGTCAGCTACAGTTCGGGTGTGACCGGCAACGTGGGATCGAAGTTCAGGACCATCTCCGGCGGCTGGCAGTATGTCTGGTTCGGGCACCCGTGATCCCTCGCAGATTATTTGAGTGACAGGCTCACACCCCGAAATTATTCTCAGGGCGGCCCTCATCGCTGGGAGGTACTCTTTTGTGATCTGCAGCGAACGGAATACATCGTCGCGATTCTTGACGTGGTCTTGCGTGGCATTCGTTTTGCTCACAACCGTAGCCGCACGCGCTGCGCAAACCGGCGTAGCTTCCAAATCGATCCTCACTGTCCTTCGTGAAACAAACCTTGAACTTACTTCAACGGGCACGACAACGAATGCCTGCATTCTTGTTCGGAGCAATGGGCAATTCCATATGGAAATCCGAAGACAGACCCTTCCTGCTACCACGGCGACTCTTCATATTTATGAATCGACTTTAAGTACCCCGCAGTTCCAGAAGCTATGGAACGTGCTAAATACTGAAGAGGTAAGGCATCTGCCTGCGTACTCAACACCGCAATACCCCTTATCAATTTCCAAGGCTCAACATTTCATAGCCCAAAGATCGCCGAATCCCTCGGATATCGTCGGCTATTTAGCATGGGACAAACGATTGGAAACGAAAGATGCTATGCCGGCCCTGACTCCGGATGCTATCAAGCAGGGCTGGTCGAATTCTCAAACGGCATTAATCCCGGTGGCAGCCTGGTTCCATGAGGCCATGAAGATGAACTGGAAAGAGGTTCCCGTATCCAAATCCAATCTCTGCGGAGTGAAACCTTACAACGACTAGCCTGATACGAGAAGAGCGGCTTTCCTTCACCGCTCTTCTCGGTATCTTTTTGTCGTGGTATCCGTTGCTCTCGCTTCGAACGCCGAGTTGAATCTACTTGGCAGGTTTCGGTGGAAAGCTCTTGAACATCGACTTGATGTCGTTGTCCAGCGACTTGGTGTTTTTGTCCTCGTTCGTTGAAGATTCTCCGTGGCAAGTCCTCTCCACAGGATCTTCTTGGAACTGCCCTCGAACATATCGACAACCAGGTTTGCGACGTTCTGATTGGTCGTCGTGGTCGTGGCAATACCGGTCCCTAAGCCCCCTCCCCAACCACCTCTCCAGCCCCAACCACCCCAGCCCCAGCCGCCGCCCCAGCCGCCGCCAAGATTGTCGTACATCGTCTGGAGTTCTTGCTGGTCATGGATGTTGTCTGTAGCAAACAGGGTGACATCCCCGCCGGACGGAGCGAGCTGCCATCCTTTCGCCTGCAGTTGCTGATTGACTGCATCCTGAATGCGACTGGTGTAAAAGGGATTGGTCGTCTTCACGTTACCCCATGAGTAAGTCTTGTAGCTCGAAAAGTTCGCCGTGTGGTCGTAGTCGGTTCTTACGTTGCTGGCTAGCAGGGTCGGTGAAGATCCTGCTATCAATGCGGCAGCCAGCGCGAGTTTCATCAAGTAGCTCATGCCGTACCTTCTTTCTTGCAGCGTAATTTTGGGGGCCCGGATGACTGAATCGACGATACTCGCTGGATGGCCCATTCATGCAGCTTTTTCGCATGAACAAGCCCATCCGAGCGAAGATCGAACCTCTACACGACCTGCAACAGCAGCGGCAGTACGTCTGGTTCGGTCATCCCTGAGTCTCTTTCCCGGTGCCCATTTAACCGGATAAGTACCGACACATGGATATAGTTTTCGTCCGCCACCCTCATTCGCATTTGCAGGTCTCACGATGAAACGAAGGCATCGAGCCTTCCAAGGACGGGATGCAGTGACCATGCGGATCGAGTTGTGGGTCTCCCAGTTTTGCAGCGATGCGCCTCTCGAAGCTTTCGGAGATAAAGTGCTCCAACCGCTCCGCTTCGTCGTGAAGTTCGTCCAGAGGGTAATCCAGGATCTGATAGAGAAATGTCTCAATCAGACGATGGTGACGAACGATCTCGACTGCCCGCTTCTTACCGGCACGTGAAAGGCTGACGCCATAGTGGCGCTCGTACTCCACCAGAGCCGGCTTCGCGGAGGCTAGTTTCTGAATCATATTCGTGACGGACGCGGGCGCGACACCGAGACGCTCTGCCAAGTCTCCGCTGCTGACCCGCTGTCTTCCATCACGGCTCAGGTGAAAGATCGCCTTCAGATAATTATCGACCGACTCCGTATTAGCCTTCTGTTCCCGGCTTCTCGCCATCTCTTAATCCTAAACGGTTCATTGACTCTCTTGAATTTTTAGGCTAATCTAAAAATTATTTAGACACACCTAAATTGTATTTTTGAGAACTCTCATGCAGCCGTCGCGGACTTTAACCAAAGGTTTTCTCTTTGCTTTGCTTGTTGCCAGTCCAGTGTTCCTGGCGGCACAGAGCGGCACCTCGGCTGCAATCTCTGGGAACGTTACTGACGCTACAGGCGCGGTTGTGAGCCCTGCAACAGTCACCACGGTCTTCCGCAGCTCGCGGGCTGAACGAAGCATAAAGGTCGGTGCCGACGGAGCCTTTTTCTTCCTGCAGCTGAGTGCGGGCACCTACCGTGTTACAGCACAGGCTCCAGGATTCGCGCCGACGACTCACGATGTCACTTACATGGGAGTTCCGCTTCACCTGGATTTCCGGTTGGCGGCGGAAGCTGTTCAAACTGAGGTGATCGTGAACGCGCAAGAGCTTGATCCCGCGGAGCCGGCGCATGTCGATATCACACCGGAGCAAATTGAACGCATTCCCAGCCAGAGTGTGAGCTCACCACTGAGCTCGCTGATTACGATGACGACACCCGGGGTCGCTGCCGACTCGAACGGCTCTTTCCATCCCCTGGGCGATCATGCCGAGGCGTCCTTTGTTATCGACGGCCAGCCCATTACCGATCAACAGAGCCGCACGTTTTCCACGCAGATCTCTCTGAATGCCCTGCAGTCGATGGAGGTCCGCGAGGGCTCTCCGCAGGCGGACGTTGGCGACAAGACCAGCATGGTTATCGTCGCGCAAACCCGCTCCGGGCTGGATCAGAGGCGCCCCGCGGGTTCCGTTATTTTCTCTCAGGGGAGCTTCGGAACAACCCAGGTTAGTGGCAATGTTGGCTTCGGATCAGCACGTTTCGGAAGCTTTACGGCGGTGGACGGAATCAACAGCGGACGGTTTCTCGACACACCGGAGCTGGCTGCGCTCCATGCCAACGGAAACGCCGAGAACATTATCCAGCGACTGGACTATAAAGCCACTGACAGGACTGCTTTGCAGCTGAACACCAGTGCGAGCAGATCGTGGTTTCAAACACCGAATACCTTTGATCAGAATGCTATCGGCCAGAATCAGCGGCAGACGATCACGAGCTTCAATATCGCTCCTTCGATGCTGCGAACGTTTAGCGGGTCTGCATTCAACCAGACGAATCTCTGGGTACGCCAGGATAAGATTCGTTATCGGCCATCTGACGATATCTTTTCGGACACACCGGCGACGCTGTCGCAAGCGCGGCGCCTGACGAGCGCTGGAGTTCGCACCGAGTTCAACTACTCTCGTGGACACCACACTGCAGTAGTGGGCGCGGAGTGGAAGCATACCTTTCTTGCTGAGCAGTTCATGACTGGGTTGACGGACCCTGGATACAACAGTCCCTGCCTGGGTACGAATGGCGCACCGCTGCCAGATCCTGTTTATACCGATCCATCCCAGTGCACGGCCGGAGGTTTTGTGCAGAATCCCAGGTACCTGCCGGGATTGGCGACAATCGACCTTACACGTCGCGGGAGCCTTTACAGCTTTCAGGGGAAGACTGATATCAAGCAAGAGGCTGTCTTCGGACAGGACAGCATTCGCCTCAGAGACTTTACCCTGAACCTCGGACTTCGTTTCGATAACTATAACGGGCTGACAAGCAGCAATGCTCTTCAGCCCCGTGTCGGAGGCGCGTATACATCTTCTGCGTTGCACACCGTCTTCCACCTAGCCTATTCGAGGGTCTTCCTGACTCCCTATAACGAGAACCTCATCGTCGCCAGTTCGAACGGCCCGGGATCAACGGCAGGAGCCCTGGGCGCGGTTGATTCCGGAGTCCTGAAGACGGGAAGCCGCAATCAGTTCAACGTCGGCTTTGAGAGCAAGATCTCGGACAAGGTCTCGTTCAGCGCCGAGTACTTATGGAAGTTCACCTATGGAGCGTATGACTTCGACGTTCTGCTCAACAGTCCGCTGACATTTCCAACGCAGTTTCGGAAATCAAAGATTGACGGTGCGCTCTTCCGTGTCTCTGTTGCGCCGACACATGGCTTTGCTGGCTACTTCACCGCAAGCCACGTCCGCTCCCGGCTCTTCGGCCCTGAGATTGGAGGAGTCAGCTTCAGTCCGCCGTACAGCAATATCGCCCGGCCGGACCATGATCAGGGGCTTGCGTTGAATCTCTATGCGCGATACCAGTTTGGCCGACGCGGACCGTGGACAGCGCTCTCCTACCGTTATGACGGTGGCCTGGTTGCTGTTGCTGTTCCGGACTACGCTACTGCCCTCCGACTGACCGGTGACGAGCAGGGACAGATGGGGCTGTATTGCGGCTCAGTGACGGCCAGTACGACCAGCCCGATACGCTCTTGCTCTGCCGGCCTGGGCTCCACCCGTATTCGAATTCCACCCGCCGGCACAGAGAACGACGACAGAAATCCTCCGCGCATCGCAGTGAGAAATACAGTCGCTCTCTCATTCGGACAGGACAATCTATTGCGCTTCGACAAGAAGAGTGTTGGTCTGAGGTTCGAGGTCGTAAATCTTACAAATGTCGACGGGCTATACAATTTTCTTTCCACCTTCTCGGGGACTCACTTTCTGACTCCACGCAGCTTCAGCGGGCAGATCCGCTATTCCTTTTAGATTCATATACTTTGGGATAGATTCGGAGTACGGCTACAGACAGCCGAAAAGGGGCGCAGCGGCAGCCTTCCGCCGCTCTGCCTAAATGAGGCAAAGTCATGCAGGAGCATGGCCGCTATTTCGATTTGCCCATGCGATACTTGAACCTGACATGTATAAAAGAGTCCTCCTTAAGCTCTCAGGAGAGGCCCTGGCCGCAGGCCGTGGCTTCGGTATCGATGCCGTATTCATCCATAAAGTAGCCGAAGAGATCGCATCCGCTCACGCTCTCGGCTGCCAGATCGGAATCGTCGTCGGAGGAGGAAACTTCTTCCGCGGAGTCGCCCAACAGGCCATCGACATGGACCGCGTGGCTGCCGACCACATGGGAATGCTCTCGACGGTGATTAACGCCATCGCATTGCAGGACGCGATCGAGAAGCGCGGGATCTTCTGCCGGGTGATGTCCGCCATCGAGATGCACCAGGTCTCCGAACCCTACATCCGCCGTCGCGCCATACGCCATTTTGAGAAGGGCCGCATTGTCGTCTTCGCCGCCGGAACCGGAAACCCGTTCTTCTCCACCGACACTGCCGCCGCACTGCGCGCGATGGAGATCAAGGCCGACATCCTGCTCAAGGCCACCTCGGTCGATGGCATTTACTCGGCCGATCCCAAGAAGGACCCTGAAGCAACCCGATTTGAACAGATCACCTATAACGACATCCTGCGCCTCAATCTGGGCGTAATGGACACGACAGCCGTATCGTTGTGCCGCGACAACAATATGCCGATGATGGTTTTCAGCATGCGGGAGCAGGGGAATATCGTTCGCGTTGTAGCCGGGGAAAAGATCGGCTCGCTCGTCACCGCTTGACGTCGCGGTAGCTTTCGGAACCTCCCCGCATCAAACATCTTGAAAGCGCGTTAACACTCCCTAGGGACGATAGGAATTTGGCCTCCACAGCAACGACGCCGCTGGTTAAACCGGCACGTAAGCCATCATTACCTGCTCTGACAGGCATTCGCACCCTGCTCGCTCTTAACATCGTCCTGTTTCACTTCACTCCGCCGCACCTCGGACCTATTCGCCCCTTCGTTGAGCACGGATTCGTCTTCGTCAACGTCTTCTTCCTGATCTCCGGATTCATCCTCTCGTATAACTACTTCGATCGTGGCGCGAATCTGGTGAAGCGCGATTTCTGGATGGCTCGCTTCTCGCGCCTCTATCCTGTCTACCTGCTTGTCCTGCTGATCTCGCTGCCTGTGCTTGATCTCGAATGGCATGTGCGCTCAACAACAGAATTCTGGCAGGGAGTTGCGCTTACCCCGGTATTACTCCAGGGATGGAGCCCATCGCTGGCTACCTTCTGGAACACCGTCGCATGGACGCTCTCTTGCGAGATGGCCTTCTACGCTGCCTTTCCGTGGCTCATCCGGCTTCCGTGGCCCCGCAGGCCTTCGCGTCTCGTGCTGACGCTTTTTGCGCTCTGGATCATCGATCTCGCACCAGTAGCGCTTTATCTCTGGGTGAATCCGGACCACCTCTCCTCTCCAGTGGACCGCTATACGTCAACGACGCTGGTTCGCTTTCTGAAATACACACCGCTTCCCTACGCCGCGACTTTCCTCTCGGGAATCGCGCTTTCAAGACTGCAGTTGATGACATCCATCTCCGAACGGAGGCGGATGCTCATCGCGGCTGCATCCCTTATCGGGCTTGGGTTGTTTTTCTATCTCGCCTCGGAACGTGTACCGTATCTCATCCTGCATGGCGGGCTGTTGTTGCCGTTATTTGGCGCACTGGTCTTTGGATTGAGCGGCAAACACGCGATTTCCAGCATCTTTTCGTGGGGACCTCTCCTGTTGGTCGGGGAGAGCAGCTACTGTCTCTACCTGCTCCACTTCAACGTCTTCATCTTGATCCATAGCACTCATCTTCCAGAACGGCTCCATGTCACGGCGCTCGATCCATGGATCTCGTATGCCGTGCTCGTCGGGCTTTCGATCTTCATCTATCGCTTCTTCGAGAATCCCATCCGCAAAGCCATCCTTAACCGCTTCCCTCCTTCTTCACGACGGAACGTTGCATGAAAAAAAAGGGCCTCGCCGAAGCGAGGCCCTCAGAACATCTGACGGAGATTATGGATTCACGACCTGGGTCGCATGCCCTCGCGATGCGTTTGCAACCGCCACGACACAAGTAGGAATTCCGGCCGCCGGGAAGGGCGTGTTCTGTACGTTCTGTAGCGTACCGTTATGAGCATCCAACTTCAGGCCGGACGTGGTGTTGTCCAGATTGTTCGAGGTGTACGTGTACACGCCCAATGCAGGCTCGATGCTTATACAGGTTGGCCCGGTTCCTACCTTAGTGGAACTGGATCCGACTGCGCCGACGGGGGCTCCAGTTGATGGATCGATCGCGTATGCACTTACGGAGTTGTCATTGAAGTTGGCAACATACATGTACTTGCCACGTGGATCCACCGTGACCGCGACCGGAAGCAGACCGGTAGCGAATGGCGAATTCTGCATTGGCGTGAGCAGGCCACCGGCGGTCACGATATTTCCATAGAGCTGATTGGTTGCGCGGTCGGTTACATAAACCCAGCGTGCGGTCGGATCGGCTGCGATCGCGCTGGGGCTGGTCCCCGCCCCATATCCGGTAGCGACCGTCTTTCCGGTCGTGTCGGTCGAGATGTTGGTCTTGCCGACTGGCGTCAGAGCTCCTGAGGTGGCGTTCTGAGAAAAGGCGAGAAGCCAGCCTACTTGCGATCCCGAGCCAACCGCGGGCTCCGCATCGATGATGTAGACGTAGTGATCGAAGTTTGTGGTCGTTACATCCACCGGATTATTGCCAAGCGGCTGAACGAGCGGCGTCCCAAGTGAAGAATCGGCATTGACGGGGAAGATATTTACACCGCCAGGGCCGGGGTTCGCGTCAGAGTATCCCGGCTGATAGGTAAAGGTGACATAGAGAAACTTCCCGGTCGGGTCCATCGACAATGCCGTAGGGTGGTTCCCGGTGGGATAGGTATTCACTGAGGTCAATTTGCCGCTATCGCTTTCGACCGAGAACTCCTGAACTTTCGAGTCGCCCTGGTTCAAGACATAGATGAACAAGCCGTCGATCGATGCGGTAATTTTTACGGGATTCGTACCGGCTGCGACTGGCGACCCTGAGATGGGAACCAACGCTCCGGACTGATAGTCCACCCCATACTCATTGACTCCGCCACTTTGGGCGGTTGCGTAGACATACGCCACCGTATAGTTACGAGTGCAGGCGGTCAAACCGAGTGCACCGGTCAGCAGCAGCGCCGAAGCAAACCGCGACCTCAATGAGGCCTTTCTGGAGGCCGGCATTGCGACCTTGTCCGTGTGCGTCGACTCAAAGATCTTTCCTGTCAAACTCATCCTCTTCCTTCATCCGGCGGATCACGCCGTCTTGCTTCATTCTATCTTCAGGCCCGAAAGATCAGCGCCCCGGTATTGCAGGCACTGCCACGAGGCAGGAAGGTAAAGCGTTCGCTCCGAACGGGGTTCTCTGTACCTGTATGAGACGTCCGTCCGCAGCATTCATCTGGGTTCCCGAGATGCTACTGCTCAACGCATTGGACGCATAGAGGTAGGTCGCGTGGGTCGGCTCACCCGTACTGGGAGCTCCAATCATCGAGAGGCATGTTGGTCCGGTTCCAACCTGTACGCTTCCCGAGACGCTGGAACGAATGGGCTCGCCATTGGCGCCGAAGGTATATCCATTGATTGCGCCGGCCCCTGCACTTGCGATGTAGAGGTATTTGCCGCTTCCGTCGATGGTGAGGCCAGCGGGCGCTGAATCTGTGCTTGTCGTGGCGATCAGGCTCGGTATGCCATTGGCGGCAATCGAGTATGCCATTACGTCATTCAATGCCTGGTCGGTGACGTAGAGGTGGGCTCCCGAGCTATCGGCGAGGATCCCCGCAGGAGTTTGGCCAGACTGGAAGCCAGTGGAGACTACATTGCCGGGATTGATCGTTACCCCAGGCAAAGCACTCAAGGACCCATCCGCATTCTCCGTGAATCCGAAGAGATTCGCAGAGGTCTCAGCGTCCTGAGCGATTACGTAGACGAAATGATTCGGGCTTGTTGCCGAGATCTTTACCGGAGCACGTCCCAGAGGGAACGTGGCGGGGGAAGTACCTAGCGTGCCATCCGGGTTGATGGCAAAGATCGTGACACCACCGGGACCCGGATTGGCAGGCGTATAGAGCTGCTGCTGGGAGCCATCGGGAAGGAGGGTGTTCTGATAGGTATAGGTTACGTAGAGAAACTTGCCTGCTGCGTCGATGGAAGCATCGGTGGCAAAGCTCCCGGTAATGTTGTAGGTCTTCTGTGGGTAGAGCTTGCCATCGGTTCCGATAAGGAAGTGAACCACATTTGAATCGTCACGATGAACGACGTAGATGCTCTTGTGATCCGGCGACGCAACAACAGTGACGGGATTTTTTCCTCCGGAAGGCAGAGGAGAGTTCGCGAGCTGGACGAGATAGCCCTGCTGATAATCCACCTTGTAGCCGTTGACCAGCCCCGCCGTACCCTGCGCTGTGGTGACGTAGACGTAGCCGACTGTATAATCGCGGCCGCATGCCGTAAGGCCAAGCCCCATCGCCACGGATACAATTGAGGCTAACGCTCCACGGCCCATCTTTTTCAACCTCATGTGCTTCCTTACTCCAAATACCGATCCAATTGCCTAGCGGGAGGAATCGGCTATCTCATCTGCTCCCCTCCCCAATCGAGAAAGGAGCAGATGGTCCTGTGAGCCGACATCCCGTGCTGATTAGTTAACGTTCGGGCTAAGCGCCATGCAGGTTGGCTGACCGATTGTCGGGAATGTCGAATTTCGCGGCAACTCTCTTAGCTCGCCAGAGGTGGAAGAGACTCTCTTACCGGTGATTGTTCCATCGATGTTATTCGAGGTGTACGCCCACTGGTTTGTGGGATCTTCAACCATGCAAGTCGGCCCGGCACCCACAGGATATGGGTTACCAATAAACGGACTTCCGCCCGTACCAAGGAACTGCAGCTTTCCACTCGTGGGATCGATGCTGAACGCGGAGATGGAGCTGGCCTTGTTCGTCGGATCGAGCGAAGAGCGGTTGAGGACGTACAGATACTTTCCGGTGTTATCTGCCATCGAGTAGACCGGGTTTGAGCTGGTTGGCAGGTTGTTGACAGGCCCGCCGGTAAGCGTGTTCAAGGAGCAGGCCGAGCCTGTACCTATGGTGTAAGGAAGAATGCGCCCGCCAAGGCTGTCAGCGGTTGCCGCAGCGTCAGTCAGGTACACGGAGCCTTTGGCGGTGCTGATCGAGGTGATATTGCCTGCGCCTGTGGCGGTAGGCCCGTTCGCGGTTACGGTCAACTGTCCGTTAGCTCCAGAAGCGAAGGGGTATACAGTCTGATCGCCTGTATCGATCGTAAAAACGCAACCAGTAGTGGCAACCATCATCGTCGGCGAAGGCCCGACCGGGAAGAAGGTCAACTGCGTCTGATTGCTATCCTTGAACTGCTGATTGGGAATCAGCTGCAAGCGCCCAGTATTTGGATCGATGGCGAAGACAGTGATGGCTCCCAGGTGGTTTGGGTTCGGGTACTCGGGAGTATCCGGATAAAGCGAGTCGAGGACATAGAGAAAGCCGCCGGTAGAGTCGGTGATAGCCCAAACCGGTGTTCCTCCGCGACTGGTATAAGTCTGCTGGAAGGTCAGGACGCCGTCTCCGCCAACGCTGAAGAGGGCGATATTCCCCGGAGTCGCCGGAGTCGTGGTGGTAGCTGCGACTCCTTTGTTCACGACGTAAACGTACCGCCCGCCTGGCTTCACCGCGATGGAGATGGGATTGGTGCCGTTGGAGCTAAAGGGCGAGCCCACCACCTGGGTGAGATTGCCTGAAAAGTTATCGACCTTGAATCCTGCAATCTGGTTAAACTGCGTGCCAAGCACCCACAGAAAAGCGACTGTGCCGCCACCGCACGCCGTCATGCCCAGACCCATTGCAACGGAAACTACCAAGGCCATTGAAACCCGGCCAATCCTGCTCAACTTCATGCGCTTCCTTAATCCTCGCCGGCGCCGGCTACCTTGACGCCGCCTATTGCGAGCAATTCTTTAGGGATAAATTCCTTTGGACATTGTAGAAGGAGCGGCGACTTTGCGCCACTTCCGGCCACGGGAATCACCCATGAAGCAAAAAACGGGGCGAGCCCGGCTTTGCTTCATGGGACAGATGCCAAAGCGAAACGAACTACCAGACGCGGCAGGCGTTGGCCGGCATCATGGGCTGGCCCACCTTGCAGCCAAAGGCATTGCCGAATTCCTCAAAATTCTGTACGGCTCCATTGACTCGCCAGCGCCCTGAAGAGTGCGGATCGGTCTTCGCTCTCAACCGCGCTGCCTGCTCGGTCACGTTTTCGCACCACACCTGCCCGTAGCCCAAAAAGAAGCGCTGCGCAGGCGTGTAGTTGTCGAGCTTCGCGGTGGTCGATGCATTCTGCTCGGCGAGCGTGCTCATCAATGCCTGATAGGCGAGACGCAGCCCGCCATTATCGGCGGTGTTCTCTCCCAGCGTCAGTTTGCCATCCAGGTTCTGTCCCGGAGCCACCTCAAAGCCGCTGTATTCTTTCACCTCGCAGCCCGTGCGCTCGTCAAATTTCTTGCGATCCTCCTCGGTCCACCAGCTGCGGACATTTCCCTTTGCATCGTACTTGCTGCCCTGGTCGTCGAAGCCATGGGTCATCTCGTGGCCGATGACGACCCCAATGCCGCCAAAGTTGACCGGTGGATCGATCTTGAAGTCGTAGAACGGCGGCTGCAGAATTCCTGCGGGAAAGTTAATGTCGTTCTTCGCCGAGTTGTAATAGGCGTTAACCGTGGGCGGGGTCATGCTCCACTCCTTTTCGTCGACGGGCTGACCGATCTTGGCCAAGTCGCGCCTGTCGTCGAAAGCAGCCACCTGCTGCACATTTCCGACGTAGTTCCCACGCTCAATCTTCACGGAGGAGTAGTCTCGCCATTTGTCCGGATAACCTATCTTGTCGCGAAAGGCATCGAGCTTCTCCTTCGCTTTGACTTTGGTGGCATCGCTCATCCAATCCAGGTGCTGAATGTCCTGGTCAAGCGCCGCCTCGAGTGCTTTGACCAGCTTTTCCATATTTTCTTTGGCTGCGGGAGGAAAATTCTTCGCGACCCAATCCTGGCCGACGGCTTCGCCGAGCGCACGATCCGTAGCCTGGGTGCATCGTTTCCAGCGGGGAGCAATTTCTTTCTGCCCCGCCAGGGTCTCCGCATAGAAGTGGAAGTTCTCTGCCACGAAGGCATCGCTGAGACTGGCTGCGTACCGATGAATGGTGTGCCAGCGCAGGTAGCTCTTCACCCCATCCATTTCGGCCGAATCGATCTGCTGATTCATCGTCTTGAAAAAACCGGGCGACACCACGTTTACCGTCTTGAGCCCGTTCTGTTTCTTTGCCCCGAGGTAGACCTTCCAGTCAAAGTCCGGGGTCAGCGACTGTAACTCCGCGATGGTCATGATGTGGTACACATTGGCTGGATTGCGGCGATCCACACGGGACAAGGAGCCTTCCGCCAGTGCCGTCTCGATCTCAAGAACGTGCTGGGCCTCCTTTGCCGCCTGCTCGGGGGTATCGCCGGCCAGAGTAAACATCTTCGTCATGTGCTCCAGATACTGTGAGCGAATCTTCTTCGAGCGGTCGTCCTGGTTCAAGTAATAGTCGCGGTCAGGAAGTCCGAGGCCGGCCTGATCGACCTCTCCGATCTGCTGGCTTGAATCTTTCTGGTCCTGATCTGAACCGAAGTTGAAGAAATAACCTATGGCGAACTTATTCTCCGTCTCGCCCATCAGGGTTGCCAGCTTCTTCTTGTCATTCCATCCCGCAATCGTCTTAAGAACCGGCTCAATCGGCTTCGCGCCGAGCTTATCGGCTAAATCAGAGTTCATGCATGCGGCGAAGTAGTCGCCATACTTCTTTTGGAGCGGAGTCTTCGGTGCGTCCGCTGCTGCCTTCAGATCGGAATAGAGCAGGTAGTTGTTGTACTCTGCGAGCTCATTGAACCTTCCCCATCGCGTCTGGTCGGAGGGGATGGGGTTGGTCTTTCTCCAGTTTCCGCATGCGTATTGATAAAAATCGGCGCACGGGTCCGCCGAGGTGTCGATCGCAGAGAGATCGAAGATCGTTAGCTTCCTGGGTGCGGACTTTGGCCCGGAGACATCTTCCGCAGCTGCCGGGAACAGGCAGGCGGCCAACGCCAAGGCAGGAAGAACAAACTTCAATGACGTAAAGTTCATGGCTCTCCTCAAGTAGATACAAAGGCTTTTATCGCCAGTATCTCCACACTACTCCCGCCAGTGCGCAAAGAAAAGATTTCAGTGGGGATGTGGGGCGCGTTTCCTTGAGTAAAGGAAAACCAAACGGCCGCCGAATTCGGCGGCCGCAGGAACGCTGGTGAATATGCCTTAGAAGATCTTTAGGCGAATCGTCAAATACTTCTTCGGGTTCTGACGAATTGCAGAGACCAGGTCGGAACTGTTGGTAAGCAGATTGTTCATGTTGGTGTGAAGCGTGTCCTCGGTCGCCAGCTTGCCCAGAGTTCCGCGACCCTGATTGATTCCAGTCACCAGATGATTGACCTGAGTAAAGGTGTCATCGAGCTGCTTGCGGAACTGCGGATCTTTCAGCAGCAGTCCAGCGCCTCCCTTGCCCGCATCTGCGTCGGCCATCAGCGAGTTGGCATGCTTCAGGGTGGAGTTCAGATTGTCATACAGGCTGGGATCTTTGAGTAACTTTCCTGCAGAGCCCTTTCCGTTGTCCAGATCATTGGCGATGTCCTCCAGCTTTGTGACCGTCTCGTTGAGACGGTTGTAGAGGGACGGATCGTTCACCAGCTTGCCCAGTGTTCCTTTGCCGCTGTTCAAACTGACGGTGAGCTTGTGCACCTCGTCCACGGTGGCGGTCGCCTTATTGGCGAGGTCCGGACTATTAATTAGTTGCCCGATCGAGCCCTTGCCCGATTGCAGGTTGTCGACGATGGTATTCATCTTGGCCAGAATCACGTTAAGGCTCTCGATGGTTCCCTGGCTTGCCTTCACTACATCGGTCAAGCTTGGCGTCTCGAGTGTCTTCAACTCGTCGCCGTCGCGAAGCGGGGGACCCACGGCAAACTGGCTGTTGATGTCGACCACTGTATCGCCCAACACGCCGATGGTCGTCAGAGAGGCCTTGGAGTCTTTCTTCAACTCATCGGCATACTTTTCGTTCAGCTTCATGACGACTCTGACCGGCGTCAGCTTCCTGTCCGGAGTCGCAACCACTGTCACCGTCTTGACTGTACCGATGGTTACGCCCTGCAGATTCACGGCTGCACCCGGTTTCAAGCCAGCGGAGTTCTCGAAATACGTCGTGATCGTCAGTTTGTGGGAGAGAATTCCCAAGCCGGCCGAACTGGTCATCAGAAACAGCAGAGTCACGAGCACGACAGACGCCACCAGGACGATGAGGCCTACCTTCAACTGTGACCATCTCACCTCCTGCTGACTCGGCATAGCTCTCCTTAAGAATCAGTCTTTCGCTACCGCTCTACAAGCGGACTTCTATCAGACCACGCAACATAGATCTCTGATAGTTCAGAGGATACATTACCTCGAGCTTAAAGCATGGATGCGGGGTACCGACGGCTGGATGCAGGGAGTTTTCGATTCCTTGCAGACCCATTAGTGCTGCACCTCAATCTGACCGTCACGATGACTGAAACCAGTCTGGAGGAAACGTGGGACGGTGCGAGGCCGAGACTTGTGCGGAGTCTCGGCAGGAATCGGATCCAGACGATACAGAATCATGAGATTCCGCTCAGGATCATCCATCGCTGGAAAGGATGCGACCCGTTTCAGGCGATAGAGCGAGGTAAGGGCGTCCATCTTATCGTCGTCTACCTGGTTCCATGCAACGTACCAACCAGGCCGATAGGCCTGGACTCGCTCCGAAAGATCCATCGTACCGAAATCGTCACAGATCGAAGGCAATCCTGTCATCAGCGAGAGGTCCGAGCCGCTGATGGAGAGTACCAATGGATTATGGGTATGATCCGAATCAACGATCTGGCGGATACGATCGGCAGCACCGGCGAAGGTGTACTCGGGATGCCGAACATAGTTGATCGTCTGCCGGGCGTCCGTCGCTGCCACGATCATCAGCGCGGCGGCACAGGCGATAGGTAAGGGAGAACGCAACAACGCCAGCGAACCGCGTGCGCGCCAGCCCCGCTCGAACACAATCACGGTCAATAATGTCAGCGGAACGACGATCACCAGGTAATAGCGAGGCTGGAGATTGTCATGATAAATAATGAACGCGGCGTATCCGGCAATCCATAGAAGCAGCGATGGCAACAGAGGATTTCGCAACCAACGCGGCCGAACCAACAGTGCCACCAGGGCTGCTATGAGGGCAAGAGGATACAGAATCTGCCCCATCCACATTCCATCGGCAAAGCTGTCGCGCAATACCTCGAAGAGGTTCTGGCTTGTAACCCCTGTAGAGGTGTTCGCCGTGAAAAGGTACTGATAGTCTCCCAAAAAGTGCGGACGCACTATCACCCCGTAATAACCAGCCCAGAGCGAACCCGCGAGGGCGGCGATGGGAGCTCCCAATTTCAGCGCCGTGCGAATCTTGTAGCCGGCGCGCGCGAACAGCAACCAAGCGATAGAGGGAAGGAGAAAGATCGCGGTGGTCTTCGTAAGAACCATCAAAGGGAGCAGGAGCCCCAGAGACACGATTGGGATGCATCTACGTACCCATCCGCCTTTTCGAGGCGCATCCTCAGACCCAGGGAGGTACGATGCGGCCAGCAGTGAGAGCACTGTGAGCAGAATCAACATCGGCTCCAGAATCGCCATGCGGGTAAAGACATAGCAGAACGGGCTCACGGCCAGTAGAAGAACCCCGATAGCGGGAGCGAGCGATCTGCGGGACTCGCCCCATTGCAGTTGCTCCCATCGTCGAACAAGAAAATATACCGACAGAAGAATCAGAGAGAAGATCCCCACCGTCAGGCCGCGCGCGGCTACGACATTGACACCGGTTACGCGAAAGATCGCCGACTCGAGCAATGGCCACACGGGAAGAGCGGCGGCCGGGTTGAAATCGCCCGCAACGTACCAATCGCCACGCTGGAAATGGCGAATGGCCGCGTCTCCATACCACCCTTCGTCGGTATACTTCGCCCAATCCATCCATGGGGAATGATTTGGAAAATCCGCCCGGAGATGCATCGCATGGAATGCGAGAAAGACAATGGCTATAAGCAGCAGAAAGAGCTCGATCCCACGAGCGGGAGTGCGGGTCATCGCTGGCCTCATGCCATGGTCAGAATCGTAGATAGATTTCATGAACGAAGCGCCCTAGGAGCAGTTCTACATTTTACAAAATTGGTTCAAAACTCCGCTGACTGTATAAGATGCAGGAGCTTACGGCCAAGACACCCTGTCATTCATAGGCGAGTGCGTCGATGGGGTCTTTGCTCGCGGCTTTATAGGCCGGATAGATAGCTCCAAGCAAAGCACCCGTAAAGGCGATCAGAACTGACTTCCATACCCAGGGCAGATCGATAACAAAGTCCAGCGTTGGAAAGCGTGCGCTGAGCGCCGAGCTTAACAGATAACTTGCAGCAACGCCAAGTGCAATTCCTACTGCGGCAATCAACGCCGTCTCTCGCAGGACGAGGGAGACGATATAAATTCGGGACGCTCCCAGAGACTTCAGAATCCCAATCTCACGTGTCCGCTCCATCACTGCCGTATACATCGACTGGAAGATCACCAGAAAGCCAATGACCAGGGCGATCCCTACAACGACACGGATGGCGGTGCTCATATAGGGAAGCTTGGTGGGCGAAATAGCCGAAAGATATTCTTCTGCTGTACGTACGTCGTATTGACTCATTCCGGAAGTAGCCAGAATTGCCTTACGGATATCTTCCTGGTATCGAGGAGGATTCTCCGTTCTGACGTAAAACATCGAGGCTTTGCCCTGAGTTCCATTTAATGCCCCCATGGTATCGATGGGGATAAACTTGCGGCCGCCTTTACCGTGCTCCACGATTCCGCAGATCCGAAAATTGTGATCGAGGATCTTGATCGTATCGCCGACCTTCTTCCCCCCCGTGGAGTAATCGTCAACGATCACATCATCCGGTCCCTGAAATGCGGATCCTGAGAGGAATGTGAATGGGAGCAGATCGTTGAAGGTCTTGTAGTTAATCCCATAGATACTGTCTAACGAGCCGGTAAGCTGGATGTTTACCGGTGCAGCGACAACGACATGGGGAATCTTACTGAGGACGTCGGCGACTTTGATCGAGGCTCCGGCAGCACTCATCCCGATAAAATTATTGGTCGAGGCGGGGCGAACGATCATGTCCATACCAATGCCGTTCTGGCGCGCCTTGAATCCGCTGATCTTGCCCAGCAGAATGGCCGTGATCGACAGGATCATGATGACCTCGATAGCAATGGCAAGAGCGCTGATGAGAGAGCGCAGGGGACGATGGACGAGGTTGCCGACTACGAGTTTATTCATGCTGTTACCAGTGTATGGCAGCGAGGATCGCTATTGTCCGATCCCGGGTTGCGGAAGCGTCCGGGCGCGCCGGGGAACCCCGCGTACTGGAATCCCGCGGTGGACTGTGACCTGGCTCGGCCCTTTGAAGAGCGTTCCTATAAGCGGCATGACGTAGGCAGAGGCAAAGGCGGCTACAACCAGGCCCACGGTAATAGGCCCCATCATATAGATGGCTCCTGCAAGCCCCGCCTCCGGCGCGATGTGAGCAAAGTATGCGCACATCAAAAGTCCCCAGGGAGAAACCCTGGTATCTCCACAAAGAGAATCGAAGAGCGTGAAGAGTAGGATCCACACCAGGGGAGCCCAGAAAAAAATCCCCATCCAACGGGCAACGTGGAACGCCTCTCCAGAGGGAGAGAACGAGACCCCGGTGGTAATGTCATCGTCGGCAAGCCCACCCATTTCGTGGGCATAAAAGTTTCCAAAGTTGACAGCCGGTTTACTAGGCCACAGGAAGTGTGGGATGAGATTCTCGAACTCCATAATGATGGGGAAAGACCCGATGGGTCCTCTTTTCTCAGTCAGATCGTGGAGGACATCATCCGGCGAAATCATCTGCAGACGATCCATCAACCCTTGCGAGGTATCAAAGTATCCCTGAATCCGTCGGTCATAGTAGTCGGCGCTGCTTGATTCGTACTTCGTGCGAGTGTCTTCAAGATCTGACAGCAGATCGACGCTGGTGCGAACTCGCCCCGCAAACGTCGGCTCAACAAAGTTTCTTCCATATTGCGCATAGGGCACCAGATAGTGCCCCATGAGGAGAATTCCGATGACCAAACTGAAAATCTGGGCTTTCGAGAATCGGTATCCCTGTGAACCTGCAGCGATTAACCAGCAGGCGAATGGCGTGAAGATAGCCTCTTTCGAAAAGCCGAGCAATCCCTGACAAAAGATCGCTCCCCCGGAGATCAGGACGATCCAACTTACACTTCTTCTGCCACCGGTTCTACGGATCTCATAAATGATCCCAAGGATTAGAGCCAGAGGCAGAAATCGATTGATCTGGCTGAGCGCGCTGAGCGCACTGCCCTGCTGGACCTCCACTGTTTGCAGAGCCACAGCCATGGTGATGCCGGTCACCATGCACCCGACTGCAGCATTCTGCATATTTGCGGGGGTTACGAGGTTGCCCAGAAGTGGGCGCTTGAGCGCTAGCTTCCTGCTGACAGCAACGGCTATCCACATGGCCGCGATGCTGCCGACATAGACCTCCATCGTGAGATTTGGCTGTGCCAGATTGGTGTCTGCCGGCTCACCCAGAATCGCTTTCCAGACAAGTCCTAGGATCACCGCGAGAATCGCGTAGAAAAAGACATAGGCCCCGGAAGGCCGCGAAAGTCCTCCCGCCAGATTAAAGGTGAGCGTAGCTATAACTATGAAAATAAATGCGCAAATTGCAAAGGCGGGAGCGGTTCCCTGATAAATCTCAACCAGGAAGAGTAAAGCCGCAAAGCCGGCGGCCTTCAGGAGGGGGATGTAAATTGGAAAAGGGATACGCAATCGTTCTCTTTTGGCCTCGCCTCTTCCCTGTTCGCCCGCACGGGATAGATGAATCTTAATACATCTTCCGCTGGAGCCCTCCTTCGATGATAGAAGGCGGAAATGGTACGGTCAAAACATAGCCGCACAGAAGTGAGCCTCAAGAATCTCTTCAGCCAAACCGAATCGGGAATTGAGATCTAACTACTTTGGTTCCAGTCAAATATGCCTTCTGTGAGGCTTTGACTTGATAGGAGCTCCGGTACTATCCTGCCCAAAATGGCCTAGATTTGCAGATAAAATTCAGGCGGGACACGGCGGGATGGAACGATTCGGCGACGAGTTGCGAATGGAGCGCGAGAGGCGGCAGGTTACGCTCGAGACCATTTGCGCGGTCACGAAGGTCTCGGTACGTCATCTCGAGGCGCTCGAGGCAGGCAACCTCACTGAGCTTCCCGGGGGTGTCTTTCGCAAGGGGATCGTTCGCAGCTATCTGAGCGCGGTGGGGCTGGAAGAAGCGGGCTGGCTTGAACGATTCGACGCCACGCTGCGCGCTATAGGAGCCGAGGGCGAAGAGGAAGGTTGGACGGAATTTGCAGAGAATGTCCGGCGAAACCGTTCGGGCAGCGCAGGTTCGCGGCTAGATGCTCGCTGGATCGGCATCGCCGTCATGATCGGGATGCTGGTCGTGCTGAGCTGGGGCGTATGGAAGTATGTCCTCCATGGCCGGCTATTTCTCTAATCTGGCGGGTCCGAACCGCTAACTGTTGCCTGAAAACGAATTACGTTTCGATTCCCCGCAGGAATTGATTGACAATGCCCGTATAAAGATTTAACTCTCTTTTCATAAAGAAAATCATGGCAGGTAGAGCTAGCGCTTATACCTGCCAAATGTTCTTAGTAAAAAAAGAGATCGGACGGAACCCGTCTGGTCCACGGCACAACTTGAGGAGACAGTGATGACGGGATTCAGGCATGTTGCCTGTCGCGCGATGCTTATCGCGGCGGCAGTCTTGACCTTGGGCGCACAAAACAGCCGGGCGCAAAACGTTCTAGGCAGTATTAGCGGAACCGTAACGGACGCGAGTGGGGCCGCTATCAGCGGCGCCACAGTAACCCTGCTGAACTCCGATCGCAACGAGGTCGTACGGAAAGTTACAACAAACGGCAGCGGTTACTACACGGCCACCACGCTTCCCCTTGGCGGATACCAGATTACGGTCAGTTCCTCTGGCTTCGGCGACCAGGTGTTTCGAGGCATCGTGCTGCATGTCAACGATTCATTGACCATGAATGCCACACTGAAGCCTGGGGCTGTCCAGGAAGTCGTAGTTACTGCTGACACCCAGTCCATCAACACGGAGAATGCAACGCAGGCAGGCCTGATCAATGGAACGCAGGTTCGCGAGCTTGTGCTTTCAAGCCGCAACTATGAACAGCTCGTCGGCCTGCAGCCCGGTGTGGCCTATTCGGGCGCGGATCAGATCTATATCGGCAATTCGAGCCCGAACGGCGCAACAAACGTCGTCAACTTCTCGGTCAACGGCTCGCGAACCAGCGGAAACGCCTGGACCGTCGATGGAGCCGATAACGTCGATCGCGGCTCCAACGCTACTCTGCTCACGTACCCTTCGGTTGACGCTATTGCTGAGTTCAAGACGTTGCGGGGAACCTATGAGGCCGAGTTTGGACGCAGCGCCAGCGGTCAGATCAACGTCATCACGAAATCCGGAACGAACAACTTCCACGGCAGCGCCTATGAGTTCGTTCGCAACGACATCTTCAACGCGAACGATGTTCTGAACAAGCTGACCACGACTCCTACCGGCGCGACGAAACAGACAACCTCGCGTGGCCCGCTGCGTTATAACGACTTCGGCTACACGATCGGTGGCCCTGTCTGGCTGCCGAAGATCTACGATGGCCGCAAGCACGGCACCTATTTCTTCTTCTCGCAGGAGCTCCGACGCGTCATCACCTACAAACCGCTGACGCTGGCTGGCGTGCCTACCCTTGCTGAAAGAGCTGGCAATTTCACAGTGCCGGTTTGCACCGCAGCTAATACGATTCAGGCATCAGGCGCGTGCACAAACACTGGGACGACGACCGTTGCCATCACCAGCCCCTTGGCTCAGGCCTATCTGAAAGACATCTATGCAAACGTTGGACAACCCGACAACAAAGGCAATCTGGTGTCGGCACCGCAGCGCAACCTCTTCAACGGAAACCAGCAGATCGCTCGTATCGATCAACAGCTGGGCCAGAAGCTGAACGTCTTTTTCCGTTTCATCAACGACTCAATTCCGACGCAGGAGCCCGGCGGACTTTTCCAGGGCAGCGGTTACCCCGGCGTCAATACGACCAACACGAACGCTCCGGGACGAATTTATCTCGGCCACGCAACCTACGTCATCACTCCCACATTCCTGATCGATGGAGGGTACGCCTACTCTTACGGCGCGTTGCTGAGCGATCCGGTCGGCCTTGCGGCGAATGCAAATTCACCGGACATCAAGCCGACCTTGCCTTTCACCTCCACGTTGCCGCGTGTGCCAGCCTTGACATTCGTCACCTCTACTGCCGGCACCTCCATTACGACGTACGGTCCGTATCGTGATTACAACCACAATCACAATATCTTTGCGAACGTGACGAAGACGCTTGGCAATCACACGTTGAAGTTTGGCGTGACCTACAACCATTACAACAAGACTGAAAATAATGCCGGAGCTAATGCCGGCAGCTTTACTTTCTCTAATGGAAACCTGCCAAAGGGTTCGACAGCTCAGCCTTATCAACAGGCTTGGGCAAATTTCCTCACCGGCTTTGTCTCCACCTTCACGCAGGCGTCTTACGACGTAACCCCAAGCGTGACCGCGAACCAGATCGAGGGCTATGCACAGGACGACTGGAAGGTAACGCCACGGCTTACGTTGAACCTTGGCGTGCGCTACTCCCACTTCGGACAGCCCACGGATGCCAACCATCAGCTGACAACCTTCGATCCATCGCTTTACAGCGCGAGCAGCGCTCCGACGATTGACCAAAAGGGCTTGATCTGCGTGGCGGGAGCTCCGTGCACGGGTACAACGCCCAACGGAGGCGTTACCCTGCAACAGGCCATCACAAATGGTGTGAGCATCAACGGTCAGAACTCACCTTATGGTTCAAAGATCGCTGAAAACGACAACCTCAATTTCGCACCGCGTTTGGGGTTTGCTCTTGACGTCTTCGGCGATGGCAAGACCTCGCTGCGGGGCGGCTACGGAATCGCTTACGACTCCTCGCTGTTCGGAATCTACGAGCAGAACATCTTCCAGAATCCACCGTTCGTCAACACACCGACGATCTCAAACACCAGCTTCGATAATCCTGCCGCCGTCGCTGCTAATGCGAACTACAGCGCGCAGGTCATCCGGGCCACTTCACCGAAGTTCCACACGCCATATAACCAGCAGTGGTCGCTGGGTGTTCAACAGCAGATGCCCGGTGGAGTTCTCGGTGAGCTCACGTATGTCGGCAGCTCGCAGGTGCACCTGATTGGCCTGGTCGACATCAACCAAGCTCCCGTCGGAGCATGGGCTGCTGCTAACCCGGGCACTGCTCTGACAGCCGGCAACGTGGCGCTGTTGAACGGCGTTCGCCCCTTCAAGGGCTATAGCGCGATCAACTCGGTCCAGCCGATCTTCATGGGTAACTACAACTCGTTGCAGGCTTCGGCACGTAAGCAGTGGAAGCACAACACGCTTGTCGCCGCCAACTACACGTGGTCGCATGCGCTGACCAATGCCAATGCCGACCGTACGGGTGCTCCGCAGATCTCAAGCAATCCGGGGGCCGAGTACGGCCCATCAGCGGCGGATCGCAGGCACATGTTCAACTTCAACGCAGTCTATGACCTGCCGTTTTTCTACGAGCAGCATGGTCTGGTTGGACATCTTCTAGGAGGTTGGGAGGTCTCGGGCCTCGGCTACTTCAACACCGGTCTGCCTTTGAGCGTGACGACAAGCGGACTCGATCCAGCTGGAGTTGGCGTGGTCTCGACCTCTAGCGTCTCCAGCGGAAGGCCTGACCGTGTCGGCGATCCGAATCAGGGTACGCCCGGCAATCCGATTCACAACCGTCTCCACTGGTTCAACATCAACGCGTTCAGTGCTGTTCCTGCAGGCCAGATTCGTGGCGGTAACGCTCAACGGAACGTTGTACAGGGACCGGGCTGGTGGCGTGTCGATAGTGGCTTGTTCAAGAACCTGAACATCACAGAGTCGATGCACCTGCAGTTCCGCGGCGAGGCGTTCAACCTCTTCAACCACACCAACCCGGATACGATCAGTACCGGAAGCCTGATCAGCGCCAGCGGCTTTAGCTCGGCGGCGGGCAATATCACCGGCTATCGCGACAAGCGCATTCTGCAGCTCGGAGCGAAGTTCATCTTCTAAAGACTGCAAAATACTCATTTCAAAAGGCGTTCGCATCTACGCGAACGCCTTTTGTTTGCTTTTTAATACAACTCGATTCTTCCCCATTCAATGCGGGATGTTGCCATTCGCAATGAAGAGCAGGCCGATGGCTGCGCATCTTGGATGCGCTCACCCCATGACAGGTAGAATAAGAGGGTTCTATCAACCCATGGGCGCAGACCTCGATAAGGCTGCCCTGAAGGAGCTTCATTTGGCTACACGCGAGCGTTTCCTCTTTACCAGCGAATCCGTCACCGAAGGGCATCCCGACAAGATTGCCGACCAGGTCTCCGATGCCATTCTGGATGCCTGCCTAGCTCAAGACCCGTACAGCCGTGTAGCGTGCGAGACCCTGACTTGTACCGGTCTGGTCGTCATTGCCGGCGAGATCACGACCAAGGCTTACGTCGACTTCCAGAGCTTGGTACGTGGAACTATCGCCGCGATTGGCTACGATAACGCGCTCTACGGGTTCGATTCGAACACCTGCGCCGTGATCTCGACCATCAACAAGCAGTCCGGCGACATTGCCATGGGCGTTGACACGGGTGGTGCCGGTGACCAGGGCATGATGTTCGGCTATGCGACGAACGAGACTCCCGAGTTGATGCCGACCGCGATCTCTTTTGCTCACCGGCTGGCCCTGAAGCTCAGCGAGGTCCGCAAGAACGGCACCATGTCCTACCTTCGCCCCGACGGCAAGAGCCAGGTAACGGTCGAATACGATTCCAACCATAAGCCGGTTCGTGTGGACGCTATCGTCATCTCGACTCAGCATGCGGAAACCGTGGGCAACGACGAGCTGCGTGGAGACATTCTGAAGAATGTCATCCAGGCCGTCATCCCCGCCAAGCTACTCGATGAGAACACCAAATATCACATCAATCCGACGGGCCGCTTCGTTGTCGGAGGTCCTATGGGCGATACCGGCCTGACCGGACGCAAGATCATCGTCGATACCTACGGCGGCATGGGCCGTCACGGCGGAGGAGCTTTCAGCGGCAAGGATGCGACCAAGGTCGATCGGTCCGCAGCTTACATGGCACGCTACGTGGCCAAGAACATCGTCGCCGCCGGCCTCGCCGACCGTTGCGAGGTTCAGCTAGCCTACGCAATCGGTGTCGCCGAACCTGTAAGCGTACTCGTGGATACCTTTGAAACCGGAAAAGTGGAGGAGAAGAAGTTGGAGGAGCTGGTTCGCAAGAACTTCTCCCTGACGCCAAAGGGGATCATTGAGAGCCTCAACCTTCGCCGTCCGATCTTCAAGGCAACCGCAGCCTACGGCCACTTCGGCCGGAGCGGAGAGAACTTCACCTGGGAGGCGACCGATAAAGCCGCTGCACTCAAGGAACAGGCACAAGCGCTTTCCGTAGCAAAATAACACCTGTCAGAACAAGAGAAACAAGGGCGGGCCTTCATGGCTCGCCCTTTTGTTTTTCCAAAATGCCCCTATGTGCAAGGGAAGACAAGCCTAAATCTGGTCACACAACTGCACTTCATTCCATTTGCATCCGAATCAGAATCTTATGCTCATTCGATCTGAGTACGATATTCAGTTCCATCTTCCTGCGGCGCTGACGATGATCGCGATGCTTCGTTTGCATCCGTCCCTGGATGCGTCTTTGCAGGAGAGCGAGCTCCTGAAGATTGAGCACATCGATCCGCAAGCCACGAGTGAGCTGTTGGGGCATGAGTACATCGATGGATTTGGAAATCGCTGCCTCCGGTTCAGGGCCCCTGAAGGTGTTTTGCGGCTGGCAGGAAGCAACCTTGTCCGTTTGAACGGAAGCTGCGATGAAACGGATTCTGAGGCGCGTCAATATCCCGTTGAAGGACTACCGGATGAGACACTTCAGTTTCTGCTGAGCAGCCGATACTGTGAAGTCGACAGAATGTCGCAGATCGCCTATGAACTGTTCGGCTCCACGCCCGAAGGAGCGTCTCGTGCGATCGCGATTCGCGACTGGGTCCATGCCCATGTGCAGTTCGACTACATGGCCGCGCGTCCCACAAAGACAGCGCTCGATGTTTTTACCGAGCGCACCGGGGTTTGTCGCGACTTCCAGCATCTCGCGATTACGCTCACCCGCGCGATGAATATCCCTGCACGCTATGCCACGGGTTATCTCGGAGATATCCGCATTCCTTACGGCGGGCCAGGTGACTTCAGCGCATGGTATGAGGTGTATCTCGGTGGCCGGTGGTGGCCAATGGATGCACGCCACAACAGCCCTCGCATCGGCCGCTTGTTGATGGCCGTGGGCCGCGACGCTACGGACGTTGCAATCACAACCAGCTTTGGTGTCGCTCAACTCACCCATTTTTATGTTGAAAGCAATGAGGTTGACGAAGCCGGAAATAAAGTAGCTCTTCCCGCAGCTACAGTCGCTCCCACGCCGGTCGCCCCCATCCCCGAACTCATCTGACTTTGAACGAACAAAACGGAGTGTAGCGTCCATGCCGTTGAGGGAAGATACTGGCATGACGATGTCCGCAGGCAAAATCACCGATATCCTCTCCGGCAGGCAGTGGCAGCAGGTGTTGGAGCGCGATGCCCAGGCCGATGGCAAGTTCTTCTACGCCGTCCAATCGACCGGAATCGTATGCAGGCCAACCTGCCCCAGCAGAAGGCCGGTGCGAACCAACGTCCGGTTCTTCCCTACACTTGCGGCGGCGCTCGAAGCCGGCTATCGCGCCTGCCGACGCTGCCACCCGGAACGAACGACGCCGGCGCCTGATCCTCAGGCCAGAGCCGTAGCGCGGGCAGCCCGCTATCTGAAAGACCATGCGGGGGAACGGGTGACGACCAACGAACTGGCGGAAGCGGCAGGAATCAACCGGCTGACACTTCATCGCGCTTTCAAACGAATCTTTGGAATCAGCCCTTCCGAATATTCAAGACAACAACGACTGAAGACCTTCGATAAAACCTTAAGGGAGTCAACCATGCGAGTTACGGATGCAATTTACGATGCAGGCTTTGGATCAAGCAGCAGACTCTACGAAAACAGCGCAGCCCGGCTGGGCATGACACCTCGTGAGATGAGAAGTGGCGCGAATGGAATTGCGATCCGGTACACAGTGTCAGACAGTCCCCTGGGCAAGATGCTGGTGGCGGCGACGGAGAAAGGTATCTGCACGATCGCATTTGGAGAGGATCAATCTGAAGTGATCGATATTCTGCGAACACGCTTCCCTGGCGCTCATCTGACTGCGGAGGCACCAGAAGAAGGATGGCTTGCTAAAGCAGTTGATTTCATCACCGCTCAAATGGGAGAGCACCCCACGGCGGCCGCATTTCCACTCGATGTGCGCGCGACCGCATTTCAGCAGCGGGTATGGCGGGCCTTGCAGCAGATTCCGCGTGGCGAGACGCGCAGCTATTCGCAGCTCGCGGCTGAACTCGGATCTCCTGCGGCAACACGCGCGGTCGCGAGAGCCTGCGCGGCGAATCCGGTAGCGGTTCTCGTTCCTTGCCATCGCGTCATAGGAAAGGATGGCTCGCTCACCGGCTATCGCTGGGGCACAGAGCGCAAGCGAAAGCTGTTGGAGGCCGAGAAGATGGTCGCACTTTCGTCCTGAGAACCGATACAGTGGAGCGATGCCATATGAGACAGCAGACGACACCGCCATTGATGCGCATGCTCTCTACCGAAAAATTACCTGGCGGCTGATTCCGTATCTGTTTCTGCTTTACATCGTCGCCTATGTCGACCGTGTGAATGTCGGCTTCGCGGCGCTTGATATGAAGCGGCAGCTCAACTTCAGCGACACAGTATACGGAACCGGCGCGGGGATATTCTTTCTCGGATATGCTCTCTTCGATGTGCCGAGCAACCTGGTGATGCAGCGCGTGGGAACGCGTCTATGGATCGCGCGCATCATGATTACCTGGGGAGCCGTCGCAGCGTGCATGAGCTTCATTCATTCTCCGGGCTCGTTCTATATCATGCGTTTTCTGTTGGGAGTCGCGGAAGCAGGCTTCGTTCCCGGCATGCTTCTGTATCTCACGTATTGGTTCCCCTCCCACGAGCGTGCCCGCGCCGTCGCCAAGTTCATGACTGCAACATCGCTCGCGGGAGTCGTCGGGGGGCCTTTATCGAGCGCTCTGCTGCGACTCGATGGAGTGGGTGGACTGCATGGCTGGCAGTGGCTCTTTCTCGCGGAAGGAATCCCGACGGTGCTGCTCGGCTTCTCCGTGCTGTTTGTCTTGAGAGACGGCCCCGGCCAGGCCGAGTGGATGCGGCCGGAGGAGCAGCTATGGCTTGCCGATGAGCTTGAACGAGACCGCTCTCTTTATGGAGCGACGAAGCACCACAACTTCGCCGATGCCTTCCGACTCCCTGCGGTCTGGTTGATGGCGGCCATCTACGTGACGATCCAGATCGGCGTCTATACCGTAAACCTGTGGATGCCGTTAATGCTTCACAGCCTCTCAAATGGCAGCGACGATGCCAGCACGATCGCCCGCTTCGCCACTCTGCCATACCTTTTGGCCGCGATCTTCACAGTCATCCTCGGATGGAGCTCCGACCGCTGGAACGAGCGCCGAGGTCACCTTGCGGGTTGTATGGCGCTCGCCGCGGTGGGCTTTGCATGGGCCGCAATTGCAGGCAGCATCGCGCCGGCGCTTATCGCCTTCTCTCTGGCCGCCATCGGGCTGTGGAGCACGATGGGGCCGTTCTGGGCGCTGATGACCCGCACCGTCGCCGGAACCGCAGCCGCAGCCGGCGTCGCCATGATAACCACCCTGGGTGGTTTCGGAGGCTTTCTTGGCCCCTACATCACCGGACGCCTGCGCGATGCAACCCAAAGTTTTGCAGGCGGACTTTACGCTATCGGAGCACTGTGCTTCGACGCAGCGTTATTGTGCTTCTGCGTAACGAGCCAGAGACATCCACCCTTCTCCCGGGATTGATCCGCGGTCGACATGTCCTGTGACACAACATGCTTTCAGGCAGCCGATCGCTGAGCGATGATCATGAGTTCTTCTCCCTCGGCTGCCAGTCTCTGATTCTGTTCTATCGCTTTGCGTATCTCCCCAGGATGATAGGGATCAGAGAGAGTGGTCACGTTGAATCCGAAGCTAGACATATTCTTCTCAAAGAAGTTTCGGTCCAGGGCAAGCGTGTGTTTTTCATTAATGAGCGGCGTCCAGTCGACACCAAGCTCACGTGCCTGTTTGCCGCCTCCGTTCGGAACCGTAATTACCGCGATTCCGTTGGGCTTGAGTATCTTCGAGAAGAGCTCAAAGACTCCTTGGGTAGAAGGAAGGTGCTCGAGAACATGCGAGGCAAAGATACCGTCGACCGACTGCGGTGGAAGATCGTTCAGGGCGTTAAGATCGTCGATGATTTTTACACCAAGCTGATCCCGGCCAAGCGCCGCGCGCGGACGAGATATTTCGAAGCCGAAGGCGTCGTATCCTGTGTTCAGCAACTGGTAGATGCCATATCCCCATGAACAGCCGAAATCGAGAACGCGCCCATTGGGAAGAAGTTCCTTCAGTACCGCTATCTGCAAGGCGAAGTTCTTTGGAGAACTGGTAAAATTATCTGAGATAAACTGATTCAGCGTGGCCGGATCAGGAATATCCGTCGTATAGCCGGACTCCTGGTAGGCATGCTGATAGAATTTTTCAGCGAAACCCGCTGTCTCCTTCGGCCAGCGAAACCTCAAGCCGCAGCCCTGACAAGTTCTCAGATGAAGAATGACACGTTTCCTCTGGGTAAGTTCTGTACGTTTCGATCCGCAAAAAGGACAGTTCTTATCAGACGCGTAATTGAGAAGAACACGAAAAGCAAAATTAATTTGTCGCATATTTATCCCGGGTTAGAGTCTTCGCAACGGCAGAAGCAAGGGCTTTCATTGATGAAGACTGCAGAGATTGATACCCTAAGGACGGTCTTTTCGTGCCGCCATTGTAGCAAAGAGACGAAACCCCGCATTTAGAAATTGAGGTTATTCATGTCAACAGCAACTCTAGAGACCCTCGCCTACAAGGTCGCCGACCTGTCACTGGCCGACTTCGGACGTAAAGAGATCGATATCGCCGAACAGGAGATGCCTGGCCTGATGTCGATCCGCAACAAGTACGCGCCTGCGAAACCCCTGGCAGGCGTACGCGTCACCGGATCGCTGCATATGACGATCCAGACAGCCGTATTGATCGAGACGATGGTCGCCCTCGGGGCCGATGTCCGCTGGGCCAGCTGCAATATCTTTTCCACGCAGGACCACGCTGCTGCTGCCATCGCCGCCGCAGGCGTTCCTGTCTTCGCCTGGAAGGGCGAGACCCTCGAAGAATACTGGTGGTGCACCGATCAGGCCCTCCGCCACAAGGGTGGCCTTGGCCCCCAGATCGTCATCGACGATGGCGGAGACGTTACGCTGCTGATCCACAAAGGTGTCGACCTCGAGAAGGGCGATGGCTGGGTCAATACTCCTTCCGGAAATCAAGAAGAACAGGTCATCAAGGATCTCCTCAAGAAGATCCATGCCGAAGATGCCACTTACTTCCAGAAGATGGCCAAGGAATGGAAGGGCGTTGCCGAGGAGACCACCACTGGCGTTCACCGCCTCTACAAGATGATGGAGCAGGGCAAGCTGCTTGTTCCCGCCATCAACGTCAACGACTCCGTTACCAAGTCCAAGTTCGATAATCTCTACGGCTGCCGCGAATCCCTCGTTGACGGCATCAAGCGCGCTACAGACGTCATGGTTGCAGGCAAGACAGCCGTCATCTGCGGCTACGGCGACGTTGGCAAGGGCTCTGCGGCTTCGCTGCGCGGCCTGGGCGCACGCGTCATCGTTACAGAGATCGACCCCATCAACGCGCTGCAGGCTGCTATGGAGGGCTACGAAGTCACCACGATCGAAGAGACCCTGGGTCGCGGCGACATCTACGTCACTTGCACCGGCAATCTCGACATCATCACCTTCGAGCACATGCAGCAGATGAAGGATCAGGCGATCGTCTGCAACATCGGCCACTTTGACAACGAGATTCAGATGGACCAGCTCAACAGCGCCAAGGGAGTCACCCGGCTCAACATCAAGCCGCAGGTCGACAAGTACACCTTCCCCTCTGGAAACAGCATCTTCGTGCTGGCTGAGGGCCGTCTGGTCAACCTGGGCTGCGCCACCGGCCATCCCAGCTTCGTCATGTCCAACAGCTTCTCCAACCAGACGCTTGCGGCTCTCGACCTCTGGAAGAACAAGGACACCTACAAGGTGGGTGTCTATATCCTTCCCAAGAAGCTCGACGAAGAAGTCGCCCGTCTCCACCTCGAAAAGATCGGCGTCAAGCTGACGACGCTCTCGACGAAGCAGGCGGATTACCTGGGCGTCGCTGTCGAAGGCCCATACAAATCCGAACAGTATCGCTACTGATTACATCTTTACCTTCTGTAGAAAAGGCCGCCAATCAAACTTGGCGGCCTTTCCTTTCATCGCATGGATTCGGTGGAGTCAGAGGCTGTCTGCGGAGTGTAGTCCGGAGCAATAATCACCTGCAGGTCCGGATCCTTAGATTTGTGGTGATCAATCAGCACGATCGTGCTCGCCGAACCACTCGCATACGCAACCTGCGCTCCAGCATAGGTCGCATCCGCGTCGTCGATCGGAACCGTCCCTGCTGGTTCCATGACCAGCGTATAGGTTCCCGCTGGAAGATCCAGATAACCGGTGTTACCGCCAAAACTACTGTTCATCACCGCTGGTTTCACGTCGGCAATCTTTTGTCCCGCGGGAATAAGGTAGACATCGACAGGACCGGTGACTGTAGCCTGATTAACCACTCGTAGAGCGGTTCGTCCTGGCGGAGCGGGTTTGTTTTGATCCTTCAACGTCATTTGCTGCAAGCTGGCAGAAGAGCTTCCAATCAGCACGGTATATTGCCCCGCGGTTGCAAGGGTCACTTTAGAAGAAGCGAGAGCCTGCCTAGTGCCGGACATCGTCGCCGTCGTTGTGTAGGCTCCGGGATCGACAGCTACATACGACGTAATGGTCCCAAAAGCGAGCCGGTAAGCGATTGCCGACGAGTTCTGGTACACGTCCATCTCCGGAGCATCCGGGGAGACGTCGACGATACGTACCTGGGATCGACTCGGGCTGAAGAGCATCCCCTGGCATCCGGACAACATAACGACACACATCGTCGCAGCGATCCAGCAGAACGCTTTTCTGGTGAAAGAATGGAGCGACAAAAGCTGTAGGACTGTGTTGAGCATCTTAAGTCGGGGACTCAATATGAACCACTCTAAACGATCTGTGTGGGTGAAGCGACGGAGAATGCTTCTTCGCATTACTGCTTTAGCGGCATTAATCGCTGCCTCCGGAGGACTCTTCTCCGCTCTTGCCCAGACAAATCCTGCTCCTGCATCGGATGATGTCGTTCAGTCGCCGGTAGAAACTCCATCCCCGATTTCTCCTCCCTCTCCGGTTGCAGTCCCCCCTCCCGGGTCTACGGCCCCTCCCTCTCTTCCAGCCGGTCCACGTGTTGAAGCGATTGTCAGCATGCGTGACAAACAGATAAAGAGTGTAGCCGCAGTTGCTGCGCACAAACAGAATTATGAATTCACGCTGAAAGACTCCGAGTGGCTCGACACAGGTGTGGTAGTCGCCGCCGGAGAGCTTGCGAACTTCACCGCCAGCGGAGATATCACCATGGCAGATGCGCGCAAGGCTACGCCCGATGGGGTTGATCGCGGCTGGAAAGATCTGCTTCGGCAGTTCCCTCTGAATCAGGCCAAAGTAGGCGCTGTCATCGGCAGAGTCAGCGACATGGGCGCTTCTGTCCCTTTCTCTGTCGGCTCTTCCGGCAAGGTGCCCATGCCGACCACGGGCGAGCTATACCTACGCGTTAACGTAAGCAGCGATCTCACGTTTACCGGTAGCTACCAGGTCAAGGTGAAGTTCGCAGCTGCGCCGAAGACCGCTGCCCGCTCCGTCTCTGTAGCTCCTATCAGCTCCGTGATCACCCCGGTTGTATTTGCTGACATTCCGCGACGAGTCTCCGATGTGGCGTCCGGTGAGGGCGATCCTGGCGACATGGTTAACTTCGCCATTGTCGGGACGAAAGTACAGGTTGAGGCCGCCTTCAAGGCTGCTGGCTGGACCGCTGTCGACAAATCTGTCCAGGAGGCGATCCTCAATGGGCTGCTGAAGACGCTCAGCCACGAGGCGTACACCGAGATGCCTATGAGCACGCTTTACCTCTTCGGGCGCCCGCAGGACATGTCGTTCGCCCGCGCCGATCCCCTGCTGGTTGCCGCCGAGCGGCATCATCTTCGCGTATGGCAGACGGATAAGACCGTCGGCGGACGCCTTCTGTGGGTTGGTTCCGCTACGCATGACATCGGCTTCGAGAAGGATCAGAGAACTGGAGGCGTCACTCACAAGATCGACCCGGAGATCGACAAGGAGCGCGACTATCTTTTGCAGAGCTTTGACGCCGCAGGAGTCTTCTCGAGCGCAGCTTACGTGACGCCCACCGATCCTCTCCTCGATGCCAGGACGGCCACTGGCGGAAGTTTTCAATCGGACGGTCGCATTCTGACCATGGAGTTGAAATAGCCTACACTTCACTCCCGTGGGCTAATGGATCCTGCAAATCAGCAGCGTCATGTCATCGTGCTGGGGAGCGCTGGCTGTAAAGCCGTCCGCTGCGCTCAAAATGCATTCGATCAACTGTTGTGCCGTTGCGGTGCATTCCGGCTGGTCCAACAGAGTCCGGGCTGCCGCAATCATTCTATCTTCGCCCCATTCTTCTTCAGCGCCATTCATTGCCTCTGAAATCCCATCGGTGAATGCGATCAACACATCGCCCGATCGAAGTAACAGGCTTGCCTTGGTGTAGAAGACCTCCGGTAGAAGACCGATGACGGTACCGGTCGCCTCGAGCGCGATCTGCTCCCTACCGCGAACCAGAATCGGAGGATTGTGCCCGGCATTGACATAGTTCAGAACTCGGGTCAGAGGATCGAATTCAGCATAGAAGAATGTGGCATACCGATTGGTCGTGGAAGATTCGTACACCAGCCGATTGACATGCCTCATCAGCGTCACAAGGTCCCCCGGCTGCAGTTGCGCGGCGCTGCGCAGACTAGCGCGAAGACTGGCCATTAACAAGGCCGCCGAGATGCCTTTGCCCGAGATATCGCCCAGTGCAAGCGCCAGGCGCGGCCCCTCGGCAGACTCAAGCGAGCGCGGTGGCAGAGCGAAGTAGTCGTAATAGTCGCCTCCAACAATCTGGGCAGGACGGCAGGAGCCTGCCATATCGGTATCGCTGATCTCGGGGCGAGTCTGAGGAAAGAGTCTCTCCTGCACCTCGCGGGCGATCTCGATCTCGCGCGAGACACGCTCCCGCTGCGCAATCTCGCTGGAGAGATTCTCAAAGAGCTCTGCGTTCTCAAGCGCGAGCCCTGCCTGTGTCGCGACAGACTGCAGCAGTTGCCGGTCGGTGCGGGAATACGGCTCTTCAGATCGCTTCGGTCCCAGCGCGATCACACCCGCCAGCCGGTTACGGCCCGGCAGTGGAACCAGAAGCTCGGCGGAGAGATCATTCAACGCGCTGCGCTCCGCATCGGTCGCATCCACGAGCCAGCTCGATGGATCGTCGCGATAGACCATGGCTGGCACGCGTCCATGCGCAAGGTTGGTGATCGTCGCAGAGCTTGCCGCCAAGGCGAACGAACCGAATACCGGCGACATCATCGGAGTCGCCGGTATTCCAGTTGCGAGCTGCAGACGATAACTGTCTCCCGAACGCAGAAAAACCGCAATCCGCTCGATGTGAAGCGTATCGCCAATCCGTTGCGTGATCACATTCAAGAGCGGGGTGATCTCGGTGAAGTTGCGTGCCTCCTCCGACAGCTCCGAGAGAATCTGCTCCGCCGAGTAGGCCTCGCGGAAGAAGCGCTGATCGATCCTCTGCTGCAGCCGCTTTGAAAAGATGAAACGAAAGGAAAAGAAGAGGGCGATCATGCCTAAAATGCGCACGGTATCCAGGGGACGGCGGTGAGCGGCGCTTGAGAAGTAGAGACTAAGCCTGTAGGACATCCAGATAGCGAGCAGGACGCCAAGGATGAAGACGGACTGGGTAGCGAAAAAATACTTGGTTCCCTGACGGATGAGAATGCGAAGGTCTAAGGCGCGCTGAACGACGACAACATACGCAAGTGAAAAGGGAAAGAAAAGCAGAATGGCGAGAACAGGAACCATGATCCAGTTACTGATTCCCTGGCCGAAGTCGGTTCTGCGAATGAGGGAGATAACGAGGACGACGAAGAAGGGGCTGAGGCCGATAACGGACCCGAAGTAGAGAATGCGAAGCCGACGGCGTGCATCGCCGGTGCTCTGAGCGAGCTTGGGCGCCAGACTGACGAAGAAATAAGAGATCGCCAACGCAGCCAAAACGTTCTCTACTATCACGATCCGGTAGAACCACGGATCCAGCCATGTCGAAGCGGCGTAGTTGTAGCCATGCCCGTAGATGTAAAGAAGATCCGCGGGAAGAAGAAGAAGAATCGGAATCGCGATAAGCCATTTGATCCAGGGAAAACGGATATCGATGGAGGATCGCTCGGGGAAATAAATCCCGAAAGCCATAAGACAAAGGGGCATCGCTGTCTGAGCAAGGTCGCTCCAGACCTGCGCAACGAACCTGAAAGGACTATAGATCTGTGCGGCGTTGATGAAGAGTGGATCGAAGAAACTAAGAATTCCAAGGATGAGCCAAGCGTGCGGATTTCGCGGGCGCGCAAAGACTGCGTAGATCCCTATAAGCAGGCAGAGCAGAGCCATGAGGAGAAATGTAAAATGCAAAATCCAGGCAACTGGCGAGGCTGGAGCATTGCGTTCCGCATGCAGAAGGATCGTAACCGTGGCGGGTGGGAACTCACCGCGCCGATAGAGAATCGTCAACGGCTGGCCGGGCAGGCTGTGACGCACTTCTTCCAGAAGAACGATGCCGCCCGTATAAGGACGGCTGTTGACGGCGAGAACGGTATCGCCGTTGCGGAGCCCGGCCTTGATGCTCTCTGGCGTCGCCTGGGCGACGAGAGGTCCGCGATAGCTGTCATCGAAGGGAAGCCTGGCGCGGGTACGGCCATGAGCTAGGCTCTGATAGTTGTTTTTTACTCCCAGGTAGACGTGCGTGAGGGAGAGTACCGCCACGAGTGCGAGAAGAGCGTACTGGAGACGAGCGGATCGCTGCAGCATAAAGGGCAGAAAGATGGGCTGGCCGCATAGTAGCAGCCAACCCATGGGTTACGAAACAAGAGGTTTTACCTATTTTTTCGGCTTGCTCGCAATGATCGAGTCCTTGATCTTGTTGTAGACGTTCTCAGGCAGAACGCCCCGCGAGACCAGTTGGTTCTTTGCCGTGTACGGCCTGCCGTCGATGATTCGTTTGGAGTAAGCGTCTCCAATGCCCGGGAAGGCCTTCAACTGGTCGGCTGTCGCGGTATTGATGTCGAGCTTGTCAGCAGCCGTTGCCGCGGCTGCAGGTTTGGCGGTCGACTTCTGCGCAGTCATTGAAAACGGCAGCGCCAACAGAAGAGAGGCGGCGAGGAGAGTATTTCTGAAAATACGCATGACTGTAAGGACTCCTGATAAAGGATGACAGCAGTTCCCCGGGAAGACTACGAAAGTCAACGGTCGCCGTCAATGATCATCTCTGGTGCGTGTAACCGGGTCATAAGAATGTATTTCCCTCTTCTGAGTTTCCGGTTGACAGGCGCCGCCCCTAAGAACAGGTCTCTCTCATAATCAGCTGTTTATTTTTATAAGTAAATATATATCTTCATAAGAAGAAATTTATGATGATGCCCTTCCCCGCAATTTCGCGAGCCACGTTGCCGGGGTTGCAGGTTGACTTCCTGCGACGTCAACGCTACTCTGAAAATGCGATGCGTTCGCTGAACCTCCATCACGGACATCATCACCATCATCATGCGCAGAGCGTGTTGGCGGCTATGTCCGGTGTGGCGAAGTAGCGAAACTCAAGACCACAGGATTCTGAAAGGCCCGCTCAACGCGCACTCCGCGAGCGGGCCTTTTTATGTGTAACGACAAACGGGAGATTTCGAGATGGCTGAAGCAGTAAAGATTGACTTTGCCAAGATGGATGGCCTGGTGCCAGGCATCGTACAGGACTGGAAGACAGGCGAGATGCTCATGCTCGGCTTCCTCAACGAGACCAGCTATCAGAAGACGCTGGAGACAGGCTTCGTCACCTTCTGGAGCCGCACTCGTAGCAAGCTGTGGATGAAGGGCGAGACCAGCGGAAATCGCCTGCGCGTCGTCGAAGCCTCTACCGACTGCGACAACGATGCCCTGCTCTTCCGCGTCGAGGTCGAAGGCGACGGCCTGGTGTGCCACGAAGGAACCGTAAGCTGCTTCACGAAAAAGATCGAAACGGAGACGAAGTAAATGAGTGATGCTCAGAAAAAGCTGAGACTCGGTATTCCCAAGGGCAGCCTGCAGGACGCTACCATCGCGCTGTTTCAACGGGCAGGCTGGCAGATCTTCGCCAATGGCCGCAGCTACTTCCCCGGAATCGACGATGCGCAGATCGAGTGCATGCTCGTTCGCGCACAGGAGATGGCGCGCTACGTCGAACACGGCGCGCTCGATGCCGGCCTGACCGGCAACGATTGGGTACTAGAGAACCAGCACGACGTCGAATACGTCACCAGCCTCACCTACTCCAAGCAGAGCCGCCAGAAGGTGAAGTGGGTGCTCGCCGTGCCGGAAGACTCTCCCTTCCAGAAGCCCGAGGACCTTGCCGGAAAGATCATCGCCACCGAGCTGGTTGAGTTCACCAAGCGGTACTTCGCCTCCAAAAACATCCCCGTCAAGGTCGAATTCAGCTGGGGCGCCACCGAGGTGAAACCTCCCACGCTCGCCGACGCCATCGTCGAGGTGACTGAGACCGGAAGCTCACTTCGTGCAAATCGCCTGCGCATCATCGAAACCTTGATGGAGAGCGAAACACAGCTGATCGCGAACAAGGAATCTTATAAGGATGACTGGAAGCGCGCGAAGATCAACAACATCTCCCTGATGCTGAACGCCGCCATCGCGGCACAAGGCCGAGTGGGTCTGATGCTCAACGCGCGCAAGGCCGATTTGCGCGAGGTGATCGGCGTGTTGCCCGCGCTCAACTCCCCCACCGTCTCACAGCTCAGCGATGCAGAATGGGTCGCGCTCAACACGATTCTCGATGAGACCGAGGTTCGCGAGGTGATCCCGAAGCTCAAGGCTGCCGGAGCTACCGGCATCGTCGAGTATCCGCTCAGCAAGGTTGTTCTGTAGCACGATAGGGGAACTCTGCAGATGAAGCTGGTAAAAACGTATGGCCGAACCGCAAAGACCGCTGCCGCGCTGATCGCTTCCATCGAGCGACGCGGCGCGGTCAGCACGGCAAAGGTCGAGCCTGTCGTGCGCCGCATTCTCGCGGATGTTCGCAAAGGCGGCGACGCATCCCTGAAGAAATACGCTGCAAAGTTTGACGGCCTGGCAAAGAGCCAGACGTTACGGGTTAGACGTGAAGAAATGCAGGCCGCATGGGAATCCACTGCTCCCGAGCTGCAGGCCGCGATGATGATTGCACGCGGCAACATCCTTGCCTTCGCTGAAGCCCAGTTCCCCAAAGAGTGGAGCCTCGACGCAGCCGACGGCGTGAAGACCGGCCAGATCGTGCGCCCACTTGGTAGTGTTGGCTGCTATGTGCCTGGGGGCCGCTATCCGCTTCCCTCCACGTTGCTGATGACCGTAACTCCAGCCCAGGTCGCTGGCGTCGAGCGCATCGTAGTCTGTTCGCCCAAGCCCGCGCGCGAGACCCTCGCCGCCGCATGGCTGGCCGGGGTTACCGAGTTCTACCGCATCGGCGGAGCCCAGGCCATCGCCGCCCTCGCGTACGGCACCGCGTCGATTCAGCCAGTGGACAAGATCGTCGGCCCCGGCAATCTCTTCGTCACGGCCGCAAAGACGATCGTATCCTCCGAGTGTGGCATCGACATGCCAGCGGGCCCCACGGAGATCGTCGTCACCAGCGAGCGCGGTTCTGCCACAGGCATTGCCGCCGACCTGGTCGCGCAGGCCGAACACGACCCTGAAACGCTCGCCGTCCTGATCACCAGCAACGAAGCCCTGGCAAAAGCTGTAGCCCTTGAAGCAAAGGCCCTGGCAAAGGGAAATAAGATCGCCCGCCAGTCTCTTTCAACACAGGGCGCCATATTTGTAACGGAATCCGTTACCGAAGCGAGAGAGCTTACCAATCGCCTCGCCCCGGAGCATCTCACCGTCGATTCCGCCACCGACCTTAAGTGGGTCTCAAACGCGGGCAGTGTCTTTGTAGGCGACTATGCCCCGCAGTCGATGGGCGACTACATCTCCGGCCCAAACCATGTTCTCCCCACGGGTCGCGTCGGCCGCGTACGTGGGGGCTTAAGCGTTCTCGACTTCGTCAAGATCATCACCGTACAGGAATACACTCGCAAAGGACTCGGGAAGCTGGGTCCACATGCCATCGCGCTAGCTACTGCCGAAGGCTTGACCGGCCATGCCGAAAGCGTGCGTATAAGGATGAGATAACCATGAGCGTATCCGTCAGAACTACCATACAGCCGCGCAGGGCCGTTCTTGAGATGCCGGAGTATCACCCTCCGCTCGCAGGCCGCGACGCTCTGCGTCTCGACTTCAACGAGAACACGCTTGCTCCCTCGCCCCTGGTGCTCGACCGCCTGAAGCAGATCACGGCCGAAGGACTGACTAAATATCCCGAGCGTGAGCCGGGCGAACGAAAAGTCGCCGCCCATCTCGGCCTGGACGCCGCACAGGTCCTGCTGACCAACGGCGTCGATGAGGCGATTCACCTGGTGTGCTGCGCCTTCCTCGAACAGGAGGACGAGGCACTCATTGCAACTCCCTCTTTCTTCATGTACGACGTCTCGATCGCCATGATGACAAGCGGCCTGGTCAAGGTGCAGGCCGATGAAACCCTGCAGTTTCCCTTTGAGCGTTTTCTTGCGGCTATCAATGAGCGCACCAAGCTCATCATCGTGGCCTCTCCCAACAACCCTACGGGAGCCACGGTCAGCCGCGCAGAGATTCTGGCCATTGCAAACGCCGCACCGCATGCTGTACTGATGGTCGACGAAGCCTACTTCCACTTCCACGGCGAGACGGTCCTCGGCGATCTTGCCACTACACCAAACCTTATCGTCGCCAGAACCTTCTCGAAGGCGTATGGACTCGCAAACCTGCGCATCGGAATGCTTGTCGGTAACACGGAGCTGCTGTGCTATCTGCGCAAAGTCAGCTCACCCTACAACGTCAACGGGGTCGCTCTTGACTGCCTCATCGCAGCGATCGACGATGACGCCTACATCGCCTGGTACGTCGAACAGATTCGCATCGGGCGCGAGCGCATGATGGGCGGCCTTGACGAGTTCGGCGTGCATTACTTCCCCAGCGCGGCCAACTTCGTGCTGATGAAGATCGGTCCGCTTCACAAAGAGCTCGTCACTGCCGTGCGGGCTCGCGGGGTGCTTCTTCGCGACCGCTCCGGAGATCCTGGCTGCGATGGCTACGTCCGCATCACCATCGGCATCGGAGACCAGGTCACGCGTGGCCTTGAAGTTTTGAGAGCAGCACTCCATGAGATTGGCTGGAAGCCTGCGTACGGCTTCAGCGCCACAGCAAAAAACGAAGGACAGGAGCTCTAGAACGATGGCAGCAATCAAGAAGGCACGCACAGGTACGATCAAGCGTGACACCACCGAGACGCAGATCTCCCTCAAGCTGAACATCGACGGCACCGGTATCTACAAGGTCACGACCGGCATCCGCTTCTTCGATCACATGCTCGAGCTCTTCACCCGCCACGGAGGCTTCGACCTCACGCTCACCTGCAAGGGCGACCTCGACGTCGATCAGCACCACACCGTCGAAGACGTTGGCATCGCGTTGGGAGAAGCCTTCAACAAAGCGCTCGGCGACAAGAAGGGCATCCTGCGCGCCGGCTACTTCGTCATGGCAATGGACGAGACGCTAGCCGTCGCCGCCGTCGATCTCTCGGGCCGCGTCGCTTATGTCGTCGACGACAAGGTGAAGGTCCGCCTCGTCGGAGACTTCCAGTCCGAGCTGCTAGCCGACTTCTTCGACGGCTTCGCCCGCGGAGCCAAGGCCAACGTCCACGTAAAGACGATGTACGGCCGCTCCAACCATCACAAGATCGAAGCAATCTTCAAGGCCTTCGCACGTGCACTGCGCGGAGCCTGCTCACGCGATGAACGCATGGCGGAGATTCTTCCGAGTACGAAGGGACTGTTGTAACGTGAAATCTCTTCCGATATGGCGACGCATTTTGTTTTCTATTTCGTTGTTCATAACTATCGGAATGATCTTTGAGTACTGGATGATGCAGTCTCAGTTGAATAAAGGGTTGCTACGTACATTCGAAGATATTGATCGGTGGACTGGGTTCGCATTCTATGCAGGTCCCGTAGCTTTTATTTTGTCCTTTTTCGGTAGAGGCCTTTTACGGGTCGTAAACGCCATTCTTATACCTATTTTGTTTGTCATTATTTTGGAACCAGGCGTGCATAAATGATTCAAGTCATCGACTACAAAGCGGGCAACCTCACAAGCGTCCTCAAAGCCCTCAACTACCTCGGCGCGGAGACGCACGTCACGCAGTCGCCCGACGACGTGCGCAACGCCGGCAAGATCGTCCTCCCTGGCGTAGGGCACTTTCAAGCAACACAACTCCTTCATGATCTCGAACTCACCGAAGCCACCCGCGACGCGATCTCTCACGGCGTCCCGTTTCTAGGCATCTGCGTCGGACTGCAGTGGCTTTACGAGGGCTCAACTGAAGCCGAAAGCACCGACGGTCTCTGCCACTTTGCCTCGAAGTGCGAGCGCTTCCCTGCCACCTTCAATAACGCTGAACTGAAGTCGCCGCACGTCGGCTGGAACTCGCTTGAAAACATCCGCAAAGATTCGCGACTTCTGCGCGGTATACCCGATGGAGGCTTCGTCTACTACACCCACTCCTGGCGTGCTCCCGTCAGCGCCGACACTGCCGCCTCGACCAACTACGGTGGCGAGTTTACCGCCGTCGTCGAGCGCGACAATGTGATGGGTGTGCAGTTTCATCCTGAAAAATCGAGCACAGTCGGCCTCCAGATCCTCAAGAACTTCGTGGAGATTTATTAATGCCTTTCGTCTATGAAGTAACGCTCGCCGAAGAGACTCCGCAGCCCGCCTACAAGCTCTCGCAGCAGTTGGTACCGGCCGGAACCCTCGTCGGTACCGGACAGAATATCGCCGTTCTCTCCGATGGCAGAAGCGAGTTCCATCTGCGTGCTCCACTGCAGGGGCTGCTGGTCGGGTGGTTCACCGAAAGTGGAGACGAGCTCGACCCGGACGAACCCGTCGCACGCATCGTCGCTGAGGGAGCAGAGCGCCCGGTGGACCCAGTAACCCCCGTGAGGTCGCAGCCATGCTGACCAAGCGCATCATCGCCTGCCTTGACGCAAAGCGAGCGAGGTACATCCATTGCTAACGAAGCGCATTATCGCCTGCCTCGACGTCCGTGATGGACGCGTCGTCAAAGGCATTCAGTTCGTCGACATCATCGACGCAGGAGATCCCGCCGAACTGGCGAATCGCCATGCAGCCGCCGGAGCGGACGAGATTGTGCTGCTCGACATCACAGCCACGCATGAAGGACGCGGCACGCTGCTTGACACTGTCAAGCGCACCGCCGCGACCCTTTTTGTTCCCTTCACCGTCGGCGGAGGGATCCGTTCCGCCGAAGACGCCGCGGCAGTCTTCGATGCTGGAGCCGACAAAGTAAGCATCAACTCCTCGGCCATCGCGCGGCCTGAGCTCATCGGCGAAATCGGCTCCAGCTTCGGCGCGCAGGCTGTTATCGTAGCCATCGACGCTCGCCGCGCAGAAAACTCTGCCGACCCAGTTGGCGACGCGGAGGTCTACGTAGCCGGAGGCCGCAAACCCACAGGCCGCAAGGTCGTCGAGTGGGCCCGCGAAGCCGAGCAACGCGGCGCAGGCGAAATCCTCCTCACCAGCATGAACACCGACGGCATGCGCAACGGCTTCGACTGCGAGCTGACCGCGCGCGTCTCAGAAGCCGTGCAGATACCCGTTATCGCCAGCGGGGGCGCAGGCTCTGCGGCACACTTCGCCGAGGTCTTCGGCCGAGGCAAAGCCGATGCCGCACTCGCCGCCAGTATCTTCCATTTCGGCGTGACCGACTCACGCGAGCTCAAAGCGGAACTCGAACGCGCAGGGGTCCCCGTAAGGCTACCGTGCTAGGACCCCGCATAGAACGATTCGTCTGGTACTCCTTCTGGAGCCTTCAGGCGCTGGGACTGCTCTGTCTCAGCGGTGGCGAATCCTTTGCGACCACCCACATCGGTTTTCTTGCCCGCATAACCGCTGTCATCGTCCTCGAACCCGGCTTCATCGTCATGCAGGCCATCGTCGAGCACATCACTGCAGTTACTCTCATGCAACAGTTCTGGCTGGGTGCGTTCAGCGCCGTTGCCTTCAACGCCGTCTTTCTTTTCACCATCCTTGTTTTCATCCGCAACCTCCGTCCCTCGCGACAGAACTGAGAAAATACAGCATGCTCATCCCATCCATCGACCTCATGGGCGGTCGCATCGTCCAGCTCGTTCAAGGTGAAAAACTCAAGCTGGCCTTCGACGACTTCGACTACTGGATCGATCGCTTTTCGAAATACCCACTGGTCCAGCTGATCGACCTCGACGCCGCCATGCGCCAGGGCTCAAACGCCGATCTCATCTCAAAGTTCACCACGAAGCTCCCTTGCCAGGTCGGCGGCGGCCTGCGTACAGCTGAAGACGGCAAGCGCATGCTTGACCTCGGCGCAAAGCGCCTGATCTATGGCTCGTCGCTCTTCGGTGGTGACAACGAGGCCGACCGCAAGCGTCATCCGCTCATCAATCTCGACTTCGCCGCAAAACTTCGCGATTCTCTCGGTGAGGAACAGCTTGTCTTCTCCGTCGACACCAAAGGAGGACAGGTCGCGGTGCGCGGCTGGAAGGAGAACGTCGACCTGACCCCCGAAGAGGCCGTGACCTGGCTCGAAGATTTTTGTACGGCCTTCCTCTATACGCACGTCGATACCGAGGGTACGATGACCGGCTTCCCGATCGACGTTGCCGCGATCCTGCGCGCAACCACGGCCAAACAGCTCATCGTCGCAGGTGGCATCAAGGAGCGCGCCGAGGTGGACGCGCTCGATGCCATGGGCGTGGACGCCGTGGCTGGAATGGCCGTCTATTCAGGTGCCATGGAGGCTTAATTGTTATCAGGGCTGTCGGGAAGAGCGTAATACCCCTTGCGCGCCTGGACCTTGGTGTCCTTGCCACACGAGATACTCAGCGCACGGAAGCTTCCATCGGCCTTCAGGTTCGTGGGCGTGTAGCTGGCGAGGTATTGTGTGCGCAATTCGTCCTGAATCTGGTTAAAGGCGTCCTGCAGCTTTTTTCCATTGCTTCCGACGTTGATCACACGTCCGCCTGTCTCCTTCGCCAGGCGGTCCATGTCGCCCGCTCCGGTGTAGCCGAAACTCCCATAGAAGCCACGGTCCGCAATCAGAATGACGTAGATGATTGCGTTGGACTTCTGCGCGGCTTCGATCGCGGTCCTGATCGTCTCCTGCGATCCTTGGTCGCCTCCGTCGGTCAGCATCACCAGAACCTTGCGTCCTGCCTCCTGACGGAGCTTGTCGTGAGCGGCAAGATAGACAGCGTCATAAAGCAGGGTCCCCCGGGGCGTGCTGTTTCCTGTCACCGAGCCGGTTCCGGCTCCGGTATTGATGCTGGCCTTGTTGAGAGCCCGCCTCAGTTCGCCTGGCGAGTTGGTATAGTCGGCCAGCAGATCCACGTTGATATCGAAGGAGATCAGGAATGCTTCGTCCTTCGGAGTCAGCACATCTTTCAGAAACTCCGCGCCTGCTTCCTGCTCCATCGGTAAAACATTCTGCTGGCTGCCGCTGGTGTCGAGCAGAATGCCAATCGTCAAGGGAAGGTTTTTTTCCTGGGTAAAGTTCTTGGTCTTCTGTGGGACCTTGTCCTCGGCGATCTCGCAGTCGTCCTTGTGCAGATTGGTGATGTATCCGTTCTTATCGCGAACGGAAAAATAGATGTTCACCAGGTTGACGTTCACCTTCAGGGTCTGGGTGTCCCCGATGTCGACCGGCTGCTCACCAGGAGCGGAGCTGGAGGGCGGCGGTCCGCCGGGCGAAGGAGCTTCCTGGGCGCACAACGTGGAGGTGAGACCGAAAGGCAGTGCGAACAGGAGGACAAAAGCACACGTAGAGAGGCGCATGTCATATTTAGACGAATCAGGACGCCACGAGTCAGCGAAAAAATAATTGATAGGGAGACTGTTGCGTCAGGATAGGCGGCTGCGTCCTACAGACAAGGGTTCCGACGGGGCTATCTTCATTGTGATAGCCTCCTTATCCTGTCGCTGGTACTCTGGTAGCTGGTAATGCTCAGAGCCAGTAGGCCTGGGTGGATGTTGGTACGGGGGTTTTTGATTGGTCAGGCAAAGCGTATTGGCGGGAGTTCTGGCGTTTATGACGCTGGGGCAGCAGCAGACACAGAAGACGGCCGAGGAAGCATCGGCCGCACAGCAGATCCCCGATGCGCCGCGCCCGCAGGTCGGTCTCCCTGCACTTGACTCCGTAAGACCGGGCATGGGAACGACGCCGAACACGAACGGCGACCAGCCTCCTGCCGACCAGCAGGCACCGCCTTCCAGCCTGCCCTCGTCGCCCGCCTCGCAGCAACACCCTGATGATGGTCCACCACCGGACCTTCCAGCCTCAGGAGAAGGCGTAGACGCCTTCAAACTGGTCGTTCGGACGAACTTCGTTGAAGTTCCCTTCACCGTCAAGGACAAGAAACAGAAGCTGGTTCCCGGCATTACCTGGCGCGAGGTCAGGATCTATGAGAACAACCTGCCGCAGCACATCAGCATTTTCACGGTTGACCCCTTTCCGTTGTCGGTCGCAATCGTCATCGACCAGAGCTTGACCCCGGACAACATGGCCAAGGTGAACAACTCGCTGGCCGCGCTGCAGGGCGCCTTTGCCCCCTATGATGAGGCTGCGGTCTACACCTACAACAACGGCCCCCAGCGACGCACCGACTTCACCGCCGCGAACAGCGCGCGCCTTGAGTTCGCCCTGAACAACTCCAAGAGCACGGGCCGCGAGGTCTACATGAATATGGGCGGTCCGCTGGCGCAGACGACGGTCATCAACGGGCGCAACTTCGATCCGAACACGGCTCCGATCCGTAACAGCCCAGCGATGGAGCTCAAAGTCCCCAAGGAAGTCCATACCCTCAACGATGCGATCCTTGAGGCCGCCAAGTCGATGACGACCCGCGCCAAAGGCCGCCGCCGCGTGATCTACGTGATCAGTGATGGCAAGGAGTATGGCTCGAAGGCCAAGACCAAGCAGGTGATCCAATACCTGCAGACCAACAAGATCTCGGTCTACGGTACGCTGGTGGGCGATTCCTCGCTTCCTGTTGTCGGCTTCCTGGACAAGATCCATCTTCCACTGACGATGCGGGACAACGTTCTTCCGGTCTACACCAACGAGACCGGCGGCAACCTGGACGCCGAGTTCCGCCAGCGTGGTATTGAAGAGAGCTTCCAGAACATCTTCAAAGAGGTCCGTACCCAGTACACGATCGGCTACTACACGCACCAGCCATTCATCGACGGCAAGTATCGCACGATCGATGTGCGTGTTCTGCGCCCGGATCTGACCGTCATCGCCAAGAAGGGCTACATCCCGACGGCAAGCGACTCCGGCCCGTTGAACGTAATAAGTCCCAATAAATAAAGCAGTCCGCAAGAGACGATGCTCGAAGCAAACGCATTTCTGGCGCTTGCCGCCGCTGTTTTGTGGGGCGGCGGCGACTTCTCCGGCGGGATGGGAGCCAAGCAGGCCGGCGGAACGATGGCTGGCGCGCTGCGTGTGGTTCTGACCAGCCACACTGCCAGCTTCTGCGTCCTGGTGGCCATCGCTTCGGTACGAGGCGATTCGTTTCCCCACGGCGCCCCCCTGCTGTGGGGGCTTCTTGCGGGAGTGATGGGCGGACTTTCCCTCACAGGCTTCTACATTGCCCTTTCACGTGGAGCGATGGGCGTTTCGGCGGCGATCAGCGGGCTGCTGGCGGCGGCGATTCCGGCAGCGATCTCGATTGCCGAGGAGGGTTCGCCGGGATGGCAGCGAATCGCCGGGTTCGCTGTCGCCGGAGCTTCGATCTGGATCATCGCGGCGGGCGACAATCCCGAGGCGAAGCCGGTTTCACGCGGGACGACGTGGCTGGCCATTCTCTCGGGCGCGGGCTTCGGGGTTTACTTTACTGCGCTGAAGTTTGCCGGGGTCACCGGGGTCGTTTGGCCGATGGCGACGGCCAGGATCGGGAGCCTCACAACCTGCTCCGTTCTTCTTGTCATAATGCTGGCCCGGGAAAAGACCGGGGGTCGGGGGTGGCTGCCTCGCAAGGCCATCTTGTGGGCGCTTTCCACCGCACTGCTCGATACGTCGGGCAACCTGCTCTTTATCGCCTCGACGAGAGCCGGAAGGCTGGACGTCGCGGCAGTCCTGGCCTCGCTTTACCCAGCCTCGACGATCCTGCTGGCGGCCTGGATGCTCCATGAACGGCCGACACGACGACAGGGTTTTGGGATGCTGGTGGCTGCTGCCGCGGTCATGATGATTACCCTGTAACCCCTCCCCGCCCCTTTTTGCGCAAACTATTCATTCCACATGATTTATGTCCGGACATTCTGGCTAAAATATTGATTACAGATGGTTTATACGTAAGCTACATATAATAAACGGCTTATAAGATGGATCCGTGGCAGCATAAGCGAAATACAGGGATTCCTCGACTCGCTGCGCTCGCTCGGAATGACGATCGCGGGGTTGATGATCGCAGGGGGTTGATGATCGCAGGGGGTTATTAGCCCTACTTCTATTATAAGAACGCCGCTGAAACTAATCGGCAGCTCTTATCTCCTTTTGTTCTTTGGAGATAGATACGTCCTGCGCTTGACAGGAGATTCCGAGCCACCAGCCCAGCAGGGTGAGGCCCGCGAAGATGCCGACGACGATAAGGTTTGGATAGACGATGATCCCGTGGACTCTCGGCTCGTGACCCGGGGTCCCGGCCCAGTAAGAGGCCGGTGCGAGAAGAAATGGGACATAGAAAAACGGGGTCCAGTAGGAAAGGGAGAGCAGCGCGGCAGCGGTAAATCCGGCTTTGGGGTCGCTGGAGGGGCGCCAGAGCAGCCACGTGGCAGTACCCGCGACACCGGCAAAGAGAAAGAGCAGAATGGCGGAGTGATAGCGGGCGTGGGGATGCCAGAGAGGGTTAAGCAGGTGGTTCGAGCTCCAGTCCAGCAGAAACGACATCACGGAGCCGCCCAGAAGGATAAAGGTGAGGAGAAGCCTGGCTGCCAATGTCCGATTCATAGAAGTCTCCGCGCTCCCTAATTAGTGAGTGATTGCTCACTATATAATTCACCCTGGCTCTTTGCAAGGGAGAATGAGGTCAGGGATATTGTCATGAAGGTGCAGACAGAAGGAAAAAGACGGGGACGACCGAGCCGCAGAGCCGAGATTGTCGCAGCGACCGAGAGGCTGGTGCGGGAACGGGGAGTTCCGGGGGTGACGACGAGGGCGATCGCCGAGGCGGTTCCCTGCTCCGAAGGGGCGATCTATGTGCACTTCAAGGACAGGCTGGACCTGATTTTGGCGGTTCTCGAGGAGAGCCTTCCGGAGATGCTGGTTCCGCTGCACGCGCTGAAAGAAAAGACGGGACTGGATACGGTGGAGGCCAACCTTGCGATTGCATTGAGAGGGCTGGTTGAATTTCATCGCCGGGTGATGACGATGCTGTGTTCGTTACTCGGGGAGGCGGAGCTGCGGGAGCGATTCCGGCGATCATTGAATGAGGACGGCCGTGGGCCTGATCGCGGTATGGCTACGCTGACGAACTATATCGAGAACGAGAAACGGCTGGGCAGAGTTGCGGCCGGGGTGGATGCGAGCAATGCAGCACGTGTGCTGATGTCGGGCTCGTTTTTCCATGTGTTCACGATGGAGCTGCTGGGGGCCGACGACCTGGATGCGGAGAAGTTGGTGAAGCAGGTGTTGCAGAGTGGAGACGATGCGGTTTGAGCTCGCTCGAAGGCCTAGAGCTTGATTTTGCTGGGGTCCATGGTGGGATTGGGGTATTTGAGCTTCAGGCCCTTCATCGCCTCTACAAGAATCTCTGAGATGGCTACGTTGCGATACCACTTGTAGTCAGAGGGGATCACGAACCAGGGGGCATGTTTGCGGCTGGTGGCTCCGAGGAGGTAGTTGTAGGCGTCCTCGTATTGAGGCCAGAACTCACGCTCGCGAAAGTCGCTCTCGGAGAGTTTCCAGTGCTTGTCGGGGGTGTCGATACGGGATTGGAGACGGCGGGTCTGTTCCTGGTAGGAGATGTGGAGGAAGAATTTGAGGATGACGACATCATTGTCGTAAAGCATGGACTCGAACTCGAGGATGTCTTCGATGTGCTGATCGAGTTTGCTGGCAGAGATGAGCTTGTGTACCCGGGGGACGAGGATGTCCTCGTAGTGGGAGCGATTGAAGATCTGGATGATTCCCCGCGGAGGGACCTGGGCGTGAATGCGCCAGAGGAAGTCGTGACGCTTCTCAAGCGGCGTGGGCTCCTTGAAGAAGGAGATGTTGCAGCCCTGCGGGTTGATTCCTGCAAAGATGTGGCTGATGGCCCCATCTTTTCCTGCGGTATCCATGCCCTGCAGGACGATGAGAAGAGCCTTCTGCTGGCTGGCATAGAAGACCTCCTGGAGAGCGGAGAGCTTCTGGCAATGATCTTCGAGGGCAGCCTTTGCAGCATCCTCGTGCTTGAAGGAGCCAGTATTGTCGGTCGCGATGCGGGAGAGTTTGACCTTCGCGTCCGGTTTGACCAGATAAGGCGATTTGAGTTTCATCGGATGAGCCGGGTCCGGCCTTGCGCCTCAGGTGGTTTTTCCTACGGAGGAAAGTATCGCACAGACGTTTGCCTTCGCCTGGCGCCGAGGGTGATTTACTTGGCGGTCTCTTCCGGCTTAGGCGTAACGGTGTGCGCGTCGGCGGGCTTGTTGACTTCTTCGGTGACGCCCTTCATGCCGTCCTTGAAGCCACGAAGTCCCTCGCCGAGTCCCTTGCCGAGCTCAGGCAGCTTTTTGCCGCCGAAGAGCACCAGGACAACGACTGCGAGGACGATGAGATGTGTCGGTGTAAATAGTTCGCCCATGGAAGATCTCCCCTTGCGCCGCCGCGCGTTGCCTTGCACGGGTATAGACGGCGGCAGACCCTATTGTCGCACAGGAGCGAGATAGGTGCAGTGGACGTTGCGGCGAAGAACCCCGGGGCCTTGAAGCGATCCAGGATTCTTCGCCACGCTGAGAATGACGGCGATAAAAGCAGGTCGTGACTCGAGATAGAGCAAACAAGCTCCGAAACGTTATATCTTGGAAGGGTAAGCGAAATGCAGGAGCTGATGTTGGAGAAGAAGACGCAGGAGTTTGTGTTGCCCGAGGGAACCAGGAAAGAACAAGGTTTTGGCCGCCGTGCATGGATGGGAGCGCTGGCCGCCGCTCTGCTAACCGTCGCGAGCGGAACCGCAACTGCACAGAGCAGCAGCAGCAGTACCCAGCTCAGCACCAGTCCGCAGACTACGACGACGACCAGGCCGAAGACGAAGATCGGTTTCATCGCGCCTGTGACCTACGACAACAAGTATGAGATCTACGGCGGCGTCAGCTTCATGAACTTCCAGGGTGGGCAGTCTCTGCCGACGCGCATGAACATGGGCGGCGCCGAGGTGCTGGCGACCTACTGGCTTACACCGAAGTGGGGCCTGGGCGGAGAGTGGCGCGGCGAGTGGGGAACAACTCCTGTCACTCCTAACATCGTATTCAACGGCCGGGCGGCGGCCTCGTTAAATGGAGGAATGCTGGGAGCGCAGTATCGCGGACCCAAGAACCAGTATGCCGCTCTGAACTACCACGCCTATGCGGGAGCGATGTACGGCAAGTTTGACTACACAACCGATCCGACGCCGCTGGGTATGTATACGAACAGGACCAAGCCAATGGCTGCTCTTGGGATCAGCGTTGACGTCAATCACACCAAGAACCTGGCGTTCCGGCTTTCGCCTGATCTGATCCTGGAGCACTTCGGAACCGAGACGCGGGAGTTTTTTGCGATCTCGGGTGGTGTTGTGTATCGGTTCGGAAAGCGATAGACGCGAGGCTGAAGGATAGAAGAGCGGGCCGCCAGATACTCTGGCGGCCCGCTTTTTTGTGTCTGACAAGATGTACGTGACAAGGTTTTTTGGCTTGTCCACGATCGTCATCGAGTGTACAGACGAAATATAGGGATTCTTCGACTCCGCTGAGCTTCGCTCAGAATGACGTGCCCTTGCCACTCAAAAATGGATGAAAGAAGAGGTTAACCGCCTCCGTTGCCCTGCCGGAGGAATTGTGCCGAGACGGGGTTTTCGTAGAAGGAGTAATCGCGGGTGACGACGGTGAGGCCGCTGGAAGAGACGAAGTAGTTCTTCTTGTCTTCCTGGGGATCGTAGCCGATGACGGTTCCGTCGGGAATGTGGACGTCGCGGTCGATGATGGCATGGCGGATACGGCAGTGCCTGCCGATGTTGACATGAGAGAAGATGACCGAGGAGTCCACGTCGGCGTAGGAGTTGACGCGGACATCCTGCGAGAGGACGGAGTTGCGGACGACGGCCCCGGAGACGATGGAGCCGGCCGAGACGATGGAGTTGATGGCCATGCCGGTGCGTCCGGGCTCGCCGAAGACAAACTTGGCGGGCGGGTACTGGTAGGGCCGGGTACGCATGGGCCAGGACTTGTCGTAGAGATTGAAGATGGGAGTGACGCCGGCGACGTCCATGTTGGCCTCGTAGTAGGCCTCGAGGGTTCCGACATCGCGCCAGTAGAGGGCGTTCTGCTTGTTCTCGTCGACGAAGTTGTAAGCCTGCATACGATAGCGGCTGAGAAGGTTGGGCAGGATGTTGTGGCCGAAGTCGTGCTTCGACTGCGGGTCTTCGGCGTCCCGAATCAACTCGGGTAGCAGGACATCCGTGTTGAAGAGGTAGATGCCCATGGACGCATCGACCATCTCAGGATTGAAGGGCGAGCGGAGATCGGTCTGCTTCGGCTTCTCGATAAAGCCGACGACCTCTCCGTTGCGTGCGACCTCGACGACTCCGAAGGCGGAGACCTCTTCAGGTTTGACCGGGAGGGTGGCGATGGTGACGTCGGCACCTGACTCCTGGTGATGCTCGAGCATCAGGGCGTAGTTCATCTTGTAGATGTGGTCGCCGGAGAGGATAAGGACGTACTTCGGCTCTTCGGATCCGATGGAATAGATGTTCTGGTAGACGGCGTCGGCGGTTCCCTGGTACCAGGACTTGGAGACGCGCTGCATGGGAGGGAGAATCTCGATGAAATCGCCGAGCTCGTTGGCGACGACGGATCCCCAGCCCTCGCGGATATGGCGGTTGAGGGAGAGCGCCTTGTACTGGGTAAGGATGTAAACCCTGCGCAGGTCGGAGTTGATGCAGTTAGAGAGGGTGATATCAATGATGCGGTACTGGCCGGCAAAAGGTACGGCAGGTTTTGCACGGTCACGGGTCAGTGGGAAGAGACGTTCACCGGCACCACCGGCTAACAGAACACCAAGCGTATCTTTCATCTTTCGGCAACCTCAGAACTGGTCCCTCCGGGACCGTGAGTGTTCGGATGCACAAAACGGTGAACGCGTCCGAGGGAGGAACCGCGAGTCTACCACGCTTAGATTGATTTTGTTCTTCCAGAAAATCACGGGCAGGACGGCCCGAACGCGCGACGCGCGGGCCATGGAAAGAGAGACGCCGTCGTCAGACGGTTGGAGCTTCGCCGGACTCGCCGGATTCGTTGATGCTGATCCGGAGCGATTTCAGGAAGCTGAGGTCACTGTTGGTGAACGGACCTTCGAGCTCCTCGGAGACCTCTTCCGTCTGCTCGGAGTCGGAGTCCACCTCGTTGAGCCCGATCGTGGCCTCAAGCATCAGCAGGACGTCGAAGCCCTGCTCGCGAATGTCCTTGACGACGACGGCGATGTCTTCAGACTCAGAGACCGTCTCATGGATGGCTTCGCCAAGCTTCTGGATGAGATTCTTTACTTTCTGATTCAATGCCACCTCCGGGCTGCTCGATATACGTCTGACCTCGCATCGGGTATTCCCGGCTGAAGGAGACCGGCGGGAACGGCATTGCGGGTACTTCGAAGATATGACGACAGAATACGCCCATCGGTAAGCGCGCTGCAACGAGATTGAATCAGGGAAGATTCGTTTCGAATATCGGTGTAATTTCTTGCGAAGTGCCGATTGAAATCAAGCGATCGTATGGTGATCAGACCAGGCGCCTTGAAGCCGATGAGCAAGATCCTGCACAGGAACGGTTCTGCGCGGGCCCCACACGACCACTCCTACGGCAGCAGCACAAAATCCAGCTGTTATCCAGAGTATTCCCTTCATGAAACCACCTCCCAGGTTGATATCCCGGCTTGGATGCAGATGGCTGTTTCTGCGTTTGACGTGGACGGAAGTCTTTTGCAGAGGAGGGTGGAACGGCTACACTCTTCGATATGGATTCGGTACGCTTAGGCCGGGCGCTTGGAGTGGGTGCGCGGGCCGCCGCCAAGACCCTGGTGACGGCCGTGGATGCAGCGACCTCGCCGAACCCTTCGACCGGACAAACTCCGTCAGCCTCCCAGCGGCCGAGCCAGCGATCTTCTACAAGTGCGCGGCCCTCGATGGCTCAGGCAGCGCAGCAGGTGACACGCACCGCCGCCCAGGCGAAGCGAACGACGGAGGGTGTGGCTCGCGGAGGAAAAAAATTCGGTGAATCCATCTGGAGACCGTTCGTGAGGTTATCGGGCGTTCTCTGGCTGGAGTTTACAGGGGTCTTCTTCGGGATCTTTGCACTGTATGCCGGCAGTGGAGCCTGGAAGCTGCGAGGGGACCTGCGCGAGACGGCGGGAAATCACGATGCGCATATGCACTTCCTGATGGCGACGGTGATGGCGGCGGTCTTCGGCTACTTCTGCGTCAGCAGCTTTCTACGTGCGCGGCGCAAAGAACGAGCTCGTTGAACTAGTCCGGCTCTCCCCGATGCAGAATCATCTCCGCAATATCCTGCACTCGTTCTACGGTGATGCCGTGGCGCTGCTGGATTGCCAGGGGATGATCGGGATTAGAGATCGTGAACAGCGGACGCTGCCCGACGGGCTGAGTGTGAATATCGACCTCGAGGTTGATGGTATTTCCGAAGAGAAATAAATCGTTGTTCAGCCAGCCGGAGAAAGGCTGTTCCTGCTCGCGTCCCTCGGTGTTCCACAACTCGTTGGAACGGATGAAGTTCATGGGACTGACCTCTGCCCATACTCCCCAGACGAACGGAGCATCGAGCCCGTGTACCGGCACCAGGATGCGCCCGCGCAGGTAGAAGTCCCTGTTGTCGATCACGCACTGATCCGCGGTGATCACGACACGTTCTTCCAGTTCTTCGGAAGGAACGGCCAGGACCGCCTGCGGCGCCTTGACGCTGTACTTCAAGGGCAGAACATCGTGCCGCTCCCCGCAAACCGTGCAGGCAAATCCGCTGAATACCTCTCCGCCCATGAGTTCATTCTTCCATAAAAGAACCCCGGAGAGACGAGTACACTTGAGCGTTATGTCGAAGACGATTCCCCTTCCGCCGGTCAAGCCTTCGCAAACGAGTTCAGGAATCCCCATCGATGCGGTTTATGACACCGAACGTCTTGCGGAGCTCGACCCGGCAGTGCAGTTGGGGCGGCCCGGCGAGTATCCCTTTACGCGGGGAATTCAGCCGACGATGTATCGCGGGCGGCTATGGACGATGCGGCAGTATGCGGGCATGGGCGACGCAGAGGAGTCGAACCGGCGCTACAAGTTTCTGCTGGCGCAGGGTGCAGGCGCGGGAAAGGGTAAGGGAGGACTAAGCGTCGCCTTCGATCTGCCGACGCAGATCGGGTATGACTCGGATTCGCCGATGTCCCTGGGCGAGGTAGGCAAGGTGGGAGTGGCGATCGATTCGATCGAAGATATGGAACGGCTGTTCGATGGGATTCGACTGGATGAGATCTCCACGTCGATGACGATCAATGCCACAGCCTCGATTCTTCTGGCCCTGTATGTCGCGGTGGCGAGGCGACAGGGAGCCGACGTTAGAAAGCTGAACGGGACGGTGCAGAACGACATCCTGAAGGAGTACATCGCACGCGGCACATACATCTATCCGGTGAACCATGCGATGCGACTGGTGACAGACATCTTTGCGTGGGCGGCGAATGAGGTTCCGGAGTGGAATACGATTTCGATCTCCGGCTATCACATGCGGGAGGCCGGATGCACGGCGGTGCAGGAGGTGGCCTTCACGCTGGCTGATGGCATGACCTATGTGCAGGCGGCGCTCGATGCGGGCCTGGAGATCGATGCATTTGCCCCAAGGCTGAGCTTCTTCTTCAACGCGCATAACAACCTGCTGGAAGAGGTCGCAAAGTTTCGCGCGGCGCGACGGATGTGGGCGCGGATCATGCGGGAGCACTTTGGCGCGAAGAATCCGCGAAGCTGGATGCTGCGGTTTCATACGCAGACGGCGGGCTCGACCCTGACGGCGCAGCAGCCCGAGAACAACATCGTGCGCACGACGGTACAGGCGCTGGCCGCGGTGCTGGGAGGAACACAGTCGCTGCACACCAATGGATTCGATGAGGCGCTGGCACTACCGACCGAGCAGGCGGCGAGGGTTGCCCTGAGGACGCAGCAGATTCTGGCGAACGAGAGTGGCGTAGCGGAGACTGTGGACCCGCTGGCGGGTTCGTACTACGTGGAGACGCTGACCAACGAGATTGAAGAGCGCGCAGAGGAGTACATCACAGCGATCGAGCGGTTCGACCTGGGCGGTAAGTACGGAATGTTGCGGGCGATCGATCAGGGATATGTGCAGCGGGAGATTCAGAATGCTGCTTATGCCTACCAGCAAGCGGTAGATGAGAAGACAGCGATTGTGGTGGGAGTGAATGAGTATGTGAACGAAGCAGAGAGCGCGATTCCTCTTCAGCGGATCGACGAGGCGCTGGAGCGGAAGCAGGTAGAGCGAGTACGCGAGTTGCGGGCACGGCGTGATGCCGGTGTGCATGCAGCGGCGCTGCGCGGAGTGGAAGATGCAGCTCGAGGTGGCGAAAACCTGATGCCGCGGATTGTGACTGCCGTGGAGAGCTATGCGACGGTGGGAGAGATCGCAGACGTGCTGCGCGGGGTGTTTGGGGAGTATCGGGAGACGGTAGTGGTATGAGATATACGAGTTTCAGATACACGGAGAACTGACACGGATCTTTCGATGGATTGGCGGTGCAAAGAACAACATCACAAAGAAAATTATTGAGGAGATAACACAAACCACTTTTCTATCGCATCTTAGGAACGTCCCAATAGAGTGATTCAAAAAGATAATTGCGAAAAAAGGTAGTGTTCTGCAATGTTGCAATGCTACTGTTTGTTGCTGCTCTCCCGGCCCAATCTGAAACCGAGAAGGAGTGACACATGCAATTGGTTCCTGCGGCAGCCCTTTCCTTTGTGCTCGTGGCAGATGCGCTTTGCATTATCGGATGTCAGAAAACAGAAGCTCCTGTGGCTACAGCTTCAGCGCCGGTTGAACAAGCTGAGAGCTCGTCACCGAAAGCATCGAAGCCCTGTGACGGATGTATTCCCGTCACGCCCAAAAACTTTCCCCGCGCCGAAACCGATCTCTACTTCGGCAACATCGTCAAAGATGGCGCTCTCGGCAAGTTCATCCATAATCGCGCACCTACGCCAATCGATCAGCAGAAGATCGTCCGCATGAATCGCGACACCCTCTACTCCTCCGCCATCTTCGATCTCGACGCGGGCCCCGTCACCATCACCTTACCTGACTCCGGCAAACGTTTCCTCTCCATGCAGATTATCAATGAGGACCAGTACACCCCCATGGTCGTCTACGGTAAAGGCACCTACACCTTGACCAGAGACAAAATCGGAACGCGTTATGTCGCTGCTGTCATCCGCACTCTCGCTGATCCCAACAATCCGCAAGACCTCGATGAGGTTCACAAGCTGCAGGATGCCGTTATCATCACACAGAAAGATCCCGGCACCTTTGAAGCCCCCAAGTGGGACAAGGCCAGCCAGGATAAAGTTCGTGATGCTCTCGTCGTCCTTAACTCCACGATGACGGACTTCAATAACGCCTTCGGCACCAAACAGCAGGTCGACCCCGTCGCCTACCTCATTGGATCGGCCGTAGGCTGGGGCGGCAATCCGGACAAAGAAGCCAAGTATGGCCAGCTGAAGGTACCCAACAACGACGGCAAGCAGGTCTACAAACTCACCGTCAAAGACGTCCCCGTCGACGGCTTCTGGTCTATCAGCGTCTACAACGCCAAAGGCTACTTCGAACCCAACTCCCTGAACTCCTACTCGGTTAACAACATCACCGCGCAGAAGAACCCGGACAACTCCGTTACCGTTCAGTTCGGCGGCTGCGACAACAAGGTCCCTAACTGCATGCCCATCACTGCCGGTTGGAACGCCGCCGTCCGCATGTACCGCCCGCGGCCAGAGATCCTTTCAGGTAGATGGAAGTTCCCTGAAGCGCAGCCCGCAACATAAAGACCCGATGTTGAAATCAACAGCGAATAAGGTCTGGTGACTTCGAAGAAGTGAGGTAAACAGCTTTTCCATCAGTCCATGTAAAAGGCTTCGATCACGAAAGGAGCTTTCCTCCATGACGATGATTGAACTGGGCTCAAAATTCATCCGCCGCGGACTCTGGCTCTTCGTCTTCGGCCTTGTCATCGGCTTCGGACCATGGGCGCATTACATGCATGGAGCGATGGAAGAGGTACAACCCGCTTTCCTTAAGAACGTCACTCTGTGGTGGGGCTGTCCGTGGACGCTCTCCGTCTACGTGACCCAAGTCGGAAGTCTTGCGATGGTCCTCTTCGGCCTCTGCTATATGGTCAGCGATCGTTCCACCTCGACGCCTGCTTCTGCAGGGGAGAGATTGGCGCTCACTCTCTGCTTGTTCGGAATCGTGTCGGAGTTCGTTGCAGGCTATCTCTTCTACTTCGTCGTCAACTCCATCTGGCCGAACTTTTACTTCACCCCGATCGATGAAGGAAAGCATCTCTGGCTCGGCGTGCAGGGTGCATGTATCGCTCTCTGCCTCGCAGGAGCCGTTCTCGCAGTAAAGGGAATTGGACGAGCCATGGATGCAGCCGCACAAAAGGAAGACCTGCGTCTGCCTTCAACAGAGATCGGAAGCCTGAGGATTTCAAAGACAAGTAGATGACCGAAGCGAAAGCCTTCAGGGAGAAAGCAATGACAAAGATCCTTCCGAGAATCGCAGTATCGATAGCCGCGGCGTTCTTCATGCTTTCACTAACCGCATGCGAACAACCGAAGAAAGAAGCAGCGATGACGTCACTAACGCAGACCGCATCTTCCGGCGATGTTCAGAACAATCTCCTGCACGCCCGCGCCGTCCAGGCCGTCATCTGGGGCATGCCTGCCGTCAACTACGACCTGATGCTCCAGGAGATGCTCACCAAGACCACGGGCAAAGTCGGCCAGGTCATTTACTGGGGACGTCCGATGGAGTATCACAATCAAACCCTCACGCCCAATCCCGACGCCCTCTACTTCATGGTCTTCTTCAATACTAAGGACGGCCCCGTTGTCCTCGACCTTCCTCCCGGCGATCAAAACGGCTCCTTCAACGGCAACATCGTCAACATCTGGCAGATGCCTCTCGAAGACGCCGGCCTCCTCGGCTACGACAAGGGCAAGGGCGGCAAGTACCTCATCCTTCCCCCCGGTTATAAGGGCAAGTCGCCCGCTGGCTACATCCCCTTGCAGTCCGACACTCTCGGCGGCTACATGCTCTTCCGTGCCAACTTCAAGAGCCACTCCGACGCCGATGTTCAAGCCGCCATCGACTACGGCAAGCGCATGAAGATCTACCCGCTCTCCGCCGCCGCTCATCCGCCCGAGACCATCTTCACCGACGTCAAAGACATCGACTTCGACTCCACCATCCAGTACGACGCCAGCTACTTCGATCACCTCAACAACATCATCCAGTCTGATCCCTGGCTCGACCGCGACCGCGTCATGATCGATCAGCTCGCCTCCATCGGCATCGAGAAGGGTAAACCCTACCAGCCCTCCGATCAGCTGAAAGCCACGCTCAACTCCGCCGCGCAGGACGCCCGTGCCTTCCTCTACGCAAAATACGACGAGGGCTTCCCGCCCTTCTTCTCACCCAGCAGCCGCTGGTTATTTCCTGGATATCCCGAACTTGTAAAAGCTCAGAGCACCGCCTACGGAGATCCGAACGCTGATCCTGTGGACAAGCGAGCCGTCGTATACACCGTCGGCTACGTCGGCATCAAGAATCTCGGCGGTGGCCAGATGTACCTTATTTCCATCAAGGATAAGGACGGCAACGCCTTCGACGGCTCGAAGACGTACAAGCTAGCGGTCCCACCCAACGCGCCGGTCAAGCAGTACTGGTCCCTCACCGCCTACGACCGCGAACTCCACACGCTCATCAAGGGAGTCAATCGCGCCAGCCGCTCCTCCCAGATCCCGGAACTCCAGAAGAACCCCGACGGCTCTATTGACCTTTATATCGGTCCCAAAGCTCCTGACGGCAAAGACGCTAACTGGATCCCAACCGACCCCAATCGCAAGTTCGAACTGATGTTCCGTGCCTATGCTCCGACTGAGGCATTGTTCAAGAAACAGTGGATCTTACCCGACGTTGAAAAACAATAGGCAAATCACCCTTGAGAAGGGGTGTTCCGAAAGGACAACAGATGAAGACCACGCTCATTCGTCGCACCCCGCTGGCCCTCGCCGGCCTCGCCATCATCCTTACGACGGGATGCAACGAGGCCAAAAAGACCGCTGAAGGCGGCCTTACTCCCGCTGACGCCCGCGCCATCGCGAAGGAGGCCTTCATCTACGGCTTCCCCATGGCTGCCAACTACAACACCATGTACAAGCAGGCCATCGACAGCTCTAGTTCCGATCATCGCGCCGACTTCAACGTAATCGCCAGCTCCAAGTCTGTCGCGACCCCCGAAGATAAGTTTGTCGTCACCCCTAACTCCGATACGCCCTACTCCTATCTTTGGATGGACCTGCGCACCGAACCTCTCGTCGTCTCCATGCCCAAGATCGAACCCAACCGCTACTACACCGGCCAGATGATCGATCTCTACACTTACAACTTCGCTTACCTTGGCACGCGCTCTTACGGCAACGGTGGGGGAACCTTCCTCGTCGCCGGTCCCACGTGGAAGGGCGACAAACCCATCGAGGTGAAAGACGTCGTCCGATCCGAGACCGAGTTCGCTTACATCCTCTTCCGCACGCAACTCTTCAACGTGGCCGATCTGCCCAAGGTCAACAAGATTCAGTCTCAGTACAAGGCACAACCGCTCAGCGAGTTCCTCAAGGAACCCGCCCCCGCTGCTGCGATCGCAGTCAGTTGGCCCAAACCTGCGGACATCATGAAGCCCAGCGCCGACATTTTCCCAATCGTCAACTTCCTCTTCCAGTTCTGCCCGCCCAATTCCTCTGAGAGCGGTCTGCTGGCGCGCTTTGCCAAGCTGAACATCGGACCCAACCAGACCTTCGACATGGCGAAGTTCTCTCCTGAGATTCAGCAGGCGATTAACGACGGCATCAAGGACTCCGCCACAGACCTTCAAACCCTGATGAAAAAGATCAACGCCGACGAAGTCTCCAGCGGCGACATGTTCGGCACCCGCGACTTCCTCAAGGGCAACTATCTCTACCGCTACACAGGAGCCAAGCTCGGCCTCTACGGCAACTCCAAACAGGACGCAATCTACTACGGCTACTTTGTCGACGCTAACCACCAGCCGCTCGACGCATCGAAATCGAACTACGAGCTTCATTTTGCCAAGGGAGATCTGCCGACGACGAAAGCCTTCTGGTCGCTGACGATGTATGACGGCAAGACGCAGCTGCTGGTGGCCAATCCTCTCAAGCGCTACCTCCTCAACTCCACCACGCTCAAGAGCTACAAGTACGGCCCCGACGGCTCGCTCACCCTGTACATCGCACACGACAACCCCGGTCCTGCAAAGCAACCCAACTGGCTCCCTGCGCCAGATAGCACCTTCTATACCATCCTCCGCGTCTATTTGCCCGGCGATACCGTGGTCGACGGCACGTGGCACAAACCGCAAATGCAGCCAGTAGCGAAGTAGCTCTCTGTCGCAAACGATGGAAAGGAGAATGCTTTGCTGACTATGGGGCATCGAGGCAGTCGGTCTGTTCGTTGACCGTGGGGAAACGGCACAATACGATGAGTCTAGAGGAAATGACGTTGCCAGAGACTGCGACTCCCCTAAGGAAAACTGCTCTTAATGCCGTTCACCGCGCCGCGAAGGCGAAGATGGTGGACTTTGGCGGCTGGGATATGCCGGTGGACTGCTGCGGCCTTACCGCAGAGCATATGGCAGTGCGCACGGGCGTTGGCGTCTTCGACGTGTCGCACATGGGCGACATCCAGCTGCGCGGGCCGGGCTCGCTGGCGGCGGTGCAGAAGCTTTGCATGAATGACGCCTCGAAGCTGCAGACGGGGCAGGCGCACTACTCGGCGATGCTGTATCCGAACGGGACGTTTGTCGATGATGTGGTGGTGCACAAGCTTTCGGACAACGACTACCTGATCGTGATCAACGCAGGAACGCGTGAGAAGGATGTGCAGTGGGTGCGCTCGCAGATTGGGTCGATGCCGGGCGTGCATGTGAACGATTTCAGCGACTATTACACGCAGCTGGCGATCCAGGGTCCTAAGGCAAAGGACACGTTGCAGAAGCTGACGCCGGTCGATCTGGATCCGATCAAAAACTACTGGTTTACGTGGGGGCAGGTGTGTGGCCTGCACAATGTAATGATCGCCCGGACGGGATACACGGGCGAGGACGGGTTCGAGATCTACATCCCTTCCGACGAGCCTACGAGCGCGCGGGTGTGGGGCGAGGTGCTGGAAGCCGGCAAGGAGTTCGGGATCCTATCCTGCGGCCTGGGGGCGCGGAATACGCTGCGGCTGGAGGCGGCGATGGCGCTTTACGGACATGAGATCTCGGACACGATCAACGTCTTCGAGGCCGGGCTGGGACGCTACGCGAAGCTGGACAAGGGCGATTTCGTAGGGCGCGATGCGCTGGTAAAGATTCAGGAAGAGGGCGGGGCTGATCGCAAAGGCGGGAGGAAGCTGGTGGGCCTGGAGATGATCGAGCGCGGGATCGGGCGCGATGGGTATCCGGTCTTTTCGCTGGATGGCAAGCAAATCGGTGAGATTACGAGCGGGTCGCCAGCGCCGTTTCTGAAGAAAAATATTGCCCTGGCGTATGTGCCGGTGGAGTCTTCGGCGATTGATACTGAAGTTGCGGTGGAGATTCGTGGGCAGATGGTAAAGGCGAAAGTGGTTCCTACACCGTTCTACAAACGGCCAAAGAAGTAAGGGTTCGACTGTCTCAATGAAGCGGGCAAACGCAGATCCTTCGACTTCGCTGCGCTTCGCTCAGGATGACACCTCGAAAGTATGGAAAGCGAGAGGGAGAGCATGCAGTTTCTTGTTTTGACGGAGCGGTTTACGGATCAATTTCCCGCCGAGGCGTGGAAGCCGGAGTTGATCGAAGCAGAGGGCCAACGGGTTCGCGAGCTGTATGCTGCCGGGATTCTGCGGAGCGCGTGGCGGCGGAAGGATAAGCCCGGCGCAACGCTGATTCTGGAGGCGGCGAACGAAGCTGCGGTGCAGGAGGCGATTGAAAGCCTTCCCCTGAGGAAACTGGGCATGATCGGGTTTCCGGTGGTGACCCAGCTGGAGCCTTATCCCGGATTCGGACCCCGCTAAAGGGCGTTTACCGCCTATTTTTCCACGTCGGACCCACTACAATGAAAGAGGAGAACTCCCTACATCTATGTCCTATCCTGCGGATTACAAGTACACGAAGGAACACGAGTGGATCAGCGTCGACGGCGGCAAAGGCCAGGTCGGCATCACGGATTATGCCCAGAATTCGCTGGGCGATATCGTCTTTGTCGACCTGCCGAAGGTTGGCGATCCGGTGAAGGCCGGGGAGATCTTCGGCTCGGTGGAATCGGTGAAGGCGGTCTCGGACCTGTACTCTCCGGTGACGGGAACTGTGACCGAGGTGAATGAAGAATTGAAGGATGCTCCGGAGAAGATTAATGCCGATGCAAATGCAACGTGGCTGATGAAGCTTGAGGTTGCGAATGCGTCGGAGCTGGACAGCCTGCTGTCGGCGGCCGATTACGAAAAGTTTGTCAGCGAAGAGACCGGACACTAGAACGATGCGCTATCTGCCAAAGTCCCCTGCGGACCGCAAGGAGATGCTCGCCGAGATTGGCGTGGCGTCGATCGACGACCTTTTCTCGACCATTCCCGCGGAGTACCAGTTCAAACGCGACCTCGCGGTTCCGCGCCAGCATGGCGAGTCGGAGATCATTGACCGCTTCCGCGCGTTCGCGGATCAGAATGCCGTAGGCTATGCGAGTTTTCTGGGCGCGGGCGTCTATAGGCACTATCGCCCGGTGCTGATCGACACCGTTGTCTCGCGTGGCGAGTTTTTAACGAGCTACACGCCATACCAGCCGGAGATCGCGCAGGGTACCCTGCAGGCGATGTTCGAGTTCCAGACGATGATCTGCGAGCTGACCGGCATGGAGATCGCGAACGCGTCGATGTATGACGGGTCGACGGGCGCGGCGGAGGCCATCATGATGGCAGTCCGGGTAACGGGCCGCGACGGTGCGGTGATCGCGCGGACGGTGCATCCGGAGTATCGCGAAGTTGTGGCGACCTACGCGCAGCACCAGGAGATTCCGCTGACCGAGGTTGGGTATGCGGCAAATGGGCGCGTGGATCTGGCCGCTCTGGACGCTGCGATTACGAGCGACACGGCCTGTGTACTGATTCAGTCACCGAACTTCTTCGGGACGATTGAAGATGTCGCGGCGATCGCGGAGATTGCGCATAAAAAAGGTGCACTGCTGATCGTCTCGATTGCGGAGGCGGTCTCGCTGGGCATTGTGAAGCCGCCCGCGGAGGCAGATATCGTCTCGCTTGAAGCTCAGAGCTTTGGCGTGGCTCCAAGCTATGGTGGACCGTTCTGCGGCGTGATCGCGTGCAAGGAAAAGTTCCTGCGGCAGATGCCGGGACGTATCGTGGGCGAGACGAAGGATATGGACGGCAAGCGCGGCTTCGTGCTGACGCTGTCGACGCGCGAGCAGCATATTCGGCGTGAGAAGGCGACCTCGAACATCTGCACCAACCAGGCGCTGGTGGCAATGATGACGACGGTCTTCCTTACGGTCTATGGCAAGGAAGGCATGAAGGATCTCGCTGTGCAGAATCTGGCCAAGGCGAAGTACGCCAGCGACACGCTGGGCAAAGGCGCGAAGGTACTGTTTGAAGGTGCGCCTCGGTTCCATGAGTTTGTGCTCGATCTTGGGAAGGATGCTGAGTCTGCAAACGCTACTCTGCTTGAAAAGAAGATCATCGGCGGCCTGCCTTTGAGCAAGTGGTATCCGGAGCTGGGGCCGAACGCGAGCCTTTGGTGCGCAACGGAGCTGACGACTAAAGCGCAGATCGATGTTGCGGCTGAGGCGTTGAAGTAGGAATGGATATCTCGGAGATCATCGGCGAGGAGTTGAATGCTGTGGAGTTTGTGCAGGACTATCTGCAGCTTCGCTTCGATACGCCTCTGCTGACTCTCTACGCGTGGCCGCATATTTTATTGAGTGAGTTTTCCATTGCTTATGGCGAGCCGGAGTATCGCAATGCGCTGTGCGCGTTGATCGGTGAGAAGGTGGAAGAGGCGACGCTGGAGGAAGGCGATTCGCTAACGATCAAGTTTGAGAACGACACCGTGATTGCGCTGTCGTTGCGCGAGGAAGATCTGGATGGTCCGGAGGCCGGTAGTTATTCAGAGAGCGGAGATTCGAACCAATCTCAGGAGTTTTAAGAGGAATCTAGATGAGCGCTACGTCGAAGGTGCTGGAGGTCAGAGTCCGAGTGGCAATATTCCTCAATTGCATCGCTGTCGCCGGCGCATGGTTCTTTCTTTATCAAAGAACGACACTTCATCGTTGGGATAACGGACTGATTCCCACTCTTTGCCTTACTAGTTTTCTGCTCTTCATTGTCCTTAAAAGATTGGAAAAGCATCAGGAGCAAAATGTCTGACAAATTTGTAGGAGCACCGAAAAAGGTAACGACACACGTCAACCAGAACGAAGACCTGATGTTCGAGAAGTCTTCGCCGGGCAAGAAGGCTTATCGCCTGGCGGAGCTCGATGTTCCCGCGGTCGACGCGGCTTCCCTGCTGGGCGATACCGTTCGCACAGATTTAGGCGTGATGCCGGAGCTGAGCGAGATTGAGATCGTGCGGCACTTCACACGGCTTTCGACGTGGAACTATGCGATTGACCTGGGCATGTACCCACTAGGCAGCTGCACGATGAAGTACAACCCTCGCGTGAACGAGCTGGTGTCGCGGCTGGAAGGAATCGCTGAGGCTCATCCGTATCAGCCGGAGTCGCTGTCGCAGGGCGCGCTGGGCATCATGAAGCTGCTGAGCGATTGCCTGATCGAGATTACCGGCATGGACACGATTACGCTGCAGCCGGCAGCGGGAGCGCATGGTGAATTCACCGGCATCCTTCTGGCTCGCGCCTATCACGAGGCACATGGCAATGCGCGGAAGAAGATTCTGATTCCGGATTCGGCACATGGCACGAATCCCGCTACTGCTGCAGTGTGTGGCTACCAGGTGGCGAACCTGAAGTCGAATGCGCAGGGCATGGTGGATATCGCCGAGTTGGAGCGCATGGTCGACGAAGACACTGCCGCACTGATGCTCACCAACCCCTCGACCATCGGTGTCTTCGAAAGTGAGATCCACAAGATCGCCGATATTCTGCACGCGAAGGGTGCACTGCTGTACATGGACGGCGCGAATATGAACGCGCTTGTCGGCAAGACGCGGCCGGGAGACTTCGGCGTCGATGTGATGCACCTGAACCTGCACAAGACCTTCTCTACTCCACATGGAGGCGGTGGACCAGGATCGGGTCCGGTGGCTTGCAAGAAGATTCTGGAACCGTTTTTGCCGAAGCCTGTTGTGGTGACGAAGGCCGACGGCACGCTCGCGCTCGACTATGACCGTCCGCAGAGCATTGGCCGCGTGCGCATGTTCTATGGCAACTTCGGGATGTTCGTACGGGCGCTGGCTTATATCCTTGCCAATGGACCCGATGGCCTGCGCCAGACGACCGAGGACGCCGTGCTGAACGCGAACTATATTCGCGCCAAGCTCGAGGACACGTTTGAGCTGCAGTACAAGACGCGGTCGCTGCACGAGGTCGTCTTCTCGGATAAGCGACAGGCGAAGAATGGCGTCAAGACGGGAGACATGGGCAAGCGGCTGATCGACTACGGCTTCCACGCCTATACGGTCTCGTTTCCGATGGTGGTGCAGGGCGCGATGATGATCGAGCCGACGGAGAGCGAGAGCCGCGAGGAGCTGGACCTTCTGATCGACGCGTTGAGACAGATTGCACGCGAGGCAGAGGAGAATCCTGAACTGGTGCAGACGGCTCCGCATGCGACGCGACTGCGGCGGCTGGACGAGACGGCGGCGGCACGCAAGCCGGTGCTGCGATGGAAGCCCACCCCGAATGGCGCGGCGGACTCTTCGGCGCTTACGCCGGATACTGCTGCGAAGGAGTGGTAGTGTCGGACTTCCGGTACCTGGGCGACGATCAGCGGGCCGAGCTCGAGAAGTATGAGTTCATGATGGGGGAGGCGCGTGGAAGGCTTGCCGCTACTCTCGATTGCCTGACCGATGCGCTGATCATGGTCGGCCAGCACGGCGTGTACTGCACGAGCAACCGGAACCCGACGGTTCCGGCGCTCGATCTGCAGGGTGTGATGGTCAATCTGAACGGGGCCAAGGAGCTGGTCTCGGCCGTAATGGAGCGGCTACGGAAAGAGCGCGAGGCTGCGGAGCAGGGATAGCACTACTGCTGTTTATCGCTGGCGCAGAGAAACGCACATCCTGACACTCTTCATGCAGGCTCTCTTTTTGAGAAATTGCCCGTAACTACTGCGCGGTAACGGTGACGGACTCGTCGACGGTGTCCCACTTGACGTGGAGCTCGGTCGAGTTGCCGTGGGTGTTCTCAAACGAGATGGACATCTTCTCCTGGGGCGAGGAGAGCTTCCCTGACTTCATCGGGATGCGCGCGAGATCCTGCGACTGATCGTAGTTAGTCCCCCACTGGCCGGTCTGCTTGTTGACGATCAGCATCCACTGGCTGGAGCCGGGCAACGTGTAAAGAGTATAGTTTCCGGCTGGAACCGAGGTTCCACCGATCTTCAGATCGGTCTCCGTCACGAAGCTTGTGGCTTCATTCGCGCCGGTGCGCCAGACCTTGTCGTAGGGGACGAGTTCACCCATGACCTTGCGACCACGCATTGAGGGCGCTCCATACTTTACGACTACGGATTTTCCATTGAGCGAGACGTTTGCGGTCTCGGCCGGGCTGGGAGGAGTCTTGCCCATCTGTGCAAAGCTGGAGGTTGCGAGTAGGACGGTACAGGCGAGTGAAGCGAAGCTGCGGAACATAGGTCTGTCTCACTTTCGTATCTCGGATAAAGGACCGACAACGACTCTTTGAGAGTGGACCGACCGGCAAAGATCTGTCAATCTGACGTGGACATGCTACGCTTAACGCATGCGCCCGTAGCTCAGCTGGATAGAGCGGCAGCCTCCGAAGCTGTAGGTCAGAAGTTCGAATCTTCTCGGGCGCACCATTTCTCGCCTCGCGCGCGGGCCAATTCCTGAGCAAATAGACAAATTGAACAAAGCTGGCCTTCCAGGTCAGAAGAGCCGTAATTCTGGCAGGCCGTTTCGCATCTGTAGAATGCCTCTCAATGGAGAACTGGGCGATGGTTGCTTTGCTGGTTGAAGGTGTTCCCGCTGAATGTATGGCAGGCACATTCAACTCTCATGGATGGATAGCACTGGCTGTCACAGTTGCTGGTGTTGCGGGTGCAGTTTATTCCCTAGTCAAGGCTTTTGAATGGCTTCGCGAGGAGACCAATTGCAGGCGGCACAAAAAAGAGCCGCCTGACAGGCTTCGAGCGAAAGGATGGCTTCTTGGCTTTTGGGTTCTCGTCCCGCCCGCATGGTTCTTTATTGAATACATCTTCCTCTACCGGCATTTTGGCAAGGCCGCATGTTTCGAATCGTTCCAATATGCCCAGGAGATCGTTGCCAAAGGATGGATCGGGCTGGTCGTGGTGATGAGTGCCCTGCTGCTGGGCAGGGAGATCTTACGAAAAGACTCATGAGATGGAGTCGCTAATCAGCTCCTGGGTTCTCCAGCGGGAAGTCGGTTTTTTGGAACCTTGCGAAAAGAAAGGCTCCCCTGAGGGAGCCTTTCTTTTCGTAAAGGAGAGCGGACTAGAAGAACAGCTTCGCCGAGACCTGTATCTGGCGAGGACCGTAGAGTGTGCTTGAAGTGGAGCTTGGCGTTCCGAAGGCGCTGGAGGCATTCGTTACGAAAGGAACGATGCTGTTTCCAGAGCCATAAGCAAATGCCGTTGTGTTGAAGCTGAGCTGCTGCTTACGGTTGACTACGTTGAACGCCTCCGCAAAGAGCTGCAACTTGATTCCCTCGTGGATGGGGAAGTCGCGGGAGACACGAGCATCGATGTTACGAACACCGTTGCTGGGGAAGGCATTGCGTCGGTACTGAGGAGCGCGTCCCGAGGAAGGCGACGGGCTGTTGCCCACCGAACCACCGGAGACGCCACCCTCTATACCTCCGGAGGCGTTTCCGCTCATGCCTGCAGTAAGCGGAAGGCCGGTCTGCTCGGTAGCCGTACCCGAGAGCGACCAGCCATTCACCGCGTAGCTTGCATATCGATTGGAGAGGCCAACCTTCGGCGACCAGACGAGGCTGCCCACGAAGCGGCTGCGCATGTCGAGATCGGAGCGGCTGTACTCGCTGAGCGTACCCGGATTCTTCAGGTTGAAGGGATCGAGGATTGTATCGGTTCCGTTGAAGGTACCGAACTGGCCGGGAACCTGACCACCATCGATCGCCTTGGCCCAGGTGTAGTTGATGAGCGCCTCTACCTGGTGGCTGAAGGGCTTACGAATCGTAAACGCAGCCGAGTTGTACCAGGAGTTCACACCACTGAAGCCAACGAGAATGCCGCCGTCGTTAGGCGAAGGACGCGAAGCGTTGCAGTTGGCGGAGTTCTGGCACTGATAGAACGGCACCGTGACCGTGCCTGCGCCTGCGCCTGAGAAGTCCGTAACCGAGTAGGTACGGGTCGTTCCTACCTGCGGCAGGTTCGCGTCGATGAAGTACGGCAGGCGCATACCGCGCGTGCCGACATAGGCGATCGAGAGGCTGAGATGGCCTGGAAGCTCCTGCTCCACCGCCAGATCGATCGAGTGCGTGTAAGGATTGGTGAAGCTGGGGTCCTGGCCGCGGAACGAGAGGCGCTGCAGACCTGCAGAGCCGTTGACCGTGGGCGTGACCGCGCCGGCAAAGGGAGCCGCCAGCGGAAGGCCCGGCGGCGTAAACAGCACGCCGATGTTCACAGGGGATCCAGCTACATAGCTGTATCTCGTAGGCGTAGGAGCAGCGGCCGTGCCTCCGCCAGTCTGTGCAACGTTCAACGAGTAAGCCTGCTGATAGACGCCGTTCTCAACGCGTGTAGCGTAGAAGGTCGAGTTGGAGGTCAGGCCGTAGAAGATGCCATAACCGCCACGGAAGACCGTTCCGGGATAGGGAGACCATGCGAAGCCGAGGCGCGGCTGGAACATCTTGTAGTTGGTGTTGATCGACTTGGTGTAGAAGTTGCCAAGCGCCGAGGGAGCGCCGTTGAAGCTGGTGGTATACGGATTCGGCGGTTGGGGCACAAGCTGCACGTCGTAGCGAAGACCGGCAGTCAGGGTAAAGGCATTGGTTATCTTCCAGGTGTCCTCGACGAAACCGGCGAGGTCCTTATTCCAGAAGTCGTCCGCACCGATGTGAGTGATTGGGTCGTTCACCTGTTGGAACGAGATCCAGTGCTGGCCACCGTTGACTCCATAGACATCCTGAACCCAGTTGGCGAAGGCCGCTGGCTGACCGGTGATGATATTGCGATTCGCGCTGCTGCAAATTGCCACGCCCTGCTCCGCGGGATTCGCGCACTGGTTGTTAAGCGCGGCATAGGAGTAAACACCGCCGCCCTGGAAGAGGTTCGCCAGGTATTCGTGGATGAAGTTGAGATCGACACCGGCCTTGAGGATATGCTTGCCCCAGATCTTGGAGACTGTATCGGAGACCTGCCAGCGATGCTCGTCCGGGAAGGCCAGACGAGGCAGAGCGTTCGGCATACCGTATCCCTGAACACCGGAGATCGTTACCGAAGGCCCGGGTGCGTTGGCTGAAGTCACCTCAAGATCGCGTCCCCACTGGAAGCGGAAGGCGTTCGTCATTGAAGGGCTCAGGACCGACTCCCAGTTGGCGATGAAGAAGCGCTCGTGGAAGTCCGCTCGTCCGTTGGTCGAAGCGGAGCTCGCATTGGCGGTAGTGGAGGTGGTATAGCCGTTGGGAAGAGCGTAGTTCTCCCAGTTGAACTCGGCGCTGATGTGGTTGTTGCCGTTGAGCTGGTAATCGAGGCGGGGGAAGAAGATGTCCTGCTTGAGAACGCGGGAGGCCGGACCGCTAAGACCATTCAGGTAAGCCTTCGCCGCATCGCACTGCGCCGGGGACACTGGCGCCGGGCAGCCAAAGCTGGAGATGGGAGCCGTGGTGCTGTAGAGCAGAGGGCTCGAGCGGCGGAAGCCGTCATAGGTGAAGAAGTAGAAGAGCTTGTCCTTGATGATGGGACCGCCGACGGAGCCGCCGAACTGCTGCTGCTGATGGATCGCAGGCTGCAGAAGTGCTGGATTCGCCCCAGGCTGGCGACCGTTGAACTTGGTCAGTGGATCGAGAGCGTTCAGCGAAGGATAGCGCAGGTAGTAGAAGAGGTCGCCGTGGGTGGCATTGCTTCCTGACCGGGAGATGGCGTTGATCTGTCCACCAGCCGCCTGTCCGAACTCCGCTGAGTAGCCGGAGGTGGAAGACTCAAACTCCTTGATGGAATCCTGCGAGAAGACGTAGGGAGCGCCGATGGCGCGGCCGCGAGCCTCGGAGAAGAAGGCCTGCTGGTTGTTGGCTCCATCGATCAGGTTGGTGTTATACAGACCCGAGATACCGCGGTAGGAGATCAAGCCGGAGTTTCCGTCGGGCACCACGTTGGTCGTCAGAAGAACGAAGTTATCGTAGCGCCGGCCATTGACCGGAAGATTCGAGACCATCTGCTGGCTAATCGTCTGCGAGACCTGGACCTTCTCTGTATCGATCAGCGGCGAAGCATCGGTAACAGTGACCTCGGCGGTAGCGGAGGCTGCAGGCAGGGCTACATCGACGGAGAGTACCTGACCTACAGTGAGGTTGAGGTTCTTGCGGTCGACTTTGCCAAAGCCGCTGCCTGTGGCAATGACCTCATAATGGCCGGGCTGAAGGAATGTCGAATTGAACTGGCCCTGGTCATTTGAATTCAGGGTGCGGTTCGCTCCCGTATCCGTATTGATAACGGTGATTGTGGCCTTCGACACGACGGCTCCGGAGGCATCCGTAACCGTGCCGGAGATCGTTCCCGTTGCGGCCGTCTGTGCATAAGACGGAACGGCCGCAGAGACAGCGAGAAACGCTGCCGTAGCGGCTGAGAGAAGAATGCGTTTGCACGCAAAGGTATAACTCATGGATTTCTGGCTCCTGAAAACATCACCGGGTGAAAAGCGGTGAGTGAAAGAGTGTTTTGCTGACACAGAGTGGCGGTTGTTGTCTGCCAGAACCGGGTTCAGGTTTGAATAATTTTGAAAATCTGCGGTACTTCTACGGTCAGGCTAACAATCGACCCCTGTCAAGAGAAACTCTGTCAAAGTCGTGAAAATTGTGCCGTTTTTAGGCAAAAAATCCACGAAAAGACGATTTCTTTCGGACAACCCCTCCCGAACGCGACTCGATATTACAGGAGAGTAAATTTATCGCTCGGCGTCGTGGCCAAGGATTGAGACAGCTTAGTGCAAAGTATCCGGAATGGTGGCGTACCGGATAAGAATCTCGAAGGGCACGATGGAAAGCGTGGCCTCGTGGGTAGCTTCGAGAACGATGGGACAGCCAGCTCCAGCCTGCTCCACCTCAAGCCAGCGCGCCGCGCAGACGCACCAGCGATCGCCGGGCTTGAGTCCGGCGAAGCCAAACTGTGGCATCGGTGTGCTGAGGTCGTTTCCGAGCTGCTTGGAGACGCGCAGAAATTCCTCGTTCACGATGCAGCAGATCGTATGAATTCCAAGGTCGTCAGGACCGGTTTCACAGCAGCCGGTACGATAGAAACCGGTCATGGGTTCGCAGCCGCAGATATCAAGTGACTGGCCGAGAACATTTTTGCCGCGGGCTTTGACGCGTTCCTTGGTGGGTTCAGTGCTTGGCATGGGTTTCCATCAGGGCCCTGACCTGTCTTTAGTGCAGTCATGACTCAAGGCAAGTATCCCATGTTTGCGGCATCGCGGCGAATTGGCTGGATGTAAATGCATAGGACAACGGGCGCAGATTCGGTAGGCTAAGGTAAATGGCAGAATTGAGGAAGTTGCGGGTTGGAATCATCGGCTGCGGAAAAATTGCGGACGGGCATGCCGAGATCGTCAAGCATCTGGACGGAGCAGAGCTGGCCGCAGTCTGCGACCGTGAGCCTTTGCTGGCAGAACAGCTCGCCGTTCGCTTCGGAGCGGCTGCATGGTACGGCGATACCGGCGAGATGCTGGCGCAGGAAAAGCTGGACGTCGTGCACATTACGACTCCGCCAGGGGTTCACCTTCCTCTGACCCGGCAGTGCGTCGCCGCGGGGGCGCATGTCTTCCTGGAAAAGCCGCTCGCTCTGACCGCTCCCGAAGCGAAGGAGTTGATCGATGTTGTGGTCTCAGGCGGAAAGCAGATGACCATCAACTACTGGCCGAACTTCGATCCTCCGGCGATGGAGTTCAAGCAGATGCTGGCTCGCGGCGTTGTGGGTGAGCCCGTGCACGTAGAGGCATTCATCGGCTACGACCTGTCCGGAGCCTATGGCCAGGCGCTGATGAGCGATGCGGGACACTGGGTGCATCGGCTCCCGGGCAAGCTCTTTCAGAACATGATGGACCATATCTTCAACCGCATCGTCCCTCTCTTCCCCGATGTAGAGCCTGAGGTCCATGCCTTCGCCTACAAGCGGCGCGAAGCCGTTCGCAACGATGGGACCGATGCCCTGCTTGACGAGCTGCGGGTATTTCTGCGCGGCGGAAGCGTCTCCGCCTATGGAAGCCTCTGCTCGCATGCGCGTCCGGTGGCGAACACCCTGAAGGTTTATGGCACCAAAGCGACGGTCGAGGTGGACTTCAATAACCGCACTGTCGTGTCCACAACCTCGCAGCGTTATCCAAGCGCGGTGGGAAGGCTCGCTCCTCCGCTGCAGATGGCAGGCCGCTACTTCGCCGAGGCGAAGAAGAACATCGGGCAGTTCCGCCGGCACGAGTTCCACTTCTTCGCGGGGATGTCGAAGCTGCTGGAGCTGTTCTACGCAGGAATCCGTGCGGGTGGCGAGCCGCCGATTCCCTACTCCGAGATTCTGCGTACGGCCGAGGTGATGGATCGCGTGATCCAGCAGGTTTATCCCGCAACAGTGCCTGCGGGAGGTGCGCGATGAAGATTCTTGTTACCGGAGCAGGAGGATTTCTGGGCAAGGCCATCGTCGAGCGCCTGCTGGCGCATGGGCAGAATGACCTGCGCTGCATGTTGCGCGACGCCTCGAAGACCCGAGGGCTTGAGGCTATCGCTGCTCGCTACCCGGAGGGTCAGGTCGAGTTCGTGACAGCGAATCTGCGGAATCCCAACGAGATTCCTCGCGCGGTCGCCGGCGCCGATATTGTGATTCATGCGGCGGCGGCTCTCAAGGGATCGCCTGCCGAGATGTTCATGGACTCGGTGGTTGCTTCGCGGAATCTTCTGGAGGCGATCGCCAACGAGCTTCGACACATTCGGGTGGTGCTGGTCAGCTCGTTCGGCGCCATGGGCGTGGCTGAGTTGCCTCGAGGCGCGATGGTGGACGAAAAGACGCCTCTCGAGCAGCACCCGGAGCGACGCGATGTGTATTCGCACTCGAAGCTGCGGCAGGAGCAGCTGTTCTGGGAGTACCACCAGAAGTATGGCTTCGATCTCGTTGTCCTGCGGCCGGGCGTGATCTACGGCCCGGGCGGAGGCCACTTCTCCAATCGCGTCGGCCTGAGCCTCTTTGGGCGGTTTCTGCACCTGGGAGGGAAGAACCTGCTTCCGTTGACCTATGTGGACAACTGCGCGGAGGCGATCGTCGTGGCTGCGCTGTCTGAAAGCTCCAGCGGCCAGGTCTATAACGTGGTCGATGACGACCTGGTGACCTCGGGACAGTACCTTTCGCTCTACAAGAAAAATGTGCGCCGGGTGAAGTCGGTTCCGGTTCCCTACTTCGCCCTGATGTGGGGCTCGCGGATGGTCGAGCGCTACAGCGAGCGGTCGAAGGGACAGCTTCCGGCGATCTTCACGCCCTACAAGACGCGGGCGATGTGGGGCGGGAACCAGTTCAGCAATGCGAAGCTGAAGAGCCTGGGCTGGCGGCCGGTTCTCTCAACCCGCGAGGGGCTGGAGCGGACTTTTGCGGCGTTTCGGGCTGAGCCAGAGAAGGCGAAGTAGGTAGCCCCTCCCCCTGTCATTTTTGCGCAAAGTCTTCTATTTATTCGGCTTAGGCTGGTACTTGCTAAGTATTTTTAATTCAATACTTTACACGTAAAGTATTGAATCTAAAATAGATGCGCTTTGCGTTTTCTTGTGGAGTTTGTTTTCTTCTGCTCTTATTTTAGCTGGGAGGACAGAACTCATCGGCAGTGTGGATATTGTTTGTTTTGTTGCTGGTAGGCAGATTTCGAGCTTGACAGGATTCCGGGGCGGCGATGACTGGATCACTTCCTGCAAGCCGACTTCTCGGTACTTATCGTTCCTCGGTGAGTACATTGAGCACTCGTCGCAGTGAATATTGCTGAGCGCGAGTGTCAGGTTCAAAAAAACTCAGCGAAGAACAATCGGGAATCGCAAAACTTCCTGCTTGACATCGCATCGCCATCCACTACCATTTGGTTGTGAATGGTCTCGACACAACCTTTGCGGCTTTGTCTGATCCAACCCGGCGAGCCATGATCGAACGGCTCTCTCGCGGGCCTGCCTCGGTGCATGGATTGACGGAACCGTTCTCACTGTCACAGCAGATGATTTCAAAGCACATTGCCTACCTGGTGCGGGCGCGGATTGTCGTCAAAAAGAAGCGTGGACGGGAGAGTGTATGCACGCTCAGGCCAGAGGCGATTAAGACAGTCAGCGAATGGGCGATGAGCTATCGCCGATTCTGGGAAGAGAGTTTCGACAAGCTGGATGTGGTTGTACAGCAAATCAAGAAAATGGAGGCTGGAGATGACAAAAAGCACGGCTAGCGAAGTTGAGCGGATGGTTGTCACACGAGTTTTCGATGCCCCACGCGAAGTGGTTTGGAAGGCGTGGACAGACCCGAAGTACATCATGCAGTGGTGGGGACCGAAGGGTTTTACCTGTCCTGTCTGCAAGATGGATTTTCGCGTGGGAGGAAAACTTCTCTGCTGCATGAAGGCGCCGGATGGGCAGGAGGGCTGGAATGCGGTTGAATACTACGAGATTGTTCCGTACGAGAAGATTGTTTCCTTGATGTACTTTTCTGACCCGGAGGGAAACAGGATTGGCCCTGCGCAATTGGGAATCGAACCTGAGGCCATTGAGGGTGCTTACGACGTGACTCTTTTTGAGGACTTAGGAAACGGCCAGACGAAGCTTACTTTCATTGGAAACGAACCGATGGAGAGCGCCAGGAACAGCGGGCAACTCGAGGGCTGGAACGAGATACTCGAAAAAGTTGCCGCAGTTGTTGCGGGGTTAGCATAGGCGAAATAAGGATGGTGGCGGAGGCCCGGTTAGACTGGGCTTTTCGTCGTCTGGTTTCCGGACAATCGACCCTCTACTCAACTGTCGCGGAAGCCCGACTTCCCAGGACCGACCCTGTCGGCCCTGGCCGGAAAGAATTTGAAGCCACTGAGTTTAGCGGTCGATTAGCTTCGCATGTGTTGCTGGATATCGCTCGCCTTTGACCGTAATCGCAGAAGAAGCCTCCTCGAGAGAACGCATGTCTTCTGCAGTAAGTCCGACAGCCGCGCCTCCGAGGTTTTCTTCCAGCCGTGACAGCTTGGTCGTGCCTGGAATTGGAACGATCCAAGGCGCCTTTGCAAGCAGCCACGCGAGGGCGATTTGAGCGGGCGTAGACTGCTTCTGTTCCGCGAACCTGGTGATTACATCGACGAGAGCCTGATTCGCTTTGCGATTGTCTTCGCTGAATCGAGGAACGATGGCGCGGAAGTCGGTGCTGTCGAACTTGGTGGATGAGTCGATCTTGCCGGTGAGAAAACCTTTGCCGAGTGGGCTGAACGGGACGAAGCCGATGCCGAGTTCTTCAAGCGTTGGCATGACAGACTCTTCAGGTTCACGCCAGAAGAGCGAGTATTCGCTCTGCAGGGCTGTGACGGGTTGCACGGCATGAGCGCGACGGATCGTCTTTGCGCCAGCTTCTGAAAGGCCAAAGTGCTTTACCTTGCCTTCCTGGATCAAATCCTTCACGGCACCAGCGGTCTCCTCAATGGGCGTGTTGGGATCGACGCGATGTTGGTAGAGGAGGTCAATCGTGTCCGTCTGCAGACGCTTCAGCGAGCCTTCAACGACCTGCTTGATATGGTCTGGGCGGCTGTTGGTTGCCGTCCACTTGCCATCGTTGCGGGGATCGGACTCGAACCCGAACTTGGTAGCGATCACGACATCTTTGCGGAAGGGAGCGAGAGCTTCCCCTGCAACTTCTTCATTGACGAAGGGGCCATAGACTTCTGCGGTGTCAAAGAAAGTGACACCGCGCTCGACAGCGGCGCGAATGAGCTTGATCGCTTCGCCCTTCTCCGTGGCGGGACCAAGACCGAAGCTCAGCCCCATACAGCCGAGGCCCAGTGCTGAGACTTCGAGGCCACTCTTTCCTAATGTGCGTTTTTGCATGAATTCTCCTATCACTACCCAACTCCATGAGCGCCAACTTTCGGCGCAGATTCTCTCTCGCGACGTTTGTGGCTAATTCTTATTGTCGTTCACTTTGACCGGCCTGCGCAGATGCGAGAACGTGAGTTGGGCCATCTCGTAATATTGTGTGATCATCATGACTATGAGAGAGCAGGGCTTAGCAGATGATCGTCGCCCGCTTACACAGCATGAACGAGAGCTGGTTGTATGGCTTATTGATCATGGCACGTACGAAGACATGCCAAAGCTTCATGCTCAAATACCTCGTTTGAGCGTGCGTCAACGTTGTACCTGTGGCTGTCCTACGGTCTATTTTGCTTTAGACGGTAAACCCGTTGCACGGAAGGGTGAGCGTCTCGTGAGTGATTCTTTGGCGAGCGTGGAGGGCATGGAAGTAGGCATAATGCTCTTCGAGACAGACGGTAACCTTAGCTCTTTGGAGGTATATTCCTGCCCAGGAACCGATCATCCATTCGGGCTCCCGGAACTAGCTTCAATACGCCCGCTCCCTGCATGATTAACGTCAAGATTCGGCATAGAGTGATAAGTCCCTCATAAACGCCCTTCTCTTCAGTTGTAGGCGCTCATGCGCCGCGAAAACTATGGACTGTGCATTCCGAGCGCGTGTTCGATGTATTGCCGCCATTCCGGACCACTTTTCCCATCTTTCTGGCTGAGATGAGCGATCGCTTCATTGTGCTCCGGGGCCAGGGCGGTTCGGGTATACGTGACATCAACCGCGGTATGCATCGCGTCAACCTTGGTCACACGCACGTCGATGACACACACCATGGCGTTCGCGACGATGTACACATACTGCATGCGACCGACGGCCGGATCATACTCCGTGTTCACCCAAACGCTGCGGGTCTGCCCGTGTTGCACGGTGAAGACAGCGCCGGGCACATCCTTTCCGGGCTGCGGATAAATGAATTTTGGATCCCATTGCGGGTCGCCCCAGGCGCGTTCCGCCTCGGGTCCAAACTGCGGAGCCACACGGGCGAATGGGGCGGCGACGGTGAAACTGAAGCGGGAAACAGCGTGCGCTGGTGCAACTGGCGACGCTTGAGAGTAGCAAGCCTGCGCGAACGCAGGAAGGACCGCGGCGACAAAAAGTCGACCGAAGAGGCGAAGATTCATGACATCCCTTTCAGGAGCGAGATGGCTCGCGCAGCTGATGGCTGTCTGCAGCACGGAGCTGCAAGCCATACAGTGTGCGTAGCTGTTCGATCTCCTTGAGCGTGCCCGGAGCGAAGGGAGCCTTGCCCTCAAGAGCGTGCAGGACAATGCCTTCCAACAGGTCGCCAAGCGTCATGTCTCGCAACTCCGCCAGGGCCTTCAAGACTTTGAGCAGGCGTTTTTCGATTCGAACGCCGGTTTGGATACGCTCAACGTCCACGAAGCCTTTGGTCGATGGATGAGCCGACATGTGTACCAGTGTACCAAGGTAGTGCGGCAGAGTCCAGCCCAACGAATCGCTTCGCTCAGGAGGGCACATCCATGGCAGCTATTTCACACCCAGGACGCTATTGAGCTTCGAGGACGGACTGGATGCGGTCGCAGGCCCAGAGAAGGTCTTCGCGCTCGATGGTCAGGGGTGGAGCGAGGCGAATGACGTTGTCGTGGGTTTCCTTGCAGAGCAGACCTTCGCGCATGAGGGCCTCGCAGATGGGACGCGCGGGGCCGTTGAGCTCGATGGCAACCCAGAGGCCGCGTCCGCGAATCCCGCGGATGTGAGAGCTGCGTATCTGGCGCATGCGATCCATCAAGAGCGCGCCGAGTTCTGCGGAGCGTTCGGAGAGCTTTTCTTCCACGATGACGCGTAGCGAGGCACGGGCGACGGCGCAGGCCATGGGGTTTCCGCCGAAGGTGCTGCCGTGGTCACCGGGATGGATGACGCCGAGAATCTCACGCGAGGCGAGGACGGCTGAGACCGGATAGAAGCCTCCGGCGAGTGCCTTACCGACGATGAGAACGTCGGGGGTTACGTCTTCGTGCTGGCAGGCGAAGAGCTTGCCGGTGCGGCCGAGGCCGGACTGGATCTCATCGGCGATGAAGAGGACGTTGTTCTCGCGGCAGATTGAGGCGGCTTCGCGGATGTAGCCGTCGGGTGGGATGAGGACGCCGGCCTCGCCCTGGATGGGCTCGACGAGGAAGGCCGCGGTGTTCGGCGTGATGGCTGCGCGGAGGGCGGCAGCATCGCCAAAGGGGATGACCTTGAAGCCGGAGAGATAGGGGCCGAAGCCGTCGCGGTACTGCTCCTCGGTAGAGAAGCTGATGATGGAGATGGTGCGGCCGTGGAAGTTGTTTTCGCAGACGATGATCTCGGCCTTGCCCTCGGGGATGCCCTTGATCTTGTAGCCCCACTTGCGGGCGATCTTGAGCGCTGACTCGACGGCCTCGGTGCCGGAGTTCATGGGCAGAACCATCTCGAAGCCGGTGAGCTCGGTGAGCTCCTTGTAGAAGAGCGGGAGCTGGTCGTTGCGGAAGGCGCGCGAGGTAAGGGTGACGCGCTGGGCCTGCTCGAGCATGGCGGCGAGGATACGAGGGTGGCAGTGGCCCTGGTTGACCGCTGAGTAGGCGGCGAGGAAGTCGAGGTAGCGGCGGCCGTCGACGTCGTAGACCCAGACACCAGAGGCGCGTTCGACGACGACATCAAGAGGCTTGTAATTGTGCGCGCCGTACTGATCCTCGAGCGCAATGAGGTGAGAGGAAGTGGTGAGATCTTCCGCTGTGTCGCTGTGCAGAACTGAGCTTGCCATAATCGACCGCCTGAGCCTGATTTACATCTATTATTTCACGAGCTCAAGAAACGCCGCGAAAGACGGGGCGATTTTGCATGTGGGATGCATAAATACAAAATATGCAAGCGAATTTACGAGACATTTGTAACCGTGATGAATAAATATTCGCCGAATCCGATCGCAATCAGGAGTGGCAGCCAGAATCGTTTCCTTCACAAAACGGCTAGACGGCCTGTTTTAGGCTGTGCTAGGTTTATCTCTCTTTCCTGGTTTCGGCCCTCTCAAAATTCAACTGGAATTAGTCGCTCTTCTCTCTGAGGTCACCTCGGCCCTGTCTGGTACCGGCTCGCTTTAATCGCGGAAAAGACTCGCAACCGCCGCGATGCCTTGAGTTTGCGTCCGCAGAAGATCGACACAGGAGAAGACCGATGCAACCACTCAAAACCTTTCGCCCCCATGGAGGGGTGCGCGGCGCTAATTTGTCTCGCTCTTCGCTGCTGTTTGGCGGTCCGTTCGGGAAGATCTTTCGTGCGGTTCCGCCAGCGGACTTTGGCGACGACGACGTGAGTACGTTGAAGAATCTCAAGCTGCTCGCCGTAGCGATGACTTCGACACCCGACGACCCGAAGGACGGTCCGGATGCCGAAGAGAGTGGCATTCCCGCCGCCTATACGTACTTCGGTCAATTTATCGATCATGATCTGACCTTCGATCCAGCAAGCAGTCTGCAAAAACAGAATGATCCAGATGCGCTGGTGGACTATCGGACGCCACGGTTCGACCTGGACAATGTGTACGGGCGGGGCCCGGACGACCAACCGTATATGTATGCCAACGATGGCAAGACCTTCGTGCTGGGCAATTCGATGACGGGAGCACCCGAGGTAAACGCGAATGCTCATGATCTGCAGCGGAATAGCCAGACACCGGCACGTGCGCTGATCGGCGATCCTCGCAACGATGAGAACGTCATCGTGTCCCAACTGCAGGGGCTTTGGCACCGATTTCATAACAAAGTTGCAGCGGATCATCCATCCCTGTCTTTTCCAGAGGTGCAGGAGCTAGTGCGGTTCCACTATCAGTGGATTCTGCTGCATGACTTTCTGCCGACCATCGTTGCGAAGGAGGTACTTGAGGGCGTTCTGCCGCTCGACAAAAACAAAAAGCCGATTGTCAGTAAATCGAACCTGCACTTTTTCCATTACAAAGACGAGGCCTTCATGCCGCTGGAGTTTTCGGCGGCGGCTTACCGGTTCGGCCATTCGATGGTGAGGCCGGGATACCGGGTGAATAGTACGGTAGGACCGCAGCCGATCTTCAAGTTGGGCGCGAATGCACTCGATATGCGTGGCTTCAAGACTCCTCCGCCAGGCTGGGCACTGGATTGGAGACGGTATATCGACCTGGTGCCGCTGGATTACGGCACCCTGGTGGATGATCCGGACCAGAACGATCCGAAAAACCAGAACAGGTTGCAACTGGCTTACAGGATCGACACATCGCTGGTGAATCCTTTGGGAGTGCTGCCTGCATCGATTGCGCCAACACCACCATCTGTGCTGGCGCAGCGCAATCTGGAACGCGGCTGGAGGATGCGGCTACCGAACGGACAGGATGTGGCTCGAGCGATGGGACTGATCCCGCTGACCGATGACAAGATCGCAATCGGGAAGTTTACCGGCGATCCGGCGGACATCGTGGCGCAAAGTATCGCGACGGTCGGAGACGGCAAGGGGTTCGTCAACAACTGTCCGCTGTGGACGTATGTGCTGGCCGAAACGGTGGAAAGCACGGTGACGGTAAAGACACTCGAGGGCGATAAGAAGATCAAGACGAGGAAGCTTGGCCCGGTAGGCGGCCGCATCGTCGCGGAGACGTTCGTGGGCCTGCTGCTGGCGGATTCGAGCTCCTATGTGAGCCTGGATCCGTTATGGGAACCGACGCCTGCCTACACAAAGGGAGGAGTGTTTGGCTTGCGGGAGCTGATCGGCACGGCATTGCAAGGATGAAGAAGCCCGGTACGGTGTACCGGGCTTTTTTAGCAAAACACGTAAAGCGGTTTCGTTTATTTTGCGGCGAGGGCGAGCTGCTGTTGATACTCCTGACGCAAAGCGCGGTCCGTTACTTTGCGGCCAGAGCGAGCTGCTGTTGGTACTCCTCGTACGGGCCCTTGTGATCGGTGATGTGGAAGTCGTTGGGGCCGCCTTCGAAGTGCCAGATGCGGGTGCCGGCCTCTTCGATCAGGTCCTGGTCGTGGGTGACGAGGAAGACGGTGCCTTCGTACTTCTGGATGGCCTGGTTGAGCGCATTGATGCTCTCAAGGTCAAGGTGGTTGGTGGGCTCGTCGAGCACGAGGACGTTGGGCTTCTGCAGCATGATCTTGCAGAAGAGCAGGCGGGCAGCTTCGCCTCCGGAGAGCGCGTCGGTCTTCTTGAGGCCCTCTTCGCCGCGGAAGAGCATCTGGCCGAGAATGCCGCGGATATCTTCCTTGGTGGCCTGCGGGTCGAACTGATGCAGCCAGTCCGAGGCCGTCATGCCGAGCTGGATGGAGCCCTTGTGATCCTGGGCGAAGTAGCCGATCTGCGCCTCGTGGCCCCACTTGACGGTGCCTGAGTCGATGGAGACATCCTTTTCTTCGATGCCGGGGCCGTTGGCGAGCAGGGCCTTGAGGAGCGTGGTCTTGCCCTGACCGTTGCGGCCGATGAGGACGACCTTGTCTCCGCGCTGGACGGCAGCGGAGAAGTTGTTGATGACGTGCTCGGTCTTGCCGTCGGGCTGAGCGTAGGTCTTATTGACGTTCTCGAACTCGAGGACGTTTTTGCCTGAGGGCCGCAGCATGTCGAAGCGAATGAACGGTCGCGCGATGTTGGAGCGGGCGAGCTCGCTGGTGGCGAGACGCTCGACTTCCTTCTTGCGCGAGTTCACCTGCGAGGAGCGCGTACCGGCGGAGAAGCGGGCGATGAAGTCGTTCAACTGGGCGATCTTCTTTTCGCGCTGCTCGTTCTGGCTCTCGATGCGGGTGCGGATGCTGGTCTTCTGCAGCACCATATCGTCGTAGCCGCCGTTGTAGGTGATGATGGTCTCGTAATCGATGTCGGCAGTGTGGGTGCAGACGTTGTTGAGGAAGTGGCGGTCGTGCGAGATGGTGATGACCGTACCGGTGTAGCGATTGAGAAAGTCTTCGAGCCAGTGGATGGATTCGAGGTCGAGATAGTTCGTAGGCTCGTCGAGGAGAAGCGCCTGGGGGTTGCCGAAGAGAGCCTGTGCGAGGAGCACACGGACCTTCTGGCCGCCCTGCAGCTCGCTCATCTTGCGCTCGTGAACTTCATCGGGAATGTCGAGGCCCTGCAGGAGGACTGCGGCGTTGGCTTCGGCCTCATAGCCGTCCTCGTCGCCGACGATGCCTTCGAGCTCGCCGAGGCGTGAACCATCGGCGTCGGTCAGCTCGGGCTTGGCATAAATCTCCTCTCGTTCCTCGAGGGCAGCCCATAAGCCTTTGTTGCCCATGATGACGGTGTCGATGACGCGGTAGGCGTCGAACTCGTACTGGTCCTGCTTGAGGACGCCGATCTTTTTGGGGCGGACGACGTTGCCCTTCTGGGCGTCGATCTCGCCGGTGAGCACCTTCATGAAGGTGGATTTTCCGGCGCCGTTGGGGCCAGTGAGGCCGTAGCGGCGGCCAGTGGTAAAGGTGACCGAGACATCCTCAAAGAGGAGCTTCGAGCCATAGCGCATCGTTACATTCGAGACAGAGATCATCACTCTAATTCTCTCATGTCCTTACGGGGGAAAGACAGCCCGGACCGGCAACGCGAGGCAGGTTGCCGGCCCGGAATTCACAGGAAATTCGTCAATTTTGCTACTGCAGGCCGCCGGAGACGCGGATCACCTGTCCTGTCACCCACTTGGCCTCGTCGGAGGCAAGGAAGGCGACAGCGGAGCCGATGTCGTCGGGTTCGCCGACGCGGCCGAGCGGCGTCTGCTGGACAAAGCTGGCCAGCATCTCGTGCTCCTCGGACAGACCGATCGCGCGAACGCCTTCTGTGATGACAGGGCCGGGATTGGCGGAATTGACACGAATTTTATTCGCTCCAAGTTCCCGGGCCAGCGAGCGGGTGATGGAGTCGACTGCGGCCTTGGTCGCCGAGTAGATGGTGCCTCCGGGAGGATTCATGACGCTGGCGACAGAGCCAATATTGATTACACTGCCACCTTCGGGACCGAAGTGCTTCGCGGCTTCGCGCGTGGCAAGAAGAAGTCCGAAGACATTGGTCTCGAACTGGCGGTGCAGCTCTTTCTCATCAAAGTCGGAGAAGGGACCGAAGCTGTAGACTCCAGCATTGTTCACCAGCACATTGGGGGTTCCGAAGGCCTTTTTCGTCTCGTCGAAGAGCTTCGTCACTTCCTCCGCAACGCCAACCCGGGCTCCGACGGCGATGGCCTTTCCTCCCGCCTGCTGGATCTCGGCAACGGTGCGATCCGCGCCTTCTTTGTCCGAGGCGTAGTTCACCACAACAGATGCGCCTTCGGCAGCCAGCGACTTTGCGATACCGACTCCGATTCCCTTGGATGCTCCTGTCACAACCGCGACTTTACCCTTCAGTTTTCCCATGCGCTCTCACCTTTTCTGATCTAAATTAAAATTCGCTATTCATCGAATAATTCGATATATGTCGAATAGATGAAGCCAGGAATCTTTGGATTCAGATTGAGGGAGGATCTTTAAGATCAGAGTTTTGAGAGCGAACTGACGTAGGAATTCCACACATCGCGGCGCAAGGAAAGACAGGCGGTACGGCCTTCACGCACGATGTCGATCAGACCAGCCTCCTGCAACTCCTTGAGGTGATGGGATATGGTCGGGGCGCTGATGTGCTTGTGTGCTTCGAGCGCGGAACAGGCCAGATCCGACTCAGACGCGATTTGCTGAAGGATCGCGTAGCGGCGAGGATCGCTGATCGCCCGGCTGATCGCTTCGAACTGCTGTTGCGTCAACGCGAGTTTTCGGCCCGTTGTCATCGTCACTTAATAGTAGATCACGCAAAGGAGATCGCGGATTCAGGCCGAGGGGCGCAACTTCACATCCAGAAGGGCTAACGTTATAATCTGCCTCAAGAACCTGTCGATGTTCAGGAACCAAATCCTGCCACGTTCGCTGAAGGATTGATGCAAGTTACTTCGCGTTCTCAAACTTTCTGGACAGACAGGGCCCTCTTCTTTCTGGTTGCCGCCCTCGCAGTCCTTGCCACAATTCTGGCGCGGGTTGCCGCAAGCCACAAACACTTTTCCAATGCACGGGTCGAGTACGGGCTGCTCCATCTACCCGCAGCCTTCCTGCAGATCGCCGTCTTCGCTGCCGCATTGGGATTCGCATACTCCTGGCTTTTACGCCACGGCGGCTTCCAGCTTCCATCCTCTCGCTGGTTCGTGCCGGTCATCGTGCTGCTCTTCGCGATTGTCTGGCTGCCGGTGACGCTGCAGGGCGGCTTTGCCCAGGACGACTGGATGCTGCTCTCGGCCGCCTCGGTTCGCAAGCTTCTCTACGCCCATCCGCTCGTCAGCTTCAACACCTTGGACACCGTCGACGGCAACTTCCGGCCACTGGGAACGGTTCTGTATGTCGGCTATCTTCTGCGCTGGTTCGGCCTGCACCCGCTGCCATTTCTTCTGGGGAACTTCTTTGCTGGCCTGGCCTGCACCGTGCTCGTCTTCGCGTTCATGCGTGAGCTGCGCCAGACTCCGGCTGTCTCCGCCGCGGCAGCTATCCTGTTCCTGTCCCGAGACCTTATCTACATCCCTGTTGCATGGCTTTGCGCGCTGGGAGACAGCCTGGCCATCTTCGGTTCGGGACTCTCGGTGCTTCTTCTTCTGCGCGCGCTTCGTAGTCGGGGTTTGGCGGCATGGCTATATCACTTCGCCGCATGGCTGTGTTTCGCCATTGCATTGTTTGCCAAGCAGAGTGCCTTTGCCGTGCCGCTGATTGCTGGCCTCGCCGTATTACTCCGGCCGGACGTTCCTGAGGAGGCTTCGAGCCGCGGCTGGACGAAGCGTCTTCCCCTGGCTGTGCTGCTTGGCGGTATTTACGGGGCCACGGTCCTCGTGGTCTTTCGCCACGCCGTCAATCTGCTGGACCACAAGACTCCGTATCCCATTACACTCTCGCCGCTGGTACTGAAGGTAGCGCTTTCCCACGTCACCTGGTTCTTGCTTCCGATCGACTTTCCCGATGCGCTTCCCAAGGCCCGGCTTCTTGTCCCTGCGCTCGGATTTTTGATCCTTATCGCCGTGGTGGCGTGGCTTCGCCGCTCGCCGCAGCTCTTCAGAGCTCAATCGAGGCTGCTTCTTTTTCTGTTCGGCGCGGCCTTTGCTTCCATCTCGTTGTTCCTGGTGCTGCCTAATCGCAGTGCAGCTTATTACGGCTCGATGGCGGCGTTCTGGACCTGCATGGCCCTCGCGATTCTCCTCGCCAATCTCGATGCAGTCCGAGCGTCCGCTCCGGCACGGCATCTCGGCGTCTGGCTGACCTGCGTTCTGCTGCTCTGCGGATATTCCTTTGTCCGCCTGAAACAGACGGGACTGCCTCCCTCAGGGGGCTATATCTGGGGAACGTACAACATGTACGACAGCATGCGGGAGTTCGCGTTCCTTCGCGATGCCCTGCAGCAAGCACCCGATACCCAGGTCCTGGTTCTGGTGGGCGGAGAGCCTGCCGGGAAAGATCAGGCCAATATGGCCATCGTGGCCGATCCCTCTCTGCAGCGCATTCTTCATTACGATCCGAAGACCGGGTTCAAAGTTAACGATCGCGAGGGACTTTTACCGCAGGATACTTTGGAGAATCTGCACGACGTCGATGCGTATCACTGGAATGTTCCGCTGGAGGATGCCACGGCGTCGGCCTTCCTTGCGGACTCCCACGTACTGTGGGTCCGGATGGATAAAGACGACCTTCACGTCCTATCCCCTGAGGACCTGCAGGAGATTCACGCTCTCCATCCATAGATAGAAAGTCGCCTGAGTTTTTAAGGAAAGACGGGCGACCTCGAGCAGGCTCGGTTTACGAAACCCAGCTTGCAGACGAGGTCGCCCAGAAGGTTTAGCGGCCGCGATTTCCGCGGGTGGGGCGAGAACCGGAGTTGCCGCCGCGCGGATGCGAGGCGTTGCGGCTCGGGTGAGCGTTGCCGCTACCGCTGCCGTGTCTGGACTGCCCCTGAGGGCGGCTACCATGGCCAGGGCCCTTGCGGCGACCACGGAAGCTAGGCCGTCCGTTGTTGTCGGACGCGCCTGATTCTCCAGCCGACTCGCCGCCGCGCCAGGAACGGGTCTCCAGCGCCAGAAGCGCATCGAGCCCTGAGGCCGAAGGCCCGCTTGGGCCCTTGGTTTGGATGCCATTGAGATCGACGGGCTTGTTGCGCTCCTCTTTCTCAAGGTTCTTATCGGCCACGCGCCATTCAAACTTCATGCTCAGTTCGCGCTCGAGCTTGCGAGCCTCGTGTCGCTCCTGGGGCATGACGAACGTCGTCGCCACTCCCTTGGCGCCTGCGCGGCCGGTGCGGCCGATGCGGTGGACGAAGTCGTCACTGGCGTTGGGAAGGTCGTAGTTGACGACGTGCGCGATGTCGGAGATGTCGATGCCTCGTGCCGCGACGTCGGTGGCGACCAGGACGCGGTGCTTCCCCGTGGCGAATCCCTTGAGGGCGGAGGTGCGCTGGGACTGCGAGCGATCGCCATGGATGGCGTTCGTGTCGTGGCCCAGCTTCTCCAGCTTGCGGGAGATGCGGTCAGCGCCGTGCTTGGTACGGGAGAAGACCAGGAAGCTTCCCTGCTCTTCGGTAAGCATCTGGTTCAGCAGACCGAGCTTCTGGTCTTGCATGACGGTGTAGGCGCGGAGCTCGACGCGATCGGAGGGCTTGGAGGTGTTGCCGATCTGGATGCGAACGGGATCCTTGACGTAGTCGCGCACGATCTCCTGGATGTTGGCATCGAGGGTCGCCGAGTAGCACATGGTCTGGCGTCCGCGAGGGACGGCGGTGACAATGCGGCGGATTGCGGGAAGGAAGCCCATATCGAGCATGCGGTCGACCTCGTCGAGGACGAACATGTCGACCTTGGAGAGATCGATCTGGCGGCGACGGAGAAAGTCTTCCAGCCGGCCAGGAGTAGCGACAGCGAGGCGCGGGCCACGGTCGAGGTTGTCAAACTGGGTATTCTCAGAGAGGCCGCCGCAGATGAGAACCGCATCGTGCTTCGATCCGGGCATCAGCTTCCCGTAGTTCTCCAGCACCTGCATGGCAAGCTCGCGGGTGGGAAGAAGGATGAGGGCGCGGATGGGGTTGCGTTTGCCCTTGGTGCTGGGGACGGAAGTAGCCTCTAGCTTCTCAAGGATGGGAACAAGAAAGCTGAGAGTCTTGCCCGTGCCGGTGGAGGCGGTCGCGAGGATGTCGCGGCCTTTGAGTGCCGGGGGAATGGCTCCGGCCTGGACCGGGGTGGGAGTGATAAAGCCCGCTGCAGTTAGACGGCTCTTGAGCGCGTCGGAGATGTTGAAGTCAGTAAAGACAGGGGAATCAGTAGAACCGGCATTCCTGATGGAATCCAGCTGTTCGGGTGCTTCTAATGTTGTAGTCAAAGTAGTCCTTGCGTAATAGCCGTTCTCTTGGACGGCGCCTTTTGATGTGCAGAACGATGCGAGAGCGCATCATGGATTCCGGGGTATCAGCTTGCCCTGCGTCGGGCAAAACGCTGCTGCACGGCGAGAAAGGTCACGTTTGACCTTCCATCGGAGCCAGAGCAACCAGCGCTTTCGTTCTCTGAGATCGTATCTTCAGCGGAGCGCGGGGAGTATGCTTCTGCGGTCTCTGGCCAGCCCGATCCATCCTGGGCGGTTCCCGCGAAGCGGCACTCTTTCTTCAAACCGAGTGTTGTCTTATCTTACCACGAACTCAGGAGAGGGCGCATCGGCCCTGCCCCCGTCAGAACGGAGGCTCCGATTCGGGAACGATTTCGGCTTAAACGAAGAAGCCCCGCCATACTGCGCGGGGCATCCTCTTAACCTTGCTTTCCAGCTTAGATGTGACAGCTCACCATGCCTCGTTTTTCGAGGTAGCGCTGGTGATACTCCTCTGCCTTCCAGAAGGCGGTGGTAGGCGATACCTGCGTCGCGATCGGTTCGCGATAGGTGCCTGACGCATTCAGCTCGGCGATTTTGGCTCGAGCCTCCGCCATCTGCTGATCATTGTGGGTGAAGACAACACTGCGATACTGCGTGCCCCAATCCGGTCCCTGACGATTGACCTGGGTGGGATTGTGTATCGCGAAGAAGGCGTCCAGAAGAGTTTCGTAACTCACGCGGGAGTTGTCGAAGGTGACTTGAACGACTTCCGCATGGCCAGTGCGGTCGGTACACACATCTTTATAAGTAGGGTGCTCGAGGTCTCCGCCTTCGTACCCTGCTGTTGTGTCGATGACTCCAGTGATTTCATTGAATTTCGCTTCCACACCCCAGAAGCATCCTGCTCCAAATGTAGCTTTTTCGATTGCCACTTTTACTCCTTTGCTGCGCACTGCACATTACGACTCTAGTTAGACGGTTAGACGACAGGCCTTGGTCTGCGGTCGAACGGTATCTATTGGATGCTCTTCCAGTGATGTTTGTCATCCCCGGAAGATGAATAGCGGGAGTATTCTGGAGGGTAGGATCGAGTTCTGTCAATGGCTCTGTTGATATCTTTTGGATGACCGAAAGTGACCTTAGCTAACCCTGAATAAAGTCACCTTTTGACGGTTACTTCCGCAGATGCCCCTCGTCTTTTCCATCGTCTTTCGTCAGAGGATATCGGCGAATTACAGAAGAGGTTCAGCCACGATTCCGGCCCGCCGGCCGGGAGGCAGGAGCCCGACGCTTGCTGCTCTTCGGAGGCACAGGCTTCTTGAGCTGCGCAAACTCCGGGGTCTTCTGCTTCGGGGTCACTTTCAAACCACGAGCGGCCCGCCCTAGAGCGGTTACCTCGCCAGCCGTAAGCTCCCGGAAGCCGCCCGGGGGGACGTCGAGCCGCAGAGCGCCGTAACCGATGCGGCGGATCTTCTCCACGTGATGTCCGATCTCCTCGAACATTTTGCGGATCTGCCGGTTCCTCCCCTCGGTGAGCGTGAGCTCGAACCAGGGATTATCGCCTCCCCGCACCTGCTCGACCTTTGCGGGAGCGGTGACGATCCGGTCGCGACGGCCGCTGCGAACCTCATCGAGGCGCCCGCGATCGATCATGATGCCGCGGCGAAGCTGATCAATGCTCTCCGGGGTAGGCACACCTGACACCTTCACCAGATAGGTCTTTTCAACGCCAGCTGAGGCCTTGGAAAGCTTGTTGGCAAGGTCTCCGTCATTGGTCATCAACAACAGGCCTTCGGAGAGGTAGTCGAGGCGGCCCACGGGGTACAGGCGCACGTTATCTCCGTGAGGTCCATGCTTCTGCGCCATCAGCGCCATTACCGTCGGGCGTTTCTCGGGGTCCGAGAGCGTGGTGACGTACCCGCGCGGCTTGTTGAGCATGTAATAGCGCTGCTGTTCGCGTCCGTGAAGCAGCTTGCCATCGACTCGAACATGATCACGGTCGAGGTCGGCACGGGTTCCCAGCTCTGTAACGACCTGGCCGTTAACCTGCACCCGGCCTTCGAGGATGAACTCCTCGGCCTTGCGGCGGCTGGCAAAGCCTGCTGCCGCGAGAATCTTCTGGAGGCGCTCGCCCCGGGGCTTGGTGGGTTCGGTCATCTTTCCATTATCCCCTGAGTGAAGACAATCCGCTCCGCCTAGGGGCCTGCGTGCAGCAAAGAGTTGAGATCAGGAGTGTGGTTCTTCGACGAGCTCAGAGGGAGTTTCAGACTTCGGTTGGCTGACGTTCTCAGCCTCCTCTTCTTCGTCGTCGGGAATCTCATCATCGAGTGGATCGTCCACTGGATCGGGGCTTCCATCGGCCTGTGGAAGATGGGTGTGGCGCTCCGGCTCCAGTTCTGAAGGCGTCTCCGGAGCATGATGAGTCCGCTCTTGAGGATCGGTCGCGTGCTCGCTCGCAGCGTGATGGACTGAGGTCGCCTCCATCGGGATCTCTTCCTGTTCGGCGAGTTCGCTGGCCATCTTTTCGAACTCCTCGATGGAGGGAAGCTCATTTATGTCCTTCAGGCCGAAGCGGAGAAGGAAGTCCTTGGTGGTCTTGTAGAGAATGGGACGACCGATCACCTGCTTGCGCCCTGCCGTGGTGACGAGCTTGCGCGTCATGAGCGAGCCGAGTACGCCACCGGAGTCGACACCCCGGATCTCGGAGACCTCAGGCGCGGTAACGGGCTGCTTGTAAGCGACGACGGCGAGCGTCTCCAAAGCCTGGAGCGAGAGCTTCAGCGGCGGCTTGAGCGATTTTACGAAGCCTCGGACAGCATCGTGATACTCCGGCTTGGTGGCGAGACGGTAGCCACTGGCCACTTCGCGAATCTCAAGGCCGCGATCGCCGTTGGCGTAATCGGCGACGAGTTGATCGAGGATGGACCGGAAGTACTCGCGAAGGCGGCGATTCTTCTCCTTCTCCTCTTTATTTTCGCGCGAGGTCTGCTGCTGGGTGGTCTCCGCTGTGGCCTCGGCCGGGGCTTCAATAACTTCTGTCACCGGCGATGCTTCTGTCGCCGGCGACACCGGTTCGGAATCGGAGAGGATCTCCCGGTTCAAGCCATCTACGTCGGTCTCACCTGAGTCGGTATCGCCTGGGTCGGTATCGCCTGGCTCCGATGCAGCGCTGTCTGCATCCGCCTCTTCGCCGTTGAGAGCCAGAGCCTGCTGTGCCTGGGCGATCTGGTCAAGCTCAACCTGGGCCTCCTGGCCGAGCAGCCCCACCAGCTGGGCCAGGGTCACCGGTTCTTCTGACGCGTAAATGACGGCTTCGATCTTTGCTTTGAGGCTCATTGCCTTTGAGTGTATAAGAATGGCCCCGCGGGAGGCAGCCCCATAGAGAGCCCTATTGGGGACCGGTTTTGCACAGCAAAAAAGGGGTGGAAGATATCTCCACCCCTTCTCACCAGCCTCATAAAGAAGCGAATTTCAGCTATTTGACGAACATATTGAAGAACCAGTACAGAACGCCGGAGAGGATCGCCGCTGCCGGGAGCGTGAAGATCCAGGCCAGGGCGATATCACGCAAGGTTGAGGTCTGCAGGCCGCTCTTGTTTGCCGCCATGGTACCGGCGATGCCGGAGGAGAGGACGTGCGTTGTACTGACTGGAAGCCCATACCCATCGGCGGCGAGGATGGTCATCATCGCGACCAGCTCGGCCGAGGCACCCTGTGCGTAAGTCAGGTGGGTCTTGCCGATCTTTTCGCCGACCGTCACTACGATGCGCTTCCAGCCAACCATGGTTCCCAACCCAAGGGCGAGGGCTACGGCTACCTTGACCCAGGTGGGAATGAACTTGGTGGAGCGATCGAGGAAGCCCTTGTAGTTGGCGAAGATCTTTGTATCGTCTGCGGAGACTTTGGGACCGTACTTGGGCAGCAACCGGAAGGTCTCACTGACCAGATACATCTGGTTGCGAACGTTGGCCTGCATACTGGCAGGAACCTTATTGAGAGCACCGTAACGGGTGACCTCGTTCTGGATATCGTCGACGGTCTGGCGCAGCGCAAGCATGGTCGTGGGCTTGAAGGAACGCGTGGAGACGAACTGTTCCAGCTCAGGCTGGGAGTCGGCAATGACCGAATTCGAGTCGACGTAGTGCGTAATGGTGTCCGAGACCTGATGCGAGACCGCCACGAAGGTCTGGACCTGCGAGTTGGTGACTGTGTGGTTGAGGGCGTAGGCGGTCGGAACCGTGCCGACGAGGATCAGCATGATGAGTCCCATGCCCTTCTGGCCGTCGTTGGATCCGTGGGCGAAGCTTACGCCGCCGCAGGTAAGCACGAGCAGAGCGCGGATGTAGAACGGCGGCGGCGCGGTGCCCTTGGGGGCTTCATAGAGGCGAGGATCGCGCAGGAGCGCCTTGAAGAGCATAAAGAGCAGAGCAGCGCAGACGAAACCAACCACCGGCGAGAGCAACAGCGCTTTGAAGACCTTGGTGACCTGCTCCCAGTCCACGCCGCTCACGCCGCTTCTGCCGTGCAGGAGCTGGTTGGTGATGCCGACACCGATGATCGAGCCGATCATGGTATGAGAGCTTGAGGCCGGCAGGCCACGGTACCAGGTGGCCAGGTTCCACAGGATGGCTGCCGCCAGCAGGGCGAAGACCATAGCGAAGCCCGACCCCTTGCTGACCTTGAGGATGAGCTCGACCGGAAGAAGCGTGATGACCGAGTAAGCAACGGCGCCGGAGCTCGTGAGCACGCCAATGAAGTTCATGATGCCGGAGTAGACCACGGCGATATGTGGCTCGAGCGAATGGGTGTAGATGCAGGTGGCGACGGCATTCGCTGTGTCATGGAAGCCGTTGACGAACTCAAAACCCAGGGCGATCAGCAGCGCAAGGCCTAACAGCAGATAGGGAAAGATCGAGCCGGTATGAATGATGGAGAGGTCTTCCCAAAGCTTGCTGACGATATAGCCAATACCGCCGAGGAGCAGTACCCCAAAGACGATGCCGCCGATTTTGCCTGGGGATGATTTCTTGAGTTTTTCGTCGAGAATAGAACCGGAGGGGAGCGTGGCTGGTGTTGCCATAGATCGTCACCTGTAAGCGAGTTTGGCGGTCGGTGAGGACGACAATAGGCTGCGTTTGCGAACAGAGTATTAACAACGTGTAAAAGATCTTCTTAATCAAGAAGAAAGGAAAAGAATTTCCTCGACAGAACGGGAAATGGCCCCAAGTGTGCACTTATTTTCACACGGCGGGACACCAAATCTACTTACTGAAGCTAAATCCATGAAGTTCATGGGGTTTGGGCTTTGGTCCGCCGCTTGCTTTAGTGGTTTGCATTATGAAAGTCATGTTTCATTTCTTTTTGGCGGCAAGCCTTGTCGTTCTCCCATCTCTGTGCAAAGCCGACGGCGTAGCCCCCTTCGGCGTAGCCAGCGCTTATAACCTAGTGGCCCTCGGTATGGTTGACTCTCACGGAAATACGGTCCTCGCCGGTAATATCTCTACGAATGCGGACGTCACAGGACGTGTCGCCGCCGCGGGGATGGTGCTAAGCGGAACCACGATCGGAAGCAATCTCTACAGCGATCCCTGGGGATCCCAGGCGTCCTTCGATCTGGTGTCTACTGGCGGCCTGAACTCCGGTGAGCAGTTCAACATCAACAGCCATGGCAACGCCTACGCTCCGGGCTCGAACGGCAACTTCAACTTCAACGGGGGCGGCCATCGCGTAAGCACCGGTCCGTCGGGAATCGACTTCGACAGCCTGCGCACGACGCTCGACAACAAGTCGCTCGCACTGGCAGCGCTGACGGCGAATGGCGAAGTCCTGGGGACCAATCACTCCTCGGTAAACCCGTCGTTCTTCGTTCTGAAGGGGACCAGCTCGACGCTGAATATTTTTGACATCACGGCGGCACAGTTCGGCGACACCAATCATCCGCTCGACATCATCGCCCCGGCTGGCTCGACGATCCTCATCAATGTCGATGGCAAGCATGTCGCCCTGGGGACGGGAATCTATTACAACGACCAGCAGAACTCGGGCGACAGCAGCGCGAACAGCAATATCCTGTTCAACTTCTCAGACGCGGACACGGTCACGATCAACGGCCAGCTTACGGCGTCGGCTCTGGCTCCGTTCGCAATCCTGAATGGCAATGCGCAGATGGCGGGAACCTTTATCGCGGCCCAGATCGGTCAGACCGGCGAGGTTCACAACCAGGAGTTCACCGGAACGCTGCCTCCTGGCGATCCTATCGCTCCCACTCCCGAACCGGCCTCTCTGGCGCTGATGGGAACCGGCATCACGGCACTGGCGGGCCTTCTTCGCAGCCGCAAGCGTCGCCACAAGGGTTGAATTCGAAGATGAAGCTGTCTTCTTTACCTGCGGGTCCGTCTCACTAACCGGTGGACGGGCCTGTAGGCTGTAACTCCTGGGTCTTCTCTTATCGCCAGTCGTCGCGGGCCTGTTGCTGGTCCGCGAAGACCTGGTCGAAGTTATCGGTCTTCTTAATAAGAATGTCCCCTTCCGTTACCGGCTGGTGGAGAAGCACGGCCTGCAGGCGCACCAGCTCGAGCATCGCCAGGAACATGCAGATCAAGGCGCGTTCCGTATGGGTGTTGTGCAGAAGGCGGCGTAAGGAGACGGGCTTGTCTTCCATCACCAGGCGGCGCTTTACGTATTCGATCATCTGGGCCACGGTGACCGACTCCTCGTCGACATCGAGCACGGGCCGCTTGCGCAGGCGGCCAAGGATGTCCTGGAAGACGCGAACCAGATCGACGGTATCGGCGGCAATTTCGCGCTCGGCATCGGCCGCCTCGCGAAACTCGCGAATCCCGGGATTGGTCCAGGTCGCCTCTTCGATCTGCTGCTTCTGCATCAGCATCTGGGCCGCGGCCTTGAAGCGCTCGTGCTCGAGCAGCCGCTCCACCAGCTCGCGGCGGGGGTCTTCGGAATCCGTTCCGGTGACATCGCTGGGATCGCGCGGGAGCAGCATCTTCGACTTGATGTGAATCAACAGCGAAGCCATATAGATGAACTCGCCCGCCGAATCCACGTCGGTCTGCTTCAGATGGTGCGTGTATTCCAGGAACTGTTCCGTGATGCGGGCGATCGGGATGTCGTAGATATCGATGTTCTGCTTGCGGATGAGGTCGAGAAGAAGATCGAGCGGGCCGTCGTAGACCAGTCCTACAGTGACCGAGAAAGGAGACTGCGAAGCCTCTTCCTTGTCTTTGTCTTTGACTTTCTCCTTCGCTGTTGTGCGTTTAGGCTCCGGGGCAGGCGCAGGAACCGGATGCTTGAGCGCGAAGGGCTCGTGGGGCACCGGCTGTTCTACCGCCTCAGCCTCTGCGGCAGGCTGGGTGGCTTCCGGCTGTACCTTCTCTTCCAGCTGTTGCGCGGGATCTTCGGGATGGAGAGTTTCGTCGTTCATAGCTGTCGAAGACCTACCGCATCGCGGACTTCCTGCATGGTCTGATTGGCACGGGCCCGAGCGCGCTCTCCTCCATGTCTGAGAATTTCTTCCACCTCAACGAAGTGGGCTTCATAGTAGCGACGGCGCTCCTGCAGAGGAGCCAGATGCTCGACTACAGCATCCGCGAGCCAGCTTTTGCATTCGATGCATCCAATCCCTGCAGTCGAACAGCCGATCCGAGCGTTCTGCTGCGTTTCCTGCGTTGAAAAGACCTTATGCAGATCAAAGACCGGACACACATCAGGGTTTCCTGGATCTTCACGGCGAATGCGTGCCGGATCGGTCACCATGGTCTTGAGCTTCGCACGAATCTCCGGCTCCGGGTCCGAGAGCAGGATGGTGTTGCGGTAGCTCTTAGACATCTTACGACCATCGGTTCCCGGCAGCTTCGGCGAAGGCGTCAACAGCACTTCGGGTTCTGGCAAAATTTCATGGCGCCCAAAACCGCTAAGCTTTTTGGTCTGCTGCGCAGCCTGATAGAGCTCATGTGCGGAGAAGGCGGACTTGGTCTTGTTCCCGGCCAGCTTACGAGCCTTCTCCTGAATGGCTCCCATCTCCCATGGAGCGGCATCGGGAGCAAGAAAAAAATCGCCGGGAAAGAACTGGTTAAATCTGCGCGCAACCTCACGGGTTAACTCCACGTGAGCAATCTGGTCAGCACCCACGGGCACATACTTTGGCTTGTAGAGCAGGATATCGGCTGTCTGCAACAGCGGATATCCAAGAAAGCCATAGGTCGCCAGATCCTTCTCTTTCAGCTGCTCCTGCTGGTCTTTGTACGTGGGAACACGTTCCAGCCAGCTGAGCGGAGTGATCATGCCCAGCAAGGCGAAGAGCTCAAAATGGACCGTCACCTGGCTTTGAACGAAGAGGGTCGAGATCTCAGGATCCAATCCGGCGGCGAGAAAGTCGAGAATCACATCACGGACGTTCTCAGACAGATTTGAGGTGTCCGAGTAATCCGTCGTCAGGGCGTGGTAGTCGGCGATGAAGAAGTAGCACTCATATTCGTGCTGCAACTTCACCCAGTTGTAGAGCGCACCCATGTAATTGCCCAGGTGCAGCTTTCCCGTGGGACGCATGCCGCTGAGGATGCGTGGTCGTGATGGAGAGGGGGTGAAATCAGTCATGATGCTTCAGATAGAGATGATACGGGAAACAGCCTTCCTAGAGCACCGCAAGGATCCTGTCGAAGGTCGATTGCAGAGGGTAGAGAAAGACCCTGAAGATGAATCCGCCGGCCAGCAGCATGAAGATCCACAGAGCGAACATTCCCATGCGGTCGTAGACCTGAAGTGCGTTATAGGGCAGAAAATGACGCAGGATGCGGCTACCGTCGAGCGGAGGAAACGGCACCAGGTTGAACACGAACAGCAGCAGGTTAATGAGGATGATGAAATAGAGCAGAAGTGCGATAGGAAACAGCGCGGGAAGATTCTCCGTCGATACCCCGGGATAGTGCATCGCGAGAGCCATCGCGGTGAAGACCGCCACTGCCCCACCGGGAACCACGTGCTTGATGATCAGCAGGAGAATCAGCGCTCCCGTAGCCAGAAGGAGATTGCTCGCGGGACCTGCCAGCGTGACCAGGATGTCGTCTTTTTTGTAGTTCTTGAAGTTGCGCGCAGTTACAGGCGTCGGCTTTGCCCATCCGATCAAGGGCCAGTGATAAACGAGCGCGATCAGTGGCATCAGCACAGAGCCGAAGGGGTCCAGGTGTTTCAGCGGGTTGAGCGTGACGCGGCCAAGCATTTTGGCCGTAGGATCGCCAAGCCGCCATGCCGTCCAGGCATGGGCGCACTCGTGCACGCTGAAGGCAAGGACAAGCGCAACCACCTGGAAGAGGATAAGGACTACATCCTGGTTCATTCCTCTAGCTTAATGGAAGATCGCCGGAAGCGAAAACCCGTCTGCACCGCCGCTCTTAGGATTGCTCAGAAGGTTTCTTCTCTCGCTTCACCTTCGCCGGAATTCCCACCGAAACGACTCCGGGCTGAAGCGGCTTGGTGGCCAGGGCCATGGCCCCCAGCATCGCGTTCTCGCCGATATTGGCTCCTGCCAGCACCGTCGAGTGATACGTGATGCGGGCCCTGGGGCCGAGCTCCGTCGGCTTGTTGGTCACATCCGCCTGCACGTTGATGTCGTGGGTGTGGGAGTAGATGTTGGCGTAGTCGGAGACACTGGTGCCTTCATGCAGGATAATTCCGCCGCGATCGTCAAGCATGACGTTCTTGTGGATGACGCAGTTGTCTTCGATCGTGAGGTTGTAGCCGTAGGTGAACTCGACGTTGTGGAAGATCTTGACGCCCTTCCCGAGGGATTTGAAGATGTGATGCCCCAGCATGCAGCGGAAGCGGAAGCCGAGCCAGTGGTTTAATCCCAGGGGCGAACGGTCGAACATCTGCCAGAACCAGATCAGCGGTTTGCGGAGAGCATACTTCTCGGCATCGATATCGCCGTAGTACTCCGGCTCGAGCGTCACATTTCGGGGGTCGAAGTTCTCCGCCAGCGTATAGCTTGCCAGCTCGCTGTTCAACGTAGCCTGGGTGCGTCCGCCGTGGGGTTTTCCGATATAGATCTGGTAGAGCTCGTCGCGCACGATCTCGGAGCGACGGTCGACCGACTGGTGCCGACCGAATTCTTCGTTAAGCTGTGCCAGCCAGCGGCGATAGATCGCCTCGGCCTCGGGAGTAGGCTTCAATTCGCGATAGGTGTACTGGGGCATAGATTTTCTCTTTTCAATCTCGCTACGAAAGTTCGCTGCAGTTATTCGATGGCGAAGACCGCGTAAACGGTCGCCGTTTTTTCAATCTCCCTCGGATTGATCGCCAGGGGCTGAACCTTATCCATGGCCATCGGCGCGGCGGCCACCGCGCGGAACATGGGGCGCGGACCACTGGGCTGGACCTCGTTGCTGGCATAAAGAAGCGAGCCCAGCTTCGCGCTCAGGCTGGCAGCCATCTGCTCGGCCTGCGCACGCGCTCGCTTCAAGGCCTTGGCTGCGGCCTCGGCTTCGGGAGCGTTCTCATCCTTGAAGCCCCAATCGATCTGACCGGACTGGTTCGCGCCGGCCTTTACCGCCAGGTCGAGCGCCTTCGCGGCATCATTTGCACCCATCTTCACGGTCCAGCTTTGCGTTACCTGAAACTGCCTTTGCGCCTTCTGGGCCTCGGTCAGCTTGTCGAGCTGGTAGTTCTGCACCGGCGCTACCTGCTGGTTCTCACTCTGGATCGTATCTTTGGGGACACCCGCGTCCACCAGCGCCTTGACGATTGCGTTGGAGACACGCGAGCCGTTTGCATAGGCCGTATTGCTATCGGGCCCGTAGGCAATGAAGCCAACGTGGAGCGTCGCCTGATCGGCGATAGCGGTCACTTTGTCCGTCGCAGTGATGGCGATGGTGCGGTTCTCCTTGTTCACCTGGATCGTCTGCGCGGGGCTGGAAACGGTGAAAGCGGAAATTGCAACGGTCGAAACTGCAACAGTCAGTGCGGCGATACGGAATGGAATCATGCTCGTCTCCTCTTTTACGCTTCTTCTTTTGCTTCCCGGATAAGATCTGCAAGGGTTTCTTTGTGTTTCGGGTTTTCGGCACGCTTCTGCTTTGGGTCGGGCAGGACGCGCTCGGGCGGCGGAGTGCCGACGCGGTCGCGCGCGTTGGACTTGACCGCTTTCACCGTGGAAAAAATCTGCTTCTTCGCTTTCTTCATCTCCCTGCACCGTGGGCCTTCACCGGAACGTCTGTGAGGCTCTTTGCGATTATGCAATACTCTTGTACTTATGGTCCGGTAACCGCTGGATCGCACGAAGGATGCGGCTCCTTAAAAATCCAGCCGCAGACCAAGAGGTGCTGGATGGAAGAGCGTGACTTTTTCGATGAGCGTCCGGAACAACGGACCCACACGATGACCTGCCCTCACTGCGGACAGCAGGGGGAGTATGAACTGGGCTGGATCGTTCGCAGAAAGAAGAACCAGTTGCCCCGCGGCGCCGACGATCGCGATCGCGCCCGCTTCGCCAAGGCACAGAGCTACATGGTGCGTCGCGACGACATGGTCGGCTGCAAGAATGTTCGCTGCCGGAAGCGGTTTGACGTCGCTGGAATTCAGTCGGTGGCCTTTATCTAAGGAACTCGGCGAAGGGCAATTCCAAGAAGTGAATGTCCGCGAAGATTAAATTTCGAAGGTTTACTTTACGAATGAATGACCATTCAGCTATGCTTTCGCCTGCTGGACGAAGACCTGTCTGATTTTGCGGGAATGGGAAGAATGCAGGGCAGCTATGTTTTAATGGATTTGAAGCTGCCGCCTCGACGGTGCCTTCCTTGAACCGCAACAACACGCAGGGAGACGAAAAAGGAATCATGGCTAACACGCTGCTGCCCGTAGAAGAACGGAACCTGACCCCCGACGAGGTCGAACTTCTGGATAAACGCCGCCGTCGCGGCCAGCTGTTTCTCGTCATCGGCTTCCAATGCCTCATCGTGTTTTCTCTGGTAACGCTCTGGGCCGGGCAGGACTTCACACTTTCGCCGGGCATGGCGCACCCCATGGTCTACTGGGATGCCATCACGGGCATACTGTCCGTGTTCTTCCTTATGGCGGGTGTTCGTCTTCGCCGTGGCTCCACCGAGTTCATCAGCTACTAAAAAGCTCACGATTTTAGTAGGCAGCTCGGGCGGCCTCGGAAGATTGTTCGAAAGAGCGGGTGATGCGTCTTAGGACGTTTCCCCCGCGGACAGGTTCGGATGGTTGCTGGGGCGCTTCGGTTGGCGGCATGGACCCGTTCTCTTGCGGGTGCGAGTCTCTTTTTCCAGTCACAGGGATTCAACCTTTCGGCCACCCTGGCCGAACCCAGCCACTTCACCACACTTGAGTCAGTGCTGCTGATAGCTGGCATTCTGGTCTCTGCAGGACTTTTTTTCTGGCGTTTTGACCCGATCCTCAAGACGATTCTTCGATCTCGAAAAGACCCTGGCTTCTCCCTTCAACCGATCGGACGCCGCGTGTGGGACTTCTTCTGGGAGGTTCTCTGCCAGGGCAAGGTCATCCAGCAGCGGCCTCTGCCTGGCCTCGCCCATGCGTTCGTCTTCTGGGGCTTTCTTGCCTTCGCCCTGGTCAGCCTGAACCACCTGGCCCTCGGTTTCGGAATCGGCTTTCTTCCGCCCGCCAGTTTGATAGGCAGCTTCTACTTCCTCTTTGCCGCTGCCTGGGCGCTGTTGGTTGCAATCTCGATCGCTGGTCTTTTTATCCGAAGATTCTTCGTACGTCCGGTCTGGCTCGGCCAGAAAGTTTCGTATGAGTCCGGTGTCATCGCCTTTCTTATCTTCCTCCTGATGGTCAGCTACCTGGCCGCATTCTTTGTGGACGCGGGAAGCGCTGCGGCGAAGTCTCTCTGGTGGACCCACACCCTTACCCTGCTGGCCTTTCTTCCACTGATTCCGCACACGAAGCATCTGCACCTGGTGCTCAGCCCGATAACCGTCTTTCTCAAGAACGGTGGCTTCTCACAGATTCCGCCGCTGACCGGAGACGAAGATTTCGGTCTGGTCGCCGGCAAGGATGTGACCCGGCTTGTCTCGCTGCAGACCTATAGCTGCGTGGAGTGCGGCCGCTGCACCGAGCACTGCCCTGCAGCGACGACGGGAAAGGTGCTCAACCCGAAGGAGATCATCCTCGGGCTGCGAAGCTATCTGAACGAGTTTGGTCCGGCATCCGACACACCACTGTTGAGCGAATCGCGCATCGCATCGCCTGATAACCCGCCGGCGAAGTATCTCAGCATGGAGGCTGCCTTCGAGTGCACCACCTGCGGGAGCTGCGAGTTTCAGTGTCCCGTCGGGATTCAGCATGTTCCGATGATTGTGGGCCTGCGTCGGGGAGCTACGAATACCGGCGCATGGGAAGACAACTACGGCACCAAGCTCTTCCTTGCTCTGGAAAAGAACGGCAACGCATTGGGCCTGAGCGCGACCGAGCGCGACAAATTTATCCAGAAGCAGGCCTTCCCGATCTTCGACGGCAGCCAGGAGTATTGTCTCTGGCTGGGCTGCATGGGAGGCTACGATCCCAAGGGTCGTGAGATCATCGCCGATTTCGCCAGCGTCATGCGGTATCTCGGAACCAGCTTCGGCGTGCTGAAGAAAGAAAAGTGCACCGGCGATCCGGCGCGAAGGCTGGGCAACGATCTCGTCTTCCAGACGCTGGCCGAGAGCGGGCTGAAAGCCTTCGAGACCGCGAAGGTTCAGAAGATCGTCGCCATCTGCCCGCATTGCGTCCGCACCATCGCGACGGACTGGCGCGAGTTCGGAATCGCCCCTGAGATCGAGCACCACTCCGAGTTTATGGCCCGCTACAAGGACAAGCTGCCGAAGCAGAGCGGCGAGAGCATCGTCTATCACGATCCCTGCTACCTGGGCCGCTATCAAGACGTGTACGAAGAGCCGCGCGCAGTCGTCGCGCAAGCGGGCACGCTGGTCGAGGCTCCGCGATCGCATGAACGCAGCTTCTGCTGTGGAGCAGGAGGCGGCCTGGCCTTTCTCGGCGAAGAAAAGGGAGAGCGCGTCAGCCATGTTCGCGCGAAGGAGCTCGCAGGTACAGGAGCGCAGATCGTCGGAACGGCGTGTCCATTCTGCAATACGATGTTTCGCGATGCGCTGACGGCGGTCAGCGAGGCTCCGCCACAGCTGCTCGATATTGCGCAGCTGACCGCACGCGCCTTGCCCGCATCGCAACCTAAGAGTGAGACCTTGCCACCCATCTCAGGAGGAGTGCAGTGAAGATTGTCGTAGCCATCAAACAGGTTCCCGAGCGCGATGCGCCGATCCATATTGCCGCGGACGGCAAGTGGATCGATGAGGGCGACCTGAACTACACCATCAACGAGCCCGACGCCTACGCTCTCGAAGAGGCGCTGCAGTTGAAAGAGAAGAACGGTACCGGCGAGGTCGTCGTGGTCTGCGCCGGTCCTGAACGCGTGCAAAGTACCTTGCGCGAGGCACTGGCGAAGGGAGCCGATCGCGCGATTCATATCGAGATCGACGACCTGGGCTCGCGCGATACGTTTGGCATCGCGCAGATTCTCGCCGATGCGATCAAGGCCGAGTCTCCCGACCTTATCCTCACCGGTCTGCAGTCCGACGATCTCGGACTGGGACAGACGGGAGTTGTTCTTGCCGAGCTGCTCGGCATCCCGCACGCGACCATCATCATGCAGGTCGAAGCTACGGGCTCGGGCCTGAAGGTAAAGCGTGAACTGGAGGATGGCTGGTTCCAGCACGTAGAGATGCCGCTTCCTGCGCTGCTCACCATTCAATCCGGTGGCAACAAGCTGCGTTACGCAACCCTGATGGGAATCAAGAAGGCCAAGACGAAGGAGCTGAAGACAGTGCCCGCCGCAGCCTCTTCCGGCGTACCTTCGATCGCGCTCGAGCGCGTCTACCTACCGGAGAAACAAAAGAAGACCGAGATGCTCACCGGCTCACCGGCAGAGGTCGCGGCAAAGATTGTTGAGAAGCTGAAGTTTGAGGTGAGGGTGTTATGAGCGGAGTTCTTGTCGTGATGGAACAGCGCAGCGGTGCGTGGAATCGCATGAGCTTCGAGGCCCTTGCCGCCGCTCAGCAGCTGGCAGCCAAACTAGGTGTGGAGTGCTCCGCCGTTGTCCTCGGCGCGGGCATCGATTCGCTCGCGTCGGAGCTTGCATCCAAAAAGCTGGCGAAGATCCATGCTGCGCAACACGATCTTCTAAAGGCTTACACCGCCGATGGCTATGTCGCGGTGATCGAACAACTGATTAAGCAAAGCGCACCGGCCTTCGTGCTCTTTCCTCACACCTACCAGGTACGAGACTTCGCGCCTGCACTTGCTACCCGTTTTCAGCAGGTGCTCATTAGCGACGTCATCGCGATCCATGATGGCCCTGTCTTTGTGCGCCAGCTGCTGCAGGGAAAGCTTAACGCCGACTACCGCCACACTGCCTCCGGCCCATGCTTCGTTTCGGTGCAGGCGGGAACGTTCCGTGCCGACGCTGTCGAAGAGGGCACATCGGCGGTCGAGAATTTTGCCCCGCAGTTGTCCGCAGAACAGCTCCGCAGCAAACCGGGAGAGCTCTTCCGAGAGTCGGCCCAAACAGTGGATCTCTCCTCAGCGCCGGTCATCGTCTCTGTGGGACGCGGCATCGGAGAGCAGGACAATCTTGGCATCGTTGAAGAACTTGCCTCCGCGCTAGGCGCCGAGCTGGCTGCCTCGCGGCCGATCTGCGACAACGGCTGGCTGCCGATGGAGCGGCAGGTTGGAAGCTCCGGGCAGACGGTGTCGCCCAAGCTTTATGTTGCTGTCGGGATCTCCGGAGCCATTCAGCACCTGGTCGGCATGAAAGGCTCCAAGGCAGTGATCGCCATCAACAAGGACGAGAATGCCCCGATCTTCGAGGTTGCCGACTATGGCGTTGTCGGAGATCTTTTCGAGATCGTCCCGGAGCTGACTAAAGCGATTCAAGCCGCGAAAGCCTAAACCCGGCGTAGCGAATTTCCGAACGGATGGTATGGATATGCCGTCCCAATTCTGCGCCTGTGCTATTCTCTGGCATTTTTTCCGGGGGCATCTATACTAAGGCTCTGCCTCACTTGTTTCCCTTTTTGGCCACGCGCATCGAATGGTATTGAAGAAGAGGGCCATGGCGACTATCTCCCCACCCTTGCCGATCAGCGATGAGACCGCGGCTGCGATGTTGATCGACCGTGTCGAGCAGGAGCGCCTGCGCGATCGATTTGGCCGTGCCATCACGGATCTGCGCCTCTCCATCACAGACCGCTGCAATTATCGGTGCGTGTATTGCCGCACCGGCAACGAAGGCGTGCAATACAGCGAGCTTGCCGCCGAAGATTATCTCCGGATGGTTCGCATCCTGGTCTCACTGGGGGTGGAGAAGGTACGCCTCACAGGGGGCGAGCCTCTGCTTCGCTCCGGCATCGTTGAGATGGTTCGCGAGCTCTCCACTCTGCGCACTGCATTTCTTTCCGATGGAACGCCAACCCAGGTCGGCCAGCCGCTCGATCTTGCTCTGACCACAAATGGTCATCTATTGGACTCCCTGGCGAAGCCCCTCAAAGACGCGGGCCTGGGTCGCGTTACCGTGAGCATGGATGCGGTCGACCCCGAGACCTTTGCGGCGATCACGCGGGTACCCCGCAGCTTCGACCGCGTGCTTGGCGGGGTACGCAAAGCGACGGACGTTGGATTAGGGCCGGTCAAGGTGAATTGTGTTCTGCTGCGCGGATTCAACGATCACCAGATCGAAGCTTTTGCGGAGTTCTCGCGCCGCGAGGGAGTGATCGTGCGTTTCATCGAGTTCATGCCTCTTGAGGAAGACCGCAGCTGGCGGCCCGAAACCGTCGTCCCCATGGACGAGATCATCGACCGGCTCAACGCCTATCGCCCCCTGAAGGAGCTTCCGCGTCACACCGCCAGCGAGACGGCCCGGCGATTTACCTTCGAGGATGGCGTGGGCGAAATCGGCATTATCGCCCCGGTCTCCCATCCCTTCTGCGGACACTGCAGCCGCATCCGGATTACCTCCGACGGCAAGCTCCGCACATGCCTGTTTTCGCAGAGCGACCATGATCTTTATCAGAAGATGCTGCGCGGTGGAACCGATGAGGAGCTTTCCGCGTATATACGGAAAGTTGTCATGCAAAAAGAGGAACGCCATCACATCGGTGAACCCGGTTTCGAGAAGCCTTCGCGAAATATGGTCCACATCGGTGGATGAAAACTTTTCTCCGCTTGGGGTGTCGCAGTAGAAGACATCCTTGGGGCTCCTTCGGATCGCACGCTGTCCTGGGAGTAAAACAGCTGCTTGAACCGTAAGGACGTGTTTGAAAGACCGACGCCAGTTCGAGGTGATTGATAGCCGCCAGATGGATCACCTGCGGGTGTTCCATGATGTGGCACGCGCGCTGACGGCGAGCCTCGAGCTCGAGGAGATTCTCAGCGCGATCATGAACAAGATGGCGCAGTTCTTCGGCCCCGAGCGCTGGTCCATGCTGATGGTGGACGAGAAAAACGACCAGCTCTACTACGCTATCGCCGTGGGGGAAAATGCCGAGACCCTCCGCGGGCTTCGCGTGCCTATGGGAGAAGGAGTCGCGGGCTGGGTCGCTTCTACAGGTAACCCGCTCATCGTACCGGACGTGAAGCTCGATCCTCACTGGGCTGCCTTCTCCGCAAAGCATCCGGATCTGAATATCCAGTCCATCGCCTGCGTTCCCGTACGTTCTGGAGACAAGACGCTCGGTGTGATCCAGCTCCTGAACAGCAAGCTCGACCTGCTTTCGGAGTACTCCATCTCGTTCCTGCGTATCCTCTGCGACTACGCGGCAATCGCCATTCAGAATGCCCGATCGATGACGCTGATCCAGGAGCTCACGATTACCGACGATTGCACGGGACTGTTCAACGCGCGACATCTCTACACCATGCTCGAAGAGCAGGTGGCGAAGCGCAAGGAGTTCAGCTTGATGTTCGTCGATCTCGACCGCTTCAAGTCCGTCAACGATACCCACGGCCACCTGATCGGGAGCCGCCTGCTCGCCGAGGTCGGCAATCTGATGCGGCGCTCACTTGGCCCCGCCAACGCAGCGTTCCGTTATGGCGGCGACGAGTTCGTAGCTCTGCTGCCGGGAATGGGCAAGGCTGCCGCTACCGGTTCGACGCTTGCCCTGTGCGAAGATCTGCGCCGCACCCGTTTCCTCGAGGGAGCCGGCCTGTCACTTAGCCTGTCGGGTAGCTTCGGTCTCGCAACCTTCCCGGAAGATGGAAGCACTGTTCAGGCCATCCTTCGCGCGGCCGACGAGATGATGTACGAGGCAAAGACCACGCGCGATAATGTGGCGGTCGCAGGGCGCGGGCTTCTGGTAGAACGCGTGAAAGTGCCAACCGTCATTCGCTCATCGCGTTGATTCCCACTAAGCCATTTTATGAATGAATGGGTCTTTCCCTGTCGCGGGATCCTCTCGATCGTTCAAATCAAATTACCGTTTTCTTCGCGAGACCCAAGGTGCCGCGTAAATAGCTTCGGATGATTACTGATCCGGACGTCGCGGAGAGAGCGCGAAGGGGCGTTTCGGTTGCGGAAGAATCGCATCGCGATTCGCCGGGGCTGTTGGATGAACCCCAAAGTCCCACACACCCAGGTTCACCTCACGATCCGAAAGCACTTCCAACAGAGCGTATTCGCCGAACGCGAGCGACTGGCGCGGCGTCAGCTTCATCCAATGGCCCCCGGGAAGAACCTCGACCGATGTTTCCACGACATCCTCCTGCTGCTGCACGCCGCCCAACAGGCCGAGCTTGAAGGACGCGACGATGCGAGAGCCGGTCCGCACATCCGCCCGCACGATCACATAGCGGCTTGCCGCGGGATCGCCGGGTTTGTCCTTCATCGCAGTGGAAGCCCCATGTGTGTCCACGGTGAGCGGCGCACTACCGCTGGGCACAATCGCCTCACCAAGGCGTATATAGATCACAGGCCTGTCGACGTGCAGTTGGACCATCGAGCGCTCACCCTTCAACTGCACCAGCTGATGCGGGCTTGAGAGAGGATTGACCGCTGCCTTCAAGATGTTGTGCCCGGTATTGTGGTTCAACTCGCCATCGGACTGCGGCAGTGGGACCAGCTGCGGCTGATCCCGAAAGGTATCGAACGCCAGTACATTGTCCATCTCGGGCAGACGCAGGTCAGTTGCAACCTCCGGTGTCATCGCGGCTCGATCTGCCTCTTCCTTCAACAGCTCAGGGTCGATTGCGGGGGCCGTTCCCGGGCTTTGCGAATCGGCTGCCTGCGTATGGCTCTTCTCCCAGCGTTGCGTGGCGTCAAAGTCGACCAGGGAGGCTGGGATCTCCTCCTCCACCCCGCCACGCTCGGCCGAGACGTAGCGAACCCGATCGCCCACGATGCGGTAACTCATGACCAGCTGGTAACTTCCGTCCTTCAAGATCAGGCGGGTGCGACGAGGGGTCGTCGCATCCGCGGAAGGGAGCGGCTTCTGCTGGTTTGACTGGGCGACAAGCCCTAAATCTCCCACCGGCAGGGCCGCAAAAAGAAACAAAATAAGGAACTTTGCGCTCACTCGCTTCGTCTTACCCATAGCACCTGATTCCACAGTGTAGTGCCAGCGATTCATTAGACGCGCGTCCGCCGTGCAAAACGAGCACGCAGATGCAGATTTTGGCATTGTGGACCTGCTGTGCTAAACAGGAAGAGACGTTCTTAATGCGCACACTATTCCAACTCGGACTGCGAGAGCGCCGACCTGTATGGCTGCAGGTCCTTGCGCTGGTCTGCGTTCTGGTCGTCTGCGCGATGAGCACGGCCCAGGTCTCGCATACTCATGCTGAGTTCTCTGCCCTGAAGCAAGGCCCCCATCACAATAGTCCTGCTCCAGACGATCACTGCCCGCTTTGCGTGGCTATGCACTCGGCGCTTGCGACGCCACAGCACTTTACACCGGAACCAACGCTTTCCATCCAGCGGCTGGACTCGGTAGCAGCCGAGGCTGAGCGCATCTTCCGGTGGCGCTTCGAGATGGCCAGCCGTCCTCCGCCTGTCCAGGACAACGCATAGTCCTGCAGGTGGTATTGAAGTTCCGGAAAACGATCTTAACTCCGAACCATTTTGCCTACCTGTCACACGTAGCGGCGTCACATCCGAACGCCTTTTTTCTTCTCAGGTTCGACAGGAGTTTTTCTCTCATGCGCAGGCCCGTCCTCCAAATTCTCGTAGCTCTGCTTCTCTTCTTTACCGTGCTTCAGCCTTGGGCTCACGCTTATCAAAGCAACTCCGGCACCGTCTCCGGAACCGTTACCGATCCCTCGGGAGCGGTCGTTCCCGGTGCCAAAGTCACGCTCACCAATCACGTGAGCGGCTACACCCGCACGGCGACAAGCGACGACTCCGGACAATTTCGTTTCTATAACGTTCCCTTCAATCCCTATCGCGTCAACGTAACGGCAGAGGGCTTCGGTCCCTCCTCGAAGGCTATCGACATCAACGCGATCGTGCCGATCGTCGTTCCGGTTCAGCTCACTGTGGCCGGGTCAGCGTCCACGGTGACGGTAGAGAGCGGGTCTGACCTGATCGAGAACGATTCGACCTTCCACACCGACGTCGATCGTTCGACTATCGACCGCATGCCCGTCGAGAGCCAGTCCTCCTCGCTCAGCTCCATCGTCACACTGTCGTCACCGGGAGTTGCAGCCGACTCGAATGGTCTCTTCCACGGCCTCGGCGATCATGCGGAGAACTCCTTCTCCATCGACGGCCAGCCCATTACCGACCAGCAGAGCAAGGTCTTCTCCAATCAGGTACCTTCAGACGCAATTCAGTCGCTCGAGGTGATCGGCGGCGCTCCACCTGCGGAGTTCGGCGACAAGACTAGCCTCGTCATCAAAGCCACCACGCGCTCCGGACAAGGCATCACCTCGCCGCACGGCTCCATCGCCTTCGACTACGGAACCTTCGGAACCTCCAGCCTCGATGCCAACCTCGCCTACGGAGGACAGCGCTGGGGCAACTTCGTCGCAGTCAGCGGCCTGAACACCGGACGCTTCCTCGACGGCCCCGAGTTCCAGACCCTGCATGACAAGGGCAACCAGCAGAACGTCTTCGACCGCGTCGACTTTCAATTCACCGATGCCGACTCGCTGCACACCAACCTGCAGTACACACGGTCCTGGTTCCAGACGCCGAACACCTTCGACACAATGAATGTCTTCGACCAGTTCGGCAACTCCGTCGGCCCCACCGACCAGCGCTCCAAGATCGAGACCTACAACATCGCGCCTACATGGACGCACATCGTCAACCCCAATACCGTCGCCAATCTCGGCGTTTTTGTCCGCCGAGACGGCTACAACTACATCCCCAGCAACAACCCGTTGGCCGATCTTGGCTCCATTCAGCAGGAAACCGTGCAGCAGTACCGCACGCTGACCAACACCGGCGCACACTCCGACGTCACCTGGGTGAAGGGCATTCATAATGTGAAGGTCGGAGCCTTATACCAGCAGACTTTTCTCCGCGAGAACCTTCACACCGGCCTTGTCGATCCCGCACTGAATGCCCCGTGCGTGGATGCCGACGGTGCTCCGGTGAATGGCTTCAACGATCCGGCACAGTGCACTGGCGCGGGCCTTGCTGCCAACGGCGCCTTCAATCCCGTTCTGCTCCCGTTCGATCTCACCCGCGGCGGAACCAACTACTTCTGGCGCGGACAAACTGACGTCAAGCAGCTCGCGCTCTACGCCCAGGACCAGATCACCAAAGGTAACTGGCTGCTGAACCTCGGCATCCGCGGCGACCTCTATAACGGCCTCGCCATTCAGCGCATGATCGAGCCCCGCGTCGGCATCTCCTACAACATCAAGAAGACCAACACCGTCCTCCGCGTCTCCTACGCCCGTGTGCAGGAGACTCCCTTCAACGAGAACCTCGTCCTCTCGACGAACGGATGCTACGACCCCGTCATCCAGGGAATCTTCGAAACCCTCGGCGCCTGCACGCCCGCGCCCTTCAACCCCGGCATGCGCAACGAGTTCCACGCCGGCTTCCAGCAGGCCTTCAGCAAGCACCTCGTCGTCAGCGCCGAGTACATCTGGAAGTACACGCACAATGCCTACGACTTCTCGGTCTTCGGGGCTACCCCCATCACCTTCCCCATCGAATGGAAGAACTCGAAGATCCCCGGCTTCGCCCTGCGCGCCAATGTCCCTGAGACGCACGGCATCAGCGCCTTCGTCGTCATGTCCTCGGTCGCCGCGCGCTTCTTCAATCCGCAGGTCGGCGGAGTGGGTGCAACCCCCGGAACTCCCGGTTCAAACTCCCCCTTCCGCATCGACCACGACGAGCGCTTCAACGAGACAGCGCACCTGCAGTACAACCTGCCCTTCCGCAAGAGCGCCTGGCTCGGCTTCAACTGGCGCTACGACAGTGGACTCGTGGCAGGCGCAACTCCCTGCTACAACACCACCGATCCCAATAGCGGATGCGCAGGCTTCTCCTTCGACCCGAACGGCAACCCGCTCACCATCAACGGCCAGCCGGCGATCGACCTCTCCAGCCTCACGGCCGACCAACAGTTCCAGGCTGGCCTCGCCTGCGGTGGCATAAAAGCAACGCCTACAAGCGCGATACCCGGCGGCGTTTGCCTCGCATCACAACTCACTTCGTCGTTGCTCAACATTCCCGCCCCCGGAACAGAAGACGACGATCACAATCCGCCCCGCGTTCAGCAGCGCAGTCTGTTCGATATCGCACTTGGTGAGGACAACCTCTTCCATGGCGATAAGCACAAGGTCGGTCTTCGGGTTACCGCCGTCAACCTGACCAACAAATACGCACTGTATAACTTCCTCTCGACGTTTTCGGGAACGCACTACGTCACCCCACGAGCGATCACAGGAGAGATCAGCTACAGCTTCTAAAACGCCTTTTCGCAGGGCGCGGCAAGCATCACTCCGCGCCCTGCTGCTTCCCTGCGCTCAAGCAGATCACAACCAGACAAGGAATCGAAGAAACGATGAGCACCGTTTTGAACTCATCGCATGCGCATCTGCGCCGTCACGCCGACTTTGCCGGCGCGGCGGCCTCCAGCGTTTGCCTTATCCACTGCCTGCTGACACCGGCCTTAATCAGCTTTTTTCCAGAACTCATTCCATATCTTCCTGGCGAAGCTGGGTTTCATCGTGCGCTTGCAATCGGCATCGTTATCCTGGGAGGCGCGGCTTTTATCCCGGGCTATCGTGTCCACCGGCGCAAGTCACTGCTCGCGCTCATCGGTATGGGCATCTCTCTTATCCTCATTGTTGCCTGGTCCGGCGAATCACTCGATCGCACGCTTGAGCTCATTCTCAGCGTCTCAGGATCGCTGATGCTGGTTGCGGCGCACCTGCTTAACCGCAGCTTTTGCAGACAGTGCCGCAGCTGCAGCGATGCGGTTGCGTGCAAGACGACGGACCTTACATAAAGCAATGGAGCAAGGATTATCGCCGAACTTCCCCCGCTGACAGCTTGTAGCCAACTACACCGCGATTGCATCCCTCAGAGACTCTTCGAGAAGATCGAGCGCGATGTCAGCCTCGTCCTTGTTTACGATCAGCGGGGGACAAAGCCGGATGCTCGTCTCCCCACATCCGAGGATCAGCAGACCTCGCTCGAACGCGTTTGAGATAACGCGATCGCGAAGCTCTCCTGCCATCTCGCGTGTCCTCTGATCCTTTACAAGCTCGACGCCAATCATCAGTCCGCGGCCTCGCACGTCGCCAACGCACAGATATTTTTCGGTCCATGTCTGCAGCCGCTCCATCATTCGGAAACCGATGGAAGCAGCATTCGCAATCGCCTCGCGTTCCAGTACATTCATCGTCGCCAGAGCTGCCGCAATCGCAATGGGATTTCCTCCAAACGTGCTCGCATGCGATCCCGGCACCCAATCCATAATCTCCGCCCGTGCCATGCAGATCCCAAGCGGCATTCCGCTGGCAATTCCCTTGGCGATGCAGACGATATCAGGCTCAACCCCGGTATGCTCGATTGCCCACCACTTCCCTGTTCTGCCCGCGCCGGATTGCACCTCATCCGCAATCAAAAGAATGCCGTGCCGGTCACAGATGTCGCGAAGCTCACGCAGAAAGTTATCCGGGGCGACGACATATCCGCCTTCACCTTGAATCGGCTCCACGATGATGGCCGCAACTTCCTCCGGGGGAAGGATGGTTCGGAACAGCCGGTCTTCGATGTAGCGCGCGCAACGTAAGGCATAGGCCTCCTGCTCCTTTGCGCCGCCATCGCAGCCACGATAGCAATACGGGTAAGGAACATGGTGTACTCCCGGAACCAATGGCGCGAATCGCCGCTTCTGTTGCGGCTTGGAAGCAGTCAGGGACAATGCACCCATCGTTCTTCCATGAAATGCACCAAGAAAGCTCACGATGTTCTGACGACCGGTATGATAACGCGCCAGCTTCAACGCGCACTCGACTGCCTCAGCGCCGGAGTTGCCATAGTAGAAACGGTGCGGACCACGCATCGGCGCCACCGCGGATAACCGTTCTGCAAGCTGGGCCATGCTCTCGTAATAGAAATCTGTGCCTGACATATGGATCAGCTTTGCCGCCTGATCCTGAATCGCGCGCACTACCTCCGGATGACAATGCCCCGTAGAGTTCACGGCGATACCTGCGGTGAAATCCAGAAACTCATTGCCATCGACATCGGTCACGCGCATGCCACGCCCGGACTTTACGACCAGCGGATAACTGCGTGTGTAACTCGGCGAGATGATTTTGTCATCCGCTGCGATCGCTCGTTTAGCAAGAGGTCCCGGCAACTCTGTTTTGATTCTGGGACCAGACTGCGCGTGCGCAACCTCGCTTGTTACGGGCGTGCGTTCCTGCATCATCGTTCTCATGGATCTCTCCTCTCAGGCGTGGACCATTGCCAGATGCGCGGTCTTTGCCACCGTGTGGACGGTGACTTTCAGAGACGGCTTACGCTGAGCAGAAGTGCGAATCTAGTCGCCGGAGAAGAGGCCGGGACGTACATGGGAAGGCAAGCTGTGCAGAACGCCTCTGGACATCCAAAGCGGATGGCCTGGGTGCGACCCTTCCTTGCCGAAGCCTGCGGAGATGGTATGAAGCAGCATGTCGCCGCGAGTATAGCGCGAATGACATACTTCTGTTCCGCACACCCGGAAGTATTTTTCAGGGCAGCATCGTATTGCGATTCACAGCAGGAGAATCGCTTTTAGCCGCGCCAGATCGGCAGGACCTCGGGATCGGAGACGCGAAGACCGAGCAGGAGATCGTGATGAGGGCTGTAGCTGCATACCGGATCGATCGCGTCCGGATCACCCGTCATCAGGAAGGCTTGGCAGCGGCAACCGCCGAAGTCCCGTTCTTTTCTGGGACATGCAAGGCAAGTCGGAGACATCCACTCGTCTCCGCGAAACCGCTGAAAGGCAGAGGAAGACTTCCAGATCCACGCAAGATCATGCTCACGAACATTATCGAAGCTCAGGCCGGGAATGATTGCCGCGGAGTGGCATGGCAACGCCTGCCCCGCCGGATCGATCAGCATCATCTGCCTGCCCCAGCCACCGACACACGCCTTGGGGAAGCTGCCGAAGTAGTCCGGGAAGACCGCTTCCAGATGGATCTTGCCTTTCAATCTCTGCTTTGCCGCCTCAACGATCGCTAGCGAACGCTGTACCTGCTCCTCGGTCGGCATCAGCAGCGAGCGATTCTTCAAGGCCCAACCGTAGTACTGAACATGGGCAATCTCAAGCCGATCGGGATGGAGATCTTCCGCTAGCGCAATGAACTCTTCCAGCCGGTCAAGATTCATTCGATGGACGACAAGATTGATCGTGAAGGCCAGATGGATTTTTTTCAGCACCGGCACCAGCGCCAGCTTGATCGCATGCGCCCTTGTTCCCGCAATGTGGTTGGCCGAGACCTCATCGAGGTCCTGAAAACTGAGCTGCAGGTGCTCTAGTCCCGCCTCCACCAGGGTAGCCAGACGCTCCTCCGTCAGACCGACCCCTGACGTAATCATGTTGACGTAGAGTCCAGCATCACGACCGGCGCGAATCAGCTCCGGCAGGTCTTTGCGTGCGAGCGGCTCACCGCCGGTGAGGTGCAGGTGCAGAACGCCCATCTGGGCCGCCTGCTGAAAGACCTGCTTCCAGTCCTCGGTGGAGAGCTCCAATTCCGCTCGCTGCATCTCCAGCGGGTTCGAGCAATACAGGCAATGCAGAGGACACCGATGCGTCAGCTCTGCGATAAGCGACAGCGGCGAGCTGGCAATCGATGTCGCGTCCGGTGGTGAACTCTGCGCTGCCATTTAGGCCCTGACGACTCCTCGCTGCTCCAAACGGTTTAACAGGTTCAGGACATCGCTCCGCACTTCGCCCGCATCTGCTCCCTCGTACTGTTGCAGCATATCTGTAACTACTTCTGTTACGTTCTTCGTTCCATCCAGCCTGGTCAAAATCTCGCGGGTTGGCCCCGTAAGGTTGAGGGTGCCTTCCGGAATCAGCAGCACGCTCTCGGTGGGATGAAGCCGGCACCCGGGCGCCAGTCGCGGAGTTGAATTCAGGTCCATTGCAAGCCTCTCGTTCGTTCAGTCGCAGTCCGGTACAAAGGCACCCGGAGGGATATTGCCCGGCACCACATACGCATAGTCGATCGCATCCAACTGCGCCCACAGGATCGCGCACTTTGCCTCAAGCGCGGAGATCACCTGTTCCTGCTGCTCTCGCGTAGTGGCATGCGTGGACACATAATCGAGAGCAAAGGTCGCATCCTCCGGAGCCTGGGTGAGGCGGCCCACAAAATAGGCGAGCCCGGGAACCAGATAGGGATAGTGAAGCCGCATCTGATCCATCCGCAGAGAGATAAGATCGCGAGAAAACAGCTCCGTCAGCGAGGACGCAACCGCAATCAAAAGGGAGCTGTCGCGAACCAGGGCCAGGTAGGCATCCACGGCGTAACGCACGCCGGGCAGAACCCCCGTGCATGGGATCACCTGCTCGCGACGAAGTCCGGAAGCCTCGGCAAGCTGAATCCACTTCTCGACGCCGCCGTAACCGTCCTTGTCGCCATCATGGTCGAGGATTCGCTTCCTCCACGCCCGCCGAAACGCCGGATCATCACTCTTCGCCAGAAGCAGGGAATCTTTGATCGGGATTCGGCTCTGGTAGTAATACCGGTTCAGGGCCCATGCCTGCAGCTGGCCACGCGTCAGCTCTCCCTTGTGCATGCGAAGGTGAAAGGGATGCTTATGGTGGTAGCGGTTCGCTCCCACAGCGTGTAGACGGTCTCGCAGCTCCTCACGGGAGAGCAGGTTCGTCTCTATATCTACAGTCGTCATCGTCATTGATCGAGTTGCCATCCGTCGTGAGCCACCTGCCATCCCGCTTCTACTGCAGCCTTGTACTCGGCGCTGCGCGTGTCAAGAATCGGATTGGTGTTGTTGATATGGACGAAGATCTTGCGAGGAAAGTCTATGTCGGCCAGCAGAGCGATCGTGCCATCCTCTCCGCTCAACGGCACATGCCCGATAGCCCGGGCCATAGGAGTCCCGGAGTGCGCACGGCTCAACTCCGAATCGCTCCAGAAGGTTCCATCCACCAGCACCGTATCGCACGAACGGTAGATCGCCCGAAGTTCGTCCGTGACTTCAGGAACCGAAGGCGTATAAGCGATTCGGCGGCCATCCTTCTCCAGCACCAGTCCCAGACTGGCCTGCCCTGGCTCCCCGGTATCCAGCTCGCGCGCGTAAAACGGAAGCGAACCCTCCAGCGGAACCGGAGTGCAATGGATTCCAGACTCTCCAAGCGTGAAAGTCTTGCCGGGAACAATCTCCACCCACGTGAGCTGATCGGGAACCCGCTGCAGCATGCGGAAAAAAGTATTCGCCTCAAGCGTCTTCCGTACCAGCGAAGTCGCATAGATCGTTAATGGCTGAAACTCTCTCAGAAGCAACACTCCCAACACTTGGTCGAGATCGGCGCTGGTCAGCACAATGCCGCGAATCGGGGTATTGCGACGCCCATATTTTGAATGAGGTTGAAGCTCAGAGTTCGATTCGATCTGAAAGCGGAGATCGGGGGACGCATTCAGGAGAAACCAGCCGTGCCCGTCTGCAGATACAACGGCTTGCAATTGAAGCCGAGATTTCAGACGTTCAGGCTCTCTCCGGCAGAGCTCACATAGCCCGCAGGTACAGTTCCACTGGGGAACGCCACCACCGGCGGCTGTCCCCAGCATCTTGAAATGAAACATTTTTTAGCGTTCTGCAGGGGCGTAGCAGTTAATCTCGCAAGCCAGGTTTACTTCTTCGAAATCAGGACGGGTCCAGGTCTTCATTCGTTAATCTCCTGTTTTTAGGGTCAAAATCGAGCGGGTTCGATGTAGCTTCCCTCACCCACCGGAATTGTACATAAGTTTAAGGACGACTGGGAATGGAAGTGGTTAGCTTGTCTGACCGCATCCCCCTGCTACTTCCTCCGCCAGCGAACCCCGTCCTTCGAATCCTCGATCACGATCCCCTTTGCCAGCAGATCGTTACGAATCCCATCGGCTCTGGCAAAGTTACGGGACTTCTTGGCCTGAGTGCGCTCCGCCACCAGGGCGTCGATCTCCGTATCCGAGAGCGCCAGGTTGGTCACCAGCTCCGGAGCTGCCTCGCCCAGCCTGCCTTCCGCTTCGGCCCATGCCAGCGCGGCGCGTGTGATCTCGGCGTCGTTGTCCTTCAAAACGGCAAAAACGCCGTCAAATAGCTCCATCACCCTCAGAATCTCGCCAACATTGCCGGCCCGAAGCGTTCCCCCGTCCGCAGCGGAGTTCGCCGCGCGCACCAGCTCGAAGATTGCCGCTCGCGCCTCTGCCGTATTCAGGTCATTGGCCAGCGAGGCCGTGTAGCCCTGCTCTGCCTTTGCCGTGGCCGCAGCTACGCCCTCGTCCAGACCTTCGGCGAATCCGCCCTTCAGCATCCGCTGGTGAAAGGTTCTCAGCCGGTCAATGGCGTTCGTCGATTCTGTCAGCGATTCGAACGTGAAGTTCATCTGGTGCCGGTACGGAACCGAGATCAGCAGGAACCGGATCGCCGACGCCCGATAGCCCTTGAGCAAAAGGTCGCGCAGGGTGTAGAAGTTGCCCTCCGACTTCGACATCTTGCGGCCTTCCACCAACAGGAAGCGCACATGCATCCAGTGCCGCGCAAACGGTTGCCCCGAAGCCGACTCCGATTGAGCGATCTCGTTCTCATGATGCGGAAACATCAGGTCTTCGCCGCCGCAGTGCAGGTCCAGCGACTCGCCCAAAAACTTCGTCGCCATCGCCGAGCACTCGATATGCCAGCCCGGCCTTCCGCAGCCCAGCGCCGTCGTCCAGCTCTGTTCTCCCGGCTTGCATGCCTTCCACAGCGCAAAATCCCGAGCCGCGTCCTTCTCATACTCATCGACGTCAACCCGAGCGCCGTCTTCGATTCCGTCGAAGTCTTTGCGCGAAAGCTTCCCATACTCCGGAAACCGCGCGATCCGGAAGTACCAGCTCCCGTCCTCGGTCTGGTACGCAATATCCTCGGAAGCCAGCTTCTCGATCAACGTCACCATGTCGGGAATGCAGGCGGTGGCGCGAGCCACAATCTCCGGACGTTCGATCCCGAGTGCATCCGAATCTTCAAAAAATGCGCGCTCGTATTTTTCCGTGTAATCGGCAATGGGCTTGCCCGCCGCTGCCGCATTGCGAATGATCTTGTCGTCCACATCCGTGATGTTCATGACGAATTTCACGGCCATGCCCTGCTGGCGTAGAAAGCGTCTCAGCACATCGACATGCAGGAAGGTGCGGAAGTTTCCGATATGGCCGTAGTCGTAGACCGTCGGTCCGCAGCAGTACATTCGCAGTTCGGGCGCGCCGACAGGTTCCAGCGTCTCAACCTTGCCACCCAGGGTATTGAAAAGCTCCATCGTTGCCACGTGCGCTTATATCCTGTCGCAGCCGAGCACGCAGCGCGGTGCAGACCTCTCCCGTTTGAATTTCCCTGTTGATTTTAGCCGATACCGGCGTACTGCCTGTCACCGTAACGTCCCACTAGGCTCCTCCCAGCCGAAGCTGCGGAGTCGCGCCCAGGCTCTCGGGGGCAAACTCCCCTGACACAAACTTCGGCCACGCGGCCGCCGCAATCATGGCGGCATTGTCGGTGGACAGCGCCAGCGAAGGAAACGCTACCGGCAGACCGCGCTTATCCGCCTCCGCCTGGAACCTGCGCCTCAACTCACTGTTGGCCGCAACGCCTCCAGAGACCACTATCCCCCGCGCCCCATACGTCTCCGCGGCAGCAAAGGCTTGCCGCAGCAGATTTCCCACCACCGCATGCTGGAACGATGCAATCAGGTCCAGCGTCTGGGCATCGCATAGCGCAGCGGCCTCGTCCGATCCCGGCTTCCACTCCGGATGCTCCGCCAGCACCCTGCGCCGAGCTTCCACGCTCTCGCGCATCCCATGCGTCTCGATATAGCGCAGCACCGCCGTCTTGATTCCACTGAACGAAAAATCGAAGTTCGCGGCTCCTACCGGTGCCTTTACCGGAGCTTTCTTATTCGGCAGCGACACTCCCTCGCGATGAGGACGCGGCTTGATCTGCCCGAACCGGAACGGAACCGCCTGCGGATTTCCCCTTCGCGCCAGGGCATCAATCCACGGCCCACCGGGATACCCCAGCCCCAGCAGCTTCGCCACCTTGTCGTAGGCCTCGCCCGCCGCATCGTCCACTGTCCGGCCCACATTGCGATAGCGCCAGACGCCTTCTTCTTTTTGTTCCGCTAAGTAAAGGTGCGTGTGCCCTCCCGAGACCACCAGCGCCAGCAGCGGGAGTTCCATCGAGTTCTCAGCCCTCTGTCGCGCCTCCATCAGCACCGCATGGATATGCCCCTCCAGATGATTCACCCCAATCAACGGTTTACCCAGCCCAAAGCTCAGCGCCTTCGCATACGTAATCCCCACCAGCAAGGCCCCCGCCAACCCCGGCCCCTCGGTCACTGCAATTGCGTCGACATCCTCCAGCGAAACACCCGCCTGCTCCATCGCCGCCCGCACAACCGGAACCACGTTGCGCAGGTGCTCTCGCGAGGCCAGCTCAGGAACGACGCCGCCATAGTTCGCATGCAGCTGCATCTGCGACGCCACCACATTCGACAGCGCCTCCATCCCTCCACGCACTACCGCCGCAGCCGTCTCATCGCACGAGCTCTCGATGCCCAGAATCAGGCCTTTCGGTTCAGCACTACGGCTCGCATCGCGCATCTCTTTATCATAGGGGACTGAGATGGCCGAGTCAGCAAACCCGAACTACATCGCAGCCCGCAACATTGCCGAGACCCTGCGCTCCGCAGACCACGAAGCCTACTTCGCAGGCGGTTGCGTGCGCGATCTCCTGCTTGGACTGGAACCCAAAGACTACGACGTAGCCACCAGTGCCACACCCGACGTCGTTCTATCGCTCTTCCCGGACAAAAAAACTCTCACGGTAGGCGCGCACTTCGGCGTCGTCCTTGTCTGCGAACCAGGCGGCGTCCATACCGAGGTCGCCACCTTCCGCCACGACGGAGCCTACACCGACGGCCGCCGACCCGATGCCGTTCGCTTCTCCACCGACCCGCGCGAAGATGTCCTGCGCCGCGACTTCACCATCAACGGCATGCTGCTCGACCCCACTCTCTACGACCGCACCCGCGACGCTGCCGAGGCCACCCTCGACTACGTCGGAGGCCGCGACGACCTTGCCGCCCGCACCATCCGTGCCATCGGCGACCCGGCACTGCGCTTCACCGAAGACAAGCTGCGCATGCTCCGAGCCGTCCGCTTCGCCGCGCGACTCGGCTTTGCCATCGAGCCCGCAACGGCTGCCGCCATCCGCCAGTTCGCTTCGAAGATCACGGTCGTCAGCCCGGAGCGAATCCGTGAAGAAATAACCCTCATCCTCACCGAAGGCGGTGCCCGGCCCGGCTTCGAGCTTCTCGACCAGCTCGGCCTGCTTCCTCATATCCTGCCGGAGATTACGAAACTTCACGGCGTCCAGCAGCCTCCCGAATATCATCCCGAAGGCGACGTCTGGATCCACACCCTGTTCCTGCTCGAAAAACTCCCCGCCGGCGTCTCACCCACGCTCGCCTGGGGAGCGCTCCTTCACGACGTCGGCAAACCTGCCACCTTCCATGCACCCGATCCCGCAGACCCGAACGACCGCATCCGCTTCAACGGTCACGTCGAGGTCGGCGTCCGCATCTCCGAGGTCATCCTCGCCCGCCTCCATTTCTCGAACGAAGAGATCTATCAGATCGTCGCCTTGGTCAAAAACCACATGCGCTTCGGCGATGTCCGCCACATGCGCGAATCCACCCTCAAACGCTTCCTTCGCCTTCCCCGTTTCGACGAGCACCTTGCGCTCCACCGCATGGATTGCCTCTCCTCCCACTGCGACCTCAGCCTCTATGACTTCGCTAAAGAGAGATACGAGGCCGCCCCGATCGAATCCATCCAGCCCGCACTGCTTCTCACCGGCCGCGAGTTGATCGCCGCTGGCTACCAGCCGGGCCCCCGGTTCAAAAAGATGATCGAAGCAGCCGAAGATGCGCAACTCGAAGGGACCGTCGCCACACCGGCCGAGGCGCTTCGCTTCGTGCAGGATCGCTTCGGCCCGGCTTCCCGATAAGCCCCGGAGTCTTCCTTCTCCTCTCCCGCGTCCATCTCCTCAGGCATGCCTACTTCCCTACGAATCCTTGCACTGAATCTCGCCCTGGTCTCTTCGCTCCACGCCGCTGTCATTGGCACCAGCAAACCCGCCGAATCCATCACGGAAGCCCGTATTGCCCAACTCCCCGCCAAAGACCGGGCCGCATGGATTGCGTATCTCAAGCGCTCGCAGCAGCAGCGCATCGCCGATCAAGCCGCCCTCGCCGCCGAACGCAAGCCCGGCCAACCGCTTCCTCCCATGGCTCAGGAAAGCGGCGCTGGTCGCAGCATGCCGCTGAATCGCGCCTCCTCCTGGTACAGCTCCCCTGAGGCGCAGCACATCGCCGAAGTCATCGTCAGCTTCCAGACACCTGCCGGCGGATGGAGCAAGAATCTTGACATGACCGGTCCTGCACGCACTCCGGGCCAGAGCTATACCTCCGACAACCTCAACAAGCACCCCTCCATCGCCGACTTCGACACCCCTCGCGACCCCGCCTGGAACTACGTCGGCACCCTCGATAACGACGCCACCACCACCGAGATACGCTTCCTCGCCCTCGCCGCCGCTGCTGCACCCGAACACGCCTCCCTGTACCGCGCCAGCATCCTCAAAGGAGTCCGTTACCTTCTCGCGGCACAGTTTCCCAACGGTGGCTGGCCGCAGGTCTGGCCCCTCGAAGGCGGATATCACGACGCCATCACCTACAACGACAACGCGGTAACCCAGGCCGCGGAGCTGCTTACCGCCATATCGACGGGCGAGCCGCCCTATGCCTTCGCCCCCGCCGGTCTTCGCCGCCAGGCCGCCTCCGCCTCCAGCCACGCGCTTCATTGCATCCTTACCACCCAGGTGATCGTCAAAGGCCGCCGCACCATCTGGGCGCAGCAACACGATGCTCTCACTTTGGTACCGACCACCGCGCGCAACTACGAGGCCGCTTCCCTCGCCACGGGCGAAAGCGCCGACCTCCTGCTCTATCTCATGAATCTTCCTCATCCATCCAAACAGGTCGTGGATGCGGTAGAAGCTGGAGTCGCATGGCTCAAAACCAAAGCCATCTATGGCCAGCAGTGGAGCGGGGGCCGCGATACTCCCGGCGGCCGCCATCTGTCTCCTGTCTCCAGCGCCGGTCCGCTCTGGGCCCGCTTCTACTCCATCGAAACCGAACAGCCTATCTTCGGCGATCGCGACAAAACCATCCACGACAACGTCGCGGATCTCTCCGCTGAACGCCGCAACGGATATGCCTGGTACAGTAGCGGACCGCAAAAAGCCCTCGATGCTTATCCCGCCTGGAGGGATGCTCACCTCCAACCTTCACGCGCATCCAATCGCTCATGAAGAGCAGCAGTAAGAGTTCGACCAGGCTCGACACTGTCATCGTCGGAGCTGGCATGGCCGGTCTTATAGCGGCACGCACCCTCGCCGAGGCCGGTGTTCGCGTCGCTGTCCTCGAGGCTCGCAGTCGCATCGGAGGCCGCATCCTCACCCATCGCAGCGGCGGCCACCCCCTCGAGCTGGGCGCCGAGTTCATCCACGGCCGTCCTCCCGAGCTCTGGGCGCTGATCGCCGAAACCGGTCTCGACACCTACGAACGCAAGGGCTCTCCGGCGTGCTTTGAAGATGGCTCGCTGAGACGCTGCAACCCGGGGGAACACGCTTTCAGCCTTCTTGAAGGCCTCGAGAATCCTCCAGATCCTGATCTCAGCTTCACGCAATATCTCTCCACGCTAAAAGCCAGCGATTCTGAGCGTTCTTTCCTTCTCGGTTTCGTCGAAGGCTTCAACGCAGCCGACGCCAGCCAGATCAGCTCTGCCTCACTCGGTGCGAAACAAAAGGCCGAAGACGCTGAGCAGGGCGATCATTCGTTTTATCTGAGCGGCGGATACGACCGCCTTGCCGAGTACCTCGCCGGGCGCATCGTGGACTACGGTGGCAGCATCCGTCTCAATAGCCCTGTCCGTGAGATCCGCTGGACTCCATCCTCCGCCAAAATCGTCGATCACAAGCAGACCTTCACCGCCAGGCATGTCATTGTTACCTTGCCGCTGGGAGTCCTTCAGGCGGAGACCGTCTTCATTGAACCTCGTCCCGAGGCCATCCTCCAGGCCGCCTCGCAGCTTCGCATGGGTCACGTCGCCCGCTTCACGCTCCTCTTTCGTGAGGCTTTCTGGACAAAGCTTCGTCCGTCCTCTCCCTTGGAAGACCTGGGCTTCCTCTTCAGCTTCAGCGAGGCCCCTCCCGTCTGGTGGACGACTCACCCTCACGCCAGCCCCATACTCACCGGCTGGGTTGGAGGACCTCGCTCCGCGGCGCTCTCCGGCCTTACCTCCGACGAGCTGGCGGAGAGGGCCTGCTCCACGCTCGCCCGCATCTTCGACCTCGAAGCCACCCAGGTCCGCGACCTCCTCCTCAGCTGCCACACTCACGACTGGAGCAAGGACCCCTTCACTCTCGGCGCTTACAGCTATGTCGCGACAGGAGGGCTCGACGCCTCCCGTCAGCTCTCCCAGCCTGTAGCCAACACACTCTTCTTCGCCGGCGAACACACAGACACCACCGGGAGTTGGGGAACAGTCCATGCCGCCATACGCTCCGGCCTGCGCGCGGCGCAGCAAATTCTCGACCTGCCCGCATAAATCTTCCCACGTCTCTGCTAAAGCTCACCCCCTCCTGCTCGGCAAACACCTCGCGCAGGCGTAGCATCTGAAGCTACTATGGCTGTCCCGCGTCCCCTGCTCAATACTCCCCACGACCTCACACCCGATACCCAGATCACGCTCGACGGAACCAGAATTCCGGCACGCTCCGGCGCACTTCTCATTGACGTCATCAATCAGGTTCGCGAGGGCGAACAGCAAAAACCTCTGCCGCAGGTCTGCTACGTCCCCCAGATGGGTCCCATTGAAAGCTGCGATACCTGCATGGTCGAAGTAGACGGCCAGCTAACCCGCGCCTGCGGAACCCTCGTCACCTCCGGCATGAACGTCGTCACCACCAGCAACACCGTCGACATCGCCCAGCGCGAGGCCTTCGACCGCATCCTCCAGAACCACATGCTCTACTGCACGGTCTGCGACAACAACAATCAGAACTGCACTATCCACAACACCACTGCGGTTCTCGACGTGAAACACCAGAAGCGGCCCTTCACCCACAAGCCCTACCCGCAGGACATGTCCAACCCTTTCTACCGCTACGATCCCGACCAATGCATCCTCTGCGGCCGCTGCGTCGAAGCCTGCCAGGACGTGCAGGTCAACGAGACCCTCTCCATCAACTGGGAGAGCGATCACCCCCGCGTTCTCTGGGACGGCGCCGATCCTGACAACCCCGCCCAGATCGAGGGCTCCTCCTGCGTCTCCTGCGGCCACTGCGTCAACGTCTGCCCCTGCAATGCGCTGATGGAGAAATCCATGCTCGGCCACGCGGGCTATCTCACCAACCTTCCGCACAACGTCCTCGATGAGATGATTGAAGTCGTCAAAGCCGTCGAGCCTCCCATCGGCTACGGTCCCATCCTCGCTCTCTCCGACATCGAGTCTGAGATGCGCCACGCTCGCGTCAAGCGCACCAAGACTGTATGCACCTACTGCGCCGTCGGATGCAGCTTCGAGGTCTGGACCCGCGACCGCCACATCCTCAAGATCGAACCCACCCACGGCCCCGCCAACGGAATCTCCACCTGCATTAAGGGCAAGTTCGCATGGGGGCACATCAACTCCGACGATCGCCTCGTCTCACCGCTCCTTCGCAAGGGCGACACCTTCGTCGAAATCTCCTGGGACGAAGCCCTCGACCTCATCCAGGAAAAGTTCACCGCCATCAGGCAGCAACACGGCCCCGACGCTCTCGCCTTCATTGCCTCCTCCAAGTGCACCAACGAGGAGAGCTACCTGATGCAGAAGCTCGCCCGCGCCGTCATCGGAACCAACAACGTCGACAACTGCGCCCGCTACTGCCAGAACCCAGCCACCATGGGCCTGCAGCGCACCGTCGGCTATGGCGGCGACTCAGGCTCCATCGCCGATATCGAGAAAGCTGGCCTCGTCCTCATCATCGGAGCCAATCCCGCAGAGAATCATCCCGTCCTAGCCACCCGCATCAAGCGCTCGCACAAGTTCCGCGGCCAGCGCCTCATCGTAGCCGACCTCCGCAAAAACGAGATGGCCGAGCGCGCCGACATCTTCATCCGCCCCAACCCCTCCACCGACGCCGTCTGGCTCTGCGCCATCTCCAAATACATCATCGACAGCGGCCTCGCCAAAATGGACTTCATCAACAAGTGGGTCAATCACTTCGACGAGTACAAGAAATCCCTCGAGCCTTTCACCCCCGAATACGCCGAGAACATCACCGGCATCCCCGCCGCTACCCTCATCACCGTAGCCCATGAGATCGTCCAGGCCGACGGCGTCTGCATCCTCTTCGCCATGGGCGTCACCCAACACTGCGGTGGCTCCGACACCGCCACCGCGCTGTCTAATCTCCTCCTCGTCACCGCCAACTACATGCGACCCGCCGCCGGAGCCTACCCCCTCCGCGGCCACAACAACGTCCAGGGTGCAAGCGATTTCGGCTCCATGCCCAACGTCTTCTCGGGCTATCAAAAGGTCGACGACCCCGACATTCGCGCCAAATTCGAAGCCGACTGGGGCGTCACCCTTCCGACCACCAGGGGTCTCGACAACCACGAAATGATTCGCGCCATTCAGGATGGCAAGGTCAAGAGCCTTTACATCAAGGGCGAGGACACTATCACCTCCGATGCCAACGCCGGCGACGTCGGCGACGCACTCACCAGCTGCGAGTTCTTTGTCGTCCAGGACATCAACTTCTCCGAGACCTGCCGCTACGCCGACCTCATCCTTCCCGCCTCCCCTTCGCTCGAAAAAGACGGAACCTTCACCAGCACCGAGCGCCGCATCCAGCGCATCTACAAAGCTCTCGACCCTCTCGGCGAATCCAAAGCCGACTGGGAGATCATCCAGCTCATCGCCAACCGCATGGGCGGCAAATGGAATTACAAACACCCCTCAGAGGTCATGGACGAAGTCGCCCGCCTCACCCCACTCTTCGCCGGCGTCAACTACGATCGCCTCGAAGGCTTCAAGAGCCTCCAGTGGCCCGTAGACGCCGACGGCAAAGACTCTCCCCTCCTCTTCACCGAAAAATTCCCCTTCCCCGACGGCAAGGCCCGCTTCTACCCCATCGAGTACATTCCGCCCTGCATAGAATCCAACCCCGAGTTCGACCTCCATCTCAACAACGGCCGCCTCCTTGAACAGTTCCAGCAGGGCAGCATGACCTATCGCACCCCCGGCTTCAAAATTTTGTCCCCCTCCACCTTTCTCGAAATCTCACCCGAGCTCGCTACCGAGCGCGGCATCACCACTGGCCGCTACGTCCAGCTCATGAGCCCCTACGGAATCGTCCGTGTGCAGGCCGTCGTCACCGACCGGGTCCAGGGCAAACAGCTCTACATGCCCATCAACTCCGTCGAAGAGCCCGTCAACCGTCTCACCAGCAGCTTCACCGATCGCAACACCCACACCCCCGCCTACAAGGAGACCGCCGTCGTCATGACCGTCCTCCCCGAACAAGGCAAAGACCCGCTACCGCGCAACAACTTCCGCTTCGGAACCCGAACCCCGCAAAACGGTCCCGAGATCGAACGCAAGTGGGCGCGCAAAGACTATTCTCTGCCCGGCACTCGCGCCGAAGATAAGCTTGTACAAATTGCCTCAACCAAAGTCTGAACCAGCAGGATATTTATTAAAACATCATTCTGAGCGAGCGAAGCGAGTCGAAGAATCCCTGTATTTCGCCCGAGCCGCCACAAATCGCAAGCCAGGAGCCACGATGGCCAACCCACTCTCCTTCAAACCGCAGCCTGTCGATCCTCACCTTGAGTTGGAGCGTCGCCTTTCCCGTGCTCCCCGCGAACACGCCGAAGCCCTGCTCGTCGTCTACGACATTCTCCAGGCAGCCCATGAGAACGGCACCCTGGACGCCGTCCACGGTCTCGTCAGCGCCCGCGATAAGATCGCAGGCCGCCTCGCCGAAGCCGCCAACACCGAGGAAGGCAAAACCGCCCTGCTCAATCTTCTCGAAGCCGGAAAGGTACTCGCCTCGCTCGACCCCTCGGTCCTCGCGCCTCTTGCCGACGCCATGCGTCAGAGCTCCCAGGACCATAAAAAGGAGACGGCTCCGCCCTCCACCTGGCAGCTCTTTCGAAGGGCCACGAGCGAAGATGGACGGCGTGGGCTCTCGTTTTTTACGCTCCTGCTTACCAATCTCGGCAGATCGCTCAAGCGATGAAACGTGTCCCTGCGGGGGCCAGCGATAATAGAGGGGATGCCGAGCTCGGAAGCCGCAAAGAACAGTCGTGTCGTGTTGCGCTCGCACCTTCCCGGCGATATGGGATGGGTGGTCGAACGCCATGGCTCCCTCTATTCTCAGGAGTACGGCTGGAATGAGCACTTCGAAGCCCTCGTCGCCCGCATCGCCGCCGACTTCATTGATCAGCTTGATCCCGAGCGCGAACGCTGCTGGATCGCCGAGCGCGATGGCCAGCGCCTTGGCTGTGTCTTCCTCGTTCGCGATACCGAATCCGACCCCGTCACCGCGGCGCGCCTGCGCCTCCTGCTCGTAGATCCCGCCGCTCGCGGACTCGGCCTCGGCCGCCAACTCGTCGAACAGTGCACCACCTTCGCGCGTAGCGCCGGGTACAAACGCATTGTCCTCTGGACCAACAGCGTCCTCATCTCGGCCCGCCGAATCTATGAGCAGGAAGGCTACCATCTCCTTCGTGAAAAGCCGTACACTGCCTTCGGAAAAGACCTCGTCTCACAGGACTGGCAACTCGATCTTTAGCTCTGAAGGAGCCTCCCATGCTCGCGCAGACTGAACTCCTCGCCTTCATCCCTACCATCGACGCCGACCATGCCCGGCGCTTCTACGTCGATACCCTCGGACTCACCTTCGTCTCCGACGACCCGTTCGCCATCACCATCCGCTCCGGCAAAACCGATATCCGTATCTCCCGCGTCGAATCCTTCAACCCATCACCCCATACCATCCTCGGCTGGAAGGTCAAGGACATCGAGACCACAGCCCATCAGTTCTCCGCCGCCGGAATCACCTTCGAGCGCTATCCCTTTCTCGAGCAGGACGCCAACGGCATATGGACTGCCCCCGATGGCGCAGCGAAAGTCGCCTGGTTCAAAGATCCCGACGGCAACGTGCTCTCCATCTCCCAGCACGCCGAACAATAGGACGGACGCCGATACCCTTACTCGCCTCTTTTCTTCCACTCAGAAAAAGGCGTAGCCGCATCTCCTGCTTTGATCTCCTTGCCGTCGTTCGACAGGATTCCCGCTGCCGTTCGCAGGCAACAGGCTGCTGAGTACGCTCCAAACTCGAACAAGACGCCTCGTTCTCCCGCCCGCCGAACCTTCACGCGGTCGCCATACGTCTCAAAAAAGCGGCTAGGTTTGATCCCCGGGGCAAATCGAATCGTGCCCGGAATCTGCAGTACATCTGACCAGCCGGCAAATTGCCCCGGCTTCTGCTCCCCAATGTGAACCACCCGGCCGCTCGAAGTCCACACTCCAGTGATCGCGTCGTGAGTCTTCATTCCACCACCAGGGCGATTCAGCGTCACCTGCTCGTCGAAGCTTCCACGATGGAAACGTCCCACCCAGCGGTCGCCTTCCTTCTTCCGCAGATCCAGATCCACGGTCGGCATTCCCGTAGCCGGCGAGACGAAATGCAGTACCAGATGTCCATCGCCGATCCTCACCGCCGCGGTCCCTGCGTGATCTGAGAAATAATTCCCGTCTCCAAGCGAGAACTCAGCTCCCTTCTGCTCATACACACCAAGGGTCAGATACTCCCACTGCTGCTCCACTCCATTCAGCGTCCTGCCATCCGTCTTCGCATCCGGCGCCACGGAAGTCCCCAGTATCATGTGAATCCCAACGAATCCACCTTGTCCGTTTGAGGTCTCCCACAAGCCCGACAGACCCTCCGGCTCAGTCACAACCTTGCCCCGATAGGGACCTGCCTCCGGAGAAGCTTTCGCCATCTGCGCCGGAACCAGAGGAACAGTGACGGAAATAAGAACCGCACACAGAATCGTCGCAGACCTAAGCCCACCACCAGTTCCCATGCACCTAAAGACACTGCTATCCCCGTTTTTGTTCCACCGTTCCCGCTACGGCTTTGTTCATTGCCTTCAGGCTTGCCCACATCGCTGCCCACTCACGCTCGGTCATCCCCTCGCGAAATCTCTCCCCTGCTCTGCGCCAGGCAGGTTTCGCCTCGCGCAGCCTGGCCCGCCCTTCCGCAGTCAGCGAGAGACTTCTTCGCCGCGCATCCTTCCCCGGCACCGACTCCACCCAACCCTTATCTCGCAGTAACTTCAGGTTGCGCGAGAGCGTTGTCTTGTCCATTCCCAGCATCTGCCCCAGCGCCGCCTGTCCTTTGTCCTGCGCCGCATCGAGCGTCATCAACAGCGCAAACTGCGCGGCCTCGATCCCCGATGCGGCCAGGTAGCTGTCGTAGAGCTGCGTCAGCAGGCGAGCGGTCCGCCGCGTCGTGGCCAGAGCACAGGCGGGAAAGCCGCTTGTGGGCTCCTCGGTTGGATTGCTTTTCATCCCTGATAAGCCTACCGCGTCCCGGCACCGTCCGTATGCCCCTGAGGCCCCAGAAGCAGCCGCAAAGGTGTGAGCGGTCCTACGGGAACATAATCAACATCGACGTACCCTGCCTTGTGCAACGGTAGACCCTCCATAATCTCCTTCCCCTCTTCCACCGTCTTGCACCGCAGAAAAAAGACGACGCCCCTGCCATCGCCTCGGGAGTACCACTGTTCGATCTTTCCTTCGAGATAGAGGACAGCCGTCTCACGAATCTCTTCCGGCATCACCTTCATGACATCGGGTCGCGTGATCCCGGGCTTAACGGTGAGCATCGCGATCACCTGAGTGACGTTGACAGGGGGAGGCGCAGCCGGCTGTGCCTGTGCTTGAAGACCTACCCCTACGGCAAGAGCAAAAAGACTGTGCATGAACATGAAACCTCCCATAGTTGCATCTGCAACTATAATTAGTTTTATATACAACTATTTGGCCATTCGTCAATCGCCCTCCCTCTTCGCGATGGCCTACTTTCACAAACAAGATCGTTAGCTTGCCAGTTTTTTTTCAGGACTTAGAGGAGCATCTCTCTTTTCCACGCGGAAAGGCAGAGGGATTAACAATCGAGAGATGCTGGTAAGAGGAGTGGAGGGAAGAAAGGAGCCACGCTGGATGTGAGGATCAGTCGCGGATCCAATACGAAGAAGACAACCGTCAGGCCCACCCTGCCATTTCCCGCTAGAGCACTTCCATCAAACGTGGGTACAGCACGAATTGATTCGTCTGATAGAGAGCCAAGACCCTGCGCGTCATCAAATAGTATGAGGAAGCTGCCTGATGGACGTGAAAAGGAACATGCAATTTGCGCATCGAGAAGAGCATATGGAGATGGATCCTGAAGAGTGCCCGCTTGAGCATGACTGCATCTTGCCGAATGCGCTCGGCGACAACGATTGACTCGTCAAAATTCCAATAGCGAACATAGGCTGCCAACTGAATAATCGAGTCAGCGTTCTCCCGCATCCTCTTCAACCCGTCGAATCCGCCGACAAGCTGCCAGAGTTCTTCCGGCTCTATCAGCAATTGATTCCCTTGCGGCTGTAAATAGTCCAGCGCTACTTTTTCCAGACCTTCAAATGGAACCGGCTGAATTCGCGCAACCAGAGTTTCCCAATCTTCTCCAGTGAGTCGTCGGGCATTCCAATGCACGATGACGATCCCCAGAGTCAAGACCACGCTGAACACGATAAATACAAGAATTCCCATAAGTCAGCTCTCAACGCCTCTGCATACTGCTGACACCCTGTGGCCCAAGTTTTACATGTTGCTGCAACCCGGTGAGATAGGATTGCATTTCGGGAGACAGTGTACGGGTTTCCGGCTCTGGAAGCCACAAATTTATCGTCCAATAAATTGTCGCAATCTGATACACGACGATGCGCACATTATCCAGGACGGCACCATGCCAGTTCGTTCCGAAATAGCTATAGGCAGCTTCCACAAATAATCCGACTACTGCCCAGGCAGCCCAGCCTGTCGCAATCCCCATGACATGATGACGCCATGCCAACCCGAGCCTCGTAGAGGCCAGACCCATCGCTACGAACAGTTGCGCGTTCAACATGGCCGCAAACAAATTTCCTTTTTCAATCCAATTGTCGAGCGAACTTGGAACAGTGGGATTCACACCATACGAGATCGCCGCCGCAACGACAGTCCCTGTCAGAGCAAGCAATAAAAACATTTTGCGTGCGTCTCGAACCCACGTTCCTGTGGGCTTAAGGACGATCCCCGTCAACTCAAATACAACAGAGATCTGCAGCGCTAAATCAACAATTGCGCCAATCCAGAAAAACCAGAAATAGGCTTGAGCATTGCCAAAACGATGAATACCGTACAGAACAATGGTTTCGACTACTTGGAAGCTGATGTATGCGCTGAAAACAGGAAAACTGCGCCACCGCCCACGTGCAATCAGCACGAGTACGAGTACAACCAGTTCACAGAAACCGGCCGTCCAAAGTACTCGTGCTGAAAGACTGAGTTCCATCGCAACTTCATCTTACTGATGAGATGAATTGCGTTGTTTAATATCCAAGCACTGCCATCACGATCGAAATGGAATTAGCGTCCACCGGTGCCTGGCTGGGGACGAGGATTGCTCCCGGATAACGTTGCGTGAGCCGGTGTCACGGCTACTGCGGTTGCTAGTGCAATGATGCATGCCAGAATTGCCTTGCGAAGGTTCGTTGTCATTTTTTTCATCTCCTGAGAGTGCGCAGTTGCGCCTGTCAGAAGGGTATTCCGGCACCCATTCATAAACAATGACCTTTTCTTTTTCCTGGAGCATGCAAGTCCCTGCATATTCAATAACTTCGCTGGTTCCGGTTATCACGGCCACCCGCCCAGCAAGAAAGCTCCTTTTTTAAGGCTTCTATCGCAGAGCGGCTTTCAGCTATCCATTCAAAATCCGGGAATCAGACCAGCGCAAAACCCCTGTTAATCCACCCCGTTTTCCCTGTGGTCAAATAATCCTTGTGAACCACCCCTTTGAAATCGGCAACATCTCCGTCGGTCGCGGGAAGCTCTTCCTCATCGCAGGCCCTTGTGTCATCGAATCCGAACAGCACGCCCGCATGATGGCTGACACCATTCAGCGAATCGCCTCCGACGTGGGAATCCCCTATATCTTCAAGGCCAGCTACGACAAGGCCAACCGTACCTCGATTCGTAGCTTTCGAGGCCCAGGCGTGGCGGAGGGTGCCCGGATTCTGCGCACGATCGCCGAGACGACCGGCCTTCCGGTCCTTACCGATGTCCATACCGCAGAGGATTGCGCCCGTATCGCGGAGGCGGTCGATGTTCTCCAGATTCCGGCATTTCTTTGCCGGCAGACTGACCTGTTGATCGCCGCGGCAGAGGCTGCGAAGCAAAATAGCCGCGCCATCAACGTCAAGAAGGGACAATTCGTCGCCCCGGCTGATATGCGCCACGCGGTCGAGAAGGTCCAGGAAAGCGGATGCCCCCGTGTCTCCCTTACCGAGCGGGGCGCCAGCTTCGGCTACAACAACCTGGTGGTCGACATGCGGGCGCTGCCTGTCATGCGGGAGTTCGCCCCCGTGATCTTTGATGGAACTCATTCAGTTCAAACGCCTTCTGCGGCAAATGGAGTCTCCGGTGGTCAACCGGAGTTCATCCCGATACTGGCTCGCGCCGCCGTCGCCGCAGGAGTGGATGGCGTCTTCCTCGAGGTACACGATGATCCGCCAAAGGCGAAGTCAGATGGAGCCAATGCCCTCCATTTGAATCGTCTTCGAGAAATTCTGGAACAACTTCTTGCAATTCACCACGTAGTAACCTAGGATTCTTGCTGCCTCCCCGATTTTGATCCTCTCTCTCTGGTTCTCCAATTTGCTCTGTGCTTGTCACTCCCAAAACATACAAAAAAAACGGCCCCTCGCTTGAGGGGCCAATCTGCCTTGGTTCTCTCTGGTTAGGAGAGTCTATTGCGGGAACGATCTAGGCCGTTCACCAACAAACCGTACTAAACTTGCGGGCGACATAGAGATGAAACCTATGCCGCCCTTTGGGGGGAGGGCTACTTCTATTACTGATTGGCCTCTGGTGGTGCACTGACACCCGAATGAGTTGTCTGGGGAGAGGCCGGTGTTGTGTTCGATGCGGAATTGGACTCCATGGTTGCCAGGCTGTTGTGCAGCAACGTTACGCGGACTCCATTGGTTACAGCCTTTTCACCATCAACTGGCTTAGCGGTATTTCTGCCCATACCGGTGCGATAGATCCGGTAGACGGGTATCTGGTGTTCTGTCACGAGATAGCGGACCACTGCATCGGCCATCGCCTGCGAGTTCTGCAGGCCGGAGCGGCTGTAGCCCTGCACCTCAACGATGTATCCCTTCTCATTGGCAAGCTTCGTCGCAACGTCATCCAACTCAGCCTTTGCCTTCGGACCGAGGGTTGTCCGTCCGGATGCGAACGGCACAGACGAAGAAGCGATTTCCTGGTACTGATCGAGATTGCTTACCGTGGTTCCCAACGAGGTTGCGCGGTTGCCAGCATTGGTTGCTGTCTGCTGAGCAGTGCCAGCCCGGTTGGAAGCATCGGCTGCATGCTGATCGGCCAGCTCGGCAGCACTCTGCGCTTTGTTGATTCCAGCGGTAGCGCGGGAATCTACGTCACGGATATCGTTTGCGTTCTTGGCCTGGAGTTGGTCCAGCTCATTGGTCCGATCCTTGATCGGATCAACCTGCCTGTGAACCCACTTCTTGCGAGCCAACGGATTCATTTTGCCCCAGAAGCCTTCTTTCGATTGCTGCTCAAGAGGCTTGCCCGTGGCGTACGTCGACTTGTCGTCGACACTCATCTGGCTGCTGGCTGCCGGCGCAGATGCTGATGAAGTTCCCTGTGCCGACGGAGCAGACGTGGTGTCCTGTGCCGACGGATTAGCCTGGGTAGCAGACTGAGCCAATGCGCTCATGCCCATCGCGGTGCCGAGTACTACAACTGAGAGACCAAATTTATTTCCGGTTTTCATGTTTTCGCTCCTCATGCACCGGCGTCTGCCGTTTCAGACGCCTGTACACCGGGAACTAGAGCATGTGCTCTGCCAAATCCCTTTCCCGCTAACTTGCATTGAAAATAAACCACTTGTTCCGTTTTCAGCCGAAGAAAAAATTGCCGGCCTGGTGCCTGCATCTAAGGGCGCCCGCAAATTCTTCCGAGGGGCAGGTAAGTATTTCTGGCCTGCCAACATCGGTGGATCGCAAGAAACCTACTTTTTCTCCACCCGGATTACCCGAATCTCAGGCATCTGCATATTCCAATTCGAAGGGATCGATTCGAAGATAAGGCGAAATTCCCGATCATCCCCGGGCTTCAGAGGAGCTACGTTTACAGGAACGGTGTCGACATAGGGCTCACGAGTCCGAATCAGAGCAAGCGGCAGCGATTCGATCTGCGGAGGCATCTGTTCCTCGTTGTGGAAGAGCACCTGAACCATAACGCCGGTAACGGTAGATGAACCGGCATTGCGGATGTGGCCATCGATGAACGTCGACTTCCCTCCCGAAAGACTGGTGGATTCGCTCATCTGGAGCTGAGTGAGGGGCAGGTTGGAGGCATAACCGTCTAGCGGCTGAATCCCGGTTACCGCAGGAGCTTTCCGATGGCCCGCAAGCAGAAGGCCAGCCAATACGGCGAGCACGACGGCCCCTGCGATCAGCCACGCCGAAAGTGGCATTCCCGACTGGCGACTCACCGGTGCGGCGAAGATCTCCGGAGATTCCTGCACGCGATCTGAAGCGTTGGAAGTATCGCCCGAAGTCTCTGCAGGTTCATCATGGCGTTCCGTTTCAAAAGGTTTGCGTTCCTGGTCGCTCATGGCCGGAATTTTATACCGTTCCAGCAACTACCGAATCAGGAAGGTGTCTACGTCTGGAGTCAGCAAAGCTTCACCAGGCAAAAACTTAGCGCGATTTTCATCACGAATACGATTTGTTTTAGTGCATCATCGATTCCATCATCGACATCTACTGCTGTAAGCGGCAGGAGAACCGAGCCATGACTCCCCTGATCGGGTTTCGGACCAACAAGACGGCAGATTCCGAGAGCTCCCCAACGGAGATTCGAGTGACTACGGCGATTACGGAAACTCCCACAGTTTCAAATGCTCCGTCTCGAGCTGCAGACTATGCCTATCGCATCGTCGCTTTAACCGCCGGCCTGATCCTGCTCGCAACAGTGATGTAACGAACTCTCAGGCGAATCTGGCGCGCCTTACACTCTGGCGGAAGTCTCCGCCCTGCATTTCCACGACGACGCACATCTCCTGCAAACGCGACCGCATCCGTTCACCGATGCGGTCCCCCAGGGTTTCCTCACGGGGACGCCCGGCAGTATCCCCGCCTACGGTCCCGAGGGGGCCCTGGTTCGGGTAGTTGGTCGTGATGATGGTGGTGCGACGGTCGTTGTAACGGGTATTGAGGATGTGCGCGACCGTATCCCATACCCAGTCTGTGGGCTTGGCGGCGCCAAGTTCATCCAGAACAAGCACCTCGGCATCGAAGACCGGGCGCAGGATTTCGAGCTCGGTCTCCCGGACCTGGGAGTTATAGCTGTTCTGCACCTGCTTCAGAAGGTCGCGATAGTCGTAGAACAGCGCCGTTGCACCTCGATCGATCACCAGGGCCTGCAGAATGCCCACCGCCAGATGGGTCTTGCCCACACCGATCGAGCCGGTCAGAAGCAGGCCGGTACCGTCGGTCTCGAGAGGATAGCTCTCAACGAACCGCTTCGCCCGCAACAGCGCTGCTCCAAGGGAGCGGTGCGAAGAGGGAAAACTGGTCTCGTAGCTTTCAAGCGTGCAGTGCTCGTAGCGCCGCGGAATGGCGGAGCGCTTGACCCGAAGACGGGAGCGTTCCTGGATACGGCAGATGCAATCTTCCGCGAACCTGCGGCCGTCCCGTTCAACCACCCGCAGCCCGGCCCCTTCGCAAATGGAACAGATTTCAGCCATAGTGCTTCCTCTTCCGTCTCTCCAGTATCGCAGCAACCGCCCTGACGACGGTCTGTGCGAATCCCACCTGCAAACACGGAAAACTCGCTCTTCCATCCTTGTGACCACCGGACGAGAGGCTCTGAGGCCTTCTCACGGGCCTGTCATGGCTGGCTTTTCTTTCTACTCTGTTCTCAATGCGTCCATCGGCTCAATCGAAGCGGCTCGTTTCGCCGGAATCAGCCCTGCCACGCCCGCGGCGACCCCAAGCACCGCCAGGGCTCCCAGCAGCACTCCAGCATCCACTTTGGTCACTTGATAGAGCTGCGACTTCACAAATCGCACGCAAGCCAACGCCACCGGAACCCCAATCGCCAGGCCCACCAGCGCCTGCACCAGCGCCCCGCGCAGAATCATTCCCACCACACCGGCCCGGTCCGCACCCAGCGCCATCCGGATTCCGATCTCCTGCGTCCTTCGCACAACGGTGAATGCGGTCACACCGTACAGCCCGATTGTTGCGAGCAACAGCGCCAGGCCGCCAAACATCATCGTCAACCGCGACAACATGCGCTCTTCTGTAAACCGGTCCGCAATCTGCTGATCGAAGGTCTGGAACTTCACCACCGTCAGGTTGGGATTGATCCCGGCCAAAGTTCTTCGCGCTGTCGACTCCATCTCACTCATCGGCCGCTCTGTCTCGATCACGATCGCACCGGTGTACAGGCTTCCATCCTTTTCGATCGGTCCCGCACTCGCCGGCCGTTGCATCGTCGGAATAAAGACCATCAGGTGATCCGTCCACCTCACACTTGTATAAGTCGTGTCTTCCACGACACCCACAATCTCGTAGTCGCTAGGATCATCCGAACCAATCCTTCTTCCGATCGGATTGCTGTCCCCAAAGAACTTCTTCGCAAATGCCAGATTGACCACCGCAACCGGCGGTGCCGTCGACGTGTCTCGGATACCAATACCACGCCCCATCAGCACCTTCGTCCCCACGGAATCGAAATACTCTGCATTTGCCCTTATGACCGAAGCACTATAGTTCACATGCGGTATTCCCTGCACGCTCCATCCCCAGCCGTTGTTGTTGTCCTCCATCGGCGTGTAGCTCGTCGTCCCTACCTTCACCACTCCGGGAACCGTATGGAATCGCTCCTCGATCTCACGAACCAGAGCCTCCAGCTGTTGAGGCTTGTAACCCGCCGCCTGCGGATTGATGTGCACGATGTACCGATTCCGCGAATCCAGCTTCATGTCGGTCGCTTCCAGCTTCCGCAGGCTCTGCGCAAACACTCCCGCTCCCACCAGAAGCACGAACGACAAACCCGCCTGCAGCATCACCAATGCCTTTTGCAGCTTCGTCGCTCCGCTCGTCGTCGTCCTCGCCCCGCTGCGCAGCACATCCGCTGGCTGCGCCTTCGCGGCCAGCCATGCTGGAGCTACACCGAACAGCACTCCCGTCAGCACGCTCAGGCCAAGAGCAAACCCGATCACCTCCCACGAGGGACTGGCCTCGATTGGCACACCCTGCTCTCCCGGGAACGCGAGCCTCAACAACATCCGCGTCCCGCCATAAGCCACCGCCAATCCCAGCAGTCCGCCCAGACCCGAGAGCAGCATGCTCTCTGTCAGCAGTTGGCGCACAATCCTCCCGCGCCCCGCTCCCATCGCCGACCGCAACGACATCTCCAGCTTGCGCGCCATGCCCCGCACCAGCAGCAGGTTCGCAATGTTCGCGCACGCCACCAGCAGCACCAGCCCCGCAATCCACGTCAGCAGCCGAAGATGCTCTCCATACGCAGCCTGCATCCATTGAATTCCGCCACCCGCCGGTGTCAGAACCACGTGCGTGTGTGCCAGTTTCGTCTTGCCTGCCGCTGATACAAAGTCAATCCGCGTCTTCTGTAGGGACTGTCGGAGCGCCCCGCCCAGCTTCTCCTGCAACGGCAGCATCGCCGTTCCCGGTTTCACTCTCCCAACGATGTAAAGCCAGTTCGTATCCGGGTCATGCACATACGACACGCCCATGATCTCCGTCATCGTCTCCATCGGCAGGTAATAATCCGGCGGAGTCGACACCAACCGGTCTCCATAAAATCCCTTCGGAGCCACCCCAACCACCGTCACCGGCTTTGTATTGATCCAGAACGTGCTCCCCATCACCTTCGGGTCTCCGGCAAAGTCCCGCTGCCACGCCGCATAGCTGATCACGGCCGTCATCGGTGCGCCCTTCTTATCGTCCGCATCGGTAAACAATCGACCCGCGTACGGCTTCAGCCCAAAGGTTCGGAAATAATTCCCCGAGACATACTCCCCCATCACCGACTTCGGCAGCGTCTCTGGTCCATCCCTCCTCACGGTTACAGGCCGGAAGGTAAACCCTGCCTGGATCGCCGCCAGCTCCTCGAACTCCGGCGCGCTCTTCTTCATGTCCTCATACACCTCGGTCGAAAACAGCGAGTAATCCCCGTCCTTCGCCCAGCCCGACCCGACACAACACGCCTCCGGATCGTCTCCCACCCGCACCAGCATCGCCGGATCCACCACCGGCAGACTCCGCAGCAGAACACTGTTCACTAACGTAAAAATCGCCGCATTGGCTCCAATCCCCAGGGCCAGCGTCAACAACACCGTGACAGTAAAAGCAGGAGTCTTCTTCAACTGCCGCAGAGCAAACCGCACATCCTGAGCAAGTGTGGTCATCGGAAAACCTCGCTGACGTTGATTGAACCTTCAGTACCAGACGTGCATTTCCACTGCCAGCGTCCCGCAAACATAACCCCAATAGTTTCAGTGCCTCCTCCGCACCAATCCTTTTCTCCGTGTCCGGAAACGGCCCCAACCGTCCAAACCCGGACAACTTCTTGGTCTATCCGGCTGCCGCATCTGTTCGCGAGCTGACTTCGGGCCTCCGTCAACCTACTGTTTTTGATCTCAAAGAATTTTCAACACGACTGGCGCTACGACGTGTGATCCTCCCAATCTACCCACTCAACGGGATAGTGCGAGAGATAGGCTTTTACCGCTTCACCAATGGTTGCGAAGAAGGTCTGCTCGCCGAAACGGGTGAAGAGACCAAAGCGCTTCAGCTTGTCCTTGACTGGGTCCTTCATCTCAGCAAAACACAACTCGATGCCGGCAGCGCGCAGGGTTTCGTCGAGTTCGCAGAGTGCATCCGCGGCAGTGACATCCACGCTGGTGACCGGTTCTGCCGCGACCACGAACCTCCGGACCGGCGTCGGTGAACTCGCAACAGCATCCAGGACACGTTCCTGGAATAGCTCGGCGTTCGCGAAGAACAGCGGCGCATCCCAACGGAACAACACGAGGCCAGGAATCAAGTGTGCCTCCGGATACCGGGTGACGTCGTGATAGCCCCTAACGCGCTCGACACGGCCGAGCACGGCCGAATGCGGGCGCCAGCCGTCCCAGAGAAACTCGATCACAGCAATCACGATCGCGAGGGCAATACCGCGGATGGCACCGAGCACTGCCACACCCGTGAAGCAGACCATCGAAAGCCAGAACTCCCATCGCTGGATGCGATAGATGCGGCGCAGGTCGGATACTTCAATCAAGCCGATGGCGGCGGCGATGACTACGGCAGCGAGAGCGGTGTGCGGCAAATACTGAAGAAGGTTGGGTGCGAACACCAGCAGGAGAGCGATGGCGAGTGCACCGACAACCCCTGTCAGTTGGGTTCTGGAACCCGCGGCCTCAGCTACGGGAGTACGAGAGGAACTACTGCTGATGGGGAATCCCTGAAAGAAGGCTGAAGCGAGGTTGGCGATGCCGAGGCCGACCATCTCCTGGTTGGGGTCGACGGATGTATGCAGGCGCGCCGCATAGGTTCGGGAGAGCACGCTCGTGTCTGCGAAGGAGACCAGTGCAACGGCAAGGCCACCGGTGAGAATCGGAAGCAGGTCGTCGATGCCGACGAGGGGGAGGCGTAGGTGGGGTAATCCGCGCGGCAGAGGACCGAGCACGGACACACCTGCATGGGTTTCGAGGTGGAAGGCTGCGACGACGACAGTAGCGGCAACGACGGCGATCAAAATTCCCGGGATGCGCGGCCGGCGCTTCAGCAACAGGATGAGAGTAAGCGTGCTGGCTCCGATGACGAGCGCCATGACGTTTGTGTCGCCTGCGAACACTTTTTCTACGATCCCCCAGGCCTGGCGAAGCGGTCCTTTGGCTTTGACCGAGAAACCGAAGAGCTTCGGGATCTGACTGAGCAGCACCGTCAACGCAATGCCATTCATGTAGCCGTAGCGAATCGGCTTCGAGAGCAAGTCGGTGATGAACCCCAGTCGGGCCAGGCCGACGGCGACGCACACGGTGCCAGAGACAATTGCCATCATTCCGGCAAGCGCGACCGCGCGTTGTGGATCGCCTGCCGAGAGCGGCAGCACAACGGTGAGGATGACGGGCGCAAGCGACGAGTCGGGGCCTAGTACGAGAATGCGGCTCGGACCAAATAGAGCGTATGCGAGCAGGGGCACGATCGTTGCGTAAAGGCCGTTGATACCTGGCACCCCGGATGCCTCGGCATACGCGATACCGACCGGCACCAGCATGGTCGTCATGACGACGCCGGCGACAAGATCGTGCCGCAGCCAAGGCAACTCATATCGGCGCAGAGTGCTAAGCCCAGGAAGCCAACGCATCCAGCCGGTTCGACTCCCTAGCGCTGCATGCCGCGTGATGCGGCCCGACTCTGTTGCGGGAGGAGGAAACGAGTTATTCATGGCTGCACAAGCTAAGAGCGAACACGCCACTCACCTCCTGCCTGGAATAGGAACGCCGTGCCAACCCGGGTACAAGCGAAAGTGATCGTTCGGACAAAAACAATCGCTGATTTTCAGTGGTCAGGAATATACACAAACTGGAGTGATTTTGTGCAATGACTCGAGAGTCCGCGTGTCAGTAACTACAACTCTCGATTCGTGCTCTCACGGCAAAACACTCATCGATAGGGAATGACCTGCTCCTACAAAGCCCTCTTCTCGTCATCGAATGGCCCAATCGATCTCTGCATCTCTAGTAACTTGAGGAGTGCCACAAGCTCACATTGAGATAGGAGACTGAAATGGGATTCGCGGAGTGGTTTGGACTCTCTGGCAAGCGGGCGCTGATCACCGGCGCAAGCCGCGGCCTTGGTCGCGAGATGGCGCTGGCGCTTGCCGAAGCAGGCGCAGACATCGTCATTACCGGTCGCACTCAGAACACACTGGACGATACGGCAGCTGAGATTCGCGCGTTGGGCCGTCAGGCGTGGACCATCAAGACCGACATGGCAATTCCAGAGGAGTGTCAGGCCGCCTGCGAGCGCATTCTCGAGGAGATCGGCCCGATCGATATTCTGGTGAACAATGTCGGCAATCGTGAGATCAACGTCGCCATTCAGGACGAATCTCTCGCAGCCTGGCGTTCCTCGATCGATCTCAATCTGACGAGCTGTTTTCTTTCCACGAAGATCATCGGCGCATCGATGATGGCACAAGGTCAAGGAGGCCGCATCATCAACATCGCCTCCATCAGCGCCCTGATTGCGAACCGGGGAATCGGCGGCCGCGACTATGAAACCAGCAAGGCTGCCGTCTTGCACTTCACCCGTTGCGCCGCCGTCGACTGGGCGCCGCACGGCATCACCGTAAACGCGATCTGTCCTGGACTGTTCATGACCGATGCGAATCGCGAGTGGAATCAAAAGCGCCCTGACATCATCGATGCCTTTGTCGTGAATGTTCCGATGAAGCGGGCAGGCAATCCGCCTGAGATTGGTCCACTGGCGGTCTACCTGGCCAGTCCGGCGGCCGCTTATGTGACGGGCGCTGCTTATGTCATCGACGGCGGGTACACGCTCTGGTAGGAGTGTCCCGAGAACCGAAAGAAATCGTCAAAGAGACATCAACACGAGGACAACCTCTTCAAACGGGTTGCGTCTTACTTTGAACGCACGGCATATGGGCAAATGCACATATGCCGGGTGTTAGGAGTCGCTATGGTAAAAAACCTAAACCACAGCTCGGCCTCTTCTCACGATGTGCTGGTGAAGGGCCACCAAATCGCCTATGGGATCAGCAACAGTCGTGGCAGCGGACACAGTCCGCCCTCCAAGGTTTAAGCCTCCCCGGTGATCCGCGCGAGGGCAGGGATTATGTCTTACATAGTCCTCGCATGTCGGAACTTGGGAGGCCGCTTCGTTATCGATTGCTGGGAGGAGTCCAATACCTCCCCGGTATGCGGCGCGAGAATGGTTCCCGCGTCTAAGGTTTATCGCTTGGCTGTATGAGGTTGCAGTTGTATACGAAGTTGCAGTTGTATTAGAGGAAGAGACCCGCCCCACCAAGAGGCGGGTCTCTTTCTGTCTAGGCATCCCTTTTGAATCACGAGGCACCAGAGAGGATGTCAAGGAATGCAGTTTATGCTTCTAGGTAGCCGGCCTCCGGGCTTGGCTGACATTGTCAACCCACCCCCGACACACAAATCAATACAAGTGCAACAAAATAAACAGCTTATAAACAAAAATAATCCGCAAAAAGTCGCCGATTCGCTCCACTGCATTCGATAAAATAGATTCATGGGAAAGAATACAGGACCGTAATCTATCTCATTCCAAATCAATACTTTGCAGATAAAGTATCTAAATGCAGGATCTTACACTGGAGGTCCGAAGCTAACCCATTTGGTTGGAAGACTTTGCACAAAAAGAGATAGGGGTAGGCAGGGTATCGGCTGGCGATGACCCATGCTAAAATAGAGCAAGTGCTTGCCGCCCCAACCGGAGCGGCCCGGCATCGCGACAGGCACATCGATGTGACGTGACTTCACCGTTGCAAGCGATCCGCGAAACCGAAAGAGCCAATCTCATACGCCGGAGCAAAGAGCGTCCGGCGAAAGGATCGTTTCATGCCGAAAGCAGGAATTCACCCGAAGTACGAGACCATCACCGTAAAGTGCGCCTGCGGGACGCACTTCGAAACCCGTTCTACCCACAAGGGCGACATCGTCCTTGAAATCTGCTCCGCCTGCCACCCCTTCTTTACCGGCAAGCAGAAGCTGGTCGATACCGCCGGACGCGTCGAGCGTTTCCGTCGCAAGTTCGCCCAGTCGGATGCAGGCAAGGCCGCCGCTGGCAAGTAAGCGGGGCGACGAATTAGCTATAAAGGCCTCCGCAGACGGAGGCCTTTATAGCGTCTTGAAATAGATTGTCCTGACGTAGATTGCCCTGGCAGCGGAGCCCTCAGAATGAATCTTCGCCAGCAGATCGCAGCAGACCTCGCGAAACGAATCTCCGGATGCACCTTAGGTGTCGATATGGGGCACGGGTGCCTCATGATCGACAACAAGATCTTCGCATTCACCCGGGCCGACGAAAGCGGAGCTCTTAAGCTGCCCGAAGCTCGCATCACCGAGCTGGTGAACGATGGCGAGATTCGTCACCTGGTCATGGGAAAGCGCACGATGCGCGAGTGGGTGGTCGTTCCCGATATCGCCGCGCCCGGAAACCTGCCCCTGCTGTTTGAAGCCAAAGCCTACGTCGCCTCACTCCCAAAACAGGAGCGACGCAGACCAAAGAAGAAGTCATCTAAAAAGGCAGTGAAGAAGACCTCAGCGAAAGCAGTCAAGAAAGCTACAAAGAAGGCAGCGAAGAAGAGATGAAGAAGCGCTACACGCTCGAGCAGAAGAAGTGGGATTCGCCCGCTGAACACGCGATGCCCGCGCACGCCCGCGTGCCAGCCAGCTTCACTATCGGCAACGTCACCATCGCTCCCGCGACGGTCCTCGCGCCCATGGCTGGCGTTACTGACACCGTCTTCCGCCGCTTCATCAAGAACGCGAGCCAGTTCACAACTCAAAACAGTGTCATCCTGAGCGGAGCGCGCAGCGCGGAGTCGAACGACCTGCGGTTCGACGACGCGGCCACCGCCATAGAAGCCGAGACCACGAACCAGCAGTCCGGCTGCGGCCTCATCATGACCGAGTTCACCTCAGCCGACGGCCTCTCGCGCATGCGCGAGACCAAGCGCAAGCGCTATCTGACCTACTACGACGACGAACATCCGATCTCGGCACAGCTCTTCGGCTCCAATCCCGAGACGCTGGCCGACTCCGCCCGCATCGTTCAGGACGCCGGCTTCGATCTCGTCGACCTGAACCTTGGCTGCCCGGCCAAGCGCGTCGTCGCCTGCAACGGAGGCTCCGGCCTGCTCAAGGACCTGCCCCAGATCGAGCGCATCTTCAAAGCGATCCGCTCCGCAGTGACAATTCCCTTCACCGTAAAGTTCCGCATGGGCTGGAACGACCATCACATCGTCTGCGTCGAGCTGGCAAAGCTCGCCGAAGACTGCGGCCTCAACGCCTGTGCCCTCCACGCCCGCACCCGCGAGGACGGCTACACCGGCCAGGCGCGATGGGAGTACATCGCCGCGGTCAAAGACGCCGTGCGCATCCCAGTCATCGGCAACGGCGACATCCGCACTCCAGAGGACGCCGCAGCGATGGTCGAGAAGACCCACTGCGACGCCGTGATGATCGGCCGCACCGCGCCATCGAATCCGTGGATCTTCCGTCAGATCGCGCAGTACACGTCGACAAAGGAAGCGACGGGCGTCGGCACCTACGATCATCCGACGAATGAAGACCGCTACCGTATGATTCGCACCTACTTCCAGATGCTGGTCGATGAGATCGCACTCGAAGAGGCGTCTGAAGCCGCCCGCGCCGAAGCGATCATCGCCGCCGGACAGATCGCCCGCGAGAAGCGCAACCGCGACGCCGTCGGCAAGATGAAGCAGTTCGCCGCATGGTTCACCCACGGCGTACCTGGAGGAGGAGCTCTGCGCAAGCAGATCTTCGAATCGAAAAATGGCAACGCTGTCATCGCAGCGGTCGAGCAGTTCTTTGAGTCGCAGCAGAATCTGCCCGCCGAGTTCGAGACCGACCCCGTGCAGAACGACGCTACGCTGCTGACGGAAGCCGCTTACTGCGACTAAGCGGTTTACCCGTACAGTCTGTAGTTATCCCCGGATCGTAGCCGCCATCCGTTCGATGGCACGATGCGCCGAAAGCACAGCGCCCTCCTGCCATGCCACCAGATGCGACAGGTAGTCGCCGGCAAACAACGTGCGCCCCTCCGGCTTGTCCAGTTGATCGTACGAGGCGCGGCTTGAGGGAAGAAAGTTCATTGCAAAGCATCCCAGCGAATAAGGAATCTTCTCCCAACTGATATAGATCGGCTTAGTAAGGAGCGAAGACTTGCCCGGATGCAGCTTGTCGACGGCCTGTCGTGAAGCGTCAAGCTTGCCCTCGCGCGACAGTGCGCCAAACTGCGTGAGCTCGCCTTTATCATCGCGCTCCGTGTTGAAGCCCGCGAGCAGAATCCCAGTGGGTGAGAAGAGCTTGTCCGACGGATACCAGACCAGATCGACCACCTGCTTAGGAAAGCTGATGCCTCCGTAGATGCGACACTCCTTCTCCCAAAAGCGCGGCGACTCCCATGCGATCTTGTAGAGCGCCATCATCGACATGCCGGTAAAGGCCTTCTGTGTCTCTGCCGTAAAGTTGTTCTTCGTCTTCGCCAGCACAGAGATTGGCATCGTACAGATACACCAGTCAGCCTTGATCGTCTTCGGCTCGCCATCCTTCGTGTAGGTCACGCTAACCGAATCGTTGCCCGTCACGATCTCTGTTACCGGAGCGTCGTAAACGATCGCATCACCGACTACCTTCGCGAATCCGTAGCCGATGCGGTCCATGCCTCCGACCGGCTGGAACATCGTTGCCTGCCAATCGATCTCTTCCTCATAAAACTCGCCCTTCGAGAAGTCCGCAGCCAGCAACTCGGTCAATTTCAACGGATCGTGCAATTGCATGCGGCTCGGCCCAGCTCCTCGCGGTGTGATGAACCCGGCACGCATGGTCCCGTTATATTTTCGGTTCTGATCCAGATCACCGAATTGTTCGAGAAAGGCCAGCATCCTGGACGCATCTTCCTTCGACAACTCCTGATCGAGTGCGTGCTGACTCACCGCCTTCGACAATAGCTCGGCAATGTATCCACGCGTGTCATGAACGACGCGCCGTTCTTCTACGGCCTTGCCGCCATTCAATACATCCGCCTGCATGAGCGCCGAACGCGAGCAGTTGATCTCGACTTCCAGCGGCACATTCAGCGCCTGACAATAATCCAGAAGGTGCGTGTGGTGTGATGGAATACGCGCTGGGCCGGCGTTCATGTAGTGACCCTCTTCCCACGTGCACTCCTGTTTCGTGCCATCGGTGAACTCCACCGTCGACCCTTTGCGCACCGACCATGAACGCCCACCCGGCCGATTCCGCGCCTCAAGAATCGTCACCGTAAACCCGGCCTTACGCAGCTCATAAGCCGAGACCAGGCCGGCGATTCCCGCGCCTAGAATCACAACCTTCCTGCCTTTGCCGAAGCTCGAAGGCAGGTCCGGCAGAGGTGATGCTCCCGCGGCAGGAATGAGCCCGAGGGCGTACATGGTCGAGTACGCAGCCGAGTATCCACCTAGCTGCGCGATACGTTGGATAAAAGCACGGCGAGTAAGGCTCATAGCGAACGCTCTCTCTCGTGGCTGAATTGGAAACGGGGTTCTGTCGTCAGTATCGGCGATTGTAATGCGGTCCGCAAGAGATAGAACGATGCTTCCGATGCATCGATCTCAACAAGGTGGCGAAGCAGCACCTTCATCGTGCCCTGATACTCATTTTTCTTTTCTGTACACCCGCACATAATCCACAAGCATGCTCTGCGGAAACATCGTCGTCTCATCCGGAGAGCCGGGCCACTCTCCTCCAACCGCAACATTCAGAATCAGAAAGAATGGGTGATCGTAGACCCACTTGGTTTCCGGCGGAAGATCCTTCGGGGTTCGCTCCACGATCAGCCTGTCATCCAGATAGAAGCGGATGCGCTCCGGCTCCCACTCGACGGCGTATACATGGAAGTCGGTGTTAACCCCCTCGCCCGCGGGAAGATTGTAAGGCTCGGAGATGCCCTTCGCACCGCTGTAGCCCGGTCCGTGCAGCGTGCTGTAGATACGCCCGGGCTCGCCGATGTTCTCCATCATGTCGATCTCGCCGCAAGCCGGCCAACGAACCTCGTCGTTATTTGCTCCCAGCATCCAGAAGGCAGGCCAGATGCCCTTTCCCAACGGAAGCTTCATCCGGGCTTCGAATCTTCCATAAGCCTGCGCGAACTGGCCTTTTGTAGTGAGCCGGGCAGAGGTATACGACCGGGTCACGCCATCGAGCCCGGTATATCTCTCGCGAATTGCGGTGATAACAAGGTTTCCACCTCGTTGCTGCGCATTCTCCAATCGGGATGTGTAGCTCTCGAGTTCCTTGTTGCCCCATCCATTGCCACCGGTATCGAAGTCCCACTTCGCGAGATCAGGCTGAGATCCATCCACGCCGTTGAATTCATCGCTCCACACCAGCTTCCATTGCCCTTGCGCTGGAGCTGCTACCGCGCGGAAGCTCCCTCCAAGAAGGAGCATTGCCATCATCCCCAACCATGCAACATTGCGCTTTATTTTCATTGCGCCCGCCTGAGAGTGAGATTCATCGTAGAAGCGATCGGTTTCAACTCGCGATCGAGCTGCCGAAGAGCCGCTCCATTCTCCACTCGGAGGGACCATACCGCAAGCAAAGCTCCGCAGACAGCCACGCGCATTCTTGACCTCCGAACCTGCACAGACATGCTACCGCCAACGGATCAAGCTCCATGACCAGGGATTGCAAAATCATGAAGGGTCGGTGCTTCGCTTGCGCCATATGGCCTTTGCCTTCTTCCGCCAGCGCTCGTCGAGCGCGACCAGCTCCCATTCGACCTTCGGTGAAAGATAACGCAGCACCACTTCCGTAGCGGGATGCACACGCAACGCCGGTGCGACCAGATAGAGCTTCGGTGGAAGCTGCGAGAGAACAATGCCGCCAAAGTAGCCGGCGCGCTGTAGCTCTCCCAGACCTCCAGCCTCAGAACGCAGATGATGCCAGCGCACACGGATCCAATAATCAAGCCCCTGCAGTGCAAGATGCAGATCTTCGTCTGCCTTCAACTCAATCACGGCCAGACGGCCGTCACGCAATACACCAAGCAGATCCAGCATGCCACGATCTCCGGCGACAAAGGCAGGCACCTGCGTATAAACATGGCCAGGGTCGAGATGCGCATCCAACGGCTCAAGATTCTGGCGAAGAATGCTCTCGAGCCAGCGTTCCGGCTGCATGCGGTAGAGCGCATCGCGCCGGTCACCTTCGGCATGCCTGCGTTCGAAGAGCTTTGCCACCAGTTCACGCAAAGTCCCTTCGGTGTCGGCAGTAAGAGGAGTTTCGCTGGGTCCGGCGCCGAAGGTGATCTCTTCCTGCACGTTGAAAGAATTTCCCGCATAGCCGGAGCGGATTCGAGCAAACTCAAGGCCATGGAGCAGAAAGGCCATCTCCGCTCCGCTCGAGACTATCCCTTCGACCTGTGGTCGCATCGGTTCGGGTACAAGCGACATCACTCGCGCAGCAGCGGCGGAAAAACGCTCGCGAACGGCCTCGCGATTGGGAGCATGGATCAGGCGAGTGGTGACGTTTCCTGTATCGGCGGCCTCGCGCTGCTCGAGCTCCTCGGTGCCCCCATCCAGCTCCCAAAGCTCCCACTGTGCACCGCGATCGTTCAGCCACGCCAGACGCGACGCCGTCAGCGTTCCTGATCCTCTCGGAACAATCACCTTGAGGCCCTGCCAGACACGACGACCGTCGCCGGTCGAGCGGCAATGCTCGAGCCAAAGGATCCCTATGGTCAGGATGCCATCGATGGTGGCCTGCGCCTCTTCAGGGTTGACCGCGATGACGGCCCATGCTCGCTGTCCCTGCACAAGCGACCCGCGAGCGTAGGCGGGGCCAAAGCTCTTTTCTAGGTCCATCGCGGCGCGCAGTCCGTCCGGTTTCCATTCCGTAAATGTTCGCGTAAGCACGCGCTCGAGCACGCGAAGAAATTTCACTCTCGTCGCCTCGCGCGTGGAGGGTGTCCTCCGGTCACGATCCGCAGCAATCTCAAGCGTCTGCGGTTTTGTCTGTCCGAAACGCAAAACGGAGACGCGCAAAACGCCATTGCGCTCCTCTATCGCCGTCACCTTGCGAACAACGTTTGCATCCTCGCTCCACAACTGGAGCGTGCAGCGACCATGCTCGCTCGAGAGGCGATACTTCGCCGAGTGCATCTCGAAGAGGACACGCCCCTCCTCAAGCACTGCAGCCCGTGGGAAACGGGCCAGGAAATCTTCGATCGCAGCCGAAATCTTCTCCGGCGGTTGCGCCTCAACGGGCTTGCTTGCCCTGCCGGAGGAACCGGCTCCTGCTCCGCGAGTGAAAGGCATAGCCGAACGCTACCACACGTCAGAGCTGCATTTGGAAGTGAAAATCGGTGATGCGAAGACCCTGACGAAAGTAGAAGGCATGGGCCTGCTGACGGTGGGTTCCCGAGTCGAGCGAAAAGGTTTCGCAATTCTCTGTGCGAGCGAGGCTGACCAGCCACACGATCATCTGCTCGCCGAAACCGCGCGAGCGCATGGCCTCGTCGGTCACGAGATCGTCGACGTACAACGTTCTTCCGCTCCAGAGCACACTCATGATGCGAAATCCCGCCAATGCCGCGACCGCGCCATCGTGTTCCAAAAAAGCGAGCCGATACCCTTCCCGTCGCTGCTGTTCAACGCGCTCCACGAACTCCTGCGCTGTGAGCTTCGGCCGGAGCTGGTGCATTACCGGAAAACAGCGGGCAATCTGCTCGCTGCTCTCCGCAAGCTGAATCGACGCCACGGAACCTACCACTCTTCACTGGCGCGCACGTGAGTAATGTGGGCGACGTGATGACGGGAGTGCCAGGCATACATCAGAGTCGCGACATCGAGCCTGGTTTCGCCGCTCTCCGGGTGGCGATAGCCGCGTATCCACTGCTCCTCCGTCAACGATTGCAGGAGCATGACCCAGCGGGCGTGAAGGCTCTCAATGATTTCCAGCGACCATTCCACCGGAGCAGTGGAATCATGGAGCGTGGCCCAGGACTTCTCGTCATAGGGCTTGATCGTGGGCCAGTTCTCGGTCAAAGCCATGCGCATGCGGATGAAGGCGTTCATGTGGCTGTCCGCAATATGATGGACCAGCTGACGCACGGTCCATCCTCCTGTGCGATAGGGTGTGTTCAGCTGTGCCGAGCCCAGTCCCTCGACGGCATTGCGCAGCTGCTCCGGCAACTCGGCGAGGGTGGCAATTGCGTTCAGCCGTTCTTCCGGCAAAATCGTCTCGGGGCATTCGAACTTGCCGATGGGGTAGCGCGGGTCTGCCAGCGTGACGCTCATCCTGTTCTCCTCATTCTCTCTCTAAAAAAGCTAGCATAGCTAGGTTAGTTACTCTGAAGAAAAGAGATGTGATGCGGCGGATTCTTTCCACAATTGTGATCGGCCTTGTGGCCGTCAGTATTTTCTCGCAGGCACAGGCAAGCCCTTCCTCTAAGGAAGCACGCCCTAATTCCGCGCAGCATCTTGGTTTCGACCGTAATCTCTATCCGGGAGACGCCGCCCTCTCCAGGTTGCGAAGAACATTCGCCTTCGCTGGCTACTGGTTAAACCATCCTCCGGGCGAGGCGATCAATACCTGGCAGGGCAAGCGCGAGGTCTTACTGCGCAACGACTTCGGGTTTCTTGTGCTCTTCAATGGCAGAGTAGATCGAGAGATCCTCCACCCCCAGCGCAAAGGCACAGATCCCGCTGCATTGGGAAGACACGACGCCGCAGCCGCAATCTCCGCCGCACAGCGCGAACACTTTCCCGCCGGAACGATCCTCTTTCTCGATCAGGAAGAAGGCGGCCGTCTCCTCCCGGAGCAGTCCGGGTATCTGCTCGCATGGACTGAAGCCATCGCAGCCTCAATCTACAAATCCGGCGTATATCTAAGCGGTCAGCCTGTGAACGATTCGCCGGGAAAGACCATCACGACAGCCGAAGATCTGCGTCAACAGATAGCAACCAGACATCTTCATCCCGTCAGTCTCTTCGTCTACCAGGACGCCTGTCCTCCTTCAAACGGATGCACCGCGACGCCTCCACCCATCTCCGCAGCAGGAATCTCCGATATAGCTGCGTGGCAGTACGCGCAGTCGCCGCGAAGACCGGAGATCACTCACGCCTGCGCGAAGACCTACGCCGCCGACAACAATTGCTATGCGCCAGGCGTTCCCGGGATCTTTCTGGACATGAACCTCGCCATCTCTGACGATCCCTCGCACGGGCGATGAATGCACCGTTCTCACGGGAACAAAATTAGATCCTGTGGCGGCGTTGCTGCCAACGCCTTAAGCCGCTCTTGCAGATTCGAAGCATGGATTTCCAGCTTGTGTCCGTCAGGATCAAGAAAGTAAAACGACTCTCCTGGACTTCGATTCACCTGCCAACATTGCGCGCCTGCTGCCTTTAACTTCTCTACCGCGGTCGCGAAATCTGCCTCTTCGACGGTAAAAGCGATATGCGTGTACTCAGGAAGGCTTTCACTTCGTGTTGCCTCATCTACGTTGAGGCAGATCCAATCCTCACCTGCCTCCAGATACGCTCCTCTACGCCACCTTGCTCTCGGACGCAATCCCAGGACCTCTGCGTAGAACCGGAACGAGACCTCGAGATCTCGTACTGCCAGCGTAATGTGATTGACGCCTTTAATCATTTCGTCATTATTACCGTCTTCTATCCGGAACGATACACTCCTCTCGAGAGGTCCCAGCTATGCTGGCTCGAACTTTTGCTGCGTTCGCTTTCGTGCCATTGTTCTCCTTATCGCAGGCACAGACTCCTGCGCCTGCTCAGCAATCCACTCTCAGCGCTCGGTCCACTCTCGTCCTTGTCCCTGCACTGGTACGCAAGAAGAGTGGCGAGCTTGTCTACACGCTCTCTGCAGAGGACTTTAACCTGACGGATGATGGTGTTCCGCAAAAACTCATCCTCGAACAGGACACTGGAGGCGAACCTCTCGCCCTCGTCGTCATTCTTGAGATTGGAGGCGCTGGAGCCCGCGAGTTTAATAAATTCGCTTCCATTGCTCCTCCCATGTCTCCCATGCTCGAATCCATCATCGGGAACGTCCCTCACAAGGTTGCGGTTGTCACCTTTGACAGTCAGCCGGCCCTGCTTCAGGACTTCACCACCGATATCGACACAGCTGCAAGCGCTCTCGAAACTCTGGCACCCGGATGCACACGCCAACATCACCTTGAAAACTGCGCCTCACCTTTGGCCGTCCATAATGTTCCCTTAGGCGATAACGGCGCCGCCATCCTCGACAGCATCGGGTTCGCTGTCGATCTTCTGCGAAAACAGCCTCTCGAGTATCGCCGCGCAATTCTCTTGATCAGTGAAACGTCGGATCGCGGAAGCCATACCAGTATTGACGACGCCATCCGTGCTGTCAGCGACACCAACACCACCATCTACAGCATCGGCTTCTCAACCGGAAAATCCGAGGCGGCGCACTACGCTTCTCGGGAGCTTCCCACGCAACCCGGCGCGCTCTGGATGGAGAATCATCACCCCAACCCTCCACATGGTTGCATGGGCAAAGACCCGAATCCCGATCCCGACGCCACCCACAACAAAGCAATCCAGGCCTACGACTGCGCTACGCAGCTGCTGCCGCCTCTCGCTCTCGCCAAGATGGCAGCTATCCTTGCGGCCGATGGTCTCAAACGCAACGTTCCTGAAACCGTCGCGAATCTTACCGGCGGAGAGTATTTCAAACTGACCAACGCCAAAAATCTTGAGCACGATCTGGCAACGATCTCCAATCACATCCCGAACCGCTACATCCTCAGCTTCCAGCCGCAATCACCCCACACCGGTCTGCATGCTCTCGACCTGCAGCTCAAAAGCTATCCCGACCTGCGCATCACGGCTAGGAGCGGCTACTGGGCCGATCCCAGTCAGTAGAAGGTCACTTACTGCTTTGCTACAGGGAGTGAGACCCGGAACTCCGTCTGTCCCGCCTTCGAGACAAATTCGATGATGCCATTGTTGTGCTGCACCAGCCTCCGGGCAATATCCAATCCCAACCCCGTCCCCTGCCCCATTGCCTTCGTGGTAAAGAAGGGATCAAAGATGCGCGATTGAATCTCCATAGGAATCCCGGCGCCGTTATCGACGATCCGTACCACTACGCGGCCACCCTCGCCTCGCACGCTCACCGTAACCTGTCCGTTCTCGGGAGCTGCATCCAACGCGTTATCAATCAGAATTCCCCATATCTGGTTCAGTTCCGCGGCGAAGCCATTCACCTGCGGCAGACCCTCTTCAATATCCAGTGCCACCGAGATCGTTTTTTGCGTCGCCTTGGAATGCAACACGGTCACCGCATCTGCCAGTCCCCTGCCTGGATCGAGCAGATCAGCCGCAATTCCCTGATCCATATGGGTAAATCCCTTAATCGCGATCACCAGGCTTGAGATCCTCGTCGAACAGCCTTGAATCTCTGCTGCCAAACTACGTACCGCACACCCAGCTGCCGTCCACCGCAGTACCGAATTCAGCGCCGGTCCGGGCACAGTCCGCGCAAGAACATTCAAATCGTCGAGCGTGACCTCCGTCTCCGCAAGCACTGGCGCGATGGCCCCATCCAGTCGATGCTCCGCAAGCCACTCGGCGATCGCATCTTCCCGGTCGATCTGTTCGAGCGGGGACCGCGAGATCGCCGATCGCTTCGCTATGCACGAAGCCCGTATCGCATCTACCGCCGCAAGTTGCTCGTCCGTAAGATGAGCGGCCTTAAGAAGGCGAGCAGCATTCTCCGAATCCTCCAGCCTGTCGGTCAGCAGACACACGCTCCGTTCAATGGCCGCTGCCGGATTGTTCAACTCATGAGCCAGGCCCGCCGACAGTTTACCCAGCGAGATCATCTTCTCGTCATGCAGTTCGTTCGAGGTAAAAAATCGTGTCCGATCCAGCATGCGGTGCACCAGGATCGAGGTAATCTCAAAACACTCCCGGGTCAGTTCCCGCAGGCGATCTCGATGCAGGACCACCATTTCCAGGGGTTCCTGGACGATAGAATTCGCGGGGGCGTTCCCCAGTCGGGAAAACGGCAGCATGCCTGTCACATCCCCAGCGCCCCACTCCGCGATCTTGCTTGGTCCGCCGCCGCGATCGGCCAACAGTGCCAACCGTCCCGACAGGATGACATACATGCCTTCGACTGGCTCTCCCTTATGCGAAATCATCTCGCCCACCGCAAATCTGCGAAACTCGCTGTGTTCGGCCAGCCACATCAGTTCTTCCCGCGGCACCGCGCCCAGCGTCTTATGCTGTGTCAGCCGTTCTATCAGCTCCATTGCAATCACAGCGTCTAATCCCTTCAGCCGAGGCTGTTTCTCCCGGTAAAGGTAACAGATTCCTTCCGGGAGCCTGTCAAAAAGACCATAATGAGCCCCCCATTGCCGCAACCTGCCGGCTTCCCTATCATCAAACTAAGATGACGACTCCTGCTCCCGACCATAAGCGATACTTCACCGACAAGCTGGGCGTTTCCGAGCGCCTTATTGAGCGCTGCCTCGCCGAAGCGCTCTCCGCCGGGGGCGACTACGCCGATCTCTACTTCGAGTCGGTCACCTCCACCTCGCTCGGCATCGACGAATCTCTGGTCAAGACTGCCTCCCAGGGAGTCAGTCTGGGCTGCGGAGTCCGCGTTCTCTCCGGCGAGCGCACCGGATACGCTTACACCGACGATCTCTCCACCGACGCTCTTCTCAAGGCCGCCCGCACCGCCGCCCTCATCGCCTCCGGCCCCGCCAAGGAGCTCATGCAGGGCTTCCGCCACACCTCCGGCGACTCGCTCTATCCCATCACTGGCGCCACCGCCGACGCTGAAATCTCCGCCAAGCTTTCCCTCATCCAGCGCGCCGACGCCGCGGCCCGCGCCTACGACCCGCGCATCACTCAGGTCCGCGCCAGCTTCTCCGACGAGCTCCGCCGCATCCTCGTCGCCGCATCCGACGGCACCTACGCCTCTGACACCCAGCCGCTCTCGCGCCTGAACGTCTTCGTCATCGCCAAGGACGCAGCCGGCAACGATGGCGCCGGAAGCACCGCACGCGGCTCCTCCGGTGGCGGCGGCCGCATCACGATGGACTTCTTCGAGGGTGACAAGTCTCCGGAACATTACGCGAATGAGGCAGCCCGCACCGCCATCCTGCAGCTTAGCGCCATCGACGCCCCTGCCGGTGAGATGGAGGTCGTCCTCGGCCCCGGCTGGCCCGGGGTCCTGCTCCACGAAGCCGTAGGTCACGGCCTCGAGGCTGACTTCAACCGCAAGAAGACCTCCGCCTTCGCCGGCCTCATCGGTCAGCAGGTCGCATCCAGCAAAGTCACCGTTGTGGATAACGGCCGCATGCCCAATCGCCGCGGCTCCATCAACGTCGACGACGAGGGCAACCCAACGCAGGAGAACGTTCTCATCGAGAACGGCATCCTCAAGGGCTACCTCTCCGACAAGCTCTCTTCACGCCTGATGGGAACCCCCAATACCGGCTCCGGCCGCCGCGAGAGCTATCACCACATCCCCATGCCGCGCATGACCAACACCTACATGCTCAACGGCGATGACATGCCCGAAGACATCATCAAGTCGGTCAAACGCGGCCTCTACGCGGTCAACTTCGGCGGAGGCCAGGTCGACATCACCAACGGCAAGTTCGTCTTCTCAGCCAGCGAAGCCTACCTGATCGAAGACGGCAAGGTGACCAGCCCAGTCAAAGGCGCAACCCTGATCGGCAACGGCCCCGAAGCCCTCAAGTACGTCTCCATGGTCGGCAACGACCTCGCTCTTGACGAAGGCATCGGAACCTGCGGCAAATCCGGCCAGTCCGTCCCCGTAGGCGTCGGCATGCCCACCATCAAACTCGACAAGATGACCGTAGGCGGCACGAGTTAGGTGACTATCGAAGACGAAGTCTTCGATTTCGTTGCAGCACAACGCGGAATGAAACGCGAGAAATTGAAGCTTTCAGACCGGCTTCTTGTTGATCTAGGCATGGATGGTGATGATGCCGTTGAATTCTTTGAGAAGTTTGAAAAGAAGTTCGAAGTGAACCTGACTTATCTTCAGGAACATTGGAGCGAATACTTCGGCCCTGAAGGAATTGCTGGCTCAGGGCCATTGTTATTCGGCATCCTAGCGATGATCCCTGCATGGATACTCCGAATTGTCTTTCATCTTTCTTTGTGGATTGTTGTTGTTCTTGGACTGGCCACTATGGTGGCCGCAATGTCTGTAGTCGGCTCAATTAACAACCGACGCGAACAAGAGAATCCAACATCCAGACAAATATTGATCGCCGACCTTATCGACTCAGTCCGACAAAAGTCTTTTGTCTCGCTAAATACGGGTTTATCCATTAGCTCATATTTTCTGCCGGGTGTCGGATGGAAGGCATGCTTGGGAATAGTCCCGCTTGGCATGACCCGCCTCACTTAAGGGCACAGCTTAAGCCGTGCCGTAGAAAGCTCGTCGCGGGAGCGGCGCACCGCTCTGCCGAAGGCCGGAGTGAAGTCCGAAGGACGAAGCGACTTAATCATCATCATCCTTGATCAAGCCCCCGAAACCACCCCAAGCTGCTGCATCAACCCCATGGTATCCATCAAGATTCGGCTGTCGGTCATCCATCCATCTACAACCCGATCGATAACCACGCCCTTCACGCTCACACCCCGGCCCGTTGCTGGAATCCCTAGAAACTCCCCCTTCTGCGTTCCCGTCCACGTAAACCGAGTGACCACTTTGTCGCCGCTGGCAATCGTCTCTTCCGCCTTCCAGTGCATATCCGGAAACGCCGTGCGCAGCCCCTTCACTACCTCAACCAGGCCCTCACGTCCCTGCCGCTGCCCCGGCAGCGGATCCAGCTCAACAAAGTCTTCGGCGACAATCTCGTCGGCGACCTCAAACCGACCCTGATTCAGAACTTCTTCGAGAAATCTTCCCACCACCATAACGTTCGTTGCCTCAGACACGTACTCGTTCTCCTGCATTCGGAAATAGGAAGCTCACGCATCATACACATCTTCACGGTCCCCATAAACTTCGCAAACGGTACAATCTCCTCCAAAACCGGAGGCAAGCATGCCCTCTCGACTTCTCCTCTTGCTCCTGAGCCTTCTCCCCCTTCACGCGCAGGAGCAGCACGACCACCCCGCTCCCGAGAAGCTCGGCACGGTCTCCTTCCCCATCACCTGCTCCGCCTCCGTGCAGCAGCCGTTCAATCGTGCAGTAGCTCTGCTCCACTCCTTCGCCTACACCGAAGCCCGCGTCGCTTTCCAGAACATCGCCCGCACCGACCCCACCTGTGCCATGGCCCACTGGGGCGTCGCCATGAGCTACTACCATCCGCTTTGGGAAACCCTTTCGCCCCGCGCGATCGCACCCGGTCACGCCGAGATCGCGCAGGCGCTCCAGCTAAAAACCGGCTCGCAACGCGAGCTGGACTTCATCCACGCCCTCTCTTTCATCTATACCGACGCGCAGACCGTCCCCTATAGCACCCGCGCCGTCCAATACGAAAAAGCCATGAGTCAGCTCGCCCAGGCCAATCGCTCCGACGCAGAATCGCAGATCTTCTACGCCCTCGCACTTCTCGGAACCGCTCTTCCCACCGACAAGACCCACGCCAACCAGAAGAAGGCCGTCGCCATCCTCGAACCTCTCAACCGCGCCTACCCCGACCACCCCGGCATCACCCATTACCTCATCCACGGCTGCGACAACGCTGAGATGGCCGCACAAGGCCTCGCCTCTGCCCGCGCCTACGCGCAGATCGCACCCTCCGCGCCGCATGCGCTGCACATGCCCTCACACATCTTCACCCGGCTCGGCTTGTGGGACGACTCCATCGAGTCCAACCTTGCCGCGAGAAAAGCCGCACACCAACAGGGCGACACAGGCGAAGAGCTGCACGCCATGGACTATCTCGTCTACGCCTATCTTCAGAGAGGACGCGACAAAGACGCACTTGAAGTCATCCAGCAACTCAACGACATGCCGAACTTGAACATGCGCGATTTCAAGATAGGGTATGCCGCGACCGCGATGCCGATTCGTTCCATCGTGGAGCGAAGTCAATGGTCCAAAGCCGTGGCCATCGTCCCGCCGGCAGAAGCCCCTCCTCACGTAATCGCAATCGCAGTTTGGGCACGCGGCCTCGGGCTGGCTCACCAAGGGCACACCGCCCAAGCCCGCGAGCAGATCCATAGATTGCAGGAGCTCGAACAGCAGCTCCATGCAGCGGACAACAGTTATTGGGCGACCCAGGTAGAAGTTCTAAGGCGCGAAGTCATGGCATGGTCTGCCCAGGCAGAAAACAAACCCCAGGAAGCTGCAACCCTAATGCGGGAAGCTGCCGACACGGAAGACTCAGTCGAGAAACTTCCGGTGACCCCCGGGCCGATTCTTCCGGCCCGGGAACAACTCGGCTCATTGCTCCTTGAACAGAGCAACCCCAACCTGGCGCTGAAGGAGTTTGAACTCGATCTCGCAAACGCTCCAGGCCGCTACGCCGCGATGCAGGGCTCAGTCCATGCGACGGAGCTCATGCGCCGGAAATAAGATTCGGAAATCCTGTCAGAACAATTGCGCCTTACCGCGGATCAATCAATCCTAACTTTTTAGAAACGCCAACAGGGCGGCATTGACCGTCTCCGCCTGCGTTGTGGGCATGCCATGCGGGAAGTCTTTATACGTAATCAGGGTCCCATTCTTCAGCAACTTCGCCGACAACGGCCCGGCAGCGACATAAGGAACGATCTGGTCGTCTTCGCTATGCATCACCAACACAGGAATGGTGATCTTCTTGAGGTCTTCAGTGAAGTCGGTCTGCGAGAAAGCGACAATGCCGTCATAGTGTGCCTTGGCTCCGCCCATCATGCCCTGACGCCACCAGTTTTCAATGGTGGCCTCAGACGACTTCACACCCGGACGGTTGAAGCCATAAAAAGGCCCGGTCGGCAGATCGCGATAGAACTGCGAACGATTGGCTGCGAGTTGCGCCTGCAGGTCATCGAACACCGACTTGGGCAGGCCGAGCGGATTGGCTGCCGTCTTCAACATCAACGGAGGAACTGCGCTGATCAGCGCGGCCTTGGACGCTCCCTTTTCTCCGTGACGTGCCAGATAGTGCACGACCTCGCCGCCGCCGGTCGAGTGGCCTATATGGATGGCGTCCTTCAGCCCGAGATGAGCTATTAGCGCAGCCAGGTCATCGGCGTAATGATCCATATCGTGACCATCGGCGGTCTGGGTGGAGCGCCCATGTCCTCGACGGTCGTGCGCGATCACACGATAGCCATGCTGCAGGAAGAACAGCATCTGCGCGTCCCAGTCATCAGCCGACAGAGGCCATCCATGGCTGAACACAATCGGCTGACCTGAACCCCAGTCCTTGTAGAAGATCTCAACGCCGTCCTTGGTTGTGATAGTGGGCATATGGGCTCCTTGATCTAGGCGAGATAGAGAAAGTGCGCCAATTAAATCACACTTGCATGAATCAGAACGCCGCCCCACACGAAAAGTAGAGCGAGGCTAAAAAGCCTCGCTCTATGACAAATGACCTGAGCAATCACGCTAGTCGTTGAGATTTAAAGTCACCAGCGCATTATCCACGACCTTCTCCCACCGCGGATCAGTCGAAGCGGCTCCGTATTCGTCGTGCCAGTTCCACCACTTGTAGGGTACGGTTTGGGGGTATCCCTCCGGCGAATCCTCCCACTCCTCCTGACGCCCCAGTGGAGTCAGGTCGAGATAGTTCCACACGCTTCCCATCGCCTCGTCACCGCGGTTGTTGATGAAGTACGTGCGGAAGATGCGGTCGTCGTTGTCACGGAAAAAGACGTTGTGGCCATGCCACTCGTCCACGCCGAAGTCCTTATCGAAGTCGCTCGCGATGGTGTACCACGGCATCTTCCACTCCATCCGCGCCTTCAGACGCTCGATGTCTGCCTGCGGCGCGCGCGATGCGTATGCCAGCGTGGTGTCGCGCGTATTCAAATGCGAGAGGTGCGAGACCTGATCTGCGCCCAGAGAGCAGCCGCGGCACGCGTGCTCCGGCCAGCCGAACACTCCGGGTTCAAAAAAGGCGCGGTAAACAATCAGCTGACGTCGCCCTTCGAATAAGTCGAGCAGTCTCACCTTGCCCTGAGGCCCTTCGAACTCGTACTCCTTCTCTACGGTCACCCACGGCATTCGCCGGCGCTCCGCGGCCAGCGCATCACGCGAGCGGGTAAAGGCCTTCTCTTTCTCGAGCATCTGTTGACGCGCAGCCTCCCACTCACCGGGCGACACGACCGGCGGCGTCTTCATCTTCACCTGGGGCTCATTGTTCTTGTCCATGTCTCTCTCCTTGTTCGTGGTTGTTATTGGTTGTCGCTTCCTGGTTTCTGTCGCGGAGCCTCTTCACGGTCACTGCCGAAATACCGCCCGTCGAGGTGATGCCCGCAGCGATCCAGGCCACAGTTGCGAGACAGAGCGGACACATGCCTACCTCCCGCTGCCGCGCTTCTCGGCAGCCACGCGAATACGGGTGATCAGCTCTGTCCAGCCGGAATCCACTCCACGTTCCGCTTCACCTATCCAGCCCATCGCCCGATGCACAAACCGGACGCGCGTCAATCCGTTCTCCTCCGTCAGACGATATTGAATATTCGAGACAGCAGGATTCGACATGAACAACGGACCGCTAATCTCCAGCAGCGACGGCGCTTTGATCGCCTGGACCAGGCCCCAGAAGTGTCCCGTGTTGTTCCCGAGATCGCGGAACCAGCGCCCGCCCGGCCACGCCTCCAGCTTCATCGGCATCGGCTTCTCCGGTGTCGAGTTCAAAGGCCCCATCTGCTCCAGAATCGTCTCGAACACAATGTCGATCGGAGCCGCAATCTCTTCGTCTTTCACTATCTCGAACGCCTGAACTACCTGTTCCTGAATCGTGGCTGCCATTACTCCTCCTTGGTTGAAGTTCCGTCGCTTGAAATCATCCGTTCCAGAGCCTTGCGCTCCGCTCGTACCTTGATCTGACTCAGCTGATGCGTCCAATACCGCTCGAACGTCTTCACCCAGTCATGCACCGGTTTCAGCTCTGCCGCATTCAACCGGTACATCCGGTGCTGTCCGCGCTTAATCACGGACACCACGCCAACCTCGCGCAACACCTTAAGATGCTTCGAAACGGCCGGTTGAGGCATCCGCAATCGCAGCACCACCTCGCCCACCGCGTACTCCTTGCCGTCCGCCAGCACACCAATTACCTCGCGCCGTCGCGGCTCAGCGATTGCGTTGAAGACGTCTGCCGTTGTTGCTGCTCGTGCCATGTTTTGAAATATATGCTTATATAGGAATATGTCAAGCCGAGACCAAAATCTATGAAATTCGCGAACCCTCGCAAATTAAACCTGTTGTCAGTTTTTGATACCGAAGTGAGCCCAGAGCCTAAAACAAAGGCCTCGTGATAAAGCTAATGGATGCATATTCCAGGCTCCTGGATCCTGCTCCTCTTCATCGTCCTTATGGCGGCAGTTGCACTCGTTCTGCTGCATCTCACCGAGGCAGGGCATCTCCTCCACCAGAAAATCCCTGACCGGCCCCATCGCCGTCTGCTCCTCGCCTCCATCTCGTTCTTCATCACATTTCTAGCGGCCCGCCTGCTCGTCTTCTCAATCCAGCATCACGTCGGGCCATTCGGCTACGTGGTCGTCGGCGGAAGACATATCCACCATCTCGTCTGGGGAATCCTCCTGCTTCTGCTCAGCGGCTATGCCACGCTTGCGGAAGCAGGAACAGGAGACACTCCCGGCTCCATCTTCTTTAGCCGGCTGCTCTCCATCGCCTATGGCGCAGGTGCTGCGCTTACTCTCGACGAGTTCGCCCTTTGGCTCAACCTCGATCCGGCCGCCTACTGGTCTTCCCAGGACCGCGAGAGCATTGATGCCATCGTCCTGTTCGGCGCACTCCTGGCTGTCGGAACCTGGGGCGCCCCCCTGCTGGGCAAAGCCTCGAAGAGGCCGTCCTAGACCGGGCATCGCTGAAGAGTCCACGCCGGCATGCCCCATGCCGCAGATAGGAGGAATCCAGTTGCACAAGCGTCACCGCCTCGCAGAAGTAGCTTCAGCTATGCCTAAATCATCCGCAGTGAGTGCAGAGCATCGCTCTATCAGTGCCGGAGCGAAATCCGAGAGACGAAGTTGCTCGACTCCGTCACAAACCTCCAGCAAACGTTGCATCCTCTCCCCCGTCTAACCATCCATCCCTGTACGATGAATCTCTGTACCCTCTAACCAGCCGATCCGGAAGAAAACCTTACGTCGCGATGCCTTCCAGCCCTAAGTTTCTAGCACGTATCTTCAGAGCCTTCCGCTATCGCGACTTTCGCATGATGTGGATCGGGGCCTGCGTTTCAACCATCGGCACCTTCGTGCAACAGTTCGCGCAGAGCTGGCTGGTCTACGATCTCACCAAAGACGCCTTCTATCTCGGCCTCGATCTCTTCCTGGGTCAGCTCCCCATCATGATGTTCTCGCTCTTCGGCGGAGTCTTTGCGGACCGCATGGACCGTCGCAAGATGCTGCTCATGTCGCAGTACATCCAGATGGTGTGCGCCTTCCTGCTTGCGACGCTCTTCGCCACTCACGTGGTCCAGGTCTGGCACATCCTCGCCCTTTCGTTTTTCGTAGGACTCGGGCAATCCTTCGGCGGCCCTGCCTACTCGGCGCTGCTGCCAACCCTTGTTGGCCCCGAGGATCTCTCCAACGCCATCGCGATGAACTCCATCCAGTTCAACCTCGCGCGCATCGTCGGTCCCACCCTCGGCGGTCTTGCGTACACCACCCTTGGCGCCACCTGGTGTTTCACCCTCAACGGACTCTCCTTCCTCGCCGTCATCGCCTCGCTCTTCATGATCCACGTGAAATTCGTCCCGCCTAAGACCACCGAGTCCGTCCTGAAGAGCATGAAAGAGGGTATCCACTTCATACGATGTCGCGACGGCATGAGCTCTCTCGTCATCCTCGCCTTCTGCACCACGCTCTTCGGCTTCTCTCTTACCGGATTCCTTCCCGTCTTCGTTCGCACCATCTTCAATAGGGGCCCCCAGACTTACACTCTGCTTCTCGTGTGCTCCGGCGCAGGCTCGATCTGCGGTGCCTTATGGGCCGCCTCCGTCGAAAAGATGAAAGAAAAGGGCCGCTTGACGTTGCTCATCCTGGTTTCGCTCGGACTCATCATCGCGGGCTTCGCGATCTCCCGGTGGCTGCCTCTTTCCTGCCTGCTGATGTTCTTCTCCGGCATGGCTCTCATGGCATCTGCCTCGTTCATGCTGTCGCTCGCTCAGCTCATCGCCACCGATGCCATGCGTGGACGCGTCATGAGCGTCTACAGTCTCGCCTTCCGCGCGGGCATTCCTCTCGGAGCCCTCGCTCTCGGCAAGCTGATTCCCCTCTTCGGGGTCACCCGGGCTCTCAGCGGCGCGGGCGTAGCCCTGGTGGTGGTCTCGCTCTACTTCCTGCTCGTCCACCGCGAATCCACCTTCAACCCTGTCCCCCAGCAGCAGTAGCTTCCCCCGCATGCTCAGGAGCGATCCGCCTCCAGGTCCAGCGAGACTGGCTTAGCAAAATCCATCCCACCGCGACCGCCAAAGAAAGGCCGGTCAAGGCTTCGGCTCCCACACCTCTTCAGTCCACTTATTTTCGGAGAGAGGAAAGGTATGAGCGATCCGATCATTCGACTCAACGTATCGCCGGAAAGGTTCGGAGTTACTTGCCGTGGAGTATCTGGCGCCTTTCGGGTACATCACAATAAACTTCGCCGGCCGTTGCTTGAACCAGTCCATCACCGCTGCCACCTGCTCAGGGCGCGTGAAATCTTCGTCATTGATCAATTCAACCTGTGTCGGCGTATCAATCTCGAGAAACAGCGACAGCGCCGTCTTATTGAAAAACCGGTCTCCGGGATGCGTATGCTGTGCCATCCACTGAAACTCTTTATAGTCCTGGCGGCTGAGGAACGCTGTTCGTCCAATGGGAAGATCTAACACGCCATGCCACTCCATCTGACGTCGAACCGGCAGGGCAACCGCGAATACCGCCGTCGCAACCCATAAAAGATTTCGAGAGATCTTCGGCGCGCGAGCCTCTCCCCTGAGAAGCCATACAAAGATCAGAATCGCGGGCGGAGCGACCGTACTGAGGCGGAAAAATCTCGGCCCACTGGCGACCGCGAGAAATAAAGCGATGCCAACCAGGTGAAGCAGAATCAGAGAATCCCGTACCTCGGGAGCCAGACGTCTGCGATTGATCCAAAGCTTGTACAGTCCGAAGAGATAGGCGTAAGGGACGAGCGCGTAGATGAAGAGATAAGGAATGGTCCGAAAAAGATCGCTTGGCGAATGGAGTGCAGGAAACTGCCGCAGATAAGTCCGCGGTGAATTGACATCGCCCGACGACAGAAATTTCACGGGAAACTCAATCAGATCGAATGTAATGGCATGCAATCCGGATCTGTAGACGTAATAACCCAGCACAGTAGAGACAATCGCCGCGAAGATCAGAACGAAGGCGACGAGCGGGAGCCACTCATTTTTTCGACGGCTCCACCACAGGAGATAGATCAAAATCGCGACAAAGACCAAGCCTCCCTGGGTCTGCGTGAAGAGAACCGATAGTGCGCAAAGCCAAGCTGCTCCGACACTCCGCCCCAGACCGGTTCCACGTATGAGCAGGCTTGTTGCCGCAAGCGCTGCCAGCGTGCTGTACCAATGGTGGGTCAGATCCGATGCACTGCTGAAGTCAAAGATCAGGAAGAGACATCCGGGCAGCAGGATCATCGGGCCCTGAAAGATCCTGACCGCGATCGAGGTGATGACCAGAAACGTCGTCAATCCAACGCCCACGGCGCAGGCCGACATCACCCAGGCGCGAACGCCAAATATTTTAAAAACGGCCGCATACAAAAGATCCGTACCCGGTGTCACCAGCTCGAAGAAATCGCGATAAATGATCTTTCCGTGGAGAATGTGCACAGCGCGCCCAAAAAACAGAATCTGGTCTCCCAGCCCTGCGATGGGAACCCCGGAACGCAAAAAAAATCTGAGAAGCAGGAAGACGGTCGCGGCAAGGATGGCCCAGAGATAAGCAAAGTAAGGGAGACCGGTTTGAGATGATTGCGTTCGTACTTCCATTCAACCTCCGACATGCTCGCCTAGAATATCTCTTAGATCAGAGGGACTTTACCGACCGAACTTCAAAACAAGACCGACCTCCGCCATAGCGCATAGAGTTCAAAGAGCAGCTATCGCAAAAGAAGGTCGACACCTCGCCGGAGGACTTTCTTGCTGCGTCATCGAAACTCCCTTGCTCTGTCTCTCTCCTGCCTGGCGCTCTCCGCCCTGGGACCCTCCAGTCGTGCCACCTACATCAGCCTCGGGGAGGCCTTCTAAAAGTTCCCACAGAAAAGAAGTCAAGCCTTCATTACCCATAAACATTTGAAACAAAATGGCTTCCAGATGCCGATGAGTTTGGGTCGATCTTCTACAATAAGAAGAAGAGTTAAGAAACAGCCTGCGTTGCTGAACCCGTTCCATGAGTCAGCTGAAAGCATCCATCTAAACGGCTTATTTTCAATACTTTGACACCTAAGCCTTTTGTTTACAGGATTTTACATTTTAGGTCCAGCTCTAAACCACCTGTAATCAATACTTTGCGTAAAACAGCCGGGGGGGGGCCCAAGGCAGTTATTCTGGTTCTGACATGCCAATCGACATTCAGACGACCCGGAAGACCGACCTTCACCAGCTAGCCCAGGATGTCCTCGCCCGCGCCCTCAAGGCAGGCGCCACCGACGCCGAGGCCGTCGTCGCCGAGGGCGATGAGTTTTCCGCCCGGGTTCGGCTCGGACAGGTTGAAACCCTCAAGGAATCCGGCTCCCGCGCCGTCGGCCTGCGCGTTTTTCTGGGTCAACGGACAGCCAGTACCTCGTCTTCGGACTTCTCGGACGAGGCGATTACGCGTCTTGTCGAGGGTGCGGTGACGCTGGCGAAGGTAACCAGTGAAGACCCTTTTGCCGGTTTACCTGAAGCGGACGAGTTCGGCCAGCTCGAGGGCGACCTGAAGCTCTACTTCGACGACGTAAACCAGCAGCCACCCGCCGAGCGCATCGAGATTGCCCGTCGCGCCGAGGCGGCGGCGATGGCTTTCGACACCCGCATCCAGAACTCCGGCGGAGCGGACTTCGACACCGGGACCTCGCACAAGATCCTCACCAACTCGCGCGGCTTCACCGGAGAGTATCGCCGCTCCTACTGCGGCTTCTCCGTCTCTCCGATTGCCGTCGACGACAAGGGCGGAATGCAGCGCAACTACTGGTACTCGAGCTCGCGCACAACCTCGAAGCTCGAATCGCCGGAAGAGATCGGCCGTATCGCCGCCGAGCGAACCCTGCGCCGCCTGGGAGCTCGCCGCGTGCCCACCCAGAAGGCCCCCGTAGTCTTCTCGCCCGAGATTGCGCGCTCGATCATCGGCAACATCTTCGACGCCGCCAACGGTGATGCCATCTATCGTCACGCAACCTTCTTCGCCGACATGCTCGGCAAGCAGGTTGCGGGAGAGAACATCACCGTCATCGACGACGGAACCATGATGCTCGACGAAGACGGAATCACGGTCGGAGGCTTCGGAACTTTGCCCTTCGACGGCGAGGGCCTGCCTTCGCGCCGCACGGTGCTGGTGCAGAACGGCGTGCTTCAAAACTACGTGAACAACACGTACACGGCGCGCAAGCTCAACATGAAGTCGACCGGCAATGCCTCGCGTGGACTTGCAGGAAACCCCGGCATCGGTTCCGGCAACTTCTTTCTCGAACCCGGCACGCAAAATCCAGACGAGATAATTGGCGGCATCAAAAACGGTCTCTACGTTACAGAGACGATGGGCTTCGGCGTCAACCTCGTCACCGGCGATTATTCGCAGGGAGCGTCTGGACTGTGGATCGAGAACGGTGAACTGGCGTATCCAGTGGAAGAGATCACGATTGCAGGAAACCTGAAGGACATGTACCGCAACATCGTCGCGATCGGCAACGATCTTGTCTTCCACAGCTCTGCCGCCGCACCTACGATCCACATTGAAGGCATGACGATCGCCGGAAGCTGACTAATCGAGATCGCGAAACTCACGTCGGGTCTCTCGGGCCGATTGCCACGCTGACCACACTAGACCTGCTTTATACACAAACCATAGGAACAGCATTTCTGCGGTGACAAGAAGATACCTGCCGAAGCCATGCCAGTGATTATGTAGAGAACGTCCTTCGAGGAACAGAACGACGCAAAGGACATTAACGATCAACAGGATGCCTGCATACGAGGCCTTTCGAAGCGTGGTATGCAAGCGCTCTGCAGCATACGCCTCAAACTCGGCGATCTCTTCATCTGTCCATTTCTCTTGTGGTTCGACATTGAACATACGTTGGTTTCACTTGCAGCCTGAAGAATAGAATTCATTCCGTGGCAGCTAGTTTTAGCTTCGTGGCAACAATAGCATTTTCGGCGAAGGACGCTGATGAGATTCTGCGTTCTGTTCCTGTACTCCCGGGAGTCTTCGCTCTCTACGGCGAACAGACGAACGCCGAACCTTACCTGACACGGGCGGCGGATCTTCGCCGACGCATGAAGCGCCTGCTCGATCCTCCCGAGTCGCAATCGAAACGGCTGAACCTGCGCGATCGAGTCGCGAGGATCGAATACACGGTTACGGGGTCGGAGTTCGAATCGACCCTCACCCTTTACCTCGCGACAGCAGCCATCTTTGGCTATGCCGAGGCCCGGCGTAGGCTGCGGCTGCATACGCCGACGTTCCTTCGCTTCACGGTGGAGAACGAGTTTCCACGTGTGTATGCGACCAACCGGCTTTCAAAGCGGGGACTGGCGCAGATGTATGGCCCCTTCCCTTCACGTGCCGCGGCGGAGCGCTACTGCGACGCCGCGCTCGACCTCTTCAAGCTGCGCCGCTGCCACGAAGATCTTCAACCTTATCCGGAGCATCCCGGCTGCGTTTATGGCGAGATGAAGAAGTGCATCGAGCCATGTAAGCAGGCCTGCACGCCCGAGCAGTATGCAGCCGAGGCGGCTGCGGTAAAGACCTTCTTCGATACCCGGGGAGAGAGCATGCTGGCTGGCATCGCGACCGAACGCGAGCGCGCATCGGAGGAGATGGAGTTCGAACGGGCGGCACAACTCCATGAACAACACCAGAAGGTAAAGGCCGCCGCGGCGCTGGCGGATGAGATCGTGCAGCCGATTCCGAACCTGCGCGCGGTTGTAGTGCAAAGGGCTGCTCCTGTGGAAGAGCGGGAGGACGAAGCTGCTCTGTTCATGCTGGCTGGAGGATGTATCGTCGGGCCGGAGCGTATGTCCACATTGGGGGTCCGCGCGGTAAAGGAGCAGACAAGCGTAGGCAGCTCGCTGTTTGCGCAGCCGCTGATGCTGGCAGCGGTTCCACTGCCGCCCCAGCGAACAGGCTCGTTAGAAACCTTACAGGAAGGCGAGACGGTGGAGACAGGACAGGGCACGCTGTCGCCCGAAGAACGGGCACGTGCAGCATTGCAGCAGCTTGAAGCACACGTTTCCGCGAGCAACGATCTGGCACTTCTAAGCGATCATCTTTCGTTATTTCGTCGCTGGTATTATCGGCCCGAGAAGCAGCGTGTGGGCGAGGCCTTTCTTCCCAACGCTGATGGAGGCTGGCCGATCCGAAGGATCTTGCGAGGCGCCGCGAGACAGGTCTTGGGTGAACCGAAACCCCTGCCCGATGTGCAGCGCGAAGCGGCGAAGAAGACGCGAGTGCTGCACAAAGGGCGACCGGATGTGGAGCGCGTTGTTCCTGCTGCGGATAAAGAATAGGCCGGTTCGATCAAAATGTCGCATGGGTCGAGAAGCCGTTCTCTTCGCACCGGTCGAGATGCAGGATGCAAGGATGGATCAGATTCCGCTGTAAACTCTAGTCAGGAGCACACTCTTGGTTGAACTGGCATTTTCGATACTGGCTTCCGACTTCGCGCATCTTGCCGACGAGGTAAAAGCAGCCGAGCGCGGCGGCGGAAGCATCGTCCACGTGGACGTGATGGACGGTCACTTCGTTCCGAACATCACCTTCGGACCTCCGATGGTCGAAGCTTTGAGGAAGGTGACAAACCTCCCTCTCGACTGCCACCTGATGATTGAGAATCCGGATGAGTTCATTCCGGCATTCGCGGCGGCTGGCGCGGATCTGCTGAGTGTCCACCAGGAGGTCTGCCGTCACCTGCACCGGACGCTGCAGTTGATCTCAGACCACGGAATGCTGCCAGGAGTGGTCATCAACCCCGCGACCCCCGTCGACATGCTGATTGAAGTGCTGCCGATGGTGCACTATGTCCTGGTCATGAGCGTGAACCCGGGCTTTGGCGGTCAGAAATTCATCCCGTTTGCGGTGGAAAAGATTGCCTACCTGGCGGAATTGCGGAAGCAGATGGGCCTGAACTTCCGCATTGAAGTCGATGGAGGAATCGCCCCCGATACCGTCGCTTCGGTCGTCCAGGCAGGAGCGGAGATGCTGGTGGCCGGTTCAGCAATCTTCGGCAAGGGCAAAACCGAGCAAAACGCAAAGAGATTCTTGAAACTTGCCCGGGCGGCGGAACCAGACAAGCCCCACCGGGAGGGGCTAGAATAGAACCGAGCCTGAGCACCCCGGGTGCGAGGCGGATGTGAGGTTTACGGCTGATGAATCATCGTTCTTCTTTCTTCCCCAGCCTCAGGGCTGCGGTACTGGCTGGAGTTGCAGTTGCCCTGATGGCATGCCCGGCTGGGACGTACGCGCAGGCTAACGGTTCCACCCCGGCCCCAACAGACGCCACCACTCAGCAGGCGCAGGATGCAACCCTGTCGGCTTCTCCGGATACGAAAAGCAAGAAGGAGAAGGACGACAAAGTCGTCCAGTCCAAAGACACCAAAAAGCGGATGAAGGACTCGAAGAAGACGGACGCGCAGGCCGAGGCCGACGCTAAGCTTCCGGATCGCCAGCTCTACGACAAGGCGCTGATCGCGACCAAGAAAGGGCACTTCGACGTAGCCCGTTTGGACCTGCAGACCCTGCTGAATACCTATCCCGACTCGCAGTACCAGATGAAGGCTAAGCTGGCGATCGCGGACAGCTGGTATCGCGAAGGCGGAACCGCCGCGCTGACCCAGGCCGAGCAGGAGTACAAGGACTTCATCACCTTCTTCCCGAACGCGCCTGAGGCCGCCGAGGCCCAGATGCGTGTAGGCGACATTTACTTCCGGCAGATGGATAAGCCGGACCGCGATTACTCCAAAGCTCTGCACGCGCAGGAAGAATATCGCCTGATGTTGCAGCAGTTCCCTGACTCGACGTTGGTTCCGCAGGCCAAGCAGCGGCTGCGCGAGGTGCAAGAGGTGATGGCGACTCGCGAGGCCGAGATCGCCGCCTTCTACGCTACTCACGAGAACTGGCCGGCAACCATCGCACGCTATCAGACCGTGGCCGACGGGTATCCGCAGTTCAGCCGCATGGATGATGTCCTGGTCGCTCTGGGCGACGCCTACGCTGCTGAGGCTCGGATCGTTCGCGCCCAGCCACAACTTCCAGAGGGAGCAAAAGCCCGCCTGCAGAAGATCTATGACGACCAGGCGATAGCGGCCTACAAAAAGGTCGCCCTGGAGCACTCTGCCTCGCCTCACGTGGAAGATGCGCGCGATCGCCTGGCGGCGATGAACGTTCCGATTCCGACGCCAAGCCCCGAACAGGCTGCCGCAAGCGCGGCGCTTGAAAACAGCCGCGGCCAATACCATATTCAGGATCGTGCAAGACTGATCATCCTGCGGCGTCCGGATACCGTGCTGGCCGCTCACTCCGGCGAACCACCTCTTGTGGATGCGAAGCCAGTTGTGGCTCCTGCGATCGTACGCGGAATCCAGCAGGATTATGTGAATGCGATGAATCCCGCGGCGGCGGCGGCTCCTTCTGCGACACCCCCCACAGCCGACGCGACCCTCGAGGCTGCCCCTGCAGCGGCGGCCCCTGCGGCAGGCGGGCCCGCGAAGCCGGCAGCTCCTCTGCAATTGCAGGATATTCCGTCTTCGGGCGGAGGAGACAGCTCCGGCGCGGCGGTGACGAATGTTCCCGGAACCAGCAATCAGCCTGCGGCTGCGGCTCCCAGCGGAGGCGCAAATTCCATGGGCGTGGAGGTGCTGACACCAGGCGTGAATGGGCAGGCGCCAGCGCAGAACGCTCCGAATGGCGGTCTGAAGCCGGTGGGTCCAACAAATACCGCGACTCCTCCCCCGGCAGAGAAGCCTGAGGCAGCTCCGGATGCAATCAACGATGTCTCTCCAAGCGCCCAGCCCGCTGCGCAGCCGGCGCAGGCAACTGCAACCGGCAAGAAGAAGAATCCGAAGCCGGCCTTCAACGACGACGAAGAGTCTTCGAGCACGCACAAGAAGAAGAAGGGCCTCAAGAAGATCAACCCCTTCTAAAGGGTACTCAAACGCAAAAGCAGAAAGCCCCGAAGCTCGGGGCTTTTCTATTTTTGGAGAGAACCTTGGCGAGAAATCTAGGCGGGATCTGGTTTATGGCGGGGAAGAAAGAGCAGTGAGACAAGAAAGAATGCAACTACCGCAGCGCCTGCAAACAGGAAGGGGCTGAAGGAAAGACGATGAGCCGACCGAGGGCGATGCGATATGGGAGAGAGGTGACCGCCGACAACCCAGGCATTGCCCGAGATGGACTCATCGGTCTCGTAGACGGCATTGCCTCCAACGACGAGCGTGTTGCCTCCAATCCGCGCCTGGGAATCGATGACGGTATTTCCACCGACAACCGACGCCGGGCCCATAATGCGGCCGGTGACGTTGAGATTGCCGAATAGAACCAGGACGCGGCCGGTCACTTCTCCTTCGATCTGAACCGAGCAGAAGATACAGGTTGCGTTATGGATCTGCTGCCCCTGGGCAACGAAGATGTCCTGGTTGAAATAGGTGCGAGAGCCATGACTCTGCGCCTGTAACCCCGCGGAGCTAAAGGAGAGAAGAAACAGGAATCCCAGAAATCGGGTTGCACTGGTTATCACAGACTCTTCTCCTGCGTAATTTCGGATCGAACGTAGCCTGGCATTACCTGGCAGGCCGCAGTAAAGAATACGCAGGAGTTCGCCCGGGAGTTCCCTCAAAAAACTTAGAGGGAAGATCCTGACCTTAGCGTCGAGGGGGTGGGGGTGGATGGATTCCCTGTCCCTGGGGGTAAACCGGAAACTGATACCGATTGCGCCGGACGAGGTAAACGATCAGCCAAATGATCCCGATGAGGATCAGGAGCGGAGAGAGAAGGATCAACATTCCCAGGGGCTGCGGAATAATGGACCGATTGCCATGAACGGCTGCGCCTTCTCCCAGGCGGACGTCTCCAGCCAGAATGGCGAGATCTCCGTTGACTGTGGAGCCTTCGCCAAGATTGAGGTTGCCTGCCGCGATCGCGGTGTCTCCGGAGATGGTATGACCAGGGTCAACCGTGACGGAGCCGAAGGCCACAGCGACATCCCCGGTTACCTCACCATGGACATGGACGGAGCAGAATGCGCAGGCGATGTCGCCGGCCGATTCTCCCTCGGCAACGGTGATATCGGAGCCGAAGCTGGCGCGATCGTTGTCGCTATGATGCCCCTTCGCGTAGGCGGATGCGGAGAAAAAAACAAGGAGAGCGGCTGAGAGAAGGATTCCGCCAAGCTGTCTGCGCATGAAGAACCTCGTGGGCTAGTTTACGCCGGGAAACGGCCGGCGGGGAGTGTTTGCGCAGGGCTTATAGGAAGAATTCGCGGCGCTCAGCGATGCTACCTTTAAAGGACATGAGCCACGAACTGCCGAAAGCATACGATCCATCCATCCTTGAAGAGCGCTGGGCCAGATACTGGGTCGAAGAGCGCCTGTTCGACACTGCCACACCTGAAGATACGGACGAGACGCGGAAGAAGTTCACCATGCTGCTGCCGCCGCCGAATGTGACCGGCCGCCTGCATATGGGGCACATGCTGAACCAGACCGAGATGGACATCCTGACGCGATGGCACAGAATGCTCGGCGAGACCGCGGTGTGGGTCCCCGGGACGGATCACGCGGGCATCGCGACGCAGATGATGGTGGAGCGGCAGCTGGACAGCGAAGGAACGAATCGCCGCTCCCTGGGACGCCAGGCGTTCGTGGAGCGCGTGTGGAAGTGGAAGTGCCTCTACGGCAGGGCAATTCTGGACCAGATGAAGCGGCTGGGCGCAAGTGTGGACTGGAGCCGTGAGTACTTCACCATGGACGACCGGTTGAGCGTCGCCGTGAAGGAGTGCTTCGTCCGGCTATGGGAGCAGGGGCTGATCTATCGCGGCGCCTACATTGTGAACTGGGATCCGGCGATCCAGACGGCAGTCAGCGATCTTGAGGTGGAGCACGAGGAGCGCCTGGGGAAGATCTATCACGTGCGCTATCCGCTGGCCGATGGCACAGGCTCCATCGTCGTGGCCACGACGCGCCCGGAGACGATGCTGGGCGATGTCGCGGTTGCGGTAAATCCCGCCGACGAGCGTTACACAGGTGTGATCGGCAGGATGGTAAGACTGCCGTTGAGCGGCGTAAACGGCGGATCGGAGCGCGAGATTCCGATTCTTGCCGACGACTGGGCGAAGCCGGAGTTTGGCACCGGCGCAGTGAAGGTAACGCCGGCGCATGATCCGAATGACTTTGCCATCGGACAGCGGCATGGACTTCCGAATGTGACGATTTTTGACGAAACCGCGAACGTTGCCTTGCCGGGCTCACCCTACGACGGGATGGAACGGTATGCGGCGCGCGAGAAGATGCTGGAAGATCTTCGCGAGCGCGGCCTGCTGGTGGAGGTGAAGGAGCATACGCTCTCGATCGGCCTGAGCCAGCGCACCGGGGTTGTCATCGAGCCGCGGCTCTCGCAGCAGTGGTTCATCAGGATTCAGCCACTCGCGGACAAGGCCATCGAAGCCGTCGATAAGGGCTACATCCGGTTCACGCCGGACCAGTACCGGAAGACCTACGACGAGTGGATGAAGAACATCCACGACTGGTGCATCTCGCGCCAACTGTGGTGGGGACACAGGATTCCAGCGTGGCACTGCACGAAGTGCAGTGAGATCACGGTTGCTCGTGAGACGCCGACAGCGTGCGGCAAGTGCGGCGCCAGTGAACTGACCCAGGAGACCGATGTGCTGGATACATGGTTTTCGAGCGGTCTGCTTCCCTTCACGGTCTTCGGCTGGCCGGGGGCCGAGGGGTCGGATGGATTGACCCAGGATCTCGCGGAGTTCTATCCGACGGAGCTGCTGGTGACCGGCTTCGACATCCTCTTCTTCTGGGTGGCGAGAATGATCATGCTGGGCTGCCACTTCATGCTGGATGTTCCCATGCCCGACGGATCGAAGCGCACGCTTAAGGACGCCGTTCCGTTTCGCGAGGTCTACATCCACGCGCTGGTCCGCGATGCCGATCGACAGAAGATGTCGAAGACCAAGGGCAACGTCATCGATCCGATCGAGATCGTCACCAAGTACGGCACGGATGCGGTTCGGTTCACGCTGGCCAGCATGGCCTCGCCGGGCACGGACATCGCCTTCAGCGAGTCCCGGACTGAGGGCTATCGCGCCTTTGCGAACAAGATCTGGAATGCGGCTCGATTCCTGTTCATGCAAGTGGATCGCGCCAGGGAGGCCGGCTATAAGGTCTCGATGCCGGCGAGCGGAACGATTCCTGAGCTTCCGGAGGATACTCCGCTCGAGACGCGATGGATCTTCGGCAGACTGAACGCCGTATGTGGCGAGGTCGAGCGCGCATTGACGGACTATCGCTTCGATGAAGCGTCAGCGGCGATCTACCAGTTCTTCTGGGGTGAGTTTTGCGACTGGTACCTGGAGCTGATCAAGCTTCGGCTTGAATTCGGGGAGGGCACGGAGAGGAATGCCACTACTGCACTGACGCTTGCGTCTCTGGTGGCAGTCTTCGAGGCAGCGCTCAGGCTGCTCAGCCCCTTCATGCCTTTTCTCACAGAGGAACTCTGGCACGCGCTCTATGAGGGCGAGCCTCCGTCGAAGTCGGTCGCACTGACCCGATATCCACAGGCAAAGGACTTTGCCGCCGATGAGGCGTCCGTCGCCGCGATGGCTACGCTGCAGGATCTGATCACGACGGTACGCGCATTGCGCAAGGAGCTTGGGGTTCCAGAAAAGGAAGCAGCTCCGATTCGACTGCATGGGGAAAGCCGCGTGCTTGCGCTCGCAGACGCAAATCGCGACATGCTTGCGAGAATGGCCCGGGTCTCGGATGTGGAGTTTGCGGCCGAGGCTCTTTCGGGCGGAAATGCGCGGGCGACGGCGAGCTTCGACGTAGCCGTGGTCTACGAGCGGCAAATCGACGTCGCCGCCGAACGCGAGCGGCTGACGAAAGAACTCGGCAAGCTGGAGAAGGGGCTGGCGGCCGCGGAGAGGCAGCTCGGCAACGAGGCATTTATGGCGAAGGCACCCGCGCACATCGTAGACGGCCTGCGGAAGCAGGCGGCAGAGACCAGGATGTTGCACGAGAAGGCGAAGACCGCGCTGGAGGCATTGCCAGCGGCCTGACAGCACTATGGCGTATGAATTGACGGACGAGGGGCTTCCTCCACCTTGGTCTGTTCGACCGCGATGGCCACGTTCTCGTGTTTGATATCGAGCCGTAGCCGATTGAAGAAGCTCATGTAGACATTTGCGACCCAGACGAGCGCAAACCATGAGATCAGGTAGCCACGCCATCCGGCGTAGAGCATCTGAAACTGTGTGATGAGCAGAAAGAGCGCCGCGACATAGTGGCTGAAGCAGTATTCGCAGGTGAAGAGATAGAAGAATTTGCGCGGGACGAGAGCATGGCAGTTCTGGCTCCTGTCCTTGCACCATTCCCTTGGTTCGCGGAAGACTTCCTCATGAGTTACCGTCCAGGCGACGCAGGCGACCGGTAGGGCCAGGATGAAGAGATAGGCAAACTGCGTGGAAAGAGTCATCTGCATAGTGTGCTAAGCAGTGAGATGCATCCCAGAGGTTTAGGATTACAGCATGGACTGGAAGAGCAAGCGGATACGAACGATCCTCGAGGCAGCACTGGCGGAAGACAAGGTGGCGAACGACGTAACAACGGCGCTGACGGTCGACCCTAAATTGCGCGCCACCGGAACCATCCTCGCCAAGCAGGCGTGTGTGGTCTCCGGACTGGGCTGCATCCCCGTAATTCTCGATATCTTCGGCAAGATGAGTAATGGGCCGGTAGGTCGTTTCGAGGTGGTGAGCCATCCGGAGATCTTCGATGGCGTCAAAGTGCGGGCCGGCCAGCCGCTGGCCGTTATCCGGCACAATGCAGCCGCGCTGCTTTCGACCGAGCGCGTCATCTTGAACCTGATGCAGCGAATGTGCGGCATCGCGACGCTGACCCATGAGTTCGTCAATGCCGTGGCGAAGACGAAGACCAAAGTGCTTGACACACGCAAGACGATTCCCGGCCTGCGCATTCTGGATAAGTACGCCGTGTGCTGTGGTGGGGGCGTGAATCACCGGCTCGATCTGCAGGACGGAATCCTCATCAAAAACAACCACATCTCGCTCGGCGGTGGCCTTCCGACAGTGCTGGAAAAGGCGATGAAGGGCCACAAGGCCGGACAGGTAGTGCAGGTTGAGGTCCGCAGCGAAACCGAACTTGAACAGGCGATCGCGGGCGGAGCGCAGTCAATCCTGCTCGACAATATGACCCCGACGCAGACCAAGAAAGCCGTGAAGAAGATTCGCGCGGCATTCCCCGAGGCGGCCATCGAATCGTCGGGGAACATGAACCTGAAGACGGTGCGAAAGTATGCGCTCGCTGGCGTCGACTTTGTCTCTGTAGGCGCTCTGACGCACTCGGCCACTGCCGTGGACCTGAGCATGCGCATCACTGCGGATGTGTTCTAGCTGCGATGGCATTCGATCTGAACGAAGTTGAGGCGGCGCTCGCAGGCACGGCATTTAGCGGCCCTGTGATGCACTTCGCTTCCGTAAGCTCGAGCAGCACACTTGCGCTTGAAGCCGCGCAGGCTGGAGCACGCACAGGAGTGTGGGTCGCGGATGAGCAGACTGCCGGGCGTGGACGCAGCGGTCACAGTTGGCACTCAGCTCCAGGCGATGGCCTGTATGTGAGTGCCCTTGTATCTCCGGCATTGCCTCTCGCAATGGCGCTCTGGATCTCTCTCGCTACAGGACTGGCCGCGAAGGGGGCGATCCGAAAGGTCTCCGGTCTGGATGCAGATATCCGCTGGCCGAATGATCTATTGATGCACGGAAAGAAGTGCGGCGGAATCCTGGTAGAGACCGTCATGACACCTGCGATTGGAGCGAGTGCGGAACCGGCGCTGCGCTACGCGGTCATCGGCATCGGTATAAATCTGAATCACGAGTCCTTTCCGGAGCAGCTCGCGCAATTAGCCACGTCCCTGCGCATCGAAAACGGAAGCGCAATTCGCCGCGAGACGCTGCTGATCGCGCTGCTGCAGGCTCTCGAGAGAGAGCTTCAGTTGCTGACACAAACGGATGGAAGCAACTTGTTGGATCGCTTCGTCGCGGCTTCCACGTGGGCGCGGGGCAAGCGTGTCCGTGTCGTGGAGAACGGTGGATATACTGGCGTGACCGCCGGGTTGGACACTCGCGGCTTTCTCCTGGTGGAAGGTGACGACGGCGTCTTGCGCACAGTGCTCTCCGGCGGGGTGCGAGAACCATCCTGACGGGCGCGCGCGAAACTGAGAACGAGAATTAAGACATGGTGGCGGCTGATCCGCCACAGAGTTTATGACGATGCAGAATTACTTCAACTACTTTACTGAGATCGAAGAGCGGTTCCAGCAACGGCGGGGATCGCTACTAATGCTGTCCACTCTGGATTGGGCCCTGATCGAAACATGGCGCGAAGCGGGGTTGCCCCTTGAAACCATATTGCGTGGAATCGACAACGCATTCGATCGATATGACGAGCGGGCGCGACGTTCTTCCGGACGGCTACGCAAGGTGAACGGCCTGGCATGGTGCGCCCAGAGCGTGATGGAAGCCGTCGAGCAGGCGATGGAGGCCGCTGTAGGGGCATCCTCCGCGAGCACGACGGAACCAGCTGAGAGCGGCTTCGAGAGCGAGCGCATCGCGAAGTACCTTGAGGACAACGCAATGGCGCTCGAAGCAGCAAGCTCGCGGCATCCGGCAGACGCGGTCCTTGCGGAGACCGGCACACGGCTTCGCGCTCTGGCGGCCGGCCTGCGCGTCGATGCATCCATTCCCCTTGAAGATCTCGATCGAACCCTCACGGTGCTGGAAGAGAAGGTCTTCGCGGCGCTGTTGACCTCTGCTGAAGAGAGCGAGCTGACCACGATGCGAGAGCAGGCTTCACGCGAGCTTGCGCCCTACCGGGGCAAGATGCAGGCCGTCCAGATCAAGCAGGTGCAGCAACAGTTTTTGCAGAAGAAGCTCCTGGAAGCACGTAAACTGCCTCGGTTGAGCCTCTTTTACATGAGCCTTGGATGATTTGGATGAGAGGATGCGGAACGGATGAAGTTATCGATCGATAAGGTCGTCTATGGCGGCGCCGGGCTCGCGCATCTACAAAGCGACGATTCCACAAAAGAAGCCGTCTTCGTGCCTTTCACGCTTCCAGGAGAGCTGGTCGAAGCAGAAATCGTTGATACACGAGCCGGCGTTCGAGATGCGGTACTTGAACAGGTACTGACCCCGTCCTCCGATCGCGTCGCGCCGCGCTGTATTCACTTTGGGGTGTGCGGCGGATGTCAGTATCAGCATGCCTCTTATGAGGCGCAGCTTCGCTTGAAGCAGAACATTTTGCAAGAGACCCTGGAGCGTACCGGATTGAATTCAATTCCTGAGATTCAGGTACATGCTGCCCAGCCTTGGGAGTACAGGAATCGAATTCGTCTGCGCGTCGCCAGGGTAGACGGAGAGTTGCGGGTTGGCTATCTCCGACGAGGATCGACAGAGTTTCTCCCAATACAGATGTGCCCGATCGCTGCGCCGCTTCTGTGGCGCGCGGCAGAGGCGTTTCTTCAGCTCGCCCAGAGATTTCAGCCGTGGGCCGACTCAGCCGAAGAGATCGAGTTTTTCACCAGTGGCGATGAGAATAAGCTGCAGATGCAGCTCTTCGTTCGAAGGCAGCCAGCTAAGGGCTTCAAAGAATTTTGCGAAGCACTCCGAGAGCAATTGCCGGAACTGACTGGAGCAGGAGTACAGATCATGCAGAGCTCCGGTCGCGGGAGGAAGTCGCTGCGAGTTCAGCCTGGAGTAAGCTGGGGCGCAGCAGGGTTGACCTACGCGGCCATGGACGAAACATACTGGGTGAGCCGCGGCAGCTTCTTCCAGGTAAATCGCTTTATGGTGGAGCCGCTGATCGAACTGGTAACCGCGGTTAGAAGCGGAACCCTCGCGTGGGATCTCTATGCGGGAGTCGGTCTCTTCTCGCGCTTCCTGGCGAAACGATTTACGAATGTCGTTGCGGTTGAGGCGGCGGCCGGCGATCTGGACGTGAACTTTCGTGGAACGGGAAAGCGTGCCGTCACCGCGACCACAGTCGAGTTTTTACGGCAGGCCGCGATCGAACGCGATCGCCCTGATCTGATCGTCATGGATCCGCCCCGTGCAGGTGTAGGAGCCGAAGTCTGCGTCCTGCTCGCCCGCGTGAAGGCCAAGGAGCTGGTCTATGTCTCCTGCGATCCCGCAACTCTAGGACGTGACCTTAGAGCGATGGTAGACTCCGGCTACGCGCTGAACCAACTGCATCTGGTCGACATGTTTCCTCAGACCTTTCACCAGGAGACAGTAGCAGTTCTCGGGCGTTGACGCGGAAGTAAGAACGGAGCGAAGTTCTGGGCCACGCAGAGAAATACTGGGCCAACGAAGGGATTGAGCGGCTTCAACTACGACGCGCGCCGCTGCTTGCGGCTGCCTGCTGGTTTGCATTGGGCTCGGGAATAGCACGAAGCTGGCACTCCCCTGCGCTCCTTCTCTTAGCCATGGTCCTGCTCGTTCTTTTAGCCGCAATCGCTATGCGCTATGCGTTCCGCATCGCTGCCGTACCGGTGGCGGCGCTCTGGATTGCTACCGGGATCTGGTGCTGGCAGATTCGCCCTGTTCCTCCAACCCAACGTGATCTTTTGCGATATGCCGATGGTCTGAGCCGCGATGTGCGAGGACATATCGTTCGCATCCGCTCGTTGGCCCCACAGATAAAGGCCGTCAATCAGGACAACGATCCCGCACCGTGGCTTGAGGAAGAGCCGCAGACCGCTACTGCGCTTTCGATCGATGTGGCCGTGGATTCGATAGAAGAGGTAACTCCGGACGTCTCGCGCATGGTGCCTGCGACAGGCGGCGTCCGAATCACCGTGACCTCGCCAGATGGACGGCTGCCTGCGCTCCACTGTGGCGAGGAAGTAGAGATGCCTCTCCGGCTGAAAATTCCGCAACGATATCGCGACCCTGGAGCCTGGCAGTACGCAGACTATCTCCTTGCACAGGGCATCTCCATGCACGGAAACGCACGGGCGGCGAAGCTGCGGGTCCTCTCTAGTGGAACCGCCAGCCTGCAATGCGGATTGTATGCCGCACAGAGCTGGGGTGCGGACCGAATGCTGAAGCTGGTTCATTCGACGGCAAACCAAAGACTGCCGGCCGCGGTAAAGCTTACCGAAGAGGACGCAGGCATGCTGAATGCGATGATCTTCGGAGACCGCACTCGATTGAACCATTCGCTGCGGCTGGGGTTTGAGCGCACGGGTTCGTTTCACCTCTTTGTGGTATCGGGCATGCACGTCGCGCTGCTGGCCGGCATCGTCTTCTGGGTGCTCCAAAGACTTCGCTTCCGTCGATGGCTCGCAACGCTGACGACACTTGCTCTCATGAGCGCATACGCTCTTTTGACCGGATTTGGAGCGCCGGTTCAGCGAGCTTTATTCATGACTACAGTATTCCTGCTGGCGCGCCTGCTTTCGCGAGAGAGCAGCGTATTGAACGCGCTGGGAGCAGCAGCTCTGGCAGAGCTCGTCTGGTCTCCCTCTAGCCTGTTTGAGGCAAGCTTTCAGATGACGTTTCTTGCGATCGTCGCAATTGCGGGAATCGCCGTTCCGCTGGGGGATCGAACGTTCCTCCCCTATGCTCGAGCTTCGCGAAGGCTTGGCGATCTATGGCTGGATCCCGTTCTTCGTCCGAGGGAGGCACAGTTTCGCGTGATGCTGCGCATGTGGGGAGAAGCGCTTGCGGGAGTCCTTGGACGCTGGGCGCGCCATCTGCCGGGATATCTGATTCGCACCCTGCTCTTCACTACCGAGCTGGCTCTGATCGGCCTGGTCGCTGAGATGGTGATGGCTCTACCCATGGCGATGTACTTTCATCGCGCCACCTTGTTCGCATTGCCCGCCAATATGCTGACCGTCCCCGTGGTAAGCCTGCTTGCGCCGATCGCTCTGATCACGTTCTGCGCGGCTCTGGTGGGTCCCTGGGCTGCGATCGCACCGGCATCCGCAACAGCCCTGCTGCTGCATGGAATTGTGCGAATCATCGGAGGGGTCAGCCATATTCAGGCGGCGGACATGCGGGTTCCGGCACCGGCATGGTGGATCACCGTCATTGCGATCCTTGCGTGGGGATTCTGTTGCTGGGCAGTCCGAAGATCACGCGCATGGGCGTGGGCTGCAACAGCCGCGCTTCCTCTCATTTTGATCATCGTGCTGTGGCCCGAGTCAGCTATCGTCGCAAAGGACTCGCTTGAAGTGACGGCCATCGACGTAGGTCAAGGCGATTCGCTGCTGATCGTCAGCCCACAAGGTGACACGATGCTAGTTGATGCAGGCGGTCCGGTCGGAGGCTTGAATGAAGCAGCCGCAGCGACGAGCACATTCGATGTGGGCGAAGAGGTCGTTTCCCCATATCTATGGTCACGGCGAATCCGCAGGCTCGACGTGCTTGTGCTGAGCCATGCGCATAGCGATCATATGGGCGGAATGCCAGCGGTTCTGCGCAACTTCAGGCCGCGTGAGTTATGGGTTGCAGTGGACCCCGATTCGGAGGCCTATCGTGCCCTGTTGAGCGAGGCCGCAACGCTCGGAGTTCGAGTCAGGCATCTGCGCGCTGGAGACGCGATTGCCTGGAGCGGATCCCAATTGACCGTACTGGCACCCGAACGCAGTTATGCCAACACGGGGGAACCTGCTAACAACGATTCTCTGGTGATGCGTCTGCAGTACGGCAAAGCCTCGACACTCCTGGAAGGTGACGCGGAGGCTCCGAGCGAACAGGCGATGCTTGCGCACGGCCTCGCCCCGGTAACTCTGTTGAAGGTTGGGCATCACGGCAGTCGCACTTCAACAACGCAGGAGTTCCTGGCGGCACTTGCGCCCAGAGACGCCATCGTCTCGGTGGGCAAAGGAAACACCTTCGGTCATCCGCGACCGGAGGTGATTGCAAGGATCGCAGCAGGAGGATCACGGCTCTACAGAACCGACGAGTTCGGGCTCACGACCTTTCTGATGGATCGGGGCGGCCCGATTCATGAGCTTCTGGGGCGGGGAGATGACGCGTTGCAGGCAGATCGCTTCTTCGCGTCCCAATAAGACCTTTGCTTTCTTGAGGAGGCTGGCGCAAAAAGTTTTTACAATTGAACCGCGCTAAACCATCGATCGGTTCGCTACAGTGGATAAGCACCATGGGCCCTCTGAATCTTATTTCGAGAGGACAGAAACATGACCACATGGAAGCACCTCCTCACACTATGCATACTGGCTGGGACAGCTTGTCTCACGATGCCCACGCTCGCCGATACGATCACCTACACCGCAAGCCTGAGCGGAGCCAATGAGGTTCCGCCGAACGCATCTCCAGCGACCGGTTTTGCGACTTTTTCGCTGACAGGAGACCTGCTGGCGATTGAGATCACTTATTCCGGCCTGATCGGCGGAAACCCGGCCGCAGCCCACATTCACTGCTGCACCCCTCCTGGAGCGAATGCTCCCGTCTGGGTTCCGTTCGCCAACTTCCCCACCGCAACCTCCGGCACATACAACAACACCATCGATCTCTCAACCTTCGCGTTCAGTGGCGGCGGAACGGAGGCTGCACTGATCGCCGGGCTGAACAATGGCACCGCTTATACCAACATCCACAATGCAACCTTTCCGGGAGGTGAGCTAAGGGGCCAGATCGCGGCAACTCCTGAGCCGGGCACGCTCCTGCTGCTGGGGACGGGGGCAACGGCGGCAGCGGGGATGATAACCCTGATTCGTCGGCGCGTCATCCTCTGAATCTGCTGCGCTTGCCTCATGTTCCTTCGCTGACTCCTGCGTTTGCATCCTCTGTGCAGCCGTACTCCAATTAGGAGTACCGTGAAAACAACGGGGGCAGCGCCATGGAGAAGCAGGACCTGAAGCAGGTGGAGAAAGATACCGTCGCGCCAAAGACCGAGGAGCAGGTCGAGGAACAGAAGCTCATCCGTCGGATGCAGATGATGATGAACATGGTGATGCAAGTGATCGCGCAGGACAGAAGCCTGTCCATCGAGGAAGCGTCGCAGATGATCGCCGATTCGCGAAAGGCGGCGCTGGCGATGTTTCCCGGCAAGGAGCTGGCGTATGACCTGATCTGGAAGCCAAGATTTCAGCGTCTGATGCGGGAACGCTTCCGCATCATGTAGCCTATGCCGCTGTCGCCTGCCTGATAGCCTATGGATCATGCAGATGAGGCTCGCAAAACGGGACGATCTTCCGTCCTTGATGACAATGGTGCGGCGTGTTGTGCCCCTGATGCGCGTCCAGGGGAACCTGCAATGGGACGACACCTATCCGAACGAAAAAGTCTTCCTGGAGGACATTGAGCGTGGCCGTCTGTGGGTGGCCGAAGCCGATGAGGATACGATTGCCGGGGCGATCGCGCTGACCACCGATCCCGAGCCCGACTATGCGCAGGCTGACTGGGACATCGCACAGCCAGCACTGGTGATTCATCGGCTCGCAGTCGATCCCGAATTTCGAGGTGCTGGCGTAGCGCGTGCGCTGATGTTCAAGGCAGAAGAAGTCGCGCTCGCGCAAAACATCTTCTTCGTACGCGCAGACACGAATACGGAAAACCAGAACACGCAGCGGTTGTTTCCAAGCCTCGGATACCGCTTTGCGGGCGAGATCTCCCTCCAGATCCGTCCGGGGCAGAGATTTTTCTGCTACGAGAAGCAGCTTTCGCAGTCATAAAAACTCAGCTGACCGCGGCGCGATCGGAGATCTCCTGACGGAGACGCTTGTTTTCTTCCTCAAGCTCGGAGAGCCGCTGGCGAAGGGGCGCTATGACCTTCACAACCTGCTCCTCCGTAAAGCGCGGTGTGATGTGCTGCTGGCAGTTCCAGTCGAAGCCTTCCACGCGAATCACAAAGGCTCGCTCCACCAGCTTACGATCCGCGGCCGTGCTGAGCTGTTCGATCCATTGCTCCGCACCCTCGCCTTCATATACGGCAGCGTGACCCAGAATCTTAAGCCGGGTACGGGAGGGATAATCCATCAGGAAGAGGGCGACCCGATCATCATGCTCCAAATTACCGAGGGTGACGTACTGACGATTGCCCCGATAGTCCGCGAAGCCGAGTGTGTGCTCGTCGAGCACATGCAGAAAACCCTGTTCCCCTCCACGATGCTGAATATAAGGCCATCCGGTTTCATTCACGGTCGCAAGATAGAAGGAATCGCGTGCACGGATGAACTCGCGTTCGTATTCGGTTAGAGCGTTGCCAGGCGGACCCAGCTTTTCCATTCGATCATATTGCGAACGGCTACCCCGCTTCTTCTGCTGCTCTTTCACCAGCGGAGTAAAGGCGATTTGTGCGAAGCTGCGACCCATGACAGAAACTCCCTTTCACCGAACGGAACGTGAATTAGATTCGCCGAGACCAGGTCCTGATGCGAAGTTTCGTATCCAGCCAGCCGGACAATGGCCGCAAACCGGTAGAATGCTCGCGTCGTAAAACGATAAACCAATATCTGATTGAACTTGGGAGAGATAAATGAATCGTAGGTGGATGACTGCCTTATGGCTTGCCGTGCTGCTGATGGTTGTTCCAGGAACGAGCCGGGCGCTTGAGAACGGATTGGCGCGGACACCGCCGATGGGCTGGAACAGCTGGAACAAATTTGCCTGCAAAGGACTCAATGAGAAGGTCGTGCGTGAGACTGCCGACCAGATGGCTACGAACGGCATGAAGGACGCGGGCTATCAATATGTCATCATCGACGATTGCTGGCAGACGGGCCGCGACGCTGAAGGCAATATCGTTGCAGATACGGAGAAGTTTCCTTCAGGCATCAAAGCCCTGGCCGATTACATTCATTCCAAGGGCCTGAAGTTCGGAATCTACTCCGACGCCGGCACAATGACCTGCGCCAAGCGCCCGGGCAGCATCGGACACGAATACCAGGACGCGCGACAGTATGCCTCGTGGGGAGTCGATTACCTGAAGGAAGACTGGTGCAACACATTGCCCAACCAGAACAGTGAATCGTCGTACACCCTGATGCGCGAGGCCCTGAAGGCCTCGGGAAGGCCAATCGTCTTCAGCATCTGCGAGTGGGGCTCGACCAAGCCGTGGCTGTGGGCAGGCCCGGTCGGCAACCTTTGGCGCGCCACGCCAGACATTCAGGACTGCTGGGACTGCAAACGCACCTGGGGCGGCGGTGGACTTATCCAGATCCTCGACCTGATGGACGGCATCGAAAGCTACTCCGGACCTGGACACTGGAACGACCCCGACATGCTCGAGGTAGGCAACGGCGGCATGACGACCGAGGAGTATCGCACGCACTTCAGCATGTGGGCCATCTTCTCCGCCCCTCTGCTGGCCGGCAACGACATCGCGAAGATGTCCGCCGAGACCCGGGAGATCCTTCTGAACAAAGAGGTCATCGCGATTGACCAGGATGCCCTGGGACAACAGGGACATCGCGTGAAGAGAAGCGGCGATGCAGAGATATGGTCCAAGCAGCTCGCCGATGGAGGCCGCGCTGTCGCTCTGGTCAATCGCGGTAAGGCTGCCGAAAAGGTCACGGTTACGTGGAACGACATCGGCTATCCAGACGGTCTTTCCGCTACCGTTCGCAATCTTTGGAGCCACAAGGACACGACGGCAAAAGAGAGCTTCACCGCTGAAGTCCCAAGTCATGGAACCGTGATGGTAAGGCTGAAATTCTAATGGCGATATAAGAGGCCGTCTGATTGCGGGCAGACGGCCTCTTATATTTTGCATTGAGGTTGGAGTTTAGAACTCGAGTCGCAAGGCCAGCTGTACCGCGCGGTTGATCGCCGCATTGCCATCCACCGCAAGCACGCCGTAACTGCTGGCGTAGCTGGGCGCGTTGGGCTGTCCCAGCTGAGCCAGGGTAGGCCCGGCCCAGTTCGTCAGCGGAGCATTGCCTGAGCTGTAGACGAAGTGCGTATGGTTGGTGACGTTGAACATATCGGCCTGGAAGACGAGCTTCGTTCCCTCATGCGACCCAGTCGGGATTCCGAAGCTGCGGCGCAGGCTAATATCCAGTTTGTAGTTCGGCGGCTGGAAGAGTCCCGGCAGGGCAGCCGTCCTCGCCAGCGTGCTGAACTGATAGGCAGGCGTAGCCAGGAAGGCCGCGGGGTCAAGCACCTGGATCTTGCTCAGGTTGGCCTGGGTAAAGGGCAGCGTAACCGTCTTCTTCCCGTTGCCAAAGTAGGTGGGATTTAGAACCGGCTCACAGGCACTCTGCGATGGATTCGTATTGCAGGAGTTCATCGTCACCGCAACCGGCGCACCGGAGTAGGCCTGGAAGATGGTCGAGAACTTGTAGCCGCCGAACAGAGCCCGAGTGAGGTAGTGGCTTCCACCGAGTTCTCCCTTGCCGAAAGGAAGATCGTAGGCACCGGTGATGACAAACTTGTGCCGCTGATCGCCAAGCGAGAGGCTCTTATCCAGCGAACGAGCGCGATGGAACTGGCCATCGCTTGCAAAGGCGGCGGGAATGTCATAGCCGGAACGGAAGGTTCCGTTGTTGTCGATGTTGCGAGACCAGGTGTAGTTCACCATAAAGGTCAACCCATGCGCTAGGCGTTGGTTCATGTATACCTGCAGCGCGTGGTAACGAGTGTTGCCGACAAAGCCGAACGAATCGTTGATGCCGCTGTACTGCGGGAACGGCTTCAGCAGCTGCGTAATGCTGGGATTGCCTACGCCGCCAAAGTTGGCATAGGGGAACGAAAAGCCCTGTTGAGCGATCGTCGCCTTTCCGGCGTTTGATGAGACCGCGTTGCCTAACTGGTCGCCCAGGTAGAGATACTTCGGGTCCAGCTGATTCGCCCACTTGCCGCGGCCGGTCAGACTATCCGGCGTGAGGAAGTGCCCCTGCGACCCGACGTAGCTCATGGTCAGCGTCATATCGTTGGTGATCTGATGCTGGAAGCCAAAGCTCCAGGTGATGAACTGCGGAGCGCGTCCGCCGTAGTAAGGGTCCGTATAAGTTACGCTCTGCGATCCGGCCGTGCTGTTGGTCGTGTAGTACGTTCCGAGCCCAGGATCAAGCGTTGGTGGCTGCGCATACGCAGGATACGGATTGTCGATCTTCCAGTACTGGTTGCCCACCTGCCCCGATGTGGGAGCGATGAACTGAGTCGAAGGCGAGGTGCTGAAGCCTTGCAGGCCCGAACCCTGGCGCGACTGCGCCGATCCGCCAACGTTATTGCCGTGGGTATAGATCACGCCCCAGCTTCCGCGCCATACCGTCTTCGGGTCGCTCTGAAACGCAAAGCCTATGCGCGGGCCGAAGTTCTTCATGGAATCGTTCACAGGCTGGCGGCAGTTGCAGCGATTGGAGCCCGAGCCTCCAAACGAAAGCGCGCCTGGACTGCCGGTAAGCGGATTCGTCTTGTTGGGATCGAAGTACGAAAACCTGTCCTGGGATTCCTGGTAGGACGGGTAGTAGTCCCACCGCAGCCCGATATCCAGCGTCAGACGCGACGTCACTTTCCAGTTGTCCTGAATGTAAGGAGAGATGGGACGAAAACGTCCGCCGGTCTCAGGAACCGAGGAGAGCGTAAAGTTGGTCCCGCCCGTAACAGCTCCAACCAGGAAGCTGGCATATCCCTGACCCGTGTTCGGATTCAGCGTTGTGGTTCCAGCGTTGTAACCGCCCGTCGCCGAGTTGGCGAAGCTCAGCTGCAACGGATTCACACCCGTCGAGTTCGGCGTGTAGTTGTACTGCAGCCACGCAATCTGCCCGCCCATGGTGATGGTGTGCTTCCCTTTGTTCCACTCCACGTTATCCACCAGCACGTAGCCGTTCGCGAGAGAGCGGTTCGAAGAATAGCCTGCCCAGCGGTTGATATTCGTGTTGCCGCTAAAGGTGGTCGTCGGGAAAGAGTCCGACGCCTGTCCTCCGGGAAGACCCTGGAACCCAAGAGCTGAAGCGGCGAAGCTTCCTCCCATGTCCTGGTTGAAGCCGGGACCGTCATATCGACCATACCCGTACTTCAGCTGGTTAACCACGTGAGGCGTGATCGCATAGGTGTGCTCAAACAGAAGGACCTTCGTCTTGGGAGCAAACTGCTGCGACGAGATATACGGTGGAGGCATTCCGTTCGTAGTCGAACCCGAACTGACCGAGACAGCCGCAGGCCCCGTCGTCGCCTGACGTCCCCATGCCAGAACCGCGGAGAAGGTCTGCTTCTCATTGATCGTGTAGTCAATTCGGTTCGTCGTCGTCCAGTTGTTAAGACCCGTCGAGTAGTTCGTAACGTAGTTATTCGCCAGCTCGGAATTGATAGGAGCCGGGAGAAAGCTCTGCATTCTCTGCGCAACTGCGGAGATTCGCGAAGCGGGAATGACGTTGTACGTGGGAACACCATTCTTCAACCCCTGGAATGGCGCGCGCGTGTACTGTTTCCCGTCGGGGCTGACAATCGTTGTATCCGGATCGAAGAGAGCCGGGACTGCCGTTCCAAACTGCTGCGTGAAGTCGCCGTCGCGCATCCCCAGCGTCGGAATGGTCTGATTCTGGTTTGGAACCTGCCGGGAGTAGCGGTAGCCCTCATAGCCCCCAAAGACGAAGAGCTTGTTCTTGAGGATGGGAAATCCAAGGAACAAACCATATTCGTTCTGGTGCTCCACAGGCTTTGTCGGCGCACCCGTGATCGGGTCGTTCACTTTGGTGAAGCCCCATGTATCGAGCGCCGTGTTACGGAAGTAGTCATACAGGACGCCATGAATCTGGTTGGTGCCATTCTTCACGATGTAATTCTGTACTCCCAGTCCTTCATACACCGCTGAATATCCAACGGTCTGTACCTGGAACTGGTTGATCGCATCGACCGCCATCGAGGTCCATACGAATCGCGGGTCACCCTCGCCCGCAACCGATGTAATCGGCACGCCGTTGATGTAGATCGCCGAAACCGCGCCGCGGCTCCCGCCGCCATTGACGATACCGGAGTTCGTCGTCAGATTGCCGTTGCTGACATTCGCAGAGACGCCCGGCAGCAGCGAAGCAAAGTCGGTCGCGCGACGTTGCCCGCCGCCATCCTGAATAATGGGCAGCGAGGAGTACATCTCCTGCTCCATCGTCACGCCGAGCGTCGCATTCGAGGTCTCGAGCGGAGGAGGCGCAGCCGTAACCGTGACCGTCTCATTGACCCCACCGGTAGAGAGGGACACATCCACCGTGAAGGTCTGCAGGGCATCGACGTTCACATTCTCTTGCGTATAGCCCTTGAAACCCTTCATCGAGACAACGAGGGTATAGCGGCCCGGATCGAGCGAGAACGAATAGTCGCCGGACCCGGTGGAAACCGTCGTCTGCTTCGCATTGGTACCGTTATTCGTGATGACAATGGAAGCTCCCTGAATCGCGGCTCCCGTCGAATCGCTGACTTTGCCGTTGATCGAGCCCTTGCCGGCGAGCTGGGCCGCGGCAGGCCGGCTCAGAAACACGGTAGCGGCCATAAGGAGTAAAAGACCCGTTGCCTGACAAATCAGGCGGAGAACCCGTGTGTTGCAATTGGTTTGCATTTGTATGACCTCTCAAAGTTATTGCGACATAACTTGGTCACTTCCACGTCTCAAGAAAGGAAGCTTCTAGGGCTCCGTTTGCGTGGTAAGGTCTGACCAATTTTGATTGCGTCGGTAAGAATCCACTTTTGAGACCGGATCTGTCAAGAGAGATTTACGGTATTTTTTGAGGAGAAAAATAAAGACAGGTAACTTCCATTCTCAAAGGAGATACAGGACAAAATGGTGCCCTCTTCTAAGACGTCCAAGGTCTCATTGGATCCCTCTGAAAAATTGGATAGATGGTCAGACCGCTAAAGACGTCAATGAACGAGTCTTTCTCTACCTCTTGAGAAGACGGAAAGTGCCAAAGGTCAGACCTTATATTGAATCTAACTCTCGCTTGGCCAGAATCCACCACAGCAACGTGCCCAGCGGAGGCAGACATGCCACCAGCCAGAACGTAAGCCCATAGCGCTGGTGATCGAACATATGTCCCAGCAGGGGCATCAGCAATCCAGTTACAAGCGCCCAGGCCGAGATGCTGAACCCAGCCAGAAACGCCGAGTGCTCCTTCGGCAGCACCGCCATCCCATCCGCAAGCGGAAAGACGACGAAGCCGCCCGCAACAAACATCTGCAGGAAGAACAGGAGCATCGTTGCTCCAACCGGCGCTGCGCTCCGGGCCGCCATCGGCGCAAGCATGATCAGAAATCCCGCCACGGAAAGCAGCAGGAAGATCGATCCTGGTCGACGCGAGGTGCCACGCTCCCTATCGTGACGGCGCCTGATATCCGCAAGCCTCCCAAAGACAAGATAGCCCGCCTCCCAGCCCGCAGGCGGCAACCAGAGAAGGTGACCAAGCGAAGCCTGGCTCAGGTGCATCACTCGCGTCAGATACAGCGGCGCGGCATAGAGTCCAAAGGCCAGAGGCGCGGCTCCCAGGCCATAAGCGGCCGCAGCCGCGAAGAGATTGCGGCTCCAGCGCGACTCACTCGCCTCTGATCGGGGCTGTGCTTCCGCTGCGGCAGCGTTTGAAGGAGTAGCGTACCAGCCGGTGATTCGCAGCAGCGCCCACAGAACGATCCATAACAGGCCAAGCACCGTGGTCACGCCGAAGGCGGCGCGCCAGCCCCAGCGTATCGCGACCGGAGTGATCAGCAAAGGTGTCAGGGCTGCGCCCAGAGAGCTTCCGCTATACGCGATCCCGAGTCCGAAGGAACGCTTCTCCTCTGGAAGCGTTTCGGTGACGGTCTTCAGTCCCGCAGGAAAGGTCGCGCCCTCGCCGAAACCAAGAACCCCTCGCGCAAGACACATTCCCGCGAAGCCCATCATGAGGCCATGACTACCGGAGGCCATCGACCAGATGGCGACGGCGATCAGAGTCGTAACCCAAAGACCTGCCCGATCCATCCAGAAACCCCAGATGGGATTCGCAACCATATAGCAGAGGCTGAAGATCAGGATGGCATAGCCATATTGCGTAGCCGAGAGGTGCAGCGAGGAGAGAATCGTCGGGCTCAGAATCGCGAGCACGCTGCGATCCACATAGCTCAGCAGTCCCAGTAGCGTCATCGACACGGCCGGGGCCCAAAGGCGAATCAGAGACGCCTGTTTCCTCTCGCTTACATCTACCGACACGGTCACGGTTTGTTCTGACTCGCGAGCCACTGCTGCAGATTCGGCTCCTGCGCCGCGCGAAGACGCACGCAGTCGTTGATGTTGTCGAGCGCCTTGGCCAATGTGCGCTCAGCCGCGTCCACCTGGTGCGTCGCGAAGAAACCGGCAACCTCATCCCGCTTTTCGACAGAGCAGAACGAGCCCGTCGCGCCCACAATGCGTGAGCCGGAGTTGGTGGTCAGCTGCGCATGCACCTTATCCCAGTTCTTCTGGATGTAATCCCACGTGGTCTCTCGCGTATCGCGCCCCGACAGCAGAATCGCGATTGGAATCCAGCTGTCCTGGTTCCTTACTTCACCCGAGACTACATAGTCCATGGTCCGCGTCACCAGCGCGGGATCGGTAAACAACGCAAGCTTCCGCAAAGCCTCCGACTGCAACCCCGGATCGCTGCTGTCCTTGCTTGCTGCCATCACCTTGTCGTACAAGGCGGTATCTCCGTGACTCACGGTCACCGAGATAGCTGCGTCCGTCAGCATCGGATCGAGTCCCCTCTCCTTCCGGGACCCCTCTCCATAGGCACGGTCCGTCAACTCCTTCGCCTCCGCAAGCACAGCAGGATCATTTGCCCTGCCCAGCGTTTCCATCAACTCCGCACGCAGTTGTTGACGGTCGTAAGATTCGCCGTGGATGGGATGCCCCATTTCGGCATAAACCGGATCGAGCTCGCGTCGCAGGACAGCCGCCAACCGGGTTCGATCCTCATCGGTTGCCATCCGCGAATCGATCCACTTCACCTTCGCGAGAGCGCTTTCCATCACTTCGCCATTCTTGTCGTTCTTGAGGGCAAGCACGAGATCCATGAAACCGCTCAGATCGGCCTTGTTCGAGCGAACCAACGCCCAGCGATCCCCCAGCAATCCAATTCGTTCCTGCGGAGTCAGCGCCGTCTCGGCCTTTGCGATGATGGCCTTGACCTGCGAGGGAGCATAAGCCGTGCGGTAGTAACCCTTCGCGCCCGCATTGGCATAGAAGAAGGGCAGCGTCGCATCCGCCGGAAGCGGCAGTGTCTCATCGTTCTCCGTCAGGAGATGGCAGATGGGCTTTTCAGCGGTCTTGACGCAGACCGGAAGCGTCCAGCGCTGTGAGGAATCCGCTGTCGCTCCTGAAAGGAAGAAGCCGCTCTGCGCCACTGGAGCCCCGTTTGCACTCTGCTCAGAGAACGTGAGCAGGGGAACCCCGGGCTGGGTAACGAAGCTCTGCATGATCTTGTCGACAGGCTGGTGCGAAGTCGATGTCTGCGCACTCCAGAAGTCCTCGGCAGTCGCGTTGGCATAAAGATGCGCTGCGAGATAGTTGTGGACTCCCTGGCGAAAGGTCTCCTCGCCCAGGTAGTTCTCCACCATCCCCAGCACGGCTCCCGCTTTTCCGTAGGCGATCCCATCGAACATCTCGTTGATCTCGTTCGGGGTTTCAGCCTTGGCCCGAATCGTGCGCGTGGTCTTCTGCGAGTCGAGATTCATCGTCGCGTCCAAGTCGCTGGCATCGTCCTGCGGAAAGTTCCACTCGGGCTTCCACTTCGCCACCGGCTTGGATTCCATCCAGCTGGCAAAGCCCTCGTTCAGCCACAGATTGTCCCACCACTGCATGGTCACCATGTCACCGAACCACTGGTGCGCCATCTCGTGCGCCACGACGATCGCAACCCGCTTCTTCGCCGGAATCGAGCCGGTCTTCTCATCCGTCAGTAGGTCCGTCTCGCGATAGGTGATGCAGCCGAAGTTTTCCATCGCGCCCGCTTCGAAGTCCGGCAATGCAACCATGTCGAGCTTCGGCATGGGATATTTGATCCCGAAATATTTGTCGTAATACGGAAGGATGTACTCCGCGCTCTCGAGGGCAAACTTCGTCATCGCCACCTTGTCGGGCGTCGAGCAGGCGCGGATGGGCACGCCATCGGCCTTGCCGCTGGTGCACTTGAAATCGCCGACCAGGAACGCCACCAGGTAGGTCGACATCTTCGGCGTCGTAGCGAATTTCACTGTGTGCTTGTCCGCCACAGGGCCGGGTTTGTCTGAGACGATTTCTGTATTTGAGATCGCCGTATCTCCGGAATCGACCGTAAGAGCGATATCGTAGGTCGCCTTCAGAGCCGGCTCATCGAAGCTCGGGTAAGCCCGGCGCGCGTCGGTCGGCTCGAACTGCGTGACCGCATAGTTGCGAGCCTTAGTCTTCGAAAGATAGAAGCCGCGCAACTTATCGTTCAGGATTCCCGTATAGCTGATGCTGAGCATCAGCTTTCCTGCAGGAAGCGCCTGCGGGAAGGTAAACGTCGCTTGCTCCTTCGCGCCGTCTAGCGAGACCTCCGCAATCTGCGAACCAGCCTTCACCGAGAGAAACTTGATCTCTGCCGCGTTCAGCGTGACCGTCTTGCTCGGAGCATCCAGCGTAACGTCGATCGTCTCCTCCCCCGCAAATGTAGCCGCCTTCAGGTCAGGCGTCAGGGCCAGCGAGTAGTGTTCCGGATGCACGCCGCCCGGAAGACGCTGTGCGTGCAGAGCGGAGACGGGAAGCAGGAGAAGGGCAGTAAGAGCCGCACAACGTAGAGATAGGTTCAAAAGCATCTTCCAAGAATACCCAACACATGTGGCTATTCCTCATGGAAAGACGCTTTGAACCGGGAACTTTTGTGACGAAAGGGACGCTGCTCAGCCCTGCTTCATCGAAGCCGCACGCTCTGAGACCCCGCACATCTCGGCTGCACGAGCCTCGGCATAGGCCGCTGCACCCAACAGAGCACAGGTATCGTCCAGAATAATCCGCACCGGAATCGACTGGAGTAAGGCAGACATGCGCCCCTTGTCGAGAAAGGCCTGCATGAAGAAGCCATTCTGCAGCGTCTTCAACCTCTTCGGCGCAATGCCGCCGCCCAGGTAGATTCCTCCCGTCGCCAGCGCCTTCAGGGCCAGGTTCCCTGCCTCCGCGCCATATGCCGAAGCGAAGGTCTTCATCGTCTCGAAGCAGATAGAGCTCGAGCCGTCTTCTGCGCACTCCCCAATGACCACGTTGGGATCTTCGCCCGCCATGCGGTCGCAGAGCCAGTTCGGCTCATCCAGCTTCTCCACGTCACGCAAAAAGCGATAGACGTTCTGGATTCCCTGCCCCGAGACGATACGCTCGAAGCTCACGCGCCCTTTCAGCGTACTGCGCAGGTACTCCAGCATCGCGATCTCGCGATTGGAGCGCGCGGCAAAGTCACAGTGTCCACCCTCGGATGGAATCGGATTATGCTTCTCCCCGTTCCAGATCAGAAGCGCTTCCCCCAATCCCGTGCCCGCTGAGACCAGCCCGCGATGCCCCGTAGCGTCGGGATCGCCTTCATGCAGCGTGTAAATCTTGTCAGGGGCAAGCTCTGGAATTCCATAGCCGTTGGCCTCCAGATCGTTGATCAGAAAGACATGTTGGATGGAGAGTGACCGCGAAAGATCGCGCACATCAAGAATCCAGGGCAGGTTGGTCAACTTCAGCCTGCCGTCGCGGATCGGCCCCGGACATCCAAAACAGGCCGCAAGAATCTCCGCTCGGTTCGTCGCGGGAGCGGTTCCATTGCCCACTAGGAACTTGTTGACGACCTCATCGAGAGAGGCAAACTGGCTTGCCGGAAACTTCTCGTCGCGCAGCGGGTGGAGTTTGCCGCCCTGAAAGTCGTAAAGAGAAAGGTGGACCTTGGTACCGCCAACATCGCCAGCAAGAATCATTTAGTTCAGCTCCAGAGTTCCGACGCCATTTGCCGGCTCTGGCAGCTTAGCGGCTGCCGCCGTATCGAGCAAGAGCGTCAGCTTTCCGCTTGCCGGACGAATGATCTGCGATGGGTACGTCTCCGGCTGATACGCCCCTTGAAACACTTCATGCAGCACCTGCGCCTTACCAGCGCCCTCGATCAGGAACGCCACCTCCCTGCCCTGATTGATCACCGGCCAGGTCAGCGTAATGCGCCACGTATCTTTCTGCGGAACATGATTGGCCACCACAATGTGGCTCATCTCGTTGAGAGCTTCGGTGTGAGGAAAGAGCGAGGCCGTATGGCCATCGTCTCCCATGCCCAGCAGCACCAGATCGAAGGTCGGCGTCTCCGCCCCTTCCAGCCGGAAGCCATTGCGGATCGCCGCCTCGTAACGCGCCGCGGCCTCCTCGGGCTTCAATTCCCCCTCCATGCGATGAATCCGCTCCGCAGGCAAAGGCACCTTAGAAAGCAGCGCCTCGCGCGTCATGCGGTAGTTGGAGTCGGCATCTTCAGGCCCCACGCAACGCTCGTCCACCCAATAAAGATCCAGCTTGTCCCACGGAACCCGCTTCAGGAACGGCTCGGATGCGAGCAGGGCAAACATCGCCTTCGGTGTCGTTCCTCCCGAGATTGCAACTCGAGCGATTCCTCGCACATTCGCAGCAGACGTTACAGCTGTGGTGAACAATTCAGCGGCGGCCGTCGCAACCTCGGCCGGGGTAGGAAAAACACGGTAGGTAACAATCGAAGAACGCGGCATATTCTCGGTGACTCGATGTGATTTGATGTTGCGGAAGGTTCCGGTCCCGGCGTCGGCATGCAACGCCGGGGACCGATGAGATTAGAGCTTACGCCACTTGCGTCCCTCGGACTCGAGCAGCGCATCTGCAGCAGATGGACCCCACGTGCCTGCGGCATAGTTCGGGAAGTCCTTCACAGGAGTCTCCGCCCAGGCCTTCAGAATCGGAGTCATCAGGGCCCACGTTGCCTCTACACCGTCGCGGTGGGCGAACAGGGTGCCGTCGCCCAGCATGGCGTCCAGCAGAAGGCGCTCGTAGCCATTGGCCGAAGACTTGCCGAAGGCATCCGCATAGCTGAAGTTCATCTGCACCGGGCTGATGTCCATGCTCGGCCCAGGCAGCTTCGCTCCGAATCGCAGCGAGATACCCTCGTCCGGCTGAATGCGCATCGAGATCAGGTTCGGCTTGATCGCGCTCGAGTCGTGACACTCTCCGCCTTTGAACAGAAGCATCGGCGGCTGCTTGAACTGGATCGTGATCTCGGTAACACGCTTCGGCAACCGCTTGCCCGCGCGGATATAGAACGGAACCCCCGCCCAGCGCCAGTTCTCAATCTCCAGCCGCAGAGCAGCGTAGGTCTCGGTCTGCGAGCGCGGATGCACGCGGTCTTCCTGTCGATAACCTGGAACCGACTTGCCATCCACCGTGCCCGGGCCATACTGCCCGCGAACCGTGTCGGCGGGATGGATCGTAGATATCGCCTTCCATACCTTCACCTTCTCCGCGCGAACCGCATCGGCCTGAAACGAGACCGGGGGCTCCATCGCAACGAAGCTCAACAGCTCCATCACGTGGTTTTGTACAACGTCCCGCAAAGCGCCGGCCTGCTCATAGAACGGCCCGCGGCCTTCGATCCCGATCGACTCGGCGGCAGTAATCTCGACATGGTCGATGTAGTTCCGGTTCCAGACATTTTCGAAGATGCCATTTGCAAAGCGGAAGACGAGGATGTTCTGAACAGTCTCCTTGCCAAGGTAATGGTCGATACGGAAGATCTGGTCTTCATTGAAGACCTTGTTCACCTCATCGTTCAGCGCGCGAGCAGATTCGAGATCGTGCCCGAACGGCTTCTCGATGATCGTGCGCACCCAGGGAGCTTTGCCGTCCTTGTCGGGCTCCGGTTGCGCCATGCCGTTCTGGCCAAGGTAGTTGATGATGTCGGAGAAGTACTCCGGCGCCGTCGCGAGATAAAACAGGCGGTTGCCCTGAGTCTTGAACTTGCCGTCCAGCTCCGTCAGTTTCTTCTTCAACGCGTCGTATCCAGCCGCATCGTCGAAGTTCATTGCATGGTATTGGACACGGTCCACGAAGGGGGCCAGCTTCGGGTCGTTGTCCTCGACGCCTCCGCCAGAGATGATCCCTTCCTTCATATCCGGGGCAAAGCTCTTCTCCAGCGGACGTCGCGCCACGCCGACTACTGCGAAATCCTTGGGCAGCAGCTTGGCCTGCTCCAGGTGGTAGAGCGCAGGCAGCAGCTTGCGCTTGGTCAGGTCTCCCGAGGCGCCAAAGATCACAACAATGCATGGATCGGGTGTGCGCTCATTGCTGCGAGCCGCTGCCGCTTTATCGGGATTCACTTGAACTTGTGTCGTAGCCATATCGATCTTCCTTACACTCTCTCCAGGTTAAGCCTTCTTGACGTCGTGTCCGCCAAAGGCCCCGCGCATGATCGAGATCATGCGATCGGTAAAGTTGTTCTCCTCGCGCGACCGCAATCTGCGGATGAGCGATTCCGTAATCACCGGCGCCGAGATATTCAGGTCGATCGCCTCGGTCACCGTCCACCGGCCTTCGCCTGAATCCGGCACCCATGCCTCCAGCCCGGCCAGCGTCGGGTTGTTGTCCAGCGCAGCTGCCGTCAGGTCCAGCAGCCACGAACGCACCACCGAGCCCTTCTGCCAGATATGCGAGATCTGGGTCAGATCAAGCCCGAGCTCCTGCTTTGCCTTCATGATCGAGAAGCCCTCGGCGTACGCCTGCATCAGGCCGTACTCGATGCCATTGTGCACCATTTTGACGAAGTGTCCCGCGCCCGAAGGCCCTACATGGCCCCAACCCTCTGTGGGCGAAGGCGCCAGCGCCTGGAAGATCGGCTTCAGCCGTTCCACCGGAGCCTTGTCGCCGCCAATCATCAGGCTGTAACCCTCCTTCAGGCCCCACACTCCGCCCGAGGTTCCGCAATCGATATATTCAAACCCTTTTTTCGTAACTTCAGTATGGCGCCGCTGTGTGTCCTTATAGTTCGAGTTGCCGCCATCGATGATCGTGTCGCCCTTCTCAAGCAGAGCTTCGAGCTTTGCGATCGTCTGATCCACTGGATCGCCCGACGGAACCATGATCCAGATCGCGCGCGGAGCCGGAAGATTCTTCACCAGATCTTCAAGAGAGTTCACGCCCAGCGAGCCCCCCTCGGTCAGCTTCGCCGTCGCATCTTTGTTGAAGTCGAAGCCGACAACCTTGTGGCCGGCCAGCTTCAATCGCTCGGCCATATTGAAGCCCATCTTGCCGAGTCCGATTAATCCCAGTTCCATATCTTCATCTTCCCTTTCAGCTGAACGGCAATGCCGTTATTGAACACTTACGCGCACTCGCGCATCTTCAAAATCGGAGCCCTACTTGCCCTCCGGAAAATCTGCGCCAACCGTCACCGGCTCCCAGGCAGCCATCTCCTTCTGCCACGCTTCCATCTTTTGCCGCACGCGCTTCAGCGCACCGGCTCCCAGCAGCAGGCGCAAAGGAGGATTCGAGGAATTCACAACTTCCATCATCGCCTGCACCGCCTTCAACGGATCGCCTGGCTGCCGTCCGTGCTGATCGCTGCGATACCGGCGCGCATTGTCCGCAGTAGAACTGTAGTCCTCAATCCGCTTTGCAGCTTCCACACCCGAGCGCCCAAGAAAATCCGTGCGAAATGGGCCCGGCTCGATGATGGTGACACGAATCCCTAGGGGCGCGACCTCCTGGGCAAGCGCCTCCGACAGACCTTCCACTGCAAACTTCGTGCTTTGGTAGAGTCCCCATCCGGGGCTGGCGGCAAGTCCGCCGATCGACGACAGATTGAGGATATGTCCGCTCCGCTGTTTGCGGAACTGCGGAAGAAAGGCGCGCGTCACACGCAAAAGTCCAAAAACATTAGCCTGATACATCGGCTCCAGCTCTGCGTCGGAGACCTCTTCAATCGCGCCTGTCACCCCGTATCCCGCGTTATTGACAAGCACATCCACGCGGCCAAATCGCTCCAGCGTCTGCGCTACCGCGCCGTCCACCTGCTCCTGCTTCGTCACATCCAGTGGAAGGGCCAACGCCTGGGCCGGATACTTCTGTTCAAGGTCGGCGATCTGCTCTACTTTGCGCGCAGTCGCTACTACGTTCTCACCGGCCTTCAAAACCTCTTCGGCCAGCAGGCGGCCAAAGCCGGTCGAGCTCCCCGTAATGAACCAGGTGCGCGACTTGCCTGTCTCTGCCATTCCATCTCCTCAACGTTCGGGCGACTTAATACAAGAACGGCGACCCGCTCCAAAGGGAACTTCTCGAGGAAGAACCTGCACCTTCAACCGAAAACGCGTTCCTTATCGTCTTCCTTTGGATGCTTGCCACCGAGAATCGGACGCGGATGCATCCCGTAAAACAAAGGGCGAGAAGGTTATTCCCTCTCGCCCCGGCCTTTACTTCTTCACCAGTTGTTTTGCCTTTTCGACGACATGCGCAACGCTGATGCCCAACTTCTCCAATGCAATTGGCCCAGGGGCCGATGCTCCAAAGCGATCCAGTCCGATCACTCCGCCGTTATGGCCAACATACTTGTACCAACCCAGCGTCGCTCCCGCTTCCACTGCCAGCTTCGGCGTATTCTCCGGAAACAGGCTGGCCTTGTAAGCCTCGTCCTGCTCGTCGAACAGTTTGAAGCTTGGCATCGAAACCACGCTCGCGTTGATGCCGGCAGCCTTCAACTCTTCAGCCGCCTTCATGATCAGCGAGACCTCCGATCCGGTCGCGATCAGGATGATGTCCTTGCCGGAGTTGTCCAGAGCATATGCGCCCTTCTTCACTCCCTCGTGCACCTTGTACTTCTCCGCATCCAGCACCGGAAGATCCTGCCGCGACAGCGCCATCCAGCTCGCGCTCTTACGCTCCAGCGCCTGCTGCCAGCACGCAGCTGTCTCGTTCGCATCCGCAGGGCGGAAGTCGGTCAACTGCGGAATCAGGCGCAGCGACATCAGTTGCTCGATCGGCTGGTGCGTCGGGCCGTCTTCGCCCAGGCCCACCGAATCGTGCGTGAAGACAAATAGCGAGTGCACGCTCATGATCGCCGCCATGCGGATCGCACTGCGCGCATAGTCCGAGAAGGTGAAGAATGTCGAGCCGAACGGAATCAATCCGCCATGCGCCGCCATGCCATTCACCATCGCGCACATGCCGAACTCGCGCACGCCGAAGAACACATTGCGGCCCTTCGGGTCCACGTGAAAACTCGGCGAATCCTTGAAAATCGTCTTGGTCGAAGCGGTTAGATCGGCCGCGCCACCGAACAGTTCCGGGACCACCGGCTCGAGAGCGTTCATCACTATCTGGCCCGCGTTGCGCGTTGCGACGGCCTTGTCGGTCGGGAAAGTAGGAATCTTCTTCTCCCAGCCATTAGTCATCTCCGCCTTGATTACGCGATCGAACTCAGCCGCGGGTTCCGGATACGCCTTCTTGTACTCTTCGAATCCCTTCTGCCACTCCGCGTGAACCTTCTTGCCTTTTTCCTTGGCCTGACCCCAGTTCTTTGCGGCTTCCTCAGGAACATAGAAGCTCTTGTCCTCAGGCCAGCCGAGATTCTTCTTGGTCGCCTTTGTCGCGTCCGGCCCGAGAGCCTCGCCGTGAACCTTGCTCGTGCCTGCCTTCGGGCTGCCGTAGCCGATCACCGTGCGCACACGAATCAGCGAGGGTTTGGTCGTCTCAGCCTGCGCAGCCTTGATTGCCGCCTCAAGTGCAACAAGGTCATTGCCGTCGTCCACCATCTGCACGTGCCAGTGATAGCCGTGGAAGCGCTCCGTCACATCTTCGGTGAAGCTCAACTCCGTCGGTCCGTCCAGCGAGATCAGGTTGTCGTCATACAGCACAATCAGCTTGCCCAGACCGAGCGTCCCCGCCAACGAAGCTGCCTCGTGCGAGATGCCTTCCATCAGGTCGCCATCGCCGCACAGCGCATAGGTAAAGTGGTCGATAATCGCGTGCTCGTCGCGGTTGTAGACGGCGGCCAGGTGCTTCTCCGCAGTTGCAATCCCAGCGGCCATTGCAAATCCTTGCCCAAGAGGACCGGTCGTTACCTCAACGCCCGGGGCCTCGCCATACTCCGGATGTCCCGGAGTGTGCGATCCCCACTGGCGGAACTGCTCCAACTGTGAGATCGGGAGATCGTAACCTGCGAGGTGCAGAACACCGTACAGAAGAGCCGAGGCGTGTCCGTTCGACAGCACAAAACGATCCCGGTTGATCCATTTCGGATCGGACGGATCGTAACGCATCAGCTTGTGATACAGCAGATAAGCAATGGGAGCACAGCCCAGCGGGGCGCCGGGATGACCCGATTTAGCCTTTTCCACCGCATCCACGGCAAGAAAACGGAGAGTATTGATGGAGAGCTGGTCTAGCGCATTTTGCTGATCAATCTGCTGTTCGCTCATTCTTTTCTTTTCCTCTTCGGCGCGCTCCTGGCGCTCGATTCGCGTAATTTTCGTTTTAGGACGAATACCCTACCCAGTGTACAGGCGCAAGCGCCCTCCCCGCATCCCCGCTACGAGGACACAATCTCCACTTCAATATTCCGGCCCAGCCATCGGTCGGGTTGCCCATCCTGCGGCCAGTTCTGAGTAAAAATGATCTTGCCGGTCTGTTTAACATCCGTGGGAATATCCGCGTAGGCTCCCGACGCGCTCACCATCGTCGAGACCGCTTCCTCCACCGTCACCCAATTGTCCTTCGTGTACACCACACGGAAGTGGCCGTTATCCACAATGCGCAATGTATGTCCCGCCTGCACTGACCTCACAGGCCGCCCCGTCGTATAGATCTCCAGATGATTCGAAATCACTCTCTTCTCTGGAGCCACCGCGTAGCGTTCGGCAACAACAGGAATTCTGTCAAAGACCTCACCATCGGACAGAGACCGCAGCAGCTTCAGATACTCTGAGTGAGCCCATACCAATGGTTGCGCCGCGCCCGCTGATCGGCCCAGAAACAGACGCTCAGCAGGCAGATCAGCCTCATCCCAGATCTGTTCCGGCAGCATGCCACCCTTTGAGCTGAACTGCTCAATCGCCGTCGTCAGGGTCTTACAGCTCTTTCCCGCTGCCAGCTCGTAGTGTGCCCGCTCTCCTGTCAACAGAGGCCAGGGCCGTCCTTGTCCCCAGCCTTCAAAGGGGCCGCCATCTTTCCTCTGGCCGTAACCGTCATGGTTATATCTTCGCCAGCATGGACCGAATGGCGTGTCTACCTTCAATACGTGATCGATTACCTTCAGAGAGTCCACGATCAATGGATCGTCGGCCCTCCGGATTCCATATCGCACCAGCTCCAGAAACCCGGCATCAACCACCTCCCGCGCCTCGAAGACGTTCTTCTCTCCCGGGCCGCGATTGGCAATCCGGAAAGATCCCACCGGAACACTGTCATCGTGGAACGGCTCTCCTGGGCACGGCGGCTGGATCCGCACATAGTAGCGCTTCACCTCTGGATGCAGCACACCGTCGTTCGTCGTTGTCCACTTTTCCAGATGAGCCTCGATCCAGTCGGCGTACCCTTCCAGAAAACTTGCCAGCTCCAGCGAAGCGTGCGCTCGCGCAATGTCAGCAGCGCAGATCAATCCTGCAATCACAGCGGCCAGCGTCGAAGGCGAATATCCTGCTGCCTCCTCCCACCGCTCCTGTTGCGTGATCGGGGCATACTTGATCAGAAAGCTCGCCGCACGTTCTACAAAAGGAAAGATCTGAAACGTTCCCAGCCTTCCTGCCTTCCATAAGCGCCACCCAAGCATGATGGGAAACGCCACTTCGTCCAGCTGGATGCCTTGCCAGTATGGTGTTCCATCGATCCAGAAATTCTGCGCGAAGCTTCCATCCGGCCGCTGTGTGCAGGCCAGATAGACCAAAGCGCGCAGAGCCGTATCCTCACGACCGCATGCCAACAGCGCCGACGCCGTCTGCACCATGTCACGCGTCCACACCAGGTGGTAGCCGCCCAGATCGTAATCTCCCCGCGACGCTCCCCACGGAATCGAGGCCGATGCAATAAACGCACCTGAGAAACTCTTGTCTTCATGGGTCAGCAGAACATTCTGGCTGATCCTCGCCAGCCATCCTCCATCCGTTGCCCCATCAGCCAGCCGGTCCCACGATTTCACTCTCTCCCACTGCACCAGAAATCGCCTCAGATGATCCTCAAACGGCGTCGCCAGACTCTGCATCATGCACGCAAGGGCGGCGTGATGCCCATCGCCGAAGGCGAGCGCGATCGTGAACTCGGGATTCTTCGCGATATCGATCTCGCCCATCACCGCGATATTTCCATCCAGCGCCTCGCCGAACTGCCATGTCATTCGCATGTCGTCGAACAGGTCTTGATATCCATCGCTCGTGCCGACGTATCCGCATGACGATCGCGTAAACCCGCAATCGGCTCCCATCGCCAGCGAGGTGTTCCCCTTCCATGCCAGCAAACACCGTCGTCCCGCAACGTCCATGCTGCGGGCTGAATTCCCTGCTCCTCCACCGTTCAGGTGAGGTGCCAGCAGCGCATAGCATTTCAGCCGTTTCAGCAGTTCTTCGTCGCCTTCGACCTTCACATGCACCAGGACTGCGGGGAAGTGCGGATTCGAAATAAAGACCTTCGTCACCTCATATCTTCCACCGCGGTCCTTCGTCTTCACCCTTAGCGCCAGCGCTGCGCCATCCACATACTCGAACTCGTAGTCCAGATCGCGCTTCTCTTCATGCACGAAGGTCTCACCATCGCTGAACAGCAATCCCATATCGCGCGTCTGCGGACGATCGATGGTCGGGAAATAGATCTCGTTCAGAATGCCGTGCGAAAGCGTGTACCAGACCCGGCTCGAGGCCGAATACGCTGTTCCTACCGCGTCTTTCCTGCTTGAAGTCCAACGGGGCTCAAGGCCGGGTGCGCCAAACGCCGGGCCATCATCCTCTAACCAACGGTAGATCTCAGAAGCCGTGCTCATAGGTGTTATTAGAACGCAAATTCCTTCCTGTCGTACTACTCTCGCAACGTGAACGACATATCAATTCTTTCGATTGCGCTATGATGGCCGAGGTCACGAATATTATGGATCGAACGCGCCGGTTTGCATCGCTCTCGGCGCCAGAGGCATCTGAACAACCTGAACCCGGCCCTATACGACGACGGCCGGCACGAACCGCACAACAGGAGAGATACAGTGGCTTACGAACTTCCCCCTCTGCCCTATGACTACGCCGGACTCGAGCCCCACATCGACGAAGCGACCATGAAGCTCCATCACGACAAGCACCATCAGGCTTACGTCACCAATCTCAACGGAGCCGTCGAAAAACACCCCGAGCTGGGCAAAAAATCTCCAGAAGATCTTATCAAGGACCTCAGCTCCATCCCCGAAGATGTGCGCAAAGTTGTGCAGAACAATGGCGGCGGGCACGTCAACCACACCATGTTCTGGCAGATTATGAAGCCTAAGGGCGGCGGAGAGCCCACCGGCGCCATCGCCGAACAGATCAAAGCCGACTTCGGCGACTTCGAGTCCTTCAAAAAGCAGTTCAACGAGACCACCGCCAAACAGTTCGGCTCCGGCTGGGGCTGGCTCATCGTCGAGGGCGGAAAGCTCAAGATCGTCACCACCGCCAACCAGGACAACCCCCTCTCGCAAGGCCACTATCCCATCCTCGGCAACGATGTCTGGGAACATGCCTACTACCTCAAGTACCAGAACAAGCGCCCCGACTACCTCGCCGCCTGGTGGAATACCGTCAACTGGGAAGAGATCAACAAGCGCTTCGAGACCGCAAAGTCCTACAAGTAAACTCATCCTTCATAACATCGAAAAGACTAGAAGAGGCTGCCCACAGGCAGCCTCTTCTCACTCCCATCTGGATCACGCTTTGGTCTAGCATCAACCAATGCCGCTCTCCGTCAACGTACAGACTGTTCACCCCCGCAAACTGGCTGCGGTGCGGCGAGAGGTCGCGCCGGGCGCGGTTGGCTCGGCATGGAGGCCTGCGCTGGACGAGATTTGGGAGTTCCTTCGCAGCCAGCCAGAGCTGCGGACCGACGGCCACAACATCTTCCTCTACCACCACCCGAAACAGCCGGGCGCGCAAATCCTGTGCGACTTCGGTGTTGAAGTCACGCGCACATTTGAAACGGTCGGCGAGGTATACGCGACCGAAACGCCAGGGGGCGAAGCTGCTGTCGCCATTCACTGCGGGCCATACAACCGCATGAACGAAGCACACGATGCGATCGAAAAATGGATCGAGGCGAACCAAAGGAAATCCGCTGGGCACTCATGGGAGATCTACGGGGATCCGACGCCGGATCCGGCCGACACTGAGACGACAGTCATCTACCTCCTGAAGTAGCGCTTCGGAGCGCACTCCGATCTACGCGTCGGGTCCTCATCCGCGCAGTCTCTTCGCAGAATGGAGCAATGTGCAAAGCGAGAACCCTGATCTTGTCCTCAAACCACCCATCCGACCCAAGAACCATCCCTTAAATCTCCAATGCTAAAATCCTCGCCACTGGAGAAACCATGCCGCTGAGATCACTCGCTGCACGCGTGCGAGTCGCACGCAACGCTCTCCCTCTTATCCTTCTTCTCGCCGCAACATCCGGCTCCGCAGAGATCTGCGAAAGTCTCGTCAGCCTCAAGCTTCCCAACACCACCATCACCCTCGCACGCGTCGAAGAAGGCGACCTCACTTCCATCGACAACGGGACTCCCGGCGGCCCCCTCACGAATCTGCCTTCCTTCTGCCGCGTCGCCGGCACCATCTCTCCCGTTCCCGACTCCGTCATCAAGTTCGAAGTATGGATGCCGACCTCCAACTGGAACCGTCGCTTGATGGTCGTCGGCAACGGAGCCTTCTCCGGGGCCCCCTGGATCCACTTCATGGCAGACGCTGTACGCGAAGGCTACGCCGCGGCCGGAACCGACACCGGTCACGAGGGCCCCATACCCGACGCCAGCTTCGCCCTCGGCCATCCCGAAAAGGTCATTGACTTCGGCTATCGCTCCGTCCACGAAACGACCCTGAAGTCCAAAGCCATCGTCGCCACCTTCTACGACGCTCCCGCTAAAAAATCCTACTTCGACGGCTGCTCCTCCGGCGGAAGGCAGGGCCTTATGGCGGCGCAACGCTATCCCGCCGACTTCGACGGCATCATCTCCGGAGCTCCCGCGTCCAACATGGAGCGTCAATTGGCCAGCGCCATATGGATCGAACGGGCCGCTCATCTCACGCCCGCCAGCAATCTGCCGAAAGAGAAGCTCCCCATCCTCCATCAGGCCGCCCTCGATGCCTGCGACGCATCCGACGGCGTCAAGGATGGGGTCATTCGAGACCCCTTCTCCTGCCGCTTCGATCCCGCGGTCACCCAATGCAAAGGCGCCGATACCTCCGCCTGTCTCTCCCCCGAGCAGGTCGAAGCCGCGCGCAAGATCTACGCCGGCCCTGTCAATCCCCGCACCCACGAAAAGATCTACCCGGGCCTCGAGCCCGGCAGCGAAGTCACATGGTACGCCTTCACCGTGCCAGAGTTTCCCATCGCCGCCTCCCACTTCAAATACATCGTCTTCAAAAATCCCAAGTGGGACCCAGGCACCCTCAACTTCGACAGTGACATCGCCACCGCAGAGAAGATCGACAACGGAACGCTCACCGCAACCAACCCCAACCTCAAGCCCTTCTTCGTACACGGCGGAAAGCTCATCCTGTATCACGGGCTCTCCGACGGCCTCATCTCACCGCAGAACACCATCAACTACTACAACGCCGTCCTCAAGGCCGCCGGACCCACGGCTTCGCAATCCATGCGCCTCTACCTCGCCCCCGGCATGGAACACTGCTTCGGCGGCGACGGCCCAGACACGTTCGACCTCGACGCTCCTCTCGCCTCCTGGGTCGAAGACAATAAAATCTCCGGCGCGATCATCGCCAGTCACTTCCCAGCAAACGCGCCATCCACCAAAGCCGACCGAACCCGTCCCCTCTGCCCCTACCCGCAGGTCGCAAAGTACAAAGGCAGCGGAAGCACCGACGACGCCGCAAACTTCGCCTGCGCCAAGCCGTGAGCCCTACTGATTCGAACTGAACCTCAAAAAGTCCCCGGAACATCCCATTGCAAATCCACGTATCTCAAGACAAAACCGCTAAAATTCTCCCGCCAAGGAGACGCCATGCAGTCGATCCTTCAGGACCTCCATTACGGATGGAGGCAGTTGCGGAAGTCGCCCGGCTTTGCCATAACCGCCATCCTCACCCTGGCCTTTGGCATCGGGGCGACAACAGCTTTCTTCAGCGTCGTCGATGGTGTCCTTTTGAAGCCGCTCGCCTACCGAGACAGCGGCAGGCTGGTCGCCGTCTGGGAAAAGGTACGGTTCCTCGGAAAAAACTTCCCTTACACCGGTCCCAACGCCCGCCACTTCGGCATCTGGCAAAAACGCGCCGACAGTTTCAGCGACATGAGCCTCCTGCAGGCCAACTTCATCGGAATTAGCCGAGGAGCCGGCGACCACCCAGCCCTCATCGGAAGAGTGATCGCACAACCAAACCTGCTGGACGTTCTGGGAGTCCAGCCCATCCTTGGCCGCAATTTTCTTCCGGAAGAGGCGACAGAGGGCCATCAGAACGTCGCCCTCATCAGCTGGCGCCTGTGGCAGAGCCTCTTTCAGGGCGATCGCGACGTCCTGGGCAAGACCGTCAACCTCGGCGGAACGCTAACCGAAGTTATTGGGGTGCTTCCGCGTGAGTTCTACTTCCCCAAGGCGAATGAGCTGGCCTCTTCCTCCATCGCACGCCAGCTGCCCGAGATTGAGGTAATCGCACCGCTGGTGCTCAATCCCCTGCAAAGCTTCGGATGGATGAGCGACTTCGGCAACTATGTGGCGATCGGCCATCTCAAGCCCGGCGTCTCGATCTCGCAGGCCCAGGAGCAGCTGAACGTCATCGCCGACGATATCGTCCGGCAGGTCCCGCCCGGCCAGATGGAGGGCGATCCGCGAGGCGCGCTCTCCTCCTATGTGCAGCCTCTGAAAGAGGCCATCGTAGGCAAGACGGCCGCACGGCTCTGGCTCCTCCTCGCCGCAGTCGCCAGCGTCCTTCTCATCGCATGCGTCAATCTCGCCAACGCCCAGCTCGCCCGCTTTGCCAGCCGCGACCGCGAAGCAGCGGTTCGTTCCGCCCTCGGAGCCTCCTCGGTTGGCCTGCTGCAAAACGCCCTGGCCGAGGTCGTCCTTCTCTCGCTCATCGGCGGAGCCCTGGGTGTAGCTCTCGCATTCGCTGCCGTGCGCTGGTTTTCGCATTACGCGCAGCTGGCAGTTCCGCGCCTGGGAACCATCACCCTCAACCCCGCGGTGCTTGCGCTCTCCGTGGCACTCACCGTCGGCGCGTCGTTCCTCTTCGGCGTGCTTCCCGCACTGCGCCTGCTCCGTGTACGGCCTCACCAGGTCCTGCACGGCAGTGGCCGCGCAACCGGCGCGCGTTGGACCAATACGCTCCGCCGCTGGCTCGTCGGTGCACAGGTCTTCTTCTGCGCAACCCTCTTGCTGGTCGCTGGACTCTTTGCGAAGAGCCTCATCCGCCTTTCTACCTTCGACAAAGGCTTCTCCAGCGACCACGTCATCGCCGCCGACGTCCTGCTTAGGGGCAACGCCTTCAACGAAGCCGGCCGCATCGCCTTCGACGAAGGCGTCCTCGCCAAACTGCGCGCGCTTCCAGGAGTGCAATCCGCATCCCTTACCAGCGCGATGCTGCTCGAAGGCGAGACCTGGATCGACGGTGTCGTCCCCACTGACGGAAGCGCAGAGACGCACGCGCTCGCCAACTACCGCTGGATCGCTCCAGACTACTTCACCACCCTGCAGCAGAAGATGGTCGCCGGCCGCGCATTGAACGAGCATGACCGCGGCACCCTGAACGCCGTCATCTCCGAGACCACCGCCCGCGCGGTGTGGCCCGATCGGGAGGCGGTCGGGCGTCAGTTCAAGCGCAATGGAACCCTGTCCACCGTTGTGGGTGTCGTGGCCGACGCCCGCAATAACTCCCTTCGCGCAGCGCCGGTCAACATGGTCTACCTGCCCTTTTGGGGCGATCCACCAAGAGCCACCTACTTTCTCGTGCGCGGCTCACAGGAACCCTCGCTGATGATCGAAGCGGTGCGCAGCACCATCTGGAGCTACAACTCCGACGTCACCATCGCCCGCGTCCACACTCTCGACTCCCAGGTCAGCGACTCTCTTGCACCCGAGCACATGGAGACGGCCATCCTCATCGCCTTCGGCGCCGCCGCCCTGCTCCTCGCTCTTCTCGGAATCTACGGAACCCTCAGCTATGTCGTTCAGGCTCGCACGCAGGAGGTCGGGATTCGCATGGCCCTCGGAGCATCACGCCAGAGCATCTACTGGCTGATGCTGGGCACGGTCATGACTCCTGTCTTCGCCGGGCTCTTCCTCGGATGGCTGGCAAGCCTTGGGATCGGCAAAAGCCTCGCCGCCCTGTTGTATGGAACCGCGATGACCGACCCTGGCGTCATCTTCCCGGTCATGCTCCTGTTCCTGACCGCAGCCACCGCAGCGACATTCCTTCCATGCCGGCACGCCGCAAGGATCGAGCCCATGGAAGCACTGCGAGCGGAATAAGCCGACGCGGACACCGTGGCGATCGCGACTCTTCTTACTTCAGCGCCTGTTTCAAAAACGCGATCGAAGCCTCCATATTCGGTTGCACCCACCGCCTGTCCTTCCAGTAGGTGTGCGGTCCACCCGGAGCCGTAAACACTGTCACCGCCACCCTCGCCTTCCGCAACTTGTCCACAAACTGCTCCGCCTGCGCATAAGGCACCGTGGCATCCTCGGTCCCATGCCCCACAAAGAACGGAATCGGCGTCAGCACTACGGTCTGGTTCGGGGAAGCCTCACGACACAACACCTTCTTCTCATCGCAGCTCCCGCCCAGATAGCTCGTCACCGTCTTCTGCCCCACCTTCGGGTCGCCCAGGTCCAACACGCCGTTGTACACAATCGCCGCCGCCACCGCAGGCTCATCCGTGGGCCTGTGCGCTCCCAGCCCCATCAGTGCCGCCAGCTCTCCGCCGGCCGAGCTCCCTGCAACTGCAATCCTCTGCGGATCGACCCCATACTCCCCGGCATGCTCGCGCAGCCAGTGCACCGCCTTCCAGCACTCCTCCAGCGCCGTCGGAAACACGGTCCCGCTACCGCTCAGGTCATACTCAATGGTCATCCCCACAAATCCAGCCGCGGCCATATCCTCGTTCGCTGGACTCATCGAATCCCGTGTGCCGTTGAGCCACCCGCCGCCATGAATCAGCAGCACCGCCGGCATCTTCTCTCGCTTCGGCTCCGGCACGTAGAGATCGGCCAGCAGATCGCCATGCACGCCCTGCGCATACACAACGCTCTTCTTCACCGTGAACCCTGAGGTCGCCGCCATAGGAGGAGGAGCCTGTGCCCACACCACCGAACCCGCTAAACACAAAAAAAGCCCTATTCGCCTCATGCCCTCACACCTCATAGAAATAAAACGTAGCTGTCGATCCAGTTCCATCTACTATGAGTGGCTTTCTCACCCCTCCGGATGCAAATGCATCTTCAAAAACTGCACATAAATATCCCAGTCCGTGGGAACCATGCCATGTCCGCCGTCGTGCATGTAGTAACTCAGATCATGCAGGATGGGCTTCTTCGCCGCTGGCCACGTCTCCGTATCCAATGCGTCTTTGCCCAGCAGCTTGTACACCGGCGCTGCTGCCACTGCGGATAGAAACTCCCCCTTCGGATCCGACCAGTAGTCCGTGTTTCCCGTCTGCAATAACAGCGGTCGCGGCGCAACCAACGCCACCAGCATATTCGCATCCATCGGAGCCTTATCCGGAAACCCGGCCCACTTTCCATAGTTCTCCGCAAACTGGTACGGATACCGCGTCGGCGCAGTCAGGTGCGCGATCGTCTCGCCGTAGTCGCGATGGCTCAGCGCCGCTCCACCCTCGCCCGAGCAACTCGCAATCACCGCCGCAAAGCGTTCATCGTGCGCTCCCGCCCACATCACCGTCTTGCCCAATCGCGACACGCCATGGATCGCCACCCGCTTCGCATCCACGCTCTTGTCCGTCTCGAAGTAATCCTGCACCCGGCTCATCCCCCACGCCCAGGCTGCAATCGAGCCCCAATCCTCAGGCCCGCGCTTGCTCTCCCCCGCCTTCTGATAAACCTTGCGGATACTGTCCTGAAAACCCTCCGCATAATCCGGCTCTACATCCCCGTAATAAAACGTCGCCACCCCGATCCCCGCATCCAGCACCGACTCCACATTCAGCTTGCCGAACGCCCGAGCCTTGTTCGCTGGAATCTTCGTATGCGTCTTCGGATCCCACACCTCACCCACCGGCAGCTCAGGATCGTCCACCGAGTTCGAAGGAGCCGAAAAGCTGATGCACAACAGCATCGGAACCGGCTTCTTCGCCCCCGCCGGCAGATACTCCACCAGGTGAATCACCGGAGAACCGGGCTTCGCCGAAAGATGCACATCCACCCTCTTCCGGACCGCCTTTCCCTTCAGCGCAGGCATCTCCTTCTCCACCACGTCGAAGCTCTCGTCCTTTGGCCGACCCGGAGCCCTGCCATACTGCTGAGTCTCGAACATCGAGACAATCTCCGGCCTCCGCTTCTTCATCCAGGTCTTCGCATCCTTCACCGGCTTGCCGTCGTTCAGGATCAGCGCATCGGGCAGGGTGTACGTCCCCACCTTCGCCTCGTCATAGTTCACCGGAATCCCCGCCACCACGCCCTGCGGGTTCTGCGCCCACCCACTCGTTGCTAAACCTGATATGCACAAAGCCGCCGCAAGGCCGGCAGGAATCGCCTGTCTCATCTTCATGAACGAACTCCCTGGTCTCCGCACACAAGGTCGCGGGCTATTTCAATAGAGCGAATGTTTCGATTTAAGCTCGCCCATAACAATAGGGCGACGATGGCTCAGACGTCAAAAATTGGTCCGTCCACAGGATTCCCCATCGGCAGGGTTCACCCGATCAACGCACACTCGCCGGAACCGGAGCCGTCGCCACGGCGACATGCGAATCCGCACAGCCGTAGTAGAGATACAGTTTGTCCTTGAACAGCACCAACCCCTCCGCAAAGGTCGTTCCCGCCTTGTACTGGCCTGACTTCTCATACGGCCGTTCCGGCTGAAAGATGGGCCCCTTCGAACGCGCCAGCAGACGCTTCGGATCGCTCGCCGAAAACAGCGCCTGCCCCACCGAATACGTCCCCGGCGCCAGCTTCGGATCGCCTCCCCTCTCCGCATTCTTCGCGTTGTAGGTCACCACGATTCCATCCCGCGTCAGCAGCGGCGGAGGTCCGCTCTCCGGAAACGCGCTGTCAAACAGTCCGGGCCGGTCGCGCAGCAAAACCACCGGTTGCCCCTTCGCATCCTCCACCGGCGTCCAGTGGATTAGGTCCGTTGAGGTCGCCAGGCGCAGCTCGATCTCGCCCCAATACATCCAGTACTTGCCCTGCAGCTTCGCCGCAATCAGCCGATCCCCCACGCGTCGCGTAAGAATTCCCGCCGACTTGTACTTCAGCGTCCCATACTTGCCCGACGTTCCAAACGCCGGTCCATACTTCGTCCACGTCCGCAGATCCCTCGAGGTCGCCACCCCCACCGTGTACGTATTCCGCTCGCGCGCCCACTGCGTGTAGGTCAGAACGTACAGGCCATCTTCGCCCTCGACGATCCTCGGATCCTCCACGCCTCCCGGAACCTCGTTCTGCTGCTGGCTGTCGTGATCCGGATACAGCACAGGCTCCGGCAGTCGTGTGAAGTGGATTCCATCTTCGCTCTCCGCGAGCCCAACACGGGAGGTATGGCCCCCGATCATCATCGCTCCCGAATCGTCCTCCGCCCGGTACAGCACATAGATCTTCCCATCTCGTACGATCGCTGCCGGATTGAACGTGTGCAGCGCCTCCCAGTGAACCGTCTCCCCCGAAACCGGATCCTTGAAGGTGGACTTCGGCAGTGGGCTGATTACCGGCTTGTCCACCGGTCGCGTAAGCGGTCCCAGCATCCATCCCGCCTTGTCCACGCCTCCCTGCGCCAGGCCAGTCTGCCCCTGCAGCGCCAGACCAAGCACCACCATTCCCAGATTCCGAATCCCCAGCGCCAACGTCATTCGTCCACGACCTCCTGCTCTTTCATCCCACGTACTTATAGCATCATCGTCAGTTCCTCTTGGTTGCCTCCTCGAGACGATTTCCCTCAAGTTGCGATCTATTGATCCCCGCTCTCTCTCAGAAACTGCACCAGATCTTTACGCTCCTGCGGTTTGGCCACGTGAAACTCCATGTTGTTGCCGGGAACAAGAACATCAGGATCGGCAAGCCACCGTTCCAGCGTCACTTCATTCCACTGGATATGAGCCTGTTTGATCGCGGGGGAGTAATCAAAATCAGGGATCGAGCCGGAGACCCGCCCGAAGACTCCCCGAAGCCGCGGACCTTCGCGGTTCTGCTCCAGCGAATGGCAGCCGGTGCATCGGCGCTGAAAGACATCTTTGCCGCGCGCAGCATCGCCATCACTGACCACTGCCATCACCTGCGTAGCCACAGGGAGCCCCGATTGGCGCGCCCACTTCCCAAGCAGGTCGAGATCAGGGTCCGTTATGCGCGCATTCCAGTGGAGGATGCGATATTGAGGCAGCGGCATCCGGCGCGACTTCACTTCAAGAAAAATCTTTACCTTGAATGCCTCCCGATCCTCTGCGGAATAAGTATCCCACTCGGAAAGATTCATCGCCTTGCGAGCTTCCACAATGTCACGCTCCATCAACCAGGAGATGGGAGCCAGGCGCCCGTAAACAGGCGGGCGCGTCTGGGTTGAGTGACAGTCTGCACACTTTGTCATCAGCGTCTCGCGGACCTTTGGTGGAATGTCGGTACTCTGCAGGATGGCCCCGCTGCGAGATTGCGCGTACAGACCAGCGTCCCCGAACGGATGAGAGCGTGCGAACAGCAAGGAAGCCGCAAATGTGACGATGCAGACCGCAACGACGGTGCGAGTGCGGCTCATTCCTTCACCGCCAGCGAAGAATCGACAATCGCAAGGTGACTGTGGCGCGCAATGTAGTTCACCTTGGTCACGCCGAGGACACCCTGAAGCTTTCCGGCCGGAACCACCATGGGACCTGCGTTGGGCGCCGCGCCCGGTGCCGGCTGCGGGAACGCGGTGGAGGCCGCAGTATGAAAGGCAACGTTTCCCTCCACCTTCTGAATAACCTGGTGGATATGTCCGTTGAGAACGGTAACGGAGCCGAAACGCTTGAGATAAGACAATGCCTCAGCACCGTCCTGGGTGCCCCAACCCCACTGCGGATAGACCATCCAGAGCGGAATGTGAGCGAAGATGACGATCGGAGTGGAAGCGGAGAGCGAGGCCAGATCTTTCTTCAGCCATGCCAGTTGATCGGGACCAAGCTTTCCCATGGCATCGATCTGCAGCACGTTATTAAGGCCGATGAAGTGAACGCCCTTGTGGGTGAAGCTATACCAGCCACCGCCAAGAGTGCCTTTTCCGAAACGCTCGAGATAGAGCGCGCCATCATCGGAGGCGGTATCGTGCTCTCCCGGTACGTAGAACGTCTGGCCTGCGTGCGCGGTTTTAATAATCTGCTGTGCCGTGTCGAATTCGCTGGCCTTGGAAGACTGCGTGATATCGCCGGTATGAAGCAGCAGATCGGGAGTAACGGAAAGCCGGTTGATCTTGTCGATCGCGGTCTTCAGCGTGCCGGTCACGTCCTGGTTGGCAGCTTTGTTGAAGCCGATGTGGCTGTCGCTGATCTGTACGAAGCTGAACGAAGAGGCAGGCGATGCTTTACCCTCTCCAGCAGTAGCTGCGAATAACTTCGAGACAGGCACGCCGCCTGAGATTGTCCAAAGCAGCCCGGTGCCGGCCCAGGCCATGCAGCTCAAAAAGCCACGGCGATCGATGCTGTCCGGGGAGCCTTCGGCGGTTGGTGTGACTTCGGTGGGTGTGGAATTGTGTGCGGGATTGCGATCTTGCGTATTCTTCACAGGTAGATCCTCCACCCATGCAAACTGGGCCCCCGGCGATTTATTCCACCGCAAAAGGAATAAATTTGAGAAACGCCGGTTCTCATATCTGCAAGAGAAGGAAAGACGATGACGTTGTTGCCATGGAAGCGTGCAACACGGGAGACCAATGCAAGGCCCTCCTCCTTCGAGGACCTGGCGATGCCGCTGCTTCCTGCCCTCTACAACGTCGCTCAGTGGCTTACGCGCAACCCGAGCGACGCCGAAGATCTGGTACAGGAGACATTTCTGAAATCTTTGCGTGGATTTGCGAGCTTCGAGGCAGGTTCTAACTTCAAGGCGTGGATCTTTCGGATCCTTCGCAACACCTATCTCACTTCGCGTAGCGGACTGGCGGCGCGGCGGACGGTCGCGCTCGAAGAAGAGCTGAGGGAGGACGGCGAATCGGCGCCCGCAGCCTATCCCGAAGGCGCAATCGACCGGGAGACCCCGGAGCTGAATCTGATCCGCCTCGCGAACCGCGCCGCCCTGCACGGAGCCATGGAAAAACTGCCGCCGCCGCTGCTTGAGGTTGTGCTGCTGTGCGATGTGGAGGAGATGAAGTACAAGGAAATCGCAACAATTCTCGAGGTCCCAATCGGCACAGTGATGTCGCGTATCGCGCGGGCGCGCGCACATCTTCGGGAATCGCTCGAGAGCAATTCATTCCATAAGGGGTTTCGCGCATGAGCGATCATCTTTCAGCTGCAACTTTGAACGCTCTGGCCGACGGAGAGTTGATGGAAGAGGAACTGGCTTCCGTGACAGAGCACCTGCATGGCTGCCCTGCGTGCACATCCCACGCGCTTCAACAATCGCTGCTGAAATCGGCGACAGAGCGAGCGGGCCAGAGATACGAGGTTCCCGACGAACTGCGCAGGCGGATGGAGCGGATCGCATCGTCGCAAAGTGCGCCGGACCGTATGGGGGAGCGAAGAAGGTCCTCGCTTCTTTCTCCCGCCGATGGACCCGCGAAATGGGCTGGCTGGGCGGCAGCGGCGGCGTTGTTGCTGTCAGCGGGCGGTATGACTGTCTTCGAGATGAACGAACGCCGCGTGCAGACAGCGGCAGTACAGCGTAAAGCTCTCGCCACAGAGCTGAGCGATCAGCACATCGCCACCCTCGCTATAAATCTGCCCCCACAGGTCCTTTCTTCCGATCGCCACACGGTGAAGCCGTGGTTCCAGGGAAAGATTCCCTTCAGCTTCAATCTTCCGGAGAATTTGCCGGCAGGAACAAAGCTCGAGGGAGCGAACCTCGTATACCTTCACAACCGTCCCGCCGCGCAACTGCTGTACAGCATCGGCAGCCATCGCGTATCGGTCTTTGTGCAGCAGAGAATAGCTGGCACGGAAGAGCATGCCCCGGCTGCGGAGCAGGAGGGATTCCGGCTGTCCAGCTTCAACACCAGGGAGCTCGACGTCGTTGCGATCAGCGATGTAGACCCTGCAAATCTGACAAACCTGATCGGTCTGATCGAACGCGCTCAGGTGAGATAACCCGCGCTGGTCTAATCGGCCAGGGAAGCCTCATCTCTACTCAAGCGCGTTTCTCAGGACTAAATCAGGCGGTCGGGAAGCCGGTGCGCTACTCCGCAGCAGGCGCTCCGAACCAACTGGTCAGCGCGTCAGTGAGCCCCAACTGGGGAAGATCTCCCACCCAGGCCACATACCCGTCGGGACGAACCAGCACTGCGGTGGGAGCAGCGACCGCCCCGATCGCCGGAAGCTCCCACGTGCCAGCATATTTGGCCTCGATCAACGCAACGCGATCTGCCCATGGAGCGATGTCGAAGCTGCTGTACTCGCCGAAGTTGAGCAGCACCGGACGCGCATGGTGCAGCAGGGTGAAGACCCGCAGCGGGCCGTCGGAAGTGATCAGGTCGAGATCGGGCATGCGACGCCCGAGCAGAGGGTGTCCTTCTCCAAGGTCATAACGAATACCCAAACCTGAATTCTCCCCGACGACCTGTTTGCGAACCGCGTCCAGCTTCAGGAGTTCGACAAGCGTCTCTCCCACTGCCTTGGTGCGGGCATCGGGCCGGCTGAGAGCGACGTGCGCCATGGTGTTGCGCAGCACGCGGGCGGCAATCGGGTGGCGCTCGGCATGGTAGGTATCCAGCAAGCTCTCCGGCGAGATCCGCTTGACCACCTGTGCCAGCTTCCATCCCAGATTCACCGCGTCCTGCACGCCGATATTGAGACCCTGCCCACCCATCGGAGGATGCACGTGCGCGGCGTCACCGGCAAGCAGAACCCGTCTGTCGCGATAAGCAGTGGCCTGGCGAGTCATGTCCGTGAACCTGGAGATCGAGATCGGACTGTGGATTCCGTAATCGGTCCCATATACAGCGATAAGGGCCTCACTGACATCGCCCAGTGTTGGTTCGCCGCCGATCTCGAGCTGCTGTTCGGTCAGCACGACCCGCATCGCCCGGCTATCCTCCATCTTGGCGATCGCATAGGTGCCAGTAGCGTCTTCGCGAAAACCCCACGCCGGCTCCTCCGTAATCTTGGCTTCGGCGATCAGCCAACTCCTCGTCGCATCCCACCCGGCGAACTCGATGCCCGCTACTTTACGAATCGCGCTTCGTCCCCCATCGCAGCCAACAAGGTACTCCGCCCGTAGCGACGTGTCGTCGGACAGCGCGACATTGACGTTCAAGTCATCCTGCGCAAAACCAGTCACCTCACATCCGCGATAGATCCGCACCCCAAGCTCGTCGACCCATTCGGCGAGCGTGCGCTCGATGTGTTGCTGCCACAATAAGAGGAAGTAACTATGCCGTGTGGGAAAGTCACTGATATCCAAAGTGGTATGGCGGAAGCTCATCCCCACACGATGCAGCTGTCCCTGCGAGAGGAACCGCTCCGCAATTCCACGCTGATCAAAGACCTCGATCGTGCGCGAGTGCAAACCGCCCGCGCGTGCTCCGACCAGATCCTGGCTGGCGCGTCGCTCGACGATAGCAACGTCGACGCCCGCCAACGCCAGCTCGCCCGCCAACATCAGCCCTGTCGGACCTCCTCCTGCAATCACTACCGCATGCTCAGTCATCGTGGCTCCAATTTCCGTGGTTTTTTACTTCAGCCGACGATGATGCCGCATGATCCGGGTCTTGCCGCAAGCCCCCCAGTGCGCAATAATCTAGAAGTGGGGGAGAGAAATATTTCTCTCCCTTTTCGTTTTTCCGTGTTGGACAGACAATCCCTTTACAAAGGAACTGGGCCGCGTCCCCTTTTCTGGAGAGGCGTCGCCGGAGGCGAGCCACAGCGAAGCAACAGGCGCTCGCAAGCCAAACCATCGCGACGAATACGGTTGCACCGAACCCGGAGGATGACCACGCATAAGTCAGGTTCTCGTCAGCAGGACATAATTTCCAGGAAGCGCGTTTTTACAGGACCCAATCCACCCTCAAGCGGGAAGCAGTCCTGCTGTACGGTAACTTTCGATGAGGGAGTCGTAGAGGGCGATATCTGTCCGGCCCCTCGCCATCAGTTGAGCACCCACGATTCCGGAGTAGATAGCGCGTGCTCGCTTCTCGGCCTCCTTGGGGTTGGCAACCTTGGCTGCAACCAGCGTCTTCTTCAGCCACGCAAGGTTGACGTCGGTGAAAGCCTGAACTTCCGTCTTCACTTCGTCAGGCAGTTCGTCGAATTGTGCAGACATGAAGCTGCAAAGGCAGATGCGGTTGTCGTTCTCCAGTGCCCATCGAAAGGTCTCCGGATAGCGGCGCAGTGCGTCCAGCGGCGTCGCTGAATCCTTCAGCAGAGACTCAAGATAAGCAGCAGAATCCTCCCAGTAGCGCTTCGCCACAGCCGTAGCCAAGTCGGCTTTGCTCGGGAAGTAATAGTAGATACTCGCCGCTTTGATGCCAACCTGCTTCGCCAGATCACGAAAGTTCAATCCTGCATACCCGTGAGCTTGAGCAACAAGCTTCGCGGCGGCCAGAATATCTTCACGAGCATTCGCACCCATATCGGCCCTCCCTTTCATCAAAAAAAACACCTCGATTTATGAATCTACCATGTGGCAGGTAGAATCTCAAGGATTGTCACCTGCCAAGTGGCAGGTAGAAAGGGGAACACAATGAGCAATGAACTGATCTATTCCGACGCAACCAAACTGGCCGAACTGGTCCGAACACGCGAGGTCTCTCCGGTCGAAGTCATGAAGGCGCACCTCGATCGCATCGAGGCCGTCAACCCGAAAGTGAACGCAATCGTAACAATCGCCGAAGATGCGCTGAAATCCGCAAAGGAAGCAGAGGCAGCGGTACAGCGTGGAGACGAACTGGGACCGCTGCACGGAGTGCCTTTCACGGCGAAGGATTCGATCGACACCGCGAAGGTCCCGACCCAACGCGGAACGCCCATCTTCAGGGGACGAACGCCCGACACGGATGCGACCAGTGTTGCGCGCCTGAAGAAAGCAGGGGCTATTCTGCTTGCGAAGACCAATCTTCCCGAATTCTCTTACGGGGTCGAAAGTGACAATCTCCTCTCGGGCCGGACGAACAACCCCTGGAACCTGGATCTGACGCCGGGTGGTTCAAGCGGTGGAGAGTCCGCAGCGATCGCAGCGGGCATGTCTCCGCTTGGCTTGGGTACCGACCTTGCGATCTCTTTGCGAGGTCCGGCGGCCCACACCGGCATTGTCTCGCTCAAGGCGACGCATGGACGGGTCCCCATGACCGGCATCTGGCCGCGTGAGCCGCGACGCTTCTGGCATGTAGGCCCGATGGCGCGGAGCATCCGCGATCTCTCATTGGCCTTTTCGCAACTCGGTGGTCCGGACGGACAGGACGGCTACTCCAGCAGCGCCATCCCGCTCGACAACGGTATTGGCAACTCCAACAAGCGTCCGCTTCGTGTGGGCTGGCTGGTGGAACCCGGTTTTGGCCCGATCGACCGCGAGGTCGCGGGGACGGTGGAGAGCGCCGCAGAAGCGCTCAGGGTTTGCGGGTACACCATCGAGTCCGTGCGCATTCATGCACTGGAGCGTGACTTTGCACTCGATGTGTTCACCCGTCTGCACGTCCTCGAGATGAAGCCCGGATTCGTGAAGACAACAGCCGGCCGCAGCGAGAATGAAATCGGCGAGATGGCCAGGTTCATGCTCGCGTTGCCCGATACGCCAGCCGCGGACTACATCGATGCAGTGCAGGGAGCGGAGCGACTGAAGGATGGTTTTGCCGAATACTTCCAGAAGTACGACGTGTTGCTCACCCCGGTCATCCCTACTCCGTCCTTCAAGCACGGCCAGGCGGAGTTGGTAGTCAACGGTCAGACTGTCGACGTGATGGGCATCATGTCCGCAACAACGCCGTTAAGCGTGACCGGCCTGCCGGGCGTTTCCATGCGGTTCGGCACCAGCCATGACGGGATGCCGATCGGCGTGCAAATCGTCGGTAACTGGCAGGCCGAGTCCACAATTCTCCACGTTGCGTCTCTTCTCGAGCAGGTTAGCCCCGTACGCGATCTTCACCCGAACCTCTAAAATCGCACCACCTAAGGCGAAACGAGCAGGAGAGGATGAGGCTCTCCTGCTCGTTCTCTCCATTTCTGTGGCATTGGCACCGGGAAGTCGGCTTCGCGGCACAGATCATTCCCGCCAAGGAGCGTCTTGGGATTGCGATGTCGACCGATGTACCATTGGACTTCCAAACAGGTAGGACCAATGAACCGTCGCGACTTTCTCCAGAGCTCCACCCTCTTCGCCGCAGGCCTGCTCTCTCGCCCGCTTCACGCCCAGTCCTCCCCCATCGCCTCCACTCGCTCCGGCAAAATTCGCGGCTTCTCCGATCAGGGCATCCTCGTCTTCAAAGGCATCCCCTATGGAGCCGATACCTCCTCCACACGCTTTGCGCCGGCAGTCAGCCCGCAGCCGTGGTCCGGCGTCCGCGATTGCCTCACCTTCGGACCCCAGGCTCCTCAGCCCATTCATCCCCGTCAGAGCCGCTCTACATTTGCCCCGCTCGACGAGGCCAGTCCCACCAACAGCGAAGACTGCCTTCACCTCAACGTCTGGACACCCGCGCTCGACACCCACAAGCGTCCCGTCCTCGTCTACATCCATGGCGGAGCCTACTCCTCCAGCTCCTCCAACGGTCCCCTCTACGACGGTGTTCGCCTCGCCCGTCGCGGCGACGCGGTCGTCGTCACACTCAACCACCGCCTCAATCTCTTCGGCTATCTCTACCTCGCCGAGCTCGCCCCTGCCGCGTCTCGCGAGCTCTTTCGCGACTCCGGCAACGTCGGCCAGCTCGATCTCGTCCTTGCCCTCCAGTGGGTCCGCGACAACATCGAAAACCTGGGCGGCGATCCCTCCCGCGTCCTCATCTTCGGCCAGTCCGGTGGGGGCGCCAAGTGCGCCACGCTCATGTCGATGCCCTCAGGCACCGGGCTCTTCCATCGCGTCATGACCATGAGCGGCCAGCAGCTCACTGCAACCACTCCCGAGCACGCCACCGCCACCGCCGAGGCCGTTCTTAAGGCCCTTGACCTCACGCCCGCCACAGTCGAAACCATCCGCGATCCCAAAAAAGTACCGATGGAAAGACTCGTCGCCGCCCTCCGAGCCGGAAAATACTATGGCCCGGTTCACGACGGTCAAACTCTTCCCCACGATCCCTTCGCGCCCACGGCTCCTGCCATCTCCGACAGAATTCCGATGATCCTCGGCAACACCCACGACGAGACCCGCCTCCTCATCGGAGCCTCGAACCCCGCACTCTTCTCTCTTACCTGGCAGCAGCTCCCCGCCGAGCTCGAACACTACCGCCAGTTCCTCGGCGATCTCACCACCGCAGACATCATCGACGGCTACCGGCTCTGGTATCCCGGCTACGACGCCTCCGACGTCTTCTTCGCCGCCACCACCGGCTTCCGCTCCTGGCACGGCATGGTCATCGAAAGCGAACGCCGCGCCGACCGCAACGGGCCCACCTGGGCCTACAACTTCACCTGGAAATCACCCGTCGACGGCGGAAAGTGGGGAGCGCCCCACACCATCGACATCCCTTTCGCGTTCGACAACCTCGACCTCGCCTCCTCCATGACCGGAACCAGTCCCGAGGCCCAACAGCTCGCCTCCCGCTACGCCGATACCCTCATCCACTTCGCCCGCACCGGCGACCCCAACCACTCCGGTCTTCCCCACTGGCCGCGCTACGAACTCAAAAGACGGCCCACCATGCTGTGGGATTCTCCTCCCCGCGTTGAAGACGATCCACGCGGCGAAGAGCGCAAGCTGATCTCACAGGCACCCTACCTCCAACCCGGAACCTGATCCACGTCGTCCCTCCCAAAACGTCATTTCGACCGAAGGCGGTGCTTTTGCCGGCGGAGTGGAGAAATCCCTGTATTAAGGCTGTTACGACATTCTCAGAAACAAATTTTCCCGATGGCTTGTCGAATTCCGGTCTGGCCGCTCGTCGTTATAGTGAAGGCCGAACAGAGAACCCCGCCTGACGGACCACTCCAGGAGAAGACATGCCGCAATATCTGGTCGCGATCCACCACCCCGACAACTACGATCCTTCCCTTGAAGACGAAACCATGGACCGCGACATCGATGTGCTCAACGAAGAGATGGAGGCTGCCGGCGCCAGGGTCTTCGCCGGCGGTCTGCAATCAGCGCGCCACGCGAAATCACTGCGTAAGCAGCGCGCCGGAGAGGTAGTCATCACCGATGGACCCTACCTTGAGGCCAAGGAACACATTGGCGGCTTTTGGATACTCGACGCCGCCAACATGGATGAAGCCGTGGCATGGGGACGCAAAGCCGTCGTCGCCTGCCGCGCATCGGTCGAGGTGCGCCAGTTCCACGCAATGCCAAAAGAATAGAAACTCCAACCCCAGACAACGGAGACTCAAATGAGAAAGCTCAAGATCATGGAACACATCTCGCTGGATGGCGTGATCCAGCACTCCGCCGATGACGGCGATTTCCCCTACAGTAACTGGACCGCGCCCTATCGAACCCCCGCTGGCGCAGAGGCAGTCCTCGCCGCACATGGCGAGAAATTCGATCTGCTGCTTGGTCGTCGCACTTACGATCTCTGGTCGGGCTTCTGGCCAAAGGCTCCGAGCAATCCGATGTCGGACGGCATCAATGCGGCAACAAAATATATCGCGACCAACCGTCCGGAAAGTCTGGAATGGGGCCCGTCCGAGGGCCTTGGACCAAACATCGTCGAGGGCATTCGTCGCATCAAGTCCCAGGATGGCCCGGACATTATCCTCTGGGGCAGCTCCACCCTGACATCGACACTGCTCGAGCATGGGCTTGCGGATGAAGTCCTGCTGATCGTCTATCCGGTCCTGTTGGGCACGGGGAAGCGTTTCTTTGCCGAGGGAACCCCGGCACGCTCCTTCGAGCTCATCAGCACGAAAGCGTTTCCGTCCGGCAACGTTCTCACGACTTACAAGATCGCCGGGCCTTTGAAGACCGGATAGGAATCAGGATGGACGACCAACATGACATTGCTGTCGGGCGCCAACACGTGTTGCGAGCCGCTATACCGGCGACAAAGTAGAACCGTCTTCAACGTGCAGTGGTCTGTCTCCGTCGCTGCTCACTGGCCTTAATGATTTCATCCATGTCTCCCACTGGCCGAATCTCGAAGATGTTGCCATAGGCCACCGCTGGATGCTGCGACATAAGCTGTACAGCATGATTCATGTCTCGCGCCTCAAGGACGAGAATGCCGCCCAGTTGTTCCTTGGTCTCCGCAAAGGGACCGTCGGTCGTTGCCACTTTGCCGTTCTTCCAATACAGGGTCAAGGCGGTTTCTGAAGCCTGGAGCGCTTCTCCGCCAGCCCAGTGCCCGTTGGCGCGAAGATGGTCGTCGTACTCAAAGCATGTGTCGAACAAGGCGTTTCGCTCATCCTCAGGCAGGCCATCAAATTTAGCTTTATCGTAGTATCCGAAACAGATGTATTTCATTGTTTTTCTCCTCTTGATAGGAATCAGCAGCACAGGCTTGCGCGCTGGATCGTTCGCTTTATAGTCGTCGAGCGCGAAGAAAATCGACAGCCGAGCCAATTTTTATTTCAATTCCCGTAGCCGCCCTGCGAGAAAACGCCGCTCCGGTTCCTGCCGAGCCAGAGCCAGCGCCCTCTCATACGAAGCACGGGCTTCCGGAATCCTCCCTGATCTGCGACACAGATCCGCCCGTGCGGCGTGCGCCAGATGGTAGTTTGCGAGGTCGCCGCGCTCAAGCAAGTCATCGATGAGGTGAAGACCCTGCTCTGGACCTTCGCACACGGAAATGGCCACTGCGCGGTTAAGTTCGACAACCGGGGATGGCTGAATCCGAAGCAACCGGTCGTAAAGCAGCGTAATCTGGCGCCAGTCCGTGGATGCAGCGGTAGAAGCCTCGGCGTGAACGGCCGCAATCGCCGCCTGCAGAGTGTAAGCACCGAAGCGACGCGATGTGAGAGCTCTTTCGGTGAGCGAGATGCCCTCGGCGATCTGGTCCCTGTTCCACAACGACCGATCCTGCTGCTCCAGCAGGATCAGGTCTCCGTCAGGAGAAGTTCTGGCGGCGCGGCGCGACTCCTGGAGCAGCATGAGCCCTAGGAGGCCCATCACCTCGGGTTCTGGAAGCAGGTCAAGCAAGAGCAGGCCAAGACGGATCGCCTCGCGGCTGAGTTCGACGCCCGTGATCTCTGCCGAATATCCCTCATTAAAAATGAGATAAACGACCTGAAGGACAGCTCCCAAACGACCCGGCAATTCCTGGGAGACTGGCACCTGGTAAGGAATTGCCTTATCGCGAATGAGAGCCTTCGCGCGCACGATGCGTTGGGCGAGCGTTGCCGGTGTCACCAGAAATACCCGTGCAATCTCCTCCGTCGTCAAGCCGCAGATCTCGCGAAGAGTGAGCGCAACCTGTCCCTCCGGAGGCAGAGCGGGATGGCAGCAGGTGAAGATCAGACGGAGACGATCGTCCTCGATCTCTTCATCCCCAATCTCTTCATTCCCGCTGGGAGCGTCGCTGACCCGCGATTCCAGGTGGGCAATAAGATCCCTCTGTGCTCCATCGAAGCGCGCGCGTCGGCGTAGTGCGTCTATGGCTTTGAAGCGTGCCGTTGAAATCAGCCACGGGCGCGGCTTGTCCGGAATGCCAGCCAGCGTCCAGGACTCCAGAGCAGCAGCGAACGCCTCGTGCATCGACTCTTCGGCTAGGTCCAGATCTCCCAGAAGGCGCACGAGCGTCGCCAGAACCCGACCCGATTCCGACCGGTAAAGAGTCTCAATGGTCCTGCTGAGTTGTTCAGGCACAGGCGGCGGCATCTAGCCAAACTAGCAAGCGGAGTCGCTCGACACAACCACGATACGGCCCCAGAAAGATCGAACCAACGCTTCTGGACTTTTAATCCTGTCAAGCCCAGACCCAACCTAAACCACACAAACCAAATCACATCCACTTGCCGATCAGTTCGCTCCCAGGACATAAACTGGAAAGAGAAAAGCAAAAGCGGCTCAGGATCTCCTGAGCCGCTTTTTATGACCCGATTCAAAATCGAGGTCCGGACCTAAGTCGCATCGATAGAAGACTTTGCGCACTTAAGTACGGGGGGACTACTCCACCTGATTCTTGCGTGGCCGCCGGTTCGCCTGCAGTACCTTCTTGCGCAGCCGCAGCGACTTCGGAGTTACCTCCACCAGCTCGTCGTCCGCGATGAACTCGATCGACTGCTCCAGCGTCAGGTCCTTGAACGGAACCAGCCGGAGAGCGTCGTCCGAACCCGAGGCGCGCATGTTGGTCAGCTTCTTCTCGCGAACCGCGTTCACGTCCAGGTCGTTGTCGCGCGAGTGTTCGCCGACGACCATGCCCTCGTAAACCTCGGTGCCGTCGCCGACGAAGAGAACGCCGCGATCTTGCAGGCCGTTCAGAGCGTAGGTGGTCGTCGTGCCGTTCCGGTCAGAGATCAGCGCGCCCGTGGGACGCTGCGGGATCTCGCCCTGGTACGGAACGTAGCCGTCCGCAATCGAGTTCATGATGATCGTTCCGCGCGTCTCGGTTAGCATCTCCGAGCGTAGGCCAATCAGACCGCGCGAAGGAATCATGAACTCCATGCGCACACGGCCGGAGCCGTGATTGGTCATCTTGGTCATCTCGCCCTTGCGCGGCCCAAGCCGCTCAATCACGGTTCCCACGAAGTTCTCGGGAACGTCGACCGTCAGGTGCTCGTTGGGCTCCATCAGCTTGTCGTCGATGCGGCGGGTAACGATCTCCGGCCGCGAAACCATCAGCTCGAAGCCCTCGCGCCGCATCATCTCGATCAACACCGAAAGCTGCAGCTCGCCGCGGCCCAGAACCTTGAAGGTCTCAGGGGAGCCGGTGTCCTCGACGCGAATCGAGACGTTGGTCAGCAGCTCCTTCTCCAATCGTTCCTTTAGGTTGCGGCTGGTGACGTACTGGCCTTCGCGCCCGGCGAAGGGCGAGTTGTTGACCGAGAACTGGATCGCAATGGTCGGCTCGTCGATCTTGATCAGAGGCAGCGGAGCTGGGTTCTCGATGTTCGTGAACGACTCGCCGATGGTGATTCCGGCAACGCCCGCGATCGCGACGATATCGCCGATCGCCGTCTCCGTGATGTCGGTGCGCTTCAGGCCGTCGAAGCTGAACAGCTTCGTGATCTTCACGTTCTGCAGAGATCCGTCGGTCTTCGAGACCGCAACCTCCTGCCCGGTCTTCAGCGTGCCGTTGAAGACACGCGCGATGGCAAGGCGGCCGAGGTAATCGGAGTAGTCGAGGTTCGTCACCAGGATCTGCAGCGAGGCTTCAGGATCGCCCTTCGCCGGGGAGATCGTGTTCACGATCAGGTCGAAGAGCGGCTTCAGATCGCTTCCCGGCTGCGCCAGGTCCATCGTCGCCGTGCCCTGCTTGCCGTTGGTGTAGATGATCGGGAAGTCGAGCACGTCTTCGTCGGCGTCGAGATCGATGAACAGGTCATAGACCTCGTTGACGACCTCCTGCGGACGAGCGTCCGGCCGGTCGATCTTGTTGATCACAAGGATCGGGGTCAGCTTGGCCTCGAGCGCCTTCGAGAGCACGTAGCGCGTCTGCGGCAGCGGGCCTTCCGAAGCATCGACCAGCAGGACCACGCCATCGACCATCTTCAACGCACGCTCCACCTCGCCGCCGAAGTCGGCGTGGCCCGGAGTGTCGACGATGTTGATCTTGGTGTCGAGGTAATGGATGGCCGTATTCTTGGCCAGAATCGTGATGCCGCGCTCTTTTTCAAGATCGTTGGAGTCCATGACGCGATCGGCGACGGATTCGTTGGCGCGGAAGGTGCCCGACTGGCGGAGCATGGCGTCGACAAGGGTGGTCTTGCCGTGGTCGACGTGGGCGATGATTGCGATGTTACGGATCGGCTGCTGGCTCACTGCGGTGGATGTCCTGTCTGTTTTACGCGCTAAGAGATGGGAAACGCTGAAAATGCGCGCGTTGTCTTAGTTTACCGCAATGCCGCGTCCAAATGGCCCAGAAGGCCCTCAGGACGAAGAACACAGCGTAAAAACACGCAAAACATGCGAGATAATAGAGCAGAAAGCTCAGTCCTAAGGAGCAAACCCATGTCGAGCCCAGAGATTGCAGCCTGTACCCACCCGCTCCGGACCAGCGTAGCGGACTTTATCGTCGGGCTACGCGAGCTGGAACGGGATCTGATCACCAAGGACAGGATCGCAGCCTACATGGGCGCGACCACGCTGCGCCCCGAGGCACTTCACGACTACACCTGGTGGCGCGACAGCTTCTACACCCGGAACCTCATCTTCCGCGACGAGCTCTTCGAGGTGATGACCATCTGCTGGTCCCCCGGCCAGAAGACCGCGATCCATACCCACAACGGCCAGCTCGGCTGGATGACCGTCTCGCAGGGCGAAGTGCAGACCCACGAGTACCATCACACCCGCTGCAACGCGCCGGAAAACCAGAACGTGGTCAACATCGACTGCCTCGGCGGAGCCACCGAGATTGAGATCGACAAAATTCGCACCATTAGCTGCGCCGAAGGCACGGGGATGGTAACCGTCGACAAGCTGCAGACGATCCATCAGATTGAAAATTCCGGGACAACAGGCTGCATCAGCCTGCATGTATACTCGAAGCCATTCGACTCATGTATCGCCTTCGATCTTGAGCACCAGCGCTGCTTTCGCCGCCAGCTGAGCTATTTCAGCAAAGAAGGCCACAGGCTGGAGAAGTAAACCAGCTGCCACGTCCGCAGCAGAACAAGGGATTCACTTTCGCCCCGGCGCACGGTCGTTTCATTCAACTTCTCCCATGACCCAGAATGCTTCCATGCAGTTCGCGCAGATGGCAACGAAGAACTATCTGCTGGACCATGCCTATGATGAGATGTTCGCAACGCCGGGCGAGCTTCACTCTCATTACGAGCTCCTGCTGGATCACTTCTCCTCGCTGCCCGCCGATGAGCTGCGGCGAAGAAAACAGGCCGCCGATCTCAGCTTCCTGAACCAGGGCATCACCTTCACGGTCTACGGCAGGCAGGAAGGAACGGAGAAGATCTTTCCTTACGATCTTCTCCCCCGCATCATCACTGCAGCCGAGTGGAGCAAGGTCGAACACGGACTGATGCAGCGCATCACCGCGTTGAATCTGTTCCTCAAAGACATCTATAACGAAGGCCATATCCTGCGCGACGGCATCGTTCCCCGCGAAGTCGTCTTCAGCTGCAAGCATTATCGCCGCCAGATGATCGGCCTGCAGGTGCCGCGAAACATCTACATCGCCATCTGCGGAACCGACCTGATTCGCCTGGAGAACGGCGAGTTCGTCGTGCTCGAGGACAATCTTCGCGTGCCCAGCGGCGTGAGCTACATGCTCACCAACCGCCGCGTGATGAAGCGTATCTTCCCACAGCTCTTCCGCAGCTACAACGTTCGCCCTATCGAGCAGTACACGCAGCTGCTGCTGGGGACGCTGCGCTCGCTCGCACCTGAGGGCAGGCCGGAACCAAACATCGTGCTGCTCTCGCCGGGCGTCTTCAACTCTGCCTACTTCGAGCACGCCTACCTCGCGCGCCAGATGGGAATCGAACTGGTCGAAGGCCGCGACCTGGTGGTGCACGACAACATCGTCTACATGCGCACAACCAGCGGGCTGCGTCGTGTGGACGTGATCTACCGCCGCGTCGATGACGACTTCATCGATCCGCTCGCCTATCGTCCCGATTCAATCCTGGGCGTCGCCGGCCTCTTCAACGCCTACCGCGCCGGCAATGTGACCCTAGCCAACGCCTTCGGAACCGGGGTCGCCGACGACAAAGCGCTCTACGCGTATGTTCCCGACATCATCCGCTACTACCTGACCGAAGAACCCGTGCTCAAAAACGTCGAGACCTTCCTGATGACGCAGCCGAGCCAGAGGCAGCACACGATTGCAAATCTCGACAAGCTGGTAGTGAAGGCAGTCGGCGAGAGCGGAGGCTACGGCATGTTGATCGGGCCGCAGTCGACTGCGGAGCAGCGTGAAGAGTTCGCGCGCAAGATCGAGGCCGATCCAAGGAATTACATCGCGCAGCCAACGATCTCTTTTTCGCGCGCGCCATGCCTGGTAGAGGATGCGCTCGAGCCGCGCCACGTCGATCTTCGTCCTTATGTTCTCTATGGCGACAAGGTGACGGTTGTACCGGGAGGACTCACACGGGTCGCGCTCACACGCGGATCACTAGTGGTGAACTCCTCGCAGGGGGGGGGAAGCAAGGACACATGGGTGCTGAGCCAGTGAAGGGAGATGCCGATGCTGTCACGCGTTGCCGATAGCCTGTACTGGATGAGTCGTTATCTCGAGCGCGCCGAGCACACGGCACGTATGCTGGAGGTCAACCTCAGCCTGATGCTCGACGAAACCTCGACCAGCTCGGAGCATCGCTGGCTGAGAGTTCTGCACGCGTTGGGCAACCCGCGCGACGTGGAATGGAACGGCGATCCGTATGCGCTAACGAGAACCTTGTCGTACGACGTCAACCAGAAAGCCTCCATCGTAAGCTGCATCATCTCCGCGCGGGAGAACTCCCGGCATGTGCGCGAGCAGATCTCAACCGAACAGTGGCACAGGCTCAACTCGCTGTACCTTCACGTTACAAGGCCTGGCATAGAAACAGCACTTGAATCAGAGGAGTTTCTTCAATCCGTAATGGACTCGATTCATGAGTTCCAAGGCATTACCGATTCGACGATGAGCCACGGTGAAGGATGGCAGTTCATCCAAGTAGGTCGCTTTATCGAGCGCGCCGCAGCTACGGCGATGCTGCTTGAGGCTTATCATGAAGATCTCTGGGTGCATCCGGAGCGGATTCCTGAAGGCAACGAATATATTGAGTGGATGGGGCTGCTGCGCTCCGCCACGGCGTTCGAGGCATACTGCAAGGTCTATACCGCGGATCTGACCCCTGACCGAATCCTCGAGTTCCTTCTGCTTGACTCCCAGTTTCCTCACTCCTTGCGTTTTGCCATCGACAGTATGCAGTGTGCGCTTGAAGCCATTCAACGCGAGAGTGGGAAACAACGCGCCGCCGAGCCACTGCACCGACTCGGTGGAAGACTGCATGCGATGCTGAGCTTCAGCAGTATCGACGACATTCTCAGTCAGGACATTGTGGCTGTGCTGCGAAACATCCAGACACAGTGCCGCGCGATTCACAACACCATCTATGAACTGTACGTCGACTACTCGATCCAGATCGCCCTGGCAGGCTAAAAGGAGTTCGCTGCGATGCACTACTCGATCCGACATCTGACGAAGTTTCTGTACAGCGAGCCGGTGAGCGAGAGCATGATGGAGACGCGGATGCATCCGCGCAGCGATCAGAATCAACGCTGTCTCACCTTTCATCTCTCGGTGAGCCCGCGATGCCGGGTCTTCAGCTACCGCGACCACCTCTCCAACAACGTGCATCACTTCGATATTCCCGGCATGCATCCTCAGCTTGTGATCGTCGCGGAATCGCTGGTAGAGGCGCAGCCTTCAGGGCATATGCCCTCTTTTCTCGCGCCGGATGCGTGGGCCGAGCTCGATGCCCTGGTGGAGAGGGGCGACTACTGGGAGATGTTGCTGCCAAGCGAGTTTGCGCAGCCGACTGATGCTTTGGAAGCGCTGGCCACGCAGCTTGACGTTCGCCGCCGCGACGATCCCTTGATGGTGCTGCACCAATTGAACCAGCAGATCTACGAATACTTCGATTACAAACCGAAGTCGACCAAGGTCGACTCGCCAATCGATCTGGCGCTTGAGACGAAGGCGGGAGTCTGCCAGGACTTTGCTCACATCATGATTGCGCTGATCCGCTCGAAGTTGCGGATTCCCTGCCGCTATGTGAGCGGCTATCTCTACCATGGCGTCGCGGATCACGACCGCAGCCTTCACTCCGCAACTCACGCGTGGATCGAAGCCTTTCTGCCTCAGCTGGGATGGGTCGGATTCGATCCGACGAATTGGCTCGTCACCAGTGAGCGGCACATCCGCACCGCTATCGGCCGCGACTATGCGGACGTTCCGCCGACCCGTGGCATGTTTCGCGGCCATGCTGCCAGCGAGTTGACGGTTGCGGTGCGTGTAACGCCGAGCGACGCAAATGCGGGTCTTGACCATGAGCTTCCGGTGCCGGAAGACTGGTCCATTCTCGTCGAGAAGGCAACGCAACTGCCTGAGCAGCTTCCGCCGCCGACAAGGCAACAGCAGATGGCGCAGCAACAGCAGATCGGAAAGAAGGTTGACCTCCGTTCGTTGGAGATCTAGTCCTTCTTCATGTTTTAGAGATTCAGCTTTTTAAAGATGCGCTCCGGAATATGCCGGATGACGAACATGATGGGCTGCCACTGGAATGGAACATAGAGATTGTCATTTCGCTTATCGACGGCGCTGACAATCGATCGTGCGACGGCGTTCACGTCCGCGAACTTCTCCGATCCCTTCATGCCGGAGGTCATGGCGGTCTTCGTCGGTCCGGGCTTGATGGTGAGAACCGTTACCCCTTCGCGGTCGACGCGGTTGCGCAGGCCGGCGAGGAATGCCGAGAGACCGGCCTTGGAAGAGCCGTACACGTAGTTCGATTTGCGGCCACGGTCTCCAGCTACAGAGGAGAGCACCGCAATGGTTCCCGAGCGACGCTGCACGAAGAAGTTTGCCAGCCAGGTGATGAGCGAAACCGGGGCCATCAGATTCGTGTGGAGGATGTGGGCAGCGGTGTTGAAGTCCTGCTCGGCCTGAGCCTGATCACCAAGCACGCCGTGGGCGAGATAGGCGACATCGAGGCCGCCAAGCGAGTTGACCGCATGAGCGAGCAGAGCCGGGTGACGATCGGTATCGTCAAGGTCGGCGACCGCGGTATCGACAAAGCTGGCTCCTCTCGCGCGCAGGTCGGCCGCGACAGCGTCGAGTTTTTCATCGTTGCGAGCAACTAAGAATAGGGCTGCTCCCTGAGAGGCCCAGATGCGGCAGGTGGCTTCGGCGATGCCGGAGGTGGCTCCAAGGATGAGGATCTTGCGGTGGGAGGTGTTCTGGTGCTTGGATGTTGCTGCTGCTATCGTTGCCATTTGACTCATAGATTCGGTTGGTCTCCGGTGACGCGCTCCCAGAAGCTCGAGGTGATCATAGGATCGCGGAAGCGGGCCAGCTGTTCCCATTGGGGATAGAAGGTTTGGAACTGTGCGGCGGTCATCGCCGCGTCTTTGGCTGGATAGAGGCGTCCACCAAACTCGAGGGTCATGTCGGCGAGACGCTCGAAGAGGGGGAAGCTCTTGTCGGGCTTGATCGGGAAATCGAGCGCGAGGGTAATCCCAGGTCGAGGGAAACTCATGACTCCAGGCGAAGGAACATCGCCGAAGGCTTTAAGCACTGCGAGGAAGCTGGCGAGACCCGACTTCGCGACTTCCTTCAGGATTGCAACCGTGCCTTCCCGCGCATTGTTCCATGGAATCACGTACTGGAACTGCAGCAACCCGCTCTTGCCGTACATGCGATTCCAGTGCAGGACCTTGTCGAGCGGATAGAAGAAAGGCTCGTAGTCCTGCAGCGAGACCTGGCGCTTGCCCATCTGCTTGTGGAAGAAGACGGTGTTGAACGATGCAACGCTAAGGGAGTTGAGCGCGAAGCCGGGAGCGTCGAACGGGAAGACGAGCTTCGGCTCCGGCGACGGCTTGAGCGCGGCGCGCTTGTTCGAGTGATCGCCCTGCATGAAGATTCCGCGGCAGAAGTTCTTGCCTGTCGAGGTGCAATCGACCCAGCTGACGGTGTATTCGATCTCCTTGCTGGCTTCGGTGAGAGCCAGGAACTCGTCGATGCCGTGAAACTGAATTCCTTCGTAATCGATGAGCCGCGAGACGATGGGCTTCATCTGCAGGGTGGCCCAGCGAATCAGCCCTGTGAGACCGAGGCCGCCGATGGTCATGGCGTAGAACTCGGGGTTTTCCGATGGAGAGCAGCGAATGACCGTCCCGTCCGAGCGAACCAGCTCAAACTGAGTGACGTGCCGGCCGAAGGTTCCGGCGACATGATGGTTCTTGCCGTGGATATCGTTGGCGATCGCTCCGCCGAGAGTCACATACTTCGTTCCCGGAGTTACGGGAAGGAAGAAGCCACGCGGGACGGCGAAGTCGAGGATCTGTGCCAGCGAGATTCCGGCCTCGGCGGTGAGCAGGCCGCTCTCAGGGTCGAAGGCCATCAGGCGGCTCATCGCCGGGGTGGCGAGAAGATTTCCGTCCTTCAGCAGGCAGACGTCGCCGTAGCTGCGTCCGAGGCCTACCGGCAGGATGCCGTTGTGGATATTCTGCGCGATGGCAGGAAAGTCGCTCTGCCAGTGGAGTGGGATGACGTTGGCGGCATAGGTCGGATAGCGTCCCCAGGACTCAAAGGAGGGCTTGCCGTTGGACTGTCCGTCTGCAACGCGTAGCTTCATCTGCGACGTTGGTGATGGAGCGGTCGACATAGATTCAAGGATAGATGATTCTCCGGCTTCGCCCGGTAAATTTCAGAGCGCAGGCGAGGCTTGTCTGCCCGATTCGGATACAGACGAGGCGCGGCCGAAGCCGCGCCTCTTGTTTGATACCAGTTCTGATCGAGTTACGCTGCAGCCTTTGCGGACTTCGCGGAGGCGAGAGCGGCCTTGGCCTGCTCAGCGAGCGCGGTGAAGCCGGCTGCGTCGTTGGCGGCGATGTCGGCGAGGATCTTGCGATCGAGGCCGTTGCCTGCCTTCTTGAGGCCGTCGATGAAGGTCGAGTAGCTCATGCCGTTCAGCTTGGCGGCTGCACCGATGCGGACGATCCAGAGGGAGCGGAACTGACGCTTCTTCTGCTTGCGGCCGGTGTAGGCAAACATGAGGGAGCGCTCGACGGCTTCCTGGGCTGCCTGGTAGAGCTTGGATTTAGTGAGGAAGTAACCACTGGCGCGCTTGAGGATCTTTTTGCGGCGGTCGTTACGTTTTGTACTCCGTTTTACACGGGGCATCGTGATTCTCCTTTTGCGTACATCGTTGTTTAAGCGGCTGGAGGTAAGGTTTGCCTCTTCACTCGCTTTTCTGCTTCAGATCTCGGTGGAGTTCGCTTCGCTTACTCCAGGGGCCTTTACGCTTTTACCGGCCCGTTGCTGATTTCAGCGGCTCGATCTGAAAACTTCCTGTCCTTCCGCCAGCTTCTAGGCGTAAGGGAGCATACGTGCGACTTTAGGCGTGTCCGCGACGGAGACCAGAACGATACTGGCAAGCTTGCGCTTGGTCTTGGTCTTCTTCGAGGTGAGGATGTGGCGCATCTTGGACTGGCCGCGCTTGAACTTGCCCGTACCGGTCTTCTTGAAGCGCTTGGCTGCGCCTGAGTGTGTCTTCAACTTTGGCATTGTGTTCCTGACTGGTTGCTGTGTTTCGACAACCTTCCAAGTATATACGAGATTTCGCTCTTCCGAGGCAGGATTTTGTATCTTCCGAACATCCACCCCTCCCCCTGATTTTGCGCAAAGTCTTCATCCGATGAGGCTTAGATCCGGACTTCCTCCCCTCCTGTCGACGCAAAGCCTTCTTTTATAAGGCTTATTGTTGCCCTGGAATGCAAGATATTCAATATAAACCACTTAGCTTCAGACCTCCGGCAGAGGAAACCACATCGTACCGCGTTCCATTCTCTTTAAGGATAGGGCATCGAAGCTGCTGAATCGGCAACTCTATCTCGTTATTTTTGTGTGTTTTATATGCTTTCCGGGCTTGACACCTTCCGAATGGGTGCAGAGATCTCGAAGAAAAGCCGATTCATCCGCCGGTTGCTTCGCCCAAGATGACATCCGGGGTAACAAATGGGATTAGGGGGATAGTCGAAACACAGCAATTTCCAGTCGCTCAGGGGTGTCTTTCGCCGCGCTCAGAATGACGTTCACAGGGGCCAGGAGGGTAGATCTTGACGGAAGAGGAGTCCACTCGTTAAATCTATATTTATCTGCAACTTACAGGGGAAGGAATCGCCGGAAGCACCCTCTGGTTTCCGGTCTTCCCTGCCCCCTGAGCATGTTATACTTAAGTTACATAAAATCCCGGTTGAAATCTGCCCGAAGTGCTTTATTGACGCGGCTTTTCGCGGATCGGCAGACAGATTCCCGGAGGGTTTTTCACGCATTTTTCAGGAGCTACATGGCAACTACGGCAATCCCCACCGGAACGGAACTTTTGGAAGACGAGAAGACGACAACCAGCACAACGCCGAAGGCAGGGGGAGGCTACTCCGCCGAGAACATTACGGTTCTCGAGGGTCTGGCTGCGGTCCGCAAGCGTCCGGCGATGTATATCGGCTCGACCGGCGAGCAGGGGCTGCATCATCTTGTTTACGAAGTGGTGGACAACTCGGTAGACGAAGCCCTGGCGGGGCATGCAACGCGGATCGACGTGACGATCCATGTCGATAACTCCATTACGGTGATCGACGATGGGCGCGGAATCCCTGTCGACAATAAGACGGTTAATGGCAAGACGATGCCGGGCGTGCAGGTGGTTTTGACCATGTTGCATGCGGGCGGCAAGTTCGATGCTTCGAACTACAAGGTCTCAGGCGGCCTGCATGGCGTCGGCGTAAGCTGCGTGAACGCATTGAGCGAGGAGTTCGACGTCGAGGTATGGCGTGATGGCTTCGCGTGGACCCAGGACTACTCCAAGGGCGACCCGATCAGCAAGCTGCGGCAGATGGGTCCGTCGAAGAAGCTGGGAACAAAGATCCACTTCCTTCCGGACAAGTCGATCTTCACCGTCACCGAGTACAACTACGACACGCTGGCCCAGAGACTGCGTGAGCTGGCCTTCCTGAACAAGGGCCTGGAGATCCACCTGACCGACGAGCGCACCACAGATGCGAAGACCGGTGAGAGCAAGCACCAGGAGTTCAAGTACGTCGGCGGCATCGCGGAGTTCATCAAGCACCTGAACAAGGGTAAGCAGGTTCTGCACGAGAAGCCGATCTACATGGAGGCCGAGCGGGACAACGTGGCCATGGAAATCGCGCTGCAGTACAACGACGCGTACTCGGAGACGATCTTCACCTTCGCCAACAACATCAACACCATCGACGGAGGATCGCACCTGCAGGGATTCCGCGCGGCGCTGACCCGCACGATCAACTGGTCGGGCCAGCAGATGGGCCTGTTCAAGGACGTGAAAGAGAACCTTTCCGGCGACGACGTTCGCGAGGGTCTGGTGGCCGTCATCAGCGTGAAGCTGTCGCAGCCGCAGTTCGAAGGCCAGACCAAGGGCAAGCTGAACTCGGATATCGCCGGCACGGTACAGGCGTTCATCAACGAGCGTCTAGGAGCCTTCCTGGAGCAGAATCCTTCGGTTGCGAAGAAGATCATCAACAAGGCGATTGACGCGGCACGGGCGCGCGAGGCTGCGCGCAAGGCCCGCGACCTGACCCGGCGCAAGGGAGCACTGGACGGCGGCGGATTGCCGGGCAAGCTGGCGGACTGCTCCGAACGCGAGCCGGACCGTTGCGAACTGTACCTGGTCGAGGGAGAGAGCGCGGGCGGAACCGCGAAGCAGGGACGCGACCGCAAGTTCCAGGCGATCCTTCCGTTGAAGGGTAAGATTCTGAACGTCGAGAAGGCCCGCTACGACAAGATGCTGGGCCACGAAGAAATCCGCGCTATGATCACGGCCCTGGGCTGCGGCATCGGCAAGGACGACTTCGACGTCTCCAAGCTGCGCTATGGCAAGCTGATCCTGATGACCGATGCCGACGTTGACGGATCGCACATCCGCACGCTGCTGCTGACGTTCTTCTTCCGCCACATGACGGAGCTGATCAAGCGTGGGCACGTGTATATTGCGCAGCCACCGCTGTATCGCATCAAGAAGGGCAAGTTCGAGCAGTACATCAAGGACGACCGCGAGTATGTTTCGGTGATGGTGAAGCGCGCGTCGGACGGCATGGTGATTCGTTATGGCGAGGGCGGGGCGAAGCTGGAGGGCGCGAGCCTGACGAAGTTCATGGGCCAGCTAAAGGACTACCTGGAGTTCTTCGACAAGTCGCAGAAGCGGTTGCGCAACGAAGAGGTGATGCGCGACTTTGCCGATCTGTTTGCCCATGAAGGCAAGGAGCCGGCCAAGCGTGCGGACTTCGAATCTGCCGACAAGCTGAAGGCGATGCGCACGAAGCTTGAGGCGGTGGCGAAGACGTACCAGTTCAAGCACGTCGGCGACGTCGAGAAGGACGAGGAGCACAACATGTACTCGGTGAACTTCACCGATGCGCAGGGTGCGGTGCGGACGATCGACTGGGCGCTGGCATCGGCTCCTGAGATTCGCCAGATGCTGGGCAAGCATGCACAGATCAAGGAGCAGCTCGTAGGGCCGTTCGTGATCGAATATGCGGCGAAGGGCGCGAAGGAAGCTGCTGCGGAAGAGGCCGAGGAGGCCGCGTCGGAAGAGGGCGTGGCGGAGACGGCGGCTGCTCCGGGAACTGCACTGGAGGCAAAGCCGGGCAAGCGGGCAAACAAGGCCTCGCAGGATCCGGTGGAGAAGAAGACAGCACGCGAGGTCTTCGAATATGTGATCGAACAGGGCCGCAAGGAGTACCAGGTGCAACGGTACAAGGGTCTGGGCGAGATGACGGCTCCTCAGCTGTGGGAGACGACGATGGATCCAGAACGCCGGACCCTGTTGCAGGTGAAACTTGAAGACATTGCAGCCTGCGAGGAGATCTTCACTACGCTGATGGGCGAAGATGTCGAGGCCCGCAGAAAGTTCATCGAAGAGAACGCGCTGGACGTGAAGAACCTGGACATCTAAAAACCGTCGGTTGTAGGCGGTCACATACTGTAGGCTGGCTGACCCATAACCTGGGATTCTGTGACCCATAAAATGGGACAGAATCCCAACGGGCTTTCGGAAGCAGACCAAGTTCAGGTTGAATGTTTATTGCTTCTGCGGAGGAGTTTTGCCAGCCTCATTCTCTGGTAAAGCGAAAGCGATATAGCTGCCCCCGGGCAGCGCCTTTGGATTCTTCCCTCCCCCGGATGCAATCACCACAAATTGCCGACCGCCGGCTTCATACATAGCTGGCGTAGCATTTCCAGCTGCTGGCAGAGTCGTCTCCCATAGCAACTCGCCGTTGCTCTTATCGAATGCGTGAAACTTCGCGTCGTAATTCGTTGCTCCAATAAAGAACAGACCGCCTGCCGTGACGACCCCGCCGCCGTAGTTTTCGGACCCAGTATTCCTAAGACCTTTTGCGACGAGTTCCGGATATTCCCCGAAAGGTATTCTCCACGCGATAGCCCCTTTGTTGAGATCAATTGCAGTTAAAGATCCCCACGGCGGAGTAATAGCGGGATAGCCATCAATATCTAAGAAGCGGGAGTGAACGCCCAGCATATAGCCAGCCATCGAGGGATCAGGAGCTGGAGACCGAACGATATCATTCTTGCCGCTCAGAATATAGGCAGCGATTGCTCCGATTTCATCGTTGGATAGCCCCTTGAAGGACGGCATGCGGCCGTCGCCTCTTTGAATGATCGCCTGGATATCCCGGGAACTGTAGCGTTGATCGATGCCTACAAGAGACGGAAACTCGGGCGGTGACCCGGATCGATCCACGTTGTGACAACCGGAGCAGTAGTTTTCGTAAAGCTGCTTACCACTGGATGTCGGTGTATAAGGAGGGCGCTTCAAGACACTGAATACCCAGGCCATCTCGTTGGCGTTGGTATAAAGCAGGCCTGTCTCCGGATCGAACGCCGGGCCACCCCACTCCTGGCCGCCATCCATACCCGGAAATAGGATGGTTCCCTGCTCACTGCCCGGGATGAACTGCCCATCGCTACGATATTTTTGGAATCGTGCCAATGCATCAGCGTGCGCCTCTGGTGTGCGTGTTGTGATGTCTTTTTCTTCGAGTCGTTGTCGAGCAAACGGAGGAGGCGCCAACGGAAGAGGTTGCGTCTTTGCGGTGACTTCTCCTGGAATATCGCTGGCGGGGTATGGTTTCTCTCGAATCGGAAAGATCGGCTTTCCCGTTTCGCGATCGAATACGAACACAAAACCCGATTTCGTTGTTTGTGCCACCGCATCCACGGCCTTACCACCGCGATGAATGGTCGCCAGCGTCGGTGGAGCATTCAGATCGCGGTCCCAGATATCGTGATGAACTGTTTGATAATGCCAGACACGCTTGCCCGTATTGGCATCCAACACGACAAGCGAATTGGCGTAGAGGTCGTCACCAATACGATCAGCGCCATAAAAGTCCGATGCTGCGGAGCCGAGTGGAACGAAAACAAGTCCTCGCTTCGGGTCCACGGACAATCCAGCCCAATTATTGGCGGCGCCAGTGTATTTATATGCGCCCTTTGGCCATGTCTTATATCCGGGCTCACCTGGATGAGGGATTGTGTGAAATTGCCAGCGAACCTGCCCGGTACGGACATCATAAGCACGGATATCGCCGGGCAGAGCTGGCAGTTGTTCGGCCACCCAACTACCGCAGATGAGCAGATCCTTATAAACCGTCCCTGGGCTCGACATCGAGATCAAAAGACCCTCTCCATCGTGCCTGAGGCCCTTGCTCAAATCGACTTTTCCATGATCTCCAAAGGTCTCGATCTGCCTGCCAGTCTTCGCATCCACCGCATAGAGATATTGCTTGATGGTGACGAAGATCCTTCCCTCTTTGCCATTGCTCCAGTAACTGATTCCGCGGTTTCGCGTACTGCCCACTACTTTGCGCCCTTGAACCAGATCTGACACCCAAAGCTGTTTGCCCGTGACAGCATCAAGCGCGAACAGACGAACCTTGGGGCTGATCAGGTAAAGTACACCGTTTACCTCAAGAGGTGTTGATTCGAACTCCGTTCGGATCCCCTTTACGGCATCGCCCGTATCAAAGGTCCAGGCTACCTTGAGATTCTTTACATTGTTTCGATTGACCTGTTTGAGCTTTGAGTAATGAAGTGACCCGGGGCCGCCACCGATAGCAACCCAGTCTTTACCTGCACCAGTATCCTGGGCGGTGAGTGGCAGGCAGAACAAACACATTGAAAGGATTCGCTTCACAAATCCTGAACTGTTCACCAATCGAACCATAAAACTCCAACGATCCATGAGAATCGATAAGGATAAAAACATGCCAAAAATTACACCGGTGGCTCAACCGTAAAGGCGAGCCACCGCTGTTTCTGTTGGCTAGAAAGCAATCTTCAGAGCGAACTGAATCTGTCGCGCCGGCAAAGTGCTGGAGATAGAACCAAAGGAAGAGCTGGAACGATCTCCGTTGGCCGGGGAGAAGTTTGTCTTATTCAATGCATTGAAGAACTCCGACCGGAACTGAAGGTACTGCCCCTCTTTCCAAAGCGGAAATTGCTTCTTGATTCCGAGATCGAGATTGAAGTAGGCATTGCTGGTTACGCTGTTGCGTCCCGCGTTTCCATAGGGATGAGTTACGTCCGTCGGAACCACCACGGTGTTCGGATTGAAGTAATTTTTGATGGTGCGCTGGCCCTTCGGCATCATTGGATCGCCCGTGACATTGGGACGATAGATCGCGGAATTCTTGCTACCATCGGTCGCAATAAATGCGGCACTCGGATCATAGGTCAGATTGATTGGTTGACCGCTAGTCATCGTGTTGATGCCGGATACGCTCCATCCTCCCAGCACAGTGTCCAACATAACTGGCATGCGAGAGGCATAACGACGTCCGCGTCCGAACGGAAGATCTGCCACCATCGACGTCGTATTATTCAAGGGCTGGTTGTAGCCCGAAACGCCCCTGAAAGAATCAGGATTGAACAAATTGACGGATTGGTTGTCGCCATTCGCCATCTCCAGAGCACCCGACGCATTGTCGATGGCCTTCGACCAGGTGAATGAGTTCAATAAGGACAGTCCGTTGAAGTAGCGTTTTTCCAACTTGACCTGAAGACCGTTATAGTTTGCGAATCCAATACGAAGATTCGCATCGATGTAATCGAACTGCTTATTTGGGCGACGCGTTTTCACAGGAAGATTTTGTCCAGTCAGGTTTGGAAGCGCCTGATTGAGATCTCCAGTAACCCACAATCCGACGCTATGATTGCCCACGTATGCAATGTCGAGAAGCAGGTCCTTCGCCAGTTCGCGCTGAACGCTCAACTGCCAGTTCTGAACGTAGGGAAACCCGATGCTCGGCTGGATATAAACAGTCTTCGTGGTTAGCGTCGAGAAGTTTGCTGGAGAGGTAAAACCATCTGGGTATCCCATCTCTGTCGGACGGAAGCAGCTGGTAAGCGCAGAGTTCGCCTGGCATAGAGGCTGCGAAGGAGACTGTGTGATCTGTGAGTTGACCACAAACGGCCCGTTATATGCGAGATAACTGTCTCCGCCTTGGCGTAGGAACAGAATGTAGCTAATTCCATAGCCGGCACGGATCGCAGTCTTATTATCAGCGCTATATGCGAGTCCGAAACGCGGCCCCCAGTTCTTATAGGAGGACTTCACGAGAGAGCGGTTCTCGATGGAACCATCCTTGGCGTAGACCAGCGAATTAGTGGACGGATCAAAATTCGCCATCTTGTTGTCCCGCTCATACTGAGGCGTGGCAAATTCATAGCGGAGGCCAATATTTAGGGTCAGCCTGGAAGAGAACTTGAAATCGTCTTGAATATAACCAAAGTTCATCCACTGACGAAGATTCGCGGTAGTGAAATTCGTTAGCTGGTAGGTTGATCTCGCTCCCATGAGAAAGTCAGCGATGTTGTAAAGCGTATTGCCCTTTGTAGGCGTGGGATTGCTGAACTGGCCGGCGTAGATATCCTGCCCGTAAGCTGGATTGAAATCGTCGATGTACGTGTGGATGGTCTGGTATTCGTAGCCGATCTTAAGCGTATGGCGATTCAGAATCTTTGAATAGTTGACTTTCGGATTGATGACAAAAGGGTCCTGCCATTGAGGACTCGTATAGTCGCGCCCGTAAGAGGTGTATCCGGAGATGTTCTGGGTATTCAAACCGCCGGTAAGCGCCTTGTCGGTGGGAAGGCCAGAAATTCCATAGAGGTCATACATGCTGGGTCCACCATCAAGCGTAGCTGGCGTCTTTCCTGCAGCGGTTTTGGATATACCGAGGCGAACGTCCAGCAACGAGGTCGGGCTCAGACCCCATGTGAGTCCTGTTGCTGACTGCCAGTTCTGCGCATAGGAGATAATGCCCGCTCCTTGTCCAGAAGAACCAGGAATCCCATTATTTGGGGCAGCCAGCTGGTTATAAGTGCTGTAGCTATACCGCTGGAATACAGTGAGGCGATCGGACAGGTACTGATCGTAACGGATATCGCCCTTATTACTGTTATCCGTTGCAGGAAGGAGCGCCGAAAAATTCTGGGTATTTCCTGGCAGATTAGGCGCTGGCAATGCTGCCAACACTTTGCTACCGAAGGCGGTAATCGCCGATTGAGGAAGGACACCTTTGCTATAGATCTCTTTCGTGTATGGATTTTGGACCGGAATACCAAATACTCCGTTCCTCTGGTCCAAAGTTGGCACGTTGCCGAAGGACAAAGAGCGCTGCAGTCTCCGCCATCCCTCATAATCTCCAAACAGGAAGATCTTATCCTTGCGGATCGGTCCTCCCAGAGCCGCACCAAATTGGTTCTGAATGTAGACGGGCTTCTGACCACCCGTCGGCTTGAAGTATCCCACCGCATTCAGTGAAGTGTTTCGCAGAAAATCCCAAATGGTTCCATGCAGTTGATTCGTGCCACTCTTCAAAACGGCGTTGATGACGGCGCCCCCGACATGTCCATACTCGGCGCTGTAATTATCCGTAATGACCTTGAACTCCTGGAGCGCATCCGGGGAGACCTGAATGACCTGATTGGAAAGCCCCTGATTGGATGTTCCATAAGCATTGTTATCAAGGCCATCAAGAATGAAGTTATTGAACTGACTCCTCAGTCCATTGACGTTGAAGGATGATTCACGTTTCGGAAGCCCCAGCGCGAGTCGAACACCCGGAGCAAGCAGGGCAAGGGAACCCGTTGAGCGCCCGTTCAGCGGTAGCTCAACGATCTGCTCGTTCTTTATCACCTCACCGCGATCGCTCGACTCAGTTTGCAGGAGGGTTGCGGCAGATCGAACCTCGATCAACTGTGTCGTATCTCCTAAGGGAAGCGAAATATCAACACGCTGACGAGCGCCGGCATTGACGTCAAAATCATCGCTCTGTGCTCTTTTGAACCCTGCCGCTTCAACTTCGATTCGATATCGTCCAACGCGAACTTCGAGAAACTGATAATCTCCGGCTGCATTCGTCACGCCGCTCTGTGCTACCCCGGTATTGATGTTGAGCATGGTAACTTGGGCGCTCTGCACGACCGCTCCCTTGGGATCGGCGACGCTTCCCAATACTGCTGCACTCTCAAACTGGCCAATACATTTGGAAGCCACAGAGAGTGGGAACAATAGTGCAAGAAAAATTCGAGCGAGTAGACGTCCTTGTTTTGTAGTCATAGGACGGATTCAAGCAGAGCATTCTCATAAAACCCTAAAGAAATAGAGCAGTCACTGGAAATTAATCTCTTCTGATCAAATGAATCCCCATACGTTGCATTTTCGTAAATTATCGATGTGAGTACAGGAAAAAATAATGGCGCCAAAGATGGCGCCATTACTAATGGACGTTCTTCTACGGGACCATATCGACTATTGTGCGATATGAGCGGCCTTTAGCTCCTGTCTCGCGGCCTCGATCTCGGGTTTCAATTGATCATTCTGAAGCAGCAAAACACCCAGTGTTGTGCCAAGTACATGTCCCGCCTCCACGTCTGAGTGGTAATGATCTCCACAGATTTCACGGCTATAGGCGTAGCTTGAAGAGCGTGCCAGAATCGCCTGTGACTTATCGGGGATAAGATTTGCAAGAACGATGCCAAAGGTATAAGCCATGGTGGCGTGCCCACTAGGATAAGAACGAAGAGGCAAGGCGGTCGGCTTTCTGTCCTGAGCGTCGCAGGTCCATTCCTGATAAGCGTCAGGCATCTCCGCAGCTGCTGGAAACTTCCGCTTGAAGAAATTCTTCGCTTGACTTGTCGCTACGGTTTGATCGTTGAGAACGTCGGCAAGTAACTTAGCCGTTGCAGGCAGTTTCGTCAGATCAAACTCTGGCCCGATCGCTACTGCGAAGGGAGTTGGATCCTCATGGCGTGCATCCCATACTGCATCTTCGTGGCGCTCCTTGGAACGAGTGTGGATCAACCTCCTGACCTCGGCCATCTCGTGTTGCTGTGCTTCAGAACCATCTACAGGAGGTGGCGGTAAGAGCTGGCCTGGGTTTACATCGCTGGGATTGATGAATTTAAATTTCGTGGGTTGCGGCGGTTTGTTCGCAGGGGCCTGTCCGTAAACCATTGCAGCAGCGGATAGGATAAAGGCACATGTTGGCCAGATTCTAACGTTCAAGGATTCCTCCGGTTATAGATATTTTGTAACTCCACTTCAGCGACTGGACAGTCCTCAAAGTGCGATTACGACGAGCTTGCTACTTGTTGTTCTTGGCAAGTCGGTTAGATCGCTCTTTCCCCCCATCCCCATCCGGTCCGAGCGAAAAGGTAAAAATGCCTGCAGGTCCTGCAATAGCCACATACTGTTTCCCTCCAACCTGGTACGTCATGGGAGACGCCTGCCATTCCTGGCCGAGGTTAAGGTGCCATAACGCCTTTCCTGAAACGGCGTCGAGAGCTACAAAAGATCCTGCCGCCCCTCCAACAAACACCACTCCTCCTTTCGTCGAGAGGAAGCCACCTCGCCCAAATGTAGATAGAGGAAACTCCCATGTCTTTTTTCCCGTGTCGATATTGAAAGCTCTGATGGAGATCTGTGCCCCTGGTTGGTTTGGTGCGACGCCGCCGTACCAGCGGTTCTCGACCAGTGGTTCGTCCTGCTTTTTGTAGATGGAGCACCAATCGCTACTACGCACGTAGAACAACTTGCTTCCGGGATTCCAAGAGGCCGAGTACCAGTTTGTCCCTCCGCTCTGTGCCGGACATATCAGTGTTCCCTGGGTCGACGATTCATTTTGTTCGGTAAGAATCGGCCGTCCATGACTGTCATATCCTCTTGCCCAGGTTGTCTTCGCAAATGGTTTAGCGAGAAGCAAGTCCCCGTTGCTACGATCCAGAACGAAGAGAAATCCATTGCGATCCGCGTGCAGAAGGAGCGTGCGAAGCTTTCCATTCCAGAATTTATCCACGAGTACAAGCGGCTCTTCGGAGTCCCAGTCGTGTGTATCGTGTGGCGTGAACTGAAAGTGCCACTTCAGTTCGCCTGTCTTCGCGGATAAAGCGACAACACTGTTTGTATAGAGGTTGTCCCCTTTTCGTTCATCCCCATTGAAGTCAGGGCATGGATTTCCCGTCGCCCAGTAAACAAGATCCAATTGCTGATCGTAAGAACCTGTGAGCCATGTCGCTCCGCAACCGTGCTCAATGGCATTGCCACCCCAGGTCTCCGCAGCCTTCTCACCGCGTTTGGGGATCGTATAAAAACGCCATACCTGTTCCCCCGTGTCCGCTCTATAAGCTGTTATGTAGCAGCGAGCTCCTTCTTCACCGCCGGAGATGCCCACGATCACAAGGTTTCCTATAACGAGCGGAGCCCCGGTTGCACTGTAACCGTCTTTGACCGATCCCATTTCGACATCCCACAACTTCCGACCGTCTTTACGATCGAGCGCCAAGATATGAGCATTGTCAGTAACCATGAAAAGCTTGTCTGCCGAGATACCGAGGCCGCGGTTTGTTCCTCGTCCCGCCTCGCTTAAAAGCCCCGTCGTATGCGGCTGTCGATACATCCATAGCTGCTGTCCTGTGGTCGAGTCGAGAGCGTAGGCCTCGTTCCAACCAGTGATGTACATGATTCCGTCAACGACAAGGGGAGTTGTTTCGAGTCTCGTAGAAACAGTGGGAAACAGCCACGCTAGCGACAATTGCCGCACATTACGAGTATTAATCTGCTCCAGCGTACTGTACCGATTTCCAGAATAATCACCATCGTAAGTAGCCCAATCTTTTTGAGGAACGACTTCCTTTTCGCGATACTGTCCATTGTTCCGGGACAGAAGATGGTACTTCCCATCGGATGCGAGTATGTCTGCGGAAAAATCGTTCTCTGAAATTGTTCCAGAGAGCACATCCCCGTTTTCGAGTTTAATAGTCCCGGAATGTGGTCCAGGAGGACTTCTTCGGCCGCCTTTCACTGGGGCATTCCCCGTGTACCCTGCTTGGGCCATCGCCGGGTTCGAACCCGCGAGAGTTCGCAGATGATTCATTAGTTCGTTTAGATCATCAGGTGACAGGTCGAAACTTGGCATCCCTTTTTCAATCCGCCCGTCGTGAATGAGCGCGGAAAGTTCGGAATCGGTATGGTAACGGACAAAGCCTAGAAGAGAAGGTGCACGACCTCCTCCGCTTCCATCGCTGCCGTGACAGAGCGAACAGCGATTTTCAAATGTTGCAGGCCCGCCCGACTGAGCTAACATAGGCATTTCACAGCCGAAGTGAAATCCGACAAGAAGAGGAACAAGCAGAAACTGTCGCGTAAACTTCAACGTTTCCCTCTACTCGCCTGGCGGGTCTTGTTTTCGAAGAGGAATAGACCTGTCTTTCCAGCCATCAGCAAATCGAGGTCGCCATCCTTGTCGGTATCAGCTACCGCGATCTGCATCCCAGCACTAACCCTGCCACCGTAGTCAATAACGTGCTTGATCCATTCGATGGATCCATCTTCGGCTGGTCTGTACTCATACCAATAGATCCCGAGCGGCTCGCGTTCACCAGGATCTCTTCCGTTGTGAGCCATGTAGCGTTTGCCAGTGACAAAATCGGACCGACCATCCCCATTGAGATCAATCATGGTCATGGCATGAGCCTGCGACCATGTATCGTCGATCACATGCTTCTGCCATTTGCCATCGCCTATGTTTTCCATCCAGAACAGTCCATAATCATGAGCTGCGGAGGTTATGAGATCGGCTCTGCCGTCTCGATTAATATCAAGAACATAGATATATCCAACGCTTCCGAGGTCAAACTCTGGATGAAACTTCCAATCCGGAGCACGAGGATCGGCAGGAGCTTCCAGCCAACCCAAAGGCGTGATGATATCGTTCCTTCCATCACCGTTCAGATCGCCGACGCCAATGCCATGACCGTAGCTCCGAGAACTAACGATGTGCTTTACGAATTTCCCGTCTACTAACTCAAACCATGCCAAAGGGTCTTTCATCTGGTGCCCGCCCCACTGCGGTAACAGAGCGGGCGCCTTGCTCTTATCGTCGATGTTCACCAGAAAAGAAAACTCAATGCTGTGGCCCGCTTCAATCAGATGTTCTTTCCAGAGCCCTCCACTACGCCCAGGGTTTTCGTTCCACCAAAGCTTGTTTGCATGTGAGGCGGAACTGACCACATCAAGATAACCGTCGCCATTAACATCGATCAGCAGATCCGTGAGATCTTCCGTCGCATTCCGGTAGTATTCGATCGAACGAAAGGGATGCTTAATCCAGCGAGGACCTTCATACCAGTTTTCTCCTGAGACGATATCCAGATTTCCGTCGCGGTTAATGTCACCTACCGCTGTAGTCTCATAGGCACCGGGATCGATCATGTGGCTCTCGAAGAGAATCTCCGCGGGCCGCGAGGCAGCCAACGTATTGACCGCGACTGTCAGACCAAGACCAATTCCGACCAAGAGTACAAACTTGAAATTCATCTTCACCCGCACCTATTCCCCATGCGTTTTTTTCGAACTCGTGTACGCGTTATTCATACACTCAATGAGTTCCAATCATGCTTGCCTCAAGCCAATACAGAAAAAAATCGCAGAGTAAAACTCTTACTTCGCTACTTCTGGGATGGGAAGAATCGTAACCTCGCCAGTCGCAGCCCATTCAGTTCCTCGTACAAACGTAGAAATAAAGCCCGGGGTATGGACCGCTCGCATATCGTTTCCTAGCACCGTCGTGAATACTCTTCCCTTCCCGTACGAGTGCGTCCAAATCACCGGTTCATTCTGTGACGGAGAGGTTGGAACGGGCTCATGGGGTCGTCCACGATAGAGTGTGTGGTCGTCCCATCCCGTCGCGAGGATGTCCAGCTCATTGGTGGGGATACATTCAAGCCCCGCATACAGCTCATCTGTATGCGCCATAAAAGAACTCGCCATACCGCGCACAATTGGATGATTCTGATCACGGATATCCACCTTGTAATCGTGGACGGGCGAGTGATGGCTCACATTGCTTCTCCAAATGCATCCAATCAGCGACTTATACTCGGGCCACTGCTGAAACGAGGCTGCAGAATGGTGGTAGACCACAAGTCCACCTCCACCTCGCACGAATCCAAGCAGCGCATCTTTTGTCGTTTGGCCCCACTCCTGGATACCGAGCTTCTCATCGGAGTAGACGAGAACCGCTACGTCATAGGGCTGCAGTGTCTCTGCGGTAGCCCCTCGAAACTCTTCCGTAACACGCACCTCAAACCTACCGGACTGATTTAGCAGATCCCTCAGATAAGGGCTTGCCTCCCTCCACGGATGCTTATCCTGTCCGGTGATAATCAATATCTGTATCTTTCGTTCCTGTGGCATCTGCGCAACGAGAGGACTGCAAATCATCAGGGACAAGAAAAGAAGTAATAAGACTAGTGGCTTGCTTCCATCCGCAAATTTTCCTGCCAATAGTGCCTTGGCGTTGATACAGCCATACCTATCCGAAGCTCCACTTCCAATGGCAGATTTTTCCATGAACTTTCGATCCGTATCTAGACGCGATTAAAGCAAGGCAATCTCAAAATAGACTAAGAAATTCAGCTCTATTAATAGAGATTCACAGAAGACGATAGTCAGCATTAAAGATCCATGTGCAAGGAGCGAACCATATAGTCGCGCATGCTCCGGTTCGTTCCTCCACTTTCTCCGAGAATCCAACCTGCAAACCTTGTGCGTTGCAGCTCGGAGATAACGCCGGAGAGGTTAGCAGTCCCCTGACCGAACGAAACATTACCTGCCTTCAGTCTCTTATCTCCTGCTACATTCGGAGAAAAATCCTTTAGATGAACTGCGACGATACGATTTCTGTATGTCTTGCAAACCTCAATGGGGTCTGCACCCCCAGCAACCAAATGGCCGATATCGGGTATCAGAAACACATATTGTTCATTCGTGAAATCGAGAACGCGCTTATGCGTATTCTCAGCAACCTCAGGGCGCAAAGGATGATATCCAAGCTTGACGCCGTACTGGTCGTAGAGACGATAACCGATTTCGTTCAGATTTTTAGCCCACACTTTCACGTCAAGATCGCGATAAGCGCTCTCATCGCTTTCGTTAGGAATCTCGCCAGGAGCAAGCATATGAGTAATGTATTTTCCGCCAACGGCGGCAAGAAAACGTCCGATGAGCATATGCTTCTCGAGCAAAGCCGCTAAATTGTCTTGTCGACCGGCGTTACTGTATTGGGCTAGACCCACCAAAGTCAGTTGGCGGCTCTCCATCTGATCCTTGAACTCCTCCACCCTTCGCGCGTAGTATTCGGCGATTCCGGCCCGCGTGTTGTTGACTTCGAATCGATGGAAACCGAGCTGCATAAGCTCGCCGCAATAGCCTAAGACTTCCGCGCGCCCGTTGGCTGTCGTCGTCTTACCCACTGGAATGGCTCCCACAAAGAAAGTTTGTGTTGATGACCTACCCGGTAGGAACAATCCAGAGGCAAGGTGCGAAGCTGCCCCCAGGAATCTGCGGCGACTGAGGTCCCTAAGGGGCGTCTTCTTATGATCATTAACGGATGGAAGTTGATTGACCTGACTTGCGACGGGATCAAACATGAACACCACTAAACCACGGAACACATGAATTTCATCTGAATTCGAAAAAACAGACCTGTTACATAATTTTCATTGTTCTTATTCTTGTCCCCTCTACGATTCAGTCCATGCAAATACTAGTGGCTGAGGATCGCCCTCGGATGGCGCGTCTTCTTGAACGAACGCTCCGCAGAGAGGGTCATACCGTCACAGTTGCGTTCAGTGGATTCCAAGCCTTGGAATGTGCCCGATCCGAAGAACTGGATGTCATTCTTCTTGATGTCGCCCTTCCCGAAATCGACGGTTTTAGTGTTCTTCAAACGCTGCGGGTTGAATTGTTTACGACGCCGGTCATTATGGTGACAGCGCGCGATGCCATGGCCGACGTCGTAAAAGGTCTAGATCTTGGAGCAGATGACTACCTGACTAAGCCGTTCGCACTCGACAACCTGCTGGCCCGAATTCGAGCTGTAACAAGGCGTAAAGCTGCAATTCAACCAGACAATCTGGAGTTCGAGGGACTTAGGCTCAACCGGCACACCTATGAGCTATCACGACAAGAGAAAGTAACTGCTCTCACACGCATCGAATTTGCCCTAATGGAAAAATTGATCCGCAATGCAGGGCTGGTTGTAACGAAAGACAGTCTCGTCCAAGCAGGATGGGGGCTTGGAGCCGATGTGAGCGACAACTCGCTCTACATGTTCATTCGTGCACTTCGACATAAGATCGCCGTCGGAGGCGAGCCCCAGCTTCTCCATACTGCGCGTGGTGTCGGTTATATGCTTCGGATGACTGCACATTGAAACGTCATTTATCTATCTCACTCCGTCTGACGCTGTGGATGTCACTCGCTTTTACGATTGGCTTTCTGATCTTCGGGACGGCTATGCTTATCCAGTTACATTATTCACTCTCTGCTGGCCGAGATAAGACACTGACCAACCGTGCCGGGCGCACGGTGGCTCTTCTCGAACAATGCAATCGAAGAGATTATGAGGCCTGCCTGAGGAAGTTCACTGACTTCACAAACGTCAGTCCTGAGGGAAACCTCATCCGGGTCTATAACTCCGCAGGAAATCTCATCTATCCGAATGAGATAAAGGATATGGATGATTTTCCATGGCCCGCCCTGCTATCAAGTAGTAACTCAGCCTTTTCGAAGGTTCGATACCGTAGGGGTCTCTATCGTGTGCTATCCAACTCGACCATAATTGGAGGCCAGCAGGCTTGGATACAGATAGGCGGTCAGCTCAGAGACAACGGAGTGATCCTCCAACAGTTCGAGACTGGACTGCTGTGTACGACTCCACCTCTATTGCTCTTTTCCGCAGTCTTTGGATCTTTCATGGGGAGGCGTGCCTTGGCTCCCGTGACCAAGCTTGCCACGTCAGCTCGCACGATTAGCATTGGCAATCTGTCTCGCAGACTTCCGATTGTAGAAACCGGCGACGAGATTCAGGATCTGGCGGAGACTTGCAACGAGTTACTGGCGAGGCTTGAATCTACTGCGAATGAGATTGCTCGATTTACTGCTGACGCTTCCCATGAACTCCGCAGTCCTATCTCCTACATCTATACTCTGTCAGAGTCCGCACTCCGTAATCCTAACGTCGATCCTGAAAGTCTAGACTCCTTTCAGGAGATTGTCCGTGAATGCAGCGATGCCACGCGGCTTCTGGATGACATGCTGACTCTGGCTCGCTTTGATGCCGGGCATGCTGATACAGCATTTACCCGATTGGACCTTTCCAATGTACTTGCCGACACCTGTGATAAAGCGCGCCCCTTTGCTGAGACAAAACGCCAGCAAATGATAACTTGCATAACCAATAACGAACCGATGTGGATTATGGGAGATGCCGCAGGCCTTCGAAGACTTTTCTGGATACTGCTCGATAATGCAATCAAATATACGCCTGCGAGAGGAGTTATCGAAATAGCGCTTGAAACTATCGGGAAGGATGCCGTGGTTACGGTGAAAGATACCGGTATAGGAATTTCAAAAGCAGATTTACCCCATGTCTTTCGGCGTTTTTATCGAATCGACAAAACCCGTAGCGTGACCGAAGGTACAGGACTCGGGCTCTCTATCGCGAAATGGATCTCTGATATTCATCGCGGCGAACTCTCCGTTTACAGCGTCGAGGATCTCGGAACCACATTTCAGATCTCATTTCGTCTCGCGGCGTAAAAGGCAGATGCATGGAGAACGTCTTCAGCGGGAAATAAGGTTTAGAACATTATCTTTCAAAAAAGATTGAGGAGTTAGGTTTGGCACACGACATTGCAATGCAGGTAGTGGAACCAACAATAGCTAGCGATAACTATATTTTGAAGACCAAGGAGCCCAATGCATCTTAAAACGCTTGTTTTTGCACTCGCAACCGCTTCCAGTTTATTTGCGCAGTCGACAATCCACTACCAGGTAACGCAGTCCTATCCTCTCGGAGGAAATGGTGGATGGGACTACATCATCCCCGATCCGACCAATCACCGCCTTTACATCGCACGCGAAACCAGACTGATGGTCGTCGACGAAGAGAGCGGAAAGCTGGTGGGAGAGGTTGCAGGAATAAACGGAGCCCATGGCACAGCGATTGTCGCCAAGAGCGGTCATGGTTTTGCCACTGCCGGAGAGGACAAGGCAGTGGTGATGTTCGACTTAAGAAGCTTGAAGACGCTCGCCAAGACCCCTGCAGCAGATGATGCAGATGCCATCCTCTTCGATGACGTTTCGAACCGGGTTTTTACACTGAACGGAGACGCAAATTCTTCGACGGTCATTGATGCGACCACCGGCAAACTCATTACCAATATTCCGCTAAAAGGTAAGCCCGAATATGGTGTTTCAGCTGGCGACGGTAAGGTATATGCCAACCTCGTTGATACCAATGAGATCGTCGAGATTGATGCCAAAAAGGCAACAGTGACAAAACGCTGGTCGAGCGCTCCGTGCAAACAGCCTGTGGCGATGGCAATCGATAAGGCTAATCATCGCCTTTTCAGCGGCTGCAGGAGTGGCGTATTAGCGGTTTCCAACTTCATCACAGGGAAGATCATAACGGCTGTGCCCATTGGCGCGGGTGTGGATGGCGCTGCATATGACCCTAAGAGCCACGACATCTTTGCTTCGAACGCAGACGGAACGCTCACCATCATTCATCAGGATAGCGCCGACAAGTATCAGGTTACCCAGACCCTAACCACTCCAGTGGGCTCCCGTAATCTCGGTCTCAATCCCTTGAATCACCGACTCTACATTGCGTCTGCGAAGTTCGGGACGCTGCCCCCAGGCAGCAAAGGCAAGAAGCCTGTGCTGCCCGGTACATTCACCTTGTTGCGTGTCGAAGCTGGTCCAGTAGCTCACTGACCAACGTCATTTGGCCGGAATTTGCATTAGGATTCCGGCCAACTTTCTTCAGGGCTGTAATTGATTTGGATGAATCTTTGGCGATCGCACCCTCATGACGGGGTTGCCGCGGTGTTTAGGTTCTGTACCGCGCTCCTTTGTAGACGCAGGCTTTCCGTCGAAATTCGCGCCCTATATGAGTGAAATTAGGCAGAGATCTCACACATGAAAATTCTAGTAATCCTCAAACCTGTTATTGAAGAGTGCGCGGGCGGACCACCTGCCAAGATAAGCTCGATGACAGGTAGTCCACTACCTATGATGCTGTGAGTTATTGATTTACGCGGTAGACCAGCAGGCCTGCGGTGTCGATATCGGTCTTCGGATGGATGTCGAAGAAAAGGCCGACTTGAGGAACCAAGAGCGCCGTCTTTCCGCCATTGGTGGGAATCCGGGCGACTTCGGTATAACTATCGGGAGTGTCCTGATGATAGATGCTTAGCCCCTGGCTTCCGCTTACGTACAGAAGCTTGCCGGCAGGATCCCAGTTCATATCGTCATTGTTTTCAGCCAGTGAAAGTTTCTGGACCACCTTGCCATCGGGATCGAAGACATACAAGAAGGCGGGTTTGCGACCCCCAACAAAGATCCGATGGGATTTGCTATCCACCATGAGGGCCGTGTTCCGGTTCATGTCAGGGGCTGTCCAGGTCGTCACCAGCTTACCGGTCGACAGTTCATAAACTCCAACCTGCTTTTTGTCACGGATATTTACGTAGAGCCGGTTCACTGAGCTGTCGACACCCATTGCCTCGACATTATTTCCATCAACGTCGATGTCCCCAATCAATTTCCCTTGGTCGACTGAAAAGATCGATATCTTGGAGGTCTTCAGGTTAGCCGAGATTCCACCGTTGCCGATGTAATAAAGGCGACTGGTCTTATCATAGTACGCAGCATCCGGGGAATCTCCCTTCCCTGTTGCCGAACCATCTATGAGCTGAATACGGTCGAGACGATGAAAGTCTTCTCCGGACAAAAGAACGAGTGAAGAGTCGCCTCCGTCACAGATTAACAATTCATCCTTTTCAGGAACAAATGCGATCGAGTGGGGGGTCTTGAAGCCACCAACACTTTGAAGGTGCTTCCCCGTTTTCAGGTCAAATACCTCAACCGAATGATGAACTTCCGCTGTGACGAACAGATGATTCCGCTTGAGGTCTACCGTCAAGTGATCGAAATCACCCACGATTTCGGGTAATTCAACCTGTGAGACCAAAGTGATCGGCGATTTCATATCCGCTGCATGAGCAGTTCCAAGCGGCAGACAAGCCGCGAATGCAAGCGCGGCACGAATGGAGTTACTAACAGACATAGTTACCCTTTCTGGAAAGCCCTGGACCATCAGATGGTCCAGGGAGAAGCGATTGTTTACCCACTATTAACCGGCCCGATTCTCACCGGAAACAGTAGCTTCGTGTGAGAGTTCAAATAAGGATGAGGCCCATCCGCCTCAAGAACCGATACCTATGCAATTAGGGATGTCAGTTCTCATCGGTCAGTCAGGGGAAACCTCAATCAACGTGTCGTTGGGGAACACCACCACATGGCCACGCACGATGAAGTCCCCCCCCCGGAACTTCGATTACGCTCTCCGTCCATTGCCGTCCTCCAGTACATTCTGACCGCTCGACGGACGTATAGGTGAATGGCGGCTTATGCCCCGCTGCTTCCCTTTCCTTCTCGACCTTCATTCGTATCGTGGTAATCGGCTCTGGACGCGATTGTGCGAAGCTCTGGTGGCTCGCAGTCGAAACTAACCAGGAAGCCTGCACAGCTACAGAAACATTCACCCTTAGCAATCGCTTGAGAATTGACACGGCTCCTCTTGATCGGAGCGTAGGGAGAGCAACTTAAGACAAGCTTAAGAAAAGATCTTCGCTTAACTCTTATGGAAATGAAACAAAACTAACGGCACATTCTTCGGGTCTTTTTCAGAGGAAAAAAGAGCGAGGGCACGCTCTAAGGTGCCCCCGCATTCTTGTCCTAGATGAAGTCCGTTCTCTTTTACTGGTAGAGGGCCTTCTTGCTAGGAATCTGCTTCTGAAGATCATCGCGAATTGCGACGCCGATCTTGATTGCCTCGTCCTCGTTGCTCGCTTTCGTAAAGGGAACTTCCATCACAACGAATCCACCCTCCAGGTCCCGTCCCTTGGCATCCTTCAGCGGAATGAGAAGATCGAAGGTCTTATCCTTGTCTAACTTCTTGGCAACGGGATTTCCCGTCGCCAGGTTCTTCATATCGTTATCTGAAGACTTCTTGCCGATCTTTGAAGGTGTGATATTGGCAATGATGACGTTGTCCTTCTCGCCAGGGGGCACGGCATGAATGCCGAGCTTGACGATCTCGTCGTTATGGGCCGCCTTTACCTTGTTAACTAGGTCCTCAGCAAAAGGGGCGTGGACCTTCATATAGGTGGAAGGGTCTTGCGCGGGCGCCTTCGCGGGCTTGTCCTGGGCGAAAACTGCCGCTGGAGCCATGCTGAGCACGCAGAGAAGAAGAACCTTTGATGTAGATGACATTCGACGATCGCTCCTAGGGTGAATTGGGTTAGTGTTCGTGTTTACTCGGACGAGATGGGGCAAATTCATTTCCCCGCCAAGGATCTACCGACTGCCTTGCTGGCGAACCGTCCTCTGAATGCCAGCCGGTGTTTGTCTTGTTTCAAGAAATGGATCCGCCACCTTCGTCAAGACATGACCGACATTCCCGCTGGGTGTTTCCACCTGGAGGATGGCGGCAAGGGTCGGCGCGACGTCACTGATTCCCACACGTTCTCCGTAAACTCCTGGACGCACGCGGCTGCCATAAAAAATCAGGGGCACGTGGCTGTCGTAGTCATAAGGAGAGCCATGGCCAGTACCTTCGGTACCTCCAAGATAGTACGGCTTCATAATGACGATGACGTCAGGTCCCCGTTCCGGATAGAACGCTCGCGCCACATACTCATCGACAAGGGATTGAGCCGCCTCATGACGCAAAAGTTGTGTGCGTGTATAGACCCGCGCGACATATGGCAGTTTCAAAGCAGCTGCGGCGGCTTCGTCTTCTACCACACTTTCTTTCAGCTTCCTTTGCGCAATCAAGTCATAGTTGAAATAGAACCCGGATTCTTGGGTGCCGAGCAGCCATTTCCCTTCTCCGAATCTCTTGACTAAGGCTTCTTGAATTACGCCAAGGTATTCCTTCTTGTCGATCCTGCCTCCGGGCATCTTTCTCGCGATATTCACTTCCGGAACCGGAGACACGCCATGGTCCGCCGTCACCACGACTAAAAGATTGTCGATCCCGCCCGCCTGTTTAATCGCTGCTTCAAGCAATCTACCCAGGACCCTATCTGTCGCAACGGACATGTCCTCGACCTCTGGCGCGTCCGGGCCGACGGCATGGCCGAGGTGGTCATTTGCCGAGAAGCTGATCGTGAGGACATCGGTGCCCGCGTGGTGTCCCAGTTGCTCGTTCTTCATGACCCGCTCAGCCAGCTGCTCCAACATATCGTTTGCGAAAGGAGTTTTCTCCCACTCGGAGAAATAGACTTTGTCCGGCGAATTGGACAGGGTGAAGAATGGCTTCGCCGAAGAGGCGTCCTTGCCAACCGGATACCAACCCTTACCGAGATATTTGAGCGCTGGCTTTTCCGCATTGTACTGCTCTACCCAATCCGGAAGCTTCGATTGATACCAGGTGCTACTGACCACGTTGCCGGTCTGGTTATCAATCCAATAGGCCGCATCCGCCATGCGGCCGGATGGCAAAATCGCAGCGCGGTCTTTCATGGAGATACCGATGACCTTCGTGGTATTTCGATCGGCAATTTTGATCTCGTCCCCCAGCGTACTGACGACCAGATTGTGCGGGGACGAGCCTTCTTTCTCCTTGCCGACTCCAATCAGTTTCGTCTGCGCGTCCTCGACAGAGGTGATCGTCCTTTTTAACTTGCGGTCGAACCAGTCGTTTCCGATAATCCCGCTGGTGGCTGGCGTGGATCCCGTCAGAAAGGTCGTATGGCCGGTTGCGGTGACAGTGGGAAAGTGGTCTTGATGGGCGTCGACGAAGACAGCCCCTTGTGACAACATCTTGGCAAGTCCGCTGTTGTAGCGCTCACGGAATCGCGTGGTGTAGTCATAACGAAATTGATCGATCGCTATCGCTACCAGAAGCTTGGGTCTGGTGGGAGCAGGTGACGCACCCTGTTTACTTACTGGCGCGCCGTACCCCGCAGAGGTTACAAAAGAGAGCGCAAGTAATACAGATAATTTCTTCATCGATCTTCCCTTTCCACACACAGCTGCGCCGATCTCGCCAATGGGGTCGTTGCAGAGACTCAGTACCACACAAATGTCTATGTGCAGATTCGACAAGAGGTGTCTTAAATCAGTCTTAGAAAGAGAAGGGGTAACAGCTAATTAATAATTCGCGGTCAAGCTTTTAATCAGTTTTCCATTTTTAATAGCCTGACATGAACATCCTCATCATCGAAGACAACAAAAGGATCGGCAACATCCTCAAACAGAGCCTAAATGAAGAAGGCCATCAGGTCTCGATATCAGAGCGTGGAGATGAGGGGCGAGATCTTCTGCTGAGTGTTCCATTCGATCTCGCGGTCCTGGACGTCATGCTTCCTGGCCTCGATGGGTTCACCGTACTCCAGCAGATACGCGCAGAAAAGTGCGACATTCCAGTTCTCATGCTCACCGCGCGCGATACGATGCCCGACATTGTCCACGGCCTCAATCTCGGCGCAGACGACTATTTGACGAAACCATTTCAGATCCAGGTCTTTATCGCACGTGTTCGCGCCATCAGCAGGAGACGTCCCGTGATCGAACCTTCCTGCCTGATCGCGGGTGATCTAGTACTGGACACGACGAACCGGGCCGTCCTTCGTGAAGGTCAACCAGTGCCCCTTACCAAGAAACAATATGCGCTCCTTGAACTCTTGATGCGTCGCAAGAACCAATTGGTCACTCGCAACCAGGTCCGAGAGGTGGGCTGGTCTTATGATACCGACGTCAGCGACAGCAGCATCGACTTTTACATCCATAGTCTGCGATCCAAGATCGATGAAAAAGGACAAGAGAGCCAAATTCGAACCGTTCGGGCGCTTGGCTACATGTTGGTATCACCGCGATGAATATTAACCGACGGTCGCTTCGTGTACGTGTCTGCATTCTTTATATTCTCTTCACGATCGCAACAATGTTGGGACTTGGCGGTTTCTCCTACTGGTACCTAGACCGGGCGCTGGCCAGTTCACGTCAACGAACGATGGAGGCTCGCGAAGACCGCTTGTTGCGGTTCGTAAACGATTGGCCTCGGTCCGGCGAGAGCGTGTTTCTCATCGAAAAGCTCCAACAACTCAACCTCGCGATTGCTTCGACCGATATTGTGCAGGTGTATGACACGAACGGCCGGGTTGTCTATTCCTCTCCTGGCCCGAGCGACCTGAAGGTACCCTGGCCTAACAGGGACTGCACTCAACGATGCTATGGATTGGTCCGCCGCGACGGACATATGATCCGAACTCTTGATCATATCGTCACGCTGGAAGGCCTTCCGTACCGATTGTCCCTGTCTGGCAAGATCGACGAACACTTCGAAGTTCTCAACTCGATCCGGAATTCTTATCTTCTTGTGTGTCCACTTATGCTCCTGTTTTCGGTCGGTGGCGGATTTATTCTCAGCGGCCGTGCGCTTGACCCCATCAATCGCATCACGGCAGAGGCCAAGAATATCGGGATTCAGAAGCTGAAGAGACGCATCCCCGTACCCGACACCGGAGACGAGTTGCAAGTTCTCGCCATCACATTGAACCAACTACTTGGGAGACTCGAGGTCGCGGTAGAACGTCTGACTCAATTCACTAGCGACATCTCGCACGATCTGAGCACCGCCATCACCATCATGATGACGACTGCAGGATTGGCATTAAGCAGGGAGCGTTCGCCCGAAGAGTACAGAACCGCACTTAGCAATATCAACGTCGAGTGTGAAGCGACCGCCCAACTGCTGGACACTCTCCTCGCGATTGCCCGTACCGACCTTGTGCACCAGAAGATTGAATGGAAGCCGCTCAATCTGACAGAGCTGGTCATCGAAGTAGCGAAGCAGTTAGAGCCGAGGTCCATCATCAAGGGGCAATCCATCAAACTGCAAGTGCAGGCAGGCATCGCCACGGTTGGAGACCTTTCACTATTGCGAAGAATGATCTCTATCCTGCTCGACAACGCTATCAAATATACGCCTCAAGGAGGCTCAATCACCCTGTCGTTGTTCCCTGCCGGAGACAGCTTCGCCCTCCGGGTAAGCGACACCGGAATAGGAATTCCGGAGGACGCGATCCCCAAGATATTTAATCGCTTCTATCGTGTTGATCAGTCCCGCGCGGAAAGTGGGGAAAGCAACGGTCTCGGGCTCGCCATTGCGAAATGGGTCGTCGAAGCTCATCATTCGACCATCGATGTCATTTCAGCTCCCGGGAAAGGTAGCACCTTCACCGTATCGATTCCTCAAGTTGTTCATGCGGAACGTTCTGACGAGGCCTATGCACCTCTGGCTTAAATTTAGATCGACGCATAGCTTCCAAAATCTTCAGGGAAAATTCAGGTTTGCCTCTTATCATGCTGAAAGTGGCCACGGATGCGAATACTTGTAGTTGAAGACGATCCCAAAATGTCGGTCCTCCTCCGGGATGCGCTAGAGAAACAATCGCATCGAATCGTTCTGGCAAGTAACGGCACAGAGGGAATGGACATAGCTCTTAGCCATCCGTTCGAGGCCATCGTGCTCGATGCCATGCTTCCTGGCATAGACGGCTTCGCTGTCGCGCGGTCACTCCGAGATGCGAAGATAGCCACTCCGATCATTATGCTCACAGCCCGAGATTCTACGGCTGACATCGTCCGCGGCCTCGATTCAGGAGTTGATGACTACCTTACGAAGCCCTTCTCGTTCGATGAACTCTTCGCACGCCTAAGGGCGCTCGGACGACGGACGATATCGTCCCCGTCCCTTATGTATCGTATCGAAGATCTGGAGCTGGATCCTATCACTCACGCTGCTTCAAGGGGAACCCGCGACATCAACCTCACTCGCACAGAGTTTCTTCTGCTCGAGTTCTTGATGCGAAACCCTCATATGGTCCTTCGCCGTGATGCAATCATCAATGCGGTGTGGGGATATGAACGGACGGTCGAAAACAACACGCTCGATGCGTTCATGAAACAACTTCGCTCGAAGATCGACGGAGATTCCGACAAAAAGCTGATCCACACCGTCCGAGGGTTCGGATATAAGCTGACCGTGGAACGCGATCTATGACACTTACCATAAGAACGCGACTGACGATTTGGTACGCCTCGTTAGTCATGACAATCCTTATCATCGTGGCCGTCGGAATCGTCCTCTCTGCACAGTGGGGACTGCGCCATGCCGCCGACCAGGAGCTGACATCTGGAATCGACGGTGTTACCGCCTTTCTGTTGCACAAGCTTGGCAGGAAGGAGATGGACAATCTGAACGACGAGCTTCGGGAGCACTCCTCTCTGCTTCCCAGAGGCAAGATGTTCAGGGTACTCCGGCCCGATGGATCAATCGTCTATCAGCCAGACATGATGACCGTGGTTCCGGCTATCTTTCCGAAATCGGGCGAGCTGCGAAAAGAGAGTCTCAAGGTAAACGGCCGGTCGTATCGTACGATTAGCCGGATCGCCACTGTTGGCCCCGATGTATTTGTGATTCAGGTTGCGGTAGACCAAACCGAGTATCAGGAACTGACGAACGGATTGGCGTGGATACTCTTACTGAGCGTTCCTATCGCGGGACTATTGGCGGCGTTCGCGGGCTACTGGATGAGTGGCCGGGCGTTATTTCCAATCAATCAGATTACAAAGACTACGAACTCCATCGACGCCCGAAGCCTATCACGACGCTTGCCGTTGCTCGGTACGAACGATGAGTTAGACCAACTCTCCATCACGATCAACCACATGCTTGATCGTATTGCGACCTCCTATGAACGAATCGAGCAGTTCACAGCGGATGCCTCTCACGAACTTCGAACTCCCGTCACCTTGATCCGTTCGAACGCCGAACTGTTATTGATGCAGGAAGACAATCCTCCAAAAATCCGGGAAGGACTCTCTGACATACTTGCTGAGAGTGCCTACATGACGGCACTGATCGGTGACCTTTTGACGATTGCTCGAGGGACTGAGGGAAAGATCTCGAGCCCCATGGAGATGATCGAACTGAGTGATCCGATAGGGGCAGTGCTCGACCGCGCTCGATCGCTCGCAAGCACGCGCGAGATCACGATAGAGTACACGGCTCAGCCCCAAATCGTGCCCTTGCGCGCCCACCAGGCGATGATTGAACGAGTCTTGATGATCCTGATCGACAATGCGATCCGATATACATCGCAGCGAGGGCGTATATGGATTGAGACATGGTTCGACGATACGGTGTGTGGCTTTATCGTGCGGGACACAGGCATTGGCATATCGCCTGGAGACCAAGAAAAGATCTTCGAACGTTTCTTCCGCGTGGACACGGTCCGGACACACAATGACGGAGGCTATGGCCTTGGGCTCTCCATTGCAAAGAGCCTGATCGATTTTCATCACGGCGCCATTCGCGTCGATAGCGAACTAGGAAAGGGTGCTAGCTTTACGATCTCTTTTCAGCGAGCAGACGTTACGCAGAATTTCACCGTTCATCAATAAACAAAGCCCTCGGCCTCAGAAGAAATTCAGGTACTCCGGGTTACAGATAAACAATGAAGCTTAGTCTGCCGTTCGGATTGCGAATGATTGTTTTAGGTGTTTTCTTCCTGCCCTGCGGATCGCTTTTGGCCCAGGTTAATGTATTAGGCACGATTGTCGATCCAGATGGAGCGTCCGTGCCGAATGAGGACGTGATCCTCAAGACACTCCAGGGCGCGCCTGTGGATGGCGCCAGTACAATTTCCGATGCTACCGGGCATTTCAGAATCCTCCACGTTGCGCCGGGCAACTACAATCTCCGCCTCCCTGCCAAATATGGGTTCGATGAGTACCTTGCGCCGATCCATGTCGTAGCTGGTATGCACGAGGTGCAAATCAAGCTCAGCACATCAAAAGTGTCGGAGACCGTCACGGTCGCTCCTGACAATTCCCAACTGGAGCTCGACAATGCTGCCAACCGCGACCAGGTGACCGCGAGCGCGTCCATGCTGGAAAGAGTTCCGGTGTTTGATCAGGATTACATCGCTGCTCTTATGCCGTTTCTCGATCAGTCCGGCGTAGCAACCATGGGTGTGACCATCATCGTCGATGGCGTCGAAATGAAAGGGACAGGTGTGTCTGCATCGGCCATTGCCGAGGCACGAATCAACAATGATCCTTATAGCGCCGAAACAAACCGTCCTGGCAGAGGGCGTATTGAGATCATTACCAAACCAGGCTCTCTCCAATTTCACGGCACCCTCAACTTCACGTTCCGCGATTCCACCTTCGACGCGAAGAATCATTTCGCCGTCTCAAAGCCATTTGAACAGAAGAGGATTTACGAGGGCTCCATCACCGGACCCGTGCCCGTAGATCACAAAACCACTTTTCTTCTCTCCGGTTCACGGCAGGAAGACAACCTCCAGTCTGTCGTGCATGCGAACGCGCCGTCGGGTATCCTCACCGCGAACGTTCCAACCCCTGTGCACAATACGGAGTTCGCTGCGCGAATCTCCCACGACTTCTCGCCGACCCATCGGGTTTCTTTTCAATACAACGTAACCGATACGATCTCACGTAACTTCGGCGTCGGCGGCCTTGTCCTCGCTGAAGCTGGAGTGAACACGCAAGCACGCGAGGACGATGTGATCTTCAACGATCGATGGATCGTCTCGCCGACCATTCTGAATCAGTTGCAGCTCTTTTACGAAAAGGATCATAACCCTACACATAGTGTGGTCAATGCACAAAAAATCGTAATAGACGGGGCCTTCACGGGGGGTGGCGCCCAAGCTGATCTACTCAACACTGAAAACAACGTAAAGATCAACGACATTGTTAACTGGACGCACAAAAACCACTATGTAAAGTTCGGTGTGAACATCCCGAACCTCAGCCGCCGCGCCTGGGAAGACCATGCCAATCGTCTTGGCACCTATAACTTCGGGAGCATCGGAGACTATCAAGCTGGCGTCCCATACTCCTTCACTCAACAAGAAGGAGTGGGGCGCACCGTCTTCTGGATGAACGAAATTGGTTCGTTTGTTCAGGATCAGGTTCAACTTCGCCCCAATCTTCAGTTAACTGCCGGTCTGCGTTATGACTGGCAGACATATTTCAAATCTGGCCTGGATTTTGCTCCAAGATTCTCGATTGCGTATGCCGCTCCCGACCATAAGACCATCCTTAGGACAGGTGCCGGCCTATTCTTCGATCGCTCAGGCGCTCAATCGATGGCCGACCTGAAGCGGTATAACGGCGTCATCATCCGATCATTTACGCTGCTCAATCCGACCTACCCAAGACCGTATCCATCGGGCACCGATCTCTCTATGCTGCCGACCAATCTTGTTACTCGCACTGATTCCACCAGAATCCCCTACACGACCAATTTCAGCGCCGGCGTGGAACGAGAGGTTATGAAAGGCCTGTCCGTCTCAGCGACCTATCGAGGCACAATCGGAGTGCATCTCTTTCGTTCGCGGGACAACAACGCTCCGCTCCCACCGTTTTATGACGCGGGACGACCTGATCCTAGCTTCGGAACGATCCGGAAGATCGAGTCCGAGGGAAGGCAAGTCGGAGATGCAGTCGATCTGACCCTCCAAGGTAAGGCCAGCCATTGGTTCTCAGGGATGGCTCAATATACCTTCAGCCACACAAACAACAACACCGGCGGTATCGCCTGGTACCCGGCCAATCAGTACTCACTTGACGGGGAGTACGGACGCGCCGACTTCGACCAACGTCATCGCTTCAATCTCCTGGCAACCTTCAATGAAGACCATTGGCTCAACCTTGGGCCGGCTGTGAAGCTTTACTCGGGTATGCCTTATACCGAGACATCTGGCGTCGATACATTCAACACAGGAATCCTCAATGCCCGCCCCGCGGGTGTAAGCCGCAACACGCTCGAGAGCGGGGATACAAGCGAACTCGACCTCCGCTGGAGCCATGACCTTCTGGCGCCTCACAAAGGCGCAGAAAAGATGCCTACGTTCTCGTTTGCAATCGACGCCTTTAACGTCACCAATCACACAAACTACACGTCTTATGTGGGTAATGTGCAGTCGGCTTTTTTTGGACAGCCCACAGCAGCCGCGCCAGCAAGACGACTGCAATTTACTGGCAGGATTAAATTCTGAGGCTCCCGCCAAGCCCGAGGTGGGCAGAACGTTCCGCCCACCTCGAAGTTAGATCCAGGCTTTATTTCGGAGACCATGGCTGAAATGCTGCCGAGTTCTTCCTCCACGTTGGGTAATCAGTATCGCTGCTATTTCGCCACAAAATTGCATTCAGCTGCTCGGTAGGCACGTCATCGGGCTCGTTCCAGTCCATCTTGCTCGAAGCAATTGCATCGAGCTTCTGTTGTCCGTTCAATGCCTTTAATTCTGGATTTCTCTCGTAAACCGACTGCTTCGGCTCGACCGCCTGATAGGGCGTCAAATCTGGCATTGACTGGAAGCTTGCTCTCATATCATTGGCAATCATGTCGAATATGGACATCGGCCGTACACCGAAGATCATCTCAATGGTCTTCACCATGCTGACCTGAGAGTAGAAGGTCGAGTCAATAGAGCCACGCTTCGTGTAGGGGCTGACCGCCAATGCGACCGTGCGGTGACCATCAACATGGTCGAGCCCGTCCTGTGCATCATCTTCGACAATCAAGATCAGCGTTGATTTCCAGAAAGGCGAGTGCGAAACGCCGTCTACGATCTGTCCAATCGCAAGGTCGTTATCAGCGAGACAAGCCTTCGGAGTTGAAAAGCCAGGAGTCGTCCCCTCCGTGTGGTCAGACGGCATCTGCACCATCACAAAGTTCGGCATGCTGCCTTGCTTTTCCCATTGCTTCAAATGCCGCAGAAAGATCCTTGCTCGAGTCACATCAGGCACCTTCAGCCCATACGAGGGAAAGTCTGGGACAAGATAGCGGTTGAGTTCAGCAATCGGCGCTTGCGTATGGAAGGTTCCAATAAAGTCACTTCCCTGTTTGTATTCATCAAGCAGCTTCGCTCGAAGGTCACCGTTCTTGCCACCCATTTCCCCAATGTATTCCCCAAAATCGGCAAACGTCTTATGATTTGCGATTAAGTGGTCCCAGAGGAATCCCGAACCAGCAAAGGCAAGTGGATCGTCACCATTCTTCGGATAGCTGCGCCCGTTATAGCCCGGCCAATACGCATAATCAGTCTCCGCCGCCTGGGTCAACCACTGGTGTCCATCAGCACTGTTGCCACCATTCGCAAAGAAGTTGTCGAGCAGGACAAACTCCTTCGCGAGCTTCCTATGGTTCGGAATGACATCGTCCTGGTAGAGGTTGAGACTCGGATCACCATTGCCCTTCCCAAGCGATCCGAAGTACTGATCATAGCTTCGGTTTTCTTTAATGATGTAGATCACATGATCGATTGTCGATGGCTCACCGAGATGGGCGGGGACTGGACGGGGTGCGACATTGCTCTTTGCCAATGTGTTCGGCATGAGCTCTCCTGGCAATCCAAGGTGGTTGTCCTCCGCGACTGCGACGCTATAGCGCTCCAGTTCATCTGTATCCGGCGCCGGAATTATATGAACTGATCCACGGTCCGCGTGAACGTAACGCCGATGGATATTCAACTCCGGCTTCATCCCCTCGCGCTTTTCTCTCGCAAGCAGGTTGGCGCTGTTCCATCCTGTACCCACTCCAAGCAATGTCGCAACGGCAATAAATTTGCCATCAGGGCTCACAACGACATCGTCTGGATACCATCCGGTCGGGATAAGGCCTGCTACATGGGGATGTGCGCCGTTCAGCTTCACGACCCCGATTGCATTAATACCTGCACAGGCAGCGTACAGGGTCGAGCGGTCCGGGGAGAGGACGACCGATTCAGGAGAGATGCCCGCCACCTTCCTGTTGAACGGCTGAAGAGAGATCGTTTCAATGACACGGTTGGATTTCGTGTCAACGACGCTGATCGTGTCCGAATTACTGTTCGACACATAGAGTCGTTGACGCGATTCGTCCCATGCCATGCCCGACGGATGGAGCCCAACCTCCACCGAAGCGGATACTTTTCCGGAGACAAGATCGAGACGCGTCACTGTTCCACTTGAGACAAGACCGTGCCCATCAACAAGCACCTGGTCTGCATTGGCCTCTGGACCAGTCGCGGCGGTTCTCTCTCCCGCTTTCGGGAAGCGGCCGCCCCAGTTGCTCACATATGCGACTGCACTGTCATGACTCACTACAGCGCCGAACGGTGCAACACCAGTCTTGATGTTGGTCACGACCTGTTTTGTGCCTAAATCAACAATAGCCGCTTCATCGTTGAATGTGAGTGCAACGACCGCAAGCCTTTGCCCCCTCACGTTCTTGGAAAGCCCGAGTCCGACACTGCCCGCCTGATGATCCCCCAGTTTTGCGGAGATGAGCTTACTCTGGCTGTTCTCGAGAGAAACCAACTGCACCACGGAGTCTTTCCCTTTTGCCGCCCCCGAGAGACCGCTCATCACTGGAGCATGGGCCACAGGATCGTAAGCCAGTCCCTGCATCCCCGCACTGACCTGAGAATCGATGACGTTGGCCATACGATTAGTTTCCAGATCAATCTGGAAGATATGGGAAGAATTCTGACCGAGCGTGGCTGCATAGATAGTTTTTCCGTCTTCGCTGAATGCGACCCCGTTGACTCTGCTCTCGAATACGCTCTGCAATCCTGCTGGAGTAATAACCTGACGGCTTGGGATGATGCCCGGATCGACCACCGAATTCACAGGCGCCACCACCTTTGTTGGTTTCGCCTCGTCTTGACCAACAGGGCCCATCTTTTGGGGCCCCTGGGCCGTGGACATCTGGGCAAACGCGGGTTCGCATCCGCTAAAGAGCGAGAGCGAACAAGCAATCAGCACCTTCGCTGTAGATTTTACTTGGCACCGTGACATAACTTTGGTTCTCCTCCGGGTTAAATCAACTTATTGGGTGCAACGCTCTTTACTGCTGTGGGAGAAATAGCTGCCTTCGTGAGGTCTCTAAACTTTGCGATGACCTCTTCTCCGCTCATCGGGTTTAGGACAATCCCACGCACTGCATCGACACGTTTGGGTACAAACATTCCGTTTACAAATGCCGCTTTGATGTGACCACGGAGCAGTCGCGTCCCAAGGACGGTTGCCGTCTGTTCGCTCGCATGGGTTTTGGCAAATCTGCCACTACTTTGGCTGGCGGTAAGGTAATGCCGGAGATCATCGCTCCAAACGTATCTAAGACATGAAGCTTCGCTTGTTCTGCCACCGGAGCTGGTAAAGGTTGCTCTTTGCCGGTACTCATGTAAACGCTTAGCTGGGTCATAAGGGACACTGACGGGGACGTATCGCCAAAGGCTTCCTGTCCGTCTAGAAGGAACGGCGGCAGCGACACTGCTGTTGCTACCGCCCTACCGGAAGCGCGCAAGAACACGCGTCGCGTCGAAGGGGTTTCCGTCCCTTTTCTCATCCGATCCAGCGTCCCCACCTGCTACTTGCCCACAACCAAAACGCAGAAAGTGCCTTCAGTGATTGTCTTTGTTGGCTTTTGTGATGCGTCTGGCCCAGGCGTCATCACCACCCTGGCTGCAGGGAGAAATATCTTCTCTGTCTTTTTGTCGAATGCCATCGTCTTGGCACTCGCCTGTGTAACCACAGGCTCACGAGCAATGTACTCATTCGGGCCCTTCTGCTCGATGACAGTCAGGTTTCCCTCCCCATTCGAGAAGAAGATCAAGTGGTTCTTCGCATCGAAGCCCGCTGCATCCGTGCCACTACCTGTGGGCACGGAAGTGATCTGCTTTCCCGTGGAACCATCCAGGACCGCCATCATCTTGCTGTGGCCACCGACAAAGATCCGGTCGTTTTTGACGTCGACGGCGAGTCCCGTTGGAGCCTTAATCCCGCTGAGTGGTAGGTGGCGCTTCACCTCCAACGATTTCGGGTCGAAGGCCGCAACTTCATCCTTGTCTTCAAGAGCCACATAGACGAGGCCGTCTTTGCCAGTCGCTGCTCCCTCGCCATTTCCGCCAACATTCACAGTCCCAACGACAGTTCCATTTGTTGCATCGATGGCGGTGATGTCGTGCGATTTATGGTTGTTGGTGAAGACCCGTTGTGAACCTGGATCGAAGTAGATCCCATCGGGGCCTTTGCCGACCTCGATCTTCTTAATGACCGCCAAAGTCCCCGTGTCGAACATTGTGACCTTGTCTTCCTTACCATTACTTGTGAAGCCATGCTTCAGGTTCGGTGCTATAGCAATTCCATGCACTCCTGGTGTGTCTTCGATAGTCCCCACGGCGGAGCCCGTATCGACATCAAGAACATTGACTCTCACAGCGTGAGATACATAAATACGGCGCCCAACACTGTCTACGGTGATGTAGTCCCAACCATCGGTTCCTGAGATCGGGTAACGCGTCTGAACCTTATAGTCCGACGCTTGTGCCGAGATGCAGGCTCCGAGAAGTGACACGGTCACGACAAACTGCGCAAATTGCTTCATAGCATTGTCCTTAAGTTCAAATTGTCTGAATCGAATACTACGTTGCGGCATGAGAAACGGGGGCAGGTCGGCCCCCCGACACCTCTTAGAAGTCCACCTTCAAACTGAACTGCAACTCACGTGGGGTTCCACTTCCGGTAGCATTCGTGCTGAACGCGCTAGTGATGACACCGAAGTTATTCGGATTTGGAGAGTATTTTGGAGAACCAGGCGTCCCAGTTGGTGGCGCCCAGCTGACTCCAGGTTTCCCGTACTGCGCTCTGTTCAGGATGTTGAATGCCTCCGCGCGGAAGTTCGCACCAACACGCTCAGTAATTGAGAACCTCTTGCTAAGTGCCGGATCAATCTGCCAGAGTCCGGGAGCCCGTACCGCATTGCGCCCAAGATTGCCCCATGCACCATTCGCTGGTGTTGCAAATGCAGCCAAATTAATCCAATTCGAAGGGGTTTGATGGTCCGGATAGAGCGGCACTCCAGGAACCCGATCGGGACGCTGTCCTTTGTTGATCTGGTCGGGCAGTGCGTTCGCTGAACGGCTCATCGTGACATTGAGCGGAAGGCCAGTGCGCGCCGATGCAATTCCTGCGAGCTGCCAGCCTCCCAGGAAGAAATTTGCCAGTCGGGGCGAATTGCTCAGGAACTGACGTCCACGACCAAATGGCAGCTGATAGATCGTACTTGCTCTAAAGTAGTGACGAACGTCCTGATCGCTAGGTCCACGCTCACAAGGAATACAGTTGCTGTTCTGGGGGGTGTCCGCCTCACCACCACCAACACCGCCGGTGTTTATAGAGTGCGACCATTCGTAATTTGCAGACAACATCAATCCCGTATTGAAGCTGCGCTGGATGCTTGTCTGAAATGCATGTGTATACGCATCGTTGGAGCTGTTCTGGTAGCCCATGGTCGAGAAACCCGCATAGGGGCGCTTCCCAGTGGCAGGGTCGATACCGTTTACAGTGATACTCGAGAAGAGATGAGCTCCACGTGTTCCGAAGTATGCGACCTGCCACGTCGTTTGCTTTGCGATCTCCTGTTGAACCGACAGGGTCCACTCATAGATGTTTGTCATCTTTCGATGGATTGACGCGGCAGCGGGCGCATTGCTGAGGGTGGCCACGCCAAGGTCTGGAGGCACGGGATATCCGAAGCCTGGGGCCTGCGTTTGGTTGAGAGTGTACTTCGTTGCCAAATTGCCAATAGGCTGCCCCAGACCACCAAACTGGCCGAAGCCGTTATAGATTCCGAAGCCGGATCGTATCGCGAGCTTCCCTCCAAACTGAGCAGGAGACCAGATAACGCCAACGCGAGGAGAAAAGAGCAAGTTGCTTCGGTAATACCACGGAATGTTAGGGGCGCAGATCACGCCGGGACAGTTGATGGGATCTGCGTTGAGGAATCTATTCAAAACTTCGTGATCAACACCGAAGTTTTCATAGCGGACACCTAGGTTGAAGTTGAGTGTAGATCCCAGCTTGAACTGATCCATCACATATGCGAAATACTCCGTCAATCGCTGGCCTGTTACTGGAACCGCGCCCGCGTAGCTGTCAGAATCGATCAGGTTCTGCAAAAATGTCGTTGGGCTAAGGTAGCCGATGGTCTCTGCCGGAGTATTCGGCGATGCCTTGTTCTCCTGAACTCGGCGAACAGTCAGGCCAGCTTTGATGTTGTGCACACCGTGAACAAAGGTGATGTCGTCGAGCCCCGTGAAGGAGTTATCGTTACGGATCGAGCCACTGGGCGAATCGATGGTCCCAAATGGCGCGATCTGCAACGCGAATGGGAATGGCGTGTTCTGGCCCTGAGAAAACTCCGCTCGGTCGAATCCGAAACGCGCGTCATTGAAGACATTTGACGAGAACGTGTTCTGAACTCCGACTGTGGCATTTGGGGTGTTCAGATTATTGAAGGCCGTTGAGGGATTGAAACTGTCAGGTGCCGTCTGCGTGTAGTGGTCGGTGTTGAATCGGACGAAGGCGTTCATCCGATCGTTAACATGGTAGTCAGCGCGAATCAATCCCGAATCCTCATGAGTCACGTTCGGCCCGCTGCCAAACCACTCATCACTGATGCTGTCGATTGGAACTTGCCCAATTGGATATGCGTTGATCAGGGGCGCAAGAACGGGTTGTTGGGCAGCGACCTGATTACGGAACGCCACGGTGGGGACCTGGCCGGTGAGTGCCGTGTTGATGCTCTGGCGTAACGCCTCATAGTTCGCGAAGAAGAACAGCTTCTTCTTGATGATCGGCCCTCCAATGTTTGCGCCGAAATTGTTCAGACGAAGTGCCGGAAGTGCAGTTCGAAAACCCCATGGCTTCGCATCGAACACATCGTTTCGGATGAACTCCCAGGCAGCACCGTGATACATGTCGCCCCCCGTCTTGGAGACCACCTCAATCTGACCACCGACGCTGCCACCCTGGTCAGCGCTGTACGCTACGCCATTCGCACGAAACTCTGCGATCGCTTCAGTAGAGACCTGAAGGTGCAAGTCTACCTTCTGATACTGATGATTGATTCCCGAGTTGTCGACGCCATCCAAGTGCCACGTATTATCTTCATCAGAAAGGCCCGCGAATCGTACATCCTGCTGCGTTCCGGTGCCTGAGTCGATCACTCCGGGCACAAGAGAAACCAGTCCGACATAGCTACGACCATTGAGGGGCAGGTCCTGGGCCTGTCGACCATGGACGACACCACCAATCTCCACAGACGATTTTGACAACCCAGCGTCGGTGACCTCTACCTGTGTTGCTTCACCCGACACCGAGAGCGAGGCATCCATGGTACGGATCTGGCCTACGTCCAAAGTTACATCGGTCAAAACGAGCTTCGAGAAACCGGGCGCTTCGATCTTAATTTGATAAATACCGGTCGACAACGAAGTCACCGTATATGCACCAGATCCGTTCGTCGTCGCATTACGCTCCAACTCCGTGGAGTTGGACTTCACCGAAACCTTGGCTCCGACCACTCTTCCGCCGGTCGGATCAGTCACAATCCCTGTAAGGGTTCCGCGGTCCGTCTGGGCCATCATCGGGATTACTACGAAAAGAAGTAACAAGAAAAGCTTTTTCATCGCGATCTTCTTTCTTCCGGTTGTTGGCCGGTTCTCTAGGGTTGGTACAGAGCAGCTCTACTGGGAATCTGGGCTTGAAGCTCATCTCGGACTACCATGCCGATCTTTAGCGCCTCGGCTTCAGTGGTAGCTTTCGAGAAAGGGACTTCCATCACCACGAAACCTCCCTTCAAGTCGCCGCCATGCGCGTCCGTCATCGGGAGAAGGAGGTCAAAGATCTTCTCGTTGTCGATTCGTGCTGCTTCAGATTTGCCAGCGGCAAGTTTCTCCAAGTCGGCTGCAGACGACTTCTTTCCGTTCTTAGAGCGGATATTGCAGGCGATGATGACGTTATCGGTTGCCCCAGGTGGAATCGCGTGAATCCCCAGCTTGCCGATATCGCTGTGATTAACCATTTCTTTGTCGACGAGCGACTGCGCAAACGGCGCATCGACATGAACGTACTCGGACGAAGGCTGAGATTTTTGCCCGTAGGCAGAGCTCGTGCTCAGGCCGAGAGAAAGTAGACATGGGAGGATGCAGTGCGAAATGCGTCGAAACACGATGGGCTCCTGTTGAGTTTGGCGAAGGGATTTAGTTGTTTGTGCTCGGTGCTGGTGCGCATCGTCCCGTGGCACGCGGGAGTCTCTCATCGCTGTGCCGGCGGAGGCCTGTCCTCGTGGACAGAGCACAATACGTACGCCGAAGAGGCGAATGAAAAAGGAGAAACGGTCGTTCTGTCTTGCGTCATTTGTCATCGGCCAAGGCCTTGCCGCAGACGTCCCATTCAATAACCCCTCCTCCTTGACGATCGCGTGGAGGGCGACTATGGGCTACTTGGAACGGCGTCGGTGGCTACAGTCAAGCCAATGAACCTTAGCGCAGCCTTAGAAAGACGCGCGGTTACACACGTTTCACAGTGTTCGTCATGATTTTTCACAAAGCAGGCGGCAACCCCTTCACGCCAATCAAATTGGCGGCGGAGCTTCCACCACGAAGCAGCTTCGATGCACTATCAGCTTCGGCAAAGCTTAAGCTTGGGTTAAGCTTCATCGTGTTACGAGGTGCAAGGCTACAAAAGCCGCGCCAATTCTGAAGATTCTCTGAATCAAGTTTTTTCAATCATTTTTCGCCTTGTCACGTTTTTAAGCGGACGATGACCTACGCTTGCCCTATCCCTGATGAGAGGAAGCGTCTACCTCGCTTTGAAATCACCCTATAAATCCCTCTTCGGCCTTCCCCTGGGGATGGCTCTCTGCTTCTCTCCCTCCGTCATTTGCCAAACGGCAGCAACGGCGCCATTGGAGCTCACGAAAACCTTCCAGTTGGCATCAGACATCACTGGCAACTTCGATCACATCGAAGTCGACCTTAAGCGAAACCGCATCTTCGTGACCCCTGAAGACTATAAGGCCGTCCTTGTCCTCGACGCGGAGAACGGGAAGCTCCTTCATAAAATTGACAATATTGGCCGCCCGCATGCGCTCTTCTACCGCGCCGACACGAACCAGCTGTACGTTACGGACGGTGTCGATGGTTCGGTCCGCATCTTCGACGGAGAGGACTACAGCCCGTTAGCGAAGATCCCTCTTCTCAAGGACGCCGATGCAATCGGCTTCGATATCTCCCGTAAATATCTTTATGTTGATAACGGTGGAGGTGACATCGGCCAAAAATATTCTATGTTGAGCGTCATTGACACCGCGAACAACTCCAAGCAAACCGAGATGAAGATAGACGGGGACACTTTGGAGGCCATGGCCCTGGATAACTATCGCCCTCATATCTATCTGAACGATAAGGCCACGAATCATGTTGTTGTCATCGACCGATTTCGCAACCATGAGATTGCGAACTGGCCGATCACTCTTGGCAGACAGAATGTCGCTATGGCGTTGGACGAACAGCGGCAGAGGCTGTTCATTGGTTGCAGGAGCGGCCAAATCGTTGTCCTAGATACGAATACCGGCAAAGAATTACAGGCCCTTCCCATCGCCACCGGTATCGACGATCTTATCTACGACGCGGGAACCAAGCGTATCTATGCCGCAGCGAACGGTGAGATCGATGTCTTCGAGCAGAAGGACCTGGAGCATTACGTAAGCCTCGGTAGCGTACGGACGAGCGCTGGAGCCAAGACAGCTAGGCTCGTTCCTCAGTTAGGCATACTCCTCGTCGCAGCTCCGAAGCAGGACGGCCAAGTGAGCCGCATCCTCGCCTACCGTCCCACCAATGTAACGCAAACGAAGCCCCAGATCACAGAAGAACAGCTCTCTGTAAATGCTCCTCGCGCGCAGCAGATTGCTCTTGAGACGTTGTCCGCCCATCCGCTTTTGCGCAAGCTCGGACTTCATGCGATACCTCCGGGAGCCGACAAGATGGTGATTATCGCTAACGGCAATGCGACCCGCATCGGTATTCCTACTTCCAAGAGTGATTTCGCTGCAGTCAAGGACGGCAAGATATACGGCCCCAAGATCGACGATGGCCAGTTCTACAACATGAAGATGTTCCTGTTCGACGCTCACCATCGGCAGATCGGAATTCTTGTGATGGAGATCGCCTGCACCGACGCAACGAGTGAAGCTGATGCGGCAAACAAGGCAGATGCCATTCGGCGGGAGATCGCAGCAAAGATCCCCGATGGAAATGCCCTGTTCGCGAAGAACTAACAACGTGACTAATGTACGCCGCGGCGCCAGCCACGCTGGCGCCGACGGTCGAGTATGCCCTTTTATCGAACGACGGAGGTTCTCTATGAAACGAAAATTCCGATATACGTTGTTATGTCTTGGACTTCTCTTCCCATCTGTATCGTGGTCGCAAATCGACCGCACTGAACTCAATGGAACAGTGACCGACTCTTCGGGAGCGGTAGTTATGGGAACACTGGTAACGGTGACCCAGGAAGGGACCAACCAGGTCCGCATGATTCAAACCGACACCCACGGCCAGTACGTCGTTTCATCTCTGCCCATTGGACGTTTCAGCATTATCTTTTCACGAGACGGTTTCCGCGAGGTGAGGGTCGGCGATGTAGACCTCCACTCGGGCGACGTTCGCACTATAAACGCCAAACTTACCGTTGGCGCCATATCGCAGACTATCGGCGTTGAGGCTGACACAGAAGGCGCTCAGCTAAACAAGAGTGACGCCACCGTCGGCGGCACGATCCAATCGGTTCAGATCTCTAAGATCCCCCTGAACGGACGTAACATTACCAATCTTGAGCTGCTCGCGCCGGGGGCGATCGATTCCGGATTCGGAGCCCAATCGAGCATTCGTTTCGCGGGAAATGGCACTGACGACAACAACTTCCGCCTCGACGGTGTGGATGCCAGCGGCGTCTTTCATGCTTCCCTCAAATCGGCGCTTCGCCTCCAGTTTTCGACGGAAGCTATTGCAGAGTTCAAAGTGAATGCAGGCGCATACACCGCGGATACTGGCGGGTCCGCTGGAGGACAAGTGAGCCTCATCTCGAAGACAGGCACAAACGCATTTCACGGCAGCGTCTTCGATTACTTGCGCAACAACTATTTCGATGCACTAAGCCCAATAAAAAACAGCAGCAAGCGCCCAGTGTTCCAGCTGAATCAGTTCGGAGGAAGTCTCGATGGCCCTATCGTAAAAGACCGCACGTTCTTCTTTGCGAATTATGAAGGTTTTCGACAACAACTAGGCGGAGTTCCTTCGAGCGGTTTCGTTCCGAGCCAAGCGTTCCGCAACCAGGTAGCGGCGGCACAGCCCTCGCTGGCCTCCATCGTCAATGCGTTTCCTGTGGGGCAGGCCCACACATCCGATGCCAACACGGACTTGTTCACTGGCATAGTACCAAGCCCCAATACCGAGAATGCGGGAACAGGCCGGATCGATCATCGATTCTCTCAAGATGATTCCGCCTATGCACGGTACAACATCGATGACGGCATATCCACAAGCGCACTCAATGCTCTCGCGCAAGGTATCACCGTTACCTCACGGGTGCAGAACTTCGTTCTCGAAGAGACCCACATCTTCAATCCACATCTGATCAACGAGACACAATTCGGTTTCAATCGAAATACGTTCCTGCAGTTTCAGAAGACGGGGCTTCCCTTTAATTTTTCGATCACAGGCTTCGCGACTCTGGCCGAAGACTATACCAAAGAGCAGGTAGGCCAGTCTGAATCACTCAATGACACGGTCACCTGGACGCGGGGCTATCACACTCTTAAGTTCGGCGCTGAACTCAAATTTCCCTGGTTCAACGAGCAGAACTCCGTTGACGGCACAGCCAACTTCCTCAGCCCTTCGGCATTCCTCGCCAATCAACTGAACACATTTCAAACGACGGCTGCTCTTCCGGACAAAGGCATGCGTAAATATCAGGTCGCTGGATATGCCCAGGACGAATGGAAGGCATCAAAAAATCTCACGATCAACTATGGCCTTCGCTACAACTACTTTGCTCCGTTCCACGAAATTCACAACAGTGCCAACCCATTCGACATCGCCGACTGCGGTGGTTATTGCGGCATGGGAACCGATTTTTATCATCCCAACTATCTAAGCTTCGACCCCCGTGTGTCCGTCGCCTATGCGCCCGAGTCGCTTGGAGGCAATACCGTCTTCCGTGCCGGCTTCGGCACCTTCCACGGCGAAGTGCAACTCGGTGATGAAGACAGCCCCGTCGTCAACACTGAGCCCTCCACGCTTCTCACGAGCGGCCGCCAGTCGGACGGCAGCTTCGTTCAATATTCTTACCCTGTTGATCCTGCCCTCACTCCGTCCACAGGCCTGGCGCTCACTCCTCGTTCGATGGCACGCAATCATCCGGATTCATACGTCGAGCAGTGGACAGCTTCCACTCAGCAAGCCCTTCCCGGCCAGACCATCCTCACCGTCACGTATCTTGGCTCCCATGGACTTCACCTCTTCCGACGTAGCTATACCAACCTGATCGATCCCGTCACGACGAAACGCCCCCTGCCTCAGTACCCTAGTCAGATCGACACAAAATACAACGAAGGCATGTCAAGCTTCAATTCTGTCGTCACCAGCGTGACGCGCCGCTTTCACAATGGCCTCTTTCTCGGAGGCAATTACATGTATTCCCACGCACTCAATGACGGATCCGTCGGAGCAGGCGATGCTGATTCCGCCCAGAATCTTGCTTGCTTCCGTTGCGACTATGCCAGTAGTGATTTCGACTCGCGTCACAGTGGTACCTTCAGCATCGTCTATGAGCTGCCGTTTGGCCGGGGCAAAAAGTATTTCAACAACAGCCATGCGATCAATCTTCTCGCAGGCGGATGGTCTCTGAACTCCCTGCTGAGTGCAAGAGCTGGCTTGCCGGTTAATGTAACGTTGAGCCGCGACGCCAAGGAACTGGTCGATGGCAATAACGTAGGACAACGCCCTGACCGGGTTCCTGGCGTCCCGCTCTATCTGCCCGGCCGCAGCATCTCGCATTGGATCAATCCTGCTGCGTTTCATCTCCCCGCAACCGGGGTCTGGGGGAACGCACGCAAGAACCTCCTCACTGGTCCTGCGCTCTGGCAGAACGATTCAGCGATCGAGAAAAACTTCCGTATCACTGAACGCAATAGCGTGAGTTTCCGGGCCGAGGCATTCAACATCTTCAACCGCGCACAATATGGACAACCAGCAAGCTCCTTGATTGTCACCACCGCCAAAGATGGTTCCAGGTCGCTCACCGTACCCGCCAGCTTCGGTACGATCACATCAACCATCAACTCTGCAGGCCTTGTAGGCACCGGTACACCACGTGTCCTGGAGTTTGGCTTGCGCATCAATTACTGAGCACATGCATTAGAGCCGATCCGGGCGCCTCGATTCAATCGGGGCGCCAGTTCTTATTCTGCAGCCATTTCAATGCAGATTGACACACTACGAAGTCAGAATGATTTAGGCGCGCAAAGCTGCGCTATCTCAACAAATCGGTCTCTTACACCTCGTCCCGAACACATAACTCTTTCAGTCCGCAGTTGATTTTCAATTAAGGGCTGTTCGGGAACAATCTGGCAGCCTCTGCACGGCTCGTGCTTCGGCGTTGGAAAGCGTCCGTTGTTGCATCCAGGCGACATCTTGTACAGTCGACGGATGGCGCTCAAACGGATGGATAACGTAGGAATCGTCGTCGATGACCTCGGAGGGGCAATTGATTTCTTTCGAGAGCTTGGCCTTGAGCTCGAAGGACGGGCCACGATCGAAGGAGAATGGGCAGGGCGTGTCACCGGATTTGCCGACCAGCGCGTCGAGATTGCGATGATGCGCACGCCTGACGGCCACAGCCGTCTCGAGCTCTCCCGCTTCCTCACGCCGCCTGTCGTCGCGGATCACCGCAACGCTCCAGTGAATGCTCTAGGCTACCTCCGCGTCATGTTCGCCGTGGACGACATCGACGAGACGCTTGGCAGGCTTCGCAAGCGCGGCGCACAGCTCGTAGGCGAAGTAGTCCGGTATCAGGACTCGTATCGGCTTTGCTACATCCGCGGGCCTGAGGGGCTTCTCATCGGACTCGCCCAGGAACTCAATTGAGCACGATGGGCCGAGGCTAATGGAAAGTTGAGCCAGATCGATCTTGGGGAGCCGGTTTCTCGGTAGCAATCCAGGACAGAGGCAAAAGAGCCCGGTCAAATGACCGGGCTCTTTTCCTAAGGGATGAACCGTCCCTAGAAGGCATAGCGAAGGCTGAACTGGAACTGCCGTTCTGAGCCATAGGTATTGCCCTTGCCGGTGACCTTGCCGAAGTTGCCATCGGTGGGTCCCATGTCGGGGTTATCGAGGTTGGGATGGTTGGTGTAGTTGAAAGCCTCAGCTTTGAAGATCAGCTGATGGTTCTCGTGGCTAGGCACGACGTGGAAGCCCTTCTGCAATGCTGCCGAGAAGCTCTGGAAGCCGGGACCATAGATGAGTCCACGCATTCCGCGAGGAGCGAAGGTTCCGGAAGGAGCCGGAGACCAGACACTCGTATCGAACCACTGATTGCTGTTGTTATAGCCGGAGAACTGGTGAGGCAGCTTTGGATTCGATGAGACAACCCAGAGCTGGTTGCCCGAACCGGGACCGACGCCGGCGCGGTCATTGTTCTGCGAGACTGTCTGAGGGGTGCCAGTCTGTCCCTGGATGGTTCCAGAGAACTGCCAGTTGCCGAGCGTCGTCCGTTCGATGAAGTTGGTTGAGTGCGTTGCGAATGGAATCTCCCAGACGTAGTTAAGCACCAGCACGTGACGTGTGTCGAAGTCGCTCGGACCGTAGAAGTTCGACCTGTCGTACGCGTTGGGCAGGTTGGTGCCGTTGGAGGAGCCGAAGTCCAGGCTCTTGGACCAGGTGTAAGCCGCACCGAAGAGCAGCCCCTTGGTGAGGCGGCGTTTGAAGTTGGCCTGCAGGGAGTGGTACATGGACGCTCCCTGATTCTCCGATTCCGTGATGGTGGAGTAGCCCTTGTAGGGACGGAGGTAGTCCGGTGCCTGTACATTCGGATTTGCCTGGATCGTTCCTGGCTGGAGCTGGTTGATGTTGGCAAGCTGTTCCAGGTGAACTCCCCTGCGGCCGACGTAGCCGAGGGTGAAGATGCCGACGTTCTTGAACTCCTGTTCGACGGTCAGATTCCAGCCGAAGGCGTTTGGACTGGGGTAGTTGTACTGATGCGAGGTGAAGTTAAGAGGCGATGCATTGGTTCCTACACCGCCTGGGGTGTCTACATTGCCGCGGGTAACCGTCGAGGAGGGTTGGAACGGCGCGTTGCCTCCGACCTGCACGTTGTCGCTGATGCCGAGGCGCTGAACGTAGCGTCCTGCGCCGCCGCGAATGACCGTACCCGGCTGAATCTGGTAGGCAAAGCCGAACCGGGGTTGGATGTCAGTCCAGATCGTAGGATGATACCCACGAGGCAGGTCGTGGAAGTTCGCGGCGTATCCGTTGGAAAGGATGGCAGCAGGAACATGTCCCTGCGCCACACTGGGAAAGCCGTTGCCGGGTATAACGACACCATTAAGCGGCGTGCCGCCGGTGGTGAATCCGGTGGTTGGATTCACCTGGGGGGCTGCCGTCGGGTTGTAGTAGGTCGGGTTGAAGAACGATTGGTTACCCCATATGGCGTAATAGGGCGTATTGACGCTGTAGCGTGCGCCATATTCCAGAACGAGCTTGGAGTTCACGCGCCACTGATCCTGTGCGAAGCCTTCAAACATGTTGCTGCGGAACAGGGTGTAGGAGCGGGTGCCGATCTCGGCGTAGGTATCGAAGAGGCCGACCGCTGCATTGGCGGCGGCGACGTTGGTAGTAGGAACGGGCGCTGCATTGGATCCGCCGCGAGCGTCGGAGAAGACGAAGAAGCCGTTTTGATTATTGGTCGATCCGGGAATCGTGCTGGAGACGTTGATCTGGTCGAAGTTGTTCTCGCCGGAATACTCCCAAAGGCCGCCGAACTTGAGGGTGTGGTTACCCCAGACCTTAGTAACACTGTCGCCGAGGTCATAGACGATACCGCCGGAGTGCGAGGGATAAGGTCCGCCGTCGAGAGTGGTGAAGTTGGCGATCTGAATGGTGGGAATCTTATTGGGAAGCACCTTCTCGGCGCCATCGTAAAGGTAGGGATAGTTGATACCGTACTTCGTGCGGTCATAGAGACCGCTCGAGGTATCGATGCCGATGGTGACGTGATCAGCGGCGCCCGAGACATAGACATCGTTGACGATTGTCGGACTGATCGTCCAGGTCCAGTGCACGACACCGATCTGGTTGGGGCGAGACCAGACCTGAGGCGTAAGGTTGAAGTTGCCGTAGTGCGGGCTGACGCTGTTGTAGTTGTAGTTCAGCATGCTGAACCGGAAGTGATGCTTGTCGGTAGGCACGAAGTCGACAGTGACGGAGTCCTTACGTTGACTCTCGGTGTAGAGCGCGGTGTCCGTCCAGTTGCCGGAAGGATTTCCGGTAAGATTTGGATCCGGATACGCATTAAGCAGACCGACACCATTGGGGCTGAGCTGCGATTTAGGAATAACGTTGCCTGGATATTCCGCACCAGTTTTCGGATCCACAAGCTGCACCGGCGCGCCATAGAAGATGTTCGGACCCAGCAGTTCGCCGAAGTCACCTTGACGCATGCGCAGGGTGGGTACCTTATTTGCGCCGCTTGACGTGGCACTGGACCCTGCCGTGTCGTCGTGGTTGTACTTGATCCACTCCTGTCCGACCAGAAAGAATAGCTTGTCGTGATTCTTATTAAAGCCGCCGAAGAAGACCGGGCCGTTCACGTTCCAGCCGAATTGGTTGAAACGAAAGGCTCCGCGCGGCAGGCCATTTAAGTTGCGACTCCAGGTGTTGGCGTTCAGGGCGTTGTTGCGGATGTACTCGAAGGCGCTTCCGTGGAACTCTGAGGTGCCACTCTTGGGGACCATGCGAATCTGGCCGCCGGAGGTGCGGCCGTACTCGGCAGGATAGCTGGTGGTCAGGACCTGTACCTGCGAGGTGGAATCGACGTCGGCAACACCGACGCTTGTGCCGTTGGAGCGCGTACGCACCATCGGGACACCATCGAAGGTGATGAGGCTCTCCTGCGAGCGGGCACCATTGACGTTGATGCCATTGTCGAGGCCGAAGGAGAAGGCGGCCATGGAGTTGCTGCGAACCACGCCGGGCTCGAGTTGCGAGAGGTAGATCGGATTACGCCCGTTAAGCTGGATGTTCTTAACCTGCTCCTGCGTAATGAGCTGACCGACCGCTCCGCTCTCCGTCTGTACGGTGTTCGCATTGGCTTCAACGGTGATGGAGGTGGTGGTATCTCCGATCTTCATCGTGACGTCGACACGTCGACCGATGTTCGGATCGACACGCACATCGTTAAGAGTCGTGGCCTGGAAGCCTTGCGCCTCGACGTGCACATTGTAGCTGCCAGAGGGAAGATTGGTGATGTTGTAGTTGCCGCTGTCGTCGGCGGTAATGTGCAGTTCCGAACGCGTGGCGTTATTGCCGAGCGTGATTTTAGCCTTCGGTACCACCGCTCCGGAGGAGTCTGTGACCGTGCCGGTGAGCGACGAGGTGTCCTGAGCACCTGCGTTCAAAGCGGTGAAGAACAGAACACACGCGTACGCCAACATCGCAAAGATGTGAAAACGTCTGATATTCAATACTGACCTCCAAAGAGTGTTGCAGCTACCCAGATTGTTTTTCTATTTCGTTATCAGTGACCAAGTCCTGTCGTGCAGGCACAAGGTGTGGAATCACACAATCATCCGCAGTGATCAGTACGTACTCGCGTGGCTTTCCTTCAGCTTCTTTTGCGAAAGAATGGAAACCCAATGAGGAAGATCACTCAACATTCAGAGCAGATGCCGAGCTAGGTGTGGAGCAGAAAAGAGATAGACGTACGCCCGTGAACAAGCAGATACGAAGACGAAGCGGACAATTCATTACCCCTCCCAGACGTCAAACTAAGAACTATGACCAGATATAAAACCCGGTAGGTCATCTCGGAAGGAAAAGCAAAAAATCCTGAATCTTGTATTTCGTCGTCTATCCGGCACGCTTATTGAGGCCAGAAGCCAATGTAACGATGTGCTTGATCGATGTCAACTTACGGAGTTCGTGACGCCTATACGCCGACGCAACTGGCGTGGCTCGTATGGTCACGGAATCGACTCTGAAAGCCACCGCTCATCGATCACAGCCAAAGAAAAGCGCGCACCCACCAGGGCGGCTTTCTTCCGCTATCAGAACGTAAACCGGAGCGACAACTGCGCCTGGAGGGGATCACCTACGCCGACGCGAAGGAAGCCGTTGAAATCGAACAGCGCTGGAGCCGTCAACGGGTTGACATTATTCGCATTGTTGAACGTGTTGAAGAGCTCCGCTTTGGGAATAAGCTCGAACCGGTCGTGGAAGCGAAATGGCCGCGCGATTCCAAAATCCAAAGTGAAATACTCGTTATTCTTCCGAAGATGGTTGCGACCGCAATCGATCCCGTTCACGAAGCGGGTAATCGAGTTATCGGGGCTACACGGGGCACCTGTCCCAGTGCCGTTCACGTTGTCGGTAATAGGTTGTGCCGAGTGAGCTTGCATTCGAATATTTCCGGTAAACCCCCAGGGCAGGCCATCACTCACCAGGTAGAAGTTGAACTTGTGTCGTTCGTCGCGATCCGAGTTCGAATATTCAGCCTTCAGGTTGTAGAGGTTCCCGTAGCGGAAGGTAAACGGATCGCGCTCATTTGAGTCATCGTCTTTGTCGACCGAGTACACGTAGTTTCCATCGAACAAAAAGTGATGGGTCATCCGCTTCCTGAAACCAACAGTGAAACCCCTGTAGAGAGACTTTGCATTGCTGATTGTGTTCGTAACTGCGCCAAGATTGGGAAAGGGCGGCGGTCCGGCATAGCTCACCGTATCTGCGTTCTGAGGAATCACCACCGTCGATCCAACATTGGGATTGAGAAACCGCGTTAGATAAACGCCCTTGGAAAGTGTGAAATCGAGATAGCCCACAAGGTCGCCAAACAATTGCTGCTGGTAGCCCACGTTGGTCGTGTAGATGCGCGGGTTCGAATAGTTCCGGTCGAAGACGGTGACGCCAATTCCCGGGGGAAACCCCGTCTGCGGGGGCAGCGGCAGGATGTTGGGATAGGTCGGATTAACACCGGCGAACTGGGTGATCTGCTGGTTCTGCACTCCATTCGTCGTAATCGCTCCCACCTGCGTCAACATGTTCTGCCGGGCATTGAAGATTCCCCAACTCGCTCGAAATACAGAGGTGCCATTGCCAGTTAAATCCCAGGCAAACCCCACTCTAGGCTGAAACAGCTTTGTCTGATTTCGAAGGTAGCCGTCGGAAGGAAATGCGGGGTTATTCAGATACTGCCCATAGGCTGTCAGTGCCGGCGGGGTCACCGGGTTCGGGAATAGCTGCGACTCCCATCGCAAACCGTAGTTCAAGGTAAATCGTTGCGTCAGCTTCCATGTATCCTGCGCAAACAATGAGTACTCATCGTTCACAATGTTTGAGTAACCAGCCTCCTCGTTGGTCTCGCCCGCCTTCGTCGGTCCATTCTGCAGGTACAGCAATAACGGACTGCTGCCGGTACCCACGCAGGGAACCGTAGAGCTGTAAGTGCCATTCGGGCACTGTACCGTGTTCGGTCCATATCCATTTCCCAAGGATGCGGGCGACGCATAATGCAGAAATCCGGTTACACTCCCGAAGATAAAGCGACCATTGAAAAATCCAGGAAAGACCTGCACATTCCTGCTATGCAGATACTCGCCGCCGAATTTTATCGTGTGTCGTCCTTGTACAAGGGTAAAGTTGTCCTTCACGTCGGAGCGCGTGAAGACTTCGGAAGCATTTGCTCCGAGAAAAAATGGTTGCCCAAAGCGGAAAGACGGCGCAAATCCTATCCCCGTATCTCCCATGGCCGTGGGGGCGATCGGAAAGCGCGGTCGAGGCTCTCTGGCATACGTATAGTGGGCTTCATTCAACCTCTCCGCCGAGATTGTAGCGATCCAGTTATAGTTGACGGTCTGAATCTTCGATGGCCCTTCAATCCCATTCGCGGAATTTCCATACGTAGCCACGTCGAAGGTCTGGTTTGGATTTCGCGACCGGTCGAAGGTATAAGAGCCGTACATCAAATTTTTCGCATTCAGGTTGTAGTCGACCCGCCCAAACACCGAGACGTTGTTGATCTTGCGGTCTACCTGCAACCCTTCCTCCTGGTTGAAGTTCGTCCTATAAAAATTCAGGAGTGTCTGACGCTGGCAGTCGCCACTCGCATCGATCTGTGCATCTGTAATATTGCTGCGAAACACCGGGTTCGTCACACTGCAAGGCGTCCCTATGACCGCGCTCAAATTGGGGCGCGTCAGGTTCTCGTTGATACCCTCGCTCGCTGCGAGGAAGAACAGCTTATTCTTCACAATCGCACCGCCGATGCTGCCTCCAAACTGCTCTCGCCTAAAGCCCTCCAACGGCAAGCCATTGGAGGTGTTTGCAGACAATGCCTGCAGCCGCTGATACTCAAACAAGCTTCCATGCAGACTGTTTGTCCCTGACTTTGTGATCACGTTCACAACGCCCCCTGCGGTACGTCCGAACTCTGCATTTGCACCGCTCGCGACGACCTGAAACTCCTTAACGGCTTCAAGAGTAATGTCGATTGCCGCGCGTTGGCCACCCATCTGCTCGCCAAAGAATCCGTTGTTATAGTCGCCGCCATCCAGGCTGATGTTATTGAAAATGCCCCGTTGACCGTTGATGTTGATCTCATCTCCATCCGGCCCCTGCGAGATGCTTACGCCTGGCGTCAGCGTCAGCATGTCTTCAAACTTGCGGCCCAAAACCGGCGTCGTCGCGATCGTTATCTCATTCAGTGTGGAAGCCGACGAGACCGTCGTTGTCTCCAGTTGCGGCACAGCATTCACAACGATCGTCTCCGCCACGGCAGAGATCGTTAGCGGGATCTTCAGTGAGATCGCCTGGCCGACCGTGAGCACAATATTCTTCTGCACCGTTGTGGCATAACCCGGCTTGCTTACCGAAAGTTCATAGTTGCCCGTCTGCATCGATAGAAACGAAAAACTTCCATTGCCGTCCGACCTGGCAGTGCGGGTTGCATTTGTATCCAGGCTCCTTACCTCAATCAATGCGTCAGGAACCACTCCTCCGGATCGATCCGACACCTCCCCCTGAATCGTTCCTGTTGTGCTTTGCACCTGCGCCCACCCGCTCAGAGATGACACCATCGCCATGCCTGCCGCCAGACAGCATAGGAAACCTATTGTTTTACGCATCTCACTACCTCCAAAGAAAAACAGTTCGTAAAGCTTGCCCTGTGAAGCAAGAGACCGTTTTACTGTAGGTATCGAAAGGCCCTGAGATTCGTTTGTGTTTCTTCTATTTGCAGTCGAACATGCAATCGGTCGGGCCGGCTCTCCTCCGGCTCCCAACTCGCGCAACAAAGTGCTCGCTCAATCCGTGCAAGTACGATTCGATGCAAGCCCCGGAGCTACACCAGATACTGCGTCGCTCAGTGTTGAATCAAAACATTTCGGGCGAAATAATGAAGTGAACAATACCATGAATTCTCAACGGTTGCGAAGTATATTTACTTCCCGGGCTATAGTTTGAATCAAATAAGGACACAGCTTCAGAGCCTGTCCTGAGCAAAGCCGAAGAATCTCGGCGGTGCCCTGCTTGCACCATGGCTTCAGCCGCTGAGATACAGCGCTCCGCGGTCAGTCACCTTCGCGGGATAAGTCAGCCACCGCTCGTGCCAGGACCTCTACGCCTGCAGCTATGTCGGAGATGGCGGCGAACTCGTCCGGGCGATGGCTTATGCCGTCACGACATGGAATAAAGATCATGGCTGTTGGAGCAATTCGCGACATGAAGAGGGAATCATGGTAGGCACGGCTAACGAGTTCTCGCAAACTGACCGAGGTCTTTTCACCTGCCGCGCGAATCGCCTTCAGTACACGAGGCGAGGAAGTTGCTGGAGCGTCTGCGTTAAGCATCTCAAACTGAATTTCAACTTGTCTTCGGCGTGTGATGTCGTTCGCTACATGCCTGATTTCTTCGAGGATACGGTCGCGTCGGTTACCGTCGATATCCCGCAGATCGACGCCTAGTTTCACTCGGCTGGGGATACTGTTGATGGCCCCGGGATAGACTTCACACGTTCCGACTGTGGCTACGGTGTCGATAGCTCCAGAACTTTGAGCAAGCTGCTCGATAGCAAGAGTCAACTCCGACGCGGCACAGAGAGCATCACGCCTTCCCGGCATGAGCGTGGCTCCGGCATGACCACCCTGACCTTCCAGAGTTATACGGAAGCTTGCGGGGGCGGCGATCTCGGTTACGACCCCGATTGTGGTCTTCTCTCGTTCAAGGATTGGGCCTTGCTCGATGTGTAGCTCGACGAACGCTGAGTAGAAGCCGGTGGGCAGACGAACCGACGCCAGATCGCCGGAGAAACCAGCCGCTGTACGTACCGTCTGCAAGGTCTTTCCATCAGGATCACGCAGATGAATGTCTGCTTCGGATGAGAGAGTTCCAGACAGGAGGCGACTCCCGAGGCAGCCTACTCCAAAACGTGTGGGCTCTTCCGAGGTGAAGTGGATCAGCTCGATCGAGCGAATGGGTCGAAACCCGCTTGCTTTGAGAGATCGAATGGCTTCAAGTCCGCCGAGAACGCCTACGACCCCGTCGAATTTACCTGCGTACGGGATCGCATCGATATGGGACCCTGTGGCCACGGCAGGCAAGTCGGGGCGCGATCCTTCCCATTGGGCGAAGGTATTCCCGACCGCATCCACTCGAACAGCGAGACCTGCTTCGCTTAACCGCTCGTTCAACCATTTCCGCGCGCGTAGATCCTGCTCGCTAAAGACGATTCGCGTGACTGCGGGAGGCTCAACCTCGGAGATGGCCGCGAGGGCTTCGATTTCTTGCGTGATGCGCGCTTGATCAACGTGAATATGCATATCAACTAAGGGGGTGACGATTCCAGTCTTTATAGATGAGATATTTTGCTGGAGATTTTCCTATGGCCCCAAACCATTGCGGACAGTAAGGCGCCATCCAGATAAAGTCTCCGGCGGTAACCGGATACCATTCGTCATCGAGCCTGTAGATGCCGCCGCCTTCGAGCATCAGGAGGCCGTGCTCCATGACGTGCATCTCAACCATGCTCAAGCTGGCGCCGGGAGCGTAGCTCATCGTATTTACCGCAAAGTCGAAGTCCATCGCGTCAGGAAGAAGAGGGCGTACCAAGAGGTCGGAGTCGCCCATTAGCGGCTGGGCCTGGATCGAAGGCTCGTGTCCTACGAGAAGCGTTGGTGGGGATGTGTTTTCAACGGTGCGGTACTTCTGTTCGATCACGGCCGCGCGGGCAGCTTGGGTGGCATAAAAGCGGTGAGCAGCATCCTGCGGGATATAAGCGTAGTCGTCTTTCGCAAGCGTGTATGTATCGGATCCGCACTCAAGTGCGACGGAGCCGTCCAGCACATAGAGGAAACGCTGTCCTTGCGACTTGCCTAGGCTGCCTCCTGGTTCAAGCTCCACGGAATACTGCGCAAAACCAGCGCCCATTGCTGGGGATACATGGACAATTACATTTGCCTTGAAGCTGCCGGGGATTTGCGTGCGAATAAAAGCATCCGGAGTGTGAAGGATATGACTCGAGCGGCGTACGCTGCGTGTAAGCCCGAGATTATGCACGTGGGTCGCTCTCTTTCTTTGTTACGAAGGTTGCAAATTCATCCAGAAAGCATAGTCCCGTGTGTATTGCTGCCTCGATATCTTCTATCAGGACACTCTCGTCGGGGTGATGGCTGATGCCGCCTGGGCTGCGCAGAAAAATCATTGCGGATGGTATGTACGGCGCGATCACCATCGCATCATGTCCGGCGCCACTCGTCATGCGAATAGACTCAAAGCCAGCTTTACGTGCGGCTTTCTCCGAAATGGCGATCATCCTGGAATCAAGGTGTACCGCAGGCTGCTTGTGATAAATGTGGGTTTCTACCGCGAGGCCGCGCGCATTTGCAATGGCATGAGCTTCGCCGAGGATATTCTCAACAGCGAGGTTGCGGACGACGTCGTCAGCGTGACGCACGTCAAGACTGCACCGGGCGACACCTGGAATTACATTTACTCCTCCGGGCTCAACCGATATCTGGCCAACTGTTGCCACTAAGCCGTCCATTTCGTTTGCAATGGTCTCACACCGCGTCATCCATGTAGCAGCCGCTGCGAGCGCGTCACGTCGCAGGCCCATGGGCGATGTACCCGCGTGACCTGAGTTTCCCTTAAACACCAGATGGCAGCGAGTTTGCCCCGCCACTGATTGCACTACGCCCAGGGAAAGATTCCGATTTTCTAATACCGGACCCTGTTCTATATGGAACTCAAGGTATCCCACCGTTTTCTGAGAAAAGACGCTTGGAGTTACTTCTGGATGAGCTTCCACGTATTGCGCCAAAGCTTCGCGAACAGTTATTCCTGATTTGTCCCTACTGTCTAGCAGGCGTTCCTCAGAAAGCGTGCCTGCAAGGGCCCGGCTGCCGATAAAGGGAACGCCGAAGCGCGTGCCCTCTTCATCAGAGAAACCAATCACCTCGATGGCGTAAGGCATACGTCGTCCGCGAAGTCCTTCCACCAACGCCAGCCCAATGAGTACTCCAAGGACGCCATCGTAGGCGCCGGCGTTTGGCACAGTATCGAGATGCGAGCTGATAAGCAAGACCGGCGACGCTTCGCCCAATTCGGATTTATACAAGCTACGCAGATTGCCAGCACTGTCGAGGTTTACCTGCATGCCGGCACCTTCGAGCCATGGCCGCAAATGCTGATGAACTTCTTCCATGGCGGCAGACAGGAATGTTCGCAGAATCTCACCTGGCTTATCTGTACACGAAGCCAATGTCGCGATGCGCTCCAGCAGATCCAGTGCCGCACTGCGCGATATCGCTATCCGTTCGGAGATCGCGGTTTCTGTGCTCAAGGTTCTCTCCGTACGCATGCTTCGATGGAACCGTGAGGCTCGTCGGTTGGAACGAAGATTACATTGGGATTGTCTTGCCCAAAGACTGACAGATCGACGAGATTGCAATGCTTATTCGGCATCTTCAAATAAATCTCGTTGACAGCAGATTCTGCATTAAGTGCGGCTTTCCCCATAGCGAAGAGTGTCTGCTGGACAGACATGCTGTCATGCAGCGCAAACGATTCAAGGAGTGCATCGGTAATGCTAGCCCGCGCCTCATTGAAGTTTGGAGGAGGCGATGCGTAGGTCCATTCAGCCGTCGCCAGGGTTCCTAACAGGCGATCGTTGGTTTCTTTCAGAGTTGTCAGCCTGTCGCGAATGTAACCAGCGAACGCTGATTTCGCCGTTTTAAGAATGGCGAGATCGGTGATTCCGGAGGTGACGGTCGTGGGTCCGTTACGCGGATATACGACGGTGGTGGTCTCAGCCGCCCGTCCGGATTGAACAAAGGCACTGCCGTGTTCTTTACCTCCGACAGTAATATGCGTCCAAGCGGCGCTGTGGATGCGCACACCTGCTTCTTCAACTTGAGGCTGATCCGCGATGAAGTTCGTCGCCAGGTCGGTTGCGAACTCTTCGATACTCTCGGCGCCGGATGAGCGAGCGAGGGAATAGACGGTATTTTTGATTGTGTCCGTGGGCAGGATTCGACTGTTATCACCTTTCTCGAAGCAATCGATGAAATCTCCCCTCAACCACACTTCGACGTTCCACTCATAGACCCGGTGTCGGGGATTACTTCGATCCACCTTCATCACCCGCACTCGAGATTTTCCGTAACGGTTGTCGCCTAGTGTGATCATCTCTCCTCAGCTTCCACGGTATGTTGAATAACTATGCGGCGTAATCAGGAGGGGGACGTGATAGTGCTCCTTCGGATTACGCACCTCGAAGACAATGTCAACGAAAGGATGAAAGCTCTCAAGCTCTTTCGTACGGAAATATGCTCGCGTACCAAACCGTAACCGGTAGAAACCATGCTGTAGTTCTTCTCCGGTTGATAATAGGTCGAGGATGCGGCCGTTATCGTCCGTCCGATGCGCAGCGATTGAGTGCCATGAGCCTTCCACGTGACGATGCAGCCGCACAATAAGCGCCGCTGCGGGGCGTCCAGACGAGAGATCAAGCACATGAGTTGAGAGTTTCATAGATCGAGCCATTTTCTCAGACGCAGACGCGTGATCTGTCTTTGCTGCTCCGCTGCTTCCTGCAACTCTGTCTCAACCTTATTGTGGAGGCGTCGCTGCAGGTCTGCGAGCATCTCTTCCGCGGACTTTCCTGTGGCGCACACAATGTAGATGCGTCCAAAGCGTTGCTCATAGAGTTGATTTCCTTGCTCGAGTGCCGCCCGAATTTCAGTGCTCGAACGAGCCATACTGCTTTGCTCGCTGCTTGACCACTCGACCGACTGCGCGGTTGCAGTTGCAGTCCTTCTTTCACCGATCCTGGGGTGACTTCGGAATGCCTCGTCCCAATCGTCTGGCGAGAGTGCCTTCCAGATGACATCAGAACGTTCCAACAATTCCGTTTCAGTATTGATGGGACGTGTTTCAACTAGTTCGCGAGCCCATCGTGCTGATCCACAGCAAGGCAGGATGCTGGCTACAGCCGACGCCTGATCGAGCTTGTTCCAATCGGCTAGAGTCTCGTTCACGATCGTCATCCCGCTTGCTCCGATGCCGAGAAGGAGGAGAGCAGGTCTTCCAACAGATTGGCGGCGACTTGCCTGCGGTATGCGACAGAGGAGCGAATGTCTTCGATTGGCGAGATCTCGCTTTCGAGCGCCTGAACGGCCTCGCTCATGGTCTTCTGAGTCAATGGGGAACCCAACAGAATCTGTTCGGTTTTGCGCAGGCGCAGTGGCGTCGGAGCCACTGCGCCGATACCGATGTTCAAGGCTTCAACGCGATTTCCGCGTAACTTGCCTACACCTGCAATGCAAACCTTAGAGATCGCCTGCGCATTTCGCGCACCTGTCTTTTGGGCGTAACTGAACCATCCCGCAAAGCGTTTGGGGAGATGGATCGCCAAGAGAAGTTCATTCGGCTGGAGCACAGTTTTTTTGTAACTCAGGTGAAAGTCGCTGTAAGGAATTCTTCGGGTTCCTGTGGCAGAGATCAGCTCCAACTCGGCCTCATATGCCAACAGGACAGGAGGGGAATCAGCTGCAGGCGATGCGTTTACGATATTTCCGGCGATAGTAGCTCGATTCTGATTTGCGATTCCCCCTGTCCATGCAGCGGCTGTAACCAGGAGTGGAAAGTGGTTTTGAACGGCCGAGCGCTCACGCAGCTGAGTGAAGGTACATCCTCCGCCGATGCGCAGTGAATCGTTGCTTTCTACGATCTCCTTCAGCTCTCGAAGATTCCAGAGATTCAACAGGCGCCGCGCTCCTAGTCGCCCAGCGCTGTATTGCACCATGATCTCGGTGCCCCCAGCGACAGGTTGCCAAGCTCCTGGCTCGCGATGCAACAGATCCAGCGCCCCGGCCAAATTGCTGGGAGAGACGAATTCATACTCCGCCGGGTTGGATCTCATCGGGACGTCCCCAGACTTGCGGCCTTTTCTACGGCTTCGAAGATGCGCATGTAACCCGTGCAACGGCATAGATTGCCATTCAAGCCTTCGCGTATTTGCTCGATCGTTGGCTTAGGATGCTTCTCTAGGAGATGCACCGTGGCAACGATCATGCCCGGCGTGCACATGCCACACTGAGCTCCGCCGCATTGGAGAAAGGCCTTTTGAGCGGGATGTAACTCTTCGCCGTCGGCGACTCCTTCGATTGTGACAATCTCAGTACCATTGGCTTGAGCGATAGGAACCAGGCAGCTGTTGACGAGCTCTCCATTGATGAGAACGCTGCAGGCTCCGCACTCTCCTTCACCGCAGCCTTCTTTGGTTCCCGTTAATCCGAGATGCTCCCGCAGAACATCAAGCAGACGTTCCATCGGATATGCTTCAATCTCCCGATACTGTCCGTTAATCCGTAGGGAAAACGTGTCTCGAGTCATGCGACAACAGCCTCCGCGGGAACAGGTTTGACTGCGAGACTGTGGCAGACGTCCTCAGGCATGAGTGGAATTGAATTGAAGTCTCTTCCAGCGGCGAAGGAGACCGCATTGAGAATTGCCGGCGCTGGTCCATCCATTGGCAATTCGCCAATTCCCTTGGCTCCATAGGCTCCGGACGCGACAGGCAGCTCTTCAAAATGAACTTGCATCGGCGGAATATCCTGCGACGTTGGAATGATGTAGTTCGTCATCTGTCCATTCGCCATGCGACCGTTCTGCCACTGCACCTTTTCGTAGAGCGCATAGCCAATTCCCTGCGCGATGCCACCTTCAATCTGGCCTGTTGCTAATACAGGATTGAGAACCCGGCCAACTTCCTGCACTGCGACGAAGTTATCCACGGTAACGCTGTAGGAGACGGTGTCTAGCGTTACTTCCGCAACGTATACCGCCCATGCGAACGCGGGATAAGCATCACCGTTGTATTTCTCGTCATCCCAATAGACATTCGGTGGAGCCTCATACCTGCTGTCCGAGCGTAGCGAACCATATTTTGCAACGTGAGCTTTCGCGGCCGCGCAAAACTGTTCCGTCGTCCACGCTTCCCCCAGCAATCCGCTCGCCTGCAGGGTTTGTTGGATGCCGAGAGCGGCTGAATGAACGAGCTTGCCGACGATCATTGTCGTGCGGGAGGCGACAGTTGGGCCGGAGTTAGGGACGATGCGAGTATCTGGCGGAGCTATCTCCACCGCGTCGTAGTCGATTCCTAATGTTTCCGCAGCTATCTGGCAGAGGATCGTATTTGTACCCTGACCGAACTCAGTGCTTGAAACTAAGACCCGCAGGCCACCTTCCGGTGTTGCATCCACTGCAGCGACAGAATTCAGATAGCGTTCGCCCGATCCGGTAAAGCCTGATCCGTGAAGAAAGGCAGCGAGACCAATCCCTTTCTTCTTTTTTGTCGTGGGATTTTCACGTTCGAAGCGCTCTCGCTTGGAGTCATAGTCGGAAAGTTTGAGGGCCTGGCTGAGCAGATGGTTCAAATCAACGTCCTCACGGATCTCCTGGCCGGTGGCGGTTGTCAGGCCCTTACGCAGAAAGTTGCGGCGGCGCAGCTCCTCCGGGGGTAGGCCGATAGCATTGGCAACACAATCCATGTGACGTTCCATCGCGAACAGGCTCTGCGGTGCCCCGAATCCGCGAAACGCTCCGTGCGGAGGACAGTTTGTCGCCAGAGCTTTGGAACGCACACGAATGTTTGGCCAAAAATAGGGACCACCGGCATGAATCGTTCCGCGTGAAAGGACGGTCTGAGATAGCGTCGAATATGCTCCACCATCCAGCGTGAATTCGATGTCGCCGCCGAGAAGTTTTCCTTCCTTTGTGACTGCGGTACGAATCCGGGTACGCGAGGGATGACGCTTGGTGGTTGCAACCATGTCTTCCATACGGTCGTAGACGATCTTTACAGGACGTTGCGCCTTCATTGCGAGCAAAGCCGCATGGGCGCCAATCATGGATGGATAGTCTTCTTTTCCGCCGAAGGCTCCTCCAGTCTCGACCTGGATGATGCGCACCTTGTCTTCCGGCAGGGCGGATACTGCCAGGAGCGACTTATGAACGTAGAAGGGACACTGCATGGATCCCCAGACGGTAAGCCCTTCGCTGGGAGTGAAGGACGCAATTACGCCGTTGTTTTCTATATATAGATGTTCCTGGGCGCCGGTTGTGTATTCCCCCTCAATGATGAAGTCAGCGTCGGCCCACGTCAGGTCAACGTTTCCCTTTTCGATTTGAAATTTCTTGAACACATTGTCGTCTCCCCAGACGACGACATCACCTTTTTCGCTCGCTTCGATAGAGTGAATCGAAGGCATTACCTCATATTCGATATGCACGGCTGCCACAGCTTTTGTCAGCAAATGCCTGTCCGAGTGCGCAAGAAGCAGAATCGGCTCCTCAGGATGATTGACGAATTTCTCGGCGAGGCAGGGCCAGTCCCGGTTGATTAGAGCGATCGTGTTTTCGCCGGGAATATCTTCTGCGCTGACAATGACGAACTCGTCCCAGGGAATGCCGTCGCCTAATTGAATGTCCAAAATTCGTCCGCGTGGAACTGTGCTTCGCACGGTAGCGCCGAAGAGCATGTCGGGGAACGATGTGTCGTCGATATAGCGCGCCGCCCCTCGCACCTTCGCGATACCTTCTTTGCGAAGTGCTGAGGTCCCGACGATCCGCTCCTTCTGCACAAAATCTCCGAATCTAGAAGGCTTCTTGCCGATGAACTGCGGTGGCAAGAAGTCACTTAAATTTACTTATGTTACTACGCGAGACCGTGGATGCAAGCCGCTAACTTGCGTTAGCCGGCCAGGACAGCAACGTGATGACTTTCAATGGACTTCCTGCCCTCCGCGAGTGCCCGTAAAAGTGCCTTCCTGAAAGACCTTCTGACCCCGCAGCCAAGTCGCCAGAACCTTTCCTCGCAGATTTTCACCCACGTAGGGAGATATTGGGTGACGGGTATGCAGGTCCGATGTCGCGACTACAAATTGTGCCTCGGGATCGAACACGACGAAATCCGCGTCGTAACCTTCTGCGATAGCCCCCTTACGATGATTAATACCTGCGAGCGCGGCAGGTTTGCTGCTCATCCAGCGGGCCAGGTCATCGATCGTAAGCCCACGTTTCAGAATGTCAGTCCATACGACGGAAAGGGCGACGGAGAGGCTGGCTATTCCGCCCCAGGCAGTCTGAAAACTTCCGGTATCGAGGTGTTTCCACGATCGCGGACAGGGCGAGTGATCGGTTGCGATCAAGTCAATTACGCCATCGCGCAATGCCTGCCACAATGCCTCGCGATTCTCGGCGTTACGAATTGGCGGAGCGCATTTGTGCAGTGTGCTGCCGTCGGGGATCGTCTCCGCGGCAAAGTGCAGATAGTGCGGGCAGGTTTCAACCGTAACGGGAAGGCCTCTCTCTCTTGCGGCGTGCAAGTCGGGAAGAGCCTTTGCAGTGGCCAGATGTACGATGTGCAACCGGAAGCGAAACTCATCGCAGAGCCGCAGCATCAGACGAATTGCTTCCACTTCGGCCTCGTCTGGACGCGAGGCCAGCCACGACGCATACTGTCGCCAGTCGGGCTGCAAGAGGGTTTTGCTCGCAGACCGAAGCGCTGACGGTAGTTCCGCGTGCGTGAGTAAAGGTAGCCCAGTAGCTGCGATGTGCGGTGCGGCGGCGCGCAACTCGTCTTCATCGACGAGTGCAAAGCCTTCGATACCCGGATCTGCCAGGAAGCATTTAAATCCGCGGACTCCAGCGGCAGCCAATGGCTCGAGGTGATCGGTGTTCCGCTCGGAGACACCTCCCCACGCTCCCCAGTCTATGGTGCATTTGCCGTTCGCTGCCGCACGCTTCGCCGCCAGGGCCGCGACAGTAGTGGTCGCGGGCAGGCAATTCAAGGGCATATCCATCAACGTTGTGAAGCCCCCGGCTGCTGCGGCGCGCGTCGCTGTCTCGAAACCTTCCCATTCGGTGCGGCCCGGTTCGTTAATGTGTGTGTGCGCATCCACTAATCCGGGCATCAGGACGTACTTTGAGCAATCGACTACTGATGCATCTGCGGGGATATCGGTTGCGGGACGCAGGGCTGTAATCTTGCCTTGCTCTACCAGGACAGCGGCAGGACGGGTACCGAATGGCGTAACGACCTGTTGGGAGACGAATACCTGCGGCATATGCCTCGATAATCTCATCTTGATTGATGAATGACTTGAGGTGCTCCAATGAAGTCTATTAGACCCGCTGACAGATTTTCGATTTGATTGGTCAGAACGGCTCACTTTAACTAGCGACATCACCGCCCTCAAATCCTGGCAACGACAACAATCTGAATAACTTGGCAAAGTTATCTATGCGGTTAGAGAGCGGGCGTAAAGCCAAGTTCTACCACCTTACCGCCTCCCACGGTCATCTCCGATACTCATCGCGGTGAGCTCTGCGTTCATAACGTCGGGGACCTGGGGACCACGTTTCAAATCTCATTTCGTCTCGCAGCCTAGAAAAACATGTGGCGGGAGCGCATTCAGCGGAGATTAAGGTTCAGAGCATTATCTTTCAAAAAAGATTGAGTTGGGTTGGCATTCGGCATAGCAGCAGGTGATGGAACCAACGGTAGACAGCGCTAGTTGTTTTTGACGATTAAGGAGTTTTATGCACTTTAAGACGCTTGTTTTTGCACTCGCAACCGCTTCCAGCCTGCTTGCACAGTCGACAGCCCGCTACCACGTCACACAGTCCTATCCCCTCGGCGGAAACGGTGGGTGGGATTACATCATTCCCGATCCGGCCAACCACCGCCTTTACATTGCACGTGAGACCCGGTTGGTGGTCGTCGATGAAGAGAGTGGGAAGCTGGTAGGAGAAGTCGGAGGAATTAACGGAGCCCATGGCACGGCGGTTGCTGCGAAGAGCGGTCATGGTTTTGCGACCGCCGGAGAAGACAAGGCAGTTGTGATGTTCGACCTTAAGACCTTGAAGGTTCTGGGCAAAATCCCGGCAGCAGATGATGCAGATGCCATCGTCTTCGACGACGTTTCGAACCGGGTTTTCACACTGAACGGAGATGCCAATTCTTCGACAGTCATTGATGCGACCGGAGGCAAACTCATCACCAACATTCCGCTCAAGGGTAAACCTGAATACGGTGTTTCAGCTGGCGACGGCAAGGTATATGCCAACCTCGTCGATACCAACGAGATCGTCGAGATTGATGCAAAAAAAGCAACCGTGACAAAACGCTGGTCGAGCGCTCCGTGCAAACAGCCTGTGGCGATGGCGATCGATAAGGCGAACCACCGTCTTTTCAGCGGTTGCAGGAGTGGCGTATTGGCGGTCTCCGACTACACGGCAGGGAAGATCATAACGGCTGTGCCTATCGGCACGGGCGTGGATGGTACTGCATATGACCCCAAAAGCCACGACATCTTTGCTTCGAACGCTGACGGAACGCTGACCGTTATCCATCAGGATAGCGCCGACAAGTATCAGGTTGCGCAGACCCTTACCACTCCAGTCGGTTCCCGCAATCTCGGTCTCGATCCCGTAAATCATCGACTCTACGTCGTGTCAGCAAAGTTCGGAACACGACCTCAGGGCAGCAAAGGCAAGAGGCCGTTATTGCCCGGAACGTTCACCTTGTTACGTATCGAAGCTGACCCCGCAGTTCACTAAACAACCTCAATTGGCCGGAATATGCAGGAGAATTCCGGCCAACTTTCTTCAGGACGGTAATCGCTTTGGACGAATCTTTAGCAATCGCAATCTACGGCGGGTCTGCCGTAGTATCGAACTTTCATACAGCATCCATTCATAGACGCTGGCCTTGGTCGAATTCGCACTTATCTAAGTGAAGTACGTGGAGAAGTCTCTCGTTCAATGAAAATCCTGGTAATCGAAGATGATAAAAGGATCGCGACTCTCGTGGAACGAGCATTCAACGATAGCGGCCATGATGTGACCCTGATCCACGATGGCCGCGATGGGGCTGAGGCTCTTTTAAAAGGCAGCTTCGATGTTGCCCTGCTCGATATCTATCTCCCCAGGATGGACGGTGTGGAGGTGTTGGAGCACGTGCGCGTACGAAACTGCCGAGTTCCTATCTTGATGCTGACCGCAGTCGATGCCGTGCCGCGGATTCTCAAATCCTTCGATCTGGGCGCCGACGACTATCTGGTAAAGCCATTCATCGTAGAGATTCTGTTGGCGCGAGTAGCCGCAATCGCCAGACGTGGAGCAAAGCCTGATCTCCGAACTTTAGATTCGTTCGGCGTCACACTGGACCCGACGCGTCGCATGGCCATCCGACATGGCAGAGAGATACCACTCACGCGCAAACAATTCGATTTGCTAGAAACGCTGATGCGACAAGCCGGACAGATTACATCGCGAGAGCAATTGATCGAGGCCGGCTGGGGACATGTCGCCCAGGTGAAACATAACACCCTGGACGTCTACATCCACGGCCTGCGTGTCAAACTGGAAGACACATCGGAGGAGCAAACTCCACTCATCCAGACCATTCATGGCACCGGTTACCGCTTCGGAGTAAGTTGACCCATGTATTCGTTATCCGTTCGCGCCCGGCTAATGCTGCTCTACTTCACGGTTACCTGTACCGGATTAATCTTCTTTGGCCTGATGTCCTACGCCGCGCTTCGCTATGCGCTTCTAGAGGGAAAGAAGACCCACCTTGAAGGACGCGAAAACAGGCTGAACCAATTGATTCGCGAGAACAAGTCTAAGGGCGTTTCGACCAACCTGGTAGAACAGCTGAACAACTACGCGATGGTAACGCACGAAGGAAACCTCTTTCGCGTTCACAACCCTGATGGGAGCTACTTGTTCCCGGCGAATGGAGTTCAAAAGGACTGGGCCCTTCCAGATCAGAAGAAGTGTAGACACCGTGAGTTCACCGAGACGGGACTTGATGGAATACCTGTATTGGTGATGTGCCATCAGACTAACCTCGATGGACACGAGGTTCTGCTGCATATCGGCGGAGCGCTGGATGAAGAAGCATCGATAATGCACAGGTACCGCGATGCGCTACTCCTGCTTCTGCCTGTGATGCTTTTTCTCTCTTCGGTTGGCGGATACTTTTTGAGCAGATTCGCACTCAGACCTGTTGACCGAATGACGCGCGCCGCTCTTGATATCGGCGTCGGCAATTTGTCGAAGCGCCTACCAGTTCCCACGGCGAAAGACGAGATCCAGGACCTTGCCGTGGCGTGGAACCAACTGCTGGCCAGGCTTGAAGATGCGGTTCTGCGCTTGAGCCGGTTTTCCGCTGACGCCTCGCATGACCTGAGGACCTCCATCACAATCATGCTCGCCACTGCTCAACTTTCTCTGCGTCGCGGAACAACAGTCGAGGAACACCGTGATGATCTTGGGAGGATTGCGACGGAGTGCCGCACCGCATCTACGCTGCTTGATGCTTTGCTCGCTTTGGCCCAGAGTGACAACTTTCTTCATGAGATGAATCTGAAGAAGATTGATCTCTGCGATCTGGTTGTGAACGGTTGTCGAAGAGTGGAAGACCTTGCCGAATCGAACGGAATTTTGCTGGACTGGCGACTGCCTGCGGAGAGTGTACAGATCGATGGCGATGAGCTTCTGTTACAACGATTACTAGGCATTCTGCTGGAGAATGCGATCCGCTATACGCCGGCAGAAGGAGAGATTTCCGCAGAGGTTTCTGTCGGAGGGAATAGAGCTGTAGTGACCATACGGGATTCTGGCGTCGGCATGTCGGATGAGGTGCGCAGCAGGGTCTTCGACCGTTTCTACCAGGCGGATCTGCGAGAGAGGAAGTCTCCGGCAGGAAATGGGCTCGGGCTTTCAATCGGGAAGTGGATCGCAGACGCTCATGGAGCCGAGCTGACTCTGGAAAGCACGCCCGCTCTCGGTTCGGTCTTTCAGATCCAATTTCCTCTAAGAAGTTCGGCGAATTCTTTCGAGGCTGAAGGCAAGACTTTCGAGAAAGAGACTTCGGCCTGATATTTCCCATCTATGGGACGTAGAAACACATGCTATAGCAGTCGCCTTCTCTATCAAATCCGCCTTTCAAGAGCCTCAATTCTGAACAAGCAGTGCTACTTCTTAAATTAAGCTGAAATTCCACTAAATTCGGCCTTCGGGGCGAGGGTTGTTCATCCGCCAATTACTCGAATGCAATCGCTTATTCATAGTTGGCCGATAACTTCGTCCCAACATGATCCATAAAACAATTGGAAACGCCCTAATTCTGTTAGCGCTTTCAGCTGGGATTTCTTCCTCGCTTGCGCAAGAAAACGAACCTAAGCATTCTCCGCAGCCATCGAGAGGACATTACCTAGCCTCGCAATCACTCACGATTACCTCAATTGTTCCCTCTCCACCAGAGCAGGACTCAGAGGCGACAAAAGACGAATTGACTGCACTTCATCGAATCCAGACAGAACGCACACCCGAGCAAGTGAAGGCAGCCCGCGCCGACGATGTGGAGGAAGATATATTCGTCTTTCGCGGTGTGATAGGCGACGCCTTCCGCGAGGATCGATTACCGTTGACTGCGGCTCTCTCGAAACATGTACATGGCGATGAATCTTTCATCAGCCTTCCGCTGAAGTCTCGCTTCCATCGCCCAAGACCCTACCAGTGGGATAAGAGCATGAACGCGGTGTGCAAGCTGTCTGAGGCACCGAACTCGTACCCAAGTGGACACGCGATCTCCGGATATCTTGAAGCGTTCACGCTGATCGCAATGTTCCCCGAAAAATCGACCGCAATCATGGCAAGAGCCGACGAGTACGCGCGCAACCGTCTTGTATGCGGTGTGCACTATCCTAGCGACCTTGCTGCGAGTCGTCTGGTCGCCTCCGCTGCCTTCGGATACATGCTGGCGAATCCGAAATTTGAAACAGATCTTGCCGCGGCAAGAGCCGAGATTCACCGCCAACTTGGAATGTCGGAATAGCACACAGCCTGCAAGGCTAACCGAGAACTTCATTATGGGTGTGTCTGCCTCGAGCGAGCGATACGAGAACGCGGCCACTTGTGTCAGAGCACACCCCCTTACCGAGGATTTTCGCCCAGGAATGAACGAGCTACGGAGGCAATTATGAAAAACTGGAAACGGAAAGCAGTGTTGTTACTCGCGATGACTTGCGGAATTATCGTGTCACCACTCGCCTGGTCGCAAGACGCCAGTTCGGTGCTGGACGGCACGATCGTCGACACACAAGGAACCGCGATACCGAATGCGGCTATCGTGATCCGCAACGAGGCAACGAATCAGGTGCAGGACGCAAAGGGAGATGCGATCGGCCACTTTATGGCATCGCACCTCACTGCCGGAGCCTACACAATTGAGGCTTCAGCACCCGGCTTTGCCCTCTCAACTCAAAAAGGCATCGTTGTAAGCGGAAGCCATCCACAGACGGTGACTTTGACCTTGAACGTGGGAAGCTTCGCCCAGCAGGTGACGGTCGAGGCTTCGACTTCGAACTCGATCGCAGCGCAGTATGCACCGATGGATGGACTGCTCGAAGCTCGTTCGGCACGAACGGAGATCAGTTCGCAGTTCATCCAGAACTTTACTTCGCCGATCGCAGACTACGCAGAATTAGTCCAAATGGCTCCGGGTACTTTCAGTGTTAACTCCAACGGTGTCGGGTTGGGCGATGCAAAGACTTACTTCCGGGGATTCCCGGACGGAAGCTACGACATCACCTTCGATGGGATTCCGTGGAACGACACCAACTCGCCTACGCATCACTCATGGGCATTCTTTCCTGGACCATGGATCGGAAGCGTGGACTATGATCGCAGTCCGGGTTCGGCATCGACAATCGGGCCTACTCCTTTTGGAGGCTCCATAAACCTGCTTTCGAAGGTTGTCCCAACACAGCAGACAATCCGTGGTGGCGTCAGCTATGGCTCGTTCAATACGCTACTCTATGATGGAAATTGGGATTCGGGAAATTTCCCCGGAAGGGACAGCAAGTCGAGCCTTTCGGTTGACGTTCACCGCATGACGTCGGATGGCTACCAGACCTTCAATCATCAGTCGCGCACTGCAGGAAATTTGAAGTACCAATACAAATTTTCTGAAAATACAGTGCTCACCGGTTTCAGCGGTGTCATCAGATTAAATGCAAATACACCAAATCAAAAAGGAGCGACTCGGGCTCAGATTGCACAGTTCGGTGACAACTTCTTGCTGACTAACAACCCAGCAGACCCTCTCTACTACAAATTTAATACCTACTATGTTCCTACTGATTTCGAATATGTCGGGCTAACAACGCAGCTTGGGCACAGTTGGAACCTCGACGTAAAACCTTACACTTATAGCTATTACAACGAGCAGTTCTACAACAATGGAACTAGCATCACGTCCACTAGCGCCACCGACAAGCTGAACAGCTACCGCAAGTATGGCGAAGTTTTCACAGCGAGCCAGGTTTCGCGCTTCGGCATTCTGCGCACAGGCCTATGGTATGAGTGGGCGACGACAAATCGCTATCAGGTTCCCTCGGACCCACGTACCCACGTCGATGCTGTTCTTCCGAATTTTCATGAGCGCTTCTACACCAACAGCTACCAACCTTTTGCAGAATACGAATATCACGGGAGGCATGAAATTCGCCCACTACACGATGGACCTGACGCAGTACGCTGACAACGGAAAAACAGTCGGCAATCTTGGCGGCAAACCTTTCGTCAACAACTCAGCAGGCTATACCTCTTATCTGCCTTCCTTCGATGCAAACTATCGCATTCGCGAGAACTGGTCGATCTATGCGCAGATTGCAACAGGAAGCATCATCCCGCCGAGCAGTGTCTTCGATGTGACCAGCGGAAGAGTGGTCGGTTTGCCGAAGCCGAGCAGCGCGATCACCTATCAGGGTGGTTCGGTGGCCAAGTTCCGCCGCATGACGCTAAACGGTGATTTTTACTATGTCCACTATGGCAATGCCTACTCAGCTTCGGCCGATCCGAACAACCCAATCTACACTTCGCAGGGTGACTCGGTTACGAAAGGTTTTGAGGGAGAAGGAAACTTCTACCTCTATCGAGGTCTGAGCTTTTATGCCAATGGAACCGTTGGCAGCGCTCGCTATGTCAGCCCGACAGTAGGAGGCCAGCCAAACCCGAACAACAACCTTTGGGTGGCCTTCACCCCCTCGAATACACAAACTTGGGGTTTGACCTATCAACAAAAGTATCTCGACTTCGGCATCCTAAACAAACGGGTTGGGCCGATGTGGAACGATGGTACGGCGGTCACCGCGAGCAATGCGGTTATCGGAGCCAATGCCAATCAGGTTGTCCCGATCGATCCATTTAGCGTGACCAACCTCTTCTTCAATTACACAGTTCGCAGCGGCTCGCGTTTCGATCAGACGAAGCTGAGGTTGAGCTTCAACAATCTCTTCGATTCGCACAACATTACCGGCGTGACTCCAGCGATCAAGGGTACAACCTTTGTTCCGAATGGAAGTGATGTCCTGCAGCTGCTCCCTGGCCGAAGCGTAATGCTCTCGATAGTTTTTGCATTCAATCCTAAAGAACGATAACTTCAACCATCGTACGAAGAGAGGCCCAGCATGATGCTGGGCCTCCCCTGTTTTATGCATAATGCATAGCCCGCGCTGACCGCAAGAGACGCTTGCAAGTCAACTCGGGAGCGCCAGGTAACTCCAAAGCCCTGTAGAAATCCCAGTGGTTTCCTACCTGCTCCAGCCGGCAAAAAGGCAGTCCGTCTGGAACTCCTACGCATCTACACGAAAAGAATCGATCTTCCTGGACCACAACGGGAGTCCATTCATATAAAGTCCTGATAACAAAAAGAAATTGCGACGCCGACATTAAGCCACATTTAAGGTTCGCTTTTTAGGGTAATGTTATGTGTCTGAATGTCAGGAACCTGCTCTACCCAAGGCTCTCATCCATCGCGGTGGCGGCTTTTATCATCAGCGCTCCCGCGACCTCATCAGGACAACAGGCTCAGACAGCTCCGATCCACATCCAGATCACGGAGGCGATCCAGCGCGCACAAGCGAATGAGCCGATATTCGCAGCCAGTGTAGCGGCGCAAAAGACCTCCGCTATCGACAGCTACCTCGCGAAAGCAGCTCTCCTGCCCTCGGTTACCTATCACAATCAGGTCCTGTACACGCAGCCCAACGGTCAGCAAAATAGTGGCGGCCAGGCTGGACTTCAGTCAGCGCCGATCTTTATCGCAAACAACGCAATTCACGAGTACACGAGCCAGGCCTCCATCAACGAGACCGTCGGACTTAAACAATTTGCCGATGCAAAGGTGGCAACAGCTATTGCCGCACGCGCCTCGGCGGAGCTGGAGATCGCTCGGCGCGGGCTAGTTGCCGCAGTCGTCGGTCTGTATTACCAAGTCGCTGATGCCGAGACCAAACGGCAGTTGCTGGCCGAAGCTCTTCAAGAAGCTACTTCATTCAGTGACCTGACGCAAAAGCGCGAAGCGGCACGTGAAGTGGCCCACGCCGACGTCATCAAAGCACAACTTCAACAACAACAGAGACAGCGTGATCTCAGCGATGCCGTTGTTCTCGCCGAGAAAGCTCGCCTTGAGCTTGCGGTACTGCTCTTTCCGGATCCCAGAACCCCCTACACCACCGACCCTCCCGGCACCACAGTGGCACTTCCTACGCGAGACGATATAGATCGTCTCGCGTCGAATAACAACCCGGAGATTCGGAGTGCCCTCGCCGATGTCAGAGCCAGCAATGCCGCAGTCGCATCTGCAAAAGCGGCTTACCTCCCTGATCTTGCGCTCAACTTCTCCTACGGAATCGACGCGCCTCAATTCGCCAAACACGGCCCCGACGATGTGAAAAACCTGGGTTACTCGATCACTGGAACGCTTGATATCCCTGTCTGGGATTGGTTCTCGACGCAGAAACGAGTTAAACAGAGCGAGATCCAACGAAATGTAGCCAAAGTGAACCTGACTGCCGCACAGCGGCGCTTGATTGCCAATCTCGAGGAGGCATACTCCGAAGCTGCGGCTGCGCAGAATCAGTTGACGCTTCTCTCTCAAAGCGTTCAAACGGCGGCAGAGAGTCTCCGCCTCACAAAAATGCGATACACCGCGGGCGAATCGACGGCGCTCGAAGTGGTGGATGCACAGACTTCCTACCTGACAGCGGAGACGTCTCAAGCCGATGGAATTCTTCGCTATCAGTCCGCCTTTGCGGCACTCCAACTTTTGATGGGAACCTTGTGAGCCAATCTATGAAGAACTTGATGCGTGTGGCACGTGGAAACGCGAAATGTACAACATGCCTATTGATTGGCATTTTCTTTTTGGGCGGCTGCAAGAAGGCAGATGAGAGCACCGCTGCGACTTTAGTTACAGTCCAGGCAGAAAAGCCGGAGATTGGGGAGATATCGGAGCGCATCATGGCCGATGCAACTCTTTCACCCCTGGCGCAGGCCGCGATTGCTCCGAAGATCACGGCTCCAGTCAGCAAGTTCTTCGTTCAACGCGGATCCAAAGTCAAGGAAGGAGACCTGCTGGCTGTCCTTGAAAACCGTGACCTCTCCGCCCTGGCCGTAGACAATAAGGGGCAACTCGACGCAGCCGAAGCGGCCTATAGCATGCAGACGAAGGCGCAGGTTCCAGAAGACTATACCAAGGCTGAACTGGATCTGGCGCAGGCAAAGGCCCAGCTTCAGCTCCAGGAAGAGATCGTTGCGTCAAGAAAGAAGCTCCTGGAGGAGGGCGCTATTGCAGGTCGTGACTATGACACCGCAGTTGCTGCATTGGTACAGGCACACGCTGCTTTTGACGTAGCGCAGAACCACTTCAACTCGCAGCAGAAGGTCAGCCGCGAAGCGACTCTAAAACAGGCGGAGGGTCAACTCGCATCCGCAAAGGGTAAATATATGGCGGCTACGGCTCAGGTCTCTTACTCCGAGATTCATAGCCCTATCTCGGGTGTAGTAACAGACCGCCCACTGTTCGCCGGTGAAACCGTGAGCTCCGGCAGCACATTAATTACTGTGATGGACACCTCCGCATTACTGGCAAAGGTTCACCTCGCACAGACCGTCGCCCAGCATCTGAGCCTTGGAGACGAGGCTTCCATCCTGGTGCCCGGAGTCAACGAGCCGCTTCCTGCCACGGTATCGCTCATCAGCCCAGCATTGGATCCTGGCAGCACGACGGTAGAAGTATGGCTCAAGCTGGATAACAAAGCAGGCAAATATAAAGCAGGCACACCCGTACGCACTTCGATCACAGGCCGCACCGCCACGAAAGCAGTCAAGATACCGCTCAGCGCGATCCTGACCGGCGAAGATGGTTCAAAGTCGGTCATGGTCGTTGGGACAGATAGCGTCGCTCACAAGAAAGCAGTCCAACTTGGAATCAATGACGGCGAGGACATTCAGATCACTGAGGGCCTGACCGGATCGGAGACGGTCATCACTACGGGTGGATACGGCCTTGACGATGGCACTAAGGTCAAGGTCGGCAAACCAGAAGAAGATGCCGGAGGCGATAAATAATGCCGCAGCCTCCAAATACTGTTCAACCACGCCCCTTCTGGCTCGTGCGATTTCGGGGTCCGATCTTCTTCTTCCTCATTGTCCTTTCCCTAGCCGGCATCTATGCCGCTCAACAGGTGCCGATCTCGGTATTCCCTGAGACCAACTTCCCTCGTGTCGTCATCGGCGTCGATAACGGCGTCATGCCGGTCGAACAGATGCAGGTCACGATCACAAAGCCCATCGAAGACGCCGTAAATTCCGTGCCGGGTCTGGTAACCGTCCGATCAACGACCAGTCGTGGATCTGCCGAAGTGAGTCTCTTCTTCGATTGGGGCGTCGATACGTTTCGTACGCTCCAGTTGGTAGATGCAGCGCTCAGCAAAGTACGTCAGACGCTTCCTGCAACAGCCGTCATTACTACGAATCGTCTAACCTTCGCCACCTTTCCGATTCTTGGCTATAGTCTTACGTCAGACAAGTTGCCTCAGACCCAGTTATGGGAGCTTGCAACCTATCAGTTGAAACCTCCTTTGAACCGGGTAACTGGCGTCAGTACGGTCACAGTTCAGGGCGGCAAAGTTCCGGAGTTCCACATTGTGCCGAATATGGCGCGCATGCAGACTGCCGGAGTTACAATTCTCGACCTCGCCAATGCCGTCCAGGCATCCAACATTATCGATTCACCCGGTCTTTATGAGGCGAACCACCAGTTGATCCTCGGTCTCGTCGGAGCGCAAGCTCACGATGGAGATCAGTTAGGTCGACTTGTCGTGAAGACCACTGCGAGCGGAACTCCTGTTCGGGTTGGCGACGTTGCAACAGTTCAGCCAGGCGTACTTCCCGTCTACACCGCAGTAACGGCCAACGGAAAGTCGGCTGTTCTCCTCAATATTGCCCGCCAGCCTTCAAGCAATACAGTTGCCGTAGCCGATGCGGTCGCGGTCAAGATCCAACAACTCAAGAAAGCTTTACCGCAAGGCGTCAACCTTGAACCTTACTACGATCAATCCGAGCTCGTGCGAGAGAGCATCCGCAGTGTGCGCGATGCAATTTTGATCGGACTCGTTCTCGCCTGTCTCATTCTCTTCCTGTTTCTAGGCGACTGGACCTCGTCCTTGGTCGCAGGTCTGGTCATTCCAGTTACGATTGCGATCACCATTCTGTTTCTCTGGGCGATCGGCGAAAGCTTCAATCTAATGACCCTCGGTGGCCTGGCCGCTGCAATCGGACTGGTCATCGACGACGCTATCGTCGTAGTCGAAAATATCGTGCTCCATCGAGATCACGGTGAAACTCGCTCCCAGGCCGCACGGCTTGCGCTCAAGGAGATCGCAGTTCCTCTGGTCGGTTCGACCATCACTCCCGTCGTTGTGTTTCTTCCTCTCGTCTCGGTAACTGGCGTCACAGGAAGTTTCTTCCGGGCCCTCGCCATTACGATGACGGTCGCATTGCTGACTTCTCTTTTGCTGGCCGTCACCTGGACGCCAGCCTTGAGTCTCGTCCTGCTTCGTGAGCGCCGTGAAGGCGAAAGCCGGTCCCATGAAGACCATGGCAAACTAATGCGGTCGATCCTTGGATGGCACGAGAAAGGTCTTGGATGGTCGCTTAACCGACCGTTCGTCCTGCTTGGCCTCTGTGTCCTTCTAGTGGGCGGAACCTGGCTGTCTTATAACGCTCTTGGTTCGGACCTTCTCCCCGAGATGGATGAGGGCGGCTTCATTCTCGACTACATCATGCCGGCCGGCAGCTCGTTGACCGAGACAAATCGCGTCCTCGACCACGTGCAACGGATCCTTCGTGACCTGCCAGAAGTCGAGAGCACATCACGCCGCACCGGTCTTCAAATGGGCCTGGCCGCAGTTACCGAGGCAAACACTGGTGACATCACAGTAAAACTGAAGACAAAACGTGATCGGGGCATCGATGAAGTCATCGCCGACGCTCGTGCTGAAATCAAAAAAACCGAACCCGAGCTTGACGTAGAGTTTACTCAGGTCTTGCAAGATATGATCGGCGATCTTTCAAATGCACCTGAACCGATCCAGATCAAGGTATTTGCCAACAATCGTACCCTTCTGAATGATCTCGGTCCGCGCATTGGAGCTGCGATCAGCAAAATCGGCGGTGTCGTGGATGTGCAGAATGGCATCGACAATACAATCAGTGGACCTGCGACAAACTTCCAGATCGATCCCAGCGTCGCAGCCAGGCTGGGCTTTACTCCAACGGAGGTGGCAGAAGACGCGACTTCGATCCTCGACGGCGTAACAACAACGGATCCATTGATCGCCAATGGACGGCCGTACACGGTACGCGTCAGGCTGGGCGACGAAACACGTCAATCGCTCGATACGATCCAAAACACGGTCTTCAACAGTGCAGGCGGCAGGTTAGCCACTCTCGGCTCCCTTGCCCAGATCACACAACTTCCTCCTCAGAACGAAATCAAGAGAGAGAATCTGCAACAATTGATTACCGTCACGGCCCGTCTCGAAGGATCGGACCTCGGGACAGCAATCTCGAAGGTCCAGCAAACGATTCAAGCGATGCACTTACCATCCACCGTTCGCATTGAATATGGCGGGACCTACCAGGAACAACAGCAGTCCTTTCACGAGCTTCTTCGCGTGCTCCTGCTCTCTCTTGTTCTTGTCTTCGGAGTTCTACTCATCGAATTCCGCAACTTTTATGCTCCCACAGCCATTTTGGTCTCCTCTATCTTGTCGATTGCCGGTGTAGTCTTCGCTCTGATGATCACTGGCACAACCTTCAATGTGGCATCGTTTATGGGCCTCATCATGGTCATCGGCATCGTAGCCAAAAATGGCATATTGCTACTCGATGCCGATGAGCGTTACAGGAAAGAAGGAGTTTCTGCGCGTGATGCGATGATCCATGCAGCACAGCGTCGTCTCCGTCCGATCCTCATGACGGCGACCGCCGCTATCTGCGGCATGTTGCCTTTGGCTTTCGCCCTGGGCTCTGGATCACAGATGCTTCAACCCCTCGCAATCGCCGTAATCGGTGGACTCACGATTTCCATGGTGCTCAGCCTGATCGTGACACCTGTCGTCTATTACCTCTTAACCCGTCAGCTTTCCGAGACGGCTTAAACCAAGAGGGAATGGCCTGCCGGCCGGGCCCGCTGCGCGCGGAGCTATCTGAATATCGAGGTCGGAAGGTGCGCTGGCAAAACGGCGACCACCACGGCGCCGCCTTCGTCGTGATTCATAATATCAATCGAACCCCCGGTCCTGGAGCAGATCGCCTTGCAGATAGAAAGCCCTAAGCCTGTTCCTCCACTCTTTCGGCTTCGTGAGGTATCGCTCCGATAGAACGGATTGAACACAAATGGCCGGTCTTCTTCTGAGATCCCTTCGCCCCAGTCTTTGCATTCAAGGACCACTTCCGCATCCCGGCGCGTGAGGGAGATATGGATCTTGCCTCGATTGTGAGTATGTTGCACCGCATTCACCAACACATTCGAACAAAGCAGGAGCGCGTCGCGCAGATCGAGAGGAACTACCGTGTTCTCATCGAGAGATGCCGTAACCTCAATCTCCTTCAACTTCGCGAAGGCCGCACTTTGATGCAAGGCCTCTTCCACCGCTTTCTTAAGCGAACAGACGCGGGAAGCTGCCAATATATCTTCTCTTGTAATCGGCTGCTCCAGTCTGGCAAGGGTCAATAGTCTTTCGACGGTAGTTTCAAGGCGAGTGAAGTCATCGAGGCTTAGGGCCAACCCCTGGCCATACTCTTCGACGGTGCGCTTCTTCATGGCGAGAAGTTGCAACGACGACTTCACGATTGCAACATCGGTCTTCAATTCATGGGCCGCATCACTTGTAAACCGCTTCTGTTGCGCGAAGGAAAGCTGAACCCGCGCCAACGCCGATTCGAGCGCTCGAGACAGCGGGCGCAACTCAACTGTCCGCTTTGCGCTTTCAGGAGAATCGAACTTCCAGTTCACGACGCTGACCCTATTTGCTTCCTCGGCCAGCTGATGGATTGGAGCCAGGTACTTACGAATGAGTAAGACCATTAGCAACGCGGTGAGACCAAGGAGAAGGCCGGTTGTAATCGCAATGAATCGTATGGCCTCAAAGACCTCATGCCAAACCCTGCCAACCGGGCTGCCATAGATCACAGTCACTTCATGCCGAACGCCTCCGCCTGGAGTCTCAGGATCGATGACGCGAATAGAATGAAAAACGACGAAACGGAATCGATGGTCTCCAATTGCAATCTCATGGAACCCGTCCTTCGCAGTCAGAAGTTCACCAAGAGCCGCGCGATTCCCTGACGAACCAAGTACATGTCCATTCTTCTCCTCGACCTGATAGATCGCCTTTTTATCCAAAGACATGCCTTGCATATCGAAGCTCAGGCTGTCAGAGACATCGTCGGCGTCCTGGACCGCTCCCATCAGGGCCTGCGCCGTTCCCATGAGCGAGGCGTCGAAGGCCTGCAGCTGCACGTGGTACTCGTGCACAGTCACGGCACCAATAAGGATCAGGGCAGAGAGACATTCCAGGATGAGGACTGCCGCAACAAGGCGGCGCGTGATGGATATCGACTGATTAGTCACGTTGTGTGCCGCTGAAAAGACGATATCCGCGATGACGTAAGGTCATGATGAGGGGCTCTTCGCCAACCGAGTTCAGCTTTCTACGCAGATTTGAGATATGGGCCTCCACCACGTTGGAATGATGTTCCCATGCGAAGTCATAGAGATGTTCTAATAACTCTCTTTTGGAAACTACAGCCCGTGGTCGATGGACAAAGTATTCCAATATCCTGTATTCCGTTGGCGAAAGGTCGATCGTCTCGCTGCACCGGGTCACTGTCTGGTGAATCGTATCCACCTCGACATCGGCAACTGTCAGCTTCGAGTGGGCGACCCCCTTTCCTCTCCGAATGACAGCTTTGACCCTTGCGATGAGCTCTCCAAGATCGAAAGGCTTGCTGAGGTAGTCATCGGCCCCGGCGTTAAGTAATTCGATGATGGATTGTTTCCCTTCCTGAGCCGTTAGGATCAACACCGGCGTCCGAAGGTGTTTTCGTCTTAGATCACTCAAAACCATTTGTCCACTTTTTCCCGGCAGCATGAGGTCGAGAATGATCGCGTCGTAGATCCCCTGCTCCGCCATATGCGACCCATCTTCCCCGTCGAGCGCATGGTCCACCACCAATCCAGTTTCACGTAGTGCGGCGACGATGTTCTCCGCTAACCTGATCTCGTCTTCCACCAACAAAACCCGCATGTCAGATGCCTCATATTAATTGTTGCAATCGTTACTTAAACTCGCCTGAAGATGGCAGCTTCTCCGTTGTCCCGCCGTAAGGTGAGCTCAAGATCGGCGTTGGAACATCGTATGCCCATCTCGTTCAAGCACCGCTCCCTGCAAAAATTACCAAAGAGTTTCCCCATGACTTCTTTGGGCTCTTCTATCAGCGGTCTTCGCCGCCGCCACCGACGTTATTTGAAGAGTGAGTCGGCGGACCATCCGCAAGGGAAAACTCGATGACCGGTGGTCCTCGTCTTGTAATACCGGGACTTACCGATTTACCCGGTAAACCAGCAGTAGATATCGGTCTTCGGATGCCGAATAGATTGAGGGCCAGGAGCGTTCCCCGGCCCTCAACAATCTACATCTTGAACTCTGTGGTGACTTTCACGATACGAGCAAGGTTTCATTGACGAAGAAACGCACGCCTTCGACTTCGATAGGCTTCAGTTTCAAAAGAGAGATCCTGTAATTCAGTTGCAAATAACGTTTGTTTTTCCAGAAAGATACTCTTGGATGATTAATGGAGCGACTCTGTAGGACATTGAAAATAAATAACTTATAGAGCTATTTAATCATTTCTGGCAAACTGTTTCATTTATTTCAGCAACCTACACCGTCAAGCACAACTTTCAAATACGACATGGGGCTGGGTCTGAAAAATGCGACCCAGCCCTTTGCGCAGAGACGTTTTTAGCGCTTGAAGACGCGGCGGCGGAGAGCCCCGGCGGCTCCCAGCATGCCCGTGCCCAGGAGAAGCAATGTGCCGGGCTCCGGTGCGTGGGCAACGGAGACTACCGGAGGAGTCGGCGTGGCGATGATGATGTTATTGAAGAGAACCGTATCATCGTTGTAGTCCATATCCGATCTACCGAAGGGAAGATCTTCCAAACCGACATAGATACCGGCGGGCAGCGTGACCCCATTGATGACTCCGCCGGTGAACTGAGCGGCATAGCCGTGATTTACACCATCGATGCTACGAGAAGGATCCGTACTAAAGGTCTGGTTGTTGGTCTGGTTGTAGATATCGATGGCGATGAGATCGCCTGCGTTGAACTGGCCGAAGTTTTGCATGGTCCCGGTTGCAGTCGTGTGGTTGTTGAAGAAATAGCCACTGGCCGAACCGGTGGTCAAATTGATGAGGCGAAGGAAGTCCGTCCCACCAGCGTTGGAGAAGACGAAGGTGCCGGTAAGATCTCCGGTTGTTGCCACGGTGAAGGTTGTTGTGGTCGCGATCGAGCCTGCGTGGGCATAGCTGATGGGATCAGCAAGCAACGCAGAAGAACCTGCAACCAGAGAGGCAAAAGCAAGTACAACAGAAAAGCGGGCCATGAATTTCTCCTAGACAATTGCATGCAATGCATTGCTGCTAAGGAAGAAAGCACATTACCGGCCAAATCTGACGCTTACTTAAGTAGCTTATTTTCAGTAAATTTTAGGCAATTGCCTCCTTAAATAACGCAAAGACTTGCGATTATTGTTCGATTAAAGTGGTAATTCGCAAGTATTGCGAGTACGTCGTTCTACGTTCGAAGACTCTCTGTTATAAGGCTTCACTTCTTGGGCGGGTACTTGGCGAACATCTTTGCCGTGGCCTTCTGAATCTGTTGGGTGACCTTCTCAGGCTTGTCCTTGAGGGTCTCCGAGGCGGTTCCTCGCCACACAAGCTTGTGGGTCTTGTTGTCCCCGATGCGGACGGAGAGGGCTCCTACGGGGATGTAGTCGACCGTCGTGGTGGCCATCTGGCCTCCCATGCCCCATCCGCGGCCCCAGCCTCCCATGCCCATGGTGTTGAGCTGGGCCTGCTGTCCTACTGCGGCGTCATACGCGACGAGGACGTCGGCCTGCTCGGGATCGCCGACCTTCTGATAGCCCTTGGAGGCAAGCTGCTGTTCGATGTTGTCGTGGATGCGCTGATCCATGAGCTGGTCTTTGACGGGAGTTCCCTTGGTCCAGGCGTAGGTGTGGTAGTCGGAGAAGTTGGCCCCGTGATCGTAGTCGGTGGTGATCTTCTGCGCGAACACTGCGCCGGAGAGTAGAAGGAACGCGAAGAGGGATAGCGTAAGGCGGAGGGGCGTGAAGATTCGCATGCAGCTTCCTTTCCTAAACGAATTAGGTCTGCCGCGAGCGTGGCTTTCACATAGGCTCCTGGCAGGAACCTCGAACGAGAGAAATGTACCACCTCACTCGCGAAGGGGCCAGTTGAAGTACGGTGTAAGGCAAATGCAATAATGCCGGAATGAGCGGACAATCTGGCGGGTTGGATCGGCGGCGGTTTCTGGGAGTGTGTTCGGCGATGGGTCTGGGGCAGACGCTGCTGCCAGGAGTGCTGTGGGGAATGGCGGCGCAGACTTCCCCTGAAGCTGCGACTGGCGCGGGCGTGGGTCATGATGCCCTGGCGGCGATTACGCCGGAGATGATCGATGCGGCTGCGGCGATCGCGGCGGTGAAGCTGACTACCGAGCAAAAGGCCATGATGCTGGAGGGTCTGAAGAAGCAGCGCGATTCGGTGCTGGTGATTCGGAGCATGAAGATTCCAAACCATGTTGCTCCGGCGTTTATCTTCGATCCGGTCCCTGCCGGGATGAAGCTGGAGACGGAGCGAAGGCCGATGCGGATGAGCAAGGCTCCGGAGGTGAAGGGGCTGGTTTCGAGCGGGGAGGGCTCGCTGGCGTTTGCTTCGGTCCGTGAGATGGCGGAGCTGGTAAAGACGCGAAAGGTGAGCTCGGTGGAGCTGACGAAGATGTACCTGGCGCGCCTGAAGAAGTACGACCCTCGACTCCATTTCGTGATTACGCTGACGGAGGAGCGTGCTCTGAAGCAGGCCGCGGATGCGGACAGGGAGATTGCGGCAGGCAAGTATCGTGGGCCGCTGCACGGGATTCCCTGGGGAGCAAAAGATCTGTTGGCGGTAAAGGGATATCGCACGACGTGGGGCGCGGGAGGGTTTGAGCAGCAGCAGTTCGACTATGACGCCACCATAGTGCAGCGGCTGGACACAGCGGGGGCGGTGCTGGTGGCGAAGCTGAGCATGGGAGCCTTGGCAAGCGGCCCGATCTGGTTTGGCGGAATGACGCGGAGTCCGTGGAATACGAATCAGCCTTCGGGGGGATCATCGGCTGGATCGGCCTCGGCAGTCGGCGCGGGATGTGTCGGGTTTGCGATTGGGACGGAGACACTGGGGTCGATCTCGTCGCCTTCGACGAGATGTGGAGCAACAGGGTTGCGGCCAACATTCGGATTTATTCCGAGGACCGGGGCCATGGCGCTGACCTGGACAATGGACAAGCTCGGGCCGATTTGCCGATCGGTGGAAGACTGCGCTCTGGTGATGAGCGCGATCTATGGGCCGGATGGACAGGACCGCAGCGTCCAGAATGCGGCCTTCAATTGGGACGCAGAGTTCAACTGGAAGAAGCTGCGGGTCGGCTATCTGAAGAGCGAGTTCGACTCACCGGAGATACCGAAAAACGCTACGGAGGAACAGGCGAGAGACTATGCGCGTCAGACGTATGACGCAAAATACGCGCAGGCGGCTTTGCCATCTCTGCAAAAGATGGGTGCGAAGCTGGTTGAGGTGAAGCTGCCAAAGGGATATCACTTCGGGGATATACAACCGGTGCTTGAGGCGGAGGCAGCGGCTGCATTCGATGAGCTGACCCTGAGCGGGAAAGACGCGCTGCTTACAGAGCAAGGGGCGAACGAATGGCCGAATACCTTTCGCGTGGCGCGTTTCTATTCTGCCGTTGACTATATTCAGGCACAGCGGGCACGGACGCTTGCGATGGAGGCGATGGAGAAGATTTTTGCCGAGGTGGATGTGGTTGTAACGCCATCGTTCGGTACGCAGTTGACGGCCACGAACCTTACCGGGCACCCCGCAGTAATTGTGCCGAATGGAGTACGAGGAGAGGATGCTCCGCCGCCCGACCATAGGGACGATGGTCATCCGCAGAATGTGGGTGGGCCGGGAACACCGGTCTCACTGACGTTTCTGGGCGGGTTATACAGCGACGCACGCCTGGCAGCGTTCGCGCGGGCTTACCAGGAGGCGACGAGGTTCCATCGGCTTCACCCGAAGCTGGATTGAGGGTTTGGGTCGGGGGAGACTATGTACCCGTTCGAGCGAAATACAGGGGTTCCCCGGCTTCGCTCGGAATGACGATTTCGTCGGTCAGAGATGACGATTGAGATGTTGGCATGGCCGTTGAGGTGGTTAGGTGAAGGTTGAAATTGTTAGGGTTCGATGATGAAGAGCGCTGAGGTGCTGGTTGACGTGCGGGGGCTGGTGAAGGAGTATGGCGCGGGGCTGCGCGTGGTGGACGACGTATCGTTCACGATCCAGCGGGGAGAGACGCTGGGGCTGGTGGGGGAGTCAGGGTCAGGAAAGAGTACGGTTGCCCGGATGCTGCTGCGCCTGATTGAGCCTACGGCAGGCGCAGTGGAATATGACGGGCGCGATCTGCTGGCGGCAAATGCGGGCGAACTACGGACGTTGCGGCGGCGAATGCAGATCGTGTTTCAGGATCCCTACGCAGCCTTGAATCCGCGCATGACGGTGAAGGAGATCCTGGCAGAGCCGTTTGCGATCCACGGAGAAGCTTACGGAAAGAATCGGCTCGCCGAGATGCTGGCCGAGGTGGGACTGGAGACCGGCGCCCTTGGGCGATATCCGCATGAGTTTAGCGGAGGGCAGCGGCAAAGGATCAATATTGCGCGCGCGCTGGCGCTGCGGCCGGAGTTTGTAGTGCTGGATGAGCCCGTGAGCGCGCTGGACGTAAGCGTGGGAGCACAGGTGGTGAACCTGCTGCGCGATCTGCAGAGAAAGTACGGCCTTACGTACCTCTTTATCTCGCATTCAATGCCACTGGTACGGTATCTGTGCGACCGCGTGGCGGTTATGCAGAAGGGACAGCTGGTGGAACTGGGCGGGGCCCAACAGATCTGCGACTCGCCCACAGAGGCCTATACCCGCGAGTTGATTGGAGCAACCCCGGAGATTTGGCTTCCTTAAGACCGGCTCACCCCAGTCGATACAATGGTAGATGGATGTTCTCCGAATTGAGTTCGCACTGGCCCTATATTCGATTGGTCGCTGCCTCGCTCGTCGCAGGGGTGATGAATGCGATGGCGGGGGGCGGATCGTTTCTCTCCTTTCCTGCCATGCTTGGGATAGGTGTGCTTCCTATTCAGGCGAATGCGACGAATACCGTCGCGTTATGGCCGGGACAGTTAACTTCTGTAGCAGCTCTGCGTAACGATTTAAGGCGAGATCTGCTTCCTGTGGTTTGCGGAGCCTCTGTTCTCGGTGGCGTAAGCGGCGCGGTCGTCCTTTTGCACACGCGCCAGGTTACCTTCCTGCGGTTGGTGCCGTGGCTGCTGCTGACCGCTTCCCTACTGTTCGGTCTGAGCGGGCCGGTATCGCGATGGCTCCGGCGACGGTCCACGGTTCCGCATGCGGAGAGAAAGATTGCGCCGCTGCCACTGCTGCTTGCGCTGTTTCCGGTGTGCTTCTACATCGGCTATTTCGGGGCAGGTGCCGGATTCCTGATTATGACGGCACTGGCCTTGTTCGGCGTGGAAGAGATGCATGCGCTGAACTCCCTCAAGGTGCTGGCCGCATGTCTTTCGAATCTCTGCGCCGTATTGACGTTTGTCGCGACCGGAGCCGTGGTGTGGCGCTACTGCGTCGTCTCCATGCTGTTTGCAGGCGCAGGGGGCTATGTAGGGGCGCAGTACGCGCGAAAGATGAATGCAGGCGTGCTCAGAGCAATCGTCGTGGTGACAGGCTGTACGATGGCCGCGTACTTCTTCTGGAGGAACGGGTGAAACGATGGACGGCATGGACGGTTCAGCAGGCAAGATGGACGGAATAAGAAGGTGAAGCATGAGTCATGAAGGAATCAGGTTTGTGAACGCGGAACAGGCCGCGCGCGAGGCAGCGATGGAGCAGAAGCTGCCGGCGGACGCGGTGACTCCGGCCAAGGTGCGGGTGCACAAGACAGAAGGCACTGGAGTCGAGATTGAATGGAAGGATGGGCACACCAGCGAGTGGAACTTCGCGTGGTTGAGACTTGCCTGTCCCTGTGCAACCTGCCACGAGGAGCGCGAACAGTCCGGGCGAAAGCCGGGCGAGGCGAAGCCGAAACCGCAGACACTGCTGCCGATGTATGAGGCTCCGGTGAGGCCGACCGAGGTGACTCCGGTGGGCAAGTATGCGATGAAATTTAAATGGAGCGATGGCCACGAGAGCGGAATCTATTCGTGGGAGTACCTGCGACGTGTGTGTCAGTGCGAAGCCTGCAGAATACATGCCTGAGGACTCGCTCTTGAGTTCTTATTTTCGAGGTATCCGCTGTTTGATTAAGTCTTAAGTGCTACGAGCTTCTGGAGTCGCGGAGTACGTGCGACTTCGGCAAGCGTGTACCGGTCCAGTGTGTCGAGGAAAGCGGCGTAGGCGCTGTCGAGAGCCCCTTTGAGGAGACACGCTCCGGCGAGCGGGCAGGGCTGTGTGACGCAATCGATCACAGCGTCGGAAGGCTCGGTGATGCGGAGGATCTCGCCAAGCCGGATGGATTCGGCGGAACGGGCGAGGCGAAGACCGCCGCCGGCGCCCTTCGTAGTAATGAGGAATCCCTGTTGCCCAAGCTGGTATGCGACCTTGACGAGGTGAGCGTAAGGAACGTTGAAGAGAGTGGCCACCTCCCGGACCGTGACCGTGGCCTGCATGGGTTCGGCACGACTGCCGAGGTACATCAGAAGGCGCAGGGCAAGGTCCGAGAAGCGGGTGATATTCATGGGTACGGATACTCCTTCTGCTACGCCCGAGCGATCTCGGTCGCGAAGGAGGGATCGGGGGCGAAAGCTTCACTATAACGACAGTCCAAGGGGATGTTAAGCGAGTCGAGAAGGTTGTCGACGGCGTTCATAAACCCGACGGGCCCGCAGTAGTAGAAGTCCGCCGGCTGTTGCGGCAGATGGGGAAGAAGGGTCTCGGCAGAGATGCGACCGGCGTTGTCGTAGTCGATGCCGGAACGATCCGTGGAGGAGGGCTTCTCATAGAAGGTCAGCGTACGGAGATGAGAGCGCGTCCCGGTCAACGTTCGAACCTCATCGCGGAAGGCATGATGACTTCCCTGCATGGTGGCGTGGACGAAGAGAACGGGGCGATGCGGCGCATGGAGAGCAAGGTGATGCAGCATGGAGATGGCCGGGGTAACGCCGACGCCTCCGCTGAGAAGCACAACAGGCCGATCGCTGTCGCGGAGAACGAAGTCTCCCTGCGGAACGTGCGCGTGGATGGTGTCTCCCTCCTGAACGTCGTCGTGAAGATGATTGGAGATGAGACCGTTGTTGGCCGCGGCGATGTGTGCGGGAGCAAGCTCACGCTTGACGCTGATGCGGTAGGTGCGTCCATCACTGATGCCGGAGAGGCTGTATTGACGGATCTGCTGGAAGGGAGCATCGGCCACATGCGCGCGCACGGCGAGGTACTGGCCGGGAAGAAACGGGGGAAGAGGCTGCTCGGTCTGCGAAGCAAGGTGGAATGATGTGATGGTCTCACTCTCCGGGACTTTGCGAACGACGGTGAGTGGCTGATAACCGGCCCATCCTCCGGGCTGTGAACGGCCATCGGCATAAAGCTTCTGCTCGTGGCCGGTCATGATGGTGGCCAGCTGCTGATAAGCGGCTTCCCAGGCGTCGAGGATCTCGGGGGTCGCGGCCTCTCCGAGGACGGAATGGATGGCGCGAAGCAGATGATCGCCGACGATGGGGTAGTGCTCGGGCTGCACTTCGAGGCTGGCGTGCTTGTGCCCGATGCGGCTGACCATTCCTCCTAATTGATCCATCTTGTCGATGTGAGAAGCGTAGGCGAGGATGGACGCGGCGAGACTGCGGGCCTGGCCGCCATTTTGCTGATTGGCAGGATTGAAGGCATTGAGCAGAGCGGGATGCTCTTCAAAGAGCGTCTTGTAGAAGACGCCGGTAATGGCTTCTCCATGTCGCTGAAGCGCGGGAATAGTTGCTTTGACGATGTCCTTCTGCTGTTGCAGCATGCTTCCTCCGGGAAATATGTATTTTAAATACATATTTACGGACCTGCCCGATTAACACAAGAAATGCGCGGTAATCGATCTTGTCTAGGGACTGTGAGGTCAGAGATTCAACAGGGCGAGAGCATCTTCGACATTATTGGCGACGAGGAGGAGCTCACGCGCCCGCGGCTTGAGGACACCCTCTGTGGCACAGTGATCGAGAAAGCCCAGCAGCTTGTCATAGAAGCCATTGATGTTGATCAGTACGGTCGGCTTCTGGTGCAGGCGCAGATACTGCCAGGTGAGTACCTCGAACATCTCCTCGAGGGTTCCGAAGCCGCCGGGCAGGATGAGGAAGGCATCGGCGAGCTCGGCCATCTTGGCCTTGCGAGTGTGCATGGTCGTGGTGATGTGCAATTCGGTCAGGCCGCGATGAGCGACCTCGGTATCGACGAGCACTTCGGGGATGACGCCAACGACACGGCCCTGGCAGGCAAGACAGGATTCCGCAACCGCCTTCATGAGGCCAACGTTGGCTCCGCCGTAGATGACGCCGATGTTCTGTTCGGCGAGGGCGCGGCCGAGTGCGATGGCAGATTGAAGGTACAGGGGGTTCGCACCGTCGGAGGAGGCGCAGAAGATGGCTGCATTGCGGATCACACCTTGAGAATATCAAGGCTTACAAAATGGCAGTATGAAATTTGAAAGGGATGGGTTGAATTGCGGCCCTTGAGGCGATGTCCTGATCAGGACGCCGCCTCAAAGGCCGGGTTGCTATTGTTTTCGATGTTATTTGATGTGAATGATTGCGCCATTCAGCGAGCTGGTGACCTCAGCGATGAGCGAGCCGGCCTCGTGCGTTGAGGTTGCGGTGGTAGAGACGATGCGGGTTCCTGGAGTGAGATTCACAACCGTAGGCTTGCCCGCTTCGAGCTTGATGACTTCTTCACCAGCTTTTAATTCAATGGGAGACCCGGAGTCATTCATGAAGGTGAGCTTGATGGTCTTCGTTTTTCCGAACATCGCTTGAACAGGCGAATGCACGCTGGTTGCGGCATAGACAGCGGGCGATGCGAGCAGAGAAGACGCGACGACGACAGTAGCTGCAACAAATTTACGGTAGTTCATTTTATAGCTCCCGGTTTTTTACGTTAAGAACGATGGGCTTGCTGCCATGGTTCAGAAGCCCTTCGTATGTCTATACGCATTGGACTCACAGAAGTTCCGTTAGATTTGGCTAAGTGACGAAGCGTGTGGAAATGGTGACGGAAAGCTTGTGCAAGGTGTGAATGTCTCGGGAAGGTTAAAATTGAATGTGGAGCGTGTACCAGATTGAGTCGTCTTTTAGAGAATATGAATCCTCAGCAGCAAGAGGGGATTCGCACGGTGGATGGTCCTGTGCTGCTGCTTGCGGGTGCGGGCAGCGGCAAGACAAGAGTGGTCACGCACCGAATCGCCTATTTAATTGAAGAGCGCGGCGTGCCTGCCGATGGCATCCTCGCGGTGACCTTCACCAATAAAGCCGCCAAAGAGATGGCCGAGCGAGTGGACAAGATCCTTGGCCACTCGTCGCTGGCAAAGCCGACGCTTGCGACTTTCCACAGCTTCTGCGTTCGCGTGCTGCGGCGCGACATCGAGGCTCTGCGCGTGAATGGCGTTGGGTTGACGAAGACCTTCGCGATCTATGACGAGCAGGACCAGCAGGCAGTAGTGAAGACCGCGCTGAAGCGGCTCGGCATCGACGACAAGAGCCTGAAGCCACGTGTGGCGCTTGGAAGAATCAGTTGGGCAAAGAACCACATGATCGATCCGCAGGAGTATTTCCTTGCCTCGACCAACCCCATCGAGGAAAAGATCGCGCACATCTTCGAGATCTACCGCAAGGAACTGGCGAAGGCGAATGCGATGGACTTCGACGATCTTCTGCTGGAGACGGTGCGGTTGCTGAAGTCTTCTTCCGAGGTACGCGAGCGCTACAACCGGCGCTATCGCTACGTCATGATCGACGAGTATCAGGACACGAACCGTCCCCAGTATGAGCTGATGAAGCTGCTGGCAGGGCCGGAGAAGAATATCTGCGTGGTGGGCGATGAGGACCAGTCGATCTATAGCTGGCGCGGCGCAGACATCAAGAACATCCTGGACTTTGAAAAAGACTTTCCGAACGCGAAGACGATTCGGCTGGAGCAGAACTACCGCTCTACTCAGGTGATCCTTGAGGGCGCAAGCGCTGTGGTCGCGCAGAACACCCAGCGCAAGGGGAAGAATCTGTGGACCTCGCGCGACGGCGGCTCACTGATTGGGTACTACGAGGCTCCCGATGGCGAGAACGAGGCGCTGTTTATCGCAGATCGGATTCAGCGGTATTTGCGCGAGGCGGGTCAACAAGAAGACGAGCCGCGATGCGCGGTGCTGTATCGGACGAACTCTCAGTCGCGACTGGTGGAAGAGGCGCTGCGGCGCTACCAGATTCAGTACCACATGGTGGGCGGTTTCAGCTTCTATGACCGTTCCGAAGTGAAGGACCTGCTGAGCTACCTGAAGCTGGTGCAGAATCCGCATGATTCCGTCGCGCTTCAGCGCGTGGTGAACTCGCCTGCGCGCGGCATCGGCAAGACAACGATGGAGACGCTGGAGCGGATGGCGTTGAGCACGGGGCTAAGCACGTGGGATGCAATCGCTCGGGCGGTAGAGGAACGGCTGCTGCCGCAGCGAACGCTGAACGCGCTGGAGGGATTTCGCAGGCTGATCGAAGATGCGCGCGCGATGCTGGGGCCGGGTTTCGCGGAGAAGCTGGCGGAGGATGTGCAGGGAGATGAAGGCGGCGATGTGTCGTTTGACGTCTCGGAGCTCGCGGCAGAACAGGAAGAAGATATACCTGAGATTTCGGAGCCGGAGGAGGATGAGGGGGACGGCGAAGAGTTTGACACCAGCTTCAATTTCGCCTTCGACTTTGGACCGAGTGAAGAGATCTCGACGATCGCGGCGGAGAACGCCAGGGATTCAGATGAGCGGCATGGGATCGATTCTGCGAGCTTCAATCCGTTTGCTCCCGTGGTGTTGAAGGAAGGTCGGGGCGGCAAACCCACCTTGGCGGCAGAAAGCCGCCGCGAAGATGGGGCACCCGGAAAGAACGCAGATTCTTCGACTCCGTTGCGCTCCGCTCAGGATGACACTCCTTTTTCCAGCTCAGGAAGAGAGCGCCCGGCATTTCGCTCTCCCGGGGACAAGGCGACTTTGCCTGAGCTGATCAAGTTTTTGAACGACCGGAGCGGATATATTCGTGCGCTCGAAGACGAAGGGACCCCGGAGAGCTTTTCGAGGATCGAGAACCTGAAAGAACTCGCCAACGCCGCTCAGGACGCCGAGGAGCGTGGCGAAACCCTGGATGAGTTTCTGGATCACGCGGCGCTGTCGAGCGACGCCGATCAGTACTCGGCTGAGGCGAAGGTGACGCTGATGACCCTGCATGCGGCCAAAGGACTGGAGTTTCCCCTCGTGTTCCTCTCGGGCATGGAGGAGGGACTGTTTCCGAACGCGCGTACGATGATGGATCCGGCGGGGATGGAGGAAGAGCGACGGCTGTGCTACGTAGGGATGACTCGGGCGATGGATACCCTGGTGATGACGCGGGCGCGGTATCGGCGGCGCTACGGCAATGATTCCCCGGAAGCGAGCGTAGCGTCACGGTTTCTGGAGGAGGTCCCGTCGCGGCTGGTGGAAGACCTGGGAAGCCCTCCGGCAAGGCCACAGTTCAGCGGAGACTACAGCGGGCTGTATTCGACGCCCTATCCGAAGGCGAACCGGTTCCGTGGCGGGCAGGAGGAAGGCGAGCGCCATTGGAGCTATGAGGATGAGGACCAGAGCGGCGGTCATGAGGGATCGCGCGCCAGTCGGCCAGGGGGTTCTGGGCGGGGAATAACCGGTGGTTCGGGGTCGCTGGACAATATAGCCAGCTTCTTTGCAGGGCGGGGACAGAGGCCCGGAGGGAAACCTGAAGCCAGGCCAGGCCGTTCAAAACTGGACATTCCAGAGCCAACGGGCAAGACCGGGCTGAAACAGGGGACACGGGTGCGTCACCCGAAGTATGGCGAAGGAACGGTGTTTCGTCGCGAAGGAGATGGGGATGACGCCAAGATTACAGTACAATTTCAACAGCATGGCGTGAAGAAGCTGGTGGAGAAGTTTGCCCAGCTGGAGCGCCTCTAAAGTTTCGTTTCCTTGAAACTACCCTTAAAGAGAGATTGGCAAGAGACTGATGGCAAATACCAAGAGCATTACAGACAAGGCAGAACGCAAGCAGGTAAAGCGGGCGGCACGCAAGAAGGCAGCTCCGAAGGCAAAGCGGACGACACCTCGCGGTTCGAACAAGGCGAAGGTCCGCAAGCTCGCGCGCGGCGCGTCGAAGCGCTAGTTCCATCCACGAAGCCTTCCGGGCTGGCTGCATTTCTGAATGCGGTTCAGCCTGGAAGGTAGCTCCTCCCCGATGAGTTTAAAGGTTGAATGGTGTAACTCGGGTGAGTCCGGGACGACTCTGCCGGACAATTCTGTTTGAGGAGCAGGGTGCTGGCCAGGCAAATCTTTAAAACCAAATCGATCGACAAGCTGATCTCGGAATCGGAGCGGCCGGAGCACGCGTTGAAGAAGACGCTGGGTCCGGTAAGCCTGACGGCGCTGGGAATCGGAGCAGTGATCGGGTCCGGCATCTTCACGGTGATCGGCACGGCGATCGGGGGAAACCCGGCTTCCGAGGTCAAACTGGCGGATTCGCCCGTCATCGACCTCATCATCGGGATGCTGCACCACACCAGCGGCGCGGTTGCAGGAAGGCCGGGTGCAGGACCGGCGCTGGCGATCTCGCTAGTGCTGGTGGCGATCGTCTGCGCGCTAACGGGGCTCTGTTATGCCGAGCTCGCAAGCATGATCCCAATTGCGGGATCTGCGTATACCTACACCTACGCAACGCTGGGCGAGCTGGTGGCGTGGGTGATCGGATGGGACCTGATCCTGGAGTATGCCTTCAGCAATATGAGCGTCAGCGTCGGCTTTGCTGCCCATGTCGTCGATCTGCTGGATTGGCTGGGCCTGAGAATCTCTCCGCAATGGCTTTCGCCCGCGTATCTGCCGCTGGGACTGCAGGATCTCCAGGGACACAACATCTACAATCCGGGCTGGCATGCTGGATTTAATATTCCGGCATTTCTGATCGTGCTGCTGCTGACGATTGTGCTGGTTCGCGGGATTCGAGAGTCGGCGCGGACGAACAACATCATGGTGCTGGTGAAGATCCTGGCGATTCTGGTCTTCGTCTTCTTCGGGATCAGCTTCATTCATCCGGGCAACTATGTTCCGTTTTCACCGAACGGCTGGAGCGGGGTCCTGGCGGGCGGTTCCATCATCTTCTTTACCTACATCGGCTTCGATTCTGTCTCCACAGCAAGCGAAGAGTGCAACTGCCCGCAAAAGGATGTCCCAATAGGAATTCTGGCTACCCTGGTGGTTTGCTCGATCCTGTATATCGGTGTTGCAGTCGTCCTTACGGGCATGGTGCCCTGGAGAACGGTGGCGGGAGATGCGGCGCCGGTGGTGAATGCTTTGAAGCGGGTCTCGCTGATGCCAGGCGGTCACAACCTGCACTGGGTAAGGCTGGCGGTTCTATTGGGCGCAATCGTCGGGATGATCTCGTCGATCCTCGTCTTCCAGCTCGGGCAGGCTCGCGTGTGGTTCGCGATGTCCCGCGATGGGCTGCTGCCGAAGGCGTTCAGCAGGGTGCACCCACGGTTCAGGACACCGGCGTTTGCAACCTGGGTTGCGGGATTTCTAGTGGCAATTCCAGCGGGCTTGTTCGATGTAGGAACCTTCGCGGAGATGTCGAATATCGGGACTCTGTTCGCCTTTGTTCTGGTCTCCATCGGCGTCCTCGTGCTGCGCGCGCGACAACCGGAGAGGCACCGTGGATTCAGGGTGCCGTTTGGGCCGGTCATTCCGGTCCTGAGCGTGGCTTTCTGCGTTCTATTGATGGCGGGACTGCCGGTGAAGACGTGGCTGCGGTTCTTCGTGTGGCTGATCGTAGGTCTAATAGTTTATGTGCTCTACAGCCGAAAGCGAAGTGAGTTTTACTCGCCCGAAGCCTAAGATAGAGAGATGGCTCGAAAGCTGGCAAAGCAGAACTTTGAGATCGACATTGTGGAATGGTTACGCGGTCTGCCGAAGGCGGAGCTGCATCTTCATCTAGAAGGCACCATCAAGCCAGAGACCCTTGTGGAGCTGAGCAAACGCCATGACGAAGAGCCCCTGACGCTCAAAGGCGCACGCGCTCTTTACGAGTATGAGAACTTTCTCGGGTTCCTGATGTCGTTCAAGGCGGTGACGGAACGACTGAAGGCGCCGGCAGACTACGAACTGATTACGTACAACATGATTCGAGAACTCGCCAGCCAGGGCGTAGTCCACGCAGAGGTGTATGTCTCTTTCGGGATCATCTACTACTGGAAGAAGGCCGAGGTAGAACCCTACGTCGAGGCGATCGAGCGCGGACGCGAACGCGGTGAGAGAGACTTCGGAACGACCGTGCTGTGGATCGTCGATGCAGTTCGCCACTTCGGCGTGGAAGAGGGCGCGCGAGTCTTTCGCAAGGCCGCGGAGCTGCGGGAGAAGTATCCGAGTATCGTCGGCATCGGGATTGGGGGCGACGAAGCTCGTGGACCCGCCGATCAATTTCGTGAGCTCTACAAACAGGCCGGGGCTGCGGGCCTACGGCTGACGGCGCACGCAGGTGAGTCCGTCGGGCCGGAAAGCATCTGGTCCGCCATCAATATCGGCGCTGAGCGCATTGGGCATGCGCTGACCGCTCAGCACGATGCCGAATTGATCGAAGTGCTGGCGCGGAAGCAGATCCCGCTGGAGATCAACATCACCAGCAACATACAAACGGGGTGTTGCAAATGCTTCGAAGAACATCCTGTGCGGGAGTATTTCGACTCGGGCCTGATGATTACGCTGAACTCGGACGATCCGCCGATGTTCGGGAGCGATCTTCTGGGCGAGTACATCCTGGCGCAGGAAAAGTATGGTTTCAGCATGGAGCAGATGCGCGAGCTTGCGGCGAACGCCGTGGAGGCGAGCTTCCTTGATCCGACAAGAAAGCTCGCGCTGCTGCAGCGAGTAGAACAGTACGGATGAAATCGCCTCGTGAAGAAAGATCGTGGGCTGCGCAGGCGCAATACAGGATTCTTCGCCTTCGGCTCAGAATGACGACAAGAGAGAGCAATGAAGCGCAGGGAGATCCGATCGCACAGAACCTCCCTGCCTCCGGATAAATCGGGTTACGCAGCCGACTCTGCCACCTGCCGGTGAAGATCCTCGAGCTTCGAGTAGTAAGGCACACAGACGAGGCTGATCGCGCACTGCTTGAATACTGGATTGATCTCCGGCCCGATCCAGCTGTTATGCACCGCGCCATACTGGCTGAGAACCAACATATCCGCACCGCTACGGCGAATGAGCCGGGGCAGCTCCCGGGACATCCTTCCCTGCGCAACGTGCACCTCGACATCGCAATCGAGGTCGAGCGTATCGGCCATGTCCCGAAGCCATGCATCGGCACTCTCTTCTCCCATGGGCGCAGCTGACAGCAGAGGCTTCAGGAGCGAGCCTTCATTGATTTCATCGACCACGTGCAGCAGGTGCAGCGTACCGCCTGTCTCCGAAGCATACTGGGCCGCCTGTCGCAGGTGAGAGGTTCCCTCTTCGGGATCGCCCAGCCACACTCCTATATGACGATCCGCAGAGGGTGAGCTGTCGCCGACGTTGATCTTTCCAAGCGTCCATATCGGAACCGAGAGTCGCTTGATGAGCCGCGCGCGCAACGAGCGATGCCAGGGACGCCACAGTCCTGTGAGATCGCTGGGAGGGAGCATCAGCAGCACATTCGGTCGCCGCTCGCAGTAAGCGGCGATCCCCTCGGTGGGGTCGCCGCTTACAAGGACCCGGTCGCAGTGCTGATAATTGTCCGCTTCCGCGAAGAAAGACCTGAGGAGTGCCTCGGCCTCGCGGTACAGCGTCTTCTTCGAGTCATAGACATGAAGTATGGTCAGCTTTGCGCCCAGCGTGTCCACCCACTGGGCCACCGTCGGAATGACAGCATGGCTTGAATCGGAAAAGTCCGTGGCGAATACGATCTCTGTTGCTTTTTGCAGCATAAGTGCTCCTTTCCGGGGCAAAAATATTTCCTAAAATACGAAGCCATCCACAGGCAGGACGTCAGAGACAGGCCGCAACCGACGATGCTTTGTGCTTCCCTGCCATCCACGCTCGCGGTTAATCTCTTCCATCTGCTCACGAAGATTGAGTTCGATCGTGCGTGACAGAGCAGTCATCGGTATGTCATGAATGGTGTTCTCGAACGGGTTCGATATCTCACGGCTCATGAGGTCTGCCGCTATAAAGGTGAAACTGATCAACACACTCGCAATGGGTGTCATCAGTCCGAGATCCTCCACCAGGACTAAAGGCAACAACCAGCAGAATGCATTGACGAGAACGCTAGGCAAATAGTCAAACTGACGGGGCAGCGGTGTATTTTTAATGCGCTCGCAGGCACCCTGGACATTCGTTAATACTGTGAGGTTTTCATTGATTGCGGCCCAGCGAAAGCTGTCGAGCATGCCTTCATTGCGAGCCTGTCGGAGGAGGCTTCCCATTCTCAAGACAAGTCCCGCGGGAAGATTCTTATAGACACTCAACTCACGTGCAACGCTTTCTCCGAGAAATGTTTGGACTTCAGGGAGCGCGGTCTGTTTACGCAGGTGGCAACGCAGCGCATGAGTGAAGGTAATGTGATGGAGAACCAAGTTGTTTCTGAGGGGAATACGATGTGTATCCTCCGTTTCATCATCGAGCATGGTGAGAAATTGCACGGCAAGCGCACGAGAGGTATTGACCAGTTGTCCCCAAAGCTGGCGAGCCTCCCACCATCGACCGTACGCAGCGTTAGTGCGAAAGGCGAGAAAGATGGTCAGTGCCGAGGCCAGAGGAGCGACAGGAAGCCCATTTAACGAGATCCACTTGTGATGCAACACGGAATAGACGATGGCGACCGTGCAATCAAAGATAAGCAGGACAAGAAGCCGTTTCCACGCCTGGGGCCAGATTCTGTTTAGCGGTAGTCGGTCTCGAACAATCATTCAGCGGGCTCCAATAGTCTGATTAGACTGCGAGCCGCATGTGGGAACGTGCTATCTTCCAGCCGGTCTTTGGGTGCTGCCGCAGGATGGAGCCTAGCCTATCTTTTGGTTATTCCCCTCCCATCCTTTCACCAGACCGCGTCTAATAGTTGCGTGAACACCTTCTACCGACGTTTCGTTCGAATGCGTATTGCCGATGGTCGAGGTCAGATTCTCCTGATCGCGTCGGGGCTGGTGTTAGTCCTCGTCCTGCTGGAGTGGTATTTCGACTTCGACTTCTCGCTGGGGATTCTTTACATCTTTCCGGTCATGATCGCCGCGTCCATTCTGACGCGATGGCAGATCGTGATCGCGGCTGCCTTTTGCGCCTACACGCGCGGCCTGTTTACAGCGGATGAGACGCACCTGGAGCATCTCCTGCGCTTTTGTATGGCCACCATTGCCTATACCGGCTGCGGTTTGTGGATCTATCAAATCGCCGATTCGCGTCGCGTGGTGTTGAAGCATTACTCGCGGCTGCGCTATGAGCAGAACATGCGGCGACACGCACAGGAGCAGCTAAGGCTGTTGGCCGAGAGCAGTCCCGCGGCAATTCTTACGATGGACGGCAATGGGACAATCGTCGCTGCCAACCGGGCGGCGGGGACCATGCTGCAAATGGAACAAGCTTTGCCCGGGCAGGAGATTCGCAAATTCATGCCGCTGTTTCATGAGGCATTGAAGCTGCCCTCGGGAATCGGGAATATCAGCACATCCGCAAGCGCATGGGCGCGCCGCAAGGACGGAACTCTGGTTCCGACGACGACATGGTTTTCCATCTATGAGGAAGGAAACAAGCGCTATCTGGCTGCCATTGTCGTGGATATATCGAACGAAGTGCGAGAGCGGGAGCACGCGCAATACGAGCAGATCGTCAGCCACGACAGGATTCTGGCAAGCGCCGTCTCCCATGAGATACGAAACCTCTGCTCCGCCATCTTCGTCGTCGCTTCCAATATGGAGAGGAGCAGCGCCATCGCCCGGGATCCAGACTTTGCCGCGCTGAAGAATCTGGCGACGGGGTTAAGGGATCTCGCTTCGGTCGATCTGCGCAAGAAAACCCGCGTGAAGCTTTCCCCCGTTCGATTGCAGGAGATCGCCCCGGATGTGAACGTCATTATCGGACAGGACTGGATGGAGATTGGAGGCGAATTCGAATGGCGTATCCCTGAAGATCTCCCTGCTGTTCGCGCAAACCGTCAGGGTTTGATCCAGACGCTCCTCAATCTCTCCCAGAACTCGCTCCGTGCGGTCAATGGCTCCTCGCAGCCCAGGTTCACCATCGAAACCTCGATCGAGGAAGGGCGGGTCTTTCTGCGAGTCTGCGATACCGGACCTGGCATGAGGACGACCGAGCACCTGTTTCAGCCGTTTCGACCGGAGTCCGACGGCTCGGGACTGGGACTTTATGTCTCCCGCGCGCTGATTGAGAGCTTCGGAGGCGCGCTTCGCTTTGAGCCCACCGACGCCGGCTGCTGCTTTGTCATCACCCTGCTCGCCGCGCATAATGAAGATCAGCCGACGGAACTCGACCCGGCAGAGACAGAACAGGAGCACGCATGAATTCAACGATGACGAGCGCCATTCGAATCTATCTGCTCGATGACCATATGTTGTTTCGCGAGGGCCTGCGACGGCTCCTGGATTCGGATGAGCGTTTCCTGATCGCTGGTCATAGCGGCGATTCTGAACTGGCGCTGGCAGAGTTGCAGAAGACAGAGGTAGATGTCCTGGTCCTGGACTACGATCTCGGCAAAGAGAATGCGCTCGCACTTCTGGAGCCGCTCCGCGCCATGAACTTTCCGGGAAAAGTTCTGATCGTTACAGCTGGATTGCCCGACAAGGACGCGCTCACCCTGATCAAGGCCGGCATCTCCGGAATCTTCCACAAGCAGGAGTCGCCGGAAGAGTTGCAGCGTGCGATTGTTGAGGTAGCGCAGGGACGTGTGCTGATCGACCAGCAGTATCTTCAGGCTGTGGTTGCCGCTGCACAGCCGCAGGAATCGATCCGCTTTACCGAACGGGAACGTATCACGCTGCGATATCTGTTGCAGGGTCTCGCCAACAAGGAGATCGCCGGAAACCTGAACATCTCGGAGAGCGCGGTGAAAGCCACCTTGCAGCAGCTCTTCTCAAAGACAGGTGTGCGAACGCGATCGCAACTGGTTCTGCTGGCAATCGAGAAGTATCGGGATCAGCTTTGAAGCCTACGGCGTAGGCCGCGGAGCGAAGTAGCCTTTGCTGGCACGAACCTTGTAGCGCGGATCGAGAGCCTGAAGATAGATAGTGCGGAATGCACCGTCCTGCTTGAAGTCCGCTGGACGATAAACCAGCGAGTATTGGCTGCGCAGCTCTTCCTGGATATTCCTGAAGCCTGTAGCCACATCCTCAATCTTCACGGGGAAAAACGCCATGCCTCCGGTAGCTTCGGAGATGGTGCGAAGAACATCGTCGCCCTTGTCTTTACTTGGGCTCACGTTGGTGCTGATCGTGTAGACGATGGTCTCGGCGCGCTGACACATCTTGATGGCATCGGATTGCTGGGCGCGGCTGTAATTGTCGTCGCCGTCGGAGACGACGATAAGGGCTCGTCGCACCGCTTCATCCGGCTGAAGCGTCAGCATCTGATCGCGGCAGGTCTTGTACAGCGCATCATAGAGCGCGGTGCCACCGCCCGGACGCAGCTTGCGGATACCCTGGTTCAGCAGATCGATGTTGTTGGTGAAACCCTGGGCCATGTCGCTCTGGATATCGAAGCCCTGGACGAAGGCACGATCATTGCGATGCAGGATCTGCAGAAGAAACTCGATAGCGGAGTCCTGCTCGAACTGGAAGCGCTGGCGAATGGAGCTCGAAGTATCGAGCATGATGCCGACCCGAAGAGGCAGGTTGGTCTGCTGGCTGAAGCGGAGCACGGCAACCGGAGGACGGCCATCGTCGAGCAGGCCAAAGTTCTGCCGCTGCAGGCCGGTGATAAAGCGACCCTTTTTATCCGTAACCGTAAAGATCAGGTTGACCTCATTAACCTGCACCTTGATGGTCGTGATGGGCTCACCGGTTTCCCTAGGCTGATCGGCCGGAGGCGGACTCGCGGGTTGCTGCTGCGATGCAGCAGGAGTTGTCTGCTGAGCAGGAGCGGGTGCCGATGGAGCTGGCGTGGTTTGAGGAGCAGGAGCAGCGGATGTTGCTGGAGTCTGAGCGGGTGATTTCGGAGTCGCGCTCGGCGCGGGGGGAAGGTTCTGGGCCGAAGGCGCCGCCGAGGTCTGCGCGCAGAGAGGCACTGCGATGAATGCGGCAGAGAGGGAGAGAGCAGTCAGGAGCCGGAAAATACAGTTCATTCGTGTCGGGACGGTCACTGAAATCATTCTACTCAAAACTGGCCGCTAATCGGCGCGAAGAACGGCTAGCAGGCTCTCCAGTTGTTGTGGAAGAGGAGACTCCATCGCCAACATCTTACCGCTTTTGGGATGTTGGAAGACGAGACGCGCGGCGTGCAGAAAGTTACGGTCGAGAGAAAGGGTATCCGGCTGTCGGCCAAAGTGATGGGGAGCGCCGTAGAGGGTGTCGCCGACGACGGGATACCCGAGAGCCTGCAAATGCACTCGAATCTGGTGTGTGCGCCCGGTTTCGATGCTCACTTCGACCAAAGTGAACTGGCCGTACCGCGCGGATTGAATCCGCTGAAGCACCTTTACATGAGAGACCGCAGAACGAACCCCTTCACTCTCCAGGGAACGCCGCGTGGTCATACGGGTGCGACGAACCAGATCGCGTCCGATGGGAAGATTGACCGTGGTGTTCTCGCGGGTCACGGCGCCGTGGACAAGCGCCACATAGGTCTTCTCCAACTCGCGAGCCGCGAACATCTCTCCTAATTTGCGATGCGTGCTGTCGTCCTTGGCAACAACGATGATGCCGCTGGTCTGCTTGTCGAGACGATGTACGATGCCGGGGCGCAGATCGCCACCTACATGAGAGAGCTTGTTGAAGTGGTGCAGCAAGGCGTTGACCAGGGTTCCATGATTGCGTTCGTCCTGCTCCTCGCCCGGCGCCGCCACTCCTGCTCCAGCATGGACCATCATCCCTGCTGGCTTGTCGATGACGGCGAGATGATCGTCCTCATACAGAATGGTGAGTGGAATGTCCTCCGGAAAGGCATGAAGCGGAGGCGGGTGAGGAGCGCCCTCGATTTCTACTGACTCGGCGCCCTGGAGTTTGAGCTTCGCTTTGGCGGGTTGTCCGTTGACGCGAACCTGACCGTGGTCGATCAGCATCTGGACACGAGACCGGCTTATGTCCGGGATGGCCTGGGCGAGGTATTGGTCCAGCCGCAGTCCGGCAGCCTCAGGGGCGGCGGTGAACGTGTGCAGACGATCCTCGCCATCGTCCTCCATCTCGAGAATGGGGATGACGGGCGGAGGCGCAGCCTCAACGCCGCGGGTGGCTCGATACTCCGGCTTGACCGTCCGGCGTCGCTGCCCCTTGGGAAGCATGTTTTTAGACGGCATAGGCGATCTCCTTACGCGGCTGCTGCCAGAGAAGTGCCGCAAGCACGATCATACCGAGCGCTAACCACTGAACCGGGTCAAGCAGGTTACCCAGTTTCGTGTCGTAAAACGTAGGCTCGCGGAAGAAACTGAGGAGAAACTGGGCCAGTCCGGTGAGCGCAAGACCGAGGGCTGCGGTGTCGCCTGCATGACGGCGGCGCGGCAGATGGATCAGAAGCACGATGGTCAGGATGACGGCAAGAATGGCAGCGTAGATCCCTACCGGGTGTTCACGCAGGGATGTGCCTGTGACTCGGGCAGCCCAGGGCAGCGTGCTGGGCAGGCCGGGATCGCTGCCCTCGGCAAAGTGCCCCAGAGCCAGAAAGGTCCAGATAAGGGTTGCGCAGGGAGCCCAGGCATCCAAGGTCGCCAGCATTGGGATGGCGCGCGTGCGGAGATAGATGAGCAGGGTGATTGCGGTCAGGAGGAGTCCAGTCGGCGTGAGCGACGGAACCATCAGCAGAAGGATGGGATAGGTGACGAAGGTGTGGAGATTGGTTGCGACCAGGAGGAGGCGGGAGAGGAGGAAGGCCGCGAAGATGGCGAAGAGTCCGGCGTTCCAGACGCGATCGGGGCTCAGCGCGGCGGTGCGTGCGGTACGGACACTGAGCGAGAGTGCGAGCATCAGGCCGATGGCGGCCAGAGCACCGTAGGTTGGGATGGTAAGGAAGCCTAGATGGAGGAGACTGGGATGCATTTGCTAGATTTCAGACCGCAGATCCTTCCACTGCGACGCCTCGAGCGTGTGTTCGCTCGGGATAACACTTTGTTAGAGGTGGTCAAGGCGGCGGTGGAGCTCCATGCAAGGCATGGCGAGCTGCCGAGGTGCAAGAAAACCGACCCACGGGGCCGTGCGCAGATGCGCTGGTGAACCCGTCCTAAGACGGCGGGACCCTGCCGTGGTTCTTTAGGCATTCCGGACTGGCGGACGTTGCACACCGAACCATGTATACGAGCCAGGCCCCTGTTCAATGAATGTTGGTTCAACCAGCGTGGATCGCGCACCTGCTTTGCAGGCCGGTCTCTTGAGTTGGATGCTACCTCTGGGACGGTACCTTTGCAAGTTGACTCGGCAGCGTAGAATATATGGATTTTTCTGCGCTCAGGGGCGTTTGCCTTCGACCAGATCGCGCATGGCGAGGCTGGCTTCGGTACCGAGCCCCTTGAGTCCCTGCTCGACGGAGGCGCGGGTTTGCGCGTTCTGGTTCTGGCTGACCTTCCACTTCCCTTCCAGCCGCTCGATCTTCAGCTCCAGGCCGACGATGCCCCGGGCGATGGCAGTGACGAAGTCTTTGGGAGCATCGGCCACGCTCCACGGAGTTGACCGCGAGGCCTCGTGGGTGTCCGTGAGGGTGTTGAGGTGAGTGAGGAGCCAGTCGGGGTCTTCGATGACCTGGAGCGGACCGTAAGCGTGGACGACGGCGTAGTTCCAGGTGGGGACGACCTTGCCGGTCTCGGCCTTTTCCGGATACCAGACGGGCGTGATGTAGTGCTCCGGACCGGAGAAGATGGCCAGCGCCTGGATCTCCGGCGAGAACTCCTTCCATTGCCGGTTGGCGCGGGAGAGATGGCCGCGCAGAACGGCATGCTCTTCGCCGGTGCGATGGAGGACCATCGGCAGGTGGGTGGCAAAGAGGCCGGAGCTTCCCATAGTGACGAGGGAGGCCAGAGAATGCGCCCGGATGAGACGGTCTATTACGTCGATGCGGGTCTCTTCGTTGTGCTTCGGAATGTACATGGCCTATCGCTTACCCCTCCCCATGGATTTTGTGCAAAGTCTTGATTTTATTCAACTTACGCTGGTACTTGCTCGCTAAAGTCTTCCAAAATCAAGGGTTACGCGTAAAGTGTTCCATTGAAAACGACTTAACTAGAGAACCCCGGAGTTTCTGCTCCGGGGTTCCTTTTCTTCTACTGCCTCTATTCTAGCAGGTGGGCCAGGGTGAATCGGCAAATAGATCTTGTTTGGTTTGTGTGAGTTGTGTGGCTTCTGACTTGACAGCTTGCTGTGTCTGACGGTCGAGGTTCGTTGTTAAACTCAGTTCAGAAGATCATGCGCTGACGGATGACCAGATACGGCAGCCGGGTTTGACACCAATTTCGCCGCCTTATACCGTATTTTCTAGCGCGAAGGGCGCATCCAGTCCGCGGAAAGGGCAGTGCCCACCTTTGTTGTCCACAATCTGACGAGACTTCTTTCTTGCCTGATTTATGCGGACGCTCCAGGCGAAATTTGAAAGGAGCTTCGTATGCCAGACCGTACTCTTCCCGACCACCCCAACCTCGAACAATACAAAAAGCAAGCCAAAGAACTCGGTCGCGACGTAGCGACAGGCCTGCCGTCGGCGCTTGCGCGCATGCACAGGCACCATCCGCGCCTGCGAAATCCTGCATCGGATCGCCCAGACGCGATCACGCTTGCGGATGCTCAATTTGTACTTGCCCGCGAACACGGATACGAGTCGTGGCCGAAGTTCGCAAAACATATCGAGACTTTGCGCATGATTCGCTCTCTCGAAAAGTTGGATGATCCAGTCAGCACCTTTATCGAGGTCGCCTGTGTCGATCGCCAGGGCTGGCACGGCTCCGGGACACTCGAGCATGCCGAGATGATTCTGTCGCGCTACCCGGAAGCAGGCGCGGCGAACATCTACAGCGCGGCAGTGCTCGGCGATGCGGCGGCCGTCCGTGTCCATCTCGCCCGCGCCAGTTCGCTGGCTACCGCCAAAGGTGGGCCGCACAAGTGGGACGCGCTCACTTACCTCTGCTTCTCGCGCTACCTTCGTATCGACAAGACGCGGTCGGAATCTTTCGTGCATGCAGCACGAGCCCTGCTCGAAGCCGGAGCCAACTCCAATACTGGCTGGACGGAATATATCGACGAGCCACCGCGGCCGGTCCCCGAAGCCGTAATCTATGGTGCCGCGGGAATTGCCCAGAATTCCGGCTTAACCAAGCTGTTGCTTGATTTCGGCGCCGATCCTAACGATGAGGAGACGCCGTACCATGTTCCTGAAACGTACGACAACACGGTCCTGCAGATCCTGCTCGACTCGCGAAAACTCAGCGAGACCAGCCTCGCTACGGTTGCCACGCGCAAATGCGACTGGCACGACGAAAAAGGGCTGAAGCTCGCTCTCGAGCATGGCGCCAATCCTAATTACCAGACAGTCTGGAGATACTCGCCCTTCCTGCATTCGATCCGCCGGGACAATGGACTCATCATGATCGAGATGTTTCTGGATCACGGGGCTGACCCACACCTTGCGAATCAAGCCGATGGGCGCAACGCGATTCAGATGGCTGCATACCACGGCCGCGGCGATATCCTGGCCACCTTCGAACGGCGCGGCGTAGAGATGCAGCTCAATGGCCTCGATGCCCTCGTTGCAGCCTGTGCGCGTGCCGATCTCGATTTTGCGCGTGCCATGACTGTGCGTGATCCTGACCTGCTCGCGCAGCTTCTCTCGATGGGTGGAACGCTGCTGGCGCGGTTTTCCGGCGCAGACAACGCCGCGGGCGTCCGTTGCCTGCTTGCCCTTGGCATCTCGCCCGGCGCGCTGTGGCCTGAAGGCGATGGCTACTGGGAGCTAACCAAAGACTCCACGGCGCTGCATGCAGCGGCCTGGCGCGCCCATCATGAAGTAGTCCGGACGTTGATTGCCTCCGGCACGCCTGTCGATGCTCGAGACGCGCGCAACCGCACTGCGATCCAACTCGCCGTAAAGGCCTGTACCGATTCGTACTGGAAGTACCGCCGCCAGCCCGACTCGGTCGCCGCGCTGCTGGCGGCTGGTGCCGATGCAAACGGCATCGATCTCCCCACCGGGTACGATGCAATCGATGAGCTACTCCTTGCTCATCGGACGCACCCGGTGTGACACAGGGACAGACCTTAGTGTCTGGCCCCGAATTGAAGTTGCACTTTCCCGAAGTAGGAACGAGCTTCGCCTACAAATCCTCCGGCACCGTTTGCTGCGGTGAAGTAGCGGGCATCTGTGAGATTGCGCACGCCGAATGCGCCGGTCCAGATGCGTGCATGAAAGTTGGCTACAACATCGGCCGTTGTATAGGAAGGAATGGAGTTGGTATTGAGCAGATCGGCAAACATGCTGCTGCGATTGGTGAATCCACCGGAGAGCGTGAAGGTTTCATGGCTGCCATACTGGAGATCGTAGCTGGTCCAGAGGTTGACGATGCGGTTGGGGACACCCTGTGGACGTCGACCGGTTGCTGCGGGGTTGGAGGGATTGTCCGTCAGCGATGCGTGCATACCGGTGGCGTTGGTATTCAGTTTCCAACGACGGTTCAAGGCCAATTCCACTGTGCCTTCACCTCCCTGCGTACGTTGATCGTTGAAGACAGGGATATCACTGACCAGCGAAAAGACGTTGTTGCGCATGACGTGGAAGGCTGCGGCCGTAATGAGAACGCGATTGTTGAATGCGGCGACTTTCACACCAGCCTCATACTGCATGCCCGACTCCGGCGCCTGCACACCATTTTGTGTGGCTTCGGAGTTGAAGTTGGCAAGGTTGCTGCGGGCGACTCCAAAGAACGGCGAGACGCCAGGCAGGATGCGATAGACCGTGCCGACGTTGTCAAGAAATGTCTGGGAAGTGTCGCTTTTTGATTGAATTAGGGCAGAGCTGATGTCTGTGGCGGGAGAGAAGAGGTGACCGCCAGACAGACTGGAACGTAATCCCAGTGCGAAGGGATCGACTGAAAGGGTGTCAGGCCTGCGACTCCGGCTTTCTCGCGATCAACTGATGCATCCGGCAATGCGCAACCAAGGTGGTTGGAGACGCGTCCGCCTCGGCCATTCCTGCCACCAACTCCTCCAGGTGGCCTGCCGACAAGCTTCCTTCTCGCACCATTCCCAGACCCACCGCTTGCAGCGTCCAGTTCCAGAATCCTTTGTGTTTGCCGGCGACGTAGTGCGGGTGATAGGCGTCCACGTGGACAAGGTCAAAGCCCGCCTCCCTAGCCCACAAATGGGTACGGCGACCTCCCGAGTAATCCACTCCGCGGCTGCGGGCTCCTTCCATACAGATGTCGCGAAGTTCGGTATAAGCGGCTGAGCTTGGTTCGGTGTAAACCGCGCTGACGTCCGCTTCCTCGCAGACCATGACACCGCCTGGCTTCAGCGCCGCGTAGATGGCGCGCATCGCATCAACCGGCTTGTTCAGATGGACCATCAGCCACCGCGAATACGCCACGTTGACACTCTCGGGCTCAAGTCCGGGCTCGTAGATGTTGGCGGAGATAAATCGCGCATTCTCCTGGCCTGTCTCTTTCGCCAACTGGGCAGCTACGGCAAGGTTGTCGACGTTCAAATCGATTCCGGTGGCATCAGCTCCCAGGCTGGCTGCCCAACGGGTAACGTATCCCAGCCCGCATCCGAACTCCACAAAACGATGTCTCGATGCGAGTCCGGCGCGCAGCAGTAACTCGCGCGTCCGGCCATCGTGAATTTCGCTTATGACCCTGAGCCGGTCGTGATCGCTTCGTCCGGTCCCAAGTAAATACTTGTCGCCGATCGTTTCCATCACGGAAGCATACGCTCACACCCGAGGCGCAGACTTCCTATGGATCGCGGCAGGATAGCCTGGCGAACCGGAAGTATGCGAGGGCCCTCGCTTCCCTCGGAAGAAAAATTTTCTCGAGAGGACTCCGGATCGGTGTTAGTCGCCGGTTGAGGCTGTTACCGTCTGGACTTTTTCGCGGTCGGCTTTCGCTTTTGCGATCAACTTTTTAAGCTTGCCTTCTACGTTGGAGCCTTCGCCGAGCATCTCGGCGGTGAGGACACCGTCGGAGTCGATGGTGAAGTAGTGGGGGATGGCATTGATCCCGAAGTCGTTAGAGAGGGAGTGATCCGCGTCGCGGTACTGGACCCAGGTCATACCGTTTTTGGCGATGAAGTCTTTCCACTTGGTCTCGTCGGCGTCCCAGGAGACGCTGATGATGACGAAGGGCTCGTTTGCGAACTCCTGGGCGATCTTCTTCAGATGGGGAAGCTCGCGGTTACAGGGGCCGCACCATGTGGCCCAAAAGTCGACGAGGACGACGCGGCCCCCCATCTCCCTTGTCGCCGGCCTGCAGGAGGAGCGCGAGGCCGCGGTTGCTCTCGCTGATGGAGCGGTCTGAGGGGTTAGCAGCAATGGCAAGCATGGAGGAGGCGGTCTGGGCTGCGTCCTTGTAGTTGGTTATCTTGAACTGCAGGTTGTAGAGGTCGTTGAGGCAGAGTATGTCCTTGCCCCCAGCGATTTTGCTGGCCTTTTTGTAGGCGTCTACAGCGAAGCCGTATTGGTGCGTGCGCTCGAGCTTTTTAGCTTCGGCGATGGCGTTCTGAAATTTGGGATCGGATTTATAGGCGGCAGGTGACTGCGCGGCGCAGAAAGACGCCGCACACAGTACGAGGGAAAGGAAGGCAGAGGGCAGAAAGGCCAGACGGCGCATGGGAGACTCCCGTGAAGTTGTGCTGAGACAGCATCGATGATTCACGGAAATGAGCGTTGAGGCAAGAAAAAATCGTCTTCAGCCGACCTTGCGGTCTTCGAGGATTTCGTCGAGCATGCCGACGAGGGAACCGGTGCGGGAGCGCAGGGCGACCTGAGAGACGGTGAGGCTGCCGGCGAGGGCGTCATAGCGATTGCGCAGACTCTCGAGCTCGTCGGAGATGTTGAGTGCGGCGAGTACGGCGACGCGGAGCGAGTCGACGGTGTTGCCGTGGGCCGAGACGGCACGCATCTTGGTGTCGACGATATGGGCCAGCTGCTCGATGTAGGCCGGGTCGGTTCCGCGAAGATGGTAGATCTGATCGTAGATCTCAACAGCAATGGCCTTGCTCTCAGCCGGGCTTGCGGGCTGGGAGGGAGGGGCGGTCAGGGTGGAGTTAACATCCATCGTTTCTCCTCAGGCTGCTAGAGCAGCTCATCCATCTGATGCAACATTTTCTCAACGCGCTGGCGAACGTTGTCACGATCCTTGGTCAGCGCGTTGACGGCGGCCTGGGCCTCTTGCCCAACCAGCGTCTGGAACTCAAGCTGCTCGCGAAGGTTGCTAATTTCGGTCTCGGCTTTGGCGCGAGCCTCGCGCTCCTGCTTGATGATTTCGACGGCGCGAAGCACCTTCTGTTCGAGTGCCTGGAATTCGTCAACACTGACCGTTGCTGTGCTCATTGGACATCTACCTCTGCTTCAAAAAGAATCTTCTGTGAAGTATAGATGCCGTGAAGGTGGATATTCACAGGGGGAACCCAGGTGGGTGCACCTGATTGTGCACAGGTTCCGGAAGTAATGATGGCGTCACCTCAGCGGCTGAAGCCGCATGAATGGGGTACCCGGCCCCGTCTTTTGGGTGATGGGATGAGGTGTGGTTTATTTCGGCATCCTGCAAAGAAATACAGGGATTCCTCAACTCGCTGCGCTCGCTCGGAATGACGCTTCTTTAAGAATTGGCTGCGTTCAGGACGGTACTTTCCCCATAAAAGTAACCTCGCAACGGCTTTTCTGAAAAACTTTCTTTAGGCGCGGAGGGTTCCTCCGAGTGCGGTGAGTGTGTCGATGATGCGGCTGGACCAGGTGGTGAGCTCTTCGTCGCGCAGGGTGCGGTCGTGCGACTGGAAGACGGTGCGGAGGAGGAGCGAGTAGACGCCGGGGTATTTCTTCGGGTCACGCCAGATCTCTACCGGCTTGCGGCTTTGCAGCTCGGGGATGGTGAGGGCATCGATGGCGGAAGCGATGGTGTGGAATTGGACCGCATCGGGGAGCACGAAGGAGAAGTCGCGCTCAACGGCCTGGTAACGCGAGATGTCGTGCGCGGTGGTCCGCTTGAGAGGAAGTTGATAAAGCAGAGCAAGGTCGAGTTGGGCGAGATAGACAGGTTGACGCAGCTTGCGGGTCTCGCGCTCGGAGGTGGAAAGCTCGCCGAAGCTAGCGAGCGGCTGGTTGTCGAGCAGAGCAACGGCGGAACGTCCAGATTCGAGCCATGCAGGAGAGCCGGTTGCGGTGAAGGTGAGGGCTGCGGGGCCGCCGGGCGGAGTGAAGAGCGAGACCAGCGATTCGATGATGCCTTTGAGCTCGAAGATGGGTGCGTCGGCGTTTGGGTAGAGGTTGCTTGGAGAGGGTGAGGCCGTGGTGATGCCGAGCGAGAGCTGTGGTGTTTCGTGGACTTCAGAGATATAGCCGGCATCGGGTGTGGCGGTTCCGGTGAAGATCTCGCCCTGTTCGAAGAGCCGGGCCTCGCGAACGTCGCGATTGAGATTATGGGCGAGCATGTTCAACATGCCGGGCATGAGGGAGGGACGCAGGAGAGAGGCTTCCTCGGAGAGAGGGTTCTCCATAGCGACGGTCTTGTAGCAGGACTTCGCGGCGTTGGCTTCGTAGAAGAGCGCGGAGTCGGATTGTCCGGCGAAGGTGCTGGAGACGGCCTCGCTGAAGCCGAGCTCGAGGAGGCGTCGACGCACGGCGCGCTGAGCTGGAGCGGCGGAGGAATCGGTTACGGGAAGGGCCGTGGGCAGGGTGTTGGCGAAGCGGTTGTAGCCGTAGACGCGGGCGACCTCTTCGATGAGGTCGATCTCGCGCTCGAGATCGAGGCGCCAGGAGGGCAGATTTACCGAGTAGACGTCGAGACCGTGAAGCAGAAGGCCGCAACCGAGGGAGGTGAGGAAGCGGGAGACGATCTCTCCAGTGAGTCCTTCGGCATCGACAGTAGTTCCGAGGTGACGCTGGACCTGCGGGATGGAGAGCTCGATGGAAGGGCGAGCGGAGGTACGGGCGGCTACTTCGGAGTCGACGAGATCGATGAGCTCGCCTTCGATGGAGCCACCGCTCTCGAGGATGAGCTGGGTGACGAGGGCATTGGCGACGGGAGCGGCATTGAAGTCGGCTCCGCGCTCGAAGCGATGGCTGGCGTCGGTGTGGAGAAGATGGCGGCGCGAGCTGCGGCGGACGCTGGCGGGGTCGAACCAAGCGGCTTCGACGAGGATGTTCTTCGTCTCGGGGGTGATCATGGAGTCCCAGCCGCCCATGACTCCGGCGAGGCCGAGGGCCTTCTTTTCGTCGGCGACGACGAGGTCGTCGGCCTCGAGGGTGCGCTCGGTGCCGTCGAGCAGGCGGAGCTTTTCGCCTTTGCGGGCGAGGCGGACGACGATGCCGCCTTCAATCTTGTCGAGGTCGAAGGCGTGGGTGGGATGGCCCATGCCGAGCAGGACGAAGTTCGAGGCATCGACCGCGTTCGAGATCTGCTTCTGGCCGAGGAGGGCGAAGAACTCAGCAACCTGGCCGGAGCTGGGCGCGATGGTAACGTTGTGCAGGATCTGGGCGGTGAAGCGGCCGCAGAGTCCTCGGGCGTCGTCGGCGATGCGGACGGGAAAAGGCTGGTCGACGAGCGTACCGATGGGGAGCTTTGGGTGTAGTGGCTCGAGAGGGAGATCGTAGATCGTGGCGGCCTCGCGGGCGATGCCGTAGTGGTTCATGGCGTCTACGCGATTGGTGGTGATGTCCATCTCGAAGAGGTGCCCGTTGCCATCGCCGAGGGGATGCACACCTTCAACGGCGATGCCGCGGAGGGTGAGGTCGTCGGCGAGCTGCCGATCGGTGACGGTGAGAGTGGGGAGATAGTGGCGCAGCCAGCTTGTAAGAACTTTCATGATGAACAGCTTCCAGTCTAAACGCTGCGGCTGTGCATGGCCGAGGGGAGGGTCTCTGATAGGGTGGTGCACAAAAGTACAGTTTGTGGAGGCGTGGATGAGGCGAGGCAGCCGGATATGCGTGTGTGCGATGGCCGTTTTGGTGTGCGCGGTTTCGTTGAAGGCCCAGACTTCTGCTGGAGATGCGGGTGTTGCGATGGATCGCGACCTGATGGAGATTTCGGTGTCGAAGCTGGAGACCCTCTATTCGGCTCACAGATATACGGTGACGCAGGTTACGCACTGGTACCTGGACCGGATCGCGCGTTATGACGGCACGTACCGGGCCTTGCTGCATGTGGATCGCGAGGGAGCGCTTCGTCGGGCCGCGGAGGAGGATGCGGAGGGCAAGGGGACGAAGCATGGCGCGTTGTGGGGCGTGCCCATCCTGGTCAAGGCGAATACGAGCATCAAGGGCCTGGTGACCAGCGCGGGGTGGGAGGGATATCTGAAGCCGGGCGAGGAGCTGGTGGCTCCACGCGATGCCGTGGTGGTGGAGCGGCTGCGAGAGGCCGGGGCGGTGATCCTGGGCCAGACGAACATGCCGGACTTCGCGGCGAGTGACACGAATTTGAGTACGGCGGGAGGCAGGACGGGGGACGCGTACGATGCACGGTACTCGCCGGGCGGATCTTCAGGAGGGACGGCAGCGGGGCTGGCGGCGAACTTTGCGGTAGTGGGAACGGGGACGGATACGGCGAACTCGATTCGACAGCCGGCGGCAAACAATAGCCTGGTGGGATTTCTGCCGACGCGTGGGGTGACCAGCATTGCAGGGATTCATCCTCTGGACTGGCTGCGCGATAATACCGGGCCACTGGCTCGCGATGTGACCAGCGCCGCGATTGCTCTCGATGTGATGCAGGCCGAGGATCCACTGGACAAGTGGACGGAGGGCGCGACGAAGAAGGCACAGGCACGGCCGTATACGAAGTATCTGAAGAAGAATGCGCTGAAGGGGAAGCGGTTCGCGGTGCCGTGGTTTGTGCTGGAGGGATCGCCGACGGTGTATGGCACGGGGCCGGATGCTCCGCCGAACCATGGGGCCGTATCGCCGGAGACGCGGGCGGCGTTTATGAAGGCGGTGGAGCAGCTGAAGGCCGCGGGGGCGACGGTAATTATCGACAAGGAGATTCTGCCGGAGAGCTTCTTTGTGGTGGTGCGTTCGGTGAACACGCGGCCGTATCGGAGGGAAGGCGTGGACAACTTCCTGCACGACTTCGGGCCGCCGCAGTATCACTCAGTCGCCGAGTACGAGAAGGCTACCGGGGATAAGTTTCCGGCCTACATGGTCGGTGGCCAGCGAACGGGCGATGAGGTGATGCCGCAGAAGCTGCTGGAGAGCGATCCGGAGGCCGATGCGAACTACTACGGGCCGCAGCGCAAGGCGCTGGAGCTGTATGAGGAGGCCCGAAAGAAGTGGAAGCTGGATGGCTTTGTTTATCCGGCGCTGCAGATTCCTACATACGACGAGACCGTGCCCGGGGCTTCGAAAGCAGGGCCTTACAGCGAGACGGGATGGGTGAACCGGATCGGGGTTCCGGCGGTGTCGATGCCGGGAGGTTTTTATGCCAACGGGCTGCCCTTCGGGCTGGAGATCTCCGGGGTTCGCTGGAGGGATGGGGACCTGTTCGGCTACGCCTATGCGTATGAGCAGGCGACGCACAATCGGAGACTGCCGAAGCTGGTGGACGGAGCGAAGTAGTCGCTCCAGACCTGCGAGGAGATATCACCAGAATGTAATTTTTTCAGTCCACTTTGCGCGCTTCGGAGGCTCAAACCCTACAATCACTGCTGTTCGCGAAGAAATTATGTTGGCGGCCTTTAACTCGAGACTCAAGAGACACGCGCCGAAACTGCACCGGTTCCTCAAACAAACTCTGGCGAGAACGAAATTGCCCGTTCCCAGGTTGCTTTTGGGTAAACCGGTATGGATTCACTATCGGCTCTTGAGTTCCGGACATAATGAGCCTCATGTCCTGCGCTGGATCGTCAAGACTCTTCGTCCCGGCGATGTTTGTTTCGATGTTGGCGCTCACCAGGGCTGGATGTCGATGGTTGCTGCTCGACAGACTGGACACAAGGGCAGGGTGGTTGCCTTTGAACCGGCACCTGCTCTGGTGGAGTTTCTTTCGTATCACAAGCGCTTGAACCGGCTGTCGCAGATGGACATCGTTCCGAAGGCGGTCTCCCATAGCGATGGATCGGAGATGCCTTTCCACCTGATTGGGGATGGAAATTCGTTCATGAATTATCTTTCGGGTTTGAATATCCCGGAGAATTCTCTACGAGGCGAGTCTTCGATCGAGGTCGAGACTGTTACGCTCGATACGTTTTCGAGGCTGTCGGGACTTATCCCCAACTTGATCAAAATCGACACCGAGGGAGCGGAGTTGTGGGTCTGCCAAGGGGCAAGACACCTTCTCGCCACGCATCGCCCTGCGTTGATCATTGCAACCCATCCCCTATGGCTTCCGGAAGGCCAACGGATAGAAGAACTGTTTGAACTGCTGACTGAGTGCGGCTATCGAATCGTCGATTCGGTTGTCTACGAGTATGGCAACGCGGATTTTGGAGATTATCTGTTTGTCGCTGACTGAAACGGCAAACGGTTGCGGCGTTTCTGAAGGAACTTTTTCGGGAAGGCTGCCGTAACAGAGAAGGTTGTCTCTCGAAGGAGGCGTTCTGTGGGAAGACTCTCGATGGTTGGAGCACTTGTCTTTGCGGCAGGGTTTTCGGTGCCGTTGCATGCACAGTCTGTCCCTCCGCTTGAGGCTATCAAGACTGAGGACGAACTTACGCGCGCGGTCACGGAGCTCGATAAGCAACTCTTCGACGCTTACAACACCTGCAACCTGGAGAAGTTCAACTCGTTTTTTACGGACGACGTGGAGTTTTATCACGACCAGGGCGGGCTGACGCTCGGCAATAAGGCGCTGACGGAGAGTATCAAAAAGAATATCTGCGGTACGACGCAGCGGGTGCTGGTTCCGGGGACGCTTACGGTGTATCCGATGAAAGGATATGGGGCGGTGGAGATGGGAGTGCATCGCTTCACGCATCCGTGGAAGCAGGACCATGGCGTGGTGGGCGAAGGGAGATTTATTACGCTATGGCAGTACAAGGATGGAGCGTGGAAGATTACGCGCGCGATCAGCTACGACCATCACTTAGCCAAGTGATGGTCGTAGCGATGACTTGCGAGACCACGGGGAGAGAAACGCAGGTCCTTCGACTCCGCTGCGCTTCGCTCAGGATGACACTTCTTATTGGGTGACTTCTTTTTATTCAGGATGCCAGTCGTTTTCTCTACTTCAAGACGGCCTGTTAGAGGCCGGTGGGAAAGCCGTCGATGCTGTAGGTGTTCTTCTGGCGGCGATAGTCTTCCAGCGTGGCTTCGCCTTTGACTTCGGCCCAGCGATGGAGCTGGTCGCGCTCGCTTACGTAGTCGTAGAAAGGGACGTTCATACCGCAGGAGGTCTGGACGAGATCGACGGCAAGATGCACCATCTGCCGGGCTCCTGGCGGCTCGATGTTGTCGTAGTGCGAGGCGAGCAGGGCGACGTATTCCGGGCTGTGGCGCGGAAGGATGCGGCCTCGGCCGTAGAGACGCAGGATCAGCGGGGCACCTTCAAAGGCGCAGAACATGAACGTGAGGCGGCCATCGGCGAGCATATGTGCGGCGGTTTCATTGCCGCTGCCGGTAAGGTCGAGGTACACGACTGCGTTCGGATCGAGAATTCGCAGCGCAGCTACATCCCGAGGGGAGACGTTGACTCGCCCCTCGGATGCGGCGGAGGCATTAAAGAAGATGTGCTGGCGCTCGATGAACTCACGATGTGACGGCTCCATGGAGGGGAACTGTTTGCCCATGAAGACAGTTTAAGGTGAGCCTGCACACTGGAGCGACTGCAAAAGTTTCGATAGCGGGCAGAGGTCGCCTCGGGTATGCTCTTTGGGAAGTCACGGCATGAGGCCTGGACTGGCTGCAAAGGACGGTAAGGAAAGGAAATAGCATGCGCTGGTTACTACACTGGATTCTCAATGCAGTGGCACTGCTGGTGGTCTCTCATTTTGTTCAGGGGTTCGAGGTCAGTGGATTCATCTCAGCATTAATTGCGGTGGTCGTGATCGGTCTGTTCAACGCGACTCTGGGGTTGTTGCTGAAGTTCATCACGCTGCCGCTGGGAATCATTACCTTCGGGTTGTTCTTCCTGGTGATCAATGCGGTGGTCCTTTGGTTTTCGAGCAAATTCGTTCCCGGATTTGCCGTGACGAGCTTCAAGGCGGCATTTCTGGGCGCACTGGCGCTGGCGCTGATCCAGATCCTGATTGGCTTTCTGGGAGTCAACAAGGATCGTCCCTAGCGTGCGGCGAGGATGCGCTGGCGGAGTGGTTCGTAATCTCCAGCGAAAGGTACTATGGCGGTCTTTTTGAACTATCCACGACTCGTCTTTGTGATTTCGTTTGTGGTCCTTTGGCTGGCCGCATGGGGCGGCGCGACGCTGGGACGGCGACGGCCCAAGCTCGACGAGGGTAGCCGAGCCGATTTTGGCGTGGTCCAGGGGGCTACGCTCACGCTGCTTGGCCTGATTATCGGCTTCAGCTTCTCGATGGCGATTGGCCGATACGACCAGCGCAAGACCTACGAAGAGGCTGAGGCCAACGCCATTGGAACTGAATATGTTCGCGCCGATCTGCTGCCAGCAACAGAGGGAGCGCGCGTACGCGATCTTCTACGGAGTTATACGGATCTGCGGATCTCGTTCTACACGACTCGCGATAAAGAAGAGCTCGAAAGGATCGGCTCGAAGACTTCGGCGTTGCAGAGCGAGCTTTGGGCAGCTGTAAAGCAACCCGCGATCGCCCAGCCTTCACCGTTGATCGCTCTTGCCGTTTCGGGAATGAACGATGTGTTGAACTCGCAGGGCTATACACAGGCTGCCTGGTGGAACCGGATTCCGGAGGCGGCGTGGGGACTGATGTTCGTGATTGCGATCTTCGCCAACGTGCTGCTTGGCTTTGGAGAGCGGCGTATGCGGCCCATGCTGCTTGTTATCCTGCCGCTTTTGATCTCGATCTCATTTTTTTTGATCGCCGATATCGATAGTCCGCGCAGGGGAGTGATTCGGGTGCATCCGCAGAATCTGGAGAGTATGCAGCGGGGACTGCGGTAGGACAGAGGGGCTCAGAACACCAACATTCCCTGAATATTTGTGGCTGCACAGACAAAATACAGGGATTCTTCGACTCCGCTGCGCTCCGCTCAGAATGACGTATGGGAGGGGACGGGGCTTTGCTCCGGATGATGTCTTTTAAGGCGTCAGGCGAACTGTTCGAGGAAGCGCATGTCTCCGGAGTAGAACTGGCCGATGTCGGAGACGCCGTGGAGCATCATGGCGATGCGCTCGACACCCATGCCGAAGGCGAAGCCGGAGATCTGCTCGGGATTGTAGGCATCGTCGGCGGGGTCGATCTTCCGACGTTCTTCGGTGACCGAGGCGAAGACAGCGGGGTCGACCATGCCGCAGCCGAGGAGCTCGATCCAGCCAGAGTGCTTGCACTTGCGGCAGCCTGTCCCCCCGCAGAAGATGCAGGAGATCTGCACGTCGGCCGAGGGCTCGGTGAAGGGAAAGAAGCTGGGAAAGAAACGGGTTTTGACGGCCGATCCGAAGAGCGCCTTCATGGCGTGGTCGAGCGTTCCCTTGAGGTCGGAGAAGGTGATGTTGGTGTCGACGCAGAGGCCTTCGATCTGGTGGAAGATGGGCGAGTGGGTAGCGTCGGCGGCGTCGTTGCGATGGACCTTGCCCGGAATGACGATGCGGATGGGAGGAGCCTGCGCGATCATGGTGCGAATCTGCACCGGCGAGGTGTGGGTGCGCATGAGCAGGCGATCGCGGGAAGGGCGCGCCTGCTGGCCTGCGATCTGGAGCGTGTCCTGGGTGTCGCGGGCGGGATGGTTGGGAGGGAAGTTAAGCGCCTCGAAGTTGTAGAAGTCGCTCTCGACCTGCGGGCCGAGGTTGGTGGAGTAGCCGAGATGATGGAAGACGCTGACGACCTCGTGCATGGTGCTGAGCAGAGGGTGCGGGATTCCGGGGCGGCGAGTAAGACCGGGCAGGGAGATGTCGATCCCCTGCACTGTCGCGGCTGCAGAGGCGGCGGCTGCGGGAGCTTCGAGGGCCTGCTCGATCTGCCGCTTGAGCTGGTTGAAGCGCATGCCGAGGGGCTTGCGAGCCTCGGCGGGGGCGGACTTGAGCCAGGCGTCTGAGATCAGCTTGAGTCGTCCTTGTTTGCGACCCAACCAGTTGAGACGGAAGTTTTCCTGCGCCTCAGAGTTGGACAGGGAGGCGGACTGCTGGCGAACCTCGCCGGCGAGAGTGGCGAAGGCGGCGTCGAGGGAGGAATCGTCGTAGCTGTTCAGCTGGGGGAAGGTATCGGTCATGGCTCTGGTACAGGATAAATGCTTCGCCGGTATGCGTTGTCGCATACCGGCGAAGGAGGGCTTCCGATATTCCTATCTGTTCCCTGTTTATAACGCCGACAGCACGATCAGCAGAACGATCACGCCCAACATCAAGCTGCGGCTGTCAGTGATGGCGTAGATGACGGGATCTTCATCGAGCTGGCCGCGCGAGGCCCTGAGCCAGAGACGGCTGATCCAGAGCAGGAGCACGGGGATAAGCAGCCAGAGCCGCTTGGTGTGGGTATAAAGCTGGGCGGCGTCGAGGTTGGAGATGTAGAGCGTGAGCACCGCTACCGAGACGTAGCCGGAGGCCGAACCGAAGCTGCGAAGCTGTTCCAGGTCACTGATATGGTAGCCACGGCCCTTGGCGATCTCTCCTCCACGCTCGCGGAGGTTTTCGAGCTCGGCGAAGCGCTTTACGAAGGCGAGGGAGAGAAAGAAGAAGATGCTGAAGCTGCCGAGCCAGGTGGAGGCTTCGACGCCGGTCGCGGCAGAGCCTGCAAGGATGCGGATGGTGTAGAGGCCGGAGAGGACGATGACATCCACCAGCACGGCGCGCTTGAGGCGGAGCGAATAGGCCAGGGTCGTGACGGCATAGATTCCCAGCCAGAGCAGGAACCGGTAAGGCCTTCTAAGGGCCAGTTTCGGCGCAACGCTCTCCAAGATATGGGGAAGAGCGATCGCGAGAGCCGCCGAAGCGATTAGAAAGGCGATGACGACCCCGATGCCGGCAAGTGCCGAGAGGTCGCCGGAGGCAAATGGGCGGCGGCGTTTGCGCGGATGTTGGCGGTCCGCTTCTATATCGAGCAGATCGTTGACGATGTAAGTCGCTGAAGCACAAAGGCCAAAGGAGAGGAATGCTATCAGCGACGCGAGCACGAGCCCGGGTTTGAGGGCGTGGCCCAGCAACATTGGCAGAAAGAGAAGAACGTTTTTCGCCCACTGATGAATCCGGATGGCTTTGAACCAGGCCTTGGAGGGCGAGACCTTTTCGGTAAAGGTCCGGGCAGGGGAGATATGGGCCTTCTGGAGCGCGGCACTCAGTTTTCGGGTGGGATTGGCCACCATGGGGTGCTGGCAGTTTTCGAGCAGGGGAAGGTCGGCCAGGGCATTCCCGATATAGCAGAAATTTTCGCCGAAGGCCTGCCGAAAGGCCGCAAGTTTATTAGGCCCAGCAAGATTCAGGGTTCCGTCGGAGGCGAGAACGCCGTCGAAGAGTCCGAGATGGTCGGAAACTCGCTTCGCGAGGGCGGCATCGGCTGCGGTCGCTAAATAGAGAGGCCTGCCTTCGGCGTGTTGCTGCTCAAGAAATTGAAGAAGTTCACGGTTGTAAGGCAGGTGAACGACGTCTAACGAGACAGCGGAGGTGATATGGCGTTTGAGTGCAGCCTTGCCTTGAAGAAGCCAACCCGGGATCTGGAGGAGCATGGCCGGGTGATAGCGTGCAAGGGCAAGCGCGGAGTCGACTAGTGTGTCTGACTTCACCAAAGTGCCGTCGAGATCGACACATAATGCGGGGAGGACGGTGGAGTCGAGGGTCGAAGAGGAATTGGGCAAAAGTCGAGTCCTTCCTTCAGCAGCGGCGATTACCGGACTTCAAAAAAGCGATATCCGAAGAGAAGTCTTTTTTATTGAGCTCAGGAGGCGAAACCTTCGGTTCTCCTTCTACGTCATTATTAATTATTCTGAAGGCTCTGCAGTAACCCACAGAGCTTCGTTTTCTACATTTCTTCACAATCTGGATCCGTAATTTTGAGAGCACGGTGAGCGCGCCAATGTCATCAGCCCCGATCAGCGAACACGAGACCAAACCGGCCCTATCTGCCGCAAAGCCGCGTCCTGCCCTACCCGAGCCGGAGAAACCGCAAGGTTCCGGCTTGAAGAAGTGGTTTATTTTGCTGGTGATTGCCCTCGTAGTGGGGGCCGCCGTGTGGAAGATCCGGAAAAATACCGAGGAGCAGACGGCCCAGGGGCAGAAGATGTCGGCAATGGCTGACCGTGCGACCCCGGTCCAGACAGTCAAAGTCCAGCAGAAGACGATGCCTATCTATCTGACGGCGCTGGGGACTGTGACCGCCTACAACACGGTAACCCTTAAATCCCGCGTGGACGGCCAACTGATCCGCGTCAATGTACGGGAAGGACAGCGGGTAAAGCAGGGCGAGCTGTTGGCGGAGATCGATCCTGCCCCCTATATGGCAGCGCTTGCCCAGGCCCAGGGGCAACTGGCCCGCGATCAGGCTCAGCATGTCAACGATCAGGCGCAGTCGAGCCGCTACAGCGCGCTCTTTGAAGCAGGGGTCGTCTCCCGTGAGAGCGCCCAGGCCCAGGAGGCGCTGGCCGGACAGTCCAGTGGGGCGATTCAGGCCGACCAGGCAGCGATCCAGGCTGCAAAGGTCAATGTGAACTACACGAAAATCACCTCACCGATCAACGGCGTAGTGGGCCTGCGGCAGGTGGATCCAGGCAACATCGTGCATGCCTCCGACACCAACGGGCTGCTCGTGGTCACACAGCTGGAACCAATCAGTGTCATCTTCACGCTTCCCGAGGATCACCTGCCCGAGGTGCTGGACCTGACCCGCAAGGGTACGAAGCTTGCTGTCGAGGCCTATGACCGTTCGGGCGTAACGCATCTCGCAACCGGAAGCGTTCTGACCGTCGACAACCAGATCGATACCACCACAGGCACTGTGAAGGTGAAGGCCGTCTTCGACAACAAAGACGGTGCCCTGTTCCCGAACCAGTTCGTCAATGTCCGGCTGGTGCTGCAGCAGAGGCCGAATGCGATCGTGGTTCCAACCGCTGCAATCCTGACTGGCTCCCAAGGCAACTATGTGTATCTGGTGAAGCCGGGCGATCCCCCGGCGGAACTGCAGGATCAGAATCCGCCAGCGTCGCAGCGTAAATCGAAGGCAGGCCGTACAGGCGCGGGCTCCGGACCGGCACAGAATCAACCACATTTTTACGTGGAGGCTCAGACCGTAAAGGTTGATTTGACGGAGGGAGCACAGGTGATTCTCTCCAGTGGCGTGAAGCCGGGCGATCCGGTGGTCATCGACGGGCAGGAGAAGCTTCGGAACGGCAGCCGCGTGATTCCACGCCAGGCGACGAATCCGAACGGACCGCGCGCGGTGAATCCGAATCGCGCGGATACTGGTGTCGGGGCAGACTCGGAGAAGCAGAGTAGCCCTGATCAGCCGCAAGGCCGCAAGGCTCGCCCGACGGGAGGCCAGCAGCCATGAGTCCATCACGGCCATTTATCCTCCGGCCGGTGGCCACCTCGCTTTTGATGGTGGCCATTTTGCTTGCCGGCTGGGTTGCCTATCTTCAGCTTCCGGTCTCAGCTCTGCCGCAGGTCGACTACCCGACCATTCAGGTGATGACGTTTTATCCCGGCGCAAGCCCGGAGGTGATGGCGTCTTCCGTCACGGCACCTCTGGAGCGCCAGTTCGGCCAGATTCCCGGCCTGACCCAGATGACCTCGACCAGCTCGGGCGGCGGCAGCGTGATTACGCTGCAGTTCGATCTTGCCGAGTCGATCGATGTGGCCCAGCAGGACGTGCAGGCGGCGATCAATGCGGCTTTCAGCTATCTGCCGAAGGACCTTCCCAATCCCCCGGTTTATAGCAAGGTAAATCCGGCGGATGCTCCGATTCTCACGCTGGCCCTGTCGAGCGATTCCCTGCCGCTGGTCAAAGTAGAGGACCTTGCCGACACGGTATTGGCGCAGAAGATCTCCCAGCTCACGGGCGTCGGCCTTGTCTCCATTAATGGTGGCCAGAAGCCTGCAGTCCGCATCCAGGCGAACCCGATGGCGATGGCCAATTACGGGTTGAGCCTTGAAGATCTGCGATCGGCTCTTGGAACCGCCAACGTCGATCAGGCTAAAGGAAACCTGAACGGGACCCACCAGGCTTACACGATCGGCGCCAACGACCAGCTGCTTTCGAGCGTGGACTACGCGAAGGTCATCATCGCTTATCGCAACGGCTCACCGGTGCGGCTCTCCGATGTGGCTAATGCCGTCGACAGTGCGGAGAATCTTTACCAGGCGGCGTGGATGGGCACCTCCGCTCGGCCGGCGGGGAAGGACGCCGACGGCAAGGATGTTCCCGCACGCGAGCTGAACCTGAAGCCCGCAGTCATCGTCAATATTCAGCGTCAGCCGGGAGCGAATATCATCGGCGTCGTCGATGAGGTGCAGAAGCTGCTGCCGCAACTCAGGACGACCCTTCCGGCCAGCGTAAACCTGGAGGTCCTGACCGACCGAACCAACACCATCCGGGCTTCGGTGAAAGACGTACAGTTCGAGCTGATGCTGACCATCGCGCTGGTCGTGATGGTGATCTTCCTCTTCCTGCGGTCTGTGGCGGCAACGATCATCCCTTCGGTTGCGGTGCCACTGTCGATCATCGGCACCTTCGGGGTGATGTACCTGCTGGGTTACAGCCTCAATAACCTGAGTCTGATGGCATTGACGATTTCGACCGGATTCGTCGTCGATGACGCCATCGTGATGATCGAAAACATCTCCCGCTATCTCGAGGAGGGTGACGATCCTCTGGAGGCAGCGCTCAAGGGCTCCGAGCAGATCGGCTTCACGATTCTCTCGCTGACGATCTCGCTGATCGCCGTGCTGATTCCGCTGCTGTTCATGGGGGATATTGTCGGCAGGCTGTTCCGCGAGTTCGCCGTGACGCTGTCGGTGACCATCCTGGTCTCCGCCGTCGTCTCGCTGACGCTGACGCCGATGATGTGCGCCAAGCTGCTGCGACACAAGCCAGAGAGCCAGCAGAGCGCTTTGTACCATAAGAGCGAGCAGTTCTTCGAGTACGTCATCGCCCAGTACGCCGTTGGGGTGCGCTGGGTGCTGCGCCACCAGACGCTCACGCTGCTTGTAACACTCGCCACCTTCATCCTGACGGTCTATCTGTACATTATTGTGCCGAAGGGCTTCTTCCCGGTGCAGGACACCGGGGTACTACTAGCCATCACCGAAGCTCCGCAAACAATCAGCTTCAAAGCGATGAGCACCCGGCAACAGCAGCTTGCCCGCGTGATTCTGGAAGATCCAGATGTGGAAAGCGTCTCGTCGTTTATTGGAATCGACGGAACGAATTCCACGCTTAATAGCGGGCGCATCCAGATCAACCTTCGCGACCGCGAAGTGCGAAACAATTCCGCGACCGAGGTGATCCAGCATCTGGGACCGAGACTCGCTCAGGTCGAAGGCATCCAGGCGTACCTGCAACCGCTGCAGGACCTGACTGTAGAAGATCGCGTGAGCCGCACCCAGTATCAATACACCCTGGAGGATGCGAACGCCGAGGAGCTGGCCACCGCCACGAACCGGATGGTCGAGAAGTTGAAGCAGGTTCCGGAGCTGACGGATGTAGCGAGCGATCAACAGCTGGAAGGGCTGGAAGCTCACCTTGTGATCGACCGCGACACGGCGTCAAGGCTAGGGATTACGCCGCAGAACATCGACGACACGCTGGACGACGCCTTCGGGCAGCGACAGGTCTCGACAATCTTTACCCAGCTGAACCAGTACCATGTCGTCCTTGAAGTGGATCCGAAGTTCCAACTGAACCCGCGAGCGCTGGACAATATCTATGTCAAGAGCTCGAACGGGACCCAGGTTCCCCTTTCGACGTTCACTCAATTTGAGGAACGGCGCGCGACGCTGGCGATCAATCACCAGGGGCAGTTTCCTGCGGTGACGATCTCCTTCAACCTGGCTCCGGGCAAATCGATCGGGGATGCGGTCGATGCCGTCAATAAGGCGAAGGCGGAGCTGAACCTGCCTCCGAGCGTCAATGCGGAGTTCCAGGGAACGGCTCGGGCCTTCGTGGCCTCCCTGAGCAATGAGCCCATCCTGATTCTTGCGGCCCTGATCGTCGTGTATATCGTTCTGGGCGTGCTGTACGAGAGCTATATCCACCCCATCACGATCCTGTCGACGCTTCCTTCGGCCGGCGTCGGAGCGATTCTGGCTCTGCTGATCTTCCACGTCAACCTCAGCGTGATCGCGCTGATCGGTATCATCCTTCTAATCGGCATCGTGAAGAAGAACGCCATCATGATGATCGACTTCGCCCTCGAAGCCGAGCGCGAGCACAACATGGAGCCGGAAGAGGCTATCTACCAGGCCTGCCTGCTGCGCTTCCGTCCCATCATGATGACGACGATGGCGGCCCTGCTGGGCGGCGTGCCACTGGCGATGGGTACCGGAACCGGAAGCGAACTCCGCCGTCCGCTGGGTATCGCGATTGTCGGTGGCCTGATCGTCTCGCAGGTTTTGACCTTGTATACCACCCCGGTCGTCTATCTGTTCTTTGACCGGATCGGGCGGAAGTATCTGCACACGGCGGAGGCGGATGCCGAATTCCGTGAGCATGAACATGCGGTGAGCGCCGACTGATGGAACCACGCAACGACGATCGCGATCTGATGAAGGCCCGCAAAGACGCGGCAAAGATGCCGAAGGGGGCAGACGTCCACTTTTCTGCGCCCTTCATTAAACGCCCTGTGGCGACGACGCTGCTCTCGATCGCGGTGATTCTGGCGGGAGCGGTGGCTTACAACATGCTTCCGGTAGCGAGTCTTCCTCAGATCGAGTTCCCCACAATATCCATAGGCGCGGGGCTGCCGGGAGCAGATCCGGAGACGGTGGCCTCCGCGATCGTGACTCCCCTTGAGCGACAGTTTGCAAGGATCGCAGGCATCAATGAGATGACCTCCAGCTCAGGGCTGGGAAATGGCTCTATTGTTCTGCAGTTCGACTTAAGCCGCGATATCAATGGGGCGGCGCGCGATGTGCAAGCAGCAATCAATGCGGCACGCAGTCAGCTTCCTTCAAACCTTCCACAGAATCCTTCCTACCGGAAGATCAACCCCGCCGATTCGCCGATCCTGATCCTTGCACTGACCTCCGACACACTGTCGGTACCTCAAATCTATGACGCCTGCGATAGCATTCTGGCGCAGAAGATCGCTCAGGTAGAAGGCGTTGGCCAGACGTTCTGCGGCGGCAGCGCGAAGCCTGCGGTGCGTATCGAGGCCAATCCTACACAACTCTCGAACTATGGTCTGGGCCTGGAGGCACTACGCGGCGCGATTGGGACCGTCAATGTGAACCAGCCGAAGGGCTATCTGCAGAACGATACCCGGCGATGGAGCATCAGCACGACGGACCAGTTGTTTGGATCAGCCGCCTATGCTCCGCTGATCGTTGCAACCGATCGTGGCCCCGTAAGCTCGGCAGCGGCGTCGAATGGTCTTCCAGTCTCTCTTCAGAGCGCAATCAGTAGCTCGACAGCGACTTCGCCGGCATCCACCACAACGGCACAGCCTGCAACTTCGAGTGCAAGCCCTGCCGCGGCAGCGCATGGAATTGTGCGTATCCAAGATGTTGCGCAGGTGATTGATTCCGTCGAAGACATCCATACGGGTGGCTTCTTCAACGGGAAACCTGCCATCCTGGTGATTGTTTTCAAGACTTCCACCGCAAATGTCATTGATACGGTAGACAACGTCATGAAGCTGTTGCCTTCGCTTCAGGCGGCTATACCACCTTCGGTGCAGCTCCATGTGGCTCTCGACCGGACCACCACGATCAGGGCTTCCATCAAAGATGTGACACGAACGCTTGTTATCTCCGTCCTGCTGGTTATTCTGGTGGTTTTTCTGTTCCTGCGAGAGGTTCCCGCGACGTTGATTCCAAGTGTTTCGGTTCCACTAAGCCTGTTGGGGACCTGCGGGGTCATGTATCTATTGGGCTATACGCTGGATAACCTGAGCTTGATGGCGTTGACGATCTCGACCGGGTTCGTAGTGGATGACGCGATTGTCGTAATCGAAAACATCTCACGCCACCTGGAGAGCGGCAAGTCTCCGTTCCAGGCAGCAATGGACGGTTCCAGAGAGATTGGCTTCACGGTGATTTCGATGAGCACCTCGTTGATCGCGGTGTTCATTCCCATCCTGCTGATGGGCGGAATCGTCGGCAGGCTCTTCCGCGAGTTCGCGGTGACGTTGTCTGCGGCCATCATGGTTTCGCTGGTGGTTTCGCTGACCACGACTCCGATGCTGAGCGCGAAGTTCCTGCAAGCACATGACAAACGCAAGCATGGACTCTTCTATCGGTGGGGAGAGCGGGCCTTAAACTGGCTTACTGAAGAATACGAACTCGGCCTGAAGTGGGTGCTTCGGCATCAGGGACTGGTGCTCACGATTACGCTCGTGACCTTCGCTCTGAATATCTACCTCTATGTTTTGATTCCGAAGGGCTTCTTTCCACAGCAGGATACGGGACGTATCGGCGGCATGATTCGCGGGCAGCAAGATATCTCGTTTGATGCGATGAAGCCAAAGGTTGCTCAGCTGGCTGCAATCGTTCAGCAGGATCCAGGTGTCGAGAACGTGATGTCGTTCGTGGGCGGTGGAGGCCCCGGAGGCGGCGGATCGAACTCGGGCAATATGTTCGTATCGCTAAAGGCAGATGAGCAGCGACTGAAGCGCGGCGACGGCGCTGAAGTGATCATCAATCGGCTTCGGTCCAAAACGTCCGGCGTTCCGGGAGCTACGCTCTATTTACAGTCAAATCAGGAGCTGCGGATTGGCGGGCGCGGATCGGCAACCCAGTATCAGTACTCTTTGACCGCGGACAATCTAAAAGATCTGGACGAGTGGTCTCCCAAGCTGATGGCGGCGATGCAGAAGCTGCCGGAGCTGAAAGACGTCGCCACCGACCAGCAGGACCAGGGACTGCGGGCACAACTGGTAATCGATCGTGATACCGCATCGCGGCTGGGAGTTTCGCCGCTGACCATCGACTCGACGCTTTCGGATGCGTTCGGACAGCGGCAGGTTTCGACGACCTATCGTCCGCTGAATCAGTACCACGTGGTGATGGAAGTCGCGCCGGAGTACCAGCGCAATCCGGACTCGCTCAAGAACATTTATGTGAAGAGCACGACTGGGGCGATGGTTCCTCTATCGGCGATCACGCATTTCGAATCACAGCGCATTCCGTTGACGGTCAATCACCAGTCGCAGTCTCCAGCGACCACGCTGAGCTTCAACCTGACTCCCGGGGTTTCGCTGAGCCAGGCTACTGTGGCCATCGAGCAGGCCCGCGTCAACATTGGAATGCCCTCAACGATTCAAGGCGGGTTCCAGGGTACGGCACAGGCTTTTCAGGCTTCTCTGTCGAGCGAGCCTATCCTGATCCTGCTGGCGCTGGTTGCCGTCTATATCGTGCTGGGAATGCTGTATGAGAGCTTCATCCATCCTCTGACGATCCTTTCCACGTTACCTTCCGCAGGCGTGGGAGCGATCGTTGCCCTGCTCCTGTTCAATGTGGAGTTGAGCGTGATCGCGATGATCGGCATCATCCTCTTAATCGGCATCGTGAAGAAGAACGCGATTATGATGATCGACTTCGCCCTGGCAGCCGAGAGACTGGAGGGGAAGGCGCCGGAAGAGGCGATCTATCAAGCCTGCCTGCTGCGTTTCCGCCCGATCATGATGACCACCATGGCCGCGCTGCTGGGCGGACTGCCGCTGGCCCTGGGACAGGGGACGGGGAGCGAGCTGCGGAGGCCGCTGGGCATCACCATTGTCGGAGGCCTAATCGTTTCCCAGTGCCTTACGCTGTTTACGACTCCAGTGGTTTATCTCTTCTTCGACCGGCTGCGGCTACGATTCAAGAAGGCGGCGGCATCGACGCAAAAGAAGCCCGTCGCGCATGCCCAGACCGTTGCCGGAGACTAGAGCAGATTTCGGGGCTGGTTTATTCCAGCCCCGATTCTCGTTTGCAGTTGCGGCGCAGAAATACACGCCATTCGACTTCACTCTGGGCAGGCTTACGGCTCAGAAATGAGTCTTGTGCGCCAGTTCCTTATTTGACCCGGACGAATGAGGGTTCGCTAACGCTATAGCCTTCCTCGGAGTCCGATGTGGGACTCGTCTGAAACTTGCTGGGACCCGATGGGAAATAAGCATTGGCGAAGTACTGGCTGAGCATGCGCTGCGTATTGAAGAAGGTTCCGTTGATGCCTATACAGTGCTGCCGAATGCGTGCCCAGGCGTTGGGATTCGCCCAAAGCGGAGCGACGACCCTTTCCAGTTTGTTGTACAGACTGTTGGCCTCGATCTCCTCTGTCTCGCCATTTTCAATGGCCCAGCCAGTCGTGTTTTCAGCACACCCTTCAATCCACCAGCCATCCAGGATGGAGAGCGAGGGGACACCGTTGAGAGCGGCCTTCATACCCGAGGTTCCAGAGGCTTCATAGGGACGGCGTGGAGTGTTGACCCAGACGTCGACGCCCTGGGTGAGAAGAGCTCCAAGTTCCCAGTCGTAGTTTTCAATGTAATAAATCTTGAGAAACTCAGAGTTAAGTTTGACCGCCGCAGAGAACACATCGCGAATCAAAGCCTTGGCGGCGTTGTCAGCAGGATGAGCCTTGCCGGCATAGAGAATTTGAAGGCCACCGATTTTTTCAGCCAATGAGCAGAGACGTTCCGGATCCTGGAGGAGAAGACCGGCGCGCTTATAGGTGGCAACACGACGCGCGAAACCCAGGGTAAGGACCGAGGGATTGAAGTAATGACCGGTGCGGTTGGCCAGCCAGGCGAAGAGGCGCTGTTTGCTCTCGAGATGACAGGCCGAGATGCGAGCGGGATCGATGCCATAGATGGAGCGGAAGTAGCGGTTATCGGTGCGCCAGGCTGGGATCTCGGAGTCGAGAAGCTCCTGGAATGCCGGAGCCATCCAGGTAGCGGCGTGAACGCCGTTGGTAATGGAATGAACCTTATACTCCGGAAACATGTACTGGGAGACCTTGCCGTGTTGCATCGCTACGCCATTGACATAGCGGGAGAGGCAGAGGGCGAGATAGGTCATGTTGAGCAGGCCATTGTGAAGGCCTCCGGCGGCCTCGATGGCAGCACCGCGATCATGACCGAGAACCTGATTCATCTGATCGAGGCCAAACTGGTCGTGCCCGGCTGGAACCGGTGTGTGCGTGGTAAAGACACACTGCTGGCGGATGGCCTCTCTATCGGCATCGGTGGCCTCGCTTAGGGAGCGGCCGTTGACACGCTCTTCGAGCAGGCCGATGGTGAGCAAGGAGGCGTGACCTTCATTCATATGGTAGACCTCGGGCTTGACACCGAGTGCCTGAAGAAGCGCGATGCCGCCAAGGCCGAGAATGGCCTCCTGGCAGAGGCGGTAGTATGTATCGCCGCCATAAAGATGGTCGGTCAGCTTGCGGTCCCAAGGATCGTTTCCTTCGATATCACTGTCTAGCAGGAAGACGGGGACGATGTGGCCCGTGGTTCCGATTACGTCATATCGCCAGGCGCGAAGCTGGATCTGCCGGTCCTGTATGTTGAGGGTGAAGGTATGACCAGCGGACGGAAGGCGCTCCGGGGACCAGGGGACATCGGCTTCTGTCTGCTGTCCAACATCCGAAAGCTGTTGCCGAAAGTATCCTCGACGGTAAACCAGAGAGATCGCGATCATCGGAGCCGATGTATCGGCAGCGGATCGCAGTGTGTCGCCAGCCAGCATCCCGAGTCCGCCGCTATAGGTGGGTATCTGTGGGGAAAGAGCGATCTCCATCGAAAAATACGCGATGGTGCGATTGGAAAGATCGAAGTCGGCGGACGGGGTAGCTTCGCTAATGTTCATGCAGTAGAGATCCTCTTTTATGACCGGAGGCGTGATACCGGATCGTCTGGGTTTCCGGCACTTTAATGACCTGCGGCGTAAAGGCGGATCCAGGCGCGCTTTGCGAGAGTTTATCAAACTGGCACGTGCCCAACTGTGCAATACGGGGGCATCTCGACTGGTTCAGCTGGGGGATTGACAGGTTCTTCACGAAAATAGCGAAAAGTTTTGCCGCAAACCAAGCTAATAGAGCAACTTCCACCAAGCTGCTTCAAAGTGACGATTTCAACGTTGCAGCCGTGGCTTCATCAAGACGCTGCCAGATTCGGTCCATCCATTCCAGATGTTCGGGCTTCATCATGACAGAGCGCAGGCAGGTAACGTCGCCTGAGCTTTGACCGGGGAAAGTAGCGGGCGGGAAAAAGCGCAGAGGAAGTGTGGCCAGCGCGAGGTGGAGATTGAGGCGGGCGGCCTCGTCGAAGACTCGTTTTGCCAGCGCGGAAGAAGCTTCTGGGGTTTGCTCCGGACTGCGCACCGCATAGAAGACGATATCCAATTGCGGCGGCGTATTGGGGGCGAAGAAACGCGGATCGGCCGCGATGCGGCGATTGAACTTGAGAGCAGCCTCACGACCGGTGCTGATGTTTTTGGCGAACTGCCCATCGCGGGTATAGGGGAGCAGTCGCTGGGTTGCCCAGAGGGCTACGGCAGAGGCGCCAGCGCGGGAGCATTCGAGGGAGATCTCGCCAAGGTGGAGGTCTTTGGAGGTGAAGTAGGTGTAGGGGGAGCCGTGTTTATAGAAGCGGCCGATGCTGGGGTCGCGGAAGAGGACGGCTCCGCAGCCGTAGGGCTGGAGGCCGTGCTTGTGCGGATCGACGACGATGGAGTCGGCGTGGGAGATGAGGTCGAAGGCGGCGCGGGCTTCAGCGCCGAGATTGTTGGCGAGCGTGAAGTAACCGCCGTATGCGGAGTCGATATGGATACGGAAGTTGTACTTCTTCTGGAGCTCGAGGATCTGGGGGAGCGGATCGACGGCTCCTACAGCAGTCGTGCCTAAGGTTGCGACGACGGTGCCGATGTCATTGGCCTGGAGGGCCTGTTCGAGGGCCTGCATATCCATTCGGCCGGTGCGGTCGGAGGGAATTTCGGTAAAGGGCAGGCCGAGGACACTGCTGATGCGGGTGTGGGTGTAGTGAGCCTGGTCGGAGGCGGCGATACCGCGGCCAGGGAGAGTTTGTCCGGAGACCCACAGAGCTTCGAGGTTGGCAAAGGTTCCGCTGGAGGAGAGGTGGCCAAGATGTTGCGTAAAGCCGAACATCTTCGCGAGCTCGGCTACGGTTTCGAGCTCCATGGCGGAGCTGGCGCGGCCTCCATCAAGGGCATGGTTGTTGGGATTAACCGCCATCGTGAGCGCGTATGCGGCCCGGGCGATGGGATGCGGCGGCTTGAGCATTTGCCCGGCGTAGAGAGGGTGCCCATACGGGTAGTTATCGTGAAGACGGGTGGCCGCTTCATTAAGGATGGCCGCCGCCTCGCTCCCGAGTGGAGAAGACGGTGCAGGCGGGAGATCGGAGAAGCCAGCGTCTAGCTGATGCTGGGCCTCGCTGAGGAGCGCGAAGAGCTCGTCGGTGGGATGGGCAGTCGGTGGCATGGGGTAAGGACGTCTCTAGAGATCCTGAGTGATGAAGCCAAACTTGAGGGCATAGCCGATCGCGACTGCGAGGAGGAAGGCAACGACGGTCCACGTGGTGTCGCACATGCGCCGGCGAATAGCCTGAACTACAAGGATGGCGAAGAAGACTCCAAGACTGAGAAGGAGGCCGTCGGGAATGAAGTAGCGCGTGGATCCAGGAGCGAGGGCAGTGGTGGCCCAATGCAGATTAAAAGGGTGCAGGAAGCTACCGACCGCGAAGACGGCCAGAAAGAGCAGGAACTGGGCGAAGGTAGAGAGGGCTTTCTTCATGGGGTGTGATGTGGTGAAGACTGTTCGAGTTAGTTCATCTTAGCGGCTGGATCGAGAATGTGGATGGTGTGCAGCCAGGTTTCAACCAACGCAGGCCAATGGGTGACGGGAAGCGCCGACGGGCGGAGGCCATAGCCGTGGCCACCTTCGGCGTAGACGTGTAGCTCTGCTGGAACTTTCAACTGCTTGAGGGCCTGGAAGTACACCAACACATTTTCCTCGTGGACGGGGTCGTCCTCGGCCTGGAGGAGGAAGGTTGGCGGAGTGTCTGCAGAGGGGTCGATGCCGCGGGAGAGCTGGGTGAGCGCTGGAGGCTCAGCAAGGTAACCAGGGTAAATAGCGACTACAAAATTCGGACGGGCGCTGACAGCCGCTTCCGCAGTTGGTTCGTCGGGGCGTTTGAAGTCAGAGTGATTGCCGAGAACAACGACAAGATGACCTCCTGCCGAAAAGCCGAGGACTCCTATACGCTGAGGATCGAGGTGCCACTCGGTGGCATGGGAGCGGGTGATGCGCATAGCCTGCTGCGCGTCTTCAAGGTCGGAGGTGGTATCGGGATAGCGCTTTTCCATGGGAACGCGGTATTTAACCAGTGCGCAGTTCACATGAATAGAGTTGAGCCAGGTGCAGACTTCCGTGCCTTCGAGATCGTAGGCGAGGATACGATAGCCTCCGCCGGGGAAGACCACAACAGTGGCGCCGTTACTCTTGGGGGCCGGATAGAAAGCAAGGGTTGGCTTGCTGATGTTGGTCAGGTGCTGGAGAGGCTTACCTTCGACGAGGCGATCGGTCGTTTTGGTGATGTCCGTTTCGGGATCACCGCTGTAGGATTCGGGATTGCCATTGGGCCATAAAGGAAGAGTCGTTTGCTGGGCATGGAGCGGCAGGACAAGAAAAGCGAGAGTGAGGAGATGAAGGATTCGCACGGCAACATATTACCCGGTGCCCTGCTTCACTCGCGCTTTCGGGAGAGGAATAGATACTGGGTTCGAGATTTTGAAGATCGGCCCGGGGACGGTCAAGACCTGAGCCCGACCGACCACCGAGCCGCGATTGTAAAGGGTTAACCCGCTGTCTGCTGACCGAGGAATTGCTTGGCCTTGCCTACCTCAGCGTCCCACATTTTGAGTTGATCTGGGTTGAAGAAGTTCACGGCGCGCTGACGGATCTCATCACGGCGGCTGGACACTTCTTTGGCGATGTCAGAACGCGAGATTCCGGGGTGCTCTGCCATATAGTCGCCCAACTTTCCACGAGCAGCCTGAAAAGCAGTTTGCAGCTTTTCCTGCTGTTCAGGGGTGAGGTGCAGATCCGATGCGAATCTCTTCACTTCGGTAACGACTTGCTCACGTTGTTCTTGAGTCAGATTCATCACATACTCCTATTCCCGTCTGATCGAGCGATGCTGAAAACACGGACTGGAATTGTGCAGATTGGATGGCCTCTGAAAAGCCCGGATTCGATCGAGGGGAGGGTTCGTTCATCCTGAGTGAGCACGTCCACGAACGACGTACACAGATGAAGACAAGTCGTGAACGGTTCAGGTACTACAGGCGGGGGCCGATGTCATCGAACCGTTCCTTACTCAGATGACAGGCGAACTATAGGCCTAGGGGGACGTTGTTGGCAATGGGCTGTCAGTGCGTTTTGGCGGATCAAATAAGATGGATTCGCCTCAACAATTATTGTGTTCTAGACACACGTCTTACCGGGTTTTAGATCCAGAAAGGATCTAAAACCCCGAAACTTTTCCACAAATCTGCGGCTAGCGGACGTTGGATTCAAAGAGCTGGTAGCGATGTTCGAGTTGCCATTGCTCGGAGGCTTTTTCGTTAGCTTGCAAAAAAACAGCACACTTTGATGTGGGCTTGTCTGAACCGAGCGGTTGAGAGGCGCATGCAGGATTTACAGAGGTGAATTGATCAGGCCCAGTCCAGAGGCTGGTTCCGGGGAGGAAGCTGTGCTCGAGGGAGGTGCGGGCCATGCGCTTGAGATCGAGATAGCTGAGGTGGAAGTCGAGGACGGCCCGCGCGTATTCATGCGTGATGTCGATGCGGGAGACTCCTTCGTCATCGGTTGAGAGTGCGACAGGAACATCCGCAGAGCGATAGAGGGGCAACGGGTGCCACTGCTTCTCGACTCCGAGAATGACAGCGTTTGAAGTGAGATTGATTTCGGTCATGATGTGGCGTGTGGCCATCTCCTTAAGAAGATCCTGTGGATGGTCCTCGTACATGACGTCAACGCCGTGACCGATGCGCTCGGCGTGACCAAGCTCCACGGCCTCGCGGATGTGAAAGCGGAGACCATCGGGAGGAACGAGCCCGGGAGCGATTTCGCCGGCGTGAAGGGTGATGTGTACACGCGGGTAGACGCTGTGCAGGTAGTCAAGCATCAGCATCTGGCGGTGGTATTCGAACATCGAGAGGTAGCCATCTTCAGGCATGACAAAGTTGATGCCGATGACGCGGGGATGGCCCGAATCGAGTTCAGCCTGGATGGTCTCAAAGCCGAGCAGGGTCTGCGCAAAAACCTGCTGTGGCGGGAAACCGCGGAGAATCTGATAGAGAAAGCGGATCTTTACAGTACAGGCTCGTGTCGCAGCGGGAGCGTCACACCGCTCGATACGATTGCGAGCATCGAGGGCGTCGGAGAATTCCTTGCGATCTGCGGCAGCCATGTCGCGAATGCCGCCGGCGAGAAGCTGGTCGCGGAGCCTGGCTAGATCGGCATGAGAGGTACCTGTAGCATCGCCGGTGCGATTGGAGGCGGGGTCGGCCGGGGTCGTCGGCCACGGAATGGAGTAGCCGAGCTTTGCGGCAGCGAGAAAATCCGGGGTATGCATGACCTCGAGATATTGCTCGTTCTGAGCAGCAGCGCGGCTGGCAACTTCGTCAAGCCATTCTCCGATGTGATTGTGGCTTATGGCGCCAAACCGGGCGAAGGTGGCGAAGAATTGATCATGCCCGCTCACCCCCGCGCTTGGAACAAAGCTGCGCATGGAGAAGTCATCGACGAGCGTGTCATAGAGGACCTGGTCTTTAAGAGCATCTTCAGCGCGACGGTTCCCTTCTCCGCAGACGGGTTGAGGCGGCATGCTGCGCGTGGTTGCGGATGGCTTGAACAGGCGACGGGTCGCAGGACTATAGCAGAGTCCATCGGAGGTGGCGTCCCGGATAAAACTCTCTGCATAGACGGCCCCGGTAAGATGCATATGAAGATCGCCACCTTTCGGCATCTCGGCGAGAAACGCGGTCAGCTGCAATGGATTCTGGGCGGCTCCATCGAAGGCTCGGATGACACGTTGCTCTGAGGCAGAGGATGCAGCAGCCGCAGGGCGAGTAGTAGATCGAGTCTGCGCATGGGAAGCGGCGAGAAGACAAAGCGACAAAGGAAGAGCCAGACGTATGGGGGAACGAAACATAAGATGTCCTTGATTTTAAGAGAAAGGATAACTCTTGCCACTAAAGAAACTTATGAGTTTGGAGAGAAGGGCCCGGGGTTGCTATACTTGATCTGCGTTTGAGTTGCTGGCTGCGCCGGCAACGAAGCTCCCTTGAAAAGGCTGATGCGACAGACGTACGCCCGGGCGTTCTTGGCGATCCCCGATGAGGCGTTTTGCTTGATTGCCAAGGCCAGATAGCTCAGTGGTAGAGCGCGGCCCTGAAAAGGCCGGCGTCGGCGGTTCGATCCCGTCTCTGGCCACCACTTAGAATCAATAACTTGCAAGGCCGAGACGACCCCCTCCCTATTCGGTAGGCTATCTTGCGTTCGTCGAAGAATGAGCGACACCAGCCGTTCAAGATTTGGGCCATCCACAATCTTGCCCAATTCCGCGTGGCCGTTAGTCAACGGTGCTGTCATCGCCTCTTCCCCAAAGAACGACTACAGATCGCGGTCCAGTCCGATAGGTGAAGGCTGGAACTGCAGGAGCTTTCTGCCAGTCGACAATGTCCTGGGGAGAATCCAAAGAGGTGTCGATCCATCGGTGCCACAGTCTTGCATCGCAATTGCGGGGGGAAGGCAATTCAAATTCAAGAGGCTCCCAGTAGGCATTGAATATGAAGTAGATGAGGAGATTTTCGCTTGTAAGATGAGCACCGAACGCGATGCTGTGTGAATAACTGCTCCAGTCCGGTTCGTTGAGTTTCACCCCATGCCAGCCTTTGCTCGCCCCCGCGATTCGCTGCGCCAAGGTCATCCTCTGCTGCTCTGGCGCAACATCTCGCAACAGTCGTCTCGCGATGAGCAATTGTACGAACCGACGTACATCTGCGTGCTTTTCAAGCTGCGTCCAATCAAACCAGGAAATCTCGCTGTCCTGGCAATAGGCGTTGTTGTTTCCTTGTTGTGTCCGCCGGACTTCATCCCCCATCCCAATCATGGGCATACCTAGCGAGAGCAGAGTGATCGTCAGGAAGTTCTTTACCTGCCTGTTTCGCAGCCTCTCAATCGCGGGATCATCGTTCGGCCCCTCGAAGCCGCAGTTCCAACTCCGGTTATCGTCCCCGCCATCGCGGTTGTCTTCACGGTTGGCTTCATTATGTTTCCCGTTAAAAGACACGAGGTCGTTGAGTGTAAAGCCGTCATGACATGTTACGAAATTGACACTTTGTTCGGCTTCGCGTTTTTTGTGTTCGTAAATCTCATGGCTACCCAGGAACCGATCAGCAAAGCGCCACACGGAGCCCTCTTCGCCACGCAGGAAGCTCCGGGTCTCATCACGAAAGCGTCCATTCCATTCTTTCCAGGCATCTCCGATAAAGCTACCAACTTGATAGAGTCCAGCCGCATCCCAGGCTTCAGCGATCATCTTCGCTCCGGCAAGTACCGGATCCGACTCTATGTCCCACAGAACAGGAGGATCGGACATGAGAGCACCGCTCGAATCGCGCGCGAGGATGGACGCCAGATCGAAGCGGAACCCATCCACGTGCATCTCTTCGACCCAGTAGCGGAGGCTGTCAACAATCATGCGCCGGACGGTGGGATTATTAGCATTGAGCGTGTTCCCGGTGCCACTAAAGTTAGCGTAGCGCGAGCGGTCGTTTTCAAGCACGTAGTAGGCACTGTTATCGATTCCACGAAAACAGAGTGTAGGCCCATTGTGATCACCCTCCGCTGTGTGATTGAAGACAACGTCGAGGATGACTTCGATCCCTGCTCGATGGAAAGCCTTGACCATGTCACGGAACTCATCGATCGGTCCGAGAGGATCCTGACGCGAGCTGTAGGCACAGTGCGGGGCGAAGAAACAGATCGGAGCGTAACCCCAGTAATTAACGAGTCCGGGTGGGCAATCCTGGGCGTCGAATTGGAAGACCGGAAGAAGTTCCACGGCGGTAATCCCGAGTTCCTGAAGATACGGGATCTTATCCATGAGCCCACGATAGGTTCCGCGAGTCTCTTCGGAGACGCCTGAGCTGGGATGGCGTGTGAAGCCCCGCACTTGCAACTCGTAGACAATTGTCTGTGTCGAGGGTCGACTGAGTGGTTTGTCACCCTGCCAGTCGTAGGTTCCCGGATCGACTACAACGCTCTTCATCGCAGTTGCTGTATTGTCCCCTTGTTTGCACGCGGCGTTCCGGTCGTAGTTCCTGGGAATGATTACTCCGCGACCGTATGGATCAAGAAGGATCTTGGCTGGATCAAAGCGCAGACCATTCGCCGGATCAAGTGGTCCCTGGATTCGATATGCGTAGATCTGTCCTGCACCTACGCCTGGCACAAATACATGCCAGTAATGATAGGTGCGATTGATGGCGGGATCGATGGAGATGGAACGGGCAGGCTTCGCATCGTCCTCTCGGTCGAAAAGCAGCAGTTCAATCGCCGTGGCCCCGCGGGAAAAGATGCTGAAGTTCACACCCTTATCAGAGACTGTTGCGCCGAGGGGAGCGGCTCTCCCAATTGCTCGAGTTTCGTGACTGAAATGCGAGGTGCGAGGCGACGAAATCGTGGCCATAGGCATGGTGCTCCTCTGTTCAGCAACAGCTCCCTCCTCATTTGCCTTCACGTTCTGTAGATCGAAGCCGCCTGATCAGAAGGCTTTGAGTCCCTCAGCGTGAAATTGCATGCGGGCTCTTTCCACCATTTCGACGCTTGGAGGCTGAACGTCGTCGAGAGTGTAGTTGTATTTCAGTTCCTTCCATTTGAATCGGCCCATCTGATGAAAGGGCAGGACGTCAACTCGCTCCACGTTCCTCAGGCCCGCAGAAAACGCCGCAATTTGAGAGATATCCTCATCCCGGTCTGTCAGTCCGGGGACCAGTACGAAGCGTAGCCAGATCGGCTTTCTGCAGTATGCCAACCTGCGCGCGAAATCCAGAACTGGACCGATATCCATTCCGGTAAGGCGACGATGGCGCTCTGGATCCCACCCTTTAATATCCAACAACACCAGGTCAATTTGCTCCAACTCTGCATTGGTGAGACGGCTACCGAGCGCACCGTTGGTGTCTAGCGCCGTATGAATCCCCATCGATTTCGCGGCGGTAAGAAGCTTGATGGCAAAACGGTCTTGCAGGAGAGGTTCACCACCGCTCAAGGTAAATCCGCCCGACATTATTTTCAGGCCATGACGATATTTTCGTAGCTCCTCTGTGGCGTGGGCCAATGTCACGGGAATGCCGTTGCTAAGAGTCCAAGTGTCGGGATTATGGCAATAGAGGCAACGAAACTGGCAACCCGTCGTCCATCCCACAAGGCGTACCCCTGGCCCATCGACGGTCGAACCTGTGGTGAATGAATGAAGGAAACCTATATCACCTGTAGCCAGTGCCGTCCGCACGTCCGACTCAGGCATGCCTTCGCCCAGGTTAACCCGCAGATCAAAGGGGCTCTTCGCCTCTAACGGAACAAGTTGTTTCATTTCACTCACGATGACTCCTACGCGCCGTGGAAGGTACGGTTGATTACATCCATCTGCTGTTCACGAGTGAGGCGAACGAAGTTCACGGCATATCCTGAGACGCGGATCGTCAGGTTCGGGTACTTCTCCGGATGATCCATAGCATCCATAAGGGTGTCGCGATTCAACACATTCACGTTCATGTGGTAACCCGTAACGCCGAAGAAGGCGTCGAGCATACCTCGCAAATTTGTAACCCGGTCCTCTGCAACTCTTCCGAGTCCCCCCGGGACCAACGTGGAAGTGAGAGAGATGCCATCGGCGGCATCACGGAACGGAATTTTGGCAACCGAAGCAGCCGAGGCGTGAATACCATGCGTGTCGCGCCCATGCATCGGATTAGCTCCCGGCGCGAACGGCTCGCCTTGACGCCTTCCATCAGGGGTGTTCCCGGTGCTCTTGCCGTACACGACATTCGAGGTGATGGTCAGGATCGATTGGGTGTGAACGGCATTCCGATAGGTGGGATATTTCCGCAGCTTGCTCATGAAGGTGCTGACAAGCCAGGAAGCGATTTCATCGACTCGATTATCGTTATTGCCGAACTGAGGAAAATCGCCCTCAATTTGATAGTCGGTCACAAGCCCGGTTTTATCCCGAATGACGCGGACTTTTGCATATCGGATTGCAGAGAGGCTATCGGCAACGACAGACATACCGGCCATGCCGAAGGCCATGGTCCGCAAGGGAGCATAATCATGAAGTGCCATTTCAAGACGCTCATAAGCGTACTTGTCGTGCATGTAGTGAATGATGTTCATGGCGTTGACATAGACGCCGGCCAGCCATCCCATCATCTTCTCGAACCTGTCTACTACGTCGTCGAAGTCAAGGTACTCGTACGCAACGGCAACGGTAGTCGGCCCCACCTGCTCCCCTGTAATTTCGTCCCTGCCACCGTTGATGGCATACAGGAGGCACTTGGCCAGATTCGCTCGCGCGCCGAAGAACTGCATTTGCTTTCCCAGAAGCATCGGTGACACGCAACAAGCGACGGCTCCGTCATCCCCCAGCGAGCGGCGCATGATTTCGTCGCTTTCGAATTGAATGGAGCTTGTGTCTATGGCCACCTTCGTTGCGAAACTGCGAAACTCTTCGGGCAGTCGCGGGGAATACCAGATGGTCAGATTGGGTTCCGGTGCGGGACCGAGGTTGTAAAGGGTCTGAAGAAACCGGAAGCTGGTCTTGGTTACGAGGGGTCGGCCGTCGTCTCCCATGCCGGCGATCGATTCGGTGACCCACGTCGGATCGCCTGCGAAAAGATCATCGTATTCCGGCGTTCGAAGGAATCGAACAATGCGCAGCTTGATAACGAAGTCGTCGACAATCTCCTGGACTTGCGACTCACTAATCTGACCAGTTGCTAAATCCCGTTGAAAATAGATGTCCAGGAAAGTGGATGTCCGCCCCAAAGACATGGCAGCTCCGTTTTGCTCTTTGACAGCAGCGAGGTAGCCGAAATAAAGCCACTGTACGGCCTCATGCGCGTTTTTGGCCGGACCGGAGATATCAAACCCATAGCTTAACGCCATCTGTTTCAGCTCGCTCAGAGAACGAATCTGTTCACTAAGCTCCTCGCGGTCGCGGATGATGTCGTCGGTCGACATTGCCGAATCGAGACGGCGCTTCTCCTCTGTTTTTTCCTCGATGAGCCGTTCCACGCCATACAACGCCACTCGGCGGTAGTCGCCGATAATTCGGCCCCGACCGTATGCATCAGGGAGACCGGTGAGGATGTGAGATTTGCGACACCGTCTTACGTCCGCGGTGTAAGCATCAAAGACCCCTTCGTTGTGCGTCTTCCGGTACTTCGAGAAGATCTCGGCGACGTTTGGATCCGGCGTGTACCCGTAGGCTTTGAGGGCACTCAGGACCATGCGGAAGCCCCCGTTCGGCATAATAGCCCGTTTCAGGGGCGCCTCGGTTTGCAAGCCGACGATGACTTCGTTCTCTCGATCGATGTAGCCGGGCCCATGGGCTGTGATCGAACTAGGAATTTGAGAGATGTCCAGCACGCCTTTTTTGCGTTCCTCCACAAAGAGCTGGTTCAATCGATTCCAAAGCTTCTTGGTCCGCTCTGTTGTGGGTGCTAGGAAGGACTGATCTCCCTCGTAGGGCTCGTAGTTCTGCTGAATGAAATCACGAACATTGATTTCCCTCTGCCAGAAACCCTCCTTGAATCCCTGCCATGGAGCTGTTGTTGCTGCGATTTCGTGCGATACGGTAGTAGCCATTTCGGTTCTCCTTGTATCCGTAGCGAGGACGCTTTATCTCAATCCAAGTAACGTCCCCGTATGCCGCGCGATCATGAGTTCTTCGTTCGTTGGGATCACCCATACTGAGACCTTGCTTTGCCGAGTGGAGATTCGCGGACCACCTGAGGTATTTGCCTTTTCGTCGATCGCGAGGCCTAACCATGAACTTGCCTCGCAGATGCGGCGCCTGATTTCGGCAGAGTTCTCTCCGATGCCGGCAGTGAACACAACGCCGTCAATGCCGCCCAGCACCGCGGTCAGGGCTCCGATCTCTTTGGCAGCGCGGTAGACGAAGTAATCCACTGCGAGGAGGGCGCCTGGTTCGCTACTGCCAAGTAGTTCGCGCATGTCGCTGCTGATAGCCGAAATACCAAGCAGGCCAGATTTCTTGTAGAGGATCGACTCCACCTCTTTTGCGGACAAACCCAGTACCTGAAAGAGATACAGCACGACACCAGGATCGAGCGCGCCCGGCCTCGTCCCCATGCAAAGTCCACCCAGCGCGGTGAAGCCGAGTGTGTTGTCGATGCTCTTCCCCTCACTTAGCGCGCAAAGACTGGCACCGCTTCCGAGATGGGCAATGATGACGTGACCACGTGCGATCTCCGGCGCCACGTCGGGCAGAACGGAGGCGATGTATTCGTAGGACAAACCGTGAAACCCATACTGCCGCAGGCCTGACTCGCACAGCTCCTTCGGCAGTGGAACGAGGTCCGCAACTCGCGGGTGCGAACGGTGAAAGCTCGTGTCGAAGCAGGCAACCTGCGGGACACCGGGTAGGCGTTCGAAGGCCGTTTCGATAGCGGCCAGATTGTACGGCTGGTGCAAAGGGGCTAGAGGAATCAGCTCATGAAGCTCGGCCAGAATCTCCGGGGTCACAATCGTCGGACCGGAGAAGCGCGCCCCACCATGAACAACACGGTGGCCAACGCCTAGCACACGCCCTCCACCATACCTGGCCCGAAGCCAGACGGTAAGCACATTCAGCGCAGACCGCCCGTCGGAGACTGGCTCAGTCAAATAGTCATCCACGAGCTCGTCGTTGTGGGCGCCTTTTGCGCGAAACCGTGGTGCTACTCCGAAGCCTTCAATCTGGCCCCGCACCTCCAAGCTCCATCTTGCAGGATCAGCAAGCCGGTACACACAGAACTTCAGGCTCGATGAGCCTGCGTTAAGAACGAGAGCGAAATCGTTTGCCACAGTACCCTCACCGCGCCATTCGCGCGTGAGCCACCATCATGGCGACTGCGCAACTGGCAATTCGGGACCGCACACTGTCGGCCCGGCTCGTGAGAATCACAGGCACTCTTGCGCCAAGGACCATGCCTGCGCTGTCTGCCCTGGCGAGGAAGCTGAGTTGCTTTGCGAGTATGTTGCCGGCCTCGAGATCGGGTGCTAAAAGAATGTCTGGATCGCCAGCCACATCGGAGTGGATTCCCTTCGTCTCCGCAGCCTGCTTGCTGATCGCGTTGTCAAACGCCAGAGGTCCATCCAGAATTCCGCCGGTGATCTGTCTTCGCTCAGCCATCTTGCAAAGTGCGGCTGCATCAACGGTGGCTGGCATCTTCGACGTTACGGTTTCGACCGCGGCGAGTATCGCAACTTTAGGTTTTTCGCGCCCCAGTGCGATAGCCAAATCGATGGCGTTCTGGCAAATGTCCACCTTATCTTCCAATGCAGGAGCGATGTTGATTGCGCCGTCCGTGACGATCAGCACCTTGTGATAAGTGGGAACATCCATGATGAACGCGTGGCTGATACGACGGCCCGTGCGCAAGCCGGTTTCGCGGGCTACAATCGCCGACATCAGCTCGTCAGTATGCAGGCTGCCCTTCATGAGAATTTGCGCATTGCCGTTGCGAATGATCTCTACGGCCTTTGATGCGGAGGCATTACTGTGCGGAGTGTCTACGATTTGAAACTTACTGAGATCTATTCCCGACGCCTTCGCAATGTCAGTTATTTTCGCGACGGGCCCAACCAGAATCGGCACAATCAAGCCTTTTGCCGCCGCCTCGACTGCGCCGGCTAATGCCGAGGCCTCACATGGATGCGCCACAGCAGTTGGCACCGGAGCTAAATTCTTGCACCGGAGAAGCAACTGCTCGTATTTTCCCGACCCGGTCTCTTGACTCATTCGGCACCTACCCATCCCTTCGACGGCCAATATTTGGTCGCAGGTCCGGTTTCCTTTAGCAGAAAAGAGAGCAGGATCGCAGCACCGACGCCGAACAAGAGCGGCAGAAAAGCCGCCTGGTAATGCGCGAGTTCCGGTCGCTCCGCGCCGGCGGAGATGTGCTGAAGGAGCCATCCAAAGACCGGCCCGAGCAAAGCGCTAAAGGTGAAATTCAGAAAATTGATTACTCCTGTCGCCGTACCGCCGAACTGTGGAGGATTCGCTTCCTTAATCACGGTGTATGGCAACATCGCGGCGCCCGAAGCGAGTCCGGCAACCAGGCCGATTGAGTATGGGGGAAAGACATCGGTCGGACCGAAGAGGATCCATACCAGGCAGACCAGAAGTACTAACGCGCCTGCGATGATCACCGGCTTCCGTCGCCCTATACGGTCCGAAATAAAACCAAGAAGGGGACAGCCAATTATCCATCCCAGTGGGACGGTTGCAGAACGCATCACTGCAGAGCCATAGTCGAAGCCGTGGGCTTCTTGTAGGTAGCGGACGCCCCAAATCATGTCGAAGATTGTGGTGGGGATGAACAGAAACCCCGCGATTAAACCACACAAAATCGATTGCGGGTTTTTGAATACGGCGCTGAAAGCTGTGGCCGTGCTCTTCAACCAGTTGTCAGATCTTTTGGTTCGCTCGTCCTTTGGCAGAAGAACAAAGAGAACGGCGCCAATCGCCAGACCAACGATACCCATTCCGATCCACAAGACCTTCCAGCTAAAGCCTCTACTGATCAACGGGCCAACCGCGAACTGTCCAGCCGATCCGCCAGCCATGCCGAACATTTGAGTCGCACCAATCAATGTCGCCGCTCGGGATGCCGGAAAGTTCTCAGTCGCGATATAAACTGCGCCCACCAGCGCAAAGACACCTCCCGCACCTTGAAGCAGTCTTCCAACGCTCGCAGCCTCTCTGCTTCCCAAACCGAATAGCAGGGCGCCAATACCAACCGCTGCAGCAGCAATCGGGAGCACTTTTTTCGGTCCGAGACGGTCCATGGCCGCACCTGCGACGAGACTGAAGGGTGAATACCCGTAGTAAAACAGCCCTACCATGGAAGCAACACCGAGCGAACTGAGGCCGAAGGCTTCCGACAACTGTGGCATCATAACGGATGGTGCCGAACGGAGCACGTATTGATAGAAGTAATAGATCGCCGTCAGCATCCACGCGACGGCAGCCATCTTAAGACTCTTATCGGTCTCGAGACCGCTCCCCGAATGTGCAGTTCGCTCCGACATGTAGGTCCTCTAAGTTTGACCTTGCTGTTCGTGTCCCGCATGGCGTTGGCGTAACGTTGAGTTCTATAGTCTGGCTCAATCAGCAGAGGGTTACGGAGAGCGCAAGTCCGGCTTCACTGGTTTCCTTGTACTTACTGTTCATGTCTTTGGCGGTTTGAGCCATGGCCGTTATGGTCTGGTCCAAGCCAATTCTGTGTCTGGATTCGATTTCATTACTGGCAATGGCCCACGCTGTCCAGGCCTTGACAGCACCGAATGCGCATCTCTCGATGCATGGGACCTGCACAAATCCTGCGACAGGATCACAGGTCATTCCCAGATGATGCTCCAGTGCCGACTCAGCCGCGTTTTCTAAGACGCGGGGAGAGGAATCGTATGCCGCCGCGATCAACGCTGCGGCCATCGCCGATGCCACGCCAATCTCGGCCTGGCAGCCGCCCTCGGCAGCAGATAGCGTGGCGTTGTGCTTGCAGAGGTACCCGATACCGGCCGCTGCGAGCATCCCCTGGCGAATCTTGTCTTGGGAAAGTTTGCGTCCACCTTCACCTAGTCCATAAACAATGGCGGGAAGAACACCGGCTGAACCACCTGTCGGGGCGGTGACTACCAGGTGTCCGCGCCCGTTTTCCTCCGATCCTGCGAGAGCATACGCCGCCAGAGCGCCAATTCCGCGGTCCGACTGGAACGAGTCATCCTGAGCACGTTTGTAAACGGTGGAGGCTTTGGAGTGAAGCTTGATGGGCCCGGGTAAGACGTCGTCCGATATGCTGAGCCCTGATTTCACGATTGCCACCATTGCGCCCGTGATCTTGTCGATGAAGGTGTAAACTTCCTCTTCACTTCTGCCCGGAATCGACATCTCATTTGCCAGAATCACTTGCGGAATCGTTAGATTGTTTTGTTCGGCGTGTTGCCGCAATTCCTTCATCGTTGCGAACGGGTACTTCGGCGGGTTCTTGGTAGGAGGGGTATATCCTTTCCATTCGATGAACCCACCACCCACCGAGTAATACTCCTGCTCGAGAAGAACCTTGTCTCCGCTCATGAGCATCACCCTCATTGTGTTTGGGTGTGGAAAGTCACCTTTCGTCGAGTCGAAGATAATGTCCTTGAGCGAGACGTCCACTGATTTTGAACCGAGCTTCACTGGAAACGTCTGGTCAGGTTTGTCGCGCATACTGTCGAGAAACAAGGGATCAACCGTTGCGGGTTCTTTTCCAATTAGCCCTGCGAGCGATGCACGCTCAGTTCCGTGTCCCTTCCCAGTAGCACTCAGGCTGCCGTACAAATGAACTTTGAGCGCTGTCGCGTTATCGAGTTCAGCCGGTGGGAGTTTCGTACAACGTTGATAGAAGTCGTACGTGATCCTCATGGGACCGATCGTGTGGGAGCTCGATGGGCCAGGCCCCACCTTGTAGAACTCATCGAGGACAGTCAGCACAGGTCCTTTTTGCTCCTTCACGACATATAAGCTAGGAGAAAGCGGTGGGTCAGGCGGCCCTCCCGAAACACCCTTCGGTTCTTGACTCACTGGTATCTGTGCTGACGCTTTGCGCCCTGTGATGATCCCCATGGCGCCGACCATTGCGCTTCGCATCATAAAGGCTCGGCGATCCACACCCGACGGTACCTCCCGCGTGATCAGGCTCTCCAGAGAAGAACTGAGTGGGTCTTTCCCGTTGGCTTCTGAGAGTCGATTGTCTGACTTGTTTGACATGTCGGATACCTTCCTTTCGAAGCAACGAAGACATCTCTCCGCGTGCGCGCACCGCTGTATTTGTCTGATCAGCCTGACAGAATCGATTGATTTCCGACAATTGGGGAAAACCCTAGGTCGCAGGATCGATGGTGCAATCCACAAATAGCCAGATCAGATCAAATGCAGAGCTGGCGGCACCAAGATGGAAGAAGTAAATACTGTCGCATCAGTCCGCGACACAGGCGCTCTGCGACTTAGCGACGCGAATTTCACGGCACGGGACATGGTTTCGCCCCCCAAATGTCCGTCGCATATTCCCGTATCGTGCGGTCACTTGAAAACTTGCCCGAAGCGGCAATATTTAAGATTGCTTTGCGCGCCCATTCCTCCGGCCGATCATACAGCTCGACTAACCGCCGGTCGGTCTCGAGATAGGCTTTCAAGTCTGCCAGATGCATGTAGAAGTCTCCATGCGTTAGGAGTATGTCGCGGAGTGGCCCGAAAATCCCTGGTTCGTTGCGGCTGAAGTGGTCCGAGAAGATCAGGTCCAGGGACGCTCGAGTTTCCGGCTCGTTTTCGTAGTGCCAGTGCGGGCTATACGATCTCCGCCCGCCGGCGACTTGGTCGGCGGTCAAGCCAAACAGGAAAAAGTTTCCCTCGCCTGCTGCTTCGGCCATCTCGATGGTTGCGCCGTCACGCGTACCGATCGTTAGTGCGCCATTCATCGTGAACTTCATGTTGCTGGTACCACTGGCCTCGTAGCCCGCAGTGGAGATTTGATTGGACACATCACTGGCTGGAATCAGGCGCTCTGCGAGGGAAACGCAATACTCAGGTAGAAACATCACCTTAAGACGCCCGCGCACTGCTGGATCCCCGTCGATCGTGCCGGCAAGGTTGTTGATGAACTTAACGATCAGTTTGGCTAATTGGTAGGCGGGCGCCGCCTTCCCCGCAAAGAAGAATATGCGCGGAGTCATCTCAAGGCTTGGATTCTCCCGCAGCCGGTTGTAAAGCACTACTACACGCAGCGCATTGAGCAGTTGCCGCTTGTATTCGTGAATTCGCTTGACCTGCGAATCGAAGATGGCATCCGGGGCCACTACCTGGCCCAACGTGGTCTTGAGCCAGTTGGGAAATTGACACTTGGCCTTACGCTTTGCGTTGCGGACAGCATGACGGAATGCTTCGTCGTCCGCGAGCGGTTGAAGTTTTTTTAAGTTGATCGAGATCCCGGATCCAGGCGTCGCTGATTGCCTCGGTAATCGTCTGGGCAAGGACGGGATTCGCGAGCAGCAGACAGCGCCGCGGCGTGACGCCGTTGGTCTTGTTATTGAAACGCGCAGGAAAAAGCTCAGCCAGTTCTTTTACCGTCGTTGTTCTTAACAACTCAGAGTGAATTCCAGCCACCCCATTGGTGCTATGCGATCCTACGATTGCGGAGAGAGAACGTCTCGTACGGAGCGAGCAAAGGCTTCGTATTGCTCACGGACGCGGACCGCATCAAGATCTCTTACGTTGTCAAAGACCAGATGCCGCTCGTAGAGTCCGTCCGCTCCCACAAACTTAATAGGGCCACAACCGTATTGTTTGAGAAGTTCCGTCGGGCTTATGGGTGCATTTTCCCCCATCGCGGTAACACTTTTTGTACTCATGGGAGTCTACCTTTTGCTTGAAGAGTCTCGACGCATCTTGCGACGCAGCTGTCGTCTTGATGGGAACAATAGATCTTGCATCCATCGGAATCTGTCCCTCCAAAGCGCCGATTCGCTCCTTATCCAATCGCTCCAACTAGGCGGTTTTACGCCCTTTTTCGTGCGGCCACCTCCAACCGGTAATATCGGGTCTGTCAATACCGTGCTGAAACGCGTAGTCTCGGCAAGCAATCTGCTCGTTGCGGAATCTATCAGACGCCGCGCCTCCGATTTGTTGCAACCTGGGAACGTACTTGATCGCGTCCATGGCCAAGGTATAGCGGTCGATCTCATTCTCGATCGCCAGCTCAAGAGGAGTATTGATGTTGCCTTTTTCCCGATAGCCGTGGACGTGCAGGTTTTGATGATTGGTACGACTGTAAGTCAGGCGATGAACGAGCCAGGGATACCCGTGAAAATTAAAAATGATTGGCTTATCCATGGTGAAGAGCAAATCGAAATCTATATCCGATAGTCCGTGAGGATGTTCCGTTCTGGGTTGCAACTTCAAAAGATCAACCACATTGATGTATCGGATCTTGAGGTCAGGAAACGCTTCACGCAACATCATGATCGCTGCCAGAGTTTCCTGCGTGGGGATGTCGCCCGCTGAGGCCATTACCACGTCTGGGACGACGCCTTGGTCATTGCACGCCGGTTCCCATCTGCCTATTCCCTTTGTGCAATGCGTGATCGCCTGATCCATGTTGAGGAATTGAAGGTGCTTTTGCTTGTCGCAGACTATGACGTTGACGTAGTTCTCACTTCTCAAGCAATGGTCGGCGACCGACAAGAGACAGTTGACGTCAGGAGGCAGGTAAATTCGCGTCACCGCGGAGCTCTTGTTCAGAACCACATCTAAGAAGCCGGGATCTTGATGAGTGAAGCCATTATGGTCTTGCCGCCACACGGTGGAGGTGACCAGGATGTTCAGAGATGCGATCTTGTCGCGCCATGGGAGATGGTTGGCGATGGTAATCCACTTTGCGTGCTGGTTGAACATGGAATCGATGACATGGATAAAGGCTTCATAGGATGAAATGAAACCATGTCGTCCTGTAAGCAGATAGCCCTCGAGCATTCCCTCCACAGTGTGCTCACTCAGCATTTCTAAGACGCGACCGTCAGGACTGAGCTCGCCGCCGTCTGCGTCTTCGGTGAAGTAGTCTTCAATCCAGAATTTCTTGCTTACCTCGTAGATGTCCTGCAACCTATTCGATGAATTCTCATCTGGCCCGAAGACCCGGAAGTTTTTCATGTTGAGCTTCATTACATCTCTGAGGAACGCGCCCAACGGGCGAGTATTTTCTGCTTCGATGGTTCCGGGGGTATCAAACTTTAGGGCGTAATCACGGAAGTCTGGGAGACGCAGAGCTTTTTTGATATACCCTCCGTTCGTGTGAGGGTTAGATCCCATGCGCCGAACTCCTGTCGGTGCAAGTTCCTTAAGCTCTGGGATCAGAGTTCCGCTTTTATCAAAAAGCTTCTCTGGTTTGTAGCTGCGCATCCATGTCTCGAGTTCATGCAACCGCTTTGGGTTACTCTTGACGTCTGCCATCGGCACTTGATGAGAACGCCAGAAACCTTCTAGCTTGTGGCCGTTAACTTCCCCAGGAGCGGTCCATCCTTTGGGAGTGCGTAAAACAATCATCGGCCACCGGAAACGTTCAGCCTTTCCCGTCTTTCGGGCCATCTGCTGATGCTTGCGAATCTCCGAAATGCAATGCTCCACTGTGGCCGCCATCGCCTGGTGCATGCTTTCCGGTTCCGACCCTTCCACAAAGTACGGTATCCACCCGCAGCCGCGGAAAAATTCTTCCAGTTCCTGGTGACTGATTCGTGCAAGCAAAGTTGGATTGTTGATCTTGTAGCCGTTAAGATGCAGCACCGGCAACACAGCTCCATCCCTGATGGGGTTCAGAAATTTGTTAATGTGCCACGATGTCGCGAGTGCTCCGGTTTCTGCTTCACCGTCTCCCACAACAGCGGCGACAATCAGATCTGGATTGTCAAACGCCGCGCCGCAAGCATGCGAAAGAACGTATCCGAGTTCGCCGCCTTCGTGAATAGAACCGGGAGTCTCAGGCGTGCAATGACTACCGATGCCCCCCGGAAACGAGAATTGCTTAAAGAAGGCACGCATGCCTTGTTCGTCTTCGCTCTTGTCGGTATAGATCTCCGAATAGGAGCCTTCCAGATAGACCGGTCCGAGAACTCCTGGTGCGCCGTGCCCGGGTCCGGCAAGAAAAATCATGTCTAAGTCGCGCTTTTTGATGAGCCGGTTGAGGTGAAGATAGATGAACGCCAATCCCGGACTCGAGCCCCAATGGCCCAGAAGTCTATTCTTGATTTGCTCTGCCTTTAGGGGTTCCCTGAGAAGGGGGTTATCCTGGAGATAGATCATACCGAGCGTCAGGTAGTTACAAGCGTTCCAATAAGCATGTATCTTGCGCAATTCGTCGGCGCTGAGCGGCTTTCCTGACACTGTGGCTCTGGCTTGTCCGTATGCGCTCAGAGTCTTGCTCGTGGTTTCGCTCTTGACGGCTTTCTTTACAGGTTTCGCTTCTGCGACGGGCGTCATAAGATACATGTCTCCTTTCAAAATTTTTCGGGGACGAATCTTCTTCCCCGGAGTGTCGCCTGATCATCGTAAGCTTGCTTCATAGAGCGCTTAGGCAGTTTGATCTTCTCGCGCGGGAACCTCTTATACGGGATAAGGCTCAGGAGGTGTGCGATGCAGTTGAGGCGTACCCGTTTCTTGTCGTCGGATCGAGCAATATACCAAGGGGCAGCCCGGGTATCGGTAGCTTTCAGCATCTGGTCACGCGCACGCGAGTAGTCATACCAGCGTTCACGAGAAGGTAAATCCATCGGGCTGAGCTTCCATTGACGCAGCGGATCCTCTATGCGAGCCTCAAACCGTCGCTCCTGTTCCTCGTTGCTCACTTCTAACCAAAACTTGATTAATATCAGTCCGGTTTCTACAAAATACTTTTCAACAAGTGGGCATACTTCGAGAAATCTGCTGTGCTGCTCCTTGGAGCAAAAATCCATTACATATTCCACACCGGCACGGTTGTACCAACTGCGGTCAAAGATCACAATTTCGCCGGCTGCCGGAAAATGCGTGATATAGCGCTGCATATAAAGTTGAGTCTTCTCGCGATCTGAAGGGGCCGGAAGGGCTACAACACGGAAGACACGCGGGCTTACTCGCTCTGTAATGGCACGTATCGTGCCTCCTTTACCTGCGCCGTCGCGTCCTTCAAAGATGATGACAACGCGCTGCCCGCGGTGTTTCACCGACTCCTGGAGCACGCAGAGTTGAGCCTGGAGACGGCGCAATTCTTTCTCGTATTCTTTTCCGGTCAGCTTCGAAGTCCGAGTGCCGGTCCGTTTCTTCGTAGCCATAAAAATCTCCTCTACTGTTTGCGAAATCTCCAGGCGTTGAACGCGAATAGCGCAGGTGAAGATGCAAGCGCCGCAAGCAGGTTCGGCCACAGCTCGTCCCACTCTGGGAGGGATGATTCGATATCATTTGACCGTCCGCTCTGAAGGGTCAAGTGATCGTGAGGTTCTCACACAACGTGGAGTATTCGACCCATTCCGAACAGCTCTGGCCCACCCGTCTCCGTTTTCAACCCAAAAATTATGCCTGCCTCTGCGGATCCGCAACTGGGGAAATCCCTAGTTGGAACTGATGACATGGGTCGGGACATCATCTTGCTTGAGCGAGATGACGTTCTCAAATTGATGGGAGCCGTAAGTCCAGAGAGTGTCACGTACGGTTTTGAGAGGGCGTCGGCGTTAAATTCCCCAGGTCTATTTCGTCACTGCGATTGACTTGCGAAAAAGCATAACGCTGTAGGAGAAGAACGCCAGCCCGATCACAGCGACCATTGTGAAATTGCGCCACACGGCGGCCAGTCCGCCACCGCGGTAGATGATGATCTGCGAGAAACTGACGAAGTGCCGTGATGGAAGGAAATACGTGATCGCCTGCAGCCAGCCAGGCTGACTCTCGACGGGGGTCGATCCGCCCGAAAGGAGCTGCAACACCATAACCACAAGGACGATCAGCAGCGCGAACTGCGCCATCGATCGTGAGATGGTCCCGAGAAACACGCCGAGTGCTGTCGCAAAGAACAAATACAGCAGTACACCGACGAACCAAAGGACCACGGATCCCTGGACCGGCACATCAAGGATCATTCGGACAACAAGGAACAGCGAAAGCATCGTGGCGATGAGAATCACGAGACCGTTCGCCACGACCTTCGCCATCGCGATCTCGAAGGGAGTGAGCGGCATCACCAGGAGGTGCTCAAGCGTACCGTGTTCGCGCTCGCGGATCACCGCTGCTCCCGTGAGCACGATCGTGAGCAGGGAAAGTTGGTTGATGATGGCCATGATGCTTGAGAACCATGCCGAGACTCCATTCGGGTTGAACATCTTGCGCTCAACCAGGTTCACAGACCCGCCTGTGTCGAGATCCGTTCGCTTGAGATAGGTCGAGAGGCGCTGAGTGATGATGTTGTGGATGTAGCCCGCGCCGATGCCTGCCTGCTGCATGGCGGTCGCGTCGATGTTCACCTGGAGGTCCGGCTGACGTCCGGCAAGCATATCTCGTTCGAACCGGGGCGGAATTACGACGACGAACATAAAGCGACCCTCGTCCATGGATCGCTCGATTTCGTTGGTTCGAATCCTCACCGGATACTGAAAGCGAGGGGGATAGAACGCATTGATCAGCTCCTCCGACAGCGCGGATTGGTCCTCATCCGCAAAAGCGATAGAGGCATTGTTGACCTCGTTCGACGTACCGCTCGCCTGTTGGTAGATCGTCCACGTGAAGGCGTAGAGCACGAACAGCACCAGTACCTTATCGCTCAGGACGCTACGGAGTTCTTTGATCGCAAGCCAGAAGATGTTCTTGAGAGAGTCCATCCCTACTTCTCCTGCTTCTTCAGCCCGAGCATGCTTACGAACAGGAGCACGGGGATCCAGCAGAGGAGAATGAGCATGTCGTTCCACATGAGATCGGCTCCTAGCCCTTTCGTGTAGGCGCCCAGGCTTGAGTGCATGTAGTACGTTGTGGGCCAGATGGAGCCCACAACGCGCGCACTCCCCTCCAGTGTCGATATCGGCTGCAACATCCCTGAGAACTGGATCGATGGCTGAATCGTGAGAATAGCTGTGACAAACACGGCCGCGACTTGAGTGCTTGTGAATGTCGAAGTCGCCATTCCAATTCCTGTTGTGACAATGACATAGATCAGTGTGCAAAGCGTCAGAAGCAGAAAGCTGCCCTTTATCGGGACACCGAACACGATCAAGGCAAGCGTCACAAGAATGAAGAAGTTGATCATGGAGATGACAAGATACGGCAGTTGCTTACCGAGCAGATATTCGAGCCGTCCTGTTGGAGTGACATAGAAATTGATGATCGAACCCAGCTCCTTCTCGCGCACGATGCTGACCGTCATCAGGACTGCTGGAATCAGGATGAGGAGTATCGCCGGCACACTAGGGACGATCGAGTAGATGCTCTCGAACGTGGGGTTGTAGATGTAACGGTCCTGGAACTTCGCAGTGTACTTGGTTGGTTCTTGATAGAGCCGATTGTCCGGGTCTGCAAGCAGTGTGTTCTGGACCCCCTCCATGTACCCCCTGATTGTCTCGGCGCGGAAGGGGTTCGCTCCATCGATCTGAACGAAGACGTCGGGAGTATTGCCGCGACGCAGGTCGCGGCTGAAGTTCGGGGGAATCTCGACCACGGCTGCGACTTCGTCCGCCTGCATGCGATTCAACGCATCCTTGTCGGAGAATGTTGGACGTTCCCACCTGAAATATCGGGGGATCGATCTGAACTGCTCGAGGTATATCCGACTGTCCTGCGATTGATCGCGATCCAATGCGGCTATTTTAATGTGCTCGACATCGCTCGTAATGCCGAAGCCGCAGGCCAGCATCATGAGGGCCGATCCCAGAAAGGCAAATGTCAGCCGAATGGGATCACGCATGATCTGAATCGCCTCGTTACGAGCATAGGCCAACATCCGACGTAGCGGCAGGGGAAGCGCCGCCTTTTCGTGTGCCATCGCGAGGGTGGACACTGGGGCCGCAGATACACCGGTCGTAACCTTAGCCTGCGTCGAACCTTTCGACTCCTGCGCGATCGCGTCTTCCATGTAGCCGATGAACGCCTCCTCTAGACTTGTGGCGGCGCGTGCGTCGATCAACTTCTGCGGTGCATCGCACGCGAGCACCTTGCCGGCATTCATCAGCGAGATGCGATCGCAGCGCATTCCTTCGTTCATAAAGTGGGTCGTAACGAAAATCGTCACGCCTTGATTACGAGAAAGGTCGACCAGCAGCTCCCAGAAACTGTCGCGAGCAACCGGATCGACCCCCGAGGTGGGTTCGTCGAGGATCAGCAACATAGGATCGTGAAGCACCGCGACCGCCAGCGAGAGCCGTTGCCGCAAACCCATAGGCAGCGAATCGGCCAGCGCATCGAGATGTGGCCCCAAGCCGAATCGTTCGACCAGCTCATCGATGCGCGCGGTGGCTTTGTCAGGCGGAATGTGAAAGAGGCGCGCGTCTAATACGAGGTTCTCCCGCACCGTGAGCTCGCCCCAAAGAGAGAAGGCCTGAGTCATGTACCCGATGTTGCGACGAACCTCCATACTGCCGGCTTCAACCGATTTACCAAAGATCTTCGCTGTACCTTCGGTGGGAGGCAAGAGCCCGACGAGCATCTTCATCGTCGTCGATTTGCCGCAGCCGTTGGAGCCGAGAAAACCAAAAATCTCTCCGCGCTCGATCTGCAGGCTTACGTGATCGACGGCTGTGAAGCTGCCAAAGCGCTTGGTCAGGCCGTACGCCTCGATGGCGATTTCGGGTTCTTCGCTTACGGCGAGTGGCGGAATCACAAGCTCCACATGGCCCTTGCGCTTTTCTTCAGGGAGTAGACCGACGAAGCAGCGCTCAAGATCGTTGGAACCCGTTCGCTTCATGAGCTCAGCCGGCGTTCCTGTAGCGAGGACCTTTCCCTCGTCCATCGCGACGATCCAATCCCATTGCTGTGCCTCGTCCATATAAGCCGTCGCGATGACGACGCTCATGGTTGGCTGACTCTTGCGAATATCGTTGATGAGCGCCCAGAACTGGCGCCGTGAGAGCGGATCTACGCCTGTGGTCGGCTCATCGAGGATGAGGAGATCCGGCTCATGGACCAGGGCTCCACAGAGTCCTACCTTCTGCTTCATGCCTCCCGAGAGCTTTCCTGCTGGACGTTCGGGAAACGGACCTAGCCCGGTGGCATCGAGAAGTTCTTTGACACGGCGGGGGCGCTCAATCGGAGATAAGCCAAAAAGCTGCGCCATGAAGTCTACGTTGTCGCGGACACTCAGTTCCAGATACAGATTCTTGCCGAGACCCTGCGGCATGTAAGCGATCTTCGGGCACACGGCGCGGCGGTGTCGCGCCTGCCTCATGTCGCCACCGAGCACGTCGATCTCTCCCACCTGCATCTTCTTCGATCCCGCCATCAACCCTAAAAGGGTCGACTTGCCGGCGCCGTCCGGACCGATGACGCCGACCATGATCCCCGTTGGGATATCAACGGAAATTCGATCGAGCGCGAGCACCTTGCCGTAGTGGTGCGTGACATCTCGAATCGAAGCGACCGGCTTGACTTGCGAGGGCGGCGGGTTTGCAACCTCTGTTGCCATAGGACACCTTAATTGGGCCTAACCGAAGTATGAAGTGGCTCCAACGCAGAGGTCTTCGTCGTTGGGTTGATGAGGCCCTTCTCTAACCAGTCCGGCCACCGGGCGTCGGAATTCACCTTCACATAGCCGACCCCGCGCACGCCCGTCTTAATACGTTCGATGTAGTGCGTGACAACCTCGGGAGGGATCTGAAGCTTGACGCGAAACATCAGCTTCTCGCGCTCGCTCTTCGTCTCGACCTGCTTGGGCGTAAATTGTGCCTCGGGTGACACGAAGCTTACATACGCCGCAGCGGCAGCGTTTGGTTCGTAATCGACGGTAATGCGTGCGGGCTCGCCGGTTTTCAATCGGGCAGCCTGATCGGATGGCAGGAAGATCTCCATATAAACGTCGCTCAGGTCCACGAGAGTCAATGCCTTGCCGCCGGGACCAAGAACTTCGCCTGGTTCGACCAAACGATAGAGCACACGCCCGGTTACAGGCGATACCAGGGTCGCATCCTTAATACGGCTTTTGGTCACTTCTACCTGGGCCAAAGCGACTCGGATCTCTTGCTGTGCAGCGTCCGCTCGCGCCCGCGCGGTGGTCTGCCGCGCTTGTGCGGCTCCCGTCTTGGCTTGTGCGGCACCCACCCGTGCCTGCGCTGCCTCCGTCCGCGCTTCTACGTCCTTGAGCGTCGCCTTTGTCGTCAGCACTGCGGTCTGGCGGACGTCAAACAAGGCCTTCGAGGTTGCATTCTCCGCTAGCATTCTTGTCTGGCGGTCCGCTTCAGTCTGCGCGAGTAGAACCTCACCCTTCTGCTGCTCGACGGCGGCGTTGGCCGAGGCGACGTCCGCGTTGGCCCCAGCAACGTTCGCGTTGGCCTGAGCAATATCTGCGTTGGCTTCGGCGATGCCAGAATTAGCGGCGGCAAATTCCTCCTTGGCGGATGCGACGGCGGCATTGTTCTTTGCCAGTTCCTCGTCGAGCGTTGATGTGTCTAGTTGCACTAACACTTGGCCTGGTCTCACCAGGTCGCCCTCGTTCACCAGGATTTTTTGGACCCTGAGGGGCTCCTTCGCCGAGGCATCAGAGAGCTTGGCTTCGATACGACCGTTCCCGGACACGATACCCGCCGGCAAACCGGACCGCTTTGACATCCAATATTTGTAGGCCAGGATGCCAACGGCCACGATGACGACTGAGATGATGATCCACTTCTTGGAAATTTTGCTGGCCATGATGTTCCTACCTCACGGGTGGTGCCGATTACTTTTTGGCGGGCTCCGACGTCATCTGCTTCGAGAACAAATTGCCCCAATTCGTGCGATTCTCCATCTCGCCCCTGATAGTGTTGGGCACGAATGGCTGACCGATGCTCATCTCCCAGCCGCCACCAAGCGCCTTGTATAAACTGATCACGTTCGTCGCGGCGTTCGAGCGCAGATTGACCAGATTGTTCTCCTCCTGCAACAGCGTTCGTTCGGAATCGAGCACTCGCTGATAATCCACCGCGCCTTCCCTATACTGGAGGGAGGACAGTTCGACCGACCGACGTGCGGCTGTCACGGCGATTTGCTGGGAAGAGGTCGCCTCGAGTGTTTTGATGAACCCTGTAATACCGTCCTCTACCTCTTGCGACGCCCTTAGCACTTTGTCCTGATACGTCGTGAGGGCTTGCTGGAACCGCGCATCCTCGACGCGCACTTGATTCCTGATGCGGCCGAAATCGAAGGGTTGCCAATAGACGCGCGGACCCACTGCATAGAAGAAGCTTGCGGGGTCCAGAAAGTTAAAGGGCGGCACAGTGGGATCAGTCGAGTGAACGCCCAGTGCACCTGAGAGAACGAAGTGCGGATAGAGCCCCGTCTTTGCGATACCAATACGTTCCGATTGTGCCATGGCGACGAATTCAGCACTCCGAATATCCGGGCGACGCCGCAGCATATCTGCGGGAATACTCACTGCCACTTGCGCTGGCGCTGCCGGGATCGTTTGCGGGCCTTGCAACAGGTTCTGGAGCGAGCCTGTGGGCTGACCGAGCAAGGTGGAGAGGGCGTTTTGCGATTGAACGAGACTGATCTCGAGCTGAGGAATTGATGCCCGGGTGCTCTCGAGCAGCTGCCGTGCCTGCGTAACGTCTAATTCTGACGTAGCCCCATTACGGAAACGCGAATCAGAGATGCGTAGCGATTCTTCCTGGATGCGCACATTCCGGCGACCTTGCTCGATCAGCTCTTCAAAGGTGCGAATCGCCACGTAAGTCCGCGCGACTTCGGCGCACAAAGAGACGAGTGCGTTCTGGTAGTCGTCAACGGAGCTCACATAAGTGGCCTTCTGCTCTTTGACGGCTCTGCGGTACTTACCCCAGAAGTCCGCTTCCCACGATGCATCGAAACCGAGCTGCTGGTTCCAGTAATCTCGGGTGAAACCCGGTGGTCGGTTGACCGTATTATTGCTGAGACCTATCCGGTTTACGCCCGCAGAAACCTCATTCTGCGGAAACTGATTGCCGACCGCTATACCGAGCGCGGCACGGGCTTCCATGATCCGTAGTCCAGCAACCTGAAGCGTCAGGTTCTGGCTGTAGGCGAGCTGGATCAGCTGTTCGAGCGTTGGATCGTTGAAGGCTTTCCACCATGCGTTGTCCGCGACCGGCTGCGCAGAGATCTGTGAGCTCTTCACGGTCCAATTGTCATTTACCTTTAGCACCGGTTTCTTGTAGTTCGGGCCAACCGAGCAACTCGTCAGCGTCAGCACCGCGCCCACGAGCATAACGGCGGAACTGGCACTTAGGCATCGATGAGTAGTGTCGGATTCAAATTTACGGCCAATCGGCATGACGCGGTCCTCATCTGTCTGGCTGACGAGCGTACATCAACCTAGCCCTCTGAGAATTCCTGGGAATACATCGCGCCATCCCACGATGTGTCATGAAAAAGATCGTGGTGGCGCCGGCCTGAATGGAAACCCTTTAGATCTCCGAGAGTCCTCGTCGTGGCGTCGATTTTTCGCGACTGTTAGGAGTCCGGACGCTCTTCTCACAGACGGAAAGCAAAACTATGCATGCAACAAACATCCTGTTTTTCATGAATGTCCTCATGGTCCGGGAAAACGTGATTCCTCCAATGCACAGATATTTCTTGGCTTGGTCATCGCTATTCACCCCAAAAAATAACGCAGCCCCTGCGTATCTGCAATTAGGGAAATCCCTAGGGTGGCGCGACCATTCATTTTGGAGCCACCGCCTAATTGTTTTCCTTAGCCGGATCCTTCATCTGAACAAAACCATCTTGATACCGGCGGCGTGTAGGGTGTCGTCGAACTCTCAAACTGCATCGACTGCGGTGACGCCGACGCTGGTCGATCAATTGGATCTCGGCCATATTTCGCTTGTCGTCACGGAAGATGGGATAAGCTTGCACCTGCTTGACAATGCATTGCACTTAAGATTTGCAGGGAGGTTTTGAAATGGCAAAGCCGACTATCGTACTAGTGCATGGATTTTGGGGTGGGGCGGCACACTGGAGCAAAGTGATTCCGCGACTGAACAAAAAAGGTTACACGTCGATTTTTGCGGTCGAGAATCCGTTGACCTCTTTGGATGACGATGCTGAACGGACACGCAAGATGATTGCGCAGCGAAAAGGGCCAGTGCTGCTGGTGGGCCACTCGTATGGCGGAGCGGTGATTACTGAGGCGGGCAATCAACCGAACGTTGTTGGGCTGGTCTATATTGCGGCTTTCGCTCCGGAGGTAGGGGAGACCTTGTCTTCGATCTCGAAAGCCCTTGCTGCGCCGGGGGTTGGGAACCTGCTTCCAGATAGCTATGGGTATCTGTGGATCAAGCAGGACAAGTTTCATGAGAGTTTTTGCCAGGACCTGACGGCGGAGGAAGCGCTTGTGATGGCTGTAACCCAGAAAGCGCCGCTTGTGAGTCTGTTTGGCGACAAGATTACAGCTGCGGCGTGGAAAAACAAGCCGTCGTGGTATCAGATTTCGAGTAGCGACCGGATGCTTGCGCCGGAGACGGAGAAGATGATGTCCGAGAGGCTGGGCGCGAAGAAGGTGATCACGCTGGATGCGAGCCACGCGTCGCTGGCATCTCGGCCGGATGAGGTGACTGCACTGATCGACGAAGCTGCCAACGCGACGCAATGTTGACGACGGCTCCTTTGATGCAAACGTGAACTTCACCTTGCCACTCTGGATGTGGAGACACCGCATCTATCGGATCGCCCCGCGAGAAAACGGATGCGTCGGATCGGTGCTGTCGCCTAGTCTTTCCATCTGTAAGTTGTGCCTGATCAGCTACAAGTGATCAGATAGTCATCGCCCGCAGCAATGCGCTTTTCGCTTCGATGAAATCTTGCTGGTGCGGATAGTTGCGAATCTTATTGATCTAATTCATACTGTTGACGATGCGACGCTGACGGTTGCATCGAGGCGAAGGACATATGGACCTTTGGCCGCTGGCAGTTTATCTCGTCATCGTTAGCACGCTCGTTGTCGCTATGCTTGGCCTGTCTTTCATACTGGGTGAGCGGCACCACAATCGGGCAACGGGCACCCCCTATGAATCAGGCATCCTCTCGCAGGGTTCTGCGCGAGTGCGGTTGTCGGCCAAATTTTATCTGGTCGCAATGTTCTTCGTAATCTTCGACCTCGAATCAGTCTTCATCTTTGCCTGGGCGATCGCCGTCCGTGAAGCTGGATGGACCGGCTACGCCGAGGCCACACTCTTTATAACGGTCTTGCTTGCAACCCTTGTCTATCTATGGCGCGTAGGTGCGCTGGATTGGAGACAAGGAAGCAGGCGGACAGTGAGTTGAAACGGTGGTGCGTTATGCGCTGGTCGATCAGTCGGCCTGGTGCTCCTCAGGCTGAGAAAACCGTTGAATCTACTGATGAAGCGATCCGCCGTACTCTGATCTTGTCCCGCGTCGAAGACCTTGTTGCGTGGGGACGCAAGAACTCCGTCTGGCCCTTCAACTTTGGTCTCTCCTGTTGTTTTGTAGAGATGGCTACGAGCATTACCAGCAAATATGACATCTCGAGGTTCGGCGCTGAAGTGATACGCGGCACACCGCGTGAAGCGGACCTCATGGTGATCGCCGGTACGGTCTTTATCAAGATGGCTCCTGTCATCCAACGCCTTTATGAACAGATGATGGAGCCGCGCTGGGTGATCTCCATGGGCTCGTGTGCGAATTCAGGCGGCATGTATGACATCTACAGCGTTGTGCAGGGGGTGGATAAATTTCTGCCCGTAGACGTATATGTGCCTGGCTGTCCGCCTCGTCCGGATGCATTTCTCGAAGGTGTTTTGTTGTTGCGTGATGCTGTAGGAAAAGAAAAGCGGCCGCTGAGTTGGGTGATTGGGCCGCAGGGCGTGGAACGGCCTGAGATGCCTTCGATGCGAGACCAGAAGCGACCTCAGCGGCAGTTGCTGACCGTGCTCAGGACTCCCGATAGCGTTTAGTGGCACCGGTGGTGTTGTATGGCGAGCGGTCTTATCCTCGATCAGGAACTACGGCATGAATTGGGTGTTCCCAGTGTGCCTCAGTCAACCTGCGATGATATCCCTACATTCTGGATTTCGAAGGATGACATTCACGAAGCGGTGCGCTCGCTTCGCTCCGCCCCCGACCCATATGCGATGCTGTATGATCTGACGGCGATCGACGAGCGCGGACGTGCGCACCGCAAGGATCAACCGCCGAGCGACTTCTCGGTGGTCTACCACCTCTACTCGTTTGAGCGAAATGCGTATGTCCGGCTAAAGGTCGCGCTCAACGAAGGCCAAATCGCACTGCCGACGATCACCGACATTTGCCCTGCGGCCAACTGGTATGAGCGCGAGGTGTGGGACATGTTCGGCATCGTCTTTGAACGGCATCCACATTTGGTGCGTATTCTCATGCCGCGGACATGGTCGGGACATCCTTTGCGCAAGGACCATCCAGCCCGTGCGACGGAGATGGGGCCTTTCCGTCTTTCTGAAGAAAAGGAGGACGTCGAACAGGAGGCGTTGCAGTTCCATCCTGAAGAGTGGGGCATGTCGCGGGAGCATGACGGTCTGGACTTTCTCTTCTTGAACGTAGGGCCGCAGCATCCGGGTACACATGGCGTTCTGCGCATCGCTCTCCAGCTTGATGGCGAAGTCATCGTCGATGCCGTGCCAGACATAGGATTTCATCATCGCGGCGCAGAGAAGATGGGCGAGCGCCAGACTTGGCACACCTATATCCCTTACACCGACCGGGTGGACTATTTGGGCGGTGTGATGAATAACCTCGCCTACCTGACAGCAGTCGAAAAACTCGCAGGCATTACGGTGCCGCCACGGGGTCAGATGATTCGCGTGATGATGGTAGAGCTCTTTCGCATCATCAGCCATCTGGTCTGGTACGGCACCTTCGCACAGGATCTCGGCCAAATGTCGCCGGTGTTTTATCTCTTCAATGACCGCGAACGAGCCTTTGGCATCGTCCAAGCGATCTGCGGCGCGCGCATGCATCCGAACTGGTTTCGCATCGGCGGTGTTGCACAAGACCTCCCGAATGGGTGGGACGGACTATTCCGTGAATTCCTGCAATACCTACCAAGCCGGCTCGATGAATACGATCGCACCGTCATGCACAACGGCCTTTTCAAGGCGCGCACAAAGGGGGTCGGCGGCTGCACAGTTCGTGAAGCGATAGATTGGGGCGTGACGGGCCCAAACCTGCGCGCCTGCGGACTCGAATGGGATTTTCGAAAGAAGCAGCCTTACGCCTGTTACAGCCAACTCGACTTTGATATACCAGTGGGTCGTTCTGGCGATTGTTATGACCGCGCAGTGGTACACATTGAGGAGATGCGTCAGAGTCTTCGCATCATCCAGCAGTGTGTCGACGACATGCCGGGAGGCCTATATAACGCAGAGCATCCCCTTACTACGCCGCCACCCAAGGCACGTACCATGCAAGACATCGAGACACTGATCCATCATTTTCTTGGCGTGAGCTGGGGTCCAGTCATTCCAGCGGGGGAAGCGATGACCGCAATCGAAGGAACCAAAGGCAATAACGGTTACTACCTGATCAGCGACGGAGGCACTGGCTCGTACAGGACGCGCATCCGCACACCGTCATTCCCGCATATGCAGATGCTTCCGGTGCTTTGCCGGGGACTTATGATTCCAGACCTGCTGGCGATTCTTGGAAGTCTGGACTATGTACTCGCCGATATCGACCGGTAATACGGAGTAGGAAGTGAAGCGATGCTGACCACCGAGGAACGAACAGCGATTGAGACGAAGCTTGCGGACTATCCGAACAAGCAGGCCATGAGCATTGAGGCTATGCTGCTTGTCCAGCGACATCGCGGATGGGTCTCGGAGGAAAGCTTGCGCGACATCTCGGAGCTTCTTGGGCTTTCAGTTGCTGATCTGGATGGGGTCGCGACGTTTTACAACCTGATTCGGCGCAAACCTGTGGGGCGGCATGTCGCGCTGGTTTGCGACAGTGTCTCATGTTGGATCATGGGCTGTGAGCGCGTGACTGATCATCTTTGCAGCAGCCTGGGTACAACGCTCGGTGGGACGACAGCAGACGGACGCTTCACCCTGTTGCCCATCGTCTGCCTGGGTGCGTGTGATCACGCACCCGCCATGATGGTCGACGGGAAGTTGTACGAAGATCTTGACGAGCAGCGGATCGAGGAAGTCGTAGCACAGTACGAGTAGGTGTTCTATGGAGAAACCACTGACTGGTAACTTCCGAACCGACGGAGAGGCAGTACGCCTCAAAGAATATGAACTCAGTGGAGGGTATCAAGGCCTTCGCAAAGCGCTTCTCAAAACGCCAGCTGAGGTCACCGACTCGGTGAAGCAGTCGAAGCTTCGCGGGCGGGGAGGTGCGGGTTTTCTCACCGCCATGAAGTGGAGCTTCGTACCCATTGGAAAAGAAGCACCTCATCCGAAGTATCTGGTTGCAAATGCCGACGAGATGGAGCCAGGCACGTTCAAAGATCGCGCGCTGATGGAACGCGATCCGCATCAGTTGATCGAGGGCATGATCGTCGCCGCCTATGCGATCGAGGCCGACCTCGGTTATATCTTTCTGCGGGGAGAGTACGAGCGGTGCTACGAGCGCCTTGCCCGGGCGATCGTCGAGGCGCAAGCGAGCAACTACCTCGGGCGCAACATCCTTGGGTCGGGCTATAGCTTCGAGATTCATCTTCACGCCAGCGCTGGCCGCTACATCTGTGGCGAGGAGACCGCACTGCTCAATGCGCTCGAAGGCAAGCGGGCGCACCCGAGAACGAAGCCTCCATTCCCACAGATCTCAGGACTCTGGGGAAAACCGACCATCGTCCAGAACGTAGAGACGCTTTGCAACGTTCATCACATCGTGAACCATGGGGCCGGTTGGTTCCGAGACCTGAGTCGCACCGAAGACGGTGGTACGAAGCTCTATGGCGTCAGTGGCAAAGTCAAACGGCCGGGCCTCTGGGAGCTTCCAATGGGGACTCCGATGCGGGAGATCCTTGAGGATTATGCAGGGGGAATGCGCGATGGCTTGCACTTTCGCGGGGCCTTGCCCGGCGGAGCGTCTACGGACTTTCTGGTGGAGGAACACCTAGACACCCCCATGGACTATGACAGTGTGCAGAAAGCGGGAAGCCGGTTAGGCACCGGAACGATGGTTGTGCTGGATGACCAGACGTGTCCGGTAGGCATGGTCTGGAACCTCGAGCATTTCTTCGCGCAGGAATCGTGCGGCTGGTGCACGCCATGCTGGAGCGGGCTGGCGTGGACGGAAAAAATTCTGTTGGCGATGGAACAAGGCAAGGGCAGCGCTTGCGATCTCGAAACGCTAAGGTTCCAGACGAGATTTCTTGCTCCTGGCAATACATTCTGCGCTTTTGCTCCCGGAGCAATGGAACCACTTCAGAGCGCGCTGAAATACTTCGCCGATGATTTCCGTCGGCACGTCGATGAACACCGGTGTCCTTGGAGGACATGACCGTGGCGACTATTTTGATCGACAATGAACCCGGGCAGGCCAACCACAAACAGAACCTCCTTCACGCCTGCCTTTCGCTGGGCTATGACCTGCCCTATTTCTGTTGGCATCCAGCGCTAGGATCGGTGGGGGCGTGCCGCCAGTGTGCAGTCAAACAATTCCGCGATGAGCACGACACCACAGGAAAACTCGTGATGGCCTGCATGACGCCGGTCGCAGAAAATACTCGTATCTCGATTGTCGATCCTGAAGCCGTAGCTTTTCGGGCGGCGGTAATTCAGGGCTTGATGCAGAACCATCCGCACGACTGCCCGGTCTGTGACGAAGGCGGCGAGTGCCATCTTCAAGACATGACTGTGATGACCGGTCACCGACTGCGCGGTTATAGCTTTGGTAAAAGAACGTTTCGCAATCAGTATCTCGGCCCGCTGGTGAATCATGAGATGAACCGCTGCATTCAGTGCCAGCGCTGCGTACGTTTTTATCGCGAATACGCGGGCGGGCATGATCTGAATGCCTTTCACCTGCGCGACTCCATCTACTATGGCCGGCACGAAAACGGCGTTTTAGAGAGCGAATTCAGCGGCAATCTGGTGGAGATCTGCCCTACAGGTGTCTTCACGGATGCGACTCTCAAGCGTCACTACACGCGCAAATGGGACCTTCAGATGGCACCTTCGATCTGCGTACTTTGCGGACTGGGTTGCACCACTACAGCCGGCGAGCGATACGGCACGCTTCGCCGCGTAGTGAATCGCTACAACCACGAGGTGAATGGCTATTTTCTTTGTGATCGCGGACGGTTCGGCTATGAATTCGTCGAGAGCAGTTTGCGCATTCGCCACCCACTCGTGGACGGGAAAGCAGCCACAAAGGACGAGGCATTGGAACGATTTGCCGCCGTCCTTCGCGAAGGCAATGTAATCGGCATCGGGTCGCCACGAGCCTCTTTGGAAGCCAATTTTGCGCTGCGTGGACTCGTCGGCCCAGATCGTTTCTTCGCCGGAGTCCCCGACGAAGAAACGCATTTGTTCTCGGCCATGATCCGTATCCTGCGTGAGGGTGCGGCGCGGTCTCCCTCGCTCAATGAAGTGGAGCATTCGGATGCCGTGTTAGTTCTTGGCGAGGATTTAACTAATGTTGCGCCGATCATGGCCCTGCGGCTGCGCCAGTCCGTGCGTCAAGCTCCCATGCGGATCGCCGCAGGTCTACACATCCCTGAATGGCTGGACCACGCGGTACGAGAGGTGGTGCAGGACGCGAAGGGGCCGCTCTTCATTGCCTCTCCTTATGCAACAAAGCTTGATGACATCGCGACAGCTACCTATCACGCCGCGCCGGACGATCTGGCGCGGCTGGGCTTCGCCATCGCACATGCGATCGATGTTTCCGCGCCAGCGGTGACAGGGCTTTCGCCAGAGCTGGAAGCAATGGCCGCTGATATCGCTGCAGCGTTGCTGGGAGCTCAACGTCCTCTGGTAGTCTCCGGTGCAAGCTGCCGCAGTCAAAGTGTCATTAAAGCTGCGGCACAGATTAGCTGGGCTCTCTGCAAAGTAGGGCTACCGGCAAGCCTCAGCTTCACCACGCCGGAGTGCAATAGCTTCGGCCTCTCGTTGCTGGAGCCCCACCCGCTTTCCGAGGCGTTCCGGACGATCAAGAGCGAACCGGCAGGTACGTTGATCGTCCTTGAAAACAATTTATTCCGCCGTGCCTCTGCAAACGAGTTAGCGTCGTTATTGCATGGCGTCCGGCATCTGGTCGTGCTCGATCATCTTGTTAACGCCACGACGGAAGCAGCAGAACTTGTGCTGTCCGCTGGCACGTTTGCCGAATCGGATGGCACACTCGTGAACAGCGAAGGACGTGCGCAACGATTCTTCCAGGCTCTCGACCCCAGCACCGACGTGCAGGCAAGTTGGCGATGGTTGCGTGAGGGCTCCGTGGCAGCGGGTTATAGGAGCGAGACACAATGGGATGGCCTTGACGACCTCACATCAGCGATGGCTGCAGAGATACCGGCATTCAGAACTCTCCCGAAGGTCGCTCCCCCACGAAGCGCTGTTGGCAAGGTCGCTCGCGAACCGAGCCGGTACAGCGGCCGCACAGCGATGCTCGCCAACATCAGCGTGCACGAGCCCAGGCCGCCCAACGATCCCGATTCCGCACTGGCCTTCTCGATGGAATCTGGTCCGGAATCGGTCCCGTCTTCGTTGCGTCCTTTCTTCTGGGCGCCCGGATGGAACTCTGTGCAGGCGGTTAACAAATTTCAAAGCGAGATTGGGGGACCACTACGCGGTGGCGATTCTGGAGTTCGTTTGCTCGAACCGTCGCAGGAATCAGGTTGGCAGTACTTCTCTACAATTCCTCCTGGTTTCAAATTGCAGTCCGGAAAATGGCTTATCATTCCTATCTTTCAGATCTTCGGTTCGGAGGAGCTCAGCCGGCACGCGCAGGGTATCTCGCAACTATTGCCGCGCCCCTGTCTCGCATTAAACCCAGTGGAAGCTTCGTGGGTGGGCGTGAAGGCGGGCGAGCTGATCAAGATAGTCGTTGAAGACTCCCAATTAGAACTCGAGGTCATGTTGCGCGCCGACCTACCTCGCGGTCTAGCCGGCCTGCCTGCAGGTCTGCCTGCGTTTGACGGGGTACAACTCCCCGCCTTCTGCAAGCTCGCCTCCGTTGGAGCTGAACTCTCGTCGAGAGGTGTTCTATGAGATCGAGCCTCTTTCCTCTGGTGATCATCGTCGTGGTGTTATTCGTAGTACTTAATTTGTCAGCCGGGTTGATTTGGGTCGAACGTCGTCTGCTTGCACTGTGGCAAGACCGGTATGGTCCAAACCGCGTCGGGCCTTTCGGTCTGGGACAGATCGTTGCAGACTCGATCAAGCTCTTTACCAAGGAAGACTGGGTTCCACCTTTCGCCGACAAGCCAGTCTTTATCCTTGCACCTGCGATTGTTGTGGCTACCGCGCTGATATCGTTCGCAGTCGTACCGTTTGCTCCGGGATTCGTGATCGCCGATCTCAATATCGGCGTTCTCTTCCTTCTGGCGATGTCATCACTGGGCGTTTACAGCGTGGTCCTCGCGGGTTGGTCTTCCAATAACAAATACTCGCTTCTCGGAGGAATCCGTGCCGCTGCGCAGATGATGAGCTATGAAGTCTTCATGGGGCTGTCGCTCCTTGGCGCCGTCATGCTGGCCGGCTCATTCCGTCTTACCGACATCGTCGAAGCGCAGCGGGGACTGTGGTTCGTGGTTCCTCAATTCCTCGCCTTCATCCTGTTTCTCATCGCGGGCGTTGCCGAAACGCGGAGGCTGCCCTTTGACCTTGCCGAAGCGGAGAGCGAATTGGTTGCGGGCTTTCACTCGGAATATTCAGGGATGAAGTTCGGGATGTTTTTCGTCGGCGAATACATTGGTGTCATCCTCGTCTCGGCAACGATTACTTTGTTGTTTTTTGGCGGTTGGCTTGGCCCCTGGCTTCCTCCGGCAGTCTGGTTTGCCGTGAAGACGATGTTTTTTATCTGCTTATTCATCCTGTTTCGTGCGGCGCTTCCCCGGCCGCGGTTTGATCAGCTCATGTCCTGGGGCTGGAAGGTGATGCTGCCCCTCACATTGGTGAATCTTCTGGTGACGGGAGCTATCGTGTTGGTCCGTAGCTGAAGGGAGGCGTTTTGTGCTCAGCCTGGTGCGCTCTCTGTGGGAGGTCTTCCGGCACACATTTGCACGGCGTGTCACCGTTCAGTATCCCGAACAAAAAGCTTATCTCGCGCCTCGATACAGGGGACGAATTGTTCTCACCCGCGACCCCGACGGCGGAGAACGTTGCGTCGCCTGCAACCTTTGTGCCGTGGCATGTCCTGTGGCGTGCATCTCGCTCCAGGCAACTGAAGATGAGCATGGGAGAAGATATCCGGAGTTTTTCCGCATCAATTTTTCTCGCTGCATATTTTGTGGTTACTGCGAAGAAGCGTGCCCCACATATGCCATTCAGTTGACTCCCGATACGGAGATGGGCGAGTACAAGCGACAAAATCTTGTGTATGAGAAAGCAGATCTGATGATCGACGGTCCTGGAAAGTATCCCGACTACAACTTCTGGCGCGTCGCCGGAGTTGCTATCGGCGGTAAGGACAAGGGGCAGGCGGAGAACGAACTGGCGCCTGTCGATATCCACAATCTGATGCCTTGAGAAGACGCCATGGCCTTACTCTTCTATCTCGCAGGATTTCTCGCCATCGTCGCTACACTTCTTGCCATCACGCAGCGTCATGCAGTTCACGCGCTGCTTTATCTCATCGTGTCGTTACTGGCTGTCGCAGTGGATTTCTATGCGCTGGGAGCGCCGTTTGTAGCGGCGCTCGAAATCATGATCTATGCGGGAGCCATCATGGTGCTCTTCGTCTTTGTCGTCATGATGCTCAATCTGGCAGAGCACGCAATGGAGGTAGAACGTGAGTGGCTGAAGCCAAAGAACTGGTTCTGGCCCACTCTTCTTGCCCTGATTCTGTTGGGAGAACTGGTTTACTGCACCGTCACATCGCCCATCACGACTTCTCTCGCGAACGCCGTGAGTCCAAAGCAGGTTGGCATATCGCTCTTCAGTGAGTACTGGATTGGAGTGGAACTCGCGTCGTTGTTGCTGATGGCGGGATTGGTCGGTGCATTTCATATGGGACGCCATGCCATTGCGGGAGAGGAGAGAAAATATGTCACCGATACCGATGCAGCACGCACTGATTCTCGCGGCGATCTTGTTCATACTGGGTCTCGCGGGACTTCTCACGCGGCGTAACCTTATCTTCACGCTCATGTGCATTGAGATCATGCTCAACGCAAGTGGTCTGGCATTCGTCGCGGCAGGGTCGCGGTGGGCACAGCCAGACGGCCAGGTTATGTTCCTATTCATTCTCGCCATGGCGGCCTCCGAGGTGTCGGTCGGACTGGCATTCGTACTCCTCTACCACAAGCGGCAACTCGCTTTGGATGTGGACGCTGCCAACGAGTTGAAAGGTTGATATGTTCCAACTGCTATGGCTTATCGTGACTATCCCATTCGCTAGTGCTGCCTTGCTCGCCCTATTCGGTTCCCGCCTGCCACGCCGTGCGGTCGCAGTCATGGGCGCCGGTTCTATCGGACTTATTGCGGTCGTTACCTTACTAGTTGGCGCCGAGTTCATCTCATCTCCGCCCGCTGGCAACATTTATGTACAGCACTTGTGGACGTGGATGGAAAGCGGCGGATTTCAGCCTGAGATCGCCTTCTATCTCGATCCGGTTTCCTTGATTATGTTGTTCGTAATTACCTTCGTCGGCTTCCTCATTCATCTCTACTCGGTTGAGTACATGCGCGACGATGAAGGGTACGCTCGATTCTTTGCCTACATGAATCTCTTTGTGGCGTCGATGCTCACCCTCGTGCTGGCGAATAACCTCCTGTTGCTCTATCTGGGATGGGAGGGCGTCGGACTCTGCAGCTTCCTGCTGATTGGCTTCTGGTATCGCGAGCCGCAGAACGTGCGTGCTGCCAGCAAGGCCTTTATCGTAACCCGCTGCGGCGATACTGCCTTCGCACTCGGACTGTTTCTCCTGTTCACCCGGCTGGGAACGCTGGACATCCAGCAAGTCATGCATCGAGCCGCAGCGCAGTGGAGCCCCGGCAGCAGCATTGCATTGATGGCAGCAGCGCTATTACTGGGCGGTGCGGTCGGTAAATCCGCGCAGTTACCCCTCCAGACCTGGTTGCCGGACGCCATGGCTGGTCCTACTCCCACCAGCGCGCTGATTCACGCCGCGACCATGGTGACTGCAGGCGTCTATCTGATTGCGCGCACGCATACGCTCTTCTCCCTGGCGCCCGTCGTTCAATTCGCAGTAGCAATCATTGGGACCGTCACCATGTTGCTTGCCGCCTTCAGTGCACTTGCCCAGCGCGACATGAAGCGAGTGCTGGCTTACTCCACGATAAGCCAGATCGGTTATATGTTCCTCGCGCTTGGATTGGGGGCGTGGTCGGCAGCCATGTTCCATCTCATGACCCATGCCTTCTTCAAGGCCCTTCTCTTTCTGGCTGCCGGAGTGGTCATCCATGCCGTGCATGAGCAGGACCTGTATCGTATGGGCGGACTCCGCTCCGAGTTGCGGCTTGTCTTCTGGTCATTCGTGATTGGCGGTTCGGCGCTGGCGGGCCTGCCACTTATCACTGCAGGATTCTTTAGCAAGGACCTCATCTTGTGGCAATCGTGGGCAGGCCCGAATGGAAATGCCTGGTTCTGGACCGCCGGCATGACCGGTGCTCTGCTCACATCGCTCTACACCTTCAGGATGATCCTGTTGGCCTTCTATGGTCCACAGCAGTCGCACGTTAGATCAAAGAGCGGTCTCGCGGTGTGCCTCTCGCTGACGGTGCTTTGCCTTCTGTCGCTTGTGGGCGGATATGTGGATACGCCGCCGCACTTTGGCGGATCCCCTGCATTCTCCAACTTCCTAAGCAGTGCATTGCCGCCGCTCGAAGAGGTGCACATAGGACCGATCACCGAGACCATCACCGCGCTCTGCGCGAGTACTGTATTTGCATTCGGCCTCGGCTTTGCATACCTGCTCTTTGGGCCGCAGCGTGCGCGACACCCCGTCACAAATATCTTCGAACAACTTTGGCTCGCCGGCTGGGGATTCGATTGGATGTACGACCGGTTGTTGGTCCGGCCGTTCCAGTGGCTCGTCCGCAAGTGCGCAAGCGATCCGGTGAACGTTCCGGTCAACGGCATAGCGCAGATGACCGTGCTGGGTTACCGTGCATTACGGTTGACACAAACCGGACGCCTGCGCTGGTACGCAACCGGTCTTGCAATGGGCACCGTCGTGATCCTGGCTATTGCATTGTTCACACGTTGAGGTGCTGGCATGATTCTTCCGAGTCTCATCGTGATTCTGATTGTCGGTGGCATCGCGTCCTGGATCGTTGCGCGTCGAAGCCCAGATGCAGCACGTTGGATTGCCCTCATGAGCGTGATGGTAGATCTGGCAATGTGCCTCGGAATTTGGATCGTGGAGCCAGGCCAGACACCGGAACGCTGGCTTATGGAATGTAACTTCGCCTGGATTCCGCAGTTCGGCATACGCTTTCATCTCGCTATCGACGGGCTAAGTCTGACATTGCTGCTGCTGACCTACTTTCTTGGCGTCATGGCGGTCCTCTCTTCATGGACCGAGATCCGGGAAAAAGTCGGCTTCTTCCACTTCAACCTGCTTTGGGTACTGGCCGGGATCACGGGCGTCTTTTTGGCTGTGGATCTCTTCGTCTTTTATTTGTTCTGGGAGTTGATGCTGGTGCCGATGTACTTCCTGATCGGCATATGGGGGCACGAACGACGCATCTACGCCGCGACAAAATTCTTCCTCTTTACCCAGTTGAGCGGTCTACTGATGTTGATTGCCATCGTTGCGCTCGCCGTTCTCCATCACCAGTCAACCGGTGTCTACACCTTCGACTATCAGCAGTTACTTCACACGTCGCTATCGCCCCGCGCGGCGCGCCTGCTGATGCTCGGATTTCTCATCGCCTTCGCCGTGAAGCTGCCTGCGCTCCCCTTCCACACCTGGCTTCCCGATGCACACACTGAAGCTCCCACCGCAGGTAGCGTCGTACTGGCAGGGCTCTTGCTGAAGACAGGAGCTTATGGCCTGATTCGTTTTGTGTTGCCGCTTTTTCCCGGCCCATCGCGTGAGTTGGCCCCCCTTATGATGACCATTGGAGTAATAGGAATTCTTTATGGTGCGGTGCTTGCCGTCGGCCAGACCGATCTCAAGCGCCTCGTTGCCTACACCAGCGTGAGCCATATGGGGTTTGTGCTGCTCGGTATCTTCGCCGGAAATCAAATCGCGCTGGAAGGCGCCGTGGTCCAGATGGTCAGCCATGGAATCAGTACCGGCGCCCTGTTCATCCTCGCGGGCCTGCTTCAGGAAAGACTGCACACGCGCGAGCTCTCACAGATGGGAGGCCTGTGGGAGACCATGCCAGCATTGAGCGGGGCAGGTCTTGTGTTCGCCATGGCCTCACTTGGGCTTCCAGGACTTGGGGACTTCGTGGGTGAATTTCTCGTCCTGCTAGGAACCTATCGGGCGAACGCTCGTCTCGCCATTTTCGCCACTCTGGGTCTTCTTGCTGCCACTCTCTACGGTTTGAGGTTTGCGCAAGGCGCGTTTCAAGGGCCCAACCGTCATCATTGGAAACTGCCGGATATGAGACCTCGCGAATGGGCAGTCCTTGGTCTGATGATGATCTGTCTTGTTTGGATAGGCCTCTATCCGCATCCGGTGCTGCACACCATACGCCCGGGCTTAGCTGCCGCGCAGCAAATCGCATTTTCACAGGAGATAGTCAGGAGATAGAGATGAGCCACGCTGACTTTGTCGCATTGTTTCCGCTGATGATAGTTTCGACGACCGCAGTTCTTTTAATGCTCTCAATTGCAATCCGGCGTAATCATAGGACTGCTGCCGCAATTTCGCTCATCGGCCTGGCCGCCGGACTCGGAAGCCTCCCCTTTGCATCGTCCGTCGCGCCGCAACAGGTCACTGGTTCCCTGATTCTCGATTCCTACTCATTTCTCTATATGGCGATCCTCCTTATCGCCTCAGTATTTGTATTCCTGTTCGCCTACGATTACTTGAATCGCCGTCAAGAACATCGTGAGGAGTTTTACCTCCTTGTACTCTTGGCAACCACAGGCGCAATGGTGCTTGCCGCCAGCGGTAATTTCGCTTCCTTCTTTCTTGGGCTGGAATTGTTGAGCGTGTCGCTCTACGCGTTGATCGCATACATTCGCACAGAACGAGTGGCTATCGAGGCGGGGATCAAGTATCTGGTTCTGGCCGCGTCGTCATCAGCCGTTCTGTTGTTCGGTCTTGCTCTCATTTATTCGGAATCAGGATCCATGAAGCTCTCCCAACTCACTGCGATAACTAGCTCAACCGGCCAGGCGAGCTCGGCTCTTCTTTTGACAGGCCTGATGCTCACTCTCACGGGGATCGGTTTCAAGCTCGCGGTTGTTCCGTTTCACCTCTGGACGCCGGACGTCTATGAGGGCGCGCCCTTGCCGGTCACTGCGTTCATCGCCACCGTATCAAAAGGTGGAATGTTTGCGCTGCTCCTGCGCTGGTTTTACTCGCAGGGAGAGGGACTGGCAGGAGCGCCGGGCCTGGTCCTCTCGATCATCGCTATAGCCTCCATGCTGACTGGCAATCTTCTTGCACTGCGACAAACCAACGTCAAGAGGATCCTTGCATACTCGTCCATTGCGCACATGGGCTATTTGCTGGTTGCGCTGCTCGCTGGTGGAACACTCGGCGCTCCGGCAGCCACCTATTACCTCATGTCCTACCTGGTGACCATCCTAGGAGCCTTCGGTACGATGACGATCCTCTCCGGCTCGCGATCGGAAGCTTCTTCGCTCAACAACTATCGAGGGCTCTTCTGGCGTAGACCGCTTGTCGCGTCCGCGTTCACCACCATGCTTCTCTCGCTCGCAGGAATGCCGCTCACCGCGGGATTCCTCGGCAAGTTCTATATCCTTACCGCCGGTGCTTCCCAATCTCAATGGGTACTTCTCTTTACTCTCGTCGTCAGCAGCACGATCGGTTTGTTTTACTATCTGCGCATCCTTGTCGTCATGTATGCCCAACCGGTAGAGCCTGCTACAGCAAAAGACTCCAGCACGCAGCCTCTGCCTCTTCCGGCGACTCTGGCGCTGGCGGCTCTTACTGGTCTCGTGTTCCTGCTTGGCATAGTTCCGACGCCTTTCTGGAACGTCATCGTGGCGGCGGCACACAACCTCAGCTAATCATGGAAGGATCAGCCAGCACCAGCCCAAAAAACAATCAACCGGAGTCAGAACGGTCTAGCAGGGATATTTCCCTTCGATGTAATGCTCGAGTTGTTCGATGGTATGATCCTGCGCGAAGGAGATCCACTGCACCAGGTCTCCAATCGAGATCACCCCCTGGACCTTGCCCTCGGAGACCACCGGAAGGTGGCGGATCCGATTCGTCGTGATCAGCCGCATGGCCTCATCCACAGAACACTCGGGGGTGATGGTAATCAGCGGCTCAGACATGATTTCGCGCACCGGGGTTTCCCTCGACGAACGCCCCTGAAGGATCACCTTTCGGGCATAATCCCTCTCCGAAACGAGGCCTCCCAGGTGCTCGCCATCCATAACCAGCAACGCACCCACGTCTTTGTCCGCCATCACCTTCATGGCATCATAGACAGTCGCATCAGAAGGTACACGCCATACCTCTGTACCCTTCTTCCGTAGAATCAAACACACCGGATCGAAGACTCTCATAGCAACTCCTGACACGCAGTTGCGTCATAGAGTGGCCTTCAAAAGGAGGAACGAGGCAGGCGCACCGAACACCAGTAGCTATGTGTCGGGGCTCTGGGTCGCGGCGCTCTCTACTGAAAGACAGAACCTTCGTAGTTTCACCCCGCACGACCCAATGAAGAAGACCGTCACTCGGTCCGAAATCATACGCCCAAATCTGGTTCTCTCGCTACTCGACCTCCACTATTACTTTGAACAGGTCGGTCCATCAGCTCTAAGACAAGACCGGCTTGGACTTGAAGATGCGCCGCGTCTCGCTATCCCTGTCATTTCTGTTCGATCAAGACCGCAGGTATGTTCATTATCGACGCGATTCATCGTGGCAACCTGAGCAGGATCTTTGGGTTCCGTCAAGGAATTCGCCGACGTCGCAGGGATTTCAGTTCCCATGCCCAATTGCGTTTATTGCGTGCGAGAACTGTTCTGCGTCAAGACCGGCCTTCTACCCAAGCCAGAGTCATAAATTTCTGATTTGCAAAAGGTTCTTTTGTGGCTAGTATATGACCGACGTGGGGGAACCCATGGCGAAGCCTTCTGTACTTGTTCAGATCGACGGTTTCGGCAGCACGCAGCGGCGCGATGCGTGGTGGGTTGAAGTTGTGCCGGTTGCCATGCTCCTGGGCGCGTTCGGCATCTACGCTACCCTCCGAGCCTTCGAAGGGAAGTTCTATGAGTGGGGCCCTTACATCTCTCCGTTTTATTCTCCGCTGATCGACCCTAACCACCACTGGTGGCGGTTTTCTCCGGCACTTTTGATTCTGGCGGGGCCGCTCGGATTCCGCACAACCTGCTACTACTATCGGAAGGCGTATTATCGCGCGTTCTTTTTGGATCCGCCGGCTTGCGCGGTAGGCGAAGGAAGCAAAGGGGCGTACCGCGGCGAGACTCGTTTTCCGTTTATTCTGCAAAACCTGCATCGCTGGTTCCTTTATCTTGCATTTGTATTTCTCGCGTTCCTGTGGTGGGACGCAATTCGCGCGTTCTTTTTCCCGGACGGATTTGGAATCGGAGTGGGCTCACTTGTCCTGCTGGCAAATATCGTCTTGCTGACCCTTTACACTTTTTCGTGCCACTCCCTGCGTCATCTAGCTGGAGGAAAGCTCGATTGCTTCTCTTGCACGTCGTTTGGTCCCACGCGTCACACTGCGTGGCGATGGCTCAGCAGTTTGAATGGACGCCACATGCTCTATGCATGGATGAGTCTCATTTCAGTGGGCCTGGCCGATCTCTACGTGCGCATGGTCTCCTCGGGTTTCTTAAAGGATATTCGCCTCCAGTGACTACCGCCTACGAAACCCACGAGCACGACGTACTCATCATCGGCGCGGGTGGCGCGGGCCTCAGGGCTGCGATCGAAGCTCTGGCCCAAGGCGTACGCGTCGGGGTCGTGTGCAAGTCGCTGCTTGGCAAAGCGCATACGGTTATGGCAGAAGGGGGGATCGCGGCTGCGATGGCGAATGTGGATACGTCGGATGACTGGCGTGCGCACTTTCGCGACACCATGCGCGGAGGGAAGCTCCTTAACAACTGGCGCATGGCCCAGCTTCATGCTCAGGAGGCCCCTGAACGCGTGCGAGAGCTGGAGCAATGGGGCGCCCTCTTCGATCGCACCGAGGATGGCGAGATTCTGCAACGCGCCTTCGGCGGCCACACCTTCAAACGACTGTGTCACGTCGGTGATCGCACCGGGTTGGAGATGATCCGCACGTTGCAGGATCGCGGTGTGCATATGGGCATCGACGTATATATGGAGTGCGCCATTACGCGACTGCTCAAGGATGGTGACCGCATCGCCGGCGCTTTCGGCTACTGGCGTGAGCAAGGCCGCTTCGTCATTTTCAAGGCCAAGTCTGTTGTCATTTGCACGGGTGGCATCGGCAAAGCCTGGAAGATCACTTCGAACTCCTGGGAGTACACAGGGGACGGTATGGCGCTCGCCTATGACGCCGGCGCCGATCTGACGGATATGGAGTTCGTCCAGTTTCATCCGACCGGGATGGTGTGGCCACCGGGCGTGCAAGGCATTCTGGTGACCGAAGCGGTGCGCGGCGAGGGTGGCGTTCTGCGCAACAAGAATGGGGAACGATTCATGGAGCGCTACGACCCCAAGAGGCTCGACCTTTCCACCCGAGACGTTGTCGCTCGTTCGATCTACACCGAAGTGCGTGAGGGGCGCGGCACCGAGCACGGGGGCGCGTTTCTCGATATCTCTCACAAGCCGGCCGAGTACGTAAAGCGAAAGCTGCCGAGCATGTATCACCAGTTTCTGGAACTGGCGGATGTGGACATCACGAAAGGCCCTATGGAGGTAGGCCCAACGTGTCACTACATGATGGGAGGTATCCGTGTGGATGCGGAGACGGCACAGAGTTCAATCTCGGGACTCTTTGCGGCAGGAGAAGCAGCCGCCGGTTTGCACGGTGCAAACCGGCTGGGTGGCAATTCACTTTCTGATCTGTTGGTTTTTGGCAGGCGAGCGGGACTGGCAGCCGCGGAACATGCCAAACGAAGCTCAGCCCCTGCGATCGATTCTTCGCAAATTGAGGATGCGGAACGACAGATGCTCTTGCCTTTTGAGCGCTCCGGCGGCGAAAGCCCTTACGCCATACATGCTGATTTGCAGGGCTTCATGCAACGTCTAGTTGGCATCTTTCGTAACGAAGAAGACTTGCGCGGGGCTCTATCGGAGATCGACAAACTGAAAGAGCGCACGGCTCGCGTATATGTGGAAGGCTCACGGCTCTTCAACCCGGGCTGGCATCTGGCGCAGGATCTGCAAAGCATGTTGACGGTCGCAGAAGCGGTCACACGCAGCGCGCTGGCGCGCCGCGAGAGCCGAGGCGCCCATAGTCGCATCGATTACCCCCATCTGGATGATGCCTGGGGGAAGATGCATAATGTCGTGGTGAAGAATGGGGACAACATGATGCTCTTCGAATCCCCCGTCCTAGATATGCCGGATGATCTGAAGCAATTGCTCCTAGAAGACAGTGGAGTTACCAAAGTAGGCTAAGTCATGGCTGAGGTGCCGTTGGCAGAGGCGACGTTACAGATCTTCCGGGGTGACCGGGAAGGTGGCGAAACCGTTGACTATCGAGTACCGCTCGTTCCGGGAATGGTGGTGCTCGACGCACTGCACTCAGTTCAAGCACACCATGCACCCGACCTCGCCGTTCGCTGGAATTGCAAGGCAGGTAAATGCGGCTCGTGCTCAGCTGAGGTCAACGGTCGTCCGCGGCTCACTTGCAAGACGCGCATGGACGCTCTTCCCCTTGACGAGCCCATCACGATCTTGCCCATGAAATCATTCCCGGTCATCAAGGATCTCGTGACCGATGTCTCCTGGAACTTCAAAGTGAATAAGAAGATCCCGCCTTTTCAGCCAAAACCATACGTTGAGTGGAAGATGTACCAGCGGGATGTGGATCGCGTCCAGGAGTTTCGCAAATGCATCGAGTGCTTTCTTTGCCAGAATGTCTGCCACGTTCTTCGCGAGCACGACAAACAGGAAGAGTTTGGCGGTCCCCGCTTCTTCGTACGTACGGCTTCGCTTGACATGCATCCGCTGGACGGCATCTCGCGGGCAAATGTGCTGAAGGAGCAGCTGGGCCTGGGCCTCTGCAACATCACCAAGTGCTGCACTGAGGTGTGCCCCGAAGATATTCACATCACCGACAACGCCATCATCCCGCTCAAGGAGCGGGTAGTCGATGAATACTATGATCCACTGCTCATGCTAGTCCGCAAGATCCGGAGCGCCGGAAAAGCCTAGCAGTAAAGGAGGCGCCATGACATACGAACTGAAACGCATCTCAACCGCGGGCATCACCGAGGCCCTCGCAAAGGCGCAACTCTACCGCAGCCTAAACGAACCGGAAGAAGCAGAGTCGATCTGTCGCGATATCCTGGCCATCGAACCGCAGCATCAACTTGCATTGCGGTTACTCGGACTCGCGCTCACGGATCAGTTCGCGGGTGGTTCGTCCGATCGGGACCGCGAGGCGGAACAAACCTTTCTTCAGCTCAATGATCGCTACGAGCAGCTCTACTACACAGGGATTGCGTATGAACGGCGTGCGAAAGCGCAGCTCCGCGCCGGACAGCCACCTTATATGGTGCTGCCTCTCTTCGAGCACGCGATGCGCTCGCTTGGAGAGGCAGAAAAGGTCCGTCCCGCAGGAAACGACGATGCTATCCTTCGCTGGAATCGCTGTGTACGTTTGTTGCAAACCACGGCCTACGTATGGGAACAGGAACCCACCCCGTTCGAGGTGCAGGACGCACCTCCTACGTAGGCCGGCCTCAGTGACAGCCAATCAGGATTTTGAGGAGCGGCAAGAATGAATGCCCTTCAAGGGTTTCTGTTTCCTACCGGCTGCGGAGCCCGTTGTGGCCAACCACCAGCTAGCGACTTATAGAGAATGATTGCCGCGCTTGCGCTGTCAAGGTGGCTGGTTGCGTAGGCATCTTCCGATTGAAGCTGGACGCGTTGGGCGTCCAGAAGATCGAGCAGCCCGGTGGCTCCCTCTTTGAATCGAACATTTGCGAGGTCCGCGGCGCGTTTACTATCGAATGCAGCCTGACGAAGTTGGTCGCTTTGCTCCCGGGAGCGGGCATATCGTACGAGTGCGTTATCAACATCTTCAAGGGCCAACAAGACCGTCTGCTGGTATTGAGCGAGTTGGGCATCGCCGTCCGCTCGGCTGGCGGCGATCCTTGCACGCACTCTGCCTCGATCCAGGAACGACCAGTCGATGTTGAGCGCCGCCAGATTCGTCGGACTGACACCATCGAAAATCGTATCGGAATGGAATTGAGCTATCCCGAGAAGGCCGGCAAAGTTAACTCGAGGAAACAGGTCGGCAGTATTGATACCGATCTGTTCGGTTGCCGCATGGAGGCGCTCCTCGGAGGCATTTACATCGGGACGTCGCCGAACAAGATCCGCAGGCGTACCAGGGTCGATCCGCTCCGGAAGGTCCGGCAATGGCTTCTGCGCGTCAAGTTCGCTGACCAATGTATCGGGTGATTGACCGCACAAGACGGCTAAGCGATGTTCGTCGAGAGCGATCGCTGATAGCAAGCCGGGGATGCGAGCGGTCGTGCTTTCGTAGAGTGAGCGCGCTCGGGCGGTATCAAACTGCGTCCCTCGCCCCGCCGCATACGTCGCTTCAACCAGCTTGACCGTGCGTTGTTCATTGTCGGCATTCTGCTGGGCGACACGAAGCCGTTCCTGCTGTCCTCGAAGATCGATGTAGGTTGCAGCGAGTTCTCCTACAATCGCGACCTGCATTGCGGCGAGGTCATTGGCGGTTGCGAGTAATTGTTGGTGCTGCAGTTCCACGTTATGTCGAATGCGCCCGAAGAAGTCGAGCTCCCAGCTGGCGTTGATAGTGGAGTTGGAATATCGATAGTTCCTCGGGTAGCCGAATGCCTGGTTCGCAGCGAGCCTCTGGCGGCCCACGTCTTCGCTCGCGGTTACCGTGGGATAGCGATCGAACTTGCTCAAACGCCACAAGGCATTCGCAGCATCGTAGTGAGCAAGAGCAGATCGTAGATCGTTGTTGGCGGCCAAGGCGCGCTCTACGAGCGCTGTCATCTCTGGGTCCCGGAAGCTGTGCCAAAACTCCGCATCGGAAGTCGTGGCTTGGCCTGTAGCATCCGGTGAAATCCGCGTAGATGGCGCCGTGAACTGCGTAGGAAGCGCAACACTCGGACGCTGGTAGTGGGGGCCGACTGAGCAACCGACCGTGCCTACCGTGATGATCGCAGCGAAAAAAATGTTAGACAAGCGCATCGACGGTCTCCTCCTTTTCCTCATGGAGGGCCACTCCACTCCATTTGCGCAAGACGACATAAAACACAGGAGTCAGAAACAATCCAAACAGGGTGACGCCGAGCATTCCCGAAAACACCGTGATGCCAGTGGCCTTTCTTACCTCGCTCCCGGCCCCGTGTCCAAGAAGCAGCGGAACAGAGCCAGCGATGAAGGCGATCGAAGTCATGATGATGGGACGGAGGCGGAGGTGGCAGGCTTCAAGGGCGGCTTCGATCGTGCCCTTGCCATGGATTTCAAGTTCGCGGGCAAACTCGACGATGAGAATTGCGTTCTTACAGGCAAGTCCCATGAGCACCACCAAGCCTACCTGAACGAAGATGTTGTTGTCGCCGCCCGAAAGCCAAACCCCAAAGAGAGCAGCGAAGATGCAGACCGGAACGATCAGGATGACCGCCAGGGGGAGGGTCCAGCTCTCATATAGAGCAGCCAGAACGAGGAACACAAGCAGGATCGCCAGTGGGAAGACGACAGCTGCGGCGCCGCTCTGATTGGTCTGCTGATACGTGAGATCTGTCCACTCGAGAACCATACCGGGAGGAAGTACCTTTTTTGAGATCTCGGTGAGTTTCTCGACGACCTGTCCTGAAGAAAGAACTCGTGGGTCCGCGTCACCGATCAGGTCCGCGGCGGGGTAGTTGTTGTAACGCATCACGGGATCAGGGCCAAAGGTTTGAGTGATCGTCGCGACCGAACCGATCGGCACCATCTCTCCGCTGCCGTTACGCACGCGAAGATTGGTAATGTCTTCAGGGCGCTGGCGGTGTTGGCTGTCTGCCTGAACCATTACGCGGTAGACCCTGCCGAAGGTGTTGAAGTCATTGACATATACAGAGCCGAGATAGGTCTGAAGAGTGTCAAAGACATCCGTTAAGGCGATACCTTGCGCCTTCGCCTTTTCGCGGTCTACCTGCACTTCAAGCTGTCGAATATTCGATTGATAGGAAGATACCGGAAATGTCATACCGGGGGTCTGTGCCACGGTGGCCTGGAATGCGGAGACCGCATTCTGGAGAGCTCCGTAACCAAGACCTGCACGATCTTCGATGTAAAGCGAGTAGCCTGACCCGTTGCCGAGCCCTTGTATTGGTGGAGGCAACAAGGCGAAGGTGATGGCACCCGGAATTTGGGAGTACTTCTGGTTGATCTCACCTACGATCTGCTGCGCGGACTTATGGCGCTCCTCGAATCCCGTGAGGCGGATATACGACGTTGCGAGGTTGGGTGTGTTCGTAACCTGCAGCGCGTTATAGCCGGACATCGCAGGCAGCATATCGACTCCCTCTACCTCGTGAGCGGCATGGACCATCTGCTTCAGGACGGCGTCGGTACGAGCGAGCGAAGCCCCTTCCGGCAATTTCGCGCCGGCAAATAGGTAGAGCTTGTCCTGAGTCGGGATAAAGCCTCCAGGTACGCGATTGAACAGAAAGAAGATCGATCCGACGAGTACGGCATAGACGAGGAATACGAGGCCACGAGTATGGAAGCTTCGTCCAACGGTTCCTTGATAGGCAACGGAGCTCCGCTGAAAGAAGCGGTTGAAGGGGCGAAAGAACCAGCCAAGGCTGCGATCCATAGCCCGCGCAAACCAGTCCTTTGGCGTCCCATGGCCCTGAAGAAGCTTCGCAGCCAAAGCTGGAGAAAGGGTCAACGAGTTGATTGCAGAGATGACAGTCGATATCGCGATGGTCACTGCAAACTGCTTATAGAACTGGCCGGTGATACCCGTGAGGAATGCCATCGGAACGAAGACGGCACAGAGTACGAGAGCGATCGCGATGATTGGACCCGAAACCTCCTTCATGGCGCGATGGGCGGCGTCACGGGGGCTCAACCCGTGCTCGATGAACCTCTCAACGTTTTCGACTACCACGATGGCATCGTCCACCACGATGCCAATGGCAAGTACGAGTCCAAAGAGCGTCAGGGTATTGATGGAGTACCCCAGAACGTAGAGCCAGGAGAACGTACCAATGATTGAGACAGGTACGGCGACAAGAGGAATGATGGAGGCTCGCCACGTTTGCAGGAAGACGATGACGACAAGGACGACGAGGATAACCGCTTCGATCAATGTATGCTCGACAGCACGCACCGATTCGCGAACAAAGACGGTCGGGTCCCATACCATCTTGTATTCGACGCCAGGCGGAAACTGCTTAGAAAGCTCGTCGAATTTGGCGTAAACGGTCTTCGCCACTCCGAGCGCATTTGCGCCTGGCGAAAGAAAGATACCGATGATCGCTGTATCTCGTGTGTCGATATAGGTGTGGAGCGTATAGTCACTCGAGCCGAGTTCAATACGAGCTACATCCGACAGGTGCACAATCTGGCCATTCTGGCCGGACTTGAGAACAATATTTCCAAATTCTTCCGGGGTCGTCAGACGTCCGCGGACATTGATCGAGGTGAGAAAGTCAGGTTTGTTGGGCGACGGCTCCGCGCCAAGCTGACCAGCAGAGACCTGAACGTTCTGTTCTCTGATCGCATTGACGACATCGTCCGAGGTCATACTGCGAGAAGCCAAACGATTCGGGTCGAGCCAAATGCGCATGGCATAATCACCAGATCCGAGCAGTTGGACATCGCCGATACCCGTCAAACGCGATAATTCATCTTTGACATGAAGTACTCCGTAGTTACGGAGATAGAGTGAGTCAGCCTTGCCGTCTTTCGAGACAAGAGCAACGTACATTAGCGGAGTCGGTGACTGCTTTTGCGTTGTGACACCGAACTGTCTTACTTGATCGGGCAAGCGGGACAGGGCCTGGCTGACCCGGTTCTGTACGCGGACAGCTGCCGTGTCCGGATCCACATCCGAACGGAAGGTGACGATCACCTGGAGGCTGCCGTCAGACGCGGAGACCGACTTCATATACATGATGCCTTCGACGCCGTTGATGGCTTCTTCGAGTGGCTCTGCAACGGTCTCAGCAATCGCTTTCGGGTTCGCTCCCGGGTAGTTGGTGCGAACCACCACGCTGGGGGGCACAACCTCAGGATATTCGCCCGAAGGCAGAATAGGGATCGCGATCAGTCCTAGGCTGAAGATGATGACAGACAGCACAATCGCAAAGATAGGACGGTCAATAAAAAACTTTGAGAAATCCATGGTCCCAATCTCCTACTTGATCCCAGCCGCAGCGGGTTTGGCCGATTCCGCGACTAGGGATTCCATCGTCGCCGTCTTCGCCTTGATGGGAGCCCCTGGGAAGTAGATTTGCTGGAGACCTCCGACGATGACCTTGTCGTCAGAAGACAATCCAGACTTCACTACACGGAGTCCGTCTACAGATCCGCCAAGTACGATGTCTTTCCGCTGCGCCTTATCACCCGGACCGACAACATAGACATACTTCCGGTCTTGATCGGTAAGAACCGCTTTGTCATCGATCAGGATAGCTTGCTTAGGTTCCGCACTCTGCAATTGCACGCGGGCAAACAGGCCGGGAGTCAACGTATGGTTGGGATTCGGGAGTACAACGCGCGCACGGATAGTACCGGTGGATGGATTGAGCGCATTATCGACAAAATCGATGTGTCCGACGTGCGGGAAGCCCTCTTCATCCGCGAGAGCAACGCGCACGGGGTTGTCAGAACCAACAGCACTACCGCGACGAGCACTCTGCTGAAAGCGCAGATAGCTCTGTTCATCGCAATCAAAGTAAACCCACACTGGGTCCACTGAAACGATCGTGGTCAGCACGGTTTGGTCTGCCTGAGCGAGATTTCCCAAGGTCAACTGGGTACGGCTAGTTCGGCCGTTAATGGGAGAGCGTACTTCCGTATACGAGAGATTGAGCTCCGCGGAGGCGACAGCAGCCTCTGCCGCTTTGACCCGTGCTCCGCTCTGGAGAAGATCTGAATCCCGGTTTTGCTGCTCTTCCTGAGAGACTGCATCGGACAGCTTGAGCCGTTCCGCACGGTCCGACTGGATTTTGGCAAAATCAGCAGCTGCGTGCTGTCGGGCCAGTTCGGCCGTTGCACTGTCGGCAGCATCTTTGTACGGGCGCGGATCGATCACGAACAGAAGGTCGCCTTTCCGAACCATCTGGCCTTCGCGGAACGCGATCCGGTCGACGTATCCGGTAACCCTCGGCCGAATATCCACGTAATCCGTCGCCCAGACGCGGCCATTGAACTCGTCGGACACGCGGATAGGCCTCGTAATTACTGGCGCCGCTTCGACAGAGGCGACAGCCAGTGCAGGCGTTGCGTTGGGGGCCTGCTTGCAACCAACGGCCGCAGATGAGGCGCTCAAAATGGCCAACAGTAGCGCTTGTGATGACTTTTCCTTTATAAATGCCTGCATCAGTTCTCCGGTACGGGGGACGTGCTCGCGTCTCGCTTGGGGTATCTCAAAACCTGTTTTTAGAACGGGCGTTACAGAATAGATGAAGATCTGTCTTGTTTCGATTCTGACTCGTGCAACTTTTTTGATGTGTGCTCCAATACTGCATAAAGGAAATGCATGACACAGCGGGGCCGCCCAAAGACTTTTGATAGAGACCATGCATTGGAAGCCGCGATGATGCTCTTTTGGAATCGCGGCTTTGAACAAACCAGCGTCGATGAGTTGGCAGCGGGGATGGGTATCCAGACTTCAAGCCTCTATTCTTCGTTCGGAGACAAAGAGTCGCTCTATCTCGAAGCGGTCGATCATTATCTACGTGGTAGAGGGCGTATCTACGAAACTGCGATTAGCAAGGGCAAAACTGCTAAGGAAGGATTTGCAAACCTGCTTAAAGTAGCAGCATCTGAGATGACGCGCCGCGATCAGCCCAAGGGCTCCATGCTCTCCCTTGCTCTCCCGACCTGTTCGCCTAAATATGAGAAATTGCAGGAAGAGGTAAACAGGCTGCGCGACTTCTCAGAAGCAATCTGGATGGAACGGCTCCGAGGCGCCGTACGGAATAAGGAGCTTCCTAAATCCGCGGACCTCCAAGTGCTGCAATTGTTCTTCAGAAATACGCTTTTCGGGATGTCGCTTCTGGCGCGGGCAGGGGAAAACAGGGATACCCTCATGGAAATCGGCAAACTAGCGCTTCGGGTGTGGCCAAGCTCGGAACGGGCTTCCACTTCGTAAGATTTCGCCTGTTCCTGTTCTGGCGGACTAAGCGTCTGAACAGATTTAGCGTTTAAAGTCTGCGAAAGGCTTCGAGCACGGAACGTTCAATCGGCGCCATAACGATACGATTTTTGAGGCGGATAGGGACAAGATCATAAGGGGCAACTAAGAACGGCATTGCAACGCAACTCCTATCGATTATGCATATTGCAGCAACATTGGAACTCATACTAATCGCGGTAAAAACGCTTGACAAGGGCCCTTCGCTGCGACTCATAGTTGCGCCATAAGCTACAATAATCTTGATGAATATGCAGTTCGACGGCATCGCAGAATTCGTCGCTGTTGCGCAGTTAGGCAGTTTCACCGCCGCCGCTGACCAGCTCGGCATTACCAAATCCGCGGTTGGACGCGCTGTATCACGCCTCGAAGCAAGGCTCGGAGCGAAACTACTTCATCGCACGACTCGGCGACTGACGTTGACTTCTCAGGGGGAGGCGTGGCTGGAGAACAGTACCGCCGCTTTGGCTCAACTCGACCGCGGCGAGAGCATTCTCAAACTTTCGCAAAACACACCAGCAGGTCAGGTTCGCATCGACCTGCCCACCGCTTTCGGGCGACTATTCGTGATGCCGGTATTACTCGAGCTGGCGTCGCGGTGTCCTGCGATTTTGCTCAAGGTCAGCTTCTCCGATGGCCGACCGGACCTTATAAGTGAAGGCATCGATCTTGCGGTTAGAATTGGCGCGCTTGATGACACAGCGGACCTGATTGCGCGCCGACTGGGTGCGCAGCAGTTGGTGATTTGTGCTGCACCGGACTATCTGGCGGAGCGTGGAATCCCGTTGAATCCTTCTGATCTTGCAGAGCATGATTGCATCGTCGGATGGCAGCTGTCCCGCCATGCCACATGGCTGTTGCGTCGGGCTGACGGCGCTTTTGCTCCTCACTTTGTTCCGGCCAAACACGAATTTTGCGACCTGGAGATCGTGCTGGCTGCTGTCAAGGCAGGACGAGGCCTTGCGCAGTTGCCGCTTTGGATGGTTCAAAATGACATCCAGAGCGGAAAACTCATCACTGTACTTGACGGTATGTCTGGCGGAGAAATGCCAATTACCTTATTGTGGCCGCGAACGCGAACGTTACCTGCAAAGATCCGCGTGATTGTGGACGAACTTCTCAAGAATGCTCACCGATTTGTTGGCTCTGCGCCGTCCGAGGAATAAGGCGGAACAACGACCTGCGTGAATCCTACGAACGTAGAATGGTGATCCACAATGTTACTGACATCGGCGGGCCACCGCTTAGGGAGAGCTCCTGTTGTAATTGCAAGCCATTCATTTATGGGAGCTGAAGGTCGAGGATCAAACAGGCAGGAGTTTCAGGTTTGAGAAAGTTCAAATACTCCGTCGCGCTCCAGAACGTTATGACGTGATTGCTAGCGGACGAAAGCATAGCAGTCAGGGATTCTCGAATTCGCTTGTCATCGTCCACCCACATAAATAATTGATCGGTCCGCGTTCACTTTGCACCTTTCTTAGGACAACGGGAGAGTGAAGAAAAGACGGTTCCCGAGCCCGCCCCCCGGCTTGCACTACAGACGATGTGCGAAAAGTGAATGATGCTCAGGTCTGTGACGCTAGCGATCCGCATCACCGCGGCGATACTCCGCCGTGAGACCGTCAAGCTGTTCCTTCAGCTCCGGATCGATAGCGTAATTCGCAGCAGCCAGTGAGTCATCTAGCTGTTCGAGCCGGCTCGCGCCAAGAATGGCAGCGGTGATGATTGGATTCGCAAGGACCCAGGCCACCGAGAGTGTTGTTAGCGGAACGCCTCGCGTCTTTGCAATTTCACCGAGTTGGGAAACGGTCTCAAATTGCCGGTTGTGCCAGTACCGCTGCTGGTATAGGGCTCCGAAATTATTGCTAATTGCCCCAGAGAACCGGCCCTCTGTTGGCGTCTCGTTCTTGTTGTATTTGCCGGTCAGCAAGCCGCCTGCCAGCGGATTGAACGGAATCACGGCGACTCCTTCTTCTTGAGCAAGTGGCAATAGCTCACGTTCAATCTCACGGAAGAGCAAATTATAGCGAGGTTGAACAGAGACGTAGCGTGAGATCTTCAAAGTGTCGGAACACCCGAACGCGCGCGCGAGCCGATATGCGAGGATGTTCGACGCCCCGATATAGCGTGCCTTGCCGGAGCGCACGATTGTGTCGAGAGCCTCAAGGGTTTCGTCGAGCGGCGTTGCACGATCATCGAAATGCACCTGATAGAGGTCAACGTAGTCAGTTCTTAATCGCTTGAGAGAGCCATCGATAGCGTCCAGAAGATGCTTGCGTGAGGCTCCCTGGTTCCACGGCTCTGGCCCCATCGGAAGTCCTCCCTTGGTCGCAAGAACAAATTGCTGGCGTTTGTTCTTGAGCCAGCGACCAACGATTTGTTCGGTCCGGCCGGCAAGCGTGAAATCCGCTCCCATCGGATATCCATCTGCAGTGTCAATGAAGTTGATTCCGGCGTCTGCGACTCTATCGAGAATCTTGAAGGCCGTCTTTTCTTCTGTCTGCTTCCCTAAAGTTGCGGTACCGAAACACAGCCGGGAAACCGTCAAGCCTGTTTCTCCAAATTTTGTAGTCTGCACGTAACTATCCTCTTCACCTCACTCAGTGAGGTCTTTTCGACAAGCTGAGTCCTGATGTTCAGTTTTCTTACTTTTACGTTGAGCTTGCTATTCGGAATCCGGGAAGGGAGATGCCGCAAGCACGTCGCAGGAATTGGGGAACTTATAACCGGGGATGAAGCGTTCACAGATGCTGGCGTTCACGGTGCCAAACGTGGTGGCGGGCTTGTGCGCAAAACCGGCAAAGTACTCCTGGATGAAGCCTTCCCTGAAGTGTTTGCGAGGGTACCTAGCAACGATTTTCTCGCGCAACTCCGAGGGAAACTGATCGAAGCCTTTCCCCAGCACATCGAGACCAACTCCCGAAAAGAGAAGAGCTACTTCAGGACGCATATACTGGGTTACCCCGGGCGTGGTGTGCAGAGCAATGGCCGCCCATGCAGTTTGTATCTGTTCTTCCGGAACGTTATGTGCAGTGAGGAACTGATGGGCCGCGTTTGCGCCATCGACTTCGAATCGTTCGTCTGGGCTCGAGAATTTCTTGATGAGACCGAAGTCGTGAAATGCGGCCGCGACATAGAGAAGTTCAGGGTCGAAACGAAGCTTTTGTTGACGGCCCTGCTCGGCCGCGAACAAGTAGACCCGGATCGAGTGATTAAAGAGCAGATCCGTGGAATGCTCACGCAAGAGATCAGCGGCCTCTTTCGCAAGCAAAGAGTCGGGGATGACGAGGGAGAGAGAGAAATGTGACATCTTTGTATCCTTTGTGCGTCCTTCAGTATCCGAAGGAGGTTTATCGAAAAAGTTTTTTAGCCAAGCACGTGCAAGGCACTAATGTCCTAGCCTGCAGCAGATGCAAGTCTGTTACGGGTTGTCCACAACAAGATTGGGAATCATACGGATCGATGTCGCGAAATTGGAAAAATTCGGGGATGTCTTCATGATCAGGTGATGCAGTTCATCGAGCTTCTCCTGTGGAGCCGACGATTTTACGACGACTGTGTAACGGATCTCTTCGTAGCCCGGCTTGACGGTCGAATCGAGTCCCAGAAAGCCCCGTAGGTCCAACTGGCCTTCGGTTTCGATCTCCAGCTTTTCCAGCTTGATTCCCATGGCCGCCGCGTTCGCTGCATACCCGACCGACAAACAGGCGTTCAGGGCTGCCATCAGAAGTTCCTGCGGATTCGGCGCTGTGTTTCCGCCAAGAAGTTCATTAGGCTCGTCAGCGTGAATCTTAAAATCGCGACTAAATTTCTTATCTCCGAGCCCGTAGTCCGATATCGAGGTGATCGTTTTTGTTTGCCCTTTCCATTCTGTCTTGACTTTGAATGAAGCCGTTCTCTGATCGGGGTCAGTCTTTACGCGATCCACAAAAGCCTTGAGCGCAGGTACATCGATGCCGTTCATACCGTCGACTGTCATTAAGCTTTTCCTTTCATGCATTGAAACGTGGTGTGTGCCACATGTGACACGAGTGAACAGATTTAGTGTTTGAAGTCTGCAAAGGATCAGAGGAGAAGTCCCAGAAGTTGCAGGGCGGTTGTTACAACCCGCTTGCTTGTCGTTTTTGGATGTAGTTGCGCGCGTAGCTGACTTCAGGTCGCTGCGTCTTCACGCCGTTATGGGTCACTTTCAGAAGCTGACTGTAATACTTCGTGGCCTCGTCAGATTTACCGATCGCTTCGGCTGCATGACCTGCGTTGTAAAGTCCGTTGTAACGATTGGGACTAAGTTGCAAGGCGGTGCCGTATTGTGTCAGAGCTTCAACGGGGCGATGAAGCAGGAAGAGCATGTCGCCATACATTTCGCGCACTGGAATGTCCACCTCATTCTGCCCCCTGCGGTCCTGTTGATCTGCAGCTTCGCGGATTTCCCGAAGGGCCTGCTCGTCTTGCTTATGAGCAAAACTTTGCCAGGCCTTAACAGTGGCCAGGGTTGCAGCGATTTCCCGGCCAATCGGGGTGTACTCCTCATATGCCGCCTTGGCATACTGTTGCGCACTTGCGGTGGCCTTGTCGGATGCTTCGGCATCGCGAAGATGTCCGGCGGCGATGGCCTGCGCCCAGGCATGGTAATACTTGGCCGAAGCAGTAGCGTTCCCTGGTTCAGGGATAGCCAGAACTGACTTCCAGTCATGCATCTCGAGGTAGTAAATGCTGGGGTATTCAACTTGGATATAGGTGATACGGCGACCCATGCCGTCGTTGGCGATACCAGGCAGGGCGCTCAGATGTGCGGCTAACGGATCCGTATTATTCAGGATGGCCTTCGCGTTTGCATCGTCGGCCTGCTGCAGGTAGGCATAAAGAAGAAATTCGTAGGCGTGCATCTCATGCGTAACTCCGCCTAGTTGATGCTTCTCCGCATACTCCGAGGCGACGACGGATGCTTTGTTGGATTCGATATCCTCCGGCCACATACCGAGCCGCGCGAAGATGTGTCCGGGCATATGAAGGGCGTGGGCGGAGGCTGGTGCTATCGATGCATATCTCTTGGCAGCGGCCAAGCCTTCGCGGGCAATCTGCGGGTTGTCGCAGGTATGAATGATGTAGTGCGCGAAGCCGGGATGATCGGGATGAGCCTCAAAGCCTGGTTCGAGAATAGCGAGCGCCTTGTGGGCATCGCCGATCGGGTCTGCCGATCCAATGCCTGCGGCCAGACCTAAACCATAAAATGCCAGCGCCTCTATATCGTCGGGATAAGCTTTGCTCAAGGCCCCCATGGCGTCACTGTAAGCATGCACCGCCTGATCGTGTTGGGACGGGTCGGCATCCAAGTAGCCTCTGAGAGCTGCGATGTAACGCTGCTCGCGATCTGTTTTGGGGTGGAGTGTTGCGGCTTTTTCGACTTCCGCGATGCCCATCTTGCGTCGTTCTTCCGGCATGCCATCCCAAAACGGACGCCATTCGGTCATCGCAAGAGCCCACTGGGCCATGGCACACTGTGGATCTGCTACCGCGACTGCTTGAAACTGTCTATTCGCTTCCTCATACCAAAACGAATGAATCAGCGCGATTCCGCGCTCGAAGGGTACCTGTACAGAAACGTCACAGGAGATGGGCATGTGGACGGAGCCGAACTTTTCGACGAGAGCTTCGGGATCACCATCTGCTCCACCATGATCATGATGAGATTGCGCTATGACAATTGTGGATGATGCGAGAAGAGTGATAAGGCAGACAGCACCGAATCTGCGGAAGCAATGCTTCTTGCGATTGAGGACGACAGTAAAGCGAAAACGTGCGGGTCTAGCAGAAATGACCATTGAAACCTCTCAGAAAATACTTATCGTTTGACAGCGCGACGGATAGCTCATTTCACCGGAAAACAAATCCGACAGGTTAATAATTCCAAGCCTTCAATACTGTCCGCCGTAACATACCTCTAGCTGAATGTGGCCCCGGTGTATTCGCTCGCAATCCGTCCTTTTCCCCGAATTCCGAAATAATTCCCATCCATGGATGGTCCGTAACACATCTTTCGTCGATGTATTACTTGTGCAGAATTTTTAGCGATCGCACAGAGATCGGCGGCTACTTACCGGATCGGTCTGGATTCGGTAAGTCATTATGTAGTCGAAATCGAAACGGAGTACGCGCGATTAATCGGCCGCTCCAAACTTTTATTTAGGATCTCGACGATTGATTGACAGTGGTCTCACTTAGATGAATGGAGGATTCCATCGAATCAGCTCCGGGAAATAACGGAAGCCCTCGCCCTCTTTAGCTATATGTCCCAGTCCTGGCCATGGGAAGTGATAGCCCAAAAGGGCCATTCTGGATTCAGCCAACATATCGAAAACCTTCATTCGAGTTTCGGATGCCAGTTGTGGATCCTCGTCGAAGACAATATGGGCCTTCGGGAGTTCCAACAAAAGAGCATGATGATGCGACAGGTCGCCTATCAGAAAGAGCGAATGATTACCTGACGTCAAGGTGAAAGCCGCGTGCCCCGCTGTGTGTCCGGGTGCGAACATCGCATGTACCCCAGGTAGAAACTCCTCATGATCTCGAAAGAAAACGATCCGATCCCGGACGGGAAGAAGATTCTTGCGAGCGATCATAGTCATCTCACGGTTAAATGATGAGAGCAAGTTTTCGTTGGTCCAAAAATTGAAGTCCGTTTCGGTTATGAAAACCTGCGCGTTCGGAAAAAGCGGGTGGCCGTCCTTTGTGCAGATACCGCCAACATGATCGAGATGGGCATGGGAACAAACGATCGCATCAATCGTGTTGGGGTCGATTCCGGCGTGCGATAAATTCTGCTGAAGACGACCCGCATTGGGGCCGAGCATCTGAACTACCCCCATTCCAGTCTCAAATAAGATCTTCTTCCCCCCCGAGAGAAAGACGACAATATTCTCATCCAATACCGTTCTATCCGTGGCCAGAAAATGATGATGCAAACGAGCTTTAATGTGTTCCTTCGATATGCCAACAAACAGGTCACTGGGACTCCCAGGATCAACCAAGCCGTCTGAAAGAATCACAATCTCAGCGTCCCCGAACGGAATTCTCAATGGGGGAGCACTTTGATACTTGAGTGTTGCCGCTGCGTTCATACCCCTCACCTCCACTCTCCGTTGCTTATTTTCGGTTCGACTCACAGGTGTCTTTCATAATCACGTCGGATTACCGGTCACCTGCAATGGCATACAGTGGTACTGCAGATTCAATTTCGACGATCTCGCCTCGGTAAGCATGATGCCAACAACAGCTGCATTTAGTTCGAGATATGTTCGGCGTTTCGTTGCCAGGAACCGGGACCATGTCTCACCCTTTGCAAGTACCCAAGCAAGTGCCAACTGCCCGGGTATAGGTTTTGTTTCCGGTCGGCGATCGAGCGCAAGTCGCTCGGTTTGCCAATGGCTCCTCTCCCTTTATGGCTGCTTTGAAAGCAGAGTCATCAGCCGAACGATGGAAAATATGTTTCACATCACGCATTCGGTCTCATAAACCGGATAGTCGGTATTATCCCTTGGGCCCCCGGGTGTAGAACGTGGTTGAGTCCCACTCGTTCAACGGCAGACGATGGCGCAGCCGCTCGACCAGGTCGGGGTTGGCAACGAAAGGTTTCCCGATCGCAATGAGATCGGTCTCGTTCGCATCGATCGCGGCTTGGCCATTTTCTCGGAGATAGCCGCCGGCAAGGATAAAGGTGCCACCAAAAGCTTGGCGTAACTCTTTGAGATAGTTTTTGGTGACGGGGATAGTGCCGTGCTCGCCCATCGTAGTTTGATCGCTGATATGCACATAGGCGAGCTTGCGAAGAGACAACTCCTTCGCGAGTATCAGATATGTCTCGGCCTCATCGCGGAAAGGTGGCATCTCGTTATAGCGGCCAAAGGGAGACAGGCGGATACCGGTACGATCACCGCCTATGGCATCGACTACCGCATCGACCGCCTCCAGCGTGAAGCGAATGCGATTGGCGATCGAACCACCGTAGCGGTCGCCGCGGGTGTTGAGCGTCCCGTTGATGAACTGATCATTGAGATATCCGTTGGCACCGTGTATTTCAACGCCGTCCAGGCCACCTTCACGTGCATTGCGTGCTGCCACTCCGAACTCGGAAGCGATGCGGGACACCTCCTCTGTCCTCAACGCGCGAGGTTTGCTTTGCACCAGGAATGCTGGCCTACCATCCGCATCGAAGGCCATGGAGATCGCTTTCGTCGCCCCAGTCTCGGTGGAGCTGACTGTAGCCTGACCCTTCGGCTGATGCGAGACATGGCTCGCGCGGCCGCCATGTCGGAGTTGCCCAAAGATCACCCCTCCATGGTCATGCACCTCTCGGGTCACACGTTGCCAACCTTCGATCTGTGACGTGGTGTAGAGACCTGGCTCAAATGCCCAAGTGCGGGCCCATTCACTGATGGCGATGCTACCGGTCACGATCAGACCCAGCCCCAGTCCGCTGCGAGAAATAGCGCGCGGTCTCAGCCTCAGGCACCCAATCGAGGTTGCGAGCCCGGGAACGCTCCATCGGCGCCATCACAATACGATTTTTCAGGTGGATTGGACCCAGGTCATAGGAATCAAATAACGATGACATTGGAAAACAACTCCTTCCGATTGCGCATGCTTCAGCAACAATGAATTCATGCTATCCCCTAAATATCCAGGAATAAAGGGCCTTTGACTCGACTCAGAGTTGCGCTGAGAGCTCCAATAACCTGGATGAATATGCAGTTCGACGGCATCGCAGAATGAACATCGGGGCGAGGTCCTGCTTCTTTTCGCCCAGTTCGCGGAACATGACTGACCAACATGAGTGCAACCTTTAAAAGGTGGGCGCCGGCCGTTCTAGGCCTTCGTATCTTGCTCAATGCAATAGCGTTGAAAGGTTGTTTAATCGGCAGAAAGGTAGTGCACGACCAATACGCGACTACATCCGATACGGGCTGCATTGTTCAAGCTGCAGGTCGCGTTGGATGGCCGTCACCGCAATGCACACTCTGTCCATATACGTAATAGAGGCCAACGCGACAGTCATCCCTAAGACGTGCGACTGACGGGTTTCGGAAGTTCAGTCGAGATCGATCCCGACTTAGTGGAGTGGAATTACAGACGATGCGAAGAGTGCAGAGCGTGGGCATCCATGCCGAGCGGCCAGATTGGACGCGCTTCGCGATGGTTGCCCCGTGGGGCGAAACGCCGGCAGAGGTGAGCGCCCGCGTGGACCGTAATCATGTCCGGTGCCGTGAAGTGATCCAACATTACGCAGAGTCTGCCGTCTGATGATGAGTCCGCTGAATTCGACGGCGATGAAACGAATAAGTGCTGGACATTTCCTTGCCAGCAACACTCTATTTTGCCTTCGGCGGATAGTTCTTTAAGAGTTTCTTAATGGCCTTCGCGAGGTTCTTTTGCTGCTTTTCGGGTTTCGCCTTCGGATCAATGGTTTTGCTAGCGGTGCCTCGCCAGACCAAATCCTTCTTAGCTGGTTCGTACATATCAACAACCAACTGCCCAATGTAGATCGTTGACGTTGTGCCTGTGGTCATGCCGGTATTCATGCCTCCCCCATACCAACCACCGCCCCACCCTGGACCATAGCCCCAGCCTGTGTTGTAGGACGTGAACTGCTTCTCTGAACCGATGGCAGTTTGGTAGGCAATGTAGAGGTCAGCTGAGTCCGAGTCGGTCTTCTCCAGGCCTTTTGTCGATAGTTCGGCATCCAAAGCATCTCGAATCTGCTTTTCTACCAATTGATTCGGATGATCGGCCCCTTTAATGTCAACCCACTTATAAGTCTTGAATGCCGCGAAGTTGGCTTTGCTGTCGAAGTTATAACGCACATCTTGCGCCGGCACCCGACTGGTGCTCATTAGCAATGTAACGAACGCCAACAGAATTAGCCTCTTCATTCGTTGTTCTCCTCTCTCGATTGCTGTAACTAACGTCCCATCACGCCTCCCGTTGCTGCGGCTGGGTCTAATCGAGCTCCGCAACCTTTCTTCAGCGCGTAAGCGCGAGTGGCGAACTGCGCGCCTATGCTTGCTTACTGTGTGCGTCCAATAGGTTCCGAAGGCCACTCATCTTCTGTCCGCCTCCACGCAGAATCGGGGTTATAGATCCTGTCTCGCGGGTTGAAGTAATAAGTCTGAATTGTTTTCTAAAGTAAACAACCCGGAGCTACAACTAGGGAAATCCCTAGCGCGACTCGCTGCCCCTCTAACTCGCCCTGCTAGTTTTGATCTCACAAGGGATCCCTAGTTCCGGAGATATGCAGTCCTCCCTGAGCTCGGCGTTTAGAACAGCGTGACAAGGTACCGACTCCAGCATATGGACATTGATCAGAACTTGCTGCTCCACCGGATCCAACCCCAATCCTGAAGACACCTGAAGGGCACTGATTGCCGCCACAGACACTGCGTCTGCGAACGATCAGCCGGGCGGCATTGACCTAAGATTTCCCGAGATTCAAGGGTTTTCCCTAGTATCGGATCCTCTTTGCCCTGAGATAGGCTCCCTGACAATCACAAACTTGCGATTCCGGGAGAGAGGAAACGCGACACGCGCCAAGCCGATGTTGACACGCTCTGGGGCCTCAAGGGATTCGCGGAAGAGTGCAAGACGGAGGGAAGTCACCCATGAATCCGAAGCCAGAAACATTAGCAGCAGGACTTCGACGTCTGATGGTAGTCCTCTGCGCCATCGTTATCATGCCAGGTGACTCGCTGGCAGAGTTGCGGCCTCCTGCTCCGGAGCAATCCCCTTCCCCGCAGAAAACGGCGACAACACCGCCTGCCCCGACTACCAAGATTCCTGCGGATCAACTGGATTCCCTTGTTGCACCCATCGCACTATTTCCGGATCCAATGTTGGCCCAAACCCTTGCCGCCTCCACGTATCCGCTTGAGATTATTCAACTCCAACAGTGGCTTGCGAAGAATCCGGGGCTGAAAGATAAAGCCCTTGCTGATGCTGTCACTAAGCAGACGTGGGATCCAAGCGTCCAGGCCCTTGCCGGCCTGCCCGACATAGTCAAGCGCCTGGCAGACGATATCCAGTGGACAACTGATCTGGGCAATGCGTTTCTGGCGCAGCAAAGCGACGTCATGGATGCCGTACAACGAATGCGAAAAAAAGCCCAGAGCGCCGGCAATCTGAAATCAAATGAACAGCAAAAAGTAGAAACCAAGGTTATCGAAAGCAAGAGCACTATCATTGTTGAGCAGGCAAATCCCCAGGTCATCTATGTCCCTTCCTACAATCCAACTGTGGTGTACGGGCCGCCAGTCTACCCCTATCCGCCGATTTACTATCCTCCTCCGGGGTACTACGCGGCAGGGATGGCAATCTCTTTTGGCGTTGGTGTTGCTATGGGTGCATTTTGGGGCGGCGGCGGTTGGGGCTATGGCTGCGGCTGGGGCGGTAACAACGACATCACGATCAACCGCAACAATAATTTCAACCGCAACACGAACGTTGGCGGCGGCAACCGAGCTTCCCAACTACCCGCTCGCGGTGGTGCCGGAGGAGTAGGCGGCGTCGGAGGTGCAGGTGGTGCTGGCGGTGTTGGAGGAGTTGGCGGTGCTGGCGGTGTTGGAGGTGCTGGCCGTCCAGGTGGTGCTGGCGGCGTAGGTGGCGTTGGTGGTGTTGGAGGGACGGGCAACCGGCCGTCGCAGCTACCTTCCGGTGGCAATTCATGGCAACACAACCCGCAGCACCGCGGGGGCGCTCCCTATGGAGATCGTGGAACGGCGGACCGATTTGGCGGTTCGGCTCGGGGAGACTCGCTGGCTAATCGTCAAGCGGGCGCGAGGGAGCAGGTTGGCAGACAGGGCGGCAATCTAGCCAGCAGTCGTGCTGGAGGCAGCGGCTTGGGGGATCGATCGGGAGGCCTTAGCGGAGGCGATCGATCGGGAGGCCTTGGAGGAAGCAATCGATCTGGAGGCCTTGGCGGAAGCAATCGATCCGGAGGACCTAGTGGAAGCAATCGATCCGGAGGACCTAGTGGAGGCGCCGCAGGTGGTGGAAACCGGGGTGCATTTGGGAGTGGGTCCGGAGGATTCAACGGATCAAGCGCACGCGCCAACAGCAGCCGAGGTGCCTCCAGCATGGGCTCTCGAGGAGGCGGCTTCAGTGGTGGCGGCGGCCGTGGCGGTGGAAGGCGGAGGTAGGCATGGAAGGCAAACATAGGAGCACGGCAATGAAACCAACGTCTACGAATAGAAATCACTCCCTATGTGCCTGGATTATGAGCGTCATGGCTTTGCCATGCTTGTTCGTGCCGGTGCTTTGCGCTGCTCAGCAGTCACCGGCAACGGCTTCGGCTACCACAAGGAGCATTCCGGCCGGCATAAAGGCCTTTGACACCTCGCAACAAGCTGCCGATGCGCTGGTCCGCGCAGCCGACCCATTCGACGAGACTGCACTTGCCCAGATTTTTGGCCCAGATGGACACGACATTGCGTTCACTGGAGATGTCGTACAGGATCGTCAGCGTGCTGCTGATTTCGCAGCGGAGGCCCGCGAGAAGACGAAAGTTTCCGTTGAGCCGAAGAAGGGGCAACGGGCCTACCTTCTTGTGGGAAACGAGGACTGGCCGTTTCCTGTGCCGATCGTCAAGAGGAGCAATCGATGGTTTTTCGATAGCAGGGCGGGCAGACAGGAGATTTTAAATCGCCGCATCGGCTCAAATGAGCTCGATGCAATCAATATCTGTCATAGCTACGTAGAGGCACAAAATGAATACGCTTTACAGAAGCGCGAAGGTTACGCTGTAAATCAATACGCCCAACGTATTATCAGCACCCGTGGCAAACAGGATGGTCTGACGTGGCGAAACGAAGACGGTACCCCAGGCGGCCCGATCGGTGAAGAGATTGCTGATGCAATCGTACAGGGCTACACCAGCAAAGCGGAGCCTTACCATGGCTACTTCTTCAAAGTGTTAAAGGGGCAGGGTCCCGCCGCGCCGTTGGGGGAGTTGGACTACGTTATTGAAGGCGCGATGATCGGGGGCTTCGCCCTTGTGGCTTCCCCAGCCGAGTACCGCGTCACCGGGGTGAAGACGTTCATCGTGAGCAACGACGGTGTTGTGTACGAAAAGGATTTAGGGGTGTCTACGCTCGATGAATTCAAGAAGATGGAACGTTTCAATCCGGATAAAACCTGGACTCCAGTGGAAGAAGACTAAAAAATTAGTAATGATTCGCAGTTGGCAACCAAAGAGACTGACTGGGAAAAACCTTGCGATGACTCCGCTCCATTCGTAGTAGCGACGCTCTCAATTCTTGAGACGTCAGGATTTACCTCAAGACGCCTTTCCTTTTTATTCACGCGACTGGCTGAAGGGTGCCAACGGCGAAATCGTTGCTATCGGGCTGAACTCGGTGTTGGTGGACAAACGTAACGCTGCCGATTCGAAAGTTACGCTTGGGCGTTAAGTATTTTCGAGAATTCTCAGGCAACTTAACTCTACAGAGATCCGCGCTACAGATCTCGGGCGCCGTCTCCTTCCAGGGCAACTGCACAATGGTCGTAATTTTATTTTGCCCCAGCGTGTGCGCTTTCCCACGCCCGCACTTTGGGTCGCGCTTCGTCGAAAAGACGCGCGAAGTTTCCTTTACGCACTTTTTCGCTGGCCTCACTGGTAAGCAGATTCCACAAGAGTTCATACTGGTAGAAGATTTTGAGGTAGCTCTGCTGACTAGTGGGTGCAACTTCGTCAGTACCGAATAGAAAGCGATCCGGGAAGCGATTGATTAAGTCCACGGTGATCTTTGTCGCTTCAGGGCTCGCAACAATGTACTTAGCTACCTCATCCCACGAGATGTCAAAATAGACGTTCTTCATCGCGGGATCGCTTAGGATGACCGCAAGATTGGCTGCGTGATCTTTTATCGGACGAACGATGCGGCCCAGCCCTGTGTGCGCCCAGATGATTGTCGCATTAGGGTGCCGCTTCAAAAGAGCTTTCATCTGTTCCAGATACGCCGGTGGCGCGTCCTGCTTCGGGAATGGAACATCCATATCGTTGTGGATGATAACGACCAGCCCAACCTCCCCAGCGAAGTCGAGAACCTTGTCCAACGCACGGTTTTGAAGATTCGCTGTCTCTCCTGCAATCTTGGCGGAGACAAACTCCTTGTGGATCGTGAACTCTCCAATACCTGAGAACACGCCCGGAAATGTTTGAAGCACACGCCGTATGTGCTCCGCGGCGTACATGTCGGTCGGATTGAAGCCCGTGATCATCGGTTCAAAGCGCGCCTGTTCTTCCTTGGAAAGTGATCGGTACGCCATCGCGATGTACGCATCCGTAAACGAGTAGTAGTAGAGTGGCGAGTCGGTCTGCAGGTAGTAGGTTGGCGCAAAGTCGCCTGAGTTCTGATACGACCATTGCTGCTGCAGCGGGATTCCGAACAGAGCGACACGACCGACCTTCGTACCCATGATCTTCAGAAAATCATGGATTTCGACGCCTTCTTGAATGTAGTTGGTGAGATGGAAGTGTGAATCATTTGCAATAGGATCTTTCATCGACGTACGGGCCTGCGCCATCGCTAACCCGCACGAGCACCACAACACACTCGCAACCACCAACGTTACGCTTCCCTTCCTTCGGAGCAACGTCGAAAAATTCCTCATGGCGACCTTTCACTTCTCCGAGCCAATGGTCTGCTCAGGAACACTCAATCAACGGCCACCGTCCCCAAACAAACTCGCATCACTACGGATGCAACACAAGCACTGCAAATAGGCCCAAGCCCACTCGCTCCCGCCCGCGCGGTGTCAGTTCATCGTTCATGTTTAGAAAGCCAGCTCTAGAGTCGTGTGGAATATCATGCCTTTGCCGCCCAGTGCAAACGGGACTGATGTATAACCCACAGGCGACCGGAATAGATACAGTGCCTCCGTGTTCCAGCGCAGCACACGGTTCTTATGCGGGAACCAGTTCATTCCGATGCGCGCATCATAAGGATTGCCGTACTGACCGAAGATGTGCGAGCCCCCCGAGTACAACTGTAGCTTCTTCTGAATTGGCATCATCGAGAGCTGGAACTGGTAGCCCGTGTCGTAGCGCGGCTTAATCGCCAATGTCCCCGGACCCGCGAAGTCATTAAGCCACCGCCAGAAGCCCTCGCTCTCGAATGCCCACCCGCGATATTTGAATCCGCCATCAATGGAAAGCATTTGGTAGCGTAGCGAATTCACCGTGATTCCCGGTCCAAACAAGTTCGGTGTAAAGATCACGGTGCCGTCTGAGAGCCGAATCTGCGTGTTTTCAAACGAGTCTTGGCCCGGCTGTTCCTGCGCGGTCTCCGTGCTGGTCGTATAGTGACCTCCAAATCGCGTCGCCAGCTTCTGATGATTTTCAAAGTCACCAAACCCCAACCCGAACTCCCCTGTCGTTGGCTCCCACACGAGCGCCGTGCTAACGGTATTAAACAGGTTGTCCAGTTGTGCCGCACTCACACCGAGTGTACTCAGGTTATTGCCCACCATCGCCTGATATCGCAGCGTCTTCGTAATATCGCCTCGCGCCCAGATCCCCGACGTATACGATGGCCGGAAGAACTCGTCCGCAATGAGCCGGGTATCAACTCCCAACCAGAATGGAAAGTTGCCCTCAACGCTGCGCGTGCCCGGCAACGAGGTAATTCCGGCCGCCAAGTTGAAATGCCTGTTGAAGGTATAGTTCACATTGCCGGCCAGCACCACCTGCGCGGCGCCCCCCTGCGTCGCATTCGACGTCCAGGCATACAAGAAGTAGCGCAGCTTTGGGTTCAGCATCCAACCCAGAAACTTAATCTGCACCTTGTTAATTTGCACATCCTGGCGTCTCTGGAGAGCACTCGTCAAACCAAAGTAGTTCGTATACGTTGAGGCCAGATTCTTCTGGTTAAGATAACGAACATAACTGTAGATGCTGATGCTCATATCCCCCAGTTCGGTGTTCGCTACCTTGTAACCGAGATTTGGAGTGTAGGTTCCCCATGTCTTTGGTTGCTCCTGCCCGCCACTCATACCATCGAACGGATTGACGGTTGAAGTCGGACTAACGGTGGCGTTCATTCTCGGATGGAAAGTCGGAACCACTTCGGTAGCCGTACCTGCGGCCTTCTCGGCATGCACTGCCGGCGGAGAGACAATCGAGGTCTCCAGCAGCCGGGTCTGCGAACTCTCCTGCGCTGCTGCTTGCACGCCGCCCGCCTCAGATCCACTCCGGGCCTCTAGGATGGCTACACGATCCTGGAGGCTCTTGATGAGTCGCAACATCTCCTCTTCGCGTGCAGTCAGGGGAGGTTCGCTAGCCAAAGGAGCTAAGGTATCGTTGCCTACACCATGTCGTGACTCGTTCTCCCTATCTGTCGTCTGCCCAAAACCAAACCCCGCAGAAAGTAAGCTTACCCCTAAGCCAACTTCGAAAAAAACTCTCCGGCACTTCCGCAGGCCTCGAAAACATAAGATTACAGAATTCATAAGTTCCCGCCTGTAACCTGGAATTTACCGCTCGCCGCGAAGGCGTCACGCAATTACTTGAACCCCACGGAACTCGGGGAAAAGATGTTGTAGTTTAGCTTTTCGGCGACGTACCGGATGACTTTCTGTGCCTTTACGCTGTTTCCCGCCTCATCCAGCGGCGGGGCAAACACCGCAATCGCGCCCTTGCCCGGAGCAATCGCAACAATCCCGCCGCCGACGCCGCTCTTCGCCGGCAAACCCACATTCCATGCCCAGGTACCCGAGCCGTCATAGAGCCCTGCCTCCATCATCGTGCTCAAAATGTGTGGAATATCTTCGACTTTGATCACGCGCTCGCCCGTTGATGGATTCACTCCGTTGTTCGCAAGTGTCGCGCCCATCCGCGCTAGTTGCGTCGCATTCACACCCACTGAGCACTGCTTCGTGTACACGTCCACCGACTCAAACGGATCGGCATAGATTCGGTCATACTTAGCAAGCAGGTAAGACAGCGCCTTATTACCCGTATTCGTAGCCGCCTCAGACTTGTAGACTTCATCAATCAGAACCAGCTTCTCTCCTGCAGCCTTACTGTAGAAATTCAGAATCTTATTCCACTTCTCATCCTCCGAGCTGCCGGAGATCATGCTCACCGTCGCAATCGCACCAGCATTGACAAATGGGTTTCCACTATGGGACGGCATATCGACTACGGCGACTGGCGAATTGAACGGACGCCCTGTAGGTTCAGAGCCGATCTTTTCGAGTACTTTCTCCGGCCCCTGCTCTTCCATCGCAAGCGCCATTGAATAAACCTTCGAAATCGACTGTATGGAGAACGAGTAGGTCACATCCCCCATCGTCAAAACCTGGTTGTCGGTCGTAACGATAGCTATCCCGAATAGATTCGAATCCACCTTTGCAAGATAAGGGATGTAATCAGCGTTCTTTCCATTGGTGTCATTTCTAAATTTCTCGTAAGCTTCTTTGACGACCGCCTCGACCACCTCCCGTCGTGGGGCAACCGGGCTAACCTTCGTGTTTTGAGCCATCGCAGAAACTGCGCAAAAGTATTCGATAAATAGCGAAGTTGCCATCAAGACCAAAGTCGAAATTCGGCGTGCGTTCACAGTAGATCTCCTTTCCGCTCTCGAGTGCCTATGATCCTTTTCGAACAAGATCGAGCAACAGCTCTTCTTACTCAGAAAACAAACGTCTTGCCATACGAATACTTGAAGGAAAACTGCACTCGATAGTCGTTGAAGTTATAGCCGTTCTGGAAATTCACTCGCCGGCCATACTGAAACTCGCCGCCCGCCATGACGTTCTTGACTGGGTAGTACAGCAGATTCGTAAGCGCGTAATATCCCTGGTGGAAATCGCTAGGGGACTCAGCATCCGAGTTCCAGATGTTCACCATCGATCCTCCAAACGTGCTGCTAAATTTTGGGCTCCAGTTGTGATCAACAAACGCGACCGCTCCAAGAATCGGCAGAGGAACTCCCTTGATCGGTCTTACGGGATTGGAAAAGTTATTCTGGATGCCAATGTCAACCGGTGCGTCGTTCATGTAGTTCTGAATACCGTGGCCATAGACCAGTTGGAGCTTCCCTGTGGTCTTCTCTCCGAACTTGATGTTTGAACTTGCATTAATACCCCAGCCAAACGCTGAACCGCCAAGATTGAGCTGGGGCGTTGCTTTGTTGTCCACCCACGCTATTCTCCGGAACATGCTCGCAATCTGAAAATATCCCCACTTTCGCTCGAAGTGACCCTGCATCGAAAGGTCAGGAAGAATGAACTGCGGTGTAATGTTCGAGAGCTCGATGCGGCCGCTGTACACGCCTTGATCTGCGCTAGCTCCGGGACGTTCGGCCGCAATCATAAACGTGTTATGCGCTGTCTTAATCGGCGTCCACCGAAATTGCACATTCCGGAAGAAAACCATCCCGTTAGGGCCCCAGTATTCAAGCGAGTTCGGGAAGACATTAGGATCCATAAACGGACTCCACGTCTGCCCCGCGCCGAAGTGGCCCATCTCCCCCCAGGCATGGCGCAAGCGAAATGTGGTCTGTCCGGCATCGACACCTGTGCCGAAAAGTTCAAACTCGAAGATTGTCTTCAGGTCGCCATAAGACGTTGGTGTGGACGTCTTCACCCCAAATCGCGTCTGTCGGACACTGAAATAGGTCTGTCCGTTTTGCCCGAACTGATTCGCAAAAGCCGGTAACTTCGTCGGCCGCATCACATCAAACCAACTCGGATCGATTTGTCCGAAGTCGTAGCCGGAATCCATCTGAGCGTACCCATAGATATCGATCGTGCTTTCTGTCCCAGACTTCTTTTCGTCAGCCTGCGCACTAGGTGGCGGCGATGCAGCGCCGGTTCCGTGATTGTCAGGCGAGGTAACGACCGAACTGTGAAGGGTATTGCTTGGCCCACTCTTACTCTCCCCGACACCAGTCGCTGAATCTCGTGCGCCAGGCTGATTTTCCAGTGCAGTGATCTGCCCCTTCACCTCTCCCATCATTTGTTCCAATTGCTGAAGCTTGTCCTTGAGCTGCTGGATATCCTGCGTCCGGGTGTTCTGGGACTGCGCTTGAACCGGTGGGATCCAGATAACGGAAAGGAAGAGTAGCGCGATAAGAGAGATATTGCCCCAGGCATTCTTCTGGTTTAATCTCATAATCTTTCTACCTCCATGGATCCCCGCAGGTCGTTGCCGTAAGGTCCCAAGTACTTGTATGACTTTGGACCAGCGTCAACAACTAGGAGAATCCCTAGGTAACCTGTTCACTCCGTGTCGCGGAGAGAACGCAATGAAATGAACTGTCCAGGAATGTCATCTCGGCGAGGCAATAGCGAGCATTCGGGGAAGGAACATCCACCTAGGCGTTTCCCCAGTTGCTGAGGGACATCGCACACCCTATATATTGGGTTTTGCGACTTGTGCCAGATCGACGCTACATGCATCAGGCCTGCGTATGAAAACCACAGTTTTGTTAGCTGATGATCATCTCCCGTTGCTCGAAGCTGCTACCGCCATCTTGAGACCCCACTTCGATGTAGTGGGGACTGCAACTGACGGCGCAATGCTTGTGTCGGAGGCTCTTCGCCTTCGTCCAGATGTCGTTGTGACTGACATTACGATGCCTGTTTTGAACGGCATTGAGGCTGTCAGTCAACTGCGGGACTCTAATTTCCCCGCTACCTTTGTGTTCTTAACAGTCCATGCGAATGAAGAATTCCTTAAGGCGTCCCTGGCAGAAGGAGCGTTAGGATATGTCCTCAAGTCCCAGATGAAAACCCACCTCGTTGCTGCGATACATTCCGCACTCAAAGGCGAATCCTACGTTTCTCCATTTGTTTCCCGGTGATGTAACTGTCCTGAGAATCAGGGCCCGGATGAGATGTATCTTAGCGAATACCGACGATAGGCCATCGCCTGCTGGACAACGTTGGTGCGATTCTTTCTTCGTGAACGAGTTCCCCAACCAACATTTCTCCAACATTGAACACACCTACAACCACATCGGCAGTGACAGAGATACGGGCAGGTTTCGTAGAGGTGTAGAAACACTGGTACGCACAACAGCGATTGCATTCAAACCACTGATAAGAATCAATATGTAGCTGACGAACTCCTTCCAGCAGTCGTTTATTGGTGGCCTCGAGGAGGGGCGCTCGTCTCTCGTGCCACACCTTCGACCCGTTTCGTTTGTCAGTTAGTGATGAAATTACCACTAGCCGGACCTGCAACTTGCCAGTATTATGGTCGCCACCTCCCGGGTCGAACTTTCCATTAGGACCAACTAGGCTTGGGGAGCATTCTCTCGGCGGCGACAGTGGTTAGGCCTTCAAAGCTTGAGAACCACTTTGGAGATTCCCTTGTCCCCAGCAATGGAATACCCGATCACAAGCGAACAGGCCCTCGGGCAGGATTCTCGAGGGGGCTATGCCCATCGTGGAAGGCAGGCTCGAGTCTTAATTGCGGCTGCAATCCTTTTTTTTTCACAATTGCTTTCGGCGCATGCTGATAAATCTGTTCGACGCGTCCTCATATTCAATGACTTTAATTCTATTTCTTCGCCTGGTATTGCAATCCTGGATCAAGCCATTGCATCTGGTTTAGCAAAGTCCGCATACCAAGTTGAGTTGTACAACGAAACTCTCGAATCAACTCTGTTTTCAGATGATGCCACCCAACACCGTTTTCGCGATTGGTATATTCGCAAGTATTTGGACCGCAAACCAGACCTGATTATTACTGTGGGGCCGGCTTCCCTCAGATTTATGATCGAATCGCACGAGAGTTCATTTCCGAACATTCCGATCATCTTCTGCGGAACCACCGAAGAAATGCTGGAGCAGTTGAAACCCTCTGTTCATTTTACTGGTGTTTGGGCGGTAGCAGATCCAGAGAAGACCCTGATCGCGGCATTGCGAATGCTACCCAGCACGAAGCATGTGATCGTCGTAGGGGGTGTCGGAACGTTTGACCGAGTGCTTGTAGCAACGGCCCGGGCAAGCTTCCATAACTACGAATCGAGATACGAGTTCGCCTATCTCACTGACCTGGACATGCCTTCGTTGCTTGAGCGCCTGAAGCTCCTGCCACGTGACAGCATCATCTATCACACTTCGATCATGCAGGACGCCGCAGGAAATCACTTCGTTGACGCGTCTCAATCAGTCCCCCTGATCGTTGGCGCCGCTAACGCGCCGGTATTTGTTACCGATGATGTAGACCTCGGTCCCGGTACGGTGGGCGGGTATCTGGTTAGTTGGGCCGAAGACGGCCGAGTTGCGGCCACGATGGCTTTGAGGGTTCTCAACGGGGAGAGACCCCAAGACATCCCCTTTGTTAAGAACAAGAACATCTACCTCTTCGATTGGCGAGCCCTGAATCGCTGGGGGATCAAAGAAAAGAACCTTCCACCCGGCAGTACGGTACTTTTCCGTGGGCCGTCCCCATGGACGCGCGCCAAAGGGGTCTGGCTCACGGTCATTCCGATCATTCTCGGTCTCTCTATCCTTGCTGCTTACCTGCACTTCAGCCGAAAGCAAATCGAGTTCGCAAAAGACGCGCAGTTACACCTCAGTGGGCTATTGATCAATGCTCAGGAGAAAGAACGAAGCCGGATTGCATCCGAACTCCATGACGATTTTAGCCAACGCCTTGCGCTACTCTCACTCGGGTTGGAAAATGCCGCAGACGAATTGCCGGATTCGTCCGTGACGGTGAAGCGGCAGTTACAAAAGCTTTTCGATTCGGCTAGTGAGCTTGGGGCCGACATTCATACCGTATCCCATCGCCTTCATTCATCTACGCTTGAGAGTCTTGGACTTGTACCGGGAGTGAGCGCTCTGTGCAAAGAGTTTACTGATCGGTATGGAAGTGACATTGATTTCTGCGCTGACAATATTCCACGCCGCATTCATCAGGATGTGGCGCTATGTTTATTCCGCATTATCCAGGAAGGGCTTCAGAATTTTAGAAAGCATAGTGGCACAGCAAAAGCTCAAGTCAAGTTGTGGACGGCGGGCGACAAAATACTTATGTCCGTGTGCGACAAAGGCAGAGGATTCGATCTTAAGGAGATCACCAATAACGGAGGAATTGGCATTCGAAGTATGGAAGAACGCGTACGCCTTCTGGGTGGACGATTCTCTATTTACTCAGAACTTACGAGGGGAACCAGAATCGAGGCCTGTGTCCCGCTCCGACCGGTCACCGAAATGTTAAATGAGGGTTGAGATGAATCATCTCCTTGTTGGGCACTGCGCAACAGCACGCGCTAAATAGTTCTCGGATAACGTTTTATCGCTATAGCGTTGGAGACGCTAACTATCTGTTACTAAATTGAATGCCGGAAACTAGTGTATGATGGTGCGCATTTAACGGGCTCTCTGACCGTCGAAAGGTTGGCATGTCATGGAGAGGATTCCCACGAACCGGGCCCGTCCACGATGCCTGATCGCGGATGACCACGTGATTTTTTCCGATGCCTTGAGGGTTTATTTGAGTACGGCGCTCGAAATTGTAGGAGTGGTTTCGGATGGCAGGACTCTTGTCGTCGAAGCAATCAGGCTGAAGCCGGAAATAGTTATTGTCGACATAGGCATGCCGCTCTTAAATGGATTAGACGCGGCCCGCAGAATCAAGGAACTGGCACCCCAAGTAAAGTTGATCTTCTTGACGATGCGGGACGACCCGAATCTTGCTGCCGCGGCGCTTGAACTCGGCCCAATCGCGTTTGTTCTCAAACATTCCGCCGGTTCAGAGTTGCTACAAGCGATTGACCAGGTATTGCGCGGCCGACCTTATCTGACACCCAAACTGAAGGCAGACGATTGGGTTGAAGCGAAGACCCGTGCGAGGCAGTTCTCAACAGAAATGACGTCGCGACAGAAAGATATCGTTCAACTGCTCGCCGAGGGCAGGTCCATGAAAGAGATCGCCGGACTTCTCCAGCTTAGTCAGAAAACCGTAGAATTCCACAAACATCACATCATGATGTCGTTCAACTTCAAAAGCAACGCCGACTTGGTCCTGTTTGCGTTGCACCGAGGTCTGATTGCCCCAAGCCCTCGAACTGGTGATTGACGGGCAACAATGTTCTCCCGCGCTATCTAAGACTCAAGCGATCAATAAAACGCTCGCCCTGACGGCGGGATAGACGACCTTGGATGAAGGCAATACGACGATGAAGCGCGACCCGATCGAGATATTTCTCGTGATCAGGCGGGTTTTTCCAGTGTTTAAAATACGATGGGCGTTTCGTTTGCCAAGCATCGACTAGCTCAGGATCCATCTCCGATGGTCATATCCGATGGTCATAATGGATACGCTGGCCACATTACGCTCGAGCATGCGGCGAACGTATTGCTCCATACGCTCCGGATGATAAACAGTGCTTTGATCAGTTGAGCGTTTGCACTGACCCTCGGGACCTTATTGACGGAAATCCGAGTCTGGTTCGATAGGCACCGAGTACAATTCCGACTGTAATGGCTGCTAACTTTATTCTCGTGAGATCAGGTTTCTTTCCCAGAGCCGGTATCATTAGCTTGGTACAAGCGTTGCTCATCTGTGCGCTGTTCGCTGGCGATTTTTGCGTACGAGCGCAACATCTGGCGGCGGTTGCAATTCGCGGCGTAGTGACCGACCAAAGCGGCAATCCGGTTCCTGATGTCATCGTAACGTTGCAACAAATTGGCGTGGTGACGCGAACGGATGCTCACGGTGGCTTTTCGTTTACTAATGTCCGGTCAGGCAAATATTCAGTGCGCGCGGAAAAAGCCGATATGCGTGGCTCGGCGGAGATTTCTACGGGCGACGCAGCGTCGCAAATCACTCTGATTCTTTCCGCAAACGCTGCACGCACTAAAGGTATGGAATTTACCGATAAACCAAACTTTACGGTAGCTGGCATTACCGATTGGACTGCGGTCGGCGGTCATGGGTCAGATGCAAGCCTGCGGACGAGCGAGACTCTCGCACGAGAAGCGGCGACGCTTAAGCCCGATGGAACAATTCAGGTTGGTCATACAAGCGATACAGAGAGGGCGCTACGTGCCGCTGCGTCAGCATCGCCTGAGAGTTTTGTCGCGAATCGCGAACTTGGCAAATTTTGCCTGCAAGAAAGGAACTATCGAGAAGCGGTGGTTCGATTAGAAATCGCTTTCCACATCGATCCGACAAATAGCAGTAATGAATATGATCTCGCATTTGTCTACAGGGAAGCCGGCGATCTGAAGCGGGCACATGAGCATATACACCACCTGCTAGCTAAAGAAAACGCTGCAAAGTTCCATCGGCTTGCGGGCGATGTGGATGAGGCAATGGGCGATGCGCTATCTGCTGAACGTGAGTACGAGGCAGCTGTGCATCTAGATCCAAGCGAGGCGAATGAATTTACGTGGGGCGCAGAGCTATTGTTACATCGCGCCGTGTGGCCGGCGATCGAGGTCTTCAGGAAAGGGGCGGCTGCCTATCCGAAATCGGCGAGGATGTTGTCTGCGTTGGGTGTTGCACTTTTCGCCAGTGCGCAGTATGAAGAGGCAGCTCAGCGTTTGTGTGAAGCCACGGGGTTGAATCCAGAGGATGCAGCACCCTACACTTTCCTCGGCGAGATCGAGATAGCCTCACCTGCTCCTTTGGGTTGTGCGGAGCAGAAACTTGCTCGATTTACGCAGACAGAGCCGGGGAATGCTCGCGCAAAGTATTACTACGCGATGGCAATCCTTAAGCGCCAGAGCATCCCTGCGAATAGGCTGGACGTCGAGAATGCCCGCGCTCTTCTAGCCAAAGCGGTAGAGCTCGATCCGAAGTTTGGAGAGGCATATCTCCAGTTGGGAATTCTGAGTATGGACAAGAAGGATTATCGACAGTCCATTGACTTTTTCACCAAGGCCGTTGAAGCGAATCCACAGCTTGGTGATGCCCATTACAGGCTTGGAATCGCCTATCAGCGTATCGGTTTGGCGGGGAAGGCCAAGGAGGAGTTTGAGCGGCATGACACGATTGAGAAGGCACAGGCGGAAGCCGTTGAGCAGCAGAGGACCAAGGTCAAGCAGTTTATGGTTGTGCTGCAGGAATCAGCAGACGTGAAGTAATGTCTGTAGGGGGGTGACTCTCAAGCCTTCTTGGGTTTGTAGGTTGCAACGATCCCTTCTCCTTCACGGATTGTGAGTATCTGATTGGCTTGGACATTCGTGAATCGCTCAATCTTTTGAGTCGTCGGCCATTTCACTTCAACGGCATCAACAATCTCGGATCTCCCAAGTCCGAAGTGCAGACGCAGATCGCCCTGCGACATAACACTGGTGCCGCTGTGAACTTCGTCCATCTGCACGTGCTTGCCCGTGATGACGCGCGCACGCGCGCCGATTGCTGTGCGATTACATCGGGTCCCGATGAGCTTGAGTTTGATCCAGTTTTGCTGATTACCGCCATCGTTGCGCAGCAGCGAGGGTGTGTCGTTCATGTTAAGAATCAGGACATCGATATCGCCGTCGTTGTCATAGTCGCCGAAGGCTGCGCCGCGACTGGAATATCGTTCGGCGATCCCAGAACCCATCTCCGCCGAAACGTCCTTGAAGCGGCCATTGCCCAGGTTCCTGTAGACGAGACGCGGATTCTTGAAGGTCTGGCCGAAGTGGTATTTGTCGATTTCGGGATAGACATGACCATTGATCTGAAGGATGTCAGTCCACCCATCGTTGTCGTAATCAACAAAGCCGCAGCCCCACGCAACATAACCGTTATTCACCGCAGTGCCTGCTGTAGTAGTGAGGTCCGTGAAGGTGCCGTCGCCGTTGTTGTGGTACAGATTGCAGGTATCGTCGGCGAAGTTTGTTTTGAAGATATCGAAATAGCCGTCGCAGTCATAATCGGCGACGGCGACACCCATTCCTGCCTGCTCGTGCCCGTCGTCGTTATAAGCGCAGCCTGCCATCACGGCAACGTCCGTAAAGGTGCCGTCGTGATTGTTTTTCAGCAGAACGCTTGGCTGTGAGTCTACGGCAACGTAGATGTCTGGCCACCCATCATTGTCGAAGTCATAGGAGACTGCGGTGATGGAATAGCGCGGGCCGACTTTGTAAATGCCGGATTTTTCAGAGACATCAGTAAATGTACCGTCGCCATTGTTGTGGTACAGGATGTTGGTGTCGCCAGGGAGGCCGCGCGGACCACACATAATGGGTACGCCCTTCCACTGACAGAATTTGGTGTCTGTTTCAGGTGGGATGTCCTTGGGATCAAGTTTGAGGTAGTTGCAGACGAAGAGGTCGAGGTATCCGTCGCGATCGTAGTCAAGGAAGGTGCATCCTGCGCCTAGCCGTACTTGCGGTTGTGAGAGGCCAGCTTTCTGGGTGACATCGGTGAATGTGCCGTCACCATTATTGTGGAAGAGCACATTGTGTCCCCAGAAGGTGCAGAAGAGATCGTCCCATCCGTCGTTGTTGTAGTCGCCGACACAGACACCGGTCTGCCAGCCTGTCCTTGCAAGTCCTGATTTTGCCGTGACATCGGTGAATGTGCCGTCGCGGTTGTTTTTATACAGGTGAGTCGTAGGAGCGTGGCCAGAAGGCCACTGCACATCGAAACGGTTGCCGTTTGTGAGATAGATGTCCAGCCAACCGTCATTATCGTGATCGAAGAAAGCGATCCCACAGCCCTTCGCTTCGACGATGGAGCGTTTGTGATCGACTCCTCCCCAGACATTCGGAACGGCGAGCCCAGCCTCCGTGGCGACATTGGTGAACTGCACAGGTGAGGTTGGCGCGGTAGTAGCCGCGTGAACCAGGTCGGGATTACGCCACTTCCATAGAGGTGTCGTCAGGGTTTCAAGGAGCGTACCGCTGAGCAGAAAGAGCGATGAGTTGAGAAAGCGCCGACGGGGAACGATCACGTTCATAGAGTCTAATGCGGTTGAGATACCTGGTAAACATCAGGTCTGGGTTTTGGAGCCACTGCTAAGGGCGCGACAGCATCTCCAAGGCACGTTGTGCTGTCTGATTCTGCGGTTGCAATACTAATAGCTGTTGCAGGGTCTGGATTGCCTGCTGCTTCTCGTGGCGAATCGCATAGAGTTGTGCAAGGTTTAGATAGGACTGATCGAAGGAAGGTGTGAGGCGGATGCAGGTCTTGAACTGCTCTTCCGCACGATTGTAGTCTCCAGTGCGGACATAGACGACTCCGAGATTGTTCAAGGCTTCAGGGTAGCCCGGGCGCAGATCTGCGGCCTTCTGCAGATAATCAGATGCCAGTTTCAATTGATTTTGTTGAGCGTAAAGCATGCCCTGACTGTAGTTAGCTTCCGGATCATCCGGCTGAAGCTGCAAAGCGTGGGTGAGTAGGTCCTGTGCCTTGCCGAATGTGCCCTGACGGCGATACAGATTGCCAAGATTGAGAATGGCGATGGTGTAACTGGGGCGAAGATCGAGCGACTGCTGAAAATCGCGGATGGCTTCGTCCGCCAGGCCCTGTCGCGCCGCGATCATGCCAAGGTTGTTCCATGCCTCGGGGTAGTCTGGACGCAGCTTTATAGTCTGTTCGAGATGCCGACGCGCTGTAGGGAGATCGTTCTGATGCAGGCTTAACGTACCTAGATTGTAGTAGGCCTCCGGGTCGTTTGGCTTTTGAACGACGACCTGTCGGAACGATTCCGCTGCAGTATCGAGGTAGCCATGCTGAAAGAACGCGACACCGTAGGTGAAATCGTTGCGGTGAAACGCATCTTGATAGACCGTGCCGGGAAAGGGGAGAGCACGCGACAGGCGTTCGGCTGCAGAGGCTGGTGCTAGTCTCACGTCCTGGAGGATTTGTTCGGTGTCTATTCCCTGATAGACCTTCACGATCATTCCTTCAGCGTTCACCAGGAACGAAACTGGAAGGACTAGATCGCGGCGGCGATCGTAGAGATAGCGAAAAATGATGTTGTAAATTCCCGTAGTCTCAGCGTTTGCAAAGAGGATCGGAAGGTCAAGTCCGAGTTGTGCTGCCAGCGACTTCCCCGCTCCAGCATTCTCGTCCGTGTTAATGGTAAGAATCTTCAGACGGGCCAGACCGAATGCGGAGCGATGCTGATGCAGATGCGTCAACACTGTCCGACATTGTGGCGCCTGGGCTGTCCAAAAAATCAGAAGCGTGAAACCTCCGCGGAGGGAACGCAGGCTGTGTTCTTTGCCATCGAGGCCGGGAAGCGAAAATTCAGGGGCTTTCATAGGCTCAATGAGCCATGTCCCGAACGATGCGGGTGTCTGATCGGTTGCAGGTGCAGGGCTAAGATTAGAAGAGATAGCCGGCGGGGCAGCGAAGGGCTTGGCTACGAAATTCGTTGAGCCTTCCTCGATTTCAATGCGATGGCCGATGGGGATGTTGTCAAAAGTTTGTTTGTGTCCTGAGGGCCACTGAATCGTTGCGCGAACGGGACCAGAATGGTTTGCTATGCCGAAAAAGATTTCTTTGGAATGCTGTGCGAGGAAGCCGGAGCCGGCTTGAATTGATTTCGTCTGCCTCAGGGGACCTGCCTCGAGCGCAATCGTGGATCCAATAGCATCACGGTTGCTTTTCGTGCCACGCAAGCGGAAGGAGACGGAGTGACCGATATCCTGTAATGCATTACGGACAATGCGGAGCTGAGGAGCGTTGCGATTTTTCAGGATGATCTCCAGCCGACCGTCATGATCGATGTCGGCGAGGGCAAACGAGCGGCTGTCTTCGATGAAGTCGAGGCCGACGGCTCCTGAAATCTCTGTGAATGTTCCATCGTGATTATTTGCGAACATCACATTTCGCTCATACCCGCTCCAGGAGTTATCCGACCGGATAAGTTCGTTGAGAGCGTTCCATCCACGCTCATAAGCTTGTGACGGAGTCGAGTCTTCAGGAGATTTGCCAACAATCTGGCGCCAGAAGAAGCTGGCAAGGTCGTTATGCTCGAGACCAGAGATGTAGCCATTGGTGACGTAGAGATCCGCATAACCGTCGTGATCGAAGTCCCAGAAATCCGAACTCCACGACCACCGTCCCATCCCAACGCCTGCTTGCTCACTTACGTTTTGAAATGTGCCGTTGTCCAGATTGCGATAGAGAGAGTTGCCACGTGCGTGGCGGCGATAAAGAGCGCGTATGTTTTCCGGCGCCCCTTTGTGAAAGAGCATTTGTTCGGTGATTCTTTGACCCGCGGCTGACCACATATTGGCGGCATAAACATCGGGTTCTCCGTCATTGTCGATATCGGACCAGGACGCGCTCATGCCGGCTCCGACATCTTCTACATGGGCTTCAGTTGAAACGTCCGTAAAGGTGCCGTCGCCGTTGTTGCGATAGAGATTGCTGCGGCCAAAGTCGTTTGCGATATAAATGTCAGGGAAGCCGCTGGAACGAAAATCTTGCCATGCACACGCAAAGCTATAACGGTTGTTATTTTTGTTGAGCCCGGCAGCTTCTGTGCGGTCTGTGAATCTGCCATCGCCTTCGTTATGCAAAAGGAAGTTTGGCGGGCCGTTCCTCGCATCGAAGTAGGGCACAGGATAGTGATACTGTTCGAGACCGAGATAATAGCTGTAGAGGCAGAAATAGATATCCAGCCTTCCGTCTCGATCGTAGTCTGCCACAGCCGCATGGGTAAAAGTTCCCTGCGGATTTTGTGTGAATGTGAAGGCGTCGCGCTTAATTTGAAAAGTGCCATCGCCCTGATTCAGGAAGAGTAGCGGTCCAGTGCCACAAACGACGAGCAGGTCCTGGTGTCCACTATTACGAAAGTCCGCGAAGATCGCGCAGGCAGTATTGTCGAGCGCTCCTACTCCTGCGCGTTCGGTGACATCCTCAAATGTTCCATCACCACGGTTTCGATAGAGTCGATTCGGCAGCCCTCCTGGTTGACAGATATAGAGATCGTCGAATCCATCGTTATCAAAATCACCGACGGCTATGCCGTTGTTACCGTAGACGTCAATCCCGCAGGCACCATCGAGAACGGTTCGCCAGTAATCGGTTCCGTGTAGTAATTGAGAGCGGTACGAGTCGATGGACCCGAGTGCATGCTCGGTGATATCGACAAAGGCTGGCGAGGATACGATGCTGCGCGATTCTTCTCCGGCCACCCAGTGGTGAATCCTCCACGTGTTCGTGGAATCAAGGGCCCATTTGGTCTGCCAGTGTCCGATGCGTTCTTCGCGGCGTGTGCCTTCGGTTTCAAATACAAAGTTGTACCGAATGCCGACTTGCAGGTCCAAGGAGTTTACGGATGTCTCTTCGAGGTTGACCACATCAAACTGCGCAGTCAGGATGCGTGACGCCGGCTGAAAATAACCGCGAAGTTGTTTTAAGAATTCATCGCGTCCCACAACCGTTCCCGATGCGAACTCTATCTTGAGTGTCTCAATTCCTTGCGTATTGCGTAACGTTTTTTGCCGAAGAGGCACGAAAGATGTAGCAGCAATTGAGTGATCAAGCAGCTTTGCGAGTGAATCGAGATCGCGAACAGAGCGGGTGATTGAGGTACTCCATTGCCTCAACTCCTGCTCAATTTCGAAGGCATATTTTTCGGTGACAAATTGATCCGACCCCATTGCTACAAGCCGGAGAATATCTTCCAGAGGTGACTTCGCCGGGTAGTTGGCTTTGAGATGAAACTCGCCCAGAGGTAAGGGCAGATAGCCGGGCTGTGATGAGGAGATGTGGAAGAGCGACCAGTTGTCGAAGGGTGCCACGCGTAGGAGGACTGGCGCCATCCCCATCTTCTGCAGGAAAGTGCGGCGAGAGAGGAGCGGGCTGGGCACGTGTCGGGAGAACTTCCTTGAAATATTTCGATTGATGGCGAGACGTTTCGCAAGCAGCAAATGCATGCTAGCACCAATGCGGAACCTGCCGAAGAAGGCGGACCAACGAAAGAAGCGGCTTCGTAAGGCTCAAATATTTTTGTTTGACAAAAGGGATTTCCGAAGAATAGTCTGCGCCCCAGATAAAAAGTAACCGGTTACCTAACTGCGAGCTGTCGGTACCAACCATTTGAAGCATTTTGGAGAGTGACGGGATGAGCTCAGGATGCAGTGCGTTTGGACGTGTGCGTACCCTCAAGTTGAGAACTTTCACATGTGTGTACTTTCTACTTGTGCTGAGCCCGGGCCTGTTTGGCCAGGTAGACCAAGGGGCCATAACCGGGGTCATTTCGGATCCATCCGGCGCGGTCGTCCCGAATGCTCACGTTACGCTTCGCAACACTGATATTGGCCTGACGCTGGAAACCGTAACGAGTAGCAACGGGCAGTACACTTTCTCGCCCGTCAGAATTGGACACTACTCCGTCACGGCTTCAGCACAAGGGTTTTCGTCAACAACCCAGGAAAATCTGCAGGTGAATGTGCAAGAGCGCCTGCAAGCCAACATTCAGCTGCAACTTGGGTCCGCGACCGAGACAGTTACTGTTACCGGAACTCCTCCGCAACTGCAGACGACGGAAGCGTCCGTCGGCCAGGTTATAGACGGTACCACACTCAACAATTTGCCTTTGAATGGCCGCAATTTTACATTTCTGGCTCAGCTCTCGGCCGGAGTCAATACGCCTCAAGCTGATACCCGAGGTAACGCGGCATCTGGCGCATTCTCCGCGAATGGGCTGCGTCCGGCGCAGAACAACTACCTGCTTGATGGCATCGATAACAACTCGAATGCTGTCGACTTTCTGAACGGTACGAATTTCGTCATTCTTCCTCCGTTGGATGCGATTCAGGAATTCAAGGTTCAGACATCTCAGTTCAGTGCCGAACAGGGGCGTTCAGCGGGAGCGGTTCTGAATGCGACGATCAAATCCGGAACCAACAGCATTCATGGCGCCGTCTGGGAGTTCTTCCGCAACGACAAGCTGGATGCGGCCGACTGGTTTGAGAACCACAACGGCGTGAAGAAGGGCGCACTGCGATGGAATCAGTTTGGTGCCTCGATCGGTGGTCCTATTGTCAAGAATAAGCTGTTCTATTTTGGCGACTATCAAGGCTTCCGACGCGTACAGGGAACGGTTTTGAACGGTTCGGTTCCGACGCTAACTGAGCGCAACAGCAATTTCACGGATCTCTCCGACCTCATTACCGGTCAAAACGGCTCCCCGCGCATAGATGCGATTGGAAGGTCGATTCCATACGGAACGATCATGGATCCGGCAACGACACGACAAATTCCTGCCAATGGAATCGATCCTCTGACAGGAATTGCTGGAACACCCCTTGCATATGTACGCGATCCGTTCGGTACGTGTGGGCCCGGGACGACGAATTTTACGCTTGGTGGCTGCAACCTGAATCACTTGCCGGCGAATCGTCTTGATCCGAATGCCGTAAAGCTTCTCAATCTTTACCCAGCTCCGATCAACAATTCATTCACGAATAATTACACCGCAAGCCCTGCACTTTATGAACACAGCAATGCCTTCGACGTTCGCGGTGACTACACTATAAGCGATAAAAATCAGGTCTTCGTACGCTTCAGCTACGTGGATGATCCGCAGTTTATTCCCGGTATCTTCGGGGGTGTTGCTGACGGCGGTAGCTTCCAGAACGGCATTCAGGGCGCGACATCCGAACAGGCTGTTGCTGCCTGGACGCACGTGTTTACGCCAAGCACCATCAATGTTGGTCGTGTCGGGCTAAACCATCTTCATACCACTCGTTTCGGCCCCCAAGGAAATACGATGGGAATTCCTGAACAGTATGGCATTCAGGGGATTCCACAGGTACCACAGAATGGCGGATTACCGCAGATTGTAATCAGCGGCTTGCAAAACCTGGGCAGTAACGACTACCTCCCCTCGGATGAGGTTAGCCAGACTCTTCAAGTGACGGATGACTTCACGAAGATCTACGGGAAGCACAGCTTCAAAACCGGCATCGAGTTCCAGAACGTTCACTTTAACACACTGCAACCTGCTTATTCGCGCGGTGAGTTTGATTTCAATAACAACTATGCGGGTGTTCCAGGTCAGAGCGGAGATCAGACTGGTCGTGCGCAGCTGCTGCTTATCCCTACGGCCGCGACTGTGCCGAATGGTGTCAGCTACGTTGGAGGTGCTAATCAGGTTCTTGCTTCCAATATCAACAAGACGTATGACACCCGAGTCTATTTTGCCGGATACTTACAAGACGACTGGAAGGTTACTCCTAACTTGACCCTTAATCTTGGTATCCGCTGGGATTATTTCAGTCCTATCTCCGAAGCGAATGGAGGTCAGGCAAACTTCATCCAGAGTGGTCCACCATATAACACTCCGACCTTTCTGGTCCCAGCAAGCGGCAAAGCGGATCGTTCTCTCTCGACAAGTTTCCAGGCCTTGCTCCAGAAAAATGGAATTGCACTTCAGGTAACGGACAAGTATGCGAAGGCACTTGTTCAGACGCAAAAGACTAATATTGCGCCAAGATTAGGATTTGCCTACCAGGTGTCGCCACGCCTCGTAGTGCGAGGCGGTACAGGGATATTCTTCAACGCGTTTGAAAATCAGGGCTATGGTCCTAACATTGGAGAAAATTATCCCTTTGTCTATAACTTCACCTTCGCCGGTGGAGCAGATACCGCACCGTTTAGCACAGGATCCAATCCGTATGGAACTTGCGCGACAGCCGGTCCAGGCGGCAGTGCGACGATTGGTTCAGGTTTGACCTGCGCTCAGTTCACTCCTTTGGCGGTGAACGGCGCGGGGCTTAACTTGCAAGGATTGCAGTTCGACTACAGCACGCCTCGCACTCTCAGTGCAAATCTCACGGTTCAATACGCCATCACACATAACATCTCGGCACAGGCCGCTTATGTCATGACATCGGGAAGTTCTCTGCAGACCGGTATTGGTAATAACAGGGTCTCCCAGATACTGCCCGCAAACACCAATACAAAGCCATATAGGCCATTCCCTGATTTCAACGAGAACGCTAGCTATCAACGTACGCTCGGACGAAGTGTTTACAACGGGCTGCAGACAAAACTAGAACGACAGTCTGCGAACGGCGTGAGCTTCCTGTTTACCTACACCTTCGCCAAGACCATGTCTGACGCCGGTGATCTGTTGAACGGTGGCAGCGTCAGTGGATACCGTGCTGCATGGGTTCCCAATTTCGGACCACACTTTGACTGGGGCCCGGCCAATTTCGATATCCGACATGTCTTCCACCTCAGTGGTAGTTATGAGTTGCCGTTCGGCAAAAACAAGATGTTCCTGGCCAACTCTGGTAAGGTAACCAACGCCGTGCTGGGAGGGTGGGCCGTCAATGGTATCGCTACGCTTCAAGGTGGCCAGCCGATCTCCTTGAGTTGCCCGTCTTCGACTACTTCAGGTACAAGCTGCAACGTATTGAAGGTAGCTGGACAGAGTCAGAAGCTGGGCCTGTATAAGCACTCGAACGGAAATCTTGCTTGGTTTGGCAATCCTGCGGCATTCAATCAACCGTGCGTACTTGGCGCGAATGGCCCAATCTTGGGTAGCCCCGCCGGCTGTATGCCGATTGCGGCTAACAGCCCGCTCATTCTTGGTAGTGCGGGCTCGGGGAGCACAGTTGGACCAGGATTCCACCGGTTTGATTTCTCAACTTTCAAGAACTTCCCGATTCATGAGGCCATTTCGCTCCAGTTCCGGGCAGAGTTCTTCAACATCTTCAACCATCCGAACTTCAACGCACCGAACTTCGGAGGCAATGGTGTCACTCCAATTGGAAACTCGGGCAACTACCTCAGTTCCACATTCGGTGAAATCGGATCGACCCGTGACGCTCCGTTTGATCCAAGGCAAATCCAGTTTGCCCTGAAACTGTATTACTAGGCTAAGATGAAGGCACTGTGGATCGCAGTGCCTTCATTGCTATTGCCGAGGAGTTTCTGAGTAACATTTACGGGGCAATCCATAAGGACAGGCCGTGAATAACGGTTATCCATCTCGATGGATCCTTGCGACGGTGTTCCTGTGCTTGTGCTCGGTGGCCATTGCCGCCGCTCAAGCCAGGCCTGAACGAAGCCAGGAACCAAATCGGGAGTTTCAGGCCGCCATGAATCACTATAACGCCGGTCAGTTTGACGCAGCCGCTTCTGAGCTTGAAACGCTTCTGCCTAAAACTCCGAAGAGCTTCGAGGTTCACGAGCTTCTTGGTCTGGTCTATGCTGCCCAATTGAAGGAAGCGCAGGCTCTGGAGCAGTTTCAGACTGCCGTAGCACTCAAGCCCGGCGCTGCGGCAGCCAGGACCAACCTGGCGGCGTCTCTGCTTCGTGCCGGAAAGCTGCCGTTGGCAGAAGAGCAGTTGCGCAAGGCGATTGATCTCGACCCAAAGAGCTATGAAGCAAACCATAATCTGGGTCAGCTCTATACCCAATCGGGGAGACTGGCAGTGGCGATTCCTTATCTGAAGACCGCGCAGTCGATTCGGCCATCGTACGACAACGGGTATAACCTCGCGCTCGCATACTTTTTAACTGGGGAATTGGCTCCAGCGAGTGACCTGGCCCATACATTGGTGCGAGAAAAGAATACGGGCGAACTGCATAACCTCCTCGGACAAATTGATGAGAAGAAGGAACAGTTTGTCGATGCTGCAAATGAGTTTGCCATAGCCGCGCAGATGGATCCGAGCGAGGACAACCTGTTCTCCTGGGGCGGCGAGATGTTGCTGCATCGCGCTTATGAGCCTGCAATCGATATCTTCGTGCAGGCTACAGCGCGTTATCCTAAATCGGCGCGACTGTTTATAGGGCTGGGGATGGCATTGTATTCGCGTGCCAGGTATGACGAAGCTGTGAAAGCTCTATTGACGGCCGCCGATTTAAAACCCGATGATCCTCGGTGTTATTTTTTTCTATCGAAAGCTTTTGCGAACACTCCCATTCAGGCAGACGACGTGATCGCTCGTTTCAAGCGTTATGCCGAGTTGGAACCGAACAATGCTAGTAGCGCTTACTTTTACGCCGTGGCGCTTAGGAAGGGGAAGCGTGCGGCTGATTCGGAGAAAGTCCTTCCTCAGGTTGAAAGTCTTCTGCAACGGGCGATTGCTCTCGATCCGAAGATGGCAGATGCACACTTGCAGCTAGGGACCCTGTACGCAGAGCAACGTGAATATAGCAAGTCTATTGCGGAGTATCAGAGTGCGCTCACGCTGAATCCTGACCTGCCAGATGCGCACTATCGCCTGGGACAGGACTATATTCATTCCGGACAGAAGGACCGTGCGCAAACTGAGATCGAGATCTATCAGAAACAGCGCACACAGCACCTGGCCGAAACGGACAAAGAACGCGCAGAGGTAAAGCAATTCGTTTATTCAACGAGGGATTCTATTCCTCAGAAGCAGTAAGGACGACCGTGACGGGACCATTCATAAACGATGCATTTTCCAGGCCTGCCTTACGCGGCATAGGTGAGGGTCTTAGTTGCAGCCGCCGTGACTTTCTCCGATCTTCTGCAGGCATGATTCTGGGTGGGACACTGGCGGGAGCTAGTCCATTTCTCTATGCGGGACCGGTGAAGAAGAGAAAGATGATTGTTGTCACCTTTGGTGGCGGCGCTCGCGACCAGGAAACATTCGCGCCTCAGGGGCAGGAGAACATTCCGCACCTGCTTAAGGAGCTGATTCCTCAGGCCAGTTTCTTTACGCAGGTCGTGAATCATGGAATCCTCGGACACTATGTTGCTACAGCGAGCCTTGCTACAGGCGTCTATGAGACGTTGAACAACTTCGCGTCAGTTCCGCCACAGCATCCTACGGTCTTCGAATATTTCCGAAAGGACCTCAAGCGGCCCCCGACGGATGCCTGGGTTGTTGCACCAAGTAACGGGTTTAGCCATATCGGCGAGAGCGATTCCCGGCCATACGGACCGGGCTGGGGCGCGCAAGTTGTTCTGCCAAAGCATTTGCTGATGGCAGCAATGTCACAAGGAACAACCGACTATGAGCACCTGCTGCGCGATAACTATGAAACTCCGCTGTTTGCGCCACAGTTAGGAGGCAACGAATTTGAGCTCCAGCAGCTTGAGACGATGCTGAAATTATCAGTTACGGACTTTAAGTCCCAAGCGAAGACGATCTCGAGCCCGGATGAACTTTCTATCTATGTTGCGCAGCAACTGATGCGGCAGCAGGCGCCAAGCCTGATATGGATTACGATGCACGACATCGACGTAGCGCACACCGGCGCGTATTCGCTCTATGTTGAAGCTATCCGAAGGACAGATCGACTCTGCGCCGAACTGTGGAAGATTGTCCAGAGCAACCCTGAATATGCAGGCAACACGACGATGGTCATCCTGCCTGACTTTGGCCGGGACTCCGATGGGGAAGCGGGCGGGAACGGCTTTCAACACCATCGCACGGGTGACCCTTCATCGCGAACCACATGGATGATGGCATTGGGGGCAGGGGTTCGCGAAGGCGTCATCTACGATCACCCGCTGCAATCGACAGATCTGGTACCAACGCTTGGATCCATCATGGGATTCCAGGCGACGCTCTCCCAGGGGCGGCCGATTCAGGACTTACTTTAATCTCATGCTTCCTCACGATCTCAAACCCGAACAGTTCCTCGGCTATCCTCCGGAGGCACGAAAGCTCGCGGTGAATAACCTGACGACTCTGCAACAGTTGCCGCTGAGTTTTCTGCCCAGTTTGCTTCGCGAGCTAATTGAATACGACTACAAGTTTCCCATAGAGGGCCAAGAGATCAGCAGAGAGATTGCCCAGCTCGGATCGCTCTCACCGGCGCAGATGCAGGAGTGGTTCCGATCGTTTCGGGAGCTATCACTTTCCAAGAAGTTCGAAGAATTCAATTGGCTCAATCAGCCAGCTCAGTTTGTAGAGCAGCTTTCAGCATATCTGTGGTCGACGCACCAGCTCGATAAGTTTCGCAAAGCTGCCATGGAATACGGTGACCGGATGCGAGCAACGGTAACCCCGGGGCAACTGCCGACCTCAAGACTTGGAATTGCGATCATCGGGCAAGGACTAAGCACCTACGATCGTCTTTTGTTCCGCAATCTCCGCGAACATGGGACATACTTCAGTCGTGTCAATCCTGAGAACGGTGTACTGGAACTTCTGAAGGCGGCGGCCGCGCGCGCACAGGCTTATTCGCTTCCGTATGGGCATTGGTATGTCGAGGGCGGGCAGGCCATCGAACACAGCCCAATGCTCACATGCGTGTCGTATCAAGCGATGGAGCCCGTACGCCTTGCGCTCCTGCGCACTATGCAAGCGGAGATCAAGCGTCCGGGAATGGGGCCGGAGGAACTGCGAACAAACCTAGCTGCATTACAACCCGCAGACGTCGGACTCGACAATCAGGGCGATACGGTGATGAACCACTTTCAGTTGAAACTGCTGACAGAAGGCTCCGGCACACAGATATTCAGCACTACGTTTGCGCAATGGACAGCACGGGAGGCGCTACGTCGTGCACAGCCGCTCACCCTACTTGTGCGATTCGGACCCCGTCAGCGAGAGCGTTCAATGAACGAATTACTGTCCAGCACCGACAGCCGCTCGGAGCCGGACTTGAAGGGATCCTTGATCGATGCAGACATGGGAGCGTACTACAACTGGATCAATCAACAAAGGCTGTCGGGTGCTGACCGATCCTCATTCATCGCCTGGTTCGAAGGCAGTCCCCAAGCCGTTGCGATAGGGCCATCGTTTGCCCGTGGAGCATCATCGAATTCCGTTGCCAGACTAGAAGAAATCGTCACCTGGGCCGTCAGATAGTTCAATTGTTCACGTACGATAAATCGCCAATGCACTTATGTGAAGTCACAACCCACAAGAATTCCGATTATCGAAAAGCTGAGGATTGTTGAGGTGTGTCTTGGTAGGTCGTCCAACCTCGCAACTTTGGGACCGGTAGTTGGGCGCTTACCGTAGTCTCCATAGACGCCTCTGACAAGGCTATTTTTCATACGCTCGTTTCAAGGTGTCAAGAATTCACGCATCGTCAACTCCGGTCCACTTTTGTGTGTACAGGGTCGATGAACTTGATGTTGTGATAGACAAAGTCCAGGTCGGGCAGTATTTTCTTGCAGAAGCGGAAGGAGCCGGTGCTTTGCCGTCACAATCGCCGCATTGATGCCGCAATTGTGAGCTTCGCAGAATAGTGCTGCTACAAAATCGTGCTGCAATTGGCACTCACCCCCGGAGGCCGTAACGTCTCCGCCGGACTCAGCAAAGAATTTACCTTCAGGTCACCGAGACTCTTCGTACTGAACGCAAAGCAAAAGCTCGCGTTCGACAGTGTCGCCTTTGGCTCTGATGATGGCCTATAACTTATTACTCATCATTGAGCTAGCTTGGTTGCCCTTTACGTTCGGGTCGCACGATCCTGAGGAACCTCGCACCGCACCGTTCGCAGCGAAAGGGGAAAAGAGAGAACAATGACAACAACCTCTCGAATCCTCTGGGGCGCGTGCGGTGGTTCGCCGTGCTTCTGCATTTGCGACACTCCATTCAGAACTCCTGATCAATCGTCCTAGTTGTTTGCCAATTTTCCAACAACGACACCTACATAGGAATTGGGAGCAGGCCGAGGCCGGAACTATTCAGGCAAGGGGCAGATAGAGCGTACGGACCCGCCGATATCGACTCTGGCTTTCCCTATGCTCGCTTTCCAAGACCAGGAAAGGCAAAGCGACATTCAGTCTTTAAAGATGGCCGGGTGACGTGCCGGGCTCCGAAGGAGAGGGAGCAACGGCGTAAGGGGACCCACGAATCCAGCGGGAAAGATGTGAGCGAATCGCGGGACAATACAACATGCGCTGCAACCAGCTCACACCGCTCGGTAACATTATAGACCCTGACTATGGAAAAGAATGCTTATCGGCTGGCCACGCGCACCACGGACCGGAACTCGGGGACTCGGCGGCGGCCAGCCCCTCTCCTGTTCTCTTCGCGCCACCATAATCTTCCCGATGGTCTGAGAGTTGTTTCTTTACGCATCCGTCCCACCGCCATCGACAGAGTTCCAGGCAATGTCGTGACCGGCGCCTACGACGCCTCCCCCTCTGAGTTCGCGACTCTCCAGATCTCAGTCCCAAAAGCGATCTTCGGATATCCATCGATTCTGTTTCTGAGCCTAAGCTCGTCAGCACCGTTCTGGTGCTTTCAACGTACCCGTTCAATCCGTTTGACATCGCGCTGCAATCTTTATCCCTGGCACCTCGGTCTCGCCGCAATCACGCCATCAGGCGCAGTCGCATAGAGCTGGTTCGGTCAATGTGACGACGAGACAGAGAGGTCTACATAGCTCAACCCAGGCCAACTCATACTTAATAATATTGGTGTCATTGGAAGCTGCGATGAGCCAAGATAGTTAACATGAATGCGCGAACTTCACTCGTTACAATTGTTTCTCGCAGTTTCATTGATGCTTTGCGTTATCGCGTGGATAATCGGGCATCGACATCAACCAGGAAATCACCTGCATGACGGCATTATGTTTCTGGGTGTCGCCTTCAGTTGAGTGATCCTGCGAATCGGCACCCTCTTACGAATGCCCAGTGAACTCTCAGAGCTCATGATGAAGTTCACGATGACTGCCAGGCTGTTCCCGACGAACTACTTGCTAATATCTGCGGAAATAGGAAAGCACGGTCACAGACTAGCCAGTGGGATGGCGCGCGGAGCTCTCCGGGTCGAATATTGGCATAGCAACACGGTTGTCGCTGCTGAAATTTTGACCTATCCTTTTCGCAGCAATAACAACAGAAGGAACCCACGCTCACTCGCATGATCCTCCTCTACTCTCATATGCGCATCCAGCGCCATAGGATTTTCGTGACTGCTTACAAATGCCTTCTTTTTATTCCAAAAACCTTTCTTCCGCTACTTCTCTGCGTCTTCTGTTTCACGGGATGCAAGAGCAAGCAGCCCGCTGAAGCCGACACTGCGTCCGCGAGCGGATCGTCGAATCAAAGCTCGACCACGGGCACCCCCAAATCTCTCACTGCCGATATCTCAGGCGATGTGAGCCAGCACTTTGTCGCTGCCAACGATGAAATCAACGTGGCCTTTCTTCCCACCAATACAAAGGGTGAATTCAGGTTCGGTATCGATGCGAATAAAGAGAGCGGTGCTCAGACGTATGAGCTGAGTACCGGCCTTGATGGAAGCTTCCACTTCACTCCCGGCCTTGACCAACTTCCGGGAGGTGCGCGCTTCTCCATCGTCACCGACAATGCAAAGACCGATTACGTCGACATGGCCTATCCCCAGTACTTCGCGACATCTGACGATGGGAAGGACGACGCGCACATCGTTCTGTCGAAGGTAGAGAAGCTTAACTCAAAGAATGCTTTGCTTGTGCGTTACCGCCTCGTAGGCACCTTTCGCTTCAAAGGCGCTAATACGCCTGAACCCCTTGACGAGGCATGCGCCAAAGAGGCAGGGATGTATGCAGGCCAGCACGGAAAACGTAACCCGCCTTTCAGAGCAGATCTCTGCAAATCTAAGCAGATTCAGGTCAACGGCTCATTCGATATCGTGCAGGACTTCCTGGCACGTGCGTTCTAGCGCAGAGCCGAGGTCGGGCGCGTCGCCACCCGAAGCGATGGAACGACTCTATTGCCACCACGCGATCCCCTCGCTAAATCGATCTATCGAGCAATCTGGACGTAAAAACGTGTGTGGTGTTTGCTGAGACGAACCCGCCGTCGATGTTTCGAACGCTGAATCGATGTCATCTTGTCTTTTCGGCTATACGACGACTGTAAGGCAATTCGATCTAGAAAGAGGACCAGATCTTAGAGAAGATCCAGCTCAGATCTGGACATTATAGGTAATGTTGATCCTGCTTCATTGCACCACGGACACTTGTTTTAGTGGCAACAAGAGCCTCAGCTTACACAAGCCGGGTCGTCAGAATTTTGGGAACCATGAGCTCCAAATGTGGGATCAGACACTGCCCAACGGTGAAGTGGAACCAAGCCTGTCTCGCAGGCTGGTGGATCGAAGTCCTAGCCGGGTTTGAGAGTGAGCCATCGCGCATTGAATTCGCGAGGCCTCACTTGGATATAGTGATCAGAATCATCGAGAATGAAGCCACGTTAAATATACCGAATCTACTTGGAGCTCCCATGAAGATTTCTTCGTGACGAGGGACCAGCCTGCGCTTTGAACTCTTCTCAAGATTCGTTTTCTTAGGCGATTCGAGACATACTGGAGGTAACAGGGGTAAACAATGCACTTTAATAGTTGGAAATTAGCGGTTGTAGCCGCTTTCACACTTGGCGAGATGGGCGCGGCATACGCGCAGAATACCGTAGAGCAGCTTCAACCGCTGATCGAAACAACAGCGCGGCGACTCATGATTGGAGAACAGGTAGCATTGGCGAAGTGGGATAGCGGTAAGGCCGTGGAAGATGCGCCACGAGAGGCACAGGTGATTCGAGCCGCAGCGAAGGATGGCGTGGCAAAGGGGCTGGATGAAGCGTCGATATCGAACTTTTTCAATGCGCAGATCGAAGCCAATAAATTTGTGCAGTACGCTCTACTGGCGGACTGGTATCGGGCGGGTAAAGCACCGGAGCATGCGCCTGTCGATTTGGTGAAGAATATCCGTCCGCAGTTGGACGAGGTGCAGAAGTCCCTGATCACGGAACTGGTGGACACGGTAGAGATTCGTAAAACTAAGACGTGCCGCACGGACATGGCTAGGGCTGTTGGGAAGTATGTATCTACGCATGCGCAAGGCAGCAGCCCGATTACTGCGGCGACGCTTGACCGAGCTCTAGCTGGCGCGTGCATGCCGTGAATCATTTGTGCGAGAAATCGTTCTGGCAAACGCCGTATTCAGCAATGGTTCAACAAGAATGCATTTGCTGCGCTTCCCCTCTTTACGCTGCCAACAGCTCCATGGAGCTTCGCGGCGTTGTGTGCCGCTGCGGTCAATCATTGGGATCTTAGCTTTTTAGAGATACCCGTACGGATGCGTCTGCAGCTGGATATATCGAGTCTTGTCTTGTCAATCGTAAGCAGTTTGGCCTACCAAATGTGAATCCGACAATATCTCAGGACGGCACCATCCGAACTGCCGAGGCTTGCATTCCTCTCTCGAGGCAGACGTCGTTTCTTTTGTAAACTTGCATTCTATGAAGAAAATCGGCTTCCTCTCTTTTGGCCACTGGACACCTTCACCTCAGTCACAGACGCAGTCTGCAGCGGACGTGCTCCTGCAGTCGATTGACCTTGCGGTGGAGGCCGAACGCATGGGAATGGATGGAGCCTACTTTCGGGTTCATCACTTCGCGCGTCAACTGGCATCGCCGTTCCCCCTGCTTGCAGCGATAGGTGCTAGGACGCGAAAGATTGAGATCGGTACCGCCGTCATCGACATGAGGTACGAGAACCCTCATTACATGGCGGAGGATGCTGGTGCTGCGGACCTCATCGCTGGCTCGCGCCTGGAGTTAGGCATCAGCCGTGGTTCACCTGAGCAAGTGATCGATGGTTGGCGTCATTTTGGCTATCGTCCGGCCGAAGGCGAGGACGATGCCGACATGGGCCGTCGACATGCCGAAGAGTTTCTTGAGTTGCTGCGCGGCAAGGGCTTCGCTCAGCCCAACCCTCGTCCAATGTTCGCGAATCCGCCAGGCCTTCTACGTCTTGAGCCATACTCTGAAGGATTGCGTGACCGTATCTGGTGGGGGGCAGGTTCGAACGCAACAGCCATTTGGGCCGCCAAGCTCGGAATGAACCTTCAAAGCTCAACCCTCAAAAACGATGAGACCGGGGAGCCGTTTCACATTCAACAAGCAGCCCAGATCCGCGCCTTTCGCGCAGCATCGAAGAAGGCCGGCCACACTCGCACTCCACGCATCTCCGTCAGCCGCAGTATTTTCGCGTTGGTAAACGACCGTGATCGCGCCTATTTCGGACGAGGGGGCAAAGAAGAGGACTCGATCGGCTTCCTGGACACAACCACACGGGCGATCTTCGGCCGCAGCTACGCTGCCGAGCCGGATGTCCTCATCGAGCAGCTCAGAAAAGACGAGGCGATTGCAGAGGCCGACACGCTTTTACTTACCATCCCGAACCAGCTAGGCGTTGCTTACAATGCCCACGTAATGGAGGCAATTCTGACTCTGGTCGCCCCTGCTCTAGGCTGGCGTTAATTAGCAAAAGCACCGAGGGGAATCTACCTCAATACTATACGCGGCCAACCTGTAACCAACGTTTGACGCTCCATTCTTAACACAACAGCCACCATGGAAGCATGTTCCCACGGCATTCTCCCTTTCTGAAGCAAGCCATTATCTACTGGAACTGGAAGTGTGCTCTGATGAGCGCCACCGCCCGCTCGCTCGTCTACCTCGCGGCCATGGCCCACACTGGTCTTCATGGCACACTGCCCGTCGTTCTTGTTGAGGTCGGATATGTGACGCTTACCGCCGGGGTATATGCGGGCCTTCAGCAAAACGCTCTCCGGATTCGTTCACGATTGCTTGGAAACCTGATCGTGGTTCTAGGCGTTCCCTGTCTAGCCCAGCTATTGGATTGGTTCACCCATCGCTTCACCCATACCGTCGCCACGGGCAGAACAATAGTGGCCGTCAGCTTCTTCGCTGCGCTTTCTGCGCTCTTTCATTTGCACGTCATGCGCAATGGTGGATTCCTCACCGGCCAAGGCCGTTCGTTGCTCGACGACTTTCGCCGCGTGCCTCGGTTCGTTGCCGGATTCGTTCTCCGGCCGGTCGATCTCTTCACTGCTCGGATCTCGCGTCCCGCCCACAGCGTCGAACCGGAAGCCGGGCTTTAACCCGCGTCACCATTGTCGCCGCTTTTTGACGTAAGCGCGAAGGATTCCGCCTTCTCGCCCATGCTGGTCGAACCGCGGGTTTTCGGTATCGGGGACCGGCGTATTCAGCCGTTCGGAGCAATTTATTCTGGGCGCGATCATCTCCTCGTCCGTAACGAACTGATTGCCGCGTCCAAGCCTTTACGGCAATTATCTGGGGCACGCGGTGCGTGCGTCATGACGGAACTGATGTTGCTGTCAAGGTTGCCGAGGATTTCTGTGCGAAGACCTACTCATCGCTCAGGTTACGATCTGCGCCGTGCTGGTCACCGCTTCGATCGTCGCAGTTTGCGGATTGGCGCGCTCACGGCATAAAAACTTTGGCTTCCAGTTGCGGAACACATTGCTGATAGAGACGAAACTCAATATGGCAGGTTACAGAGACGATACGGTGCCACCAATGCAGAACACATGGTCGATGCTGTAGGGGGCGATTCCCGGCGTCGAGCCTGTGGAGTTGGCCGATCAGTGCCGTTGGGATGTGTCAAGTCCAACTCGAATGTCTTCACCCAGAATTGCCGGACATTGGAGAGCGCATCGCGCTGCGGCACACCTGATGCACCATACCAGTGGGCTTCGCGATCAGGGGCGCTGCTCACGCTGGCGGCACTCGCAGGACGAAACCTCTATGGTTACCAAGTCCTGGCGAATCAAAAAATTGCCGCTTCCCATTTTATGGGTCATTATTCGGATGCGCTATTCCGCGATGGATGATGGGATTACGGCATCAGGTGCAAGGTGTTCAATCACTCTGGCACGAATGCACTCCGGATCACCCGAAGCAGAGCATTCAGAAGCAACTTGTGCGAGCGAACTGCTGATTTCATCGTCTCACCCGCCGCATGACGCTTCAGGCTTACGAAGGCATAGACCGCAATGCACAGGCGCTCAAGCGTCTTCTCCAATACATCGTTGCCGGAGGCCTTCCATACTGTGCGATGAAAGCCGAAATCTTCTTCCGCTACGCCGAAGTGATCTTTTTTTAGTACCAAATCTTGCATCCTCGTCAAATGGCATCGCAGAATTGCCTCTGCCTCCTTAGTGATGCGCGGAGCTGCGAGCTGGAACGCAAGCTCCTCCAAATGACGACGAACTTCCATCATCTGCAAAATTTCAGTACGAGTCAGCTTTGTGACAGTCGTACCCCGGTCTGGCACCCGCACCACAAGTCCTAAATGCTCCAACTGCAAGAGAGCTTCGCGTACTGGAACCTGACTCACGTTCAATTGCTTCGCCAGATGAGATTCACGAATTGGTGTCCCCGGAGCAAGGTCTCCCGACCAGATGGCATCGCGCAGACGCTCAAAAACTTCACGCGATTTGCTGAGAGAACGAAGCGGGAGGAGTTCTTTTGTAGCCACGCGGCTATCTTATCGAACAGAAATCAGGGGCACAATGCAAATCGAATACCTACGGTAATCAAGCTTCCACGCAGCCCAAATTGGCGTTCTCTTTTCGTAAGATCACGATCCCTCTCAAGGAGAGCTGGCTTTGCTGCGTGTAAATATCTGCCATGTGCGTTCAAGAGCGCTTCGAACGTTCGTCACCCTATCTACGAACGTGTTCGCGATCTGCCGCGGATGGAACGCTGTCGTTTGCAGGACTCATGCTGCACCCAGCGTTCCATGAGATCGATCTCTTCCGAAACGCTTTGCAAAACAAATTTATTTTCTGGTAACGCTTACGCCTCCAGGAAATCTTTCAAAATACAGTTGACAAATATATGAACGATTATCAATTATCCATATGCTCTTCAAATCTATCACTGTGCCAAATCGAAAACAACGGCGATTTGCGGCCCGAGCCCATATCTCGTTTGTTGCATCTGGGGAGTTCGGGCTATAGTGATGTCGCCGTTGCGCCAGATAAAACTATCTACGTACTTTATGAGAGCACGCTAGATCCTTCCATCAAGGCAAACAGCATTACGATGCTACGATTCAATCTCTCTTGGTTACAAGACCCTGCTCATCGCCATCTACGACAGATTTCATCGTAAAGCATCTTTAAGGTGTGACATGGAGATTATCGAATTGAACGCCACTCCAGTCACTACCGATTCCAAACATACCGGCTACATGTGTGGCGTCCTGTACCGAGGTAATCTGACGTCCATCCAACAGGCCTTGAATTGTAGTTCCCTCGAGATGTAACTCAACGTGATGCCACTTCTGTTCTATCTGTATTTGACCGGAGGCGAGGATTCGGGTTGGCTGCTTATATTGCGTGCTCAGCAGAGACCATCCCCCATGCGCATCTATACGAAAAATATAGCCACTCGGGTAAAGGACTTTGTGATCTTTGAAGATATCCGAAGAATCTATAAAAAATAGGCTTACAGTTCATCTTCAATCATCAAATTTGCGTGTAGGTTCACGTAAGCAAAATAACCCCATTGTCCAACTCCAATGTTGTCAAGAGCATTCAATCTGACTTTTTTTGCAATGCCGGAAATCTGTCGTACTGTTAGACAAAAATTTCTCCGAACATTGTCAGTGGAAACTGTCGATTGACATAAGTGACATCAGTCTCATGCCTGCCGGTGTCGATCGCCTGACAGAGAGTCGTCCGATTGAATCAAGCCTTATTTCTTTGTCGCTAACATTGCCGAAGTTCCAGGAAGATCCCGATTACGAGTCATGCTTGCAATTCAGAAGCGCGGTAGTTTAGCGAGCAGACACAGTTGCGGCAAGTCGAATTGGTGGCGACATCCAGCTTTGCTCGAAATGCCACAGCGGATTGGCTGTTCAAAGCCTCTTCAAGGGTAGAGACGTGTGTCGAGGCGGTTGGAGGGTGGAAGAAACAGGGACGAAGGCTTCCATCCACCTCCATAACCGCCGAGACCCATGGGGCGTTACAGGTTGGCGCCTGAGGTGGAATATTCTCCAGATGTTCACGAAAGCGCACGGCGAGACGCCGCAACTTGGACTCGTTTTCACGAATAAATTGGGACGCTAGATCGGATGAATGCGTTGCAATCAGACGCTCGATTTCCGATTCAAGCGCGAGGAGTTCAGAAGAGGTGAGAGCGATCTCGCTTTGGCGCGGTACTTCCCAACGGGCTTGTCGATTGAACGCCGTTGAAGTGATGTCGGCAGGTAAAAAGGAGATCCCATTAAGCTGGATGGCACGAACTGCATCTACTGTGGCACAGAGGTGCGTGTGGTTCAGTTTCTGGACCGTGGTACGACAGGAGACAGGAAGCGCAGGGTTGAGAGTTCGTATAGCTTGCACCCCGCGAGCGATGGTTTCGAAGGCGCGCGGGATCTGGCGAATCGCGTTGTGGACGTCTGGTGGACCATCTATTGAAAGTATGATCTCATCTATGTTTCCGACGACCAGAGTGGCTCTCTTGTGAAGAAGCAGGCCGGTAGTAAGAAGGGTAATGCGGATGCCCAGTTCGTGGAAGAAATCGCATAGACTCGAAAGGTCGCGGTGAAAGAGAGGCTCGCCGCCGGAGATAACTACATTACGTACGCCGAGGGAGATCATCGAAGCGCGGTGGCGTTCGAGGGCCGCAACCGGGAGTTCACGACCTTCGGTACGCTTCCAAATATCGCACATGACGCAGCGGCAATTGCACAATGTGTGAATGTTGAGCAGTAGGATCGGAAGATGGCTCAGGCGATGTCGGGCTAACTCAGATGACGCCGCTGGCTGAATCTCATAGAGCTGCGACACGATGCACCTCCTTGCCACCGAGACGGAGCGCATTGCGGCCCAGAGTTGCTTCCGCGATGTCGATAAGTGAAGCGATGGGCGCGCGAAGCCAGCGGACGTGTCCAGATACAACCAACGGATGGAGACCGGTGCGAAGAGATTTGGGGAGGCGTTCGTAGAGTTGTTGGGAGGCTAACTGGATACGACCCGCGACGAGAACGAGTTCGATTTCGGCGAAGCTTATTGCGCAGAGAGTATCAGCAGGCGTTGTAAAGCAGTCGCGAATGGCTATCAGATCTGCCGATCCGGCGGGCTGAATGCAGCCTGCGTCGTCAGGCAAATGGAGAATCTCAGCTGCACTGGTCGTGACGAAGCTGTAAAGGAGGTCTGCCGCCAACATCTCCTGTGTAGAGAACGAGTGGACTTCTTCAAGGAGATCTCCGACCGCCGTGATTGGAGAATCACTTCCAATGGCTGCACGCGCAATGGAAGTGATGAGATTTTTATCCATTGTGCGGCCAAAGAGGAACCGATTTGACGTTGGGCATAGGATGACGGCAGCACCACGATGGTTCAACAGCCCGATGTCAGACGCAGTAAGCGCGAGGCCGTGGACGAGTACGGTGCGATCCGTGAGCAGACGCAGACGATCAAGCTGGAGCAGCTCTTCGCGGCCTCGCTCGTCAGTACCTTCTGCAGCATGAAGAATGAAAGGTTGATCGGCCGACGTATCGGAATAACGCTGTGAGAGCTGCGGATCGAAAGCGAGTGAGTGAGCCCATCCGAAGCGAGAGACTACACGGATGGGGAACTCCGACGTTAATAACTCGGGATGGAGTGGATTGTGATGGCAAACTGTCGTAACGCCGCAGAGGAGGTTGCGAATCGCTCCCCACCAGAGGCGTGTGACGAGGGGAATCTGTCGGTGCTGCTCGATCGTAGATGCGTGGGTTAGATGGATCTCGCGAGCCCATTCGGTTGCATTGCGGTATGGCGCGGCATCGGTAGAACGACCGAGGTTTGGATAGAGCGCGAACTCAAGGTGGTCGTGGGCATTGATCAGCCCCGGGAGCAGGACGTATCCCGAAAGGTCGATGTATTCTGCGTTCTGGATACGATTGGGTGCCGAGTCAGAGATTCGTGTTCCCTCGAGGACAAGAGGGGTATGGTTCCATGTAGCTGCATCGGTGCTCCATGGAGCGTGCTGCAGAGTCAGACACATCGTCGGCTTTTCAAATTTCAAAATATAGATAGCCGGTACCGCCGTCATCGTTTCAAAGTGGGCGAGTTTTCCAGCTTCCGCAAAAACCTGTCGTTCAGCAAGACCGAAGGCCGGCTCTTCTAGAATCTTGAGGACAAATCCTTGGTCGCAAAAAATGGAAAGGATCTCCTGCAACGTGCGAGCATGTGGGACGATGCGGATCATTTCCCCATCGACTGCGAAGCTGCGAGTCCACCCACGTGTGGCTTCCGTATGGGGATGCATGTCCGAGAGTAGAACAGAGCCACCATCGGCGAGAACGCGAAAACACTCTGCTGCGAAACATGAAAGATCCTCAATATAACTGAGGACGAAAGAGGAAAAGACTAGTTGTTGAGAACAATCCGGGACGGGAAGCGCGGAGGAATCGGCATGGATGAGAGTTGTCGCGAGCGACAGCTTTTCTCGGGCACGGATCAACATCGCAGGAGAGCTATCGGTGCCAGTGAGGGCTGCCGGAGAAAGAGCTTCTAACCAGCGAAGCCAACGTCCAGTGCCACAGCCTACATCCAGTATACGAGCCCCTTTGACCTCGGGCAGGAATCGAGGAATGAGGCGCTCCTCAAGGCGCAGCAGTGGATTGCGATCGGTGTCGTACACCGTAGCCCAGCGATCGAAGAGCGATTGCTTGAGTTCGTCGACTTGGGCACAAGAGGTCACAGGCTCTCCCGCTTTGGCTTGCGCAGAGCGATGAACTGATTGGCAAGATGGAGCTCGAACGGGAAACTATAGATATGGAGAGCATAACGCCAGGCACTCAGAACCTGGAGGAAAAGCCGGCTCCAACGCGGCGCGCGGATATCCTGGACGGTAGGCCAGCGCGAGCCGACGACAATCTCGAAGTTGTCGATAAGCTTCTTCGTCTTTCTCCTGAGCCAAGGAGCGTTGGTATCGATGCGCAAAGTAAAATTCATCCACTCTTCTGTGGCCCACCCCGCAGGAGTGTCAGGAAAAGGTACTGCTATGTTGCCGTACATCTCGCCGCCGGCTTTGTGGGTCTGCGGAGTAGGAGTGTAGTGCTGAATGATGATTTCGGAGTTTGGGTTTATGCGTTTGATCTTCCTAATAAATTTGAGGGTTTCGCGGGTATCACGGTCAGGATCGTTTGGATTGCCAATGACAAAGGAGAACTCTGGAATGATGTCGAACTCATAGGTGCGACGGGCGATCTCCAGCGTCTGGGCGGTAGATATGCCCTTTTGCATCTCCTCGAGAACCCAGTCCGAGCCAGACTCCGCGCCGAAGAAGATCATGGCGCAGCCGGCGCGCTTAATGGCGGCCCAGGTCTCATCGGAGTAGCGGGACATGATGTCGACACGTGCCTCGCACCACCAGCGTAGATTGAGGTGCGCCATGCGATCGCAGAGCTCGCGCGCTTTGTCTTCCCTGAGGAAGAAGTTCATGTCGTAAAACTGAACTGAATCCGCTCCGTAAGCTTCAACAAGATGAGTGAGGATAGCAACAGTGCGCTCGGGAGATTCAAACTTCTCCTTGTTCCCATAGGCCGCATGAACTCCGCAGAAGCTGCAGTTGAAAGGGCAACCGATGCTGGCGTGATGAACGGCGGTGCGCTTCCCGAAGAAGGACGGACGCAGATACTTCTCTACCGGTAGTCGATGGAATGGCGACCAGGGGAATTCATCCGGGCCCTTCATAGGGCGTTCGCCGTTATCCCGACGCAGGCCGAAGAGATCTTTGTAAAGAAGGCCCTTGATGGTCTCGAAACCACGGTGACCACGCAGTGCTTGGAGCAGTTCGAGCAAGGTATCTTCTCCCTGTCCCCGGACGACATAGTCAACATACCGAGCATTGAGAGCAGCATCAGGATAGATAGAGGGGAAGTAGCCTCCCCAGCAGATGGGGACTTCCGGACGAAGGCGACGGATCTCACGCGAGGTCTCCATCGCAGCGACCATCTGGGGACCTGGCATAGCGGACACCCCGAGCACTTCGACATTGTGCTGATCGATGAGTTGGAGGATACGCTCTGTCGCATTCTCTTCGAGGTTACCGTCGACAATCTCGTATTCCTCTTTGCCTTCAAGGGCGGCAGCAAGGGCGAGAACGGCAAGCGGAAGGCGACGATTGCGCGGACGCGTAGCGCGAGGGTGATAGAGGATGATCATGTTGGAACCTCCACCACGAAGACTCGGAATTGAGAGGGAGTACGCCGTTGCCGAATCCAGGCGAGAAGAGGCCGCAGCGTCCATTGAAGACCGTAGAAAGGCATATGAGGCCGAAGCTCGATTTTGAGAGCCGTCTCCAGGCCACGAATGCGCGAGGGCGTCAGGAACTCGAGGCTTGCAATCGAATTCGAGGCAAAGCCATAATTACGCTGAAAGCGGCTTTGTTTCTCCGCGACCATTTGATCTCCGCTCCGCTGTCGTGCGTACCAAGGAGTATCCATGATGATGACTGCGCCGCCGGGCCTGACGCAACGCAGAGCCTCCCCGAGAGTTTGCGTGTAGTCCTGCGAGTAGTGGAAGGATGCGTTAAAGATGGCCAGATCGAAGGTTGAAGACGAGAACGGCAGCATATCAAGGCTCGCGTGCACTCGCGGGAACAGGTTAGGAAGAACTCCTCTGTAATGTGCCGAGGCACCAAGTCCATCCTGTCCGTTGGTCAGAAGATCGACGGCGACTGGAGCGTGTCCGAGTAGAGCAAGGCGGTAGCTGAGCCACCCATTACCCGCACCTAGATCGAGTATTTGGAGAGTGCGCGCTTCATCTGCGGCACGAGGTCTGAGCAATAGACGCTTAACATACAGAAAAGTCTTTGCGCGAATCTTCCATTGGCTGCTGTTCATCTTGGAATCGAAGAAGGGCAATTTTAGGTAATAGGCAGAATCGCTGCTTCCCCTGCCTTCGGAAGCACGAATGCTTTCGTATTCACGTATGAAACGTTCGTAGAAAAGCGCCTGATCAGGAGAGAGACAACGCCAGATGCCCTCTCGGCGCAGCGTAGTTGTGCCACATTGGAGACAGCGAAGGTTATCAGACTCTCCGTTCCTGGGAAGGTTCACCGCAGTCAATGGAGCTGCGCACTTCCAGCAGAGCAACTTTGGCTCCGCCTTGCCAGATACCCGTTCTGATGTCGCTAGAAGCGCTGAAGAATGACTCATGGCGATACTCTCTCAAAGAGCAAGAGCATATGGTCTCCGGTGACGCGAAGCAGAGGCAAACACGCGAAGATGGGCTCCAGACGGCATAGCAGGCGAAACAGTAAGGGGTGGCCACACGCCCAGGATTCGAGATACGAAGGCGGAATCGCTACGCCAATGCCTCGCACCGAGCGAATTCGGAAATGCGGAGAGAAGCTTCTACGGAGTTGCCGAAGAGTGGGGTAGAAGATGGTCAGATCTGCCCCTTTGAGGGTTGCCTGGGCTTGGCCGCGGCATCGGCGAAGCCCCTTCTTCCACTGGCCTTTCGCGCAATGATAAAGGATTTCGATAAGGGCGAAGCGTGAGGAGAGGCAGAAGACGAGAGTTCCACCAGTCTTAACCAAATTGGAAAGGTTGGTTGCGGCCGATTCAAGATCCGAAACGCAGTTAAGGCCAGAGAAGTTGGAGAAAGCACCGTCGAAGTGATGTACAGGATGCAACTCCCCAATACGTTCCGTCGGAAGATGGAGAAAGACGACGGACCCCGACGCCTGATGATTCTCCAGGCGCTGCTCGGCGTGCGCGATCATATGGTGCGAGGCATCGCAGCAGAAGACAGAAACACCTTGACTTGAGAGGAAAAAGGCGTCTTCGCCGGTGCCGCAGTTAAGCTCGAGTACATTGTCGCCACGCTGAAATGCGGCGCTGAGAATTTTCCATACTGCGTTCCGCTGCGCACGCCCAATGAGGGAGTCAGTAAAACTACGATCGTAAGTAGCTGCGAGTCGATCGAAGGCCTCACCTGCCGCGGCGCCAGCAAGTTCGAGATTTGCGGCGCTCATGCTTCGACCTCGCTCTGCGTAGCGAGAAGACCACTGCGAGCTATGCTGATCTTGGTATTTAGTTCGGCTAAGAGCGCTTGATCGCCCGTGCCCACACTGTTCAGACGGGCAAGTTGGACCTCATTGCGCAGCAAGCTGTCAGCATGGGCATAATAGGCGCGCGAGTGCCGCCCGCGTATTTTGATCTCCCGATCAGAACTTTGTCCCCAAGGCTGGAGTTGAACCAACTTGCTGTGAATCTGCTGGTAGTACGGTGTACCCTTAATCGGATACGAAACGGTGGTAAAGAAGATATCTGGCTGGGCAGTGCGGACGTGTTGGATGGTTGCTTCAATATCTTCCATCTCCTCGCCCTCATATCCCCACATCAGGAACATGCCGCTTTGAATATTGCGCGCACGGCTCAGCTGGACAGCGCGTTGAACTTGTTCTACCTTGACGCCACGATCCATGGAATCGAGTAATCGCTGCGAACCGCTCTCGGAACCGATCCAAATACGGAAGCAACCAAGTTCTGCGAGGAGGTCAAGCATCTCTTCATTCAGTCGGTCGGCACGCGATATGCACTCGAAAGGAACGTGCAAATTGCGGCGACGCATTTCGGCAGCGTATTGGCGAATCCACTCGTGGTTGATCGTGAAGACATCGTCGGAGACCCAGGCAATATCGGGTCTGTATTCTTCAAGCAGCCATTCAACCTCATCGACTACTTTGAACGGGTTGCGTCGGCGATGTGTCTGTCCGTAAACCTGGTGGCTACACCAACGGCATTTGTACGGACAGCCGCGAGCTGTGATGAAATTCACCGAGCCCTGCTGATGATGGGTTCGCCATGTGTTCACATAGCGGTGAAGGTCGACCGCACGGCGCGCAGGCCAGGGCTGCGCATCGAGATCGGCAATTTGAGCGCGTGGTGGATTCTGCCAAAGGTGTCCCGATTCATCGAGATAAGCTACCCCAGCGATCTTCGATCGCCACGCAGGATCCGTTTTGTCTGCGCGATTCCTGCGTGCGGTAAGTAGCTCCTGAGTCGTGGCTTCGCCCTCACCGAATACCACGAAATCTGCACCGGCTTCAAGATACTCCTGCGCATAGGCTCCGGGCTCCGGGCCACCGACGATTACCTGCCAGCCCGCTTCGTGAGCGACGGACATGATCTCGATGGCGTTGCCACGGGTCATGAGGTTCGCATAGATGCCGAGGATGGACGGCGTTTCGGTGCGAAGGTGGTGGAAAAGAGCGCTCCGGCTTGAGAATGTGGTATCGAACACATCAACGTCGAAGCCCTGCTGTCGCAAGTGAGAACAGAGGTAAAGGATGCCCAATGGAGCATAGGGCTTCATAATCTGCATTTCCTTTGGATCTTCATAAAGGAAATAGCCATGAGTCAGGAGCAGATCTGGCATCAAGCCCTCCTCGGTCCCAACAATAAGTCCGCAAGCGGAAGAAATGCAGCTTCCTCTGCGGTACCGAACGGAAGCACATTCGCATTTCTACTATTCGGCTCCATCTCGTGCACACGCTGCCACAGAGCCTTACAACCTTCCTCTGTCGTACCGGGTGCGCGTGTTGCGTTCACCTCGGCATGCATCGCATCGCGCAACGCAAGGTAAAATTCATCACGATACGCGGCTGTATGCATCGTGCAGAGATCATCGCTGTCAATCCAATTGCGCTTGTCGCCCATTTGCTGTTGAACGCGCTCAAAGAATGCTGTTCCGGGAAGAGGATATGAGAGGGAGACCCCGATATCGTCGGGTTGCGTTTCTCGAACGAGGCGTATGGTCTCTGTGATTTCAGGCCACTCCTCTCCCGGGTAGCCAAACTGCAGGAAATAGCAGGCCCGAATGCCTGCATCGGCGAGACGTTGACGCGCAGCATGGATAGCGGAGACCTTGAGGCCCTTGCTCATGGCGTTGAGGATTTTTTGTGATCCAGATTCCGCTCCGAGCCAGACCTCCGCACACCCTGCACGTTTAAGTGCAATAACGGTTGACTCAGACATCAGGTCGGCGCGTGATTGAATCTTGAAAGGTACAGGTGATCCAAGAGCTTCAACGGAGCAGGCAAATGAATCCACCCAGTGCCGGTCAAGGGCAAAGACATCATCACTGAACCAAACGTGCTCTACGCCATAGGTCTTCTTGACGAAGTGCAGCTCTGCCGCCACGTCTTCCGGTGCACGGAGCTGATAGCGATCTCCGGAGATAGGCTTTGCGCACCAATTGCATTGATAGGGACATCCTCGGCTAGAGACGACATTGATAGAGAAGTAACCGTGCTTTTCCGTCCATGCTTGACGGTAAGGCTCAAGATCAATAAGCATCCGCATAGGAGCCGGAAGATTGGCCCAGGATAAATTCCTCGGTGCGGGTGAAGAAACGCTCAAGGTTCGGGCTGTGCCATCATAGTGAACGAGGCCGGGCAGTGGCTTGGCATGACCTGTCTGAAGCAGCGAGGTGCAGAGTTCGATGAGTGTTTGCTCCGCCTCCCCGTTTAGCACATAAGAGATGCCGTAATCGAGATAGACAGCAGGATGGTCAGTGGCATCGGAGCCATGGGCAATGACGGGAATGCCATATTGCTGTGCAATCTGCGCTAGGCGGCAGGCAAGTTCCCGCATGTGAAGCAGGCACATCTTGGTGACGAAGTTGAAGTCATCCTCATAGATAACAACGAGCTTCGGCCTATTCTGCTCAAGTGCTTGCTGAAAACCCACAATAGGCTCAGAGAACATCGAGTCGAATACTGCGACCGAAAGACCCGCGCCTTGCAGAGCAGTTGCAGCATAGAGGGTTCCGAGCGGCGGATAGGGCTGCATCTTGCGCCATTGCTTTGCGTCGGATGGAAGGTGGTAAGAGTGTGTGAGAAGGACGTCGATCACAGGCAGCCTCCCTCCTCGCCGAACGATTTCGGGTAGTTAGCATGCATTGGCAGACTCCACGGGAGGTAACTCTCGCCCCGTAACGAGGGAACGGCGCTTGATGAGGTGCTCAGTGAGCCGCGAAAGCCAGAGCTCCCAAGGAAAGGAAAAAAGGCTGGAGTTGATACGCCAGCGTATGGGCTCACTCACAAGCAGGCGGGTGAGGCGGCGAAGGATAGAGGATTGAGAGGAGAGGCGTCGCACCTGATTCAGCAGGAGAAAATATTCGAGCATACGATCAAGGCGTGCGAGTTCACTGCCACGGAGCCAGGGAAGAAGATTGGCACCGAGAGGCATGGTCATCCAATCCTCAAGAGTCTGAGGCTCGATCACGCCGAGCTCTCGAAGCTGCGGCCAGATGGGAATGCCGGGATAAGGGGTAAAGATGTTTGGGGAGAAACGAACGTTCGAGAACTGACGACCGATGTCGCTCATGGTGCGAAAGGTGATGAGACGGTCGGCCTCGGTTTCGCCGGGGTAGCCGAGGATTAGATTGAAGGTAATGCGGATGCCGGCGAGACTGGCCTTGCGTGCCGTCTCGTACATCTCATCAACGCGTTGATGGCGCTTGTTCATCATCTTGAGGACGCTTTTCGACGTAGATTCAGTACCGAAACCCATGTAACTGACGCCGCTATCCGCCAAGAGCTGTACCTCCTCCTGGCTCATACGACAGATGAAGTCCGTGGAAGCCTGGAAAGTCCAGGTGAACTTTACTCCGGAGTCGTAAATTCCCTTCGCGATGGCGATGGCACGTCGCAGATCGACAGGAAAGTTGGAGTCCAGCAGAGCGACATTCGTGATGCGATACTTGCGGACCAGGCCAACCAGCTCTTCGACAACGTGTTCTGCGGCATATGCATTAAAGCGACGCTTGTAGACGACCATGTCGGTACAGTAGTTGCAGGCATAGGGACAACCGATGCTTGTGGCATAGGCGAGTTCGCGTTTTCCAGAGGCCCGTTCGTAGGCATCAAAGTCGATGAGGTCAAAAGCAGGAGGGGCGAAGGTATCGACTGGCTGAACCCTACGGTCGAAGTTATTGATCAACCGTCCGTCTTTCTTCCAGGAAATACCAGGGATAAGATCGAGAGGATTCCGCGTCGCGAGCGCAGCGGTAAGCTCAACGATCGTAATCTCTCCCTGGCCACGAACAACGACATCCACGTACGGCTCGCTCAGAGTAGACTCCGGGCAGAGCGTCGGGTGCCAGCCGCCGAACACAACGCATGTAGAGGGCGTATATCTTTTAACCTCCTTGGCCACCTCAATCGCACCTCGGATCATTGGGCCGGTAAGAACAGAGATTCCAATGCAGAGCGCGGAGGCACACTCCTGGCGAACGCGTTCAAGATAGTTGGGCGTGATCGCTGCATCTATCAGAACAACCTCGAAGTTCGCCGCATGCAGTGTACCGGCGAGCGCCAGTAACGAGAGAGGCGCACCTAGAGGCGGCCCATCGTAGGGTGGATAGAAGAGCACGACTTTGCCGCGATTCAGCATGCCGCCTCCGCAGGCGTGTTTGCAAGTCGCTTCGCATCGACTGCAGGTTTATAGGCGTTGGCCATTCTCCTTTTCAATTTGTTGTTAAGCCAGATTTCTACGGGGTACTTGTAGACATCATGGTCGAGGCGCCAGCGAGCCGGTAGAGACATCGTTTTTTGTGCGATCCGCGTGATGGGTCCACGTGTATCGGTAGCGATGGGAATGCGATCGAATGCAATACGGAGATACTCTCGGGTGACCTGAAGGCGCGTATGCTCTTTACCCTTGAGCCACGGTAGCGTGGTGTAACGGGGGAAGTAGTCTGCCCAACCTTCGAGGGTCGTAGGGACCTCGATGCCCATTTCCTGCGCGCGTTTCATGATTGGAGAACCTGGGTAAGGGGTAAAGATGTTGGTCCAGAACTCCGCGCCGGGAAAACGACGACAGACGTCCATCATGAATTCGATCGTTTCCCTGCGCTCCTTGGCCCCTTCACCCGGGAAGGCAAAGATAATGTTAAAAGACGGACGGATGTTTGCGGCAATGCACCGCGCGGCGCTCTCATAGATTTGATCGAAATCCTGGAAGGTCTTATTCATCAACTGCAGAACCTTCGGAGAGCCAGAATCGACTCCTTGACAGATCTGCTGTAGACCCGCGCGACGCAGAAGTGTCAAGTCTTCATGAGTGAGTCTGGCTACCATGTTGGTAGTCGCCTGCACGCTCCACTTGAACTGCGACTCCGCCTTGACCAGGCCTTCAGCGATACCGCGAACTCGATCGAGATCGACCATGAAATTGTCGTCGACCACCCAAAGCATTTCAAGACGATAACGACGGGTGAGATCGACCGTTTCCTCAACGAACTGCTCGGGAGGAAGCGCGTTCCACTTGCGGCCATATACGCCTGCGTTGGTGCAGTAGCCACAGTTGAATGGACAAGCGAGCGAGGATGTGTACATGGCCCATCGCTTGCCGCAGCCACGTTCGTAGGCGTCGAAGTCAGCAATGTGATATGCCTTTGGAGGCATATCGACGAGCGGCCTGAGAGCACGCTCGGGATTCAAGATCAGCTTGCCGTCACGCTTGAAGCCGATGCCTGCGATAAGGTCTGGAGCGGACTTGCTCTCAAGATGCTGAACCAGCTCGAGGAGCGCATCCTCACCCTGCCCGCGAACAACATAATCGATGCACGCAGCCTGAAGCGTCTGGTCTGGTAGTAGCGAAGGGTGCCAGCCGCCGAGGATGATGGGGAAATCGGGATTCCAAGCCTTGACAGCGGTCGCAATCTCGACCGTCTCGCGGATCATAGGACCGGTAACAAGCGAGATGCCCAGGCAAACAGCGTCGCGTACCTCTTCGAGGACACGCTTCTTATAGTCGGGTGTAATCGTCGAATCGATAAGAGTGACGCTGTAACCAGCCCGCATAAGTGGCGTCGCGACAGCTAAAATTCCTAGCGGAGCAGTCGCCTCTGAACTCGCAAACGAAGGGAAAAAGAAGACTATCTTTTTCGACGTCTTGGGGGATTTGGACATAGTTTCGGCACTCTCTCCTACTAAGTGTGCCGCCAAAGGGCCCAGATGCTTGTCAGACTAATGTCAGCAAATTGTCATGCCTTTGTTGCATTAGCGTGTTGTCCGAGCATTTTCTACATGTTGCGAGGCCCGATAACCTCTAAACAGAGGGATGAATTGTATTCCGAACCGGCAAAAGCCGTCAAATGAAGGGGCTGGTTTAGAGCCAAAGCGATCCCTTTCATACCAGGAAGAGCAGCCGGCTGGATTGCCTTCGATCTGCGCATGATGTTCCAGGGATACTTCGACCAGGGCTTTGCGCCTACCGAGACAGAGGTCGCTAGTCTCACAAGACATTGGGCCACTCACCGCGCAGCTATGAAGACTTTGCAGCAGAACGGCCGCCTGTGGGGGCCTAAACCGCTCAGCCTCAAACTCAACGCTGCTCGTACCATCGAGAAATATATCTTTAAGGTGTACCGATTTTCACCCATGAATCATTCGGAAGACCGGAGTGCAACTCGAGGAGAAACAGCATGCCTAATGAGACATTGGAGTACCCACCTATTCCGTCCGACGATCCCAGTCGCAGGTTAACCATCTTTCAATCCGATCGGGATGAAGAGGTTCTGCACATAGGTCTGGTAGGCGACACATATACGATCGCCGTTGCCGGAAAAGACACCGACAATCGCTTCTGCGTGATCGACATGCATATTCCTCCAGGGGGCGGTCCTGGTCCGCATCGCCATGACTTCGAAGAGACCTTCCTTCTACTTGAAGGTGAGATCTCTGTAACCTTTCGAGGCCAGAAATCTGTCGCTCAGGCAGGCTATACAGTCAACATTCCATCCAACGCCCCGCATCAATTCCAAAATGCTTCCTCCAGGCCAGCTCGTATGATCTGCATTTGCTCGCCCGCGGGAATGGAAGACTTCTTCGTGGAAGTTGGAATACCGGTTGCCACGCGAACAACGCCCCCACCAAAATTGAACGAAAAACAGATGGCCGAATTCCTGGAGAAGGCACGCACTCTCGCCCCAAAATATCGTACAGAGCTTTTGAAAGAAGCCTAGCAAGGTCTACTTCCAAGCCGCATGGTTCAATTGTGAGAACTTTACATTTTCAGTTCTACGCTCTGATGTTTCGAGAATTAGCTTGTTCAAAGCGGATTCGAAGAATTAGAGTTGACATATAGGTTTTACCCAAGGCAAGATTTCATCTTAGCGGCAGAGACCAGAGGGCCGCCCCAAAAAGCTGCGAGCAGATGCGCAGATATGGGGCGGCCCTTTTGTTTGGAATATCAAGGATGTGGGAGCAAAAATGCCTTCTTTCGGTACGAGCAGATGAGAAGAACGGATACGTTCCTGGACAGAATAGGGATCCCATCCGTCTTGATATGGGGATTCGTTGGCTTATTGCTCTTTATGGTAGGAGATGGCGTAGAGTCCGGCTATTTGGCTCCCTATCTTGTCAGCCGAGGGCTTACGCTCAATGATGTAGCAACCATCTCAACTTTTTATGGCGCAATGGCAGCTCTGGCCGGATGGTTTTCCGGTGCCCTCTCTGACGTTTGGGGTCCTCGACGCGTGATCGCTCTTGGTCTGGGTATCTGGCTGGTCTTCCAAGTACTCTTTCTTAAGATAGGGCTCTATCACGTTGCTTATCCCGCAATTCTGATCACCTATGGATTGCGGGGGCTGGGATATCCTCTCTTTGCCTTTGGCTTTCTGGTTTGGATTACAGTAGCAGCTCCTAAATACCGGCTGGCATCGGCAATGGGTTGGTTTTGGTTTGCATTTACTGGTGGCCTTCCCACGCTTGGATCTCAGATCGCTAGATTTTCCATTCCACGCATCGGCGCATACCAAACCTTTTGGCTCGCTACTATTTTGGTCTTGACCGGTGGAGTGGTGTTGTTAGCAGGGGTGAAAGAAAAGCGTGGAGCTGCGCGACTAGTAGCAAAAGAAGAAAAGCCAATAGGAGCTCTCCTGCGGTCTATATCACTTGCATGGAGAAAGCCGAAAACCGGGATTGCCTGTATCGTGCGGGTAATTAACACCGCTCCTGAGTTTGGCTTCTTCATAATATTGCCAGACTTCTTCCAAAACACTATTGGTTTCTCGCAAACGCAGTTTCTTACATTATTAAGTGCGATTTTCCTTTCAAATATTCTTTGGAACCTGTTATTTGGCCTCATCGGCGATCGTTTTGGGTGGCGAAAGACAATTGCGTTATGCGGTGGCCTCGGCTGCACGATAAGCACGCTTGCCCTTTATTACGTCCCGCTCACCACTCATAATTACGAGTTGAGTCTTATAGTGGGCATGCTGTATGGAGCAACCCTGGCAGGATATGTTCCCCTCTCTGCACTTACACCAATGCTTGCTCCCGATCACCGCGGCGAGGCTCTTTCGCTACTTAGCCTCGGAGCAGGCGCGGCGATGTTAGTGGGCCCGGGACTTGTACGTCTCGTTCTTTATCCCGTTGGTATTGCTGGTTTGATGTGGATCTTCGCACTGCTATATCTTTTGAGCGGATGCTTGGCCTGGACACTACGAAATCCAACAGACACAATGGCGGGCGTTTGATATGGCATGGATTGCGATTGATGCAGGAACTACAGTTATCAAAGCCGTTGCGTTTGGCCGAAATGGCGAAGAGTTGGCATTGGCACGTGAAAAGACAACATTGCTGAATCCTCGACCCAACCATTCTGAACAGAGCATGGACAGCGTCTGGCGGTCCATTGTCTCTACTGTGCGCCAAGTCACAGAGCAATGCGGTGAATCAATTGAAGGAGTTGTTTCAACGGCACAGGGCGATGGATGTTGGATGATTGACGCTGCTGGTAGTCCCGTAAGAAATGCTGTGCTCTGGAACGACGGTCGAGCTAACAGTATCGTAGAGCAGTGGCAGGAGCGTGACGTATTGGAGAGAGCCTTCCGCATCAGCGGATCGGTTTCATACCCTGGCTTGCCAAACGCGATCATCTCCTGGCTTCAGAAATATGAGCCGCAGTCCATAGCTCGTGCACGGTGGATATTGACCTGCAATGGCTGGATATTCTCTTGCATGACTGGCCACATTGCAGCCGACCTTTCGGACGCTTCTAATCCATTCTCCGATATAAGTGCTAGGACATATTCCTACGCATTGATGCAATCCTTCGAGCTTGAAGATATAGCGGAAATATTACCCCGAATCGCGCGGAACGACGAGGTTTCAGCTCCTCTTCTACCGAACGCCGCGGAGCAAATGGGCCTTCAGGCTGGCATCCCGGTTGTAATGGCCCCCTACGACATTGTGACCACAGCATTCGGCAGCGGCGCCGCTCTTCCTGGCCAGGCATGCGTAATTCTCGGGACCACAATATGCGCCGAAATGATCACTTCTTCCCCACATCTCACAGGCCATATTTCAGGAACAACCATCGCTCTCGAAAAAGGCCTCTATCTCCGCGCGATGCCTACTCTCACAGGATGTGAAGCCCAGGAGTGGGCAGCCAGGATATTCGCTCAAGGCGATCTCGAAAAACTGGGACGACTCGCTTCGGAAACAAAGCCTTCCATGCAGGTTCCATTCTTTTTTCCCTACCTATCTTCAGCAGGAGAACGCTCCCCTTTTCTAGCGCCACAGGCGAGTGGGAGCTTTCATGGTCTCTCGTTCTTTTCCTCGTTATCGCAGATTGCCCACGCCGTATATGAAGGTCTCTCGTTTGTGATTCGAGAATGTCTTGGAACTGCAACGAAGGAACCTGTGCACGAGGTAAGGGTTGCCGGCGGAGGAGCTCGGAATGACTTCTGGTGCCAGATGATGGCAAATGTAATTGGTGTAAAGGTCATCCGTACGTCGGGCAACGAACACGGCGCACGAGGAGCCTTTTTGTTCGCGCTTACAGTGACAGGTCAGATCGAGAGCATCGCAGCAGGTCTACGCCGCTATGAATGCAAGGCGCGCGTTTTCGAGCCTTGCGATGAGATGCATGCCGTTTACTCAAATCGTTACAATCTGTGGCTCACCCTACGAGAGACTGCAAGCAGACAATGGTCGCTGCTAAGAGGTGCACAATGAGTTCTCCCGTCTACTTGGGGATCGATCTCGGCACCCAAAGCGTCCGCGTTATGGCTGTAACGGAAGATGGCCACGTAGCCGCATCGGCGTCAACGCCACTCACCAGCAACAGGAATGGCCGACGACATGAACAGAACCCAGAGCCGTGGTGGAACGCCACGGCATACTCCTGCCAAAGCGTTATGCGACAGCTCGATAATGCGTCGGTTCTCGGTCTCGCTGTGGATGCAACCTCAGGCACCGTAGTTGTCATGGATTCGCGGCTTCATGCTCGCGGACCAGCACTAATGTACGACGACAGCCGTGCAGTTGAAGAAGCCGTGGAAGTGGATCATATTGGGTCCTTTCGCTGGCGAGAGATGAGCTATCGTATGCAGCCGTCGTGGGCACTCCCAAAGATTGTTTGGCTCTTTCGAAATGGATTTGTATCTCGCGGAACGAGGCTGTTACACCAGAACGACTTTATCAATGCACGCTTAGCTGGGCGGATGCTGGCAACCGATTCGAGCAATGCCTTAAAAACTGGGTATGACCTGATCCGTAATGAATGGCCTACAGAGGTTATGAATGGTTTGCAGATTGATTCCTCGCTCTTGCCTGAGGTAGTCGCCCCCGGAACTCTTATAGGAGAGACAAGCATAGGCGCGCAAAAAGAGACGGGCATTCCAGCCGGGGTCCCAATCTATGCCGGCATGACGGATGGATGTGCCGCGCAGATTGCCTCTGGAGCTATCACTCTTGGGAGTTGGAACTCCGTTATTGGCACGACGCTGGTGATGAAGGGCGTCACGCGCAATCTTCTGCGCGATCCACTCGGTGTCATATACTCTCATCGTTCCGTTGACGGCATGTGGCTTCCAGGTGGAGCGTCCAGCACCGGTGCAGGAATTATTGCCAGGGAATTTAATTCTGATGACCTTCCTCGCCTCAACGAAGCGGCTCTTCAACGTGGCCCCACCGGAGTAGTTACATACCCACTCCTTGGGTTGGGCGAGCGCTTCCCTTTTGCGGCCCCTCAAGCGCAGGGCTTTATACTTGGTGAAACTCCTTCGCAGGCAATACGCTATCGCGCAATTCTTGAAGGAATTGCATGCGTCGAACGGCTTGCGCTTGATGTGCTGCTTGCCCATGGCGCTCCCACTCATGGAAGCTTCACCATCTCCGGCGGCGCCACGAAGAGCGAAGCATTCAATCGGATACGAGCTGAGGTTCTCCAACGGCCGCTTGCAATCCCTTCGACTTCCGAGAGTGCTTTTGGAATGGCTATACTGGCCGCGGCATCCAACTCATCCCTCACACATGCTGTCCAAAATATGGTTCACATCGATCGCGTTATCGAACCACAACAATCCTTCGCTGCCTACACAGAACAATACGTCACGCTGATAACAGCGTTGCAACAGCGAAATTGGCTCCCCCAAACAATTGCAGCAGCCGCATTGCAAGGTGTGCACTCATGAGTCGAATCGTCCTGGTCCGCCACGGAGAAACAATATGGCACAAGGAGAATCGCTATGCCGGGCGGAGCGATATTGCCTTGAACGAGAAGGGCTACGCGCAAGCGGATCAGCTCGCCACCTGGACCGCCACCGCCAGTATTACTGGTGTTTGGAGTTCGACGTTATCGCGCGCCTGCAATACAGCGTCTCCTATTGCAAAAGCTTTAGGGCTCCCGCTTCAAACCGATGCGCGTCTAGTGGAGTTAGACTTCGGACAGGGAGAGGGTCTCACCAGTGCAGAGATGTCTCGCCAAATGCCGGAGGAATTCGCGGCGTTTCGCGTTGACCCAGTGAAAAACTTTCTTCCCGGGGGAGAAGATCCGATACACGCCGTCGAGCGTGCTCTCGCCGCACTCTATGAAGTTGCCGAGCGCACCGATTCGGGTGGACGTGCGTTGATAGTAGCCCATAATACGCTGCTGCGATTGGTGCTCTGTCGTCTGCTCGAAATCTCGCTCTCGCGCTATCGGACGGTCTTTCCTGTATTTGATAATTGCTCACTTACAGAGATAGAGCTCGCTCCTGGTGTAGCTTCCAGCCTGCTTTGTTTCAATGTGCCACTTTCCATACCTCAAAACGTAAATCAATGATCGGAGATTCATTCGAGAATGGATAGACAGAAACTTCTCGTCATCGGTGACCATTTCATTCTTCCCAGCCTTATGCGCACCAGTCTTGGAAGTCTCGCCGAACGGTTTAGCATCGTGGAGGCTTCTACCCCATTTCCTCTTGAGCCCTTTCGCGATATCGCAGAAGTTCGTGAAGCCTCCGGCTCGGAAGAACAGATGATCGAGGCGCTGCGCGGTGTCGCGATCTGCATTGCGCACCATGCTCCCCTGACGAAGTACGTTATCGAGAACGCTCCCGATTTGCGGCTCTTCATTGTCTGCCGCGGAGGTCCGGTCAATGTCAATGTCTCTGCAGCAACCGAACATGGCATTGTCGTGGCCTATACACCTGCGCGGAATGCAACGGCAACCGCAGAACATACCATCGCCATGATGCTCAGCGCGATGCGCCTGATACCCGACGCGGATGCGGCCATCCGCAAAGGACAGTGGAAGGGAGACTACACATGGGCGACCGTTGGCTTCGAGCTTGAGAGTGCAACGGCGGGATTGATTGGTTACGGAGCCATCGGCCACATCGTAGCCCATATCTTGAAGAGCTTCGGTGCAAACGTTCTCGTCTATGATCCCTACGCAGAAATCGGTGAAGAAGAAGGAGTGAAACAAGTAGAACTGGCTGAACTTCTGGACCGGTCGAACATAGTCTCGCTCCATGCACGTGAGACTCCGGAATCACGAGGCATTCTTGGAGCAGAGCAAATCGCCCGTTTACAACAAGGATCTATTATGGTGAACTGTGCGCGTGGATCGTTAATGGATTATGAGGCCGTAGCCGACGCTCTGCGTTCTGGGCACTTGTTTGCCGCGGCGGCTGATGTCTTCCCCTCCGAGCCCCTCGCATCCAACTCCCCCCTGCTTCAACTCCCCAACTTCATCATGACACCGCATATTGCAGGGGGGACGCAGCAAGCCGCTATCAAAGCCACCCGCATTGCCGCTGAAGAATTGAATCGATATCTCAATGGATATAACCTGCGGTATTGCGCAAATCCACAAGTACAAGAAGGATTAGGCCTCAAATAAGCCAAAGACGGGAATTGCTAGTGGTAACGGCATGAATCCCCGCAGCTAACAACTCCTCGATCTCTTTTAAATTCTCAATCAATCCTCCACCAATAGTGGTGAGATCGGAGTAAGTTTCACGCAGGCACTTCCCTACGCGTGGCGCAACCATGGCGGGTAGAACCTCTATTGCATTCGGTCTGAACTGAGCAAGCGATTTTTTTGCCGCCATGACGGCGGCCGTATCGATAGCAAAAGTACGTAGCACCGTCATCAGTCCCAACCCTTGCGCAAATTTGAGTGCCTCGGACCGAGTAGAAACGATTCCAGCCACACCGTTTGCAGCCAGAAATTCAACGGCAAAACGATCCCGCGAAAGTCCATCGAGGAAATCTATGTTCACCATGCAGAGTTTGCCATGATCGTTTGCACGCTGGAGCAGGTTGGGCAACGTAAGCGGATTGCCCGTGAGAATGAACAGACAACGCGTGGGAGCCAACAATGCTGTTTCAAACGCTTCAAGTGAATTGACCGATGCAATGAGAGGACCAGTCATGAGCTTCGGCGGGTCCGAAAGATCAGCTTTTGCCTTGCCAACACTGTAAGCACCTGGACGTGAAGGCTTGCTTTCTTTCGGCCCAAACTTTACTTGGATCGCCATAATTCCCTCGTTGTCATCATATTCGAAGAGTCCGACACTCTGCTTCGCGGACAGTACCGACACACCCTTCAAAGATTTTGCATGAATGAATTACTAGATCTTCTATATCTCCGCAGCGTTGTGGCAATGTATCTATCAGCCCGACGTGGTAGTAGCCATAGGCGCCTCCAGGCGAAACGTGAAAATCCTCAAGACTGGCCAGGTAATTCAGTTCACCCAAACTGAACCACATCGAGATTGATGGGATCCCGGTAAACTCTCCTGACGACTAGCCAGGCTCCTGGAAGAGTCGAGGGCTAAGCAAGTCATCGGTTGCCGAATCTATAGATCGTCTTCGAAAAAAATCGTTCACCAACATGAAGAACTGTAGATGGGAAATGCGGGTGATGGGGGGAGTCTGGAAAGTGCTGTGTCTCCAGGCAGAATCCCGTGTGCCGCGTATAAGGTTTTCCGTGTCGCCCTTTGATTCCATTGAGCGCGTTCCCGCTATAAAACTGCAGCCCCGGTTGCGATGTCTCTACCAAAAGGGTCCGTCCAGAAACCGGTTCATGGACCTCTGCAGCTGGCCTGACCTTGCTCTCGACACCATCGAGAACAAAATTGTGATTAAAACCCTCTCCTAACTCGATTTGGCCATCAGAACTACTAATCTGGTCCCCGATCCTCTTCGACCGTCGCAGATCGAGAGAAGTCCCGTGAACCGTTGTAATTTTTCCTGTCGGAATTGCCTCGCGATCAATTGGGGTAAAGGTGTTCGCAAAAATCCTGATCTCATGCGAGAGAATATCGTCGTGATCATTGCCTGTTAGGTTGAAATAGGCATGATTTGTGAGATTTACAACCGTAGCTTTGTCTGTAATTGCTTCCAGAATGATGTGGAGCTCACTTCCGTACAGCACGTAGCGAACCTCCACCTCCATCCTGCCGGGAAACCCCATGTCATCATGTGGCGACGTAAGCTGCATGCGAACTCCCGACGGAATGATTTGCGGCGTCCACAATCTTCGATCGAATCCCTCAGCCCCTCCATGGAGAGCGTGTTTCATACCTGGCTCTAACTGGATCGCATATTTCTCTCCATCTAGCTCGAAAGCTCCATTGGCAATCCTGTTAGCGAAACGCCCGACGATAGCCCCCATATAGGAAATGTCCTTGATGTAGCCTTCGAGCGTGTCAAATCCTAGAACAACGTCTTCCCGCAACCCACTTCTATCTGGGACTCTTACGCGGACCAGCCTTGCACCATAGTCGCTAAGGCTTACGTCAAGTACATCGTTTTTTAGATGAAAGAGGTGGGCGTAGCTTCCGTCTAAGCTCTTACCCAGCCGCTCCTCTTGGACATGAACTGTTCGCTCTGATTGCATGAAGATTCTCGATCTGTTCATCGCCCGGAGAAGCCAGGCAGGTTTTTCTTTCAAAAAATTATAATTGACATTCGTTCACGTAGTGGATTAGTTTCGCTTTCGTTTCAATATAGCGACAATTTACGTGAACGAACACGGTCAAATCTACACACTGTTCTTTTCGACCTCATCGCCTTTCAGAATCGCACTTTGAGAAGCGGGGAGCAGGTTTTTATTCCGATGTTACTAAGGCAGGCCAGCATGTCTTCATTCAAGAAATTTACGCATCGTTTTGCACTTCTCGCATTCCATGGGACGCTTTGCGTTCTAGCGACTGCATTTTTCGTCACACAGTCACATGCGCAGATGGATCAAGGAACCGTCACTGGCGTAGTCACCGATGCGAGTGGAGCCTCTGTCCCCAATGCAAAGGTCACACTCACTTCTTCCGATACAGGTTTAGTTTTCGAGCGGCTCACCAATGAGAGCGGCATCTATACTTTTTCTCCCGTAAAGATCGGACGCTACAGCGTTACCGCCGGAGCAGCTGGCTTCCAAACGACAACGCGAGAAAACCTGATACTCAATGTCCAGGGCCGCCTGGGCGTTAATTTCTCACTGAAGCCGGGCGAGATAACTCAAAACGTCGTTGTAAGCACGGCACCACCTCTGCTCGAGACGCAAACAAGCGCAATCGGGCAAGTCATGGATTCAAAAACAATCAATGAAACTCCGTTGAATGGACGCAATTGGGTCTTTATCGCGCAGCTCGCCGCAGGCATCGCACCTCCGCAAGGCCAGACACGCGGATCCGGCAAGGGCGACTTTGTAGCGAATGGCCAGCGCGCGGAGCAGAACAATTTCATTCTCGATGGCGTCGATAACAACACGAATCTTGTGGACTTTCTGAATGGATCAACCTTCGTGCAACGCCCCCCGCCGGATGCGCTGGCTGAATTCAACCTGCAAACCAGCAACTATAGCGCCGAGTTTGGCCACTCTGCGGGTGCCGTCCTTAACGCCAGTATCAAGTCAGGAACGAACCGGATTCATGGGGACGTCTGGGAATACTTTCGCAGCGACAAATTGAATGCCCGGAACTGGAACTCACTTACGATTCCTCCATTCCATCAGAACCAATTCGGCGCTACTCTTGGATTTCCGATATGGAAGGACAAGATATTTTATTTCGGCGATATCGAGGCGAACCGTCTTTCTATCGGACAGACAAGCAACTATTCCGTACCTACGGCCAAGATGCGTAGCGGTGACTTTACCGAATTGCTCGATCCGAATCTCACGGGCTATACCGGTCCGATCAACCTTTACCAGCCTCTCAGTCGAGGAACTGTACGCCTCGGGGCTCCATGCGGTAGGGCTCAGAATGTCTTCTGCCCTGCTGATATCAATCCGGTGGCTCAGAACATCCTCAACATGTATCCGCTTCCGAATACGAATGGTGGAAAAACCTTCAACAATTTCACAACAAACGTAGGCAAGAAGGACAACACCATTCAGTGGGATCAGCGAGTCGACTGGAACATCAGTCAGAAAGATCAGATCTTTGGTCGCTTCAGCTATCTCCACCAAATCATCACGAATGAACTCCCCTTCGGCCCGATCCTCGACGGCAGTGATTACGGTGGAGCGCAGGATACCAATCTCGCCGAAAACGGGATGTTCAGCGAGACGCATACCTTCAGTCCATCCATGACGAACGAGTTCCGCTTCGGATACAACTGGGGTGTCTTCAATTTCCTTCAGCCGAATGCGACTAATTTCACACTCGCCGGTGATCTCGGACTTGGCAACGTTCCATTCTCTCCATTACAAGGCGGTTTACCGCAAGGTCAACTCCAAGGCACAGTAGGGGCTCGTTTCTGGGGCTCCTCTGGAACCTCTAACGAATCACAAAACGTGTATCAGATTCTCGACAACGTTACCAAAATCATCGGCAACCACTCACTCAAATTCGGAGTTGCCATCCAAAACATCCGTTTCTATTACACCTACGCACAGAATCCCCGCGGCCAGTACAGCTTCAACGGATCCTATACCAGTGTCCCTGGATCAAGCGCTACCAGCGGTACCGCGGATTTCCTGGCAAACAAGATGTCTTCTGCCTACATCACGAACAATCCCGGCGTCCACGACCAGCAGTGGTACGACTCAGGATACGGGCAGGACGACTGGCGAATCAGCTCGAAACTCACTCTCAACCTGGGCCTTCGCTACGATTGGTACCAACCTTATGCGGAATCAAGAGACAAACAGGCGAACTTCGTTCTCACGGGTCCAGTAAGCATCGCACACGGGACGGGAGTTTATCAGCTCCCAAAGGGGGCGCAACAATACGCGCTTGCACCCGCCTTCCTCTCGCTGTTGGCCGCAAACAATGTTTCAGTTCAATATGTGGATAACACCAGGCTGCTTGAATCCCAGAAGACGAACTTCGCACCCCGCGTGGGATTCGCCTATCAGCTCGATTCCAACTCAGTCATCCGCGGCGGCTACGGCATCTTCTATGGCGGACTGCAAAGCCATGGCAACGGAAATCTGGGAGCCAACTATCCCTTCAACCTGACCGCGACCTACAACCAGCCAACCTGCAACGCGGCTGACTGCTCCCCGCTGCCTTACACGTTGGAATCCGGCCTGCCTGCACTCACGACGGATGCTTCTCCATCGCAACCAGGCTTCCACTCTACCGACGCTCGCATCAAGACTCCCTATACACAGAACTACAGCCTTTCTTTCCAGCGTGCCTTCACCTCCGATCTGGTTGCTTCAATAGCCTATGTGGGAAATGTATCGCGGCACCTTTCGACATACTGGGCACCTAACTCCGCACTTGCCCTTACGCGAGCAAGTACAAATACGCAGAATCTGCAACCCTTTCCGGGCCTCGGCGGTACGGGGCAGATTCTGTACTCCGGCATCAGCTCGTACAACTCTCTTCAGGCCAAACTCGAGAAGCGTTTCTCGCAAGGACTTTCGTTCCTTGCGACATATACCTGGGCTCACGCGCTGGATAATTCCAGCTCCGCAGGCGGTCTGTCTACAGGCATCGGAGTTCGATCCTATTACCTGCTGGGCCTGAACTCGGAATACACAAATTCCTCATACGACATCCGTAATAGATTCACCTTCAATGGAAACTACCAGTTGCCATTCGGTCATGGCAGAGCCTATCTCCATGATTCCCGCCTGATGGATTTGGCGGTAGGTGGATGGTCGTTGAGCGGCACCCTTACTGCACAGTCCGGAATTCCCCTTGGTGGTATTTCGCCAATCGGGTCTACGGTAGCTGGCGGGTCCGCACGTGCTGTCAAGATCCGAGACCCTTTCGCTCCAGGTGGAACTCCACTCCCCGGAGGCGCTGCAAGCTGTCCAACTCAGACTCGTACGAAGGAAAACTGGTATAACCCGTGCTCTTTTGCAAATCCTCTCGCGGGAGATAGCATCCCGGCAGGTACGCTGATCACGGATCCCGCGGTGGCGCTCGCCTATCTTGGTGATAAACAGAACATCGTCTACGGCCCAGGATACTGGCGCGCGGATACTTCGCTCTTCAAGAACTTCCCCACCTTCCGCGAGCAGTATCTGCAATTTCGAGTCGATGCCTTCAATGTATTCAACCATCCAACCCTCGACAAACCTTCCACGACTAACAACGGCTCTGGTGGAGGTCAGATCACAGGCCCGAAAAACCTCCAGGCGAACGCGCCGGACGCCCGCTTCCTTCAACTTTCTCTCAAGTATGTCTTCTAAACCGCTGAGCATATTCCTCGGGACAGCGGTAGCCTGCTACCCTGTCCTGGAAGGCTTGCTTCAGACCTGTGAATGATCGCGCAAGTAACGGCTTCAACTACATTGGCGAAAGTTAACACCCGCTTTACGGACGGATTAGGAGCTAATGTCGTTCTGCCCTAGCGATTATTGGGTGATGCACGCTGAAGAAGGAGGGTATGAGCGCCCCTTCGCGACTCCGACGAATATCCTCTCCAATTGCCTGCGAAGGATGCGCTAACGCCTAGCGAGATGCTGCAGCTTTCGCTTGCGGACCTAAAGCCCTTTTTCCCTTGAAATAACTTGACATCTCTATTTCTAGAAACATAGATTTGGCAATGATCGGTAACGTACACGAGATAGATTCTCAACGATATTCGAGAGAGACCACATTCCAGGGGCAGAATGCAAAGCGAAGCGATTGATCACGTGAAACTCATCTTGCCTGAAGCACCGACCAACGAATCGGGACAGGTCAAGGCATGGGAAGAAGACGTGACAATGCGAACCTATCTTCCCGCCGTGGCTGACCGTAATCCACTTTTTCTGGAGAAGCGGGTCTACCAGGGCAGCAGCGGTCGCGTATATCCGCTGCCTGTCATCGATCGTATCGACACCGTCCCGACGCTCCAAAAATGGAAGGCAATCCATATTGAAAATCGATATCTACGGCTGATGGTGCTTCCACAGATCGGGGGCCGTATTCATGTCGGTATGGATAAGCTCAACGGCTACGATTTTTTTTACAGGCAAAATGTTATAAAACCTGCCCTTGTTGGTTTGGCAGGACCGTGGATCTCAGGTGGCGTAGAGTTCAATTGGCCACAGCATCATCGTCCTGCAACTTACATGCCCGTAGACACTACGATTGAGCGGGAAAAAGATGGCGCTGTCACGATCTGGTGTAGTGATCATGACCCGATGACCCGCATGAAAGGCATGCATGGTATCCGCCTGCATCCTGAAAAGGCGTACATCGAAGTTCGCGTCCGTCTGTACAACCGTACACAGCAAACACAAACGTTCCTTTGGTGGGCAAATGTAGCTACCCACGTTCATGAGCAGTACCAGTCCTTTTTTCCCAGGGATGTCCGCTTTGCGGCTGATCACGCCAAACGTGCCATTACCCATTATCCGTTTAGTCAGGGAAACTACTATGGCATAGATTATGGCGAAAGGGCACGGCACGGCGTTCCGGCAGAAGAGGCCCCCCCTCACTTCGTACCGGATGGCTCCTATCCGCCTAATGATCTGAGCTGGTACGCCAATATCCCCGTTCCCACCAGCTACATGATCGACGGTTCCAAAGGTGATTTTGCCGGAGGATACGATCACAAACGACAGGCAGGAGTCGTGTCCTTTGCCAACCATTACATCTCTCCGGGGAAAAAGCAGTGGACATGGGGAAATCACGATTTCGGCTATGCGTGGGACCGTAGCCTGACAGACGAGGACGGCCCCTACATCGAGTTGATGGCCGGCGTTTATACCGATAACCAACCGGACTTCTCATTTCTCGCACCGGGGGAAACCAAGTCCTTCAGCCAGTTCTGGTATCCCATTCGGGAGATCGGAGTACCCGATCTCGCAAACTTGGCTGCAGCCGTGCGGGTCGAGATTACTCCCGGCGGACTCAACGTTCACCTTCAGGTGACCAGCGACCGTCCCCAAAGCACGTTGGCGGTGCGGGTAAGTGGCCATGAGATTGCCCGGTGGTGCGGGGATCTTCTGGCTGAGCACCCTTTGCATTACATCTTCGCTACTGAGAAACTGACCGATTTTGAAGTTGTCCTTGAACAAGGAAAGAAGACTCTGCTCTGCTATGCGCCGGCGAAGATTGGAGAAGCCGATCCTCCAGAGGTAGCGACCGAGCCTGCCTCCCCCGAGGAGACCGGCTCATTGGATGAGCTCTATCTGACCGGTCTTCACCTTGAGCAATATCGCCACCCCACGCGCTACCCCGAGTTTTACTGGCGAGAAGCGCTGCGTCGAGATCCAGGAGATAGCCGATGCAATAACGCGCTTGGTCGATGGCACCTGCGTCGAGGCGAACTCGAATGCGCTGAGCGTCATCTCCGAGCTTCGATTCAACGTCTCACACAGCGCAATCCCAATCCCTATGATGGAGAGCCTCTGTATAACCTCGGTCTCGTACTCCTGGCGCAGCAGCGCATCTCCGACGCCTATAGTGCCTTCTATAAAGCGGCTTGGAACGCGGCCTGGCGTGCTCCGGCGTATCATCGCCTTGCAGAGATCGATTGCATCCATCATCAGTGGAATACTGCGCTCGATCATCTCGACCGCTCCCTGGGCGCAGAAACTGAGAACCTTAACGCACTCAATCTAAAAGCTATCGTTCTTCGCAAGCTGGGCCGGAATGCCGAGGCGGATCAATTGCTTCAGGCAACACTGGAACTCGACCCACTCGACGTTTTCTCTCAATTTCTAAGAAATGGCGCTATTCCCGAAGATGGGCAGCAGTGTCTCGACCTTGCATTTAGCCTCTGTCAGGCTAATCTGCTTGACCTAGCTCAGGAAATTCTTCCCGAAGATAGGACCAGCCTGAATGGACCTTGCGCCTTATTGCTCTATGTCAAGGCAGACGTACTCGCACGCCTCGGTCGTGCGAAGGACGCTGAAAAGACCTATCGTGAAGCCGCAGCAGCAGATCCTGCCTATGTTTTTCCCAGCCGTATCGAAGAGATGCTGCTGCTTGAGCAGGCGATACGCTTATATCCCGATGACGCACGAGCCCGGTATTACCTCGGCAACTTCTTATACGACCGGAAACGACATACAGAAGCAATCGCGCAATGGGAACGTGCTGCGGAACTCGATCCCGAGTTTCCAACGGTCTGGAGAAATCTTGGCTTGGGTTACTTCAATATGCAGCAGCAGCCGGAGAAGGCGCTGGATGCCTTCCGTCGCGCTCGCAAGGTTGCCCCAAAAGATGCACGTATCTTCTACGAATACGACCAGCTCCTGAAACATACGGGCGAGGAACCTAGGAAACGGCTTCAACAACTAAGGAATCATTCTGACCTGGTATCTCTTCGAGATGACCTCTCGATCGAACTTGCATCGCTTCTTAATAGCGAGGGAGAGTATCAACAGGCACTCGACCTGATCCTCGACCAGCACTTTCAGCCCTGGGAAGGCGGCGAAGGACAAGTGCTCGCGCAATATGTAAGAGCACACGTCCTTCTGGCGCAAAGTACGCTTTCACACGGCGATGCCAGCACAGCCCTCAAACATCTGCGTCTGGCAGAACATCCACCGGAAAGTCTGAGCGAAGCGCGACACCTTCTCCAAAATCGAAGTGTTATCGATTACTGGCTGGGAGTAAGCCTGCGCATGGCCGGTAATTTCGAAGCCTCGCTTCATGTATTCTCACGAGCAGCTCAATCCATGGGCGACTTCCAGCAAATGCAGGTGCAGGAGATCTCAGAGATGACCTATTGGAGCGCACAGGCGCTGAAAGAACTGGGAGAAACTGAAAATGCCCGCTTACTCTTTGAGAAAATCCGAGATTATGCTCGAAGGCTACGTCAGCAGGTTCCCAGGATCGATTATTTTGCGACCTCGCTTCCAGCAATGCTTCTCTTTGACGAAGATCTTCAGAAACGCCAGAGCATCACTGCAAATTTTCTTGAGGCACAATCCTTGCTGGGTCTTGGAGACACGCCTCTCGCCATTCAACTGCTGCGTCAGGTCTTGGCCGAAGACCGCAATCACATTGGCGCGATAGACCTGTCGCGAGCCTTGGGGATCTGAGAATGCAGGGACCCTTCACAATTGATTCTGCATCAGGCACGCAAACACCGCCGTTACAAACCGGCTATGTGTGGTGGATCGCCATCTCTGCCGCGCTGGGTGGACTGCTCTTTGGATATGACTGGGTTGTAATCGGAGGAGCGCGCCAGTTTTACGAGGTTTATTTCCATCTTAATGCTTCGGCCCAAGTTGGCTGGGCGAACAGCTGTGCGCTTCTCGGATGTCTCCTTGGCTCACTTGCCGCCGGCTACTTTACAGAACGATATGGCAGAAAACCACTGCTTCTTGTCTCTGCCGTTCTCTTCGCTGTCTCTTCCGCACTCACAGGATGGTCCTTCTCCTTCTCCAGCTTCATCATTTGGCGAATTATCGGTGGCATCGCAATCGGCCTGGCTTCCAATGTGTCTCCGCTTTACATTGCCGAGATCAGTCCTGCCGCGCTTCGAGGGCGTCTTGTGAGTCTCAATCAATTTGCCATTGTCGCAGGCATCCTATTGGCACAAATCGTCAACTGGCTCCTGGCACGCCCTGTCTCTCAAGGCATGTCACAGCAGGTCTTCTTTCAGAGCTGGAATGTACAGTATGGCTGGCGCTGGATGTTTACTGCTGTCGTTGTCCCGGCGACATTCTTCGCAATAGCATCCGTCTCCCTTCCAGAGAGTCCACGATGGCTCGTCAGCAGAAATCGTGAGTCAGAGGCCGTTTCCGTTCTAACTCGCATCGGCGGCCCTGCATATGCTGCCTCCGAAGTTGCGAGCATAGAACACTCGCTCAATGCCGACGTGACGGCTTCATCATGGGGCGATCTCTTGCGTCCAGGCGTTCGCCGCATTCTTTTCGTGGCAATAGCGCTGGCAGTTCTGCAACAGTGGACCGGCATCAACATTCTGTTTAACTATGCTGCAGAAATTTATCGAAGTGCTGGTTACGGATCGAACGACATCTTCCTCAATATCGTCATCACAGGTTCGATCAATCTTGTCTTTACGATTCTGGCGATGTTTCTTGTTGATTCTCTCGGTCGCCGTCGTTTGATGCTTGCAGGCTGCATCAGCATTGCACTTTCGCACCTCCTATGTGCATGGGCTTATAGCCACGGCAAGCTGGGAACACCAGTACTCATCCTCACTCTCAGCGCGATTGGTTGCTATGCTCTTACGCTGGCGCCAGTCACGTGGGTTCTTATCTCTGAAATCTTCCCGAACCGCGTCCGCTCGCATGGCGTCTCGGCTTCCGTCAGCGCTCTCTGGATCGCATCCTTTTTACTCACCTACACCTTCCCTTTCCTCAATAACCGCTTGGGAACAGGAGGAGTATTTGTCAGCTACGGTGCTATCTGCCTGGCTGGCGCACTTTTGGTCGCTTTCGGCGTTACAGAAACTCGTGGATACACTTTGGAACAAATCGAAGCCGCATCTCGGGCAAAAAATTGATCGATAGAGAATTCCTAGCGCCCGGGAAAAATAAACGAACCCTTTGAGGTGATCTCATGCTGTCTCGACTATCCGCCCTATCTTCCGCCTTCGTCTTCTTTTTGGTGTTCTCCCCTTTGTTGCAGGCGCAGGAGGTGGCCCCGTCAGTATCCTCGCCTGATGGCAGACTGACGATGACATTCGGAATCAGGAAGACACCGACGTCAGCAGGCGAAGCGGGACAACTCATTTATTCCGCCACATTCCGCGGCAAGCCAATCGTTGATGCTTCTTCTTTGGGCCTCGATCTGGAAGGTGGCGCAGTATTAGGTTCCGACGTTCATGTAGTGGAAACTAAACAGTCCTCCGGAATTGATGACTATCCTTTGAGAAACACTAAAGTCAGCAAGGTCCATGATGCTTATAACATGATTACCTTGCAGGTTGCGGAGCTGGGACAACACCCCCGTATGCTCCTGGTAGATGCTCGTGCTTACAACGATGGCCTTTGTTTCCGCTATCGCATACCATCGCAACCTTCTGTTCGCGATCTTCGCCTTCGCTCCGAAGCAACCGAGTTTCGATTCAGCCAGGATGCGACCGCATGGATGCTCGCGCTTCCCAACTATCGCAGCAGCTACGAGAGTGAATATGTAAAACTCAATCTCTCCGCACTCAGCAATCAAGGAGGAGTACCCAGTCACTTCCTCATTGGTACCCCTGTCCTCCTGCATGAACCCGGCGTTGCGTGGTTATCGCTGATGGAATCTGACCTTGAAAGCAATAGTTCCATGTACCTGACCAATCCATCTGGAAGTTGGGCGGGCCATTACTTCACGGTCAAACTATCTCCTCGATGGGATGATCCACAGTATGCTGCAATTGACAATCTTCCTCATCATTCTGCCTGGAGGATCCTCGCTGTAGCGGATGAGCCAGGAAAATTGATCGAGTCCAATCTGCTCACCGATCTCAATCCTGCGAATCGCATCTCCGATACAAGCTGGATTCAAGGTGGAAAGGCCTCCTGGAACTGGTGGGTAGACAACGTCAGCGTTACAGACAAAAGCGGTTTTACCACGGAGGTAATGAAGGAATATATCGATTTCGCCGCGGAAAATGGCTTGCCCTACTTCATGCTGGATGCCGGATGGTCCAGGCCCGGCGATATTACGCAACTGAACGGAAAGGTTGATGTTCCGGAACTCGTTCGCTATGGCGCGACCAAACATGTAAAAGTTTGGGTTTGGCTATACTCTGAGGCTGTCGCTAAGCAGATGCGCGAAGCCTTCCCTCTTTATGAGAAGTGGGGGGTCGCCGGGCTCAAAATTGACTTCATCAATCGCGATGATCAAGAAGGAATTCAGTTTTACTATGACGTTGCGAAGCATGCCGCAGAGCATCACCTGATGGTCGACTTCCACGGTTCGCGAACACCATGGGGCCTGCTTCGCACTTATCCCAACGTCATGAGCTACGAGGCTGTTCTCGGTCTCGAAAATAACAAGGTCGGTCGCCGTGACAGTCCGGTAGACCGCACAACCTTTGCCTCGACCAGGCTCCTCGCCGGGCCTATGGACTTCACGGCTGGCGCCTTCGACAATGCAACCGAAGATGGTTTCATCCCGCGAAATGAGGCCCCGATGGCGATGGGAACCCGAGCCCAGCAGCTCGCGCTTTATGTCATCTATGAGACGCCAATTCCCATGCTCTCCGATAGTCCACGGAACTATGTGAAGCAACCTGGCCTGGAGTTCTTGAAAGATGTTCCTGTTGAATGGGACGAGACGCACGTCGTCGACAGCGATCCCGGGGAATATACAGCTATTGCACGGCGTCATGGCGCAGAGTGGTATCTCGGCAGCATGACAAACTGGACACCACGCACATTGCGCATCCCGCTTCGCTTCCTGGGCTCCGGAACATACACTGCTGAAGCCTACGAAGATGCGCCAGATGCCGACAAACAGCCGAAGCACCTGCTCATATCGAAGAAATCGGTTACAAGCGCAGATACCATCACCTTACATCTCGCTCCAGGTGGGGGTGCAGCTATCCGTCTTGTGCCAGGAAACAGGAACTAAAAATTCAGCTGCTCTTCTTCGACTCGCGCCACCCTCTCAGGGGCGTCGTCGGAGAAGAGTGAGAGATTGCTCCGGAGAACAACATGGGGTGCCAATCGAATGTACCGATGTCGCTCATCCTTCTGCAGCAGATAGGCTACGAGATTTTCGAAAGCCAGCTTCCCCTGCGTGAAGGGGCGCTGGTAAATCGTCGCGAGGATCTTTCCATACTCAATCAATGGAACCAGGTCTTTGTACAAGTCCGTCGTAACAATATGTACCTTATCCAGAAGATTCAGCTCGTCCAGCGCTTGCAGCACAGGTTGGCTGTTCGCGGTGCTCAGGTACAGCCCTTCAGGACGTGTTCGTTTCTTCATAAGGTCCATGGTCTGACGGTAGGCCTCTTTGGGCCTCTCATGGCTCTCAAGCGCTGGCAGCAACGTCAAGTGCGGTGCCTGCACGGCGATTGTGGCAGCAAATCCCCTCAGTTTCTCCGCATGGTCCATCAGGGAGAGTTCCCCGCTGAACACTGCGACATTCGCCTTCTGAGCCAATCGAAAGGAAAGCAGCTCAGCCGCGATTGCGCCACTCACATACGCATCCACTCCTACGGATCCGATACGCTCACTGGTTGGCGCGTCCGAACCCACGCACATCATGGCAGTGCCGCCATGCGAGAGTTTACGAATCATCGAATCATATCGCTGCATATTGCCCGGCAAAAAGATGATCCCGTCATAGCCTCGATGAATCGCTTTCTGCAGGGCCTCTTCGTCCCCCACGCCAAGTCTGGGATACTCAATAAAATCCACTGCGACCTGGCCCCGCACCGCAACAGCGGCCGCCGAAGCGATCCCTGCGCGCAGCGGGTCGAAAAAGTACGAGATGTGTTTCGGCAATACCGCCGCTATCGAAATGCGCCGGTTCAGCTTCAAGGCCTGTGCTGCAAGATTGGGCCGATATCCCAGTTTGCTCGCCATCTGCAGCACACGGCTCTTCGTCCTCTCGCTCACGCCCGAACGATTGTGAAGTGCCCTGTCTACCGTACCGATAGAGATTTTGAGGGCTCGCGCAATCTCTTTAATTCCAACTTGCTTGGATTCAAGTTCCATGGCTGATAAAAATAATCCTACTCATAGAAACAACCTTCAATTGACGCATTCTCTCATAGCGAAGGCCCGACTGGATTGGGGATACGATGAATGACTGTCCGGCGCGAATTTGCTCAAATGTTTGTCAATCGTCCTGTACATTTTCTCGAGGAGTTCCGAATGCAATTCTCATCTATCGTCCGGCGTCTCTTTTTGCCCCTGCTCACTCTTTGCATCCTCGCATCGGCGCTACCGAAGAGAGCTTATGCTTCAGCACTGTTCGACGCAAAGACAAATGTCTTTCGCCTCGATGGCGGAGATGTGACTTACGTCCTTGGCATCAATACCCAGGGCGAGGTGCAGACGATTTACTGGGGAAAACATCTACCGGCAAGCGAACACTTCGACGCGGCACGCTCTGCGGACGGAGCCGCATCCTTTGACATGCCCGTCAATACAACACCGCAGGAATTCATCGGCTGGGGCGGAGCGCTCTACGTCGAGCCCGACCTGAAAATTACATTCCCCGACGGCAATCGCGACCTCGTTCTCAAATACGTCTCGAATAAGGTTGACGGAAATGAGGTCGATATCCTCATGAAAGACATCTCGCGCGAGGTGTATGTCACCCTTCAATACCGCATCGATACGGAGTCTGGGATTCTGCGCCGTTCCGCGAATATCGAAAACAAGACCTCTGCTTCCTTCAATATTGAACAGATCGCATCAGGAACGTGGAATCTGCCCCGCGGAACTGACTATCGTTTGCACTATGTCACAGGCCGATGGGCAGCAGAGTGGAATCTTCAGGAGCAGCCCATTCACGGTGGAAAGACGGTTCTGGAAAGCCGCCGAGGGACAACCGGCGCACAGAACAATCCCTGGTTCATGATTGACCATGCATCCGAGAAAGATCAGGATCGCGGAGACGTATGGTTTGGCGCACTCGGCTGGAGCGGTTCCTGGAAGCTCGCCGTCGAACAAAACGCGCTTCAGGATATCCGCGTCACCGGCGGCCCAAACTCTTTCGATTTTGCATACTTTCTCAAAAAGGGCGAGCATTTCCAAACTCCCTTCTTTTATGGTGGCTACTCTGACCACGGCCTCGGCGGAGCATCACGCCTTCTGCATCGTTTCGAGATCGACACCCTTCTTCCGCACGCCCCCACGCCTAAATTGCGGCCTGTCCTTTACAACTCTTGGGAGGCAACGACTTTTAACGTGGACGAAGCTGGCCAGATCGCACTTGCAGAAAAAGCTGCCAGCCTGGGCGTTGAACGTTTCGTGATGGACGACGGCTGGTTCGGGCAGCGCAAAACCGACCATGCTGGTCTTGGCGACTGGTATGTCAACCCGCAAAAGTTTCCCCACGGATTGAAGCCTCTCATCGACAAAGTCCACTCTCTCAAGATGGACTTTGGCCTTTGGGTGGAACCGGAGATGGTAAATCCCGATAGCGATCTCTATCGCAAACATCCGGACTGGGTTCTCAATTTTCCAGGCCGCCCTCAAACAGAAGGTCGCAATCAATTAGTGCTTAACCTCGCTCGTCCTGACGTTCACGCCTATGTTCTGCAATGGCTCGATAAGCTCCTCACCGAGAACGACATCTCCTTTATCAAGTGGGACTACAACCGGAACTGGTCCGAGCCCGGTTGGGCTGCGATTCCAGTAGAAGAGCAGAAGAACGTCTATATCAACTTCACGCGCAACTTCTACGACATCCTCGCCCAGTTACGGATAAAGCATCCAAACGTCGAATTCGAGAGCTGCTCTGGCGGCGGCGGTCGCGTTGACCTTGGCGTGATGCACCTCACAGATGAGGTCTGGCCATCCGACAATACCGATGCTTATGATCGCTTATCACTTCAGGATGGATTCACCTACGCCTACACTCCGGGAATCATGATGGCATGGGTCACCGACTCACCCACCTGGGTGAATCACCGTACGCTCTCGCTGGAATATCGCTTTCTCTCTTCCATGCAAGGTTCGTTAGGCGTAGGGGCGAATCTCAACAAGTGGTCTCCAGAGGATTTCCAGGTGGCGACGAAGATGATTGCGAGCTATAAATCCATTCGAGAGACGGTTCAACGTGGTTCGCTCTATCGGTTGATGTCGCCGCGCGAGGGAGAAGAATCCGTCACGGAAAGTGTCTCCCGCGATGGACGCCACGCAGTTGCCTTCGCATTTTTGCATTCCAGCACACAGAACTATCCATTTCCCCGCATCCATCTGCGCGGCCTGGATGAAAATGCCATCTATAAGATTCAACCCCTCAATGGCAAAGTCAACTCAGAAACTCCCGCCTCTGCAAGTGGAGCTTACTGGATGCATCGCGGAATCGACGTGGAGTTGCGCGGAGACTTCCAGGCGATGGCCTTCACACTTGAACGGCAGGAATCTGTCGCGGGTAAATGATGTGGCGGATGAAGAGCCAGTGCCGAAGCCATGACCGTACCTCAAGATGCGAAGAGAGGGGAATACCGGAATCCCCTTTCCCTCTGCATAAAGATCACGCTGTCTTTTGAAGTAGCCCGTGTGGATCGAGCACGAACTTCTTTGCTACACCCGAGTCGAAGTCACGGTAACCCTGGGGCGCTTCGTCAAGAGAGATCACCGTGGCGTTCACAATCTTTGCGATGGGCAGTCGATCATGCAGAATCGCCTGCATCAACGCGCGGTTATATTTGAGAACCGGAGTCTGTCCTGTGGAGAAGCGATGCGACTTCGCCCATCCCAGGCCAAACCGCATGCTCAAGGCTCCCTGTTGTGCAGCTTTGTCCTTCGAACCCGGATCTTCAGTCACATAAAGACCGGGAATTCCTATCCCTCCGGCCGCGCGGGTAATGGCCATCAGGGAATTCAGCACCGTTGCAGGAGCCTCGACCGCATGCTGCGCTCCATGTCCCTTTGCCTCAAAACCCACCGCGTCGATGGACGCGTCCACTTCGGGAACCCCAAGCACAGCTTCAATCAGCTCTTCTAACTTGTCGCTCTTGCTCAGATCAATGGGTTGAAAGCCCACAGACGCAGCATGCTTCAGCCGAGCCGGATTCATATCGCCTACCAGCACAACAGCAGCCCCTAAAATCTGTGCCGATGCCGCCGCCGCCATGCCAACTGGACCCGCGCCTGCGACATACACGGTCGAGCCCACTCCGACACCGGCTGTGACTGCGCCGTGGAACCCCGTAGGCAGAATGTCGGAAAGCATTGTCAGATCGCGAATCTTTTCAAGTGCCTGTGCTTTGTCCGGGAACTTGATTAGATTGAAGTCGGCATAAGGAACCATGACATATTCAGCCTGTCCCCCGACCCACCCACCCATGTCCACATAACCATACGCACCGCCAGCTCTGCTGGGATTGACGTTTAGACATACTCCCGTTTGTTCTTCTCTGCAGGTGCGGCATCGGCCGCAGGCAACATTGAATGGCACGGTTACCAGATCGCCGACATCAATATATTCAACGTCTTTACCTTTCTCAATCACCTCACCAGTAATCTCGTGGCCAAGTACCAGCCCTTTGGGAGCGGTCGTTCGACCGCGAACCATGTGCTGATCCGATCCGCAGATATTGGTGGAGACAACCTTGAGAATCACAGCATGTTCGATCTTCCTGCCCGCAGGATTTTCAAACTTGGGATCATCGATTGCCTGAACCTCTACATGGTTTGGTCCAAGATATACGACACCGCGATTGCCAGCCATAGCTCTTACTCCTTTTCTCGAAAGCCCGCCTGAGGACAACGCTGCTTTCTCTTCATAAGACGATGGCTTTCACTGCCCCTTTGCCTGACTTCTGCAATGTATTCCAGAAAAAGCAGTCATCGACGTTTCTAGGCATACGTCTACCAGCTGATCTGGATCGTTTTTTCTGAATATCCTCCGGTGGCGTTGCCGGCGATAATCAGCCAATCCCCGTCGCGTCGCGCTCCCGTCACCTTCAGATTGCGAACCGTGCCATTGGTCCGTAGGTAAATCCTTGAATCGCGCCCAGCAGGTATATCCAGCCTGACACTCAGGGAGTGCGGCCCATATTCCTGGTGGATAAACTTCAGCTGCTCAGTACTGGCCCCCGGCTGCACACTCTTCGGCTCCAATCCCACCTCCACCGTCGGAAGTGGGATTCGCAGGCGATGGCTGGTCGCCTCAGTTGCATCGCACGATGCCTCTGCGAAAAACTCGCGAGAGCTTTGGAGACAGAGCCTGACCGGCTTTTGCGAGACCGCCTCAACTTCGAGATTTGCATCGACTCGGTGCATCTCTAGATTGAGCCGCGTCATTCCAAACGGCACATTCTGCAACGAAGCTTCAGACCACTGCGCAGGCAGCTGAGGATCTACCCGCAGCCGTCCCGTCATCGCATCTGCCTCGAGACCGAACAGGCCGCGCACTGCCGGGCTCAACACCATCGCCGAAGACCACAGCTGATGCGAGCTGCTTCTGCCCAGGGGCTGATAGAACTGCCCTGACAGAAGCTCGGTAACCGCACCCGGATCCTGAAGCCACGTAAGCTGTGCGTTCTGTTCGAGACTGGCAAATCCAGCTTGCGGACGTCTAACGCGATACTCCGCAAGCGAGGCCCAGCCTGTATAGAGCGGCCACACAGAACCGTGATGATAGCTAAGAGGATCATAGGCAGCCTCACCCTCTCCCATCGAACGTGTTCCCCAATCGGTGGAAAAGCGCGGCGACGCCCAGGCGTCAAACATCTTGTCTTCTTGCGGAAGCATGAGTGAGCCACTCCACCACGCGACCGCAGGGAAGATCGTATGCCGCGTATCGAAGGAGTCTCCATCATGGCTGAAGCTGTAAAAGCCATATTGGCTGCGGTATGTGGCAAGATAATCGCGAATCGTCCTCGCCTGCTGCGCTGCCGTCGATGCGAGCGTGTCATCTTTCATCCACCTCGCCAGCTTCGCCATCGCCTCCGATGACTGCTGGTCGAGAGCTGCCAGATAGATCTCCTGCTGCGGCATCTTTGGAAGCCATTCTTCCACCCATCCCGTGCCCTGAGAGTTGTCGTAGACGCCATGGGTCGTGTGGGCTCGGGTGAAAGCATAAGCGCGTTTCACGTTGTCCCAATGCGCTCGCAGATATTCGATATCTCCACTGGAGAGAACATAATCGGCCATCTGCATCACAAACAGAGGCGTGGAATCTGCGGCCGCGTAGAGGTACGGAAGATGGACCCAGTCGACAAGTTCCGCCGTCTGCGAATACTCGTGCATCATCTTGCCGTCCGCACGCTGATGAGCTAACAGGAAGTCCATCGCTTCACGACTCAGCTGAAAATCGCCATAGCTGTTCACGGCATAGAGAGTCCACAATGTGTCGCGTCCGAAAAACCAGCCAAACCCAGGACGCGCCGAATCCCCTGACGTGTACCATCCACCGGCCAGCCCGGATCCAATGGGAGATAGAACCCTTGCCTGCTCAATGGAGATCTCCGCCCATTGCAGCGACTCGTCCAACCTCGCGTCAGGCGTGTGCGTCGTCAGCCTCGTATCAAAGAAATGATCGAAGAACTCCGCTGTGGATTGATAAAGCGCAGGCACCCCTTGTGCAGCTTCCAGCAAACGTCTCTGAAGTTGATCCACACTCAACTCCGGTTTGCCGTCAACACCGGTAACAGCTGCCAGCAGAGGAAAAAACCTTCCATCATCTCGAGCCGGATCGTAATGGATGTTGAACTCCAGGGGCAGCGTCTGCGCCCGTTCTTGATAAGGGCGAAGTGGGCCGCGCTCACTGCCTGGCATCGCGACGGCTCCGAAAAAATTCGGGTTGTCCGTTGCCAGCGTATAGATCCCGCCAGTGTCGACGCTGGTCCAGGACGCGTTTGGCCGTCCGAAGTTGGGAGCCGGCCATTGACGCTCCATCGAAGGCTCGAACTGCAGCGTAACCACAGCTGGGCGAATCGCGTGAATCTCAAATAGGACCACCGCCGTGGCAACGCCCGCATTCGCTGATCGCGGAATAAACATATGCTGCTTCACCGTAATCGCGGCATGGGAATAGGTGATGGTCGTGTGATCCGGTCGCACTTCGATCTGCGAGGCGTGTTTGTTCAGATCGATCGTAGTTTCATAACCCTCCAATCGAGCTGTGAGGCGCGCATTGTGCAGAATCTTCACGGGAAGCAGCCATAGCTCGAAGCTTCCATCCTGCTGGCCGAGAATGGCGCCACGTTGGCCCGTCACGCTGAACGGACGATTAGCTTGTGCAGCTTGCCTAATAAGCAGTTTGTTGCTGTCCAACGGAAAGCTTGAGACGGGTGCGAACCGCGCCTGTCCCGCGGCAATGCAAGCGGGGGAAAGCAGAAAAGCGCAAAATAGACGCATTCTGTACGAGAAGTGTCGCACGTGTCCTCTTCTTGTCACTCGGGATTCTAGTTGATGATGACTTGCGGAGGTAAGGCAAAACAGGAGCTGCCGTAAGACAGCTCCTGTCAAGGTTCATCTTGCGTCAGAAGGTGATGCGGCCAGCGAATTGCAGCTGACGCATGCTGGAGTTTCCTTCCAGGCTGGTAATGACGCCGCCACCCACAGTGCAGTCGACGCAGCGTGCATTCGACGCTGTTGGAATATCAAGCGCAGTATGGTTGAAGACATTAAAGGCCTGGAACTGGAACTGGGCCTTCACGCGTTCGGTGATTGGAATATCCTTGATGAGAGCAGCATCTGCGTAATAGTCGCGAGGCCCCACCAGGGAGTTACGGCCGATATTGCCAATTGTGCCAAAGGCGGGCCGGGCAAACGCACCCGCAGTGTCTCCATGCGCCGTCAGCGGAGCGACCGGCGTGAAGTACTGCCGTGAGTGCGTCACCGGATCAAGCGAGCTCACCTGGGTTGTAAAGCCACCACCGGCGCTGTCAGGACGACAATCGCTGCTGACACCGGGCCCACCGAAGTTGTTGTCCAGGTCCTGATCAGCTCCGCACTCCGCATAGGTAGGCGTGAACGGGCGTCCACTCTCCCATGTTGTGCTGCCACTCAGGGTCCAACCACCAATCGCATAATCGACCATGTGGTTGACGTTGCTTGCGAACATACGATCTCTGCCGAAAGGCAGTGCATACACTCCACTCATCACGAAAACATGCGTGCGATTTGTGTCGTTGCGTCCGCGGCTAAGCTCCGGATAGTTCGCAAATGCTGCATCGTTGGCATAGTTGATCGCCTTGGACCAGGTGTAGTTCGCATTGAATTGCAGGCCGTTGCTGAACCGCTTATCCAGCTTCGTCTGCAGAGCATGGTAATTGGCATTCGCCGACGGCGCGGCAGATGTCAGACCATTCGAGCAGCAGATGACCGCAGCACCCTGGTAGGTCCCGGCGAACTGATTGAAGTAAGGCCGCCGCGCCGCGCTATTACCAAGCTGGGCAGGCGACGTAGGAAGAAGCGGCGAGTTGAAGTCATACCCGTAGGTCTCACCCGGATAGATGCGTTCTGCGTGATTTCCCACATACGCGATCTCAGCCGTAAAGGTATTCGTGAACTGTTGTTGCAGCGTCAGGTTCCACTGATCCGCCTTCGGCAGCTGAATACGGTCACCACGGAACTGCGGGCTGGAGCTGTTGGAAAAAGGAATAATCCCATTGCTGGGAATCGTGGGAGCCGCCGGTTTTGCAGGCAGCGTTGTCAAGGTAGCAAAGTATTGCCCCGTCGCGCTCGTCGAGCCCTGGTCTTCGTTGTTCACAACCGGTAGATTGTGGGTCAGGATCGAACCGAAGAGCGTGCCGAAGAATCCCACGCTGTCATAGACCTGGCCAAAGCCGCCACGGATAACTGTATTAGGATGAACTTGGTACGCAAAGCCGAACCGGCCGGCAAGGTTCGTATAGTCCATCTTCTGACCACCGTTGGTTCCAGTCCCGCCTGCACCGGCAACTCGGATTCCACCCGCATTGATATCGGCGAAGCCGCCATTTCCCGGGCTATTGACGGTTTCCGGAAAGATGATGTCCCAGCGAACGCCATAGTTAACCTGCAGCTTGTTGGTAACGCGCCACGAATCCTGCGCATAGAACGCGCCGCGCTTCTGGCGGTTAGAGGCGTCCTGCGAATACACATCGAATCGCTGGAAGCGAGCCACCTGCCCGAACAGCAGCGATCCGAGCGCATTGCCGCTCGATGCAACCGGATCCAGAGGACCGGCAGCGGTCGAAGCCGATGCAAAGTTCAGGACGCCGGCGCGGTCGTTGTCGCTCGCATTGCGCAGGTTCAGAGCATAGCGAATATCACCACCGAACTTGATCGAATGATTACCAAGAATCTTGGTCCAGTTATTCGCAAGCTGAAACACCTGCTCGCTCTCCTGAAGGGGGCAATTGCATCCCTGGGTGCCAAAGTTGCTGATCGTATCCGTCATCGTAAAGTTCGGCAGGCCACTGCTGTCCGGCGCGGTATTCAGGTTAGGAATGCCCGCATTCAACGCAGGCGTCTGGCCCGCGGTGAGTTTATTCTCCGAAACGTGGTAGCTCAGAAAACCGAAGCGAAGATCTGTCAGCAGCGACGGGCTCACAGCCCAGTCCATGCCCAGGGCCGCACTCTGATTCTGAACCGTAGACCGCCCAGTCGTTCCTCCGATGCCGAAGCCCGGCCCGCCTGCCGGCCCGAACGCTGCATCTCCAAATAGACGGAAAAGCGCGTAATCGTAGCGGCCAAAGGCATGGATCTTGCTATTGACCTGGTGGTCGAGTCGCACATCTGCCTGGTCGGCATCGTTGCTGCCATTGCCCGATGCGGCGAAGTTATTCGTAACTGAAGTGCCGTTCGTATTCGGAGCCGGCAGCTGCTTCAACAAGGCGATTGCCTGCGGAGACAGCGCGGAACGCGGAATCGCATTGCTGGCATATTGCTGTCCCGGAACACCGTTACCGGCAACATGGTTATAGATGGGCTGCGAACCGAGATACTGGCTCAGATCGCAAGCCGCTCCGCTCGTCTGATCGATACAGGTATTGCGAACCTGCTGGGTCGGAACCGACAACAACTGGCTCGCGCCTAGCCGTTGACGCGTTCCCTGGTAGTCCATAAAGAAAAACGTGCGATCTTTGATGATCGGTCCCGAAAGCGATCCGCCAAATTGGCCGAAGACCTGATTGGGAATAAACTTCCCCGTCACCGGGTCAGGTGAGGACTGCGAGAAAGGATTGCGGGCCAACTGTTCGCCGCTGTGGCGGAAGAAAAAGGCATCTCCATGAAACTGGTTTCCACCGGACTTCGTCTGCGCGCTGACGATTCCGCCGATCGCGCCTCCAAATTCAGCATCATAGTTCGACGACGTTACCTTTAGTTCCCCTACCGAATCGAGGGTTGGATTGATGACGATAATTCCAAGCACCGGCTCACGGTTGTCCGTGCCATCCAGCAACCAGCCCTGAACACCGTAGCTCGATCCATTCGTCGTGACCGAAGTTGTGCCCTGCGGATTCTCGGGGCCATTGATGTTGAACGTCGAATGCTGCACTCCTGGCGTCAAAAGCGTAAACTGGGTGAAGTTGCGATTCAGGTTCGGAAGATTTTGAACCGCCCGCTCGTCCAGAATCTGGGCGACATCGGCTCGGTCTGTCTTCAACGCCGGAATGTCATTCGCCGAGACATTTATTGTCTCGCTCGATCCAGCGCCCAGCTTTACATCGACTAGCTGAGCTACGTCTGCGTGAACCACCACTCCCTTCGATTCGGTTGACTCAAACGAAGGAGCCTCCACTTTCACATCGTAGCTATCGGGAATAAGGTGAGCGACGCTCCACGCTCCGCTCTCGTTCGTTTGCGCGCTTTGCGTGATCCCTTTCGCCGCATTCGTGACTGTAACCGTAGCGCCTTTAACCACTGCCCCCGAAGTATCGGTCACGGTTCCGTACAACGAACCGTAGACCGCTTGTGCATGCATGCCTCGCGAGCCGGACAGCAGCAGACACACTGCTACTAACCCAAGCCATAAGCGGGCCGCTCTTTTTTGATTCAACATCTGGTCCTCCTAATTAGTGAGGCAAATACAAATTGCCTGTCGAAGAGATGAGCATCTTTACGCAACAGTCACAAACATTCGGCGTCTAAGTACATGAATGTCACCGTATTCACGGTGCGCACCCCGTTTGACGGGTGAAATTTGAGCGTGAAATACTGATGAATATTGTGAGTGGAACTGTCGTCAGCCATTCATTCATTGGAGGAACGATGAATGATCCGCGTTGGGCCTTAGCTCAACGTGTCATAGCAAGTCCTCACCTCAGCTCTTCTCCCAAACTGGTTGAGTTCTTCCTCTATGTAGTCGACTGCAGTTTGCGCGAAGCTCCCGAAGAAGCCACCGAGCAGCAGATCGGCGTTCACGTCTTTCATCGCATACCGGGATACAACTCCAGCGACGACAGCATCGTGCGTTCTCAGGCACGGCTCCTCCGTCTGAAGCTGGCCGCTTATTTCTCTAGCGAGGGAAACAACGAAGAGCTCCTCGTCGAGATCCCCAAAGGCCACTACCTCCCCGTCTTTCGCCCAACGAATCACACCGCATTTGCCCCACCGCTACATGCAGCATCCCTCTCCCTCGAGGACCCGTTGCTCGAAACAGTAGCCGATCCGCCGCCTTCATCCAGCCGCCAGCACCTCTGGAAAGGGATCGCCGGTGCTTTGCTCTGTCTCCTCATCGGGGGCTTGGGCGGTCTTCTGCTGGAGCGCCGTCTTTCAGCCGTACCCCGGTCTGATGTCGATACCTTCTGGAAGCCTTTCTTCGTGGGCGACTCGCCCCTGATCATCTACAGCAACCCTCTCTTCAAAGGCACACCGTATACGGGACTCAAGCTGGTTCCTAACGCGGATATGGCGGACTCACTGGAATATCCCGGAACTCCCGATGAGACCTACACCGGGACCGGCGAGGCCACTGCCATCCACGAGCTGACCCGGGTATTCGATACCCATCATGCCGACTTCACCCTGAAACGCAGCCGCCTGGTCACCTGGGACGAAGCCAAATTACGCAATCTTGTCTTCGTCGGAGCCCCCAGCCAGAACGGCGCCCTGCAGGACCTTTCCACCACATCCGACTTCGCGATTGAACTGGATGGCAACGACAAGGGTTACATCCTTAACCGCCACCCGCATTCTGGCGAACCCCAAAGATTTGTCCCTGCTTCGCCCAATGACGAGTACGCCATCATCGCATCGATTCCCGGAATTGAAGCCAACCGCCGCATCGCAATCTTCACCGGGCTCACCACCAACGGTACTCAGGCAGCCGTCGAATTCGCCTGCACCCCCGAGAACGTGCGCCAGATCACCGATCGCGTTGGGAAAACCAGTGGAGTTATCAAGCCGTTCGAAGCTGTTTTGCACATCAAGCTGAGCGGCGGGGTTCCCCTCCAGTCCGCTCTCGAAACCATTCATTCTCACTGAAATCTCAACCCGTTAATCGCCCAGGAAGGAATCTCTCGGATACCTCTATGTCGGTAGCTGCTTTACACTAACAAAGCATCCCTGTAACTTTGAGCATCCAGACAGAAAGGGGGAGCCTCATGGACGACACCACACAACGCTGTATCGCAATCATCGCCAAGGCCAAGAACATCCCCACTGACACCATCACCCCCGATACCACCTTCGAAGAACTTAATATTGACTCCCTCGATAAGATCAATATCTCCTTCGAGGTCGAAGAGGCCTTCGATATCGCCATTCCGGACGAATCTCTCGGCTCTCTCAAGACAGTTGGCGACGTCGTTCGCGGTGTCGACCAACTCGTAGCCGCTAAGAAAACGCCGCCGGCCACAGCCGCCACGCCGTAACGCACAGGGAGCCCTCTTTTTTCGTGAACCGTGTCGTCATCACAGGACTTGGCTGCATCACTCCCATCGGCTCCTCCGTCTCCGCCTTTCGCCAGGCTCTCTTTTCGGCGGCAAGCGGAGTCGCGCCTATCGCCGCTGTCCCTGACGCGCCTGACGGAAATCCCGGCATCCGCTATACCCAGGCTGCGCAGGTCTTCGACTTCGATCCTGCCCAGCACCTCGACTCCGGCATCATCACCGCGACCAATCGCAACACGCAATTCGCCATCGTGGCCGCACGCCAGGCCGCGCAACAGGCAGAGTTGATGAAGCACCACGCTCCAGGCGACATCGCCATCATCATGGGCTGCGCCTGCGGGGGCCGCTCCTCAGAAGAACACGAAGTCAAAGGGCTCTATACCCGCAACGCCCGAGCGCATCCACTCACCATCGTTCGCACCATGTCGTCGGCCGGTGCCAGCAACATCTCCATCGATCTCAAAATTACCGGCCCCACGCTCGACATCTCCACCGCCTGTGCCTCCGCGACCCATGCCATCGGTCTTGCGTTCCATATGGTCAGGTCCGGTATGTCCACCGCAGCCATTGCGGGTGGACACGAGGCACCCCTCAGCTGGGGCTTCTACCGCGCCTGGGACTCCATGCGTGTCGTCTCCCCTACACGTTGCCGCCCCTTCGCAGCCGACCGCGATGGTATGACTCTCGGCGAAGGAGCCGCCATGCTGGTCCTCGAGACACTCGAATCCGCCCAGGCCCGCAATGCCCCTATCTTCGGTGAGATCGTCGGCTTCGGCATGTCCGCCGACGCCAACCACATCACCCAGCCCCAGGCCGAAGGCGCCGCCGCCGCCATGCGCAAAGCATTGGCCGATGCAAGCGCCTCGCCCGAAGACGTCGGCTACATCAACGCCCACGGGACCGGGACCCAGGCCAACGACGCCACCGAAGCCAAGGCCATTCACCAGGTCTTCGGAGCCCGCGCCACACACATCCCCATAAGCGCCACCAAAGCCCTGCATGGACACTCCATCGGGGCCAGCGGCGCACTCGAAGCTCTCGCCACCCTACTTGCCCTCCAGGAAGGACGCCTTCCTCAAACCGCCGGCGTCACCAATCCAGATACTTCGCTGAACGTCGATGTCATCATCAACGAACCGCGGCCAACCGGTCCGACGCTCGCTCTCTCCAACTCACTCGCCTTCGGTGGCCTCAACGCCGTCATCGCCCTCCGCTCCTGGCGGTAGCTTCCGTGCAGCTAAACCCCATCAGAGTGAAAAGGGGACAGTCGAATCTTCCAAGTTGGTAATGTCCCTGACATAGAATCTTTGCCGTCATGCCTTAGCTGGCTTTCGAAACCCTTTGTTTTGTTGTTAGCAATGAATGCGTCAGGTCTGTCTGACAATAAGATCCTTGAAACGGCAAGGGATTGTTCCAATCGGCCTTTGCTATTTTTGCGCGTGGGGACCCGATTGCGAGCGAGTTCACGATCTGTTCGACCAAGTGATCATTCCATTTGAGATCAGTGCTCAAAACCCTTTGCAAAAGCTGATCATGACGACTTGGCACGAGCGGGAATCGCTACGTAAAGCGGCTTGGTTCTTTCAAAATTGTGCATGGCCGTCAGAGGCCAAATTACAAGACGACGTCGAATGGGTAGCAATCTCAGTCAAGAACATGCTGTGGCGAAACAAAATTAGCGACACTCTCCTTGGAAATACGCGCCGTTAGCCGTTCAAGCTGTATGTTCCTTCACTGTCCCAGTCCGCAGGCGCCCCCAATCCAGGCACATGGTAACGCCGTCACCGCCAGCAATACCGAATACCAGTGCGGCCCAAGGTCCGTGTTCCACGTGGTGGCGGCTCCTCCAATACAAAGAACCAGTCCAATCGTTCCTCCCACCAGTGCGTGCAGAATCGGCCTGTCGGGCGCGAGTCTGGCAATGACATAACAGCCCAGTACGCTGAAGAGAAGCCGATAAGCGGTCGCTAATACAAACAACCCATCAGACATCGGCCTGCCCCACGGCGGATACACGCCTGTTACATGCAATACCTCATCAACGCCAAGACTGAGCATTGCGCCGACCGCAATCCCCACGACCACGGCGACGACACTGCGGCCCCCAGCGCTGCGATGTTCCGGTCTCGCTCATCTCTCTTCCTCCTGAGTTGAATACGAAGCAGTTCCGGCATGAGCGCCAAGCTCATGCCGGAATATTCTCATCTATGCGAAGCTCGTCTCCAGCAGCTTCTCCAGCCGGTCGTAGCTCGCCGCCACGCCCGTATCCATCGGTGACTGCAGCACACCATCCCGGGCTTCTTTTGAGTCATACCGGACCGTCGTCTCCGCCGTCGTCACTCCCTTTTCCTCGACCAGGATCGTCGTTGTCACGGCGCCACCGGGATACCACGACTGGTCAAACTTCTCCGTCGCCACCAGGCGCTCCTCAGGAACGATCTCGCGGTAAACGCCTCCCATGCCCATCTGACTTCCATTCTCATGGGTCCACTCGTAGCGATACGATCCTCCGACCTTCAGGTCGATCTCGCACACCGTCATCGTCCATCCAACCGGGCCGGCCAACCATCGCTTCAACAATTCGGGCTTCGTCCAGGCGTCGTACACCAACTTGCGTGGCGCGTTGAAATCACGGGTCATAACGATCTCGCGATCGCCCGTCGCAGCAAGCTTCAGTTTTCCTGTCTCTCTCGTCAGCATTCTGTCCTCCTCGGAATATTTTGGTTGGGGCCTGGATTAGGCAGTTGGAACAAGAATCTCGGTCATCAATTTGTCTTCTGGTGTCGTCCTTGGGTCGTTCATGTAGTTCTCGATGGCGAAGTCATCACGCAAAGGAATCTGCTTTTCGGAAACGATCGACCACACGCGGCCAGAGGCTTCCGGCAAATTGGAATAGGGGCCGGTCAGCACGAAGCGGCTGTACTTTCCGCCCCCGAATTGCAGGTATTGGACATCGGGCGGCAACTGTTGCGGCGCGGCTGCAAGCAGGAAGCCGGCGCGATAGATCTTCGGTCCCACCCTGTAGAGGGCCATGGCTCCGTTGATCCGATTGTGTTTTGAAATGGCGGGCTCAAGTCGATGCAGGTCCTGCCAGGCCTGGCCAGCAGTGCTGGAGAACGGCCCGACTCTTTCGAGAAACGCGTAGTGAGTTTCGGGTTGGGTTACAATCTCAGGTTCTGTTGTGAGGTTCATGCCATCTCCTTTTGTGGGCTTCGTCTCAGTTCCCTTTATGGCTCTTTCTCTTCTGTCGTGTGTTCACACTTCTCGTTCGTCCTTCTTCAGCCTTCATCTCTTCCAGCAGGGCATCCAGGCGTTGAAAGTTCTGCTCCCAGCACTCCCGATAGCGCTCCAGCCATTCGTTTGCCTCCTCAAGTGCTCTCGCCTCCAGCCTGCACGGCCTCCGCTGCGCATCCCGCCCGCGCGAGATCAACCCCGCCCTCTCCAGCACCTTCAAGTGCTTTGAAATCGCAGGCTGGCTCATCGCATACGGCTCCGCCAGCTCAATCACCGTGGCCTCTCCCTGAATCAGTCGCGCCAGGATCGATCTCCGCGTTGAATCCGCAAGCGCCGCGAAGATCGCGTCCAGATGTTCTGCCCGTCCATTCGCAGCTACTATTCCATAACTCATAAGTTTTATAACCTATCGGTTATATACACAGGACAGCCAGGCTTCGTCAAGGGTTCAATTAAAATTCATCGAGCCTAAACGCCCCCCTTTGTAGACCACCGCCCTCCCGGTATAGGGTGGGAAGATGAAGGCGTTGAAGAGTCTATCTATTATTGTCCCGGCCCTCCTGCTCGTCGCCGCTCTCATCGGTCTCTTTCTTACCCGGGGTTCCATGGCCAACCTGCCCTTCCTCAGGGGTAAGGGACTTTCCAGAAATACCGCGGGCAGCCTTGTCGATCAACGTCCCTGGCAGACCATCGAGGCGCTCTCCCCTCTCGCTGTCTCCTCCGAAGAAAAGCGCCTCGCCCGGGAAGCCGAGCGGCTCGCCGATCACGAAGTCGACCAGGCTTTCGCCCACGCTCTCCGCCAGGCCACGCTCAATACCCGTACGCTGACTGGCAAGGCGCTTGAGGTTCAGCAGAAGGTCACTGCCCTGCAGGCAGTCATCAAGGAAGATCAGGCCAAGGTCGACAGCCTCACCGCCGCACTGAAGAACCCCACTGTCCCTGGCACGGCCGCTCCCACCAGTGATGACCTCGACATCGCCAAGGCGCAGTTGCAGCTCGACAGCGACAATCTGGACGATGCCAACGAAGAGCTCGCCCGTCTCAGTGGAGACCATCGCGACGAGATTCAGCGCGAGCTCGCCACTCGCCAGGCCGCGATGAAGAAGCGCGACGAGCAGGCCGATGCCGCCGGTCCTTCAGCCGTACAGACCGCGAAGGGTTACCGCACTCTCGCAGGCCGCATCTCTGCCTGGTTTGACCAGCGCAGCCGCACAGATTCCATCGCCCAGGCTCAGGCGCAGGCCAATGCCGATGCAGCATCCTTGGCCGCTCAACAGGCCGAGATTGAAGCGAAGCTGAACGCCGCAAATTCTCCCAACGGCCAGAACGCCGGTGCCATGTCCCGCGTCGCGCGCCTCGCGCAGATGCACTCCCTCTCGCAGATCCGCTCCATTCTCGATGATCGCGTGCAAACCCAGAAGGAGCTCTCCGCCGTCTACGGACGATGGGTAGATCAGGTCGGACGCCAGCATCAGATCGTTGTCCATCTCATCCTTCAATCCGTCGCGGCGATCGCCTTCCTCCTCCTCTGCTCCGCCGTGATCACCGTCCTCGTCGGCAAGCTTCTCGACCGGCTGAAGATCGACCGCCGCACCCTGCTTACGCTACGCACCATCGCTGTCCTGGCCATCCAGTTCGTTACATTGCTTCTCGTTATCCTCATCATCTTCGGGGTCCCCAGCCAGATGCCGACCATCCTCGGCCTCGTCACCGCCGGCCTCACCGTTGTCTTCCAGGACTTCATCCTCGCCTTCTTCGGCTGGTTTGTCCTCATGGGCAAGAACGGTATTCGCGTGGGCGACTGGGTCGAGATCAATGGCGTAGGCGGCGAAGTCCTCGAGGTTGGCCTCTTCCGTACCTCGCTGCTCGAAACCGGCAACTGGACCGACAATGGCCATCCCACCGGTCGCCGCATCAACTTCATCAACAGCTTCGCCATCCGCGGGCAGTACTTCAACTTCTCCACCTCTGGCCAATGGCTCTGGGATGAAATTCACGTCAACATCCCCCCCAGTGAGCACAGCTATAAGGTCATCGAAGCCATCCGCACCGCTGTTCGGCTGGAGACCGAGAAGACTACCAAGCTTGCAATCTACGAGTGGCAGCGAGCCACCGGGTCCCATGACCTCAGCCACTTCAGCGCCGAGCCTTCTGTCGATCTTCGCCCGGCCTCATCCGGAATCGATCTCATCGTCCGCTACATCACTCGCGCCGGCGACCGCTTCAACGTACGCAACCGCCTTTACCAAACCGTCATCGACCTCATGCGCAAAGACGACGAAGCTGCCGCATCCTAATCCGGAGTGAAACAAAGTTAGCCAACGGGGGGAATCATCTTGAACCTGCTCGTCATCAACAGCGGATCGTCCTCCATCAAGTTCTCCATCTTTGCCGCCGACGGCGAATCCCCTCGCTCTCTGTATGAGGGCGAAGCCCTCGGAATCGGTTCCGGTCACGCCACCTTCAGCTTTCACCCCAGCGGCAAAAAATCTCCTCCATCCAGCATCCAGGCCAACGACTCCGTCGAAGCCATCGGGAAGGTCGTCGAGGCCGTCACCCAATCCGGTACTCCATCCATCCATGCCGTCGGCTACCGCGTCGTGCATCCCGGGCCAAAACTGGATCACCACGTCCGCATCGACGATTCCATACTGCACGACCTCGACAAAGCCGCCCTCTTCGCCCCGCTCCACGATCCCTCGGCCGTCAAAATCATCCGCGAAACCATGGCACGCTTCCCCGGTATCCCGCACTTCGCCTGCTTCGACACCATCTTTCATCAGACCATGCCCGAGGTCGCCACCGCCTATCCCATTCCCTCTGAATACCGGAAGCAGGGCGTCCGGCGTTATGGCGCCCATGGCCTCAGCTGTGAATCCATCGTTGAGCAGATGCGCCGATCCGGCGCACCCATCCCAAAACGTATGGCCATCGCCCATCTCGGCAGTGGCTGCAGCGTCACGGCCCTCATGGAGGGCCGCTCCATCGACACCACCATGGGCCTCACTCCCACCGGGGGGGTCGTCATGGGAACCCGCCCCGGCGATCTCGACCCCGGCCTCGTCCTCTATCTTCTGCGCCAGATGCAGGGCGACCGCGACCAGGCCCTCGGCTCCGTCGAGCAGCTCCTCAATCACAACTCCGGAATCGCCGCGCTCTCCGGCCTCCCCAACGACATGCAATCCACCCGCAAGGCCGCAGCTGAGGGCAATGCGCAGGCACAGCTCGCCATCGCCGTCTTTACTCGCAGCGTTCGTAAGGCCATAGGAAGCTTCAGCTGGCTTCTGGAGGGTCTGGACGCCATCGTATTCACCGGCGGCATCGGGGAGCATGACTCCCAATCCCGCGTGGAGATCCTCGACCGACTCCACCCGCTGGGCATCCACATCGATCCTGAGTTAAATGTCGCTGAAAAGAAGGATGTAGAGAGTCCTATACAGAAGATCTCGGCATCTCAATCGAAAACAGAAGTTCTGCTCGTTCCGGCCAAAGAAGACTGGATGATCGCCATACATGTCCAGCGCATGCTCGGCGCAAACTGAACGCCTGCACCACTTCTGCCTGACGGGTCATTGAAGTTGAGTCCTTTTACCTCACTCGAAGGAGATCGCACATGCCGGCAACGCGTCCCGAAAAAACCAGGAAACCAGGAGCAGGCCCCCTCAGCAGCGACGAACTCCGCAAGATGGACGCCTACTGGCGCGCCTGCAACTATCTTTCCGTCGGCATGCTCTACCTTCAGGAAAACCCCCTCCTGCGCCAGCCTCTCAAGCCCGAGCACATTAAAAACCGCCTGCTCGGCCACTGGGGATCCGACCCCGGCCAAAGCTTCACCTGGGTTCATCTCAACCGGCTCATCAAAAAGTACGACCTCGACCTGATCTATCTCTCCGGCCCAGGCCACGGCGCGCCCGCCACCCTCTCCAACTCTTACCTCGAGGGTGTCTACTCCGAGGTCTATCCCGACAAGAGCGAAGACGAAGCCGGGATGCAGAAGTTCTTCAAGCAGTTCTCCTTTCCCGGCGGAATTGGCAGCCACTGCACCCCTGAAACTCCCGGCTCCATCCACGAAGGCGGTGAGCTCGGATACAGCCTCTCCCACGGCTTCGGCGCCGCCTTCGACAATCCCGAGCTCATCGTTACCGTCGTCGTCGGCGACGGCGAGGCCGAGACCGGGCCCTTGGCCACCAGCTGGCACGCTAACAAGTTCCTCGACCCCGTCCGCGACGGAGCCGTTCTCCCCGTCCTGCATCTCAACGGCTACAAGATCGCCAACCCCACCATCCTCGCCCGCATCTCCCACGAAGAGCTCGACGCCCTCTTCCGCGGTTACGGCTGGACACCCTACTTCGTCGAAGGTGACGATCCCGAGCTCATGCACCAGCTCATGGCAGAGGTCACCGAGCGCTGCATCACCGAGATTCGCGACATCCAGTCCAAAGCCCGCAGCAGCAAATCCAAGTCACCCGAGCGCCCCCGCTGGCCCATGATCGTCCTCCGCACCCCCAAGGGCTGGACCGGCCCCAAAGAAGTCGACGGCCACAAGGTCGAAGGCTTCTGGCGCGCACATCAGATTCCCATCCTCGACCCCAAAACCAGTCCCAAACATCTCAAGCAGGTCGAGCAGTGGTTGAAGAGCTATAAGCCCGAAGAGCTCTTCGACAAAAAGGGCCGCCTCATCGAAGAGCTTCGCGAGCTCGCCCCCAAAGGCACGCGTCGCATCACCGGAAATCCCCATGCCAACGGCGGCCTTCTGCGCAAGCCGCTTGAGATGCCCGACTTCCGCAAATACGCCATCGACGTCAAAAAGCCCGGCCAGCTCGAGGTCTCTTCCACCTACACCCTCGGAACCTTTCTCCGCGACGTCATGCGTCAGAACATGACCAGCTTCCGCGTCTTCGGCCCCGACGAGACTGCCTCCAACCGCCTGCAAGTCGTCTACGAAGCCAGCCCTAAAACCTGGATGGCCGAGATCCTCCCCGAGGACGCCGACGGAACCGACATCGCTCCCGATGGCCGTGTCATGGAGATGCTCTCCGAGCACACCCTCGAAGGCTGGTTCGAAGGCTACGTCCTCACCGGACGCCACGGCTTCCTCTCCAGCTACGAGGCCTTCGTCCACATCATCGACTCCATGTTCAACCAGCACGCCAAATGGCTCGAAAAGAGCAAGCTCGAGCTCCGCTGGCGCGCCCCCATCTCCTCCATCAATCTCCTCATCACCTCGCTCGTCTGGCGGCAGGACCACAACGGCTTCACCCACCAGGACCCCGGCTTCATCGACGTCGTCTCCAACAAGAGTCCGCACGTCACCCGTATCTACCTTCCACCCGACGCCAATTGCCTTCTCTCCGTCGCCGACCACTGCCTGCGCAGCGAAAACTACGTCAACGTCATCGTCGCCGATAAGGCTCCTCACCTGCAGTACCTCGACATGGACGAGGCCATCAAGCACTGCACCAAGGGCATCGGCATCTGGGACTTCGCCTCCACCGACGCCGGCACTGAACCCGACGTCGTCATCGCCTGCGCCGGAGACATTCCTACCGCCGAAGCCCTCGCCGCAACCGCCATCCTCCGCGAACACTGCACCGGCCTCAAGATCCGTTTCGTCAATGTCGTCGACCTCTTCCGCCTCATGCCAGATACCGAGCATCCCCACGGCCTCCCCGAGCGCGAGTTCAACTCCCTCTTCACCCTCGACAAGCCCGTCATCTTCAACTTCCACGCCTACGCCTCGCTCATCCACAAATTCACCTACAAGCGGAGGAATCACAGCAACATCCACGTGCGCGGCTACAAGGAGCAGGGCAATATCAACACACCGCTGGAACTTGCCATCCTCAATCAGATCGACCGCTTCGACATCGCTATCGACGTCATCGACCGTGTCCCCGCACTGCAGTCTTCCGCCGCGCACCTCAAGGAGTGGCTCAAAGACCAGATCATCGAGAGCGTCAACTACGCCCACGAAAACGGAATCGATCGCAAGGAGATCACCGACTGGAAGTGGCCTTTCTAACCTTCGCCATCAGCCAAAGAATCACCTGAATTCTCCGAACCTCTGCAAGGTCATCCTTGCAGAGGTCTCTTTCTTGTGCGATCCGTTCACACCCTGCGAAATTTGTCGCTCATCATTGCTGGAAGCGTTGCGTCATGCTACCTTCGCATATAGGACTAATTTAGTCCTGTATTGCCTTCAGAGATCAATTCATGCGGAGTTTTTGGCGAAGCGCCGCGCGATTTGAAGAGATCGACAGAGGATTCCGGCCACGCCTCGGTGTGTGCCGTGTCCTCACACCGGGGAGACGACCATGACCTCTCAATAATTTTGCTCGAGATCACTGCCTGCCCTGCTCCAGCTTCGGGAATGAGGCAACACGTTCCTTTCCTTGCACTCCCAGGCAGGAAGCAGCGGCACGCACGACTCAGTGTGCGACTCGCAGGCTGTCACCCTGAACATTTCAAAAAATATTGGAAGGCTCTTTATGCACTCAAAATCTCTGGTCAAATCCTCCACAGAAATTCTCCGCATCAGCTTCTTCATCTGTCTTCTGTCTGCAATGACAGGCGGCTACGTTTGGGCAGACGGAGAGAAGATCACGCATACCCCGGTTGATTCATCGATGGCAGAGAGCGCGGCCGTTCCCTGCACGAACGCCTCCAACGGCACTCTGCGCAAGCTCACGGGACTCGTCACCGACCAGACCGGAGCCCGCATTCCCTACTCGCAACTCACGCTCGCATGCGGAGACTTTCACGCGAAGGCGACGACCGACGCCAATGGTGCCTATTCGTTTGCAATTCCCGCAGGCGCCTATCAGCTGCTCATCGAAGCCATGAACTTTAGCAACGTCGTTCAGGAGATCACGGTTGCGGATGCGGAGTCCCCCACCGAGCTGAACCCGGTGCTTCAACTTGGTCAGATCCGAAGCGCGGTAACTGTGTCTGCAGGAAATGAGTACGCTACAACCGAGACTCTCAGCGGCACCAAGACCGAGCTTTCGCTCAATGAAGTTCCGCAGGCCATCAGCGTAGTCAACCGCCAGGTCATGGATGCCCAGGACGTCGTAAAGCTTGACGACGCGCTCAAAAACGTCGCCGGTGTCATGCCTGGCGGCTACTACGATGGTTGGGATTACTACCGTATCCGCGGCTTCGACGCTTCGTTTAATACCTACATCGACGGCCTGCGCGGCGGCAACGGCATGATGGAAGAGACCTGGGGACTCGAGTCCGTGGAGGTGCTCAAGGGGCCGTCATCTGCGCTCTATGGGCAGAGCGTCCTCGGCGGACTAGTGAACATCGTGACCCGCAAGCCCGTGCCGGACCGCTTCGCCCACGTGCAGCTCACGGCAGGCTCCTTCAACTTTCTCGATCCGGCCATCGATGTCGGTGGCTCGCTGAACTCCTCGCACACCGTCTACGGACGTCTCGCTGCGCTCTATCACTCCGCGGACTCATATGTGAACTACGCCTACCGGCACCGCTACTACTTCGCACCGTCAATCACCTGGCGACCCGCGCCAACCACTTCGCTGACTTTGATCGGCCGCATTCAGCGTGACAACGGTCGCAATGGAATGCCGCTGCCTGCTCTCGGTACAGCTCTTCCCAACATCAACGGCCCCATCTCCATCCACACATACAACGGCGAGCTTGATGCCAATGCCAACAAGCTTGCCCAGGCGAATCAGCAGTTCGGCTTCCAGTTCCGGCACAGCGTCAACGAGCATCTCGCCCTGCGGCAGAACGCTCGCTTTGCCTGGTACCAGCAGGACTGGAACCGCATCTACTACCCATCTTTTCTGGGTGATGACCAGCGCACACTCTATCGCTACCCGCTGAGCTGGCATGGACCATGGCAGAACCATGAAGTCGATACCAGCATGGAGGGCCGCGCCAGCTTCTGGAACATGGAGCACAGTGCTCTGCTTGGCGTCGATTTCTATCGCAATCCCAACACCGCGCGCGGCTACTCCATCGACTTCGCCGATCCGTCGCAGTATGAACCGATCGATCTCTACAACCCTGTGTATGGCGCCAACCCAATTCGCCCTCTCGCGCTCTACACCAGCAGCGATACCGTAACCCAGTACACAGGCATCTACCTGCAGGACCACGTTCGTCTGCCAAAGCAGCTCACGGTCACCGCGGGCGGCCGCCTCGACTTCGCCAAGAACGAGAGCAAAGGCTCGCCAAACCAGAACGCCACTGGCCTTACTCCGCGCATCGGCGTCACCTGGCAGGCCATCCCGTCGACGACCATCTATGCCAGCTTCAGCAAATCGTTCATGCCGCAGTCAGGCTTCGTCTTTGATGGCTCCGTTACCGGCAGCTTCATCGCTCCCGAGCGCGGCCAGCAGTGGGAAGGCGGCATAAAGAGCGCGGCATGGGGAAGCCGTGTCGTGACGACACTTGCCATCTTCCAGCTCGATCGCCGAAACGTGGCCACGACCGACCCCGGTCATCCGAACTTCTACCTCGTAACCGGCCAGCAGCGCAGCCGCGGCGTGGAGCTTGAAGCGACGCTGCATCTTCTCGCAGGCTGGAACCTGACCACCGCCTACTCCTACATCAACGCTGAGGTGACGCGCGACACCTCGCTCCCGGCGGGAACGCCGACGCTGAACGCACCCAAGAATCTCTTCAACATCTGGACGACCTACGAGATCCCTCGAGGAGTTGCGCGCGGCCTGGGCTTCGGTATCGGTGGACGCCACTACACCGATCAGTCGGGCGATCTGGCCAACAGTTTCCAGCTGCCCGGCTACGGCGTCGTCGATGCTTCGGCCACCTACCGCCGCGGCCATGCCCAATGGCAGCTCAACGCAAACAACCTCGGCAACAAGCGTTACTGGGCAGGCTCCTACAGCGATGTCTACGTGAAACCGGGCGAGCCGCGCGTCATTCGCGGTACTGTCTCATGGAACTTCTAAAAACCTCGGATGTCCGGTTCACTGAGAATGGGGTGATCTCCTCGTCGGGATCACTCCGCTCCTCTGCTGAGTCGTAAAGATCTACGAATCGTCTTACCCACCGCGACCGTTCCGTGGCGATTAGATACTCCTAAGCGCCGCCCCGCTCCAGCTCCCGCGTCTTCACCACAATCAGGTACTCATAAAACGACTGCAGCGTCGAATACATCAGCCCCGCCGCGCCGTCCAGAATCGCCCGCCGGTAAAACATCATGTAAGCCCACTTGATCAGCGGTCGCCCCGGCATCCTGTAAAACAAAGCCTTCTGGTGCAGCCTGCGCGTATGGAAGTCCGGATCGCGTAATGCACTGATCCACGATGGCTGCCGCAGCCCCTGCTGCTTGTAGATCAGCTCCGCTTCCATCGTCGAATACAAATTGTGCTTCGTCACCCAGTGCCCGATTCCCTTCGAGAAGGGATAGTGATCCAGCGGATAACCCAGCTCCGCCACTCGCCCTTCTACCTCCAGCACTTCATTGATCGCTCGCGTAAATCGCGCTTTCTCGGGTCTCACCAGCCGGATGTAAAACGGAGAGATCTGCGCATGCTTCAGCCAGGTCCCGAACAGGAAGTCCCGTCGCCGCATCCGAAATCCCGACACATCATTCCCCGCGGCCACAACAACCTGCTGCATCTCCCGCGAGAGCTCCGGGGTCGGCCGTTCGTCCGCATCCAGCAGAAACACCCAGGGATACTTGAACTTCAATTGCGTCAGCGCGGCGTTCTTATGCGCCGCATAGTTATCGAAGACCCGCTGCGTCACCGTCGCTCCCGCAGCCTTCGCAATCGCCACCGTCTCGTCCGTCGAGTAGGAATCGAACACGTGAACATCGTCCGACCATGCCACCGATTCCAGACACTCCGGCAGGTCGCGCTGCTCATTTTTGGTAAGAATGAGGACCGAGATCATGAGTCTTTATTAGACCATCCTTCCGTCCACCAGACCTACCTGCGTCCGTCCCCAAAAGTCTCACGTCCCTTAGGGTTTGCGCTTGCCTCTCTCAACTGCCTATAATCTCCACCCTCTCCCAGAAAACGGGCCGCGAACCGGGCTTCGATGTGGGCTCCGTATCGCGATGGATAGTGAGCCATTCGTGTGCGGCATTCCTAAGAAACCTGAGGTCAACCTTTATGTCTCAACGAAGACAGCGTTCTGCTCCATGCGGCGTAGATCGTCGCGGCTTCCTTCTTCAGCTCGTTGTCTTTTTGCTCGCCATCTGCGGCTCCGCAACAGCCGCTCCCTCCGTGCCTGTCCTCTTCGTCCCCGGATACGCCGCCTCCTCTCCGCATCAGGGAACGACCCTCCAGTTTGTCTTCAACCGCGGAGCCAACCCGCAGACCCTCGACCTCTCCCCTTCTTATTCTCCCTTCGTTCGCAGCCTCACCAACGCCGGGTACATCGAAGGCAAAACCTTCTTCGGCGCCGTCTACGATTGGCGCATGCCCATGGCGCCCAACGATGGCGTCTACGATGGCAACCTCAATCTGGTCACGCCGCAATTCATCACAAGCGGCAACTACTCCTACGCCATTAATTATCTCGGCTACTGGCTCATGCAGGCCGCAGAGGCGAACCCCGGTCTGCAGTATGTCGACGTCGTCACCCACAGCACCGGCGGATCTCTCATCCGTTCCTACATTCAGTCTCCCGCTTACGGCGCCACCTATACCAATAAGCGAGGACAGAAACGGCTGCTGCCCAGAATTCGCTTCCTCATCCTTGGCGCATGCATTCACTTCGGAACGGTCCATTCCTTTCGCCCCTGGGGCGAAGACTTCCAGGATGTTCTCGGAGGTTTCATTCCCACCACGGAGATCGAAGGCCGCATCACCGCTACCGCATTCGCCTTCGTCAGCTCCGGTGGAACCATCAGCGGCCCCGATCGAAACATCACTCTCAAAGACATCCTCAAAAAAGACAAGAACGGAAGACTTCGCCCCGATCCAGTCACCTTCTTCCGCCTTTACACCACCATGCGGCAAAGTCTCATGCCCATTACCGATTTCCTCACACCACCGGGATCGAACACTCCCCAGAACGTCAATGACGCCCCCTCCGTCCGCAGCGACGTTCTCCTCGACCTCAACACCACCTCATCGCCCGGCAACAACCCTTGGGCACAACTCATAGGAAACCCCGGCATTCCCGGCACGCCCAACATCGACGGCGACGTCATCAACACCTTCTCCACCGGAGCCCGCCAAAAAGGCAGCGACCTCGACTTTCTTGTCGCCGGTCTCGTCGATCGAAACGACTACATCTGCAGCCCGACTGGCATCACGAAACTCAGTAACAATCGAGGCAAATACCTTCCCCTGCTCAACCTTCTCGACCTCAATCCCCGAACCATAAACGTCTCGCAAGCGCTCTTCCCTCGAATCGGCGATACCGAGATCAATCAACCCTGGGCAGGCGACGGAAACGGCTACTTCACTTCCTATGAGGGCTACGTCTATGGCGATCCGCACATCACGCGCGTGCAATGGGGAACGGGCCCTATCCCTCCCGTCCTCCCGGCAAAGGCACCTGCACCAACCCCGTCAGCCTTCCCATTCCCGCCAGCCTCCCCTGGAACCACGTGACCAACTATCCCGTCTGGCACGACGTCCTCTTCTACAACCCCGACGTACGCAAGTACATCGTCACTATTCTCACCGGCAACGTTCCTCCACCTGAGCAGGTCATCACTGCACGAGAGCTCCTTGGCCTGCTCGGCTTTCTTAACGGACTGTAGATCAGCCTTTGCGGGAAGGTTCCTACGCTTCCATGCACCTTCCCCGGTCCCCCTTCTACAAAAGTGATAGAGCTTCTTAGCAAAAATCTGCACTCTCCATCTACACTCAACGCATGTGTGGAATTGTCGGTTACATCGGCCCCCAACCCGTCGTGCCTGTCATCCTTGAAGGCTTGCGTCGTCTCGAATATCGCGGTTATGACTCTGCCGGCATCGCCGTCGCCGGAAACTCTGCCGGACTACAGCTTCGCCGCGCCCCCGGCAAGCTCCGCAACCTTGAAACGGTCATCGCTGACAATCCCCTCCACGGCACCTTCGGCATCGGCCACACCCGCTGGGCCACCCACGGTCGCCCCACCGAAGAGAACGCCCACCCCCACCGCGACTGCACCGGCTCCCTCGTCGTCGTCCACAACGGCATCGTCGAAAACTACCTCGCCCTCAAGAAAGAGCTCACCGACCAGGGCCACAAGTTCGTCACAGAGACCGACACCGAGATCATCGCCCACCTCATCGAGCAGGAAATCACCAACGCAGCCTCCAACGGAAGCAGTCAGGCCAACGGCTCGGCATCCGGACCGCTGCCACTCGAAGAGGCTGTAAGAAGAGCCGTCAAACGCCTCTCCGGAGCCTTCGCCATCGGCGTCATGTCCGCCAACGACCCCGATAAGCTCGTCGCCGCCCGCATGGGTCCACCCGCCGTCATCGGCATCGGCGAAGGCGAGTTCTTCCTCGCCTCCGACGTCCCCGGAATCCTCCACCACACCCGCAACATCCACTTCCTCGCCGACGGCGAGCTCGCCGTCCTCACCCGCTCCGGCGTCACCCTCACCGACTTCAAAGGCCGTCCCCTCCCGCTCAAAGTCCAGCGCATCGCCTGGGATCCCTTCCAGGCCGAAAAAGCCGGCTACAAGCACTTCATGCTTAAGGAGATCAACGAGCAGTCCCGAGCCGTTCGCGACACCACCCTCGGCCGCGTCTCCTTCGACACCGGCAAGGTCTTCCTCGACAACCTCGACCTCACCGACCACGACATCCGCCGCGCCTCCCAGGTCACCATCGCCGCCTGCGGTACCTCCTGGCACGCCGGACTCGCCGGAAAGTTCATGATCGAGCGCCTCGCCCGCCTCCCCGTCGACGTCGACTACGCCTCCGAGTACCGCTACCGCGACCCCATCGCCGACCCCCACGCCATCGGCCTGCTCATCACCCAGTCCGGCGAGACCGCCGACACCATCGCCGCCCAGACCGAGCTCATCGACAAGGGATCCAAGACCCTCGCCATCTGCAACGTCGTCGGCTCCGCCATCACCCGCCGAGCCTCAGGAACCCTCACCACCAACGCCGGCCCCGAGATCGGCGTCGCCTCCACCAAGGCCTTCACCTCGCAGCTCACCGCACTCTTCATCCTCGCGCTCCACCTCGCGCAGGTCCGCGGAACCATCACCCCCGAGCAGTCCCTCCACCTCGCCACCGAGCTCTCCAAAATCCCCGGCAAGCTCGAGTCCATGCTCTCCCTCAACAAGCCCAACATCACCGGCATGTCCGAGGGAGTCGCCGCGCCTTCCCCGCTTCCCCCTCCGGACGACACCGTCCCCCCACTCTTCGTCGAGCGCCGCAAACGCCCCCGCATCTCCCTCGACGAGCACTGCCAGCACCTCGCCAAACTCTTCCACGGCGCCAACGACTTCCTCTTCCTCGGCCGGGGCATCCACTACCCCATCGCCCTCGAAGGCGCCCTCAAGCTGAAGGAGATCTCCTACATCCACGCTGAAGGCTACCCCGCCGGCGAGATGAAGCACGGCCCCAACGCCCTCATCGACGAAGCACTCCCTGTAGTCTGCATCGCCACCAAGGACCCCAACGATCCCGCCAGCGTCCTCAAATACGAAAAGACCCTAAGCAACATACAAGAGGTAACCGCCCGCAGCGGCCGAGTCATCGCCATCGCCATCCAGGGCGACCACGAGATCCAGAACCTGGTAGAACACACCATCTACATCCCCCAGGCCCCCGAACTACTCCTACCCATCCTCGAAGTAGTACCGCTACAACTCCTCGCCTACCACATAGCCGTAAGAAGAGGATGCGACGTGGATCAACCGAGGAATTTAGCAAAGAGCGTGACGGTCGAGTAGCTGCCACGTTGGTCTTTCACGTCGTCGTATTGATTGACAGAGGAATGAACAGTGTCGCAGTGCATTTACGTGCGACATCTTCTATCCCCTTATCTGAAAGCAACGTCTCAAGCTCGTCGGGGGTTATTACTCTAGGAAACTCTGGACGAATCCAATACCGATCTGTAAGCGATGGCATAAATTCTTTGAATGGAGTTACAACTACTGGCAAAATGGCTTCGTAGCCTCTTACGTCGTAATTAGTCCCACTACTGTGTAAAGACAACCACCTGGCTTTGTCATCTACCTGGTCGAGCGCCTTTTCAAATTTTTTGCGACGAAACTCAAGGGCTGCAAAATCTCCTCGTTCATAGCCAATCGATTTCGCATTTGCCTTGCATTCAACAATCACAAGGATTTTCCCACGCCCAAATGCGGCGTCGAATTCTCTCGACTCGCCGTCAACACTTTTGCATTCGCCATCAGGTAGAACGGAAGACGTACCTCCGACTAGAGCCTCAAGCATCTTTCCCTTGAGATCATGCTGCGGGAATGGAACTCCTAAGAATAAATAGTGCAGGCTTGCACTTAGCCATGCATAATCGACGATAAATTTTCCGTCTCCTGCAGGAAGAAAAAGGTATTTAGGTCCGCCAGTGATCAGCGAAATTCCAGAACGATTTTGTTCATCTAAAATTAGAAAAAGAAGCGCTTTTTCCAATTCCCCTTCAGACGGACTTTCGACGGCCAACTGATGTGCGCTCGCCTCTAACCCCTTCCGAATTACCAGACGTATATCTTCCAGCGTTGAGGGGCCCGAATAGGCCCGCTGAAACGCTTGAATAAGATATCTTCGATCGCCGGACCATACCTCTGCCATCCGGTAAAACAAAGACATGACGATTAGAAGCAAGACTTCAAAGCGAAACCCATGTTTTCCGAGAAAAGTTTTAGTAAATATTCTATGAGCTTTGCAAAATCCACCTAGATCAAATAGTTTCCACTCGAAGTTTAATTCGTAATCGGGGCTTACCTTCCACTTAAGGCCCTTAAACAAACTTGCATATGTTCCCATTTTTTTATGTTCAACATTGTATTGGGCTAAAAGGATGTACCCATTCCGTTCAAATTTTCCAAAACTAGATCGAAAAACTGCGGCGGCAGCAGACGCTATGAAAGGGCTTGGACGGTCATCATAATTAACCACTAGCTGATTCAATTCCTCAGATCGGCCGTCAAAAAAGCAGGCCTCAATTTCGTGGTCGACTATGAGCGGTGCACCTTTGCTAATAATCCTTAAGGTTGCCCCACACCGCCACAACTCATAAGCCAACTTTTCGCACTCATAGAATTGAATAAGTTGGTCGAGGCCGAAATTTGTCAGGAGCTGTTGACGAGGACCACCTATGAACTGCTCAATAACAGTTGGAATCCTAAATTCATCCGGAACACCACTGAGAACCTCCTCCGGTTTAAGCTCGGTAGACCAGCCTATGCCATTGCAGCCACTTAATAATCCATATTTTTGGAAAGCAGCTTCAAGTATTCCACGGACAAGCATCACTGTAGCTTGAGATTGGCTGTTCCCAATTGAATAAGGCGCCAACCTTCTATAGACGTGGATCCAATAAGAAATAGAGTGCTTGGTGATCTCAGCGGCAAGCCGTCCTTCTACGGATTTTGCATAGCTGAGTACAAGACCTTGAGCTTCGTGATCGAGGTATAGACCATGAGGTACTAAATGCCAGAACGATTTTCGAATGCCATGTACGGACCCAAGATTCGATGGCAATTGTCCGTGTAGCCATGTGAATGGCAGAGTATAGTAGTCCACGAGTGAAACAGCTGAAGGCTCATCCTCGGAATTTCCGCTCTTACGCGTTCCCAAAGTTGTTGACTGCCCCGGCGTAACGTTTTGCTCAGCCCACTGAAAACGCCTTAGCTTTCTCTGATTCGGCGTCGATATTTTTTTCACCTAGTCCTCGTTCGATAATGCTGTCAACTCTCATATTTTCTTTGGGCGGTGGCCCATACATCGTATCCCACCCATAAGGGTGAGCGGGTGGCCCACACATCGAATTCTACCCACTACGGGTGCCCATTCATGCGGCCTCATTGCATGAGTGGGCATTCGAGCGAAGCTCGAACCCGATAAAATCCAATCCATGCCTATAGGCCTCGAACGAAGACAAAACACAGGCCAACTCCACTTCATCACCTTCAGTTGTTACCGCTGTCTTCCCTACCTCGCACACCCAAACCCAAAGACATCCTCGAACAAGTCATTGAGAAGACACGACGCTGCCACAGCCTCATCATCTGCGGACGGGTGGCCCAGACACGATCTGGGCCCGTCTTTACGAATTACTTATGCCTTTCTCGATAACATAGATTCCATGATGTCGATGAGGTCAGCTATTTTCAAAATGGCCTAAAACAAAACATGGAATACCGGTGGCAAAGGTAGTTCCAACTTACTTTTGGAATGAATTGTCTGCAGAGTGCGATAGCGCCAGCGTGGCCCCTTTTTTCGAAGAGATGTAGGCCTCGCAGAAAAGCATCCAATGCACCGAATTGTAGGTGCATGCACACCGGAGATTCTGCCTCCTGACGAAAGTAGGAGTATGAGTTTCTCCGGAATAAACACCAAACCCCGGTGTTCTTCTTACAACAAGACCTGACGAGCGATCGACTGAAATCAGGGTCATGCTCTATGGAAAGATGTGTGTTCTTAAATTTATCCTCCCCCTGTTTTTGCAAGAAGAAAGGCTTATGAAATTTATTGCGTCAATCTCCCCAATGCTTATTGCTCTAACACTGATGGCACCTCAAGCCGCACATGCCGGAGTAGGGCATCTTGATCTTCTCGCGAACGCTGCAATCGGCAAATCGAAGGTAGTGAAGTTTTTTCTGATGAATGAATCAGGCGCTCCATTAGTGCTTAAAGATGGAGACGATATCATCAAGCTGAAACCGGGTAAGTCCGCCGATGTTAAAGAACCGATAGGCAGCCGTATAGTCGTCGTCGACGGTCCCATGCAGTCACATAAGCCGGGAGACGTGATTGTAGAAGTATCAGGGACGTTGAGTGGTGCGATTCTGCACATTGGGAAATAGTTTTATTTTCGGATCAATTCCGTAGGCCGCCATCCAACCATGGCCAACGGGTCCTATACAGAAAACCCATCATAACGATAGACGGATGACCCACATCTGAAATCGGGTGCCCCATCTTAGTCGGCGGGTAGCCCACACATCCAATCCAACCCATAACAGGTGCCCCATTCATGCGGCCTCATCGCATGAGTGGGGCATTCGAGCAACGCTCGAACCCGTTCCCCGCAGCCCGAAAAAATCCAGACCAGCCCATAGGCCTTCGGACGACCGACAATCAACTACTATCAAAGTCAAAAATGAGCTTCAGTCTTTACTCGAAGAAATGCGCGATCTTCTTCCCTGCGGTCTCTGAGTAATACACCGTAACGTGAGCTCCTTCTTCGCTCCCCGTTGCTATATCTTTTCCCGCCGTTTTTGCAGCATCATCGGTCACGGCGAACGTTGTTTGAGCGCCGTCCTCGGATTTCACCATGATGGTCTTACCCGTCCGGTCGATACTCTCTACCGCGCCCTTCGATTCCTTCAGGCCGTCATCGCCAATCTTGTCAATCGCCCCTGCCGTCTCTTCCGATCCCCGCTTGGTGTAGTGAACCACCACTTCGGAGCCCTTTTGCAATCCGTGCCAGGAATCCTTTAGATAAAAGAATGCGGCCTAATCATATGGGCCGCACAGTAGGGTGAGAGGAGAACATCAGAATGCAAGGCGCGTATTGATCTGAATAAAGCGCGGCTGCGTAACAGCGGTAGCCTGACCGAATGCGGCGTCGGACCAGGTCGTATCGAAGGCAGAGAAGCGGTGCCTGTTGAAGGCATTGAAGAAATTTGCCCCAAATGTCCATGTTAGCCGTTCGGTGAGCCTAGTGTCTTTGATGATCGCGAAGTCTTCGTTGAGGATGTTGAACGCACGGATGTCTGCGTACTGAGGACGTGCGTTGCCGAATGTATATGCAGCCGGTTGTGCGAACGCCGCCGGATTGATAATACGGCTCGACCCAGGCCTTGAACTGGTTCGCGGAGATGTGCATGTTGCGATCTACGCCGGAAACAACATTGGGACGGAGTACACGATTGAAGATCGCCAATCCGTTCGTTGTCTTGATCGGCAACGGGAAGCCGCTCTGATAGCGCTGGATTCCCGTGAACTTCCATCCACCCAACAGCGCATTTCCCACAGCACTATTGGTGAGGAACTTACGATTGCGGCCGAATGGTAGTTCATAAGAGTAAGTGATCACCAAGGCGTGACGCACATCAATCGGGCTGATCGCATACTCCGAATCTGGATCATAGGCATTCTGCAATACATTGTCCGTGGTGCTGTCCATCCAGCTTGGGCTGTTTATGCCCATATTTTTCGAATACGTATAGTTGGCGGAAAGACGCAGACCGAAGCTGAGGCGTTTGGTCGCAATCAACTGAAGCGCGTTGTAGTTCGAGTAAGCCGATTTCGCGGCCACACTGGTCAGTGTCAGGTACTGTGGATAAGGTCGGAGTGCCTGCGCCACCGTACCAGTGAAGCCTGGATACGGCAGCGCGATACCGGCGGCCTGCGCCGCAGGCGAAGTCGCGGAAACAGTCAACAGTGAACCCAACGAAAGATACTTCGGATCGAGTTGGTTGATGTTACGGAATTGCGGATCAAGCTGTTTGTGCGAGCTTGTGCCCACATATGCCGCTTCCAACACCCAGCTTGGCGACGGACTGTACTGCAGGCTGCCGCTCCACTGCTCGATATAAGGCATGTAACCAACGTTCGATTCGAAAACGTCGCCACTCTGTCCATTCAGAAGCGTCGGCGAAATCGAAGGTTGAAGACTCGGTGAGCCAGGAAAGCCCGTAGCAAACGTGAATGCTGGCGTGATGCCGCGGTTTGGCGAACTATAGCTTGCAGCTGGCGTAAAGCCGTAATTATCAAGCCCCGACACCGAGCTCCATCCCAAGTCGGCGTAATATAATCCCGCGCCAGCGCGGAACAGCAGCTTCGGCGTAACACTGTATGCCATGCGAAGGCGTGGGCTGAAGCCTACATACCGCGCAGAAGCGAATGTCGAGCGACCGCTGCGGCCAGTACCATTTCCAGCAAAGATGAGCGCGCCCCCACGATTATTCGCCGCTGGGTTCGGCGTGCTTAGATCGATGAGGGAGCTCTTGTTTTCCTGCTCGTTTGGAATGGTTTCCATCTCCCAACGTACACCAAGGTTGAGAGTAAGTCTTGACATGATCTTCCAGTCATCTTGAAAAAACACACCGCCATAGGAGTAGCGCATGGAAGTAACAGCTGGAGCCACGAGCGATCCACTATCCACCTGCCCAAGTAGGAAACTCGCAAACGCATCACCTGTGGTGGCAGAATTCGTTGGGTCGGCGGTCTCCAGGTTCGAAAGCGAGAGGGTGTTGGTACCTGGATTGGGGATGAGCAGGTTCAGGTGAACGCGTCGGAATTCACCACCGATCCGAAAATTATGCGACCCCTTGTTGATGTACAGTACATCGCTCACGAGGTACTGATGTTCCGCTGTCTTCTGTCCGTTATCAGTGGAAATCGCACCGTAGCCATTAGCAAATGAACTGCAAGACGGAGATTCAACCTATCTCTTTTACCAAGGCAATTCAGATCATGGCAAAAAATCTACTTTATCTCGGTGGTGCGCATCGTGTGGAAATGGGAAGCCGTCGGTTGATGCCAAATGGGCTAATGAACTGAACGCAGAATGAGCATTTCTCTGGGGGGATTGTGCAAACGGTAACAACATGGCGGAAACGAAGCTGCACGGTGAACGAGTGACAAATCGCCAATGCACTCATCGACTTGTCAGAATCGACGGTTTATGAGTCCCTCTATATCACTCCATAAGCCCTGTCACAAACCGACCGAGAAAGTAGTCGGATGCGTGGACAATCGAAAACACTGAGGTTGATCCCTAGCATAGTTATCGACGTCACTTTTCGAATGTAATTTTTGACTGAGCAGAGAGTGGCTCAATGAAGGATATGCCCTGTATATAACATTTAGTAATAACATGCGCGATTGGTCAACGTAAGCTGACCCTATTGGAACTTATCGCCGCGGCCTCCCACGATCACTAATCTAAATGACCGCGTTGTGACTCCTGTAAGCGAGATAGAAACCTGCTGGAACCAGAAAGATGGTGAGCAGAACTGACATGGTCAGACCACCAATCAATGCCTGTGCCAAAGGAGCGTAGGACTCGCTGCCTTCGCCGAGCTTCAATGCCATCGGCAGTAGACCGATCAGCGTGGCGAGCGATGTCATGAGAATTGGTCGGAGGCGAACACGGCACGACGTGACAATGGCATCGCGAACATCTCGCCCATGTTTCATCAGATGATGCGCAAACTCAACGATCAGGATGCTGTTGGAGAGCGCAATACCCGCGAGCATCACGACGCCCATAAGCGACATAACATTCAACGTCGTTCCCCACAGCAACAGAGCGAAGATGACTCCGGCGATACCCGGCGGAAGAGCCAGAAGGATGATGAAGGGATCGAGAAAGGAGCGGAACTGGGCAACAAGAATCAGGTAGAGCAGTACGACAGAGAGTGTGAGGCCGATGGCGAAGCTCTTGAAAGAAGCATTCATGGAGGTCACGCTCCCGGTCAGGGTCACGTCAATGGCGTGTGATGCGTTGGCGCCATCAACGATCTTCTGAATCTGCTTGGTGATAGTCCCAAGGTCTTCTGATCGCGGTCGAACGTAGATGTCGAGGTTGCGCCGGATCTGCGTGTGATCCATCTCCGTAGGCGCGTTGAACTGCTCGATGTTCGCGACCATATCCAGGCGCGTCGGCTGCGTGATGTTCAAGCCGTGCAGTGGGATTGCCTTCAGGTCCTCAAGCGATTTGATCTGGCCTTCCTTGTACATGACAGTTAGAAAGTAGTTGTTGCCGCTGTTCGGATCGATCCAGATGGATGGTGCGATCATCTGGTTTGAGGTCAATGCGGTGATGATGTTTGAGACAGTTTCCTTTTCAGTAAGACCAAGTTCGCTGGCTCGTGTTCGATCGATTGAAATCCGCAACGAAGGATAGTCAACGTCCTGCGGGATGAACACGTCAGCCGCGTCGCGCAGTTGGCGGATTTGTCGAGCGAGCTTTTGAGCGAGAGTGTAATCTGCAGTCACATCGTTGCCCGTGATACGGACGTCGATGGGAGCGGGCGCTCCCATGTTCAACACGCCATCAACGAGACTTCCCGAAGAGTAGAACGTCTGGACTTCAGGAATCTCCTTCGCGATGGCGGTCTTGACCTCATCGATATAGTGGAAGCTGCTCTCTTTGTGGCCATCTGTCAATGCCACCTGCGTAAAGCCGGTATGCATCGCTGCGTTCGGAGAGAAGAGTGCGGAGAAACCTGGATCGACGCCGATGTTTGTAACGACGATACCGAGGTCGTGCTTGTTGACAATTCTGTGTACGATCTCCTCGATGCGTTTGGCTTCATCTTCAGTCGCTTCGAGCTTAGTGCCGGATGGTGCCTTGAAGCTGATCACGAATTGCCCCGCATCCGTACGTGGGAAGAACGAGACCCCCATGAGCGGGAAAAAGCACAAAGAGATAGCTAGGAGTACGGCTCCCGCGCCCAGCATTTGCCACGGTCGTTCGAGAACCTTCGCGACGAGTCTGTCGTAGCGGTGCAACAACGCATCAAAGCTACGCGTGAACGCAGCGTTGAAACGTGCCCACAGGCCGTGATGGGTACTCTTTGGGTCTGCGGTAATGGCAACCTCATCTTCAGCCGACTCGTGCACTACCTCGCCGTGTGGGCTCTTGATGAAGCGAGCGCAAAAAAGAGGCACGACCGTAAGCGCGACGAAGTAAGACGCGAACAGAGAGATCACGACAGCCAGAGCGAGCGCCGAGAAGAGAAACTTGCTGACCCCGTAAAGCATACTGACCGGGAAGAAGACGACGACGGTAGTGAGGGTGCCCGCGAGCACGGGCATTGCAACTTCTCGACCGCCGTTTTCTGCCGCGACCACCGGCGACTCACCTTCTTCCATGTGCCGGAAGATGTTCTCCAGCACGACGACCGAGTTGTCGATCAGGCGAGACAGTGCGAGCGCCAGGCCGCCAAGGACCATGCTGTTCACAGAACTGCCCGTGAGCCTGAGGATGAAGAACGTTCCGAGCAGCGAAAGCGGTATAGAGAAAAAGACAGCGACCGTCGCGCGCATGCTGCCTAGAAAGATCAGGATCATCAAGCAGGTCAGGAAGAGACCAACCCCTCCTTCGTGGACCAGCGTTTCGATGGCGGTCTTCACAAACCGCGATTGGTCGAACTCGACATCGGTCCTGAGAGCCGCAGGCACGTCCACTAGTTTCTTCAGCGTGTCTTTTACTCCGTTGACGATCGCGATAGTGTTCGAATCACCGCCTTGCTTGAAGATAGGCAAATACACGCCGCGCTGACCATCAATTCGGACTATGTTGTACTGCAGGCCGAAGGAATCTTGAGGCGTTGCGACGTCGCCCACGCGAACCGGTGACTGTCCCACCATCTTGAGTGGAACCTGCGCGATGTCCGAGGCGCCTTTGAGCATGGAGTTCGTGTAGATGTTGTAGTCGTAGCGACCGATCTGCACATCGCCAGCCGGAAGAATCACGTTGGCATCGTTGACGGAACGTACCACGTCCATAGGGCTCAGCTGATTCGCTTCGAGCTTGTATGGGTCGGCGTAGAGCATGATCTGCCGCCAGCGCCCGCCGAAGGGCTGCGTTACCGAAGCACCTTGCACGCTAGCCAGTTGGTTGCGTACAAAGTTCTGGCCAACGTCCTTTAGTTTGCTCTCGTTGAGCCCTGATCCACTCAACGTGACCAGCGCGACCGGTGTGCTGGCGGCATCCTGTTTTAGCACGATAGGAGGATAGGTGCCCGGAGGCATGTCGCGGAGATCGCTGCTGGCGAGCGACGAGATGCTCGCCGCGTCTGCATCGGCGTCCGTTCCTGCACGGAAGTAAACCTTGATGAGCGACACACCCGGCAAGGACCGTGACTCCATGTGATCGATGCCTGCCGCGAGTGTGAACTGCCTCTCGAGATGGTAGGTGATGTTCGTCTCGATCTGCTGCGGCGGCATGCCGGAGTAGAACGTGGCTACGGCCACCACAGGAAGATTGACTGCTGGGAACATGTCGACCGGCATGTCCCCAACGCTCACCGTGCCGAGGATTATTACGACCAGGCACAGCACCACAATCAGGTACGGGTTGCGGATGGAGAATCCTGACATGCTACGCTCACGCGTCCTTTCCGGTTAGTTCTGGCTGCTTTCGTATGCCGCTGGACGCGCATCCACCCTCTCGCCATCGGATAATCCGGTATGGCGGCCCACGATGACGGTGTCCCGTTGCTGCAGACCAGACAGGATCTCGACGCGATTTGGTGTTTGCAGTCCAACCTTCACCGTGACCAGATGAACGATTCCATCGCGGACAACATATGCCTGCTGCACGCTGGTTCCCAGCCCATCGACGGCATCCAGCGGGACACTGAGCGCGGCAGGACGATCCGACAGATGGAGATGAACTTCCGCATACATTCCGGGGACGATCGTTCCATCAGGGTTCGGAACATCGACTTCAGTGTCCATCGTGCGTGTTGCCATTTGCACGGCATCGGCGTATCGCGCGATCTTGCCCTGCAGATGGCGTCCGGTGCTCGTTACATTGACATCCACCGTCTGGCCGTCACGGATGTCGGCAACGGCACTCACAGGCACCGGAAGACTGAGGCGCAACACTTTGTTCTGAACGAGGCGGATGACGGGCATCGCCTGTGTCTGCGAAGAGATGCCGGCCTGAATCATAGAGCCGGTGTTGGCGTAGCGCTTGGTTACAACTCCTACAAACGGCGCACGAATCGTTGCGTACCGAACCATCGCCTGAGCGCGAGAGTATTCAGACTCCGCTTGCACCTTACTCTGTTGCGCTGACTTTAGGCTCGACATAGCGCTGGCAAGCTGGGCAGCTGCATCAAGCTGCTTCGCCTGCGCCACGTCGATCTCTTGCCGGGGTACAAGCCCTTTATCGCGGGTGGCGACATCCTGGATGCGCTGAAACGACAGCCTGGCTATGTTCGCACCGGCTTGTGCTCGCTGGACCGTAGCTTGCGCCGTAGAAATGTTCGCCTCAGCAGCGGAAACTCCGGCCTTCGCTTTGGCAAGGTCATCTTGAATTTCAGGAACGTCCAATGTCGCGAGGACGGCGTTCTGCTCCACATGACTGCCGATATCGACGTTGATAGCTCGCACATAACCGGCGACCTTCGCCATCACGTCCACCTCCTGGAAGGGACGAAATTCCGCTGACAAAACGAGGTTGTTCTCGAGGTTTGCCGGTCCGGCGACAGCGACGGGCACGGTTGGAATGGGCGCCGCCGATGGCGGAGCTGACTTGCAGCCCTGCAACATGATTGCGCTTGTGAATAGGCCTGCAGCCAAAGCTCGTTTTGAGTGCTCCACCAATACCTGTCCTTTCAATTCAGAAGCCCTGCCGCGAAGTCGAGCTCAGCCCGTCGTGCAAGGTACGTGTAGTTCGCGTCGGCTGCGCTGATCTCTGCGGATGTCTCATTGAGCTGCGCCTCGTTTAGTTCCACAATGCTGCCGAGACCGGCCTGGTAACGGTCCTGCGCCAGCCGAAGTGCTTCTCTGCTTTGCGCAACTAGGCGCGCCGTCACGTCCAGACCGCGAAACGCCTCGTCCGCCCGGTACCACGCATTGCGCACCTGTTCGCTCACCTGCAGCTGTAGTTCCTGCGTGTCGCGCGTTCTTGCCTGAGCTTGCAGTTCGGCTTCGGCACGGCGGGCGGCGAACAGGTTTCCATTGAAGACAGGGATGTCCAGATTGAACCCGGCCGCAGCATAGTCATCGTGCAGAGTGTGGTCGTGATACGGAATCTTTCCTGCCGCTCCGAGGACATTCAAGGAGGGATAACTGAGCCGCTTTTCCGACAGTGCGAATTCCTTCGAAGCTTTTTCCTCGGATTTGGCCGCTCCGAGATCGGCCCTCTGCGAAAGAGCCTGACGCTGAAGGTCGTCTGGTGACGGTGGAAGTGCATCCCCGCTGGGAGACACCTCGGCGAGCGAAACACTCACGGGTTGTGACGCTCCCATGGACGTCGCGAGCCGCGCTCTCTCTTGCGCCACAGCGCTCTCGGCACGGACAACGGCGAGGTCAGCCTCACTTTCCAGGACTTTGGCAAAGTTTACATCGAGCGTGGAGCGCAACTCACTCTGTGCGAGAGCGCTCAACTGACGTGAGACGAGCTGGCGATTTCCTTGCGCAGCCTTCGCTGCGCGCAAAACGGCTTCGGCTCCCAGCACGCGAAAGTACGACTCTCGCACATTGAGGCAGACTTGTGCGCGGGTCAAAGTCGCAAGGTCGTTCTGTGCGGCAGCCGTATCGCGCGTGCTGTTTACCAGCGCACTCGTGCGGCCGAAGTCCGTGACAAGTTGCGCGAGGCTGGCACCAAACGCGAAGCGATCAGACAACGCGGAAGTGGTGATGTTACCGACTGCGGTGGCTGTGCCTATATCCGCGACCAAAGCTCCTGTCGCATTGAACTGTACCGTCGGAAACAGGCCGGAGCGTGCCTGACGGATTCGCTCCGCCGAGCCACGCGCCCGGAGTTGTGCCGCCAGCAACCGCGGTTGATTCGTCAGGGCGATGCTCTCAGCTTGCTCCAGGGTTAATGGGGATGCTTGTGGAACTACGGAGGGCTGCTGTCCTAAGCAGGGCAACAAGAACACTCCGAGCAGACAAAGGATAGCGAAAGCTCGCGGGATCATCCGTGCTTATCGCTCCAGTGACGCCGTCTGTTGTGGCAGAACTTCCAGCAGTGCGGTTGTGTGCTTCCAAATCTCGGGAGAGCCGTGCATGGAGACAAGAGTCAGCGTGGAAGGCTGGGCGGCCGTACCTCTCCCAGCAAGGCTGACATTGCCGAAGCCGTAGGCCCCGCAGGCTGACGCGGAGAAGATGGCCACCGAAACCTCTACGTCGCTGCCGTCGCAACCACCACCCGCGATCAGGTGTGCGTACACGCCATCGTGCTTGTTGTAGGCCACCACATCGCCATCCATATTGCGAACTTCAGACTGAGAAGGAATGAGCTGATCGCCACCGATCTGGGTGGTAGTGCCCAACGAGTCCATGTCACTGGCTTGCGGCTTCTGCGCGTCCCAGGTGGCGATGGGGCCGGCAATGGCTCGCACTGTCACATTGAGCGGAACTGCCCGGCCGTTTACCTGGATCGAGTCGAAGTGAACGCTGAGGGCAGAGGCCTTCTGACGCGCGTAGGGCGTCTTGTCGTAGGTGAAGCCGTTGGCGCTCACGACATGGCCAAGGACGCGCGCACCGGAGGGGATGCTGCTTTCGTCGGGAAGCTGTACGCGCTGAATCGTTCTGGCTTCGATTGTGTCGCCTACCTTCGCATGGCTCGCGTTAACCGTCCTGGTAAACTCCACCGGAAGAGTGGCAGGAGTAGCCAATGTAGGATTTTGGGCAAGGGCTACGGCTACGCTCGAAGTGAAGACAAGAGCGGCGAAAGGACGAAGCATGGAAACCTCCGGGCAAGAACGCTTGACCGGAGTAAATCAAGTCTTTGACTTACATAGCCTTACATCTTTCTGACATTAAATCCTGGTCTCTTGCCGCATGCGCCATCCCTGATAAATCATAGGATGAGGCCAGGTGAATGGATCAACGAGCTCGCATTCTCATCATTGAAGACGACAGGAAGCTTTCCGCTGCACTCGTCTCCGGGATCGAGAGCGCCGGTTATCAGGTCAAAGCAGCGTCGTCTGCCGAAGAGGGATTCTTCCTTTTCCACCGGTTGCAGCCGGATTTGATCCTGCTCGACCTTACGTTGCCTCAAAGGAACGGTCTCGACATTCTTCAACAACTCCGCGAAGAGGGTGTGGATGTCCGGGTACTCATCCTCACCTCGCATAACGCAGTCGAAGATCGTGTCGCCGGATTGAAAACGGGTGCCGATGATTACATGGGCAAGCCGTTTTCATTTCCTGAACTGATAGCCCGCATCGAAGCGCTTCTGCGCCGCGTGCTTCCGTCTACGCCAAGACGGCTAACCATTGGTGATTTAGAGCTGGACGCCACCGCGCGGAGCGCCTGGAGAGATGGCCAGAAGCTGGATCTTACTGCGCGAGAATTCGACCTGCTCTTTTACCTCTCCAAGAACAAGGGGCGTACTGTATCCCGTGAGATGTTGGCGAAAGACGTGTGGCAAGAGACCTCACGCTACACGCCAATTGACAATGTTATTGATGTCCAGATGGCTCGTCTCCGCAAGAAGGTGGACGACCCATTCCGGGTAAAGCTCCTTCAAACCATTCGTGGCATCGGCTTCTGCCTGCAGGGGCCATAGGATGACTGTCGATGCGCGTTGGAGCATTCGAACACGATTGACCGCATGGTACGTGAGCGTTCTGGCGATCCTGCTCCTCATCTTCGCTATCATCGTCTTCATCTTTCAATACGTGACTCTGACTCGTCAGATCGTCCACGACGAGATGCTGGACGCCGTCACCATTGAGGGTCTCTTGTACTTCGATGGCCATGGTCAACTTCAACTGCGGCAGGATTACTACACGCGTCCACGATCACACCTCCTCGTAGATCGTCTGATGGAGGTCCTTGACTTGAATGGGGCCGTTCTGTATCGCAGTAGTGCACTCGACGGCCAATCTCTGGGAGGGTCTCTCCTTCCTGGTGAAGGTGATGGTTCTTCAAACGAGCGCATTGTGTATCTGAGGGGTGGATCCCATGTCCTGACCATAAGCCATATCCATGGCATGAACGGGCGCGATGTTGTGATACGCATCGGTTATAGTCTTCGTCCCCTGCGGGAACGGATGTGGCAGTTCGTCTGGCTCCTCGGAATTGCGCTACTGACGACGATCCTGCTCGCCAGCATCACCGGACAATGGATTGCAGCCAAAGCCATGAGCCCGATTGCGCTCATGGCGGAACGCGCCGAGGGCATCACGGCGAAGAATCTCCATGATCGTCTCGTTGTCACAAATCAGCGAGATGAGATGGGAGCTCTGGCCACTGTATTCAACCATTTGCTCGAGCGTCTCGAACAGTCCTTCCAACAGCTTCAGCATTTTACTGCCGATGCCGCCCATGAACTGCGCACGCCTCTCGCCTCGCTTCGGACAGTGGGAGAAGTCGCTCTGTCCGAGCTGCGTTCCGTGGAGCAATATCGGGATGCAATCAGCAGCATCTTGGAAGAAACGCAGCGGCTCAACCATACGATCGACAGTCTACTTTTGCTGGCGCGGGCCGAAGCCGGCAATTCTTCATCTACCTCGGAGAACATTGCTCTTGCCCCGCTGGCAGTAGAGGTAGCAAACATGCTATCGGTGCTGGCCGAAGATAATGAGATTCTCCTTCTACAGGAGGAGCAAGGTAGTCCTACGGTATATGGCGATCGAAGCCTTCTCCGAGTCGCGCTAATCAATGTCGTGCATAACGCCATCAAGTTCTCACCACAAGGAGGAACTGTCCAGATCACTATAGCTATTGATCAGAGGGTCGCTTCGATCACCGTTGAAGACCAAGGACCAGGACTTCGGGAAGACGAATGTGAAGCTGTTTTCGAACGGTTTTACAAAGGCCGAATAGACTCTCCAAACAGTGGCAACGGTCTGGGGTTGGCGATCGTCAAACTGATCGTAGAGCGGTTTGGAGGATCGGTGAACTTCGATCGGACAGTCCGTAGCGGAGCCTCGGTAATCTTGCGGATGCCGATAGCAGCGCAGCACTGAGAACACTTTCTATGGACACTTGGGAACTACTCAGTATCGCTCTCGTAGCTGCCATGGCCGCATGTTCTCTGCGAGACAGCTTGCCGAAGGCGACCTGACCACGAGGGTCGAGAAGACTATTGTGGGGAAGGGCTCGCTCGCTCAATCGGATGAGTTTCAGGGACTGGTGCATGACTTCAATCACATGGCAGCGCGTCTGGAATCCCTAGTGGGAGCGCAGATTTGTAATCAAATCGTTCCAGATGCAGACTATGAAGCACAGCAAAGATCATGCACGATCGTCCTCTAAGAAGAAGGACAGTGCATGATTCCGGGAGATCGGGAGCTTCTTTACCTAGCTATCGAAAATGTGGTCCGTAACGGAATTCGATACACCGCCCTAGGAACGCATGTGACGGTTCGAGTCGCACAGAAGATGATCGAGGGCGTGGGGTTTGCGACAGTGTCGATAACTGATCAAGGACCTGGGATTCCGGAGGCAGAGCTACCGCATATTTCCGTCCTTTTTATCGTGTTGACCGGGCTCGCAGCTCCACAACCGGTGGTTATGGCGTCGGTCTGGCAATTACAGAACGCGCGGTGTTCTTGCATGGCGGAACTGTGCGAGCCATCAATCGAAAAGACCAAGGAACGCTTATAGACATTATGTTTTCCCCTCAGCTAGATTTTTCGGCGATCGGAAGATGCAGTACGTATGTCCCAGTCCAGAGCATAGTGTCGCGATCGAGGTCTCCTGCGCGAAAAAGCCCACTCATGACGGTTACTTGCAAGTGCAGACGATTGGGGCCACCGAGATGCCTATATGGTTTGAGATGATCGGGAGCCCTCTCTATTATGCGTAAGCGACTCTCTCACAACGATCAAGGAAGGCATCTCTGATGTGCTTGTGCTGTCAATACGAAGTGTCGTCAGCTTCCTAAATCCGGCTGAGTGAGAATGCATTCTGTTGTGGCAAAAAGCTGCGAACATTCAACTATGGCCTTTGAGAATCCTTGTAGTTGATCCTTTTCTCGATGAAATGCTACGATCCTGATTTTCGAGGGATACTTGAACACGGAGTTCGCCAGTAGCGATAAATCGATTGTGCCATCTGTTGAAGAATGCAGAGAGCAGGTCCGCCGGGTCCTTCTGTCCACAACGTTTCATAATGCGGCCACACTTCAACTTTTATTACAATTTCTTACCGACAGGACTCTTGCAGGCAGTGCAGCCAATCTGAAAGAGTACACCATCGGCGTTGAAGCTTTGGGACGCAAGGAAGACTTCGACCCAAAACTTGATCCGATTGTCCGCGTCCAAGTCCATCGAGTTCGGGTGAAGCTCAGAGAATACTACGATGACGAAGGATCACGAGACCCGATAGTTATCCAGTTCCCAAAAGGCCATTACACCCCGACATTCCAGTTGATGCCAACGACTAGGATCGATAGCCAGCTCGATAAACCCGACACAACCTTGCAAACCGGATCATCCCAAGAATCTGAGACTACAGAAACTCTGAAGAGAGCGGCTGCTCTGGTTCCAATGAAACGCCCGGTCATCATCGCGGTCTGCGCGATGGCATTCTTGGCCCTGGGATATTGGCTCGGCATTTGGCATGGGGCGAGGCGCTTTACCCTAACAGGTTATGCCATTCCGATGCGGCATGACGATCCGGTTGGACTATTTTGGGCACGTTTTCTCGGTAACGACCGTACGCCAGTCATTGCCTACCCAGATGCCGTCTTTCTCCTCGATGATTCCAACGACCTCTTCTGGTTTAGCCATGGTGCAACTGACAGCCGCGGCGCTAAAGTCGATCCGCATGTCGCAAGCCAGGTTTCATCCGTCTCCGCAGTTCTCGCCCAAGAAGGCCATCTATATTATGAAAACGGATACACAGGAACCGGTGAACTCGAATCCATTGCCATGCTCACCCGGCTATTCGGTCAAATGGGCGTCGAGCCAATTGTCAAATCGAGTCGAGATATCACCCCGGATGATCTGAGCCAACATAACGTAATCTTGCTTGGCTCTCCCTTTCAGAATCCCGCTGTGGAGCAACTTCTTACATCGGGCGATTTTAGTTTCAATAACTTGGGAAACCATCGGGCTTGGGGTTCTCAAATTTCGAACGCACGGCCCAAGAACGGTGAAGCGGCTGCGTACCAGACGGAACGAGATCCTGTGAGTCGGGTGCTCCTTGGAGATTACAGTGTCATCACTATCGCTCCCGGAGAGGTACCGGGTAAACGGATCGCAATCTTGGGAGGTCTGGACACCAAAGGTACTCAGGGTGCCACCATGTTTCTGACTTCCGAACATGGAATAGAGCAGTTGAATCGATCAATAAATCCCTTACAAGGGGTTCCATACCAAGCCCTAATTCACGTTCGTTTAGCCAAAGGCTACCAGGTGTTAGGAGCCGATTTGATTTCTGTTCATCCCATCGTCGCCAAGAATTGAACGTCTCGGCGACGTCCTCCTTCTCCCCATGAAATATCCCACCAAAGATTAGCTTCCTAGCCCAGCATTGGGTTCGAATCGCCCCACATGACTTTCGAGGCGCGAGAGTTAACTCTCTGATTTCAATAACTTGGCCGAATAATCTCTGTGTAACGTCCTTGTAACGCGGCTTGAAACGTTGAAGAAAGTGATGGAAAACCCCGGATGTTGCTGCACGGTATCCCTACGTAACTAGTCGATCGTTCCATTGGGTCTTTACGGTTGCAACTGTTTCATAGGCCACATGGCAGGTCATTGGTAGGAGGCAAAAATGAGGAACGAACAGATGCTGAGATCGAAACCGAACCGGACTCGCGAGGCCGCGAGACGATTTGTACTCGCCCTTTGCTTGGGTGCCGCACCGCTCGCATGGACCCAAGGAGTAACCGGTCGAATTGCCGGATCGATCCTCGATCCAAGGGGTGCGGCAATCCAAAATGCGAAGATCACCGTAACCAACCAGGACACCGGCATCGCCACCTCCATAGAGACCGATACACGGGGCGACTATCAAGCGAACAACCTTCCTCCAGGGACCTATCAAGTCAAAGTGGAAGCCCAAGGAATGCAAACTACAGTCTCAAAAGGAATCGTGGTAACGGTCAATAATACGTCCCCTGTCCCCGTTACCCTTCAGGTTGGAACAGCCAGCCAGTCGGTAGAGGTAACAACCGCGGCAGCCCTGATCGACCCCAACAGTTCTTCGCTTGGCGAAGTCTTGGACAGCCGGGACGTAACCACTCTTCCTCTGAATGGTCGTGTGTTTTCTCAACTTGTCCAGACCGTACCTGGATCTATTGCCGCCGGGTTCGGCAGTGCTCCTGAAGCCGCAGCAGGCGCCGGCTCATTCGGCTCAATCACGGCAAGCGTTAATGGAATGCCTTGGGGTGGTACTACCTATACGTTGGATGGCGTTAACAACATGGAACTATTGAATGCCTTCATCAACGTTACCCCTCCCCTCGACTCCATTCAAGAGGTCAAAATCTCAACCAACAATGCGGATATCACCGTCGGAACCTATGGTGGGGCGCAGGTCAACGCGTTTGTAAAATCGGGTACGAACGCCTTGCACGGCTCAGCCTATGAGTTCTTTCGCGATGACTCCTTAAACGCTTATCAATGGCGGGCGACTCAAAAAGCCCCTTATCGCGCAAACCAGTTTGGCGGGTCTTTAGGTGGCCCAATCATTAAGAACAAAGCGTTCTTCTTCGTTGACTATCAAGGTCTCCTTCTCCGAAACGGCATCAGCTACATCCTTACCGTCCCGACCGCACTGATGACGCAAGGTACCTTCCTGAAGAGCCAGTTCCCTGGCCCGATCTATGATCCGCAGACCCGACAGCCATTCCCTACCGTGAATACCGCACAGGGAGATGCATGGCAGATTCCACGGAACCGCTTCGATCCGGTCTCAGCCAACATGGTCGCAGGAAACAGGATCTGGCCGGCGGCCACAGACCAATCAGGCATCAGCAATAACTACAAAGCGAATACGGTCGAACCCGATGATAACCATCAGTTCGACGTCAAAGCCGATTATCAGCTTACGGAGAAGGACCGCATCTTCGGGCGCGAATCCTACCAACGTAGAGACTTATCTGCGCCCTCGCCTGGAACACCATTCATTCAGATCGGCGACGTGAACGCACAGTCGCGCAATCACAACGCAGCGATCGGATATAACCACACATTCTCAGCAACGATGCTGAATGAGTTGCGCTTTGGATTCAACCGATTCTTCACGAAGGACTTCGGCAACGATCTCGGCACGAACGAAAACACTTCGCTCGGTATTCCAAACGGAAATGACCCCGCCTTCGGTGCTACCGGTATGGGGAATTTCAGCATCGGTAATATCACCGCGACCGGCTCGCAGGGATGGACCAACTCACGGAGAATCAGTAATTCCTTCCAGATCACCGACAATCTGACGAAAGTTTTGGGATCTCATACCTTCACGTTTGGTGAGGATTTCCGCAGGCTCGAGGCTTCCCTCACTAATTCAGATGCAAACAAGAACGGAGACTTCAGTTACCTCTCCGACTATACGAGCAGCTGTACGATGAACCCGAGCTGCGTGAACCCCACCGGCGGAAACCAGTTTGCAAGCTTCTTGTTGGGCCTTCCATCGAGCACCGATCGTGGATATGTAGCGACCCTGCCCGCAACACGAGCCATCCTGCTCGGCATCTATACCCAAGACCAGTATCGTGTTCGGCGGAATCTAACCCTCACGCTTGCTCTACGCTGGGACCTGATCACCCCTGCGGTTGACAAGTCAAACCATCAATCGAACTTCAATCTGGCGACTGGACTCCTTGACTTTGCGAACAACGGAAATCGCGCACCCAATGTCAACAGCTACTACGGCGGTTGGTCACCACGCGTGGGCTTTGCCTACACTCCCGAAAACAACACGACTGTGAGCGGCGCCTTCGGTGTTACTCACTTTCCTGGAAACTTCGGTGCGATGGGTGGCTTCCTCGAGCGTAACTATCCCTACTTCGAGGTCTTCACGAATCCTGCCCAACAGCGAAATGTGCCGTTGACTCCTCTGAGCGTTACCGGACTTCCCCAATACATTCCTACTCCGACGAATGCATCCATTGCGCCCCCGCCAGGTATATCAGTCAGCTACATGACAAAAGATATGCAACCTGACGTCGCCTATGCCTGGAATTTCGGCGTTCAACAACAGCTCTCCGACACCATGGCCTTCAGCTTGACTTATGTCGGCACCCGTGGCGTGCATCTCTTCCGGCGCTACAACCTGAATACGCCACCGCCGGGCAGCACCCCCTTCAACTCCCGGTTACCGTACCAGTACTTCGACTCTACGGGGCAGCAATATGCAACCAACATTGGTTTCGCAGGGGCAAACGGAAAGTCCATCTATCACGCTCTACAGGCAGAAATTAAGGTTAACTTCACTCGTTCGTTAGTAGGGCGAGTGAACTATACCTGGTCGAAGGAACTCGACAATATGAACGTCTGGTGGCCTCTGAATGATCGCCTGAATTGGGGTGAAGGAACCAGCCAGGCGCCGAACGTTCCGCAAAACTTCATTGCAAGCCTCATTTATCAACTTCCCTTCGGACGTGGCCAGCAGTGGATGTCCAATGCTGGCAAACCGGTAGATCTCCTGCTGGGAGGTTGGCAGCTCAGCACCGTCACGAAGCTGCAGTCAGGCACACCGCTCACCTTCAACGCGGCCTACGACAATCTTGGCAGTGGGATCACAAACCGCGCGAATGTCGACTGCTCTTCCGTCAGGACGATTGGCTCCGTCTCGCAGTGGTTTGACACGAGCTGCTTCACAACGCCTGCACCATTCCAGCTCGGCAACTCAGGCTTCGGGAAGGTGCACGGCCCTGGCTACTACAACGCGGATCTCTCGCTTTCCAAGACTGCACCAATTCACGAGTCGATGAAGATCACGGTACAGGTCGACGCCTTCAACGTCGCGAACACGCCGCACTATTCGAATCCCGACACGAACCTGGCGGATTCGAACTTCGGTCAGATTAATGGAACGAATGGCAGTCCGAGGCAGTTGCAGCTTGGAGCTCACCTTACTTTTTGACAGAATCTACGTGGTGCGGTGCCAGTAGAGACCCGCGCTATCCAACCTACTTTAGTGCTGAACTCTCCGCAAAGGATTGGATGTGAACAGAAGGAAGTTTGTTTTAAATTCTGCCGCGACAGTAGCAGCTACTCAAACGGGACGATTGTTTAGTAGTGTGAAGTCCTCGCCGAATGAAACCGTCAACTTAATTCCCAAGACGTCCAGTAAAGCTCCTAATTACTGGTGCACATGGGCTGTCCAAAATTACATGTACGGACAAAATACAAAAGTGTTGAATCCAGAGATCCTCGAAGGAGATTCGGGCAGTCAACTCGCACATCAAGCGATGAACGAACAGGTTTTGCTCGGCATGGACGGATGGGGCCGGAACTTCTTTCCCCACGTCCGACAGGATCTCTACCTCATGCTGGACGATGGATGGGAATCAGGAGGGACATCCACGTTTGAACTCGATACAAAGAAGTTCCCTTCATACACGGGCTCAGCTTCGAATCGGCTTCGCGAGTTAAATAAGGCTCTTCAGCAGCAAGGCTGGAGAGGCGCAGCGTTATGGTGCCGTAATACGCCAGGGGGCTCTGAAGACCGCCGCCTGGAAACAATTAGTGCAGAAGCAAGTATTCCCTACTGGAAAGTGGACATCGGAGATCCCAACTTCCACCTCACCAAGGTCCGTAACGCTTCCCATGCACCGCTAACGTTCGAACACGTTCATGGAGAAACCCCACTCAATGGAAATTGGCAACATGAGGGAAGGTTCGGAGCTCAACCACAGGGCTCGAAGCGCCAGGAGATCCTGGCTCGTACCGACGTCTATCGGACATACGACGTAACCTCTATCCTGTCTCTCCCAACCACATTGGATCGATTGTCGGAGATGTTGAAAGGAGCGCAAGGGCGCCTGGGGACCCGTGCGCTCTTGAATGTCGAGGATGAAGTCTATGTCGCGGCCGTGATGGGCTGCACGATGGGCGTGATGCGACATCCTCTTACAGGCTTACGCCCCGGAGAAGACACCGACCTATTCTTCAATGGCCCCCGAAAGGCCAAGCTGCGGATAGATGAGGTTGTTCGGGCCCTCCGGTGGCAGAGGATTGCCGCTCCCTATGGTGCGGGCGAAGGAACTGTCACAGTGAGTGAAGAAGTGCTCACAGACAGTTGGAGGTTCGAGCGTGGCCAGACCTGGCAGAAGGAAGTTGTAGGAAAAACAGCGTATCAGGGGGCACCCGCTTGCATCGCTCGAAATATCGCTCTTCCGAGGGTCCACGCCAAACAGGAAAAGCCATTTGTCTTTGCGGCCAAATTTCCTAATGGGGCAGTAGCTGTCGGCATTCAAGAACGGACTCGTTCCGGCCAAGGATGGTACATGCCTGCTGCGTCGACGGAACTGAATGTAGGGGAAGCTCCAGGGCCGTTCGGCATTTTTGGCTGCTGCAGTTCGCTACAACTCGTTTTTAGTCGTCCCATTGCTGACAGGCGCATCCTTGTACAAGACTTGATGAGTGATGCCGCACATGATGTGACTCCACAGGTTCGCATTGACGGCAATAGGCTGGAGCTCACAGAATCACAGATGCGCAGCTTTGGACTGAGCGGAGCAACCAAAGGAGACCTTTCGTCACCTGGTATGGTTCTGGTCCTCCGTTGAACCGGCACCGAGGAGATTACCAAGTGACTCTACGACACCTTCTATCGGCAACACTTATCTTGGGGCAGTTCGCCATCGCGCAGTCCCACAGTACCTCTTCAATCGAATTTACGTCCTCTATACCTTGGCTAACGCAGTCGTTCGCATGGGCGAAGATAGAGGCCCTCGGATACACAAGAACAGGTTCCGCAACTATAGGACCTTGGTATGAAGCTGCCCTGCCTGGCCGTGACGCGTTTTGCATGCGAGACGTGTCCCATCAAACCGAAGGCGCGGCAGCAATGGGGTTGTACGAGGCAAACCACAATATGCTCCAGAGGTTCGCAGCGTCCGCGGCAAAGTCTCGTGACTGGGCGGCCTATTGGGAGATCACGGGAAAAGGCGCGCCTTCCCCTGCGGACTATGTTTCCGACAACGATTTCTGGTTCAACCTCCCTGCTAACTTCGATGTGCTCGATGCCACTGTTCGCATGATGAATTGGACCGGAGACAGCAGCTATCGGACGTCTTCCATCTTCCACAATTTCTCACGCATCACCATGAGCGATTACTTACGGGCATGGCAGTTGGATCCAGTAATGCTGCTGACACGCCCACGCATTGCCAACCAACGGACAACGGAAGGGCGCTTCGTAGATGCCAGAGGGATTCCTAGCTATTCGGAAGGAACAAAAGACTTCATCTTCGGGGCAGACTTGCTCGCAGCCGAGTATCGAGCGATGCGGTCGTACCAAGAGGTGTCTGAGAACGGTTCGCTCCTGCATAACGAAGAGAAGAATGCCAGCGCGATTCAATCTTTGCTTGAGAAGGTTGCCTGGTCCGAGCAGGACCATCATTACTATGGACCAATCCGCAAAGACCTAAGCGGTTACGGGTCCGGCGACACTATGATTCTCTATTTCGGGGCGGCCAAAGATCCTACACATATTCGGGGAGCTCTCGACTACATCTCTGCCCCCTCTTACTGGAAGCAGATCAATATTGAAGAAGAGACTTATATCGCCCAAACGCTGTTTCGGTATGGCCGTACCTCTGCTGCATACGAAGTCTTAGCAGACATCAGTGCACCAATTAAAGCGAGGCGGGAATATCCGGAAGTCTCCTACTCCGTCGTTAGCGCCATTGTGAGTGGCGTGATGGGAGTTGCCCCTGCGGCTATCGGCGATAACTACGACGTGAGCACTCTCTCGAGGTTGCCAACTAAAATGGACGTTGCTTCCCTCGTGGATATTTCTATTAGACGGAATAGAATACAAGTGACACATCATGGCTCTTCTCTGTCGCGTCTGAAAAATCTCTCCGGTCCACCACTTCGCTGGCGTGCTTCATTCGCAGGAAGATTGGATCGACTCAAAATAATTGAAACGGAAGTTCCAGCACATCATTTCATTGCTTGGGATGGCACACCAATCTCTTGGGCGGACGTGACTGTGGCACGCGGACAAGAGATTACGGTATCGGAATAAACCATTGTTCTCTCTTACCAAACGACCGGGAAATATCGATTACTGTCAAATATTCGTCCAAAATATCGGGAACATTCTCCTCGTATCAAATACTGTGGGCTTTAGTTGAACATTTATTTAGTCGCCCTAGCGAGCACGACCGTAGCTATCAAAAGGAGGGCAATACTAAGCAGGAAACTCTCATAGCCTGTCGCGCAGAACTCTTCCATTCGCCTGCGATCACACCGGCTGAGCAAGCCATAAGCACCATCGTGATCTGGTAGATAGCCCATCCCGCAGAATCTCCAAGTGGCCCCAGTTGATAGGTGGCCAGTCCTTAGACCACAACTGTGGAGATCCATAAGAAACCCATCAATCTACTCCACAGGCAATCGGGAATAGCCTCATGAAATGTCCCCAGCTACGATTGCGGACAAGCAAATAAAACGAATATGCGGCGTTGGGGAGAAAGCCTCCCGCAAGAGCAATTGGCCAGACAGCAACGACTGCAACTGCTGGGTGGACACCACGTCTGGCGACTTGGCCGTCATCGGCAGAGCAGCACCCGGCCTCATTTGCGAACAGCAAACGTCGGCGATTCTGGGATGGTTGAGCACAGGAGCGACTGTCCCGCTACAATGAGAACTTTTGAGAGAGGTCATGACGAGGGTATGCTCCGTTTTTCGCGTCGTAATTTTCTGGGCTCTTCCATCGCTGCTGTCATCTCTTCACCTGAGCTCAATGCCAAGAGTGTAGTGACCTGCTCTTCGCCCTCCTTGCCAGCGCTTCGTGTGCATGCAGGCGGTCACGTGCTGGAGACGGTTGAAGGCACTGCTTTTTTCTGGCTCGGCGATACTGCCTGGGAGCTCATACATTCGACGACACGGGAAGAGTGCAGCTACTACTTACAGACGAGAGCAGCACAGGGTTTTACGGTCATCCAGGCAGTCGTGCTGGCAGAAATGGATGGGGTACATAAGCTATCAGCTTTGGGTTTGGTGCCGTTTGAGAACGATGATCCCGAACGCCCCAACGAAGCCTATTTTCAGCGCGTTGTTGAAGTTGTCGAAGAGGCCGGACGACGCGGGCTCTATGTTGCCCTGCTGCCGACGTGGGGCGACAAACTCACCGCTCCGTGGGGGGCAGGACCACGCCTGTTTCGCAATGACAATCAGGCGGTAGCGCGTTCTTATGCAGCCTACCTCGCACGCAAGGTACAACACTGCACGAACGTCGTGTGGATGCTGGGCGGTGATCGACCTGCACGTCTCGATGAGCACTTTCGCGAAGCAGCCATCAAGTACGGCTTTCCTGAGAATCAGGATTGGACGCCGATCTGGAATGCGATGGCAGAAGGCATCACTTCCGTGTGGCCGACCCCACCGTTGCTTCTCTATCACCCGCAAGGAGGGCCTATTTCAACCTCGATACTGCTACACGATGCAAAGTGGCTTTCTGTCAACGGTATTCAAAGCGGGCACGGAAGCGGACGCGATACACCGACGTGGGAGCTGATCGAGCGGGATTACAACATTGCACCGCCCAGGCCGGTGATCGATCTGGAGCCAAACTACGAGGACCATCCGGTTGATCCGTGGCCCACCTGGAACCCTGCGAACGGATACTTCCGCGATTACGATGTGCGCAAGCAACTCTATCGCTCCGTCTTCGCCGGTGGATGTGGCGTCACCTACGGCCATCATGCGGTCTGGCAGTTCGCTAGTAAACGAAACGGAGTTATCAACCATGCGGATCGGGACTGGACGGACGCGATGGTGCGGCCAGCAGCTCAGCAGGTAATGTACCTGAGCAGGCTCATCGAATCGCGTCCGTTCTTCGAGCGAATTCCTGACCCATCGATGATCGTGACAAAATATGCGAATCACTTTGAACATTCGCAGGCGACGCGTGACGCAAAAGGACGCTACGCGATGATTTATGTACCGAATGCCGGACAGAAGATCACACTGAATCTCGCTAAGCTTCGCGATGGTGAGCGCGTCGGATGGTGGTTCGATCCGAGGACTGGTATCGGACAGCGCATGGACGCGGACCTTTCCATGGCGCAGGTGCAGTTACAGACGCCAACGCATGGGCCGGATTGGGTGATCGTTATCGACGATGCGAGCCAAGGATTTGTTCCGCCCGGCATCGTGGAGCGTTGCCATCCCTAGGCCAGTTTCGGGTACATTGGCCGGCATCTGCCGACAAGCTTCAACTAATCCGCCCGGGGGCGGATATGGTCAAAATTCAGTGGCAGCAATATACCGCATCCAGCTTCGCGATTCTTCACTGGCCTTAGGAGTCTTCATTTCGGAAAAAAAGGATTTCATGGACTGGCGGATCTTCTGTTCGCCTTCGCTGGTGCAGTATTTGCAGGCGAGCTGGAGGAAGACCGAGGTGTAGGGCATCGTCATTGTGGTCTTGAGGAAGAGGATCTCGTAGTCCTTGCCAGCTTCGCTGATCCTGCCGAGGATCTTTTTCATTGAAGGCCACTTCAAGGGAAATCCGCTGTAACATGAAGACCGTGAAACCTTCGCGGCTGCGAACGACGATCACCTCAGTTGCTACTCTCTTTGTAGCTATTGTGGCGGTGGGCTTCGCGAGACACGCTCTGCATAGCCGGGAAGAATCCGGCTTGCGCGAAGGCCACATCAACTTTAGTCGCGATATACGCCCTATCCTCAATCAAAACTGCGTAGGTTGCCACGGCGGAGTACGTCAGAAGGGTGGCGTTTCCTTCATCTTCCGGGACGAGGCACTAGGGACTGGAAAGAGCGGGCATCGCACAATCATTCCGGGGAATCCCGACGGCTCCGAGCTCATCGTGAGGATCCTCTCCGACGATTCCGAAGTCCGCATGCCGTATCACGGGCCCAGGCTGAGCGGTCAGCAGATCGGGGTCCTGCGGCAGTGGATCAAGGAAGGCGCTCAGTTTGACGATTACTGGGCGTTTGTACCGCCAAAGCCGCAACCCCTGCCCGAAGTAAAACAGCAGCGCTGGATTCGGCAGCAGCTGGACACCTTCGTCCTGTCGAGACTTGAACAAGAACACCTGTCTCCTTCTCCGGAGGCAGGCAAGTCCGAGCTACTGCGTCGTGCTTCACTCGACATAACCGGACTACCACCTACGCGTCAGGAAGAAGCTGCATTTGCTGCGGACAACTCTTCGAATGCTTATGAGAAGCAGGTCGATCGACTACTCGCCTCGCCACGATATGGCGAACGCTGGGCCAGCATGTGGCTCGATCTCGCCCGTTATGCAGACTCTATGGGGTTTGAGAAAGACCTGTCTCGCAACGTATGGCCGTATCGCGATTGGGTCGTCAACGCATTTAACAGCAACATGCCGTATGACCAGTTTTTAATTCGTCAGCTCGCCGGTGACCTTCTTCCAAACGCGACGATGAATGACCGCATTGCAACGACATTCCATCGCCTGACACCGAACAATGATGAAGGCGGAACGGACGACGAAGAGTACCGCATGATCGCCGTGATGGATCGGGTTGCAACGACCTGGCAGATTACAAGCGGCGTTACGATGAATTGTGTCCAGTGCCACTCGCATCCGTATGACCCTATCCGTCACACGGACTACTACAAATCACTGGCCTTCTTTAACACACAACGGGATTCCGATCTGACAGACGATGCCCCTGTATTGCCCGTCCCCTCGGATCATGCCCAGTATGCTGCTGCGGACAAACTTGAAGGCGACGTGCGTGCACTTGTGCATTCCATCGAGAATTCGGATCGCGCTATGGAAGCAGCATCCTCTTGGAAACAGCTTCGCATTGACAGTGCTGGTGCGGACGACCTTGTCATCCTGAAAGACAAGATACCGGCGTTGGAAAAAGCGTTGGAAAGCGCGAACAAAGAAACACGACTTCCTGCCGAGCAGAGGACCGAACGTGTCATCTCCACGAAAAAGGCTCTCGATGAATCACGGGCGCAGATGGAGGCCGCAGAAAAGCGTAACGGCGCGGCGAAGACATTTACCCTCACGAACGGTGAAGCCTACGCGAAGCCGGAGACGCCTGCACAGTCGATCTATCAGGTAACTGGCAAATCTCCCGTATCGCAGATTACCGCCCTGCGCCTCCAGGTCCCTCCCATCGACGCAGGAAAGGCATCCCATACTCCCGAAGATGGCTTCATCGCTAATCGCCTCCAGGTGTTTGTCGTGACGGCGGAGGGACAGAAAAAAACTGTTCCCATGGCTTACTTCGCGCAGGATTCAGAGGAAAATCTGATGGCTGCCGAACGAGAAGGCGAGAAGCCGCTTGCCGGAACAGAGAAGTCAGGAGCACCGGCGGTAGCGAAGGACAACCCTTCCAGGGCTGTCTCGGCAAAGGCTTCTCAACACGACAAGAGATCCGAAAAGGCAAAGCCGGTACCAGCTCCACCAATGAAGACCGCTTTCGCGGCGGCCCCGCGCACAATCCAGGAAGAGATTCCAAGCCCCTTCGCAGCGCTTCCAAAGCTCTTTCAAACACGATGGATGATTGGAGTGCCTGCAGAGCCAGTCTCCCTTGCGAAGGATGCGCACATTGAAGTCAACATCAAACAGACTGGAGATATCGACAGCAAACCCGCCAAGGTCATGCGCTTGCGCATCGACGTTAGTGACGATGCAAGATGGACACAGTCGATCACCCAGCACAGAGCCAATACCGATCGCTTGTTCGCACTGGACAAGCAACTCCATGACATCTTGACCGTGCCGGTTCCAGTCATGGTGGAACAGCAGCGCTATGAGCGGCGCCCCACCCTTGAATTTGAACGTGGAAACTTCCTCACGAAGGTTGGCCCTGACCTCGAGCCGGATGTCCCTGCAATCTTTCCGAAGTTTCCAAAGGGAGCGCCACGGAACCGCCTGACGCTGGCGAAGTGGTTTTTTCAGCCAGACCAGCCGCTGACTGCACGCGTCGCCGTGAATCGATATTGGGAAGAGTTATTTGGAGCAGGGATCGTAGAAACACTGGAAAACTTCGGAAGCGTTGGAGAACCACCAAGCCACCCAGAGTTACTGGACTACCTTGCGCTGCACTTTCAGAACGATCTCCACTGGAACGCGAAGGCACTTATTCGTGAGATCGTCACAAGTGCAACCTATCGGCAGAGCGCAGTAGAGACGCAGCAACTGCTCGTACGCGACCCGAAGAACCGGCTGCTTGCGCGCGGTCCGCGGCAACGTCTTACGGCGGAGATGGTTCGCGATCAGGCGCTCTTGGCAAGTGGTCTCCTCGACACAACCGTCGGTGGCCCTCCGGTCATGCCGCCTCAACCGGCCGGCATTTGGAACTCTGTCTACAGTGGGGAAAAGTGGACCGATGCCACAGGCTCTAACCGGTATCGCCGTGCAATCTATACCTTTGTGAAGCGCACCTCTGGATATCCGAGCGCCCTGATCTTCGATGCTTCGGACCGCGATGTCATGCTTCCCCGCCGCATCCCGACTAACACTCCCCTGCAGGCTCTCGTTACGTTGAATGATCCTGTGTATCAAGAGGCATCCACCGCCCTTGCATTGCGTGTCATGAACATGACACGGCCACTGGCAAACAACCCAACGGGAGAGGACATCCTTACAGAACAGCTTCGCAACGCGACCGAGCTCGTGCTCTCTCGCCCGCCGACTGATGGAGAACTGGCATTGCTGCGTCAGGCTTATGTGCGCGCACTTCGCAATCAGGGTTCAGCCAAACTTGTTCGAGCAAACTATCCTTCCTCCACTCACAGTAGTCGCAGTGCCGAGATAACCGGCTTAACCACTGTAGGTAATATTCTCTTCAACCTCGATGCAGCCCTTGTGAGGTGACATACGATGCACGAACACGATCACGACGATCCGAAGACCTACTGCGATCCACACGTCGCCGAAGAGCAGGAACGAGCCGCGTTGGCCGGGATGTTGTCGGCGGAGAAGTTCGCTTATCTGCAGGCGCAGACACGTCGCCACTTTCTCCGCAACTTCACCGCAGGCGTCGGCACGATGTTTCTTGGAGCATCGCTGCCCGAATTATGTCGGTCCGCCCACGCCACAGATCGCAGCATCGATGGCAATCTCCGCATCGATTTCGCACGCGACCCATCTCATCCGCTCTCTGTACTTCCTCCTCAGTTTGCACCGACGGCAAAACGCATCATCTATCTGCACATGGCAGGGGCTCCAAGCCAGCTAGAACTGTTTGATTACAAGCCAGACCTCGCCCATCTGGATGGAAAGGATTGCCCCCAGTCGTTCCTTGCCGGCAAACGTTTTGCGTTCATCACCGGTGTTCCTAAACTGCTTGGGCCGCAGTATCCATTTCATCGTGCAGGCCAAAGCGGTCAGTGGATCTCTGACCGGCTGCCTCATCTCGAAAAGCATGTGGACGACTTATGCTTCATCAAATCGATGAAGACGGATCAGTTCAATCACGCTCCAGCCCAGCTGCTGGTGCAAACAGGCAATGCACGCCTGGGCTATGCATCCATCGGATCATGGGTGACATACGGTTTGGGGACAGAGAACCAGAACCTTCCTGGTTTTATCGTTCTCATCTCCGGCGGCAACATGCCTGACGGCGGCAAGCAGCTGTGGGGCTCCGGCTTTCTGCCGAGCGTCTATCAGGGCGTGCAGTGCCAGTCCCACGGTGATCCTGTGCTCTATTTGAAGAACCCCGAAGGCGTCTCTCGACAGGCTCGGCGCAGCATGCTCGACGCGGTGGATGAGATCAATCGGCAGGAACACAAGGAGTTCGGTGATCCCGAGACCGTAAGCCGTATCGCCCAATACGAGATGGCCTTCCGCATGCAAATGGAAGCAACCGACACCATGGATATCCATAAAGAGTCCGCCACCACACTTGCAGCCTATGGAGCCAGGCCGGGTGAGGCGAGCTTCGCAAATAACTGCTTGGTAGCGCGTCGACTTGCAGAGCGTGGCGTACGCTTCATTCAGCTCTACCACTGGGGTTGGGACTCGCACGGAGCAGCCGCAAAGGAAGCTCTTAATCTCGGCTTTCAGGATCGGTGCCGCGAAACGGATCAACCCATCGGTGCGCTGCTTGACGACTTGAAACAGCGTGGCATGCTGGAGGATACTCTGGTTGTCTGGGGCGGAGAGTTTGGCCGCACCTCGATGAAAGAGAACCGCAACGGTGGCTCACCGTTTGTGGGACGCGATCATAACCCCGGAGCCTTCACCATCTGGATGGCGGGTGGTGGCGTAAAGTCTGGATACACTCACGGCGAAACCGACGCGATGGGTTATGAGATCGTGAAAGATCCGGTGGAGGTGCGTGATCTGCACGCCACCATGCTGTATGCCCTGGGATTCGATCACCGCAAACTCAACTATCCCTATCAGGGACTGGAACAGAAACTAACCACGGTGAATCCCGCACGCGTCGTTGGCGAGGTGCTTGCGTAAGAAGGATGGCATTCTCACCACGTCAACTGATCTGCGCACGCAGACACCGGCTGGTCATAATTGTGCCCATATTGGCACTCGCCTCTCTGTTTCTGGTTTTTCCTCCAGACGGCCAGGAGCGTTCCCCGTGGCTGCTCTTCGCGGGAAAATTTCATCTGCTGACAATCCATTTCCCTATTGCGCTTCTGTATCTCGTTCCACTGCTCGAGCTGATTGGAAGGCATAAACGCTTTCCTCATCTAAAAGCTTCGGTAGAGTTCATGCTGATGCTCGGCCTCCTGGCAAGCCTGTTTGCAGCTTCGCTGGGATGGGCACTTGCCCGCAATGGTGGCTACTCCGGACGCATCGTCGCGCAACACATGTGGGGAGGGCTGCTCACGGCCTTGGCATGCTGGTTGTGTTGGATCCTTCGTGATCATGCAGCATCGCGACGCGGCAATATCGTCTACTGGGCGGCGCTCGCAACCACGGTCTCATTAGTTTCCTGGACGGGTTATCGCGGTGGTCAACTTACGCAAGGCGAGAATCACCTGACAGAGGGAATGCCCGCTCCCCTGCGAACCCTACTCGGCATAAGTACCGACGACAGTGCCGCCACGGGCGCAACCACCGTTGCAGTCGTCGATCGCAACACATTCTATGGCGCACGCGTTGAACCAATCTTTGCGAAGAACTGCTATTCCTGTCATGGCACCAACAAGCAGCGAGGAAATTTACGCCTGGATAGCTACAAAGCAATCCTGCGCGGTGGCAAGCACGGCGCCGTCATTAAAGCTGGCAACACAGCCGGCAGCGAGCTATTTCATCGCATCAATCTTCCGCAGACAGACGACAACGCCATGCCGCCTTCGGGCAAACGGCGTCTCACCCCAGACGAGATCAAAACAATCGAAGCATGGATCAAAGCTGGAGCGAGTGAGGCTTCGCCACTGAATGCAATTCAAGGCGCACCCACCAACGTTGCAGCCGCCCCCAAAGAAATTGAACTACCGGAGTACGATCCTTCCATTGCAGATAAGGCCCGCTCGTCGCACGCTGCAGATGTAGCTGCTCTTCAGAAGCGCTATCCGGATCTCCTGCAATATGAGTCTCGAACCTCAGCAATGCTCAGCTTGAATGCTTCACTTGCTGGTGAAAAATTTGGGGACAGCGACCTCGCATCTTTCAAACTGGTCCTTGAGCAGATAAAGACTGCCGACTTCTCTGGCACCTCCATCAGCGATCACTCCAGTGATCTCATTGCCAGCATGAAAAATCTTCGCCTTCTTCGGCTTTCACACACCCGCGTCACAGACGATGGAGTCAAGCGACTGCATGACCTCGTGCACTTGCAATCCATCAATCTACTGGGAACGCAGGTTACCCCTGCAGTGCTTGGGGTGATCGCCTCCATGCCGAAGATGGAACACCTCTACGTTGCAAACACAAGGATCACGCCGGCGTCAGCGAATACTCCGACATTGAAACAGAAACTAATCTTCTAATAGGGAGCAACTTATGTCGAACCCATCCGGATCCATGAACGTCACAAATCTCTTACCTTCTGCATCGGGACGGCCGCCATTGCTTCACTCGCTTCGGATCCGATAATTCCGATCGAACTGGAAATCGCGGGCACTCCAGAAAAGCGGTATGCACGAGTAACAGAAAGCCAACCCGCTATTCAGACAGGTGGATGAGTATTGGGATTTTAGAGCGAACTGACAATACCTCCTCGACTCGTGCTTTAGGAGTAGGCAGAATTGGCGCACGACACTTGATGCTTGGCGGCACCTAGGCAAGGGCGGTAGGCGAAAATAGCGCACAACCCGGGCTTGGCAGTGCTTTTAAGTCCTTTGGATCACGGCATCGAGTAGGCGGAACTATTATTCAGTTTCAATATGGAAGAAATTCTTAATAACATCGCCCATCGAAAGCTGTTCTTTACCGTAAGCACCTTACTAGCGGTTCTCTGTCTTGTTTTACGCTATTCCGTATTACCCCAGTGGAATAGCAGCCTTTCTCGCCATGGAACAGAGGTATTCGCTCAACTGGCTGAAGGCCTATTTACGACGCTAACAACAACAATTTTTGTTGGCATTTTCATCCTCTGGGTCACTCCATCGAAAATGCGCCGTGCGAACTTTGAGCCAGTCGAATCAACGCAAATCAGAGTACTTCTTAAAGATGCTGCCACAAAGTCGCTTACGTGGACCTTGAAAGGCGGAATGGGAAGATATACAAGAGAGGAAACTCTTTCTACGCTTATAAGCAGCGCAAAAAACACTGGCACGAGACGAAAAATTAGGATCATGTTATTGATCCTGATAACGAAAAACTTTGCCATAGCTATTCGGTATATAGAAACGGAGTGAAGTCTGCCCAAAATGCTCATCCACTAACAGCAGATTCCGTCAGAGACCACGTTCTCGCTACGATACTATCTGCAGTTAAAGCAAGTATCCATGAACCTCTTTTGGATGTTGAGACATTTCTCTTGCCGAGTTGGTCAGTCATGAGACTCGATGTTTCCGATCTTTATATGGTCATGACAAGTGAGGATCCCAGCGAACCTGGGCTTCGAGCGGACAAAGACTCGCACTTCTACAATACTTATGTCAAAGATCTCGACCTGCAGGCCAAACAAGGCAAAAAACTTCAGGGATTCGACAGTCTTTCACAGATATCGATCAAGTCTCCCACCGACTTGCTTTCTGTAATCGATCGACTTGACCTCAAATACAAAGACCTTGATGGTGAGCGTCTGGAAAAAATTTGGAAATTAATGCACGGAAAGAGTCATCAATATGCCTGAAGCTTGGATTGAAACTTTGCTAAGCGCTTTTTCGTGGAACCAAGCATTTCTTCTCAAATCGGAACTACTAGAAACTCTAAAGAAATGCCAGTTCAGACAGCATCCGCTTGGTTTTGTTCATGCCGCGTTGAACGATAGCGAAGACATGGCATTGCGCTTTCATATATGGAAGCCAGGGTTTCGTCAAGTGCAGCAGCCCTCTTGGTTGATACACACGCATACATTCGAACTAACTAGTCTTATTCTCTTTGGAGAGCTTTCCAATTCGGTTTACAGATGGAATGACAACTCTAATACAGGTACAGGCGATAAACAGATTTACGAGGCACACTACCAAAATGGCTTATCTCAATAAGTCGTACGGATCGAACCGGGAGTATTCATCTGGAAGATTCAATTGAGGCAACAAAAGGATCACAATACACAGTACCTCTGCGACAATTCCATGAAACTACTGTAGCCATAGATACCTTCGCCGCAACTATAGCTGTAGCAAAAAAATATGGGGGAAACCCATTAATCATTGGGGACATCACAGGCGACAAATCCTACTCATATCCGAGAGTGGAGCTATCGGACTTTTCGCGCGATTCACTTATCAGAGATGTATGCGACTCGTTTAACAAAGACTCTTGAAGGTAGTTTTCGATAAACTTGGCGCGTGTGTTGGCGGGTGCCCACATCTGACCCGCCCGCAAAAATCGGATGCCCCATATCTCGATTTTGAGATGTGGGCATTCGAGCGAAGCTCGAACCGCTTTTCTCATTCCGGATGGGTGGCCCTACATCCAATCCCCTTCTTACCCATCCTTGCTATACTTCTCGCACCGGCCCCCACACAAGACAACTCCTCCTGAAAGGACGCTCCCATGCGTACCGTCTATCAAGTCCTTGTGCTCGCCTTCACCATCCTCGTCGCTCCGGTCGTAAAAGCCGACACCCTCGACTTCACCATCACCGGACAAGGCTCCATCTACACCTTCTCCCTCGATTCCAGCCCAACACCGGACCTCGACGTAGCAGGCGTCTTCTTCCGGCTCGATAACGTTCTCGTCAACGTCGACAACATGTTCGGCCAGACCTCAAACATCAACTTCTTTAACAACTTCGCCGCAGGTGGCCTGAGCCTGGTTGACCTTGGCAACCTCGCCCTCTCCGGCCCGCAGCTCTACACCGGCACCGAGGCCACGCCCAGCTTCCTCACCGGACAGTTCACCCTGACGTCCGGCCTGGACACCTACAACCTCACCATCACCCCGGAATCCTCCCCCGTACCCGAACCAGGAGGTCTTGTCCTTTTGGCCACCGGAGCTGTCGCAACCCTTCGCTCGATTACTCGAAGAAATGGGCGATCTTCCTCCCTGTGGTCTCTGAGTAATACACCGTAACGTGAGCTCCTTTTTCGCTCCCCGTTGGCGGGTGCCCACACATCTAAACCAACCCATACCTTGGGTGGACGGGGGGCGGGTGGCCCACACATCCAATCCAACCCATAACGGGTGCCCCATTCATGCAGCCTCATCGCATGAGTGGGGCATTCGCGCGAAAGCGCGAACCAGATAAATCCCTCATGACGACAAAGGTCGAGAAGGAGGAGCGCGGGGGTTTTCGAGAAGGAACCGGGCTTCGACATCCCGCTTATATTTAAGCTGTTAGTTGTCCGCTACTCAAGGCAACAAAACTTCAAAGGATTGTAGTTCCCATGTCAGAGTCCAAAGGATCTTGGCGGCAGATCATCATCTTTCTGCTGCTCCTCACCGCGCTCAGTGCGATCTTCAACTTTCTCATTCTCAGTTCTCATAAACTCCGAGGGGCCGAAGGCCTCTATGTCATGGGCATCACGTGGTGTTCAGGCTTGGCGGCAATAGCGACGCTTAAGCTCAGCGGCCGCAAGCTATGCGAATTGGGCTGGAGATGGCCACAATCAAGATATGCCTTCATAAGCTGGAGCATCCCGTTGATCTACGTGACCATCGCTTACGTCATCATCTGGTCCAGCGGTATGGGCGGATTTCCCAACCTCGACTTCATGCAACAGCTTGTTGCAACCATGGGCCTCCATGCCTCTCCCCTCATCTCTACACTCATTTACGTTCTGCTCACCGGTAGTCTGGGCATCATTGGAATCATGTCACGTGCTTTGGGTGAGGAGATCGGCTGGCGTGGCTTCCTGCTTCCAGAGCTCTACAAGAAGATAGGTTTCACCTGTGCAGCGCTGTTCAGCGGCGTGGTATGGACCTTGATTCATTACCCCGTTCTCATCTGGGCCGACTACAACTCCGGAACGCCAACCTGGTATGCTCTGATCTGTTTTTCGGTAATGGTCATGTCGCTCTCCTTCATCTTTGCCTGGATGCGGCTCAAGTCCGGCAGCCTTTGGACGGGCGCAATCTTGCATGCGAGCCACAACCTCTATATCCAGAAGATCTTCACTCCGCTAACCCGCGATACCGGAAAAACCCCTTGGTTCATCGATGAGTTCGGCCTCGTATTGCCACTCGTAGTAACCGTCCTCGCCATCTATTTCTGGCGGAGACGCCACGAGCTGGAAACCGCGACAGCCGCAGCATAGCGATCAAACGGGTGAACTCATGCCTTCAAGGACTCGGGGGCGGGTGGCCCACATCTGCCCCTCTCAAAAATCGGGTGCCCCATCTTCGTCGCAAAGCGACTAAGGTGGGCATTCGAGCGAAAACTGGGGTCCCCGGGCAGCCCGCTGCCCGGGGTGGAAAGCTCGAACCCGATAAAGTCCAGACCATACCCATAGGCTTTCGGGCGACCGACTATCAAGTGCTATCAAGACAAAACGAGCTTCAGTCTTTACTCGAAGAAATGCGCGATCTTCTTCCCTGCGTTCTCTGAGTAATACACCGTAACGTGAGCTCCTTTTTCGCTCCCCGTTGCGATATCTTTTCCCGCCGTCTTTGCAGCATCATCGGTCATGGCGAACGTCGTTTTAGCGCCGTCCTCGGACTTCACCGTGATGGTCTTCCCCGTCCGGTCGATACTCTCTACCGCGCCCTTCGATTCCTTCAGGCCGTCATCGCCAATCTTGTCAATCGCCCCTGCCGTCTCTTCCGATCCCCGCTTGGTGTAGTGAACCACCACTTCGGAGCCCTTTTGCAATCCGTGCCAGGAATCAGCACCCACTTCTTTCGAAGCGTGCGCCGAATGAACCGCCGTTGTGTTGACGAAATGCACGGAGTGCTCCGTGCCGTCGCTTGCTTTGACCAACATCGTTTTGGCTGCAGGATCGATCTTCTCAATCACGCCATGAACCGCACCAACGACGTCGTCTGCCGCATAGGCAGAGGAAACAGCCATAGCGGATAGAAGAATTGCTGCATAAATCTTCATGCTTTGCCTCCTAAGGCTCCCGGGAATGACCACGATTTCACAGATTTTGATTAAAAAGCATAGAACGTACTCCTCAAATCAAACAAATAAATATTCGTAGACGGCTGGCCCACATCCTAATCCAACTCATAATGAGTGCCCGTTCATGCGGAGCTTCGCCCCTAAATATCTGAAAACTTTTTCTCAACGTGCACCTTGAGTTTGCATACAACTCTCCTGTACTGTCTCTCTGTTTAAGAAACCTCCCCGGGAGAAATAATGCCTCGCATATTCTTCGCTCTAATTCTGTCCCTGTTCTTTTCGGCTGCTGCCTACGCCAACCCAATCCAGTACACGCTTATCAACAACACCAACGCCAATGGCCACGGCCCGAGCTGGGGCTTCGATACCGACGGCACTTTCACCTTCACATTGCCGTCTGCTATCACTGTTAACACAATCGTTCATGCGCCCGACTATATAGGTCTCGGGCCTGAGTACATAATTCCCGGATTTACCTACATAACTGCGCCGGATTTCACGCGTCCTGATGGTTCTCACGTGGATGAAATTCTGTTCACGATCGAGTCATACGGCTTACAGGTTCAGATCAACTCACATCCCGGTTCCGCGGTTGTAATATCCCTTATCCCTAGCTTTGGTATTCCTGATCACTATGAGGGGGAAAGCACCTGGAGCGCCGACATTTCCCTCGACGGAAGAGATGTTGGCACGTCTCCCGTACCGGAACCTTCCACCATCGCAATGATTGGAATAGGCTTCCTTGCACTTCTAGGTACTGAAAGAAAACGCTTTGAACGAGCGGCCATACAGTAAGGACGGCTCGCACATCCGGCCCTGCTCACAAATCGGGTGCCCATCTTCGCGACGGCTCTATCGTCGCTAAGGTGGGCATTCAAGCAACGCTCGAACCGTCTTAAAATCCCCCCGGTAAAATGGGTTCCGCCTGGTGGATGCGATGACGGCCTATATCCTGGTTAATGCTCAGCGAAGTACCTGGATTGTCCGCGCGACAAACTCTCTGAGATCAGAGGATGCGCCTTCCTGTGATGGTGTACTTCGCGTGAGAATCGTCTGGCGTGACCGCCTCCTCTTCCACAGGTTTCTTCTCCTCCGCAGGTTTCCTCTCCTCCACAAGTTTTCTCTCCTCCACAGGTTTTTTCACCTCTATACGCTTTAATGTCTCTTGAGGCTTCAATGCCTCTTTAGGCTTTAATGTCACGTCAGGCTTCAATGCCTCTAACGGTGGCATCACCTCTGCAGACTCTTCCGGTGCCATCGACTCCACAGTATTCTTCGCCGCTACAGGGTTCTCTGGAATCATCGCCCACGCGAATCCGTGCGCCAGCCATAAGAAAACGGTGGTGAAGAAGCACCCTGAAGCAAGAACAGCTACGAAGAACATGGCCTGATCTTTATTGTTGGCGTGGGCATAAAACCCGACTCCGAGAAAGCAAAAGGTTACGACCGAGAAGAAGACCGCGAAACGCCCAAGCCGACGAGATAAAACACTCATGCGATGACTCATTCAGGTCCTCCGTCGCTCACCGAAGTAAATCTCGGAGAGTTTACCGCGGTTCGTTGTTCTCCGTCCGCATCTGCGCCGGCTGGCTTGCGGAATAAATTCCTTGACTCACTCTGAAAGCGCGAAGTCATCATTAAATCTCCTGTTTTCCCCGCTGTTTCCGTAGCCACCTGCGGACGGCTGGCCCACAGCCGGCCTGCTCGCAAAAAATCGGTCTGATCGTCGCCAAGGTGGGCATTCGATCCTTGCCGGCCCCCGATTCCGTGGCTTAAAACCACTGACGCAGAGCGCGCTGCGAACGTTTGCATCGCGCTCTGCATCATAAAGGGGCCACAGCTCCCCAGCACCGCAGTTGCCTCAAACAGAGGCCACCTCGAAGCAAAGTATCCTACCTCGAGTTGCCACTGCTCGCCGGAAACAGCGGCTGCAGTCCGGTTGTCTCTCCCCCGAAGACGTGGCTTAGCTGATCTGGAGCCAGGGATCCTGTATGGCACAGAAAGCAACCTTTCGTGTGCTGTTGGTACGTCTCCATCGTCGAGTTGGCGACGTTGGTCGCGCCTGCCTGTCCTCCTGGAGGCGCATTGCCGGCCGTCGTCCAGGTAGCCCCAATCAGGAAGTAATCGGAGCGGATATCACCCTTCGGCATCAGCGCGTTTACGCTGTTGTGAATTGAAATAAGGTTGCTGTTCGCCGCCGCGTTGCTGGCTCCCGCGCCCCATGCATAAGTTCTCAAGGAGTCGCTGGGGCTGATCGTATACCCGCTCGCGGCGAGAATGTTCCCTTCTTTTGCCGTCATATGCTCGGCATTAAACGGGCCGGTCGAATTGGTTGCTGAGAACCGCCAACTCCCGGCTGTGCTCTGAGGAACGGTTACAGGGCCCCCATTCGTATTGGTATACGTGTACGCAGCATTTGGCGTGTCCCCAAAGTGTTCAAACGTAGCCCAGATCATCTCCGGATGGCCTTTGACGCTGCCCACAATATGCAAGCCGAGCAGCCCCAACGTGGCCTTCCTCTGGCCTGTCAGAACCCATTTCTGTGGATTTGACTTGTCGTAAACCGGAATCTTTGCCATCGTCGTGATGTAATTTTTTTTAGTGAGCTCGGTGACCTCAATCCAGGAACTCTTCAATTCCACGGTGAGTGCCTGTGCGTCCGTAAAGCTTGCCTTTCCATTGGCGGCAGCATACTTCTGGATTGCGGCAAGGTCTGTCTGCGTTGTCGGAAATTGCGTGGCATCAATGGCACCATTTTTCACTCCCGTCAGGAAGTAGGCGTAGACATCGTTTGTCATCGTCGAGTAATAGACCAGGCCGTCTTTTTGTGTCTCCAAAACTCCGGAGCCTCCTGCTTGCCCCTGTTCCACGTCGATAATATTGCCGTTGGAGTCGACAAACACCGGTTTTCCGTCGACCATAAATTCCTCTGCTGTCTGGATCATGTCCGATGGCACGGAATCGCTTCTGAGAGCTCCGGCAGACGGCAGCGCGATCGTATTGCCAGCTCGATCCAGAAACGCCAGCTTGTGGTTCGAGGTTATAACCGCCTTGCTCACCTCCACCAGGTTGCCTGCGCTATTGACGACAATCTGCTGTCCTGAGTGATCGACAGGTGGCTTCATCACTTCGAACAATTGGCCCGATCTGCCCTCGATGATCGGCAAATCATGGGGACCACCTTTGTCGGCCCGCAGCATCATCGAGTGAACAAACGAACCGTTGCCGTGCGGCAGAAACGTCCTTTTGCCGCTGCTATCGGGAGGAGAAACATCATAGAAAGTCGCCGAGTCAAAGATGCGTGAGCCGCCCGATTCCGATGTCACCCAGAGGAACATTTGTTTTGCCCACGCATAGAAGTAACACACGCTTCCCTCTGTAAAACCAACGCTATTCGCGGGATTCACGACCCCGTTCACGACAGGCTTCCCCGATTGGAACCATTGGTCGAACGTCGTCGAAGCCACTGGGCAATTGGGAGCCGCGTCCTGAGGAATAGTCTGCGCCGGAAGCAAGGTTCCGGTCACCATCAGCGCAATCATGCAAAGGTATTTCATACTTGGTCTCCTGTTCTAAGGCAGAAACACATCTCGCACCGTGTGGGAGACCGAATTTCTTCGCCATCCCGCACAGTGACAAATCGATTCCTTAACACACGCAGGGCCCGATGCACGCGGGCCCTGCGTAGGTTGTTTGGCGATTATTTAAGCTGGCGCTAGCTATTATTCAGGATGGTTTGCACCGTGAGTGTGGGGTAGGCCGAGTAGAGATTGCTCTTTTCATTGTGAGCGTTAACCCACGCTCCGAAGGCCGCGACATTGTCTTTCACGGGCGTGGGGGGGGGATTGTCCACAAAACCGAGCAGTCCGTCGAAGATATCGCCCATCTGATTGACGAAGTCTTGAATGTACTGGTCGAAAGTGCCGTCGTACTCGGTCAAAACCCACAGAGTCTGCGAGAGAAAGAGGGCGAACCCAGCCTCTGGAAGGAAACGGGCAAAATGTACTGTTCCCACAGCATTCAGTCCGTCATTGATTGCTTTGGAATTTTTCGGGTCGGCCAAATAGGCAAAAATTTCCCAGTTCTTTCCTTTGGTGATGGGCAACCTCAAATTGAGGGGGCTTTGAACTTGGCCGGCTGCATCCCGCATGCGAGGAAGTTCTTCGGCATTGCTTGTGTGCAAGGCGGCAGGGGTAGTAGTTTTTTCGTCGGTGTGCAGGGCTTGAGGAACCAAAGTTTTTTCCATGACGGATCTCCATTGTGCGTCAATTTTGAATTGGGCAACGGATGCAGGCGGGAGGAAGGCGGATCGGCAAAGGTATCCGGTTGTAGACATCCCGGAATTTCGTCTGGTTACACCGCTATTGTTTGTACCTATCCCGCCTTCAAAAGTCCAATGACAATTGGATTTGGGGGGAACCGTCAGGCGGGGTGGCCCACATCTAAAATCGGGGGCCCCATCTTCGCAACGATCTTATCGTCCCTAAGGTGGGCATTCGAGCGGCACTCGAACCATCTTTAAATCCCACCCTGTAAAATAGGTCTCCCCAAAGGAGCCCCGCATGGAAGCTTCCGCCACTCCGCCGCCCTTCTACATCGAGATCGAAGAACACAGCGCCACTGCCCTCGTCCGCTGCCACGGAAAACTCACCGCCAACTACGCCGATCAGCTCTACACTCCCGTCTCCACGCTCCTGCCCGACCACAAGCATGTCATCCTCGACCTCGCCCACCTCACCCATATGGACTCCATGGGACTCGGCGCCGTCGTCCGCCTTTACGTTCACGCGAAAAGTCGCGGTACCACGGTCGAGCTCCGCAGCCTCAACCAGAAGATCCGCGACCTCCTCATCCTCACCAACCTGCTCCCCGTCTTCGCCTTCACCGGCGAACACCACATCCGCATTGGACCGTAATCTTGGACGGGTGGCCATACATCCAAACCCACCCATGACTGTTGGAGACGAACAACAACATCCCGAACTGGACACCTGTCGTCTCGGGGTGTTTATCCATTCCAGGCATCCTCGACGGCGAGCTATAAGGTCTCGGCTAGGACCTCGGTGATGGCACACAGCACTCCTACCAAGGCCGCTCTGTGCCATCACCGATAGAAGTCTACACATTGCCCAGGAAGGCGAGAAGGTGCCGGAAATAGATGGCCTGATCGTCCCACAAAGCCATATGACTGCCGTTGGGGCAGATGGCAGAGGTCGCGTTCGGCATCAGCGTCGCCATTTTACGCATGTCGGCAGGGTCCATCTCATCATGATTCGAACCCATGGTGAGAGCCTTCACCTTAATTTCGTGCAGGCGATCCCAGCGCTCCCAGTCCTTGAAATTTCCCGTCACTTCGAACTCGCTCTTGCCCTGCATCTGGTTGTAAATCTTCTCGTTCCCGAGGCGGAATGCACGCGTCACGGGCTCGGGCCAAGGCTTCAAACGGCAGATCATCTGCGGATACAGTTCCTCCATGACGATTCGGGTGTATGCAGGGTTTTCGTAGTCTTTCGCAGCCTCCATCGCATTGAACTTTGCCAGCGACTCAGTCGAGAGCAGTTGCGTCTTCAAGGAAGCCGTTCGCTTGAGGTAAGACTGTATGCCTGCCGTCATATTCGAGATCACCAGGCCGCGCAGGTGCTGCTGGTAGTTCAGCGCGTACTCGATCGCAAGCATGCCGCCCCAGGAGTGGCCGTAAAGTACAAAATGATCCAGGCCTAGTCCACGACGAACCTCCTCGACCTCGCTGAGATATCTAGGCAGAGTCCAGAGCGTCGGATCGTCGGGAACATCGGAGTTCCCAACACCGAGCTGGTCGTAGTAGTACATCTCAATCCCCGCCTGCGGTAAGAAGGACTCCATTGCTTCCAGATAGTCGTGCGGAAAGCCAGGTCCGCCATGGAGCAGAAGCACCTTCACAGAACCGGAACCAATCTGTTTGGTCCAGACCTTGTACTTGCCTCCGGCGACTGGAATCATGCGAATGCCCGCAACACGAATTCCGCTAGGGTTCAAAGCGTCTGCGATCTGTGTTGGCTCAAGATGGGTTGCCGCTTGTGCAGATTGCGACAGAGCCGACGTGGAGGCGGTTGTAGCGAAAGCAGCAGCAGAGTATTTTAGGAAGCTTCGGCGTTTCATATTCCATAGGATAATCGTCGTATCGGATTGCTGGCCTTCGCCATGACTTCCGGGTGGTCGACCACCCGGAACCTAATCCGAAACGGCCTTCCGGGAAAAGACGGTTACACGGCAACTTGCCGAAGGCACCGATCGATCTGAAATGGGTCAAGGAACGCTGAGGCCTGTTCTTACCAACGGAGACTCGAGCTCGACTCCTTCCACGCTTAGACTTCTAATCGCGTTTTCCTTGAACAACGATGCGGCGCACCACGGTAATGGGGATCGAGCCGTCGGGTCGAGGGCTGACGCGCCAACTCAAAGTGTCGCCCTTCAGTTCGTAGTCGCGGATCTGTGTCGTGTCGTCGTTGTTCGGAAACGTGCTGCGGTCGATATGGAGGGTGACTTTGCCGGTGGCGGAGTCGAAGCTATAGGTGCCGAAGCTGCAACTCGAGGTCAGTTGTGCATCTTTGTACTCCTCGAACGTGCCCTTCTCGCGGTCTTTTCCGGAGAATTTTGTGCGCACATCGCGAAATACATCAATCATGAAATGACCGTCGGCGGTAAAGATGGCCAGGCCGTGCGGCACTGCGCCATAATCGGCGACGCGCTTACCGTCGGGCAGGATCTTGTCCGCTGCAATGAGCTTCCATGTGCCGACATACGGGTTTTGGGCTGGCGTCTGGGCATCCGCGGAGGAGATAGCGAGTGCCACGGTAGCAACAACGGAAACGATGGCGATCATGGGTACACCGTACTAACCGCACGAACGCTGCACAATTTGATTCTTTTTACCGAACGATTGAATTTCGCTTACGTTTTCCGCAATACCCGGGAGCCTTGCGGCTGCGCAAGTTCGGCCAGAGCGGCTCGTGTTGCCGTGCCAAGCAAAGAATAAAAAGTATCAAGGGCAGGGTTCGTGGCATTCGGATCACGGTGCAGCGCCACGGGAAGAGATGGAAGAGCAGGCAGGCGATGCAACGACCTGCTTGCCACCAGATGAGCCGGCAGTTGCATGGCTGTGCGCGCGGTGATCCCAAGCCCTCCTTGAAGCGCGGCCCATAGGCCGTTCAGGCTTGGGCTGGTGGCCGCGATACGATGCGGGATACCGGCGGTTTCGAGCTGTTGCACGGCGGACTTGCGGAAGGCGCATTGCGGGCCGAGTACAGCGAGGGGGAGAGAAGTATCCTGTGTGCGGAACGCTCGGCTCGCAATCCAGAGCACAGGCAGTTCGCCCAGCATCAGAGCGTCCTTCCGGTCCGCGAATCCAACGGTCAGCGCGAGATCAAGCTGGCTCTTGTCGATGGCTTCAATGAGAGCGCCATTACCCTCAATACGCAGCTCTATTTGAGTTCGTGTATAAAGCGCCGTGAACTGCCGCAAAACATCAGGGAGCAGCGCGGCGAAATCCTGTGGAGCACCGATGCGAATGGTGCCGGCCAACGTCACGCCCTGCATGGTCTGCAGCAGATCGTCGTTGAGTGCAAGCATGCGCCGGGCATATCCGAGCGCTGTGTCTCCGGCTTCTGTCAGCTTCAGGCCCCGGCCGTGCTTACGAAAGAGCGGTGTTCCTAATTCCTCTTGCAGGCGCTTCATCTGCAGACTGATCGCCGACGGCGTCCGCCCCAGGCGGTCTGCCGCCTGCGCAAAGCCGCCCACATCATGGGCCGTGATGAGTGTCCGCAGGGTGTCGAGATCGAGATTATGCAGTGGCATTCTGCGTTTGAGATTACATGAGTTGCGGAGTACGGAGCAGGAACGCTGGCGTCATCAACCCATCTGCCTGCCGCGGGAAAGCATAATCCTGCTCAACAATGCGTTGAGAAAGATCAGCTTGTGAGGTGGCTTCCATAAGTCCGTGTACCGGCGGACGCGATATGGAAGCATTGTATTTACGGTGGCCACAATTTGTTTCAAGTGGCCAGATTATCGCTCAACGGATACTTACAACAACACGATGGGATAACGGTGGCACAGGTAGTTCCAACTTAGTTTGGAACTACCTGTCGGTAGAGTCGAGAGCGCCGTGCGGCCCATCTTTTCGAAGAAATTAGGCTTCGCATAAAAAAGCATTAATGCACTGAATTGTTCGTGCATACACGCCGAAGCATTTATCTCCTGACGAAGGTATAAGGTTGCGTTTCTCGGGAATAAACGCCAACCCCCTGCGTTCTTCTTACAACAACATCTGACGAGCGATCGAACGAAAGTCAGGTTATCGCTTTATGGAAATAAGTGTTCTTGAATTTACTCCACTCTGTTGTTGCAAGAAGAAAGGCATATGAAATACATCACATCAATCTCCCCAATATTGATTGCTCTCACACTGATGGCACCTCAAGCCGCACATGCCAAAGTAGGGCATCTTGATCTTCCCGTAAACGCTGCAATCGGTAGATCGAAGGTAGTTAAGCTTTCTCTGATCAATGAATCAGGTGCTCCAATGGTGCTTAAAGATGGAGACGAGATCATCAAGCTGGAACCTGGTAAGTCCATCGATGTTAAAGAACCGATAGGAAGCCGTATAGTCGTCGTCGACAGTCCCGTGCACTCACGGAAGCCGGGAGATGTGATTGTAGAAGTGTCAGGGACGCTGAGTGGTGCGATCGTGCACGTCAAATAGCTCCATCTTCCGATCAACTCCATAGACCGTCATACCATCGCCGGCGGGTGGCCCATATAGAAACCCACCATGACGGGGGTCCCATTCATGCAGCATCAGCGCATGAATGGGGCATTCGAGCGAAGCTCGAACCCTCATCTGGCATCGAAGGAAACCACTTCCGCCCGGCAACGCCGCCGTTGTACACGATCAGACCTCGGAAGCGGCATCCCATTTCGGCTTCGTCTCTCTGCCCCATCTCTTGGGGTCCTCGCTGTGCATCTTCTCCATCTGCTTGTACACATCCGGATGTTTCTCCGTGACGTGTTTCACCATGACGCTCACCATCTCGTCCCACGACGAAGCAGACAGCTTCTCGTCACAATTCCCTCCGAGTTCTTTACATGTCATTGTCTTCATCGAAAGATCACCTCACACGGCTTCGCTTGACTTCGACGGTCAGTCCTTCGCGATCGTTGGCTGGGTGGCCAATCAATTTATGCGCCTTCAGCGCATGAATGCTCATTCGCACGGAAGCGCGAACCGCTCTTCTCTATCCACCGATAGCGGTGGATGGCCCTCAATCATTATGAAAAGATTGAGGGAGTATGTCTAAGCTGACAGATTCCGTAAGAAGTGAAGTCGTCCGACGCGTAAGTAATTCCGGCCAATCCGTGGCACACCGCTTTGACCACATCGAGCGTGTCATGCAGAACGCACTTGCCATCGCCGCCACCATCGAGGAAGTCGATTACGAAATTTTGCAACTCGCAGTACTCCTGCACGATGTCGAGCAACCCGCTGGGAAAAAGGCCGAGCATGTGGAATTGAGTCTGCGAGCTGCAGAGGAAATTCTGAAGCAGGCGGCTTGCCCGGACGAGAAGGCCAGTAAGGTTCTCAGAGTGATTGGCGAACATTCCTCAGAACACGTCAGGACCATCCAACCATCCACCGACGAAGCAAAGATCCTGTTTGACGCAGACAAACTCGACGGTCTCTCGGCAGTGGGCATCGCTCGCGTCTTTGCACTCTTCGGACAAATGGACCTGCCCCCTCTTCAAGCGATCGAATGGTATAAGCAGAAAATTGATATCGCTTTGCAGTACATTCAGACCGCAGAGGGGCGCAGACTCTGCGACTCACGATTGCCCTACGTCCAACAATTTCTTTCTCAACTAGAATCAGAAGCCCGGATAAGCAAGGACATCTGGACCTCGTGACTTCAAGTCCTGAATCGTATGGGCGGGTGGCCCATACGCGATCGTAGACTCCTCTTTACGAATTACTTATGCCTTTCTCGATAACATCGATTCATGAAAGGGAGGCATATCCAATGCCGAATGTACATGGTCTCGAGTTCAACGCCAATCAGTCCGAACTGGTCAAGGATCTGATTCGCGAACTCTTGAAGGACGGCGACTGCGCCGTCTACGCATTACGCAACATGAAGCCGAACGGCGAACTGCGAATGGCTTCGACCCCGCCAATTCCCGGGCCCCGCAGAGCCCGCGGCGTCTTCCTGCGAGTCCGTCCCGGAGTCAAGGAAGCCATCATCGTGCGTCCGATGAACGCAAAGGCCGGTCAGCAAAACATGAAGGTGACAAAGCTTACTCAGGCCGAGAATCTCGAAATCATCCGAATCTGGCGTAAGCAAACGAAGCCTCGCGGAGTTCCCTCCGGAAAGACGGAACCTGGCAGCGAAATGACGCCTGCTGCTGAGATGGAGCTGGTTGGGGCCACTCTCTAACCGCGCTCCGCATACGCCTGAGTTTCGGTCGAGCTATTACATCTAAAGCCCATACGCACAAATCCGGCAACTCGTATCCATCCCCACCTGTGCCGCACACCTGAAATGAGGCGCCCATCCATGCGGTCTCACCCCATGGATGGGCCCGGGGAAATCCTACAGATGAATCGCTAGCTTTTCGACTTTCCAGAAACCTTATGCACCTCAGCTTTTTGACCGCCGACTGCCTCTAGCTCTGCTTTCGTCGGCTCAATCTTCATCCCGTATTTCTGTCCCCCGACCAAAACTGTGTCCAGATACTCAGCCTTCCCATATCGGCGAAAGGTCACATCTGAGGTGGCATGGGTCGTCTCCGCCTGCATCGGTGTGAACGACACCATCGCACTATGGTTTCCAGACGCAGCCGTAATCTTCATAATGCCCTGCATATCTTCAGATTGGGTGATAGTGTAAGCTCCGGCAGGCATCTTGGTAGAGCCCGCCGTGAAGGCAAAGTCCGTTGAAAAATCCAGACCGTCGGCAATCTGCGCAGCGCCAGGCACTGCAAGTAACAGGCACAAGAATCCACTCGCGCCCAGCATCTTCAGGATATTTAGGAGGTTCTTCATTGTTGTGTCCTCGCTCAAATTAGATTTTGCGGGGCCCGGAAAGACGATACTCGCAATCCACAGCGTCAGACAAACGAACATTCTCTCGATGAAGAGGCTCTCCCACTCATGCAACCTCATCGCATAAGCCAATCAGCCTTGAATCGCGTACACCAACGGGCCAGCGTAACCTCATCCCCTTCAATCGTTGGCTCCGACTCCTCCAAACTCGCCTTCAACGAGGACGCCCGAAAAACAACACATATCCATCCGCGTCTTCAAGCTCGAAGCCACGCAGACCGTCTTCGGTATCCCGCAGAGGTTTGGAAAAGGTAACTCCGCGCGTCGCAAATTCGGCAGCCAGTGCATCGGGGTCGGGCACTGACACATAAGCGTCCCATCGAGCCTCCCGTTCACGCTTGCAGTTGGGGAGCGGTTCCGCGCCGACATCCTTGACGAAGATCATCGCCCCTCCCCGCTTCACAATAGCGAAAAAGGGCTCGCCATTCGGCTCCTGGAAGACAACGTCAAACCCGAGTTTTTCTTGATAGAACGAAAGTGCCGTCGGGACGTTTCGCACAATAAAGAACGGGGAGACGCTGCCTATAGCTGTCTCTGTCACGCATGACCTCTCATCATCCACAGCTCTATCTCGATTCTGAAGATGTAAGTCAACTGGCATAACTACCTCCTGTCTCCGGAGGCTATGCCCACTGTTTACCCAGCCCTTCCAACCCCGCCGCAGCAAGATCCTGAGGCAGCATCACCGGATGCACCTCCACCCCCGCATTGAACAAAAGAAAGAACGGTTCTGCAAGCGTTGGGATCTTCGACGGATCCGCAAGATCCACAATCAGAACCCCGCTCCGCTGACCATTTCGGGCCGTAAAGTATGTTGCCTCGGGTTTCAACTGGTCAAGGATTCGCTTCATCTTGGTTCCGGCAGAACCATCTCGGACTGCAGCATTGAAAGTCTCAACAGGAAAAGTGACGTACATGATCATGCGCATGGAAACACTCCGGCCGCCATCGGCGAATATCTGAGGGCCCGTCAGGAGGAGGCTAAGCTACGCCTGCGATCGAAACCAAGTCAATAGAAGATTCCCCGGAATGGAACCTCACCATCTGAATTCGAAACCTTTACGCCGGATAACCCGCATCCATCCACGACTTGAAAAAGGCAATCCGATCCGCTGGCCATGCTTCGTCCGGAGGCATCGAGCCGTCCGCAACTCTTTCATACACACTCTGCGCATTGGCTGGAACACACATCCACGCAGAGTCACCAAGATCGACCCCCATCCCCTGCATGCACTCAACATCCTCATCCCGGAAGAGTGGTCGAATATCCGTCGCAAAACTGAGAGCCATCATGACCTCCTTTTTTCATGCTCCACAGAGCCCAGAGTAGACCTAAATTTCCCCATTGCCCACCCTCTACGAATGGCTATGCGGAGCAGCACCCGACCAGAGGAGGATTCAACACCGTCATACCTCTCCTCACTTGATGGACAGTCGACTCCTCAAGACCGTACAAGTCCGCCTTTATACATTACTTACGGCTTGCTCTGTAGTATCGATTTTATGAAGGGAGGCCTTTTCCGATGCCGAATGTACATGGCATCGAGTTCAGTGCAAATCAGTCTGAACTCGTTAAAGACTTGATTCGCGAACGATTGAAGGTAGCGGTCAACCTATACATCCAAGCCACCCGCCGAATGCCCATGCATGCAGTTCACCGCGTGGTGGGCATTCGGCGGGTGGCCCATACATCATCCAAGGTTCATTGCTTATAAACCAGAGAAGGCCCACTCACCTGCTTCACCTTCAGATCGACCTCAACCTCTACGCGATCGGCGATCTTCACGAACGGAATACCACTCGTCATTCCGTAGTCCTTTCGGTCAAACGCCATCTTCCCCTTAATCTCCCCGGCGCGGGTCCCCTTGCCTGAAATCGTCAGCTTCAACGTCTCGGGTTTAGACACTCCCCGGATCGTAAACGTGCCCGGGATATCGAACGTCACCGGACCGGTCTGGGTCACCCCCGTGGACCGAAACGTGATCGACGGATTCTCCTTCACGTCGAAGAAGTCTTTGCTCCGCAGCTTTCCGTCCTTCATGTCGCTCCCAGTATTCACTGTGGCCGCATCAATCTTGATGTTCAGGACTCCCGATGTGACATCCGCGGAAGTAAACTTCAGCGAAGCATCCCATCGCTCGAACTTCCCGGTCAGGGCAACCGAAGCCTTCACATAAAAATTGACGTTGCTCTCCTCCGGAGTCGTCGCGAATACCGGAGCCTGCGCCCGGACCGCCAACGGAAACAGCGCAAACGCCAGAAGACTGGCAAGTCCTGATCGCATCATCGCTGGTCGCATCGTAAAAGTGTCAGTCCCTCGTGCCGCCAAGTCAACATGACCCGCGCCAGAATCCTCCATGGCCTCGAAGTCCACCCTCCCGAAGATTAACTTGGAATGGCCTCGGCATCAGTTCGTTGCGACAGGTGCCAAAGCTCGACACGATTTCCGTCAAGCCGGCTCCCATGCCCTCCTGGAACTGGGGAGTCCCCGGCGGTCCTTATCTGCCCGATCAAAACACCTGGACCTTCCCCGGATAGATTCCAACGCCTCACACCGAGCCAAAGTAAACCTGAACCTCGCGCAACAACCCGTCCTCCACCCGAAACCACTCCACGTTCCGGAAGGTCTTCCCATCCATCGGAACCAGCTCGTAGCGCACAAACGCCTCGTTCCCATGTACGAAGATTCGCTCCAGACGGAACTCCTTAATTCGATCGCTGTTGGGCCAGCACCGCTCGAAGTAGGTCTTCCGGTCGATATGGTCGTCCCACGGAGAAGTAAAGGTGAAATCCTCCGCAACTAGGTTCTCCAGCAGCCCACGATCCTTGTCTACATACGCCCGGAAGCACTCCCGCACCACTCCTTCGACCGCTCGCTCCGCCATCGCTCACCTCACATCCATTGGATGCGTAAACTGCCTTTCCTCAACCCTTCCCACACCTGATAGCCTTTCCCACAGAAATCTCAGGTGCCCTATCGAGCCCTCTATCTCTACCCCGGTCCTCAAGCCCCAGCGCAACATGGCGGTCGACGCCTACCGCGGTCTCGTCATGTTCCTCATGATGGCCGAGGTCCTTCGCCTCTCCCATGTCTCCCGCGCCTGGCCCGGCAGCACTTTTTGGCGCATCCTCGCCTTCAACCAGACCCACGTCGAATGGACCTGGTTCAGTCTCCACGACCTCATCCAACCCTCCTTCACCTTTCTCGTCGGAGTCGCTCTCCCTTACTCCCTCCGTAGCCGTCAGCGTAAGGGCGAAGCTTTCTCCCGTAGCCTCGCCCACACCGTCCAGCGCAGCTTCATCCTCGTCGCCCTCGGAATCCTGCTTCGCTGCATTCACCGGCCCCCCATCTACGTCACCCTGGAAGACACCCTCACTCAGATCGGCCTCGGCTACACCTTCGCCTTCCTTCTCGCCTGCGTCCGGCCACGCTGGCAATGGACTGCGCTCGCCGTTATCCTCTTCGGCTACTGGCTCGCATGGGCGCTCTATCCCCTTCCGCCCACCGGCTTCAACTACGCGGCGGTCGGCGTCCCACTCAACTGGCACAGCCATCTCCTTCACGGATTCGCAGCGCACTGGAACAAGAACGCCAACCTCGGCCAGGCCTTCGACCTCTGGTTCCTCAACCTCTTTCCCCGCACCTCTCCCTTCCTCTACAACGGTGGCGGATACCTGACCCTCAGCTTCATCCCCACCCTCGGCACCATGATCCTCGGCCTCATCGCCGGTCGATGGCTCCTCACCGCAGCGCCCAGCCTTCCCATCCGCCGTCTCCTCCTCGCCGGTACCGCGCTGGTGGCCGCCGGAGTCGTCCTTCATCTCCTCGGCATCAACCCCATCGTCAAGCGCATCTGGACCCCGGCCTGGACCCTCTTCAGCGGCGGCCTCTGCTTCTATCTCCTGTCTGCCTTCCTCTGGATCGTCGAGCAGCGAGGCCACCGCACCCTCGCCTTCCCGCTCATCGTCATCGGCATGAACTCCATCGCCGCCTACCTCATCGCCAACCTGTGGGAGCACCTCATCGACTCCTCCTCCCTCTACTCCTCAATGGCCGATCGGCTCCGCAGCCATCTCGGCGAAGGCATCGAACTGCTTCTCCTCGGAAGCATCTCCCTGCTCCTCTACTGGTCCCTGCTCTACGCCCTGCACCGCAAAAAACTCTTCCTCCGCATCTGATGGAGTTCAAAGCGCGCAGCATCGCACACCACATAACTCAACCAACACGTCATCTCAACTCAGACACTCAACTTCATCGCACTACAGATCACTCAACCACCAACGTCATCTCGACCGGAGACGCGCAGTTTCATCGCGCGGCGCAGCGGAGAGATCCCTGTATTTCGCCTTTGTTCTTGCTGTTGCCTGTTTTCCAAAGCCTCCCATAAAGCTCTTGGAGCCTGAAACCTAACCCTCCGACCGACCGCGCCAGCCTCACCCCTAAAGTGATAGCCTTTTCTCCATGAGCGGTCCCACCCTCCAGCAAAAGCTCGACCACCTCCTCGACAATCTCGCCGAAGCCGAACGAGAGTACGCCGCCGGAATTCCCTATCCGGATCACACCGGAGGTTCCTGGCCCGAGAAGATCGAGGGCATTAAAAAGCGCATCGCCTCCGTTCGCGAGATGATCGCAGCCGAGTGACCCACAGAAGAACCGAAGCGAACCCACCGCTTTACTCTGTCAAGCCTGAAACCTCCTCATCTTACTGATTTCAGACATCATCCCAACTGCCGATGAGTTCAACCCGTTTCGGTAAGATTAAAGAAGAGCGGCAAAAAGAGCAGGGGGAGACCAGCACTAAACGCCTTCCCACATCTCCTTTTCTTGCAATACTTTGAAGGCAAGCCATTCCTTATCAAGACTTTGCCAGGCAAGCCCGGTCTTATCTGATGAAGAATGAAGACTTTGCAGAAAATACCCGGGGGACCGACCGCAACTGAAATCCCTCTGAAAATAGAATATGTCGCCAACAACTGCTGGTGATAGTCTTCTCCGGACGGGCCCCTCTCACTTTCTAAGAACGAGGCTTCCCATGTCCTATTCGTCCTCTCTGCCCCTCCGATCTGCAGGCGTCTTCTTCGCCTTCGCCCTCACCGCCTCATCTTCCCTGGCCTTCCAGGCGCCCGAAAAGGCAGCCCTCCAGGAGCGCGTCTCCGCCCTCAAGGAATCCGTAGCCGCCAACCACGCCAAGCTGGAAAAATACCAGTGGACCGAAACCACCACCATCATCCTCAAGGGCCAGACCCGAAAGACCGAGCAGAACACCTGCCGCTACGGCCCCGACGGCAAGGTCCAGAAGACTCCCATCGGCGCCCCTGCCGCCCAGCCTCAGGAGCAGCAGCGGGGAGGCCGCTTCAAAGCCCGCATCGTCGAAAAGAAGGTCGATGAGATGAAGGACTACGGAGCTCGCCTCAAGAGTCTCGTCGGAGAGTACGTCCCGCCGAATCGCGACAAGATCCAGGATGCCTTCCAGGCCGGGAACGCCAGCATGACCCCGTCCGGCGGAACGGTCTCCCTCGCCCTCAGCAACTACTACAAGCCCGGCGACAAGATGATCTTCGCCTTCGACACAGCTGCGAAGAAGATTCGCAACCTGACCGTCGATAGCTACCTCGACGATCCCAAAACCGACATCGTCACCCTCTCGGTGAACTTCGCCAGCCTTCCCGACGGAGCCAACTATGCGGCCAACACCGACCTCAAAGCTGCGAGCAAGGAAATGGAGATCAAGACTGTAAACTCCGATTACCAGAAGATCGCCCAGTAAGTCTGCGCCGCAGATTCGCTGGCTATCAGATTCGCTGGCTATCTTCGACACGGCCTTACAATATTTACCGAGGTGGGAAAATCCATGCGTAAAGTCATCATTACCGCGATCCTCGTCCCCGCTCTCGCGCTCCCGTCCCTGGCAGCCAAGTTCAAAGGCACGGCCACTCTCAAGGACACCCAGACCTCGGGCGTAAAGGACAAAGAGCACAAGCACCAGGCCTACGACCTCTTCTTCGACGCCGAGGGCAAGAACTACACCTGCCGCACCGACTCCAACAAATCCATGAACGCCACCGACTTCGTCGTCGGAACCCAGATGCGTTACGAGATCGACGGCGACAAGGCCAAAATCTGGTCCTCTGAAAACAAGAAGGTCGAGTGCAAGATCGTCCGCGTCGAGGCCACATCCAGTACGCTCAACGCAAAATAAGGCAACCTCGTCGCATGAATGGGCATTAACGTCGACTCGATATAATCCAGCAAGCCTCCTTTGGCCTTACTTATGACCAACGTTCTTACCCTGCTGGAGACTACGAATTGATCCGGGATCTGATTCAGGCACAGCCTGAGCCCTCTGCACAACCTGCCGATATCTGCATCGTCGGCGCTGGCGCCGCCGGCATCCTCCTCGCTCTTGAGCTCGCCCGTCAAGGCAAGCACGTCCTCGTTCTCGAAGGCGGCGGCCCCTCCGTCGAAGAAGACTCGCAGGAGCCGTACCGGAGCGAGATCGCAGGCCTTCCCCACAACGGCATCCACATCGGACGATTCCGAGCCAAGGGCGGCACGACCACCCGCTGGGGAGGCCAGATTCTCGAGCTCGACGACGCCGACTTCACGGTGCGCGACTGGGTTCCCGGCAGCGGCTGGCCCTTCCCCAAACAGGAGCTCGCTCCCTTCTACCAGCGCGCCCTCACTCTCGAAGGGCTCGGCAACGCTACTCTCTCCGACCCTGCCGTCTGGAGCGAAATCAAGCTGTCGCCTCCCAGCTTCCCCGACATGGAGACCTTCTTCTCACGCTGGTGCCCGGAACCGGACTTCAGCCGCCTGCACCGGGACGCTCTCCAGAATTCGCGGGACATCGATCTCTGGCTCCACGCCAACGTCGTCGCCCTGTTGCGCGAGGGCCCCAAAATCCTCGGCGTGCGCGCGCGAACGCTCTCAGGCAAAGAAGCCATCTTCCGCGCCAATCAATTCATCTTCGCTCTCGGCGGAATCGAATCCTGCCGTTTCTTTCTTCAGCCCGAGGAGGCGGAAAAGCCCTGGAATCGCTCCGGCCTGCTGGGTCGCCATTTTCAGGACCACATCATCGCGCCTGCCGCTACGCTCGAGCCGCACAACCCGGCTCAGTTCCACGCCGTCTTCGACAACGTCTTCAACCGCGGATTTAAATATCAGCCGAAACTTCGTCTCTCTCCCCAACGTCAGGCGGAGCAACGCACCCTCAACGTCGCTGCCATGATCCTCTACAGGAGCGATACCGAGGCGATCGCGGGACAGCTGAAGATCACCGCCCGCAAGCTCCTCGGAGGCAAATGGAGCCAGGCCAGCTCCTCCGAAATCTTCAATCTCCTGCGCTACTCGCCGTTGCTGGCCAGGCAGATCTATCGCTACAGCGTTCAGCATCGCGCCTACGTCGCTCCCGGCAGCCGCATCGAGCTTGGTGTTCACACCGAGCAGGACCCGCTCTCCCTGAGCAAGATCACCCTTGCCGACACCCGCGATTCTCTCGGGCTCCTGCGCACACGTCTTGACTGGCACGTCTCCGACAACGAAATCGACACCATACGCGCCTACGTCCGATTCGCACAATCGTCCCTTTCGTCCATTGCGCGCGTCACCCCCGATCCCGATCTCGAGTCCTACGATCGATTCCGCCTCAAATGTGGCGACAACTACCATCACATGGGGGGGATGCGCATCTCGGCTTCTCCCTCCGACGGAGTCGTCGACCTAAACCTGCGCCTTCATGGCATGGATAACGGTTATGTCTGCAGCGCTGCCGTCTATCCCAACTCCGGTTTCTCCAACCCGACCCACACGCTGCTGGCTCTTGCGATCCGGCTGGCGGACCATCTGGCAGCCCACTAAACACGCAACTGCCTTCTTCATTGGAGACGCGAATGCAAACCATTCCACTCGGATCTACCGGACGCACGACATCCCGGCTGGGCTTCGGCTGCTCCACCCTTATGGGTTCCATCGGCCGGCGCGCCTCACTGGCCGTGCTTGAAGCCGCTTACGACAACGGCATCCGTCATTTCGATGTCGCCCCCATGTATGGCTACGGAGAGGCAGAGAGCTGCCTCGGCGAATTTCTCGCCAGGCATTCTGCCGACGTCACCGTAACTACCAAGTACGGTATTGCGCCACCTAAGAATCGTTCGTTCTTCCGTGTGGCGCGAACGATCGCCGGACCAATCATTCGTCAGTTCCCCGCGGCAAAAAAAAGTCTTGCAGCTGCCGCAAAGGTATCGGTGCAGGCTTCGGCTCAACCTCCGCAGCGAAAGATCTTTACTGCCGACAGAGCCAGGACCTCGCTCGATTCCAGTCTCACTGCCCTGAAAACCGATCACATCGACATCTGGCTCCTCCACGAGGCCGCTGCCGAGGATCTCAGCGACACGGCCCTGCTCGGCTTTCTTCAGGACTGCGTTGCCCAAGGCAAGATAGGCGCCTTCGGTGTCGGCAGCGATAACTCGCGCATTCCCGCACTCCTTGCACAACGCCCGGAGTACTGTTCCACCCTTCAGTATGAGTGGTCCGTCTTCGATCCTGTTATTCCCACCGGCTCGCCCTTCCGCATCCATCATCGAGCCCTCAGTGCCCGCCTTCACTCTCTGCACGAAGACCTTCTCGCTCATCCGGATCAACTTCGCAGCTGGTCTAAGGCCACGGACTCGGACCTCGCCGACACAACCGTGCTTTCAAAGCTGATGCTGAAAGCAGCCCTGCTCATGAATCCGCAGAGCGTGATCCTGTTTTCTTCCAAGCAGGCGAAGAGGATTCAGGCCAACGCCTTCGTCAGCGAAGACCACGCTCTCGAGGGGCCTGCAAAGATTCTTTATGAACTTGTGCAGACTGACAAACATGAAACGACGCCCCGCTCGTAACTTCTCATGCGGTGAATACTTCTCTGCGGAACGTCGCATGAAAGCGCTCAGCTCTCTAACCCACCGCCAGGCGCGGATGTCATGACAAGACCGCGAAAATCGGGCAAAAAGATAACTGCTTTCCATCGAAAGACCTATGGGAACGTTTATCTAAATTAGCCAGAAATACTTCAAAGAATGTTACTGTCGAGTAGCAGAACTCCCCCTGCGATCCCCAAATGGCCTCAAATCAAGGATGACGTGTCCAGACCATCGGTTCAGCTTTCCTCCAGTACCATCGTCACACCAGAAGATTCTCCCTCCGGACTTCCATCCGCTTCACACGCCTCCGACAAGGAAAATCCTGGTGGCTTTGTCCACATCCCCGCTCTTGACGGCATTCGTGGACTCGCCATCCTTCTGGTTCTCGTTGACCATCTCTTTTGGGCGAATAACCGCACTGGTTCCCGTCTCTTCGATCTCCTGACGGAGGTCCGCGGATCCACTTACTGCGGAGTGAATCTCTTCTTCGCGCTCTCCGGCTTTCTTATTACCGGCATCCTCATCAAGACACTCAATATTCCCCATTACTTCAAGATCTTCTATTCCCGCCGCGCCTTGCGGATCTTTCCGCTCTATTACGGCTTTCTGTTCGTTCTGTTACTCCTCACACATCCGCTTCACATCGTCTGGTCGGGATGGCAGTATTACTACCTTACCTACACCGCCAACTTGGCCCTCTGGCGGACCCACATTCCCCTCGTTCTGCCCTACTTCAACATCAATCACTTCTGGTCTCTTCAAGTTGAAGAGCAGTTTTACCTGTTGTGGCCCTTTGTCGTGTACCGCGTACGACGCCCTGAAATCCTCGTCCGCATCTCGCTCATCGGCTGTGCCGTCATCTTCTGCCTCCGGGTCTTTCTGGTTGCCATGGAGAAGAATCCGCACTTCAGCTACATCTATCTCCCTTACTCTCCAACCTTCTCCTGTGCCGACAACCTCCTCTTCGGCTGCGGCCTCGCCGCTCTTATGCTCACCCGCTGGCGAGAAACCGTATTGCGTCTTGCACCACGCGTCTTCGCGGTCTGCGCTGCGATCCTGGTTCTGGTCTTCTTCGTAAATCATGGCCTGGAGTGGCAGGCAGGAGCTGGCCATCCGCTGCATCCCTTCATCCCCACCATCGGCTTCAGCCTCTTCGGCATAGGCTCCACGGCTCTCATCGCTACCGCCCTTCAGCCAGGACTGACACAGTCAATGTTCAGAAACGGCATCCTGCGCTTCTTCGGAAGATATAGCTATGGAATCTACGTCTTTCACTACTCCATCACGGGAGTTCTGCAGGGACCGCTACGCTTCTTCTTCAATACCCACTTTCACTCGAAGGCGCTGAGTGTGCTCCTCCAGGCAGGTGTTGCAGGGATCGCCTCGGTCCTGGTCGCAGTGCTGAGCTACCACCTGTATGAAAAGCACTTCCTGAGCCTCAAACGCTACTTCTCCTATTGATCGAAGCTTTACTGAAATAGGCTCGGCTGTCTCGATCGCTTAGACAGGACTCGTCACTTCACCTCGTGACATGTTGAGGATGCCTTCGGTCCGGGAAAATCGGACGAGAATGTCGTTCCGCGCCCGCCTGCCTCCCACCACGTAAACTCCGCCGCCGCATACTTCGCACCTGACCCTGAAGGGACGGTAACGAAAATCAACGAGTTCCCTTTCACCGGAACCACCGCCAGATGATTGCCTGCCCCATTCAGGTAGTCCACCGAGAAGACTCCCGCCGGAAGCCCCATCGTCTTCCCCTGCGCATCGCACTGGTACTTCACCGTATTCCGCTTGATCGCATCGGTGCCGTTCAGATGAATCGTCAGATCGCTCGCAGCCGCAAACCCGCTGAGCAGCAGCGTTCCCGACGCAACAGTCATTCGCATCCACATTGATTTCATAGCGCTTCGCCCCCTGCACGCCATTTATACTCCGACTTTCAGCGACCAAGGGAAGAAGCTGGCATCTGTCTTTCCGAGGACACATTGAAATGATCCACGATCTCCAACAGACCATCTCCCTCCTCACCCGCACGCCTGGCACACTGGACGCCCTGCTCCGCGATCTCCCCGAAGCGTGGACACAACGCAACGAAGGCGAGGGCACCTGGACCGCATACGACGTCATCGGCCATCTCGCATATGGCGAGCGCGCCGACTGGCCGGCCCGTGCGCGGCTGATCCTATCGAGTCGCGATGCTCCTGCCTCTGAGATTCCCGCCTTCCAGCCTTTCGATCGGTTAGGCCAGCAACGCGAGAGCCAGGGGAAGTCCCTCCCTCAGCTTCTCGACGATTTCTCCGGCCTGCGCTCCCGGAATCTTATCGAGCTCCGGCAATTCAACCTCACCGCGGCTGATCTTGAGCTCCGCGGACTTCATCCGGCGTTTGGCCCGGTCACCCTTTCGCAGCTGCTCGCCACCTGGGTAGCTCATGACCTTACCCATCTCCACCAGATCTCCCGGATCCTCGCAGGGCAGTATCGTGAGAAGGTGGGCCCTTGGAGCGCCTATCTTGGGGTGCTCCATTGCAACGGCCACAGCTCTTCCTGACAAAACCGCATCGAATCTCACGTTCTTTTGCTATAATGTATAGCAGCGTCTTCAGAGGCGGTCCGCTTCCTGCAAGCGCTTGAGCTACATAGATATACGCAGATTTAGATGGTCGCGGCCAACGGTTTTAAACCCGCCTGAGCGCGCCACTTCCGCAGCCGGAAGCGAAGAACTCCCGGATTCTCAGGAAAGATTCGACCCCTGACCGGGGAGATGAACGCCCTGCTCGCGGAAGAATTTGCGACTTAGAGATTGGAGTAAGTCATGGCACAAAAATGTGATCTTTGCGGCAAGGGCCCGCAGTTCGGCAATAACATCTCTCACGCTCACAACACGACCCGCCGTCGCTGGAACGTGAACCTGCAGTCGGTCAAAGCCGTCGTCGAGGGAGCCAGCAAGCGCGTCCGCGTCTGCACCAGCTGCATCAAGACCGGCAAGATCGTAAAGGCAGCGTAACTGTCCGGATCTTCCGGGCTGTATCAAAAAATTCGCCCCAGCCGCATGATTGCGGGCTGGGGCTTTTCCTGTTTTTCCCTGCATCCAGCTTCTTCTTGTTTTTCGAGTTCTTCCTTACTGCTTCTCGAAATTCAAGGACGCGCTGTTGATGCAGTACCGCATTCCGGTCGGCTTCGGACCATCCGGGAAGAGATGTCCGAGGTGAGCTCCGCAATTCGCGCAGGTCACCTCGATCCGCCGCATTCCGTGGGAGTCGTCCTCGTGCGCTTCGATAGCGTCAGGGGATACCGGAAGCCAGAAGCTCGGCCATCCGCTTCCCGACTCGAACTTCTTGTCCGACAGGAACAGGGGCGCATTGCAGGCACCGCACTGATAGACTCCCGTCTCGTGATTATTCAGGAGGGCGCCGGTGAAGGGACGCTCCGTTCCCTTCTCGCGCATGACATGAAACTGCTCCGGGGTCAGCAGCTCGCGCCACTCGGCCTCGGTTTTACGAACTTTTTCCGGCTTCACAGACTCTGGCATCGCGATCTTCCTTTCTTACTGATTGGATGCTTTCGCAAGGCGCAGGTCACAGTCTGCGGGCTTAGACGCCTCTCGCGACGATTTCGATCTCAACCAGGGCATCTTTAGGGAGCGCTGCAACTGCCACCGTCGAGCGCGCCGGCGGAACAACGCCCTCCGGCGCCAGGTATCTCTCGTAGATTGCATTCATTGCGGCGAAGTCGCCCATACTCTTCAAAAAGACGGTGGTCTTGACTACATCGGCAAAGCCAAGGCCGGCTGCCGCAAGGACTGCCTTGATGTTTTCGAGAACCCGAACCGTCTGCTCTGCCACTCCACCTTCCACAAGCTGGCCGGTCGCGGGATCGAGGGCTACCTGGCCGGAGGCGTAGAGGGTATCACCCACTCGAACTGCCTGCGAATAGGGGCCTATGGCTGCGGGGGCGGCTTGGGTCGTCACTGCGATCTTCTTTTCGCTCATAGAAGGCAGTCTAGCAGCCCTGCGGCAGGGATCGGAACTCCCGCCTATGCAAGTATTTGCGGCCAACCTATACCGCTCCGGACCTCTCTCATGGAGAGGATGAAAGTCCCGCGGAAATTCCTTTGCCGCTAACCCAAGGCCCCCTCGGACGGGACTATTATTCCCGCAAAGCATGATTTCGGAACGGAGATACTATGGGAATTCTTGACACGATTCAGCAGCTGGCAGGGCAGGCAGGAGCGGCTGCTCAGGGCGATCAGGCAAAGATCGCAGGCGGTTTCATCGAGGCTCTGACAGCGCACCCGGAAGGAATTGCGGGCGTTCTGAACAGTCTGAAAGCCAATGGCATGGCCGATCACGTTGGAGCATGGGCCACCGGGCAGGCGCAGACCGCCACGCCTGACCAGATCGAGCAGGGTCTTGGGCCAACGGGTCTGATTGAGAAGACCGCTCAGAGCGCGGGTGTCTCTTCATCGGTCGTCACATCGGCGCTGGCCATCGTTCTTCCTATGGTGATCCAGCACTTCGCGCCCAATGGCCAGCCGGCCGAGTCCAGCTCCATGAGTGGTCTCGCGCAGCAGGTATTGGGCAAGCTTCTCTAGCACCTCTGGAAATTTCGAAACGTGGAACCAAAACATCACTGCGCGTCCGCAAGCGAGTCGCGGTGAGAACAGCGAAAAGGAGAAAACAGCATGGCTGATCTTGAGCAGTTGAAGCAGAAGTACAATCCCGTCATCTCCACCATCAACAGCTTCTCCGAATTTGGCGCCAAGGTAGAGGCGGTTGACCTGGCTGGCGAGCAGCTTCATATCAAGGCGAGCGTTCCGTCCAAGGTCGTAGCGAACCGCGTTTGGGACTCGATCAAACAGGTCGATCCCAACTATGCCGATCTGAAGCACGAGATCGCCACCGCAGGCGGAGACACCCAGCCTTACACCATCAAGTCCGGCGACAGCTTGTCAAAGATAAGCAAGCTCTTCTACGGAAATGCGAACAAGTACAACGAGATTGCCAGCGCCAACGGAATCGATAATCCCGATCGCATCCAGGCTGGCCAGCAAATCAATGTTCCTGTCCTGAGCTAAATCCGACAAAGTAAATCGAAAAGCCGCGGCCTTCGGGTTCGCGGCTTTTTGTGTTCCTGAAGGGTAACCTGTGTTTGGCCAATGGCTTGCAGCTAAACAGGGTGCAGACGTGAATTTGGCGCCTTGCGAAGTGGAACAAGGAAAGTTTGGGTGTTTTTCCCGGAACTTCTTTCCCTCCTCGCCAAGGTCCAAAAATAACGTCCCTGGAGGCACATGCGTCTGCGCCAACGCCCGGGACCGAACAGGTAAGGAGCATCATGAAAGTGAAATGGTATCTCGGTGGCATCCTGGCCGCCTCAGTTCTGGCAGCACCTGCATTTGGACAGATCTCCATAATGATTGGAACTCCTCCACCACCAGTCCGCTACGAGGTTGCTCCTCCGATGCCACAACCCAATTACGTGTGGATGCCGGGATACTGGGCTCCAGCGCACGGACGCTACGTATGGTATTCCGGCCGATGGGCCCGCCCACCCTACCATGGAGCAGCATGGCGCGGCCCACGCTGGCAACATGAAGGCAATGGCTGGCGCTACCACGAAGGCGGCTGGAACCGACATGATCACCATGGCCATGGACACGCGTACGGACATTACAAATAGACACGCAGGTGCGTGATCACACGTAAAGGGCCCGGCCATTGGCAGGGCCCTTTTACTGACCGCGACTACTGAAGGTCAGCGGGAATACTGTCGAGCGATCCGCTAAAGTAGCTCTCCCGCGATCCGATCTTCGCATCCGGATAATCGGGCACCTTGACCCGAATGCTGTGAAGACCGTCCGCGGGCGCGCCGTTCGCACCCGCCTGCGGCTGGAAGCTCAGCAGGTAGTAGTTGTGAATGCGATTAGTGAGCTGGTGCAGTCCGTTATCGAAGCCCTTCTGAGTCGTGAAGTTGACGTATTCCCCACCGGATAGCTGCGCCAGCGTGCGCGGAGCGTTCTTCTTCGCTGCATTGACCGCCATCAGCAACAGACCGATGGGCCCAGACCCTCCACCGAATTTGAGGTCGCTGAGGATCTCCGTCTTGCCCGGAGAAAACGAAACCGAGTCAACCACAGTATTGGTTCGACCCAGCGAGGCAATCACATCGGCCGGCTTCTTCCGGCTGCCATGATCGCGGGTTTCACTGATCAGCAGGATCGCATGACGATTATGATCCTTGTGCTCGTCGAGCAGGCTGCTGGCCCATGCCACGGCGTCGAGGGTCGCGGCTTCGGAATCGTCGCAGGGCTGCACCTGTCCAAGAGCACTCACGGTGGCGCCGGGATCCGCAGAGAAGTCTCCCAGCAGTGTGGCTTCCTTACCGTAGGAGGCGATCGCGATCTGCCTCGGCGCCCCTCCTGCTATATCGTCGAGCATCGTGGGCAGCCCGGTGAGCTTCGCATACTCCATCACCGCGGCCCGGCTGCACTGCACCAGCACCACGAGCGTCAGGCCCAGCGAATCTGTATCGTCATCCAGGCGGATCGTCTGAGGCACGCCGTTGTCTTCCACCACAAACTGATCGGCGCGAAGCGTATAGATCACCTCACCCTGTTTGGTCCGCACCGTTGTAGGTACAAGGACGACATTCGCCTGAGTCTTGAGCGTATATCCGTTATCCTGCGGCTGCGCCGGCGCACTCTGCTGTGCCGCAGCCGCTGAGAGAAGAACAACCCAGGAGAAGATGATGCATACGAAAGATCGCATGAAGATTTGATCCATAGAATTACAACAGGTTGAGCTGCCACGAGACGCCATAACGATCGAGAGACACGTAGAAGCGCATCGCCGCTTCGGCCCCGCCTTCGAACATCAGAAACGATTGAACCTTCGTCACGCTCGCCATAGCCGCTTCCTTTCCAAATAGAATTGTCTTCAGAACCGAGGATCTCGGTACCCACCGATCCAAATACGATACCGGTTCCAGACTAACCTGCGCGCCTCTTCCAGTTCGAGGTCTCGCAAGAATGAGCCCCGATGAAGCTTGCCGATCCCACCCTCGCCGCCAACTCTGTCTCTCAATCGCTCGCCTATCCGAAGGCCCACAAAGTCGACCAGGTGGATGACTACTTCGGCACCATGGTCAGCGATCCCTATCGCTGGATGGAGGATGTTGACTCACCCGAGGTGCAGGAGTGGATCGAGCAGGAGAATCGTCTCACGCGCGGCATTCTCGACAACGTACCGGGTCGCGAAGCCATGCAACAGCGCCTGATGGACCTGATCAACTTCGAGCGCTTCACCGCGCCCGTAAGAAAAGGAACGCGCTACTTCTACTCGCACAACACCGGGCTGCAGAACCAGAACGTGATCTATTGGACCGAAGGCCTGGGCGGCGAGCCCAATGTCCTGCTCGATCCGAATACCATGTCGACCGATGGAACGGTTGCCATCAATGGCCTCAGCATCTCCGACGATGGCCGCCTCGCCGCCTATTCCATCGCCGACGCCGGATCGGACTGGGTTAAGTGGCACGTCCGAGAGGTAGCCACGGGAGAAGACCTTCCCGACATCGTCGCCTGGTCAAAGTTCAGCTCCGCCTCATGGCTCAAAGACGGCACCGGCTTCTTTTATGAGGGCTACGATCCGCCGCAGGAAGATGCGCTGAAGGCAACAAATTACTTCCACAAAATTTTCTTTCATAAGCTGGGAACGCCGCAGAGCGAAGACCGGCTCATCTTCGATCGACCCGACGACAAAGAGATGAACGTCGGAGCAGCTGTAACTGACGACGGGCGCTACCTGATCATCTATGAGACCAAAGGCTCCAGCCCCAACAATCAGCTCTCCATCAAAGATCTCGAACGGCCTGACGCCCCCGCAGTGAAGATCGCCGATACATCGGACGCGGTCTACTCTCCCATCGACAACGACGGTACCCGTTTCTGGGTTCACACGACCTTCCAGGCCCCAAATGGCCGTGTCGTCGAGATTGATCTCGAACAGCCAGGACGCGCTTATTGGAAGACCATCATTCCCGAGAGTGAAAGCCATCTCGACAGCGTCAGCATGGTCGACGACACGCTGATTGCGAACTATCTCACCGACGCTCAAAGCGTAGTCGAGCTGCACGCGCGTGAAGGCGCGCTGATCGAACGGCTCGCTCTCCCCGCCATCGGCACTGCTGCGGGCTTTGCTGGCAAGCGCACCGAGAACGAGACCTTCTACCAGTTCAGCAATTTCACCACGCCGGCAACGATCTATCGGCTCGACATGAAGACGCGCCGCTCCACCATCTACAGGGAGCCCAGACTGAAGTTCGACCCCGCCCAATATGAGACGAAGCAGATCTTCTACACCAGCAAGGACGGTACTCGCGTGCCTATGTTTCTAAGCCACAAAAAAGGTCTGAAGCTCGATGGCGAGAATCCAACCCTGCTCTATGGGTATGGCGGCTTCAACATCTCTCTGCGTCCCGAGTTTTCCTCGGGAAATCTGCTCTGGATGGAGATGGGAGGCGTCTACGCGCAACCCAGCCTTCGCGGCGGCGGCGAATACGGAGAGGCGTGGCACCAGGCCGGAACCAAGCTCGCCAAGCAAAACGTCTTCGACGACTTCATCGCCGCAGCGGAGTGGCTGATCGAGAACAAGTACACCTCCGCGCCGAAGCTCGCCATCTCCGGCGGAAGCAATGGAGGCCTGCTGGTCGCCGCCTGCGAGATTCAGCGCCCCGATCTGTTTGGCGCGGTGCTTCCGTCGGTCGGCGTAATGGACATGCTGCGTTTCGACAAGTTCACCATCGGCTGGGCATGGAAGACCGACTATGGCGCGCCCAGTGAGGACGAGGCGGAATTCCATGCCATCTATCGGTACTCTCCGCTTCACAATCTCCGGGAAGGAGTAGCCTATCCGCCTACGCTGATCACCACGGCTGACCATGACGATCGCGTCTTTCCCGCACACAGCTTCAAATTCGCAGCCGCCATGCAGGCTGTGCAGTCAGGTACTAATCCAATTCTGATTCGCGTGGAGACCCGCGCCGGCCATGGCGGAGGCATGCCTCTGGCCAAACGGGTTGAACTGGTTGTCGATCAGTTCACGTTTCTGCGGCAGCAGCTTTCCATGCAGGCGCTTACGACTTCCTAGCTGCGCCACAAAGCTGGAAAAACGCCAGTAAATTACCCTAATTCGAGAGTAAATCTTGCATCGCCGCTTCCCTCACAACCGTCAAATTGAGAGAAGAAAGGCGACTTATGAAGCTGAAAGCTTTTTTGTTGCTATCGTCGACACTCTTTCCCGTCCTTGCTGTTGCTTATCCGAAACCTGCCGCAGTCCGCACACGTACCCAGGAGGCTCGCGATAGGGCGCCGAGGGTACGTCCGCATACGCCGCGGCCACATCAGCGCTAAAGCACCACATGGTTTTCTCTGGTTGTTGCATCGAAGGCTCCCTCTACCGGGAGCCTTCGTTTATTTCGTCGCCTTGGCGATGCGCAGGAATACCGCCAGTTTCTCCGGATCCTTGCGGCCTGGCGAGGCTTCCACCCCACTGACAACATCCACTCCCCACGGCTCAAGCTCCTGGATCGCCTCGGCTACATTTTCTGGTCGCAGTCCGCCCGCAACGATGATCTTGAGACCTCCGCCTGCTTGCTGCAGCACCGAACGGGCGGCCTTCCAGTCGAACGAAACCCCGGTGCCTCCACCCGCATTGCCCACGCGTGAATCCACCAGAACGCGATCGATCGTCTTCGCCGCCGCGATCTCCCGTAGCTCCGCACCCGTGCGCTCGCTGCTATCCGTTCCCACAACCCAGTGCAAGGTCTGGATGATGCCAATCTCGTCTCCGACACGGTTGCGTAGCTTGTCCACGAGCGGCAGATCGACTCCCCCATGAAGCTGCACCGTCGTAAGGCCTGCCTCTTCCACAATCGCGGCAATCTCTGCTGCGTCGCGGCTATAGACAACTCCAACGCGCTCCACGTGTCCGGGAAGACGCGGCGTTATCGCGGCCACCTGCGCAGGGGTTACACGACGTTTACTCTCGGCAAAGACAAACCCAAGTGCATCCGCGCCTAGCTCGACCGCGAGGAGCGCATCCTCCGCGCTGGTATTGCCGCAGATCTTTGCCCATGTCATCGCAATACTCGCTCCGAATATTCGTAATCGAGCAGCGACGCCAGTGCCGCTCCTGGATCCGGTTGGCGCATCAGCGTCTCCCCCATCAGGAAAGCGTCATAGCCCGCCTCTCGTAGCCTTGCGATCTCTTCGGAGTTGCGCAGTCCGCTTTCAGCCACCTTTACCGTCTCGGCCGGAATGGACGCAACGAGATCGAAGAGCAACTGCGGATGCACCTCGAAGGTTCGAAGATCGCGGCTATTGACTCCGACTAAATCGAAGCCCAGGGCAATTGCACGCTTTAGCTCCTCCGAAGAGTGAACTTCGCACAGTACATCCAGCTCCAGACTCCGTGCCTCGTCCCGCAGCCGATTCAATGCCTCATCCGTGTGGACTGCCACAATCAACAGAATGGCATCCGCGCCCGAAGCGCGAGCCTCGAGGATCTGAAATGGATCCACGATGAAGTCCTTGCGCAGACATGGAATCTTTACCGCCTGAGAAGCCGTCTCGAGGAAATGCAGCGATCCCTGAAAGAACTTCTCGTCAGTAAGAATCGAAAGTGCCGCCGCACCTCCCTCTTCGAATCCCTTCGCAAGAGTGACGGGATCGAAATCAGGGCGAATAAGTCCTTTTGACGGCGAAGCCTTCTTGATCTCGGAGATGATCGCCGGGCGATCTCTCCCCACCTCGCACAATCTCGCGGTGAATCCCCGCGGAACATGCGCCAGAGCTTTCTTCTCGAGAGAATCGTAATCGGCAGCCGCTTTGCGGACCTTGACCTCGAGTGACGTGTTGGCAACGATCTCATCGAGTCGCGTGGGCATATCTTCCATTCTAAGGGTTGAGCGCGAATGGAACCTCATGCCGCAAAAAACGAAAAGAGAGGCGCATTACGCACCTCTCTTGATTTGCATTAACTCTGAACTCTTTGGTGCCGAAGGGGGGACTCGAACCCCCACACCCTTGCGAGTACATGGACCTGAACCATGCGCGTCTGCCAATTCCGCCACTTCGGCAACGGTCGTACACGCTCTGCCTGAAGGGGCTGAACACCGTAACCGCGAGCTTTTAGTTTCGCAAAGCCCAGCTTTCGTGTCAATTCATGTCACCGACTGCACTGCTAGACTGATGGATGATAAGGAAGCATCCATACCACCATGGAACAATCGCCCAACAAAACCTCTCATCCGCTTGATCCCGTTACCACAGAAAAGATTCCAGCCGACCTCGCGGTCGAGATCCGCAAACTCGCCCACGAGTTGAGCAATGCGCTCGAGATCATCGTTCAGACAAGTTATCTATTGGGAACCGTCGGCCTAAAGGAACCAGGATCGGAGTGGCTTCGAATGATGGACAACGGAGTCCACAAGGCCATGGACATCAATCTCTCGTTGCGGAACTACATCAAGTCCAATACGCAGCAGTAATCGCCGCTCTCCTCAATTCACCGCTCCTCAAAGAAGAGAGCTGACGATCATGCTCGGCGTCCGCCTTTCGCTGCGGTCTTCTTTGCAGTGGTCTTTACAGCTGTTTTTTTCGTCGGAGCCTTTACCGCTTTCTTCACTTGCGATTTCTTGGCAATCGCCTTCTTCAATTTTGTCTTCTTGGCTGCAGGGGTATCGGTAGCCTTCTTTGCCTTAGACGAAACAGCCGTGGTGCCAGATTGTCGGGTAGCGTGGGCATTCATCAGCCGGTTGATTTGTTCCAACAGAAGCCGGGTATGCATGGGCTTCACCAGCATGCGATCCGCCCCCATCTCCTGCCAGTCTTCATCGGCCATCGGATAAGCCGTAAGAAGCGCCACCGCAGGCTGGTAAGACGCGGATCTCGCCGCCGCGATCACCGCCGCGCCAGCCTGATCGCTTTCCATACGCATATCGCTGATCACCATGTGATATTCGTTGGCGCGCAGCTTTAGCTTTCCTTCACGTCCCGACGCCGCCGTGTCCACATCAAATCCATTGATCTCCAATACAGCCTTCAGCGTCAGCAGGACAGCAACCTCATCATCCACCAGCAAAATGCGCTTCTTCATCTTCTTTTCTCTTCTCTCCTCGTTGCGGAACCCTTATCGACTCAAACTCTGCCTCGCCCGCATCCCGTCTCTACCATACACAAAACCAACCCCAATATAGGACAGGGTCGCAGTCGTAGAAATCGGAGGCGGGCCTTGCGTTCGATGCCTCCGGCAAGGTCCACGTTGGCTGCCGTCCACGCATCATCTTGCCGCCATTCCGCATCATAAGGAGTGCTATACTTCAACGTGCGGCGCTTTAATTTACCGCCCGCGAACCCAATAACAGATACGCATGGCAAGCCTTCGTGGCCTGCTGTGGAGGCGACCTATTCCACCGATCGATAAACGCTCCGCCAAGTCTTTCATCCGCACCAACGAACGTATTCGCGCCCGCGAAGTCCGCGTCATCGACGAGAACGGCGAGCAGCTCGGCGTTATGGTCCCCTTCGAAGCTCTTAAAATGGCCCGCGAGCGGTCGCTCGACCTGGTAGAGATCTCACCCAATGCTGTCCCCCCCGTCTGCAAGATCCAGGATTACGGCAAGTTCCTCTACGAGAAGGACAAGAGCGATCGCGCTGCCCGCAAAAAGCAGAAAGTCATCATCATCAAAGAGGTCAAGTTCTCTGTGACCGTCGACGAGCATGACTATCAGACAAAGAAAAACCAGGCTGTGCGCTTCCTGACGGAAGGCGACAAGGTGAAAGCTTCTCTGCGGTTCAAAGGCCGCCAGATGGCGCATCGGGACCTTGGTTATAAGATCATTAACCGTCTCATCACGGATATCGGGGAAGCAGGCATCGTCGAATTCATGCCCCGTATGGAGGGCACGACGCTCCACGCAATCCTCGCTCCCTCCAAGAAGAGCGAACCGGCTCCCAAAAAGGTTGCGCCAGCGCCAGCTAAGGCTGAAACATCCCCCATTGCACCTACCGCCGCACAGGCTTGATTTTCACGGTGTAATCCGTATTTGCAGGGTTACACCGCGTTCTCTTCACCGGCGGCCCCCTTCTTTCGCTCAAAAATCCCCTACCTCGTAGAAACAGCATCTCTCGTTTGTCGAGAATATGCAGTTGCGCCCAGAATCCACTCATTCTGGTGGCCTTTCCGATCGTTGGGACTTTAATTAAGTAATTAGAAACAAAATGGTTATCTGTTACTAAACAGATTCGGCCGGGCACATCTGCAAGAATTGCCGAAAAGTTGCACACCCTTCCCCTTGCCATCTTGAGAAGAATCTGTTACGTCAGTAACTCAAGTCAATAGATATCCGTATATATACCTCATTCTATTGGACTTATATACGAGCCCATCATATGTTTACTTCAGCTGATCTGTCCAGCGAAATCTTCTGTAAAGCTAGTCAAATTTTCTGAGGTACTTCACATGAAGCTTCTTATTCGTACTGCCGTAGCCGCCCTCGTTATCACCGGTGCTTTCGCCTCCACCCAGATCTCCTCCGCCTCCACCGCCCAGGTCACCGTCGCTCGCAACAGCGCTCTCCCCACTCCGATGTGCCCTCCCGACGATCCGAACGCCTGCGGAATCACCAGAGGCCGGTAAACACACCGTTCGATAAACATCTAAACCATTTATTTGCAAAGGGATAAATCCATGAAACTCATCGTTCGTACTGCCGTAGCCGCCCTCGTCATCACCGGTGCTTTCGCTTCCACCCAGATCTCCTCCGCCTCCACTACCAGCGCCAAGGCCACCGTCGCTCGCAACAGCGCTCTCCCCACCCCAATGTGCGCTCCCGACGATCCGAATGCCTGCGGAATTACCAGAGGTCGCTAAAACGCCACTCGATACATCTAACTCACTTATTTGAAAAGGGATAAATCCATGAAACTCATCGTTCGTACCGCCGTAGCCGCCCTCGTCATCACCGGTGCTTTCGCCTCGACTCAGATCTCCTCCGCCTCCACTACCAGCGCCAAGGCCACCGTCGCTCGCAACAGCGCTCTCCCTACTCCGATGTGCGCTCCCGACGATCCGAATGCCTGCGGAATTACCAGAGGTCGCTAAAAACGCCGCTCGATAGACATCTAACTCACTTATTTGAAAAGGGATAAATCCATGAAACTCATCGTTCGTACCGCCGTAGCCGCCCTCGCCATCACCGGTGCTTTCGCTTCCACCCAGGTCTCCTCCGCCTCCACCACCAGCGCCAAGGTCACCGTCGCTCGCAACAGCGCTCTCCCCACCCCGATGTGCGCTCCCGACGATCCGAACGCCTGCGGAATCACCAGAGGCCGGTAATATCGCAAAAAATTGCACTTTAGTCAATTAAGCTTGTTGTATCGCGCTTTGAGATGAGCTACGCTGATAGAGTCTTTTCGGGGACGTAACGATGACTCAAGACGCGTTTGTTAGCCTGCTTTCTTATCTCGAGCCTATCCTCTGCGCGATGGTGCTCATACTGCTGCTGCGAAGCAGGGAAGCTAAAAATTTTATCTTCCTCGCCGCCTTGCTCAGCGTGAAGATTATCTCTTCCGCAATCTGCTTGCCCGTTCTCTACTTTGCGCCGCAGCACGCTATTGAAAAGCATCTGGCATATCAGCTTTATTTTTATACTTACTGGCTAAGTTATGCTCTAGAGGCAATTCTGTCGCTCCTCGTTATCTACAGTATCTTCAAGCTTGCAATGACGCCTTTAAAAGGCCTGCAAACCTTGGGCATGCTTGTCTTCCGGTGGGTTGCAGCGATCTCCATTGCCGTATCAATCGGTGTTGCGTTTACCCCTCATCTTAACGGCCTGAAGTTTATGGTTGCGATGGTAACGCAACTCCAGCAGACCTCCAGCATTCTGACTCTGTGCCTTTTACTTTTCGTCTGCTTCGCCATCGTCCCGATGGGTTTGTCTTATCGCAGCAGAATCTTCGGTGTCAGCTTCGGACTAGGCTTTCTCGCGACCACAGAACTTGTACGTTCTGCATGGCTATCACATAGCTCACTGATGTACTCAACGGTGAATACCATCAGCGGGCTCACGATCTGCCTGACACTCGTTGTATGGTCGACCTACTTTGCCTTCCCAGAGCCGAAGCGTCGTCTCATCGTTCTTCCGACCACCTCGCCGTTCCTTCGCTGGAATCAGATCTCGATGGCGCTCGGCGACGAGCCAGGCTTTGTGGCAGTCGGTGGCATTCCGCCCGAACTCTTCGCTCCTGCGGAGCTGGAAGTCATGCGACGTGCCTCTTCCAAGATGCTTCCAGAACTGGTGGAATCGGCTCCTTCTTCCGCTCCTGCAATCATGCACTCAATCCCAGCGTAAATTTCTGTGTTCCTCTGGAAGGAACACAGGCTACTGAGTGAGAGACAACAGAAAGGCCGCCCAACGGGCGGCCTTTCTCATTGCTGTTCTGCGTGAAACCTACTCGCCAAACTCCGAACGCTTCCAGTTGATCAGGTCACCCAGAGTCGTTCCGCTTGATGAGGAGGACGAAGAGGAGGAACCCTTATGATCGCGCTCCTTGTAGCTCTCCACCTCAGCGCGGCTCGCCTCTTCCCCAACTGCGCGGATGCTCAGGCCGACCTTCTTCTCGTCCTGATTCATCTTCACAATTCGGAACTCATGCTCGTCGCCTACCTCAAGCTTGACGGGAACATTATGCTCATCCACAGCCTCGGAGACGTGGCATAGCCCCTCGACACCCTCGGCAATCTCAACGAAGGCGCCGAACTGCGCGGTGCGCAGAACCTTACCCTTGATGACATCGCCAACGCGGTGCTGAGCAAAGAACGTATCCCAGACATCGGGCTGAAGCTGCTTGACGCCGAGTGACAGCCGACGATTCTCAGGCTCTACACCGAGAACGACAGCCTTCACCTTCTCACCCTTCTTCAAAACCTCCGAAGGATGCTTGATGCGCTTCGTCCAGCTCAGGTTCGAGACATGGACCAGACCATCGATGCCGTCTTCGATCTCGATGAAGGCGCCAAAGTCGGTCAGGTTGCGAACGCGGCCCTCGATCACAGCACCCGTCGGGTACTTGTCCTCGAGCTGCTCCCACGGATTCTCCTGGAGCTGCTTCATGCCCAGCGAGATGCGGCGGTCGTTCGGGTTGACGCTCAGGATGATCGTGTCCACCTCATCGCCCGGCTTCACCAGCTTCGAGGGGTGCTTCATGCGCTTGGACCAGGTCATCTCCGAGACATGGACCAGGCCTTCGATGCCCTGCTCCAACTCGACGAACGCGCCGTAGTCGGTGACCGAAAGAACGCGGCCGCGGACCTGCGCCCCGATCGGGTAGCGCTCCGTCGCGTCCAGCCATGGATCGGGCGTCAGTTGCTTGAAGCCAAGCGAAACGCGCTGCTTGTCCTTGTCGAACTTCAGCACCTTCACCTGGATCTCGTCACCGACGTTGACCAGGTCCCGGGGATGAGTCAAACGGCCCCAGCTCATATCGGTGATATGAAGCAGGCCGTCCAGGCCGCCCAGGTCGACGAACGCACCATAGTCGGTCAGGTTCTTCACGGTTCCGGTGAGAATGGTGCCCTCTTCGAGCGTGGCCAGCGTTACCGACTTCTTCTCGTTCTGCTCCTCTTCGAGCAGCTCTTTGCGGCTGATGACCACATTTCCGCGCTTTTTGTTCAGCTTGATGACGCGGACTTCGATCTCCGTGCCGATATAGCCATCAAGATTGCGCACCGGGCGAATCTCGACCTGCGATCCGGGCAGAAAGGCCTTGATGCCGATATCGACGGTCAGGCCGCCCTTTACGCGGCTCAGCACCATTCCCTTGACAGGGACCTTATCGTTGGCGGCAGCCTCGAGCTTGTCCCACACCTTGTGGCGCAGGGCCTTCTCGTAGCTCACCAGATAACCGCCCTCGGTCTCTTCGCGTTCTACGACTACTTCTACCTGGTCGCCAGGCTGGAACTTGGGAGCGCCGTTGATATCCAGCACCTGGTCCAGCGGAATGAGACCTTCAGACTTGAGCCCGATATCGACAACAACATGCTTGTCCGTAATTTTCACGACTGTGCCGGTGACAATCACCTCTTCGGCGGTCAGGCTCTGCGCGGCAGCAGACTCGGCCGCTTGTTCGCGGTCGAAGTTTGCCAACGCCTCAGCAAAGTCGGCGGAGTCGTAGTCGGGCTCATGCTCCTCGGCCGTCTCGATCTCTGTAGCGACTGCTACTGGATGCTCGACAGGCTCGCTTTGAGCGGTCTCATGCTGCTGGTTAGGGGTGGATTCAGAAGACAGCTCGTTGTTCCCGGCTGTCGCTTCAGGCGCTAGGACTTCCAGTTCGGTGGTCAGGGGTTTGCTCTCGGTTGGATCGGAATGATGGTTATCTACCATGATGATTGCGGACTCCGGGACCCAAGCGTCCGTTCCATCGCGGGCGACTTTCTCTCGGGAATGTTCAGCCAACCTTTGGGGACTGAACTTCCATTCCTGATCGAGCGCGCAGGCAGGAACGAATTTTGCATCTTGCTAGAAGGAGCGGCTGCACTTGGGTCCCACACGCAGAGGCTCGTATTTAAGGATAGAACCTCGTCCTGCATACGTCAACCGAGCACGGCTGTAGTTACGAGCCTTTTACAACAATGTCAAATTGGCGGGACATCCCGCGCGTTGGTCGATTTCTTTCCTGCTGCCGCTATACTCGGCACACATATGGATCATCTCTGGACTCCCTGGCGTTATGCGTACATCACCCGCAGTGATCCCCAGGCCCGTACAGGAGTTGCGCCCGAGCTCTCCGCTTGGCCCGCTGCCGAGGACAAACACTGTGTCTTCTGCAACATGGTCGCTGCCACGGATTACGCTATCGCTCATGGCATGCCGGAGGAGACTGCCGAGCGCGCCTCACATCTCGTGCATCGAGGCACGCACTGCTTCGTTTGCCTCAATGCCTATCCGTACGCCACGGGCCATGTGCTTATCCTGCCTTACCTCCACATCGACTCCCTCGCCGCTGCTCCGCCCGATGCTGCCCGCGAGATCATCGATCTCGCGCAGACCTCCGAACGCGCCCTACGAACAACCTACAGGCCAGACGGCATCAATCTCGGGATGAACCTCGGGGAGGCCGCAGGGGCCGGTATCGCCGGACACATCCACATGCACGTGCTCCCACGCTGGATTGGCGATACCAATTTCATGACAGTCACGGCTGAGACTCGCGTCCTTCCCGAGGCTCTTGACATCACCTGGAAGAGATTGCGTGAAGCCTTCGGAAACGATGCAACGCCGCGTCCCGTGCGGACATCGAAAAAAGAAGATTCCCTGTAGAATCGGGAATTTTCTGCCGTCCCCGAGGCTCTTATGAACATTCTGCCAAAAATCCCCCCCTCATCCGTCCGGCCCGCGGCTTCACCGCCACCGCTGAACGCAACACGTTCCCCCGAATCGCGCCTCTATTTTGTAGGAAATGGCATCAGGCAAGCTGCACCGGGCGCGAAACGCACTCTTCCTCTCTTTCCCCACGAATCCGAAGATGCCCGCCTTACCGGCGAGACGCGCTCCCTCTTCCGCAGACTCCTCGCTTTGAACCTTCCAGTTGTCACAGAATCTGTCACCGCGTCTACGATCAAAACCGGCATCGACAAGATTGCTTAGAACTTTCCCCGCGCCATTCGCGATTTACATCTTTCAAAAAAACCCTGCCAACGGCAGGGTTTTTTGTATCGGATCCAACTCTTTTAGCCGAATCGCGGCTCCAAAGTCATCGCCTGCGCGGCCGGCCCCGGCCCCTCATGCTTTTCCCCGGCTGACTTCGTCGGCCGGATCCGGGTCGCCTCAAAACTCGTGATCTTCCACTCCCCCGAAGACAGCTGCCGATAAATGCGGGTGTAACGATAGGTCCCTTTCACTGACATTCCTTCGCTCGTACCCTCGACCTCGGCCTGACAGGTCACAATCGCCACAGAATCCACCAGCTTCACCTTCATATCGTTCAGCTCAATCCGGGTGATAACCAGCTTATGACTCCGCATCCGGTCCAGCTGCTGGGCCTTCGTATTCACCTGTCCCGACATCGAAATCCCGATGAAGTCATCGGAGAGCATGTGGTCCATCGTTACAATATCGCCTGACAGCTGTGCCGTCCGCCACTTCTCTTCGAGTGCCTCGACCTGCTTTCGGGTATCGTGCTTTTTCTGATGCTTCTGTTCCTGCTGCGCATGGGCACATGCGATAAAACAGGTCAGCAGAACCACTGCCATCACGACCGTGGAAGAGGTTGAACCATTCCGAATTTGTTCCAAGCGAACCATGAGCGTACCGGATAGTAGACCGATACGCTCTTCGGAGTCAAAAGAACTTTTCGCCGCAGCCTCTGGAGCCCAGGCGTTCGATCACGCCGTTCCCACTCCCTCAGCAAACTGCTGTCAGGTTCTCCAACTGGCGCTCCAGCATCTTCTGGTACAGGCCACCCACCGCATATTGCTGAAAGTGTGGCGCATTGCGGTGATAGTCCAGGGCAGCATCATCGGCATACTGCTCATAGATCACCACTGTCGCCGGATCTCCCTCCACAAAATGCGGAACATAACTCACGCATCCCGACTCCTGTCGCGACGCCTCCGTCAACTTACGAAGAATTCCGGCGATCTCATCATGGTCGCCCGGCTCAAATCGCATCCGCACTGTGAAACTGATCATCGTTCGCCCCTTAGCCTTTCAGTGCCGCGTCAAAATCGGGCAGAGTAATCGTCTGATCACGATCCGGCCCCGTTGAAACCATTCCAATCTTGGCCTTCGACTCTTTTTCGAGAAAGCGGAGATACTCCTTGGCCAGCGTCGGCAGCTTCTCCCATTCCGTGATCCCCTCGGTCGACTCCTTCCAGCCCTTCAAAGTCGTGTAAACCGGCTCAATGGAGTCGAAACCGCGCATATCCGCAGGAATGACATCCGTCACCTTTCCATCGACCTTGTAATGGGTGCACACAGGAATCTCCTCGCAGGCGTCCATCACGTCCATCTTGGTCACTACCAGCCACTCGGTTCCGTTGATCATGTTGCTGTACCGCAGCAGTGGCAGGTCGAGCCAGCCGCAGCGCCGCGGGCGTCCCGTTACTGCGCCGTACTCCTGGCCACGCGCCCGCAGCAGCTCGCCCGAAGCATCGTGAATCTCCGTCGGGAATGGGCCTTCGCCCACACGAGTCACATAAGCCTTGGTCACGCCGATCACCGTATCGATCCTCGTCGGAGCAACCCCCGTTCCAGTCACGGCTCCCCCCGCGGTCGAAGAGGACGAGGTCACAAAGGGGTAGGTTCCGTGATCGATGTCCAGCAGCGCTCCCTGCGCTCCTTCAAACATCACATTCCCGCCTCGATCCAGCTCTTCGTTGAGCAGAACCGCAGTATCTGTAACGAACGGGGCGACCTGCTCAGCCATCCGCGCATAATCCTCGTACATCTCCTTCGGGTCCAGCGGCTCAGTCCCAAAGAGCGCATGCGCAATTGTATTTTTCTCATCGCAGGCATTCTTTATATGGGTCCGCAGCAGCGCCGGATTCAGCAGATCGACGATCCGCAGGCCGTTGCGATGAACCTTGTCCTCATACGCCGGACCGATGCCACGTCGTGTGGTCCCGATCTTCGTGCGTCCTGGAGCAGTCTCAGCCGCCAGTTCGATCATGCGGTGATAGGGCAGAATCACCTGCGCGCGATTGGAGACAAAGAGCTGCCTCTCCACCGGCAGACCGGCTTCCTTCAGCTTCTTGACCTCGCCCAGAAACGCCGCCGGATCGAAGACCACGCCGTTGCCGATCACGCCCTTGCACTCCGGTCGGAGCACGCCGCAAGGAATCAGCTGCAGCACGAACTTCCTGCCTCCGATGATGACCGTGTGTCCGGCGTTATGGCCACCCGCATAGCGCGCCACCACGGAGAACCTCTCCGACAGCACGTCCACAATCTTTCCCTTGCCCTCATCGCCCCACTGGGCGCCCAAAATGACCGCAGATCTCGGTTGACTCACGACGGATATCTTCTCCAAAAGAATGGTTCTTTGTTGGCTGGCCCCAAGGGGGATGGTTGTCCGAACGGCGCACAAGACCAGATGGCTCCGAACGAAGACGCGCCTCTCCCATCATACCGTGTCCGCTCCCAATCCCCTCCAACGAACCGCCATTCCGAGCGCAGCCGCGGAATCCCTGTATTCGCCTGCGCCGCAGACGCTCCAGGCAAACCTTCAACAACCTCCTTCAACCTTCACCTAAAGAGCAGGCGCTGTCTCTTCAGAATCGGACTGCACAAGGCAAACCTCGTATTCGCTCTGTACCAAACCTCCGTCATAGCAGATGGTCGCGACATGACGAAGCCTGATATCGCGCGGGATCTGGCCAAACAACGGAATGCCCTCACCAATCAGCACTGGCACGCGTGTGATCACCATCCGGTCGATGAGCCCAGCCACCAGGAATCGTTGAATGGTGATGCCGCCGTCAATATAAGCATGTTTGAAGCCGCGTGCCTTGAGCAGTCTGGCAATCTCCGCCGGTTCGCCCGACATCTGCTCGATCACCGCACCTTGAACCGCCGAAAAATCGAGCGGACGGCTGCTGAGCACGATGACCTGCTTCTTGCCATAAAACCAACCGCCAAGGCTGAGCACCACTTCAAAGGTTTTGCGGCCGATCACAACGACGTCTATGCCGTCATAGAATTCTTTAAACCCATGCGGTTCCTGCTCGCCAGCACCCAGGAAATCCAGTGCATCGTTCGATCGGGCGAGAAAGCCATCGACACTCACTCCGCAAAAAACCGAGAGCTTCACAACGCACCTCCAGCTTGAAGACGGCTTAAGTCTAACAACTCGCTTTCAGATATCTTTTGCCGGAATACCCATCTTCGGCGCAGCCTTTTTGCTCCTACATTGGCTATCGAGTGAAGCTCGAACGCCCTTCTCTCCCGTAACCAGCACAACTCTCCATCACTCGCGTATCCTTTCTCCACTTCACACATGCCCTCCACGCGACTTCTCTACGGAACCACTGCCTTCCTCTCGGCCTTCCTCCTCTTTCTCATCGAGCCGCTCGCGGCCAAACAAATTCTCCCGGTCCTCGGAGGATCCTCGGCCGTCTGGCTCACCTGCCTTGTCTTCTTCCAGACGACTCTCCTGTTCGGCTATTTTTATGCTCACTGGCTTACCAGCCAGAGCGGGAAAGGCAGCCGCTACCAACGACGCGGTCACCTGGCGATGCTTGCTTTCGCCTCTCTCGCTCTTGTGTTGGGTATCGTCTTCGGCCCCGGTCTCAGCAGCTCAGCTCATCCGGTCGCCACTATTTTCTGGAGCCTCACCCGCACCATCGGTCTGCCGTTCCTGCTGCTTGCCTCTACCAGCCCTCTTCTGCAGTTCTGGCTCTCCCGCCAGGAAGCCGATGCCTCAGGCCAGCCCGCCCCGATCTGGTTCCGCCTCTTCGCCCTCTCGAACATCGGCTCTCTGCTCGCGCTGCTGGCCTATCCGACCCTGGTCGAGCCTTACCTAACGCTCAGACTCCAGCGCGCACTCTGGGCTACGGGCTTCGTTCTCTTTGTAGTTCTTTCCGTGGCCGTCCTCCATAGACAGACCCCGTCCGGGCCCGTTGCCGCTGCACCGCCCGATGACGCTCCCGCCTCTCCTCGTGTTCATCGCTGGCTGTGGTTCCTTCTTCCTATGGCCGCAGCCATGCAGCTCAGCGCGGTCACCGCGCACCTCACCAGCAACATCGCGGCCATCCCCCTGCTCTGGGTACTGCCTCTCGCGGTCTACCTGATGACCTTTATCCTCGCCTTCGACCGTCCCGCCCTCTATCGCCGCGCCCTCGTGGTGCGTGTTTTGGTTGTCATGCTGGCCAGCCTCGGCTATGCGCTCTCAAAGACCGACTTCACCCTTCCCATCACCCTCACCATCCTCTTCTTCCTGTTCGAGTGCCTCGTCGCCTGTCTCTTCTGTCATGGAGAGACCTACGCCCTGCGCCCGCAACGCGCCTCTGAGGCCACACTCTTCTATCTCCTGATCGCTGCCGGGGGAGCCACCGGAACCTTCCTCGTCGGAATCGCCTTCCCTCTGCTCTTCTCCGCCAACTACGATCTGGCCCTCGCCTTCTTCGCTACCGCCCTGCTCGCACTCGCCGCGACCTGGCGCGATGGATGGGCCCAGCGCCTGCTCTGGACCACGGCGAGCGTTCTGCTCTTCGCGCTCTCTCTCGCTCTACACCGCACCTATGCGCAGCAGTCTCTGGTTCTGGTGCGTAATTTCTATGGCACTCTCCGAGTCACGCAAACCGACGCACCCGTCGTACACGTCCCCATGCGGACCCTGCTCCACGGAGTCATTCAGCATGGCATGCAGATCTTCGACCCCGGATTCAGCCATATCCCCACCACGTACTACGCCACCGACTCTGGCATCGGATTGGCGCTCCGCTTCTGCTGTAACCGCGGCGCAGACATTCACCCCAGAAACATAGGCGTCGTAGGCCTGGGAGCTGGAACCATCGCCGCCTATGGCGGACACGGCGACCGCATCCGCTTCTACGAGATCAACCCGAAGGTCGAGCCCATCGCTCGCAATCTGTTCACCTACATCCGGGACTCATCCGCAACCATCACTGTCGTGCCCGGTGACGCCCGCACCTCGCTCAGCACCGAGCTGGCGGAAGGCTCGCCCCAACGCTTCGACGTGCTCGCCATTGACGCTTTCTCCGGCGACGCCATCCCGCTGCACCTGCTCACCATCGAGGCGCTCCAGCTCTACCTCCGCCACATGGCTCCCAACGGCATCCTGGCCTTTCACGTCTCCAACCAGTACCTCGACCTCGCCCCGGAGCTCGGCCTCCTCGCGAACGCCGCGCACCTTCAGGCCCGGCACGTCATCACCGGCTCCAGTGATGCCCGCGGCGAGTTCCGCGCCGAGTGGGTCCTCATGACCGCCGATCCCACCTTCTTTACCCAGGAGGAGATCGTCTCACTCTCCGACCGCATTCCTCTAAAACCCGGGCTTCGGCTCTGGACCGATGATTACTCGAGCCTCCTGCCCATCCTTCAGACTCAGGAGCGCTAGGGCATTCCTACAGAACAATCGTCATTCTGAGCGAAGCCGAGAGCCTGCCCTGAGCGTAGCCGAACGGGAATCCCTGTATTTCGTCTTTGCTGATACGAGCTCCTCAGGCAAATACGGGAATCCTTCGCTTTGCTCCAGGTCTGAACGAGGGATGGCGTGGCGCGGGAATCTGAGCCACGCCATCCCTGTCCTTCACCTCGTCATCGCCAGGCCGTCCGCAAACTTTCCGGCATCGATGTTCTTCTCAACCTTCCAGTCCGCAAGATCGATCACCGAGACCTGGTTGGAGAAGTTGCAAGCCACATAAGCCTTCTTTCCATCCGGACTGACCAGGATCTCCGACGGACCATCGGCCACGTCAATCGTCTTCTCCGCCTTCAGCGTCTTGAGGTTGACCACGGATACCTGCTTCGAGCCCCGCAGCGCTACCAGCAGCCACCGCCCATCCGGAGTGGTCGCCGTCCCATATCCCGCCGACGGCAGCGGAACCCAGGACTTCACCTTATTCGTCGAGGTATCGATCACAGCAAGCTGCGGCTTCTTCTGGTCCGCCGTGAACACCATGCTGCCATCGCGCGAGATCGAGATCCGCTGCGTGTTCCCCGAGATCGGGATCACCGCAATCGTCTTCTTCCCCGCCATGTCCAGCACAGAGACAGTGCCCGGCCCGACATTCGCCGTATACCCTCGCTTGCCATCTTTTGACAACACCAGCATGTGCGACTGCTCCTGCCCCGTTGGAACCGAGCCCACGATCTTCAGCGTCTTCGGATCGATGATGCTGACGCTCTTGTCGAGCTCCGTCGTGACATACAGCATGCCGCTGTTTTTGTCATAGATCGCGCAGTGCGGCCTCACCCCGTGTCCGAAGTCGACCTTACCCACAATCTTGCGGCTGCCGAGATCAATCACCGACATCTCGCTGCCATCCGTTCCCGCACGCCCCACACCCGCATTCCCATAGATCGGAACATAGGCCGTCTTCCCATCCGGCGAGACCGCAAGCTCATGGCCGGTAACGCCTCCCACAGGAATCGTCGCCACCAGTTTGGCCGAAGCCGTATCGATCAACGACAGGCTGGAGTCCTTCTGATTCGCGACCAGCAGCGTCTCCGACTTCGCCACCACAGTCGACGCGCAAATCGCCGCGCCGCACACTACAACACCCCAGATATTTCGTCTTTTCATAGCGAACGCAAGTATAGAGAGAACCTCGCTCAACCGTCAGCCTAAAACTCAGACAATAGGAAAAATGTGGAACAAAAGGGCAAGGTAGCAGGAGGAGGAGCAAGGAATGCTGGTACGGAAACACCCCCTTGAGCCGATCTCTTTTATAAGTCGCCATTCCGAGCGAAGCGAATGTGAGCCGTATTCCGACCGAAGCGAACATAAGTCGTCATTCTGAGCCAAGCCGAGGAAACCCTGTATTTCTTCCGCACCGCCACAGATCTTCAGCGCGCCGAAACCGTTCCTTTATGACGAGTCACCCGAATCTCCGGCTGCCGCCCACCACCCCTATACTTAAAGCCACGCCATGCCCGAGCTTCCTGAAGTCGAAACCGTCGCCAACGGCGTCCACCAGCGCGTCCACGGACAAACCGTTCTCTCGGTCTGGACCAGCAACAAACCCCAGACATTCAAGTCTTCCCCCGCCGAGATCGCGGACATCCTCACCGGCTCCCGCATCGAACGCGTTCACCGCGTCGGGAAGACCATCGTGGCCGACATAGCCCGCTCCTCTCGAAAAAAGCCAGCGGCAGACATTCCCGCGCAATTTCTGATCCACCTGGGAATGACCGGCCGCCTCCTCGTCTCCTCCCCTGAAACTGAGGTGCCGCCCCATACCCATGCCATCCTCTCGTTGAGCGGAGGCAAAGAGCTTCGCTTCGTCGATCCGCGCCGCTTCGGCCGTCTCTCCGTATCCACTGACGCCTACACCGGCCCAGGGCGTGAGCCTCTGACCATTTCGCTCGAAGACTTCATCACGCTCTTCCGTAACCGCAAGACACCCATCAAGGCCGCGCTCCTTAACCAGTCTCTCCTCCATGGTGTGGGCAACATCTACGCCGACGAGGCTCTCTTCCACGCCGGCGTACGTCCGCGCCGCCAGGCCGGACGCCTCACCCGCGACGAGCTCACCCGCCTCCGCGCCGCCCTCATCAAAGTGTTGAAGCACGCCATCAAACTCGGCGGCTCCTCCGTCTCTGATTACGTAGACGCCGAAGGTGTCGCAGGCTTCTTCCAGCTCCACCACCGCGTCTATTCGCGCACCGGCCAGCCCTGCCGCACTTGCTCAACGCCAATCGAGCGCATCGTCGTGGGAGGCCGAAGCACCCACTTCTGCCCCGCCTGCCAAAAGTGACAGCAAAAGGGCGGCCCGCATCGGGCCGCCCTTCAGTGGATCTCCGATCTTTGCGTTTTTATTGCACCTGCACGGAGAGAGCGTTGGAATCACCAGAACCAGGGTTCTGGACCGTAACGCTGTTGCTCTTTGCTGTCGCTAGATCGGCCGCAGAAATTGCCACCTGCAGGTGGGTGTTGTCGGTATAGGTTGTCGTTCTCTCCGCCCCATTCCAGTGAGCAGCCGCACCGGGAAGGAAGCCCGTTCCTGTGACAGTGAGATAAACATTCCCACTTCCAGCAGAGATCGTGGTCTGGCTGAGGCTGTTCAGCACCGGAGCCGAGTTTGCGACAGCCTCCCCAGGAAGAACGAAGGGTCCCTTGAACAGGAGGATCTGGCCTCCCTGGCTCGTAGTAATTGGGCTATTCGTAGGAGCGGGAATAATGTACGCAAGGCCATCCTGTCCGAAGCGAACCCCCATCATCGCAGACGCTGCGGATGCCGGCAGCTGAATTCTGTCATCGAGCGTAAAGAGCTTCGTATCGAAGCGTTGGAGATAGCTGCTATTCGTGCTGCTTCCGTTCGCTCCATAGACAAACGCCTTCAATTGCGTCTGGTACGGGATGACGCCACTATATGTCGTAAATGGAGAAATGCTGATCGGCAGAACCGCTACTTGGGAAGGCGGCGTGGTGGTGGGGTTCACGATGCCACCTGCCGCTCCGAAGACGAGGCCGCCGTCGATGGTCATTCTGCCGATGTTTCCGCCGAGGCCGTTGAGCGTCGTGGCATCTACAAAATTAGTTCCGCTGGCATCGATGGTATAGCGATTGAACTGGGCTGCAGTCGACCCGGAATCGTAGGTGTAAAGGTGGGTGGCATCCGCAAAGACAGCGTTGGTGTAATTGGCCAGCTTGCTCCGGAAGGTTCCCGTGTTGCCGCTGATGTCGAAGATCCCCACACCACCGATATTGACCGCGAGAGTCGAATCGGATCCTGGAAGCGTAGCAAGTCCACTTGCCGCCGTGTTGGCCGGCGTCGTGCTGGATGAGGAAGTGTAGGTAATGGGCACCGTTAGATCGAGCGGCTGATTCTGAAGATTGAATCGGCCGATGCTCTTTGCCCCACTCAGCCCGACGTAGAGATATTTGCCATCGCTGGTCTCCGAGAGCAGATTCGGCTCACTACCCACCTGGATCGGAGATCCCATGCTTCCCGTGAAGGGATCGATGGGAAGGATGGAATTTCCGGAGATCACCGAGGATGTGCTTGGCAGTGCAGCATAGATCTTCCGCGTGAAAGGATCGAAGCCGATAACGTTCGCTGGAACGTCCAGCAGCTTGTAGATGTACACCGGCAGGCCGGCAGCGAGGCCGCCTCCGGGAGCAGGTGTCTGAACCGAGATCTGTGCCCAGCCAAGCTGCTGCACCAGGGATGAATCGATGCTCGCCGTCATCTGACCGGAGCTGACGAAAGTGGACGGGATAGCCTGACCATTCCAGACAATAGAGGAACCGGGTACAAATCCCGCCCCGTCAACCGTCAGCACCGTCGCTGAGCTTCCCGTCGGAATCATTTGCGGCACAATTTGTGTCACCACGGGAGAAGCATTGAAGTCGCTTCCGGTAACTGTGATCGAGGCGCTTGCCTGATCGTTGGATGACATTGGATCAAAGGTCACAGAACTGGTGTAGCTCGTCAGGGAAAGCGTTCCCGCTGTGGTCGGAGTCATCGAGAAGGTCAGGGTCGCCGAGCTGCCGTTGGCCAGATCACCGAAGTCGCAGTAGAGCACGCCAGAGCCGCTGCAGCTTCCCTGCGATGCTGTGAAAGTTCCGCCAATCACGTTGGATGGAAGAACGGTGGTCAGAACGACACCCGAGGCAGCGTTCTGTCCCTGATTCGCCACGCGAATAGTGTAGGTCGATGCGGTTCCCGTCGTTGCTGTAGTCGAGCCCGAAAGGCTGACCGCGAGATTTGCCGGCGAAGAGGAGAGATCCTTCACAAGCGAGCTCTTCACGACAAAGAGCTGGTTGGCGGTGTGGAAGGCTAGTCCATTCTGACCCCACCGGATCATGTCAGACGGATATGGATAGGTTGATGAAGACACTCCTGTGATTGGGATGCTCCCGATCGGATTGAAAGTCGTCTCATCAAAGGCGATGATTTGGCTCGTGTGTTGTTACTTGGGTAGGCGTTGGAAGGAAGCACCCACGCCTTTCCTAACGCAGAATCGGAAACAATAGGTCCGGCCGCAGGCGTAACGCCTGTATTCGTGTAAGAAGAAGCAATGGAAAATTGGCCAAGCTGGTTTCCTGTAGCCGGATCCAGCACTACTCCATTCGCCGCATAGATCCTGTTGTTGTCGTACTGAATCGCCTGAAGACTATTTGCGTTTGCATTTGTGCCTAGATTCTTGAATGCCGTCACTCCCGAGGAGTCGATGGTAAGCCCATACAGGGTTGAACTCGGCGATTGCGCGTTCAGATAAAGAGTGGATGCCGAACTACCGAAAGCAAGACTTCCGACGTTTGAGTTGAAATAGGTATTCAGACCAGAGCTAGGGTTGGGACGCGCGACACCGGAGTCATAGATCGTTACAACGCCAATGTTGCTGTAAACAGCGACCGCATTGGGCTGGCCAGGAATAACTGCGAGATCCGACGCGGTATAGGGAGCATTGAAAAATCCGGATCCTCCTCCGAGGCTGAACTGTATGCCTGCAGTTCCGGTTGTGAGGTTAACCTGACGCACTGCGCCCTCACCGTTAAGGCCGACAAAGAGTTGTGTGCCGTCGCTCGACAACGCGATTTTTGTCGGTTCGCTGCCGACAGGAATGGTCTTTATGATGGCGCCCGAGTTGGGATCAATCGCAGCGATGGTATTACCGAGGTTTTCTCCAGCCGAGCCCGGGACTGAAGCGTAAATCAGTCCATCCGCCTTGTTGTAGGCAATATCATTCGTCGGTAAGGGCAGATAGGTCGTGAACGGCTGCGCAGGTAAAGGTGTCGTTACTCCAGGGGTCGAAACCTGAATGCTGGCCTGCGTGAATCCAGAGATCAGGGATGCCGGAATCACAGCTGTTATCTGGTATGAGTATGCGAACGTCGTCGCAAGAGAGATATCGTTCCACTTCACAACCGAATCTTTTGTGAAGCCGCTGCCGTAGAGCGTAATCGTCGTGTCAGGACTTCCTGCCGGAGCAGAATTAGGTGAGAGCGAAAACGCAGCGGTAGGAGCCACAACGGTAATCGTCGCCACATTCGACTGCACCACCGGTGCGCCAGGATTGCTCACCACAAGCTGAATCGTGCCGGCTGCAGCAAAGAAGGAAGGCGCTAGCGACGCTGTAATGTTGGTTCCGCTCTGAGAACTGACAGGAAGCAGAGTCCCGTTTGCCTGCACGGTTGCATTCGGCGCAAATCCGCTTCCGTAGATGTAAATCATGACGGGTACGTTCGTGTTGGGATTAGGAGCGAAGGAAGTAGGATTGACGTTCAGGATCGTAGGCGTCGACGCCGCAATCGCTAGTTCCGTCGGGGTGGAAGTACTTCCGCCTGGCCCCGGGTTGTAGACCGAGATCTCACCCGTGCCGAAGCCCTTCACATCATTCGCCGTCAAAGCCACCTGCAGGGTCGTGCTGTTCACAAACGTCGTCGGGCGAGCTGAACCGTTGTAGAGCACCACCGAGTTGGCCTCGAATCCGCTGCCACTGACGGTGATCATGGCGTCTGCACCCTGCGGAACGTTGCGCGGCGATACGCCACTCACAACAGGAGTGGGGCTCATGATCGAAAAAACTTTGCCGCTGCCGAGGAACCGCCACCCGGAGCTGGATTGGAGAGAACAAAATCCGCAACCTGTCCGGCGGCAAGCGCAGCCGCGGGAACCGTGGCCTGCAGGCTCGTCGCGCTGACATAGTTCGCCTGTACTGCAACTCCATTCACCGTAGCGGTTGTGGCCTTGATATAGCCCGCTCCCGTAAACGTCACCGTCAGCGCAGGCGATCCTGCAGGCACGTTATCGGGAGAGATGGCATTGACGGTTGGAACAGGATTGTTTGCTGGAGAGACTGGGGGAGGAGTGGTGGTTTTAGATCCGCCGCTGCTGCCAGCACAACCAATAAGCACAAGACTAAACGACGTGAAGACCAGGGACAGAAAGCTGCAACGCACAGTGCCTCCGCAAAAATGAAACAAAACTCCGCAAAGCGCACAACAAGGCAAAGCCTCCCGCAGGTAGACTTAGCATCGGCTTGGTTGTCGGAGCGTTTTCATCCTAACGGCGATCGCTGGTTCAACCTAGTTAAAATTAAATTCTTTGGTAACCAGCCGAAAGCGAAGGGTTCTCGGGGGGAGAGACATCGATTGCAAAGCTCTCAGATCATTTTGCCGGTGGGTGATCCGGGCTCCACATCGATTGGTTCGCAAGAATATGGTCGACCTTGAGTGTAGGAAAGAGTGCGCGGATATCCTTTGCCGCCTGCTCCATGCCGGGCTCTTCCGAGGGTTCATGGCCGATCAGCACAAGGGCTTTTCGCCGCCCCTGCGCGGCAGCATCTCGTGTGTACTCGACCGTCTCCCACTCCGAGGCCTCCCCTGCAATCAGAACATCAACGTTGTCCTGACGAAGCGCGCTTACCTGGCGCTGCAGCCCCGAAGCTCCAGGACGAATGGCAACGTGTTGCACACGCATCCCAGGATCTCCAACGATTCGCATCGTCTGCGCGCCAAGCCGCACCTGAAGCTCATGCACCAGTTCACGAAGCGTGACCGGTGGAATGGTGGCCCGGCTGGGATCGCCGGGATCGTCGAGATCCTTCTTCATCCCCAGAGCTTCAACGAGCGCCATGCCAATCGGGTCCGGCCTGGCCATATGAATCTCATCGTGAAGCCGGAAGACGACCATGTGGTGCTGCTCGATAAACTCCAGCTTCTCCTTGTAAACCGGGTCGTCCTTGAAGAAGGAAGTGTCGTCGAGATGGTTGTAGAAGGTCGGCTCGTGCGTGATGATCAGATTCTCATTGCGTCGTGCGGCCTCTCGAAGAACGTCCATCGTATCGAGAAAGGTCGTGGCAATCCCTGTCACAAGGGTGCCGGCATCGCCGGCTTTGACCGTGTCCACTGTATGGGGAGGAGGCGCGGGAGCATAACGCTTTTGAATCTTCTGAATGGCATCCGCCGCCGTTATTCCTGTCTGCGCACGAGCAAGCGGCAAAGCAACGAAAAAAGCCGCCATCAAAACAGGTGTACTCAGCCTTCGCATGCTCCATCCTCCATGGATGCGCTTACTTCTTGAACTGTAAATAGCCCCAGCGCTCTGGCACGTGCATGTTAATCACTCCCTGGGGCGACCAGACCCAGTTATCTTCCTTCGGCTGGCCAGCCTTCCACTCCACACGGCTGAAATTGATTCGCCACTCTGTACCCACTTCGGGCTTCGGCACCGGCTGGCGCGACCCGAATGCTTTCCATGGGATCGCAATCTCGAGCGTCCATCCGGCGTCCTTATCCTCCGGATGGTTCAGGGTCCCCTGAACCGCCACGGCGGTCTTCAGTCCTGGCATATCCCAGCTGTTGTCCGCCTTGCCACCCATCCGATAAGGCTTGTTCAGGTAGAGGTCCCATCCGGTGTTGAGTGCGTTCATCTCAAACTCGAAGTAGCCTTCCTGATTTGCAAGCGGCTTCAAAAAAACCTCAAAGTCATTGTCGTGAAAGATCACGGAGTCGTGCTGGGTGAGGGTGGCCTTCACGTCCGGCTCCTCCAGCTCCGCTGCAATGTAGAGATACTGGTCGTCCCACAGCATCTTCGCTCGCGTGCGAAAGCGCGGCTTCGGTTTGATCGCTCCTTCAATGTCGACAAAATCATCAGTCCAGGCGGCCTGCTTCCATGCACCCTCATCCGGTCTGCCATCCACGTCGATCGGACTTGTCGTGCGATGAACCTCGTAGACCTTGGGTTCACCCGCTGGAGGAGGAAGGGGGTCCGGTTGTTTGGACTGCGCGAGAGTCACGGTGTTGCTTAGCCACGCAAAGCAGACTACGCAGACCATTCGCAAAAGGGAGGATATGAAGACGTTTCGCACTACTCTCCTGAAGCTTTCTAAATCCCCGCGGCCTGCTCCGCGCTCACCGCCGACCCGATCACCCTTGTCTCCAGGCGGTCCTCGACGATCTCCAGAGAGTAGCTCTGCAGCGGGCTCATCTTCACCATCTGCTGCATGTAGTCCGTCAGCATCGGCATATCGATAAACCGCACATTGAAACCCGTCAGGAAGAACTTTCCCGGTCCTGCCATGTGGATCGACGTTGTGGTTGCTGCCGCCAGCGCCTTGTGCCACAGCCGCTTGAAGTCAAGGCAACGCTGATCCCCTGCCTTCGCCGCTTCGAATACCTCTTCCGGCTCTAAATCGAGAAACCGCAGCCGCATGGCGCGGTGCCCCATGATGCCCTCCATATGACCGCGACCTCCACACCCGCAGAAGCGCTCTTTGTCATCGAGCGACACAACCGAGTGGCCGCCTTCCCACACTCCCTTGGTGAAGGGGTAGCGCCCATGTCCGATCCCAACCCCCAGCGTCCAGACCCGAATCATCGTGTCCAGCTTCCCATGTACCGAAGCCAGTCCCGCAGCCATCCCGTCCGCATCGTTCATGACCAGAACCGGGGCGTTGATATTGTGGCTCCTCAACTGCGCCGCCACCAAATCACGCAGCCTGGCGCCCTTCAGCTGGGGCAGATTCGGGGCCTCCTCGACTACACCGCTCCGGATCAACCCCGGCACCGCAATTCCGACCGCATCAAGATCCGTGGTTCCGTTCGCCGCCAATACGACCTCTTTGCAGATCGTCTCCACCAAGGCGTCCGTATGCAGTTCCACCAGCGCATCCTTCTCTTCAATGTCCTCTGGAAAGCGGCGCAAGTCCCCTACCAGCTGATGGTCCACCACCAGCCCCGCTACGATCCCATCTGACAATGTCACGCCAATCGTCTTCGACATGCTGTTTTCCGCCTCGGCTCTATCTCGCGTTTTTAGTCAAACTTACTTACGCGATTCAATCCATTGAAAGCCGCCACTTTATAACATTCCGCCAGAGTTGGATAGTTGAACACTGTATCCACAAAATATTCAATGGTTCCACCCAGCGCCATCACGGCCTGACCGATGTGCAAAAGCTCACTGGCTCCCTCGCCGATCACGTGAACTCCCAGAATCGAGTGGTTCTCCCGGTGGAAGATCAGCTTCAGTCTTCCCGTCGTATCGCCGCGGATCTGACCCCGTGCGATCTCGCGATAGTACGCCACCCCTACCTCGTACGGCACATCTTCTTCCGTAAGCTGCTCCTCGGTCTTGCCGATAAAGCTGATCTCCGGAATCGTATAGATGCCATACGGATAAAAACTCGGGTTCGAGACGATCGACTCGTCCCCGAACGCCCGCGCCGCGCTGATTCGTCCCTGCTCCATCGAAACCGAAGCCAGCGACGGGAACCCGATCACGTCGCCCGCGGCGAAGATATTCGGGCATTTCGTGCGGAAATCCTTGTCCACGGGGATCCGGCCTCGCTTGTCCGCTTCAATCCCTACCGCTGCCAGGTTCAGCTCGTCCACGTTGCCCTGGCGCCCTACGGCGTACAGCAGCGCATCGCCCTGCAACTTCTTCTTGCTCTCCAGATTAGCGACTACGCCGCCATCCGGCATCTCTTCCACCGACTCCACCTCTTCGTTCAGCCGCATCGTAACGCGGGCATCCCGAAGGTGATAGCTCAGAGCCTCGACAATCTCCTGGTCAGCGAACTCCAGCAGCCTCGGCCGCCGCTCGATCAGCGTCACCCGAACCCCGAGCGCGGCAAACATACAGGTGTACTCCACCCCGATCACGCCGCCCCCAACCACGATCATCGTCTTCGGCAGGTTCACCAGGTCCAGCACCTGGTCGCTGTTGACGATCGTCTTTCCGTTGATCGGAACCAGCTCCGAGCTTGCCGGCTTGGTTCCCGTCGCAATCAGCGTGCTCAGGGTCTCGTACGAGGTCGGACCCCGCGAGTTCGTCACCTTCACATGCGTCGGATCTTCAAAGCTTGCCACTCCCGAGAGCATCTCCACGTTATTGCGGGAGAGCTGAGCCTCGGTCACGTCGATCTCGGTCTTGATGACGTGCTGGACCCGGAAGGCCAGATCCGCCATCGTGATCCGCTCCTTCACCCGGTAGTTCATCCCATAGATCGACTTGTAGTTATAGCCCGACAGATGCAGTACCGCCTCGCGCATCGTCTTCGATGGAATCGTCCCCGTGTTGATCGAGACGCCACCCACTACCTCGCGGCTCTCCACCAGGGCAACCTTCTTCCCCAGCTTGGCGGCATAAATCGCCGCACGCTGCCCGGCCGGACCGGACCCGATAACGATCAGATCGTACACACTACCCATAAACTCCAGACTCTTTGCGACATCCGTCGCGGTCGGTTCCAGTTCGCGAACAACCCTCTTTGTCCGTCTCCGGTAGCAGCCATTACGCTCCGCCTCCCGAGGGCCCGTCCCTTGCCTTGTGGCTTTTTCTGCTCGGAGTTACCGGCTATCCCGGCCATTCTCCCGAACACACTCGCTGCCTAAAAACTACCACAGAGATCCCTCTCGTCTCATAAACGCGCCCTTCGCCCCTGCGAAGCCCCAAACATCCTCCGGCGCGGCTACTACACTTATCGACATGCTCCGCTGCGCCATCACCGACCGAACCCTCTTTCCCGGCGACGAGTCCCAACGACAGACCGCCCTTTGCCGGCAGGCCGCTCTCTGGGCACATCGCGGCTTCGACCTGATCCAGCTTCGCGAAAAGGACCTTAATTCCGAGGAGCTCGCTCAACTCGCCAGCCGCATCCTGGCCATCATCACGGCGGCCTCTTCTCCTACCCGCCTGCTCGTCAATGGCAGTCTTCAGGCCGCGCTGCAAAGCCAGGCCCATGGACTTCACATCCCTTCTCTGTCGCCCCTCCTGCCCGATGACGTGCGCCGCCGTTACGCTGCCCTCGACCTCCCTGCCCCCATCGTCACCGTCTCCTGCCACAACCTCGCCGAGATCCAGATCGCTCGCCGCAATCGCGCCGACGCTGTCCTGTTCTCCCCCGTCTTTGGCAAGACGGTCTCGGGCCAGATCGTCACTCCAGCCACTGGTATCGATGCCCTGCGCGAAGCCTGTGCCGCCGCCGCGCCGATTCCGGTCTATGCGCTCGGTGGAGTCACCCACGAAAATGCTGCGGCCTGCCTCAAAGCCGGAGCGAAGGGCGTCGCCGGAATTCGGTTATTTGTTTAACGCTTGCTCCGAAGCCGATCCCTTCAGACGTAAGGGGCCACATACCGCGCCAGGAACCCGGCAAAGGAATGCCACGCCGATGTCATCCCAATCGGCACAGCGCCAGCCCCGGATAGAAAGACCAGGGGCGCCGCCCACAACGTCGACCGGTGGATACGGTGCAGCGAGAAGAGGTCGTACGCGATCACCAGAAGAATCGTCAGGCCCAGCCCCAGAACTGCGCCCGAGGCCGGAGGCACTCCCATCTGGTCCACGGGAACCGGCCAAACGCCGCCTCGACCATGCCGATCGTCGCCAGCAGAATCAAACGCTTGTGCGCGTCCGGACGGCGCCGCGCACGCCACGCGCAATAGAACAGCAATGCAAGCGGGGCGATACCCACCAGTGGGATCGCCATGGAAACTGCAGGATCGAGCGGGCCAATCCTCACGCCGCGCCGCAGCCCATCCAGCGCAGCAACCGTACCCAAAACAACCATCACGGGCGTCAGGCAAAACGCAACGATGCCCAGCGAACGATGCCACGCCACACGCCGGGCCGAGATCAGTGCAGACTGCACGGCAAAGAGAATCATCCAGGTCGTGAAGACTGCACCATGAATATGAAGCAATCGGTTAGGCAGCGGAGCCCGCATCATGCCCGCACGAAAGTACGTCGGCGAAAAACCAATGAAGACGACTACGCACAGCAGAACCGCCATGCCTCCGAAGAAGATGCGTTCCGCCCGGCGATTGACCGGCCGGTAGATCGTAGTGCCCGGAAAAGACTTCGCCGCACTCAGCGCGTCAGCTTCCATACCGTTTCTCCTCTCTGAAAAAGAGATGAAAAGTCTGCAGGCTTTTAGGAAATAAGTTGGGACCAGGAACTCAGGAAAGGTACCACGCGCTCTTCCGGCGAGCCATTCAAATCGGCACCGACGTCCTGTCCTGCCCTGCCGCATCGGGCATTCGCGTAGAAACGCATGGCCTGTCGCACTATCATCAACAGATGGCCCAGCATAGAGCCCGGCGACCCACACCGCACTGGACCGAAAACCTACCCACCTGGCTCTGGATCCTCGTCATCGTTGCATGGACCATCCTTCTCTGGAGCCGCATTCTGCAGAACCCTTTCGTCTACGACGACCTAGACCAGATTGTCCGCAACCCTAATCTCGCGGATTGGCACAACGTCTTCACCCGCTTCCTCGCCGCGCCTGTTACTTTCACCTCCGAGCTTCGCACCGCCTCCAACAGCGGCTCCTTCTACCGCCCCCTCTACTGGCTCTCCCTCTCCCTCGACCGCCATCTCTGGGGACTCTACCCCGCGGGCTTTCACCTCACCAACCTCCTTCTTCATGCGCTGAATGGAATTCTCCTCTTCCATCTCCTGCGCCGCCTCCGTATCGCAACCCTCGCTGCGGCGGCCACTACCCTCCTCTGGCTCAGCCTCCCCATCAACTCCGAGGCCGTGGCCTGGATCACCTCCCGCGCCTACCCTCTCTGCCTGTTCTTCCTGCTGCTGAGCCTCATCGCCACACTTCGCTTCCTCGAGTACCGCAAGCCGTTTGCCCTGGTCGCCGCATTCGCCACAGCAATAGCAGCTCTGCTCTCACACGAATCCGGCATACTCATCCTCCCCTTCGCTGCCCTCGCGGTCTTCCTTGGCATCCGCAACGCTGATACATCTCTCCCCTCGAAGCCCGCGTTCGCAATCCTCGGCGCAGACCTCGTCGCTATCGCTCTCTGGATCGCGGTTCGCTTCAGCATCGGAACCCACAGCGGGACCGGCCCATCTGCTCCATGGGCCTTCGCCGCCACGCTGTGGAAGTACATCGGATGGACCCTGCTCCCCATCCACATGAGCGTCGAGCGATCCACCTCCGTCCCGACCAACGCACTCTCGCCTCTTTCAGTACTTGCATGGGCCGGGTTCCTCGCCCTCACCGCCGTCACCATCTACCTCTGGAAGCGAAGCCCCACAACCGCCATCGGACTCGGCTGGCTTCTCATCGCGCTCGCCCCCTTCTGCGGCCTGGTCTTCCTCTATCAGGGGATGGCCGAGCGCTTTCTCTACATCGCCTCCATCGGAGCAGCCATTGCCATCGTCTCTCTCATCGCGGCATCCCACCCGCCGCTCCGAATCATCGTTCTAATCGTGGCCGCGCTCTGGGCAGCCTGGGGCATCGTCCGGCTTGAGACCCGCCTCTCCGACTGGAGCTCACCCGCCCAGCTCTACCGCAGCTCGCTCAAAGCCACCCCAAACAGCGCTACCCTCAACTTCAATCTGGGCTTCACCTTCCGCGAACAAGGCACTCTCCCCGAAGCTGCAACTGCCTATCAGAACGCCATCCGGCTCAACCCCCGCTACCAGCGCGCCTACTCAAGCCTGGGCGAGACCTACGCCCTTATGGGCCGGCTCGACGACGCTCGCGAAGCCTATCAACAGGCTCTCTCGCTCGACGCCAATGACGTCGGAACCACCCTCAACCTGGCGGTTGTCTTCAACCAGTCCGGCCACAATCAGGAAGCCGAGCACGAGTTCCGCCGAGCCATCGCGCTCGCCCCTAACAACTCCGCTGCCTACACCGACCTCGGCGTACTCCTCTACCAGCAGGGGCAGACTGACGAAGCGGAACTCATGTTCCTCCAGGCTATCGAGCGCAACGCCACCGACCCGAATCCCTACTCCAACCTGGCAATCCTCTACCAGCAGTCAGGACACCCTGCCCTCGCCCTCACGCTCTACCAGAAGCTCGTCGTGCTTCGGCCCGGCGATCCGGAGATCCTGGCTAATATCCGGAAACTGCAGAATCGCACTGACCCCACTTCGAATCGCGACTCCTCCAGCCGCCGTCATTCTAAGCGCTGAGCGCCGTCGAAGGACGAAGAATCCCTGTATTTCTACAGAGATTCGCGCCTGCCCATAACTCCCGTTGAATCACGCCCGCAAATCAATCAAAAGCCAAACGTCTCGTCCGCCGAAGGTCCATACAGCGCCGGCACCGCCGCATCCCTCAGCCGCAGATACACGGACAACTGCCCGCGATGATGCGTCCAGTGAGTCAGCATTCCATGCTGGATGTTGATGTACCGAGGCTCCTCGGTAATCAGATGTCCGGCCGCCTTCAGCTTCCAGGTCGTCAGCAGATGCTCATCGCTCGTCGACTCCAGCGCAGCGCGAGCCTTCTTCATGCTGTCCTCGAACATCGCGATCAACTCCGCGGTCTTCTTCCACTCGATCGGCTTGTTCTTGTTCTCCCCCACGGGAGCAAAGTCCAGTTCGTCCTGGTTGATCATCAGGTCGATCCAACTCGGCATCGTGGCTACCAGCGCAGCCAGATACCCCAGCTTCATCGACTTCTCGTGAGGGGCCCAGTCATTCTGCCCCTCAGGAACCCGTTCCAACGCCTTCCTGGTTCCGGCTTCCTCACGATTCAGCGTCTGCAGAAACAGATCCTTCAGTGTCACACTCATCTCGAAGTTCCTCCTGTCGAGACACTACAGACACCCTGCTGACACCCTCCTGTCAGCAACAAAAATCATTCTCGATCGTAGACCGTCGTCGTATCCAGCGTTCCGCCCGGCATCGCGACATGCGTCGTCTTCTTCAGCTTCTTTCCTCCTGAAGCCAGCTGATACCTCGCCTCGAGCGTCCCCGCGGTCCCCTGAAACTCGACCCGCTCCGTCACCACCAACGCCGCGCCCTTCCACTCACCCTTCACGCTCAAGATCCGGAAGGGAGTACCGGGCAGGAAACAGCCGTTCCATCCCGGTCTCACCGCCGCCGACCTGAAGCCGCAGCGTATAGTTCTGCTTCGTCTCCGGTCGCTCGATCGAAACCGCGATCGCCATCTCCTCGCCCGCCTGCGTGATCTCCTCGCTCTGCTTGAGCGGCGGCGGAACCTGGCCGAAGTCGCTCTCCGCAACATTCAGCCGCCAGATTCCGTTCAGATCCGGCCTGGGCAGGGCCTTCCCACCTTGCGCCATCGCCCCCACCGCCAGCACGATCGTCATAATCACACCGGCGAAAAGCTGTCTCATGGATACCTCCGGACCTTCAGATTATCCATCGACCGATAACGCAACGCTACAAATCCGGAGTCGATGTACGACAAACCCGAAGCGACCTGCGCTATCGATCGGACATAACCGGAGCTCCATCGAAGTGAAAGACCTCGGGAATCTCCAGCCAGCGTCTTCCCTCAGGAGCATTGGCTACCGGCTCCTGCATCGGGTCCATCATCGACCACCACCGCTGAGTCTCAGGATCCGCGGCCATGCGCCTCATATCGGCGTCGAGATCGTCGCCGTGATATTCGAAGTAGGCGATCAGCAGAGATTCGTGCAGAAAGATCGAGTAGTTGCGAATGTTGCACGCCTCGATCGTGGCCAGCACGGTCGGCCATACTTTGGCGTGGTAACGAATATATTCGTCTCGGAATTGTGGCAATAACTGGATAACCTGTGCGTATCGGCGCATAGCTCTCTCTTGTTTTTTATTTATCTGCTGGTGTTGGTGTCGGATCGGGAGAAAACTTTCTGCCCAGCTCCGGCGTTGATTGAACATCACTTGCGCCGGGAGCAGCCTTGGCTATCTCCACGGCAAATACATAACTCGGCCCAAACAGGTTCGAGGTGAAGAAGATCAGTTTACTGTCTGGCGAGAAACGCACATTCGGCTCCAGCCGGTAGTTGTGGTGCGACATGTTCACCAGCTTCTCCCGGTGAAAGATTCCCGGCTTCCAGAACGTCGGATCATTAAGTCCGTTCTCATCCTTTCTCCACTCCGGATGAAAGAGATTGATCCACTCTCCGGCATTCGAACGAGCCACCTGTCCCGAGTCGCCGCCATCGCCCGTGAACACAGTCGCGCCCTTGTTCACGTTAAAGTGAATCGACCACTCGTCGCGCTGCATGTGGTACGCCATCCGCTTATTGCTCGCCACGTCAAACGCGCCCAGCCAGAAATCTTCGCCCTTGGGAAGCTGCCAGTCGTACCAGACCGTCTCTCCATCCTGTCCCCAGAACTCATGCCCGGCAATCTCCATCAACATCGTCCGCTTGTGCCGCAACTCGTTCTGCGTTCCGTCCGTACGAATCGTCCAGACGCGGTCGACCTTGTGCCACGGTCCCTCATGGCAGTACATCAGCAGCGTCGGGTCGATCGGCGAGAACAGAAGATGCCCGATCCAGTCCGTCGAATGCAACAGCTCCTTCACCTTCCCCGTCTTCAGGTCCACCGTAAACAGCACCACCGGAATCCGCGCCGCAAGACGACGCTCCATCATCGCGCTCTTGTCCTCCGCCTGCACCAGCGGCCCCGTCCTGGCCGCGTGCCTGCCGAACTCCTGCGTGGCTCCTGCTTCGGTCTCGACATAGACACCCGCTCCCAGCGTCTCGTCGGCGTTCACGGTCGAGATCGTTGCACGTTCCGGCAGCATCGTGAGCTTCGTCACCTCACCCGAGGTCAGGTCCGCCTTGTAGATCACCTGCCTCTTCGTCGCCGCGTCCATACGCGAGAAGAAAACGCTGTTCGTCTTGTGACCGACGACAATCGCATGATTCCCCACGCGGTTTCGTTCCTCCGGCGAAGCTCCTTCCGCAATCGCAGGATTCGGAACCAGCAGCCGCGTCTTCCGTGTCGCCAGCTCCATCGTGTGGATTCCATCCGGAGCCGTGTAGACCATGGTCCGGTCATCCTTCGAGTACGCATTCACGTTGAAATAGAAGCCCGACGATCCCGGCTCATCCGTCACGCGAAAGATGCGATGCCCCGTGTCACGATCCACCCACGTCTTTGGCGGAGCCGCCGTCTGCGCGGATGCCTTCACGCCCCCGCAGCATGCGGCCAGCAACAGCGCGGCTACGGCTGAACTCCATCGGATCTTCATCGCACTCTTTCCCCCAACTCTCGCTCGAATCAAAAAAAACTCCTGTTCCCTGTCACGCACGCGAATTCCTGCTCTCGCGCTCCCCCATAATCGGCGCCTTCACTCCAAACCATTCCCTCAATAAACTCCCCATCGCACCCGCACCACGCTGCCCGGAGCCTTGAAGTTCAGCCCTGCATCCGTCTCGTCACCGTTCCACAATCGCGAACGCTGCCAGTTTGTTCCCGTATAGGTTCCTTGTTCTACCGTCAGCATCTGCGCCTGCTGCCCGCTCGCCGGCGGTATCAGCCGGAAGTTCACCCGCGCATCGATCCCCGCCACCAGAAACTCGTCCGGCCCGAGCTGCGCCACCAGGACCCTTCCCATATGCAGCGCTGCCGTCGGGGAGAGTCGGCCCGTATCCGCGCTCTCCGTATAGGCAGGAGGAAAGCTCACCTGCGCGCTCCACCGGCCAAAGGGCAGCTCCACCTGTGCCAGCCCCGGCTCTTCCACCGCCGTCTGCACCTTGCCCGTAAACTGCAACGCCGCCAGTTCGTCCGCCATCGGAGACAGCAACTCGTAGTTCTGTGCCAGCCCCATCTGCTCGTAATCCGGCTTGCCATCTGCGCCTGCAGGCGAAAAGTTATCCAGCCCGAAGGGCGCAAATCCGATCGTCCCCGAGCCAATCGCCATAAACAGATTCCGCGCCGTTCCCTGGCTCCCTGGAAAATGCCCGAACCCATGCGTCTCGGGGATAAACAGTGGATTGTCCGGACGCTTGAACTGCTCCATCACATCCCGATACCGCTCCGTGTTCGGAACATAGATATCCGGCGCAAGAATATCGATCGCTGGCGCAGAGGCCTTCCACACCGCAAGCATGTTGCTCGTCGGACCTCCGCTCGGATAATCCACGCCAGGAATCGTCAGTACCGGATAGCCGCGCGGGCTCTTCAGCCAGTTGTTCGCATACATTGGCAATGCCAGCTCCTGCTTGCCCGCCGCCGCGATTGCGCCGATATAGCTGGCAACGCTCCACGCCTGAAACGTCTCGTCCGCATCTTCGCCGAAGACCTGCTTCCAGCTTCCCGCCTTCTTCCCCGTTGCGTGTACAAGCGTCTCCGGCACAGCTCCATCAAACTGTTTTTGCGCCTGCGGGGAGAAATCGCGCACGCTTCCCAGCGCTCCCGACTCGTTCTCCACCTGCACCAGGATCACCGTGTGCTGATCGCCGTCCATCTCCTTCACCTTGTGCATCAGGTGAACGAAGGCCTTTCTGTCCGCCTCCAGATTGGCAGGAGCATTCGCGCTGAGCACGTCGATGGGCTGGCCGCCCCGCGTCATCATCCGCGGAAACCGGTGCGTGTCCGACTTCACCCAATCCGGAACGTAGTGCATCTTTCCGTTCTTCCACGTCCCAAACCACAGCAGCACCAGCCGCACATGATGTGCGCGAGCCTGCCCGATCACATCCTCGACTACCGTGTCGTCGAAGACGCCCTCACGCGGCTCCATCTGCTCCCAGTACACCGGAACCTCGAGCGTGTTCAGGTGCAGCGCCTCAGCCTTCGGCCACAGCTCAGCCAGCTTCGCCGGCCACCCGCTCGAGTTTCCCACCTGCGCCCCCAGCGGAAAGAAGGGATGCCCATCGACCATCAGCGTGGTGCGTCCGTTCGCGTGCTCAAGCCGTGGAAGCTCCACCGCGCATGCACCCACTGCGAACACGCCCAATGCAAGGGCTAACCCCACCGTTCTTCCAAACAGGCACATTCCCATGCGTGTGGATTTCATTCGCACCACATTAAAGCAACCTCCCCATGCTTGTCTGTACCAAATGAGAAATATTTTCTCCATTGCTTTTTTCAAGTACTCCCCCAACCGTCATTCCGAGCGAGCGTAGTGAGTCGAGGAATCCCTATATTTCGCCCGTACCGCCCGAGATTCCAACCAAAGGGAACACCCTTGCCGCCGCCACCCAACCGCCTGCCAACCGCCAGTTGACCCCGCCCCGGCAAAGTCCTACGCTTAAATACGTGCTCATTACCCCGGTCCAACTCTTCGACGAACCCCTAGAAATCGACGAGACCATCGCTCCCGGTATCCTCGAATACGGCCCCGACATCCGCCAGGTCTCTCCGCTCCCGGTAACAGGCCAGGCCGACCTGCTCATTGAGCACCGCAGCGAAGAGCGCGGCGCTAACTCGCAGGTCAACGACATCCGCCTCCGCGCCTCCTACAAGGGAGACTTCGAGATCCTCTGTGCCCGCTGCGTCGAGCCCGTCCCTCAAACCCTCTCCGGCGACTTCGACCTCGTCTTCCGTCCCACCGAGGCCGATAGCGAGATGGGAGAACACGCAATTACCCCCGACGAGACCGAAATCGGGTATTATGAAGAGAGCGGTCTTTTGCTCGAGGATGTCGTGCGCGAGCAGGTGTTACTCTCCCTGCCCCCTCGAACCCTCTGCAAACCGGACTGCAAGGGCCTCTGCCCTCGTTGCGGTCAGAACCAGAACCTAGCAATCTGCTCCTGCGAACAGACACCGTCTGATCCGCGTTGGAATGCTCTGGCGGGTCTGGCTGACAAGATCGAGGTCAAGCACTAAACCAAGTTTGTGCCTCGTCTCCCGCACCTGTCGGGCACGGGCGATTTGAAAGGGATACTGCAATGCCTAATCCAAAACGGCGCCACTCCAAGCAGCGCACCGCCAAGCGCCGCAGCCATGACTTCCTCACCCCCGCCGGACTCTCCGAGTGCCCGAACTGCCACGAGCGCAAGCTGCCCCACCGCGCCTGCCGCAAGTGCGGAACCTACAAGGGCCGTGATGTCCTCTCGGTCAAGGAAGCCAGCTAAATACCCGTCTTTCAGTAAGAACCCTGTTATCGTTTCCTGATGCCAATCGACATCGTGGTTGACGCAATGGGCTCCGACAAGGCCCCCGATCCTGAGATCCGCGGGGCCGTCCTCGCTGCACGTCACTACGACGTCCGAGTCCACCTTGTCGGCCCTGAAGATATCCTGCGCCCCGTCCTGCGCCAGCACGTCCGCCATCAAAAGCATCTTCCTATCTACATCGTTCCGGCCTCCGAATGGATCACCATGGACGACAAGGCTGCGCAGGCCGTCCGCACCAAGCGTGACTCCACCATGCGCGTCGGCCTGAAGATGGTTCGCGAAGGCCTCGTCTCCCACAAAACGCAACCGGCTCATACCAACACCCCTTCCGGCCCCGGCAAGGCCGCCGGCTTCTTTACCGCCGGCAACACCGGAGCCGCCATGGCCACTGCCAAGATGGTTCTCGGCATGCTTTCGGGAGTCGACCGCCCTGCCCTCGCCACCATCGTCCCGACCTCTCGCGGCACCCCATCGCTTCTCCTCGACGTAGGCGCAAACGTAGACTCCGACCCCGACAACCTCGTTCAGTTCGCCGTCATGGGCCACATCTACGCCCAGAATGTGCTCAAGATCGCCAACCCGCGCGTCGGCCTGCTCTCCATCGGCGAAGAAGACTCCAAGGGCAACGCCCTCACCCGCGATACCCTTCCGCTCCTCCGCGCCCTGTCCGGAATCAACTTCATCGGCAACGTCGAGGGCCGCGACCTCTTCAACGGCAACTGCGATGTCACCGTCTGCGACGGCTTCGTCGGCAACGTAGCTCTGAAGACCTCCGAGGGAATCGTCAAACTCATGAGCAGCATGCTCCGCGAAGCTCTCAAGTCCACCGTCACCTCTCAGGTAGGCGCCCTGCTCTCCCGCCGCGCCTTCGACGACTTCAAAAAGCGTCTCGACTACTCTGAGTACGGCGGCGCTCCTCTACTCGGCGTCCGCGGCGTCTGCATCGTGGGCCACGGCTCTTCCAACGAAAAAGCCATCATGAACGGAATCCGCGTAGCCGCTGAATTCGCCCACGCGGAGGTCAACTCCGGCATCGAAACCGCCCTCCTCTCCTCTGCCGCCGAAGTATAGATCCACCAAACTCTTTCGTTCTCCGAAGCTGCTTGCGAATCAAACATCGTTTCAAGAGTGAATCCTGTATTTCATAAGCTGAAAATTCTCTTGACAGCCAGGCTTCCGGATTCATAAAGTTCTCCGCGTTCACAGATTCTCCTGAACCGATGAACCACCATGGAGATTGGCAGCAAGAAAGCCCTCCGGGATGCCGCGAAGTCGCCTCTTTTCCGAGAACCTCCCTTCCCCATCGAGTCCCTTCGTATCGCCATTCCCCGTTTCAGAAGGTGGTTCCATGCTGAGTAAGATCTCCGCCCTCCTCCCCGCCGTCCTCCTTGCCATCTCTCCGGCATTGTTTGCACAGAATCCCTCCACCTGGGTTTATTACGACTCCAACCACAAGCTGCAATACACTCCCGACAGCCTCGGCAACACCATCCTCGACTTCTCCTGGGCGGGCTACCAGGGTGGAGGCGTCGCTCTCCCCACCGTCCCTGTCAAAGTCAACGTCAGCCCTTCCGGCGCAGATGACACCGCCAACATTCAGGCGGCCATCAATCAGGTCGCCGCACTCCCAGCAGACTTCCGCGGCATCCGGGGCGCTGTACAACTCGCGGCCGGAAACTACACCATCTCCGCTCCACTCAACTTCAACGTCAGCGGAGTCACCCTACGCGGCGCAGGCTCAGCCGAGGACGCAACCGGAACCATCCTCACCATGACCGGCAATCCCTTCCTCGCCTTCAGCGTTGTGGGTACCGGAACCTGGGTCACCTCCGGCACGCCGCAACCCATCACCGACACCTTCGTTCCCTCCGGAGGCCACGCCGTCACCGTCGCCGATCCCTCCAGCTTCAAGGCGGGTCAGACCGTGCTCATCCAGCGCCCCGTCACTCCAGCATGGATCCACTCCATGGGCATGGATCTCCTCAAGGACGGCTCCGGAAATGCCCAGACCTGGATCGGCCCCGGCACCATCGTCAACACCGATCGAGTCATCACTTCCATCAACGGCAATCGCATCACCTTCGACGCTCCCCTCACCGATTCCTTTGACTCGCAATACGTCAACGGCTCCATCGTCGGCTACACCTTCCCCGGCCGCATCTCGCAGGTCGGCATCGAGCATCTCCGCGTAGTCGCACCGGCTCTCAACGCCGATATCAGCCTCCCGCAGTTCCTCGGTGTTCAGATGAAAGCGACCACCAACTCCTGGATGAAGGATGTCTACTTTCAGGACACTCAGAACACCGTCACCATCTCCAACGATGTGAAGGCTGTCACGCTAGATCAGGTCATCAACAACCACACCGTCACTCACACCGGCGATCGCATGGCCGACTTCGGAATCTCCGGCACCGAGATCTTTCTCAACCGCTGCCAGTCCATTGGAGCCGTAGGTGAATGGCCCATGGTCATGCAGAGCCGCGTCACCGGCCCCATCGTCCTGCTCAACTTCTACAGCACCCAGGCCGCGGGCATCGCTCCGCACCAGCGCTGGGGAACCGGTATGCTCGCCGACAACGCTGTCCTCCCCGCCGCTCCCAAAAATCCCAATGGCGGAGCCACCGGCATCGCCTATCAGGATCGCGGCAACCACGGCTCCGGCCAGGGCTGGGCTGCAGGCTGGTCCATCGCCTGGAACGCGACCACTCCCTACTTCGTCGTGCAGAGATTTCCCGGCGGCACCAACTGGTGCATCGGCTGCGTCGGCACGAAGGTGTCCACCGGCTCCTCCGAGGTCACCGGAAACGTCCCCGATGGTGACTACGACTCACTCGGCTCTCTCGTCACTCCCAACAGCCTCTACCTTGCCCAGCTCTCCGAACGGAAGGGCCCCGCTGCTCTGGCCGCCATCGGCTATGGCGACTTCAACATCGCAGCCACGCCAGTCTTGCAGGCTGTAGCTCGCGGTGCGACTGCCAACTACACCGTCAACGTCTCGCCGGCCAATGGCTTCAGCGACGATGTCGAACTCTCTGCTATCGGGCTGCCTCCTGGAGCCACCGCGCAGCTCGCGAACAACACCATCGCGGGAGGCTCCGGTTCAACCACCTTTTCGGTCGCAACCTCGCCTTCCACTCGCCCCGGGATCTACATCTTCGTCATCACAGCGAGGGATGGAAACCTCTACCACTTCACCGCCGTCTCGCTCGTAGTTCACTAGCCAGTCTGCGATTGCATGTACGGAACACTGCTCGATTGCTCCAAACGTAGCCGAACTTTAACCGCATAACTTAATTCCCGCACTCAGGCGTCACACAGTCACAGATTCATCCCCTGTGTGACGCCTCCTTCACGCTCCGATTCAATCTCATCCCTTCGATGACGTGTGCTAGCTCCTCGACTCCCCGCCGAATCTCTCTCGGCGTCACCGCGGCAAATCCCATCTGCAATCCATCTCGTTCCCTCTTTTCCAGCTCCTGCGCACTGCGATAGAACCCCTCCAGCGGAATCGTATCGACCCCTCTCGCGAAAGCTGCCTTCGCCACCGCCTTCGCATCGATTCCCTTGGTCAGCCATCCCATCGTCTGCAGTCCTGCCTCGATCTCCGAGATCTCCATCACACCCTTCAGCTGTCTTCGCCCCTCTTCCAGCAGAACTCCCAGCCGCTCCGAATACATCTCCCGCATCCGGCGTAGGTGTCTCCCAAAATGACCTGCCTCAATGAACTCGCACAGCACCGTCTGCTCCAGAAGCGGAGCATGCCGGTTCAGAATCGACTTCGCCGCCGCAAATCTCTCCACCAGGTCTTCCGGCACAATCACGTACCCCAGCCTCAGCGACGGAAACAGTATTTTGCTGAAGCTCCCTGCAAACAGTGCCACGCCGTTCCGGTCCAGTCCCTGCAACGCCGGAACCGACCTTCCCGAGTAGCGGTACTCACCGTCATAGTCATCCTCAAAGATCAGCGCCCCAACCCTTCGCGCCCACTCCAGCATCTCCGGCCTTCGCGTCAGACTCATCGTCACGCCCACCGGAGCCTGGTGCGCAGGTGTCAGGTAGGCCAGCTTCGCTGTCTGCCGTGTTCCCGGCAGCTTTGTTCCTTCCTCATCCACCCCCAGCGAGAGAATCTTCGCCCCCACCGCCTCAAAGGTTCGCGTAGCGCCGACATATCCCGGATCTTCCATAAAGACCCGGTCTCCCCGATCCACAAACAGCCGCACCGATAGGTCCAGCGCCTCCTGCACTCCGGAGACCACGATCACCTGCGACGCCGCACAAACCACGCCGCGAGACTGAGAGATATACGCGGCAATCGCCTCGCGCAGCGGTCTATATCCCGCCGCCTCGCAGCCCGTCAGCATCGTCGTGGAGGCTCGCCTCATCCTTCGATTCGCAATCTGCGCCCATAGAGTCGTCGGAAACTCATCCACCGCGGGAAGATTCGAACGAAACGCGTGCATGGGCCGGGCTGGAAGACTGGGAAACATTCTGACGGAGGAGCCGTACTCCGAAAACCGTCTCTTCGGTCTTTGCAACTCGCTCTTCCCGGCGCCGTCACGGCGTACCTCCAACAGTTCCTCCGGCAGAACCTTGCTCACATACGTTCCCGACCCCGTGTTGCCCTCGATGTACCCTTCGGACTTCAGCTCTTCAAAAGCGGTCACGATCGTTCCACGCGAAAGCCCCTGCTCCCTGGCAAGGTCGCGCGTCGCCGGCAGCCTCGTTCCCGGCCGCAGTTTTCCCGCTAAAATCTCGCGTCGCAAGGCGCGATACAGCCACCGGTAAGCCGGTTCGTCCTCGCCGCGCTCACCTAGCAAAATCTCCGTCAGCCCCGATCGTCTCGTCATCGCATCTCTCGAAAGCGGTACAGCAAAACCAGCCTAAATGGACCTTCCGGCCCGGTCTACTCTGCTCTACTATTGCCATACGGCAAGGGAGAAAACAACATGACTGGTTTCGACAGTTGGGCCTATATCTTCGCTCTCATCATGTATGCCCCCATTCACATTGAGGCGGCTGTGATTCGGCGGCCTCATGAAGCCGTCCAGGCACAGGCGCCTGCTCCGCATGCCAGAAACGTAATCTCCCAACCCCTGCCGAAGCTCAACGGCGACCACCTTACCGCCCACCTCGTTGAGGTCCACTATGGTCCCGGGGAACAGTCGAAACCACACAGTCATCCCTGCCCTGTGATCGGCTATGTCCTCGAAGGTGCCGTCAGGATGCAGGTCAAAGGTGGAGAAGAAAAAATCTACCGCGTTGGAGAGAGCTTCTACGAGGCCCCGAATGGCGTACACCTCCTCTCTGCCAACGCAAGCCAGAGTCTGCCTGCGCGCTTCCTCGCGACCTTCGTCTGCGACAACCAGGCCCCACTCACCAGCCCCGTACCCACAGGACCGCAACCATGACCTCACCCGGCACGGAAGAGACGCAGATCTTCCGTAGTGCAAAGGGCGAGGCGTTTGCGATCTTCTACGCGCGCATCGCGATCGGTGCCGCCTTCCTCTCCGCGGTCGCCTCCCGCTTCGGGCTCTGGCGCGGAGAGCCGGGAATGAAGCTCTCCCCCGGTTTCCTCAGTCGCACAGCGGAACTCAACTTCTTCATGCCAGCCTCAACCATCCCGCTGCTCGCCTGGTCCGCGACCATCCTTGAGATCACCCTTGCCCTCGCTCTTATCGTCAGCGGCGTGCTCTGTCTCGTCTCAACCCGGCGCCCGCGGTGGCCCCGCTGGATCGCCATGGGGTCGGCGGTCCTGCTGGCCCTCTTCGGAACCACCATGGCAATCACCGCGGGAATCAAATCACCGCTCGACTACTCGGTGTTCTCCGCCTCCGCCTGCGCCCTCCTGCTCGCTGTCTATCCGGAACGCGGCAAACCAGCCCTTCAACCCTGACCATCGGAAAGGAAACTCACCATGCAGCCTCGCTTCAACTACTCCAAACTCTCCCCCGGCGCCTACCAGGCCATGCTCGCTCTTGGAAAATATCTCTCCCAGTCCAGCCTCGAAGAAGGCTTGTTGCACTTAGTCAAACTGCGCGTCTCCCAGATCAACGGTTGCGCCTACTGCCTCGACATGCACTGGAAGGATCTCCGCGCCATCGGCGAAGAAGAGCAACGCCTCTACTCGCTCGATGCCTGGCGCGAATGCCCCTACTATACCGACCGCGAGCGCTCCGCCCTCGCCTGGGCCGAAGCCCTCACCCTCATCACCCAAGGCCATGCCTCCGACGAGGCCTATGCCGAGGCGACCGCACACCTCAACGAAAGGGAGATCTCCGACCTCACCTTCGCAGTCGCCGCCATCAATGCCTGGAACCGGATCTCCATCGCGGGCCGCACGCCCCCCGGAACCTATCAGCCTGCCCAGACTCACGAGACCGTATCAGCCTGATCTTCCCCAGCTGGGATTCGGGCCTCCTGTCAAGCCGGAATCACGGATAAGTATAAGAAAATAAGCGATCTTTCGGGTGCCGATAAGATCTGCTCGAGACGGTATACTAGAAACAACTGGAAATTAGGAAACAAGGCTCAGCAAAGATGCTGGGCCTTGACTATTTAAATCAGGAACTTACACGTAAGTTATTTCCTATGAAGACTTGGAATGGGGGTCCGGACCTAACTCTTTTTAAATGAATATTTTGCACAAAAACGTATACCATGGGTCTCCCGATGCGCTAACGAGAGCCTTCTGGATAGCATCCTAGACATAAAGGAAGAAGGAACATAAAAGGAATGAAATCCTGCACGTTTGGCTGCACTGTGGTTGTCTCGGTTCTCTCGATAGGTCTTCTGCTGGCTTCGAGCTCTCCCGCTCAGACAAGCCAGGATCCGCACACGCAGCAACTCGTAAAGGCTGCTGTCCAGATCGAGTTGGCTGCCGACAAGGCCGACCATTCCCGCTGGCAGTATCGATCCACGGTCCGAAGGGCCGACGGCGAGTTTGTCTATCAGGTCGTCGAGACCGATCATGGCTCGGTCAAGAAGATGATCCGCCGGAATGGGCAGCAACTCAGCCCCGCCGATCTGGATAAGGAAAACCAGCGGATCGACTCTTTCGTCCACGATCCTTCACAGCAGGCCAAAAAAGAGAAAGACAGCCAGCAGGACGACAAGCGGGCCGAAGACATGCTCCGCATGCTTCCCGACGCGTTTCTCTGGACCATCAAGGGCGAAGCGCCGGAGGCGACAACCCTCTCCTTCGTTCCAAATCCTGACTTCAAACCACCCACCATGGAATCGCGCGTCTTCGCCGCCATGGCCGGGGAGATTCTCGTCTCCAAGCCTGAAAAGAGGATCCAGCGCATCTCCGGCAAGCTCATCCGCGACGTGAAGTTCGGCTACGGTATCTTCGGCAAGATGGAAGAGGGAGGAACATTCAACGTCGAACGCCGTGCTCTGGCTCCAAAAATCTGGCAGATCACCGAATCCCACGTCCATATCCAGGGCCACATCCTTCTCTTCAAGACCATCAGCGAGCAGGAAGACGAGGTCAAAAGCGACTTCCGGCCCACGCCGCCCTCCACCACCCTCGAGCAGGCAGCCACTCTCCTTCGCAGCGAACCCGGCCCGCAGACAGCGCGTCGCTGATCGCCAACCCGCAATCCTCCCCTCAAGGCTATCCTTGGTAAATGTCCGGGCATCCTTATAAGTACACCGACCGCGAACTGATTCAACGCATCGAACGCTCGGCCGGACAGCGCGCCGGCTACAAGCAACTCATCCGCGAGCTCGGCCTCGGAGGAGGACGCGAACGCCGCCTCCTCCTCGAACAACTCGCCCGCATCACCGCCCGCGGAGCCTTGATCAAGATCGACGAAGATCACTGGAGCCTCCCCTCCTCGGTTCCCGCCAGAACCGCGCGCCCCTCGCGGAACAACAATCCCGCGACCGAGCAGCACCCCACCCGCGACCGCCTCGTAGCCGGACGCATCGACCTGCACCGCGACGGCTACGCCTTCGTCCGCCCCAACGGAAGCTCGAATCGCGAAGACGACCTCTTCATCCCACCCAACGAACTCAACGGTGCGATGCAGGGCGACGAAGTCCTCGTCGACGAAGCGCCCCGAGATCGCGAAGGACGACGCTCCGGACGCGTGGCCCGCGTGCTCACGCGCCGCAACCCGACCGTCGTCGGAATCTTCCACTACGCGCGCTCCGGCCGCCGCAGTCCGTGGGAAGATCTGCCGATCGCAAAAGGCAACTACGTCACCCCCTTCGACGACCGAATGACACAACCGATTCTCATCCTCGAAGGAGATGAGATCGTCTCGGAAGCCGCTGTGGAACCTCATCGCGTCCTCGGCGAAGAGGCCCAGGAGCAGAAACGCCGCTGGACCGCCGCGGAGAACCCACTCACTCCGCTCGAGGGGCTCGCCGTCGATGTAGAGATCACTGGCTTCCCAACGCCGGGAAGGCCGGCGCGAGGACGAGTCATCGAGGTTCTCGGTCCGCCGGACGCCTTCGGCGTCGATGTCGAGATTGTCATCCGCAAGCACCATCTGCCGCATGTCTTCCCATCGAACGTCCTCGCCGAGGCGGCAGATTCGGCGAAGCAGACGGTCGACGCGCTGGCGCCCGAACAGCTCGCAGGACGACAGGACTTCCGTGGACTTCCCATTGTCACCATCGACGGCGAGACCGCGCGCGACTTCGACGACGCCGTCTACGTGAAGCCGCTGCCAAACGGAAACTGGCAGCTCCAGGTTCACATCGCCGACGTCAGTCACTACGTGACGCCAGGCACGGCGCTCGATCTTGAAGCTCGCCTGCGAGGAAATTCAGTCTATTTTCCTGACCGCGCCATTCCGATGCTCCCGAACGACCTCTCGAGCGGAATGTGCAGCCTTCGCCCCGACGAAGACCGCTTCGTCCAGAGCTGTCTCATGGAGATCGACACCAAAGGCGAGGTCGTCGGCTTTGAAGTCTGCGAAGGCATTATCCGCAGCGCACGTCGCATGACTTACACACAGGTGCAGGCGATCCTCGACGGCGACTCCGTCACCCGCCTCGAATTCACGGAGCTTGTTCCCGAGTTCGAGAAGATGCACGAGCTCGCGCTTCGCCTCAACGGCAAACGCAAGCGCCGCGGTTCCATCGACTTCGACCTGCCTGAACCGGTCGTGCAGTTCGATCCGCAGGGAAATATGCAGGCTATCGTGCGCTCCGAGCGCGGCTGGTCACATCGCCTGATCGAGGAGTTCATGCTCGCCGCCAACGAATGCGTCGCGCACTGGATCGAGGCCAATGGCATCCCCGGCATCTATCGCATCCACGAGACGCCTGACCCGAAGCGCATCGTGGAGTTCGAAGAGACCGCTTCACAGTTCGGTTACACGCTGGGCTTCAGCAATCTGCCGGTGAAGCGCGTGCAGACGCGAGGCGATCGTCGCGACGCGCGCAGCTCCGGACGAAGCCCGCAGACTCACGAGATTCCCGATGCGATTCCGGTCACGCCGCAGATGTACCAGCGTCTGACCGCGAAGATCCAGGGCAAGCCTGAAGAGCGGATCCTCTCGTACCTGATGCTGCGCTCGCTCAAGCAAGCCCGCTATAGCGAAAAGAATGCAGGCCACTTCGCACTCGCCTCGCCCAGCTACACGCACTTCACCTCGCCCATTCGTCGCTATCCTGACCTTATCGTGCACCGCCTGATCCGATACCTGCTTCAGAATGGAGCCGATCCGAACGGCTTCCCGATCCTGAGCAGCGAGCCCCAACCCTGGGGTGAAAAACAGACCGACAAAGGAAAGCCCGCGCAGAGGAAGCGGCAGCAGGAGGAAGGTCCGCTGCCGGAGGACGAGCTCGATGCAATCGCTGCTGAATCCAGCCAGGCCGAACGACGCGCCGACGATGCCGAGCGTGAGCTGATCGAGTGGAAGAAGATTCGCTTCATGCAGGACCGTGTCGGCGAGGACTTTACCGGCATCCTTCTTTCGTGCACGAAGTATGGGTTCTTCGTCGAGCTCGACGAGATCTTCATCGAAGGCATGGTTCCTATTGCCAGCCTTCAGGACGACCGCTACTTTTTCCGCGATACCGACCGGACTATCGTCGGAGGGCGCAACGGACGCGTCTTCAAGATTGGCCAGCATGTTCATGTGCTCCTTGACCGAATCGATCGCCAGCAACGGCGACTGCAGTTTGCACTGATGCCCTCCGAATACGAGGGCACGAACGCGCCGCGTTCACTACGACGACCGAAAGACCGTCAACAGGAGGAACATTCGAGCCCGAACCGTTCCGGGAAGCCCAAGGTCAAGACAAAGGCAGCGAAGAGACAGCGCAACCGAAAGACCAAGGGCAAACCGCGGCGCTAGGCCGGACTCTGATCGGCAGCGGCTGAACCCGGCGCAACTGGCCCGGACATCGTAGAATGGAAGACGCAAAGGAGTTCAGGAAACAGAATGGCTCACATGGTGTTTTGCACGAAGTACAAGGCAGAGATGGAAGGCTTGGACGAGCCACCGTTTGACTCCGACTTTGGCCAGAAGATCTATAAGAACGTGTCCAAGAAGGCGTGGGGAGAATGGGTTGAGCGGCAGAAGATGCTGCTGAACGAGTACCGCCTGCAGCCCTGGACCCGAGAGGCACAGGAGTTCCTGGTGGAGCAGATGAACGAGTTCTTCTTTGGCGGAGGCGGAGAGCTTCCCAAGGAATACGTCGCTCCCACCAAGTAATCCACTCGTGTACACTTAACTCAATAACCCCGCTGCCGTCCGCCTGGACAGCAGGCAATAAGTCGGGACGTGGCTCAGCCTGGTAGAGCGCACCCTTGGGGTGGGTGAGGTCGCTAGTTCGAATCTAGTCGTCCCGACCATTTAATTTTTCAATCACTCAGACATCACTCCGGATCCGATGAGCCAATGTAAAGGTCCAATAGGCGATTCGGCTTCAAGCATCTGTTCAGGGTTTATTTTGAAGAGTGCCACGATTGAAGATTGATTTGAGGGGAAGCGTCCGCTTAAAGTGGACACTGGGAAGTATGAGTTAGATCGCTCAAGGGAATGGCTTGTGCACAAAGCCGTCGCTCCTTGCGCCAGTCGGTAGCCGCTAGTTCGGTCCCATGAAGAGTTCTCATGCCCTATATCTAGTCGAAAAGCCTTGTTTGCCGCTGGTATCTGTCTTTAGGCTTTGTCCAATCTCGGACAATTTCTCTCATAGTCTTTCCTGTGTCGACACTGTTCGGCCGTTCTTCCAAGACACACTTGTCGGCGCGGCTTTCGGCAAACGAATCCGCTTGCTTGCAGAGTGTCCAAACAGGCCCTGTGGCATTTCTGGCGCTGGCGATCCTAGCGAGCGTCCAGCCGCCTTTGAGCTTTTCTCCAAGTAACGTAAACTGCAGGACGCCCCTATGCAGAGCGCTCTGGATATCGTCGGATTCCAATTGTGGCTCCCATGCTCCGCGATCCCAGAGCATGATGGGACCTGTCTCATGCACGCCCTCGAACAGAATGTTCGCTCTGCTATGGTCCTTCATCTCGATGGCTTTACGAATGGCTCCGGCACAGCAACTGGGACCGTCCGGAAGGGCCCAGCTCAGCAGCACTCCGTTCCACTCCAGTCTGAGGTCGTAATGGAGGCGCGTTGCATGATGTTTTTTCATAACATAGGAGCGCTCGCGAAGAGCACGACGATTGGCTTCGGCTTCCATCCCGCAGAGTCCTCCTTCCTATCGAGCTCTTCTCGGATACTCTAGGATACCGGAGCGACGATTCCTAAAAGAATGCAGTCCATGTCTCGTACCGTTTTGCGAGATGGCGGATCTGGGATGAAAATCTGACGCTGGAGTCTCGACTGGTGTGTACAGGGCTTAGCGCTCGTCGATGAGGCTGTAGCCGACTCATCGAGCATTTACCCGGAACACAATTGGAAATCAACATGGTGTCTTTCTAGGTTGTGACACAGCTTTTAGTCGATATATGCGGACCTCTCTTGTGTAGCAACTTGCTCGCTGGTGGGTTGCGTCACGTATGGACGCTGCGCAGTAAGACCGCCATCCAGGATTAAGGATTGTCCTGTGTAATAGGATGACCTTTCCGAGAATAGCCATGCAACAGCATCGGCGATCTCCTCAGGGCGTCCAATCCGGCCAATAGGATGCACCGCACGCATTTCGTCGAGCGCCTCTTGGGTGCCAAATACGTTGAGCAACATTTCTGTCCTGACTGCACCTGGACTCACAGCGTTTACCCGAATACATATCGCCCGCACTCGATCGCGGCAGATTTGGTCAAACCAAGCACAGCATGCTTGCTGGCCACGTAGGGGCCGGCGGTTGGAGACGCTAGCAGCCCGCCGACTGAGGCAGTATTGACGATCGAGCCCCCCTCTCCTTGCGCCATCATCTGCCTGACCTCATCCTGAAGCAGAAGAAACAGGGCCTTTACGTTCACAGCGAAGACGCGGTCAAAACTTTTTCGGTCTGATCTGTGAGCAGCCGCTTTTCACCGGAGATCCCAGCATTGTTAAATGCGTAGTCGAGCCGTCCAAAGGTTTCGAGAGCGAATGGTACGATCCGCTTCACCTGTTCGGGTTGACTGAGATCAGCCTGAATGAATGCCGCAGATCCACCGTTGCGTTTGATGTCATTGACTAGCTGTTGCCCTTTGCTCTGCTGCCTTGCTGTGATGACTACCCGAGCACCTAGCTCAGCGATGCGTCTCGCGGCCGCGGCGCCAATGCCACCGTTTCCACCGGTGACGAGTGCCACCTTTCCAGCAAATTCCAAGTTATTTCCCGTGCTCATGTCTAGCTCATACTCCTCTCGCTTTGTTTTTCCTCAGCGTCGGGTGACAGATAGGCGCGTCGGAAAGGATCATGGCTGTCGACCGAGGCCAGTCAGGTCGCACGGCAATGCCCTTTGGTACTGCTGCTTGCAATCCGTGGAGCAACGGCGGCAACGGATGAGACCGTCTATTTCTTGCTTCGCAGATTTCTTCTGCAGCAACACTTGGGACAACACGCATGAAGAAGATTTATTCCCACGTCCAGACACACACTAACCGAACTTCTCTTCTGGTTAGTTCAGCTCTACCAATACATTCGATGACCGATGAAGACGCGAGATGTAGCGGGCGTCTTCGTCGCCGACTTTCTCAGGAATGTGTACTCTATGCACTGCGGTGACAAAAGGGATTCTCATGATCCTGAAACAGTACTATCTAGGCTGCCTGGCCCATGCCTCTTACCTGATCGGCGACGAGACGAGTTCGACCGCGATTATCGTTGACCCACAGCGCGATATCGATCAGTACGTGGTCAACGCTGAGAAATTTGGCCTCGAAATCCGCCACGTCTTCCTGACCCACTTTCATGCTGACTTCGTGGCTGGGCATCTGGAGCTGCGCGACCGTTGCGGCGCTACCATCCATCTTGGTGCCCGCGCAAAGGCGGAATACGCATTTGTGTCGATGAACAACGGAGACACGCTCGAATTTCCGGGGCTGCGCTTACAAGTTCTCGAAACGCCGGGACATACCATCGAGTCCATCTCGATCCTAGTGTTCGATCTGGAGAAGAACCCGGCGAAACCTCACGCCGTCCTAACCGGTGATACCTTGTTCATCGGGGACGTTGGCCGTCCCGACTTGCGGGCTTCGCTGGGATGGACAGCTAACGATCTCGGCGCGCATCTTTACGACTCACTTCACGACAAATTGTTGACGCTTCCCGACGAGACCCTGGTTTACCCGGCCCATGGTGCGGGATCGCTTTGCGGCAAGCAGCTTTCCTCCGACACCGTTTCTTCGCTTGGAGATCAACGGCGCTTCAATTACGCGCTACAGCCGATGTCTAAGAAGGTGTTCGTTGGTCTCGTCACGGCTGACCAGCCCGACGCTCCGCCATACTTCACTTACGATGCCATCCTGAACACTCGTGAGCGTGCGACGCTGGACAAGAATCTGGAAGAGGTTCTTCACCCGGTTGAGCTCGACGAAGTGATCCGGCTCGGAGACTCCGGCGCCCAGATCCTCGACGTGCGGGATGCGACCGAATATGCCAAGGGGCACCTCGCCGGAAGCATCAACATTGGATTGGCTGGCCAATACGCGACCTGGGCTGGAACAGTGCTCGATCGCAACAAGCTAATCGTGATCATTGCCGAGCCCGGACGCGAACTGTAAGCGGCCCTACGCCTGGGCCGTATCGGATTTGATCACGTAAGAGGTTATCTACGAGGGGGCATGCAAGCGCTCGCAGAAAGAATGGACCTGGTGCGGTCGACAGAACGCGTCAGCGCCCAGATGGCAGCGGATGAGTTGGCGAGCACAGAGCCGCCCTTGGTGCTGGATATCAGGGATCCACGCGAGTGGGCAACCAGGCATATCACAAGAAGTATGAATATTCCGCTCAACCATTTGCAGGAGCGTATCGCTGAAGTTCCCCGCGACCGCCGCATTGTGGTTCATTGCGAGGGCGGATACCGATCCTCCATTGCCGCCAGCATCCTGCACCATTATGGGATTACGAATCTCATCGAGATGGCTGGCGGCCTGACGGCCTGGGAGGCCGCTAAACTGCCTGTGGTTTCGGAAACTTAGTGATATTCCTGGTCTAACTCTTTCGACCGCCAGAATGTGATCAATCATCAGCTACTCTTACGGCCGAGCGCGCCCTGGTTGTTCGTTTAGAGGTTCACGATCATGCCCCCTATGCGCCAACAAAAGCTCGTCTAATGGGTTAGCACGACTGTGCGGGCTTTTGCGAGGAGGCAAGCAGGTCCTCTGAGGGTTCCCGAGGCCCGCTACGAAGTTGGATTCAACCCGCTCCCAGGTTTGCGCGATAGAAGACTCGTAGTCGCTAAATTCGATTTCGAGACAAGGCCTGTTTCTGAGAGGATGGATGCCCGGACACTTATCATCCATTCAGTCAGCTGCGTGTTTGAGGAGTCTAAAGATGACGCCCACAACTAAGAAGATCGTCGGTTTGGCGGCGGTTGTTTTCGTCCTGCTTGGAATCATTGGCTTATGGCACATCTCCCATAAGCCGAAGAATCCGCTCATCGGCACAACAGACCAGGGAGATCCCAAGTCGGTTCAAAACGTTGGAGACTTTGACCAATTCCAGCAAGATCTGGCTACACGGGTACTCGACAAGTTTGGAGCAGGAACTTCAGGCAGCGACTTTAGTGTGATTGTTGCAACGACAGCGTACCCTCTTGGAACACTGTTACGGCCGACAGGATCTATACCGGCGAACTTCGATGACTGTGTTCCCTCACCCTTGCCCACGCCTCTTTCGGCGCAACGACTATTCCCGTCTTACTCGATGTCGAGCGACACCGCACTCGCAGCAAACCTTGGTTCCCGAGCGCTCCAGGGACTCGACAGCGCCGGCATAAGCCTGAAGCAGAGTTCGAGTGTTCAATATTCGATAGCCGAGACCCAGATCCAGATTATGGATGACAAATCGGTGGATACGGTTACGGCCAAAGGCGGCTGTGAGAAGTACATCTCCACCCACCCAGGTACTAGATTGATCCGTGGCGCTGTAATTGGAAAGATGACGTTCACCATTAAGGTGGACAATCCCGCTTCCGTAAAAGCGCAGTTGGCGAAGATTGGCGGTTTTACGGTCACCGACAATCCGCAGGCATCGACGCTGAACATCGCTGACGCACAGAGTGCGCCAATCGTAGAGCTACTTTCCCAATTCGGCGGCCGCGCGAGTGCGACATCTTCGCCGACCACTCCGAAACCGGTTGAAGCTGCACTTTCTCCTGTGCCATCCCCGGCTTCAGTCGATGTATCGACTCATATGTATGTTCAAGAAGACGTACGGGACACTCCTGCATCCGGTGCGAAAGTGGTTCAGCTCCTCCAAACTGGGTGGCCCTCCGCCAAGGTAGAAAACGAGGTTCAGCGAATACCGTCGCAGACAATGCCGGACGTTGCGCAGGTCAGATATTTCAATGAGGCTGACGTCGCAAAGGCGCAGCGATGTGTGGGGATATTGAAAAAGGTGTATCCAAATGCGCGTGTCGTGAGAATCGGTCTACCCTCGCCGAAAGGTCAACTCGAAGTTTGGCTACCAAAGGTAGCGTCTAACGGGACCGAGTGATTGGCCACCAGGAGTCTGAAATCCGAGCTAATGCGACTGTCGCGGCCCACATCCCGGTAACAATAACTCGTTACGCCGTCCAAAACAGCAGAGGGACTCGGGTCAAATTCAGCATGAATAAAGTCAGTCGAGCGGAAGCTAGTCAAGAAACGTCCCCTCTTTAAACACACAGAGAGACCAGGTTGAGCAACAAGGTGTTTCGAATCTCTGGATGTGTATGGGGTGGAGTTCGTTGCGTCAACTCGGTTCAGCAGTGTACTTGCCCGCATTGGCCCTGTACCGCTCTAACACCGCATCCAGCCCCTTGGTGACGGCCTCGAAGACGCCACAGTCTCTCAAGTGCCGTTCCATCTGCTCATTCAGCCCGCCACGAGTAGCATGATCCATTGCCAGTGCGCGAAATTCACGGTTCGGCTGCTCCACCGTAGTATGCGCCAGACCAAAGAACATCTCCCCCACAAGACCGCGAGCCTTCTCCGCGGAGACACCTTGTCGCAGCAACCACGATGCAATCGCCTCCTCAAACGCAAATTGGGATGCCATCGTCGCCGACACGGTGCATAATGCCTCGAACTCCGCTTCGGTCGCCGCGGCAAACTCCGTTCCCATTCTGCTGAACAGCTCCCTGGCTACGGAATCATCCGGATACACCACCGTGGGGCTGCGCCGCTTTGCAGCCGACGGAAGCGGTACTGCCCGGACCACGGTGCATGCCGGCATCACCTGCTGCCTGAGCTCCTCTAGCGACAGCAGTGAGACTACGCTGATGACATGATGTCGCGTCTCGAAGCGCAGCTCCGCCAATACCTCTCGAACAATCTGCGGCCGTACTGCGATCACCACCACATCCGAACCATCCAGCACATCCTGGTTCGACGCGGCAACCGAAACCGCCGGAAACGTCGTCGCTAGCGAAGCAGCAACATTCGCATTCCGCGGCGACAACACAATCGAGGGCGCGTCGGAGGCTGCACCACATAGGCCCGTGACCATCGCCTCCACAATCGTTCCAGTCCCGATAAATCCTAGCCTCATACCGCTCACCACCTATGCTGTTGCATCCGGCATGGCTCACACCACAACGTTAGACTCCGTTCAATATTCTCCTACACAAACGTACATCCTTATGGGTTATAGGACACTGCTTTCTAACAGTTTTAACGTCGGGCTTTCATCCACTTTTCGATCAGCGGACGCTCAAGAATGTCTGCGTTCTAAGTCAATCTCGGCTGTCGCTCCTTCAACTCCAATAGCAGACGCTCGATTCTTTCATCACGCTCCAGAGCACCGATACGGTCCTCCACGCTCTCCGTCTCAAGCAACATGTGGCTCGCCACGTTCGAAGCCTGCATCCGCTCCACACTCTCCTTCAACCTGGCTACTGCCGCGCTTTTCTGCCCCGATCCTGACCCGCGTGCCGCATTCGCCTTGACTGTCGCGCGAGCGCGGCGGCTCTGCGTAATCAGCATGTCGCACATGCTCCGCGTCTCGCTCAGCTTCCGCTCCAGCCGTTGGTAGGCATTGCGAAGCAGCTCTGTCTCCGCAGCTTGATCTTCTAGCTGTTGCGCAAACCCCGCCGCCAGCTGCTCACTCTGCATACTTCGCTCCAATGCCGCGCGAGCGAGATCGTCCTTCTGTTTCTCGACAGCGACCTGCGCCTTGCGACGCCAATCGTCCACTGCGTCCGTATGCTCCTTCTGTTTTCTGTTCAAAAGATGCTGATCCGCGAGTGCCATCGCCACCTGGGTCTTCACCTGCATCAACTGATTTTCCATATCCAGCACCAGCTGCTTGCAGAGCTTCTCTGGATCCTCTGCTCTCTCAATCAGGTCATTCAGATTCGACCGCAACAACATCCCTACGCGTTCCAGTAACGGCATAACATCCTCCTTCTTATCCTCGGAAAGTGCGGCGCAGAGAGCTACTCCGCGCCGCTCCAAAGATTACGCACTCAAACCATCTCCGCCTTCACGAGGCTTCATGGCCTTTACATTCGCCATCAAGTCCTGCAACTTCATACCAGACAACGCCTCGAACAGAGCCGGAACCTGTGCGGCGATCTTCGTCATCTCTCCAGTCATCTTGCTGGCTCCGGTCGAGCCATCCGAACCCGTCGAGACAATAGTGATCTTGTCCACCTTGCTCAGCGGCTCCGACATTGCACGTACAACCTCCGCCATATTCGAAATCAACTTATCGACCACTGCGGCTTGCGTCCACTCCTGATATGCCTCCGCCTTCACGTTCATCGCCTTCGCTTCCGCTTCGCCCTTCTGAAAGATGATGTTCGCCTCAGCCTCACCCTGCAATTTGGTTGCGGCGGCGCGACCCTCTGCCTCCATGGTGATGCGTGCGCGCTCGGCATTCGCGATGTTTTCAATTCTCTGACGCTCGATCTCCGAGCCTTTCAGCACTGTCGCGATCAACTCCTTCTCGTGACGCAGTATCTCGGCCTCCTGCACCTTCACCTGCTCCTGCTTCTCGATCTGCAGGACGCGGACCTGCTCGGCTACAACCTTCTGCTGCATCACATTCGTCTGCAGCTCATATGCCTTGTCAGCCTGCGCCTCCTGACGACGAGCAGCTTCTGTGTATTGCGCCTTCTGGATGTCGAGATCGCGCTGCGCCTCCGCCTGCTTGGCCAAAGAAGCCGTTTCAGCGATCACGCGCTCCTGATCGGCTGAAGCTTTCGCGACTGCGGCTTCGCGTAACGCGACCGCACGACGAATCGCCGTATCGCGTTCGGCCTCAGCGGCAGCAATCTCCGCGTCGCGTTTGATGCGAGCAACGTCAGGTCGTCCCATGTTCGTGATGTACTCGTTCTTATCACGCACCTAATCTCTCGGAAAATCAGGGTTGCGTATCTGTATGCGTCAGTTCATCCCATCTCCGCACATACGCGACACCGCGCTCGTAACGAATCACAATTACTTCTGTGCCGCGTTCGATTGCGCGGCCATCGTCACTCCTCGCTGCTGAAGCTCTTCGTGCTCCCGTCTGCGAGAAGATAATTTCGCCCATACCGTCGCCATCACGGATGCCGTTGCTCACGCGGGCCACTACGCCGGACATCTCCGTATCGGTCACATCCATGACGCGCTCGTGAGGCAGCAACACCTTGAACAGTGCTGCCCACAACAATCCCGCGCCTGCGGATCCACTGACGGCAGAAAGCACCAGCACCACAGCCGAAGGGAAGGTTGTCGAACGAGAAAGCAGGTAACCCGCGCCTCCAAACCAAGTAAGAAAGGCGAGCACCGTGAACGCATTCACCGCGGAGATACCACCGCTATGCCCTGCACTTTGCGGTCCATGCGTATGTCCAAGGTGGTGCCCCACATGAAAGTGGCCAATGTGGAAGTGTCCAAACCCTCCCACAACCGATAGAAAACTAAGTATTAGCCCTACCGCAAAACAGATGATGAAGAAGGTTTCCATGTTATTTATGTTTACTTCTCGCGGCTCCCTTCTGAGTCCGCTTTATTGATGTTGTGCTCGAATCTGTAACCTCTTTCGAAGATGAAACGCTTGCCACCACATTGCGCGACCCGCCGTTAGCCTGGGGCCGCAGTACATCGAACAGCCGGTCCAGCAGCGCCGGAGTCTCGACGATCGCTTCCATCAGCAGCAGGCATCGCCGTGAGTCGTGATGGTTCGCCACCGACAGCAGTGCCTGGCACAGTGCCGGATCACGGCGAAATCTCTCGGCCCCGTCCACCAACCACAGATCCAATTTGTCTTCGTTGTTGCGCACATCCGATAACAGCTCTGCCTGGTAGCCCTCAGGATCATCGACGAGATACCCCGGGTGGACCTTGAAGAACTTCGACAGCAACAGCCGTGTCGTATTCGTCAGGTGCGGACGCGCTCCGCTCTCGATCTGCGAAAGATAGGACTGACTGATACTTCCGGCACTCTTCTTGCCCGAAGCATTTTCGGACTGAATCGCACGCACCAGCTCCTGCTGTGTCATCGCCCGGCCCAGGCCACGAAGATTGCCCTCAACCTCACGCAGATAACGGATTTTATCGGCAAGCTTCACAGTTTTATAGCAGCGCTCTAATCTGCGATATCACAAATTGCGATAAATATATCGCAATTTGCAATACGAGTCAAATAAGAATCTCAGGAAATCTGCGCCGGTTGACCATGGAAATCTCGACGAGAAATTGCACTTGTGTTGAGCTGGTCTTTCGATACGCGGGGCACTGCGTTCGAAAGTACGAACTCGAAACTTCTCGTAACCAATTATGATGGCTGGCGCGGGGGTATATGCGAATTCGTCTTCTGGGTGGAATAGCTCTGGCATTGTGCACATCTACAACGTGGTCAGCAAGCAGGCCGGCAGATATTCCCTTTCGTACTACGATGATCGATCCGGGCTATGGAGAGACCGTCGCCGTGGCAGATTTGAACCGCGACGGAACTCTGGACATCATCGCAGGCGAGAGCTGGTACGAAGGACCGCGATGGATCAAGCATCCATTACGACAGATTGACTACAGCAATGGATATATAGACAACTTCAGCGATCTTCCGGTGGACGTGGACGGGGACGGATGGGTTGACGTCATACAGTTCAGCTATTTTGCTCACAATATTGTCTGGCTCAAGAATCCCGGGAAGAGCGGTGGCGCCTGGAAAGTAACAGAGATCGATGATAGCGGTCCGACAGAGTTTGCCTTTCTCGTGGATTTAAATAACGACGGGAAGGCTTTGGAGTTGTTACCGGAATTCGATCGCTCGAGCGTTCCGGCGGCCTGGTTCGAGTTGAAACAGGGAAGATGGATTAAGCACACGGTGGCACAACGAAGTTTTGGCCACGGTATTGGCGTGGGAGATGTCAATGGGGATGGGCGAAATGACATTCTGACCCCAAAGGGCTGGTTAGAGGCCCCGGAAGATCCGGGTGCGCCCGGGGATTGGAAGTTTCATCCAACCGACTGGGGAGCAAAGGCGATTCCTCCGGCCGGCACCCCCGCCGGGCAAACATCACCTTCCACCAAGCCTATACAGTTTGGCTACATGTACTGGCTCGACATCAACGGTGATGGCCGCAAAGATCTCCTAACCGGTATGGCTCACGACTATGGGCTGGCGTGGTATGAGCAGAAGGCGGATGGCGGATGGCTCCAACATGTCATCGATGCAAGCTGGTCGCAGGCGCATGCGTCGGTCCTAACAGACCTGAATGGCGACGGACAGGTGGATTTAGTGACCGGAAAACGCTATTTTGCACACAATGGCAACGATCCCGGCGAGCGCGAACCTGTAGGAATCTATTGGTACGAGTGGCGAAAAACGCCTCCCACCCAAGCGACCTCTTCCACTCCCGGCAATGGAGGAGTGGAATGGATTCGCCATATCGTGGACTACGGAGGGAGAATGGGCGCTGGCGTTCAAACCGTAGTAGTGGATATCGACGGAGATGGAGATCTTGACATCGTGAGTGCTGGAAAATCCGGCCTGTATCTCGCCGAAAACCTGACAAAATTGCCCCCCGTGGAAAAGTCAAAAAAACATTGATTTCAGCTCAAGATGGCTTGTTGAGTCGATTTCTATCTTTCGTGACATTTCCCCTGTCGGGCACGCCCTCTCTTATCCGATAATTGGCCCGGCATGCTTTTTCAATCCAAGACGTTTGCTGGCTATCGAATCGATTTCGGTGCAGGATGGCGCCAAATTACACTTCCGGAATTTTACGTGCTTGCGATCAAGACTGCCTTCTTGGTCGCGTTTCTTATCTCAAATTCGTCTTCTCTATTTGCTCAGGATAGCGTAGCCGTTCGCGCTTCGGAATTGATGCGTGCCGGGAACTTTCACGACGCTGAGCTTCTGTGGAGGCAACTCGAAAAGGCGCATCCAAACGATGCGATTATTCATGGAAATCTTGGTGTCTCCCTTGCCCAACAAGGAAAACTTGGGCCCGCGGCGGCTGAGTACCGCAGATCCCTTGAGATTAAGCCGAATCAACCTGACGTTGCTTCCAACCTTGGCATTGCCGAGTTTAAGCAGGGGCACTTCGCCAATGCCATCCCCATCTTTGAAAGACTAGTCCGGCAGAATCCCCGGGATCGTCGAAGCACGACACTGATCGGCATGAGCTACTTTGGGCTTCGACAATATAAAAAGGCGAGCCAGTCTCTCAAGATCGCGGTGCAGAACGACCCCTCGAATCTCGAACTCCATAATGTGCTGGCACAGAGCTGCCTTTGGAGTCATCAATACGACTGCGCTCTGACGGAGTTCAAGGATATTCTCGCCGTGAACCCTGAGGCCGTTCAGGCACACATGCTTCTAGCGCAGGCTCTGGATGGAATGGGAAAAACAGCAGAAGCGACGAAAGAGCTTGAGGAAACGGCTCGGACTGCACCTCATGAACCGGTCCTTCATTTCGAATTGGGCTATCTTTACTACAAACAAGGCGAGTACGAGAAAGCCTCTTCGGAACTGAAACTAGAGGTCGCAAATAATCCAGGCTATGCGCAGTCCTATCTTTATCTAGGCGATATCGCATTGCGTACAAATGACGATAAGTCGGCTCAACCATTTCTGCAGAAAACTCTTCAGCTGCAACCTGAGAATCGACTTGCACATTTCGACCTGGGTTGCATATACGCCAATCAGGGGAAAAACCAGGAGGCTGTCGCGGCTTTCCAGCACGCAATCCGGATAGATCCCACTCAACCGGATGCGCATTATCGTCTCGCCAGAGTCTATACGGCGCTTGGACAAAAAGAGAAGGCGGCGCAGGAGCTTGCGAAGACAAAGGAATTGCATAAGAAGACCGAAGACACCTTGATCGAGAAGATTTCGGGCGGAGAAGCAACGCCATAATGTAAATACGGTTGCCGAACAAAGATTGGTGCTGGCGAAGATGAGCGAAATCAGAAGTGTTCTCTCGCGTCGAGATTTCTTGTGGATGACTGCCGCTTCGACGATGAGCATGGCACAAGGAGTGTCTACTCGAAATGTGAAGCCGCTTCCCAGGGGCAAGCCTTCGGGTATTCCCTTCGACGTCCAATTCACCGACGTTGCCGCTCAAGCGGGCCTTACCTTCCCGACCGTCTACGGCGGACTAAACCATAAAAACTACATCATCGAAACAGTGGGCTGCGGAGTTGCCTTCCTTGATTTCGATCATGACGGCTGGCTGGACATCTTCGTTCTATGCGGCGCGCGCATGGAGGAATCAAACCCGGATGCCAGCAATCGACTTTACAAGAATAATCGCGATGGAACTTTCACTGATGTTACGGAAAAAGCGGGATTGATCCGTCAGGGATGGGCCAGCGGAGTTACGATTGGGGATTTCAATAACGACGGATTCGAAGACATCTTCATCACCTACTATGGCCAGAACGTTCTCTATCGGAACAACGGCAACGGCACATTCACTGACATCACGAAAGAGTCAGGACTGATCTACGAGGGACCCAACCGTTGGGGAGCAGGATGTACGTTCTTCGATTATGACCGAGACGGGCATCTCGATCTGTTCGTCACCCACTACGTGGACTTGCACATGGACAGGCTGCCGAAACCAGGGGCAAATCCCTACTGCAACTTCAAGGGAGTGCCGGTCAATTGTGGTCCGAGAGGCCTGCCGATGCCGCGGAATACTCTTTATCGCAATCAGGGTGACGGGACCTTCCGTGATATGTCCGTGGAAACCGGGATCGCGAAGCTCGAGCGAACCTATTCGATGACCAGCGTCGCTGCAGATTTCAACAACGATGACTGGACCGATCTCTACGTTGCCTCCGATTCAACGCCAAGCCTCTTGCTGATCAACAAACATAACTCCACCTTCGCGGAAGAGGGAGCGGAGAGAGGTGTGGCCTTTAGCGCAGACGGAGCTGAACAGGCTGGCATGGGTGTCGCCGTGGGAGATTACAACCTGGATGGAAATCTCGATATCTTCAAAACACACTTCTCCGACGATACCAACGTCTTGTACCGAAATGACGGAAAGGCAAATTTCACCGATGTAACGCTCACAAGCGGATTCGGCGTTGAAACTCGTTATACGTGCTGGGGGACAGGCTTCGCCGATTTCGATAACAATGGGTGGCCCGATCTTGCTGTGGTAACGGGGTCTGTCTATCCCGAGGTTGAAAGGGAGTTTCCCAGCTATCCGTTGAAGACCCCGAGGTTCATCTTCAGGAACCTTGGCAATGGGAAGTTTGAAGAGTTCATCGACGAAGCCGGCCCAGGTATTGCCGAACCGCACTGCAGCCGAGGATGCGCCTTCGGGGACTTCGATAACGATGGCGATGTCGATATGGTAGTCATCAACCTGAATGAGCCACCTTCTCTCCTCAGGAATGACGTGAAAAACAACCTGAAGTGGCTCAAGGTACTTCTGGTGGGAACGAAGTCGAACCGAAGCGCAATTGGGTCAAGAGTGCTCGCCAAATATGGCGGCAAAGTGCAAGCGCAGGCCGTGACGGGACAATCCAGCTTTTATTCAGTTAACGATCGCAGGCTTCATTTTGGATTGGGACAAAGCACTCAGGCCGATCTGGAGATTCATTGGACCAATGGATTGATCGAGCGATTTTCCGGGATTGAAGCCAATCAGTTAGTGACGATCAAGGAAGGGCAAGGCATCATTAAATCGCCTCTGCAGGGCATACAAAGATAAAGGGCATCCAATCATCCGGATGCCCTCTTTAGTTGGAGACAAATCAGAAGGAGAACTTGCCGCCCAGCTGCACGGTACGAGCATCACGGGCTGATGTGATCTGTCCGAAGTTTCCGTCGTTGGTGTTTGCGTTGATGTTGTTGAACTGGGTGTGGTTGAATGTGTTGAAACTCTCAACTCGCAACTGGAGGTTCATGGCTTCCTTGAAATTGAAGGTCTTGAATACGGCAAGGTTGAAGTTGAAGAGGCCGGGAAGCCGTACAACATCCTTACCTGCGTTGCCAAAGCCGGTGCCACCGTTCCACGGAGCCACTGGGTTGGCGAAAGCGCTCTTGTCGAACCATGCAAGGCGCGTCTTGGGATAGCGAACTTTCCCAACAAGGTTAGGACGGTTTGTGGTTCCTCCACCCAGGCCGAGAACATCTGGGCCGTTGTAAGTGATCGGCTGCGGGGCTCCGCTCTGCACGACCGTGATACCCGAGATGTCCCATCCTCCCAAAAGGGATTTCTGCAAAGTAGTTCCACTGTTGCGGAAGAAGGGGAGCTGATAGATGTAGTTCGCTGTAAAGATGTGCCTGCGGTCGAAGGCGCCTGCGCCGCGGTCGTAGCCGAGGTTGAAGGGATTGGAGACCATGCCAAGGTCGTTAGCGACGACGTCGACCTCGTGCGAGAAGGTGTAGGCGAGCTGGAACGTCAGGCCGTGTCGATTTTCCATGCGCATACCGGCCTGCAGCGAGTGGTAGCTGAAGTTCGACTGGTTCTCCTGCTGCGTAATGGAGCTAAAGCCAGGGAAGATGCGATAAAGGTTAGCGTTGAGCGAGCCGTCGGCCACTCCGCGACGGCGACCATAGGGATCGCTCGGGTTTGAAGTGTCTGTCAGCGGAAGAGTGTTGAGCGCGCGGTTGTTACTTTGGCTCCAGCCGAGCGAACCGACGTATTGGACAACGGCGATGGTGGAAGTTGCAACCTGCCTCTGAACGCCGAGCGAGAACTGTGCGGTTCCAGGTGGGGTGTAGGCGTATTGCAGCGTAGTCATCGCTGAGGGGAAGCGTTGCGAAGTAGTTGCGCCAGTCAGGGCACTTTGGTTCGGATTGGAGAAGTAGACGTTGGTTGCCGAGGGCTGGAACGCAAATGGCGGATTCAGTGCAGCGTTATAAACGTCGTTGCCCTGAACGCGCTCGTAGAAGAGTCCAAATCCGCCACGGATAACGGTGTTGCTCAAGCCGGGCGGGGTGTAGGCAAAGCCGACACGGGGCTGGAAGGTGAAGAAGCGATCCTGTACGTTGCCGCGGGGAAAGCCATTAACTCCAGCCTCGCGGATGCCGTTCAGGTAGAAGGGGCGACCACCAAAGTTGGTCAGAGATGCCGGATTGATTGTGCCGTCCGCGTTCAGAGGATAGGCGAGCGTACGGTCATAGAGATCAGGCACGAAGTTCGCGAACTGGTCGAAGCGCTCGAAGGCATGGGGCAGGCCGTCGTACCTCAGGCCAAAATTGAGCGTTAGACCGGGAGCGGCGCGCCAGTTGTCATTGAGGTAGAAACTGTAGTTGTTGTTAACCCAATGTTTACCGGCAAGATACTCGAGCTGAGTAAAGGTGGCGGCGGTACCAAGGATGAAGTTGATGTAGGGGTCGCGGGAGAACGAGCTGTTGTTGAAGACGGCCGTTCCCTGGGTATTGGACTGAAGTTGTTGGTTTTTGACGGCGTGTAGCCAGGAGAACCCAAACTTGAACTGATGCTTGCCTTTATTCCAGCTCAGATCGTCCCGCGTCTGGTAGCCCATGTAAGAGTTCTTCCACGGGAAGTAGCTGGAACTCCAATTGACGCTATATGGGCCACCGAGCTGAATCTCCGGCATGCGGCTCTCGAAGTTATTTTCGGCAGGGAAGAAGCTTGTGGCATTCCAGCCCGAAGGCTGCTGAAAGCTGCCTATAGGATCGAGGTTAATGGTATTGCCGCTGAAGAAGAAGCCGGTCTCGTTGAGTATGTTCGGCGACAGTGTTTGGGTCAGCTTGACAGTAGCGGACCATGACGGATTTTTCATTGCCGTACCGACGGTTGGGAACGAGCTGTTACCCCAGAGTGGGGGATAGTAGTTCTGATCCACGGCATCATGCAGATAGTGGCCCATCAACTGGAGCTTGGTGCTGAGAGCGTGGTCGATGCGGACAACATCTTCGCGGACGTTAGTGGGTTGGGGGACAGAGGAGATGTACTGGCTAGTACCGAAATTGGGCTTGGGGAAGGTGTTATTGTTTAGCTCGCGGACGGCGTTCTGGTCCATGAGTTCCCGGGGGATGATGTTGTTGGGGAACGGCTGTCCCGGTGTAAGTCCGCGCGCGGTGTAGATGGCCAGTCTTGCAGGATCGGTCGTGAGCGGAACGATTGGCACAGTTCCGTTCGAAGGAGGAGTATAGGCAAGATCCTGGTTAAGCGAAGCGAAGTTGTTCGCGGCGATGGTATTGACGGTCGCAGGATTGCTCCCTTGAACGAGCTTGCGCCATTCCTCATTGACGAAGAAAAAAGTGCGATTGCGCGCGTTGTTATAGAGGTGAGGTATAAAGAGCGGTCCGCCGATATTGCCGCCAAAGTTGTTGAGGCGGAACTTGGGACGGGGAAGTCCCGCAAGATTAGTGAAATAGTTGTTGGCGGAGTAAGCTTCGTTCCGGTTGAACTCCCAGAGGCCGCCGTGGAATTTGTTGGTTCCGGAACGCAAAACCATAAGAATGGTGCCGCCGGAGCCGATGCCATAATCAGGACCGTAGTTGCTATTCAGGGTCTGGAACTGCGCCAAGGCATCGACGGAAGGAAGCGAGCTGAAGCAACCGCCGCAACCGCGATCATTGAGCTCGCCGCCGTCAAGAAGGTAAACGTTGTGAGTGTTTCGCGTTCCATTGAAGCTGATCCCGTTGGCAGAGGTGAGAGCGTTAACACCGCCAAAAGCAGGAAGGTTATTGGAGACACCCATACCGAGCGCCGCGAGAGATACGACGTTGCGACCATTAGTGGCAAGCTCGGTGACCTGCGCACCACTAATCAGGTTGCTCACTTCACTCGTTTCCGACTGCAGCTGGAGCGCATCCGCCTCAACCGTGATGGTCTGCGACTCGCTTCCCACCGCCAGACGGAAGTCTTGGCGCTGAGTCTGAGCCGTGTCGACAACAATGTCAGTCTTGGTGAACTTCTGGAAGCCCTTCGCCGTTACCTCAAGGTTGAAGTGACCAATGCCGACGTTGGCAAAGAGATAAATTCCGTCGTTGTTGGTGACCGCTTTTCGCACCTGGCTCGTTGCAGGATTGGTGAGCGTGATTTCTGCGTTCGCGACCAACGCATCCGAGGCGTCGACCACGGTTCCAGTTATGGTCGCATTTTCCTGGCTCCAGGCGCGCGGAACAAGCAAAGCCATTCCTAACACGGCTATGAAAACACATAGAGATCGATGCATGGTATAGCCCTCCAAAATAGACAGCAGTCTTTATCCCGTTGCTTTGTTGATTTGATATCTAGATCCAGGTCCAGCAAAGAAAACGTTTACCGATAAATCCGAATGAACAATGAGAAAATTCGCAATCAGAGCACGGTCTACTGCCAAGCGGTTATAAGCTGCCAAGGGCTGGGAACTTATGAATTCAATGAAGGATGCGCTTGGCCTTTTGAAACTGCCGCAGATTACTCAAAGCCAACAAATAATGTCAAGCCATTTATTCGTTTTTGTATCACCCCTCTCCATAGGGATACGAAACCATAGATATGCCGAGGGGTCCATTGCTGTAAGTGATCCTTGTGATTAGTTTGAGGGGGCAAATTAAATTCTGTGCAGTCTGTCGGCCGTAGGCCAATACCACCTGGTGAATGTCAAAATGTTGTTGACGTCTTCAAAAGAAACCAGCTACCGTTACCCTCGAGCTCGCAAACGTTTACTCTCCCCGTCCCACAGCCCCAGATGGAGGATTACTGCATTGACACCGCGTCCGTCGGATACAGCCAGGATGTTTATTGGAAACAGGGGCTTTGAGTGCCTAGCCGTTGCGCTGGTACTCCTCATCACGACGTGGAGCCCTGCTCAGCCTCCCTCCACAGCCTCCATCTCCATCCAGGTTGATTCGCCTCTCCATAAAGTGAGCCCGACCCTGTACGGATTGATGACAGAAGAAATCAACTTTTCTTATGACGGTGGCCTCTACGCTGAGATGGTTAGGAATCGAACCTTCAGTGGCCGATGGCACGCGCAACCAGCTCACTGGTTCATTGTCGAGCAGGGAAACAGCAGCGGCAAGATGGAGATTGACGACAGCACAGGCCCTAGCGAAGCTCTCCCCAGCAGCCTGCTCCTGGACGTCGAAAAGGCAGATTCCCAGAATCCCCTCGGGGTCTATAACGACGGCTACTGGGGAATGGCCGTCCATCCCGACACTACCTACCGCGCCTCGTTTTACGCGAAGGCCGATCAGGGCGATATGGGACCTGTAACGGTCGCGCTGGTCAGCAACGACACGGGCAAAATTTTGGCTTCCTCAAAAAGCTCTGCGCTCTCTTCGGACTGGAAAGAATATGCCGTAACGCTCTCGACAGGGAAAGTACAGCCTGGCGCCAACAATCATCTGCTTCTTACCGTCGCGCATCCTGGAAAGGTATGGCTCAGCCTGGTCTCTCTTTTTCCACCTACCTATAAGGACCGGAAGAATGGGAACCGGACCGATCTCATGGAGATGATGCACGCCATGAATCCCACCTTCCTCCGTCTTCCCGGAGGAAATTATCTGGAAGGAGACGAGATTCAGGATCGTTTCGATTGGAAGAACACCATCGGGCCGCTCGTGGACCGTCCCACTCACCCAAGCCCGTGGCGATACCAATCATCCGACGGGATGGGGCTTTTGGAATTTCTGGAATGGACAGAAGACCTGGACATTGAACCCGTATTAGCCGTTTATGCTGGCTACTCGTTGAAGGGAGCTCACATTAATGCCGGGCCTTTTCTCCAGCCTTTTGTGCAGGACGCTCTGGACGAGATCGAATTTGCGACTGGCGACACCAACACGAAGTGGGGAGCCAAACGCGCTGCGCTCGGTCATCCGAAACCCTTTCCCCTGCACTACGTCGAGATCGGAAACGAGGATTGGTTCGACAAATCCGGAAGCTACGAAGCGCGTTTCGCGCAGTTCGACAAGGCCATCAAAGCGAAGTATCCGAACCTAAAGACGATCGCCACCATGCCATTGAAAAAGACGAAGCCCGACATGCAGGACGATCACTATTATCTGCGCGCAGTCGAGAGTTACAAACATGCGAGCCAATACGATTCTGCTGACCGGAATGGCCCGAAGATCTTTGTGGGCGAATGGGCCACACGCGAGGGATCGCCTACGCCAAATCTGAACTCGGCCCTGGGCGACGCCGCCTTGATGACGGGCTTCGAACGAAATAGCGACCTGATTCTGATGGCTGCCTACGCGCCATTGTTTGTGAATGTCAATCCCGGCGGCATGCAATGGGAGAGCGACCTCATCGGCTACGACGCCATGTCCAGTTACGGATCTCCCTCTTACTACGCTCAGGTTTTGTTCGCGAAGTATCTGGGTGACACGGTGCCTGCCTCAACTGCATCGAACCTGCCGGAACGGTTTTTCTACTCTGCGACGACCGACTCCGCGAAGGGAAAGATCTATTTGAAGCTGGTGAATGGGAACTCTCAACCTCAATCTGTCTCCATCCGCTTTGACGGTGGAAAGACCATCGGGGCCGAGGGAATCGTCGAGACACTGGGCGGTACAAATCCCGCCGAAACCAACACCATCTCAGAACCTAAAAAAATCGTACCGATAAAGTCCACTCTGCGAAATGTAAAGGCCAGCTTCGATCAGACGGTGCCGGCCTATTCGATTCAGGTGCTTGAGCTTTCCACCCATTGAACGGAATGTGCGAGCAAAAATCGCTACCGTCGAAACGAGGGCGTCAGTTCCCTCGCCTACTCCAGCGCGTCATTGACGTCGCGGACCAGGTTTCGCAGGTAGCTTCTCTTGTTGAGCAGGGCGACCATCGCATCGCGGGCAGAGGCCATACCTGCCTCGTCGCGAGGGTCCACCGCACCGTCCCATCGGCCCCACAGCCCCTCCAACTCGGCCTGAGTCTCGACCATCCTCGCATCGAACGTGTCCTTCGCTGTCATCAGGTCGCGTCGCAGCTCGGGCTCGTCCTCGCCCATCTGCTTGGCCATCCGCATTTCCTGTAGCTGCATGTTCAGCTCAAAGACCTCCTCAAGCAGCTCCGGGGGAACAATCTGTTTCTTCTCACCGCCAGTCTCGCGTGCCGCATCGGTCGCTGCCTTGGACTGCTCCTCCAGCTCCACCCCATGGAGCTTCAGGAGATATTGCGTCCGCAGAATGGGATCTTTCAAGCTGCGATAAGCATCGTTCAACAGCGAGGACTGCTTGAGAGCCTCCTCTTGCTCCGCTGCGGGACGCGAGGCGAAGCGATCCGGGTGGAGCTTTCGGCTGAGAGCGTAAAACTGCTTCTCCAGCGCGGCCGTATCGATCGCAAGTTTTTCAGGAAGACTGAATACTTCGAAGTAATTCATTGCTTTATTGTAGAAGCGATCTCCTCGCCCTTCAGAAAACCCTCGGCCTGGTGGAAAGCTTCGTCGATCACGTTCTGCTCGCTGCCCAACCCTGTGAGCCAGCGCATCTCCTCATCTCTCCTGAACCAGGTGAGCTGCCGCTTGGCATAGTTTCGATGACCCTGCTGCGCCAACGTCACCGCCTCTTCGCGACTCATCTCTCCTGCTAGAACCGCTATGGCCTGAGCATAGCCCAGCGATCCCAGTGCCCTGCATTCTCGGCCATAACGCTCCACAAGCCGAGAAGTCTCCTCGATCAGTCCTCGATCGAACATCGCGGCAGCACGCTGGTTGATGCGCTCATACAGCCTCGCTCGTGGAGGATTCAGACCGAGCCGGAGAATGCGATAGCCGCTCAGGAGGTCGCGGCCCTGCTTCCACTGTTCCGTCATCGAAGCCCGTACCCCGCCGTTCGTGGATGCCGACGCCAGCGAGACCTCGATCGCGCGGATCACTTTGGGAACATCATTGGGGTGGATCACCTTTGCCGCCGTGGCATCGAGCCGGGTAAGAATCCGATGAAGGTGCACGGGTCCCCGCTCCGGCCCCAGTGCCAACGCCCGCTGTCGCAGACGATCACGCAGTTCGGGCCGGGATGCAGGCGCTGGAAACAATCCGTCGATAAGCGCGCGCAGATAGAGCCCTGTCCCGCCTGCTACGATCGGAAGCGCTCCACGCTCTGAGATTGCACGGAGCGCTTCGCGCGCCAGCCTGCTATAGTCGCCCGCCGTCACTTGCTCGTCAGGCCACGCAATGTCGATCATGTGATGAGGAACCATCGCTCGCTCCTCACGACTCGGCTTGGCGGTTCCAATCTCCATCTCGCGATAGACCGCAACGGAATCGCAGGAGACGACCTCCCCTCCGAACCGCTCCGCCAGCCGGATTGCCAGCGTGGTCTTCCCACTCGCCGTCGGCCCGGCGACAACGATCATGGGCCGCTCCGCTTCAACTGAATTCATCTCTGGATGATTGGCGCTCACCACAATCTCCACCATCCCGCGGGGAAGACTCGGGCTGCCCCCATGCGAAGGATGCAGAACAACAGCACGGCAAATGCCAGCAACATCAGGCCACGAAGCTGACGACGGCGTTCCCGGCGAAGGCGTTCAGGAAGCGATGCAGCCATCAGTGAAAAGCTACTCCGGTCTCTTATTGACGAGATAGTGGATTCGCAGCTCGAGGTTCGGACCGTGGAACTCCTTCGGGAGCGGTGGGAACTGCCCGACCCCCGTAATAGAGCCCCAGGCAGCACGATCCAGAGCCTGGTCCTGTGTCGAGCCGTCCAGATGCATTCCCCCGATGCGTCCATCCGGAAGAATGGAGAATCGAATCAATGTCTCGCCCTGCTTATTCAGGGGTGGACGCGCCTCCTCGGGAATTAACGGGAGCCACGTGTTGTAAATCTCGCGCAGGATCTTGCGGAGATAAGGATTGAAATCAACCCCCATCGTGTCCGAGAGGATATCGACCCCAGTGTTCATGCCCTGATGCTCGACGGGAATATTCGCTCCGTAGTCGCCACCCTGGCCGCGGTTCTGCGCGGCCTGCTGCGCTGCCTGGCGAATCGCATCACCTGCTGAGAGACTCTGATTGCCGAAGTTGGGCTTTGTCGGAGCCGGGCGAGGCGCCTCCACCGTCGCCTGCTGAGGAGGATGTTGAGGCAACGGCTGCGGAGCCGGTGGCTGGGGCTGCTGCTGGACCTGCTGCTGCGGAGCCGGTGGCTGGGGCGTAGGAGGAGCAACCGGGCCACCAGGCGCGCCGGACTTGCGCATGGCCTGCAGCTGCTCCAGCGTCTTGCGATCAATCGTCGGCTTCTTCGTCTGCTGGACGCGATCCTTGTCGCTGATGACGTCGCTCCGCTTCTTCGGAAGCTCCTTGCCGATATCCTTCGGCATATCCAGATAGGTCAGCTGCTTGTCGCGCTCCTTCAGAACATCGGCAGGATTGATGAGCCGCGGTTGATGGAAGATTACCTGAGGCCCATAAAGCACAAACCATCCAATCGCCAGCCAGATGATGATCGAGATGTAAACTGCTTCGCGAAAGCGAGCGCGTGCCCGTTCATCATCGAGGGCATCGAGTAGATGGATCAGCTCGTGCTCTTCGAGATCGCCATATCGATTTGTCCGCACCCTGGTCGGAGGAGTCGGAGGCGCGGAGTTGGGAGGCGTTTCGAGAGAAGGCATCGGGTATCTTTGGTCAGACGACTGACGAGCACTAAAGTTGCTGTTACTAAAGAGATGCTTAACCCGTCTCGGACAGGTTTTTGATCTGGCGTCGTCCTTCTTTATTTTCTCATCATTTATTTACCGGAGATGATCTTCCTGAGCCCGAAGAGCGCCAAAGTTAGCCAAAAGGATCGTAGACTGGCGGAATGAGCACAGGATTTGCCCCTGGACTGCGCGCCCTGGTCCTGACCGTCAGCGATAGCTGTTTTGCGGGCAACAGGCAGGATCTTTCCGGGCCGGCCGTCGCCGATCTGCTAGAGGAGGCTGGACTTCCTGTTACCGTCCGACAAACGGTTCCGGATGAGGTCGAGGCAATCGCGCAAGCTCTTCAATCCGGCGCAAAAGTTGCGGATCTTATTGTTACCACTGGCGGAACGGGCCTGTCTCCACGCGATGTCACCCCCGAAGCAACGCGATCGGTCTGCGAGCGGCTGGTCGAGGGGCTGGCCGAACGGATGCGTTCCGAGGGAGCTCGGCAGACTCCGCTCGCCGCCCTCAGCCGTGCCGTATGTGGCACACTGGGCGCCACGCTCATCGTCAATCTCCCGGGAAGCACCCGCGGGGCCCAGACCTCGCTTGAGGCGGTGCTACCCCTGCTTCCGCACGCGCTCGAGCTGTTGCACGGACATACCGATCATGCCAACCACGCGGGTGCAGTGGCCGCCTCGAGGGTAAAATAGAGATATCCCGTGAAGATATCCCCTGTCTCTCTCTTTCATAAATGGAATACTGTCCTGCTTGCGGCCTTGAAGCCGTTCGGCGCCTGGGGCGTCTGTGGAATCGCGATCATGGATTCCGCGGCGATCCCGATGCCGATCGATGCACTGGTCATCGACTATGTGGTCCACGACCATGCCCGCTTCGTGCTCTATTGCTTCATGGCCGCACTCGGCTCTGCGATTGGAAGCCTCTTGCCGTTCCTCCTGGGACGGGCCGGCGGAGAGCTGTTTCTTCTGAAGCGCATCAACCGCGAACGTTACGAGAAACTTCGCGACCGCTTTGAGCGCCAGGAGTTCCTGGCCATCATGATCCCGGCGATGATGCCCCCGCCGATGCCGGTAAAGCTGTTCGAGTTCGCCGCCGGAGTCTTCGAGATGAAGACGGTCTGGTTCTTTTCTGCCATTATGCTGGGCAAATTTATCCGCTTCATGGCGTGGGCCATCATTACGATCCTCTATGGGCCGAAGATCGTCAGTACCCTCGAAGTCGCCCTGAAAAACCATCTTGGACTGGTGATGGCCTTCGCCGGAGCGCTCGTCGTGCTGCTCGCCATCTGGGTGACGCGTAAACTCTTCGACTGGCGTAAGGGAGTGAAGCTTCCAGTAGAAGACGAAGCAAACAACGTCCCCGAGTAGAACCTCACTGCCCGAGACATGAGGAAAGGGCTGCGAGAATCTCGCAGCCCTTCTGTTTTTAATCTGAAATCAAGCTATGCCGGACGCTGGCTGTGAACGCCCTCGCGAACACTGGCCGCAATGTTTCGCGCCAGGGCCGGAAGTCCGAAGAACGCGCCCGCGGTAATCGCCGTGGACATCACATCGTTTGCGTAAAACGGAATCGCCGCAACATAGCAGGCGCCAAGCCCGGCAGCCGTGTGAGGATACATCGCGCTTCCCGCCCAGACGACAAGGTTGCTCAGCACAAAGAACGAGGTCGAACTGGCCAGCACCGCGCCCGCAACCCGGAGCACCGACGGCTTGCCCGCGAGCATCTGGTGGCCGAGAAGGCAGATCGCCGCATACCACAGCCAGGTGACCGCATAGTCGCTGACATGGAAGGGATAGTTGTAAACGTAGGTGGTGAGGTAGAAGTCCGTCGCCATCAGCGCGAGCACCGCGGGAACAGCCTGCCAGCGGCTTCGACGCGCCCCAAAGAAGAGAAGGCTTCCGCCCACAGCGGTAAAGCCCACGCTGGTTGTCAGGAAGGCATGCGGGAGAACGCGACTCAGGATGGCGACAAGAAGTGCAAAATAGGCGGCCATAGAAACCTCAATCCTCTGATTCTAGCTGAATCCCGCATAAAAGGCTGACATATGGCCCTTGGGAATGTAAAGAATTTGTCATCCCGACCAGCCCAGAGCGAAGGGATATTAGCGCTGAACGCGGCCGTCCATCTCCATTTGGTCTACTCGGCGGTCGTCATTGACCACCACCACCCCGGAAAGAGGAGCCCGGTCCCGGCCGAAGAGATCCGTGCCATAAAGGAATCTCAAGTCGCGGAAAGTGACCGTCGTCAGCCCGTCAGGAGTCGCGCCCATGTCGTTCACGATCGGAAACTGCGACCAGTCCAGATAAACCTGGCCTAGCCAGCTCCGCTTGGCCACCAGCGTGGCGAGTGTTGTCGGCGGCTTGTGAAAGACGTTGGCCGGGGTGTTCGAGCTGACATTGCCGCTCAACGTGTTGACGCTCGCAATCTGGTAGACAAGCGGCGTCTCAATCACCGTCTGCCAGCGGAATGGGTTAATCGGGTAAGGATCAGCCGTAATCCGGAGAATCTGTTCCTGCCTCAATCCCGCCTCCCGAGTCAGAGCGACGGCCTTCTCGCGCTCGACAAACCTCCATCCCCAGAAGGAAACGATGCCAATAAGCGCGGCAACCGCCCAGCCCCGGCCGCGATACATCTCCCTCCGGGCGCCTACCTCGCTTCCCACCAGCCCGAAGAGAGCAGGGGCGATCAGCGCGGTGAGCAGCAATAAAAGGATGACCGGTTCGATGATGAAGACGAACGAGCCGGAGTACCAGCGTGGATTGAAGGGAAAGAACAGGCGAACACCATAGTTATTCGTCCAATCCAGCAAGATATGCGAGAGCAGCGCGAGAACAGAGAACAGATAGAGGCGCGGCCAGTGGAGGGGAGCCGCGCCCGACGCCTTCCACACATGCGTATTTTGCGATCGCCTCCATCGCTGCAGCAGCCTATGCCCCAGCCAGACGACTCCCGTGACGATGGCAGCCTCGAAAGGCACACCTAGCAGCGTGTGGGTCCATCCTCGATGATGCTCGAAGGCAGCAACTGGCCCCTTCAGCGACCATAGAACATCCAGGTCAGGAGCCTCAGCCGCGAGCGTCATCGCCAGCGTGGCATAGGCGGCTTTTCGATTGAATCCAGCGCGGGAGAGAACCGCGCCCGTCATGAAGTGCGTAACTGGGTCCATGCGGCTTCCAGCATATCGTGAGGTCGACGATTTCCTGACGAATTATCCCGATCACGACAGCAATGCATGCGTAACCAGCACCAGCGCCACAAGCAGAAGGAAAATCCGCACGCGATGCAGTCGTTCCCAGCGTCTGTGTTCAGAAAGCCATTTATCGAGGGGCACGTTCGCTGCGAGCGCGGCGATGCGATTGTTGATCGGAACCAGCATTGCAATCGTAAAAACGATAATGGCTGCCCACAGAATGGACGCCGCCAGCAGAAGATAAAACTGGGGTTCGCCACGATGAGCCACCGTCTCTACCAGGAAAAGCACAAGGCAGAACCCATACCAGACCGGCATCACGCGGCCAAGGAGACCGGCAAAAAGACTCAGCGCCTTTCCCTGGGCCTCAGCATCCAGTTTCCTCATGACCGGGTTGATAAAAAGAGAAACAGTAAGCTCGTTGCCGACCATGAGTCCGGCGATGACAATAGTAAAGATGTCGATGAGATGCATAGGTCTGCCCTCCGCTGAAAAGCTCTCTCTCTTGAGAGTTACAGGCGCCCCAGGCTGACTCACAAAGACGGGCTGACTAATTTGTCAGTTCGAAAAGTGGATTGGAGAAGACCGATGGCGGTATCGAAAAAAGAGATGTCGCCGTGCCCGATCGATGCGATGCTGTCGGTCATCGATGGCCGATGGAAGGGCACAATCCTGTGGCGGTTGCTGGAGAAACCCATGCGGACTGCCGATCTGGGGCGGAGCATCCCCCAAATGACCGAGCGCATGCTGATCCGGCACCTGCAGGAGCTGGTGAGAGACGGCATCGTCGTGCGAACAGAAGAGAAGAACCGCCGTGTGCTCTATTCCATCTCCGACTATGGCCTGACGCTGGTCCCGGTGCTTGAGAAGATATGCGCCTGGGGCCGGGTACACCTCGCCCGCGTGGAAAGCCATATGCCGCAAGCCTGAAGCTAGCCCTCCATTATGCTGGGAATATGCCCAACCTTCCCGTCACCGAAGCCGAGATCGACGACTTTCTCGCGGCGTTTGAGGGCTGCACGCTACCCAAAGCCGAGTGGACTCACTCCGCCCACCTGTTGACCGGCGCGTGCTACATCCATGGAATGCAGCGCGAGGCGGCCCTGGCGAAGATGCGTGAGTGCGTCCGTAGGTACAACGAGTCCGTTGGGGGCAAAAACACCGAGACCAGCGGCTATCACGAGACCGTTACCGTGATGTGGATTCGCCTGCTCGATGGACTTAAACGCGAGTCCATGGCGATGGACCGCGCGAGGTTTGCGGCCCTCGCAGTGGAGCAGTTTGCATCCCGCCGCGACATCTTCCGCGAGTATTACGATTTCGATCTTGTGAGCTCCACCGAGGCAAGGCTGCGATGGGTAGCACCCACTCTGAAGCCGCTCGACTAAAGCACATTGGAGGAGCGCATACACCCCTTCGCGCTCTCTATAATCTTCGCTATGGCGACTGCCCCTACAGCTGAAGAACAGATTCAGACGCTGCGCGAAGAGATTCGCCACCACGAACATCTCTACTACGTCCTGGACTCCCCCGAAATCACCGATGCCCAGTACGACACGCTGATGAATCGCCTCAAGAAGCTCGAGGAGGAGCATCCGAAGCTGGTCGTGGCGGATTCCCCGACCCAGCGCGTAGGAGGCAAGCCGCGCGAAGGATTCGCCAAGGTCGCCCACTCGCGGCCCATGTTGTCGCTCGACAATGCTTATAACGAGGAAGAGCTTCGCGCCTGGGAACAGCGCGTTCGAGCGGGCCTTCCCGCCTCGGAGACTATCCGGTACGTCTGCGAGCTGAAGCTCGACGGCCTCTCCATGGCGCTCCAGTACGTGCCTGGAGCCCACGGCGCGGCGCACCTCGAGCGCGGCCTGACGCGTGGCGACGGCACCACCGGCGAAGATGTCACCAGCAATGTAAGGACGATCCGCTCGGTACCGCTGAGCGTTACCGCGAAGAAGCTCGACAGTGCGCACCTGCCGCAGGCCTTTGAAGTGCGCGGCGAAGTCGTCCTTCCCCAGGCTGCATTCGTAAAGATGAACGAGGAGCGCGTGGCGCAGGGCATGTCTCCCGCCGCAAATCCACGCAACGCCGCCGCCGGAACCATCCGCACGCTCGAGCCCAACATTGTGGCGCAGCGCCGGCTCGACCTCTACGCTTACTTCCTGCTCCGCGATGGCGAGACGCTTCTTCCCTCCCACACCGAGACCCTGGAGGCACTCAGGACGGCAGGTTTCCGCGTAAATCCGCACACAAAGACCGTGAAGGATATCGACGCGGTCCTCGAGTTCATCGTAAAGGCGGAGCCCCTTCGCGAGACCCTTGGCTACGAGATCGATGGTGTCGTTATCAAGGTCGATGCGACAGCCCAGCAGCGCCGGCTCGGTTTCACAGGCAAGGCTCCGCGCTGGGCCATCGCCTACAAGTTTGCCGCGCGCGCCGGAATCACGAAGCTCGAAGACGTTCTCTTCCAGGTAGGCCGCACCGGAAAGGTCACTCCCGTCGCGGCCCTCACCCCCGTGCTCATCGGCGGAACCACCGTCACCCGCGCAACCCTGCACAACGCAGACGAGATCGCCCGCCTCGGGGTGAAGATCGGCGACTTCGTGCAGGTGGAGCGAGGCGGCGACGTCATCCCCAAAATCGTCGAGGTCGTCGACGACAAGCAGCACCCACGCGGCAAAAAGGAGATCACCTTCCCCTCCGTGTGTCCCGTCTGCGGGAGCGAGCTGATGCGCGTGGAAGGCGAAGTCGACTGGCGCTGCGTCAACAACTCCTGCCCGGCACGGGTACGCGAGGAACTGCTGCACTGGTCGGCTAGGGGCGTCATGAACATCGAGGGCCTCGGCGACGCTATGGTCGCACAGCTCCTGGGCCAGAATGTCTCCTTCAACGGCGAATCGGAGGCCGTGACCGAGGAAGGCGCGCCCATCACGACCCGCAAGCCCCTCATCCACACCATCGCAGACCTCTACCGTCTGAAGCGGGAGCAATTACTTGGTCTCGAACGCGTGGGGGAGAAGACGGCCGATGCCTTGCTGGCTCAGATCGATCGCTCGAAAAACGCCGGCCTTGCCCGTGTGCTGCTCGGCCTCGGAATCCGCTTCGTCGGCGAGCGCACCGGCCAATTGCTCGCGCAGCGCTTCGGCTCCATGAAGGCCCTGCGAGAGGCGACTGCCGAGGAGCTGGAGGCGGTCAACGAAGTAGGCCCCAAGGTAGCGCAGGCGATCGTGGAATTCTTCGCAGTCGACAAGAACCTCCAGCTCATCGATGACCTTGAGTCGCTGGGACTCAAGATGACAGCGGAGAAAAAGATCGTAGGAACCACATTCGAAGGTCTCACCTTCGTCCTGACCGGGACACTCCCGAACCTGACTCGCGATGAGGCGAAAGAGCGGATCGAAGCGGCAGGGGGAAAAGTCTCCGGCAGCGTCAGCAAAAAGACAAATTTTGTGGTCGCGGGTGAGGAAGCCGGCTCCAAGCTGGACAAAGCCCAGTCGCTCGGAGTGAAGGTCCTGGACGAGGACGGTCTCCTCGAACTTTTGAAGGGGTAACCGCCATAACCCGTAATAGCGGTTACCCAAACTCAGAGCTACTTTGCGGCTTCTTCGATCTCTTTCCACTCGTCTGCGCTCAGGTTAACGCTGGCCGCCCCAATGTTTTCCTCCAGGTGCTCCACCGATGAGGTTCCCGGAATCGGAAGCATGACCGGCGAACGGTGCAGCAGCCACGCCAGTGAAAGCTGGGAAACCGTTGCATTATGACGCTTTGCAGCCGCATCCAGCGCTCCACCCGGCTGGGCGAGTTTGCCTGAGGCCACTGGAAACCAGGGAATGAAGGCTAGCTTGTTCTCGTCGCAGTACTCGAGCACATCCTCGTGCCTGCGGTCGGAGATGTTGTACTGGTTCTGCACGCTGACAATATCGATCACCTTGCGCGCCTGATCGATCTCGTGCGGCTTCACCTCGCTCAACCCAACATGGCGGATCTTCCCCTGATCCTGGAGGTTTTTGATGACGCCGAGCGACTCTTCCACCGGAACCTTTGGGTCAATGCGATGGAGCTGCCACAGGTCGATGCGCTCCGTCTTCAGCCGCCGCAGGCTCATCTCAACCTGCTGCTGCAGGTACTCCGGCCTGGCGACGGGCAGCCATTTGTCCGGTCCCTGTCGCGTCAGTCCGGCCTTGGTCGCGACAACCACCCCTTTGGCATAGGGAGCCAGGGCCTCGCCGATCAGCCGCTCGCTCACGTCCGGGCCATAGGAGTCGGCGGTATCGATAAAGTTCACTCCCAGCTCGACTGCTCGCTGAAGAACCTTCTTCGCCTCTACAGGGTCCTTGGGCTCACCCCAGATTCCCTTGCCAGTAATGCGCATGGCGCCATACCCCAGCCGATGAACCGGTAGGTCTCCGCCGATTGAAAACGTTCCGCTTGCCTTTGCGTTTGCCGCAGCACTTCCTTGCTTAGTCATGCACCATTCGATGCGCGATCGCGGAAAGAGGATTGTGAAGAAACAGTAAGGCTGCCGAAGGAATTCAATCGTAAGGGTGGTCAGAGGCGAAGGGTCTCGCCCTCTCCGAGAACCCTGACCTTGCTGCCGATTCCCAGACGATCCGCCTCGGCGCGGAGGCGCCGCACAGGCTCGTCCATCGGCTCGCGACCCAGGCGGAAGGTACCGTAGTGCATGGGAACCATCCAGCGCGCTCCAACCTCCACGAAGCCGCGTACCGCCTCCTCCGGCGAGGTGTGGACGGCCCGATAGCTGTCAGGGAAATAGGCCCCAATGGGAAGGAGAGCAACGGTTGGCGAGAGCCGACGGCCAATCTCGGCGAAACCATTGAAGTATGCCGTATCGCCGGAATGATAGACCGACTCGTGGCCCGAACGAATGACATAGCCGCCGTAGCCGCGATGGGTATCCCTGAACATCCGCGCTCCCCAATGCTGACAGGGTGTCATTGTGACCTGAAGACCCGAGACTTCAATGCTTTGCCACCACTTCAGGGTGTAAACGCGCCGAAACCCCAGCCCGGAGACGAGATCGTCCACTCCCTGGGGCACGACGATCTCGGGCGAACGGCCCCGCGCCCGACGCGCCGCCCGAACGACACGACGCAGAGAGGCAATATTGAGGTGGTCCATATGCGCGTGGGTTACCAGGACAAGGTCGATCGCCGGCATCTGCTCGATCAGAACTCCGGGATGGCGCTGGCGTCGCAGCAGGATAAGCCGGGTAACAAAGACGGGATCCACTAGAACGTTCTGGCAACCGATCTGGAGGAAGAAAGAGGAGTGCCCGATGAAGGTAACGCCCAGTTCGCCCGGCTGTACCAGTTCGGCGGCCCTTGATTCACCCAGGATCGGCTGCTCATTACTTTCGCGCACTACGCGCAACAACTGCCCCATCTTGGTTACGGCAAATGGCCTTCGCCGCCACAATCTGCCAATCGGATCTTGCCTCGTGATCACCCTTAGGTAGATGCCCTTCCAAGCCCAGACGATGCGACGTGGGAGGCGCGTTTCGGCATCTATCCTTTTGAATCGGGTTTACTGACTCCGTGGGATAACGGGAAGGAGCGAGTTATCGTGCCTTTAGATTCCATCGTCGATCCTGCTCCCGACTCGGTCCCCCCGCGCATCTGGGACTACGTCTCCCGATCTCCTCTGTACTCGCTCTGGAATCTTAGGGGAGTTCCTCCAAAGACAATCGCAAAACGGACGTGGCGTGCGCTGATTGCCGATAACCTCCTGGGACGCGCGGCGGAGCTCGGCTTCTACTTCCTGTTTGCCCTGTTCCCAACCCTCTTCAGCGCCAGCTCCATCCTCGGCCTCGCAGCCCGCTCCGCTTCCTCCATCTACTACAAACTGCTTGAGTATCTTGCACTCGTAGTTCCCACTTCCGCGCTGGGAATGGTCCTTACCACCTACAACGAGACCACAGCAAGCGCAACCTCCGGGAAGCTTACCTTCGGCCTGATTGCGGCAATCTGGTCCGCTTCGGTCGGAGTCTCGGCAATTCAGGACGCGCTGAACACGGTCTATAACGTCCGCGATCACCGATCGTACTTTAAGGCACGGCTCTCCGCGATCGGGGTCACGATCGCTCTCTCAGGTCTCGCGACCCTGACCCTCGCGGCGATGCTCGGAGGCGATTTCTTCGCCGCAGTCGCGCATGCCCGTATTCCAAACCACTTTGCCGCGGCCTTGTTTGCACTAGTCTCGCGGCTCATCTTCTGGACTGCTGCTGCTGCGCTCCTCATGCTTTGTTTCGCGGTGATCTACTACTGGGCGCCGGGGGTCCAAAAGCGACGCTGGCGCTGGCTTACGCCCGGGGCAACCATTGGCATCCTGGCCTGGCTCCTGGTCTCTCTCGGCTTCCGACTCTACCTGCATTACTTCAACTTCTACTCCATCACGTATGGATCTCTTGGAGCGGTCATCATCCTGCTGATGTGGTTCTACATCACGGGCTTCATGCTGCTTTTAGGAGCAGAGATCAATAGCGAGATCGAGGCCGCGGCCATGGAGCGAAACCTGTCCTCCGCTACCCTCGACGGTCCTTCAGACGCTAATGCGCTGCCGCTGTCTGAGCAGCCATCGTCTTCACCGCCCACGATTCGTACGTCAGCCGGTCCTTCATCGCCTGCCAGTCACGGTCCGGCAGCACCATCAGGTCCTCGCGCTTGATCCCGGGCAAACCCGCTCCCACGGCATCGAGACCACCCTCGCGATCCTCACGCATGTAGCTGGCCGCAATATCGACATCATTTGCTCGCGCCCAGGTGCTGATATGCGTGACCGGAGCAGAAGCGATATCCGCCTCATTCCAGTTGCCAAAATGGATCTGCTTGCCTAGCCACGCCACGCCGTCGCGATTCACCCAGGAGGTACGGTGACTGATTCCCGGATATCGAATCGCCGTGAACATATCCTTATCTGTCCCACGCAGCGCAATCGCCCTCTGTCGAACCGACTCGAACCAGTCCGGGCCGTGATGCGCCATATCCATCACCGTATCCGCATCCCCGTTCATCACCAACATGGGTCCGCGTGCTGCGTTCAACGCGTACAGAACCGCGCCGCGGTCGCCCAGGACGGAAAGCACCTGGTATGGGGGAGACTGGCACGGCAGTGGGTTCGAATCGAAGTACCCGCCCGGCCCGTCGTAGTCTCCTCCGCCGCTCAGGATGACGGCGTGGATGCGTGGATCGATGGCACCCGCGATTCCCGAGATAAAAGAACCCATGGAGTAGCCAACCACTGCGATTCGCTTCGGGTCGACCTCAGGTCGTGAGAGAAGATAGCTCACACCCTGCATCAGATCCACCTGCATCAGGCCCGCCAGTCGCTGCCCCCAGTCAGTCTGGGATACGCCAGTCGGCGGCGGGACAACTTTGTCATGGGACCCGGCGCGCGACTTTCGATCGATATTCCGCTCGCCCTCGCCAATCGGATCGTAGGTGACCACCACAGCTCCGGCGCGGGCGAACATCATGCCGCTCCAGAAGGCGTACCAGCTGAACTTGTCGCCTCCATGGCCGTTGACCACCACAATACCGGGCAGCCTGCCCTTGCTATGCTCCGGCCTGTAGATGACTGCCGGAACCAGCATGTTTGCCGAGGTCTGATAGGTGACTCTCTCCGCCACGACCCCCGCGACCGGCGTAAAGCTGGACCATGTCTTCGCCTCGAGCGTCGGCAATTTGTCCGGAACGTAAAGCTGGTGGCGAATCTCGCTTCGCCACTTCTTTTCGCGTGCAATCTGTTGGGAGTGAGTGAGGGTGCTCGCTGCGGGAAGTTCAGGTACAGGAGCTCCAGCCCCGGCAGTCTCCCTGTTGCTTCCCGGCATCGCCTGGGCCCACACCATTCCTGCTGAAAGACACACGACCGCCACTCCAAACTTCAGCACTCTCACCTCCGGAAAACCATCCGAACTTCTCGACGCTATGAAAAGGCTACAATTTTCAACATACTCCATGAGCCTCTACGCCTCCGTCATCGCGGTCATCGTCCTCACGCTGCTTACCGTTTCGCTGGCTCGTCTGGGCAAAGTGAAGACCAGGGCAGACTATCTGGTAGCTGGGCGCTCGCTGCCAGCCTTCGTACTGATCTTCACGCTGCTCTCATCCTGGATCGGTTCGGGCTCGCTGCTGGGTGGCGCTGAAAACGCATACAAGCACGGCTTCGCGGCGCTGTGGCAGGCAGGCGGCGGATGGGCCGGGCTGTTGCTGATCTACTTCATCGCTCCACGCGCCCGCAAGTTCGCTCAATTCACCATCCCGGATCTGCTGGAGACTCGCTACAACCAGACGGCCCGCGTTTTGGGAGTGATCGCCATCCTGCTGACCTACACGGCGATCACGAGCTACCAGTTCATCGGCGGCGGAGACATCCTGCACCTCATCTTCCCCCAGGTCATCACGCCGATTCTCGGTCGCTATCTAGTGGCCTTCTTCGTCATCCTCTTCACCGCGATCGCGGGCATGTCTTCGGTCGCCTATATGGACCTTTTCATCGGACTGCTTGCGACCGTGACGATGTCTCTTGCCCTGCCGATCCTCATCCATCGCGCCGGCGGATGGTCCGCAGTGCATGCCGCGCTTCCTGACACCCACTTCCAGGTCTTCGGCGACCTCAGCTTCATCCAGTGCCTCGAGCTCTTCCTCCCGACTTGCCTTCTGCTGCTCGGCAATCAATCGATGTACCAGAAGTTCTTTTCCGCGAAGTCCGAAAAGGACGCTCGCCGCGCAGTCGTCGGCTGGATCATTGGCACGGTCATCCTCGAGACCATCATCGTTGCCATTGCTGTCACAGGCTCGGCTCTCTTTCCCACCGGAGAGGTCAGCAAAGCTCCACGGGAGATTCTTGCCTATTGCGGTCTGCACGGCTTTGGGGATGCATCCCCCGCGCTTCGTCTGCTCGGAGCGCTGCTGATGGGAGCCATCTTTGCGAAGATCATCTCCACGGCGAACAACTGGCTCTTCTCTCCAGCTACGAACCTGGTCAACGACATTTATGTACGCTATCTGTACCCTCGAGCTTCCAACAAAAAAATTCTGATTGTCGGCCGGCTCATGGTAGTTCTGCTGGGTATATGGTCGCTGTTTCAGTCGCTCGGCACAGAATCGGTCCTGAAAAGGGCCCTGTACGCCTATACGATCTACTCGGCGGCGCTCACGCCTGTGATCCTGGCGGCTTTCTTCTGGCGACGCGCAACTGCGACAGCGGCCGTGGCAAGCATCGCGATTGGGACCATCGTCACGGTCTCATGGGATTGGGTGGCTCCCCACCTGCCTGCGGCGATTGGCAACCGCGACGCGATCTTCCCCGCCTTGATCGCATCGCTGCTCTGCCTGATTGCCGTCAGCTTCGCGACGCCCCCACCTACATCGCTCCAATTGAAGTCGCTGGGCGAGGCATAGCCACGTTTGTGGGGATTGCATCGATTGCGAGAATGGCCGACAATCGTTCGCACTCTCGTAGTCTTGTTGCTGTATTTCATTAATATTCGATCAGAGTCCGGGGATCCGAGCGTTCTCAAATGACCACTGCGATACCGCGCCCGAAAGAGGGCCGATGAATATCAACCTCCTGCCCGATCTGGCCGCCATGGCCACCCTGCTTTCCATCCTGCACTTTCTGCGCCGCCGTCACCTTCAGGAAGGTGTTGGCCTCTGGATTGTCGGTCTCCTGTTCATCTTTCTGGAGGCCATCGCTCACGCTTTCTACGCTCCCTCCGGGCCATTGCACATCCCCATGCACGTGCTGGCGCTGGACTCCTACCTCGCGGCAGGAATCATCTTTCTCTGGGCGGCTTCGAAGCCCCTCTTTGCGCGGCTCCCCACACTGATCTATCTGGGAGCCAACACCCTGGCGCTGGCCGCAATCGAAACGATCTACGCCTTCGATGTGCGCGATGCCAAGCCGTACTACATCGCTGCGGCTCTGGGACTCGTGATCGGCCTTGCAACTCCATTCTTTCTTGCTCGAACCTTTCAATTGGGCAACGTCGGGCGGTTGATCGTTGTCCAGCTCTTCTTCTGGCTGCCGATCTGGTTCTTTGCCTCAGAACGTATGTTTCGCGATGCGGCTTATTTTCCGCTCTTCCTGCTCTATCTCTTCACTGCTGCGGTGTTCGCAATGAGCCTTCCCCGCAATAGCCTGGGGCGGATCGCCATCGTTGCCGGCTTCCTGGTCTGGGCTTTCGTCTTTCTTGCCCACTCCTGGGTCACGAATCGGCCGCAGTAGATCGACGTTGCCTCCGAGGTATGGAACTGGCAGAAGTTCCTGGTCACCATCGGCATGCTGCTGGTTCTGCTGGAGCGACAGGTCTCCAGCAACGAGTGGGTTGCGCTGCACGATCAGCTCACCGGGTTGCCAAACCGGCGTCTCTTCGAAGACAAAATGGAGGAGGCGATCCAACAGGCTCAGCGCACAGGTTCCCGCGTGGCAATCGTGATGATCGACCTGAATGGATTCAAGGCTGTCAACGATACCCGGGGCCATGACACCGGCGACCGCCTGCTCCAGTACATTGCTCAGAATCTCAGGCGATCCATCCGTTCCACAGACACCCTGGCACGGTTGGGCGGCGACGAATTCATCCTCATCACTTCCAATCTTCCTGGCAATCTGCCCCCGTCTCGAATCGTCGAGATCGCCACCACTCGCGTGGTCGAGACTCTCAAACAACCGTTTGTAGTGGACGATGAGAGCTTTGTCGTCGGCGGCAGTGTCGGCGTCGCCATCTATCCTGACGACACGACCGATGAGATCCTTCTTCGCCGCCTCGCGGACCAGCGGATGTACGAGCAGAAGCGACAGGTCTCCTCGACTGTGCCCGAAAGCGCCTCCGCGACCTAAATCTCGGGGTAAAAGTCGAAAAAGGCGTCCAGGCTCAGACGCAGTTGAGCCTCAATCTGCTCCCGGCTACCTTCCAGGACATGCATCGTCACCTGAGCCTGGTTTCCGTTCTTTAGGTCAACCGGAGCATCGCCTACCCGAACGATCTCGTCGGCTGGTAACAGCCTCATTCCATAAACCAGCGTTAAATTAGCCATGATTCCATTGTAGATGCGCAAAGGACTCCCCTGGACTTGCCGGGGTTTGCATCCTTTTGTCCCGCCGCGCATTTACACTAGGAGAGCTTATGAGCGAAAACACGACGCGCGATACTGTCATCCTTGGCTCCGGATGCTCGGGGCTGACTGCTGCTATTTACACGGCCAGGTCAAACTTCAAGCCACTGGTGCTGGAAGGCCACGAACCCGGAGGACAACTCTCGATTACCACGCTGGTGGAGAACTTTCCCGGCTGGCCTGAGGGGATTCAAGGCCCGGAGCTGATCGAGAATATGAAAAAGCAGGCCGTCCGCTTTGGGGCGGAACTGCGCATGGGGCATCTCAATTCGATCGATCTGACCAAGCGCCCGTTTGCGCTGAACCTCGGCAAGGAAACCATCCATGCCCGCACCCTTATCATCGCCTCGGGAGCCAGCGCTCGCTGGCTGAACCTTCCCAGCGAACAGGCGCTCATCGGCCATGGGGTCAGCTCCTGCGCAACCTGCGACGGCTTCTTCTTCTCCGGCAAGGAGATCGCGGTGATCGGCGGTGGGGACTCGGCCATGGAAGAGGCGCTCTTCCTCACCCGCTTCGCCACCAAGGTGACCCTCATCAATCGCAGCGAGAAATTCCGCGCCTCCAAGATCATGCTTGATCGCGCCGTGGCGCATTCCAAGATCGAGTTCGTGACCAACACCGTGGTCGAAGAGGTGCTTGGCGTCGAAGATAAGGACGTCAAGGGTCTGCGCCTGAAGAACAGGGCCAGCGGCGAAGAGTCGACCCTGCCGGTATCAGCGATGTTCCTCGGCATCGGTCACGAGCCCAATGCGAAGGCTTTCACCGGCATGATGGATCTCGACGAAGACGGCTATATCAAGACCACAAACAATGTCTACACAACCCTGAACGGCGAGATCATCCCCGGCGTCTTCGCCTGCGGAGACATTCAGGATCGCCGCTACCGCCAGGCGATCACCGCCGCGGGCTCAGGCTGCATGGCCGCTCTTGAGGTGGAGAAGTATCTCGAAGAACACGGGCGGTAATCCTCTTACGATTGATTTATCCTCGGGCCAGCCGCTTCCATCGGCTGGCCTTTTCCATGCTCAAGAAGATCACTCTGCTGCGAAACCGAGTGGAGGACTGGACTGTCTATCCGTTCTCGGTGCGGACGATTGCATCGCTGAACGAGATCGATATCACCTCGCGCGTCATCTTCTTCGCCGGAGAGAACGGCACCGGCAAATCCACTCTGCTCGAGGCCATCGCTTCTCATTACGGATTCGGCCCTGAAGGCGGAAATCGGAATATCCATCACGACACCACCGAACACAACCACTCGACCGATACTTTGGTCCGAGCCTTGCGCCTCTCCTTCGACAGACGCACTGGCGCTGGATTCTTCCTTCGCGCAGAGAGCTTCTTCAATACAGCGTCTCATCTCGATGAGCTCGATAAGCAGGGATTAGGGCCTCCCATTCTTTCTTTTTACGGTGGCCGAAGTTTGCATTCGCGTTCTCACGGCGAAACCTTCTTCACTCTCCTCGAGCAAAAGTTCCGCCGCAATGGCCTCTTCCTCCTCGACGAACCCGAGGCCGCTCTGTCGCCACAGCGTCAGCTTGCCTTCCTCGTGCTGATGCACGACACCCTGCAAAAGTACAAGGACGCGCAGTTCATCATCTCCACGCACTCTCCTGTGCTGCTTGGCTATCCCGATGCGCAGATTCTCTCCTTCGATAGCGCACCTCCGCAATGGATCGGGTACGAAGAGACGGCGCCACTCCAAATCGTCCGTTACTTTCTGAACAATCGTGAGGAGTTTCTGAAGGAACTGCTTGGCAGAGAAGAGCAAGAATCCCTTCCTCTCTTCAGAGAAGAAAAGCCTTAGCGATCCGTTCTTTAGAACTTGTGGAACATGAAAAAGGCGCCCGCCACCAGGCAGCAGAAGGCGACGGCATGGTTCCAGTGCAGCTTGTCACCAAAGTAGAACGTCGAGAAGACCCCGAAGACAGCCAGGGTAATGACTTCCTGGATCACCTTCAACTGATCCGGCGTAAACGTCCTTGCACCGATGCGGTTGGCGGGAACCTGCAGGCAGTACTCGAAGAACGCGATAGACCAGCTCACGACGATAACCTTCCACAACGCCACTTCACGATACTTCAGATGGCCGTACCACGCGAAGGTCATAAAGATATTCGAGCCGATCAACAAAAGGATGGTCCACATGCGTTTTATCTATCTCCGGGAAATGGATCGTCAGCAGCAAGTAAGATGCTGTTGAGATGAGTATCGCGGAGAACATCGCACGCCTGAAAGAAGAGATAGCCACAATCTGCCGTCGCGCCGGCCGTAACGAGAGCGACGTCGCCCTGATGGCGGTCAGCAAGGTCCACCCCGCCGAGGCGATTCTTGAAGCCTACGCAGCCGGTCAGCGGCTCTTCGGCGAGAACCGGGTGCAGGAGTTCGAGCAGAAGTCTGCCACCGTCTCAGGGCTGGAGGGAGCCGCCTTTCACCTGATCGGCCCGCTTCAGTCGAACAAGACCAACAAGGCCGCCGAGCTCTTCGACGCCATCGATGCCGTCGACTCGTTCAAGATCGCCCAGCGTCTTGACGCTGCAGCAAGCGCCCTCAACAAGCGCCTCCCGCTGCTGATCGAGGTGAAGCTGAGCCACGAAGAGTCCAAGCACGGAGTGGCCCCTGAAGAGCTACCCGCCCTTCTCGACGCTGTCAATGAGCTGACCTCCGTCGATGCGGTTGGCCTGATGACCGTTCCTCCATGGTCCGAAGAGGCCGAGACCGCCCGTCCCTACTTCCGTGAGCTTCGCCGCCTGCGCGACGAAGCCGTGAAGACGTACCCTAAGCTGACACAGCTCTCCATAGGCATGTCGAACGACTTCCACGTCGCCATCGAAGAGGGCAGCACCTGCGTCCGCGTGGGCACGGCCATCTTCGGCAAGCGTATCTATCCGGCAGCCCCATGAATCTCGCCCAGGACCCAGCCCCGTTCGCTCGCGATGTTCCCAACGGATGCTCCCTGAGCGTACGTGTGCATCCAGGCGCGAAGAAGGATGCGGTGACAGGAACTCACGCGGGTGCCCTCAAGATCGCGCTTCACTCCCCGCCTGTTGATGGACGGGCCAACGAAGCTCTGATTGCCTTCGTCTCCGATCAGATCGGACTCCCTCGATCGCGCGTCTCTCTCGTCTCCGGCGCATCCAGCCGAAGCAAAGTCCTTCGCATTACAGGAAAAAACGCGGCCGAAGTTCAGGCCGCGCTCTCCCCTTCCTTAGATTGCTGATCGCTATTTGATAGCCACCTTCGCGCTGGGCGCGACGGTCATCGCCGCTCCGGTCGCGGCAACGACATGGACATCGGAACCCGTCACCTCGGCATAAGCGATGGTCATGCCTTTTTCAGCCGCAATGTTGACATTCTTCAAGACAACATCTTTCACCGGCGACTCCGGCAGCCCCACGATCACCCCGGCAGTTCCACTTTTGACCGATTTCACATTCTCAATCGTGATGTCGTGAAAGAACGGAGTCAAACGTGTCACGGGAGCCGCAGCTACATCACCCTCAGGAAGTACCTTCGGGTAGTACTCGCTGATCAGGATCGAGGTCCTCACATCCTCCATCGTGATGTCCTTGAAAGAGATGTTGAACACCTGGTTGCCGCGGTCGCGATTGGCCTTGATGCGAATCCCTTGATCGGTTCCCTTGAAGTGAATTCGTTCCGCGTGAATATTGTTCGCTCCACCCGCAATCTCCGATCCGATCGAGAGTCCGTGTCCATGCATGAACTCGCAGTCCGTAATCGTGATGTTCTTGCTCGGCGCATCCGGTCCGGGCGAGTTGATGATGCCGCTCTTGATCGCGATATTGTCATCCCCCACATCGGCGTACACGTGGTCGATCACCATGTTCGACGAGCTGAACGGATCGATCGCATCCGTGTTGGGCGAGTGCTGCGGCGCAAGAATCCGAAGGTTCCGGATGGTCATATCGTCCGTGTAGTACGGCACAATCTGCCAGCTCGGCGAGTTCTGCACCGTCACGCCTTCCATCCGCACGTGCTTGCAGTGATCGAAGACCACCAACCGGGGGCGGAACTTTACCGCTCCCACCACTCCCGCGTTGTGCGTGGCGCGAGCCTCCGCCCACCAGCTCTCACCGTTGCCGTCGATAGTGCCTGCTCCCGTAATCGCGATGTTCTCTGCATTCGTGGCGCTGACTAGCGATTGGGTTCCCTCGGCGCGAAACTCGGTCTTCGCCGGGTAATCGGCGTGATCGGGCGAGCCAAACAGTGTCGTTCCCTTGTCGAGGTCGAGCGTCACATTGCTTTTAAGTTCGATAGGGCCAGACAGGAAGGTCCCGCCGGTAAGTTTGACCGTTCCGCCACCCGCCTTCGAGCAGTCGTCGATCGCTGCCTGGATCGCCTTGGTGTTCTTTGTCGTGCCGTCGGCCTTGGCTCCGTAGGCCTTTGCATCGCAGACCTTCGCGCTTGCGGGGAGTGCCGCAATGACAAGAAGGGCTGCGAGCGATAGAGAGATGCGAGTGTTCATGACTCCTCTTCCCTGCTGCTTCGTGAATTTCTGTTGCTGTTGGCTCAGCGAAATCTTACACGAAATTGGTCCGACCACGCACTTTATCCCTTTTCTGCACCCTTTTTGCCTTCATAACCGGTGTGGTGAGTCCTTTTCTGTAAACTCCCGCCATGAAGACATCCTGTGTTCTGCTCGCTCTCCTGCTGAGCCCGTTTGCTCTTGCGCAGACCTCGTCTGCCCCGCCCACGGTTGCCGAAGCGAAGGCCTTTCTCGATCGTGCCGACGCCGATCTGCTGGCGCTGGCCAACGAGGCCGCCCGGGCCGGCTGGGTGCAGGCGACCTACATCACCGACGACACCGAGGCTCTCGCCGCCAAGGCTAATGAGCGTCTGCTGACGAAGACCAATGAGATCGTGATCGCGGCGCGCCGGTTCAACGGCCTGAAGATGCCGCCCGAGATGGCACGGAAGTTCATGCTGCTGCGCCTGAACGGTTCACCGACTGACCCGAAACTGGTGGCCGAGCTGACACAGGTGAGCACCGCACTCGATGGCATGTACGGCAAGGGCAAGTACTGCCCGCCAGGCAAGAGCGGCGAGGACTGTCTCGGTATCGACCAGATCGATGTGCTGATGGCGAAGTCGCGCGACCCTAAGGAACTGCAGGACCTTTGGGAGGGCTGGCACCGCATCTCGCCACCCATGCGGGAAAGGTATGCGCGGCTGGTGGAGCTCTCTAACCAGGGCGCAAAGGAGTTCGGCTTCAAAGATACCGGCGACCTCTGGCGTTCCAATTACGACATGACGCCTGCCCAATTCTCCGCCGAGCTCGAACGCGTGTGGACGCAGCTGGAGCCACTCTACAAAGAGTTGCACGCCTACGTGCGCTTCAAGCTGATCGACAAGTACGGCACAGCTGCCGAGCGCCCTGACGGCATGATCCCCGCATATCTGCTGGGCAACATGTGGGCGCAGGAGTGGGGCAACATCTACGACGTCGTCGCGCCGACACCGACGGGCAACTACAAGATGTACAACCTCGAGGCCGCACTGAACCAGCAGATCGGCGAAGTCACTCCCCTTGAGGCCGGCAAGAAGATGGCGCGCTACGGAGAAGGCTTCTTCACCTCGCTCGGCTTTGAGCCTCTGCCTGCCACCTTCTGGGAACGCTCTCAGTTCATCAAGCCGCGCGATCGCGATGTCGTCTGCCACGCCAGCGCGTGGGACGTCGACAACGATCAGGACCTTCGCATCAAGATGTGCATCAAGGTCAACGCCGACGACTTCACCACCGTTCACCACGAGGAAGGCCACAATTTCTATCAGCGCGCCTATCGCAAGCAGCCTTTCATCTTCCGCGGTGGCGCGAACGATGGCTTCCACGAGGCGATCGGCGACTCCATCGCCCTTTCGATCACACCGGATTATCTGAAGAAGCTCAAGCTGATCGACGAGGTGCCTCCGGTCGAGGCCGACATCCCGCTGCAGCTTCGCACGGCGCTCGACAAGATTGCCTTCCTTCCCTTCGGCCTACTGATCGACAAGTGGCGCTGGCAGGTCTTCAGCGGCGAGACCAAGCCCGCCGATTACAACAAGGCATGGTGGACGCTGCGAGAGAAGTACCAGGGCATCGCACCGCCGACCGTGCGTGATGAAGCAAACTTCGATCCCGGCGCGAAGTATCACATCCCGGGAAACGTCCCCTACGCTCGCTACTTCCTCGCACGCATCTACCAGTTTCAGTTCTACAAGGCGATGTGCGATGCCTCGGGATACAAGGGTCCGCTGAACCGTTGCAGCTTCTACGGCAGCAAAGAGGCTGGAGCAAAGCTGAACACGATGCTCGAAGCAGGACAATCGAAGCCCTGGCAGGAGACGCTGAAGGCGATGACCGGCGAGGATCACCTGGACGCCGGCCCGATGCTCGAATATTTCGATCCACTGTACAAGTGGCTGAAAGAGCAGAATACCGCCAACAAGGTGAAGACGGGTTGGACTCCCGCTCCCTAGCCGTATCAAGGCGATTTCGGCAGCTTTGTTTTTTGCCCAAAGTTAGCGGTAAATCTTATACATTGGCTCGTGGCTTCATAGCAGACCTGCTTCTGTTGTGAAGAAGGAGGTTTGTTTGGCCACAAGGCAATACATTCTCGCCCTCGACCAGGGCACTACCAGTTCTCGCGCCATGGTCGTAGACGAATCCGGCTCCGTCATCTCCATCGCGCAGCATCCATTTCGTCAGATCTTTCCAAAACCCAGTTGGGTCGAACACTCCCCCACCGAGATCTGGTCTTCGCAGAGTGGCGTTGTCACCGAAGCCCTCGCCAAGGCCAACCTCACGGACCGCAATATTGCGGCCATCGGCATCACCAATCAACGTGAGACCACCGTCGTATGGGATCGCGAGACGGGAGAGCCTGTCTTCAACGCCATCGTCTGGCAGGACCGGCGCACCGCCGAGTACTGCGACGGTCTGCGTGCGAAGGCCGGTGATCTTATCCAGCAGAAGACCGGGCTCATCCCCGACGCTTACTTCTCCGGCTCCAAGATCAACTGGATCCTCACCAACGTCGAAGGGGCACGCGCCAAAGCCGAGGCAGGCAAGCTCGCCTTCGGCACCGTGGACAGTTGGCTGATATGGAAGCTCACAGGCGGCGCTCGCCATGTCACCGATGTGACCAACGCCTCCCGCACCATGCTCTTCAACATCCACACCATGCAGTGGGACGACGAGCTGCTGAAGCTGCTCGACATCCCCGCATCCATGCTCCCGGAGGTTGTCGCCTCGAGCGGTGTCTGTGGAACCGCGAAGGGCCTCATCCACGACGTACCGATCGCCGGAATAGCAGGGGATCAGCAAGCCGCGCTCTTCGGGCAGATGTGCACCTCGCCCGGCATGGCCAAGTGCACCTATGGAACGGGTGCTTTCATGCTCATGAACACCGGCACCACGCCCATGGCCTCGAAGAACCGTCTGCTTACCACCGTCGCCTGGAAGATCGGCGATACGGTCGAGTACGCCCTTGAGGGCAGCATGCTGATGGCCGGAGCCGTCGTGCAGTGGCTGCGCGACGAGTTGCAGATGATTCGCACCTCTGCCGAGATCGAACAGCTTGCGGCCTCAGTACTTTCTTCAAACGGAGTCGTTCTTGTTCCGGCTTTTGCGGGGCTGGGTGCTCCCCACTGGGACCCCTACGCCCGCGGCGCGCTCGTCGGACTCACCCGCGGAACCTCGCGAGCCCACATCGCCCGCGCGGCTCTTGAGGGCATCGCACTGCAGGCGACAGACGTGCTTGAGGCTATGCAGGCCGACTCCAACCTGCCCCTGGCACAGCTCCGCGTCGACGGCGGCGCGGCGGCCAACAACATGTTGATGCAGATCCAGTCCGACGTCCTCGGCATTGAGGTCGTGCGGCCAAAGAACGCGGAGGCCACGGTGCTCGGCGCAGCCTATCTCGCCGGTCTCGCCGTGGGATACTGGCCAGACAAGGACACGATCGCAGGCCAGTGGGAGATCGATCGCGTCTTCAAGCCGGCGATGGAAGCTGGCGACCGAAAGAAGGTCCGTTCCACCTGGCGCCGCGCGCTTCAGCGCGCTGGCGAGTGGACGCGTGAGGAGGAACAGCAAGGTTGAGCAATCGCGCTGAGATTTTGCGCAGACTGGGCGAGCAGGTCGAGTGGGATGTGCTCATCATCGGCGGCGGAGCTACGGGTCTGGGTGCGGCAGTAGAAGCGGCTTCGCGGGGCTATAGGACCACGCTGATCGAGCGCGCGGACTTCGCCAAGGGGACCTCGAGCCGAAGCACCAAGCTGGTGCACGGCGGCGTAAGATACCTAGAGCAGATGAACATCACGCTGGTGATGGATGCACTGCGTGAGCGCGGCCTGATGCTCGAGAACGCTCCCCACCTGGTGCATGATCTCTCCTTTGTGGTCCCTATCTTCGACCTCTTCGGCCTACCTTACTATGGCTTCGGGCTGAAAGTGTACGAGTGGCTTTCAGGGAAGCTGTCCTTTGGTCCCTCGCAGATGCTTTCGCAGAAGGAGACCCTCGCCATGCTTCCCGGTATTCGCTCCGAAGGCCTGCGCGGAGGCGTGCTCTATCACGACGGGCAGTTCGACGATGCTCGATATGCTATCTCGCTGATGCGAACCTTCGAGGAGCTGAATGGAACCGCCATCAACTACGTCGAGGCGACGGGTCTGATCGAGCACAACGGTAAGGCCGTCGGAGTGCACGCCCGCGATCTTGAAAGCGATACCAGTTTTGACCTGCGAGCCAAGGTGGTGATCAACGCGACCGGCGTCTTTACCGAGCAGGTGCTGGCCATGGATGGTGATCGGGAGTCCCTGCTCTCGGTGAGCCAGGGAAGCCACTTCGTTCTGCCGCCTTCCTTTCTGCCCACGTCGAACGCGATGATGATTCCCAAGACCTCGGATGGCCGAGTGCTGTTTGCGATCCCGTGGCATGGAGCGACGGTCGTGGGGACAACCGACGAGGCTGTCGAGCGGGCCAGCGTCGAGCCTCGGGCGATGGCTTCGGAGCGTGGCTTCCTGCTCGAGCACATCGGCAAGTATCTGGGCCGGAAACCGCAACCCGACGAGATTCTCAGCGTGTGGTCCGGTCTGCGTCCGCTGGTTCGCAAAGGCGGCGGGGCAACCTCGAAGCTGTCACGCGATCACACCATCCTGGTTCGTCCCTCTGGCCTTGTGACCGTGACCGGTGGCAAATGGACAACCTACCGAAAAATGGGCGAGGACGTCATCAACCGGGCAGCTGACGTCGGAGGTCTGCGCAAGGAACCCTCGCGGACGCGATCGCTGCGGCTGCACGGATGGAGTCGCGATATTCCGGACGTTGAGTCTGAGCGAGTTTATGGGTCAGATCTTCCTCGGATCGAGCGGCTGTCACTGGAGGATGCGGCGCTGAACGAGCTCATCCATCCTCAGCTTCCGTACAGGATGCGCGAGGTGGTCTGGGCTGCTCGTCAGGAGATGGCGAGGACCGTCGAGGATGTTCTGGCGAGGCGGACTCGCGCGCTGTTCCTCAATGCACGGGCTGCAGTGGAGGCAGCTCCTCGTGTTGCCGAGGTGCTGGCGCGGGAGCTTGGGCGCGGCGAGGAGTGGAAGATCCGCGACCTGGAGTCGTTCGCTTCGGTCGCGCGTGGTTATGTGTACGAGGGTGAATGATGGTCGATTGGTCTGCGGTGATCGGTGAATTTTTCGGGACGTTTGTCCTTATCGTGCTCGGCAACGGCGTCGTAGCCGGAGCGCTGTTGAACCGGTCGAAGGCGCAGAACGCGGGCTGGATCTCCATCACGGCCGGATGGGCCATCGGGGTCTTCGCCGGGGTTGCTGTAAGTGCGGCGCTGGGTGATACGGACGGGCATCTGAATCCTGCCTTCACCGTGGCGTCGGTGATGATGACTGGTCACCCGGAGCGCCTGCTGACCTATATTCCGGCACAGATTCTGGGCGCGCTGTGCGGAGCCGCCGTGGTCTGGCTCCACTACAAGCCTCACTGGCAATTGACCGAGGACCCCGATGCCAAGTTTGCCTGCTTCGCAACGGCTCCGGCCGTCTACTCGCCAGGATGGAACCTGGTGAGCGAGATCATCGGGACTTTTGTACTCGTGCTGGTGGCCACAGCTCTCTTCTCCAAGCGCATCGCTCCGGCGGGTGTTGCTCCGGGGCTGGGACCACTGCTGGTAGGCTCGCTGGTCTGGGGAATCGGGCTTTCGCTGGGCGGAACCACCGGCTATGCGATCAACCCTGCCCGCGACCTGGGACCACGGCTCGCGCATGCGCTGCTGCCGATTGCGGGCAAGGGCGGCTCCGGCTGGGGTTATGCCTGGATCCCGGTCCTCGGCCCCATTCTAGGAGCCCTGCTCGCGGTAGCGGTCATCCGCGGATTCAACGTTGCCTGATACCCCCTCCCCCCGTACTTTTTTGTGCAAAGTCTTCTATTTAGGTGACTTAGGTCCGGACTTTGTGTGTGCACCGGCTTCCGTCGCCTCGATCCTGTTCATTCAGAGGCTATTTCCATTATAGGGAGGGGGGAAACTGATCGGCAACTGTAAGGCATTGTGGGTAAAGGGCTTCCATGGGATTGGGGCTTGACAGGCCTTTTCTGGGTCCGTTCGATTCCGGATTGGATCTGTGGGGCATGGGTGGCCTTCTTGAGGCCTGGGGGTAAAAGGCAAAATACAGGGATCTCTCCACTTCGCTTCGCTTCGGTCGAGATGACGTTTGTGAGGGGGCGTCGAGATGGCGTTTGGAGATGGGGTGTCGAGATGACGGTGTCGCGATGATGGTGGGCGTGGATGTTTATTTGGAGAAGGATTTTGGCGGTTTTAGGTCTTCTTCGCGGAATGGCTCTATTGGTCCGGCCCAGTCTTCGCTCAGGTCACGCCATGTGGGGTTTTCAGCGACGATGAGCCGCATCTTTTTGATACGGGACCATCGCTTCAACTGTTTTTCCCGCGCAATGGCTGATTCGATGTCGCTGAAGCGCTCGAAGTAGACGAGGTCCTTGATGTTGTAGCGCGCCGTGAAGCTGTCGGGATCGACTTCGTTGCGATGCTGGCGAATGCGGAGATCGAGGTTGGCTGTGACACCGATATAGAGGTGCTTGAAGCCATTGGAGAGGATGTAGATGTAGGAGATTTCCTGCATGGGTGGAGTATGACATCGCCTCGGAGCTGTGGCCTGGGAAAAGCGAAATACAGGGATCTCTCCACTCCGCTTCGCTTCGGTCGAGATGACGTTTTGGGCGGGGTGATTGGGTTGGATTGGGAGCGCCTATGTCCTCTGACTGCGGACAGAGGGTGTGAAAGAAAGAGTGGGTTACTCCTGGACTACCGCTTTGACCAGGTTGCGGGGGTTGTCTACGTCGATGTTGCGGGCCGTGGCCATGAAGTAGGCGAGGAGCTGTAGCGGGACCACCTCAAAGAGCGGAGAGATGTATTCGGCTGTGGGAGGGACCACGATGGTGTGGTCGCTCAGCTCGGCGATGCGGGTATCGCCTTCGGTGACGATGGAGAGGATCTGGGCTTTCTGCTTGCGCATGTCGCGGACGAGGTTGACGGTCTTCTCGTAGCGGAGGACGGAGTCCGGCGCATGAGGGTCGCAGGTGGCAAGAACGACGAGGGGGTTGTTGCGATTCACCAGAGCGTTCGGGCCGTGCTTGAGCTCGCCGGTGGGATAGCCCTCAGCCTGGATGTAAGCCGATTCCTTGAGTTTTAGAGCGCCTTCGCGGGCGATGGGATAGTGAATGCCACGGCCAAGAAAGAGGAAGGTTTCCGCGTCGTTGAGGGTGGCGGCGATCTGGGAGAGCTGCTTTTCCCACCGGGGAAGAGCGGCCTGCATGGCATCGGGAACGGAGAAGAGACGTTCTAGATGGGATTCGACTACCGCACGGGTCATGCTGCCGTGGACGCGGGCGGTGTAGAGCGCGAGCAGGGAGACTACCGCAAGCTGGGTGGTGAAGCTCTTGGTGGCGGGAACCGCGCGCTCGATGCCGGCGAGCGTGGGGAGGGAGCAGCCGGCAAGCTTTGCCATGGACGATTCGGGCTTGTTGGTGATGGCAATGGTGGAGCAGCCGCGGGCGATGGCCTCGCGAAGTGCCTCGGAGGTGTCGGCAGTCTCTCCGGATTGCGAGATGACAACGAAACAGGGGTTGCGCAGGGTCTGGGTGGAACGGTAGATGTACTCGCTGGCATATTCGACATCGACGGCGATTCCAGCGAGGTCTTCGAAGAGAATCTCGCCAGCGAGACCGGCATGACGGCTGGAGCCTGAGGCGGCGATCAGGATGCTGTCGCGACCGACCAGAGCCTGCCGGGCGGCAAGAAAGACATCTTCGCGCAGGCCGGAATCGTCGGAGTAGGCGGAGAGGGTTTCCGCGATGGCGTGGGGCTGCTCAAAGATCTCGCGTAGCATGGCGTGGGGAAAGTGGCGGGTGTTGGCATCCATGGGGTTGTCTATACCTCTATACCGTTAACTCTACCGCGATTCGAAACCTTTCGCGGTCCAGGCAAGGCCGCGATTTTCTGAAGCTATGATCATCTCACGCCTCCCCCAGAACATGTATGGACGTGCCCGGATCGATGTACTATGCTCAAACCTTCAAAATACCTCTGAAGGCAAGGTGATACAGCTCCTTTGACAAGGAGCGTGGTTATGCAGGAAGGCCCCGCAATACGGTATGGATCCGATGTCCTCGACACGATCAGCATCTCGGCTCTGCAACGACGGGGTAATGGATGAGCGATCTCGCGAAAAAGGCTTGGCCAGCTTCTTCGAGAAGGCAACTGGCACTGTTCGTTTTTCTGTTTACGATAACGACGCTGCTGGTGCTGCTCTATCCTTTTGGCCAACCGGTCCAGATTCTTCGTCATGATTTGCCTTGGACGAGGCGCACGAGCGAGGTCCTGCTTCAACTCACCGGTGGCCTGGGAGCCTGGCTGGTCTGCATCTTCTGTCTGATCGGGATGCGGCGGATTTCAAGGTCATGCAGCGAGAATGTTCCTTCCCTTCTTACCTGCCATGTACTTTTTGCCTTTGTTCTCTTTTTCACGATCAAGCGGCTTGCCGGCAGCATTCTGCCCGTCGGCTGGCTCGTGGGGAGTTCTCATTGGATCGATCTGCTGAGCTCCCTTGGAGCCGCGGCGAGCATCGCGATGATCTTTCCCTATTTGCGCAGCATGAAGGAAGATTCCGGAACTGCGCAAAAAGAGCATGCAAAATTTCTTGCGTCGGTGGAGAGCAGCCTCGACGATTTCTACATCTTCGATGGCATTCCTGACGCCTCTGGCCAGATTGTCGATTTCCGGTTCGCCTATATCAACCCGAATGCGGAGCGCCGGCTGAATGTCAAGCGCGAGAGCCTTCTGGGGAAGGTCCTCACGGAAGTTCGTCCTTACATGATCTCCTCCGGGCTGATCGAGAAGTACCGAGAGGTTGTCCGCACCGGCGTGCCCCTGGCCTGCGAGGTTTTTATCGACGATGAGAGGATCAAGGACACATGGCTCAGCATCCAGGTGGTCAAGCTTGGAGATGGGGTAGCCATTACCAGCCGCGACGTTACAGAGAGCAAACGTATGGCGGACCATGTGCAGCACCTGGCCCACTACGATCAGCTGACGGGCCTTGCGAACAGGACGTTGCTGGCGGACCGTCTGCACCAGGCGGTGCTGCGGGCGCGACGCTATCGACACCAGGTCGCGCTGTTTGTGCTTGATGTCGATTATTTCAAGCGGGTCAACGATTCTCTAGGCCACGCTGCCGGGGATGCACTGCTCACCGCAGTTGGAGAAAGACTGGTTTCCCTGATCCGTGAGACCGATACGATTGCGCGCATGGGCGGCGACGAGTTCGTGATTGTGATGCCGGACTTCAAGAGTATGGAAGACGTGAGACGTTGTGGCCTGCAGATGGTTCAGCGTCTTGCAGAGCCGATCACGATTGAGGATCGCGAGATCCAAATCACGGTCAGCGTCGGCGTCTGCACGCTTCCTAACCATGCCGAGGAAGAAAAGGAACTTTTCAAGAATGCCGATGCCGCCATGTACGTGGTGAAGGCGGCAGGCCGCAACGGCCTGAATGTTTTTGGCGAGAGCGAAAGCATGATCAGGGCCGGCGAGGCAGGGATTGAACTGAAGCAGGATCGATACTGACAGCGCGATCCCTCGTGAAGTGTTTCGGAGACCTGGAGCTAAAAAAAATAGCGGTGCGGGCCACCCCCTGCACCGCCGTGGAGAAGCTTAGTGGGTTCCGGCGGTCGCGGGAGACGCTTCTTTGCCGAGGGCGAGTTGAGGATTTTTAGCCATGCTGAGGAGATTGGCCATGATGCGGAAGGAGCCGGGAACTCCGTCGGGCATCTGCCGGAAGAAGGCATACGACAAGTAGACGTAAGCTCCCTTGCCGTAGCGGGCATAGAGAAGGCCGCCCTTTTGTGGGTCCTGATCGGTATCGTGCATTTCGGTGAGGGCGATGTAGTGTGAATCCCAGCTGCGCATGAAGCCGTGGCCGCGCTCCTCGACCCAGTGGTCGAAGTCGGCGGAGGTGATTTTATTGGGCCAGTTGAGGACGGGATCGTTGGGGACGAGGATGGATACCTTGTTGTCCTCTTCGACAACCTTTTCGGGATCACCGGAGAGGGTGAGCGGATAGGGGCCGTAGCTGTGGTCGTACTCGGGAGTCTGGTACTGGACGACGACGGTTCCGCCGTTGTGCACGTATTCGAGCAGACGGTTGTTGAAGGTCTTGAGTTCGGGACGCGCCGCATAGGCACGGATGCCGAGAATAATGGCGTCGTAGTGAGACAGGTCTGCGGAGGCGATCTCCCCCGCGGAGAGCATGGAGGGATGGATGCCGATATCCTCCAGCGAGGTGGCGACGTCGTCGCCGGTTCCCATCACGTAGCCGATGTTGAGATTCGGCGCGGTCTTTACGTCGACGCCGGTGGTGCGGTATGTGGCTGGACGATAGTGCGGATAGGGCCGCAGGCCGGGATAGCCGACAGTCTGAAAGCCCTGGGTGAACTTCTCACCATTGAATTCGGCGACCGCGGTTATGGTGTAGGGCTTTGTCTGCACCTGCTGGGGCTGGACGTGGAAGGTGAGGTTCTGGTCTTCTCCTTCGCGCATGGTGGCAAAGTCAGCGACTTCAGGAGTGGACTTCCAGCCGGGAGGAAGGTCGAGCCGGAGAGTTCCCTTGGCAGGTCCCTTGACGCTGCTGTGTAGCTCGACGTGAAGCTCGATAGCGGAGTTGTTGAGGGGGACCACTCCGGCATAGGGAGTGACCGTGAGCGAGATGGCCGGGGCGATGAGCAGGGGCTCGAGAACAGGTCCTTCCCCGTTGATGCGGTGCACGGTTTGGACGACACCCGCCAGCCTAATTGCGACATCGTGATATGTAACTGTGGCTGTAGCAAGCAGGGGATAGGGGCGCGTTGGGAGGTTGAGGTAACGGGGGTCGTTGATGTCGTAGTAAGACTGTTTCAGGGACGGTCGACTGAAATAAGGCCGGGTGAGCTCGGCGGTGCGGGGAACGGTGACATCGAAGGATTGGTCGCGGGTTCCGCCGGGGGCGAGCTGGCCGACGGCAGAAGCTTTCGGAGCGATGGTAAAGCCGGCTCCGGCCTCGGAGACGACGTTGACCGCGGAAAGGGAGACGGGGTCCGCACCCTGGTTGGCGATGTGGACTGCGACGGCGACCTTGTCTCCGGGAACAACGGTCTGCGAAGTGGGCAGCTGCGTAGAAAAATCACCGAAGGGCCCTGTGCGGCCTGTTCCGGCGGGGCCCTCTATGGTGTTGGCGAGCAAGGCCAGGCCAAGGGACTGCTGCAGAGCGAGATTGAACTGCTGCTGCTTGATCGTCAGCTCGTGCGTCATGTTGTAGCACGCGTCGGCGGGCAGCTTGCTGCTGGAGATCTCCTCAAGGAGCGCGTTGGTTTCGGAAAGGCCTTTCGCGAGGATAGGTGCGATGGTTGCGGGCGTGGCAGCATTGAAACCGCTGAGAGCCGATTCAACCGTAGCGTTGAGGGCATTCAGCTTTTCGCGCCACGCGGCCTGCTCGCTCTCAGGGGCATAAGAGGCGATACCGGCGAGGGTGGTGTCGATGCCGTCGAAGAAGGTTTTCTCCTTCGAAGCGGCGGTCACGCGCGAGGCGTAGAGATGATAAGGAGTGGAGAAGGCGCGCGGGAGCGGCACGGCAATGCCGCCGTTCTGGGTCTTCTGCTCGTTGAGCCCCTCGCGAGAGAGTTGCATATACGAGGTTCCGAGCATGGGATTGTAGTTGCCGCTGGGGATCTCGACCGTCGTTGAAGGAACGCCCTCGATCCAGGTGCTGTCGACGTAGTTACGGAAGCGGGCAGGCGCGTAATGGCCCGTGGCGTAGTCGTAGATTCCCTTTTCAGAGACGCGGGCGAAGGGGACGCGGCCGTAGACCTTGAGCGGCGACCAGGGAAGCAGGCCTGCCCTGATCTGGTCGGGGAAGACTTTGGGATCGCCCGCCATCGCGTAGACTCGCTGCGCCATGTAGCCGGCGACCTGATGGTGTCCGTGGCCATCGGAGACGTTGCCCGCGAAGACGCTGGTGACGACGAGCGGACGCTGGATGCGGATGGCGCGAACGACGTCGTAGAGGACGCGCTCTTCGCCCCAGGTCTTGAGGGCTTCCTCGATGGTTTTGGAGAAGCCGAAGTCGGCTACGCGAGTCCAGTATTGATGAATGCCGTAGTAGTCGCCGGCGGCGAGAAGCTCCTGGGTGCGGAGAGTTCCGAGCTGATCCCAGAAGTCAGAGGTCATGACGTTCTGTCCACCTTCACCGCGATTGAGCGTGAGCAGGGTGGTATCGACGCCCTGGCCGCGGCTTTCATACGTGAGCGTGCCGCCATCTTCGTCGTCAGGATGTGCGGTGACCATGGCGAGCGAGGCCCGGGTATGGAGCTTCTGCAGCGTCTGCGAGAGGCCTGTCGATCCGCGATCTACAGAGAGGGGGCGCGCATATGCGGACTGATAGGGAGCAGGCCCGGACTGCTGAGCCACGACGGCTTCCCCCTGCAAAGCGAAGGACAAGGTAAGGATCGTGGCGATGGTCCCGCGGCGGACATCAGGTCTCATGAACGAAAGGCTCCTGGAGATGCGACTCTTTGCTACAGATGATCTTCTGTTTGGTTAGGGTGCTTTATGAGAGTCTCATTCTTTGTTTGGTAATGGATACCAGACGCCCTATAACTTTGTAAAGATTATTAACAAATTTAGGATATGATGTCTCGACAGACGCCCTCATGCGAATCCAGTCCACCCCATCTGTTCAATATCCATCAGGATCCGCGGTACAGCCTTCGCGGCCGTCGCATCTGCGCCAGGCGAATGCGCGCGGACTTCTGCGGCTGCTGCGGGAACATAATCCCTGTTCGAAGGCCGATCTGGTGCGGCTGTCCGGATTGAGCGCACCTACGGTTTCAAGTGCTGTGGCCTATCTGGAGTCGCTGGACCTGGTAGAGAATCTTGGAGATGGGGAGTCGAGCGGTGGACGGCCACCCGAGATGCTGCGCTTCAACGCCAACCGTGGCTATGTAGCCGGAGTAGACATAGGCGGCACGCGACTGCGCATGGTTCTAGCGGATCTGAATGGACACATTGTGACGCAATGGGCGACGCAGTTCACGGAGCGACAGAGAGCGCCAAAGGCAGTGTGCGCGTTGGTCCATGATGGACTGAAGATGATGTGCCAGGAAGTCTCGACCTCGATGAAGAAGGTACTGCACATCACGGTAGGCGCGCCGGGCGTAACGAATGTGGACTCCGGAATGGTGCTCTCCGCGCCGAACCTGCGGGACTGGAACGACGTTCCCTTGCGAACGATGATCGAGCGCGAAGTTGGCATTGCCGCGACGGTGGAGAACGACACCAATCTGGCCGCGGTGGGCGAGCACTGGCGCGGGTCGGCCTCGGGCGTCGAAGACTTTCTGTTCATCGCCCTGGGTACAGGCGTGGGTGCGGGAATCTTTCTGCGTGGACGGCTGCATCATGGCGCGAACTGGAGCGCGGGCGAGATTGGCTATGCCGCCGTGAACGGACGTCCAAGGCAAGCCCTGGAGGTCCAGGCGGCAGGGCAGATGGAAGGCGCGATCGGCGGCCTGGGTATCGAGGCTGAGTGGAGAAGGCTGCTGGGGCGCGAGCGACGCTCCAATATGAACGAGCTCGCAAAACTACGCGCGACCGAGATCTTTGACCTTGCTGTGGACGGCGACCGACTGGCTGCACAGATTGTGCAGTATGCGGCACAGATTCTGGCGGACTGTATTGTGGACATGTCCCTGACGCTGGACCCGGAGGTCGTCATTCTGGGCGGCGGCGTGGGCTCGCATGCGGAGCTTTGTAGAAGCACCGAGAAGCTGCTGGCGCGCAACGAGTTCGCAAAGCCGCAAGTGCGGTCGAGCTCGCTGGGGACACAGGCGCAGCTTCACGGTGCAATCTCGGTCAGTCTTTCCGCCACCGAAGCTCGCCTGCTGGACTAACCCGAGAATCCAGAATTTTATTGACAGCCTTCCAATGTTTCACTAGTGTGAAGGCACCTTCAACACTTCCTAAATAGGTTTTACTAAGTTTTCCGTCCCGGGCAGCTTTCGCGATAGCAGCTTAGCTTTCCAGATTGCAAGATCCGTTTTGACGGTCCCAGGAGGCACACCTTGTCGACTCTTCGCAGTGTCCGAATCTCCCTTCTTGGAGCCGCGCTCTTCGCGGGACTCCCCGTTCTGATCGCACCTGCAATGGCCTGGGGTCAGTCACAATCCATCAACGGCACGATCCGCGGGCATGTGACGGATGCGAGCGGTGCTTCCATTGCCGGTGCCAGTGTCACCGTCACGAATACCGAGGTCGGCTATAGCCGGGCGATTCAAACGGGAGGGGATGGCTATTACGTACTCGTCAATCTTCCTCTGGGAACCTATAGCGTCTCGATCACAAAAGAAGGTTTTTCTACGGCACACTACGATCAGATCGCATTGTCTGCCGGCAAAGAGGCTACGTTGGACAGCTCGCTTTTAGTGGGAAACGCGACCGAGCAGATTGAGGTGATCGCGTCGACGACGAATATCGATCCTTCGACGCTCAACGTACAGCGGACGCTGGATTCACGCGAGATCGAAAACCTTCCGCTGACTTCGAGGAATCCGTACAACTTCATCCTCTTTCAGCCGGGCGTGAGCGGCCATCCTAACCAAGAGCTGGGGATCCCGCGCACGATCAATACCAATGGTTTGCTGGATCGAATCAATTACCAGATGGATGGCATGGTGAACACCCAGAGCGATCGTATCGGTCTACGCCTGTTCCCGATCGGCAACATCTTCGTCAAAGAAGTCCAGACGGTCTCCAACAGTTTTGCTCCGGAGTTTGGCTGGACCTCCGGGGACGTTTATAACGTGATCTCCAATAATGGAACCAATAACTATCACGGATTGTTTCAATGGCTCCGCCGCTGGCAGGACGCGACCGCGTATCCATTCTTCGCCGATAAAACGAAGGCGAAGCCGAACCTGGAACTGGAGGATTACTCGGCGAATCTGGGTGGTCCTGCGATCAAGGACAGACTGTTCTTCTTCGGATCCTATGAGCACGTGGTGCGCGGACAGCCTGCGCCAGTCACGATTACACCTGCGAATATTCAGGCTCTAGGACTGACGCCCGATCAGGTTGCAGCAGCGCCCGGCCTGCTGCACGGCACCTTTGTGCTGGGACGCGGCGACTGGACCATCAACCAGAAGAACTCGCTGTTCGTGCGTTACAACTACTTCAAGAATGACTTCCCGTTCAACACGCAGGTGGGCGGCATCAATACGCGAAGCACCGGCGTTGACTTTCTGGATCGCGCCCACGTGATCGGTATGCAGTTGACCTCTACGATCAACGATCATCTGGTGAATGAACTTCGATTCTCCTGGCCGTTCCGCAACAACTCGCACTTTCCCGGACCCCAGGGCGGAACTGACCCAGCCATTATCATCACCAACATCGCAGCCCTGGGAGCATCCAACATGGGCGGAGATCAGTACACCGACAAGGTCCCCAGCGGAAGCGACAACGTAACCTACGTTCGGGGAGCCCACACAATCAAAGGCGGGTTCAGCCTGGCGCAGCTGATCAATCGTCAGCGTCTTGTAAGCTTTAACACCTACACCTTCCGCAGCGTCGCAGACTATCTTGCGGCCAAAAATGGAACCAACCCTTATAGCTATAGTCAGTTTGCGCGCCAGCAGGACAAGACCGGGATTGGGTATGCCTCTTTATTCTTCGGAGCCTATATTCAGGACACCTGGCAACTCTCACGAAGACTGGTGGTTGTTTACGGTGGCCGCTATGATCGTTTCAAGGGACCGCAGGCGAATCCAAATGCACCCTTTGTAAACTCGCAACATTTCAATACGCCGAATACCAACTTTGCACCTCGTCTGGGTTTCACATACCGGCTCGACGACAAGACGGTTCTGAAGGCATCCGCTGGAATGTTCTATCAATCGACCCCAACGAATCTCTGGTTCAATGCGCTGAACCTGGATGGATCGAATCGCACCAACAGCTTTACGATCACACAGCCTGCCGGCGCTACCAGTGGCGTTCTGGCGTTCCCGAATATTCCTGCAAGCGGCGTGGGGGCACGACAGAACGTAACCACTGTCTCCCCAACGTTCAGGAACGAATACACCTGGAATGCGACGATGCAGCTCTCGCATGAGTTCAGCCGCTATGACACGTTCATGCTGGGCTATATCATGACGAGCGGTCGCAATCTGCAGTATCAGCACAACATCAACGTCAAAAATCCGATCCGGTTCCTGGCGGATGGGCGCCCCGTCTTCGACACTGCGGTCAATGCAAATTCGCGCGTGGATACGAGATTCGATCAGATCAACCAGGTTGAATCGGGAGCGAATACAAGCTTCAACGCGCTTCTCGTGAACTACACTCGTTCGCTAGCCCGAGGCATCCAGATCAACGCGAACTACACTTGGTCGCACACAATCTCGGATGGCCCTGAGGTGAACACGTTTGAACAAAGCGTGGGCATCGAAGATCCGACGAATCTGAAGCGCGATCGCGGCAACAGTCTCGTGAATCATCCGAATGCGTTCAACCTGACCGCAGTGATGGAGCCGACGTTCACCCTGAGCAACCGCTTCCTGAACTCAGCTGCCAATCACAACATGATTGCGCTGCTGGCCAATGTCAGCTCGGGCGACCAGGCAAGCATTCTGACAGGCGTGACGCTGAATGGAGACGCCTCGACACAGGCTGTTACACGGCCCGCGTTTGTGGGGAGAAACACAGTGCGCTCCCCCAGTGTCTATCAGATCGATGGACGTTATACGCGAACCTTCCCTAAGCTGTTCGATCGCCTCTCCACGTCGTTCCTGCTGGAGGCGAATAACATCTTCAACCACACCAACGTAACCGGCATAGCCACGACGCAGGCCGTCAATACAACAACAGGTATTGCGACCGGAGCGGCGCCGACCATCGTTCGCAGTTCTGTGCTTGAGGCTCGCATCGTTCAATTCGGCGTTGCAGCTCGCTGGTAGTCAATCGCGGTGACGTAAACCGATCATGGTTTACGTCACCTATTTTTTTGTCTTGAAACGGGTAATGTAGAAGGAAGATTCATGAAGACCTCGGAGCAGAAGACGAAGTTTCCAGCGCCCATCTATCGCGATACCGTGCTGGCTCCGGTCTTTGCCGATGCGAAGCGGTACTTTCTGGAGCCGCTGCTGGAGATCGAGTACGCACATACGCTAATGCTCGCCCGCCAGAGAATCATGCCGGAGAACGAGGCCGTGGCCTGCCTATCGGCGCTCGACGGCCTGGATCGCGATGCGATTAAGACGGCAGAGTACGACGGAAGCTTTGAGGATCTCTTTTTCTATCTGGAGAAGAAACTTGCGGCGGCCTGCGGCGAAGAGGTTGCCGGAAAGATGCACACGGCGCGCAGCCGGAATGACATCGACCTTACGATGTATCGCATGGTCCTGCGCGGAAGGCTGATGCAGATGTTCGAATCCCTGCTGGGGTTGCGGAGCTTTCTGGTCGAGCTGGCATGGACGCATCGAGAGGCGTTGATGCCTGCGTATACGCATAATCAGCCGGCACAGCCGACGACGCTTGGCCACTACCTGATGGCTTATATCGAGATCCTGGAGCGCGATGCGGAGCGTATCCGTGAGAGCTACGTGCGGGTGAATTGCAGTCCGCTGGGAGCCTGCGCGATTACGACGACGGGATTTCCGATCGATCGAACTTTTACGGCGGAATTGCTTGGCTTTGACCGGCTGCAGATGAACTCGTACGGCGCGATTGCGGCGACGGATTATCTGGTGGAGAGCTGCGGAGTGCTGGCGACGGCGATGCTCAGCCTGGGAAGATTTACGCAGGATCTTTTGCTGTGGAGCACGGTGGAGTTCGGTTATCTGCGGCTGAGCGACGGTTATGTGCAGATCTCGAGCATCATGCCGCAGAAAAGGAATCCTGTTCCGCTCGAACATGTTCGCGTGCTGGCCAGTCGCGCGCTGGTGGAGGCGCAGGGTGTTGTGGGGAGTCTGCACAACACTCCCTTCGCCGATATGAATGACGCAGAAGACGACCTGCAACCACTGGTTTACACCGCCTTTGACGATGCAGAACGCAGCATTCGGCTGCTTACGGGGGCTCTCGGCGAGGCGGAGTTCAACACGTCGAGGATGGCGGCTGCTGCGGACGAAAATTTTCTTCCTGTCACGGAGCTGGCCGACACCCTGGTGCGTGCGACCGGCATGAGCTTTCACGCCGCACATGGAATTGTGAGCGGCGCTGTGCGTGAGCTGGATGGAGTGTACGATGCAGAGGCTATGACGACTATCATCGAGCGTGAGCTGAAGGGCGAATTCACGCTACCTCGCGATCAGATTCGAGGGGCGCTGAGTGCGAAGAACTTCGTTGCGGTGCGAAAGATTCCTGGCGGCCCGGCGGTGGAGGTTCTCGGTCCAGAGATTCTGCGTGCTCGGGATGCTGTATCGGGCGATGAAAGATGGATTCGCGAGAGAAGGCAGCGGCTTGCACACGCCCAAGATGCGATGAGGGGCGAGTGCGATAGGTTGACAGGGCGGCTGAATGAACGTTAAACACTCCCGGACGGCGCTCGCGGATGGAAAACCGGTGGAGCTGCAGCGGGGGCTTTCTACGTCGTCTGCGCTTGGCCTGAACGTGATCGGAATGGTTGGAGTGGGGCCGTTTGTCACGCTTCCACTCATCGTCGCCGCGATGGGCGGACCGCAGGCGATGCTGGGCTGGATCCTGGGCGCCGCGCTCTCGTTGTGCGATGGAATGGTGTGGAGCGAGCTAGGGACGACTTATCCCGAAGCCGGCGGATCGTACGCCTATCTGAAACATCTTTATGGTGAGCGTGGGCTGGGACGTGTCTTCTCGTTTCTTTATGCGTGGCAGATCCTCTTCAGCTCGCCGCTGTCGATCGCTTCGGGATGCATCGGGTTTTCGCAGTACGTGTCGTTCTTTTTTCCGCATTCGGGCAACCCATTCTTTTCCTCCAGATTCCTGGACGTCCCTATTGTGTTGAGCGGACAGACTCTCATTGCCATGGGAGCGTGCGCGCTAGCACTGGCGGTGCTTTATCGAAGCATTGTTTCAATCGACAAAATCGTTCGCTGGCTCGGCGTTGCGGTAGTGTTGACGCTGGTCTTCATCATCTTCGCAGGGTTTACTCATTTTAATTCGAAGATTGCTTTCAGTTTCCCCACGGGAGCCTTTCAGCTGAACACTGAGTTCTTCATGGGGCTTGGGGCGGGATTGCTGGTTGCGGCGTATGACTATGGCGGATATTACAGCGTCTGTTTCCTGGGTGCGGAGGTTCGCGATCCGCAGAAGACGATTCCCCGAGCCGTACTAGGATCGGTTGTGATTGTCGGCACGCTATACCTTCTGATGAACATCAGCGTGCTGGGCGTGCTGCCGTGGCAGGAGATGATGCACGACAACGGCAGCCATGCACGAATGTTCACCATGGCCGTGTTTATGGAGCGGCTCTACGGGCATGGGGCAGCGGGAGTGATTGTGGTGTTGATTGCAGTGGCAGCGCTGTGCTCGGTGTTTGCGTTGCTGCTCGGCCAGTCGCGAATCCCCTTTGCGGCTGCGCGCGATGGAAACTTTCCTGCCTGGTTTGGCGCGATCCATCCGAAGCTGCGAATGCCGCATCATGCCTTGCTGACACTGGGCACGATGACGATGATCTGCTGCATCTTCCGGCTGCAGGAGGTGATTACCGCCCTTGTCGTGATCCGCATCCTATTTCAGTTTTTGCTGCAAGGCCTGGCGGTGTTGCTGCCGAAGCATCGGCGAGAGCGGAAGGTGCGCGGGTATCGAATGCCGCTGTATCCCCTTCCCGCTTTACTCGCGCTTGCCGGATTCCTCTTCATTCTGTTTTCGCGAACGAATTTCTTTCGAGAGATCCGGACGGCTGGCGTGATTCTACTGGCCGGGCTCATTGTCTATGGAGTTCGCTTCCTGGGCGGCAGCCGTGGCAACAGCATTGCGACTCAACCAGAGGCTTGAGTCGCGATCGCTACTTCAACAGATCGCGGTAGTCTTCGCGGGTGGGTGTGAAGACGTCAAGAACCTCTGAGGGTTCAAGAGCGGACGCCTGATGTTCGACGCCTCCATCGACAATGAAGCTATCGCCTGCGTGAACATCGATGACCTTGCCAGCGATATCGACACGAATGGCTCCCTTGATGACATAGACGAGCTGATGATGCGGATGGCTGTGACGGGCGCCAACCCAGTCCGCCTCGAAAAAGTGGCGAATGAGCATGAGCTGGTCGGTGTTGGCGAGAACCTGCCGGCGCATACCGGGCTCGGGGGTGAAGGTCTTCGGGTCCTGGTTACGTATAAAGCTCATGCTGTTTTCCATGTCTTCAGTTTACGTCTTGAGTTGCGATTTAAAGATTAAGAGAGCGAACGGTCTGGCAGCTCGCCTTCTCATCGTCCCTCTATGGCTACGGCTTCGACGTATGTGGATAGTCGACGCGGATGGAGAGAATCTCGTACGGACTGATGTGCGCCGTAACTTTGTCCCCGGAGAGCGGGAGGGGTGAGCCTGTGGACCTCTCCATCAGGTTCGTCTCGGTTGCGGCCGTGGCTCCTGCAGGAACCGTGAATGTGACGTCGCCTTGCTTGCCGGCCCACTCAAATACGCGGAAGATCAGGCCATTATCGTCCTCGGCCTTCTTGACAGCTGTGAGGACGACGTTCTCAGGCGAGACCGAGGCGTAGGAGTGCGCGAGGGGAAGCGAGCCAGCATGGGGAACGACCTGCTGCGCGCGCAGCTCGTAGTTGTACTGGTAGCCGTGGCGCTCGGTGAGAGCCTGCTTCCAGGTTCCAGCATGCGGATAGAGGGCGTAGCTGAAGTGCTGATGGCCCTGATCCGCGTCCGGATCGGGCCATGTGGCCGAGCGCAGAAGCGTAAGCCGCAGCGAGTTGCCGACGGCATCGTAGCCATACTTCGCCTCGTTCAGCAGGCTGAAGCCGTGTTTGGAGTCGCCGAGGTCGGCCCAGCGCAGAGCGGGAACCTCGAACCGTGCCTTCTCCCAGGAGTTGTTGCGGGTTGTGGGACGCTCGATGCTTCCATAGGGAATCTCATAGGTCGCCATGGGGCCGGAGGCAGCAAGGGGAAAGGCTGCCTTGAGCAGAACGTGTTTCTCATGCCAATCGATGTCATTGATGATGTCGACGGTGTCCGTATCGGCGTAGAGCTGGATGTCCTGAACGAACTTCGAGCTCTGCCAGGTACGGGTTACGCGGATGACGGCACGCATCGGCCCCTTCTCAACCAGCTCGACAGAGTCGACCTTGTCGATGGGGGTCATGTGGTCAAAGGTGCCGGGATCGATGTTCCACGCATCGTAATCCTTCGGTAGATCGGCAAAGGTCTGGAGCTGATTGCCGCAGGCTCCTTTGGCCAGCGATTCGAACTTCGCCTTCTTGTCGTAGAGGCTGGTGATGCAGCCGTCTTTTGGATCGACCTCGACGCGAAGAAATTCATTCTCCATCTTCGTGTCGCTGGCTTTTAGATCGCTCTTGAAGGGTTTTTCCCCAGGAACAGCGTGCAGCACCTGATATCCCAGCGAAGGAACAGCGTGGGCCTGGACCAGCAGCTTGTAGGTTCCGGCCTTCTCATCGCTTGAGAGAATCTTCGTCGGCACCACCTTGTCGTGCTCGTCGAGCAGAGAGATACCGTTGTCGGAGTTGTTCGGCATCTGCACATTCACAGTCGTCACGCCGGTGTGTCCCCACGCCAGCGGATTGAAGACCAGGATGGGAACATCGCCCGCTGCTTTCGTGTTTACGTTTGCGGCGAGTGTGTGGAGCGCGTGAGAAGAGATCTCGTTGGTCTCGAGCCGCACCTGATCGAACTCGGCCTGGGCCTCTTTATAGATGATGCCGATTCCCGAGCCCGCGGCGAGATCGTGGAATCCGTTGAAGGCGATTTTCTTCCATGCATCCGTGAACTGGTCGTTGGGGTAGAGGCTGCCGTTGAGCCATGCGAGTGAGGCATACTTCTCCGCATTTATGGTCTGCTCTTCACTCTCGCGCATGTTGCGTTTGTGCTGGGCCTGCGTGGTGAATACGCCGCGATGGTACTCAAGGTACATCTCGTCGTCCCAGGTCGGAATACCGATCCTGCCGGCATCGGCTTTGGGCTCCTTGTAGCCCTTGGCGATGGAGGTGTAGTCCCAGGTGGATGAGCTGGGGGAGAGCTTCTGCTCGATGCCGGTGAAGTAGCTCTGGGCGGTGCCGAACTGAAGTTTCGGAACGATCATGCCATCCTTCGCCCAGTGGTTGCCTTCGTCGAGCATGGCGCGAGTTGGACCCCCGCCGTGATCGCCGATGCCATATAGATCCATCATCTGTTCCATGCCCGGTGAACGCTGACGAGCGGTCGCCAGGTCGGCGGAGAGACGGATGGGGTTCAGATTGTTATTGGCATAGTCGTGCGGGAAGTAGGTAAGAACCTTGCTGCCGTCAGGCGATTTCCACCAGAAGAGCTTGAAGGGCAGTTGGTTGGTGTCGTTCCAGGTCATCTTCTGGGTGACGAAGTAGTCTATGCCGGAACGCTTGTAGATCTGGGGAAGTTGCCAGTTGTAGCCGAAGGAGTCGGGATTCCAGCCGATGCGGACGTCGACGCCGTACTCCTTCTGGAACCAACGCTTGCCGATCAGCAGCGAGCGGACCTGCGATTCGCCGTCGGGCATGTTGAGGTCGGGCTCGACCCACATGCCGCCAACAATCTCCCATCGTCCTTCCTTGATGCGTTTCTTGATCTCGTTATTGATGGCCGGATACTTGTTGGCCATCCACTCGTTGTAGGCGGCTGCGGACTGCGTGTAGGTGTAGTCCGGGTACTCGTTCATCAATTGTAGGGCGGTGGAGAAGGTGCGCTTGACGACATCGACGGTCTCGGAGACCGGCCAGAGCCATGCTGCGTCGATGTGCGAGTTGCCGGTGAGATGGATCGTCGCCTGCTGCAAAACAGGCTTTAGGGTTTCAAGCTGCTCGCGGGCCGTATCGAGCGATGAGTCGAACTTCGGCTGATTGTTGGAGTCGAGCGCGGCGAGATCGACGGCACCAATGGATCGCTCGAGCGTAGCCATGTCCTGTTTGGGCTGCTTTGAGAGCGAGGGAAGAAGGACGGCGGTTGAGAGAAACTCAATTCTCAGGTCCGAGGGATTCGGACGTCCCTTGGCGAACTCGATGCGCGTGGAGACAGAGGAGAAGTTCTTCGTATCGACAGTCTGAAGAAGTTTTACAGCGACGAGAATTTTGTCGCCCGGCTTGGCCTGATCGAAGAGAACAATGGGTTCGAGATCATCGCCAAGCGCAACCCGGCGCCCATTGAAGTAAATAATCTCCGGCACGGGACCGTTGGCATTCGCGCGAAACTGGAACCAGATACGCGCACCCGTGAGGTCGTATCCATTCAGCGTCTTCGGCACCTCAATCAGGCGGCGGTACCAGACGGCCTCAACCGGGGCCTTGCTGTGCGGTTTCGCCTCGGGCCACGAGGAGTCGTTCAAAGCCGGGTCTTCGCCATGCGCCAGATCGCCGATGTGATAGCGCCACTCGTCACCGGGCAGGTTCTCGAACGAGGACAGGCGCTCGATGGTCTTCTGCGATTGCGGCGCAAGCGTATGCAGGATGTCTGAGACCTCTTTCGGCGACTGCGCATAGAGAGCGGGAGAGACAAAAGAAGTGAGAGCGAGCAATAGTTTTGCCGTGGTTCGCAACGCAGGAAGACGGAGGGGAACGATCAACGGATACGGCTCCTTGTTGGCGATTCTGCGTCGAATCTCGACGAGGTTTAGCAGTAAAGCCGAACAGTGGGAGTCTAACGCACTTTCGCCCTCCGGGCAGGGAGGGCGAAAGTGCAGTGCCTGCATATCCTGTGTGAAGTTTCAGCGCTTCAAAACCGATTCGAGATAGGTGAGTGCGCGAGGGTCGCCGGACTGGCCGAGCCAGAAGAAGGCGTCCTTGCGCACAGCGGGATTGGTGTTGGTCTCAGCGACGTGAATCAGCTGCGGAACACCCTCTTCTTTCGGAAGCTGACTTAAAGCGAAGACTGCCTTCTTCTTCACCTGCTGATCGGGGTCGTTCTCGATGGCGTTGGTGAGAGCCGCGCTAGCTTTCTTTCCCGCCTTCTGGGCGAGCCAGAAGATCGCCTGGCCGCGAACGCCCGGATTGCTGTCGGACTTCGCAAGTGCCAGCAAGTCGTCAGTCGCGGCAGGGTCATGGTTGATGGAGAGATCGAAGGCGAGTTTCTCGCGGAGCTTTGGGTCCTGCTCGCTGCGAACCAGCTTCTCGAGGGCAAGCAGGCCTTCATGACCGCGCGCCGCTCCGAGCCAGAAGGCGGCCTTTTCGCGCAGGTGAGTGGAGCTTGGCGGCGCAGCGAGTGTGGCGAGCTCAGAGGTCGCCGCAGGGGTGGCGTGTTGCGCCAACGTGACGAGTGCGCCTTCGCTGACTCGATTCTCCGTTGCGGACTGGCTTGCAAGCTGGGCGAGGAAGTGCACGCTATCCTCTGGCTGGACTCCCGTGAGCCACGTGAAAGGGACGCCTCCCGCATTCATTCGGCAACCCACGTTGGCTGGCCGCACCTTGGTTACGGAGCCATGATCGAGGCGAAGAAGGACATACATCCTGCCCGGCTCGGTCTTCTGGCTGGTCTGGGTCACACCGTCTCGTGACCCTTCGAGTTGAACTTCACCGCAGCATCCATCGTCAGACGATCCGTATGAATCGCCACATGAAGATGAATGGTTTCCTGGAACAGACGGAACTTCATATCCAATCCATAGCTGCTGGTTGGAGTGCTGAAATCGCGTCACCGTCGCGGACAGTCCTGAGCCCACAGACTCAGTGTTGAAATGCGTGTCGGAGACGCGCGGCTGCTGACCCGAGAAGGCGACAGCAGACGCACTGAGGACGAGAGCTATAGCGAGGTGGCTATTCACGGGACGTACCCTCCTTGTAGGGACGCTGCTACTTGTTGAGGATTTCCATCATGTAGTCGGTGGCTTCCTTGTTGTGCATGAGGCTCAGCTTGGAGACGATGGCCTGCTTCATCTCCGGGTTCTTCTCTGCTCGCGCGAGAGCGATAAGGTCATGCGCGTCGCCGGAGAGGAAGAGACCGTCGAGCGCCGCCTTCTTCGATTCGGCATCGGAGCTGTTCTGGTAGGTGGCGACCAGTGCCGGAGCAGCCGAGGCTCCTCCGCTCACTCCTAGGTTGCGGATGGCCTTGCGGCGCAACTCGGGATCCTGCTCGGTCTTCGCGATCTCGCCAAGCACTTCGGCTCCCTTCGGCCCTGATGCGACCAGCGAACCGATGATGGCGGACTTGACCTGAGTGTCCTTCGTGTCGTGGTAGAGCTGCGAGAGCGCGGAGGTGGCAGCCATGGCTCCAAGCTCCTGAACCGCGGTCCTGGAAAGCATAGCGTTCTGCTCGCTGCGCGCGGCTTCGATCAGTCTGTCCTGCGAGCCTGAGACCAGGTACGACTGCAGGATGGCACGCTTTACCGCTTCGTCCGCTGTATGTTGATAGACATCCGCAAGCGTTGCGGCCGACTGCTTGCCTTTGATGGCTGCATACATGCGAACGGCCCGAATCTGCAGCGCAGGATTCGATTGACCGCGCGCAATCTCTCCGATCAGCTTCTGCGCCTCCGGCGAATTGCTATTCGCCACCACAAAGAGAGCGCGCTCCTTGAGCTTCTCCGATCCGTTGCCGTTGAGGATCTGCTGGATCGCCGGCATGGCACGTGCCTCGTCCTGCTGCATCAGCGCATTGAGCGCCAGCAGCTTCAGCTCGTCGTCGCCCGTCGATTGCGGCGAGACCGGCTGTCCGCTCCGACCGCGAATCTCGATGCGAAGCGCGTCGCACTCTGTGATCCAGCGGCTCTGCGGGTATGTGTGGCCAAGGTCGGCGCAGGTCTCGAGAGCACGGGCCTGCTGGCCCTCCTTGTTCTGCGCATAGGCCTTCCAGTAGAGGGCGGCGTCGGAGCGATCGCTGTGCTGCGATGCGATCTTCGTGAAGATGGCTTCGGCGTCGGACCAGCGGCTTTCGTTGATGGCGCGGGTGCCATCCGCATAGGGATTACTTCCACGATCGTCGGCAGGCATCTCGTTGAGGAAGGCTGTGTCGGCGAAGACGGCAGGTTGAAGGCAGACCGCCGCGGGTGCGAAAAGTGTGGACGCAAAAAGTGCGGCCGGGAAGATCAAATTAGCTTTCATAAAATGGAGACCCCTTTCGTTGCTGCCGCGACGTTCTTCTTCGAATCGCCATCCTCCTGCACCCGGGAGCGGAGGACGCGGACCTCGAAGAGGAGGCCGTCGGTATTCATCTCTTTTTGCAGTTCATCGAGCTTCGCCTGTGAGAGACCGGCGGGCTGGTTCGAAACTTCGATCAGGACGCGCTCCAGATGATCGAGCGCACTGGCGAGGGCGGGATCGCCTGCCTGCTTTACGCTCTCGCGATACAGGCGATTGGTGGAGAGCAGGTCGCGGGCCTCGGCTTGCAGAGGAGCTTCGGTCGAGGGCCCGGCGTGCTTCAACTCGACCAGGAGCCGCTCGGAGCGGTCGAGATGGTCGCCAAGGACGACCAGCACGACTCGCTGTTTGCCCTGTTCGCCGTTCACGTTGTTCGCTAAGGAAGGCGTGCTGCGATGCTCCCACAGCCGTCCCGCAAAGAAGGCTGCTGCGATGACAAACAGGCAGGCTGCTGCGACAGCGAGTCCGCCGCTCCAGGAATGAAGCATGGGATGAAGCGCAAACCAGCTGCTTCTCTTGCGCGGAGCTTCTCGTGAGGCTTCGTAGACCGGCACGGAACTCCGTATGGACTGCCACACCTTTGCGCCGTAATCCGCATCACGAGTTGGAGCAGGAGCAGCCACGATCGCCGAGAGATCGCTCGTGAGTGAGGCGTAGTCCTTTGCGCAGCCGCTGCATTCGCGCAGGTGCGTATCGATTGCGGCCGGCGATTCGGATTCGCCGTAGTAATAGTCGATGAGTTCTTCTTCGTTCAAATGCTTCATGGGTTCACCCGGAGTGGAGCGAGGCTGCGGCGCAGCTTCTGTACGGCGCGAAAGACGGCCTGTTTGGCGGCGTTGGGAGCAATCTCGAGCGCAGCGGCAATCTCTGTAGTGGATCGATCCTCCATGTGACGGAGAATGAAGGCGGTGCGCTCGGTCGCGGTAAGGTTTCGCATCGCCGCGGCCTGAAGGGATTCGAGCTCGCGGCTGAGCAGCGTTCGCTCAGGGCCGGCCGAGGTATCGGCGACCTGCACCTGCTTTTGCGAGGGATCCGTCTCTTCACCGATCTGGTACGTTGCGTCGAGTTTGCGTTTGTTGATCATATTGAGTGCGCAATTTACGGCGATTCGATAGATCCAGGTTCCGAATTCAGATCGCGACTCGAAGCTCTGGAGCCGCTGGTAGCCGCGAAGGAAAGTCTCCTGAACCACCTCGTCCGCGTCGGCCTCGTCGCCGGTAATGCGGAAGGCGACGCGAAAGACATTCTGGCTATGGCGGGCAACGAGCGTGCCATAGGCCTCTTTGTCTCCGCCCAGTACCGTCCGGACCGTCGCGTGGTCGTTGACTTCCATTCAGCGCATTAGACAAGGAAACAGCTGCGCGGTTAGGAAGTTTTTTTCGAGAGTGGTAGACTCCGCTCGGGTCCTGACGTTCAGGCTTCGGCTGAGCACCGAAAGCTTCCCCTCAATCCGTATGACCGGCAAGTAGAAACAATCCAAAAAACGAAGCCGGAGCGAAGAACCGGTTATGGAAAAAAGAGATACGCGCTGCCAGATGTTGCGTTGCATCTTCGTGCTGGCTCTGGTCCATACCACTGTCTTTGCGGCTTCCCAGACACCCTCTCCGGCCTCACCGGGAGCCGGATCCTCCAATCCATCTGCGACTTCCTCCCCTCCGCCTGCCGCGCCGGTTCTTCCGCCTGATCCGTTTGGACGCGAGACACCGCACGGTTCCGTGCTGGGCTTTCTGCGCGCCGCCGGGAGCCAGGATTACGCCCGAGCCGCGGCGTATCTTGACGGCAAGCGTTCGGAGCATGCATCGGAGGAGTTGGCGCAAAAGCTGAAGTATCTGCTGGATCTCGGCACCTCGACCGACATCGGCGCGATCTCCCGCTCTCCGCAAGGGAATGTCGAAGACCGGCTGCGCGTCTCGCGAGAGAAGGTCGGTACCATCCGAATACCTACCGGCGATCTCGATATCCTGCTCGATCGCATCGAGCGCCCGAATCAGACGCCGATCTGGCTGTTTTCGCAGGAGACTCTCAAGCGCGTACCGGCAGCCTATGCCAGCGTGCAACACCGGGACCTGGCGCATTACTTTCCCGCATGGATGTCGCGGTTCCGGCTGCTCGCGGTTCCGTTGTGGCGATGGGCCCTCATTCTCGTCTCCCTGGCCATAATGCTGCTGCTTGCAAGAGTGCTGACACGGGCCCTGATCTGGGCATTGAAGACCGTGTTTCACAAGCGGATGACGCCAGGCATCCAGGCATCCATAACGGCATTGCGCGGTCCCGTCTTCGGCCTGATGCTTGCAGCCACCATCAGGGTAGGAGCCGGCTACGCCCTTACTGCCCTGAGCCGGAATTACTGGGAGGCTGCCGGCACCACGATTGCGCTTGCCAGCGGAGCGTGGCTGTTGATGAGGTTAAGCGATATCTTCGCATCCTTTACCTGCCACCACCTGGCGAGCCAGATGCAGGTTGAGCGCATGACCTTAGTCGGCCTGCTCTCAAGACTTTTCAAGATCCTGGTTGGCATCATCCTGGCAATCCTGCTGCTGCGGAATGCGGGGGTCAACGTATCGGCGCTGGTGGCAGGCCTTGGCATCGGCGGCATCGCGCTGGCCCTGGCCGCGCAAAAGACGCTCGCGGATCTCTTCGGTGGAATCTCGGTTGTCATGCGGGGTGCGGTCCGAGTGGGCGACTACTGCACCGTGGCCGGAAAGTCAGGCACGGTCGAGGAGATCGGCATCAGCGCGCTGCGGCTGAGGACGCTCGATCGGTCCGTGGTGTCGATTCCGAATTCCAGGGTCGCGGAGGCGGAGCTGGAGAACTTCTCGATGCGCGACGAATTCTGGATCCACCAGGTCTTCACGCTGAGATTCGATACGCCTCACACGGTCACGCAGATGGTGCTGAAAGAGATTCTCGCCGTGCTCAGGTCAAGGAAGGATATCGAATCTGCATCGGCTCGGGCGCGGCTGATTCAGCTCACCACCTCGGGGCCGCAGATCGAGGTATTCGCTTATTTTCGGAGACCCGGAAGCGACTATCCGCAATTTCTCGCGGAGCAGGAGAAGGTCATCCTGGAGATGATGCGTGTGGTCGAAGAGGCGGGGACCAGCATGGCTGCACCCATCGGAGTCATCCGTTTGAACGAAGAACATTCGAAAGGCCTGCAGGAGCAGAGGACCATAGAACGCATCCCGGTTGACACCGCGGACCACGGACTATAGGGTTTAGCCCGGAAGTAACCGCTTACGAACTTTCATTTATGGAGAATTGGAAAGATCCTATGAGTTTTGTCCGAGCAACGAAAACCATCCTCACGGACAGCCACTTTCTGGTACCGTTCTTCGTCCTTCTGGCGGGTGTGGTGCTACTAGTCGTGCTGCACTAAAGGTCAAAGCTGGGATGAGGAGAACGAGTGGCAAGCGTGGTGGAGAAATCGAAACATCAGAATCTGTCGCTGCACGGGCTAGGGGTTATCTGCGGACTGACGGCAGGAGTATGGCTGGGCGCGGCTGAGGCTCCTACAAAGCTGGTGAATACGGGGCTGTCACCGTTCGCAGTCTCGTTGTGCATGGTGGCGGGAGTTTTTACGGCTCGGTGGACTTTCCCCACCCTGCTCAAAGGCACAGGCTACGTCTTTACAGACCTCATGGAGAAGAAGCACCTGATCGTGTGGGCGCTTCTGGCCGGAGCTCTGTGGGCGGTGGCGAATACCCTGACGGTCTTCGCGATCCGGGATGTGGGACTGGCGGTCGCGTTCCCGCTCTGGAATGCAAACTCGTTGATCGGGCTGCTCTGGGGACGCGTGCTCTTCAAGGAGCTTGAAGGAGCGAACGCCGGCAACATCAGCAAGGTGGTTCTGGGAACCATCGCCATCGTCATCGCCGCAGTCATGCTGGGATTTAGCACGCTTCATGGGCAGACAGCCGCGGGACAACACGCCGTGCGCGGCATTCTGGCTGCGGCGGGCGCGAGCCTGATGTGGGGAACCATGTATGTCCCGTATCGCAAGGCGTACATCAGCGGCATGAATCCGCTCTCGTTCGTCACGGCCTTCACCGTCGGCGAGCTGGGAACCGTTCTCGGCCTGACGCTGGCACTGGACGGCGGAATCCATTCACCATCCTTCGCGCTGTTTCATCAGCCGGGGCTGGTGTTCTGGCTCTTTCTTGGTGGATTCGTGTGGGTGATCGGGGATCTGTTCCAACAGTTCGCGGCGAAGTACCTGGGCATCGGCCGCGGGATTCCTTTATCCAATACCAATCAACTCTGGGGACTGGCGTGGGGCGCCCTGGTGTTCGGCGAGCTTGCTGGAGCGGATTCGCGGCACCGGTTGCTGGTGATAGGCGGCTCGCTGATCATGATCCTCGGAGCGATGGCGATCGGGACGGCGGTGGCCTCGGCTCGCGAGCAGACCTCGAACAACGAAGCGGTGCTGCGGGAGTGCGACCGCTACGGGCTAGATTACAACCGCACTCTGGCCGCACAGGCCGGGGACGAATTTGGCGGCCGCGATGAGCGCCGGCGCTGGTGGGACTACGCGATTGTTCTGGCAGCGACGGGAGTCTTCGTATGGCTGGGCACAAAGGCGATTGTTCCTCCCCTGGAGATGGACATGCGCTGGGTCGCCGGGCTGGGCCTGCTGCTTGCGGTGAGTCTGGTGGTGGGAAGCTGGACGCTGTGGCGCAGGACCAGATTTTCCTGATGATTCGGTGGTTTCACCTGCGAGATCGTTTTCGATCTGGAAAATCGCTGTAGGATGGTGCTGTTATGGCAGTCAGACTGAAGGACATTGCACGGGACCTTGGTGTGTCGGTCGTCACCGTCTCGAAGGTGCTACGAGGCAACAGTGACATCGGCGAGGAGACTCGAAAGCGCGTGCTGAAGCGCATGAAGGAGCTGAACTACCAGCCCAACATGCTGGCGCGCGGCCTGGCGAGCGGAAAAACCTACACTGTCGGCCTCGTCGTTCCGGACCTGGTCCATCCATTCTTTGCGGAGTTCGCCAAGTCGCTGAGCGGCGTTCTGCGGAAGAGCAATCGTGCCGTGATTCTCGCCTCTTCGGAGGAAGATCCTGAGATCGAGCGGCAGGAGATCCGAACGCTGTTGCGGCGCGGCATTGACGTTCTGCTGATCGCTTCCTGCCAGCCGAACCTGCGCAACTTCTATGAGCTGGGCGACAAGCGGACGCCTTACCTGCTCTTCGATCGCAACTTCCCTCACCTGGCCGCGCACTTCGTGGGCTCGAACGACCTGATGGTGGGCGAGATGGCGACCGGGCATCTGATCGAGATTGGTCGCAAGCGCATCGCGCATATCGCCGGGAAGAACACCAGTCCTTCCTATGAGCGTCTGCGCGGCTTTCGCAACACCATGGCCGAGCATCGCCTGCCGATTCCAGACGATTACGTCATCGTGTGCGACCACACGGAGGAGCGCGGCGATAAGGTGGGTTACGACGCGATGCAGCGACTCCTGGCGCTGAAGGAGCGGCCGGATGCGATCTTCTGCTACAACGACCTGACTGCGATTGGAGCCATCCAGGCGACGATTGCCGCCGGATTGCGGGTCCCGGAGGACATCGCCATTATTGGCTGCGGCAACATGCCCTACAACGACTACCTGAGGGTTCCGCTCAGTTCGGTCGATCACGGCACGACCGAGCTGGGACGCATCGCCGGCGAGCTGGCGCTCGAGCTAGTCAATAGCCCGGAGCAGCCGCCGAAGAGTATTCTGGTGCCCCCAACCCTGGCGGTGCGTGCTTCCACCTCCGTGAGTTGAGAGTGAACCTCCGGAGGATGCCGGCGAATGAGCAAGGTACGAGTTCTGGTTGGCACACGCAAGGGCGCGTTCGTCCTTACAGCAGATGGCAAGCGGGAGAGCTGGGAGGTCAGCGGACCTCACTTCGCGGGGTGGGAGATCTACCACCTGAAGGGATCGCCTGCCGATCCCAACCGCATCTTTGCCTCGCAGGCCAGCGGGTGGTTCGGGCAGGTGATTCAACGCTCCGACGACGGCGGCGCAACCTGGGAACCGGCGGGGAACAAATTCACCTACGAGGGCGTTCCAGGCACGCACCAGTGGTATGACGGGACGCCGCATCCGTGGGAGTTCAAGCGGGTGTGGCATCTGGAGCCCTCGTTGACGAACCCGGAGATCGTGTATGCGGGAGCGGAAGACGCTGCCCTGTTCCGCTCGAGCGACGGCGGCCAGAACTGGGAGGAGCTGTCCGGCCTGCGGAAACACGGCTCCGGACCGCACTGGCAGCCGGGGGCCGGAGGCATGTGCCTGCATACGATCCTTCTCGATCCAAGCAATGCCGAGCGAATGTATATCGCCATCTCTGCAGCCGGAGCCTTTCGCACCGATGACGGCGGCAAGAGCTGGAAACCGATCAACCGTGGCCTGCGGTCGGAGTTCATTCCCGATCCGGAGGCGGAGGTGGGCCACTGCGTCCATCACATTGCTATGCACCCGGAGCGGCCGGGCGTGCTGTTCATGCAGAAGCACTGGGACGTGATGCGGTCCGACGACGCGGGTGACTCGTGGACGGAGGTGAGCGGGAACCTTCCCACCGACTTCGGTTTCGCGATCGACGTTCATGCCCATGAGCCGGAGACGATTTACGTGGTTCCGATCAAGAGCGACAGCGAGCACTTCCCTCTGGACGGCAAGCTTCGCGTCTACCGCAGCCGCTCTGGCGGCAACGAGTGGGAGCCGCTGACGAAGGGGCTTCCGCAGGAGAACTGCTACGTCAACGTACTGCGCGATGCCATGGCCGTCGACACGCTCGACCAATGCGGCGTGTACTTCGGCACCACGGGCGGCCAGGTCTATATGTCCCCGGATGCGGGAGAGAGCTGGAAGCCGATCGTGCGCGACCTTCCGGCAGTGCTCTCGGTCGAGGTGCAGACGCTTTCATGATGATTCGAGTACTACTGCCCGCGCATCTTCGGGTGCTGGCGCGGGTGCAGGGCGAAGTCACGGTAGACGCCGAAGCGGCGACGGTATGCTCGATCCTCGACGCGGTTGAGGCGCGTTACCCGATGCTCGAGGGGACGATTCGCGATCATACGACGAAGGAGCGGCGGCCCTTTCTTCGCTTCTTTGCGTGCGAGCAGGATCTCTCGCATCAATCGCCGGACACTCCACTACCCGGGGCTGTGGCATCCGGCAAGGAGCCATTGCTGGTCATCGGGGCGGTTGCAGGCGGATAGCCCACCCCCCCGTCGTTTTTGCGCAAAGTCTTCCATCTATTAGGTTTAGATTTGGACCAGATATCCCAAAGACTGCAGAAGTCCTGATTTACCGGGTTGATCTTTGTAAAGTATTAATTCTAAAGGAGAAGGCCCGATCCTTGGGACCGGGCCTTCTTTCTTACTCTCTGCATTAATCATAGCGGATTGAGTAGAACTAAACGGCAACGTTGTTCTCGTTTGCTTTGTTTGAGTTGCATGGTTTCGGAGATTGACAGAGAACCGAGCTCCCTCTCACCGCGTTAGCCTGTCGTGATCAGGTTGTCGTCTTTGGGGTTGGGCTCAACCGTAATGTCTTTGTACTCGTCGAAGAGACCGGCGTTGTGCATCTGGAGAGCGAAGGGGCCAGGGCGTCCGGCGGCGGGGTTGTTGAAGGAGAGAACCTCGATGGCCTTGCTTTCGGGCGGCTGGGCTACGGCCATGCGAGCAGTTCCCTTCGTGGCGTCGACGAGGATCTCGACGCGGCTCCATGCATGAGGGTCGAAGTGAGTCTTGGTGACGGTTGTGAAGTTGGAGCCGCTGTTGTTTTGTCCGGGGCGGTAGTCCCAGTGGCCACCGTTGGGGACCTGAAACTGAATTCCTCCGAGGGCGTCGAGCGGCTTCTCATTGGGTGCGGGGCGGGTGCAGAAGACGAGGACGCAGGCCTGGTGATCGGGTGAGCCGGAGACGTGGCGCATGGTGAAGAGGATGCGGTAGCGGGTGAGGTCCTGGGCGGTGTAGATGACTCCACGACCGGAACCGGTGCTGGCCATAGCGCCCTCTTTTACAGTCCAGCCCGTGGTGGAGCTCTTCTGTATCTCAGGAAAGGCGTCTTCGAGCAGAAGCTTGTTGAGGCGGGCGAGATTCTGGCCGGTTGGGTTCTGGTGGAGGAGCTGTTCGGTCTCGGGGCTCAGAGTAACGCCAGCGAAGCGCGCTTTGTCGTAGAGAGACGAGCCGGAGATGAGCTGGTTGAGCTGTTTGACTAGCGCAGAGAGTGTGGCTTTGGCGTTGGGGCTGGAGGGGGAATATGAAGCGAGGTCGGTGCGCAGGGACTCGTCGAGTTGGGAGCGGAGAAAGGTGGAGAGTGGTGTGGCTGGGGTGGCGAGGCGGGCGATGAAGGCGGGCTGATCGGTGATGGCTCCGGCAGAGAGCGAGGTGGCGGAGTTTTCGATCTGCAGCCAGCCATCGAGGGTGCGGCCGTTGAAGAGGAGGAGCTGCTCAGCGAAGGAGCGCTCGCTGAGCGCGAGACCAGCGATGGTGGATCTTGCGATGAGGGAGGCAAAGCTGCGGCGGGTGAGATGCGGCATTGCGGGAGTTTAGCTGGAGCGGGATTGTATGTCTTGCGGATTTCACATGCTGTGATGAACTGCGGTTCGCAGCTTCGCTCAAATGATCCCGAATCTCAGTCGAGATATGGAGCGATCAATCCGCTCCTTGCAGCGTCAACCACTTGCCCCGGTAGTAGTACAGGAACACCGACGCATGTTCGCCGCCCGATTCGATGCCCTGATGGTCAATCGGCGGCGGCTTTGGTCCACCATAAGCCCGGTAGTGATCGAGGATGGATTTTCGGTCAACCGCTCGAATATACCAATCGAAAGTTCTGTGGGGATCGTCAGAAAACTTATCGAATACCAGCGGGTTCGTGGTCTTGCCGTTCCAGAAGACGAGAAGACTTGTGGAGCCCTGCGTTGAACACAGCACAGCCCAATCGGTCTGCCCCGGCTTAGCGAATTCTCCCCGGATTACGTTCTCTTTCTGGTCCGTAGATGGCTGCGGAATTGTGCATCCGCGGCGTTCCAATTCCGTGATCAAGTTCTTCGGCAATTCCGGGAATGCTGCTGGTGGGATCCGACGGATCGGATACGTAAGCTGAGACGACGGTTGACTCATGGCTTGTGCGGCTATCGGGAGTGGCAGAACGCAGAGGAGCGCGGCGGCGAGTGCAGTGACGGCAAGAGGAGCGACGCCAGGTTTCATCGTTCACCATCATTGCACTTGCCGCACGATCCCGGCATGCCGCCGTCGAATCCTTGAAGAGAGCGGAAATGACAGGATTGTGGGAATTGGATTCGCCGCCACGCTATGTATTCCGAGGTTGATGCCCTACTTCACTCCCTTGGCTGGATCCCAAGAACCTTGTTCCTTGCGGACGAAGACGATCTGGCCGATGTGGTAGGCGTTGTGAGCTCCGATGTGGGCGATGGTGGAGGCGTTTTCGGCGATTTTTTTGTCGTCGGCGGACTCGACGGCTTTTTCCCAGTCGGTCATGACCTGATCGAACTGCTTGACGAGGTCGTTCCACTGCTCAGAAGTGAAGTTGTTGAAGGTCTCTTCATTGTTGCCGTCGAATTTGGGGTTTTTTTCGCCGTTGAACTGCCTAAGAGAGCGCTTGTTCCAGAAGACGAGGTGATAGGTGAGCTGGCCGACGGAGTGGTTGCCCTTGCCGTCGGTCCAACGAGCCTGCTCGGCGGTGAGACCGTGGATGGCGGTGTTTCCGGAGGCGAACCAGTCCTGGGCGTCGTGGGTGGTGTGGAGCTGCTCGAGAAGGACGCCCTTGAGAGTGGTGGGCGGCGGCTTGGGTGCGGGGGTCTGGGCGGTGGCGGCGAGGGAGGAAAGGCAGAGAGCGAGACTGAGGCTTTGAATCCTTTTCATGTGAGATGGAACCTCCTCGGAAGAAACAGCGGACTAATTTGTAGTGTCTGAACGCCTGCCAGTTTAGGAGGAGAAAAGAGCTGCTGGCGCGCATTCGGCGCTTTTCCGGCGGAGATTGTGACGAATGGCCGCGAATAAGGGGTTAGGGGACCAGCGGGATCGAGAGAGATAACAGGGATGAACAAGTTCGTCGAAGAAATCCTCGACAAACGGTGCCATGCTGAGCGGATGAGACGACTTCTCCGCTGGCCTGCGTTTATGCGTTCCGTTGCGATTGTGATGATGTGCTTTCTGGCCGCTTTTGCGGCGATGGAGGGGAGAGCCCAGAACAATCCGGAGTGGACGGAGCCTTTTCCTCCGCACAAGATTATGGGCAACCTGTACTACGTGGGCGGCAAGGACCTGGCGGCGTTTCTGGTGGTGACGCCGGAGGGGAACATCCTGATCAACAGCAACCTGGAGAGCTCGGTTCCGCAGATCAAGGCGAGTATCGAGAAACTGGGGTTCCGGTTCAGCGATACGAAGATTCTGCTGATCAGCCATGCGCACCTGGACCACGATGCGGGAAGCGCCACACTGAAGCGGCTGACCGGAGCGAAGTACATGGTGATGGATGCCGATGTTCCGGTGGTGGAGGATGGGGGCAGGAGCGACTTCGCCTATGGACGGGAGAAGGAATGGAGCTATAAACCAGCCACGGTGGACAGGGTTCTGCACGATGGCGATGAGGTGAAGCTGGGAGGAGCGGTACTGGTAGCTCACAAGACCGCGGGTCACACGCGGGGGTGCACGACGTGGACGATGAAGGTCACCGATAACGGGAAAACATACGATGCGGTGATCGTCGGGAGCCCGAATGTGAATTCGGGATACAGGCTGGCCGGCAAGCCGAGCTATCCAGGGATCGTCGCGGACTACGAACGGACCTTCCGGACTCTCAAGGCATTGCACTGCGATATCTTTCTAGGGGCCCATGGCGGCTACTACGGCATGACTGACAAGTATGCCCGCCTAAAAGCCGGGGACCAAAGAGCCTTTGTCGATCCGGCAGGCTATGCGAGCTATGTTGCTGAAAGAGAAGCGGCTTTTCGCAAGGAATTGGCAAACAACAGCAACTGAGTGCTCCGGCAAAAGGGTTTTAAGGTCCCTCTTCCAGCCGGGAAAAAAATCGCTCGAATTGCCATCTTTTAACTTGCTATTCGGTATAAGGACGTCTTATAGTTACCGCTAACTTTAAGCTAGTGCCTGGAGGAATGAGATGGCCGCGACAACGATTGCACAGAATGATCCCTTGCATAAGGACATGGAAGACTGGGACGAGTTTCTGAAGGGTCGCTACCAGGAGGGCAAGAGCCAGGAAGAGTTTCGTCAGTATGACGAGACGGCTACTCCGGGAGTGGCGGAGTTTTACCGTCTGAATCATCAACACCAGAGCTTCGATTACGTGATGGCGAAGGAGAAGGAGTACTTCAGCCTGAAGAAGGGCACGAAGACGATCTGGGAGGCGGCGGAGTTTCTGAACACGCTGGTGGACGACAGCGATCCGGACACGGACCTTACGCAGATCGAGCATCTTCTGCAGACATCGGAGGCGATCCGGGCGGATGGGCATCCGCGATGGTTTGTTTTGACGGGCTTCATTCACGACCTGGGCAAGGTGCTGTGCCTGTATGGTGAGCCGCAGTGGGGCGTGGTGGGGGATACGTTTCCGGTGGGATGCGCGTACTCGGACCAGATCGTGTTTCCGGAGTACTTCAAGGCGAACCCGGATTACAACCACCCGGTGTACAGCACGACGAACGGGATCTATGAGCCGAACTGCGGCCTGGATAACGTTCACATGTCGTTCGGGCATGACGGCTACATCTACGAGGTGATGAAGCCGTATCTGCCGGATTCCTCGCTTGCGATGCTACGGTATCACTCGTTCTACGCGTGGCACCGCCATGGAGCGTATCAGCACCTGATGAACGAGAAGGACAAAGAGAGTCTGCACTGGGTGAACAAGTTCAACCCGTACGACCTGTATTCCAAGGGCCATACGAAGCCTAACCTGAAAGAGTTGAAGCCTTACTATGACGATCTGTTCGCGGAGTTCTTCCCGGAAAAGATCGCCTGGTAAGGACGCGTTCGAAACGTTGTCCGAGAAGGTCGTTTTTGAAGCCCCGGAGTCTCATGGACTCCGGGGCTTTTCTGTTTACGTCTGAAGAACTTTTTGGCGAGAGTTACCGGTTATTCATGAGGGTTTTACATGGGACGTTCATCATGTTTTCATACGCTCATTTTCGGGATTTCTGATTTCCCAAATGGGAATAAGTTTCCGCTAACATTCACGAAATTTAATTCATAACTTATTTATTTTCTGTCAATTGGAGATGAATCCTCCAATTCTTTACGTTATCGGTACCGTTCGGTTATTTCGATTGACAGCGCTGAAGCGCAATCAGTAGTGTTTGTGCCGGTCCAGAAAAAACAGGAACCACCGTTCTTTGCGCGAGCAGAGGACAGGGAAAGCTCAAACCCGGCAAGTGAAACAACTAACGGGCAAACAGACGATGCAAGAGAGGCACATTTCATGAAAAACCTATTCGAGTATGCATACGCCGCTGCAAAGAGGCGTCGATTATCTCCCAGACGTTGTGAGCAAGAGACCTTGAAGACATCTGCCGGAACGAGAGGTTGGCTTGCCTTGGTAACAGCGGTGGTCCTGATGCTGAGCGGGGCTTCGGCGTTCGCGCAGTTTGAGTCAGCTTCGGTGCTGGGGTATGTCCATGACGCCTCGGGCGCGGCGGTGGCGAACAGCACGGTGACGCTGACGAACACGGCTACCGGGATTCAGCAGACAAAGAGCACGGATAACGAGGGCAAGTACGAGTTTGCGAGCGTACAGATCGGCAATTACACCATTACAGCCGAGGCTCAGGGCTTCAGCCGTACTTTGACAGAGACCTTCGCCGTGCAGACGAACGCTCGTCAGCGTGTCGATGTATCGCTGAAGGCCGGCTCGGTCTCCGAAGAGGTGACGGTGACCTCGGCGGCGCAGCTTCTGGATACGGAGACGAGCTCGCACTCGACGGTGATCGGCACCAAGCAGGTTGAGGATCTTCCGCTGAACGGACGCTCCTATGCGGACCTGGTTCTGCTGGTTCCGGGCGCGCGCAAGTCGCTGCTGGAGACCAATGGAACATCGAGTCGCGAGGGCTCATTCAACATCAACGGCCTCCGCTCGGCGTTCAACAACTATATGCTGGACGGTCTGGACAACAACAACTACGGCACGTCTAACCAGGGCTTTGCGAACGAAAACATTCCTCCTTCGCCGGACGCGATCAGCGAGTTCCGGGTAGAGACGAACAACTATTCAGCTGAGTATGGGCGCGTCCCGGGAGCAGTGATCAACGCGTCGGTGCGTCGCGGAACGAACCAGTTCCACGGGCGCGCATGGAACTACGATCGCAACACGATCTTCAACGCAATCGGACCGTTTCTAGCCCCCGGCGCAACAAAGCCGAAATTTATCCAGAACCAGTTCGGCGCAACGTTCGGTGGACCGATCTGGAAGGATCACACCTTCTTCTTCGCAGACTACGAGGGCCTCCGTCGTATCTTCAACAATCCCAGTGCTGCGTCAACCCTGCCGACGACGAATCAGCGGAATGGATTGTTTTACTTCAATGACAATGCGTCGATCCCTACGAACGCGATTCCATTGAAGAACCCTGTTACCGGCAAGAACTATGTCGGCGCGATTCCGCGTGGCGACATGACTCCGTTCGCGCGCGCGGTGCTGGATGCGCTTCCGCAGCCCAACGTGCCAGGGCGCATCGGGAGCAACTATGCGATTACGCCACGCGGGACGATCAACGATGACAAGGGCGATGCCCGTGTCGACCATACCTTCAGCGAACATTTGACGATCTTTGGACGCTACAGCGAGCACCGTCAGGCGCTCTTTGATCCTCCGGGAATCCCTGGACCCGCAGGCGGCAACTCCAACGGCAACGTGAATATTCAGAACCGCAACATCGCCGGTGGTGCGACGTGGACGATCTCGGCCAACAAGCTGCTCGACATTCGCTTTGGATGGTCGCGCAACCTTGGCGGCAAGTTCCCGATCGGACAGGGTCAGCCCTCGCTGCTGGTAGCAAACGGCATCACGGATGGCCTTCCGACCGATCCGCTCGTAGTGCGTACACTGAACGCGCAGTCGGTAACGGGCTACTCGCAGTTTGGAGCGCAGTCGTCGAACCCGCAGTTCCAGAACCCAACGATCTATAACCCGAAGGCGAACTTCACCTGGATCAAGAGCAAACACTCGATGAAGTTCGGCTACGAGTGGCAGGGTGTCAATACCGAGTTGAATGACTTCAACCCGAGCTATGGTCAGGACAACTATGCGGGTGTCTTTGCGGGCAATGGAGATATCGCAAATTCGAACCGTACCAGCACCGACTCATCGTCCAGCTATGCGGCGCAGCTGCAGGCGGCACGGAACCTTGCGGACTTCATGTTCGGCAACCGCTCCTCGTACTCGCTGACGACGTATGCGATTGTGCACCTGCGGCAGCGGTACAACTTCATGTACTTCCAGGATGACTTCAAAATCTCGCCCAAGCTGACGGTCAACGCCGGTCTGCGGTATGAGATCGTCACCCCTCAGTACGAGAAAGACAACCGGCTGGCTAACTTCGATCCCAACACCAACTCGCTGATCTTGGCTCGGAGCGGCGGCGTTTACAGCCGTTCGCTGGTGAACACGCCACTCAACAACTTTGCTCCGCGCCTTGGCTTTGCATACTCTGCGACAGACAAGACCGTGCTGCGCGGCGGTTACGGAATTGTCTACAACCAGTGGAACCGGGCAGGTGGCGAGAACAACCTGACGTACAACGGTCCCAGTGTAGTCAATGCAAGCATCACGCAGGGAACTTCGGCGGCGAGTGCTCCTTCACCGTCCACCGTGTGCGTCAATGATACCCAGGTACAGGCGAACTGCTTCCGTCAGACCCAGCAAGGGTATGCAGCCAACCTCACCTCACCGGCGTACTTCAATCCGCTGAATGTGCTGTCTCGCTACATTCCACGCAACTTCCAGACCGGCTATGTACAGCAGTATCAGATCGGCGTTCAGCAACAGTTGCCTCACGGCATTGTTGCGGACATTGCTTATGTCGGAAACAAGTCGACGCATCTGCAGGTGCTTGCGGACTATAACCAGGCGACGCCTTGCATTGCAGCCAGCGGATGCGGAACCCTGCAGTCGCGGCGACCTGTCTCACAATTTGCCGGGATTGAGATCGCTTATGGTGCGGGCTCGGCAAACTACAACTCGCTGCAGTTCAAGCTGGAGAAACGTGCTTCGAAGGGGCTTTACCTGCTGAACTCGTTCACGTGGAGCCGCTACTTCGACATCTCTTCGGGCCACCTGGAGACGGCGAATGGCGACAACTCGCGCGTGAATTATGCGAACCCGAGCCGCGACTACGGTCCGGGCGGATACGATCAGCCGCTGGCTGATACGCTCTCGATCGTGTATGACCTTCCTTATGGTCATGGGCAGCACTGGGGCGGCTCGTCGGGACGCATGATGAATACGCTCGTGGGCGGATGGCAGCTTACGCTGATCAACACCATGACCAGCGGCACGCCGATCAACGTCACCTATACGCTGTCGTCTTCGTCGCCACTGTACGTCTCCGACCTAGTCACCTACCGTCCAAGCAATCTGACCGGTGGCCGGATCAAAGGAGCTTCGTCGGGACGCGTAAAGACGGCCACTTCACTGAACAATTACCTCATTGGAACGAGCCTCTCCAACCCCACGACGAATCCGTGGGGCAACGTGAGCCGGAACTCCCTCCGTTCGGACGCTTTCTACCAGGCTGATCTTGGCCTGCATAAGGCGTTCCCGCTGTGGAACGAAAGCTCGAAGTTCGACTTCCGCGCAGAGGCGTTCAACGTGCTGAACAAGGTGAATTACTTGCCGTCATCCAACAGCAACTTGAGCAACTTTGGAAACTCGAGCTTCGGGCAGATTACGAGCTCGTTCCCGGCACGTCAACTTCAACTCGCAGCGAAGATCATCTTCTAAGCGACTGCAACCTGCTATGACCTGGCGCCGTGTCCTCATGAACGGCGCCTTTGTTTTTGGAAGCTAGACTTAAGGAAGAGGAGCAAAGATGTTTCGAAATGTATTTGGAACTGTTGCGGGTGCGGCGCTCGTGGTTGCGACCACCACTGGATTTGCTCAACAGACTACGCAGGCGGAGCAGGACAAGACGGTAAAGGTGAATCAGATCCAGGTGATCGGCTCGCACAACAGCTATCATTCGGGGTTTGCTCCAAGTGAGCGGAAGTATCTGGAGACGAAGAACCCGAAGGCGCTGCGAGCGCTGGATTACAGCCATGCTCCCCTTCCCGATCAATTGGATGGAGGCGTGCGCCAGATCGAGATCGACGTGTTCGCCGACGCCAAGGGCGGGCGGTATGCACATCTCCCCATCGACGACGCCACGGTGAAGGCCGGATTACCAGCCGATCCGAACTTCGATCCCAAACATGAGATGGATAAGCCGGGCTTCAAGGTGATGCATGTGCAGGGAATGGATGAGCGCAGCACCTGCCATACTTTCGTGAAGTGCATCACGGTTGTGCGCGAGTGGTCGAAGCAGCATCCTCAGCACCTTCCCATCTTCATTCTGGTCGAGACGAAGGAAGACGGCGGCAAGCAGAGAGAGGGCATGATCGCGACCGAGCCTTTCACCAAACCCGTCTTTGATGCTCTGGATGCGGAGATCCGTTCTGTCTACCATTCAGGCGAGTACATCACTCCGGACGAGGTTCGCGGCAACGCCGCCACACTCAACGATGCTATCCGTGCAGGCGGCTGGCCTACCCTTGCAAAGGCGCGCGGAAAGGTAGTTTTTCTGCTGGATCAGCGCAAGATCGAGACGATCTACACCGACGGACATCCCTCGTTGAAGGGCCGCGTGCTGTTTACCAATGGCGAACCCGGCAAGCCGGATGCTGCTTTCACGGAAGAGAACAACGGAAGCAAAGAGACTATCGATGCTCTCGTGAAGCAGGGCTATCTGGTTCGGACGCGGACCGATGAAGGCACAGAGCAGGCTCGCACGAACGATACGACGCGGCGCGACCTTGCGCTGTCGACCGGAGCTCAGATGATCAGCACCGACTACCCGCCGTCGGAGCCTTCGCAGTGGAGTTCGTTCGTCGTGAAATTTCCGGATGGGTTGGTTGCGCGATGCAATCCGGTGAACAAGCCGGAGGGATGCGTGGATCGGCTGCTGGAAGCTCCGGCAGGTACAGTCGCAACGAAGTAAAAGCAATTCGGTTGTCATAGAAAGGCGCGGCATTGAGCCGCGCCTTTTTGTGTAGAGAGCAAGAACCGCAGGTCCCATTCGGCTACGCTCAGGGCAGGCTCTTCGACTTCGCTACGCTCCGCTCAGGATGACGCTTTTTGAGGGAGGAGATTCCGCTGGTGCAGATGCAGCTTAGCGCTCCAGCCAGTTCTTGATCTTCGATCGATAGGTGCGGCTCATGGAAATTTTCTGTCCGTTGAGCAGATGCACGCCGTATTCGCCATCGATCTCGGGTCGGACCTCCTTGACGTATTGGAGGTTGACGATGGAGGAGCGATGGACTCGAAGGAAGATGTTGGGGTCGAGCTTTTCTTCGAGATGGGTCATGGTCTCGCGCAGGAGATGGGTCTCAGACTGCGTGCAGATGCGAACGTAGTTCTCTTCGGCTCCGATCCAACATATCTCGGTGACGGGAAGAAAGAGAATGCGTCCCTTCGATTTGAAGACGATGCGCGTGGTGTAGGGCGTGCCATTGGGGCTCTTCGGTGCGTTGGCATTCGGGTTCTGTTTCGAGACTCGGATGTGATCGAGAGCGCGCTGGGTGGCGGAGCGAAAACGCTCGAGAGTAAAGGGCTTCAGGAGATAGTCGACGGCGTGGATCTCGAACGCGCGCAGGGCGTAGCGATCATAGGCGGTGGTGAAGATGATGGAGGGCATGACGGGTGCGCCAGCCGCACTGAGCTCGCCGACGACATCGAAGCCATCCATGTCGGGCATGCGGACATCAAGGAAGAGAAGATCGGGTTTGGTGGCGCGCACAAGGGCAATGGTTTCCGAAGCGGTTGCACCTTCACCGGCAACTTCAATTTCTGGGAATTCGCGCAGCAGTTGTCGAAGCTTCTGCCGTGCCAGGACTTCATCGTCTGCCAGGACTGCCTGAATCATCACGCACCATATCCTGTTGTCTGTTCTATTGGACGCTCCGCGAAGCGGAGAGGGAGCGTCAGGACGACCTGAACGAGGCCGTCTTCGAGCTCGGAGATAGAAAAGCTATGATCGTCGCCATAGTGCATACGGAGGCGATCCTGAACGTTGACCAGACCAACGCCATTGCTCGCAGCCTTCTGTGCTGCGACACGCAGGCCGATGCCGGTGTTGGTGACTTTGAGGCGCAGGACAGAGCCTTGTGACGATGCATCAATGGAAAGAAGACCATTGGAGCTTAGTCTCGACAAGCCATGCGCATAGGCATTTTCGACGATTGGCTGAAGAATCATCGTGGGAACGATTGCATCGTGCACGTGTGGATCAACGTTCATCTGCTGTTGCACACGCCCCGCAAACCTGCGGTCCTGCATAGCCAGATACATCTCGATGAACTCCATTTCGTCGCTTAATGGGATGAATTGGGCTTCCCCGCGATGCAACGTTATACGCAAAAGCCGACTGAGTTGTTCCAGCATAAGATCGGCAGCGGCAATATCGGTTTGCATGAGACTCGAAATGCCGTTCATTGTGTTGAAAAGAAAGTGAGGATTGAGCTGCATGCGCAGGGCGCGCATTTGTGCCTGTACCAGTTGCGATTGCAACTGCGAGGCAATACGCTCCTTTTCGCGATAGCGCTGGTAATAGCCCACTCCGCGAAAGAGGAAGAAGGCAGACCAGAAGAGGACGAGCGAGTCGATCAACTCAGCATCGAGATGGAACGACAAACGTTGCCAAAACGGCATCGGTGGTCTACCCATCGGAAGACGGGGAAAGAGGATCACCCAGATGGTCTCCTCGAGCACACTGGCGAAGAGACTAAGAGGGAGGAAAAGAGTGAGTATGGTCTTGAGATTTGCGCTGTAGATTCTGGATCTCAACGTCCACCAAAGGACCCAGCACAGAACGCCCCAGATAAAAAACTGCGCTCCCCATGCCAGAAGCAGAACCGAGAGCATGACATGCTCTTCGTTCCAGAAGCGCATGCGGGTGTTCCAGTCCTGAAGGGCAAAGAGCAACCCAAGCGTAGTTGACCCCGAGATAAAGATCAGAGGGTGCATCCACACTGGCTGGTGCGTCTCGTTCTTCCAACGGGTGAATGTCAGTTGCTTGTCCCTCGGCTTTCTACAGTCATCCGATACCGTAGGCCGCCGGCATTATTGTGCATCCATGGATACGCCTTGAGAACAATCCTGCGAAGGCGCGATTTCTGCCGACGGACAGGAATTCAAGTGGGTAGATGGGATGTAAGCCACGGCGGCAAAGAGGATAAGGGAGATCAGTACCTTTTGTTTCAAGAAAAATGAGTACATCGCAAAGTTCCTCCCGACAGATTGCTTGCCCCAGATGAGATTTCAGACAGAAGGCTGCAGAGGCTCTTCTGCCGGTAAATAAATAGGGGCCCGGTAAGACATCGACGAAATGAATACGATTCCGTCATCCATAAGGGCTAGATCCTTACAGGACGAAAAGGTACCTTGCCCAGCTTAAACTCCAGCTGAACCCATATTCAGGCCGTTGGTCACAAATTCTGCGATTTACAGAGGCGAGGTTTCCCGGGACTGGGGAGCGATGCCGGAACCACGTCCGGTGAGCTGATGGATGAGGTCGGCCTCTCTCTGGCGGTAGGGAGTGCCGTCGTGGCGGAAGACCTCGTGAAACCAGATGGTGGGCTGGGAAAGGACATAAGGATGCTGCCAGGAGTCCCAGGGGAGATACGTCTGGGTCTTTCCGGCGACGAGACCCCAATTAATAGCCGCCACGTTTAGTTGTTTCGCCAGAGGGAGGATGGTATCGAAGGTACTGCCGCTGCCACGCGCCATGTATTCGGTACAAATGATGGGTCGGTGAAGGGGTTGAAGAGAACGGACCCGAGCTTCGAACTCCTCGGGCCAGCCATAGTTATGGAAGGTGATGACGTCGCTTTCTGCGAGCTGAATTTTGGTTACGGGGCTCTCTTTGGCCGGATCGCTCCAATCACCGGTCCAGACGCCGCTGGTGAGGGGCTGGGTGGGGTGAGCAGACCGAGCCCAGTCGAAGGCCTTGGGGAGAAGGGCGGCGATCAGCTCAGCCTTATTCTTCGGCTCGCTGAAACGGTTGCCGTTGTTATTGTCGGGCTCGTTCCATATGTCCCAGGCGAGGACGCGGTCGTCTTTGGCGAAGGCGGAGACGACGCCGACGACATATTCTTTAAGGTGGGGCTCGTAGGAGGAGTCGGTGAGTTCAGCAGCGCCGGGACTCTGAACCCAACCGGAGTTGTGGACGCCGGGGATGGGCGGATGCTGGGGACCGAGATGAGGGTTCGATTCCCAGCAGGAATCGAAGAGCACAAGGATGGGGCGGATATGATGACGGGCGGCGATAGCAAGGAAAGCATCGAGGCGGCTGACGAATGCTTTGGGATCCTGCTTCCAGAGCTGGTCCTGCAGGAAGACGCGCATGGTGTTCATGCCGATAGCCTCGGCGAGGCCGAGCTCACGGTCATTGATGGCAGGGTCGAAGGTGGCGGCCTGAAACATCTCGAACTGGTTGATGGCGTTGGAGGGAACATAATTGGCTCCAACGAGCCAGGGCTGACGGGCGTACCAGGCGTTGGCGGCGCTCTCGGTCCAGCGGGCGGAGGCATTTGAGGGGGATTGAGCCTGGAGGCTTGGGGCCGCGAGAACCGACAGAGCAAGAAAAAAGGCTGAAATACGCATCCGCGCCATGATACGCGAAGGGGTGGCCCATCCGGCCGGTAAAACCATTTGAACCAGGCAACAGGTCGTCCACTGAGATGGATGGCAACCAGTGACGATCTCGAGGATGGGAACGAAGAAAGAACTGTACGAAATACAAAAGGAATGGAATTATCGAAGGACCGCAGGGGTGGTCACTACACTTTGAAAAGAGGGGCGCCGATACAAAGGTGACTCCAAGGGCCAGGTTTTTGGATGGGAAAGGATAGCAGCAAAATGAGATGGTTGCGTTGGGTGAGCGTGGTTGGATTGGTCTCATGGTTGAGCATGGCCTGCTGGGCACAAAACCCGAAGGGGGTCGGGGGAAAGCTGAAGGTCTACTTTGTGGATGTGGAGGGGGGCCAGTCCACGCTATTTGTGACTCCTGCAGGACAATCTCTATTAATTGACACGGGGTGGGGAGAGAATGAAGGGCGGGATGCGGAACGGATTGCCGCAGCAGTAAAGGATGCGGGCGTAAAAAAGATCGACTACGTGCTGATTACACACTTCCACGAAGATCACGTGGGCGGGGTGACGCAACTCCTCGAAAGGGTTCCGGTGGGAGCTTTTATCGATCATGGGCTGAACCGGGAGGAGGAGCCCGCTGCAAACCGGGGATACGCTGCCTATGAAAAGGCGATCGCAGCCAATAAGGTGAAACGCATCCAGGCGAAACCAGGCGACGTGCTTCCGATTGTCGGGATGAAGGCAGTTGTGGTGAGTGCCGATGGCAATCTTATCCAAAAACCACTTGAAGGCGCGGGGGCGGCGAACCCCTTCTGCAAAGGCGCAGAGAGCAAGCCTGCCGATATGACCGAGAACGCACGCTCCCTGGGGATCAAGATTACGTTTGGCAAGCTGCAGCTGCTGGATCTGGGAGACCTGACCTGGGACAAGGAGATGGAGCTCGTGTGTCCGGCAAACAGGCTGGGCAAGCTGGACGTCTATATTGTCTCTCACCATGGGTGGGACCATAGCTCGAGCCCGGCGATGGTCGACGCGATCGGCGCACGTATTGCCGTTATGGACAATGGTGCGAAGAAGGGAGGGTCGCCGTCGGTTCTGGATACGATCGCAGCCGCTCCGGGGCTGGAGACGATGTGGCAGCTTCACTTCTCCGAAGAGGGTGGAGAAGAACACAACACGGCTGAAGAGTACATTGCCAATCTCGAAGCGCAGGAGAAGGGAAATTATCTCGAGCTGATAAGCGCAGGCGATGGCAGCTTCGATGTGTTGAACTCCAGGACCGGCGATACGAAACACTATGCAGCGGCGGCTGCTTCTGTCGCACATTAGAGCGTTGGTTGCGTCGGACAAGGTGGTCAAGATACAACCGGAGGTCCCATTCGGCTACGCTCAGGGCAGGCTCTTCGACTGCGCTGCGCTCAGGATGACAGCTTTTATGGTGCGAATTCTATAGATTCCATCGATTCGCAACGAAGAGTGAGGGGACCCGGAAGATATGCTCTTACGAGCCGTGCGAAATGTTCGACATGCGGGGGTCCTTTTGTTACCTTGTGTGAGATGCGATCCGCTGCACCTCGAACTGTGACCACAAAACCACAGGGAAAACGCTACTATCCGACTCCAGCCCTCGAAAAGGGATTGGACATCCTTGAGCTGTTTGCGAGCAATCCAGAGGGGATGACGGTGAGCGAAGTCGCACGCCGGCTGAACCGCACGATGTCTGAGATCTTCAGAATGCTGCTGTGCCTGGAGCAGCGCGGTTATCTGGCTCAGTCCTCGAACAAGGATCGATATCATCTCACACTGCGGCTGTTTCGGCTTGGACAGGAGCACCCTCCGACCAAACGGATGGTTACCGAGGCGACGCCGGTTATGCACTGGCTGGCGCACCAGATGCGGCAGTCATGCCACCTGGGCATCCTGGACGGAGGCCATGTCGTGATCCTGGCGCAGGTGGATTCTCCGGAGTCCACGGGGTTCTACGTCAAAGTGGGGTCCAAGGTGGACCTGATGCATGCCGCAACGGGACACGTCATTCTTGCGCATCAGACGGAGGATGCCCGTGAGCGGGCCATTCAGGAGTGGATGCGCGAGACCCAGAAGAAAAAGCCGTTGGATCTCGATGAGCATCTGGAAAAGATTCGCGCTCGCGGATACGAACGTCGCGCCAGCTATGAAGTGACAGGCGTGATGAACATCAGCTTTCCGGTGCTCAACTCCCAGGGCAACGCTATCGCCGGACTTACTGTGCCTTATGTTAAGCGGATTGAGGACAAGATCGGCGTGCCAGAGATTGTAGAAGCATTGGGCACGGCCAGCCGTCAGATCTCGGAAGCAATGGGAGCACTGACGGAGGAGGCCCCGCCAGTTGAGGCGTCTTCGAAGAAGGCTGCGGGGACGAAGGCAAAGAAGTAAGGCCTGGCGCGATTCAGAGATCCTGGCAATGACTGGCTGGGATAGTTGACGGAGCTTTGTTTACGTTAAACAAAGCTGCTCCCTGAAAGATTTGCGATGGTGCGATCAAATACAGGGATTCTTCGACTCCGCTGGGCTGCGCTCAGGATGACGTCCTCTTTTTGTTTTCAGAGTGACATCAAGCTCTCAAAAGTGACGATTGGGTTTTCAGAGTGACGTCCTCTACTGAAGAGCTCGACCACCAGACGATTCCTTATCTGTCCGGAAATGGACAGCCTATTTTGTTTGTGGACAGGATGCCTCTCCTTCTCTCCTTCTAAGTCGTTGACGATGCTAGGGAACGAATGGCCCATCGTTTGCGTTTGTACTGGGTGCGATGGACATTCAAAGACCAGATATCAAACGGAAAAAGATTCGGCAACAGTGGATTGCGGGTGCGGTGGGCTTGGTGGTGTTGGCCCTGGCGGCGCTGTTCGTCTCGAAGCTAAAACCAGCTGCGCCTACGGTAGATCGTGCGGTTGTTTGGACGGACACGGTAAAGCAAGGCCCCCTGCTCCGCCAGGTTCGGGGACCGGGAACGCTGGTTCCCCGCGAGGACCGGATCAGGCTGATTCCTGCCGAGACTGAGGCGACGGTGGTGCGAATCCGTGTTCTTCCCGGCGTTAAGGTCGAGCCCAATACGATCGTGATGGATCTGGTGGATCCTACGCTGCAGCAAGAGTTGCTGGATGCCCAGCTGCAGCTTAAGGCTGCCCAGACAGACCTGATGAACGTCAAGGCGAGGTTGCAAAGCGACCTGATGACTCAGACGGCCGGAGCCGCGACCGTACGGGCGGACTATAACCAGGCCAAGTTGCAGGCCCAGACGGACAAATCGCTGTATGACCTGGGGGTCATCAGCGGGTTGACCTACAACGCCTCGAAGGGCAAGGCGGATGAGCTGACGACACGCGATGGGATCGAGAAACAGCGGCTGGTCGTCAACGAGAAGGCCATTGAGACCCAGGTTGCGGTGCAGCAGACCAAGGTGGCCCAGGCACAGGCGCTACTGGCCTTGAAGGAGAGGCAGCAGGAGGCGTTAAGTGTAAAGGCAGGCATCAGCGGTGTGCTGGTGGATCTGCCGCACCAGGTGGGCGAACACGTTGCCCCGGGCACGACGCTGGCCAAGGTCGTGCAGCTGGACCAGTTGAAGGCGGCCTTGAAGATCGCGGAGACGCAGGCACGCGATATCCAGATTGGCCAGCCGTCGGAGATTGACACCCACAATGGCGTGATTCAGGGCAAAGTAATGCGGACGGACCCGGCTGTTGTGAACGGAACGGTGACTGTTGACGTAGAACTGGAAGGCGCATTGCCGCAGGGAGCGCGTCCTGACCTGAGCGTAGACGGGACGATCGACCTGGATCGCATGGCAAATGTGCTGTACGTGGGCAGGCCGGCATTCGGAAACGAGAACAGCACGATCAGCCTGTTCAAGCTAAGTCCTGACGGTAAGACAGCAGTACGGGTTCCAGTAAAGGTAGGCAAGGCCTCGGTCAATGCGATTCAAGTGATCGAGGGGCTGCAGAACGGGGACACCGTGATTCTGTCGGACATGAGCCGCTGGGACAACACAGACAAGATTCGCCTGGAGTAGGACACAACAGTTACGAAAGCAGGAAAAGGAGAAAGCGAATGACCGAGACGATTATCGAGATCGAGCAGCTGACCAAGGTCTTCTACACCGATGAGATCGAGACGCACGCGTTGTCGGGTGTGCATCTGCAGATTGAGCGCGGGGAGTATGTGGCGATGTCGGGACCTTCGGGCTGCGGCAAATCGACGCTGCTGTCGATCATCGGATTGCTGGACACTCCGACGAATGGACGCTATCAGCTGAACGGAAAAGCGGTCGCAAACCTGGACTTTGCCGACCGCTCTCGAATTCGCAACCAGGAGATCGGGTTCATCTTTCAGAGCTTCAATCTGATCGGCGACCTGAGCGTTGCCGAGAACGTGGAGCTGCCACTTACCTACCGGACAGGAATGCCTTCCGCCGAACGGAAGAAGCGAGTGCAGGAGTCTCTGGAGCGAGTGAATATGGCTCACCGGATGCGGCATTACCCGGCACAGCTCTCGGGCGGTCAGCAGCAGAGGGTGGCGGTAGCGCGCGCTCTGGCGGGATCGCCATCGATCCTGCTGGCGGACGAGCCCACGGGAAACCTGGACTCGAAGAACGGCGAAGCGGTGATGAAGCTGTTGAAGGAGCTGCACGATGAAGGCGCGACGATCTGCATGGTGACGCACGATCCTCGTTTTGCCGCACATGCGGAGCGGCAGATTCATCTGTTCGACGGCAAGGTGGTTGCAGAAGGAGAGCTGAGCCAGCTAATGGCGGAGGCGTAGTCATGATTCGTGAAGCGATAGAAGAGGCGAAACAGACCGCACAAGAACTGCCGGCTTTTACGGCGGCTGTTCTGATGCTGGTTGCACTGTGCATAGGAGCGCACTGCGCAGTGTTCTATGAGGCGGATGGAGAGCAGCTGAAACTGACTGCCGCCGGTTCGATGAGCCGTACAGCAACAGAAGGCATCGATGCTCTCGGGCGTATGCGCAGCCGGGCGGAGTGCGCAATGAAGACACCTGGATTCACTGTGATTGTCGGACTGCGGCATTACGAGATGGAGCTAAGCGTTCCGATTGCAAGCGTGCAATCGCTGTTTGAGAACGCGCGAACGGATGTGGTTCGCGTGTTTGCACCTAATCTCAACATCGCGGCTTAAGGAAAACGACTGTCGCGCATGATGCGCGTGAAGAGGAGTGAGGTATGAATCGACTGATTCAGGACGTGAGATTTGCGCTGCGGCAGCTGCGAAAGGCTCCCGGATTTACGCTAACGGCAATTCTTACGCTCGCGCTTGGCATTGGAGCCAATGCGGCGATCTTCACTCTTGTGCACGCGGTTTTGCTGAAGAACCTTCCCGTCGCAGACCCGAAGGTGCTGGTACGCGTAGGTGATCGCGACGACTGCTGCGTGAATGGCGGCGTTCCGGATGAAAACGACTATTCGATCTTCGCTTCAGAGCTCTACGAGCACCTGCGGGACAATACGCCGGAGTTCGAGCAGCTGGCGGCGATGCAGGCCGGGGTGTGGAAGGGGAACATTACTGCCCGCGCAGGCGGAAGTAATGCACTGCCTAAGCCTGCGGCTGGAGAGATGGTCACGGGCAACTACTTCGCCGTGCTGGGACTGAAGCCGTATGCCGGACGCCTTCTGCAGGCTTCTGACGATAAGCCCGGCGCCCCGATGGGTGTAGTGATGAGCTACCAGGCGTGGCAGCGGGACTACAACTCCAATCCTTCGATCGTAGGCAGCACCTTCATCCTGAACACGTATCCGGTGACGATTCTCGGGATTACGCCTCCGGCCTTTTATGGCGACCGCATGACGGACAGCCCCCCGGACTTCTACATCCCGATGGTGCTAGAACCGCAGTTCGGCCCGGCACATCCAACGTCGCTTCTGCATAGCAGGGGAGCGAACTGGCTCTACATCCTGGGCAAGGTGAAGCCGGGGACAAACATTGCCCCGTTGCAGGCGAAGATGAGCGGGGAGCTGCGGAACTATCTGGCGACGATTGACACCTACAAGAAGGCAGACCAGAAGCCGAATCTTACGAAGTCGCATGTGTTGTTGACGCCGGGCGGCTCGGGGATCGCCAACATGCAGGAGGAGTTTGGCAAGGGTTTGCGCCTGCTGATGTCGGTCTCAGGGCTGGTGTTGCTGATCGCCTGCGCAAACATTGCAAACCTGGTGTTGGTACGCGGGATGGCGCGGCGTGCAGAGACCTCAATCCGGATGGCTCTTGGTGCTCAGCGGAAGCGGCTGATCCGGCAGATGCTGACGGAGAGTGTACTGCTATCGTGCCTGGGCGGTATCGCTGGCCTTGTTGTGGCGTATGCCGGCACGAAGGTGCTGCTGGCGATGGCCTTCCCGCACGCGACCAATTTGCCGATCGATGCGAGTCCGTCGGTGCCCGTTCTCGGTTTCGCTTTCCTGCTCTCGCTGGTGACGGGACTTCTGTTTGGTGTGGCTCCCGCGTGGGTGACCTCGCATTCGCAACCGGCAGAGGCTCTGCGTGGATCGAATCGAACGACGCAGGACCGCTCAGGCTGGTTGCAACGCTCCCTGGTTATTCTGCAGGCAGCGCTCTCGCTGGTGCTGCTGGTTGGCGCAGGGTTGATGGCGAAGAGCTTGATGAGGCTCGAAAATCAGAACTTCGGAGTGATCACCGAAAACCGCACGGTCGTTCATTTCAGTCCGGAGAACGCGGGACTGAAGCAGGAGCAGTTGCAGGGCGTCTACGACCAGATCGATCAGGAGATCCGCAGGCTGCCAGGAGTGGAGAAGGTTTCGCTGTCGCTGTACACACCGCTGGAAGGCAATAACTGGGGACAGGGGGTCTTTCTGCAGGGACGGCCGGAGCCGCATGCGGGAGACAGCATCGGGGCTTCGTGGCTTCGCGTAGGGCCAGACTACTTTGACATCGTGGGCCATCGCGTTGTGCGCGGCAGGGGAATCACGATTCACGACACGGCGACATCAGCTCCCGTTGTGATTGTGAACGAGACGTTTGTGAAGAAGTTCTTCCCGAACGGGCAAAACCCACTCGGTGCGCACTTCGGCGTATCGGGGATGGAGAGCGTGGGCGATTGGGAGATTGTGGGTGTGGTCTCGGATGTGAAGTACAACGACATTCGCAATCCTGTACGCCCGATGTACTTTCGTCCGCTGCTGCAGGTTGCGCACACCAAGCCGGACGATGATGTTCGTTCGCTCTATGCTGGCGCGATCATGATTCAGACAAAAGGTAGAGTGGATGGGCTTGAGGCGCAGGTGCGTCACACGCTGGCGAGCATCAATCCCAATCTGACTGTCACGCGGCTGATGAGCTTCGATGAACAGGTCCGCGGCCAGTTTGACCAGGAGCGGCTATTGGCTCGCCTGACGCTGATGTTCGGCGTTCTGGCGTTGATCCTTGCTTCGGTTGGCCTGTACGGTGTCACGGCGTATTCGGTGGCAAGGCGCACGCCGGAGATTGGAGTACGGATGGCGCTGGGCGCGAGCCGGGGCAGCGTGGTAGGCATGGTACTTCGCGAGGCGATGCTGCAGGCAGCGATCGGTCTAGCGATCGGAGTTCCTGTTGCATGGATGTGCGCGCGATTCGTGCAGTCGCAACTTTACAACGTAGGCGGACATGACACGACGGTGCTTGTCCTTGCGATTACGGTGCTGGCGTTCGCCGCCTGCGCGGCCGGGTTGATTCCGGCACAACGGGCCGCTTCCACGGACCCAGTAAAGGCGCTTCGAACGGAATAGATAAGAAAGAAGAACGGAGTTTTGCAATCCGCGATGGTGTTCACGATCGCGCAGGAGCTTTGTCGCTTTGCGCGGGATCCGGGAGTTTTAGAGTGCAAGGATCAGCGGCGCTAAGTTGAAGTGAATCAATACAGGGTCTGCGAATGGAGTAGATGAATCATGATTGAACTGAAAAACCTGGAACGCAGCTATAAGACCGGACACATGGAGACGTGGGTTCTTCGCAGAGTGAACCTGACGATTCGACCGTGGGAGTTCATCACGGTGATGGGTCCATCGGGCGCAGGCAAGTCTTCGCTCCTGAATGTGCTGGGCATGCTCGATGATCAGTGGCGCGGCGAGTTCGACTTCGACGGAGAGGCCGTCCACCGCATGAATCGCAAACAGCGCGCAGACCTGGCACGGCGGCGCATCGGGATCGTCTTTCAGAGCTATCACCTGCTGGATGACCTGACTGTGGCGGAGAATATCGACCTGCCCCTGTCCTATAAAGACATTCCCCGAGCCGAGAGACAGGCGTTGGTCGCCGATACGCTGGACCGCTTCAGCATTGTTGGCAAGAAGGATCTCTACCCTCATCAACTTTCGGGAGGGCAACAGCAACTGGTGGGGATCGCGCGGGCAATGATCCACAAACCCTCGCTTTTACTCGCGGATGAGCCTACAGGAAACCTGCAGTCGAAGCAGGCGAAGGAGATTATGGAGATGTTCCGGCAGTTGAATGAGGAAGGCACAACGATCGTGCAGGTGACGCACTCCGAGGCGAATGCGGCCTACGGCACGCGAACGATCGAGCTTCGAGATGGATGGGTCCACTCCGACACTGCAGGCGAGGTAGCAGACAAAGCAGAGGAGGTGCGTCCTTGAGGAGTTTCCTTCCCAGATGCGTAAGCGTGGTTCTGCTGGTTGCACTGCCGACGTGGGCACAAGATCCCCAGGCGCCCACAGTACAGACTCCTACCCTGCGGCTGGACATACCGCACTCGCACAATCCGCTGGATACTTACCGCGCGACGCTGGTGCCGCAGCCAAACCTTGCGAATACGCCTCGCATTGATTCACTGATTCATAACGGTGTTCTTGAGCTGAGCTTGAAAGATGCGATCACACTGTCGCTCGAAAATAACCTTGACCTGGCGATCGCGCGCTACAACATTCCCATCGCGGAAGCGGATATTCTTCGGACGCGCGCTGGTGCGTCCTTCCGCGGTGTGAATACGGGCGTGGTGCAGAATACTCCGGGTGGCGGCGTAGGGGGATTTGGATCGAGCTCGAGCGGTGCGGGTGCCGGTGGCACCTCCGGCGGTGCGGGCGGTGCCGGATCGGGAGCCGCGGGCCTGGTGCAGTCGACTCTGGGAGCGGGAACGGTAGTGCAGTCCTTTGATCCCTCCCTTACGGGAACGTTCAGCAACGAGCATTACACCCAGCCACTTTCGAATATTACGATCTATGGTGTTCCTCTGCTGCAACAGAATACGACAATCGGAAATGTCAACTATTCTCAGTCTTTCCCAACCGGTACGACCCTCTCGGCGGTCTTTCAAAATAATCGCGCTGCAACGAACAGCACGAAAACTTTTTTGAACCCGACTTTAAATACGTACTACCAGGTGGCTTTCCAACAACAACTACTGGCCGGGTTTGGATTCGGTCCGAACCTGCGATATTTGCGGATTGCGAAGAATAACCAGAAGATCTCCGATCAGGCCTTCAAGCTGCAGGTGGTCACCACGATCACACAGATCGCAAACATGTACTGGGATCTAGTAGCCGCTTATGAAGACGAAGGGGTGAAGAGCCGGGCGCTCGACTTTGCGAGGCAGACGCTGGACAGCGGACGCAAGCAACTTGAGCTGCAGGCTATTCCTGCAATGGATGTGATGAAGGACGAGGCCGAGGTCGCGAACCGCGAGCAGGATCTGACGATCGCCAAGACGACGCTGCAGTTTCAGGAGCTGCTGATCAAAAACGCCCTGACGAAGAATCTCGACGACCCGATTCTAGAGGCGATGCCTGTGCGCCCGACAGACTCAAGTTCGACGATGAGCACGGAGAGCACGGGGTCGACAGAGGACAGTATCGCCGAGGCCTTGCGGGATCGGATCGAGTTGAGCGAGTCGACCATCGATCTTGAAAACAGACGTATCAGTCGAAATGCGGCGCGCAATGCGCTTCTGCCGACGGTCGCGGTTAATGCTTACTATGGTGGGACCGGGCTTGCGGGACCGCCCTATCCGGCGGCCGGAGTTCCTTCGACGGCACCGATGGGCTGGACCGGCGCAGTGAGCGATGCTTTTCGTAACGTGGCGCCGGACTACTATGTGGGTATTTCGGTGAATGTGCCCATTCGCAACCGCGTGGCGAAGTCCGACCAGTACAGGTCGGAGCTGGAGGCCCGGCAGGCGGAGCTGCGAATGCAACAATTGAAGAAGCAGATCCGCATCGAGGTGCGCAACGCGGAATACGCTCTGGAACAAAGCAAAGCAAGGGTGGAATCGGCTCGCAAAGGCCGTGAGCTGGCGCAGAAGACGTTTGATATTACGGCGAAGGAGCAAGAGCTCGGTGCGGGATCGAATTACCAGACTTTGACGGCACGGCGGGATCTATCCGCTGCAGAATCGGCGCTGGTCGCCGCGATGACGGCCTATCAGAAGGCGAAGATCGAATTGGACCGATCCGAGGGAACGACGTTGGACGCGAACAAGATTTCGATAGAATCGGCGAGGACAGGGATTGCTCCAGACGTGCAATAACAGAGAGAGGCTTCATGGTGGAAGTGATGACGGCGAAGGATGCCCGGCCGACCAGACAGGAGACTCTGTGCCGACTACTCGTTGCAGACGATCAGCCCCATATACTGGAGGCGATTCATCTACTGCTGAAGCCTGAAGGGTACGAGTTGGAGATGGTCCGAACTCCGGCCCTTGCTTTGGAGGCAATGACCCGAGAGAGCTTCGACGGCGTGCTTGTCGACCTGAACTATACCCGCGATACAACCTCGGGGCAGGAAGGACTGGAGCTGGTAGCGCGCATCCGGGAGATCGACTCGCAGGTCCCCATTGTGGTGATGACGGCATGGGGAAATATCGATCTCGCTGTTGAAGCGATGCGTCGTGGCGCCGGGGACTTTATTCAAAAGCCCTGGGAGAATGCGCGGCTGTTGAGCGTGCTGCGTGCCCAGATTGAGCTCTATCGCAGTCAGCGGAGGGCGCAATGGCTGGAGGCGGAAAATCGCATCCTCAGGGCGCCAGGCGCACCTGATTTCATTGCAACCGCTCCCGCGATGAGGCCCGTCCTTGAGACAATGGCGAGAATCGGGCCCTCGGATGCGAATGTTCTTATCACGGGCGAGCATGGCACAGGCAAAGAGGTTGTTGCACAGACGCTGCATCGACTTTCGACACGCGCAGATCGCACCCTGGTTGCCGTCAATACGGGAGCGCTGCCGGAGGGCACGTTTGAAAGCGAACTCTTCGGCCACGTGAAGGGCGCCTTCACGGACGCGCGCGCGGATCGTATTGGGCGTTTCGAGCTAGCCAATCATGGCACTCTTTTTCTGGATGAGATTGCAAATATCCCCGTGCGCCAACAGGCAAAGCTTTTGCGCGTGCTCGAGACCGGCGAGATGGAACGCGTAGGCTCCTCGAAGACCCAGCGTGTCGATGTGCGGATGCTCTCGGCAACCAATGCCGATTTGCACGCGGAATGCGCAGCCGGACGCTTTCGCGAAGATCTACTCTTTCGCCTGAACACCGTCGAGATCGCTTTGCCAGCTCTACGGGATCGTCGAGAGGATATTCCCCTGCTCGCGGCGCATTTCCTCTCACGTCACTCCGAGCGATACCGGAGACCCTTGCAGGGCCTGGAGCCCACGGCAATGCAGCAGATGTTGCAGTATGGATGGCCTGGAAACGTACGCGAGCTGGACCATACGCTGGAACGAGCTGTCTTGATGGCGCGTGGGGAGCGCATTGAGGCCTCCGACCTCGGCCTACAAGCGCAACGTGGAGGGGCCGCGGCGCAGAACCTCGATGAGATGAGCCTTGAAACTGTTGAGGCGATTCTGATTCGCAAAGCATTAGCGCGTGCCAATGGCAATGTCAGCCACGCCGCCGATGCTCTTGGGTTGAGCCGTGGTGCACTGTATCGGCGCATCGAGAAATATGGCCTCTGATTCTCAGCCTCGCACGAAACCTATTACCCGCATGAGTCTGGGGAAGACGCGGAGAAGGGTAAGTTTCGAACGAAGATTAAGGCTGTGGCTTCTGCTGATGGGAGTGCCAGTCCTTGTTCTGACTTGGTCCGTGATGCGCATGGAGGGTGCGGACTCGACGGTCCAATGGATCGTCCTCGTGGTTCTCGCAGGAGGATGGGCGTTTGTAGTTTCGCTGTTGATGGAACAGATTACCCGTCCTCTGCAGACTCTCGCAAACGTCGTCGCTGCCTTACGTGAGGACGACTACTCCTTTCGCGCACGCGGAGCGATAAGAAACGATGCTATGGGTGATCTCGCGCTCGAGATCAATGCACTGGCGAGCATGCTGCAAGCTCAACGCGCGGGAGCGCTGGAAGCAATGGCTCTTGTGGAACGGGTACTCGACGCCATGCAGTCCCCCGTGTTCGCCTTCGATCAGGAGGGCAGAATAAAGCTGATCAATGCCGCAGCTGAGCAGATGCTTGGAGTCGATGCAAAAAAAGCTCTTGGCCGGCCGTCGGGAGAGTTCGAGCTTGCCTACCTGATCGATGCTTCGGACGACGATCTATTTTCGCTGGGAAATGGTCAGCATGCTGCACGTTGGATCGTGAAGCGAGCGAACTTCCGCCTAAGCGGAGTTCCGCATACGCTGGTTGTTCTCTCCGATGTAAGCGCAGCTTTGCGGGAGGAAGAACGACTGGCTTGGGCGCGACTGATCCGAGTGCTCGCGCATGAGATCAATAATTCGCTGGCTCCTATTAAGTCGATCGCTGAAAGCCTGCGCGGCCGCGTTACTGTTGCTGTTGCAGGCGATCAGAGTGGTGACTTCGAGCGTGGGCTTGAAGTGATTGAGAATCGCGCAGAGTCGCTGAATCGATTTCTACAAGCCTATCGACAGTTGATGGGATTGCCAGCGCCACGGCTTGAGATGGTTCCACTTGCCCCGTTGATCCGTCGAGTCGCGCAACTGGAGACACGAGTAAAGGTGAATATGGCGGAGGGCTCGGAGATTACGCTACCCGCTGATCCGGATCAGATTCAACAAGCCCTGATCAACCTCATTCGGAATGCAGCGGAGGCCGCGCTGGGGCCTGATACTACGCACGAAGGCACAGCCTGTGTTGGGATTGAATGGAAGGACAACGGAAATGAAGTCACGATTGGCATCACCGACAATGGACCCGGCCTAACCAATGCAAGCAACCTGTTCGTTCCCTTCTATACGACAAAGCCGAATGGAACGGGGATCGGTTTAGTGCTTGCGCAGCAGATCGCCCAGGCTCACCGTGGGATCGTCGAACTTCGCAATCGGAACGACGGCCGAAGCGGATGTAGAGCAGAACTGCGACTTCCACTGACTAATTCCATGCGCGAGATGAATTCGTAAGGATTCTACGGCGCTAATTCTGCCCTTCCCTGCGAGCCAATTCCGCGTTGAACTCCGCGCGCGTCATCTTCAGCTTGTCCGGGTGTTGATCGATCCACTTTGCGAATGCCTGATATTTCGCGGGGTTCCATCCCCCTTCGAACTCAGCACCGTTTTTTCCCAAGGAATTCATCTCGAAGTTGAATGCGTCTTCAAGATTGGTGAACTCCGCGGAAGCAACCGCGGCAGCAGCCAGGGTCGCAGGGATAAAGATGATCCCATCCTGCTTCGCAACAACAAGGTCTCCCGGCAATACAGTCGCGCGACCAATGCGGATGGGCGCGTTGATTGCGGTAAGCGTCATATCCTTCCATGCAGAGGGATCGCTGGCGCGATAGAACCCATTCAGATTCTGGATCTTGCGGTTCTCCTCAACGTCGCGAATTCCGGCGTCAAAGACAAAGCCAACGTGCGAATGCGCGGCGATTCCACTCCCTAGATTCGACCCTATAAGGGTTCCTTCCACGATCTTGCCGAATCCATCGGCAACGTAGACGTCCCCGTTTTGAAGCTCATTGATAGGCCACATATTGTTTCCGCCAGTGCGGCCTTCAGACTTGCCCTCTGCCTTGATGGCAGACACCATATCAGGCCTCGCGGGCATGTATTGCGCAGTCAAGGCTCGACCTACCATGGGCTGATCGATGTGGAGTGCTTGCCATCCACTGTCATATTGACAGTGGTAGCCGTGCTCTTCCAGAAAATCCCACAAGTCTTCTATGGTAATGTGCGAGGCGCGCGCAACGACGGAATCGGGAATCTTCGGCCGACCATCGGAAAAGCGTTCTCCCTTCCAATCAGAGGTGTAGAACAGGATCTGTTGCCTGGTCATGTTTACCTGCGCTGAGAGCCGCGCCGTTCCCATAGCTGCTAGGGCACATAATGTGCCCACAAGAAATCTCTTCAAGTTCGACTCCCTCTCTTAAATGCCGCATAGCCATACGATGGAATCATTCTATGGAAGATGCTCACTGACAATTTAGCGCTTTCGCAGATTCAGCGGAACGAACCATCTTCAAATTGGGGCTTTCGAAATAAATCTCGACCCTGGCCGCAAAATTCAATCTACCAAGCCACAATGATATTTTGCACTGAAAGGCGAGGCGTACTAAACTTTCAGAGGGAAGAGTGGCCGAGTGGTTGATGGCTCCAGTCTTGAAAACTGGCGTACCCGGAAGGGTATCGGGGGTTCGAATCCCTCCTCTTCCGCCATTTCGTCTTTTCTCTCTGGCTTCTGAGGTGGATACAGGCCGAAGTGCCCAAGAATGGCCTCTTTCAGGCGAATTCTTGAACTGCAGAGAATGATGGAGAGGAGAGCCCCATCCTCTGAACTAAGGTTTTTCTCTCGCGTAAAGGATATCCGCTTGTCCCGATTTTAGAGTCGATGAACTCCGAGACATGCGATGGCGGAGACGCTCGGCTTGAAAAATGTTTCGGCTCTTCTCACGAAGAATTTAAATGAGGAACAGCAGGCGGCAGACAAGATTCTGGCCGCAGCAAAGCCGATCCTTCTGGAGTCCGCGAATCAGCCCGAAGAAGGCGACAAGAAGCCTAAGACGGGCAAAGAAAAGTACTCGGCCCAAAAGAGCCGGGAAGATGAGAAGAAGGCCGCTCTCGATCTCGTAGCGCATGGTTCCAGCAAATAGAACGAGTTGGGACAAGAGGCGGTGTAAGACCGTCTCTTGCTAACTACTGACCTATGGCTGAAAACGTCTTCCATATCGGCTCGTGAACGTTTCTCACAAAATTCCTGCTCGTGTCTTGCTATCGTCTCTAGGCATTCTTGGACATGGCCGGGTATCGGCATGAGAGTATGATGCCGATCACGGTACAGGACCGTTTCGCATGTCATGATCCTCCGCCGCCACAATAGCCAATGCGTGCCAGTCACTCAGTGCTATCAGTGTTTATCAAGGCCAATTTCTGCGCTTCGTTAAGATTTACTGCAAAATGTGTCGTCTCACCTGAAACATGGTGCACGGCACTGAACGCGATTTCATAGCGTTCGCGGGGAATCCCCGCCTGTGAGAATGCTGCAGCAATTTGTTCGCTTGTCCTAAACCTTCGAACGACCCCGCTAAAACCGACCACTTCTCCGACTATCGAACAGGAGACGATATAGGGCTCTTCCCCCTCATCTTTGCGAAGATTGACTAGAAAATCCGGTAAAAACTCCGTGTGATTTAACATTCGTCAGTCCGTTTAGAGATGATGTGCTGCGGTGGAGGGCGCGATAGGACAACATAACGATGGACCGAAAGGCCTGGCAGGTGTCAGCGATTCCCTTTTCTGCCAGCAAGCAGGTAATCACTAGAACCACGCTCTCCTAGATCGATACGACCTTCCATGTATAGCTGGCCGTATTCAGAAATGATGGAATCATCCGACGTTTAGTTGTATCTGGATCACCCCAAATGCCCTCTTTTTGGAGGAAACAAACGAGACATAGTCCAAGACAGTTGAGGCGGCCCAACTATGTTCTACAACTCCCTCTCGGCACCGTGACCATTTCGAGGAACAGCCACTGGTCAAGTCCTCTGGATTCCTGGGTTACGCGAAAGCCGCAATCCGCCCTTACCTTGAAACTTATTTTTAGTCTCCAGTAACTCTGAACCGAAATCCTCAGACGTTTGGTGGTGTGCCTCTAGCCCGACCGATCTAGCACCCCAAACTCCAGAATCTTACGTGAATAATACCGACCCCAATACTGCAAGTTGCGACTTGCGACTCGAATGGCCCCTCTTTTGCTGAAAGGTCGTCTTTTATCGGCAACTTCAGTTTCGAACGTTCCGATAACCCCGTTTTCGATAAGTGTGCATACACGGGTCTATTTCGGAGCAGTAGAGATGGACTCGGAGGATCGGATATTGTGGCCGGCAAGGGTGTACTGGCCCAAGAATCGGACTGTCGCGATGCCGTCGAAGGTAACGGGTACCCACATATCGCCCAGTTGCGCAAATTGCAGGGTTATATGAATCTCCTTTAGCCAAAAGGAGGGACTCTTGACGGGCACTCCTTCAATTCGGCGGATGCGGAAAGTGCTTGCATCTACCCAGATCTGACCGCGTAAAAGGTTTTTCTCCTTCCGCTTAGGGAAGATACCCAGGACGTATTCAGGAACAATGCCGAAGTTCTGTCGCCGAAGAAAGACGAAGTCATAGTTCGCCCGACTGATCTCGCTGCTACGTTTTTTCGTCGTTGAGTCGGTTTCCGTTGCCAGAATTTCACGAACCATTCTTTCGCCCGCTGAGTTGCCTTTCGCCTGAATAATCTTGTACGTCTTCACGTCGGGAGGAACGAAATCGATCTGCGCGATGACCTCAGAAGTGGATTGCTTACTATAGCCGCGGAACACTTTGTATTCTCGCGTCACCTCATATGGTAGAGATTGAGCGGGATCCCGGTGCAATATGTCCTCCATACGTTGGAGAATCAGGTTCAGACGGGCATTTCAGTGGCGGACGAAGTTTCCTGTGACGATGCGGCGAGCGTTGCCAAAAGAACGAAACCTGACAGCCAGAGCGTTGGCGTAGCTGTTTTCGTGCGTCTCAAACAGACCGTCCATAGTAGGCATTACGTTAGCGAGAAGAACCCTATCCTGCTAATGCGGATGATAGTTTCATGCGCGGCGTGAGAGGTCAATCGTTACAGTTATGGCCATTCCTGACCGTCATTCGCTATTACCGAATGACGGTCGCGCCGGAAGTGATCCCATAGTGCCTGAAGAGCCCGGTTTCTGCGGCAATGAGTGCTACGCTGTTGCCGATATGGCCACAAACGAAAGCCTCCACAGAAAGCCGGCCAGCTCAACTTTGCTGACGAGCCGGCTCAGGCGGTCGCCAAGCCAGAATCGAAGGAGTCTCCTCACACAGAGCGGGCGCCCCTGGTCGGTGAGGGAGTCACCGTAGCCACCAGCGCCACCGTCTGGACGATCCTTCCTAACCCCATGTGTGGCCGCCACTACAGACGCGGCGACAAGCAGAAGATAGCCGAGACAATGCGGAGTGAAATGATAGGCTGTTGGCACTATGACGACGAAGCTATCCATTGAAGTGGCGGGGCAGATTGTGAACACAATTACTCTTTTGGGCGCAGCCACTCCGGTTCCTCAAATTGGGGATACCCTGACTTTCAAGGGTTTACCGCTGCTCGTCGCTCAGCGTTTCTTCAGCTATGGAACGGATGCGCTGGATATAACCATCGTGTGCTCCGAAACGGCGGACTTTAGAGCTCTCAAAGAGGCCGGTCTTCACCCCGAACATGACGAAGCGAGACGCGTAGCTCTTCGCAAGCAACAGTGGGATGAATAGATGCTCAGGCCATTCAAAACAAACTTACTCAATAGCGCGTAGACTCACGGCCATGCGAGCACTCGTCAGATCCACAAACCGTTTGGAAGAGATCAACGCAGAAATTGACGCGCTGAAGTTGAAGATTATCGGATTAACGAATGATGGAAGCGTTCCGCCCCGGGCTTTGATTGAATTGCGAGTTCTAAAACTCGAACTTGTAGACCTGCAAACTGAGTACCGGAACGAAGTCGCGGGATTGCCCATGTAGCTAATTAGCCGCACAAATGGCTGTCCGTGACAGAGAGACCGGCTTCTCAGTGTTAGTTGACCGAATTTAAGCTATCTAATGTCTAGGTCGCGAGTAACATCTGAATTGATTGCGGTTTGCTGCACTCGCACTGACAGACACCCCACCCTCCGAGCCGCCGGATTGTATGGTCTCAGCCAGAGCCAAACTCCGTTTGCTGGAGAACCTTGATGCCGATTGCTGTATGCCCGAAACAAAAAGAGATGCATGCGCTAGTTATAAACGCCTATCGTCGTTTATATGATCTCGATATCTTCCGCCATACCGCACAGGATCTAACGTTCGCGAAAGACCATGTATTTCGGATGAATAGGATCGTCTCCGCGCACTGCCGCGAATGCGATGAATGCAACGGTACCGTAATCATAGAGCCAAATTTCCTAGCCATCCCACCCCGGTTTCAGTGATTACAGGCAGTTGGAGATCTTCGTCAATTTCACGGATGAGCAGCAACGGAAGCTGAAGTGCGAGCCTTTGGATGTCTAACAAACGAAAACCACCGAGGAAAGCCGAGTCTATCGACATCAGTGCTAGGTTGGCTGCGAAGCCGAAACTTGAGAAGCACCATTCTCACGAGGCTCCGCAGGTAGGGGATACAGTGTGCATTGGCAGCGGAGAAGCCGAATACCGCGTTAGCTATGTGAGTCCGGGCGGGAGAGATGTAAATCTTGATATTCCCGGAACTAATCTCGAACGCTTCCGCGTCCCTATCGAAGATCTGACTGTCGCGGATCAAGTTCTACTCAAGCCAAAAGAACCGGTAAAGCCAGATATCGACAAGGAAGACGTCCACGAACATCTGGTATCTGCTCAGCACAGGAGCATGCACCATTTCGAAGGCGACATAGCCGTTCTCAAGAGATATTTCAAGAGCAAAGGTGTTCCTTCCGACTCCGCCAATGAGTTGGACGATCTCCGTATGGACATCGAAGACAGGTGGAGCGGGGCGATCGAATCGATCATGGATAGGCTGGGGCGGTAGGTTTGCTCCAGCCTATGAAACGTTTACGATGATGAATTTGATCGTCGCGCCCCATAATTTCGTTTGTTCTTTGCAAAGAGTAAAGCGCTCAAAACAGGTGCATTCAGCAAGAGCGTGACACCCCCCTTCCAAAACACAATTTTCTATCTGCTCATCGCTTTATATCCTCCAGGATTTGTTTAGTGGCACAGTGATCACTTCAAGCGTATGATCATCTCAGTTGTTGAATTATCTTTCTCGCCTCCAGCTGTTCATGCTTTGCTCCAGACGAGCACCTTCCAAGCAAGCAACAGACTAACTGGAGTAGCTATGAGCTTCGCCCACAAAACTGATGTAAAAAACCATCTTTCTAGGCGTACGAGAAAGAATATTCTTCCTTTAAAGTCATTACTGGGACCTGATTCCTCAGGTTCTAAGGATGAAGAACAAATCCGTTCTACGATACGCACTTCCAGCGCAGTTTTATCTCCCGATGGGAATGCAGTTGCTGTATTGGAAGTCAGAAAATTGCCCGTATGAAGCAGAATGCGATCTTTCTGCGTACAGGATGTTGCTGCCTGACGGATTAGCTTTTATTCAAGAGCCATTTTGAGAGAGGTGGATGTCTGTCAAAAACACGACTGCCACCACACTTGATAAGAGTTGCGAAATGCAGACTGGCACTTCATGTGGCTTACGGAAGCATATAGGTGTTGGAGTATTGGTCGAACAGCCGAATTAGCTTGTAGCAACGCGATGGTATTGGCCTTGAAAAAGGTGCAACAACGGTTCAATGCTGCCGAACTGGGTTTGCTCAAGATCACAAAATACCCTGGGCTTCAAGTTGCAAAGGTCGAGCTTCGTCCTCGACAGATCCAAAGGTATGCTTCTCTTGGTCTTGTCGACGAGATGACTCTCCGCGACAGCACTGCATAGTGGGCGAAGTAAGCCGGGTTTCTAGCTTTTCCTTAAAGTCCCGCTTTTCTCACTACCGTTCAATTTAGCCACGGTGAAAGTAGGCAAGCATGTCTTTCTCCAGAATCTCTCCGGCATTGCAGACATCCCGACTGCCGTTGCCGACACGCATCGCGTTTATTGGTAACTATCTGCCGAGACAATGTGGCATTGCGACATTTACAACAGATCTATGTACCGCGATGGAGGCCGAATTTGGTAGTGGCCACCTCTTCGCAATTCCCGTCAACGATCCGGACTCCAGCTATCAATATCCCGAGCAGGTACGACTCGAGCTTGAACAGGAGGACTGTTCCTCTTATGAACGCGCTGCCGAATTTCTCAATTTCAATGGAAACGATCTTGTCTGCATGCAACACGAGTATGGCATCTTCGGAGGGATTGCAGGCCGTCACGTATTAGCGTTGCTGCGTAGATTAAAGATGCCGCTGGTGACGACACTTCACACTGTTCTACGTGAGCCAGATTCAAATCAACGTGCCGTACTCGATGAGATCGGTTATTTATCGGACCGCTTAATCGTAATGAGTGAACACGCAGCAACGCTCCTGCGCGATGTATATGGCATTCCGGACGAAAAGATCGATGTCATTCCTCACGGTGTGCCAGATCTTCCATTTATGGATCCCAATTATTTCAAGGACATTTTTGGCACACAGGGAAAATCCGTACTGCTTACATTCGGCCTGCTGTCGCCGAACAAAGGAATTGAAAATGTGATTCGCGCATTGCCAGCGATTCTGACGAAGCACCCTGATCTTGTGTACATCGTCTCCGGAGCAACCCATCCGCATATAAGACGACGCGAGGGGGAGCGGTATAGAGAAGAGCTGCAAGCATTAGCAGAAGAGTATGGCGTTTCCTCGCATGTTACCTTCAACAATCGTTTCGTAAGTAATGAGGAAATGATCGAGCACGTCGGCGCTGCGGACATCTACATCACTCCGTACCGCCAAGAAGCCCAGGTGGTCTCCGGTACACTCGCAATTGCGCTCGGTGCGGGAAAGGCGATTATTTCGACACCATATTGGCATGCCAAAGAGATTCTTGCTGACGGACGTGGTGTCCTCGTTCCATTCGATGATCCTAAATCTATAGCAAATGCAGCGATCAGGCTCTTGGACAATGATGCAGAGCGGCATGCGATGCGAAAGCGCGCTTATCTTCATTCCCGCAACACAACATGGCAGAAGACGGCACAGGCCTACATGGCAAGCTTCCAGCGTGCTCGCGTTGAACGGATGCTACGTCCACGAGCTGCTCTGCCAAACATCTTCGCACCCAAGGCAACGGATACATTACCTGCACTCAATACGTCTCATTTATTGAGCATGACCGATGACACGGGCATGTTGCAGCACGCCATCTTTTCTTTGCCCAATAGCCTTGAGGGCTACACGACCGACGACAATGCGCGGGCTCTCGTAGTGACAACTCTACTCGCCACGTCTTCTGTTCCTCAAAGCAATGAGCACGCGGCATTGTCGCATCGCTACCTGGCCTTTCTTTGGTTTGCTTTTCATGGAAAGACAGGCAGGTTCAGAAACTTCCTTAGCTACAACCGTGAATGGCAAGAGGAAGTCGGTTCGGAAGACAGCCACGGCCGTGCCTTGTGGGCTCTTGGGACAGTGCTTGGCCATTCGGAAGATGCTGGCTTAAGAGGTGCTGCGGGCAGGCTCTTCGAGGCTGCCGTTCCGGCGACCCTAACGTTCTCCAGTCCACGCGCCTGGGCATTTTCTGTCCTGGGAATGCAGGCCTATCTGGACTGGTTCCCCGGAGACAGAGTGATTCAGAGTACACGCAATCTCCTCGCTGACCGATTGCTGGATATCTACGAACGTAGTCACTCCGAGACGTGGCATTGGTTCGAGAAGAGCCTCTCCTATTCGAATGCCAGATTATCGCAGGCGCTCCTAGTTGCTGGTTGGCGAAGTAGCAACAAGAGGATGATCGAAGTAGGATGCGAATCTCTCCGCTGGCTTACGCGGATTCAGCACCATCAGGAAGATGATTTGTTTGTCCCAATTGGCTCCAGAGGATTCTTCGCTCAGGACGGCGAAAGGGCACGTTTTGATCAACAGCCTGTCGAAGCCTGCGCAACAATCTCAGCTTGTTTACATGCATTTCGTCTGACCGAAGAAAAGTGCTGGCTTGACGAAGCATGGTGCGCGTTCCGCTGGTTTCTTGGCGAGAACGATCTTCAAGTTCCACTTTACGATGCGATCACGGGCGGTTGCAGAGACGGCCTCCATCCCGATCGAGCCAATGAAAACCAGGGAGCTGAATCAACGCTTTCCTTCCTAATGTCATTGCTCGAGATGCGAAGCATAAAAACTTCCACTGCAGAAAACACGGTCCCTGAAATGAGCGTTTCTCTTTGACTTCAACCATGCATCCAGCAACATCGCCTAAGTTACCCACCGCGAATCAGCTAGACTCGCAGACGCCGGCGAATGACTCCTTATTCATCCGTCATCCTGGCAATCCAATCCTCAGCCGAAAAGATTGGCCCTACCCTGTAAACAGTGTCTTCAATGCCGGTGCGACGCTATTGGCAGATGGAGATACTCTCCTGCTTTGCCGTGTTGAAGATCGAAGAGGGTTATCTCATCTTTGCGCTGCGCGTTCCTCAAACGGAATAGATGGGTGGCGAATTGATCCGCTGCCGACTCTGATGCCAAACCCCCGGGAATATCCGGAGGAGATTTGGGGCATCGAAGATGCTCGAATTACATACGTTCCCGAGCTTGAGCAATATGCGATTGCATATACTTCCTTCGCGCGAGGAGGCCCAGGTGTCTCCCTCGCGCTGACAAAAGACTTCAAAAGCTTTAAACGCTATGGAGTCATCATGCCGCCGGAGGACAAGGATGCCGCACTGCTGCCACGGAAGATCGGCGGCTTCTGGGCACTGATTCACCGGCCCGTGACAACGCTTGGCGCTCATATGTGGATCTCGTACTCGCCGGACTTACAGCATTGGGGTAACCATAAGGTAATACTCCAGGCACGACGCGGCGGATGGTGGGACGCAAACAAGATTGGCCTTTGCTCACCACCCATCGAAACAGCAAAAGGCTGGCTGGTGCTCTACCACGGTGTTCGGCAAACGGCATCTGGCAGCATCTATCGGCTGGGAGTTGCTCTCTTTGACATCGACAGGCCGGACATTTGCCTGCAACGTGGCGATTCCTGGATGTTTGGTCCCGAAGCTGACTATGAGCGAACAGGAGATGTTCGAGATGTCGTCTTTCCCTGCGGACAAACAATAGGAACGGACGGGGATACCATTCGCCTCTATTACGGAGCAGCTGATTCATGCATGGCTATGGCCACTGGCAGCATTCGCTCTCTCCTCGCGTGGCTGGATACGCATTCTAGTGCAGAGAATGAAGGCGGCGCTTAGAACTCGGAAGGAGATTAGCAATGGATATCTCAGGTCTGACTTGGCCTAGCAACGTTCCTCGGTTGCTGTGGATGCGTCGAGAATGCCCTCTCTGCAGTTCGATCGAGTTTAAATCCGCAGAATCGCAACCTCTTGATGGCTTGCTGAAATTACTTATGCTTTGTCCGGTTCGCTGTGCCAACTGCTGGCGACGATACTACTGGTTTGCAAAATGTGACGCGAATAGAACGTGACTCATGGAGACACCAAGAGTAATGATGAATAACCCACAATATCCATTCGGTCAAACCTCGAACGATTTGTTATTCAGCTTGGAAGAAGACAGCTCCCGGAAACCGCTGAACTATGAAATCGTCGCACAAAGCGTGGAAGAGGTGCAGGACATCTATAACGCTCCTGCTATCAGCATGGGACCATACTTGATCGATTCTGGACAAGAGCGACTTTTGACCACGATCAGCATCTATGCTCAGCGAGGCAAAGTGCGAGAGCAGGTGCGCCTGCTGTATATGAACGCTGTCGCACTTCGTATCTGGAAAGCGATGGGCAAACATCCAAACGTGATCGGCGCGCAGCATCGCCCACCTAAAACAGCCCTGCTTGCGTTCGGTGTTCCATTCAGTGAATAGAAGTTCAAGATTTCAGATTCCTTGGAACATCCACATGGTCGACCGACGCGTTCCATAGATACACGTACAGTGACGCTCTGCTAGGACAAGGAGTCAAGTCGAGTCTTTCTACTATCGGGATCAAATGATCGAGCCCCTACCACCCTCATAGCATCGAACATTTATGTATGCATTGGTGCGGCTGGCTGGGCACTTCCCGTAAAGTGTGGATCAGGTTAACGTCTCGCAATTGGCCAGCACAACCAAGCCGCTACTGAGATGCCATACACCTTGAGAATGCGCATCCAGAATCCGGGATTGTTGCCCGTCGATCGCTTGCTTACCCTTATGCTCGCAAACAATAGGCCATTCCCAATAATGAAGACGATAGCACCGATCACCACGAAAGCGAACAGTGGTGTACTCGGCGGCAGAGCAAGTGCCGCGACGATGATTCCCAGAACAACTCCTGTTTCGACCAAGACAAGTATTGCTTTAGTCACAGCATGGATGTCTTGATGGCATTGCAGGTTAGCCGAAGATGCGAACGGCGAATGGTGTTCGCATGACCACGGCATGAGTACACACTCGAACTCCGGGAAGTCTCTGGAGAGTAGAAATCCTCACTTTGACTCTAGAGGTGCCAAAGGCATCTTTACGGCTTAAACCCAACTGGTTGCAGAAGAGCTTTGTGTCCCAACTGTCCGCGTGAACGGGCGTCGATCGCGGAGGAGTTGGAAGACGGCCTGCATGCCGGACCCGGTCTTGGAAGAGACCTCGAAGATCTGCATTCCAGGGCGCACGCCGTCGATGTTTCGGCGAGCCGCGGCCACATCGAAGTCGGCAGCCTCTGCCATATCCATCTTGGTGATGATCGCGACATCCGAGCTGTTGAAGATGGTTGGGTACTTCAGAGGCTTGTCTTCGCCTTCGGTGGCGGAGAGCAGGACAAAGCGGAGTTCTTCGCCCAAGTCGTAGCTGGAGGGACATACGAGATTGCCGACATTCTCAATGAAGAGGAAATCGAGAGCGTCGAGTTGCCATCCTTGGAGCGCTTTTTCGATCATCTGTGCGTCGAGATGGCAGATGGTTCCGGTAGTGATCTGGCGGACGTTGGGTGTAGCGCGTTTGAGGCGGGCGGCGTCGTTTTCGGTGGCGAGATCTCCGACCAACGCAGCGACGCGGAAGTCGCGAGTAAGGCCATCGAGGAGCTTTTCAAGGAATGCCGTCTTGCCCGAGCCGGGGCTTGAAACCAGGCTGATGACGCTGACGCCCGAGGCCGCGAAACGCCTTCGGAGAGCATGGGCGAGGAGGTCGTTCTGCTTCATGACCTTAGCGCGCACTTCGACGATGCGTGTGTTCACGCTGCGACCTCCAGTGAGACGACTTCTAGTTCGCGGCCGGTGACAATGCAATCACTGGGCGTCTCGCAATCCGGGCAACAGAGTTGATAGAGCGACGGCACAGTGCGGTCCTGGCGGCAGACGGCACAGTGAACGACGAGCGGAACGGTTTCAATCTCGAGTCGCGAATGCTCGAGGGGGGTACCTTCGCAGGCAAGTTCCCAGGCGAAGAGGAGTGCATCGCGTTCGACCCCCGAGTAGACGCCGACCTTCAGATGCACGACCTGCACGTCGTGGAGGCCGCGCGCTTCTGATTCGTTGCCGATCTCGTCGATGATACTAAGAATGATCGATAGCTCGTGCATGAACTGCCTTTCATGCTTGCCGCGTGAGATCGCGATGGTTACATTGTGCTCATTTTGATGTAGCGCTTAATGTCTGGCGCAACCATGATTGCCATTACGAGTAGGGTGAAACCCAATGCTCCGAGCATGAGTTTTCCTGTCATGATGTCACCTCTCTGTTGCCCGTAACCAGGACGGGTGTCTGCGACTCCATTGGACGATCCTTGTTTTCGGCGAGGATTCTTCCGACCAACTCTTCGATCATGTTCGAAGCTTCGTCGATCGCGGCTTGCGCTTGCGGTGACAGCTCCATGCGGCCCTCGAGTTCGTCGCCGAAGTCCCTGGGTTCGCAACCCACGACGAGGATTCGGGCGGTGATAGGGCCGAGCGCCGCGGCGAGATGGAGCACGCGCATGGGGTCCATGCCATGAGGATCAAGGTCCATACCAACTGCACCGTGATTGCCTAGTCCGGTGAGATCCGGTTCGAGGACGAAGAGCGTGCCGGGTGCCTCATGGCGGGGGAGTGCGTCGACGAGGATGACAGTGTGCCATGGGTCGAGGAGGGTGTAAGCGAGATCGAAGCCACGGATGCCGAAGTCTTTCACCTGAACTTCGCCGGGAAGCTCACGACGCGAGAGCGAACGGGCGACCTCCACGCCGAATGCGTCGTCTCCGAGGAAGATGTTGCCGATGCCGGCGATGAGGATCGTATTCGTCATGCCGAGGCATCCTCTATCAACGCATCGCATCCGTTGCCGATATATGGCTCGACCTCTTCAGTACCGAAGAAGAAGCAGTGGCCCGGCTGGCGCATCATCCCAAACTCTCGGCCGGGGTCGTCGTCGAGGACTACGGCGAACTGGATCTGGCCCTCCAAGTCCTGCTCGATGGCCTTGATGATGGCGAGCTTGCCGGTGAGGGCGAGATCCATGATGTCAGCGCTCTTTCGTGGCGAGATGCGGATGCGATCGCCGACGCGGAGGTTGACACCAAAGACAAGCACCGATTCAGGCGGGACCTTCTCTTCGGCGAACGGATTCCAATCAGTTACGAGGCCGTCGGGCATGTCGGGATTCATGGGGCGTCTTCTCGGATTTCGCGCATCGGGGCGCACGATGCCATGGACCTTCAGCATCTCTTCGCCGGTCAAGGCTTCCGTACGCTCGAGGATCTGCCGGGCCCGGGGATCGCCGTTGCGCATCTCGTTCTTTTCGGCGTCGGTCAGGGTGAGGACGCGGAGGGCAAGCATTTCGTCCATCTCGGTGCCGTCGAAGTAGTCGCCAGCGCTTTCGGGCGAGGTCTTGGGGTAGTCGTACAGGATGATGGGCGAGAGCAGGACGATAGACCGGTCGGGTTCATCGCCGGCGAGGACGGGGAAGACGCCGGTGTTGGTGCAGGCGTTGGCGTCGGCGGCGTAAAGACTGGGGGGTTCGAGGAGTGAGATAAAATCTCCGCCGGTGAGGCCGAGCAGGAGGTGCGCGGAGACGAACGACTGAGGCAATGCTTCGTCGCGTCGGGCTTCTGTGCCGCTTGAAAGCGGGCTGATGTTTTGCAGTTCAAGATGTAGCCTACAGGCTCCGCTGGTTAGCCCATGTGCTTGGATGGACAGGTTTGCGGCGAGGTCTGGCGCAGGATTAACGCGCAGGCTCAGTGGTGCAGCGAGAAGTCTAATAAGGCTCAGGTCGCAGTGATCGGATGTGTGTTCGATGGCCTCGTCCCAATCGAGCGACGGATCGGCGAGGTCGGAGCTCGTTCGCCGCTGGGGTAGGAGTTGTAGGAAACTGATTTTTATGTCGAGCGACGGGTTGGCGCCGGGGACTAACAGACATTCGGAGACGAGGCGGAAGGGCTCCTGGGGACACTGGGCTTCGGCATAGATGCGGGGATAGAGGGTGCCGAAGTTCCAGCGCTGACGATTCTTGATCGCGGTGGAACGATAGGGATAGAGGATGTATCCCTCGTAGAGGACAGCGGCGGCGATCTTTTCGACGGAGGTGAAGTTCATGCTTCGACCTCCGCGGAGATTTCTCTTGAGGCATTTTCGGCGGCCAGGGCCTTGGCAATGGCTTGTTCCCAAGTCGGGAGACCATGGCGGACTTTGTAGTTGTAGAGCTGCTCGAAGGAGTCGCGGCGAAGGCATAGCCAGGCGGAGTTGGGGTGGTGCATCTCCATCATCTCTTTCCAGACAGAGATAGGGAGACGAAAACTGGCCTCACGGTCCCACGGGACTTGAGATATCTGCAGTGCATCGTCCTGGCCTTCGTAGAAGAGCGTCCCACTGAACATGACGGCGACCGGGATGTCACCTGTATCGAGGGCGTGAAAATACTTGGTGGCCGCGACGTTGAAGTCGAAGGTGCAAGGGAGTTCAAGGTCCACGAGAAGTTCGGCGGTGAAGCGCGGGACGGCGACGCTAGTGTTCATCCAGAGTAGCGGCTTGACGGTCCGGGCCCAGCGCTCGGGTGTACCGAAGAGGTCGAGCAGCTTCTCCTCTTCGTTTGGGGCGTAGCGGCGCTTGGCGGGCTCGATTTGAACCTGGCAGCGGAGGGTGATGGCGTGGATGGTTTCGGCGGCTGGGAGGTTGGTGATGCGCAGCTTAAGCGCAATCAGCGGTGTGGCGGCATGGGGCACTGCTTCAGCGCCTTCGATCTGGAAGTGGAGCTCAGGCATGGACGGGCTCCGGCTGCCGGTTCGCGGCAGACTCTCTTACTTCGGTGCTGCGGGCTTGCAGGCATGCGAAGAACTCGTTGATATGCTTCCAGACTTCAGCTCCACCAGAGAGGCCGCGCCAGTACATGCGGATGAGGCCGACGAGGTAGAAGCATTCGTCGATAGGGACGATATAGTACCCGTGAACAGTGCCGATGCGGTTGACGAGGAAGGCCTCGACGTCCGGTTCCATCTTCTGGAGCGAGGCATGCTGGGCGGTGATTTCGACCCACGATGCAAGGCTCAGGAGGGACTCGATGGCGCCGGCGGGGCTGGGATACATGGCCATCATCCTCCCGCCTTCGGTGTTGTAGTAGAAGAAGGCGAGGTTGATGGGGATCATGAGGGATTCCCATTGCAGGTTCGGCATCTCGAAGTCCGCGAGAGCGCGGATGCGACGGGGGATGCGGAGATAGCGAGCGCCGGGTTGACCGCAGAAGAGCACGGCGCAACCATCGCAGGAGCAGGCGATCTCGCGCTTGCGCGGGTCGAGCAGATGCTGGTGGGTCGGTGCAAGCTCAGCGCTGCAAAGCTCACAGCGTTCCGCGTCATCGGGGATAGGGCAACGGCCGGCAACCTGCTTCAGGAAGGAGGGGATAGCAGTTCGTTCCTGTTCTGCTTCGGGGAGTTCTTTCATGCTTGGCTCCCGAGGCTACGCTGGCGGCAAGTGAGGCATCTTGGGATGGATAGGGCCGCGCTGCTCGAGGTTAATGCCAGTGGCATCCTGGGCTTTGCGCGTGGGGCGCTTGGCAGGCGGCTCCGCGCGGCTCTCGCCTTTGCGAATTCCGATCGCGTGGGACGGGGTATCAGGGTGTGCATCCTGTTTGGCCATGAGGGTTCTCCTTACTTGATGGTTACGATCTGGGGTCTGCTCTGCGTGGTCGTCGCGGAGTTATCCGACACAATTTCGACGATGTCGGGCGCGACTTCGAAGAGTGCGTCTTCGACCGCGTTCTTCAGGGTTATGGACGAACTTGGGCAACTCCCGCAAGTTCCGTGGAGGCGCAGGTGAACGATGCCGTCGCGTACACCGGCGAATTCGACGTCGCCGCCGTGGGATTTGAGATACGGACGGACCTTCTGGATACCGCGCAGCACGCGCGTTTCGATGTCGTCTGGATGGAGGTTGTGCAATAGAAGCATGCTGGAGATCAGGTCGTTCTGCAGGGCTTCGGTGAGGGCCTGTTCGCCCTCGGGAGTGCGCATGAGCGAATCGACCAGACGCTGCAGGGCCGCAGCGTGCAATTCGACGACGGACTGTACGAGGTCGAGCGCGGTAGCCCGGATCTCCGGGTCACCCGCGCTTTCCAGGCGGGCGGCGAGCTTTTCAACTCGCTCAGTCCGCAGGTGGAACTCGCCGCGCTGGCGAGGTGCGATGCTGCCGAGGACCTCGGGTGGAGTATCGGTTTGGGGCCCAGCGGCCATTATTCGTGCCCCGCTACGCCAAACATTGGAGAATGGCGGGTCTCGAGGATCTTGCCGTCACCGAGATACATGTGGACGCCGCAGGGCAGGCACGGATCGAAGCTGCGGACAGTGCGCATGATGTCGATGCCCTTGAACTTGTCGGCTCCGTTTTCCTCGAAGAGCGGCGTGTTCTGGACCGCATCTTCGTAGGGCCCCGGGGTTCCGTACATGTCGCGCGGATTGGCATTCCAGGGTGTGGGCGGATAGGGATGATAGTTGGCGATCTTTCCGTCGCGGATGACCACATGGTGCGACAGAACACCGCGGACGGCCTCATGGAAGCCGCAGCCGATGGCTTCTTCCGGGACCTTGAAGTCGGTCCAGGTCGCGGTGCGGCCTGCGTTCAGCTCGGCAAGGGCTTTCTCGACGAAGTGCAGCGCGGTAGCAGCAGCGTAGGCCTGGAAGTAGGTGCGAGCGCGATCGCGCTCGAGCGTGTTCGACCACTTTGGGATGTGCCACTCGAACTCGGTCTCTGGCAGCATTGCTGTCTTTGGGAGATTGATTTTGACGCTGCTCCCGGTGGCCTTGACGTAGCCGATGTCTACCAGTCCGGAGAGCGCGGTTGACCAGAGACGTGCGATGGGTCCGCCGCCGGTATCGAGAGCCAGGTGGTCTCCGGTGCGCTTATCAAGCCAACGTGGCGACATAACCCAGGTGTAGTTGCCCTTGAAGTCGCGCTTCTGTGGACGCGGAATGGTGGTCTGGTTCCAGGGATGACGCTTATCGACGGGGTTGCCGAGCGGATCGCGGGCGACGAAAGTCTCGGAACCCTGCCAGTCGTCGTAGTAGGAACTGCCGAGGAGGATGCGGATGTTGAGATTGATATCGACGAGCGAGTTGGTCACCAGTTCGCCGTCGACGACTACGCCGGGCGTAACAAACATCTTGCGTCCCCATTCGGCCATGTTCTTGTACTCGTAGTCGCAATGATCGGGGTCGTTGTAGGATCCCCAACAGCCAAGCAGGACGCGGCGGCGGCCGACCTCTTCGTAACCCGGAAGAGCATCGTAGAAAAAGTTGAAAAGATCGTCGTGCAGCGGTACGACTTTCTTCATAAATTCGACGTACTTCATCAGCCGGACGAGGTAGTCGGTGAAAAGTTGGATAGTTGCTACAGTGCCGACTCCGCCGGGATAGAGTGTCGACGGATGAACATGCCTTCCTTCCATGAGGCAGAACATCTCACGGGTGAGGCGGCTCATGGCGAGGGTCTCGCGGTAGAAGGTTCCGGTGAAGGGGTTGAGCGCCGTCATGATGTCAGAGATCATGCGGTAGCCGTGCTTTTCGGCGTTCGGCGACGGTGTATGCTGCGCTTTCTCCCAGACGTTCGGATTGGTCTCTTTCACCATCTGCTCGCAGAAGTCGACGCCGACCAGGTTGTCCTGAAAGATGTTGTGATCGAACATGTACTCGGCCGCTTCGCCGAGGTTGACGATCCACTCTGCCAGTGCGGGGGGCCGGACGTTGAAGGCCATGTTCTGCGCATAGCAAGCGCAGGTGGCGTGGTTGTCACCGCAGATGCCGCAGATGCGGCTGGTGATGAAGTGGGCGTCGCGCGGGTCTTTGCCTTTCATGAAAATGCTGTAGCCCCGAAAGATGGACGACGTGCTGTGGCACTCGGCAACAGTCTTGTTGGCGAAGTCGATTTTAGTGAAGATGCCGAGACTCCCAACGATTCGCGTAATGGGATCCCAGTTCATCTCGACGAGATTGGGCTTCTTTTCGTCAAGTTCAGGGATGGTATCGGGAAACGTTGCCATGGCTTGGTCCTCTCTCGATTACTTAGAAGGCATTGGAGCGGTATGGGCGATAGCCGGTGGTGAGTTCCGGACGATTGTGGCGCCACTTCGGTTCCTTGTTGACGGTGGCATTGGTAATGCCGCGCAGCGCGCGAATCATTTTGCCGTAGCCGCCCATCATGGTGGACGAAAGCATGGCTCCCGGAGGTTCATCCATGAACGGCATGAATTTATCGGGGAAGCCGGGCATCGTGCAACCAATGCAGATGCCTCCCACGTTGGGACAGCCCCCGATGCCGCGCATCCAGCCACGTTTGGTCACATTGCAATCCACGACCGGTCCCCAGCATCCGAGTTTCACGAGACATCTCGAAGACCCGTACTCATTGGCGAAGTCGCCCTGCTCGTAGTAGGAGCCACGATCGCACCCCTCGTGAACGGTCTTGCCGAAGAGCCACGTGGGGCGAAGCTGCTTGTCGAGTGGAATCATGGGAGCAAGTCCGGCGACCTGGTAGAGCAGGTAGAGAACAGTCTCCATGAAATTGTCGGGCTGGACAGGGCAGCCGGGCACATTGACGATGGGCAGGCCGGCCTTCGAACGCCAGTCCCAGCCGAGATAGTCGGCCAGGCCCATGGCTCCGGTGGGGTTCCCTGCCATGGCGTGAATGCCGCCGTAAGTGGCGCAGGTGCCGGCACCGATGACGGCCAGGGCCTTGGGGGCGAGACGATCGATCCACTCGCAGGTGGTGATGGGCTGTCCGGTGTCATGGTTGGTTCCCATGGCCGCCCAGTAGCCCTCTTTCTTGATCTTCTCGTTAGGGATGGAGCCTTCGACTACGAGGACGAAAGGATCGAGCAGACCCTTTTCGGCGTCGTAGAAAAACTGCATGAACTCGTCGCCGTTCTCGTAGGCGAGCACAGGATTGTGCAAGTGAACCTTGGGCAAACCGGGGATGGCGCCGAGCAGAACATCCTCGATGCTCGGCTGCTCGGCTGCGGTGACGGAGACGCTGTCGCCATCGCAACTGAGGCCGGCGGTAATCCAGAGGATATGTACGTCGGATACGGGTGAAGGCCTGGTGATCTTGCTTTCGTGTTCAGGCATGGAGTTCTCCTTGGGCTGGCATGCAAAGGATGCAGCCGACTGCGCGCCGAACGGCGCGGGGAGGCACATAAGAGCTAATGAGTAGGGGATTTAGATGGGCGGGATGGTAGAAGCAGGACAAGCCTGTCACCTCTCGAAGCGGAATCCCCACTTCGATTTACAGCCCGCAAAAAGTGCAGGCCCCCAACGGCCAAGAGATTACGCCTCGTACAAGTTCGTGTCAAACGTCGAAATGCACAGTATTTGTGGCGTTTGGTAAGAAATTTTCATTCCACAATTTCAACCGTTCTCCAGCTCAAGCGGACTGTTACGGCTAACAGATGCGCGGAAGCTGCTCGCCGAACATCACGTCGAGAACACGCATGCCACCGATTTCAGTCTTCATCAACACCATGCCTGGGTGGGTTTCGACGACCTCGCCGATGATGGCAGCGTCCTGGCCCAAAGGATGCTGCCGCATCTCTTTGAGGACGGCATCTGCCATTTCAGGGACAACGAGGGCGAGCAGTTTGCCTTCGTTTGCTACATACAGGGGATCGAGGCCCAGCACCTCACAGGCGCCTTTGACCGACTCGCGCACAGGGATCGTGCGCTCGTCCAGCACCATGCCGACGTTTGCGTGCTTGGCGATTTCGTTGAGCGTGGTTGCAACGCCGCCACGCGTCGGATCGCGCAGTGTGTGGATAACGTCGTTCGTTCCTTTGGAAACATGAGGCGAGGCGGTCGCAAGTATGGCCGCGACAAGGCCATGGAGCGGTGCGCAGTCGCTCTCGATGGTGCTCTCGAATTCAAGACCCTCGCGTTGACTCATGATCGTCATGCCGTGATCGCCGATGTAGCCACTAAGGATGACCTTGTCACCGGGGCGGGCGCGATCGGCCGAGATGCTGATGCCGGACTCGATGAGACCGATACCGGTTGTTGTGATGAAGATCTGATCGCCTTTGCCGCGGTTGACGACCTTGGTATCGCCGGTGACGAGCTGTATGTCGGCTTCAACGGCGGCGGCTCGCATGGACGCGACAACCCGGCGTAGATCGTCGACAGCTAGGCCTTCTTCGAGGATGAACGCGGCCGAGAGATACAGCGGGCGGGCACCGCTCATAGCCAGATCGTTCACTGTCCCGTGAATCGCGAGCCGGCCAATATCGCCGCCAGGAAAAAAAATCGGCGTGACCACGAAGGAGTCGGTGGTGAATGCGAGGCGCACACCCGCGATGGTCAGCACCGCCTGATCGTCCAGCTTCTCGAGCGTGGGATTACGGAAGGCGGGAAGAAAGATCTTGTCGATCAGGTCGGAGGTGAGCTTGCCGCCGCTGCCGTGGCCAAGCACGATCTGTTTGTGGTCAAAGAAGGGTAGTGGGCAGGAACCGAAGGGGACCAGACCTTCGCCGGTGATTATCTCCTTTGTCTTGAGATCGTCTTCAGCGGCTGGCATGAGAGTGTACCCGTTCTTGGATGGGCAGGGTCGTAACGTCTTGCGGCGTGAGTTCGGGGACGATCTGATGGAGCTTGTCGGCTCCTTGCGGGTTCAGGTGCCGGCCGTAGGCGTAGTATGCGGCGCACGCTCCCTCAGCCGAAACCATCGTCGCACCGAGTGGATGCTGCGGTGTGCAGAGCGTTCCAAACGCGGGGCAATCGTGCGGCTTCCTGATCCCGCGAAGAATCTCGCCGCTGATGCATATCTGGGGTTCTAGCGTTGCGATCTCCGCCACATCGAAGAGCTTTTCGGCGTCGTGTTGGAAGAACTCGTCGCGCAGATGATAGCCGCTCATCGGGATGGTGCCGATGCCGCGCCATTTGCGGTCACCGGCCTCGAAGACCTTGCTGATCAGCTGTTGTGCCGGCAGATTGCCCTGGCGATTCAGGATACGCGAGTACTGATTCTCAACCGTTGCCCGTCCTTCTTCCAGTTGTTTGATGGCCATCAGCGTTCCTTCGAGGATATCGAGCGGCTCAAAGCCGGTGATGACGATGGGGACGTGGTGGCGGGCGCTGATGGGGTCGTACTCGCTGTATCCCATTACAGCGCAGACGTGCCCCGGACCGAGGAAGCCCTGCACACGATTGCCGGAGGCACTCAGGATGACTTCGAGCGCTGGCGGCACCAGAACATGCGAGACCAGCAGCGAAACATTGTTCACCTGCTCTTCACGTGCTCGCCACGCCAGCATCGCGTTGGCAGGAGCCGTGGTCTCAAAACCGATGGCGAAGAATACGACCTGCTTCTCCGGATTGGCGCGGGCGATCTTCAAGCAGTCGAGCGGCGAGTAGACGATGCGAACATCGCCACCTAGCGACTTGATCAAGAACAGGTCGCCGTCCGAGCCGGGCACGCGCAACATATCCCCAAACGAACAGAAGATCACATTGGGCAAGCGCGCTATAGCGTGCGCCTTATCGATCATCTCGAGCGGCGTAACGCATACCGGGCAGCCCGGCCCATGCACTAGTTCGATGCCCTCCGGCAGCAGTCGGTCGAGGCCGTTCTTCACGATCGAGTGGGTCTGTCCGCCGCAGACTTCCATCAAAACCCAGGGGCGGGTCTGGAGGCGTCGCATCTCCGCCACGATTCGCGCCGCTATCTCCCCATCGCGATATTCATCAAGATATTTCATTGTCGAAGCCCTCCGGGTTTCATCCACGCCGGGTAGGTTGGCTCGTCCGTCTCGGCGATCTCCTCGACAACTGGGGATTCCAACTCGGTCAGCTGATCGAGGTCCTTAAGCGCTTGGTAGGTACGCTCTGCTTCGGCTTCATCTACGCGGCTGATGGCGAAGCCGACATGCACAAGGACATATTCGCCGATCTGGGTCTCAGGCACGTACTCCAGGCATGCTTCGCGGACGACGCCGCCGAACTGGACCTTGGCCATTCGCAGACCGCGTTGGTCGTAGGTGTCTACCACTTTTCCGGGAATAGCCAGGCACATGTTAGTCCCCGCGGCGCAACAGCTCGTTCGCGATAACCGCTTGCCCGAGCGAAATACCGCCGTCGTTCGCTGGCACCATCGCGTGTAAGAATACTCCAAATCCAAAACGCCGCAACTGCACCACCGTAAGTCCCAGCAGAAGGTGGTTTTGGAAGACGCCGCCGCTCAGGCATACGCGGTTAAGGCCATCACTCTTGCGAATGTGACAGCAGACCTCGACGATGGCCGCGCTAAGCGTGTTGTGAAAGCAGGCAGAAACCTCGCCCTCACGCCGTCCGCGCCGGATGTCCCTGACGATCGACGCGATGGTTTGACGAAGATCGACCTCGATGGGTTCACCTTGGCGCAGATCGAACTCGTAGCGATCCGTAACGCTTGAGTCTGCTGCCGTCTCAAGCGCAATTGCCGCTTGCCCTTCGAATGTAACCTCAGAACCCATTCCCAATAGCGCCGCTACGGCGTCGAACAGTCGCCCGCACGAGGAGGTCTGCACCGTTTGAATGCCGCGCGCGAGCATCGTGTCCACAAGTTTGAAATGCGTGGCGGGAACCACGCGAAAACCGGCAAGATCGTCATGCGTCTGGGAGCCAAGAGAATCGCGAATGTAGCTCAGCGCCATGCGCCAGGGCTGACGTATTGCCGCATCGCCGCCCGGCAGCAGCACCGTGCGAAGGTGGGCGCGACGCTCGAAGCCCGCAAGATCCGCAACTAGAAATTCGCCGCCCCAGATCGTGCCATCCGTTCCGAGCCCAGTGCCGTCCATGGCGACGCCTATGACCTTTTCGCGGAGATGGTTTTCCGCCATGCAGCTGGCGATGTGCGCGTGATGATGCTGGACAGCAAACCTGTGGTCGATGACGGATGCGAGCGCCATGCGCGTACTTCTGTAATCCGAGTGCAGATCGTGTGCGATCGCCTTGGGTGAGACCTTAAAGAGATGTTTCATCTTCTCGAGAGTCTCTTCGAAGAAGCACATCGTCTCATAGTTTTCGAGGTCACCGATATGCTGGCTCAGGATTGCGTGTCTGCCTCGAGTCAGGCAGAAAGTGTTCTTCAGTTCGGCCCCCACAGCCACGACCTGTTCCAACTCGATGTTTAAATCGATGGTCTGCGGCACGAAGCCACGCGAACGGCGCAGCACACGCTCCCGCCGCTCGAAGATGCGAACCACAGAATCATCGACTCGTGTGGCGATGTCGCGGTTATGCAGCAGGAACCAGTCGGCGATGCCCGATAGACGCCGGAGCGCTTCGGTGTTCGAGACGACGATCGGCTCCTCGCTGAGATTGCCGCTGGTCATGACGAGCGCGGGAAACTCCGGCTCAGATTCCGCCGAGTCGCTGAAGAGCAGATAATGCAGCGGTGTATAGGGAAGCATAATGCCGAGTGTGCTGTTTCCGGGCGCGAGGACGTCGGGCAGGGCTACCGCTGCGGAATCCCCCGGTGGCCGGCGCGGCAGAATTACTATCGGCCTACGCGGATGTTGCAGCGTGGCTTCGTCCTCGGGCGACATTGCGCCAATGCTTTGGATCCCTTGCAGATCGCGCACCATCAAGGCGAAGGGCTTCAAGGGGCGGCGTTTGCGTCTGCGCAGCTCCGCGATAGCAGTGTGACTCCGGGCATCGCACGCAAGCAGGAAGCCGCCCAGGCCCTTTACGGCCACGATCTTGCCCTCCCGCAGGAATTGCCGTGCCATGCGGATCGCCAGTAGCGAATCTTTCTCGGCGTAGGAACAGTCCTCCGATACGGAGCCGCTAGGGACGAGGCAAAGCGACGGGCCGCAGACACCGCAGGCGTTTGGCTGAGCGTGGAAGCGCCGGTCGGCCGGATCATCGTACTCATTCTTGCAGGCATCGCACATGATGAAGCCGGACATGGTTGTCTTGGCGCGATCGTAGGGTATGTCTTGGAGGATGGTGTAGCGCGGACCGCAGTGTGTGCAATTTGTGAAGGCATAGCCAAAGCGCCGGTTTGAGAGATCTCCGAAGTCGCGCCAACAGGCATCGCAAGTGCCAGCGTCTGGGGAGACCAGGGTGGAGTCGCCCTCCTGCTCCCGGCTATCGAGAATGTCGAAACCGGCGCTGCCTACAACGGCCCTTTCGGAGACGGTTACTTCGAGGATTTCCGCGAGTGGCGGTCGATCGAGTTCCAGGCTCTCGAGAAAGGCGCGGATTCCCCCGGCGGCACCCTCGATCTCTATGGTCACGCCTGAAGAGGAATTGAAGACGAAACCGCTGAGGTTGAGCGACGTGGCAGGTTTGTAGACGAACGGCCGAAAGCCGACTCCCTGCACAATGCCTCGAACCTGAATATGACGCCGCGTCCTCGAGTCTGGGGGATCAGACTGCATCATTGGGCCCCTGTCCGCAAGGCTAACACCACGAAGAAAAGAAGATATTCTGACAAATCCGGACCGTGCGATCTCGGATCTCACTCAGTAGCAGAGCTAAAGCGGGCTGCAGGTGAAATCGATGACGCGTTATACAGAATTTTCCACTCTCGAATAGCGCGTTTCAAGCCTGTATCAAGGAACGCAAGTCCCTGATGCAGGATTTTTAATTCCCTGTTCTTTCCAGGCCAGATTCATGACGAGAGTGCAGTAAATGTCCCGCATATTAGAGGGATAGAGACATTTTCCTGTGGAGTCGAATGTATCAAAATCGAGAAAATACCCTGTATTTTCCCTGTTACCGGGAATCTCTCGCGGGAGACTAGTTCGCTGCAGACTGCATCCACCGCCATTTCTCTTTCTCGAAAATCTTTTTGAGTAGACTTACTGAAATCGCGAGATTTCCGCGGCAAAACTGTTTTTGCTTTTCGTACTTAAATAGGCGGGACGCGACTCATGTTATCAGGTCTGGTCTCTGCTAATGGAGTAGCAAACTCGGGATGCTATCGTAATTCTTATCAATACGATAAGAGAGAATGTAACAACAAAAGTGACGGTCTTTGGGATGTTGAGGTTACTGGGCCGTGATGTGCAGCCACGACTCTGAATATCCCCATTTGATATGCAGTTCCGTTTTATTGCTGTGGCTATTCTCAAAATCGATCAGAAGCTGTTCGATCGGCCCATCGGTATCATTGGTGTTGAGCAGGGTTCGACCCAAATCCTGACTCTGATCGTACTCCGCACCCGATTGCCCCGTTTGCTTATTGATGATGAGCTGGTAGCCCTTCTTCGTGACGATGCTATAAACGGTATAGGTCCCAGCCGGTACGTACAAATCTCTGATCTTCAGATCGATCGGAGTCTTGAGCGTTGTTGCCGCACCATCGCCGGTCCGCCACACTGTTCCGATCGGAATCAATTCACCAAGAATCTTTCTTCCGTGAAGCGACGGAGCGCCATAGTCGATCGTAATCTTCTGACCGTTGATCACCGTACTGCTTTGTTGCCGCGAGCTTGGTGCGGGCTCGTTGGCCGATGAAATATTTGCCTGTCCTATCACTGGAAACGATGCACATAGCAATAAGCTCACTGCCCAAAACTCTATCTTGCTGAGCATATATCCTCCGTTACTTATGCTTCCTTGAATACAGCGGGATCGCTGGTGCTGGGGCGCCCATTTTCGGCATGTCCCGCGAAGCGACGAAGAAATCCTGGGTCTGAATCGTGCGTGATCGAGATATCGAACCAGCCGGAGCTGGACGCAAGATTCGAGCGATCCTCCATCGTTTTACCAGGGGCAATCGTGTGATGCCGCACATCGTGAGCATCATACGAATTGCACACCTGCATCGTGCATGGCGATGTGCCAGCATTATGGAGCGTCAGACGAAGATTGCCCGCCGCATCGTGGCGCAGTTTTACCTCCGGCTTTTCCGCGTGATCTGAAGATGGGTTGTTGGAAAATTCCGTGAGGTATCCGTTGGGGCCGAAGACTGAAAGTTTGGCTGTACCCAGATCAGAGAGACTCCAATAATCACTGAGCTGTTGCAATGCGGAAACCGTATAACGCCTCGGATTCTCCTGGGGCTGCTTTGTGCTGTAGATATAAAACGCGGCTCCGACCTTGCTTTGATTGATCAGGTCGACCCAAACCTTTCCGCTCTCGGTATCGATTCGAAAATCGATGTAAATCTGATAAGGCAACGGACGAGCGGGTCTCGTCCCATTCTCCTGTACGGGCATCGACTGCACTGCGGGAACCGTAGGCGGTTCATGCTTGGAAACAATCGGCAATGGGACCGCGAATTGATAGGGCGTCGTATCCGGCGCGCTTGAAAAATCGAATGCGGACGTCAGGTCTCCGCAGACTGCCCGTCTCCACTTGCTGATGTTCGGCTCCGCAACTCCAAATCTCGCCTCAAGAAACTGCAGAACCGACGTATGGTCGAAGACCTGGGAGCAGACCCAGCCACCTTTGCTCCACGGCGACACGATCAGCATCGGGAGACGCGGCCCCAACCCGATCGGTTGCAGGCCGCCAGGATCAGCTCCCGGAATCAACGGATGCTGCTCGTGCGGATGCTTATCTGTATTAAGAAACTCATCCTGCAGACTTTCAAGCAGGTCATCCGATACCATACCCTCCGCATTCTGCTTCTGCGTAGCTGGCGGCATGGGAGGAACGACATGGTCGAAGAAAACGTCGTTCTCGTCGTAGTTGATGATGAATACGGTTTTGCTCCAAACCTCAGGATTGGCGGTAAGCGCCTCAAGAACCGTGTTGACGTAATAGGCTCCATCGCTGGGTGAAGCTTCAGGATGCTCGGAATATTTGTAAGGAGCAACGATCCATGAAACCTGCGAAAGGTTTCCGCTCGTGACATCCTGGCGAAACTCGGCGAGCGTGCGATCCGTTACACCTTTGCGAACCAGCGGTGAATCCGGGGAAGCTTCTTCTTCAACCTGGTACTGCGAAAAGAATTCGAGCGAGTTATCCGTATAGTTGTCCGTCGGCGACCCGGGCTCTCCCGTCCCCCCCTGGTAGAGCCTCCAGCTGATGTTGGCTTTCTCCAGCCGCTCCGGATAGGTCGTCCACGTAAATCCATTCTGCTTGTGGCGTTCTCCAAAACCGGGACCGTTCTTTCGTGTGCCATACGCATTCCGCGGATCCACCGTGCCCGACCAGAGAACAATCCGATTCGGGGCCGTATTGGCATGCACTGAACAAAAATATGAGTCGCACACCGTGAAAGCGTCCGCGAGAGCATAGTGAAAGCTGACGTCATTTCGCTTCAGGTAACCCATCGTGATGACGTCCTGCTTCTGGTTTACCCACTGGTCATATTTGCCGTGGTTCCACGAGAGGTGACCGCTGCTCCAGCCGTGGTCGCCCCCCGTCGTATGCTCCGTCGTGCGTTGCGGGTCGAGATAAAAAGGCAAAACGTACTTGGCCTCTTCCGGCAAGCCGCGGTCGTGGTATCGCTCCGTCCTGGTCACAACCGGCGGCTGATACCAGACAGGTTTGCCGTTGGCTAATCGGGCCGGACGGGGATCGTTGAACCCGCGCACGCCCCGCATGCTTCCGAAGTAGTGGTCGAAGGATCGGTTCTCCTGCATAAGAATCACGACGTGCTGCACGTCCATGATGGTTCCGGTCCTGCGATCGGCAGGAATCGAAAGTGCCTTGGCAATTGCGGGCGGCAGCACCGACATCCCTGCCGCCACTCCCGTCGAGGTCGCTGCAAGCCGCAGGAAGTCCCGTCTACTTCTAACCCTTTTCATAGATCTCCACACAAAACGCTCTTCCGCCTCTTCGCTGATCGCGTTGCAGAGGGGAACAGCTATGACCTTAACGCGCTCTCTCCCATCGCGAAAGGTCTTTAACGGTTCAGAAACTCGGTCTCTGTTCCAAGTATTGGACTTACCAAAGCTCATCCATGAGCCTGCAACAAAATCTTAACAAGGCGAGATTCAATTTTGGGGAATCAGAGGGGAGTGCACGGTTGTTTCACGCGGCCCGTCATTCCAACGAGGAGCCACAATTGCGGCCGCGATCATGAATGTGATCAGAAACAGGTTGAAGATATTGTCCCAGCCGTAATGATGAGCGAACCAGACGACCAGCAGTGGAGCGAACATCTGCCCTACCGATCCCGCTCCATTAACCGCCGCAATGGCGCGTCCCGAGCATGCCAGCGGCACAGTCTCCAGCACCGCGATTGAGACCATCAGTGCATCCACGGCATAGACCATCAGGCCCATCAGGCAGATGCTGACAGCCGAGGCCCACCATCCAAGGTTCGCAATCATCGGCTGCAGAAGCGAAAGAAATCCCAGCCCGAAAAGCAGCATCGTCGCTACCGGGTAGCGCCGCGAGTTGCAATAACGGGTTGAGATATGAACTGCAAAGAGGGCTCCCGCAAATCCAAACAACTCAAACAGGGTTCCAGCCGAAGCCGCGCGATTATTTGAAAGATGCGAAGTCTGCACAAGATACAGGGGCAGCCAGAAGAGCAGAGCATACCTCGTCATCTTGAGGAAGAAGTACATCGCCGAGATCGTTCGGATGTTTGCATTCGAAAGCACCATCCACCAGCCTCGGAGCACGCCATTCGCCTCGTTCTCCTCCATGGCATCGACAGCACCCAGCGGCTCAAGGCCGACATCCTCCGGTTTATCCCGAGTAGCTATATAGAAATAGATCGAGAGCAGGATCAACAGCAGGGGCGGCAAGGCGAAACATCGCCTCCATCCCCAGGTCGAAAGAAGATGCGGAGTCAGACACCACAAAGTGACGCTGGCCGCGAGACCTCCGCCGAGCGAATAACTGGCGCTCCACCATGCAAGAACAGGAGGCCTTTCCTTTCGCGTAAACCAGGAGGCCAGAAGTTTAGCAAGAGCAGGAAATCCCAGGCCTTGCCCAAAGCCGTTCAATAACTGTAGGGTCAGAAGGTTGTGCAGGTTATGAGTAAACACCATCGCAGTCGTAGCCGCAGCGGACACCAGTCCGCCGATCAGTGCAATATGACGGGGTCCGCGCAGATCGGCAATCGTTCCTGCAAAGATATGGCCGAAGACGTAAGCCAGGGCGAATGTGAAAAGTAGTTTTGCCAGCGAGTCCGGGCCTGCTGGTGCACTCGGCAGACTTAGAACCGTGGTCAGATTCTCTCGGCACAGATAGTAGCCCGCATAAAGAAGCCAGCTGGAGTTGAAAGCGGCCATACGCCAGCGTTTATAGAGGTCACTCTTTTGTTCAGGCGATGTCACTTTGGATCTCCAAGGAAGACTTGCGTCTGCCACTGCCCGGCCACGGTATGCAGTAGTAAAACCTGAAGGGGATTGCGGCTGCCGAGTTCATCCGTCACACCATCGGGGAAATGTTTTTGCGATGTCAGATCCTCCAGCAGATGTTCTATGGCCTCGCTGTCGGTTCCCTCTATATAGAGGGTGGCAGTATCTTCCGGCAAAACGGTAAGCAGAGCAGCTGACGAGATATTCGACGTCCAGACCCGATCGTGCACCACTCGGTCCGTAATCCGTCCCTCTTCGGGTTGTTCGGTCAAAATCCAGCGCAGGCGCTTATCCCGCGCAAGTGTCGGTGGAGTAATGAGGCCCTCTTCTACCGATGCAAGCTGTTCGGGCCTTATTCCTGAGGGAACGCTGTTCTCAATTGCCGTATCCACACCATATCTGCCCGCAATCCATGCGATGGGATAGAGGCTTTGAGCCAGTTTCCCCTGCTGCTGTTGATCAATCGAAAGAAGCAGAACATTGCGGCCACTTAATACATGATCCCAGAACCGAAGGTAAGACTCCCGATCCTCCAGCCGGTGCCGTATCAATAAAAGACACAGCAACAACGCCAGCAACGTTGGACGCATAAGAGCCATATTGCTCAGAGGAACGGGGACCAACGCCGCATCCTGAACCTCGGATTTTGCAATAGGAACAACGTCCATCGCTGATTTTTCTGCGACAGGTTCATGTGGTATGAAGCAGGGAATATAAGTTCCCAACGGCAAATTGATCTGAATCTTCGACATGGCTTCGGAAGATGCGTAAAAAGACGTCAGGCGCTTGCGAACATCGTTCGCGCGTACCCGGACAATTGCATCAGAGCTCGGGTCGTAGGAGATATCCCGCCCAAGCAGATCGATGCCGATGGACCGCTCCTTTAAGGAGTCCATGCGTCCATCCAGGGCAACCCGGACGACGTATCGCAGAAACTCACAGGCACGTTTACTGGTTCGAAAATGAACGGCGGAACAGATCCGTTCCAGCTCCGTTTCCACTTCAAGATGACGTGACCGGGCATCCTCGAAACTTTTCGGCATTTGAGGCACCGTCGCCATCTATTGTTCCTTCGGTGTTCGAGTCTTTCTGCTCTGCGCGGTAGGTACCTCTACGCTATCCAAATCGAGTTAACAATCCTTGAATATGAACGTCCTCTGTGTGAAGAACCCAACTTCCAAGATGAATGCCGTGCAAATAATTCCGCCCCAACTCCTTGTTTCTCCGCGAAAACCCCGGAACTTTAACAGTTAGCAACCTACTTCTCAGCCCCAATCTCCTCTTTGATAGACCTGAGGCGGAACGCTTCTGTGCATGGCACGTTTGCCAATCCGCACCCCCATCCCGGGCAGCCGCGATTTTCCGTCCCCCGCACGCTGTTTTAACTTTCAGGAGCCGACCATCATGATGCAGAGAGCGACCCGCATATCGTGCCAGACACGCCTGCGGTGGAACTTGGCCGCACTGGCCACCTTGTTCATATTCGTCCTCACCGCCACTTCTTCCAGGGCGCAGTCCAACCAGGGAGCAATCGTTGGCACGGTAAAAGACCCCAGTGGAGCCATCGTCTCAGGAGCCCACGTCACCCTTCTCAATACCGACGAAGGCATCCTCCGCGAAACCAACAGCAACGCCGCGGGCGACTTCCAGTTCCTCGAGACCAAAGCCGCGCACTACACCATCAGCGTCACCGCCACCGGTTTTGAGAAATGGTCTCAGACCAATGTCGCGGTCGCCCTGCGTCAGCAGCTTCGCCTCAACGTCGCGCTCGCCATCGGCAGCGTGCAGCAGGAGGTCGTCGTCAGCGGCGAGCAGGCCAGCGCCATCGAGACCGAGACCAACTCCATCAGCGCCGTCTACACCCGCGAAGACGCCGAGAACCTTCCCGTCAACAATCGTGCCGGCTCGGGAGGCACCAGTGGTCTCAGTCTGATCGCCACCCTCCCCGGAGTGCAGTCTGAGGGAAATCCTCCCTCCTACTCTCTGCAAGGTGGCCTGCCCTTTGCCTCTGAGGTAGCGGTCGATGGAATCACTGTCCAGAACGCAGGCGGCGGTGGTCCTCTCGCCGACGCTTTTCCCTCCACCGAAGCCATCTCCGAACTCCGCACCGACGGCGTTGGAAATAGCGCAGAGTTCGGCCAGCCCGGCGAAGTCAGCATCGTCACAAAAGGTGGAACCAATCATTATCACGGCTCCGCATTCTGGTATCACCAGAACGCTGCCTTCGATTCCATCCCCTTCGGTGCCGCCACCAAGCCTCACAAAGTCGGCAATACCTTCGGCGTGGAGATGAGTGGCCCCGTCAAAATTCCCCATTTTTACAATGGCCATGACCGCACCTTCTTCTTCGCCGACTACGAAGGCTACCGCTTTCCCCAGCAGGCTCCTAGCCAGCAGGTTGTCCCCACCGTAGCGATGAAAAACGGCGACTTCAGCCACTACAACGCCAAAGGCTTCGCCGGTACCCTGAATAACCCCTTCATGGGCGGCACCTATGGCGCCGTGCTTCCCAGCAACGTGATCAGCCCCATCTCTCAGAAGATCCTCAGCCTCTTCCCCGATCCCAACCATGGTGACCTCAACTCCTACACCGACGGCCAGAACCCCAACTACTACGTCAACCAGGACAAAAGCCAGCACAGCGATCAGTTCGACGTCCGCGGAGACCAGTATCTCGGGGCAAATCAAAAGTTCCTCATCTGGGGCCGCTTTACCTGGAAGAATTACCCCCAATTAACCCCTCAGAAATTGCTCGTTCCTTCCTCCGTCACCGCCAATCAGTCTCGCGTGCTTAGTACCAACGTCACCTGGACTGCCCGGCCCAATCTGATCAACGAAGCCCACTTCGGCTTCACCCTCTACACCTCCGGAGAGGACAACAGTCTCGACGGAAAGAGCTTCACCAACGGACTCGGGCTCGTCGGTCTTCAAAACCTCTTCTTCAACGGCCTGCCTGAGGTCTCCTTCCAGAGGATTCAGAGCCTCGACGTCGGCCGCCTCTCCTCCACCAACAAGTCCCATATCTTCGTCTATACCGATACCCTCAGCTGGACCCACGGCAATCACACCTTCAAGTTCGGCGGAGATATCCGCACCATTCGCTCTATGTCCCCGCTGGGCTTCTTCGGCGCCGATAACTACGGCACCTTCGGCTACACCACCACCGGCTCCGCCGTCGGCAACTACTCCGGCGTCGACTTCGCCGACTTCCTCCTCGGCATCCCCAACGGCACCGAGTACGACACCGTCCAGCAGGACAACGACGGCAGCACTATCCACTATCACTTCTTTGCTCAGGACCAGTGGAAGGTTTCTAACCGCCTCACCCTAACCTACGGAATCCGTTACGAGCTCCATCCCGGATACACCGATGCCGGCGGCGACATCGGAAACTTCGATCCCAGCGTCCCGCTCTCCGGCCGCGTCATCTACCCGGACGGCAAGTCCAGCCTGCTTGCGCAGAACTATCTGGCCAGCGCAAACGCCTGCAATCCCGATGGACTCCACAACACCAACTCCGCTGTCATCAACGGCGCCCCCTGCATGCCGGTCGAGACCGCAAGCCAGGCCGGATTCCCCGGCGGCCTCAAGCACTATCCCAAGCTTCGCTTCATGCCCCGCTTTGGATTCTCTTTCCGGCCCTTCAACGACGACAAGACCGCAATCCGCGGCGGCTATGGCATCTACAACATCACCCTGCTCGGTTCGAACTTCTATTCGCTCACCGGAACGCTGCAGGCCGCAACAACCGAATACGTCAACACCTATAACCCCACCACACACGCCATCGGCTATCAGTGGCCCTCCATCTTTGCCGGAGCGGCCGCGGGCGGCAGCAGCAAAAATTACGGTCAGAATGACTTCGGCACCGCCAACAGCACCAACTGGAAGGATCCCTACACCCAGCAGTGGTCCCTCAGTGTCGACCACGACTTCGGCTCTGGCTATGGCGGACGCATCTCCTACATTGGCTCCATCACTCGCCAGCTCGTCTGGGCGCCTGATGAAAATACCCTGCAGTTCTCCTCAACCGTTGCGGCGTATAACCAGCCCTTCACCGCCCGCCTCTTCCCGAACTGGGGCACCATTAACACTCGCGCCACTGGTGCCAACGAAACCTACAACGCTCTTCAGCTCGAACTCAGCCATCGCTTCCAGCGTGGTTTGAGCTTCGACTCCTCGTGGACCTACGCCAAAGCTCTCGCCGACAACCAGGGTCCCAACAACACCGGTTTTGCCGGGGAGAGCGGCGGGGCACGATCCACCTCTGTCCTTGACCGCCACGCCGACTTCGGCAACGTCGAAGGAACTCGTCGCCACCGCTGGAACACGACGGCCGTCTATGATCTTCCCTTCGGTCGTGGCCGCCGCTACGGCTCTTCCATGTCCCGCTTCACCGATGCCGTCGTCGGAGGCTGGCGTCTCAGCTCCGTTTTCGTCTGGCAGACCGGCGCCTTCCTCACCCCATACTTCCCCGGCGGACAAGGCGATGCCTCCGGTACCGGCTCCGGTATCGGAGCGACTGCCGCAGGCTGGATCGCTCCCAGCCGTCCGCAGCATGCGGATAACGTTCCAGGCGCAAACTGGAAGCCGTCCAACCAGAATCGCAACAATTGGGTCAACGCCAAGGCCTTCACCTGCCCCGGCTATCCCGCATGGCAGCCAGGCACCAAGTGCACCACCGGCAGCGGCTCCGGCCCTGTGCCGCTTCCCATTGGACGCTTCGGAAACTCGCAGGTCGGCTCTATTGTCGGCCCGGGGCTCATCAACCTCTCCTCTGGCCTCAGCAAAACCTTCACTCTGGCAGAAGGTGTGCATCTCAAGGCTGAGGGAACCTTTACCAACGTCCTGAACCACACCAATCTTGCCAACCCCAACCTGGACCTCAGCAATGCCAATGCTTTCGGGACCATCACGGCGGCTACCACCAACGAGAACGGAGGCAACCGTACCGGCCAAGTGTCCGTCCGTCTCGAGTTCTAAACACTCCAAGAATCCCGGCGTTGTGATCAGAAGATCCTACGCCGGGACTTGTACCTTCCTGCCTTCCGACAAGCCTATCCTCTGTATCTCTCCCCCGACAGTTACAACTTGTCTCCCATTAAGGCATCCGAACGGCTACGCAGCCCGCTGTATGATTCGCTCCGAAGCGATTCACTTGCGTGAGGGTTGGGGGAGTCGCTGTCCTAACCGAACAGGCTTCCCGAAATTGGGCGTTCCGTCCTTATTCCAGTGAAAGGGCTGAATGCGGGGGCTACGATGACCTCCGCATCCCTGGTGGGACTGAGGGTTGGCATGATAGATCAGCCAATCCTCAGTCCCGTCTGGAGACTTGAAGAACCCATTATGTCCAGGACCGAAAGCCTGAGCCTTACGAGAGGTTTTTAGTAGCGGGTGTGGCAGCTTCTTCCATGATCTTGCTTCCAACAAGTCGGAATCGACGGTCGACCGCAGAGCACCGAGTGAGTAGTTATCTGTCCAGCAGCCGGAACCTGAATACACAATGAAGATATCTTTCTCGTGAATGAGTGCTGTTGGCCCTTCGTTCACGTTTACGTGTCTTTTGTTAGGTAGGTTTCCAGACTTCTCCCATCGATGATTGGGAATAGAGATGAGCGTCCGGGGAGAATCAATTGTCCACGGGCTATTCATATGCGCGAGAAAGATATCTTGCTCGCCGTCCGCATCTCCTTCCCATCCAGACCAAACCATGTAGTGCCGACCCTTCACCTCGAACACATCGGCGTCAATAGCCCACCTGTCGGTCGCATCTGAGACCTTACCTTTGAAAGTCCATTCTCCATCCATCGGATCGTCGGAAGGATTCTCGATCACGAAGATACGGTGCGATGCATTCTTGCCGTTATCTGCAGCAAAGTAGATGTACCACTTGTCGTCCCAACGATACAGTTCAGGCGCCCAGACGTCTTTAGACCATTGCTGTCCTGACTCTGGTGTCCACACAACTCTTTTCTCGGCATCATGAAGCTCTGTGATGTTCTGCGTCTTCCAGAGCGTCAGATTTCGGCCGGTCGTGTTCATGTAGTAATAGTTTCCCTTCCACATAAAAACCCACGGATCAGCACCAGAGTCTTTCAGTGGATTCGTAAATGTCGCAGATTCACTCGAGCCAACCTGAGCATAAAGCGCAGGCGCCGGGAAGCCGGCCCAACAAAGGATCGTTATCCCTAATATTGAAAACATGCACGCAAGACGTAATGCAGCAGCGACAGAACGTACGAAAGGCATAATCGGATCACCCGATGTTCGATTGGTAGTAGATTTAGTTTGATGCGTGCGCTTAGGACTGCGTCGCTAAGGAATTGCGGTAGGAACCTACGGATTGAATGGGCCAGCGGAGCGTATAGGCTTGCTCGCATGTCTAAGCAAGCCTATACGTCTATCTCGCTCTGACAAATATTAGAGGACTTAGAAATAGAGCTTGCCCTGCAACTGAATCGCTCTTGGTGTATTAACCTGGGACGGAATGGGAGATCCGCCAACCCATCCGAAGTAGGTGTCAGACGGGGTCGTATCCACGTTCCCGAACTGTGGATGGTTGAGGGCATTGAATGCATCGATGCGCAGTTGTAGCCGTATGCTTTCATGGATCGGGAAATTCTTACGCAAGCCGATGTCCCAGTTATTTGTGTAAGGGTTGCGTACTGAGCCGAAGGTTGTCGGACTATCGCTGATCCAGGTCTTGAAGTCGTTGTAGACACCATTCCTTGATTGATCCGAAGACGACGTCGGCGACCAATTATAGCCAGGCAGACTCTGTACTCCGGTCCAGGACGGATAGGCAGCCAGTTGCGCAACCGTGGTGCTGCGATTCGGAAACGCCCGGAACTTATCGGTGTTGAACCATTTCGATTTACTTTTAGCTATTCCGTCCGCAGGGTCGCTCCCCTCGAAGAAGGCCGTATTGGTCGGCAGCGTAATCGGCGTTCCAGAGTAGAACTTGTAGATTGCGGAGATCTCCCACCCTCCAATTAGCCCATCCACGAAATGATTGACGTGGCTTCCAATCAGCTTGCCTTGACCGAACGGAAGGATGTAAGTGGGGCTGATCGAGATCTGGAAACGGCGGTCGTTGGGACTGAGTTGTCGATGCAGCGCCTGCGAATAAACAGCGGGCGTGAAGTAGCCGGTCTTATCCATCTGTTTGCCCCAGGTGAAATTCGCGATGATACCGAAGCCGTCCTTATAACGCCGTTGCACGCGCGCCTGTAAGGCATAGTTTGTTGAAGTTCCGCTGTAGAGACTCTCTGTGATGCCATTGATCAAGGGATTCGGACGAGCGAGCTGATACGCGCTTATCGTTGAATTGGTTTCCAGGCTCGATGTAATGTACGGTGCCCCCTTGAACGGGTTAGACACGACCACATTGCCAGGGAGGGTATCGACGGGACGTCCGTTAGCATCAAACTTCGGGTCAAATGCTCCATGCCAGACATCCAGGCCCGGCTCATCAATCTGATAGCCGGTAGTAAGACCAGTCGTACGATCGAAGACACCCCCGATTTCAAACAGATAGTTGCGAACCTGTTGTTGAAGGCGGAGACTTACGTCGTCCGTATACTGTCGCTTCACATTTGAGGTAAAGAAGCTCGAGACAGAGCCGACGCTGGTGAGCGCACCAAGAGAGTTTCCCGTGGGAGCTACAAGGCCGGCTGGAAACGGACTATCAAGCGTTGCCGAGGAGGTGCGATAGTTGTCATCCGATGCGGTAAACGGCGTCGTCGTGCTGTAGCCAAGCTGATCTCCGTGATTTGCCGTGAAGTTTGCCTGTACGAATCGACCTACGCCACCCCGCAGCACAGACTGTGGACCGAACTGGTAGGCGAAACCGATTCTGGGCTGGAAATACTTGTACTGCAGGTCGGTCAGAGAACGATTGGTCCCGTCGAGACCAGCGTATTGAATCGCACCTCTGGCCTGGAAGGTCGAAGCGTCGCTCCGATACTGGCGCAGGAATGCGACGCCCGAGCTGGTCGATGATCCCGCCAGCAGATTTGCATATTGCGGCTGAGCATAATTGGTTACAGGTTCAAGGTTGGCATTGGGATCAAAGCGAGCGTAGTAGCGATCATGACGCTCCTTCAGGGAGAGTTGAATATCCCAACGAATTCCCAGATCGAGCGAGAAGTTTGGAGTCACGCGCCAGTCGTCCTGCACAAAAGCGCCAGTGAAGGGCTGCGACCAGAATGCCGTCGCGTTTTGTGCGATGGACCCCGAACTTGGCAGGCCCAGCAGGAAAGACGGATTTACGGTATCCGCCCCTGCCGGCGCCGTGGTGTTGGGATTGGGCGAGGTCCATATTGAGCTGAAATTAAAGATCCCGGTCGCCCCAGAATTATTTCCGTCTGCTTCCTGTTGCAATAAATACTCGGCGCCGTAGCGGAGGGTATGCCTCCCCAGGATCTGTGTCACGAAACCGCGACCTTCCCATTGATAATCGTTCTCATAGAGCGGCCCGACCGTAGTTCCAATCGTGCTCAGTCCCAAAACATTCTGAAGCTGCGGAAGACCACGTAGAGGCTGGCTATTTGCAAAATCCTCTGAGAAACCATACTGCGTCGGATCGACGGAGGCTGCAGGCGATCCGTCTGTGGTTTTGTACGCAGTGGCGTTGGCATTGAAGGTGATGATTACATTCGGATTGACTACCCAGGTGTGGTTTACGGTGAGACCGTAGTTGTCACGGTTCAGATTTTCACCCGCCAGCAGGTTGTCAGGCCCAAAATTATCGTTCGTGAACTCCCTGAGCTGATTGCGCCGCCAATCGATATAGCTGTGGTGATTGTTGTTCCACGCCTGATCAACGCGTATGAGCCAGCTATAGAAGTTGTCTACCTTGGGATTGGTCTCGAGATAGTTATTGGAGTCCGTGCCGCCGGCGTCGTGGGGTACGTTCGGCAATGGCAGCAGAGAGACGAGCGCCTTTGCCATTGGGCTGATGCGATCCTGAGGAATGATTGAGTTAGGAAACTTCTGGCGATTGCTAGCGGAATCGATCGTCTTAGGATCATAGATGGCGATGGGATACGTCACGCCATTCACAACTTTGACAGACTGACTATAGTCCCCCTTGCGTTCCGCTTCGTTCGGAATGCTGAGGAAACTCGTCGTGGCCGGCGAGACGTTGTGAACGCCATCATACGAAAAGAAAAAGAAGGTGCCGTGCTTCCGACCGTCATACGCTTTCGGGATCCAAACCGGACCTCCTATCGTTCCACCCCATTCATTGAAGCGAATCGTAGGAGTTGGCGTCCCTGTAGCCTTGTATTGTACGTAGTTTGCATTCAGAAAGTTGTTCTGATTCCGTTCGTACAACACACCGTGAAACTTCTCCGTTCCGGACTTCAATGACATATTAATCGTGCCGGCAGCCGTACGCCCGATCGAGGCATCGTATGAGTTCGTCATCACGCGGACCTGGCTGACGGCATCATTGGGAGGAATGAACGCAATATTACCGCTCGACACGATCGTGTCTGTCGCGCCGTCAAGGACATAATTAACCGCATTGTTGCCCGAACCCGAGCCGTTTACTTTAATGCCCGACAGCGACGAGTTCGACCAGAGAGACGCGGCGCCTCCGGTAGGAGGAGCCAGGAAGACACCGGGCGCCAGCGATGCAAGCTCTGTTGGAGAATTGGTCATCGTGGGCAATTCCTCGAGATCCGCCGAGTTGAGCACAACGCCCGAAACCGCCGCCGTGGTGTCAATCAGCGGTGTCTCCGCGCTCACCACGACCTCCTGATTCACACTGCCGACCTTCATCGCTACGTCAACGGATTTGACATCCGCGATCTGAAGATCGACAGCGGAATGTTCTAACTTTGCAAACCCATCCGAGGTAACCGTAAACCGATAGTGACCGGGAATGAGCGAGTTGATTTGCCAAAGTCCGGCACCATTCGTGCGCGCGTGCGTCGCGACACCCGTTTCCTGCGAAGTCACGACCACTTCGGCACCAGGGATTACGTCCTGGTGCTGATCGGTTACCCGGCCCCCCAACGTTGCGGTGCTGCCCTGCGACCATGCCGGCCTGCTGCCGCCCATCATGATGCAGCCCACCCCGAGTAAAAGAACGATAAAACGACATGTATGGCGAATCACTTGGCCAATGACCGTTCTTGTCAGCTGGGTCTTGTTCTGTTGCTCTGTCCTCATTCCCGTCGAGCCTCCTTCAACGCGCCGATCAAACAGCCGTCCGCACGGACCCACGCCCCCTATCGGATGACATGTCAAATGCCCACCCTCTCGGAGTCGATCCGCGATCAGCAGTACGATCCACGCCTGTCTCTTGAACCACCAATTTCTATGGCGGCATGCTGATGACTGTCAGGGTTGGACACGGTGTCTTACGGTAAGAACTGCGATTATGACGTTTGTTATGAATAAAGTGGCGACAGGACCGGAATGTTCTTTTGGGGTGTAAAAGGCATGTCGTTGCGTATTGAATTCACGCAAGGGTACACTTCGGCAACGAATGATTACTGTTCATGAACAGGAGAACCCGCCTTCTGTCGAGTCACACGGCGTCACTCCAGAGGCTGTGCGCGCAGAGCTAGGACGAATTATCGGCAGTCGACACTTCCGGTCCAGTAAACGGAGCCAACAGTTTCTCCGTTACGTTGTCGAACAGAAGCTTCTTGGAAATGAGTCGGTCATCAAGGAACGGCTGATCGGAATCGAGGTTTTCGGACGGGACAATGATTATGTTACGGGAGATGATCCCGTCGTGAGGGTGCAAGCAGGTGAGGTCCGCCGTCGCTTGGAACTGTACCGGGCCGAATCGCAGGAGGAAGAGGGCATTTGGCTGGAGCTCCCCACTGGGACCTATGTACCCGTTTTTCACATCCGCCAGGCTTCGGCACCCATAGAGTCAGGAGTCGATATCCCTGCGAAATCCGAGGAGACTTTCGCAAAGATGCTCCCGGAATCAACGAGTGCAATCGCGATGGTTCCCGGTGACGGTGATTCTTTATTACCCGAGATAACCTCGCGACAGGTATTTGCATTGCCCGAGTATGCAGTATCACCAAAACTTGTGTTGTCTTGGCAAAGAATAGCTTTCTCCATGCTTCTTCTGATGATCGGCGTCGCAACAGGTTATCTGATCCGAACACCGCCACATGCTTCAGAGGCATTGACTAAGTTCTGGGGTCCGATAATGTCGAATCCGAAACCAGTCGTTCTGAATCTCGGCAAACCGTTCGTCTACGCGCCGTCCGCACATTTATTCGATGAATACGCGAACAGCCATCCAGGAGCCTTCGCTAAAGGGGTTGATAGGCATAATAAATTTCTGCCTCTCGAAGGAAAGGCACTCATTCAATGGTCCGACATGATTGCCGTGAGCAACTCCGGACCTGCGGTCGGCGGCGTACGGGCTGGTCTGGCCTTGACTTCATTTTTAGGAAAAATTAGCAAGCCGTTCGCCGTGCGGTTCGGAGACGAAGGATCGTTCCTCGAATTGCGAGACTCACCTTCGATCATCGTAGGAGCCATGAACAACCGCTGGACCGCCGACCTCGACAGCGATTTTCACTTCGGCATCCACGATAACAACTCCTATCAGTACATCGAGGAGAAAGGGACACATCGTACGTGGCGAACGGAATACACTGAGCGCGGAGCAAAAGACTATGGTTTGATCACGCGCGAACCAAAAGGACCTACTGGCGAGTTTCTTGTCAAAATAGCAGGACTGCAAGATGGTGGAACTGAGGCAGCCTGTGAGTTCGTAACCAATACGGAAATGATGGAGAACGTGATTCGCAGTTTACCTCCACATTGGGATACGAAGAACCTGCAAATTGTTATTTCGACTGATGTAATCGGGTGGAAGGCCGGCCCTCCACAAGTTGTTGCCATTCAGGTGTGGTAACGGTAGAAACGATCGGACCGGTTGTCATCCCCCGAACCTTCGGTTGGTTTTTCGTGTCTTTTACCAAACACAGCGCCGCAGATTCTTTTTGCTTTCGAAGCAATTCGCCCGGGCCACTGACGTGGAATCATGAAGCCCGTTGCCAGCACGATCACACTGTCGACTATCCATTATAGCAAGACAAGGGATCGAAATCACCGATAGCGAACCTTGGATGGCTAACAGAGAACCTTCAGTTAGTAATGCTGGTTTTGAGACTTTACGGCGTTGACAGCATTCCAACTTTCTCGTATACAACAATCATGCTTAGCAATGCGATCAGAAATTTGAGCCAGCCGCTCTACGCACACGCAACCTGCGCGCGCTTTCGTTGTTGCTGCTAAGACTATTCCTTTACATCCTGTGCATTGATTCGCGGAAGTTCTAACCGGACTGAAACCGTCATTTCTCGAATCTCACCGCTTTGCCTAGGCGCTTGTGTCGTCTGCGCCAGCAGAACGCCTGCACAGATCTCCACACTCTACTCACATCGATATATGGAGAGGATAGTCATGCGCGCTAGCCGCTTTCTGCAGCTACTAGCTCTTGCTTTTCTTGTTAGCCAACAACCTTTGAATGCTCAGGTTGACTCCGGAACGATCTCTGGAACGATCAAAGACCCTGGTGGCGCTGTAATCAGTGGGGCTACCGTATTTGTGGTCAACACCGGAGACCATACCTCACGGACCTTCACGACGAATAACGAGGGTATTTACACGGCACCATCTTTGCGTGCCGGTGCCTATGACGTAAGTGCTGAAGCAAATGGATTCCGCAGTGTGGCTCGCAAAGGAGTCGATCTTCGTGTTCAGGACCGTCTGGCAATCGACATCACGCTTCCTGTGAACGGCAGGGACAGTACTGTTCTGGTAACAACATCCCCTCCCCCACTGGAGACTGAGACCTCGTCACTAGGCCATGTCGTTGAGCAGGCTACGATCCAGGGTCTTCCGCTGAACGGGCGTAACGCAATTCAGCTTGCAACGCTGGCTCCCGGCACGTCGCCTTCGCAGCGAACTCAGGAAAGAAACACCTTCATCTCAAATGGACAACGTTCCATTCAGAACAGTTATTTGCTCGATGGCGTCGACAACAAAAACAAGATCGTTGGCTTCGACAACTCAACCGCTCAGTCTGTTGAGCCCATCGTGGATGCCATCCAGGAGTTCAAGGTACAGACCAGTACATTCTCGGCCGAGTTTGGACAGTCAGCGGGCGCGGTCGTGAACGCGACTATTCGTTCAGGTGAAGACAGATTTCATGGGAGTGTTTTCGAATTCATTCGTAACTCGGCTGTCGATGCAGCCCCGTTTTTTCAGCCAGCGTTCACAGCAAAGCCTCGTTATATCCAGAATCAGTTTGGGGCTACGCTGGGCGGTCCCATCTGGAAGAATCACACTTTCTTCTTCGTCGCGTGGCAAAGCTCACGGATCTCCGATGCTGCGCCTCAACTCGCCACCGTTCCAACGCCGGCACAGATTAAGGGGCAATTCACTAAGACAATTTACGATCCCGCGACCACTGCCGCATCGGGAAATACGTATACCCGCAAACCGTTTGCGGGCAATATCATTCCGGCAACTCGCTTTGATCCGGTTGCTGCCAAGCTCCTCGCGCTCTATCCTGCGCCGAATCTCACTGGAACCTTCAACTATTTCTCGAACCAGACAGAGAGGGTTGATAGCGACCAGTATCTTATTCGCATAGATCATCATCTCGGAGCCAAGGATTCGTTCTTCGCGCACTTTGTTCAAAATCTCGGCCGCAATACGCTTCCTACTACACTCCCCCCACCGACAAGCAGTCCAAGCATCGTGAAGCCAGAGGCGCACTCGTTCGTCGCGAGTGAGACCCATATCGTTTCGTCTTCCATGGTGAACGAGGCTCGAGTGGGATATCAAGAGACGCGCGAGCGTCAGAACATAGATGGGACACGCCTGTTCGAGCAATATGGAATCATCGGCGCGCCCAATATTCCAACCATCACCGGCCTCCCTACTTTTGCAGTGTCGGGCCTTAGTATTATCGGCACCACCGGGCCCGGTACGCTTCTAACCCCCGCTACCGGCTCGGGCAACTTGCCGATCGATAAGCAGGGACGCACGATTCAAACCAGCGACACCCTCACCTGGCAGCGGGGGCGTCATTCGCTCAAGTTTGGATTCGACTTTCAGCAGGTGACGCTCTACGCCAACTCCACGCTCAATGCGCGTCCTGCTTATAACTTCAATGGGGCCTATACGCAAGATCCGCAGAATCGAAGCACGACAGGCGACCCGTTTGCCGATTTTCTACTTGGTTATACGAGTTCGTCCACAGTGTCGACCAGATCCCTTAGCGAGAGCCGCCAGCATATCATTCAAGCCTTCGTGCAGGACGACTGGAAAGTTTCTTCGAAGCTATCGCTGAACCTCGGCATCCGCTACGAGCTACCGTTGCCGTTTTACGAGACCTCAAATCATTACTCCAATCTGACCCTCGAGCAAGGTCCGCTCTACGGCAAACTGCTCGACGACAGTAATGCAGCTGCTGCGGGTTATCGGCGCTCCTTCAGCGATCCCAACATTCGCAATTTCGCTCCTCGAATCGGTTTCGCTTACGCCCCTAACTCAGCAACAGTCATCCGTTCTGCGTTTGGGATCTTTTATGGCCGCGATGAGAATGTCCCTGTGGCGCGCAGGCCCACTAACAATCCTCCTTATTTCATCCAAACGAGTTATACATCCGATCAGATCAACCCAGGCATCACTCTTGCTCAAGGGTTCCCAGCGAATGCTACTGATCCAGCGAGCGTGTCGACTCCTGCGGTGAACTCTTATCCGAAGAACGCTCCTACTCCTTACGTCGAGCAGTGGAGTCTCAGCATCCAGCAACAACTGCCGGGAGCCGTGGTCGGTCAATTAAGTTATGTAGGCTCGCAGACCCATCGACTTTACTATCCCCTCCAGATCAACCAACCGCAGCCCGAGCCGGGAGCCATCCAGGCACGACGCCCCATGCCTCAATACAGCGCTGTATATCAGTACAGGCCGTTCATCTCATCGAATTACAACTCTTTCCAAGGTCAGCTCGAGCGTCGCTTTTCGAAGGGGCTTTATTTTCTCGCAGCCTACACATGGGCTCATTCAATCGATAATGGCCCGACTCAAGTAGACAACGCACCGATTCCACAGAACGCCTTCAACCTAGCGGCAGAACGGGGTGATTCGAACTTTGATATCAGAAATCGCTTCGTCGTCAGCGCCATATATGATCTGCCTTTTGGCCACGGTCGCAGTTTTGGAGCGAGTTCGAAACTGGTCAACGCCATTGCAGGTGGTTTGACCGTGAAGGCTATCTTCTCGGCTCAAGGGGGTCTGCCGTTCAACCCGGTCCAGTCCGTCGATCAAAGCAATACGGGTACAACGGCACGCCCCAATCGCATCGCGAGCGGTGCGCTTCCCGATGCTCAGCGGGGCTATCGGAGATGGTTTGATACCTCGGCATTCACAACTCCCGCCCAATATACATTCGGAAATGCCGGCCGCGACATTCTTCGCGGTCCAGGCTTCCATAACTTCGATCTCGCGCTTTCCAAGAACGCGAAGATCTTCGAACGGACCAGCGGGGAACTGCGCATTGAGGCCTTCAATGTCCTGAATACACCTCAGTTCGGCCTGCCCAACGCGACTCTCGGGCAAGGCACAACGGCAGCCATCTCGACCGTCGTTAATCCTCAGCGGCAGATTCAGGCCGCCATTCGAATCGCCTTCTAAAAGCAGGGTCACCTGCACAAACCATTACCAAGGGAGAACATTTTCATGAACAATAAGCCGTCGCGTCGTTCCATTCTTAAAGGTGCAGCATTGGCAGGTATCGCTGGTTTAACTGGGTCCGGGTCTGCAGAAGCTCAGACCGCCGGAGCGAAGCCAAAGACGATCTGGCAATCGCCCGCAAAACAAACAGGCAACAACCTTAATCTGATTGTGCTGGTCTCCGATACGTTCCGCGCAGACAATCTTGAGACCTACGGCAGCAACTGGGTCGAAACACCGTATCTCAACGCTTTCGCAAAAGAATCGGTCGTCTTCGAGCATTTTTACCCAGAAGGCCTTCCGACGATTCCTATCCGTCGTCAGCTTTACACAGGACGCCGGATCGTCCCTACGCATCTTTACTTTCAGCAAGACAATGTATCTCTTCCCGGCTGGCACCAACTCTTCTTAGAGGACGTGACTCTTTCCGAAACTCTTCGCGCCGCTAGTTACAAGACGGCACTGATAGCCGATCTCCCACATATCTTTAAGCCGGATCGTAACTTTCATCGAGGATTCGATTCTTTCCAATGGATTCGCGGCCAGGAGATCGATGCCTTCGGAACCACAGGGCGGAAAGATGCCGACCTCTCTCCCTATTACCCTGCGGAGTATGTCGAACGGGTTCAGCGCGCTCGTCAATTCGCCACGGGATCAGGGTTCACCCGGTTTGTGGATCAGTATCTCGCGAATCGTCATCTTTGGACCAAGAACGGCGACTCGATCGTGCAGCAGACCGCGAAGACCGCGATCAACTGGCTTGAAGACAATCATGCTAATGGACCTTTCTATCTTCAGGTCGAAGCCTTTGATCCCCACGAACCCTGGGATCCGCCGCAGGACTTTCTTGAGAAATATCTGAAGGAACCCACAAAGCATTCATGGCCTGAGCCGCCTTATGACAATGTCATCGTTCCGGAGGAGGGCGTAAAACGTTTGCGCGCGAACTATGCCGGGGAGGCCTCAAATGTCGACTACTGGTATGGCCAGGTTCTCGCCAAGATTAAGCAGCTTGGACTTTACGACAATTCGATTATTGTTTTCCTTGCTGACCATGGCGCCCTACTGAATGAGCAGCAGCAGTGGGTCAAAGGCCCAGAGAAGTTGCGCAAACAGGTGACCCATGCTCCGCTTCTTATCCGCCTTCCACATGCCGAACATGCGGGAAAGCGCGTCAGCGAGTTCGCCCAGCATCCCGATGTCGTACCTACGTTACTCGGCCAACTCAATCTTAAGCCATCTGAGCGAGTTACCGGGAAAGATTTGTGGCCACACGTTCTTGGCAAGATAGACGAGCGAGAATATGCCGTATCCGCTTACGGCTGGATCGCATCCATTCGTACCAAAGAGTGGAATTACTCTGCGGCATGGAAGCCCGAACGATTTGAAGGTAAGTACAAACCGCAGCTCTATGATCTACGTAAGGATCCAGAGGAACTGCACAATGTAGCTGACCAGAACCCCACTGTGACCAAGGAACTCTGCGCCAAGTTAGAGGAATATGTTGCGGCTGGCCGCGGCATCACTAATGGAACTTTTTCACAGGAGCTTTAGAAGGTTGTTGCTGCACATTGTTAGTTTCCGCTCTGTGCAGCAACTTCCCCTAGATCAGATTGGCGAGCGACGCCTGCCGAATGCTTCTAGACGCAAATTTTACAGGTGTTACACATGAGCGAAACAACGAAAACCGACAAGATAAGCAGACGAACCTTCCTTGCGACAACCGCGATGGCAGCGCCGTTAGCCGCTACGACACTGCCCGCTGAAGGCAGACTAGTACCCAGCCAAGCGCCGGCTGTGGCTAGAGGCGGTAACAGGAAACGTAATGTACTCTTCATTTGTTGCGATGACTTGACGCCGCGGATTGGCTGCTTTGGGACACCTGTGATCAAGACTCCGAATCTTGATCGGCTTGGAGAACTTGGTGTGCGGTTTGAACGGAATTACTGCCAATACCCTCTGTGCGCTCCCTCGCGAACCTCTTTGATGTCCGGTTTGGCTCCCGATTCGACAAAGGTCTGGGATCTCAATACGGACTTTCGCGAGACGATTCCTGACGCCGTCACTCTCCCTCAGCTCTTTCAACGGAATGGGTACTACACGGCGCGGGCGGGGAAGATTTATCACTACAACAATTCCAGCGAGATTGGTACGCCGGGGTTTGATGACGCCCTAAGTTGGCAGGCCGTCTCTCACCCTGCCGGTTATGACCGGACCCACGACGAGGCACTCGTCACGTTCTATGCGCCACAACAAATTAAGGAGATGAACGGCAATCGGCAAAACAATAGAGGGCGCGGATTCGCACCAGCATTGAATAGTTCTCAAGTTCCTTGGAAACACGGCGGAAGGGGTCCCTCAGGTATTCGCATTGCACAGGACGGGAGAACGCCGATCCTGCCGCTCAGCAAAAACGGTGACCTAGGGGTCGCAATTGCAGGCCATGCCTCGGATGGCAGTGACGAAATGATGACCGACTTCATGGTTTCCGAATCGGCCATTGCCATGATCGAGGAGCATAGGAACGACCCGTGGTTCATAGGGTCAGGTTTCTTTCGGCCGCATGTGCCGTTCGTCGTGCCGTCGAAATATTTCGATCTGTACAACCTGGACGATCTTCAACTCCCCAGGCTTGATGCCAACGAATTATCCGTAGCACCAGCACTTGCGTACAACTCGCTCAATCCAAATTACGGCATGACTGAGCAGCAACACCGTGAGGCAATACGTGCGCATTTTGCCGCTATCAGCTTTGTGGATGCTCAGGTGGGACGTCTCATCGACGCAGTTCATCGATTAGGGCTTATGGAGAATACAACAATCGTCTTTTGGGCCGATCACGGCTTTATGGTGGGAGAACACAGGCAATGGGAAAAGACAATGCTCTTTGAAGACTCGGTACATGTTCCCCTCTTCATCTCCGGCGCCGGAGTTACAGCAAAAGGGAAAGCGTGCAAGAGAACCGTAGAACATCTCAATATCTATCCAACGCTGGCCGAGCTCTGTGAGTTGAAAGGAGTGCCCGAGAGCCTTCAGGGACGTAGCATGGTACCGCTGCTCTCGAATCCAGAAAGCGCATGGGATCATCCGGCAGTCTCCCAGGTTGGGCGGCGATTGGCATCAGGACCGATCATGGGTTATTCACTGCGCACCGAGCGGTACAGATACACGATGTGGGGCGAGGAGGGTGCAGAAGGCGAAGAGCTCTATGACTATGATTTAGACCAGCGTGAAGTGATTAATCTCGCGAAGAGTTCAAATGCAGCTACGCTCAAATCGAATCTTCGTACGCAACTTCATGAAATATCTCGCGCTCGAAAGTTGGAACTGAAGAAATAATGCGTGGGGCAAATCGCTCGCGGGAGACTGGAACGCTTTTATGCTTTGATCTGCGTTACGGACATTCTACCGAGCCCGATCGATCCCTTTTGGGGAAGTTTCCTGATAAGCCTCTTTGAATTCCCTGTTCCGTATAGAGCCCGAGTGTTAAGACGCGGAACGACAGCCCGCCTTTGCTGGAGAACCTGGCATCGGGCGGCGCAGATCGCGGGAAAATTCCTATATGTGTGCGCGGGATCCCAGTTGTATTCAGGGCGGGGCCGGGCATCAACACCTGCACGTTTTTCTGATTCGTTTATGACGAAAAAAGCAAAAAACAGTGAACAGAACCGCCCTGCCTGGAATATACCGACAGAACACCAAATTGCCATTTGCCTCCAGGCATTCGATTCAGCCGGAATTGTTCTCCCTGGACCAAAAGAGGGCCTTGACCTTGATCCGTAATTGCCGTTCCGTTTTGTGGTTGGTTGTGCTGACTCTGTGTACCTCCCTCCTGGTCTTAGCCCAGGGTTCAACTGTTACGAAGACGGGCGAAATCAGAGTCCAAGTGAAAGATCCCAAAGGACAACCGTTGCAGGCGCAAGGCACACTCTCCGGACCAACTCCCGGCACGAGCCGAAGCCTTGAAACGTCCGCTGATGGCTCTCTGGTCTTATCAAACCTGGCCTTCGGACGCTATCAGTTGCTATTGCAACGGTCGGGTTTCACGCCGCAGGTCATCCATATTCAAGTAGGCTCGACTACTCCATCGACTCGGGAGGTCAGGTTAGTCATAGGCGGCCCGTCCACAACAATTAATGTCATCGCATCGACGCCTATTGGTACGCTTGACGTTCCCTTGTCCGATGTTCCCCTGCCGGTACAAACGCTCACATCCCAGACGATCGAAGATACGAATGCCATCGATCTAACCGATGTCATGAAACGTAGATTGAATGGCGTTTATGTGAACGAGAATCAAAATAATCCATTCCAACCCGATGTCAACTACCGCGGCTATACCGCTTCGCCCCTGGTCGGGTCGCCTGCGGGACTCTCCGTCTACCTTGACGGTGTCCGTCAAAATCAGCCTTTCGGCGATGTTGTCGCTTGGGATCTAATCCCCAAAGTTGCTATCAGTACGACTGAGTTGATTCCCGGTTCAAATCCGATTTACGGCCTTAACACTCTTGGTGGTGCCATTGCGGTTCAAACGAAGAACGGTATTTCGAACGTAGGATTTACCATCAGCGGATATGGTGGCAGCTTCGGTCGCCGAGCGATGGATGCCGAGTATGGTGGCAGTAATCGTGCAGGACTCAATTGGTTTGTCGCCGGAACACTTTTCCACGAGGATGGCTGGCGTGTCGCGTCGCCGTCTGATGTACGGCAGTCTTTTGCCAAGCTTGGTTACAACCGTGGCTCAACGGTTCTTTCGCTCTCCGGGGGATACGTCATCGATGCTCTGACAGGGAACGGAACACAGGATTTCCGCGCGATCAATCGCACCACGGGTCTGAACCATGGCTACAACAGCGTTTACAGCATTCCGGATACAAGTTGGCAGCATTCGCCGTTTCTTACTCTCAACATGACCCATGCATTAAGCAGCAGCCTGACTCTAAATGGCAACGCTTACGTTCGCTACACGAGAACCAACACCACCAACGGTGACATCAACGACGACTCGTTCGATCAGTCCTTGTATACGTTGAGCGCCGCTGAGATGAGAGCGCTGACTTCGGCCGGGATTCCATACCCCCCAAGCATTACTCCCGCCAACACACCGTTCCCGTATCTGCGTTGCGTTGCCCAAGGGTTACTTGAAGACGAACCGGGAGAAAAGTGCACCGGAGTCGATACCGATACCATAAATAAGCAGCATGCCTATGGTCTTTCAGGAGTGCTTTCCTGGCATACTTCGCACAATCAGCTGGCTGTTGGCGCAGGCTGGGACCGCGGAACGCTGACCTTCGTCCAGAATGCTCAATACGGATATCTCAACCCGGATGGTATAAGTATCACTCGTATTCCCACGTTCCTAGACGGTTCAACTGAAGTGGATGATGCTCCTCAGGATAACCGCGTCAATCTCCATGGAACGGCGAACACCCCTAGCTTCTTTCTCACCGACACTTTTACAGCCGGCAAGTGGGTCGTCACCGCTTCAGGTCGTTACAACCATACCAATATTAATAACGTCGATCGGCTGCCTTCCGTTGATTATCGCGGATCACTTACAGCGGAGAACATCTTTCAGCGTTTTAATCCTTCTGCAGGCATCGTCTATAAAGCGTCGAGTCTGATTCAGGCTTACTTCAACTATGGCGAAAGCAGTCGTGCCCCAACATCAACCGAACTTGGTTGCGCCGACCCTGACTTTCCCTGCAGTTTGCCGAATGCCCTTGTTAGCGATCCGCCACTGAAGCAAGTGGTGAGCCGTACCTACGAGGTGGGTGCTCGCGGTGACCTGAATGACCGCCTTCACTGGAGTGCCGGGTTCTTTCACTCCGACAACTACGACGACCTGCTGTTTATCGCGTCGCAACAGACGGGATATGGCTATTTCACAAACTTTGGGAAGACGCGCAGGCAAGGTGTCGAAGCGGCATTATCGGGACGGCTCAAAAATATCGATACCGGGATCGAATACACCTTCCTGAGCGCGACCTATCAAAGTAGCCAAACCATTAATGGTGGAAGCAATAGTAGTAGCAGCAACGCATTGGACGGAGGCAAAGGAGTAACAGATGGGGGAACGATCACCATCAGCCCTGGAAATCGTATCCCGCAGGTTCCTCAAGAGATGATGAAGATCTATGGGGACTACCATCCGATACGAAGGTTGTCCATCAATGCCGACTTCAACTTGATTGGCGCTTCATATGTGCGAGGCAACGAGAATAATCAACATCAGCCAGATGGTATTCACTACCTTGGCGGTGGTCAGAGTCCGGGCTATGGGGTCGTCAACTTAGGATCTCGATACAGATTTGGCCCGCACTATGAGCTCTTCGCCCAGATCAATAATCTTCTCAATCGTCACTATTACACTGCCGGGCAGTTGGCCTCCACGCCTTATGACAACAATGGAAACTTCACACCTCGCCCGTTCGGGGCAACAGAAATGGATGGCGAAACCGTTTATCCAGTTCGCAACTCAACATTCCTCGCCCCCGGTGCACCCATTACTGTGTTCGGTGGACTCAAGGTAACTTTCGGAAAGAGATAGATGAGGTATAGTAGGCGACGATCTTTTTTATGCTGAGTCGCCAACTCGAATCTTTCGAGTCGAAGGGGTCCTATGTTTTTCAGCTTCATTCCAGCCCATTTGTGGAAACATGTCATCCCTTTGTTACTCGTATCTGGGCTATCCCCGGCAGCCCTCGCGCAAGATTCTGGAGCGAGCCAAAACTGGTCCGCTTATGGAGGCGGACCAGGCTCTATCCACTATTCGAAGCTGAAACAAATAAATCGTACGAATGCTAAGAACCTGAAGGTAGCGTGGACATTTGATACGGGAGATTCGGCTCCTGGTGCTAAAACGGAGCTTGAGGCAACTCCTCTGGCAGTCAATGGAGTTCTTTACCTGATCAGCCCAAAGGTAAAACTTTTTGCTGTGAATGCGGCAACCGGCAAGCAGCTTTGGGTATTCGATCCGAGCGAAGGGCGAAAAGTGCTGGGCAGTACGCGAAATCGCGGCCTTACGTATTGGACCGATGGTACTGAAGCCCGCATCTTTATCGCACTCCAGCAATATCTTTATGCCGTCGATGCAAAAACGGGAAAGCTCATTGAAAGCTTCGGCGAAAAGGGCAGGGTAGATCTCAGCCGCGGATTGGGTCATGACGGTGAAGGTCTTACGATCTCGCTGTCTACGCCCGGGGTTGTGTACAAGGACATGTTGATCTGCGGCAGTATCGTTTCCGAGCAGTTGCCGGCCATGCCCGGAGACATTCGCGCCTTCGATGTCCACACAGGAAAGATTCGCTGGCAGTTTCATACGATCCCTCATCCGGGCGAATTTGGATATGACACCTGGCCGAAGGACGCGTGGAAGTATACCGGGGGCGTAAATAACTGGGCAGGCCTGAGTGTCGACACGAAACGGGGACTGGCTTTCGTTCCCCTGGGATCTGCCGCCAACGACTTCTATGGTGCCGATCGCATCGGCGACGATCTGTTCGGTGACTCATTGGTTGCGCTTGACGCCAATACAGGAAAACGCGTCTGGCACTTTCAATCCGTCCGGCACGATATATGGGATCGCGATCTCAACGCACCCCCGGCGCTCATAACGTTGCATAAAGATGGCAAGACGATTGACGCTGTGGCTCAGACCACCAAGAGTGGATATGTTTTTATCTTTGATCGGGAGACCGGGAAACCTGTCTATCCGATCGAATACAAGAAATACCCTGCCAGTGAGATTCCGGGAGAAGTAGCTGCCGATACGCAGCCTTTGCCTAACGCTCCACCAGCCTTTGCGCGGCAAAGACTGGACGAAAAAGATCTAACGAATCGGACGCCGGAAGCACACGCCGAAGTGCTCGCTAAATTTAAGACGATCCGAAGCGATGGCCAATTCATTCCTGCGAGCCTTCAGGGAACGGTGATATTTCCTGGGTTGGACGGAGGCCAGGAGTGGGGCGGTCCAGCTTTTGATCCAGAGACCGGGCTTCTTTATACCAACGTAAACGAAATGCCCTGGATCATCAGCATCAAGAAGCGTCCTGCCGCTTCTGCCATCTCAAGTGGCAAACAGCTCTATCAAAATAACTGCGCGGCGTGTCATAAGGATAATCGGACTGGTAACCCTCCAGACACACCGTCGCTGGTGGATATCGACCAGAAACATAGCTCTGATGAGATTTCGACGATCATCAGAAGTGGGAATGGCCGCATGCCCGCCTTTACGCGACTCTCCGACCAGGAGGTCGCCGCAATTGCAGGTTACGTCCTCAGCGGAAAAGACGACATCGTGGCATCTCCCTCTCCTGATCCGTCGATGCTTCAATATCAGTTTGGAGGCTACGTCAAATTCCTGGACTCTGAAGGGTATCCCGCGATCACGCCTCCATGGGGAAACCTGAGTGCAATCAACCTGAATAAAGGAACCATCGAGTGGCAGATTCCGTTCGGTGAATATCCAGACCTGGTTGCGAAAGGAATCAAGAACACCGGGTCAGAAAACTATGGCGGAGGAGTTGTTACCGCAGGAGGTGTGTATTTTATTGCTGCGACCAGTTACGACCGCAAATTTCATGTATTTGATAAGGGTGATGGAAGGTTGCTCTGGGAAACTACGCTGCCTGCATCAGGAAGTGCCACGCCTGCTGTCTATGAAGCTGACGGGCGCGAATTCGTAGTTATTGCGGCAGGAGGCGGAAAATCAAAGGACCCCTCTGGTGGAAGTTACGTCGCGTTTGCACTTCCGAAAGATGTGCAGCCCTAAACACATTGATACTGGGATGACTAGAACCTTCCTGCTCACCACGCAGTCACGGACCCGAGCAGGGAGCGCCCAAAGCCACCGTATATCGAACAGAAAGAACCCTGCGCTCTGAAAATAAAGGGTGAATAAGACGCCGCATAGAGGCCTATCTATTTAATTAGAATTAGATAGAAGTATGTGTCCGCGATAGTGGTTTACTGCCCAACAGTGGTGTACCTCAAGATGGAGTTTTAAATGGAACGACGTGAAGTACTCAGGTTGCTTGGCTCAGCTGCAGCCATCTCTGCTCTCCCATTAGAAGCTATGACCGTCATCCAGCAGGCGAGCGCGCAGGTCGCCCAGTCGACTGGGCTGAGGACGCTAAATCCGCAACAGAATGCTACCGTCACCACAATTGCCGAGTTGATTATTCCGGCCACCGACACTCCTGGCGCCAAGGGTGCGAAGGTGAACGAGTTCATCGACCTGCTGCTGACGGAGTGGTTTGAGCCTTCTGAGACGAAGGAGTTCCTCGCCGGGCTGGCCGATGTTGACGCGCGCAGCAGAAAGAACTTCTCCGCCGCCTTTGTCGACTGCACTCCCGCGCAACAGACGGAGTTGCTTAAGGAGCTTGACGCTGCCGCGATGGAATTCTCCGCCAGCCAGAAACAAACGATGCAGACGCGCGGCGCTCCACCGCCAATGAACTTCTTTTACCAGATGAAAAAGCTGACTCTGGCCGGCTATTACACCTCGGAGATCGGCTTCTCACAGGAGCTTGGTAAGAGCATCATTCCGCCGGGCCACGCCGGCTGTGCCCCCATCCAGGAGGTGGCGCGATGAGCACAGAGATACAGACACCGAATGTGCAGACCGGAAAGACCAACACCTATGACGCCATCGTCATTGGCTCAGGCATCACGGGTGGCTGGGCCGCCAAAGAGTTGACCGAGAAAGGACTCCAGACGCTGGTGCTCGAGGCCGGCCAGACCATCGTTCCCACGAGAGATTACGTCGAGCACGTTCCCGTGTGGGATGTAAAGTTCCGCGGCATGCGCGACCGCCAATACGAGAAGGTGCATCGCGAAAGGCAGAAGCACATCGGCGATGAATGGAACGCAAAGTTCTTTGTCGATGACCTCGAGAACCCGTACACCACACCGCCGGATCAGCCGTACCTCTTTCTGCGCGGCCGTCATGTGGGTGGACGCTCCGTGATGTGGGGCCGCCAGAGCTATCGCTGGAGCGATATCGACTTCGAGGGCAATCTCAAGGACGGCATCGCCGTCGACTGGCCGATTCGCTACAAGGACATCGAGCCCTGGTACGACTACGTGGAGGACTTTATTGGCGTGAGCGGGCAGGCCGAGAATCTGCCCCAGCTTCCAGACGGCAAATTTCTGCCTCCGATGGAAATGAACTGCGCCGAACTACACATGCGTGACGTGATTGCGCAGAAGTTTCCCGACCGTCGCCTGACCATCGGCCGTACGGCGATCCTGACGGTGCCGCATCGCGGCCGCGCAGCCTGCCATTACTGTGGACCGTGCGCTCGCGGCTGCATCACGCGCTCGTACTTCAGCAGCCTGCACTCGACGCTGCCCGCCGCCGAGGCCACTGGCAAGTTGACAATGCGGCCGTTCAGCGTCGTTCACAGTCTCATCTTCGACGCGAAGACACGGCGCATCACCGGAGTCCGCGTGATTGACGGACAAACGAAGCAGTCGGTCGAATTCCACGCGAAGATCATCTTCCTCTGCGCTTCGACGCTTGAGTCGGCCCGCATCTTGATGAACTCTGCGACACCGGAGTTCTCAACCGGGCTTGCCAACTCCAGCGGGCAACTTGGCCGCAACCTCATGGACCACATGATGGGCAGCGGAGCCAGCGGCATTATCCCCGGCCACGAGGATCGCGAGCAGATCGGCAACCGTCCCAATGGCATCTACGTGCCGCGCTTCCGCAACATCAAGGACAAGCATCCTGGATTCGTCCGGGGCTACGGCTTCCAGGGCGGCGGCAGTCGCGACGACTGGGGCCGTGGCAGCGAGACCGCGGGCTTTGGCGTCGATTTCAAGCACTCGCTGCGCCAGCCGGGGCCGTGGCGTTTCACCTTCGCAAGCTTCGCCGAGTGTCTCTCGAATCCCGACAACCGCATGGAGCTCGACAAGAACAAGGTAGACGCATGGGGTATTCCCGCAATGAAGATCTCCTGCAAGTGGCGCGACAACGAGTGGGCGCTCTTCAAAGATGCACAGGCTACAGCAGCAGAGATGCTCGAAGCCGCCGGTGCGAAGGACATCACGCTGCGCAATGCGCCTTCGGCGCCGGGCGAGGGGATTCACGAAATGGGCTCTGCTCGCATGGGCCGCGACCCTAAAACCTCAGTACTCAACGGCTGGAATCAGGCACACGACATCAAGAACCTGTTCATCACCGACGGCTCGTTCATGGTTTCCTCAGGATGGCAGAACCCGTCGCTAACCTACATGGCGATGACGGCGCGCGCTTGCGATTACGCAGTGAAACAAATGAAGCACGAAGAACTTTAAGCAGTTTGTGGCCAGTCTGCAGGACGTCGTACTAGTCCCTTGATTTCGCAAATAGGCACACCGATCTTCTGGTCCTGGGAGCTTCTTTTCCTCTTCAGTGGGAAGCAGCCTAGTCGCGGATCAACTCCAAATCGCCATTCCCATTGAGAACTCGTAACGCGCCAGACCAATTTCCCCCGTGCTACTATTTGGGCCTCAAATTGAGACGTCTAAATTTTTTCCGAGAAGAGTCTATCGGGGGATATAAATGCGTTCCAGCTTCGCTCGCAAAGCCGCCTGCATCCTTGGCATCGCTTCTACTCTGACAGCTCAAAGCGCCAAGCAGAACGCTTCAAATCAATCCCCGGATCTGCTCCAGAAAAACTTCCTCAATCCACCCAATGCCGCCCGTCCCCGCGTCTGGTGGCACTGGATGAATGGCAACATCACCAAAGAAGGCATCCGCCTCGATCTCGAGTGGATGAAGCGCGCCGGACTTGGCGGCTTCCAGAACTTCGATGCCGCGCTCAACACACCCCAGGTCGTCGATACCCGCCTCATCTACATGGACCCCGGTTGGAGGGACGCCTTCCGCTTCGCAATCGAAAAAGGGAAGTCTCTCGGTTTTGAGATGGCCATCGCCGGGTCGCCTGGCTGGTCGGAGACCGGTGGCCCCTGGGTCACGCCCGAACAGGCGATGAAGAAGTACGTTTGGAGCGAGACTGTCATCGAGGGCGACAAGCCTTTCACCGGCACGCTGTCCAAGCCTCCCATCGTCACCGGCCCCTTCCAGACACTCGCCTCGCAGGACCCTATGGGCAGCATGGGGGGTGCTGGAACACATGCGCCCTCTGTCCCCGACTTCTATAAGGACTCCGTCGTTATCGCCTACAGACAGCCTGAGGACGATAAGCCTGTCGCCTCGCTCAACCCGACTATCACCACCAGTTCCGGCGCAACTGACGCCGCCGCGCTCTGGGATAACGACCTGATGACCTCGGCCTCCATCAAGGCTCCCACCACCGAGCCTGTGTGGTTGCAGCTGACCTTCTCAGAGGCACAGACCATTCAATCTGTCACCTTCGCACTCGGCGGCCCTCGTAACCCGCTCGGCATGTTCATCCCTGAAACTAACGACGGCCCCATGATCGAGGGTAGCGAAGACGGCGCCACTTTTACTCCATTAGTCCGTGTACCGACCTTCGGAGCCGTCGAGCATACGCTCTCTTTCCCCGCAAAGACTCTCCGCGCCATCCGTGTCGTCTTTGCCCCGAAGCCCTCCCGCAATCTCGGCCCCGACGACATCGACCTCACCGACCTCGGCGTTAAAGCTCCTACATCCGTCCCTCCCATCATGGTCGCCGAGTTCGTGCCGCACACCGGCTCTCGCGTCAACCGCTTCGAAGACAAGGCAGCCTTCTCCGGCACGCCAGACAACTACGGCTTCGCCACCGACGAGGTCTCTGCTACCTCCACCATCGACCCCGCATCGGTGGTCGACCTCACAGCGAAGATGCAGCGCGACGGCTCCCTCTCCTGGAATGCTCCCGCCGGCAAGTGGACCATCACGCGCATGGGCTACTCACTCACAGGAATCACCAATCACCCTGCGCCCTCCGAGGCCACCGGACCTGAGGTCGATAAGCTCAACAAGGCCTACGTTGCCTCATACATGAACAAGTACCTCAACAACTACAAAGACGCCACGGATGGAATGATGGGCGCAAACGGAATCGGCTACGTCATCACCGATAGCTGGGAGGCAGGCACGCAGAACTGGACCGACGACATGCTCCCCGAGTTTCAGCACCGCCGCGGCTATAGTGCCATTCCATATCTTCCCGTACTCACCGGCCACATCGTCGGCAGCGCAGCCGACAGCGATCGCTTCCTCTGGGACTTCCGAAAGACCATCGCCGACCTTGTCGCTGAAAACCACTATGGCACCATCGCCGAGATCGTTCATGCGCGAGGCATGAAGGTATATGGCGAGTCGCACGAAGAGCGTCGCGCCACCATCGGCGACGGCATGGAGATGAAGCGCTACACCGATGTTCCCATGGCCGCCATGTGGACACGCTCCGGCCCGCAGTTCGGCTCACAGGCTGACATCCGCGAGTCGGCTTCCGTCGCGCACATCTACGGACAAAACCTCGTCGCCGCCGAGTCGCTCACCAGTTCCATCGGCCCATGGGCCTGGTCACCCGCGATGCTCAAGCCCACCGCCGACCTTGAGCTCGCAAGCGGACTCAACCGCTTCGTCATCCACGAGTCCGCGCATCAGCCGCTCGTTGGCAAGGCGCCGGGACTCACCCTTGGCCCCTTTGGCCAATGGTTCAATCGAAACGAGATCTGGGCCGAACAGGCTGCGCCGTGGATTACCTACCTCGCCCGCAATTCCTACCTTCTGCAGCAGGGACGCTTCGTCGCCGACATTGCCTACTTCTATGGCGAAGATTCCAACCTCACCGCCATTTTCACCGACCACGTGCCCGACGTCCCCGCCGGCTATAACTTTGACTACATCAACGCCGATGTACTCATCAACAAGCTCGAGGTAAAGAACGGCAATCTCACCGTGCCCAGAGGCATGACCTACCGCGTCCTTAAGCTCGACCCCTACAGCAAAAATATGTCGCTCCCCGTCCTGCGCAAACTCCAGCAACTCGTTCAGAGCGGGGCCACCCTCATCGGAGACAAACCCATCGCCACCCCTAGCCTCGCCGACGACAGGAAGCAGTTCCAGATCATCGCCGACACCATGTGGTCATCCGGAGCGAGCTACGGCAAAGGGAAGGTCATCAGTGCCGCCGATGCAGCTGCTTTTCTCCAGAGCTCAAACATCGCGCCAGACTTCGACTACGAAAAGCCGAAGCCTGATACCAAACTTCTTTTCGTCCACCGCCAGCTCCCCGCCGCCGACATCTACTTCGTCGACAACCACAACGATCGCGCCCAAAACGTAACTGCCAACTTCCGCATCACCGGTCGCGCGCCAGAGATCTGGCATGCCGACACTGGCAAGATCGAAGCTGCCTCCTATACCATCGCCGACGGACGAACCTTCGTTCCGCTCACGCTCGACCCCTACGGCACTACCTTCGTCGTCTTCCGCAAGCCAGCAACCACGCCCTCGCGCATGCTTCCGCAGAAACAAGAGGCCGCGCTCGCTTCAGTAGAAGGCCCTTGGAAGATCGCCTTCGAACCCAATCGCGGAGCACCCGCGGAGACCACCATGCCCACGCTCATCTCACTCAGCGAGAGTAACGACGCTGGCATTAAGTACTTCTCCGGTCACGCCACCTACACCAGAACCATCGACGCCCCCACCGAATGGTTCAAGTCCGGAGCCCAACTCTGGCTCGACCTCGGCGACGTTGCCAACCTCGCCGAAGTTAAGGTCAACGGCAAGCCGCTCGGCATCGCATGGAAGAGGCCTTTCCGCGTCGACATGACAGGCGCGCTTAAACAGGGGAGCAACACTGTCGAGATCACTGTCGCCAATCTCTGGGTCAATCGCCTTATTGGAGATGCACAACCAAATGTCGCGACTAAGTACACCTTCACCACCCGCAACCCCTACAAAGCCAACTCGAAGCTGTTACCCTCCGGCCTCATAGGTCCAGTGCAGGTCATCCAGATACAAACTGCCAGCAAACTATAAGCAGCATTCATCCGAATGAAAGCTGATTGATTGTCTGGAGCGGACCAGCAACTACTACGCATCGCGGCACAGCCGAAGAGATCGAATCAGCTACAGGCCAGGACTGTCATTTAACCGCCCGTATGGCATCTATCAAGACCGTTGCCTTTTGCTTCACTGTTTTTGCATCGTCGCCGGGCTTATAGATAGACGTGCCTGCACCAAAGCCATCCGCTCCTACTGCCATCCACGCAGCAATACTCTGCTTGTCGACCCCGCCCACGGGAATAACGAGAGCCTCTTTTGGTAGAACAGCCTTTAGAGCTTTCAGCATAGAAGGCCCTACAACCTCGGCAGGAAACAGCTTGATGGCATCTGCTCCCGCTTTCAACAAGGCGAACGCCTCTGTGGGATTAAAGAACCCCGGAACAGCAAAGAGACCGGATTGTTTTGCCGCGCGAACGACGGAAAGCTCCGCGTGTGGCGTCACGATCAGCCTTCCCCCCGCGCTTGCTACCTCTGTAACCTGTGCCGAATCCGTCAGCGTGCCCGCACCAATTAACATGCGATCGCCGAAGACACGCGCCAGCGTTCCGATGCTTCGAAATGGATCGGGTGAGTTGAGCGGTACCTCAACGATAGTGACACCAGCCTCCTCCAGAGCATCTCCTATGGATTCAACCTCGTCAGGCTTGATGCCACGCAGAATCGCGATCACAGGACAACGCGATATCCATCCCCCGAAATCGCTACTCTCTATTGCCAATTCAGCCTCCTTCCAATAGCTGCAAGTCCACGCGCCGCCGCATCTTCATCTTCGACCGTAGACGTGCCTCCGAGGGCCGCAATCGCCTGTTGATACAGCTTGCACAATTGAAGCGCACCCACCAGGTGTACGTGCGCTTGTGATGGCATCCCCGCGCGAACTTCATGCCCAATCAAAAGACCCGATAGATAAGAAGCCGTGGTGTCTTCCTTGAGGTCGCCCGTCAGCGCCAGGGTGCGGACACTGAAAAGATGATGCAGCAGGCCGCCCGCATCGCCTGAACGGGCAACACCGCGGAGAAAAATCGCTTCGTCCATGATTGCTTCCGAATTCATGAGCTTCGCGAGAATCGTATGTTTGCGTAGCGCAGCAAAGGCATCGCCCGTCATGCAGGTAAGAAAACTTACGATGGATCGATCCCTGAGTTCGATCCATTTCGTGTGCGTGCCGGGTAGACACACCAACCCACAGCCGTCGCAATCGTCGACGATTCCCATCGCCTCCGTCTCTTCTCCACGCATCACCTCAGGCACACCATTAGAGTCTTCTCCCATTACGCCTGGGATCAGCATGGCTTTGGCTCCCGCGAACGATATCTTTACGACTGCTTTGGCAAGATCGTCGATCTTTACCGGGCACTGTATGTAGTTGGCCTCAGTCCATCCCTGGCGGCTCCCGACCATACCGCACAGCAGGACATGTGTTTCACCGTCGGCGATCCAGTCCCCCACATGCTCCTGCAGCGTTTCGGAAAACTTCCCTTCCCGCACCTTGAGGATACCGATGGGATACGATCGTCGCCCAATCACCCTTCCGGTGTTATCGAAGCGAAATGCGCGAAAGTTGCTTGTACCCCAGTCCACCCCAATCAATCCTACCCTCCCGTAAAACTCTCACTTCATTGAAACAGATTCATCTCACGCAAAAAATTTTCTCGACAATCACGGTTCGCTGATCGTTGCATACGAGTGGGGTGGCAGTGAATAGATCATAAGAAGCGAAGGTCGGGAAATCCTGATTTCGAGCACAGCTGTCTCAGTCCACACAAAAACCGTCTCTTTCGTTAGCTCATACTGCGCTAGCGTGCTGCATAGCTCTTACTTTGCTTGTTCCCCGAATTGAAGACCGTGAAGCTCCCCTTCGGACTTGCCTTGACGACGATGTAATTTCCTTCATCTGGTCCTTGTGGATTCGCAATATACTCAGCAGCCGTATTGTGTTCCGCGCCCCCTTCCTCAGAGTAATGCAACTGCCAAAGCGTCTCCAATTTTGGCGACTGACGGATCGTATCGAGAACCGGGATGTTACCGCCCTTCGTAGCGGCGTTATCCATAATCGCCACACGCGGTTGAATGCCATCGATCAGGGCATGGCTGGAGCTTGGGCGAAAACCGTGATGCGAAACTACCAAAAGATCCACTGTGCCGATGCGATTATCCGGGCACATAAACAAGCGCTCCTTCTCCCATGTCAGATCGCCCAGGTCGAGGATCTTCAGTTTTCCGAAGTTGATCAGAATACCCAGTGAGTGCGAGTTCTCACTGCGGTCATTCGGCTTGTTCTCGACCACATCGCAATGTGGATTCTTCTCGCCGCCTCCAGGCAGATTGTGATCGATCACGTTACCGTCGCTGCTGATTACCGTGGCTTTCATGTTGCCGATCGGAAAGACATCGCCCGGCTTCGCTGAAATGCGTTTGTACTTCCCTGTTGCCAGCACCTTTTGATAGGCGTCCCATATCTTTATCGTCGCCCCGCCGGGTTTCGTGTCGATGTTCTCCCCGTGATCAAGGAACGTCCCTACCGGAATTCTCTCGACGAGCTGAGGAACTCCTCCAGAATGATCGTCGTGATAGTGGGTCAGCAGCACGTAGTCAATCCGGTTGATGCCGGCGAGCTTGGTGGCTGCAATAATTCGATCGGCATCGCGCCCGTTATTGCCCGGCCAGCCCGTATCCACCAGCAGCGAGTGCTTGTCTGGCGTTACGAACAGGGTGGCCTGCCCGCCTTCTACATCCACGAAATAAATCTGAAGGTCACCCTTATCGGCTGCCCGCAACTGTAAAGGAAGAACCGTAAGGCCAGCTGCCAACGCAAAGGTTAGCGCAAGAGAAGGAAATCTCATCTTCGACCGTCTCGTAAATCTCATATCACTCCCAGTCAGGTTGCACTTCTATCTATGTGATCTTAATTTGCGGTGGAGCGGAAGGTCCCGATGCTCCTTCCGATCCACTGCCATTTTTAGAACTGGAATCGTAAAGATGCCTGCAGATTCCTGGCTGTGCCTACGATCGACGTGATTTGGCCAGCCTGCGTGGTTCCTATATTCGCATTCGGATATCCGAACTGCGGATGATTGAAGATGTTGAACGCCTCAAAGCGGAACTGGAAGAGCATCTGCTCGTGAATGGGAAACGACTTCAGCAGCGACATATCGAAGTTCGTCCTTCCCGGCCCGACCAGCGAGTTGCGCCCCGCATTCCCATAGGTGTACTGCGCCGGAGTGCTGAAGGCAGATGCGTTGAACCAGTTCGTCAGCGTCTTGGGATAGCGCACGTCTCCCACCTGATTCGGCCGACTGCCGGTGCCAGTGTTTGTGGTTGACACAGCCAGCACAGGAGAAAAGTACAGCCCGGTTTGCGTAAAGAAGATGCCGTTCGTCTGCCATCCTCCGAGCACCCAGTCCAGCGGTCCTCCGCCATTCATGAACTCGCGGCCCTTACCAAATGGAAGCATCCAGAGGTAGCTGAGTGTGAGTCGCTGACGCTGATCGATGATGGAGTTGCTGCGTTCTGCTGAAAGGAACCTTGGGTCCTGTGGCGTTGGACCTACGGCTCCGCCACCGAACTCCAGCGGAACGTTGTCGATAGAGTGCGCCCAGGCATACCCCATCAGGAAGTTGACACCATGGCTGATGCGCTTATCCAGCGTTACCTGCAAGGCATAGTAATTTGCGCGTCCCTGGGACGTCGCGTACGTCACATCGCTTAGGTTTGGGTTGATGGCGTACAAAGGACGCCGTGTGTTTAGCGTAGTCGCCCCTGGAATAGCCTGGTTGGCGTTATAGGGAAGGTAGAGTGCCCGCCCCAGATTGCCCACACCCACCACCTTCATAACCATATCAAGCCGCGGGAACTCCTGCTCCAGTCCCAGGTTGAACTGCTCGGCATAACCAGGCCGGAAGTTAGGAGCGACAGAGGATTGCGCTCCGCTCGGATTGTCAGCCTGCGCATAATTCACTGTAGGTGCCGCAGGAAAACCCTGACTGATTGTGCCACCAGGAGTGATATCGCTCTGCGCGTTGCTGATTGTTAGCCCGAAAGGCACATTGCGCGCGAGACGCATATTCACGCTCTCGCTGCCCGATGCGTTGTAGAAGAGTCCAAAGCCCCCGCGGATTACCGTTGACTCATAGATCTTGTAGGCGAATCCCACACGCGGGCCAAAACCCTTCTTCCACGGCAACACACCGGATGTCAGACTGACACCATTCCGATGCGCAATATCCATCTTGCCTGTTGTCGGGTTGAAGTTCGACCACTGGTCATGCGCCTCGCTTGGCGGGCTGAAATAGTCCCACCGTATGCCGTAGTTCAGCGTCAGCTTCTTGTTCACTCTCCAGTCATCAGCCGCGTAGAAGCCATATTCATTCAGGCGGATACCCGGAAAGGGGAAGGTATAGTCATGTGCAATCGAGTTTGGAAGCCCCAGCATCATGCTCGCAATACTGTCTCCGCCTGTGCCCGCCGGATTACGAGAGTCTGTAAGAGCCGCCGAAAAGTTGAATCGTCCGTTGCCCTGGTTGGTCTGGTAGATTGACAACTGACGGCGACGAAAATCCCCCCCGAACTTCAGAGTGTGCGAGTTGTGGGTCCACGTCAGGTTGTCCAGCTCCTGGAACGTGTTCTCCCGACGATAGAGGGGGAGTGAACGCGTCTGCCCGATTCCAAGGTAGGTCGAGGGTGAGAAGATCGGCAGGTTCTGTTCCCGTGGAGTCACATTCGAGTTGGGGACGCCAAGTTGATTGCCAAGACCTCCGTTCTCGACAAAATCCACCGGAACATAATCCAGCCGGTATCGACTGAATCCAAACCGAAAATCATTCGCGATCGTGGGGGTAAATATTCTTGTGTAGCTTGTGGCCACATGCTGGACAGGCGCGCTTGAACTACCCGCGAAGGAAGCTTCATCGCTCAAATGTACCGGTGTCGATACTCCGGGAATAGTCGTCACTGGGTATGTACTCGGCGAAATGGCTAGTGACTTCTGGATGGAATAACGCGCAAAGAGAATGTCCTTCTGCGTCAGCTGCTCATCCACGCGCACATCCCCTGAGTCCGAATTCGTAATCAGGCTCTGGCTTGAAGAATAGTTGTTGATGCGCCCCGGACCTGTTGGCAGCGGATAAGCATTGAGCATCTTCATCGCAATTGGATCACGCCGCCCAACCGGGATGATGTTGCTCGCGAATGGCGTTCGGAGGAATCCTCCAGCCACATTCGGATTCGGACGGGTCGTCGTGGGATCGTAGATAGTCGCCGTCTCTCCGAAATCGCCATTGCGCATCCGGACCGTGGGAACGTTCCCTAGAAGGAATGCCTGCGTCGTCCGCCGCGATCCCTCATAGTCGACGAAGAAAAATGTCTTATTCCTGCCGTTATAAACACGTGGAATAACGATAGGCCCTCCAAAGGATCCGCCAAACTGATTGAGTTTCAGTGACGGGAATGCAGTGCCTACCTTATTGAAGTAAGTCCGCGAATCCACCGCGGAGTTGCGAATAAACTCGAACGCGCTTCCATGCAGCTGGTTCGTACCCGACTTTGAGATCACATCGATCACGGCACCCGAGTTGCGCCCGATGTCCGCGCTGTAGAGATTCGTCTGGATCTTGAATTCGCGAACAGCCTCTACCGCCGGCCGAAGCACAACCGAGAGTGTGAGCCGCTCATTGTCGTCCACACCGTCAAACAGAAAATTGTTATCTCCTTCGCGATTGCCGTTGGAGAAGATCTCTGACCCCGGCCGCTTGTCGTCTGGCCGCGTGCCGCTCTGGATTGTTCCTGTGGCAGACGACCCGACTCCGGTCACACCAGGACTCAGCGTTGCCAACTGAGTAAAGTTGCGACCATTCAGAGGAAGCTGGTTCACCATCTGAGTGTTAACCACCGTGCCGATTGACGAAGACTCGCTCTCGAGCAGCGGAGCTCGCGCCGATACCTCCACGGTCTCCGTCGCCTGACCAACCTTCAGCGTAAGGTCGAGTCGCACCTGCTGATTCACCTGAAGATGAAGACCGGTCTGTGCCAACTTGCTGAACCCTACAGCTTCGGCGGTGAGTGTATAGGTTCCCGGCCGTAGATTGGTCAGCACATAATCCCCATTGGTTTCGCTCTTCGTGCTCTGGGCTGTGCTCGTTTCGACGTTCGTCGCCGTGACTGTCACCCCGGGAACAACTGCACCCGAGGCGTCCGTAATAGAGCCACTGATCTCCGCGGATGTCGCCTGCGCTTCACAGCGCAAACTCATCAACGCAACTAACACCAAGAAACACGCAGTTTTTAACACGTCCGCTCTCCTCGTCTTCATACCCAGGGGGAATGCTGAGTTCAGTGCGCCGATCACTCTATAACGCAAAAAACTAAAATTGCAATCATTTATTGAAATGAGTTTCAAAATTTGACACGAAGATGCATAAAAGCCTAATGTGCCGTCCCAAACGAATTGCAGAGTGCTTTTCAGATAAGATGGAAGCCTATACAAGCACTTTTTATGGTGAAACCTAAGACAGTCCGGAAGTTAGTAGCGTCCAAGCGTATCGACGACTCGCCCAAGCCCGATAAGTATTTCTCTCGTGCCGTCAGCAAGGCACTGGAAGCGCTTGAGTTCCTGCAAAACGAAGCAAACTCTATGTCTATGAATGAGATCGCTCAACGTTTGAAACTCACCAAGACCTCAGCTTTTCGCCTGCTGAAGACCTTGGAAGCCACCGGTTATGTCGCCCAGGACGGCCGCGGGCAATATAAGTTGTCCCCCGGCATTCACGCGGTCACGCCAACCCAGTGGCTCAGCAAACTCGTGCGTATCGCCGTGCCGCATATGCAGTCGCTCACTCTGGAGACAACGGAAACCGTAAGCCTGGCAGCCCTGTTCGAGAACAGAATCGAGGTTGTCGCCGTCGTCGAGAGCCCTCACGTCATCCGCATGAGCAACGTCGTTGGCCATATCCTGCCCCCTAACGCCAGCTCACTCGGCAAGGCCATCACCGCCTTCCAGCCCTCGACAGGACGGGAGAGGCTGCTGCGCAGCTTCAAGATCTACCGTTTCACCGACCACACCATCACCGACCCGCGCGACCTCGCCCACGAGTACGAGAGCATTCGGGCTCACCAATTTGCCGTTGACCGCGAGGAGTGTGCCAACGATGGCATCTGCTTCTCTGTGCCAGTCTTTGGCCACAGTGACGAGGTATCTTCGGCCATCAGCCTCTCCATGCCGAAGTTCCGGCTGCGCGGCGAGGAACACGAAGCGTCCATCATCGCCGCTCTCCGGGCAACCGCCTCCACCCTTGCTCGCGATCTGTAGTCTGTGGAGTCTTTCTCTATCGACAGGCCCTCTCTCCTCTCGCCTTGTGATTTCACATTTTGAACAAAAGTTCATTTTATTGATTAAAGTTGCAATTTTTGCTTGACGTTGATAAGTCCTCGCCTATAAAGTCCCCGCTGTCGTGAAATCAGGTTTCGCGAACATCTTCTAAAGGGTTCTTTACAGGCGCGATGCGGACATCCAGTCTTTCTCTCCTTCTTGCCGTTTCGGCGCTTGCAACCCACAATCTGGCAGCCCAGACGACGCTCGCCTCCAGAATTGGACATACCGACCCCAGTAAATACAAGCACAGCCGCTCCCACGACAGCGCTGGAGACATGGCCTGCGAACTCCTCGTCCCGCCCACTGCACTGAACATCAATCTCAACTTCATGCACCGTTGCCAGATCATGCCCGGCGGCGGCGTCGGTCATCATTTCCATAACACCACCGAAGAGATGTTCATCGTCTTCGATGGCCAGGCTGAGTTCACTATTGATGGACGCACTTCCACCCTCAGCGGAACAGTGGGCGCGCCCGTTCGCATGGGCCACTCACATGCCATCTACAATCCTTCCGATAAGCCGGTCGAGTTCATGAACATCAACGTCGCCTCGATCAAAGGCCACTACGATGCCTTCAACCTTAGCGATGCTCGCGTGGGCGCCCCCAAGGATGCGATTCCCGTCTTCATGACGATGAAGCTCGATAAGTCACTGCTCGCACCCATCAAGAACTACAACGGCGGCGAGGGAACGGTTCGCTATCGACGTGCGCTGGACCCCGATGTATTTCTCACCAACTGGGCCTACGTCGATCATCTCCTAATTCCTGCCCGCGCCTCCGAGGGCCTGCACCGTCATCGCGGAGTCGAGGAGATCTATTACGTCCTCAACGGAGACGGCCAGGTGCGCGTTGGCGGTGAAACCGCGGAGATCCACAAGGGCGATGCCGTCCCTGTCCGCCTCAACGAGCCGCATTCTTTGACCAGCACCGGCGGCGACCTTGAGTTGATGGTCGTCGGCATCTCGACGCAGAAGAACGTACTCGACACGGAACTTGGTGCTCCAGCACCCCGATGAGACACCTATCCATAAACTGCTTCACGAAGGGAGAAACAGATGCTGGCTGGTAAAGCTGCGAGGATTACGCTCTGCTCCCTGCTCATACTTCCGATCGCATCCCTGGCACAAGACTCGACGCCGCTCGCCCAAAGAATCGCGCATACCGACCCCGCGAAGTACAAGCACCTTACGTCGGTCCACAACGGATCTGGCCCCATGGATTACATGGCGCTCTTCGACGTAAAGAGCCCCCAGTCCGCGAAGTTCAACCTCGGGACCAATCTCTTCTTCCTGCATCGCGGCGTACTTCCTCCCAATGGAGGCATCGGAGCGCACTTCCACAATCACTGCGAAGAGATGTTCATCATCCTCGACGGCGAATCGCAGTTCACGGTCGACGGCCGCACGTCCGTGCTCAAAGGACCGGCAGGAGCGCCCGTTCGTCTTGGGCACTCACATGCGATCTCCAACACTTCCGGCAAGACAGTCCAGTGGATGAACATCAACATTGGCCTCACAAAAGGCTTCTACGATGCCTTCAACCTTGACGACCCACGAGTGGGAGCCCCCGTCGATCCCATCCCGACCTTCATTGCCATGCATCTCGACCGTTCCCTCTTGAAACCCGTATCCAACATGCATGGCGGCAACGGCACCGTGCAGTATCGTCGCGCACTCGACCCCAGCGTCTTCTTCTCCTCCTGGTCTTATGTCGATCATCTGTTGCTTCCGCCAGACACTTCGGTTGGTCCTGATACACAGGCTGACATGAGCGAGGTCTACTTCGTGCTCTCCGGGGAAGGCACCGTCACGCTCAACGGCGAAAAAGCTACGATCCACGCGGGAGATGCTGTTCCCGCCGGCCTCGGTGAGACGAAATCGTTTGCCAGCACCGGCTCTGCGCCGCTCGAGTTCATGATCTTCGGTATCGCCCGCGACCTGGCCGCCAAAGAAGCGTACATGACCTCACCCACAGGAATGACCGGCCTCATCCCGGCAGCGAAAAAATGAGTTCAATGATAAGGAGTCTTTGCAATGCCTAAGGTAATCGACACCCACGCACATCTTGGCGAGTGCTGCGTCTTCGGCCTCTACGGTACTGAGGAGGACATGATCCGCCGCATGGACGAGTGCGGCGTTGACGCCACCATCGTGCAACCCTTTCCTGGAGCCAGAGACTACGTGCATCGTCACGATGAGATCGCCGAACTCTGCGCGAAACATCCTGGACGCTTCTTCGGCCTTGCCAGCCTCAGCCCGCACGTCGGCCGCGACAAGTACGAACGCGAAGTGGAGCGCTGCATCAAGGAGCTGAAGTTCGTCAGCGTCAAACTGCACACCATCGGCCACGGCGTAAATCCACTCACCGAGGACGGCGACCTTGTCTTCGCGACCGCTCATGCACTGGGAATCCCGTGCATGGTCCACACCGGCGCGGGAATTCCCTTCTCGCTCCCCGCTCTCTGTATTCCCGCGGCCAACAAGTACCCCGACCTCAAGATCATCCTCGCCCACGCCGGCGGAGGAATCGTCTCCGCGGAAGCCCAGGTAGCTGCCTCCATTTGCGGCAATCTGTATCTCGAAACCTCATGGTGCCTCGGCGAAGACATCCGCTGGATGATCAACACCATCGGCCCCAACCGTGTCATGATGGGAGCCGACCTGCCCAGCAATGTTCCCGTCGAGTTCGCAAAGTACCGCGCACTGGATCTCGAGCCCGACGTCTACAACAAGGTGATGGGCGAGACGGCCGTTGAAGTCTTCAACTTAAAGTGGTGAGGAGGCCCATGTTCGTTCTGCATGTTGAACTCAAGGCGAAGTCCGGGGCGCAGGCTGATCTCGAAAAGACCTTCGTCGAGCGCTTCTACCCAGCCATATCGAAACAAGACGGTTTCCTCGCAGCACAGCTTCTGCGTTCGAATGATGACGACACCAGCTACCGCTTGTGCCTGAGCTTCGATCACCAGGGTTCTCAGCAGAAATGGGTAGCCACCGATCTGCATCAGGAGATCTGGCCGCTCGTTGAAGATCTCTGCGAGAATTATGCCGTCGCCGGATACACCGCTATCTAGATCTACTTCGATAAAAAGGAAAATGAGGCTGCTCTATGGAGCGTTCCATTCCCGATTACATCTCCCGCTCCGTTCCTGTGCCAACGGCCGCGCGGGTGCCGTGGTACGGCAGCACCTTCCCCACCTACTTCGGAATCTTCCTCTGGGTTGGCTTCTACCTCAAGATCGCTGAGCCAACGATCGGATACGCCAGCCTGGGCCTCTGTCTGATCGCGCTCCTCGTCGCCGGCCTTCTCTGTTTTGCACTCTATTACTGGGCGCCAGCAATGCTCGGCTTGCAGAGCGGACGACCGCTTTATGTCGTTGGCACCTCTACCTTCGGAACCTCGGGCGGCTATCTCATTCCAGGACTCATGATGGGCTTCCTCCAGATCGGCTGGGTCGCCGTCATCGGAGCGGTCTCGGCAGACTTCATCATGAAAGGTTTGAATCTGACCTCGCGAACGCTTTACTGCGTCCTCGTGGTTGTCTGGGTCTATAGCCTCGGCGCGATCGCCATCAAAGGTATCCATCACGTCGCGCGGGTCGCGAAGTTTCTCAATTGGGTTCCTCTGTTCATGATCCTCATCGTCTTCTGGGCCAACCGAGACGGCATCGCACATTATCAACCGGCGCACACACAGCCCCTAAACGGCTTTCTCAACGTGCTCAGTATCGTCATCGGTTACTTCGCCACTGCGGGAGCCGCGGGCGCCGACTTCGGGATGAACAACCGCAACCGCAAGGACATCTTTCTCGGGGGCTTGCTCGGAATCGTCGGCGGCGCGCTCATCGCAGGCGGCCTTCCACTCCTCTCCGTCGCAGGTTATCTCGGACGCGGCATCGGCCCTGCGAGTTATGACTACACGACTGCCATCGCTAGCGTTGGCACCCTGGCTCCCGTCATGTTCTTTCTATTTGCCATCGCCTCAATGGTGCCTACCTGCTTTTCTTCGTTCATCGCATCGAACAGCTTCAGCACTATGCTGCCGAAGATCCCACGCGCGGTCTCGACCTTCATCGCTCTTACCCTCAGCGTCGTTCTCGCGGCAACTGGAGTCGCAAACAACCTCGTCGGCTTCTTCAGCCTCGTCGCCGCATCATTCGGTCCCATCTGTGGCGCGATGGCAGCCGACTATCTCCTCGCTGGACGTCGCTGGAGCGGCCCTCGCTCCGGCATCAACTGGGCCGGATACATTGCCTGGCTCATCGGCTTCCTCGTCGGCATTCCCGAACATATCCCCGGCCTGCCGACCTCGCTCCTCAAAGCGGACAACCCTTCCGGCCTTTATTCCTTCGTCGTGGGCTTCATCATTTATCTTGTTCTCGCCAAGGCTGGGATGCGTCCTCCTGTAGTCGAAACAGGAAGCAGCACAGCGTGGGAACCATCCGCCTGAACCTTTCTTCATAACGAAACCTCGATCCGCCAGGAGTACTCCTCTTTTATGAATCGAAGAACCTTCCTTCAGTCCCTCTCGGTTACTGCGCTCTCGGCGGCATCGGGCAGTTTGCCGGCCTTCGCCTCCCTTCCAAAGATGAAGATCACGCGGGTGCGTGCCTACCTTCCGCCTAACCCGAATCCACTCTTCAACCAGAGTGATGTCGTCGTCACGATCGAAACGGACGCCGGGATCACCGGTATTGGGGAGGGCGGATCGAAAGACACGCTGGCTCAGTCCGCCGGGCGCCTCATCGGCCGCGACCCACAATACATCGAACAGCTGTGGCAGGATATGAATCGCGCCTTCTTCTACCCGCCGGGACGAGAGAAAACCGACGGCATCGGCGCGCTCGACCTCGCCCTCTGGGACATTAAAGGCAAAGTGCTTAAGCTGCCCGTGCACGAAATACTCGGCGGTATGGTCCGTAATCACGTCGAATGCTACAACACCGCCGGCATCATTCCCGGCATCACCCAGGGAATGCCCATCAAGGACCGCGCCCGTATCACCGTCGAGGCCGGCTACCGCGCCTTCCGCTTCGGCGCCGCCGACACGAAGGCCAACACTACCTTCAACACCCGCGAGCGTATTAACAAGGTCCGCGAAGAATGCAAGCAAGTGCGCGAGGGGGTCGGCGAAAACGGCGACTGGTGTATCGACTTCCATCAGCGCTTCGATCTCGCCGACGCGATCCGCGGCTGCAATCTCATCGAAGAGTACAACCCTCTCTTCGTCGAAGACCCCGTCCGTGCTGAAGCCTTCCTGCAGGACATCCCTACCTTACGCAGCAAGGTTAATGTGCCGCTCGCCGCAGGCGAAGAGTGGGGCAACCGCTGGGACTTCAACCCGCTCGTCGAAAACCACAGCATCGATTATGTGCGCGCCACACTGCCCAACGTCGGCGGCATTACCGAGATGATGAAGATCGCGGCACTCTGCGAGACCCACTTTATAGGAATCGTTCCCCACTTCACCGGCCCCATCGCCACAGCTGCACTCGTCAATTGCCTCGGGACCTTTCCAGGGCCCGTCCTGATGGAATACAACTACCAGGGACGTACGCTACCCCATCTTCCAGTCTGTCTGGACTTTAAAGACGGAAAGCTGTTCCCTAACGAAAGACCCGGGATTGGCGTTGAACTAGACTACAAGCAACTGACCCAGATCGCCGAGTTCACCGAACCCGTCACCGCCCGCGCGCAAACCTACTTCCGTCCGGATGGTTCCATCACCAACTGGTAGGCAGTAACGGAGCTCGAACCAATCGCAAGTAAGATTAGAAGGCGCATGACACATATCCGGAAGATCACGACCGCTATCCCCATGCGCTATCTTCTCGTTTTCTGGCTCTTTGTCCTTAGCTCCGTCGCCTATCTCGACCGGACCAACATCTCGATCGCCGGAATTCAGATCGGCCACGAGTACGCGATCGACAACACTCAGCTCGGCTGGATCTTCAGCGCATTCTTGATCGGATACGCGATCTTTCAGGTTCCCGCTGGCCTGCTCGCACACCGTTTTGGTTCACGATGCCTGCTCACCTTTGCCGTAGTGTGGTGGGGCATATTCACCGTTCTCACCACGCTGGTCCCTCCATCAATCAGCCATGCTGTCATCGTCCTCATCCTTGTGCGTTTTGCACTCGGCGCGGGCGAAGCGACGATGTATCCCGCTGCGAGTCAATTCGTAGAACGGTGGTTTCCCATCCCTGAGCGCGGCAAAGCCAATGGCATCATCTTCGGCGGAGTTGGTGTCGGCTCTGGCTTTACGCCGCCGATCGTCACTGCCATCATCCTGCACTTCGGATGGAGAGCCTCCTTCTGGGTCAGCGCCGTCTGCGGCATCGTCGCCGGTGTGGTCTGGTACCTTGCTGCGCGAGATACTCCTGAAGAACACCCCCGCGTCAGTGAACAGGAACTCGCCCTCATTCGAGCCGGACGCGGGCCGGAATATATTGCGGACGGAGCAAAGCACAGCATCCCCTGGAGCCGTATCTTCTCCAGCAAAGAGATCATCGCGCTGTCGCTCAGCTACCTTGCCTACGGGTACGTTGCGTGGGTCTTCTTCGGCTGGTTCTACATTTACCTTGCTCAGGCTCGCGGCCTTAATCTCAAGACCAGCGCCGTCTACTCCATATTGCCCTTCGTAGGAATGACGATTGGAGCCATGGGTGGCGGCATCGCCAGTGACTGGCTCGTGCAGCGGTTCAGTCTTCGCATCGGACGCTGCATTCTTCCCTTCTTCGCAATGGCTACCACCTCCGTGCTGCTTATCGCAGGCTCACGCGCGGAGCAGGCAAGGACAGCAGGCATCGTGCTCGCGCTCGGCGCCGGCGTTCTCTACATCGCCCAGAGCTGCTTCTGGGCCATCACTGCCGACTTCGCGGGCGAATATGCGGGCCTTGCCTCCGGAATCATGAACATGGGTGCGCAGGTCGGCGGCGCTGTCGCCACAACCCTTACACCCTTCCTCGCCGCACGCCTCGGATGGCAGGCAGCGTTCTTCACCGCCGCCGGTCTAGCTGTAATCGGCGCATTGTCGTGGCTGTTCGTCGACCCCACCCGCAGCCTCGCGCTACCGGCCAATATTCCTGAGCCAACACTTCAGCGGAGCTAGTACGTAGCCCTGCCCCCGCTCAAATCGAACACCGCACCTGTCGTAAACGAGTTCTCTTCCGAGACCAGCCACGCAACCATCGCGCTCACTTCTTCTACTTTAAGAAAGCGCCCGCGCGGAATCTTCGAGAGCATAAAGTCTATGTGTTCCTGGCTTACCTGCTCAAAGATGCGGGTCTTCGCTGCTGCAGGTGTAATACAGTTCACCGCGATGTTGTAACTCGCAGTCTCTTTACCCAGCGATTTGGTTAATGCAATCACTCCTGCTTTCGAAGCGCTGTAACCGGATGCTGTCGGATTCCCTTCCTTGCCCGCAATCGAGGAAATGTTCACGATGCGCCCATAGTTCCGTTCGATCATTCCAGGAACAATCGCGCGACAACAAAGAAATGCCCCGGTTAGATTGATCTCCATTACCTGGCGCCATGCGTCGATCGGGTACTCCCATGTCTTGAAATTCGGCCCTGCAACCCCCGCACTTGCCACCAGGATATCGATCGCGCCGTGCCGCTCAACGGTGTGCGCCACAGCGGTGTCAATGTTCGCCGCGTCCGAAACATCCATTGCCTCCGTCGTCACCATCCCAGCCTTCTGCAGCTTTTCCGAAGCATTTTGCAAAAGGGCCGCGTCCTTGTCCCATAACGAGACCGACGCTCCAGAGGCTAACATTCGCTCCGCAATGGCGAATCCAATGCCCTGCGCTCCTCCTGTAATTACTGCATGACGTCCATTCAGATCAATATGATTCACATCTATCTCCGCGCAATTAGTTATAACGCAGGCTGGTTCTCCGACATAGATATAAAGAGTGCCTTTTGACCAATCTGCTCGGTCGATTCCAATCCTTTGGTGCACTCGCAGCCAGGAGACATTTCTTTATGTGCTCGACGAGTTGAGGGCCAAGCCGGGATCGGCAAATGCAGGGAGAAGGTGCACCAGTTGGATCACCCTTTACTGGATCGACCCGCAGGTTCGGTGGGTACCGCCGCCTTCAGCGTGAGATTAGATCTTGCCGGTTCGCGGAACAGGTGCCACTCGGACAAGAAGGCAACTCGAACGAACTCGCCATTCGCAAAGATGCTGCGCTTGTTCCTTGACGTCAGGGATGAAGCCCGTAGCGGGACCGGAACCGCTCGCTGCTAGCTTTTGGAAGTCTTTTGCATAAGCATAACAAAATAAAACGAAATATTTCGATTGAAAAAAATAGTTGCCGTAATACAAAACGTAATACATACTTAGGCCACCCAAAGTTTTCTGTTCTCGACCTGTTCACAAAAATCCATTGATTCCACTGGTTTGGGAGGCTAATTTGTCTCGCAATACGAATCTTTCTTTCGATTCTGGTAGCAACGCCGGTGTCCCTAGGCTTCGCATTGTTTCCATTCTTGTCCTTCTAGCGCTGACCCTGGCGATGAATTTGGGTGCCATGGCGCAGACGGTGAACTCTACTCTACGCGGAACAGCGAGTGACGCATCCGGTAGTGCAGTTGCGAACGCCGAGATAAATCTTTATGAACCGGCGACAGGCCAGCTTGTGCGTCACGCCGTCACCAATGAGAGTGGAGACTTTGAATTCGCAGAACTCAAACCGGGCGTCTACGAGCTCCGCTGTACTCTGACAGGGTTCAAGTTGTTCGTGGCAAAGAATGTAGTGATGGATAGCGGCCAGACGCGTCGTGTCAATCCTATGCTTGCTCTCGGAGAGGTCGCTGAGCAAGTGACCGTCACCGCCGGTGCCGCGGTCATCTCTACCGAGTCTCCCATGATCTCAGGTCTCTTCACGGCGAAACAGCACGATGAGACTCCTCAGGTGACGCTCTATCCGACAACCTATTCCATGCTGACCACGCTTTCCGGCGTCCAAGGCGGAACGGGGACTCCGATTGCGAATGGTCAGACACAAGCTCAGCAGACACAGACATTCGATGGAATCCCAAACGATCTAGCCGGTGCACAGAGCAACAATGCAAATTTCTTCGAACAGGTATCCGCTTCCCTGTTCAATGCTCCGGCAGAGAGTCCGGTTCCGGTGCAGATCAACGAAACAACAAAACGAGGAACGAATTCCTTTCATGGCGCCGCCAGCTATCGGATCTATGACTCAATTTTCAATGCAAGGGGATACTTTGACACGGCAAAGGTTCCCTTTCTGCAACATGAATGGAATATTGAGGGCGGCGGTCCAATCTGGAAGGATCGTACGTTCTTTTATGCCCAATGGTTTGCGCAAAAAATACCTCTAGGCACACAATATCGCGCGAGCGTGCCCACAGCCTCATGGCGAAATGGCGTATTCTCGTCCACAGTCATTGACCCTACGACAGGCCTTCCGTTCGCCGGCAATACCATTCCCGACAGCAGAATCAGTCCGGTTGCCAAGGCATTTCAGGAAAATTATCTGCCAGCACCCAATGTCGCGTCCGCCGCGTCACAGGTGAACAACTATGCCTTCCATTTTCCCTTTAACAGCGACCTTTACAAGGGCAACTGGCCGATTGCGCGGGTTGACCATAATCTGACGAAGAACAATACGATTTTCGTTCGGTGGTTGATGCGCGACACGCCCTACGTCCTCAATAACGGGCTTCCGTCGCTGCTCTGGACCCGTCAACGAAGACATCAGCAGTGGGCTGCAGGCGATACCCACATCTTCACTCCTCAACTGCTGAATAACTTCCGATTCGGATATTCAACGGATTTCTACACAGACGGTGAACCCCAGGCAGGCCATACACCAGCGGATGGAAGTTCCGTTCTTACGACGACCGGTTTACAGGGGGCAAATCCGAGCAATAGTAAGGGCCAGGGATTTCCGAGCATTAGCATTACCGGACTCACAGCGTTGACGAACGTGGCAGGCGGGGTTAAGTCGAACAACCATATCACCACCTTCAACGACACCCTCACATGGCAGAAGGGGCGTCATGTCTGGAAGCTGGGCGGCAGCGTCGAGCGCTTCAGCAACTTCTATGGTTTCGTAAACGATTACGGAGCATTTACCTTCGATGGATCCATTACAGGCAGTCCTTATGCGGACTTCCTCCTTGGCTTGCCACGTACAAGTCAGCGCACAAATCCCCTCAGCGGCCGTGAACAAACCCTTGCCGAATACGGCTTATACGCTGAAGATTCTTTTAAGGTCACACCGCGCCTCAGTCTTGATTACGGAGTTCGCTACGACATCTATGGTTCGCCGAAAGCAGCTGACCACTTGATGTACAACTTCGATCCGTCGACAGGGGACGTGATTGTGGACCCCGCCGGTATCTCGAAGGTGAGTGCGCTCTATCCTTCGACCATTACGGTAAAAGCGGGTGATGCTACCGCAACGGCATCGAAAACCAACATTGTGCCGCGCGTCGGCGCGGCCTATCAGCTAAGTTCCCGCTCTGTGATTCGCGGTGGATATGGCATCTATATCTCGCGTCTAGGAACTTCGGGAACGTTCAATAATTTCTTACCGATCAATCCACAGCTTGGTACAACCGGCCCATTCGCGATCAGTGAAATCTATCAGAATGTCGTGTCCCCCGGAACGACACCTCTCCTCTCTTTCCCAAATCCCTATCCGTCGAGCACATCGCTGGCAACAGTTCCGAGCCAGAGTATCCTGGGTTACCCCAAGCAGACGAGTAATGGTCACACTCATCAGTTCAGCGCAACCTACGAGATTGAATTGGACAAGACAGGATTCCGCATGTCCTATGTGGGATCCCGTAGCACGGGTTTGAACTATTCCGTCGATACGAATAAGCCGCAGCCAGGCACAATCCCGTTTACCGCTGGCCGTAGGCCTTATCCGCAATTCGTTACAACCACGATGCTTCGCTATGACGGCGGTGCCAATTACGATGCTCTTCAGTTCGACGTAAAGCGCAGAGTTGGAAATTTTACGTTTACCGCGAACTACTCTCTGGCGAGGAGCCGGGCCAACTATCTCGACACCGAGAATCCGTATAACGTCTTGTCGCACTGGTCGAATGATGGTCTGACGAGAAGACGCTATGCAACCGGAACACTCATCTATGCGCTTCCTTTTGGCAAAGGGCAGCGTTTTCTTGGAAATTCTGCAGACTTCGTCAATCGAGTCGTAGGCGGCTGGTCCACGAACGCCATCACCTATCTGGCGTCCGGCACATATTTTTCGCCGGCCTTCACAGGCTCCGACCCTTCGAACACGAACACTTTTGGCGGATTACCTGATCTGGTCGGCGACCCTACAGATGTGTCCGGTGGCCGAAGCAAGACGAATTGGTTCAATACGGCGGCTTTCGCAATTCCTAAGGCGGGCACGTTCGGAAATGCTTTGCCCAATAGTCTTGAAAGCCAAAATCTCTATCTGAGCCATTTATCCCTCATCAAAAAAACGCCAATCACAGAGCGAGTGACATTCAACTTCGTGGTGCAGATATCCAACATCTTCAATCACGCTCAATTCCTGGCACCTAGCGGAAACATCAACGTTGCGGGTGGCAACCAGTTCACAAGTCAAGTAGGAACGTTCAGCTCTCTCGAGGTTGCTAAACCTAGACAGGTCACATTCCAGGGCGGGTTCACCTTCTAGATGAAGGAAATCATGCTGCGCCGCTTGATCGTTGAATGGCAAGAATGGAGAGTGACATGAAGCGAGATGCCTGGCCTCATCACAGGTACCGGGAAATGAGTTATTCGTCTGGAACCGCGCACCGGTCATAACCTTTTGTAACGCAGCATCGAAAAATGGGCAGCTATACGTTTATTTTTGACGCATTTCTTCTCTGCAATTTACCCGTATTAAGGTGACCTAGGAGTCGGCCAGTGAACAAGCGAAACAAGCTGCGAGGCAATTTCTACCGAACGATTCTTTTGGCTGCCAGCTGCGTATCTGCGACAGCATCCGCAGCCGCACAACAGCCAGTGTTCGAAGATACTTTGATGCCGAAGCCCGCACATCTCACGCTGTCGAGCGGCCAGCTTCTTCTATCCCCTACCTTCACGTTGGTGCTTCAAGACGATAAGAATTCATTGCTGCGATCTGCCTCGTTGCGTTTCCTGAAGAAGCTCGAAGCGAAAACGGGGGTTCCGATCAGCCGTAACATGGGGACAGGATCAGCTGCTTCACTCCACATCGACGTGCAAGATCAGAGCGCATCCCGGCCCAAAATGGGCGTTGATGAAAGTTATGTATTGCACATCGACCCTAATGGGATTCGTCTTCAAGCAAAGACAACGTTTGGGGCCATGGATGGCCTGGAAACACTTTTCCAAGTCCTTCAGGTTCAGGGCGAGCAGTTTGTGTTTCCCGCGATGGATATTACGGATGAACCGCGCTTTCCCTGGCGCGGCTTGCTGCTCGATCCTGGACGTCATTTTCTCTCTGTTGATCAGATTCTGCGCACACTAGATGGTATGGCTGCCGTTAAATTGAATGTTCTCCACTGGCATCTGACGGAAGATCAGGGATTTCGTATCGAAAGCCGCCGTTTTCCCTTGTTGCATGAAATGGGCTCTGAGGGGCTTTACTACACGCAGGAACAGGTGCGCCAAATTGTGCAGTATGCCTCAGAGAGAGGCATTCGAATCGTTCCTGAGTTCGACGTCCCCGGCCACACGACCAGCTGGATGGTCGCTTATCCAAAGCTCGGAAGCCGGCCGGGGCCTTATGAGCTGCCGTATACCTACGGAGTGAAAGATTCCGCGATGGATCCTACTCGCGAGTCCACCTACGAGTTTCTGGATGCGTTTGTGACGGAGATGGTCACACTCTTTCCTGATGAGTACATCCACATCGGTGGAGATGAGAATAACGGCAAGGAGTGGCTCGGAAATCCTCAGATTGTTCGGTTCATGCACGAGCATAAGCTCGCCGACAAAGGTGCGTTGCAGGCTTATTTCAACCACCGTATGCAGAAAATTCTGGAAAAACATGGAAAACAGATGGTCGGGTGGGACGAAATTTTGGCTCCCGACCTTTCTCCCGAAGTTGTCATCCAGAACTGGCATGGTACTGAATTCCTCATCAACGGCGCCCGTCAGGGCCATCGTGGCCTTCTGTCCAGAGCGTTCTATCTGGATCACAACTACTCCGCGGCCGAAATGTACTCGGCTGATCCATTGCCTCCCGATTCTGGTCTGACACCAGATCAGCAGAAGCTGATCCTCGGCGGCGAGGCGTGTATGTGGGGAGAACAAGCGACCGATTTGACTGCAGATTCACGTATCTGGCCGCGATCGGCCGCAGTGGCGGAACGTCTTTGGTCGCCTGCGGAAACGCGAGATGTCGCAGATATGTATCGCCGCCTCGCAGTAGAATCTCTGCGCCTGGAGGCCGTTGGCACGACGCACATCTCCACCCCGGAGAAGGGTTTGCGACAGCTTGCCGGGAGTGAACAAAACATGACATCGCTCGCTCTATTTGCTTCCGTTCTGCAACCGGTAGACTTCCACGAGCGCGCAAAGGAGCAGCGAACCTCCGAGCGCACTCCAATTGGCCGTCTTGTGGACTTTGTCCGGCCCGATCCCCCGGCTAGACATCAATTGCCCGCATTGGTGCATGCTTATCTGACCGCGAAAAGCTCCGATGAGAAATCGGCGTTGGCTGACAAGCTTAAGAAGACTTTTCAGAGCTGGATCGTCGCGTCCCGCGATGTCGATGCTATGGCAGGACACAGCCCTCTAATTGCAGAGGTGAGCGTCCGTCGTAAGCAGTTTCCTCAACTCGCTGCACTTGGAATGCAATCGTTGGATCTGATTGCATCAGGAACGAAAGCACAGCCGGAGTGGGCGTCTGCGCAACAGAATTTGCTGACAAATGCGGCGCAACATACGGAGTTGGTCGATTTTGTCATCTTAGATGCCCTAAATGATCTCCTCCATGCGTCGCTTTGAAGACGAGGGAACGGATAGCCGTAGGCTATTCCTTATCTATTCATGGATTCTCGTAACGTTCATAGCCGCCCTCTCTGTTTACAGATGCGCTCGTTGAAGCCGCAGAGAATATTTGCGTTCAGGGTCCCGTACGGGATTTAGCGCGGCGGTCGTTTCAAATTCTACGATTTGCATCGCAAATACTGGTCGCCGGGTCACATCTGCAACTCGACGCAATGCGAAGAGGACTGTCTGATGTCTCCAACCAACCCCTGGTTTACGGATTCATTAGAATTTCCGACTAAATGTCTTCTAGTGTCCAATTGACCTAACACTTCCAAGAAGCATCTGATGGGACAAGGTGAACGGATCGCCAGTGAGCTTGCAGTACAAGCAAGTGGCGGTCGGAGGGACACTATTAAAGTGCACAAGGCAGGAGGCGATGTTGAGGCTTCGAGGATGGTACGACAGAAACACATGGCTTTTGTTGAATATGCAATTCGCTGCAAGCGCGGACTCCGCCCCTATCAAGGAGCGCAGAGCTGTTTTAACGTCAATGAGCTGGTTTTCTCGAACTTCGCCTCGCCGATTACACAATTTTTGGCCAAATTACGGTGCACTCTTCATCGCCGCATGATTCACTGAACTGTGTAAAGTTGAACCTTTCACCTGCTTTGGACACTTCGTCTCTAGATGGGTCGATCCAGCTAGAAACGACCTCGACCCTCTTAGCGAGGGCGCCTTTTTTTGACTTTGATGTGTAGGGAAATCTGCAGGAGTATTGGATGGAGTTTCACATTTCGCGATCTTTACGTGAGCGGCTGGATTTAGACGACTTGCTGTTTAGTTTTACAGGGAACATCGTCTTCGCAAACGTCACCGCCAGCCGGAAGTTGGCGGAGCGCTTAAATGTTATTAACGATGCGAGCGGTCTGCCTGAAAAAACCGTCAGCGGGTCGGAACTGTTTGCCATGGGCCTCATTGACGAGTTAAGTCATGCTCTCATAGCACAGTTTCGAAAAAAAACAGATCCCCGCGTACTAACCGACGGTCTTCTCTTTCTCGCGTCTCAGATCGGTACAGAACAACGAGATCGACTCCTTGTTGCCTTCACTGAGCAATTTCCGAACGTCGCAATCTTTCGTAACGAAATGACGGTCGAACAATGGTTGCTGGGGCGGACAGAAGACCTATCAAATCGTGAAGCGGCCTTCGAAGAGTTGCTCCTGCTTTGGCTGGCGAACACAAACCCCGCCTTTGCATCCTTCGGCATGCTTTTTGGAGACGATGCATTAAAAAGTGCGACAGCCTATTCTGCTGCGACCTCCTCGCTACCCAATTACCTGTCAGCTCGCCCACCGGTGGATTCGAATTTAGGAACGTTGTTGGATGCATTAAAAGCTCCCATGCTGGCGTCGCCGGATTCCCTCACAGGCCAGTTGGATTACATCCGGGAACACTGGGCGCCCATCCTTGGCAAAGACCTTAACCGCGTCCTGCTGGCGATTGATGTATTGCGTGAAGAAGAAATAGCGATTTGGATGCGATTTAACCCGGCTAAACCAGCATGGCATCGGCACGCGGATCCAGGCCGTTCAAACGAAGGCTTCGTTGGCGATGAATTCGTTGGCTTTGAAGGAGAGTTCATTACCCTTGCGGATGGCACTCGACGGCGACGATATGCAGAGGACTATCAGGCGCCACTCAACGAGTACGAAGCCTTCAGCGCCGATCAGGCGTGGATGCCGACCGTAGTATTGATCGCCAAAAACACCTATGTATGGCTCGAGCAACTGTCGAAGAAATATGGTCGCCACATTCACCGTCTTGATCAGATTCCCGATGAAGAGCTGCAATTGTTGGCGAATCGCGGCATTACTGGACTTTGGTTGATCGGCCTTTGGGAGCGCAGTTCCGCTTCCAGAACGATCAAGCGCCTCCGCGGCAACAGCGATGCCGTCGCCTCTGCTTATTCGTTGAAGAACTACACGATCGCCCAGGATCTGGGAGGCGAGGCAGCGTACACGCACCTCAGGGAACATGCTGCGTCTGTCGGCTTAAGACTCGCGAGCGACATGGTGCCTAACCATATGGGCATCGATTCTGATTGGGTCATCGAACATCCCGACTGGTTCCTCTCTCGTCACGAAAGCCCCTTTCCTGTGTATCGCTTTGAAGGTCCCGACCTCTCCACGGATAGTCGCGTTGAAATTAAGATCGAAGACCATTACTACGACCATTCGGACGCTGCCGTTGTCTTTCGCCTCCAACACCACAACAACGGTGCGACTCGGTATATGTACCACGGCAACGATGGAACCATGTTCGCCTGGAACGACACCGCGCAACTTGACTACTCCAAAGCCGAGGTTCGTGAAAACGTAATACAGGTAATCCTTGACGTCGCGAGGCGCTTTCCGATCATTCGTTTCGATGCCGCCATGGTCTTGGCGAAACGTCATGTACAGCGCCTGTGGTTTCCATTGCCCGGTGCCGGCGGCTCTATACCCTCAAGAGCCGAGAATGCGATGTCGGAAGAAGCTTTCGATGCGTTGATGCCGCAGGAATTCTGGCGTGAGGTTGTAGATCGAGTAGCAACCGAAGTGCCCGGGACGCTTCTGCTGGCCGAAGCCTTTTGGCTCCTCGAAGGCTACTTCGTTCGAACTCTGGGAATGCATCGCGTTTATAACAGCGCCTTTATGAACATGCTGCGCGATGAAGAGAATGCGAAGTACCGTTCCTATCTGAAGAAGACCGTCGAGTTCGATCCTGACATCCTCAAGCGCTACGTCAATTTTATGAGCAATCCCGACGAACGGACCGCCATCGATCAGTTCGGCTCAGGCGATAAATACTTCGGCGTTTCAGTGCTGCTTGCAACTTTGCCCGGCCTTCCAATGTTTGGTCACGGACAGATCGAAGGATTTACGGAGCGATATGGCATGGACTTCAAGCAGGCCATGTTGGATGAGCATCCGAACGAAGATCTCATCGCCAGACACCAGCAACTGATTGCTCCATTGCTCAAACGTCGTTATCTGTTTGCAGAAAGCGAGCACTTCCTGCTCTACGATTTCTGGAATGACCATGGTACGGTTGACGAAAATGTCTTTGCCTATTCGAATCGCCATGGCAACGAGCGCGCGGTGATTCTCTATAACAACAGCTATCAGTCAACCCATGGCACAATCCATTATTCAGTAGGATTTCTTGAAAAGGCCTCAGGTGCCATGCAGCAAAGGAGTCTCGCTCACGGGCTCAATCTTTCAACCGGTGACTCCAATGTGGTTGCGTATAGAGACAATGTCTCGGGGCTCGAATACCTGCGACGCGCAAACAACGTCCGCGAACGCGGCTTAACCTTAGGCCTGAGAGGTTATCAACACGTCGCGCTTCTCAAATGGCGCGAGCTTCAATCGACTGCGGCACATCCTTGGGATCGTCTTTGCGACGCTCTCCATGGCTCCGGCGTATACAGCATCGAAGAGGCTCTATCCCAACTCCAGGTTCGGCCGCTGCTGGAAGCATTGAGTCTGGCTGTGTCCAGTGAAAATATCGATGTCTTTTCAGAGCTTTTGCATGAGTTCGGACGCCTCAAAAACAAGCCTTCGAAAGATCTACGCTCCCTTCAAACCGAGCAGCCTCCTTCTCCATCGAAAGGACCTCAGCCAACCAAGCTAATTCAGCATACTGCCGCTAAAGAACAGGAGGGTGGGGCAGATCTCGATTTCCGTCTAAACAACTTTCTGGAGCATGCACATTTATTCAAGGACCGCGTTGTAGAGCTCTCCCAATTAGACGGTGGAAACTCCCAGTACGCGCTTCGGATGTCCGAGACCGACTTCGACGCTGGGCAATCAAAATCGAAAGTAGACGCAGCATCCCGGGAACAGGACTTCTGCTCGCCGTTGATAGCAGCCGCCATACGTCTTCCAGTGGGAGCTTCAATCTTTCCTGCAAGTTTGCAGCGTGCGGCTAGCTTGGCACTTCCAAGCCCCGACTTAAAGAACATTTTGACGGAGACGTGGGCTCCAGTCCTGGCATGGTTAGTGCTTCAGACTCTTCCACCCCTCTACAGTCCGCTCGAAGTCTTTGAAAGATTCAACCTGCGCTGGGCACTCGCAGAAACTTTTTCGTCGGTTGGGCTGGAAGGAGAGGCTGCGTGGAAGGCGGCAGCTCAGGTAAGTGTATTGTTGAGGTTTTCAGGCTCCGAGGACTTCGGACAGGTGCTTCGAACGGAATCGTTCTGGAAGGATCCAGAGGTCCGCTGGTTGACCGGCGTGAACAGTTCATCCGGCATTGAATATCTCAATCAGGAACAGTTTGAAGAGCTTTTGTGCTGGCTCCAGTTACCCGCTCTCATAAGGAAAGAAACTCCCAAGCTTCCTCTCGTGAAAGATGCAACTCGGATCACATGCTCCATAGAAGAACTGACGGTTTTACTCCGAGAGGCTGGGTTCGAATATCAGAGATTTCTCGATCTTTTATTTGCCACCCCAAAGGCTAAAGGAGAATTGGCTGAATCGGATGCATCAGACTCAGCTCCGCAGGAAGCTATGACCCCCGACGATACCCCTACATCACCAAGCAATGCTGGCTAGCAGGAAGAATTGTGTCATCCTGCTAACGCTATAGCATCGGAGCGTGCAGGAAGGTGCCGATAGCTGCGATTTCCGCCTTGGCCTGAGAGCTACTGTGCTGTATATGCATTGTTGTGGGCATGTCGGCTGGCCGAATGTTGAGGCGGGCCAATACAACGTCATCCACGTCAAAGGGCGAGTGACCATTCTTCGACATGATGCCGTGGCAGGTGTCGCAGGTCGACGGCGCTCCCTTGGCCTGATGACACGCAATGCACGTGCCCATACTTGTGTCCTTTTCCAGGGTAATGGCGGTGCGTTCGGCCACTGGGCCATGACACTCCTCGCACGTGCTGCCGGCGGAAGTATGAGTCTTATGACTGAAGGTCACAAATGAAGGCACGCGGTAAACGCGGGCCCATACAATGGGGTCTTCATTTTTAGCGGCTTCGGCGAGGCGTTGAATATCCGGCTTGTCCGTCGCGATGGAAGCATGGCAGCGCATGCACTTAGGCGGCTGAGGCATGGCCAGCGTAGTACCGTTGCCACGCGGCTCATGACAATCGTTGCACGACATCTTCGCAGTCTGAACATGCAGCTTGTGATCGAAGGCGATGGGCTGCACCGGGGCTGCGGCAGTAGTTGGAGTGGGGGAGGCCGTCGCACCTGCATTTTGCGCGGGGACGGCTACGGTAAAGCCGAACAATACGGCAAGCATCAGGAAAAACTTCTGCACGCGAAACCCTCTCTCCCTGAAGTGCCGTTTCCCGAGAAAACGGCACGTTGACAACTTTCAGACCACGTCGGGAACATTAGATGTTGCCCTTACGCATCTCCTCTGCAAGATATTCAGATGCGCGCATGGCGAGTGCGCACATTGTTATCGTCGGATTCTGCCATCCGGCGCTAACAAAGACGCTGGCGTCCGTAATGAACAGGTTCTTCATATCATGGCTCTGGTTCCACTTGTTCACGACGCCCTTCTTCGAATCATCGCTCATGCGGGCGGTGCCCTGCTCGTGGATGGAGTAACCCGGCGGGTTGAACTCGTAGTTCTTCACCAGGATGTCGAAACCGGCGGCTTCGGCCATTGCTGCCATGGTGTCGATATAGTCCTTGGACATGTTGGTTTCGTTCGTGGTGTATTTCGTATTGATGTTCAGCGTAGGCATGCCCCAGGCGTCCACGACCTGCTTGTTTAGCGTGACGTGGTTCTCATAGTGCCCGAGCGTCTCCCCCATGATGTTGGTGGAAAAACCGCTGCCGTTGTAGCTCTCCAGCTTCTGTTCCAGCTCTTTGCCATAGAACGGCAGTGCGCGAGCATCGAATGGACCGTTGCTGCAGGAGACATTGACGGCATAGCCGCGGAGGAAGCCATTGGTCTTCGTCTCCAGGTTGCGGAAGCGCGGGATCAAGGCGCCGCCTCCCATCAGGCCGCGAGGTGCCTTGCCATCACGCGCCTCTGGAACCGAACAGATGATTCCCGCTCCGTAGATCTGATCGGTCAGGTAATGACCGAGCGCACCGCTCGAGTTGCAAATTTCTGAGCTCATCAAAAGGCGAGTCGTCTCGAGCGTACCGGCAGCAACAATCACTACCCGCGCCTTCATGACCATCTCACGATGCGAGTGCCGGTCGACGAAAACGACGCCATCCGCCAGGCCGGTGTTCTTGTCCGCCGTGATCTGTCGGACAATAGCATTCGGAATGGTGGTGAGCTTCCCAGTCGCGACCGCATCGGGAAGCATCAGGTTAAGAGACGCAGCCAGACCGTCTTTACCCAGAGCGGAGCGTGGCTTGGTGACCGGCACGCCGAGCTTCTTGCCTGCGTCGACAAATCGCTGCATGGCCCCGGACCACGGAGAATTATCTTCGATAAAGTTGCCGTCCGGGTACTGTGGCAAGCCATCCTTGTGGCCCGTAACGCGGAAGAGCTCTTCCACACGCGGGTAGTACTCCGCCAGGTCTTTCGCAGAGATGGGCCAGTTTTCTCCGAAGCCGTCGTGGTCCTTGCTCTTGAACTCGTAGTCGCTATGACGGAAGGATTGGCGTCCCCAGAAGGGAGAACGTCCGCCCACGCTGCGCACCCGAACCCAGTTGTAAGGCTGTTCCGGCGGATGGTAGTAAGGAACAACCTTCTCATCCACCCACTGGTTCGCATTGAACTCGCTTGACTGAAAGACGTGTGGGAGACGACCCGGCGCATCGAACCCACGATAAGGCAGTTCGTGCACCGGCTTCAGCTCGCGGTATTTATCGAAATCCAGCATCGGACCTGCATCCAGCATCGTGCAGGAAATGCCCTTTTCCGTAAGAATCTTTGCGGCCAGGCCGCCGGTATGTCCCGACCCGATGATCAGGACGTCCACTTTCTTCTCTGCCATGCTCTATCCGTCTTCTTTTCTTGGGCGAAATATCTTAGGAATGCTTCTGTTTTGGTGTGTGTGTAGCTTGGGCTACACCGTGGTTCACCCATGTCTGGATTCCGGGATCAATGGGATGCCAGTAGAGACCCACTCCCGGAGTGCGCTCGCCCACAGCCTCAGCCGCGGTGGCCCAGGCAGGCGAGTTGATGGTTGCGGTGCGAATATCACGATGCACCAGGTTGATGAAGCGAACATGGGCTTCCCGTGGAGGATGGTCGTTCATCCAGCCCTTCAGATGCGGACGGATCACGGCGTCTACCTGCTTCGCATCGGCCTTTGCAAACGGGATATTGAACTGTTTCATGCAGTCGGCATTCACCCGATCGAGGCCATTGTTGTACATGGTCTGCTGTTCATCAGGAGAGGCGCCGATGTAGAAGTCCAGGAACTGCGATGCGCCGGCCTTGGTGGCGCTGGGATAATCGTCACCGGCGGGCATGAAGATCTCGCACAGGCGCAGCAGAGTGGCATAGCGCACGGGCGTGAAGTAGCTGGCATCCGTTACGGCAACGGTATCGGGTAACGAAACTGGAATGTTCGGCGTGTGGAACCGCGCCATCGCTTCCACGCGAGACCTCGCCCGCGAACTGGACGCGGCAGAAGGTTGCACCGCCATAGTGCCTTGATCTGTCGCATTTGCAGCCGGGGGTGGGTTCTGAGCCTGCGGTGCAGCCTGTTGTCCCAGTGCTGTGCTTGCCGCGGCCGTAGCGACGGCGAGGCCCCTTACAAAATCACGTCGTTTCATGGGCAAAATCCTACGGGTTATCGATAACTACAGTCAAACTGTCTACGAGGGGTCTGAACCTTTAGGACTTTCGCGCCACGTTTGTTCTTACCACGAAGACGAATACCTCTGCATCATACCGTCCGATTCGGCAATTCAGGAGAAAAGCTTCAAGAATCCTTCGTTACGGAAAAGGATGGGATACAGCAACTTACGGTTATCGCTATGAGTTGCAGCGAGGATTGACGATTGCAACATCCGTACGCGCATCGCTCGTGATTTCTCCAAAACTCCGATCGAAGTTGTCTTATTTTCAATCGAGTACTTCGCGTAACCCTATTGTCGAGAGACGATAACCGGACGGCGCGGGGCGACTGCCACAATCAGTTCACCGTTAGCATGTGAGATTTCAGCCGGTTGCATGCCTGTCTTCGTTGGCGAATGCACCTTCAGACTTTGTGCGTTCCATCCCGCTGGCATTGGGATACGGAACGTTCGAGCGGCAACAGAATAGAAAATCAGCCGGTCATCCCCCAGCGGGCAGGCCACCCATGTTGGGGTCGCAACTTCTCTTTCCCCTATGACTACGGAATATTCACCCGTTTCAATGGATACACGGATCTCACCACCTTCAATTTCGATATGGGATTCTGTCCCATCCTCCTTGAAGGAGAGAATATTTCTCCGATGGAGAAGCATCCACGGCAGAGCTTGGAGATAGAAGGTCTCCGCCACATTCAGCCGATCCTCGTCAAAACGGGTCATGAAGCGCGGGCCGCCACCGTAAAATACCTGCTGCGCTCCCGGATGCACTTCTCCGCGCCGCATCCCATCTCCCCACACGGCCACCTGTCGATAGACCGCCGGAAACATCGGTATCGCCCGCCCTCCCATGGGACATGGACGAATCCCGCAGCCTTGCCAGAAAAAACTGACCTTCCCCATGAAGGGATAGCGGGGCGCCTCCGAGCTCACATCGATGCCATGCTCGTGAAACGCATCGAGGACTCTGTACTTTCCATCAACCAGATTGATATAGCCGCTAGCGGGATTCTTACGATCCCAGTCATTGCGAATCGCATAGTAGGTCAATACATCGATGTGAGTCGTTCCGGGGAGCTTGTACTGCTTGCACGTGTACGCAACCCGGTCGAGCGCTCCATGTCGCACATATTTCGCCAATCCAAGAATGTATGACCTCTCTCCGGTCCAGGACCTGCTGTTGTACAACTCGCCGTCGGGCCGCCGAGCAACGATCTCCTCCTTCCAGGCTGGGCTGCTCCGATATCCGTCATCGTAGTTATCCGAAAGGGTCACCGTGGCGTTGTACTTCTTCGCATTCTCCATCAAACGCATCATGCCTTCGTATCCGCCGAGTCGCTCATCAACTTCGGTCACGGCCGGATATCCGGTATCTTTTCCTTTGAACTGCCACCCCCACATGTGAACGATCTGTGGGGTGTTCGCCGTGAGAGCCGCAACTTCACGGATGATCTCTTCACACTGCGCAAAGGTCGTCGCCGGTTGCGGCCACGTAGGCTCATCCAGGCGGATACCGTAGGTAAAGACATCGTCGTACATTGTGGTTCTCTTTGGCGGAAGCTGCTTGCGCACATGATGCGCCCCCTCAAGCCATGCCTGTCGCCAATCACCACTTACCGGCAAGAAATCCAGTTGGCATGTTGGTTTTTGCCCCACAAGAAGATTGGGAGTTCCGGCGTTACCGCAATTCAAGGGTTGATCTTTTCCCAGGTTCAGATCCGCGCACTGAGACCCATCTACGCGGTGCCTCTGCACGGTACCCATCGCTCCTCGGCCGTCTGAAGAGACGGACATCGCCCCGCCATCCATAAATCCTTGATTCACCAGGACGCAAAACGAGCTGGCATCTCCCACCATCAACACAGGTAGAGTGCTGAGAGTGTCGCCCCAGAATTGATTTGCACTTAGCCTGCCCGGCTTTGCAGTTGACAGCTCAATCAGAGCACCTCCGGTGTCTCCATGCGCCAACCACGCATTCTTGCGGTCGGTTCGGACTGTAACTAAGGACGGCAGGCGAACTTCTAAGAGTTCAAATCCACTCGCTTCTTTAACATTCTCCAGAGAGAGCGTCAGGCGCGTTCCAGAAACGACGTAGTGCAATTGGAAAATCGCGGCGCCTTCGCCACCAACCCTTGCTGCCATATTAAAGGAAACTGAATCGTTGTTATGACGTATTGAGACCACAGATGTCTGCACGACATCGTTCTTCCATGGACTCTTTCTGCAGACCAACGCCTCGACAGCCCTGCCGGTATCATCACCGGAAAGATTGAGACGCTTATCGACCAAAGTGTATTGAGTCGGCGATGCGGATTTGCCATTGAAAGTGATATGCAAGTCAGAGCTGCGTATCTCGACGGCATGTTGGACCGGCTGAGGTTCACCTGCATAGATCTGCTCCTGCAAACCAATGTTCAACCCCGTCGCCGCGGCAAGTTTGATAAAGGTCCGGCGATTCAATCCAAGTAGCTCTTCCTGCATATGTCTCCACCTGTGAACTATCTGCCAAATCTGCTGCACGACTCCTTCTCAGGAGCCCTCTTTTGCCGCATCCCTGTAATTTCTATTTATGGAATGCTTCGTTTGTCAATAAAAGATTGCGGAATTTTAGCTAAGGCGACCCCGATTCGACGGAATGCGGTACGAGTTCGCCTTGTCGCTGTTCAGCCAGGAACTTTCACCGAAAACGTCGACTATTGATGTCAGCGAAAGATGACATTCAGCATCACGCACGCTAATAGAAGCAGTAGCGCCAAAATCCAGGAACTCGTTGGTGGTCGCGTTGAGCGGTCGTTCCTGGTCACATAGGTAATCCCACCAAGTTCAGCAATCGGCCTCGGTCGCGTGAATAGACTCACCAGCGTGGAAACGCCAAGACAAGTTAGAAAAGCACAGATCGCTCCATAAAAATTTGCGCCCATTTGACTGCCATATTGAAGTACGCCGAAATGAGCGGCAAAATTCATTGCAATTGCCGCGATCATCCCACTAGCGAGCCCCCAGACCGCTGCGGTAGGCGTTGCCCAGCTCGTAAACATCCCGAGAAGCATGGTCGCAAGCAACGGAGCATTGAAAAGAGACAATATCAACTGCAAATAGTCCATGATTGTGTTGTAACGAAGGGCAACGTACGCAGATACGACACTAAGACAAGTTGCCCCTGCAACCGCCAGTCTTCCAACGAGCAGATAGTGAGATTCACTCTTGGTGGTATAGCGTGGGCGATAAACGTCGTGAGTCCAGATGGTGGCAATGGCCATAATGTTGCCAGCCAGCGCAGACATGAGACTAGCGAGAATCGCTGCAACACCTACACCCAACATCGCAGGATGGTAATAATGCAACATCATCGCCGGAAGCGTCTCATCGAAACGCTTCGGCCCGGTGAGTGCCGAGAACGCCGCGAAACCGGGGACAATAACCAGCAATGGAAAAAACAACTTAGCGAATCCGGCAAAAAGCGGAGTATTAATAGATCCCCGGCTGTCTCTGGCGGCCAGCGCTCGTTGAATGAGCATAAAGTCGGTTCCCCAATAGCCGAAGCTCAGAACAAACCCCAACCCAACGACGACCCCGATGGTATCCATCGGACCAGTTGTCGGCTGCGCGAACGGTAATAGGGTCCAGGTATGGCGCATCCGCTCTGGCAAACTGGACATAAGGCCCTGAATCCCATGGAACTGTCGCAAGATGAGATAGGACAAAGGAATGAGACCAGTAACGGTTATGCCGAGCTGAATGATTTCGCTGTAGATCGTGCTCTTCAACCCACCAAGCGAAACGTAACCGCTGGTTATGGCGAGAGTGAATGCAATGGTTGCAAAGTAATTCCAACCCAGAAATACCCGCAATAGCGACGCGATGGCATAGAGACTTATTCCAGATACAAAGCCCATCATGACAATCAGAGATATCGCCACGAATATCTGCATCGTATCGCTGTAACGCAAGCGTAAAAATTCGGGCAACGTAAGGGCATTGCTCTGCGCATAGATCGGCATCATGAAGACTGCGAGAAAGACAATCGCTGGAATTGCGCCGATCCAATAGAAATGCAGCGCGAGAGCGCCATATTTAGCACTGGCTGCAGCAAGTCCCATAATCTCAAGAGCGCCGCAGTTCGCTGCAAGGAATGCAATTGAGGTAATAATCGTTGGCAGCGTCCGCCCCGCATGGAGAAACTGCGATACCGTTCCCGATCGTCTTCGGAAGAGATAGCCAACAACGATCATTCCCAGAACGTACAGGCATACGACGACGAATGTAGCGTTCATACAGTCAATCAGGATTGGACAACACACGGTCCAAGGTGCGGATGATCGTGAGCATGCGTGAATCAGGACAAACGTCTTTCGCTCGAGAAGTGTCGACCAATAAATGCATGAATCAGCACCTCGTCGCTAAATAACGCTCGTCGATCACGTGGATTCTATTCTCCGATATTTTTATAGGCGATGGAGATAGGTCGTCAATGAAAACTTCGCCGAGCGCCTGTTGGCCATCATTTTGCTCAGGCGAAGACGCGACGCAGGTCGAACCACGAAGAGGCGCACTGCGGAGGAATACTTTCTGACCTGACGCTAGAACGCCCGCGGATCCACTCTGAATGTTCTTTGCGCTTGCTGGCTGGCTCTAACCTTTATCAAACGAAGGATTCAAATCCCGCTCCCTCACCCCGATCAGATAGAGCAGGCTGTCCAATCCAAGAAAAGAGACGGCGTGACCGGCTGTCTGCCGTACGATCGGCTTTGCCCGAAAAGCTATGCCCATACCGGCAATTCCAAGCATGGGCAGATCGTTCGCGCCATCGCCTACCGCAACCACCTGCTCCAGCGAGATGTTCTCCTTCCGGGCAATCTGCCGTAGTAATTCCGCCTTTCGGGCACCATCCACAATCTCTGTCCGAACGTTTCCGCTGACTTCACCGTCTACGATATCCAGCTCGTTGGCGAAGACGTAATCGATTCCCAGACGCTGCTGCAAATGCCGAGCGAAGAAAGTGAAGCCTCCCGACAGAATTGCCGTTTTATAGCCCAGCATCTTGAGCGTGCCAATCAGTTGTTCCGCTCCCTCCACTAAAGGGATCGTACCCAGCAGTTCATGCACTCTTTGCTCTGAAAGTCCGCGCAACAGCGCCACCCGGCGTCTGAAGCTCTCCTGGAACTCGATCTCGCCGCGCATGGCAGATTCGGTGATGGCAGCCACTCGATCGCCGACTCCCGCCATCCTCGCCAGCTCATCTATGACTTCGCCCTGAATCAGTGTGGAATCCATGTCGAAGGCAAAAAGGCGCCGATTACGCCGGAAGATACTCTCGCGTTGAAAGGCGATCTCGATCTGGAGATCATGGGCAATCGCAAGAAAGCTGGCACGCATGGACGATTCGGAAATAGCACTCCCACTTGCCCTCAGCTCCACACAGGCATTCGAGGTAGAAGTATGCACTGCGAGTGATAACCGCCCAGAGAGCCGCTCGATGCGGTCCACATTCAGGCCATGCTCCGCGATGACGGTGCTCACCTGAAAAAGATGGTTCGCGGAGATCGCGCGACCGAGAATGGTGATGATGAATCGGTCTTTCCCTTGCGAATAAATCCAATGCTCCAGATCCGCCTTGGCAATAGGCGTGAAATTGACCTGCAGACGCAACTCCATGGACTTAGCGGCTAGAGCCTTCTGAAGGCGAGGAAACTGATCGGATGGAGTCTCTATAAGTAAGCCGAGGACAAGTGTTTCGTGGATGACTGCCTGGCCGATATCGAGCACACAAGCGCCATAGTCGGCCAGAATGGCCGTTAGCGCCGCAATAAGTCCCGGCTGATTTTGGCCGGAGAAATGGATCAGGACTGTTTCGTTCATCGCTAAGGAAGTTTCACACCTAGCCTATCAGGGATAGGCGTGCATACTTCACGCGGCGATTCCAGTCAGAATTTATCAGCGAAAGCCCCCAAAAAGTGCGTCAAAGCGAACCTCGTTCTATCGCTCGGTAATTTCAGGATTGCACAGCGATTTCGAGACTCTTCTTATCACCCCATACCGATGCAGGAATGGTCACCACAGTTTCGGCAACGCTCCCTATCGAAGCAGACGTAAGCTTGCCTTTATTCGGTGGATGAATATGAAGGTGAATATCGCCGCTGAAGCTGTCCTGGCGTTCCAGCAATACTGTCCAGTTTCTATCGGTGGTGGCAATCGTAGACCATGTAATCGCCCCAAACCGGGTGGGGCATCTCTGCACCGCGATACGTTGGCCTTTGCTGAACCAGTGGCTCGGCGCCGCCTTCTGAAGATGGCAAACCTCGCGATCATTCTCTTCGTAGCACAACAACCAGCGAAGGCCCAACGTGGGCTGCAGTGTGCTGTTGATGACCGCCGACCATCCATAGGGACTGTGTTCGCCGGGATAACTGCCGGGAATGTACGCATCTTCCGGAGCATAGCGATTGCCTGAATCTGCGGCGTAGCAGACCAGCGCATACAACGTGAGAAGAAATGGCCTGTAGTCCTCCATGCGAATCCGTGCGGCGAGCGTGCCATGCTCCATAAAATTGCTCGTTCGCGGAACGTCGCCATCCGTATTCAACCCGCAGATCTGCTGTCCTGCAATCTCCCTATGCGTAAGGTGACCTTCGTCGTAGGCTGGAACTCCCCAGTCGGCCAGAAACCAATCCATCATGAATCGGTGATTTTCATAGCTCGATAGATCGGTGGGTTTACGACGGATATCATTCGGCTCAAAAGGAGTAATGCCCGCCTTGCGCATCTCCGGAATTGAAACTGCGATCGTCGCCTCGATGGAGCTTTGAATATTCCCGCGCATCTCTTGAGCGAGCGCAGCGTAAGCATCCCCAGCATTCGTAGCGGAAATATCTTTCTTTGAAGAGCCGACAGCCTTCAGAACCCTCGCATACTGTTCGACTCCTCGCCACACGCACGCCGCATTCTGGTAATAGAGAGGGTGCGAATCGGGGTAGTCGTTTCCAGGATCCCCAAGGTCGGCCTCCGGCGATCCCCAGATGAGCCCATAGCGGCGATCGTTCTTTTCAAAGCGCGTCTTCCCGTATTCATAGCGCCTGAGCACATAGCCCAGCATGCGTTCAAGTACCGGCCGCTGGCGTTCGAACCCTGCGACATCCCGCGTGTACCAGTAGTCGCGCGCCGCGTTTGCGAGAAAAATGCCTACGTTGACGGGAGCTTCTACCTGCTCCTGCGTGTTGTAAGTGAAGTTGCCGTCAGGAAGCACGTAGTGGTCGAGATAATGTTGTGCGTACGGTCGAGAGTTCTCTGCAAGCCCCCACAACTGCTGTGCCCATATGAATTCGTAATGAGCAACGGGAAAAAGCGCATGGCTCCGTTCGGGAATCTTCGTATAAGCGCCTTCTCCAACCTGATAAGTGGGCTCAAGTCCTCGATAGCTGCAACGAGACAGCGTAATGCCAGCACGCGCCGCATCCAGCAGCCACGGATCAGGGATCTCAACCGGCATAACCTCTTCATAGAGATTCTTCCAGTGGTTCCAAACCCCTGCGAGATTCCGGTAGAAGTTATCTGCGGACGTATTCCAGTAATGCTCCGCATATGTCCGCCCGTCGGCTCCCTTAACAAGGGTCCCTTGCCCATGATGATTCGAGCTCTCCTGCAAAAGCAATCGTATCCGGGCAATTGGCGCACTCTCCTCGGCCGGAGGCAACAACATCATGACCTCATAGCCAAGGTTGTAATTCGGATTCCACACTCCAATATCCGCTACCGGAAGATATCCTCCGAGAAGCGTCCTCTTGCTGTATCCCGGTACGTACTCGTAGCACTCTGGCGTCGAGAAAGGAAAGAAGTTGACGGGGTTGAAGAGCGGGCCTTCAAGATCCGGTGCCCAGCTTTGTTGCGGGTTCGCCTTGGGCTGCCTGCTCGTTCCGTCCGCCTCAAGGTAGATAGAGCGCATGGCCCCGGCACCATCGCTGGATACAAGCGTCCAGCCGATATATTCCTTGCCTAGCGCGGCTACATTCTCATAACAGGGATCCTCCGCGGACCGCAAAATATATTCGCCCGCTTTGTCCGGCCCCGGACTCATGCTCAATGGCCTGGTGAGCTTCACATCCGGCGTATTGGTCGGTCGAGGCCGGATATGATCGAGATCGCCGATGCCCTTGGGGATTAAGGCGATCGTGCCGCCCCGCGCAGTTACGTACGCGATGGCGCCACGATGGGTTACATGCCTCTCGAAGACCGCTGTCTGCACCCCGTTAATTTCGAGAGTCGCTAACAGCGTCCATCCGTTAATATGACCGCCAACGGCAACCTGCTGTTGTTTACCGCTGGATTCCCCCAGCAGACCTTCGGGATTGAAGGAGTTGACTTGCGGTGGACTCTGGAGCAGCCCGGCTTCGCCGGGAAGAAACATCCAGTATTCATTTTCAATCCTGCCCGGCTTGTACGGTTGAGAGGATCCAGCAACCTCCGCGTCAAGTGGTGACCCACCGCATACCGTGGCGGCTCCCATGACAGACATCAGCTTGACAAAGTCACGACGATCCAACCGCTTCATCCCCCTGCAGAAATTGTGAAAACGATGCTCGGCCATTATTCGCGCCTGCAGCCGGGAAAGAACATAGACCATACGAACTATACCCTGCGGCCTCGCATAGCATGCACAATTCGAACAGTCAATAGACAAGCTGAACTGAGCGCAACCTGTCTGCGATTCCGCAGAATGGTGGACCGTCTGGGTAGAGCACTAAAAACGCCTCGCATCTTCTGATGGCGATAAACAGACACCAGCTTCATCGATAGAGCGATGCCCGGAGTTACCGGGCACGGTAAAGCGCCCCTGTGGCACTGAAATGCACCCATGAATTTTTGGAGGGCAGTATGAGTTTCGTCCGGAGAATTTTCTGCGAATTGATTTGCATTATGGCATTGACTGCAGTCGCTCATGCTCAATTCAGCGGAGCCTTGCAGGGAACGGTTGAAGATTCCTCCGGTGCCGCCGTGCCATCCGCGGTGGTTACTCTCACCAGCGTAGATACCAAGGTCGACCACCTCACGCATGCTGATGCGTCTGGCGTTTACCGGTTCGCCAGCCTCGCTCCAGGAAACTACAAGCTGTCGGTAACAGCAACGGGCTTCGGGGCCTCTGAAACCAGTCTGGTCCTCAACACGAACGAGACAAGGAATGTGCCCTTCACGCTGAGTGTCGGTCAGGTCGCGACACAAGTGCAGGTGACGACCACGCAGCCGCTGCTGGATACCTCCGATAGCCGCAATCAGCTCACCTTGGACACCCACGCTCTCGGTTCTCTGCCCCTTGCCGCACGCAACCCGCTCGCTCTCATCACGCTCGCTCCCGGCGTGACCGGTCTGGGTTCCGGTACAGCCACAAACTTCAATCCTGAGAACTCCGTGGACGCCAGCGCCAATGGAAGAGGCGCAAACGGCAATCTCTACGTCGTGGATGGCCTCGACGTTACCAGCAGCATCCGCCCCGGTGTGATCAATCTCACTCCGAACGCCGACACCGTGCAGGAAGTCAACGTGCAAACGAACACCTACACCGTTGACTATGGGCGCGCGAGCTCTATCCAAACCGTAATCACCACTCGCTCCGGCACCGACGCCTACCATGGATTCGCCAGCGAGTACTACACCTATCAAGGGCTCTATGCCCGCGGTGAATACGGCGTCCCGAAGGGAACCCGTGTTGCTCCCTTCCATACGAACAACATGTCCTTCGGCGTGGGCGGCCCCGTGATCCCCGGGCATCGGTTCTTTTTCTTCGCTGGCTTCGAACCCTATCGGGCTCTCTCCACGACCGGGGCTACGCTTAGCACCTACGAGGACCCCAAATTCGTGGCCTTCGCACAATCGGTCCGGCCGAACAGCCCCGAAACTCAACTCCTGACGAAGTACACGCCCAGCAACGCAACCTTCAAAAACGTTCTGCAAACGGCACAGCAGGCATTCGGCCCTCAAAACCTGGCCGCGAATACAGGGTGTGGCACACAGTCAACCTTGAACGTTCCCTGCGATCTTCCCGTCTTCGATCAGGGCTTCTTCAACTCCAGCAGCTACAACAATTCAAATCAATACAACGTGCGCGCCGATAAGTATTTTGACAAAGACCGGATCTACGGCCTCTTTTATCGCGACACCATCGAAACAGGCGGCCCCGCGATTCGCCCGGCCTTTGCCACCAAAAACAACTACTACACCTTCTCGGTTCAGGGGAACGAGACGCACATCTTTACTCCCAACACTCTCAATGAAGCCTTCATGGGCTATAACCGCATCGAGGGATTCGCTCCCTCGAGTGGAGATTTCACCGTCCCCGTAGTGAATGTCACCGGGCTCGGCGTTAACTTTGGCTCCGGCTTTGCCTTCGGGGACTACATCCAGCACAGCTATCACTGGCGCGATGTGCTGTCCCACATTCACGGCTCGCATTCCCTCAAGTTCGGCTATGAAGGCTGGCACGGTGACGATATCGCACTCTTCGCCGCCGTCTATGCGCAGCCTAGCTTTCAATTCAATAGCCTCATTGACCTCATCAACGATAAGCCTTACTCCGAAGGCAATCTCTCCTATGACCCTGTTAGCGGTAAGCCCAAGGCCAACAACTATGGCTATGCGCAGACAACTGGCGGAGCTTTCGCCGAGGACACCTGGAGAGCCTCCAAGCATGTCACCATCAACTACGGCATTCGCTATGACAACTTCGGCAATGCCTATCCGTCTCTTGCAGGGACCGGCCTCTCGAACTTTCATCTCGGTACTGGAGCCACCTTACAGGAGCAGGTCACGAACGGTGTCATGACGCAGCAGGGTCATGTCTTCAACAACTCCATGAACTGGGTCTTCAGTCCCCGAGCAGGTATCGCATGGTCTCCCGATGATGCTGGAAAATGGCTCGTTCACGGCGGCGTAGGGCTTTACCACGACTACTTCACGCTGGGTAACTCCGAAAATGGCCTCAGCGCCAATCCTCCCAGCTTTGTCCGTCCTACCTTCTTCAACAATGGATCTACAGCGCCTCCCATCTTTGGATACGCAACCCAGAATAGTTATCCCTTTGGCTATGCTTATCCGGCATTCCAGGGCCAGCCTCTCGACGCCGAAGGCGGCATCCCGGGCTCACAGATCGGTGTCGGCGGCGTCGACGGCAATCTCAAGAGTCCCTTTACGGTAAATTTCTCACTTGCCGTCGACAGGCAGATTACTCCTGGTTTTGTCGCCAGTATTGGTTACATAGGATCTCACTCCGGAAACCTTATCTCAGCTGGCGGAGACACCACAGCTACCGCCTACGGAAACGACGTAAACGCTTTTGCAGGCGACCTGATCCAGCATCTTGACTGTACGGTGGACGCTACTACGAACAATTGCACCGGCACGCAGACCCGTCTCAATTCCAGCTTCGGAGCCATCAAGTACGCCTCTAACTCCGCGAAAGGAAACTACAGCGGACTCGTCCTGGCCGCACGTGGACGATTCGCCCAACGCGGATTCCTCACAGCCTCCTACACCCATGCGCATTCGATGGACAACTGGCAGAACTATCCTGTTGCTTACGACACCGCACGCTTTTACGCCAACTCTCCCTATGACATTCGCAACCGCTTCTCAATAGGGGCTTCTTACGATCTACCCGGCGGCAACATGAGCAACGGTTTCGGCAAACGCATCCTCGGTGGATGGACTCTCTCCGGCCTCTCAGTGCTGCAAAGTGGAGCCCCCTTCACCGTATACACTGGAGCAGCTTTTTCAGCCCGGCTTATCAATCCCGGCTCCCCCGCAACGGCATCGAATCTTGCCTTCGCTCCTGGAAGCGGCGATTTCAACGCGGACGGTAACAACAATGACTATCCCAACGTCTCTTCCTACCGTCAGAGCCATAACCGTGCCGACTACCATAGTGGTAAGGGAATACTCGCAGCCTGCCCCAGCGGTCAACTGCCTTGCGGCAACTTTACCCTGCCCTCTATCGGCATCGAAGGCAACCAGATGCCGAACCAGTTCCGCAACCCCGGATATGCCAATATTGATTTCACAGTCAAGAAAGGCACAGCCATCACGGAGAGGGTCAACTTCGAACTTCGCCTTGATGTCTTCAATATTATGAATCGGGTCAATTATGGTGTCGTCGATACCAATCTGCAGAACGGTACATTTGGACAAAGCACCTCAACCAATCCGCAGCGCAATATGCTTGTCGGTGGCCGACTCAATTTTTAGAGCGCCGGAGGCATGGTAGAGATGTTTCGATCCACGAGAGCCCCGCGTCGGCATTCAGGGATCCTTCGTCTCCTCTCCGTCTCCCTGTTCTTCTCCGCGTCACTGTCGGCGCAGCAAAGAATTACGCAGGTTGCCGAGATCGTCGGTCAACTGCGCTCGGGCAACAATCAGCAGGCGCTCATCCTTATTGAGCGCCAGACAAAAACATATCCGCATGATTGCAGGCTTCGTTCCCTTCAAGGAGTAGCGTTGACTGGCCTTAGCCGCCAGGACGACGCTTTGCATGCTTTCGACAGCGCCCTTTCCATGTGCCCCAACGATCTTGCTGCATTGGAAGGTGCCGGACAAATCCGTTATGCGCGAAAAGATAAGGACGCCATTCCAGTCCTTCAACGCATCGTGAATCTGCAGCCAGCCAATCTTCCCGCACAGGCGATGATTGCCTCCGCACTACGAAACAGCGGCGACTGCGCATCCGCATTGCCGCACTTCGAAGCAAGCCGTTCTGCATTTGGCACTCATGTGGAATGGATGGAGGGTCATGGTGCATGCCTGGCAACGACCGGCGACTATAGTTCAGCACTCACGCAATATCGCGAATTGCAGGCATCGTACCCAAACGATATCTACTTGTACGACATTGCATTCCTTGAGTGGCGCGGGGGAGATAGCCGGCAGGCTCTGGCAACCCTCGAGCCTCTTTTGAGCTCCGGCACCTATGAGCCTGCCCTAAGCCTGGGATCGCACCTTGCAGAGACCTTGGGCGACACCCCGCGCTCCGTCGACCTTCTCCGCAAGGCCATCCTTCTCAATCCGGATCGTGTCCAGAACTACCTGGACTTCGCCAATATCGCCTTCGCGCACCAGTCCTTTCAGGTCGGCATCGACATAGTGAAAGCGGGGCTCACGCGTATGCCGCAGTCAGCCCCGCTTTACCTCGCGCGAGGCGTTCTGGAGATACAGCTTACCGATCACATGCAGGCAGCGATCGCTGACTTCGAGCAGGCGCATCGCCTTGACCCGAAACTTTCGCTAAGCGTCGATGCCATCGGAATCGTGAAAACGCAACAACACGACAGCAGTGCATCGCGGAGTCTCTTCGAGGAACAGGCAAAGCTCAATCCGGAGGATCCCGTCGTGCAATATCTTCTGGCCGAGCAGCTTTCAGACTCGTCTGCCGGCGATCATGAAGCCATGAATCGTGCCATTCTCGCCGCCAGACGCGCTACGGATCTGGACCCGCATTATCTGCCGGCCCATGTTTTGCTCTCCAAGCTTTATCTTCGTACGGAGCAACCGAAACTTGCTATCGCGCAGGCCAGGATCGCTCTGACCGAGGATCCGGATAACCAGGAAGCCCTTTACCAGCAACTGATGGCCACACGCCGTGCTGGCGACCGGGACGCCGTGCAGGAGCTTAGCCAGAAATTCAACGCACTCCGGAAGGCCAATGCTGAGCGTCAACAGAACATCGATCGCTTCCGCCTCGAAGAGGCAAAGTAGCCATAGCCATGACTTTATTCGATCGCAACCCGAAGCCGAAGAAGCGAGCCCGCCCCTTTGCGTCTTTTCTTCTTGCCATGATTCTATGCACGTCCCTGCTCTCATGCACCCATCGCAATCGTTCGCCCGTGGTTGCCATTATCGAGAGCACGGGAGGAACCAGCTTTTGGCGCTTGTTTTCGCAAAACGTGAGTGAGCGCGCCCAGCACTTCGGACTTGTGCTGAACTGGTCCGATCCGCAGAGCGCCGCTGAGTATGAGGTGCAGGCGAAGCTCCTCAGCAATGCTGTGCAACGGCATGTCAATGGCATCATTCTCGCGCCCTCTCATCAGCTGGTGCTCGCAGAAGGTGTTCGTCGCGCCTATGCCGCGGGAATTCCCGTTGTCATCGTGGACTCGCCAATCGCGGTCCAGCCCTCCGAGTACGTTACGTCCATTGGCTGCAGCGACGAGGCCATTGGCTTCATGGCCGCGCAACAGTTCACGCAAACCATCGGCTCTCGTGCCCGCATCCTGGTGGTGGGGGCCAGTCCTACGCTCCAGACCACCGCTCAAAGAGAGGAGTCTCTTCGTCGAGCCCTTGCCCGTTTCGATCCGGGCGCTCGCATCGTAGCCTCGCGCTACAGCCTCTCAGACTGGGCCCGGGCGCGTCGCACAACACTCGATGCATTATCGGAAAAGCCGGAGATCAATGCCGTATTTTCGTCAGACGATTTCTCGGCGCATGGTGTCCTCAATGCCCTCCGCTCCATCCCGCCTTCACGCCATCTCACCAGTGTGACGGTTGACAACGGCGCCGAATCGGTCGAGGGCGTGCGTTCCGGTCTGCTAAGCGCCGCCATTGCCTGCGACGCGGGCACCATCGGTCGCCTGGCCGTCGAGGCCATGCACGATGCCCTTGAAGGTCGCCCGGTCGAAAAGCTCATCCAGACCGAAGCGATTCTTATAACAAAAAAGAATATCGATACCCCCGCCGTACACCGCATCGTAGAGCCATAGAGAGGCCCTACTTCGTCAGCTTAACCTTCAGTCGCCGCCAGGATGCCTTTGCATAATAGCTTCGCAATCCGACTTGCCCCTGCAGCGGCGTACAGGACTGCTCTACGTAAGAAACCTCAGCTTTATCGTCGGTTTCCAAATCTACGACACTGGCGTGGAAGGTACACCCGTCGGATGCAAAGGTCAGGCGGTACCATCGCCCCGTATGGATTTCATGCGGAAAAGGCGTGGTTGCGACTTCGCGAAAAGAAAAGGAGTGCGCACCGATCAGCAGCGTGTGATCGTCTGGCCGCAATCCCACGTAGTATCCACGGTGCGCATCCACGCCTATCGCAGGGTCTTGCACTCGAAGCAGAAGACCGGCGTCGCCAAACTGCGGATCGCCAGGCATGGAATCGAATCGCATCTCCGCGGAAACCACATAGTTGCCATAGTCCTTCGGTCCCGCAACAATCTTGTCCCCGCGGCCGGAGGAGCGGTCCGTCATCACGCCATCCGCCATGTGCCAATCTCCGCCGTAAGCGTGCCACTGGTCCAGGCTTGACGCTGCAAGCTCCGGAAAGACGTTGGAGCGGTGAACCCAGCGGAGGATCCCCGTGGTAAGGATCGCCAGCAACGCAAGACCTGTAAAGAACCGCGCGGGGTGTTTCAAAGAACGCATAACCGTTTCATCATGCCCATTTTGCCAGAGGAAGGGCACGCATGGGGAGAACTCGTCTTGCATCCACGCATCGGAGAGTTATACCCTTTGCCAGCAGCGCGTCTTCTCTGCCCTTCGCAATGCTTCCATGTCAATCCAGCGGCAATCCCGGTCCCTCTCCTTCGCGCTTTGCCTGTTCATCGCATTGTGTCTCGGACTGTTCCACCGATCGCCGTATGCCTTCGCAGAAGACCCCTCCTCCCTCACATCGATTCGATCCTTATTAGAAGATCCTCGCCCGCAAACGAAGGTCGTCCTTCGCGGCGCTGTCACCTACAGCAGTCGGGAGCTCATCGTACAGGACCAGACCGGAGCCATCGCCGTCGAAGCCCCGGCTGGCGCAAACCCCAGTCTCGGCGACGAGGTTGAAGTCTCCGGCCAGCTTGAGAAGCGCGCCGGAATCCCTATCATCCGCAATGCAACCGTACAGGACCTGTGGGCCGGCTCTACACCTCTCCCTCTCGCCATGACCCCGGACGAAGCTGCAGAAGGAGCCTACAGGGGCATGCTCATCTCTACCGAGGGACGTCTTATCAAAGTCACCTCCGATCCCGGTTCCCGCCTGCGCCTCACCATGGAGAGCGGAAGCCAGCTCTTCACCTGCGTACTTGACGGCGACTCTCTCCCCGAAAATTCGACGCCCGATGTCGGCGCTATCCTTCGCTGTACCGGTGTCCTCGCAGTGGATCAGGGAGCGCCCGCTCTGGATGCCGGCACCTTTCTCATCTTGATGCGCGATCATCAGGATATCCATATCCTCGCCGCAGCGCCCTGGTGGACTCCACGCCACCTGATCTTCCTCTTTCTCCTGCTTCTTCTCCTCGTCTGGGTCGTGTATCGCATTCATCTCCGTAACATTCGTGAGCGTATGAGCGTCATTCTTGAGGAGCGTTCCCGTATCGCACGAGAGATCCACGACACTCTCGCACAGGGCTTCGCCGGCATCGCTCTGCAGCTTCAGGGTGTAGACCGCACCATGGAGAAGAAGTCGCCCGCCACAAACGCCCACCTCGCCATGGCCCTGCATATGGTTCGCCGCAGCCGCGCCGAGGCTCATCGTTCCATAGCCACGCTCCGCACTCTGCACAGCTATCAGAATCTCGCTGCCACGGCGGAACGCCTGCTCAAACAGCTCACCGATCCGGCCTCTCTCTCCCTGTCCGTAGAGCAGCATGGAACGGCTTATCCTTTTTCAGACGAGATCACGACGCAGCTTCTCCGCATCTGTCAGGAGGCCGTTGCCAATATCATCGAGCACGCCCATTCAACCGCGGTGAAGGCAACCTTCGATTATCAGCCGACGAAGTTCATCCTTGAAATCAGCGACGATGGCATCGGCTTCGACCCCGAGCTCACACGGTCCCTCGACGAAGGGCATTTCGGTATCGTCGGAATGAGGGAACGAGCCGAACAGATTGGCGCTGAGTTCTCCATCGAATCCAACGACCGCGGCACACTCTTGCGGATTATTCTTCCTGCTTCTCCTGTCCGATCTCTCCGCGACAGGCTTCGCATTCACACGCTCGCACAACAAACCCTAAAGAACAGGCCACACTAAGCAAACCTATGATTAGCATCCTTGTAGCTGACGATCACTTGGTCTTCCGAATGGGCCTTAAGACGATGCTGGGCACGGAGCCCGATATGCAGATCGTGGGAGAAGCCAATAGCGCGTCTTCCACGGTGGAGGCCTACTGCCGGCTCAAACCGGATGTCACCGTACTCGACCTCCGCATGCCCGGCGGAGGAGGCATACAAGCCCTTCGAGAGATCCGGGCCCAGGATAACCGTGCGCGCATTCTCGTGCTTTCCAGCTACGCTTCGGAAGAAGAGGTTTACAGCGCCATACGAGCGGGCGCTTCCGGCTATGTTCTTAAGGACGTGGATCAGGAAGAATTGACCGCGGCCATCCGAAAGACTCACGCAGGGCAGCGTTACCTTCCAGCCGAGCTCGCCGAGCTGATCGCCGAGCGCGCTCCTCGCCCGGAACTGACACCGCGCGAACACGAAGTCCTGCAGCTTATCGCGCGCGGCCTGATCAATCGCGAAATAGCGCAGATTCTTGGCACAAGCGAAAGCACAGTGCGCAATCACACCATCCATCTTTTCGCAAAGCTCGATGTAAGCGACCGTACGGAGGCAGCGACCTTTGCCCTGCAGAGAGGCATCATCTGTCTCTAATGCCTTCCCTTGGTCTATAGACCGAATGGTCGGGATTCCTGCGCCCGAACTCCCTGTAAAACTATAGAAGCCATGATCCAACCCCTGAAAACAAACAGACGCGATCTGCTAAAGCTCGCCATGAGCTCGGCTGCAACGCTCGCGCTTCCGCGTCCCGTTAGCGCCGCCTTGGCCGGCGATAAGGAATCTGCTGCAACGAAGTCCAGGCTTGCCGCCGGCGAGTTTCGTCTCCTCCAGCTGGGCGAGATACATCCCAAGGGATGGCTGACGCGCCAGCTCCGCGTCCAGGCCGATGGCATGGGTGGACATCTCGACGAGTTCTGGCCCGATGTGGGCAGCAACAGCGGCTGGCTCGGGGGCACCGGTGAAAGCTGGGAGCGAGGACCTTACTTCCTCGACGGTCTTCTCCCTCTTGCATGGCTGCTCGACGACGCGACCCTCAAAGCCAAGGCACAACGCTGGGTCGACTGGACTCTCGATCACCAGGCCGCCAACGGCATGATCGGCCCGGCCAGCAACAACGACTGGTGGCCCCGGATGGTGATGGTAAAGGCGCTCTCGCAATACTACGAGGTCACCGCCGATCATCGTGTATTGCCTGTGCTTACAAAATACTTCCACTACCAGTTGGCGGAACTGCCATCGCGCCCGCTCAGGGACTGGGGTAAATATCGCTGGCAGGATGAAGTCCTCGTCGTACAGTGGCTCTACGATCGCACCGGCGATCCAAAGCTCATCGAATTGTGCGGACTCCTCAAACGGCAGGGCTTTGACTGGGAGGCATTATTCACCGATTTCCAAATGACCCAGCCGATGACCCGCGAAGTGCTCGGCATGGGCCCTGGTCACATAGAGAAACCAGAACTCGCGATGCAGGCGCATGGCGTCAATCACTCACAGGCCCTGAAGGTCGCAGCAGTGAACTACCGCCTGTCGGGCGACCGGGCAGAGTCCGCCAATTTCGACCGGCAACTGGCCGCGCTCGATAAATTTCACGGCATGCCCAACGGCATGTTCTCATGTGACGAGCACCTCGGCGGTCTCGATCCCAGCCACGGAACCGAACTTTGCTCCGTGGTGGAAACCATGTTCTCGCTTGAAGCGATTCTCGCCGCCTTCGGTAACGCCGAGACAGGCGATCGTATTGAGAAGATCGCTTTCAATGCACTGCCCGGTACTTTCACCGATGATATGTGGGCGCACCAGTACGACCAGCAGCCGAACCAAGTGCAGTGCAGCCTGAACTCAAAACCGTGGACAACCAACAGCAGCGAATCGAACCTCTATGGCCTCGCACCTCACTTTGGCTGCTGCACAGCCAACTTCCATCAGGGATGGCCCAAGTTCACCAGCAGTCTGTGGATGGCAAAGGGTGACGATAGCCTTGTAGCGGCCCTCTATGCACCTTGTGAAGTGAATACAAAATTGCGTGGCGCTCAGCTCCGTCTTGTTGAGGAAACAGACTATCCCTTCCGCGACACGATTAACATCACAGTTCACCCGGAGCGGCCCATCGATTTCGCCCTTCTCTTGCGTATTCCCGCCTGGACGGAGAATGCCTCGATCCATGTGAATGACCAAAGAATGCCGGAAGACATTAAGCCTGGAACGTTTGCCGAAATCCGAAGAACCTGGAAGCAGGGCGATCACATCGTCTTGAAACTCCCCATGCGTCCTCGCGTCTCGCATTGGTTCCAAAACTCCGTCGCGATCGAACGCGGCCCGCTCCTCTTATCCCTCAACCCTGGAGAAAGCTGGGTCAAGCTCCGTGATCATGGCCGAACAGCCGACTGGCAAGTCTTCCCCACTCACGGCTGGAACTACGCCCTTGCCGTAAATGAAGACGCGGCGACAGCATTTCAAGTCCTCGAAGCACCCGTACCCGAACGCCCCTTTGCAGCCGAGAATGCCGCTGTTCGCATCAAGGTGAAAGGCCGACGCCTGAATCAATGGCGATCGGAAGATGGTGTTGCCAAACCTTTGCCTATAAGCCCCGTCCACAGCACGGAGCCGGAAGAATCGCTGACCCTGATTCCTTACGGCAGTGCCAAGTTGAGGATCACGGCCTTTCCACAGCTCGATTCCTAGATTTCAGAAGTTCCTCCGTTTTCCATGTTTCCAAAAGAGGTCTACACTATTCCTCCGAGCTCCCCATCGGACAAATGGAACCTGGAACTCTCTGCATCTGCCCAACAACACGATCAAGTGCAGGCGCAACGGGCCCCAGGGCTTCCACCGCCGTGATAGTCTCGGAAGATTTCATCGCTAAGCTTAAGGATCGGCAAAGGCGAATACCTATGAAGAGATCTGCGGCGGTTACACATACTCGCAAGATGAAAACCGGGCAGCAGGCGAAAACCTATTGGATAGCCGGTCTGGTGCTGCTTGCAGCGTTCGCCGCGTGTATTGCGATCTACAAGCGCCCTGGAAGCACACTGTCTCCCACGCCTGTCATGTCCGAGACTCCACCGGCCAGCGCTACCGCTGCCCACCCGGTAAACCGTGACACAAGCAAGGTCGAGGCGCAGAGCAACAAAGTTGCCTTCGGTCCCACGATTCCCAACGCCGCACCTGCTCCGGCTTCAGTGCCTGAGGGCATGGCCTGGATTCCCGGTGGAGAATTTTCCATGGGCGCTCAGGATCCTCCCGGTATGGACGATGTCGGAATGAAGGCCACCCTCGACTCACGTCCTGTACATCGCGTTTATGTGGACGGCTTCTTCATGGACAAGACGGATATCACGAACGCACAGTTCGAAAAGTTCGTAAGAGCTACCGGCTATGTGACCGTGGCGGAACGCAAGCCGCGTGCGGAGGATTATCCGGGAGCTCCACCGGAAAACCTGGTGGCTGGTTCTGTCGTCTTTGCTCCACCCGATCACCCGGTCTCGCTCGACAACTACTTTCAATGGTGGACATACATACCAGGGGCCAACTGGCGACATCCCGAAGGCCCGAAGAGCAGCATCGTCGGTAGGAAAAACTATCCAGTGGTGCAGATCTCCTACGAAGACGCTCAGGCTTATGCAAAATGGGCTGGCAAAAGGCTACCAACGGAGGCGGAATGGGAGTTTGGAGCGCGTGGAGGCCTTGCCGGTAGGCCCTACGTCTGGGGAGATGATTTTCGCCCCAAGGGGAAGTGGATGGCCAACACGCACGAAGGGCAGTTCCCCAATAAGGATACGGGCGCGGACGGCTACGTCGGGATCGCTCCTGTCGCACGCTTTTCCCCCAACGGATATGGCCTCTACGACATGGCCGGCAATGTATGGCAATGGACGAACGACTGGTACCGCCCTGATTATTATCAGCGCCTCAACGCAAGTGGAGTCGCGCGCAATCCGCGAGGCCCCGAGAGCGCATACGATCCTTCCGAGCCCGGGCATCAGAAAAAAGTCCATCGTGGAGGATCCTTTCTCTGCACCGATCAATACTGCTCGCGATATATGGTCGGCACTCGCGGCAAGGGAGATGTTGATACTGGCACGAATCATCTGGGCTTTCGCTGCGTCATGGATGCGTCGCAACACAGCGACGTCGCCCAAACAGACTCGCATCCATTGCCGAATCCGTGATGCTGAACGATCCCTGTCGCATTGCCAGGGGGCAACGTGCAGTTAAACTCAGCGCCCTTGTGCCAGCTACGGCCAGAAAGCGAAGCAATAAATTTATGAATGGAGCCGATGAGCGGATTTGAACCGCTGACCTACTGATTACGAATCAGTTGCTCTACCAGCTGAGCTACATCGGCGCGCTAGGAATTCCACGCAGGCCACCCGCCTGCATGGATAAGTTTACCGGGAATAATCGCCCGGCGCAACGGCCGTATGCCCCATGTCCGCAGCCCCGTATGGATTACCCTCAATGCACCATGCATCTGTTCGCATCGCGGTTCTCCCCGCTCGCGCTTGTTCTTGCTTTATTCTGTTGCGTGTCGGCACCCTGCTCCACTCCCGAACTCTCTTCCGCATCTCAGGATTCCCCCGCCTCTCGCGAAATCATCGCCTACGTCTTTCCCCAGGATCGCGTCCTCAGCCCCGGCGAGATCAACGCCCGCCGCCTCACTCGCATCAACTACGCCTTCGCCAATATCAAAAATGGTGAGGTTGTCGAGGGCTTCCCTCACGACGCGGAAAACTTCGCCATCCTTAACACACTCAAGCGCAACAACCCTGCGCTCAAACTGCTCGTCTCCGTGGGCGGCTGGACCTGGTCCGGCGGCTTCTCCGATGCAGCCCTAACCCCGCACTCCCGCGAGCGCTTCATCTCCAGCGCCGTCCGCTTCATCGAGCGTCATAAACTCGACGGCCTCGACATCGACTGGGAGTATCCCGACCAACCCGGCAGCGGCAACACCTTCCGCCCTCAGGACAAACAGAACTACACCCTCCTGCTCGCCGAACTGCGCCAGCGCTTCGATCGTGAGCAAACCCGGCTCCATCGCCGCCTCTATACCTCCATCGCCACCGGAGCTTCAACCAAATTCCTGCAACACACCGAGATGGAGAAGGTCCAGCACTACGTCGATACCGTCAACCTCATGACCTACGACTTCTACGTCGGCGGTCCCGCGACCGGTCACGACGCTCCTCTCTTCCACAACCCGACGGATCCCAAGCAGGTCTCCGCCGACCGCACCGTGACCGAATACGAACAGGCTGGAGTTCCCACGCGTAAGATCGTCCTCGGCCTGCCCTTCTATGGCCGCAGCTGGGGCGAAGTCGCAAACAGGGATTACGGCCTCTTTCAATCGGGTAAAGCCGCCCACGGGGTCCACTTCTCCTACCCCGAGCTCCCCAATCTTCTCGCCACCGGCTTCATCCGTCATTGGGATTCCCAGGCCTCCGTGCCCTATCTCTACAATCCGCAGACCCACGTCTTCGTCACCTACGAAGACCCCCAGTCCATTGCGGCCAAATGCAAATACGTTACAGACCGTAAACTCAGAGGCATCATGATCTGGGAGTACTCCAACGACTCTACCGGCATCCTCCTCCAGGCCGTCCACGCCGGACTCGCCCCTGCACCAGCCGCACCCTCAGGAGGCAACTAGCTGTATCGCCATAGAACGGCGCGTAAAAAATGACTCTCTTTATAAGGAGTGCTTTCCTGAGATAGAAAGTGTCATCCTGAGCGAAGTTTCTCGCGCGGGAAGCGCAGTCGAAGAGCCTGCCCTGAGCGTAGCCGAATGGGATCTGCTGTTTGCTCGTAGCTTCACTCCATCGATACGACTTGGCTAATGGCCACTGCCCAGCCTATAAACGAAACGACCCTCGCCGTATGAACTCGGGAGACGCACAAATATGGCCACCGCCCAGCTCGGAAACCAGACCGCCGCCACCACCATGCAAGCCCCGCGCGTCCTCTCCATCGACGTCTTCCGCGGCCTCACCATGATCGTCATGGTCTTCGTCAACGACCTCGCCGAGGTCAAAGGCCTTCCCTGGTGGACCTATCACGCTCCCGGCCAAGTCGACGCCATGACCTACGTCGACATGGTCTTTCCCGCCTTCCTCTTCATCCTCGGCATGGCCATTCCCCTCGCCGTCGAGCAACGCCTGCGCAAGGTTCCCTCGCAGTCCCGTCTCTGGGTGCACATCTTCCTGCGCTCGCTCTCGCTCCTCGTCCTCGGCCTCATTCTCACCAACGCAGGTGCCGGAGACCCCGCCCTCATCCACATGCCCACCAATCTTTGGGCGATTCTCGCGCTCCTCGGAGCCATCCTCTTCTGGATGGTCTACCCTCACGCCGAAAAACATCCAACCCTCGTCAAAGGCCTGCGTCTCACCGGCCTCATCCTGATGGTTGCCATGTTTGCCATCTTCCGCCGCACCACAAAAGAGGGCGATGTCGCCTGGATCCGCACCGCTTACCCTGAGATCCTCGGCCTGCTCGCCTTCGCCTATCTCACCACCTGCGTCCTCTATATACCCACTCGTCGCTGGCGCTGGTCTCCCTTCGCGTGGGTCGTCGTGCTCACAGCCTTTTGCGCCTTCTGCACCGCCCACTGGATCGAGTTCCTCCACCACGTCGGCATCTATCTCTGGCCCTTCGGCAACGGCTCCGACACCCTCATCGCCATGGCCGGAGTCGCGACCTCCATCCTCTTCGTAGGCCCGCAGAGTCACCGCTGGCCCACCTTCCGCTCCAAGGCCACCGTCGCTCTCACCTTCGCCGCCGTCGCACTGATCGCCGGACGCCTGTTCACGCCCCTCGGAGTCTCCAAGATCCGCGCCACTCCCACCTGGTGCCTCTACAGCATCGGTGCCAGCATCCTTATCTTCACCCTGCTCTACTGGATCTGCGACGTCCAACGCCACACCCGCTGGGCAGCCTTCACCCGGCCAGCCGGAGCGAATACCCTGCTCACCTACCTGCTTCCCGACCTCTGGTACTTCATCCTCGGCGCGCTCGGCATCACCTGGTTCCGAACCCACCTCGCCTGGGGACTCCCCGGCGTCATCCGCTCCATCGTCTTCACCGCGCTCATCATCGCCATAGCCGCGCTCTTAACCCGCATGAAGCTGCGCCTGCAACTCTGATCGAGAAGGCAATCGCAGAGCAACTGATTACGAATCAGTTGCTCTGCCCAACCCCGTCATTCCATTCCCCCACAAACGTCATCTCATTCCATTCCCCACAAACGTCATCTCGACCGAAGCGCAGCGAAGTGGAGAGATCCCTGTATTTCCTCCGAAGCGGCACTCCCGCTCCAACGAAACACTCAGGTGCCTCGGCCTCTAGGTACGCCAAGCCTTCAGGCTTGGCTTCTAAATCGAGCTGAACAAAGAAGGAGCTTCAGCCCCTGCACTATGCAAGGCCCCTACCGCATCGGAACAAACTTCCCCTCACACCCATAAGCCTGTGCCTGCTTCGGCGCAGTAGGAGACACCACCTTAATATCCGTCCCGCTGAAGTCGATATTGGTCCCTCCTGGCCCCAGCGTCACCGTGGCAAAGTGCCCATGCACCTGCGCAGGCGCGATGCCGTCGATGCGCACATTGTCCAACGTCACCTGGGTCCCATGATCCTTCAACCCGGCAATCAGCACATCGCCATCCGTCTCGCTCGTCACATTCTGAATCGTGATCGCCTTGTAGTCCGGAATCCGGTCGCCCTTGTACTTCGGATCTTCAAACGGCTCCGTCGTCTGGTTCGTGTAATAAGGACTGATCGCAATCGGATTCTTTACATCCCGCATGCAGATGTTCCGATACATCAAATCATGTACCGACCCACCCCGAGTCACATTGCTCTTGATGCGGATGCCGCTCGTCGTGTGATCCTCCGTCAGGCCATCCACCAGCAGATAACTCTGCCCCGAATACGTCTCGCTCCCGATCGACATCCCATGCCCCGAGTAGAAGTGGTTATCGATCACGCTCATGTGCGAGACACCCGTCTTGATCGCGATATTGTCGTCCCCGTTGTCGATCCAGCTGTGCGCCACCGTCACGTTCTTCGAGCTGCCCGGATCGATCCCATCCGTATTCCTCGCATCCGTGCCCTTCACCGTCGGAGTCAGCAGATGCACTCCCCACGCCGTAAACCCATCCGTCTGGTTCACGCTCACATGGAAGTTCGTCGAGTTATGCAGCGTAATCCGGTACAGCACCAGCCCGTCCGCATGCGAGGCCACAATCATCCGCGGCGTGAAGTAGCGCTCGTTCTTCGGCTCCGCCTTCCGCGACATCTGCCACCAACTGTAGTCCTTGTTCAGAATCTTCGCGTAGCCCCGGCCATCGATCACCCCATCGCCCATGATCCCAACATCCTTCGCGTTGTTCACGCTGATCAGCGGGCGGCAACCTCCACGCGCAGGCGCAGCATGCTGCGGCGCCGGAAACACCGCCGGCGCAGCTCCCGTCGCAATCGTGCCGCACAAACCCTGCGACGTTCCCTCGCCCTTGATCTCATACACCGCCGCATCGCGCGATCCGTACAGCGTCACTCCCTTGTCCACCAGCAGCGTCACTCCCGCGCGCATCTCTAACGGCCCCGTCAGAAACCCATCTCTACCGCGCGAAGACGTAAGCTCCACCGCCATTCCCTGCTTGCAGTGATCGAGAGCCTTCTGAATCCTCTCCGTATCCAGCTTCGCCTCGTCAGCCTCTGCCACGCCGTCATTCACCGACCGCAACTGCGCCTTCAACTTCGTGCACGACCGCGGAATCTTCGGCTCCACAACATGCCGGGTATCCTGTGCCCCCGCAGACGAGACCATCACTACTGCGAATACCAGCCCCAAACGAAATAACATTGGTCCGACCTCATGAGCTATTCAGATGCAACCCTAACACGATCAGATACTTTCAGGCATCGCCACCATTCTGGGTCTTCCCCGTTACGTCCCTCCGAAGGGTTGAAGGCATAGCGAGCCAAAACATGAAGAGGCCGCCCGGCAACAGGGCGGCCTCTTCTTTAGGGAGAATAGTTCCAACGGAGGCAAAGCCATCAGAACTTTCTGGCGAAATACTATGTTTGGCAAAATGACGTGTCAAGGTTTAAACCTTGAAACCGTAAATCACTATTTTACAAATAGTTACGGGCGTTATCAATTAGATAACCTCTCCCGTTTTATTCGCCTTATATTCGCTTTTTACTGGTAGGAACACTTTCAAACAGTCATCGAATCAGGGGCTTACCTTTCCCCGTGCACCACCTCTGGTGCATCCATCTACCCCTTCGAACCCGCTCCGGTACCCTCCGTGTGGATCGGCGACGGCCTTCCGCTCAGGTCGATCCGCAGGAACTCCGGTTCCGAGGCTGCCGGCTTGCCCTGCAATACGCGAATCGCTGCCCGTCCCGCTCCCAGCGATATTCCCAGCACAATCGCCGCCAGCGCTCCGAAGCTGCAGAAGATTGCAATGCTCGAGAGCAGGCTATAGGTCTTGCGAACCTCGGTATGGAACTGCGGAGGCATCGGCTTGTTCCATGTCACTTCGACCTTGGGATGAATCCCCTGCACCAGGGTCTTCGCCTCAGCCAGGCTCCACTCGCCTGTCGTAATCATCAGCAGGTTCCCCGAGCGTCGCATCACCACCGTGCCCGCCGCTTTGCCCTGCCGGTGAATCTCTTCTTCCACCGCTCGCAGTCGATCGCCTGCGATCTCCGGTGTCGGATAGAGCAGCATCGTCAGCCTGCCTCTTCCCGCATACTTCGCCGTCACTGCCTCGGCGGCCTTCTCAAAGCCAAGAATCGCTCCCGGCAGCGCTCCGCCCATCGCGTCATAGCTCACCGGCCCCAGAGCGTACTTCACCGAATCCCGGTCAAGCCCCTTCGCCGGCAACAGCGTCGGCAGCAGCGGAGCAAGCCCCTTTGGCCCGCTCACCTTCGGCAGCCCCACCTGAATCCTGTTCAGCAATCCTTCGATCTTCGGGCCATGGCCGCCGTCGGCCTCCACTACGCTCGCTCCGCTGCGAAAGACATAGTGATCCCCAATCAGGCTCGTCTCATCGCCCATCCCCACGCCGCGATACGCCGAACCCGGCCGAAGGAAGTAATCGAAGGCCGCATGCGCTCCGGTCGCGTCCACAAACTGCCGCGCTGTCACCGTCACCGCCGGTCCCGAGTTCCCCACGCGGTAGACTGCCTGCTCGCTCCGCTTCAATCCATCTTCATTCAGAACGGTATCCAGCTTCTTGTCGTCTTCCGCTGCCTTAGACGTACCCGCACCATCAGGCTGGCGAATCCAGTCTCCCGCCTGCTGCGGAAGCAGTGGCGAAGGCGGCTCCACCAGCATCGTCTTCGTGTCCTGACCCCACACAGAAGCGCCGCACATCCCGAGGGCCACGCTCGTAAGGCACACCCACAGAATCCGCCGCGTTACCTCATGCACTCTTCGTCCGCCCTGTGTCATCAATACGCCCTGCCAACGGCCAGATTACACCAGCACCAACCCGCGATGCGAGCAGAGCTCTTCCCCAGAGAAGGCCCGCGCAATAAACCGGCATCCCCCCACAAACGTCATCTCGACCGAAGCGCAGCGAAGTGGAGAGATCCCTGTATTCTCTCCAAGCGCCGCGAATCTGCGTGCCCCATCTTCGGCGCAGCTCTATCGCGCCTAAAGTGGTTCGGTCGAAGCTCGAACCACTTTGTCTTAATCCCGCAACACAAGCCTCAACGGATCAGCTTCTCCCTCCGCAACAACTCGAACAACCGGAAGAAGCTCTCATCCGTCGGCTCATACTCCAGGAAGCCAAGCTTGCGGCTCTTCGACATATCCGTAACCACTTCCACAGGACGTCCAAGGTCCGCATCCGTGTGCCATGGAGAGACCAACACGTTTAAATCGGATTCAACCAGGCCGTACTTCTCCGCAATCTTCTTCCATACCGGCGCAGCATCCGCCAGTTGTGTCTCCAGCGGAACGCCTTCGCCCTCAAACGGCGCGGCCTCCAATCCAAACCACTCCGCCAGCCTCGTCCACATCCAGCTCCAGCGAAAGACGTCTCCATTCACGATGTTGAAGGCCTGGTTGCGCGCCGCTGCTGTCGTAGACGCCCACCGAAGATGACGTGCCAGCAGACTGGCGTCGGTCATATCCGTCAGGCCGTTCCACTGTGCAGCGGAACCCGGAAACCGAAAGGGGCGTCCTGTCTCGCGGCAGATCGTGGCATAGACGGCAAGCGTCACCCCCATATTCATCGCATTCCCCACGGCATAGCCGATGATGGTATGCGGACGATGCACGCTCCACCCGAAACCATCCTTCTCGGCGGCGCGAAAGACCTCGTCTTCCTGCGCGTAGTAAAAGTTTTCGATCTCCAGACGCGGCTGCTCCTCGCGAAAGGGAGTAGCCGGCAGTTTGCCTTTCCCGTAAGCCTCGAACGGCCCGAGATAATGCTTCAGCCCGGTCACCAGCGCCACATGTTCTACCGACCTCGATCGCGAGGTCGCCTCAAGCAGATTGCGCACCATCCCGCTGTTCACCTGGATATTCTCGGCCTCGGTCGGCTGGCGCAGCCACGTCGAGAGATAGACATGCGTAGGCGCAATCCCTTGAAGAGCGCTCTTTACCGAATCAGGATTCTGCAGGTCTGCCGCAACCGCATGAATGCCCTTGCGCTCGACAGGCCTCCGGGACAGCCCATACACCTCCCAGCCTTCATCCCCCGCCAACAAATTGGCCAAATTCAATCCCACGATCCCTGAGGCACCTACAATCAGGGCAATCTTCTTCGCCATCTCATCCTCCATCTTTGAACTTCGAAGTTCGGAACTCCCGGAAACTTCGCGCCACATCTATACAGATGAGCCTCATCAGATGAGGGTTCATCGGAACTACGAAACTCCATCTCGTCCGAAGATACCCGCTGACCTAAATTTCGAGCCACAGGCAATCTGGAACAGCCTCTTGACCATTCCGGACGGAAAGGCAAACCCTCGATTCAGAGGTATAACAGATTACAAATCAAGCACTGATGGAGCTTTCCTTGGATCGTCGTGGTTGTGCCGCCTACCTCCGGTCTCCCCGCTCGCATTCTGTCGTAAGAACCGCATTCGCTCTGCTGACTGCACTTAGCTTTTTCTCTGGCAGCCTTATAGCCCAACAAGCTGGCTCTTCACCTATGTCGGAACCATCAGCCGCGCCCGCTGTCGATGGAGTGATGTCTGCGTTTCAAACTCACCGACTGGTGGGGATGTGCGATTGGCATGGGCTCGCACAACAAGAAGACTTCTACATCGACTTAATTCGAGATCCAAGGTTTGCGAAGGACGTCGGGAACATAGTGGTGGAATTTGGCGGTGCAGCGCAGTAAGAAACAATTGACCGGTATACCGACGGACAGGAGATTCCGTACGAACAGCTCCGACGAGTTTGGAACGAAACAGTCGGTTGGACTCCTACAGTCACTCGCCTTGGATATCCAAATTTCTTCGCTCAGATACGAGCCGTAAACCAGAACCTGAAACCTGCAGACCGAATCCATATCTGGCTGGGTAATCCGCCAATCGATTGGTCAACAATTAAGACTCGAGACGAGGCGATACACGTATTGCATGAGACGGATCGCTACCCGGCAAATCTCATCAAGACACAAATCTTGGCAAAAGGGAAAAAGGCTCTCGTGATCTACGGTTCAGCTCACTTCTACGAAGAAGGAACGATCAAGGGTATGGTTGAAACAACCTATCCGAACGCGTTCTTTATGATATCACCATACATTGGATTCATCGAAAAGACGTGCTCCGACTCCTTCGAAGACGCGCATCGCCAGTTGCCAATGCAAACTCTCCTTACGCCTGTTCGAAGTACAGTGTTGCAAAGCCAATTGCAAGCACCAGGTTGTCATTTCTTTCCGGGTTTTAACTTTGCAGCGAATGTGCCTCAATCAGAGAAAACCAAAGCTTTGGCCGCCATGGAGAACGAGGCCTCTGGAGTCGACGGGGATGCACTGCTTTATCTGGGACAGGCCGCAACTCTAACCGAATCCCAGACCATCCCGGATCTCTATCTGGACGAGCGTTTCCGCAATGAGATCAACCGAAGACGAATACTAATGAGCGGCAAACCGCTGGCGCTATCTACTCCGTCGATGTCCCCCGCTTATATTCATCCATATGGAAGAACCGTCCAGGACACACAGAAATAGCTTTCACCTGTATTACTGTCATTCAGCGTCTGCGTGAGGTAGCTCCGAGATAAACCCGTTTGCGACAACGCAGGTCCCCATTCGTGCGAAGCAAGAATGGAACAATCGCGCAAAGCGCGATCCGCTTTCCTCAACCTACTGAGGGGCCAGTGACACGCCACCTCGCTCGAAGTACGATTCTTCCCGAGGTAAATTCGTTTGCGAAGAACCCTTCCGCTTCTATCCCTCCTCGCCATCCCCGCAATCGCACAATCCAACCTCCCCGCGTCGTACAAGGGAACCCCCTACATCGAAGCTCCTCAGAACGTTTCCCAGACCATCCCCGGCAAAGTCGAGTGCGCCTTCTACGACAACGGCGGAGAAGGCATCGCCTATCACGACGCCGACCCCGTCAACCACGGCTCCGGTCAGCTCAACCCGGCCAATGGAAACTACCTCAACGAGTTCCGCATGCGCGAAGGCGTCGACATCTCCTACGCCAAGTTCCACAACTCCCCCGACGCCATCGACGACAATCCCTGGACCGTCGTCATGCCGCCCGCCAATCAGCTCTACGTCGGCTGGACCGAACCCGGCGAGTGGTTCAACATCACCGTAGACGTCCACCAGACCGCCTCCTACACCGCCGACCTGCTCTATACCTCCAACCGAGGCGGAACCATCTCAGTCGATCTCAACGGCAAGCCCGCCTCAGGCCCCCTCACCATCCCCTCCACCGCCAACCCCGCCGAACCCATAGCGTGGCGACAGTGGCACCACTGGAACCTCGCCCCCAGCCTCCTGAGGCTGAATCTCCCAAAGGGCAAAAGCGTCCTCACCATCCACATCCTCACCCAAGGCCAGATGAACCTCGCCTACTTCAACTTCAAGCCCATCCACTGACAGGTACACGAACCCACACACTGCCCCGAACACGAAACATCAGGCCCCCATCATTCCATTCAGCACAAACGTCATCTCGTTCCATTCCCCCACAAAAACATCATTTCGACCGAAGCGCAGCGAAGTGGAGAGATCCCCGTATTCCCTCCCAGCGCCACGAATCCAGGGTGCCCCATCTGCGGGGCAGTTTTACCGCCTAAGCCGGGCTATTCGAGCAAAACTCGAAACCGCCGTTCTCCCGCGAAAATTCTCCGTCAAGCCCCAAACCTCGATAAACAACTGATAAAGAAGGGAATCCAGCTGCCGATCAGTTACGCCTCCCCGGCTACAATTGAATTACCCCAAAAGAAAGAGGCAGCCATCTGGCCGCCCATCATGCATTGATCTATATCATTTTGAATACTTTAAAGGCATGTCATTTGTATTGAATAACTTAGCAGAAGAAAAATTGAAGTCCAAAGCTAAGTCGTTTTTATAGAATACTTTGCACAAAAAGTGACCGGGGGCCTACCTGCTAGTACTGGCCCGCTCCACCGGCCCCTTGGCACCACTCAATCCTTCCTCATACTTGGCAACCCCCTTGTAGAGACTCTCAGCCACCCTCTGCCGATACTCAGGCCGGCGAAGCTGATCGGCATCCTTGGGATTGGTCACAAATGAGATCTCCGCCAGGACCGAGGGCATATTTGCCCCGATCAGCACCACGAACGGAGCCTTCTTCACCCCGCGATTCTTCAGCCCCTCATTCCCACGCTGGAGTCCCGCATACAGGTTCGCCTCCACGTCCGAGGCAAACTCCCGAGACTCGTCGATCTTCTCCTTCATCGCGATCTTCTTCACCAGGTCGCTCAGCTGGTAGATCGACTGATCGCTCACCGCGTTCTCACGCGCCGCAACCTGCAGCGCATCCGGCTGCGAGGTGAAGTTCAGGTAATACGTCTCCACGCCCCTTGCGGTTGAGTCGCTCGAAGAGTTCGCATGGATCGAAAGGAACAGGTCGGCCTGCGCCTTGTTCGCAATCGCCGTCCGCGTCTCCAACGGAACAAACGTATCGTCCGAGCGCGTGTAGAGAATCTCCGATCCCAACCGCTCATGCAGCAGCTTGCCCAGCCGCAGCGCCACGTCCAGCACCACGTCCTTCTCTTCCAGGCCATCCACGCCGATGGTCCCCGAGTCGTGGCCGCCGTGTCCCGCGTCGATGACGATTCGCCCGATCTTCAGCCCCAGCGCACGGACCAGCGAGGTCTGTCCGTCAGCCGTCGGAACCGCTGCACGCGCCGGTGCAGCCGGATCGACTGGTGGCTCTGCAGGCGTACCGCGCCGACTCCTGCGGGTCGCCGAACCACTCCCGGCCTTCCCGCCCGGTACCACCGTCGCGATTGGGTTCGAAGTAGGTACCTTGGTGGCCGCTTCCTTCCCCGGCTGATCGCTCAGCGCGGCAACATCCGAGGTTGTGCCCGCGCTGCTCGTTGCGACGGAGTTCGGAACCGGATGACGCGACGATACCTTCACATCGGGCTCGGTTCTCGGCGCGGGAGCCTTCGCGGAACCCGACGACGAATCGGCATCGCCGTTCGACGCAACCTGCTGCGTTGGCTGGCTGCGTCCATGAATGTCGATAATCAACCGGTAAGGATTCGGCAGCAGGAACGCCGAGTACTCCGTAACGTCGTTCACATCCAACACCACACGCGTCACATCGTTGGAAAACTGAGCGGCTCGAACCTGTTTCAGGAATCCATCGTCAGTCACGGTGAAGCTCTTCCCCACCAGCGACTGCGCCAGCCGCGTTCCGTGCAGATCGAAGTAAATGCGATCCGGATTCGGAACCCGCGCTGCCTCATAGGTCACGTCATCTCCCAGATCGATTGCGACTCTGGTGTAGTTCGGCGTCGACCAGTGTCGAATCCCCGACACCTGCGCCAAAGTTCCATGCTTCTGTCCCGCGGCGCTGGCAACGTGCAGGATCGAGGCCGGCGTATCGGCCGGCTCAGACTGGGTCGCACTCGTCGGCTGAGGCTGAACAGGCTTGCGGCTCGCGACTCTTCGCGACGCTTCCGCAGAAGCAGCGCCCGTCGGCGGCATAGGAGCCAACGAGCTCCCGTCCTCTTGAGCAGGAGGCGCGGCTGCCACACTCTGGGTCCTGTCGGCCTCGGCTGTCCGCGGAACCCTGCTCTTCGCCGTTTCGTTCTTTTTGGTTTTTGAACCCTGTGTTCCAGCGCTCTGCTCGAGCGAAGCCAATCCAGCTCGCGCCTCCTCAACATGAGGGCTGCCCGGATACTGTTTCACGAACAACGCATATTTCTCTCGCGCAGAAGCCGGATCATGCAGAGAGTTCTCGTAGATCTGTGCCTCAGCCAGCAACGCGCTCACCCGCAGAGAACTGCCCGGATATTGTTTTCGCAGAAACTCGTATTGAGCTACAGCATCCTTGAGGCTCTTCTCATCTCCAAGATCGCGTCCCTGCGCAGCCAGCAACTCGGCAACCGAGTTCACCGCAGCGGGTGCATATTTGCTCTGTGGGTCGTCATGGTAGACCTCACGAAATCTGTCGAGAGCACGCGTATAGTCCTCGCGTGTTCTCTTTGCCGGAGGAATCGCCTCCAGGGCTTCACGTCCCTGGGTAGCCTTCTCCCAGGGAGACATCGGCATCGCCCGCCGCGCACTCGAAGAACCTTTTGTCTTCGAAGGCGTCGCCCCGGATGCTCCGGCGCAGATAAGCCCAGCCGCGCAAACGGCACCCCAGATTCCAACACTCCGCAGTTTGTTGCATAGCAGCATTGCAACTTCAGTTTAAGAGGTTCACCCATCTGCCCTTACCGTGAAAACTCGTACAGGTACTCCCCCCGATACCCCCACGGTGGAACACGAAAAGAAGTTGATTCAATCTGCATATTTTTTACATCGCTTTCATGGGATGTAACTCATTCAAGCTACGCTGCTAGACAGCCGGTTTATTCAGGGAGTGCACCACATGAAGGATTTAAACGGGAAAGTCGCAATCGTCACCGGATCATCCAAGGGGATCGGTGCAGCCATCGCCGAACGTCTCGCCTCTGACGGAGCCTCAGTCGTCGTCAACTACTCGCGAGCCGCTGCCCCCGCTGAAGCGCTGGTTCAGCGCATCACCTCTGGAGGCGGAAAGGCGATCGCCGTCCAGGCCGACCTCTCAAAATCATCGGACATCGCAAAGCTCTTCTCCGAAACCGGCAAGGCCTTCGGATGCCTCGACATTCTCGTCAATAATGCAGGAATCTACAAATTCATTCCACTCGAAGCTATCGACGAAGAGCACATCGATAAGCACTTCAATCTGAACGTCAAGGCCCTCCTGCTCGCTACCAAGGCCGCGGTTCCCCTCTTCGGGCCAGACGGAGGAGTGGTCATCAATATCAGTTCCGGAGTTGCGCTTACGCCTGCGCCGGCCAGCTCTGTCTACAGTGGAACCAAAGCCGCCGTCGACGTCATCACCCGGGTCCTCGCAATGGAGCTCGGGCCGAAGAAAATCCGTGTTGTCGGTATCTCGCCTGGGGTCACCGCAACCGAGGGTCTCGATGCTATGGAAGAGATGGACGAAGCGACGACAAATTACGCCATCTCTCGCACCCCTCTCGGACGTATTGGCAAGCCCGGCGACATCGCCAGTGCCGTAGCCTTCATGGCATCTTCCGACTCCGGATGGGTCACAGGCGAGACACTGCAGGTCGGAGGCGGACTGAAGTTCTGACTTACTGCAGTAGTCCGCCAACCACCTCGGAGGCCTTGCCCAGCGCTCCGTCGAGCGCGCTCGCATCGCTTCCGCCAGCCTCGGCGAGATCCGGCCTTCCGCCGCCTTTTCCGCCGACCAGCGCAGCAATCTGACCGACGATCTTACCGGCCTGTACCTTGCCGGTAAGGTCCTTGGTCACACCGACGATCAGCGAGACCTTGCCTTCGTTCGCTGCGCCCAGAACCACCACGCCCGATCCCAGCTTGCCTCGAAGCTCATCCACAAGATTCCGCATCTGCGATTTGTCGAGAGCGTCGACACGCTGCGCCATTACCTTGACGCCTTTCACCTCAACCGCTGTAGAGGCGGCATCCGATACCGCGGCGGAAGCAGACTTCATCCGCACCTGCTCAAGCTCGCGGCGCAGCTTCTTCATCTCCTCTTCCTGCGCGGCGACCCTCTGCCGCAGAGCATCCGCAGGAGATGCATCGCTCGCGCCGACCATCTGTCCTACAACACGCGCTACGTCAAAGCCGCGGCGGAACTCGTTCAACGCGCCTGTCCCGCTCACCGCCTCCACGCGTCGCACACCGCTCGAGACCGAGCCTTCGCCCACCAGTTTCAACAAACCGATCTCGCCAGTTGCAGCCGTGTGAGTTCCGCCGCACAGCTCGGTCGAGAAGCCGCCGATCTTCACCACGCGCACGCGCTCGCCGTACTTCTCCCCGAACAGCGCCATCGCTCCCAGCTCGTTGACCGCGACATCGATGGGAACATCCACCAGCGTCTCGACCTTCGTGTTCTCCAGCACCTGGCGGTTCACGATGTCTTCGACCTGCTGCAGCTCCTCTTCCGCAACCCCGGTGAAGTGCGAGAAGTCGAAGCGCAGACGCGTGGCATCGTTCAACGATCCGGCCTGTTTCACATGCTTGCCCAGAACCTCGCGCAGCGCCGCGTGCAGCAAGTGCGTTCCAGTGTGATTGCGCTCGGTCGCGCGGCGGTTCTCCGCATCGACAACCGTATCGACGGTATCGCCGACGGCTAGCGTCTCGCGCGCCTTCACCCTGTGCGCGAAGACTCCCTGCACCGGCTTGGTTGCACCAAACACATCGGCAACGACGGTATTGTGATCGTCCGAGTACAGCCAGCCGATGTCGCCAACCTGACCGCCTGAGTCTGCATAGAAGCTGGTCGCATCGAGCACAACTTCGCCCTGCTCTCCTGCTTTCAGCTCGGGAACACCCACGCCATCCTTGACCAGCGCGAGTACCTTCGCGCCCTCAACCCTCAGCGAAGAGTACCCTTCGAACTCTGTCTTCGCCAGCTCGCGATACACCGGGGCAGCCGACTTCTGCGATCCGCCCTTCCACGATGCACGAGCGCGTGCCTGCTCCTCTTCCTTCGCGCGCTCGAAGCCATCCATATCAAACTGGATTCCGGCATCCCGCGCTGCATCGACCATGAAGTCCAGCGGCATACCGAAGGTCTCGTACAGACGGAACGCCGCCACACCGGAACGCAGTGTCTCTTCATTCATCTGTCGCAAGCCAAGTTCGAGGGTACGCGCAAACTGCTGCTCTTCCGCCAGCACCACCTTCGCAACGCGATCCGCAGACTCCTTCAACTCCGGATACGCCGCACTCATCTCGTCGCGCACCGCGTAGACCATCTCGTGCATAAAGGGCTTCTCCTGCCCGAGCAGGCGGCCATGGCGAATACCACGCCGCATGATCTTACGCAGAACATAACCGCGCCCTTCGTTCGAAGGCAGTACACCATCCGAGATGAGGAATGTCGCCGCGCGCGCGTGATCGGCGATGATTCGCAACGATGCCTGCGAGCGCGTATCCACTTCGTGATCCGGCTCGACCTTGTGGCCAGTCAACTCCTCCGCACGCTTGATCAATGGCGTGAACAGGTCCGTCTCGAAGTTCGACAGCACGCCTTGCAACACGCAGGCAATGCGCTCGAGACCCATGCCCGTATCGATCGAAGGCTTCGGTAGAGGAGTCAGCAACGGTCCGCCTGAAGTCACCGTGCGGTCGAACTGCATGAACACCAAATTCCATATCTCGACGTAGCGCTGCTCGTCTTCGCCGAATGGCTTGTCGATGCTTGGATCTTCTCCAGCCTCTTTGCCCAGGTCGTAGTAGATCTCGCTACAAGGACCGCATGGGCCGGTATCTCCCATCGCCCAGAAGTTGTCCTTTGCGCCCAGCTCGAAGATGCGCTCTGCCGGAACTCCTACATCGAGCCAGAATTGATACGCCTCCGAATCACGCGGCACGCCCTCGTCACCCTCGAAGATCGTCACGTACAGCTTCGCGGCATCGATCCCGAACCACTCGTTCGAGGTCAGTAACTCCCACGCATACGCGATGGCATCTTTCTTGAAGTAGTCGCCAAAGCTGAAGTTCCCCAGCATCTCGAAGAAGGTGTGATGTCGTCGCGTAAAGCCGACGTTTTCAAGATCGTTATGCTTTCCGCCCGCGCGCACGCATTTCTGCGAGCTGGCGGCACGAGAGTAGTCACGCTTCTCCAGGCCCAGGAAGACATCTTTAAACTGGTTCATTCCCGCGTTGGTAAACAGCAGCGTGGGGTCGTTTGCCGGAACAAGCGACGACGAGTGCACTCTCCGGTGCCCTTTGCCCTCAAAAAACCGCAGAAAATCTTCGCGAATCTGACTTCCAGACCTGTAGTTCATAGACTTTTAAGTCTATCAGCGCAGAGCCCGATTTCCGGGCGAGCCCGGCGCTTCACAGGCCTTATGTGATGTTACGGATGCTGCCGCCATCCACTCCCCAGACCGACGATGTCACATAGGAAGCAAGATCGCTGGCCAGAAAGACGATCACATTCGCCACCTCCTCCGGCTCGCCCAGCCGCTCCAGCGGGAGCTTGCGCAGCTTCATCTCGTGATCTACCGCCTGCCGTGGCGGCATGTTGTAGATCGAAGCCAGTCCCTCGGCAAAGCCGCCGGGACGCGACCAGAAGGTGCTCCAGATCGGCCCTGGAGCTACGGCGTTGATACGAATTTTCGGAGCCTCCGCGCGCGCCAGGCTTTTGGTCAGCGCCAGCATCGCCGCCTTCATCGCCGCATAGTCCGCAGGCATGGCCTCCGGCTGACGTCCCAGGTCTGACGCATTGCTGACGATCACCGCCGTCTCCTTTTGCCGCAACACCGGCAGCACATGACGCGTCACCCGCACCATCGACATCAGATTGATCTCAAATGTTCTCTCCCACTGCTCTTCAGAAATCTCCAGAAACGGCTTCGGATCGCCATGGCCGACGTTGTTGACCAGCACATCCAGCCCGCTCGGAAGCTGCGCCAGCATCGTCTCCACCCCAGCCTTAACTCCCTCTGCCGTGCCGAGGTCAGCCTCAACCGCGAAGGCCTCGACGCCACAACCGCGAACAAGCTCCGCAGCCTCAGCAAGCTTGATCGGATCGTGATCGAGCATCGCCACATGCGCTCCTTCTTTGGCAAAGGCGAGCGCAGTAGCACGGCCGATGCCGTTTGCAGCTCCCGTGATCAACACAGTCTTCCCAGCTAAACCGGTCTCCATTCGTCACCCCTCGGAAAATAATTGGACCGAATCCACAGCAGAATACGGCGATACCTATATATAACGGCTTAGCGGTCCTGAATCGCCGGCCTCCAGGTAATTCCCTCTAGGCGCAACACCTCGTTCTTCGTCGCCTTCAACCGCAAAAACTCCTCCCGCCACCGCACCATCTCCAACAGGCTGACCAGCGCATCGAAAGCATCTTCAGAGCTGAGCGCCTGCCGCACGGCAACGCGGCTTAATCCCGCATACATCGCATCCGTCTTCTTCTTCGCCGCCAGATATCTTGCCCGAGCCTCATCGTTGCTCTTCGCCACCGCGCCGGTCAGTAGCCGCGTATACATCTCCACCAGCAACGGTTGCGGCTTCGCGGTCGCGAGCCGCGACGACTCGAACGGCCACACGCGAAAGCCCGCCTCCCGCATCCTCAGCAGAAACGACATCGCCCGCAGGCTACCCGTCCCCACACTGCCCGCTCCTCCAATCTGAAACGGCGACTTCGGCGTGATCCCCTTCACCTTCGCTGCTCGATCCGGATCGCCTTCCAACAGCTTCGGCGTAATCTTGTTGTCCATATCCGTCAGCCGCATCGATCGGTGCAGGTTCTCTCCGCAGAACTCCTCGGGGCGCTTGTGCGGCGCGCCCCAGAATCTCACATCGCGCGCCACCTCTTCGCACTCGCGGCTCAGCCACCGCTCGCCGTGCCCCTCCGCAACTTTCTTCCAGAAGTCGAAGACCGTCGCGCACCCATGCTCCAGCAGAAACCAGGCTGGAAAACTGAAGCAGCAATCGAGACTGACCACCATCCGAGGAGTCTCACGTGCCATTCCGGTAAGCCACCTCACAAGCTCTTCGCGCGTCCGCCCAGCCTCGAGCGTGACCTTGCCTTCAGTCCATACCCCAGCCCAGATATGTCTGCGCTGGCCGACGGCATCCACCCGGCCCGACCAGTCCACCGCCACAATACGGTCCAGAACTTCCATCCCACCATCATCCTACCGGGATGGATGGAACTTTAAGAATGGCTCACGCGTATCTCGCGCAGGAGAGAAATACCAATGCTCAAGCTGCTCCTCTTCTGTGTGCTTCTCGTCACCTGCTGGCCGATTGCCATCATCGCCGTCCTGCTCTATCCCCTCATCTGGCTCCTGCTGCTGCCCTTCCGGCTGGTGGGCCTTGTCGTAGGAGGCGTCTTCGACTTTATCGCTGCTCTCTTCTTTCTTCCGGGCCGCATCCTCCGCACCATTTAGCTCACTCGAACCAGCCGTATCAGCGCAAAGGCCGTCAAGGCCAGCGAAAGCCATGCGAACCAGTCACCCAGAAGCTGATAAATGGTCTGGTGGTGCTCGGCAGGAAGATCCGCCACCAGCGTCGCGAAGCGAGCCGCGTTGCTCCGCCTCTCCGCGATGATCCGTCCACGATCATCGCTCATGGTCAGGTAGCCTCCCTTGGCCGAACGAGCCACGCTGAAGCCGTCCTCTACGCCACGCATCACCGCGATGTGGCCGTGCCACGCGGCATCCACTACAAAGTCCCAGCCTGGAACCAGCATCAGGCCCGCCCCCGCCTCTCCATAACGACGCGAGAGCCGCGAGAAGTCCATGTCCTTGCAGATGGCCACGCCCCACGTCTCCTGCGATCTCGGAAGTAGCGTCAGCGTCGTGCCAGGCTTCAGATTCGACTCAAACGGAGGAAGCATGTGGTGCTTGTCATAACTCGCCACCTTCGTCTGAGGCGCATATACGCGCGCCTCGTTATAGGTAAACGGCGTGGCGACGTGCACCGAGCCCACCACAATGATCGCTCCGGTCTTATCCGTCACCGCCTGGAAGACATCGTCGGACTGCTGGGTATTCGGGTCGATGAGCACACCAAGCTTCTCCGGCAGCACGATGGCCTGCGCCCCCTGAGTAGCCAGCTTCTCCACCTCGACCGCATAGTCACGGAACATGCGATCCGTGGGTGCGCCTTCATCACTCACATTGGCATAGGCGCGCTCGTCGGAAGTGACCAATCCTACCCGAGCCGTCTTCCCCAACGGTTGCGCAAGCCGAACCGCTCCGAAGATCAGTACCGCCGCAATGACTCCCATGCTTACGCCCACAACGCGCTGCGCCAGTCTTCGCTGCGTCCGCCAGAGATGAATCCCGATTGCAAGCGCCGAAGAGAACAGCACCAGAAGAAAGCTCATCCCCCACGGCCCGGTGATCGATGCGACCTGCAGGAATGGCAGAAATCTTAGCTGCGAATACGCCAGACTTCCTGCCGTTCCGTGTGGTGTCGTCAGATTCCGGATGTACTCGAAGGAGACCCAGACCGCAGGCAACGCCAGCAATCCGCTCCACACTGCACCACGAAGCACGAGCGCGCGAAATAACAACACTCCCAGCGCGAAGGCCACACCCGCTGTCAGGTAAACCACGACCCACACCAGGACTGGTGCTCTCAGTACGCCGTGAAAGTAATGAAACATGTTCAGCCCGCCCACCATCATCGACAAGGTGGAAGCCAGCGCCGCGCTCCACCAGGAACGCCGCAGCGCAAACCAAAGCACAGGCACCATCGCAAACCACATCAACGGCCATACAGGATTCAGTCCGTTCCCGAACCAGATCATCACTGCCGTGCAGGCAACAGCGAGCGTTTCCATACCCGCCAATCGATACTTATTTGCGGATTCCATGAAGATACCTCTCAAAAGATCTGCGGCAGAAGCCGCGAAAACTATCCTGGGACATCGCCATACGTCCGCCCAGGTAAAGCATGATCAGTCCCTGAAGCAGAGCACCCATTTCAAAGACGATCTCCCACACGTCGTCCTCGCGCAGATATCCGGACTCCATGCCCTCCTTCAGAACCTGCGCCGTCGGTGCGGCCGTGGGAGACCGTCCTGCCTTGAAGTCCTGCGGAAACTGCCGGGCTCCTTCGCGCGGCTCAAGGAACATCAGCTGAAACAGGCGCGGATTCTCAAGCGCGTGATCGAGAAAGATGTTCATCAACCTTTCCAGTCTCTTCTCGGTGCTTCCGGAGAGCCTGGCGCCCTGCAACCGTCCCGCCAATTCGGCGAATCCCTCATCGGCCAAAACGTTCAGCAGGCCCGCGCGATTGGGATAGTGACGATAGACCGCCATCGCCGTGATGCCGACCTCGTTGGCAACCCGGCGCATCGTCACCGCCTCGGTCCCCTCGCGGTCCAGCAGACGTCGCGCGGCGGAAGCAATCTTTTCAGAAGTAGACTTTGCAATCACGTATACACTGTATACATAAAATACCGAGGAAGGGAAGGCCAGAGGAAAGGGTTCCCTAAAATTGTCTTCGGGGTTGTGACGAATAGCGTTCGCTACTGGTCTTCCTCGACCGTGGGCTCTTCCGTATCGTCCACTTCAATATTCCACTCTCGTAAGACCTTGAAGATCGCGCTCGCAGAGAACCCGGCTCGCATCAGTCTTCCCATCACGCGCGCGGCCTGTTTTTTCGCATCTTCACCCTCAGGACGCTTCATTCGTTTCCGCGCAATGTACTCGCGCGCCAGCGCGACCTCATCCACATCGTCGTATGCCGTGGCCAACGTGGATGCCACCAGTTCCTTGTGAATCCCCTTCTGCACCAGGTCCTGCTGCACACGCCGCCGGCCAAACTTCTCATTCTCTTTGCGCAGGCGTGTGTAATCGGCAGCGAAGCGGGTGTCGCTCAGGTAGTTGAGATCTTTCAGCCGCGCCACAACGCGATCCATCATCTGCTCGCCGGCTTCGCCTTCTTCCACTCGCATGCGCATCAGGCGCTTCAGGTCGCGCACCGTCCGCATCTTCCGCGCCAGCGCGCCTACTGCATAGTCAAGCAACGCCGTCTCGCCCAGGGGCTCTTTTTTCTTTGGTCGTGCAAATGCCATTACTGCGTCGTCCCCGAGTAAGTGTTCGATCGCGTCCATCGATCGCACCACTCACCGACTTCCTCGTACCAGCGTTGGGAGTTCTGCGGCTTCAGCACCCAGTGTCCTTCATCGGGAAAGTAAAGCATACGCGACGGCACATCCAATCGCTGCAACGCCGTGAACAGTTGAAAGCCCTCGCTCACATCTAGCCTGTAATCACGCTGGCTATGGATCACCAGGGTCGGCGTCTTCGCATTTTTGATCGAGAGCAGGGGAGACCATTTTCTGAAAGGATCCATCGCTACCGGCTTGTCCGCATATCTCCAAGGCTGGCCTGGCTCCTTGTCTCCCGGCGCGCGAAACTCCCATTCATTGAACCACATCTCCTCGGTCGATCCGTACGCGCTCTGCGGATTGAACATTCCATCATGCGTCACGATGCACGCGAACCGGTTCGTATGCGTCAGGATCCAGTTCGCCATGAAGCCGCCATAGCTTCCGCCTAGCGCGCACTCCCGCGTCTTATCGACGAAGCTGTAGTGCTGCTCGACGTAGTCGAGACCCTTCATCAGGTCCACGTAAGGCTTGCCGCCCCAATCGCCGTTTACCCCATCGATAAATGCCTGTCCGTAGCCAGTCGATCCACGCGGATTGACCATGACGACCACATACCCGCTCGCAGCCATCAGCTCAGGATTCCAGCGATAGCTCCAGGCATCCCCCCACGCGCCCTGCGGTCCACCATGCATCAAGAACTTCACCGGATATTTTCTGGTCTCGTCGAATCCTGGTGGCCGCAGCAGAAATCCCTGCACCGTCGTGTTCTCCGCACCGGGGAACATGAAGCTCTCCATCCGCGGCATATCCAGTTGGCTGAGCACAGCATCGTTCATGTGCGTCAACCGGACCACCGCAGCTCCACCACGACCCTCAGCATCCAGTGGAATCGCCGAAATCGCCGCCGGACTCCGCACCGTCATCATCGAGGTCACGATCGTCCGGCCATCCTTCGCTACCTGAAGCTCTCCATACTCGGCCTTGTTCGCGACCGCGGTCGCCTCCGGCAGATCCACACCGACCGACATCACATTCGCTTCGCCCATCTCGCCGCTGACAAAGTAGATCGTCTTCGAGTCCGGAGCCCAGGTAAACTCATCGACCCAATGATCGAACCGGGGCAGCAGATCCTTCAGCAGTTCCTCCGCAACCTCGATGTGCGTGCCTGGCTTATGAGCCGAAGTCTTCATCATGTGTGGCACAATCGGCGCCGTCTCCTCACCAACCGCTCGACCCGCACTGGTGCCGCTCCGGTCAAACACCATCAACCGGAATCGATCGCTCTCATATCCCGCCCGTGCCTGCGATCGAAAGGCCAGCCACTTCCCATCAGGCGAATATGCCGGACCATCGTCACTTCCCGGTGAGGACGAAATCTTAACCGGGCACTCCCCCGTCTGGTCCAACTTCAGCGTGAAGACATCGTTATTCGTGCTCGCCGCCGGAACCGCGTCCAGATTCGCTACAAAGGCGATCTCGTGCGAGTCCGGAGCCCACGCGTATCCCACCGGACCGCCAAGTGAAAATACCGGGGCCTCTGCGTCGCTGATCCAGCGCCGCGGCGTCAAATCGCGTACCGCATTCCCATCCGTCGCGCTCACAACCAGAATGTGGCTCCGCTTCGGTCCAACGTAGGAGTTCCAATGCCGGTACAGAAGATGATCGAAGGTCATCGCCTTTACCTGGCTCTTTGCTGCGGCCTCATCCCTTCGACGGTTGCAGTTCTCCTCATCCAGCCATATCTCTTCGTCGCTGCACTCCGGATACACACGCGACACAAATAAAATTCGTTTCGAGTCCGGCGACCATACCGCCCCATCTGCCTCCGTACTCACATGCGTCAGTTGTTTCGGCGTCCCCAGTCTTCCAGTCGCATCGTTCCAGTCTGCTACATAAATCTGCGACGATGTCCCACCATCAACGGAGACAAACGAGACATGCCTTCCATCCGGCGAGAATCTTCCTTCGCTCTCGCCTTCTTTCCAGAAAGCAATCTGCTGTTCCCGGCCGCCTCCGAGTGGAACGACCCACAGATGCGAGACCTTTGTATTCGCGGCCAGATCGACATCCACCGAGGTGAACATGACCCACTTGCCCGAAGGCGAGATCTGCGGATCACTCAACCGCTTCATCCGCTGCAGATCGGCAAACGTCATGGGGCGACGACCTGACGAGGAAATATCCTGTTCGCCAACGACGCTTGCGGAATCCTCTTTTACAGTCGCGGCACTACTTCCACCAGAGACCTGGGCAATCGCCACACCCCCGGCAATCAGCCCGGTAAACATCCATGCCAATTTCTTCATCGGCCCGTGACTCCCGCGCCAGTCTATAACGGAGAGCACCTCATCCCTACACTGCGAAAGGCATCAGGACCACATCAGGTACGTCCACACTGCGGCTCATGCATTCCTAGCAACCTTGACCATCCCATCTTCTGTCTGACCTGCGAAGGTACCGGCATCCTTCTGCAGATGCGCTGCACTCCTGCGCACGACCTTCAGCGGGTAGCTCCGTGAAGACAACAGTTTTCCCGCCAGCCTTTCGACGCGACGGGGACGCAAGTCCATTTCGGCGTGCTCCATCGCGCGGCCAAGCTTTGTCGCCAGGGCCTCCAGTCCCACCACCGTCTCATCCGCACTCCGCCGCCGAACCTGCATGACGCTGTCGGCGCACACCAGCAAGGCTCCCACCATATGCTCCGCTGCCGTCCGCACGGGAATCACGATGGCGCGGCTGGGCTCTCGGCGTCCATCGTTTCCAAGCGAGATCACCATGCTGCTCAACCCGACGCGGACACCCTCTCCCCATCGTCCTCCGCTCTCGCGCTCCTGCTCTCTCAGGCGATCCAGCCATCTTTCAACCATCAGGACCGTCGCGCCGTCCATTCCCTCGCTTGCTATCAGGGACATGCGCCCCTGCCCATCGCGCGACATCATGGCCACACGACGGAACGCGCTCCTGGCTGCGATCACCCCGCATACTCTCCGTGCTATCCCCCGGGCATCGCTGTTGCCCGTCGATCGCAGATCCAGGCGCGTGTACGCCTCCATCTCCTCCCGGCCACGGCGCTCCCGGTCGCGCTCTCCGCGGACCGCGCACAACCGTCGCCAGAGCATCCCTACCATTCCAAACAATAGGCTTCCATATACCAGATACGGCCAAGTTCTCTGCAATGCCGTCAGCATCAACCAAACCTCCGCCTGTAGCGTCTATTCTGTATGAGGGGGAACGACCGGTAGTTTGTCCAGGCCGTTTCCTCACGCATGGAGTGACAGATCCGATGAAGCTCGCCTCAGCGCTCTCCGTCAGCATTCTCGCAGCGTCTCTCGTCCCCGTATCGGCAATATGCCCGCGCATCTTCGCGTTCGTTCCAAATTGGGACACAACGGTCTACGCCGCGGAAGACCAGGGCTTCGGCCCGATGGACCCCGCGCCGCCCACGGGCATCACCGTCGACGAGATCGTCAAAAGGTTCGGTGAGCGCGAAAGCCAGTTCAACCAGGCTCGCCAGAACTACATCTTTCGCCAGTCGGTGAAGGTTCAGACCATCTCCGACGACAACGGCCGCCCCGACGGCGAGTATCAGCAGGTCACCGATATTACCTTCGACAAGCAGGGCCGTCGCGCCGAGCGCGTCGTCTTCGCCCCCCAGAACAGCCTTGAACGCGTCCTGATGACTCCCGCCGACTTCGAAGAGATCGAACACCGTCTTCCCTTCGTCCTCACCGCGGAGGAGATGAATCAGTACGACATCAAATATCTTGGCCGCCAGAAGGTCGACGAACTCGACACTTACGTCTTCGAAGCTGGTCCCAAGACCCTCGAGAAAGGGAAGCGCTACTTCCAGGGCAAAGTCTGGGTCGACCAGCGGGACTTCCAGATCGTGCTCATCAATGGCCAAACCGTCCCTCAGGACATGCGGAAGGGCCACGAAGACCTGCAGCCCCCCTTCACCACGTATTACGAGCAGATAGACGGCAAATACTGGTTCCCCACCTATACCAAGGCCGAAGGAACCCTCCATTTTCCGGCATCGAACGGCGCCGCCCGGCAAGACGTGCACATGCGCAACATCGTCCGCTACACGGACTACAAACAGTTCCGTGCCACCAGCCGCATCATCTACAACGGCGAGGACATCACCAACAATCGGGCTCCCGAAGACGACAAGGACAAGCAACAGCAACCGCCTCCGGCCAATCCGCCGAAATAATTGCAGCTCGGGATCACTTCACGGCAAAACATCCCGGTCTCCTCTTTCGAGGCCGGGATGTTTTGCGTGAATGGAATCTTCGATGAATCCTGGTCGGGAGCCGCAGCTATGCCGTCTGGCAGTGGGCGTCCGGGTCGGCGTGCTGCTCCATCATCCACCGGTCCATCATGGTTCCCGCGCACCTGGCACCGCATAGATGCTTCACCCCATCTGAGTGCGCGTGGCCGATCTGCCATCGCGTCATCTTGATCAGGGGCTGATCCTCCTCCGGCTTCTGGCCCGGAAAACAATCCACCCAGGCCAGCCACCAGCCATCCGATTCCTTCTTCTTCCCACACACATCACACGTGTAGCTTTCGCTGTAAGCCATCTTTCGTCTCCACCCCTCAAAAAGTCTGCCTGCGGCCGCATTAGCGCAGCGACACCGGATCCACGCGACCGGAATCGGCCAGCATCTGCCAGTCCGACTCGTCCACCGCCTCGAAGTCCTCGCCCTTCACGGTCTTCAGGCGAGCCAGGTCACTGTCGCTCCAGCGCTTGTCCGGCTCGCCGATAATAAACCACGGTCCGCCGTTATCCGAAAGAATCATCCCGTACTTCTTCAGTCCCTTCAGGATGGTCTGGTTCTCCTTGGAGAACTTCGAGATGTCATAGTCTGCCTTCAGGCGGAAACGCTGGCCCATTGGCGGATAGCTTGGATCGGTGAGCTTCGAAGCAAAGTGCCGTGCCGGCCATATATACAGCCGCTGTGTCTTGAGAGTCGTAAACCGGATCGCGTGCTTGACCTCACCGGAGGCGACCTCGTCATACCGCAACAAGCCCGGAAGGATTGCCAGCCCAGCCGCGTCGGTCGAAGTCTTGTCAGGAGCGCGCAGAGCATTGCTGGTCAGGTCCATCTTGATTCCCGCGCCTCCGCTCCAGCTTCCATCCTTCTGCTTCACCGTGCCACCCAGTTCTGTCAGAACGCAGCGCCCCTCGTCCACCATGATGATGTGCCGGTCCGAATCCTCCGGAGCGTTCGGCCCACCTTCCATCAAAGCTCCCTCGGGGGTAGGGTAGTGTCCCGGATCGCTCTCGTCTCCGTACATGAAGGTGATGGGGACTCGCGGCCTGTTCGGCTTGATGATGGTGATGGGAATGCCGTTTGTCGGCTCGGAGCCAAAGTTGGGATGCAGTACCGACGCCGGTCCCATCCGCTGAATATAGTCCTCAGAGTGCTTGTCCTTCTTCAGCGTGTCGATCGGCGTGTTCCACACGTTGTCCGCGGGAAAGATCGGGCAACCGGCGATATGCGGGCCAGACCCCGAATTTGAACCTGCGGCACCCACCACGCCGGAGCCTACCGCTGCCAGCTTCGATGCGGCCATCACCGCATCCGCTTCCGTTGGAACCTTGGAGTGCCAGACAAGAATCACTACAGCGATGCCGAATAGAACTGCGCCTAACTGCTTCCTCTTGCTGGCCTTCATTCACCCTCCACCCACAGATGCTTACGAAACGAATCCGTTTGTCAGCACCATCATAATCTCCGAACTCAAAGCAAACCGGAATTTCTGTTTTGCATCCAATTCGATATCAGCCTTGGTTGGGTGCAGGGCTGTTGCCATTTGCGTTTCGTTCAAATGGTCCTCCCTCGCGTCTTTCGCGGCTTCTGTTTACCCGGCCCCTATATCGATCAGATTGTTGAAATTTACCCGCCTTAGGGGGGTTATATCTTGGGGTCTATTTTTATGGCAAAGGTTCTCGTCATTGGCGCAGGCGTAATGGGTCTGGCCGCGGCGTGGCAGGCAGTTCGCGACGGACATGAAGTCGATCTCGTAGAGACAGCGCCTGAGGCAGGCGGTATGGCAGCTCACTTCGACTTCGACGGCGACTCCATCGAGCGCTTCTATCACTTCGTCTGCCGTACCGACTACCCTACCTTCGAGCTTCTTCGCGAATTAGGCCTCGAAGACCGCCTCCAGTGGAGGAGGACCTCCATGGGCTTCTATACCGATGGACGTCTTCATCCCTGGGGAAACCCGCTCGCGCTCCTCCAGCTTCCCAATGCCCCTCTGCTCTCCAAGCTGCGCTATGGCTTGCTCGCTTTTGTCAGCACTCGCCGCGATCACTGGGCCGAGCTCGAAAACGAGTCCGCAAAGGATTGGATCATTCGCTGGTGTGGTGAGGACGCCTACCGGCGTTTCTGGAAGACGCTGCTCGAGTTCAAGTTCTACGAACACGCCGACAACATCTCCGCCGCCTGGATATGGACCCGCATTCGCCGCATCGGCCGCTCGCGTTCCAGCATCATGCACGAGCAGCTCGGCTACATCGAGGGCGGATCTCAGACCCTGATCGATGCCCTGGTTCACGCCATCGAATCCGGCGGCGGCCGCATCCACCTCGGCTCTCCAGTGCAGTTCGTTACGACTCAAAATAATCGCGTCACCGGTGCGGAAACCTCAGCCCGTCACTTCCCCGCCGATTTCGTCATCTCCACCACACCGACCCCCTTTGTCGCCGAGATGGTCCCCGATCTTCCCGAAGACTGGAAGCAGCGCTATCGCGCCATTCAGAACATTGGCGTCATCTGTGTCATCTACAAGCTGCGCCGTCCTGTCACCGAGCACTTCTGGGTCAACATCTCCGTCCCCGATCTCACCATTCCAGGCGTCGTCGAGCTCACCAACCTGCGCAGCGAGATAGGAAACTCCATCGTCTACATCCCCTATTACATGCCGACCACGAAGGAGAAATTCTCCTGGCCCGACGAGCAGCTGTTAGCGGAGGGTTTCGGCTGCCTCTTACGGCTCAACCCCAATCTCACTTCGGCTGATATCCTCGCCACCCGCGTCGCCCGGCTGCGGTTTGGCCAACCTGTCTGCGAGCCCGGCTTCGCCTCGAAGATCCCTCCCGTCCAAACCCCTATCGAAGGCCTTCAGATCGCCGATACCTGCTTCTACTACCCCGAAGACCGCGGCATTGCCGAAAGCGTCCGGCTAGGCCGCTCCATGTCCCGTTCCATTCCTGCCCCTTCGCCTGTACCTTCCCCCGTTGCGAAGCCTTCGACGCGGATGGAGACTGCCGTTTGAACTCAGCCTTCCCCAAAACAGTGACCGCCAAACCAGGGAACAAACCCATCCCCAGAAGTCACACTATGTCTTCAAAGAACCGCGCAGCGCTTACCTTGGGTGGGCTCTTCCTGCTCGCGCTCGTGATTCAGGTCGTCACCTTCAAGTGCAAAGCCGGACCCTATGATGAGTTCCTCTCCCTCTATGGAGCCGACCGCGTCCTGCATGGAGAGACTCCCTATCGCGAGTTCTGGACCATGTATGGCCCGGCCCAGTTCTATGTCATCGCCTTCTTCTTCAAGATCTTCGGAGTCAGCACCCTCACCGGTCGAATCTATGACGCCCTCATTCGCGCTGGAATCGCCTGCGCGTGCTTCGCCCTGGCTCGCCTGCTCATATCTACGCGATGGGCCTTCGTCGCCTTCGCAGCCGTAATTCTCTGGTTATCTGGCATCTACTATCCCGCCTATAACTTCCCCGTCTATCCGGCGATGTTGGCCTCCCTCGTCAGCTGCCTTTTCTTTACGCGATTTCTGCAGTCTTTCGAAGCCAAGCCCCTCTTCCTCGCCGGACTCTTTGTCAGCATCGCGACTATCTTCCGCCATGACTCCGGGTTTTACATCTGCCTGGCTGAGCTCCTCATGCTCGTCTGGCTCGCGGCTCTCCATCGCCGCTCCGGTCAATCTCTCAGCGACCTGCTGACCACGATCGGCAGGCGCGTCCTTCTCTACCTCACAGGAGTCGTTCTCATCGCCGCCCCTGTTTACGCCATCATCGTCCTGAAAGCAGGTCTTCAGAATGTCTTCTACGACCTCTTCTACGTTCCTGCGGTGATCTATCCCAAGGTTCGCAGCCTGCCCTTCCTCACCGGCGAGACGCTACAGCAACTCCACAAGCCTCTTTCCTGGGACGGTCGTATCGCCGTTGAGTCCCTCATCGTCTTTTTCCCCATTTTTGTGATCCTCTCGGCGTCTCTCTTCCTCATCACCTCGCGCCGGGCGCGCGTCTTTCCCACGAACTGGCAACGCCGCACCTTCTCTCTCCTGCTGCTCCTGGCCTCGCTCTTCTTTCTGAAAGGCCTGATCCGGGTCGGCCCGGTTCAGCTTCTTCAGAGCATCATCGTCTGCCTCATTGTGATGGCCGTGCTGTTCGGCCATCTGCGGCAGCTAAACCGTCCCGTCGCCGCCGCTCTGTACGCGACCGTCTTCTTCCTAACCCTATGCACCCTTCCGGTGCTCTCCCACATGCTCGGCTTCGCCCGAATCAACCTCCACCAGACGATTCATCCTGGGGACGCGGATTCCTACGCTCATCTCTGCCATCCTGCCCCCGAACTGAGCCGAGCACGCTGCATCCTTGTTGAGCCCGACGAGATCGCCGCCGTCAAAGACATCGAACGCCGCAGCTCTCCCGATCAACCCATCTACGTCGGCGACGGACGCCACGACCGAATCTTCTGGAACGATGTCCGCCTTTACTTCCTCTCCGGACGCAGCTCTATTACCCGGTGGCACGATCTTCACCCCGGCGTCCAGACCACTCTTCCAATCCAGAATCAGATCATCGACGCGATGCGGCGTGACGCTCCTCCGGTCATCGCGATCAATTCCACCTGGGACAACACCATCGAACCGAATCAGAGCCAATACTCCAGCGGAGTCACCGTCCTCGATGACTACATCCACGCCCACTATGTTCCGCGGGATATCTATGGAAAGATCAGCATCCTGACCCCGTCACCTTAGCAACAGGACGCTCACGCCGCCGGCTCATTGTGCTCGAAGTACAGATACTTCCGCCACGCCGCGTCTGCGCTCCCGATCATCCGCATAATGTGCCGTGAGGTATGCAGGGAGAAGGGTCTCGGCTCCCGCTTCAAGCGCATATCCGTCAACTCGTGAAGCAGCTGGTTGCCCTTCCTGCGATTGCAGGAGTGGCAACAGGCCACCAGGTTCTCCCACGTCGACAGCCCTCCGCGCGACCGCGGAATCACGTGATCCAGCGTCAGCTCCGCCGCTGTCAGCACCATATCGCAGTACTGGCAGCTGTTCCGGTCTCGCAGCAGGATATTCTTCCGCGACAGCGCCCGGGTCTGATGCGGGATTCTCCTGTACTCCAGCAATCGGATCACGCTCGGCATCGGGATCCGCATCCGCGCCGCGTGCAGTATGTTTCCCTGCTCCTCTTCCGTCCTCGCCACTCCCTTCAACACCAGGACAAGAGCCCGCCGCGCGCCGCAGATGTTGATCGGCTCATACGAGGCGTTCAGAACCAGGACCGGCGTCTGCATCGCAGGCTGACGAAAAACGCCGGCCCGGACCTCCACCCCCGTTAGTACTCGCGGCGTGCCACCCGGCAGATGTCCCGCGTGCCGCTTTCCACTGAATCCCTGCTTGCGCTTCTTTGCCGATTGCATCTTCCTGTCCTCCGGTTGAACACTCTCAGATCAAAAACCAGCTCCCGCTCTTCGCCCCGCCTCAGCTTTCAACTCATCCCGTGCAGACGCATCCCAACTCGCGACCATCTCCTTTTGCGCTCGTGCCACCGTCGCCACCCACACCTTCGCAGCTCCCGCCTGCCGCAATACGCGGGCGCACTCCCGCGCCGTCGCTCCAGTGGTATAGATATCGTCGATCAGCAGGACATTGCTTCCGCTCACCGCACCCGGATCCTTCACGGTGAAGGCTCCGCGAAGATTGCGTCTGCGCTCTCGCGTGCTAAGACCAAACTGACTCTCCGTCTGCCGTGTGCGAACCATGGCTCCATGCGCCAAGTTCAGGCGCCAGCCGGCGCCGCTCCGACCCAGGCTCTGCACTGCCTCTTCCGCCAGCAGTACGGACTGGTTATAGCCTCGCTGTCTCTGCTTAGGAGCAAACAGCGGAACCGCAATCACCACCAGCTCCCGTCCCATTCCGCCTGCGCCCATCTTCTCGATCACGAGAGCCAGCAGCCTGCCCAGGGGACGCGCCACAGCTTCTGCACGCTCATACTTCAACAGCTGGATTGCCTCACGCATTCCGTCTGTATAGACACCCCACGCCGCAGCACGTTCAAACTCCGGAGGAACCATCCTGCAAGGCGCGCACAGAACGCCTTCTCCCTCGATCTGCCGCGTAAAGCGCAATCCATCCATGTCGAGAGCCTCGCCACAGCGCGCACACAACTCCGCCGTCTGCTCTCGCAGCGCATCCACACATTCATCACATAGAGGGGAAAGCCCAGCACTCGTCAGCGGTCCCCCACAGACCCTGCAATCGGCTGGAAAAAAGGTTGTTACCAGATCGTCGACGACAGCCCGAACCATTTGGCCCGGACTCTTCAGCACGCGGGACACAGCGCGCCACTCCTCTACACCACCCGGTGGTCCTCCAGGCGGAGCTCCCTGGGCATTCCTGAGCGAATTGTCCATCCAGCGTTGGCTGAAGACGCACCTCACTCTTAGCAACGAACAATCGTGCCGATGCCCGAAGTATAGTCCTCACCCGCTCCCCTACGTCAAGAATCCCGCACCACGGCAGGTGCGCCTTGTGCTACACCTGAAGCTATGGTTCGTGTCCTCACCTGGTGTGCCAAGTGCCTCTTTCTCTACCTTCTCGTAGCGATGCTCGCCATCAAGTTTGCCTGGATCTTCGTCCTTCCCGTCTGGGCCATCGGCACCAAGATGCACTGGACCACAATCAGCCGCTTCGTCTTTCTTTTGAACTATTTCCTTCCCATCTTCGCGATCTCCGGCTTCGTCTTCGGCTGGATTCCCTTCGGACGCCTGCGTAAGGCCCTCATCGACATCGCTCCCGGCCTCGCCCGCTTTGTTGAGCCCGATAGGATCTCCGCAATTTACCTCGCCTGGGTGCCGGTAACCCTCGCCTTTCTCGTCCGCTTTTTTACCTGGCAGTCACGGAACGCCAGTGTTCTGGGCGGCAGAGATACGGCTGGCCGAACAGCCCGCTTCTTTGGAACTCTGAACTCCCAGACACCCGCGCTCTTCGACAGTCGCTGGGCGCAGGACCGCTTCCTCTATACCGGACCGATGTTCTTCCTGATGGCCTGCGCCATCGCCGTTCTGCTTCGCCACGTCATCTTTGGTCGGCCCTCCTTGCCCGACGAAGTTGCCGCGTCTGAATCGGCAGAATAGACGACGACAGACGTTCTTCTCCGCGTCGCAGCGGGTTATCGCTGGTACACTCAACCAGCCGCAACGCCACGTGACGCGGAGACCTCTTTACCATGGCGACCACAACTACCAAGCCCGTCTTCCAATCCTTCGTTCCCGCCACCGAGTCGCGGCCCGAGTTCACCGTACGCGCCCTTCTCCTCGGAGCCATCTTCGGCATCCTCTTCGGAGCCGTCACCGTCTACGTCGGCCTCCGAGCCGGACTCACGGTCGCTGCCTCCATTCCCATCTCTGTCCTCTCCATCTCCATCCTGCGAGCCTTTGGCCGCGCCTCGATCCTCGAGAACAACATCGTCCAGACCACCGGCAACGCAGGGCAGTCGATCGCCTCCGGAGTCATCTTCACCCTCCCGGCCCTCATCTTCCTCGGCTTCGATCTCGAGTCCACCCGCATCTTCGCCCTCGCTCTCTTAGGAGGCTGGCTCGGCGTCCTCTTCATGATCCCGCTGCGCCGCCAGCTCATCGTCCAAGAGCACGGCACCCTCACCTACCCGGAAGGCACCGCCTGCGCCGACGTCCTCATGGCCGGCGAGCGTGGCGGCTCCTTTGCCTCCCGCGTCTTCCTCGGCCTCGGTCTCGGCGGCCTCTATACCCTCTTCCAGAACGAGAACCTTTTCAGTCTCTTCCCTTCGACCCCCAACTACTCCCCCGACCTCGGTGAGCAGCATCTCCTCCGCGGCGGAGCCATCCGTGCCGACGTCACCCCCGAATATCTTGGCGTCGGATACATCATTGGCATGCGCGTCGCCGCCGTAATGCTCGCCGGAGGCGTCTTCTCCTGGCTCGTCCTGATGCCCGCCATCTACTTCTTCGGATCGCATCTCTCCACGCCGCTCTATCCCGGCACTACGCTCATCCGTGACATGTCGCCTTCCGATCTCTGGCGCACCTATGTCCGCCCCATGGGAGCCGGAGCCGTAGCCTGCAGCGGACTCATCACGCTGCTCCGCACCGCGCCAACCATCCTCGCCGCACTCGCTGAAGGCTTCAAATCCCTCGGGAAAAACAAGGGCGAAGTGCGCGATGCATCCACCTCCACGCCGCGCACAGAGCATGACCTCCCCTGGTCGGTCGTCATCGGAGGCTCGGTCCTTCTCGTCGCCCTGCTCTGGGTCTTCCTCCAGTTCAAGCCTGTTCCCGGAGCGCAGGTTGGGGCCTTCGCCAATCTCGCCGCCGCTTTCCTCGTCGTTCTCTTCGGCTTTCTCTTCGTCACCGTCTCCGCGCGTATCGTCGGCATCGTCGGCTCCAGTGCTTCGCCGGTCTCCGGCATGACCATCGCCACTCTGATGGCCACGGCGGCCATCTTCCTCGTCAAGGGCTGGACCGCCCCCGCCTTCGGGGCCCTTGCCATCACCATCGGAGGCATCGTCTGCATCGCCGCCGCCAACGCTGGAGACACCGCCCAGGACCTCAAAACCGGTTACCTGATTGGAGCCACACCCTGGAAGCAGCAGCTCGCCATCATGATCGGCGTAATCGTCTCGGTCCTCTCCATCGGGATCACCCTGAACGCCATGAATAAGGGCCTCGAGAGCTTCCAGCGCATGCCGCGTCCCATCACGCTGAATCTCTCACAGCTTCCCGACGGAGTACAGAACCAGGGCAACTTCACCCGCGACCGCATCACGCTCGCACATACCGAAGATCAGGGTGCCCCATCTTCGCCGACAGCTTCATCGTCGGCTAAGGTGGGTTCGCAGAATGCGCAAGAGATCACCAACGCCCGCAGCTACATTCTGCTCAACGCCATCGGCTCTTCCACACTCGCCGACGGCAAGTACCTCTACAATCCCGCCACCGGCGAGATCGAAGTTCAGTGGACCCAAGGCATCGGCAGTGAAAAAGCCGCCGCCCCACAGGGCCGCCTGATGGCCACCGTCATCAACGGAATCCTCAGCCGCAAGCTCCCCTGGTCGCTCGTCCTGCTTGGCGTAGCTCTCGTCATCATGATCGAGATGCTCGGCGTCCGCTCCCTCACTCTTGCCGTGGGAGCCTACCTCTCCATCGGCACCACACTCGCCATCTTCGTCGGCGGAGTCATGCGCTGGATGGTCGATCGCGCCGCCGAAAAGAACTCCGAGATCGGCGCCGAGGCGGAGCTGCAGGCCTCACTCGAACTTTGGAGCCGCGACCGGGACGCCTGGCTGGCACAGCATCCCGATTTCAATCCCGCCAACCCCGAGCATCTAGACACATCCACCGGGCTCCCTGACAGAACCTTCTGCCTTCGCAATCCCGAGATCGAATCCGAGATCTCCTCCGGCTCTCTCTTCGCGTCTGGTTTAATAGCAGCAGGCGGCATCGTCGGCCTGCTCGGGGTCGCCATCAAGCTCTACGAATCCGCCACCGATCGCACCATCCCCCGGTTCAGCGACCACAATCCGCTGCATCACGATTGGGTCAGCGTCCTCATGTTCGCCCTGCTCGCCTACTCGCTCTACTACTTCGCGCGCAAGCCGCTCGATCAACCCGATAAGGTATCCCGATGAAAAATCTCTCCCTCGTTCTACTGCTCTCCTTCGCAATGGCTCCGCTCGCCCACGCCGACGACGCCTCCAAGCGCGCCAAGGTCGAAGAGCTGATCCAGGTGACGAAACTGAGTCAGATCATGGACCAGATGACGAGCCAGATGACTACGCGCATGAGGACTGTCGCTGCCCAGCAATCGGCCAACCACACCTTCACTCCCGCCCAGCAAAAGCTCATCGGCGATTACATAAACCAGATTCAATCCATCACACAGGGCGCAGTCTCCTGGGACAAGATCAAGCCCACCGTCGTCGAGGTCTATGCCGAGACCTATACCGATCAGGAGCTTGATGGCATCATCGCCTTCTATCGCTCGCCCGCCGGCCAGGCCCTCATCGCCAAGTCTCCGCAGCTGATGAGCCGGACCATGCAGCTCGTACAGACGCAGATGAGCGAAGTCCAGCCGCAGATCCAGCAGGCCAATGCAGACTTCAACCGCAAGATGAAGGAACTTGGGCCTGTGCCTCCCGCGTCCACTCCCGCACCGGCGCCAGCCCCGGCGGCCAAACCTTAGCTGCATCGACAAGCTGATGATGATGGATCCGATCTGCGACACGCCTCTGCGTTCAGCTGGCGTCGTGCATCCTCATCGCAGCTTTTCTTTGCTGAGCTCCTCGTCATGCTTTTCGATCTGCTCCGATTCTCGCGGCTTAAGACTCCGCAGAATCTCCAGCAGTTTGGCAGGCTGAAAGGACTCCACCCGCTTATCCGCGCTTGGACAATACGCCCCACCGGGTGCGCAGATCACGATCACAGGAATATCCGGATTCGCCGCCTTAAAGTTTTGAGCCAGATCCTCCGCGGAGATATCGTCCATCTCTCCATCCATCACGATTCCATCCAGCGCGGGAAAACGCCGAAAGATTTCGAGCGCCTCGGGTCCGCTGTAGGCTGTAATTACATTGAACTTCGCTGTCTCAAGCACCAGCTTTCGGGTTGAGATACTCCCCGGAAACTCCCGGTCGATCACCAGAAAACACGGCCTTATCATTCGCGAATTATCCCTGATTGCGGAATGGGATGTCACTTTGGCTGACGAAGGATTCTCCGCTACCGCAAGCCTTCCTTGTCTTTACATTTGGAAGCTGGTTTCTGGTCCTACCAATTCTCTGCTAGCATGGCTGCGCCATGAATACCATCAACTCTGCCCGCCGCGAACTCCTCAAGCTCAGCGGCATGGGGCTGGCCGCTGTTGCCGCCACCGCCGTGCCTTCAGCCTACGCCGCTCCCCGATCTGCCTCCGCAGCCTTTCCAGGCGGAGCCATCTTCGACATTCGTTCTTTCGGGGCAGTCGGCGACGGCAAGACCGTAGATTCGCCCGCCATCAACAAGGCTATCGAGGCCGCTGCAGCCGTTGGTGGGGGCACCGTCTTCTTCCCAGCGGGGACCTGGCTCTCCTTCTCCATCCGCCTGAAGAGCCATGTCTCGCTCTATCTCTCGCAGGGCTGCATTCTACTCGCCGCCGACTCTCCCAAACCCGGCGAGACCACTGGTTACAACGGGGGAACCTACGATGCCGCCGAGCCCAACACCGCCTGGGACGCCTACCAGGACTACGGCCACAACCACTGGAAGAACTCGCTCCTCTGGGGCATCGATATCCAGGATGTCTCCATCATCGGCCCGGGTCTCATCTACGGCAAAGGCCTCAGCTACGGCGCCGGCCCCGGACGCCCTCCCGGTGCCCCCAAGACCACCGGCTTCGGCCCCGAGCGCCCCGCCGGATCGCCTCCTCCACCCCCGCGTCCCGCTCGCGGCAACTACACCATATTCCAGGCCGAGCAGCCCGGCGTCGGCAATAAGGCCATCGCGCTCAAGAACTGCCGCAATGTTCTCTTCCGCGACTTTTCCATCCTCAAGGGCGGCCACTTCGGCCTTCTGCTCACCGGCGTCGACAACCTCACCATCGACAATCTCACCATCGACACCGATCGCGACGGCATCGACATCGACTGCTGCCGCAACGTCCGCGTCTCCAATTGCTTCGTCAACTCCCCCTGGGACGACGGTATCTGCCCCAAGTCCAGCTATGCTCTCGGCTATGCTCGCGCCACCGAGAACATGACCATCACCAACTGCTACGTCGCCGGCTCCTGGGAGCTCGGAACCATGCTCGACGGAACCTACAAGAAGTTCCCCGCCAATACTCCGCGCCTCGCCCATAATGGACGCATCAAGTGCGGAACCGAGTCCAACGGCGGCTTCAAGAACATCACCATCTCCAACTGCGTCTTCGAAGCCTGCATGGGACTCGCCCTCGAGAGCGAAGACGGTGCCCTGTGCGAAGACATTGCCATCTCCAATATCACCATGCGCGACGTCGTCAACGCCCCTCTCTTCTTCCGCCTCGGCTCACGTCTGCGTGGCCCGAAGGAGAGCACAAAGGTCGGCACGCTGCAGCGCATCGTCGTGGATAACCTCGTCAGCTATAACACCGTCCCGCACATATCCTCCATCCTCAGCGGAATCCCCGAATATCCCATCAAGGACGTCAAACTCTCCAACATCTTCATCCAGCACCAGGGCGGAGGCACCGCCGAAGCAGCCAAGATCGTCATGCCGGAAAACGCAGACAAGTATCCCGACCCCGGCATGTTCGGCCCTGAGACTCCATCGCAGGGCTTCTTCCTCCGCCACGTCAAAAACATCGAGATGAGCCACGTCGAGGTTGCGCCCGCACAGGCCGACCAGCGCCCCAGCTTCTACCTCGAAGATGTCAACCGCGCCGACTTCATCGCCGTCACCGCACCCACCAGCCCCGCGGCCTTCGCGCTCAACAAGGTCACCGATCTTCGCGTCGCGATCAGTCGCGCGGCCAAAGACACGCAACTCGAAACCGCCGACAACCAGAGCCTTTAAAACACAAAAACCATGCGGGCTCCATCGTTCGCGACGATCTCATCGTTGCGAACGATCGGAATGCCCGGCTTCGCGCTCATCGCCTGGTCTTTGTTCAACTGCTACAGACGAGCCCCGCTCCACCCAGTTGTGTAGAAGCTTTCCATCCTCCCGGATCGCCCACACCGCAGTTCCGGTAAATGAAATCGGCTTCTGATTTGGCTCAGTAGCAATTAATCCATTGTTCTTGCCTGAAACCCTCCACCGCGACGCCACGCGGCTGCCATCTGCGTTCTGAAAGGTCTCAATCACTTCAAAGCGGAAGTCCGTGATCTTTGCAAGAAACTGTCCTACCCAGGCGATAAAGTTCTCCTTGCCTACGATATCGACGCCGCCCGTTGTAATCACGAAATCATCCACCACGAATTTTTGAACTGCCTCTGGATCACGTGCACTCCAGACAGCCTCCCAGAAATCTTCCACGATCTTGACAGAGTTCATCTCTCTCACCTCATCCCCGTTCCATCAGAGGTAGGGATGATTTTAGAATGACCCACATAGCGTAAGGATTCACTCTCCCCGCAGCGTAAAACCGCCCTCTCGACGCAAGGCTTCTATCTGAACTGCAGTCAAGAGAAGCCGACGAACTATGGAGCTGGAATCAAGGACTCGCCCCTCTCATCCATCCCTTCCTTGCGCCCTGTCTGACGGTCTTACCGCACCACAAGCACACGAGACTCATAGGCGCTCAGTTGAAGCTGGATCGACCTGCCGCCGCTCTTCCCAGACGAGCGCACCTCACCAACCTTCCCGATCTGTGCATCCCATCCTTCAACGCGCTGGCCGCTGCTGCGCAACAGAACCCTTTGCGACAGCGCGTGCGGACCTTCGTTGAACAGCACGTATACATCCGCATCCTTCAGCCTCCGCTTCATCACGCGGAGCGACGTGTCGGGACTCTCCAACTCCATGTCACCATGCTTCACAACACCGTGCAGCGCGTCCTCGATCGAGCGAGGAACAATCTGCGGTGAAGGAGCCTCAGCAGGTGGTTGTGCCGGAGGCGTCGGTGTCTCCGCGAGTTGAGCATCGGTTACCACCTTCGCCCATGCAAAGTCCTTCGCGGAAGCTTCCCTCGCATCGAGATATGTCTTTCCCGAGATCATCGTCGGCACATGCCCCAGAAACAACACCGCACCACCGCCCCCGGCAAACTCACGCAGACGATCGAGCGCAGCCTGCGAGATCACAGCCTCACCCGGAAGAATCACCGTTTCGTATCGATTCCCGCTCATCGTCTCAAAGACGCCCTTCGCTGCTTTCAAATCTTTGGACAGAGCATCCTCACTCACGATATCGAAGTCGACCTGCCGTTCTGAAAGCAATCGCTCGGTCGAGACAAACGCCGTATCTGCTGCCTCATCCCCCATCCACATCGCACTCGAGGGCAGATACAGCGCCACCGAGGCCGCGGGCCTTCCCATCGACAGTAGATAACTCATCCGTCGCACATACTCCAGCAGTGCCGGGTAGCCCGCTTCTTTCATGTAAGGCGAGCCTCCGCGTCCCCCCGTCGTCGCAGGAAAGTACATCGTCTCCACCAGGTTCACGCCCCGCACGAACTGCTCGTTCAGGATGTAGAGAGCCATATCGACGTCGGGCTCCGGCCTGTAGGCCGCGAAGCTCTCCGTAAACGCCCGCGGCTTGCCGTACACATGCGACACTGAAGCCGCCAGCCGCGGAAAATCCGAGATCGTGTCCTTCCAGATCTGGTGCCAGATCGAATCGATCCCCGGAACCTGCACATAGCGCATATCGCGAAAAAACTCTCCCTCGCTGTGGACCAGCTGCATCTCCATCTCTTCGTGATTCAGGTGGACCTGGTACTCCAGATGATTCGCGGCGCACCAGTCTCCCTGCGGCTTGAAGAAGCCATCGCGGAACATCTGCGAGAACACATCGGAATAGTCTGCCTTCGCCCGCCGTTGCCTCTCCGTCATCTCCGCAGGCTTTCCAAAAAACGAGGCAAGATAAGGCCGCACATCGTAGCCCTTCACCGCTGTAAAGCGATCGAAGAACTTCGGCGTCCACGGCAGTCCGCGAATCGAATAGTCGGGCTCGTCTCCGCGAAACCCCAGGATGGTTTTGCCGAACTCATCCCCGACAACTTTCTTGTACTGCTCGTGCGTGAACGTAAGATACTGTGCGGTCGCCGCCGGGTCCAGGTAATCCTCCAGCGACTGCGAGCCGTCCTTCACGTTCTTCGGATTCGTGTCGCTCCTCGTCGGCGACGTGCTGAACCGGTGCTCTACAACCGTCACCGTCCAGTTCCCCGCCGGAGCCGTCCACTTCATCACTCCATTCGAGAATGGAATCTCTTCCGTCCTGCTTCCGTCAGCGTTCCTCGCCGTTACCGCGACCGTCTCCGGCTTCAGGGTACGCGTCACTGCTTCGCCGCCATTTACAGGAATCGTCTCTGCCGCGACCAGCGCCTGCATCCGCAGTTCAGGCTTCTCCGCCGTGAACCTGCCGCCCGCGAACCCGCTGGGATAACCGGCGTCATCCACAATCCACACGCGCATGTCGCGCTTCTTCGCCTCGTCCACAAAGCTGCGAAAAAATCGGAAGTACTCTGGAGACAGGTAAGCAAAAGGCGCGCCACGCCCATATTGAACCGTGACGGCTCGGTACCCAAGCCGTTGCATCGTATCCAGGTCGCGGCGAATCACCTCTTCATTCACTGCGCCATTCAATCCGTAATAAGGCTCAGGACCGTACTCGGACGGAGGATTCACCCATCGTTTCGCGACCGCAGCTGCTGCCGGCATCTGAATGCTCTGCCACGCCTGTTGCGCCTCGCACTGCACTAACGCCGATGCTGCAAGAAGGATTCCCAGCTTTTTGAACACGCTATCTCCCGGTCTGTAAACCTGCCCTTTTATACAGATCATCCCTTGAAATAGTTTCACCTTGGACTCGCCTCGATATTCCCTCGGGCATCCTCCGGCGTTCGCAGTGAAACGAAATGATTTGTGCTCATGGCCTGCGCGTGTTTTCATCTCTCTTGCAGACACCAGGAGCCCTCATGCCCTATCTCATCTCTCGCGCAGGACAGACCTACGGCCCTTATACCCTCGAAGACCTGCAGCGCTACGTCGCCACCGGCAACGTTCTCCTCACCGATCTCGCTAAATCCGACGAGATGACCGACTGGCTTCCGGTGGCGCAGATCCTAAATCCAGCCGCGGGCGCCAATCCAGCCGCAGGCGCTACCCCACCTGCAGTCGGGCCACAAGGCGCGTATGCCGCCGCCGCTGCTCCCATCCCCCCAGCTTACGTCCCACCCGCTGCGCCCTATGGACAGCCAGCCTACGCTGTCTCTCCCTATCCCGATCCGCCGAATCTCCACTGGGCGCTCGTCCTCATCCTCGCCATCGCCACCTGCGGACTCTTCGCCGTCATTTGGGACTTCGTCCAGGTCCTCTGGATGAAGCGCATCGAACCGCAGACCCGGGCCTTCCCTTACTTCATCGCCTACGCCGTGCTCTCGTTCCTCAAGGGTGGCCTCTCCATGCGCGCGGGCATCTTCGCCATGCATACCGGCCATCGGCACATCTCCCCGCTTTCGATCCTTGTCAGCATCGCGGTCTTCGTCCTGGTTATCCTTTATCGCTTCTCTATGCGCGATTCTCTCGAGCGTTACTTCAACGGCGCCGACCCCGTGGGTCTCCAGCTCGGCCCCATCATGACCTTCTTCTTCGGCGGCCTCTACTTCCAGTACCACTTCAACCGCATCAACGCCATCAAACAGGCTCTCCGTTATCGCAGCGGACTCTGACCATGTTCCTCCCCGCACAGGATCGCGCGCCCCATCCTCACGACGCGTTTATAGCGGAACAAAACCGGGTGCCCCATCTTCGGCGCAGCTTCATCGCGCCCAAGGTGGGCCGTGCCGCCACAACACGATCGCAGCGACGAACACTTCTCGCCACAACTCTAGCCATCCTCGCTGCAGCTGCAATGCTGCTGCGCTTCCCGCCCACGCAATACAGCTTCTACCCGCAGTGCCCCATCCACCACTACTTCGGCATCCTCTGCCCCGGCTGCGGAACTACCCGCGCCCTCGCCGCTCTTCTGAACGGCCGCATCGCAGAAGCGATGCACTTCAACCCACTCACGACACTCCTGCTGCCTGCCGCTCTCCTGTGGGAACTCTACAGGATCCTCTCCCCCCAAAAAAGACACGACCCGCTCCATCTCCCGCCAGAGGCGCTCTACACCCTCCTCGTCATCGCTACCATCTTCACCATCGTCCGCAATTTCTAATTCTGAGCCGCAGGCGAAAGCCTGTCCTGAACAGAATCGAATGGGGAATCCGTAGGCCTCTCCCAATAACCCGCAAACCTCTCCTGAGAGCAGCCCAAAACAAAAACGGTTCCGGCATCTTCGCCGGAACCGCTCCCGCAACTCTTTGAGAGTCTGGTAGGTCTAAACCGCGACGGGCTCCGAAGTAGTGGCCGGTTGAGCGGGTCCACCCTTCAGGTCGGTTCCACCGGGCTTGCGGATGTCAATGCCGCCCTTGAAGAAGGCGCCATCCTCAATCGAGATGCGTGCCGCAATCACATCGCCGGTCAGCGAACCTTCGCTGCGAATGTCCACGCGATCGCTCGCCTGGCAGTTTCCGCGCACCTTGCCCAGCACCACGACCTCGCGGGCGACGATGTTCGCCGCGACCTGGCCGTTACGGCCCACTGTGACGCGATTGCCCGGCAGGTTGATTGCGCCCTCGACCTTGCCGTCGATGTAAAGCGACTCTGAACCGGTCACTTCACCCTTGACTACCAGCGATTTGCCAATCGTCGCCTGCTCGCCCGTTCCCGGGGCAGCGGTAGTGCTTGCGCCGGAAGAAGCAGCCGCCGCTCGCGGAGCCTCATAGCTCGGCGCCGGGGGAGTCGGCCGCGACGGTTCTGGAGTTGAGGGGCTATTGCTTCCCGGCTGATTCGGTTTCCACATATCTGTTCGTATCCTTTCCTCACTGCTGGAGATGGCCCCTCTGCGGGCTCCACTCGGCGCACACGCACAGGCACACGCTCTGTTTTCACGATACTACTCCGCTCACCATCACGAATTGAGCGACATTCACAAGGTATTCCACAGTTTTTTAATCTTCTTCAACACAACCGGGGAGCTCTTTCCCCCCTCAATGAACTTTCTTCCACGTATAACCCCTTTTATTCCACTCCACAAAAGTGTCAGAAAGTTCTCTGCTTCGAAATCCACAGCCTCCAGTAGCATGACACCATTCTTTCTTCCTTCGGCGCGCGGGAATCTCCGCGAGCCCTCTTTCCACTACGGCCAGTTCTCACAGCAGTCCCACGAACTGGCCGTCTACCTTTTCCGAGCACATTCCCGAAGTGAGATCCTGCGCCGCTGTCCTCTTCCTGAGCCTCACTCTGCTGCCCCGCACCGGCTCTGCCGCCGCTACCCCAAAAATCCACACTGTCGCCCTCGGTGCAGCCCGCCGCGTCTCCTATACCCAGCCGGACTCCACGCCGGAAGCGAAGATCGACGAAACCTCCACCATCAGGGTCCGCCCTCTCATCATCGACGACCGCCAGAAAGACTGGACGACCGGAGACTCCCACCCGATCACCGATCGCACCTTTGCCATACGCCGGGCCCTGCGGATCAACGACGCCCTGCCTGATGACCCCGCCCCGCGTTGGATCTGGCAGCCCGGTCCCTGGATTACCGTCGATCGCGTCACTGGCCACATCACCGCGCTCCATCTCCCCGACTTCGACCCCCTCGTCTCCGACGCAGTCTGGTTTCGCGACTACGCCGCCTACTGCGGCACTGCCACCACAGCGAAAGGAGCCAGCCTCTACGTCATAGTCGCCCAGCTTGGAGCCCGTCGACCTGTCGTCCAGAAGCTCCTCGGGAGATGGCCACAGCCCAATCACTTCATCCCGGTCTGCCGGCCCGCCCAATGGGAGCGTCTGCCGCTCCGCGTAACCATACAGCCCACCGGCGGCGAGGCCGCCACCTACGACGTTGTCGGAACCTCCTCCATCCTCGAAGAAGGCGACAACGACGATGGCAACTGAAGCCGTGGATTGAGAATCAAAACGCGATAATCCATCTCCGTCCGCTAAAGACTGCTTGCGTCCTTCCCGCCCTGTTCAACATCTGTTACAAAGAAGCAAATCTGCTGCAAAGGGTCTGCCGTGAGACTTATCATCGCGTTCCTGCTTCCCTGGCTTACCTTCTTCACCATCGGGCGCCCAATTGCCGGTGTGCTCTGTCTCGTTCTCCAAATCACGCTCATCGGTTGGGTTCCTGCCACAATCTGGGCCGTCTACGCTCTCAGCCAATACAAGACCGATCAAAAGATCCGTCACGCTCTTCATCGCGGCTAATCGCCCTGCCTCACGGCAGGCGCTGGAGGTATTCATGAAGGTTATGTGCCTTGCGGACTCCGGAAAGTCCCCAAAGTTGGTCGAAGCCACCCTTCCCGAGCCTCAGCCAGGCTCCGGTGAGGTTCTCATCCGCATCTCTGCCGCTGGCGTCACTCCCACAGAACTCTCCTGGTATCCCACCACCCACGATCAATCCGGGGCATCCCGCACCGGCGCCGTCCCCTCGCATGAGTTCGCCGGAACCATCGCTGCGGTCGGCTCCGACGTCCGCGACTTCGCTCTCGGACAATCCGTCTTCGGCATGAACGACTGGTTCAGTCAGGGTGCCCTCGCCGAGTTCTGCCTCGCCCAGACAACCTCCATCGCACCGGCCCCGCTCACCCTTACCCCCATTCAGGCCGCATCTGTCCCCATCGGCGCCCTTACCGCCTGGCAAGGCCTCTTCGAGCATGGCCACCTGCATCCCGGCGACCGTGTCCTCATCCACGGGGCCGCGGGAGCCGTCGGCCACTTCGCCGTTCAGATCGCCCATCTTCACGGTGCCCATGTCATCGCCACCGCCTCTTCCGCCAACTTCCCTTTCGTACGCCAGCTCGGAGCCGACGAAATCATCGACTATCACACCACCCGCTTTGAGGACGTCGTCACCGAACCGGTTGACATCGTCTTCGACGCCGTAGGAGGCGACACCCTCCTGCGCTCGCTGCCCCTCGTCAAGCCCGGCCGCTTCGCCGTCACCATCGCCTCCGATAAAGAGTCCTCGGAAGACCCCCGCATCATGCACTCCTTCTTCATCGTCAAGCCCCACCAGCGCCAGCTCATGGAAGTCGCCGCCCTCATCGACACCGGCAAGCTCCGCACCTTCGTCGATGCCATCGTCGGCTTCGCACAAGCCACCGACGCCTACACCGGCAGCGTCCCCAACCGCAAGGGAAACGGCAAGCTTGTCGTCGCCGTCAACCCACCCACCGTCTGAACCCCGCACGCCCCCCATGCATTGCCAAAGGACGATCCGGAACAGGTACAAATCTACTTGGGGATGGATCGGGTTTCCCCACTTCGAAAAGGAGTGTGCAGGGTGTCGGGTGCCCATCTTCGCCGCGGCTTTATCGCGGGTAAGGTTGGCATTCGCGCGAAGTGCGAACCCTCTCTCCCGCTTACTCCCGAGGCGGAAGTTAACCGCGTCGAAGAACGTTTCCGGCTCTACGACCCATGGCTCGCGATCAGCGGCTGGATCAGCGCCTCCAGCCCATTCCATGCAATCTGTACCCCGATGCACAGCAGGATGAACGCGATGACTCGAAGGATCCCATGCACCGTCGAAGGCGAGATCGCCCGCGTAATCTGCGGCGCATAGGCATAGCACACGTACACCAACGCACTCAGCAGCACCACTGCCAGTAGCAATCCAACGCGAGCCAGCACCCTCTCCGTCAGATTGAGACTCTCCATCGTGTGCGCACTCAGCGTCAGCATCACCACAAGACATCCCGGTCCCGCCGTCACCGGAAACATCAGCGGATAAAACGCCTTCGATTCGAAGTTGTCCCTGGTCACCGACTGCGCGCCCGCCCGGGCATCCGCATTCTTCGAGCTGCTTTCAACATCGCTCTGGTTCAGCACGCCCCAGCCGATCGCCGCCACGACGACGCCCCCCGCAAGCTGCACAATCGGCATGGAGATCCCAAAGAAGCTCAACAGGTATGAGCCAATCAACTCAATCACGGCAAGGAACAACACCATATTGATGGCAATCTGTCGCGCCAGCGACTTGTACACCGCCGCCGGCTGAATCCCCACCAGCCCCAGGAACACCAGCGCAGAACCCAGCGGATTCACCAGCGGCAGCAGCGCGCTGAAGCCAATCGCAAAGTGCGTCCACAAAATGCCCACAAACCCTCCCCATGCGCTCGATGGCCCTCTGCAACAATACCGCAACATCCTCCCAAACCCGACGCTCTCGACAACGCGGTGGACCCGTTTGAACACCAGGGCAACCAAAACCCCGTTTTCCGTGAGCCTGATCCTGGTGGTGGTATGAAAATCCGGTAATCTGGGGACCCAACTGACCTTGAAGTAAAGCGCAAGGGGTAACGGATGATACGAAGAACGCTCGGACTTCTAGTCTTGATCGCCTCGACCTGCCAGGGGCAGGCAATACAAGGCACGGCCGTGACGATAACGGAGCCGGGGCGCGCAACACTGGAAAGCTACGGGAGGCAAGCGGACATAGTCGCTTTGGTGAAGGTTGTCGCAGGCGATACCGAAGCCTATGAGAAACCCATCTATAGGGCAGAGGTACTTCAGGGGTTCAAAGGTGCCGTTGCAGGTCAAACCATTTTCTTTGGGCGATTCGTGGGCACGCGACTTGGATGGGAATATGTTGTGTTCCTGCGTACCGTAAAAGAGCCAATCGCCCCCAAGTCGGCCGCGAACGCAGCGTACGGCAGGATCCGATATGGAGAAGTTTTCAACGAGGGCTATAGCTCTATGGAGACTTCTTACGAATGCATCTTTGGAGTAGACAAGCAGTGCGATTATGGGGTTCGTGTTTGCACAGATTATGTAGTCCTACCCGCTGACACACCAGCGTCACCGCCCCTGAGCGAGACAACAGATTTTGGTTGTAGATGGGTACGTAAGACTACGTTGCTCTCACTTTTAGGGCGCCATGCCTCTCTGAAATAGATGGTGTGCGGTCTTCATTCCGGCACGAAGCTTGCGTGAAGTACTGCTGGCTCGATCCTTGCGCGGAGGTTCCCCGCAAAGTCCCGTTTTCGGAAACTTCAGCCATCCCTCCAAACTGACCACTCCCTAACGCCGTATCATGAATCTATGGAGTCCTTCCCCGACCTCCTCCATCAAGCCGAGATCGCCCACGGCCACCTTTGCGCCGGCCAGATTCTCGGCGTCCGCCTCGCCATGCTGGGCTGCCAGCGCCTCGGCATCGCCGAGCCCCGCACCACCGACCGCAAACGTCTCGTCACCTTCGTCGAGATCGATCGATGCGCCACCGATGCCATCGCCGTCGTCACCGGCTGCCGCCTCGGCAAGCGCGCTCTCAAGTTCCGCGACTGGGGGAAGATGGCCGCCACCTTCGTCGATCTGAACCTCCCCCTGGATCCGCTCAACGATGGCACCCCCACGTACAAAGGCATCCGCATCGCCGCCCTCGAATCCTCCAAGCAGCGCGCCCGCGATCTCTACCCTCAAATCGAAAACAAAAACCAGCAGCAGATGCTCGCCTACCGCGGGATGATCGACGCCGACCTCTTTCACGAGCAGTGGGTCCAGGTACCCATCCACCCCCGCGAGATGCCCGGCTACAAATCCCCACGCATCGTCTGCGAACAATGCGGCGAGGGCATTAACTACGACCGCGAGGTTCGCCACTCTCAGTTGGGCATCACAAGAACTCTCTGCGAAGGCTGCGCCTCCCTCGAGACCCGCTACTACCAGCCCCTTCCCTGAACACCGCGAAAGGCTTGCCGATGAGCCCTCATCGATATCCAGAGAAGACTGCGTTTCCGCACCTTTACTATCTGCTTGGTGCGTACTTTCATCAGGACTTCGATATCAATGGCAACACTCTCGAAGAGATCCTCGCTACCTGCAGAAAGGATCTTCCCGCCGAAGATCGAAAGGAAACGGCTGCGGAGATTCATCGCTTCATCTCTGCTTATGGCGACAGCGATTCACGCCTCGCGGAAGAGTTTGTCCAGATCTTCCGCCCGGACATTATTGCGGAAGGCTGGGAGGGCTTAACGACACGCGAGTGGCTGCTTCGTATCTCCGCGCTGCTGGAAGAAAAGTAAACTTCCCCGGGTCCTCCACATTCGGGACGGACCCGGAGTACGTGGCTGCCTTCTAGTGCTTGACCGCGATGGCCGAGATCTCGATCTTCGCTCCGCCGATCAGGCCTGCAACCTGCACCGTGGCGCGGGCTGGCTTCGGATCCGGCATCTCCTTGATGTAGACCTCGTTCATCTTCTTCACATCGTTCAGGTCGGTCACATACACCGTCACCGAGACCAGGTCGGACATCTTGAAGCCCGCCTTCTCGACGATCTTCTTAATCGCTGCGATGGTGTTCGTGGTCTGCAGCGTGATGTCGGTTCCGGTGACCTTGCCATTCGCATCCGGCCCCTGCTGACCCGCAACGTAAAGGGTGTTGCCCGCGACGAATCCATCGCTGAAGGGCATGCCCTGCTTGAAGTCGATGGCCTTGTTCTGGGCAAAAGCGCTGCCCGAGGCACACACGGTCATGATTCCGGCCAGGATAAGGCCGCGCTTCCGCATCAGCGAATACAGCTTTTTCATCGTTCAATCTCCTGTTGATTTGTTGCTAAGGGCATCTTCTCATTCTTCCTGCCGTTCCACATTTCCCATATGTCCTAGATGGAAAGGAATCAGACGCGAAGAACACTCCTCTGTCTCCTATCCAGGAACGAAGTCGCAATTACGCTCTGCAAGTTAAAAGAGAAGGGCCGGTGCGGATCCCCGCAACCGGCCCTTCGTTCAAAACCAAATGACCTACCGACCGTAGTATCCATAAGGACGGGGCGCATACCGATGCGCTCGCACCCATTGCTCGTGCCGCCATGCCTCACGACGAGCAATCTCGGCTCGACGAGCCTCCTCCCAGCGCAGACGATCGTAGTAAGCCCTTCGTTGAGCGTAGTAATCCGGATAAACAACCGGCCGACCGATCTGGACTCCGATGTTCACCTGCGCGGCCTCAGCCTTCTTCGGGCCTGCGAAGAGAAACGCACCCGCTACCAAACCCGCCGTCATCACCTTTGTAATCATCGACTTCATCTGAGTGGCCTTCATAACAACCTCCTCACTACACCCATAATGAACACTCATTCAGTCGGCCGGTTGCGCGCAACTTTCCTGATTGCGAGGGGTTTCCCCTCAGTCGCCGAAGAAATCGTCCAAGAGCGTTTCCCGCTCCACCCGCAGCTCCCCAGGTCCGAACCCGAAAGGGCTCTCGGCCTGGAATTCTCTCTGTTCAAAACCGGACGTTGCCGCTCGGTAGCGGACACTCTTGCGGTGAAATCTTCGAACGGCGTGGCTGATAAGACTACATTTAACTGCTCCAGCGGGGTGGTAATGCGATTGCATTTGGAACACTAGACATCCGGATGGAGGTGCGCCTTGCTAGCCCTTATTCAGAACTTTCGATTTGCTCTGAAGATGCTGCGAAAAAGCCCGGGGTTTACGGCTACAGCGGTTCTGATCATGGCCCTCGGCATTGGAGCGAACACCGCGATCTTCAGTGTGGTGCATGCAGTGCTCCTCGAACCCCTGCCCTTCCGTGACGTGGACCGGGTGGTGCAGGTATGGCACACGCCGCCGCAGAAGAGCTTTCCTGGCATGACGCAATTTTCGGTCTCAGCGGGGAACTACCTGGATTGGCAGAAGCAGAACCACGTCTTCGAGAACATGACTCTGTACTCCGGCAGGGGGGTCGATGTGACCGGGGCTGGCAAGCCGGAGGCGGTCAGAGCGAGCACAGTGAGTCCGGAGTTCTTCTCAGTATTTGGGGTGCAGCCGCTGTACGGCAGAGTGTTTTTGCAGAAGCAGGGCAGCGGCACGCCGGAGCGTGAGGTGGTGCTGAGCTACCGGTACTGGCAGGAGCATGGCGCGGACCCGGGCATTGTGGGGAAGAAGATCAATTTGGATGAGGAACCCTATACGGTGGTGGGCGTGATGGGGCCGGCGATGACTAAGCCGGGGTTTGCGCAGATGTGGGTGCCGCATATGCTGACCGATGCGGAGAAGGCGGTGCGAAACGAGCATCACTTTCTTGTCGCCGCGCGGATGAAACCGGGAGTGACGGTAGAGCAGGCGCAGGCGGAGATGGATACGATCTCACGCCGGCTGGAGGCGGCATACCCGGAGGACGACAAAGGCTGGGGCGCGGTGGTGAACCCAATGCGTGAGGAGACGGTGGGATCCGTACGTCCGGCACTACTGATGATGCTGGGTGCGGTGGCATTTGTGCTGCTGATCGCCTGCGCGAATGTGGCGAACCTCGTGCTGGGACGGGCTTATGCGCGGCGGAAGGAGATTGCGATCCGTTCGGCGATGGGAGCGACGCGGAGCAGGATTGTAGGGCAGCTATTGGCGGAGACGGTGGTGCTGTCGCTGTTTGGCGGCGCGCTGGGTTTGCTGGGAGCTCACTTCGGGATTCAGTTGCTGCTCAAGTTCTTCGCCAACAAGCTGCCGCGGATGGGTGAGATTGGATTGAATGCTCCGGTGCTTTGGTTTGCACTGGGGCTGTCGCTGGTGACGGGTGTCCTGGCAGGGCTGATTCCCGCGCTGCGGATGAGTAAGGGCAATGTGAACGAGGCGTTGAAGCAGGGGCTTGGAAGGACGGACTCGGATGGTAGCGGCGGCAGGACGCGATCGGCGCTGGTGGTGGTGGAGGTGGCACTGTCGCTGGTGCTGCTGGCTGGAGCGGGACTGATGATCCGTAGTCTATGGAACCTGCAGAACATCGATCCGGGGTTCGATGAGAAGAATGCGTTGACGATGAACGTTCAGATAAGCCGCAAGGCGTTTGCGAGCGCGAGCAACGAGGCGCAGTTCTTCGATCGGGTGCAGGAGCGGGTGAGGGCGCTGCCGGGAGTGACGGCGGCGGGTGCGGTGGATAGTCTGCCGCTGCAGGGAGGGTCGAACCAGCCGGTGGCGGTGGAGGGACGGCCTGCGGTGGCGCTGTCGGAACAGCCGGAGGTTTCGGTGCGTGCGGTGACGCCGGGGTATTTCAAGGCGATGCGGATTCCGGTGCTGGAAGGAAGGGACCTCACAGACGATGACAGGGAAGATTCGCAGCCGGTGGTGGTGATCTCGCAAACAATGGCCAAGCAGTTCTGGCCACAGGGAGGATCTGTGGGGCACCATCTGAAGCTGTCCTTTTATCCGGAGAAGGAGAGGACGATTGTGGGCGTGGTGGGAGATGTGAAGCAGTCCCGGCTGGATTCATCGGCGGGTGTAGCAACACTGTACTGGCCGCAGGCGCAGGAGGTGAATGTGTCGCCGCTGACGCTGGTGGTGCGGACGTCGGTTGCACCAGAAAGCATGGCAGAGTCGATCGCAAATGCGGTGCGCGAGGTGAGGGCGGATGTTTCGGTGAACCGTGTGATGACTCTGGAGGCATACGTTGGCGATACGCTGACGCAGCGGAGCTTCAACATGCAGCTGCTGGGGGTCTTCGGGTTGCTGGCGCTGGTGCTGTGCACGGTGGGAATCTATAGTGTGCTGGCTTACTCCGTGCGGCGGGGCATGAAAGAGATTGGTTTGCGCATGGCCTTTGGAGCGACGAAGCGCGACGTGCTGCAGGTCGTGATTGCGCGAGGTATGAAGCCGACCGCGATCGGGATTGCCGTGGGCTTTGCGGCAGCGCTGGCCCTCGGGAGAGTTGTCCAGAGTTTGGTCTACGGGGTGAGCGCGCGGGATATGGCGACACTGATCGCAGCAATGTTCCTGATGATAGCGGTATCGCTCGCAGCAAGCCTGATTCCTGCGGTGCGAGCTACCCGGGTAAGCCCCCTGGCAGTGCTGCGAGAGGAGTAAACAAAAGATCGCGTTATTTGCGAATCCGGCACAGTTGGTTTGTGGTGTCTGCATTGAATCGTCAGGATCGAAGTTGCCGCTAACCCTGTTTAGGGGAAGTTAAGCGCCGGTTATTTCTCCGACCATCCACCCCTCTGGAGGACTACTCCGCATACCTTATTGCTCGGTCTCTGCCTCAAAGCGAACTGAAACCGGAATTGCAACACCGCTCTGGATTCGGTATTGGGCATGCACAGTGCCTAGACCTCCACAGGCGTGACACTTTGCGTCGAGACGCTGCACCCCGCTCTCCAAATAAGCTTCTGCCGGGTGCAGTGCCCAGCAGCGGGACCTATAGGTTCCCTCCTTAGGAATGGCTTGCCGGATCACGTCTTCCAGCTTCGTAAAGTCCACGGGGTGCGCCCCCTGCCTTATCAAACCACCAATAAGCATCGCTGCAGTCACCACCATTCCCCGTGTCTGGGTCGTCCGTTCCCAAGATTGAGTTGGGACCCAAACCGTAGATCCCTGCCGAACCGACCTGAAATCCGCCCCAATTAATTTGCAGTGCGTAAATCTCTACATACTGATTCGCCCCCACCCCAACCAGGAGGCTCTTCCACTGTGCAGGAGGGCCATCGACGCCAGGGCCGCCGAATGTGACCACGCGAGGCCCGGCATGAATTGTCGTGAGCACCTGAACAATACGGTGATCTGCGATCGTGCCGAGAGTGGTTACCTTCTGTTGGACCTGATAGTCCCGCGCCGTAAGGCCAATTCCGCCATTTGCTTTCGAGCCGATCAACAGGTCTCCGCTCTCGTCAAGCTCCAATGGATTGCGTGTCCACCAGGTAAGAGGATGCGGAACAGATACATCGTGCGTTTCTTGTCCGTCGTCCTGAATGAGTGTCCGCTGCCATTGGCCAATAGAACTTATGGTGGATCCCAGCAGGAGGGTGGAGGCTAGAACGTACGAAAAGGGACGTGTTGGAATCAAATTGTTCGCCTCCGGTACTCCTTGAATAACTACCTAGGACAATGGTCTTCGCAAAGCGAACAGGGTTTCGACTGCCTGCTCAGGGAGCATTATGGGGCTAGATGCCGGCGTCGCCGCGTAAATAAATTTGAGACAGAGGAGCGAACCGCTCGGAAAGTCTCGTTTTCAGAAACTTCGGCAGTGAAGTTCTCAAACCTTCTGTCTATGCGACTGCTATCCAGAGCTATGCGAAGCGTTCGCCCTAACCGCTAATATGCGCTGAAGTTTTCATCGTATCCGGACAGCTGCGTTTATCTGAAGGGTGACACTAAACTGTTCTTGATAACGGCGAAACAGTAGATGCGCGAGCCAAACTCGAAACCTTTCCCTCCCATTAGTCTTCGCTGCAGCAAGTGCAACAGACAACGTCTCCAAATAAGATCCGCGCATCATCGATCCACTCGTGTTGATCAAAACATGGGTCTGACTGAACCGCGACATACCTTTCGACCGCGGCTCACGTTTAACACTTCCCTTGCGACTTGCTATACACTGAGTCCCACCATGACGGCTCTCTGCAAATCCGCGCAGCCTCTCCTCCTCATGGTCCCTTCCTGTTGTTGCCGCTAATCCCGTTCCACCCCCTTTGAAGTCCCCCACAAACGTGCCCTTGCACCCTCTGTTCGTGCTCTCTCTGCAGGAGAACTCCATGACCCCACGCCGCACCCTCTCTCTCGATGCCTGGGCCGTAGCCCTCTCGCTCACTCTCGCCCTCATCATCCGCCTCGGCCTCATCAAAACCGTCCCCTGGTAATCGCTCCAGCAATCAAGGAAAAGACCATGGCCACCTCTGCTACTACTCGCGATCCCCGCTCCTCTCGCCTCGCCGACGAGCCCGCTTCGCTTCCCGCGCTTCTGCCCGGCATCGCTCTCCTCGCCCTCGTCGGCTACGCCGGCAAGGCCACCGAGCACGCCATCAACACCTACGCGAAGACCCACCACCTCACCTTCCCTAATATCGAGTACGTCCTCTGGGCCATCCTCTTCGGCGTCCTCATCTCCAACATCGTTGGCCTCCCGCGCATCTTCCGTGCCGGCGTCGCCACCTATGAGTTCTGGCTCAAGGCGGGAATCATCCTTCTCGGCGCCCGCTTTGTCCTGGGCGACGTGCTCAAGCTCGGCGGAATCTCCCTCGGCCTCGTCTTCGTCGCCATCACACTCTCCATCCTCTTCATGACCTGGCTCGGCCGAGCCTTTCGCCTCTCACCCGCTCTCACCACCCTGCTCGCCGTCGGCTCCTCCATCTGCGGAGTCTCCGCCATCATCGCGACACAGGGAGCCATCGACGCCGACGAAGACGACTCCGCCACCGCCATCGCGGCAATCCTCGCCCTCGGCGCCATCTCGCTCTTCGCCTTCCCCGTCATCGGCCACGCGCTGCACATGTCCGATCACGCCTACGGCCTCTGGGCCGGCCTCGCCGTGGACAACACCGCCGAGGCCACCGCCGCCGGTGCCCTCTACTCCGACGCAGCCGGAAAGTACGCAGTCCTCGCCAAGACCTGCCGTAACGCCCTGATTGGTTTTGTCGTCCTCGCCTACGCCATCCAGTGGTCGCGCCGCGGCCTCGCCAACGCCGCCACCGAAGCGCAGCTTCAGAACAAGGTCGGCTTCCTCTGGAAGAAGTTCCCCAAGTTCGTCCTCGGCTTCCTCTTCATCTCTCTGCTCGCCACCCTCGGCGCCAGCTCGAACCCGACCCTTGCCGCACTGGGCTTCAACAAGGCGCAGCTTCTCGCTCTCGGCAACCTCAGCCGCTGGGCCTTCCTGCTAACCTTCGCCGGAGTCGGTCTCCGAACCAACCTCCGCGACCTCTTCCAACAGGGAGCACGACCCTTCATCGTCAGCGCCGTCGGCGAGATCGTCATCGCAATCCTCACCCTCGGCCTTATCCTTGGAGCCGATCGCATCTACCACCTATAGAAAGCAGGGCTCCTTCGCACGAAGGAGCCCTGTCAAAACAATGGCCAGCCGTTGTCAAAAATATTTGGCGGTATATAGATTCCTTGACCTGGCCTAATTCACTTCTTCTTGGCTGCCCGTTGAGCGAGCGCCGCGGAGTTGGCCGCCACCGCTGCACGGATGAGTTGCTTGAAGGCAGCTTCATTGATCTTCTCCCCTTCGCGGAAATCGATCGCACGCCGCGTGTTCCCTTCAAGGCTGGAATTGAAGAGCTTCTTCGGGTCCTCGACGGAGGCTCCGCGAGCGAAGGTGAGCTTCACCGCCTGCTTGTACGATTCGCCTGTGCAGACAATGCCGTCATGGGACCAGACAGGGACCCCGGGGGATTTTGGCTTCTCCCATTTCCACTCCTCCTGGATATCAGGGTCGGCATCATGGATAAGCTGACGGAGATGGGCAAGCGTCTCTCCTCTCCAATCTCCCAGCTCTTCAACCCGCCCGGCGATCTTCGTTGAAACGGCCTCGTCAATCGGACGACTTGTCGGTTTCATATTTTTCTCTCCATCCTTCGTCTCGCCCACACAAACAAGGTCGCGGACGTCTTTCCGTTCCCTGTCATGCTAAGCTTCGCGCTTTCTGAAAAACAGATAGGACAGCGCCATGAGCACGCCCGTTCCCACCGACCAGCTCCACGCCGCGATCCCATCGCCGACGGCGAGGTGGGCTATCAGCGCCGAGACCAGCGTGATAGCGAAGCCTGCATAGGCCCACTCCTTCAGGCGCGGCGGCGACGGCAGCAGAAGGACAACGAGGCCGGCGAACTTGAACCACGACAGCTCAATGCGGAAGTAGTTTGGAAAGCCCAGGTGGACGAAGGTCTCGGCCACCTGGGGAAGCCGCAGCTGGGCATATGCAGTAAAGCCCATCTGCAGCGCGAAGAGTGAAGTGAAGATCCAATAGGCGATAGTGATTCGTTTCGAATTGTCCATGGATCCACTTGCCAACGGATTGACGAGAGTTTCGCTGACCATTGCACTTCTCCTTTTCGCGACGGTATTACTGCAGCTCGGCGACAACTCGTTCCAGGCCACCGAAGAAATTCCGCCAGCCGTACTTTGCACCCTTGTACGCGGCCTCTTGATCGGGACGGAAGCCGGACTGCTCCATGCGAAGATGAGTGCCGCCCTCTGCCGGGGTCAGCGTAAAGAGCACAACGGAGCCAAGCCCCAAAGACCCCCAACTATAGGAGAGCTGTTTCTGGGGTTCGATGGTCAGCACCTCGCAGTCGACCACACCATCCCAGTTCGGCACGGGGTCCGTACGGAGTTGGAACTTTCTCCCGACCACCGGCTCAAAATCATTCTTCATCAGCCATTGCGCGATGAGCGGGCCCTCGGTAAGCGCTCTCCACAGCTTTTCTGGCGGGTGGGGGAAGACTCTCTCAATCACAAGGGTACGTGTACTCTCTGCTGTATTGCTTGTCTCTACTGTATTGCTCATGGGTCCATCCTTTCCAAAAGGGATTCAAGCTGGTCAAACCGGTCACGCCAGAAGACGCTGTAGTGATTGAGCCATTCCACCATCGGCGCCAGTGCACCGGGATGCGCGCGATAGTGAGTTTCGCGTCCCTCGCGGCGATGCCGTACCAGCTTTGCTCTCTTCAACAACGTCAGGTGCTTGGAGACAGCAGGCTGGGATACGCCCGCATAGCGAGTCAATGCGTGGACAGTCTGTTCGCCCTGCCGGGTCAACTCCTCGAAGATCGCCCTCCGAGTCGGGTCGGACAAAACCTTGAAGACGTTGTCAGCAGAGCTTCGCATGAAGAAAACCATAACCAAATGGTTATGGTTTGTCAAACGGAAATTCTCCATCGGTTCGCCGGGTCCGGCGTAGTGCATCTCAATGGGATCGGTGGATGTTATCAAGCGTTGCTTTGGATTGGGTCTCCAAGCCAGCGCCGAATCGATTGCTCGACGACCGTCACATCGGGTTCCGCCTCCGTTGCCCACGCGACGAACCCATCAGGACGGACGAGAAGTGCGGTCAGGCTCTTCTCATCCTTTGCGCGGGAACCGATGTATCGCAGTCTGCCTTCCCATCCGTTGCACAGGGCTTTCAGGGAATCGCTTGCGGTGAAATCGAGCAACAGTCCGCCTCCGTCGCGCAGCAGATCGCCAAGACGTGTGCTGTCTTCGAGCTCGAAGTCCGGAGCGCTACGGCCTATCAGTGGATGCTCTCCCCCGAGATCGTAATGAATCGAGATACCGGAGATCTTTTCGATGAAGTAATTCGTTCCTTCTTTTGTGGCTATCAGGTCGCGAACTACCGAAGCAATCGCTCGCGCATAGGGGTCAGGCCGAATGATGGCTATCTGAGCACGCGTCCAATTCAAAACCCACTCGCCAATCGGATGCCGTTCTGCCGTGTAGGTATCCAGCAGGCCGTCCGGCGCCCATCCCTTGATCGTTGCGCCGAGCTTCCATCCCAGATTCATCGCATCGCCCAGGCCGGCGTTCATCCCCTGTCCCCCGAAAGGTGAGTGCACATGGGCCGCGTCGCCTGCAAGCAAGATGCGGCCCTTGCGGTACGTGGTCGCCTGCCGCGCCCGGTCTGTGTAGCTTGTGGCAACCTGCACGGACTTAAGCGTCACATTCGTTCCGGAGACAGACCGCAACATAGTCTGCAGATTCTCGAGCGTAATCTCTGAGGTGCGATCGAAGCGGCCTGCGTCAAAATCGACCACGCCGATGCGTCCTGGGGCAGGACCATGTGTATACAGACCACGCGGCGTCAGATGGAATCCTTGAGCGAGCCCGTCCAGGTCCTCGAACTCGACAGTGGCCATATAGCCCGTCAATTCAGGCTCGGTGCCCTCAAACTCGAAGCCCGCAAGTTTGCGCACGATGCTTCGTCCCCCGTCGCAGCCTGCCAGCCAACTCGCCTCAAACTCTCCGTTGTTGGTTTGCACTACAACGCTGTTCTCTGTCTCGGTAAAACCGATGACCTCATGTCCGCGCCGAACATCGACGCCAAGCTTTCTCGCCCGGTCAGCAAGCAGATCTTCGATCGCTTCAAGGCTCACCATGCCACCCCCGTTGGAAGGACCGGCGAGAACCCATCTCTGATCGGAGAAGTCAACCTTGTTGGCGTCGAGCATGATGCCCGCAAAGTGTCCCGCAAAACGCGGTGCCGAAGTTGGTGCAGCGACCTTACCTTCCCCGGTAAACTGCATCCCAGGACGATCGTCGCCTCCCATCCACCCAAAGGCCGAAGCCTTCACTTCATCAAGCAGTCCACGGCGATAGAACGCCTCCACCGAGGGGAAGTTGAGTCCGCGAGCTCCCATCCATCCAGTCTTCAGCGGTGTAGTTGCGTTTTCGTTCTTCTCCAGCAGAAGAACGGAAGCGCCCGCGAGAGAAAGCTCGCAGGCAAGGAAAGATCCAACCGGGCCTCCGCCCGCAACAACGACGTCATAGGTCATGATTTTTATTCTCGGCTACAGGGTTACGAAAATTGCCGCGCTACTCGAAGCTCAGTTTATGCAAAATAGCCGACGCGCATTTCGAGGATCTCGATTCTTGAAACACGCATGACTTCGATCTGTTGTGAAAACGGAAGAACGCTAGTCCTCATCACCCAAAAGATTGCTCACCCGTACGATCGTAGCGATCTGTTCCGGGGTGAGGCGCGACAACAGATTCCGTCGAACCGAGTCCGCATGGATCGGGCGGGCAGCATCCAGTTTCTCTCGGCCGAGTTTGGTAAGCACCACAAGAACTGCTTTCCCGTCGGTAGGACGACGCTCAATGAGTGCTCGTTGCTGCATTCGCGTCAGCTGATGAGAGAGGCGGCTCTTGTCCCAACCCATCACCGTGGCCAGTGCTTGCTGGCGCATCTTGCCTTTGCCAAGGCTGGCGAGCCGAGACAACACACCAAACTCAGAACCTGACAGTCCCGTCTCCTGTGCGATATCCCGCCCGACGCGGCCGAGCACATCTTCGCCCATAAACAAGAATGCATGCCAGATACGAAGTTCCTGCGGAGATAGGAATTTTGTAGCCATACTTGTTGCAAGCCTATCAATTCAATGTTGACATGACAACCTCCCGCGGGTAGGGTGATGGTTGATATGTCAACCACAACGATTACAGTTTCGCACCAGGATCAAATCGAGTGCGACCACGACCCGCACGCCTTCCTTTGCGATCTGGAGGCTGATTCTTCTCTCTTCCAATCAGAACGGCTGCATGATCGCCTGGCCGCGCTGGACGATCTCGATGCCAGATTTGAAGGATCGGATTCGGAGGAGCTCGCAAGTTCACGGATCCATACCCGCGTGAAGGCACTCCGGACCCGGCTTGAAGCTGCCAATGCAGAAATCTATCAGTCCATCCGCTCCGAGATTGTTCGCGGCAGCCAACCGCGCACAATCCTTCAGTGGCTCCTTCCGTGGCTTCAAGGCCCAGCGAGTCCGAAGGAATCCGAAAGCCCCTTACCGGGCTTTGGCTTCGATACCCGCGACGAGTTGGTGAGCGGCATTCTTCAGCTCCGCGAACCGAGCGAACCGAATCTTCGGCGATCACCGGAGATGGTGCCCTATCAGCCCACCCCCGTGCGGCATATTCTGCACCTGATAGCGGCGAATGTGCTTTCAGAAGACGATATCTTTGTCGATCTCGGATCCGGATTAGGACATGTGCCGCTGCTGGTATCCATGCTGACTGGAGTCCGAAGCCTTGGTATCGAAGTTCAGCCGGATCATGTTGCCAGTGCGCAGGAATGCGCGCGAAGCCTCAATCTGAACCGCGTCCGGTTCATCTCGGAGGACGCGCGGAGGGCAGATCTGTCCAGGGGTACAGTGTTCTATTTGTATTCGCCATTCAAGGGCTCGATTTTGAACGACGTGCTGAGCACCTTGCGATGGGAAAGTACACGCAGGCCAATCAAGATTTGCTCGCTCGGGCCCTGCACCCGCACAGTTGCAAACGAGACCTGGCTGAAGACAAGTGCACTGCCGGATGCCAGGCGCATTACCGTCTTCGAGCCCCGATAGCGCACCATCGCCAAATCACTCACCGACTTGGAGCGCACGTCTGAAAGGCCGTTGCTGCATTTCCCGTGCTTGCGACGAACAACTCTCCTGACTTGTCTTTGCCGGAATCACGCGAGAAGACAAACGAACCATCCGTACCTAAGAACATTGGCCCTATCTCGGTTCCATTCGCATTGACCTCTTTACCGAGTAGACCTGCTCGACGCCATCCATCCCGTGCGCGTTCCACACGATAAATGCCTCCGTCTGTTGCCAGGAGTCCCCATTGACCATTGCGGGCAGGCAGAAACTCATACTCAGCACCTTCCGTATTAAGGTCTGGTCCAACATTCTCCACCTGCCAGCTGCCATTCGCTGATTGTCTGGCCTTCCAAATATCGTCTTTCCCAAATCCCCCTGGCCGTCGTGAGCCGAAGTAGAGCCAGCCATCGGAAGCGGGTCTTGGGAACCACTCGGCATAATTCGAATTCACCGGCTCCGGCAACTTAACCGACTTGCCCCAGCGTCAGACCGCTCGCGTCTGACTACCCATATATCCAGATCGGCACTCGAGGAAGAACCGGTGCTCCTCGAAGAGATGAAGTAGAGGGTGCTTCCATCGTGATCGAAGTACGGATCGGCCTCAAGTCCCGGCGCAGAGATCGGCGACTCCATCGGAGCTTGAAACCTTCCATCAACACATGAACTGACCCAGATCCTCCAGCCCGAGAAGTCCGGATTGCTTCTCACAAACCATAGGTCGCCATTGCGCGGATCAAGGGCAGGGTGCGATTCCCACATGGGACTCGATATGGCATCGGGCGTCCTCTGTTCGACGCGATAGGGACCCCTGCCATCGGAAGAGGCATCGTGTCGAAATTCCGCAGTGACTGCAAGAACGATGACGAGGAGTACACGAGAGGCGAACATAGGAGCACATCCGATTTCAATTACGATAACCTGCCGAAAAACGGCATAAGCCTGCGCTCAGTCGGCAGGGAATCTATTTCTTCAAGAATTGCTGGCACTTGAGCGAAATTACTGTACCCGAATCCATAGAGGATGAGCCACAATGGAAACGATTCAGCACGAGGCACGAACGGCCGTCTTGCGATCGGAAGCCCGCAGCCAATGCAGATGGAGTCTCGAACAGGGAGGAATTTTGTGGCGAAGATAGTAGCGATCGAACATCTGACGCTGGATGGAGTCGTGCAGGGTCCGGGCCGGCCCGACGAAGATCTCCGTGACAGTTTTGAATATGGCGGCTGGGCAAAGGCTGACAACGATCCTCTTATGCAGAAGGTATCGGGAGAGCGCATGGGAACCTCCTGGTCGCTACTGGCTGGACGGGTGACCTATGAGGACCTCGCGAAGGTCTGGCCTAATGCTCCTCAACCCAACCCCTTTACCGACGCACTGAATCGTGTAGAGAAGTTTGTGATCTCGAATACTTTGACCGAGCCGTTGCCCTGGCAAAATTCCAGATTGTTGAAAGGGGATGCCGGTACCACCGTCGCAAAGCTTAAGGAAACGCATGAAAAAACCTTAGTGATCTTCGGGAGTGGTGCATTGGTCCAGTCTCTGATGCAGCGAAACCTGATCGATGAGTGGGTCCTGCAAATCCATCCCCTCGTGCTTGGTAAGGGACGACGTTTGTTCGTCGATGTATCGTTAGCCAAATTCAAACTAATCGATTGCATAACCACAGGTACCGGCGTCATCATAACGACCTATCTGCAAGCCTGAGTCTTCCGATCTGAACTTAATGGGCGCTCCCCTTGAGGATCCTGCGAGAACTCTTTGTACGTGGTCGCAGTACCTCGGCTTCCGAAGGAATTCCGTCAATACAAGACTCGGGCACCCATCGCGTGCCTTCCGAACAGAGGGCTGGCAACGATAAAAGGCCAGGTCAGGAAAGAATGTCGTTCTGAGAGCGAAAACCAATAAGACTGCGTGTAACTTACGTCGAAACGTCGAACTCAGACACCTAAGCGTGGAGACGAATGGAATGAGCGATTTATTCCATGATTTCAAGCAATCGGTTCGGATGCTCGCCACACAAAACGCGCGATAAAAACCTAACCGTTTGACGCAGAATGTGGGATACCCTACGCCTCGGTTGCCCAGAATGCGAAGTTGCCGAAAACCCCATTTATCGGGAAGCGCGTTCAGCATAGGCCATTGATCGAAATGCGAAAGACGGGCAAGTCGTCGCCGTGACCATGTCGAAGGATTGACGGCAAACTCACCAGACTTTAACCTCCCCACGTCGACCAAGAGGAGATTTCATAGTGAAGCCCGCCATCCCCCTCCCCGTGTGCTCCTTCGTGCTACTGCTCGCACTTACTGTGAAGGCCTGTGCACAGGCACCTGCCGATGTCACGACCTTGCACGCAAGCGCACATCTTGTGCCCATCTCGGCCATCGTACTTGATAAAAGCGGCCTTCCAACTGCTGGCTTGACGAAGGACGACTTCCTTCTCAAGCAAGATGGAAAAGAGGAGGCGATTCGTTACTTCGCGACCGCGGAACAACTCCCACTTACGTTTGCTGTGCTAGTGGATGTGAGCGAAAGCCAGAGGACGATGGTCGACGACGAAGTAAAGGCGAGCGACATCTTCTTCGAAAGCATGTTGCGTAGACCGCAGGACAGGGCGATGCTTGTGCAATTCGACACGACGATCCAACAGTTGAAAGCGTTGACGAACGAATATGGCTTGGTGCACCTTGCGCTTGGCTATGTAAAAAGTGGGAAGGAAGCAAACGGCGGTACACGCGTGATAGATGCGGTGGCTGGCGTGACGGAGCAGGTGTTGGCGAAGGAAACGGGACGCAAAGCAATCATCTTGATCACGGACGGTGGTGACACTCACAGCCGCGTCCCGTTGAAGACAACCATCGAAGAAGCGCAGAAGGAAAATGTGGCCGTGTACTCAATCTGCTACCGCGCAAGGGATGCCGGATTTGCAGGAGCGTCGCCGCTGGAGGTCCACGCAATGACGGACTACTCTAATGAGATTCTGCAGAAACTTGCTGCGGGTACGGGCGGCGGCCTCTTCCGTGTGACCCGAAAGATGCCTCTGCAGAAAATTTTTGCGCAGATTGCCGACGGTTTGAGCAAGCAGTATGAGATCGGTTATGTGCCGCCTGCGGATACAGCTACTAATCGCTTCCATAAGTTGGAACTGAAGACGAGAGACCCGCACATGAAGGTGCAAGCCCGGACTGAGTTTTTCGCGGCGCCATAAACCTTAGGCACAGACTGTAATGGCAGCGAAAACGACTGACCAGTTCCTCAAAAGTCCGATTTCTACGAGCAGGTCCGTGCTGTCAAGATATTTTCATTTGCGGGCTAACGGCCGCCAGAATTACTCCTCAAAAGTCATCTTTTCGGAAACTGACATTGTTTCTCAAAACCCGTTTTGCGAGAGTTACTACCGGAGCTTATCCAACAGATCGCGTTTTGTTTCGATGCGATCTGCCCAAGGAACCGAAATCGTCCGGGAGCCGTTCAGGGAAACTCTAGTTAATCTCAGCGACAACGTGGGCGGGATCGCTAGGTTTCCAGCGTACGGTGCATTGGCTCTTCTTTTTGAGTAAGTAAGCCTGTAGCTGAGCATCGGCGAGAAGCTTCGGAAGCCCAGAGACCGTAATCCACTGCTCCTGAATGATCCCTCTCGATGGGTATTTTGCCAGGATTTGAACCTCGTAGAACATTGCTCCGCCTCCTTGTGAATTACTTTGCATGACCAGGTGAGTTCGCGTACTTTCAATCGTGGCGATCGCACTCCTCCACTCCTGCTCACGCTGACTCTGAAAACGGTGCTTGTTATAAAGAAGGCCCACAACAATGGCAAGGGCGAGCGCTACATAAGCGGTAATTTTGGCCAGGGCTTGCCAGTCACTCCGTTTGTTCGGCCGAATCAAGCTCATGGCTTTTCTATCTGACAAGGCGTAATGACGCATTCCGGTCCCCCGTCCGAATCGATCCGATTTTACATGGCAGAAGATGTTCTCCCGCAAAGTCGGGTTTTGAGAAAGTTCGCCGCCAATTACTCGAAACGCGTTTTGGGGAAGATCATGAACAACAGGCTGGTCAGCTGACCAAAACACCGCGCTCGCGAAGGATCTCCTGTAAATTCCAATCAATCTGGTTGTAATTACCGATACCCGACTGCCCGAGTGACATGTCGGTTTCCAAGTGCGGTATGTCTAGCTTCTTTCCTGCCTCGTTCACCAGGTCGTAATCGTACCGGCTGCCAGTTCCCCTGAACCTGACGAATAAGTGTCTGTCGAGCGTATCGTTGGGCAACACCGGTTCAGAAGCCACGATCTCCCAGTAACCCCGCGAGAAACCGAGATTATTTACTACGGAAGGCCCGAGAATGAGATTCCCCGGAGTCAACTTCACTGGAGCGGGACGATCGAAACCTATCGCGTCATATATGTAAACAAGATTTAGCTCAACGTCCACGCCAAAGAAACGCGCTCGCTTATCAAACGACCCCAGACAAAAACCCCAGGGGCCGAGGAAAGGCGGAATAGATCCCCCACCTTTGCCCTCTGCCGTTTCGCCGTGAGCCGGGCTGCTGTACATTCGTTCGCTTCGGCCATGGTCTTGAGGACTCGCACTGACGAAGGATACCAATCCACCGCTCGCTCATACGGGAGAAGTCGGGTTATCGGCAAGTTCGCGGCCTACGTCCCCGGTTACACACCCATCACACGCCACCTCTGGACGTGGTTCAGCCATATCGCCAGATGTCAACTCGGTTCATGGCGTCGGTCTGATCGTCGTCCAGCGCGTCCGCAACTTTTGCAGTGTCACCAGCGCCAGACTTGTAAGCTGGCCGGAGCCGTGTTCTCACTCGCTATCTAATGACCAAAGCCTATGCATCATGGCGAACAGGAAGGCGGCGCTCAGCCCGAATAAGAGCCACCCGTTCAGCGCCTCCATTGCGCCCATAAGGTGCCAGCGGTCTTCCAGCTGCAGGTTCGCGTGGCCATAGCTTGTAATCGCGTTCAGCGAGTAAAGCATTGCCACCTGATAATCGGGCAAGGCTTTGAGAAATCGATACACAAGCGCCCAGAGAGCGGCCTCCATTCCGTGCAGCGCCGCCGCCGACAAGGCCGTGCCAGAGGTGATCGTGAGCATCATGGTCCTGCGGTGGCGGCGAAGAACGGGATGCCTGAGAGCCCGAAGCATCGTTTGCCTTACCATCCATAGGCCCGACGTGTGGATGAGGACAGTCAGCACGATCAATAGCAATCCCCATGCCCATTCCGCCACCCACGTAGGGTGCTCCGTCATAAAAAGGCTGGAAACGCATCGGACGATCATGATTAACGCCCTCCGTAAATCGAGTTCTCGACAACAGCCCTATGGCCCCCAACTCTGGCTGCGTCTCTTGGATTGTCGTTCGGGTGAGCAGCTTCGTTCGTCGAACGTCAGGTTCGTCATTGACGTCCTAAATTCACCCTTCCATATGCGCTGCTAGTCTACCTCCCTTAAAGTCCGGCTTTGGGCAAGTTCGGATACTGAGGTCGAAGCCGCTTATCCCACTTTATGCGTCAACCTACGACGCTCTCAACCAATCACTCACAGTAAGTGCATCGCCAATTGAGATTTAAGACTGACTCGCTTCACGCCGCCACGAACCAACCTTCTCCGCTCCACCACTCCGCCCTCACCCGCAATCAGAACCATCTCCGCCATCCCCAAAAACAGTCCATGCTCCACCACGCCAACAATCGAATCCAGCTTCGCCGCCAGCGCGACCGGGTCCTCGATCAACATACCCGAACAATCCAGAATCAGGTTCCCCTTCATCGTGGGATCTGTGACACAAAACGTGCGATAAACCTACCGTTTGAAGCAGGATGTGGGATACCCTGCGCCTCGGTTGCCCCGATTGCGAAGTTGCCGAAAACCCGTTTCGCGGGCGAGTCGAGAATTGCTTCCGGTTTTGCCCGTCACTCGGGGACGCGAAGCGGCCCGAGTGTTCCAACCCACAGAGAGCGGACTCGGCTTCGTGGACTTAACTACTTTTCACGGTTCAGTCTCGAGCGCCGACTGTCGCAAGGAGAGTGTCAGATTTATTTAAGAGAGCATCGAGTTGACGGTCTCTGTGATTAGATCGAATGCGTTGTATCGCGCGAATTCCTTCTGCAGTTTTAGAGCGTTCTCCTTGTACTTCTTGTCGGAAAGGATGGCACGAACGGCGGTGCGAATCTGTTCGACGGTTGGATGGCCGGTTGCGAGATTGATTCCAGCTTGAGACAAGCCGACCCGGCTTGCAGTGAAGATCTTGTCTTCGGTGTCGCCGGCTACCACCATCGGTATTCCGTTGCTGAGGGAAAGATTGACCGTTCCAAAGCCGCCGTTGGTTACAAAAACATCCACTTTGGGCAGGATCTGCTCGAAGGGTATGTAGTTTTCGATCTTCACGTTCTGGGGCTTGACGCCTCCAGGCAACTGGATTGCCTCGAGGTCGGGACGTCCCGCGGCGACAATCACCGTCACCTGGTCATCCGCCAGGGCAGCGATAGCTGGTTCGACCAACTGACTCAAATCCCAGTTGGCAATCGTACCCTGCGTCACAAGCACCACAGGTTTTGACGCATCCAGAGAATCCCACCACGCTGGCAGAGACGATTTGCTATGCCCATTGGGCATGAGATTCCCAATGAACCGGACACTCTCTTTCAGATCGCTTCGTGGATATTCAAATGCTTCCGCCGTCAGCTGCAGGAAACGATCGGGAAGATGGACCGCACTGTCGACAAAAAATTCAGGAAGCTCCGGCGCTCCGCAGGAGTGCAGTGCCTCATGGATGCGTGTAGTGCAAGGCTGCATCATCGCCCGAATCTGTTGCCTCTCCACCTGATTGCGTAGCCGGCCCTCCGGACTCGCGTCGGGGCCAGAAAGTGGGCCCACGTCGCGACTGCTCACCATGAGCGGCAACACTCCGAATGTCAGGACGGGAGGACGGGCATCTCTTGGCCCAAGCAGCAAGGGGAAAGTGCCAAAGAAAAAGACGTCTGTCACGATGAGATCCACCTGATCTTCGGAGAGGATCTGCTGGATAGCCCGAGCTTGATCGGGAATAGGATTGATGCCGGTATAGATACTTATCGCGTTCATCGCGTCGGGACCTGGCTTTGCCGCTGCTACCTTAGGAAACTCCACATCTATACGTCTGTAGTCGAAGTCAGCCTTCCCCGTGAAAGGAACAAATCGAAAACCCAGGGTGACAGCCTGATCGTGGAAGAGCTTTCCTGAAAGGAAGATGATGGAATGCCCGAGAGACGATAGATGTCGGGCTACGGACAGCATGGGGTTGACGTGACCTGGAGCGGGAGTGGAAGCCACAAGAATATTTGCCATTTACTCTCCTCGATGGGCATGAGTAGGTGAACATCCACCTCGCATAACACACACTATGAGGAACAAGCCAATACGGCTTTTATTCCTTGCGATCAGTCACTGCGCTGGTTTGTCGGTAAACAGGACATGATCTCGTGCAAGCAGGAGTCGGTGAGCACCAAATCGCCAATGCGCCCATTGACCGCACCAGCTAACTAACCTTGGGCCTGTAAAGTCCGGTTATCGGCAAGTTCGATTGAGGTTTTCGATAACCCCGTTTTGCAGGAATTTCGCTCCTCACTTCACACTAGGCTCTTAATTCGTTAGGCAGCTATGCGATGGTCTTCAAGAGAAGATATCGGCGGAGGGTAATTTCGGCACGAATGATCGCAACCGCCGCTGGATATCGCAGACGCGCAAAGGCCACCCAGGCATCACGGTAGGTTTCCCACTTTGCTTGCACGTCAGCAAGATGGTCAGCCGTCACGGCCCCCTCATCGATCTCTTCGTTTGTCCGCGTTCCCAATTTCTGTAGCGTTGTTTCGTATTGGTGGCGCAGCAAAGCATCGGCCGTTGTGACTTGATTCGCAGAAAGCGCGGGCCACTCCTTGCGCTCGAAGTGAACGACCTCCGCGTGAAAGAGATCGTTGAGGATGCTCTCTGAGCCGAGAGTCCGTAGCCCGCGGATGGTGCCGCCTTGATCTACTTCGAAGGCGTGCGCCGTGACGTATGCTTTCTGCGAAGCAAGGAGCTTTTCGAAGGCCGCGTTTTGCTCCGGAGTCATGGAGAACTTGAGCGAGCTGTAGTAACGACTCTTGCGGTCGTCATCGATTTCGGATGCGTAACCACCGCAGAAGTTCATCGTGAAGGTGGTCGCGGCGTAGTCGCAGAATTCGAAAGGTCCATGCACCGGACGGGAACCATTGAGTTTTGCGATGTCCGGCAGAGCAAGCTTTGCCATACCCTCTTCTGACTCGCAGGCGAAGCGCATGGCCAGCGGGATGTTCCGCTTGACTCCAGCGCCGTTGAAATAAACGTCGGCGAGGATGAGCGAGCCGCCAACGACCCATGCAGTAGGCTCATCCTCGTTTTGTCTGAGCGCAGCCTTCTGCGCAAGTCGCTCCTGCCACGCACAGGCGCGGGCCTCGGCATAATTTACCGGGCGACCGATGCCGCGGTAGGAGCGATAAGAGGCGCATGCCGGGGACATCTTTGGAACAGGAACATTGTTTGCCTCCGCGGGCAGCGGAACCGATGCGTAAGCGGAGCAGTCTGCGGGAAGGTCAGCCGGCGTGCCCTGCCCGGCAGCGGTCTTGGCAAACGCGCAAGTTGCCGCAAGGATGGCCGCCGCGAGACCAAGGAATTGCGTGCCGGAATGGCGAGTGCGGGACATCTGTGCGAAGTATAGGGCAAGGGTGAGAAGCCGCTTATCCCACTTTATGCGTCAACCTACAAGACGCTCCCAACCAATCACTCACAGCAAGTGCATCGCCCTGTGACAGCCAATTGAGATTCAAGACTGACTCGCTTCTGTGGGTTGCCTCATAATGTGATACCAGGCTCAGCTAGAATCAGCGGCTTGTGGTGAACCCTACCCCATAAGCTGAAATCAGCCGACCCAAAAGCTGAAATCATCCTCTTGCGTAGCCCATAAGGCGAAACTGCTTTGAATCCTGCTCGCCGAAGGCCACTTGTCCGAGATGCCGACTATCCGCTCAAGTGGATTGCCGCAGCTAAATGCGCCCATTCGCATTCCTAGACCATGGAGCGTTTCTCCGATTGACGAAGATCTCGGCCTCATGCAGGCACGGGACCAGTCACTTCTGACATCCAAATCGTATCCATTCTTCACAGATAGTTCACAAACGAATTTCCGCCCTGTTCGTCCCATTAGAGCCCCGTTTGGTTCGGAATCTTTAGATACTTTGGGAGAAGATGACTTTCCACAACGCTGCACAGTGTGCGGATAGTAAACTCCGCGATCGACGAAGGCAGATCACCATCATGAAACTGACTCGGCTCACAGAGAATTGCGCACGACAAATCGACTCCCTCGCGTCTGGAGCGTCGTACATGCTCCCAATTGCTGTTTTAGCTATTGCTACCCTGATGGGGAGCAGTGTAAACGCAGCGGCACAGTCGTCGGTTGTTGCCGATCGACCGTACCTCGGCTGGAGCAGCTTTAGCGAGCAGACAGTTTCAAGCAGTTTTCTCACGCAGGACAATGTGGAAGCGCAATCGGATGCACTTCTGTCTGCAGGCTTGCAGCAGCACGGCTTTACCTACATCAATATCGATGCCGGCTGGCAAAACGGCTTCGATGCAAACGGTCGGCCAACGCCAGACGCATCGCTCTTCCGCAACATGACCGCTCTCATCTCCCATATCCACTCAAACGGGCAGAAAGCCGGGATCTATTGGAAGCCGGGGGTGGATCGGCAGGTTGTTCTCGCCAATCCACAGATTCTTGAAACGAATTATCACATCAGAGATATTCTGACCATGCCAAACACTGCCGGTAATGCCTTTGCGGCCTCAGATCGGATCAGCTCCCTCTCAAACTTCAAGATTGACTATTCCAAACCGGGAGCGCAGGAGTACATCGATTCCATTGTTGCTCTGTTCGCTTCGTGGGGGGTCGACTACATTCGACTCGACGGCGTCGCCCCAGGCTCGGGCACAATGTCGCTGGATAACCAACTTGACGTTATGGCATGGAGTAAGGCCATCAAGCAGAGTCAGCGACCAATTTGGTTGACAATTTCTTCAGCTATCGACCAGGACTACTTCAACACCTGGCAGCAGTATTCGAATGCTCGGCAGATCAGTGCCAATCTGGAGTGCGAGGGGCGCTGTTCAACGTTGACCAGTTGGCCTCTTACTTCTCAACGGTGGAGTGACCTCATCGGATGGCAAAACTACGCCGGTCCCCAGGGTGGATGGAATGATCTGGGACCCCTCGAGATTGGAAATACCACCAGTGATGGTTTGAACGAAGTTGAGCAGCAATCGGCGATCACGCTTTGGGCCATGGCGAATGCACCTCTTTATATCGGCGGGGACCTCACGAAGCTCGATTCCACTGGGCTCGATCTGCTGACCAACGATGAGGTGATTGCCGTCGACCAATCTGGTTTTCCTGCGAGCCAACTTGCGGGAGGGATGACGCCGATTTGGGCTAGTAATCTGGGAGACGGAAGCTTTTATGTCGCGTTGTTTAACCTCAACGCGTTTCCATCGCCAGTTTCGATCAAGTGGAGTGCGTTGGGTTTCATTGACGCGCCACAGGTTCACGATGTTTGGAACCACCGGAATCTAGGACGTTATGATGAGCAATTTTCCGCAGTGGTTCTGGGACATGGCGTTCGTCTTCTCCGTGTCTTCTCACGCGGCGTTGCAAAGCCTGAACTTTCTCAATCATATGTAGCGTATCTCGGCCTCAACAGCGGGAAGGCTGCCTTCATCAGATGTAAAGCATGCTCTACAGGCCACGAAGTCGTTAACCTGGGGCTTGGGAAAAACAACGCTGTCACGCTTGACAATATCTATGTCGAGCACGCGGGTACATTCCGCATGGAAATCAATGCCGCAACGAGCAGATCGAGCGATTTGTTTTATCAAGGGAATAACGGTGTGCCCACCTCGGTAAAAGTAGGAGGTGGGAGCTTCGACCTGCCGTCCAGCACCAGCGTGCTGGTCAAACTCGCTGCGGGTTATAACTCGATTCAGTTCGGCAACCCAGCCGGCTTTGCTCCAAATCTCGATCAAATCGGAATGAGTGGAGACGGCCATACAACTCCCCCGACGTTTGCGGTCTACGATGCTGAGATTGGGAATTTGGACGGAAAAGCACTCAATAGTGCCTGCGAATACTGCTCCGGAAATACGAAAATCAGCGGTATCGGAATGGGAAGCGACAGTACGGTCACCTTTCCCGACATCACGGTTGCAGGACCCGGGATGTACAACATGGAGATCGATTACCTCACGAAAGTTCCTCGGCTCCTATACATGACGGTGAACGGAGGAGATCCCATTCCGCTCGACCTGACGGGAGACAGTGAGGATTCTCCAACCAGCTTAGTCATTCCTGTAGGCCTGAAGAAGGGGAAGAACACCGTCCAATTTGGAAACCCTGACGAACAGGCGCCCGCACTCGACAAGATTGCCATTGCGCCACCTTCGGAGTCCACGGATCTAACGCTGACGTTGGGACTACAAAAACGAAGCGGCCCTTCAAGCCTCCGGACCTGGACGTTGAACCTTGCGAATCTAGCTTCGATACCAGCGGAAGGCGGCCAGCTAAATCTACTTTCGCTTGTGCAGGTGAGCGGTGCGCGGGCATGTCAACCCAAGGTGCTTGCCAGTCTACCGATGAGCGTGGGAACTATCCCGAAGCAGGATGCGAGAAGCTTGGAAGTGCCTATCGATTTTTCTTCTTGCTCCGACGATGCTGTGTTCAACCTCAGTATTGTCTATTCAGCGGACCATGGCGCCGTCGTCGGCAACGCTATCCTCACAGGGTTTTCCCAATAGTATCTCGGAACGTCTTCAGTCAGGTACGAATGCGCTCGCTTCACTTGGCCGAAAAACCGTCTATCCAGACATCTAGCTAGATCTGGAACGCGCACCGATTTCACCTTATGAAGTCAACTACAGCTTCACGCCGCCACGAACCTACCTTCTCCGCTCCACCACTCCGCCCTCACCCGCAATCACAACCATCTCCGCCATCCCCAGAAACAGTCCATGCTCCACCACGCCCACAATCGAATCCAGCTTCGCCGCCAGCGCGGCCGGGTCCTCGATCAGCATCCCCGAACAATCCAGAATCAGGTTCCCCTCATCGGTGATGTATCGCGATCCATCTTTGTTCACGCGAACCTTCGGGGTGAAACCTAACCCACGCAGCTCTGCGCTCACCAGTGGCTCTGCCATCTGGATCACCTCCACCGGCAGCGGAAACTTCCCCAGCTTCTCCACCACCTTGGACTCGTCCACCACCACGACAAACCGCTTCGAAGCACTCGCGACAATCTTCTCCCGCAGCAGCTTTCCTCCTCCGCCTTTGATCAGCGCCAGTCCGGGCGCAACTTCATCGGCCCCATCCACTGTCAGGTCGAGGCTCGAAGTTTCCTCAAAGGTCGTAAACGGAATCCCGTAGCTTCGTCCCAGCTTCTCGCTGTCGTCCGAGCTCGCGATGGCGCGGATCTTCAATCCCTTTTCCCGCACCTTCTCTCCCAGCAGCTTGATCCACAACGCCGCGGTCGAGCCCGATCCCAGCCCCACTGTCATTCCCGGCTCCACCAGCTCCAGTGCCCGCTGCGCCGCTTCCTGCTTCAATCGTGTCTGTTCGTCATTCGCCGCCATTGGTCTTCACCTCTCCTCCACATTCTTCCATGCCGGGCTTCCGTTTGTTCCAGGACGGCAAATCCCCGCCAGACTGCCGGAAACCGGGGCCCCGTCGGCACCTGCGGCAGAACTTTCGGCGCAGCTCCATCGCGCCTAAGGCGCCCATCCACGCTGGGGTCCCGATTCATGCGGTCTTATCGTATGCGCCGGGCATTCGCGCGAAGACGCAAACCGCCTCCCACACCAACCCACTCCCTCCCAAAGTGTCATCCCGACCGGACCATGAGCAAGCGAAGCGCGTCGAAGGGGCAGTGGAGGGATCTGCTTCTTTGTATGTCCAACGCAATCATCCACGCAGCGCATGACAGAAGCATGTCAACCCAAGAAACCAGCAACAGGTTGAAAACAAAGGCAGATAATTCTGCCGAACAGATACCCTGCACTCGCTATACTTTTATTAGGTTTTGGGAAGAGAAGAACCACCAAACCCCCTATAAACAATACTTTAGAGATAAGCCGTTTCCTTTGAATACTTTGCGCTGCAGGTCCAAGGGTAAGTGATTTGTATTCAAGACTTTGAGCAAAAAACGCACCAAGGGGGTATCCCCTCGCCGCGGGTACGGGGCAAGTAACTGTTCTCCGCTATGTTAGCCTCGTCTGAGGGGTCGCATCGCTGACCGGCCGCCTTAATCACAGCTATGGATGTAACCCCGAAAAGGCTTTTGCCGCCGGTATTTTCTGCGGTCTTCCTGCTTCTCTCCTTCCAGCAGCAGCCCTGTCTCGCGCAGACCACGTCTCCAAACGCCTCTATCGGCTCTGCGGCGCTGCCCGATGCACCCGAGCCGCAGAACGTTCCAAAGCCGAGCCAAATGCAGCCGAACTCCCGCGAAGGTGAGCCCGAGGACATCACCCTCGCCGGAACCCCGAAGCGCCTGCTCAACGACCAGAAAGCCATCTGGACCAGCCCGCTTCGCCTCAAGCCGAGCGACGGAATCTGGCTCGTCCCCTTCGGAGTCGCCACCGGAATGCTGATCGGAAGCGACCATCACACGATGACGCAATCGATCAACCTCAATCAGGACACTCGGGACAAGGCCAACACCCTCTCGCAGGGAGCCCTCGTCGGAATAGGCGCGATTCCAGCCTCGGCGTACCTCTGGAGCCTCGTCAACCACGCTCCTCAAGCCCACGAAACCGGACTCCTCGCCGGGGAGGCGGCCGTCAACGGACTCGCCGTCAACGAAGCCCTGAAGCTGGTCTTCCGCCGCGACCGTCCCCTGATCGACAACGCGAACGGAAAGTTCTTCCATTCGAGCTGGAACGACGGCTCCTTCCCCTCGAACCACTCCATCCTCGCCTGGTCGATGGCTTCGGTGGTCGCCTCGGAATATCCCGGCTGGCTCACGCAGACCGCGGTCTATGGACTGGCCTCGACCGTCAGCGTCAGCCGCGTCCTCTCCGAGCAGCACTTTCCCTCCGACGTCCTCGTCGGAAGCGTCGCCGGCTGGCTCATCGGACGCTACGTCTATCGCGCCCACCATAACTACACCCTCAACCCCTACAGCTCACCCCCTCCTCTCCCACGCAACTACATCGCGCAAAACCCCTCCACAGGACAAGCCTCCTCATCCCTTCCTCCTCCTCCGCCTCCACCGCAGTTCGGCCTGCCACCGGATCCGATCCAGCACCGTCCTCCTCCGGTCTTCGACGCCGATCCCGACACCATCGGTTCCACCAACGTTCCGATGGATAGCTGGATCTACCCCGCGCTCGAAAGGCTGGCTGCCCTCGGCCTGATCCCGACGCAGAACGCATCCATTCGCCCCTGGACTCGACAGGAATGTCTTCGCCAGCTTCACCAGGCGCAGGAAATCGCAGACCGACTAAGCACCTCAAGCCCGGGACTGGTCAAGGAAGCCAGGCGCCTGATGACCGATCTCGATCGCGAGCTCTCAAAGGAATCCACTTCCTACCAGGAACTGGCGCTCGAATCCGTCTATGCCCGCTACGGAACCATCGCCGGACCGGCCCTGAACGACAGCTTTCACTTCGGCCAGACCTGGTGGAACGACTTCGGCCGGCCCCAGGGCCGAGGCTCCAACTTCATTGCAGGCTTCTCTACGCGGGCTCACTACGGTCGCCTCTTCTTCTACGCTCGCGAGGAGTTTCAGCACGGCCCGGGCAATCCTCAGCAATCCGTTGAACAGAACCAGCTGATCAATCAGCTTGACCGTATCCAGCCCGATTCCAGCCCTTACTTCCCCATCATTCAACAGCGGGCGGCATACCAGCAGCAGCGCCCACTGGAGCTTTACGCCGGCTTTGCGTTCGCGGGCAATGCCCTCACCTTCGGCAAACAGCAGCTCTATTGGGGACCGACGACGATGGGACCGCTCTCGTTCTCCAGCAATGCCGAACCCACCTACAGTGGACGCTTTGTCTCGACACGTCCGCATCCATTTCCATTTGTCCCATCGCTCGGCACCTATCGTTTCGACATCGTACTTGGCAAGCTCTCAGGGCACACCGCCCCCGCACGTCCCTGGTACAACGGCCAGAAGATCTCCTTCAACTTTGGAGACTACCTGGAGATCGGCTTCACCCGATGGTCGGTCTTCTGGGGTGTAGGACATCCCATCACGCTTCACAGCTTCAAAGACAATATCTTCAGCTTCAATTCGACGGGAAGTTATGTCGGCAACGGAGCGGCTCCCTATGGCGACCGTCTGGATCCCGGCGACCGCAAGAGCAACTTCGACTTCCGCTACAAGCTACCCTTTCTACGAAAGGTCGTTACGTTGTATGCCGATGCTTACTCCGACGACGATCCTAATCCGATCTCCGCACCACGGCGCGCAGTCTGGAATCCAGGCATCTACTTCGCCCGCCTTCCCTGGTTGCCGCATATGGATCTTCGCGTAGAGGCAGTCAGCTCACAGGGGCTTGCAACAGACTTCGGAGGACAGCACTTCTTCCAGAACAATCAGTATCTAGACAGCAACACGAACAAAGGCTTTTTGTTAGGCAATGCGATTGGCCGAGATGGTCGCGCAATCGAAGGTCGCACTGGCTACTGGTTCTCCGGGCGTACTCGTGTAGAAGGAGGGTACCGTCAAAACAAAGTCAGCACGTTGTTTCTTCCTGGCGGTGGCACCATCACCGACGGCTTCGTGAATGGCTCTTATGCCCTCAACCGGCACTGGACGGCTCAGATCTTCACTCAATACGAGCGGTTTCTTATCCCATCCTACATGAGCGGATCACAGCACAATACGAGCGGCTGGTTTCAGCTGACCTGGACTCCTGAGTTGAGTTTGCATCGCTAATGCCATCTTTCTCAAACGACGATATGCAATGATAAACACGAATTGTGGGATCAATCGCGTCTGGTAATCGGTGGCTTTCGACAAGCCCTTCAGCTTCGTCCGTCGATTCGGAATTGAGGATGGGCGCCTTCTCGACAGAGATCTTCACCAGTAGTGCCTCTAAAGCACTGCTGGCCTAATCAGCTTCAGCGTTATGTCGTGTATAGGATCGCGCCCCTATACAAACCCAACGGGAGAGTATCCTCAGTTCCTCTTATTGCCCCAGTACTGTATTCGCGGCGGCGATGGCAATACCAAACTGCCCGACAATCTGGGCGATGTCGACGATAAGACGCATAGTCTTTCCTTTGTCGAGGTTTAGCGGAATTACAATGGTATCGCCGGGATAGACATGGATAGAGTTGAATCCGCTTCCACGAAGGGACGAGCTGTATTGCTTACTGATCACTGCCCCTCCAGCCCGAATCACGTAAGCGCGCTTACTATCAGCATCACGATTCGCACCGCCAGCCAAGCGTATGAAGTCTCCTACTCGCCGGTGAGGATCATACATAAAGGAATTCTGATTGTAGACCGCACCATCGACGTTGACCGTAGACGGAACACGAGGAACGATAAATCGGTCTCCATCCTCCAGCGGAAGATCGGGCAATTGCTCAATGCTATGTGTGTCTGCCGGTAGCTCTAGAACAATTCGACCGCTGGCTCTAGCTCGGCGCAGGCTGTTAACAATATTCTGATTTTGCACTTGGGCTGCGGCTACTGCTGCAGAATCCTGCGGATTGATGGAGCGACTTGCGTTGGCGCTTGCGACGGTGCTCGCTTGCAACGCAATTTGATCAACGTATTCATTTAGGCGAGCCTGTTGCACTCGCCGGGTTGATTCTCTCGTGAACTCCGACCCATACAGATAAGCCTCGGGCGTTAGCCCGCCTGCTCGCTGCACGAGCTGCCGCAACGTCTCGCCGGGCTTTACGCTATAAACTCCAGATGAGTTGAATTCGCCCTCCAAGCGGACGAATCTAGTCTGCTGAGCCTGAGGAACGCGAATGTCAGCCTTGGAGAAAATCGTGACAACGTCTCCTGGCAACAACTCCAGATTTTGAGAGGAATCACCCTCAAGTACCACCTTACCGAGATTAAACGGCAACAGCGAGGTGGTGAGATTTTCTTTGCTCTGCCTTTCAACAACAGCGTACGACCAGTCGATATCTGGTTCGCTAAGTTTGACGTCATTCTTTGGCTGAAATTGACCTGAAGAGACATTACGAGAACTCGTCCCAATACTGGCGCTCGCCGCACTCGCCCGATCCGAACCCGCAGTATCAACTGGCTGCGTCTGGCTAAGCCCTAAGGGATTGTTCTGTTGTTGAGAATTGTTTTGGGAACTGTAGGCAGCAAATCGCTCTACATACTTCGGGATATCGGAAATGCGAGCACAATCTAACTCATCGTCGCTCATCGTTGCAATGTTTCGATCGTCGATCATTGGGTTACGCAAAAGGTTGGAGGACGTCGAGTCTTGATCACTCAGTCGTCTATCGCCGTTTACAACCGGATACCCCATCAAAGCCCTGTATTCCGGAGTCGACGAATAACGCCAGAACGGATCGTCACCTTCCTCTCCAACCGGAATGCCATAACGAAGGGTCGGGACTCCGTATGGGGTCCGGGGAAGGCAGGTTGGAATATAGGTCATCATCGACTGGCCAAGCTGGCTACGCTTGAGCCAATAATCCCGCGTAATCAATGAATCTTTATCTGGCAACAGATCTTTGATTCGCATTCCGGGCTTCCACATGTAACGCCCGGGATTTGCCACATTGCCTCGAAGTGTAATCGCGTTCTTGAACTCACCTGCGACGGCCACAAGTTCGAGCAAATCACCATCCTGTACTGGTGTCGCTTTCCCTTGCGCGTCTAATGGAACGTCAGCGCTGCTACGCATACGTCGCTCATCGATCCGTTCCAGCCGAATCTTGTCGCGCGATGCAATACTGGTCAATCCTGCGGCGAGGTCCAAAACATCACCCACTGTCGTACCATCGGCAGATTTCAATTCGTAGATGGAAGGGACCTTCACGTTTCCTGCGACGGCCACTTGGGGTCCTACCGGCGGAATATAAATGACGTCTCCCGGAAGAAGCGCGACGTCGTTTGATTTGTCGCCCCGAACAAGCAGGTCGTAAAGGTCGAAGTCTACGACGAGCTTGCCGCCGCGCTTCAGTTGAATATGTCGAAGACTGCCCTGAGGAGAGGGCCCACCCGTAGCAAAGATCGCATTCACCAAAGTGCTGAGTGAGCTAATCGTGTAGGTGCCGGGTCGCCGGGCTTGCCCAACCAGAAAGACCTGAATGGAGCGTAGCTGCCCCATGTTCACATTCAGGTCAAAGTTACGGAACAACTTGTTCATCTGCGACTTCAGGTAAGGCTGTACCTGCTCAAATTTCAAACCTGCAACTTGAACAGTCCCAACCTGAGGGATGAAGATCCCCCCTGAGCGATCTACGATGAAACGCCCGTTGAGAGTGACCTGCCCCCAAGACTGAATCAGAAGTTCATCACCCGGCCCTAGAAGATAGTCCGGGGTTACAGGAGCAGTATTGACCGGAGAAAATGTTGAGGGCGGATTGCGAAACAGGGCCGCCCCGAAAATGGGAAGCATCTTACCAGTGGAGTTTGCTACAAACTGCTGGAATTCCGTAGGAGGATCGAGCGGCAATCTTGAGAATGGGTTGACCTGCTGTAGCTGATTCTGGTTCTGGTTCTGGGTCTGGGTCTGGGTCTGATCGTTCTGCATTTGTGAATTGGGCTGCAGAACAACTCCGCCCTGAGACGATGTCGGAGCCGATGTCTGTGGCAATCGATAGTCACCACTGTAGCCTCCGCAATTGACATCTCCGGGAGAACACGAGCTCTGTTGTTGGTCCGGTGAACTTCCAAGACTTTGAACTGGCAATTGTCCCGAAGCTGCAACTCCGCAAAACAGAAAAGCCACGGCACAGATGAACCCGCGAAACCCCACAAAACCAGATTGTTCCCTACCAAATTCTCGCAAACCGATTAACCTCTCTGAACATTCTTCGCTGAAAGGCCCCTGGCGAGGCGCCATCCGCAGTTCAAAAACCGCTGTCTTGAGCATACTCGAACGATCTTTTCACTCTGGAAAGGGAATGCCGCAAACTCCTGCAATCCAAGTGTTCCTAATGTTTTTGGGGGCTACTGCGCCTCGACGGTTTTCGCCACCCGAAGCATGGTAGCTTCGCCAAAATGTCGACCGAGAATCTGCACACCTATCGGCAATCCATCTCTAGTTTCGCCCAATGGAACGCTCACGCCGCAGATACCTGCCAGACTCGCGGCAACGGAATAAATATCCTCCAGGTACATCTTCAGGGGGTCGTCCGTCTTCTCTCCCAAACGAAATGCCGGTGTCGGTGTTACAGGAGTCACCAAGACATCAGCTTCCGCAAACGCCGCCAGAAAATCGCGCGTCAACAGCGTTCGGACCTGTTGAGCCTTCTTGTAATAAGCATCGTAATATCCTGCACTTAGAGCGTATGTGCCTAGAAAGATGCGGCGCTTGACCTCAGGCCCGAACCCAGCATCCCTCGTCTTGCGGTACATCTCCGAGAGAGTTTTCGCCTCTGCGTCCCGCAGGCCGAAGCGCACGCCGTCGAACCGCGAAAGATTCGACGAGGCCTCTGCCGTCGCGATCACGTAATACGTCGGAACGGCATACTTCGTATGCGGCAGGCTGACCTTCTTTACTACGCATCCCGCTGCCTTCAGGCCATCGAGGGCTTTCTCGACGGCTGCGCGGATCTCAGGATCCAATCCCTCGCCGAAATACTCCTCGGGAACCCCGATCCGCAGGCCCTTGATGGGCTGGTCCAGTCCCTCCAGGTAGCCGCCCGCCGGCTTGTCTGACGAGGTCGCATCCATGGCGTCCTGCCCCGATAAGACCTCGAGCATGGTTGCCGCGTCCTTCACGTTTTTCGTGAACGGTCCCACCCGATCCAGTGAGGAAGCAAAGGCAATCAAGCCGTACCGGCTGACTCGTCCATAAGTCGGCAGAACCCCAACCACGCCGCAGAAGGCCGCCGGTTGTCGTATAGAGCCGCCGGTGTCGGTACCAAGCGTGGCAACAGCAAAGCCAGCCGCAACTGCTGCTGCCGAGCCGCCGCTCGAGCCCCCAGGGACTCTATCAAGTGCTCTGGGATTCCGCACCGGTCCATAGGCAGAGTTCTCGTTCGAGCTCCCCATCGCGAATTCATCGCAGTTCAGCTTGCCCAGCAGGACAGCGCCGGCAGCCTCCAGCCGCTCTACCGCCGTTGCGTCATAGGGTGGCCTGTAGCCTTTGAGAATCAGCGAGCTTGCCGTTGCCGGAGCACCCCGCATGACGAGCACGTCCTTGATTCCTACCGGTACTCCGGCCAGCGGCGGCAATACCTGTCCCCGTTGCGCCATCGCATCGATTTTGGCAGCCTGAGTAAGCGCGCGCTCCCGGCTCAAGGAAAGATAGCTATGAATCTCCTTGTCCCCGGCTGTGATCCGGTCATAGTGCATCTCGGCCAGTGCAGTTGCCGTAGTCCGTCCCGCCGCGACCGAGTCCCGCACCTCATCGATGGTCAAACTCTTCAAATTTTCCGCTGTCAATCCCGTCTCTCCGCAACCGCCCTGAAAGGGCTCTTACCGCTCAATGACCTTCGGGACTTTGAAGAACCGACCGTCGGTCTCCGGAGCGGATGCCATAACCTCAGCCCGATCAATACAGGGCTGGACGACATCTCTCCGAAGCGACTCACCGTGGAGATGGAGCAAGCCACCTTCCAGAACCTCGCCCACCTGCGCCATCGGGGGAACATCGCTCGTGTCCAACTCGTTCAACTGGGCGATATGACCCAGAATTGCATTCAGATCACGCTGCATGCGTGGTTCTTCTTCCGCGGTCAGCTCCAGATTGGCCAACTCCGCGACCCGTCGCACATCCTCGATCGTTACTCCCGACTGCCCGCTCATCGCTTGAATCCCTATCTGTTCACTATAAAGTGTAGCTTGGTTATCTTCATTCCCGCGACTCGCGCCAGCTCACTTTCGAGGTGTCCGCTCATGCTCCTCATCTCTTCGAGCCATGATGGATCACGGACCTCAATTTTCACAATGCCGTCGCTAAATCCCACCACGGTGCCCCGTCCGGCCAGAGGTCTGCCACACACGACCAGCCAAGCCATTGCCAAGCGGTCCTGCTGAGGAAGGGCGCTCAACCCTCTCCACAAGCCGGCCTTCACTACGTCCCGCATCCGTTCCATTTTGCTGGGTTCCTTGCCATGCGAACCACAGGGCGGAATAGACCCCAGATCGCTACATCTGCGTCCCCCGGTCTAATAAGCTCCATCCTGCTTCAATACAACCCCGAATGTCTTCAGGAGGATCTTCATGTCCCTGCGTAAGGACCATTGATTTACATAGCTGCAATCCAAGGCCACCCGTTCGTCATAGGTTAGCTCGCTGCGTCCCGAGACCTGCCACAGGCCGGTCAAGCCAGGCTTTACTCTGCAATAACACTCAAACGATTCAGCATATTTCTCGACCTCGGCAGCTACGATGGGCCGCGGCCCAACCAGACTCATATGCCCTGCGAGCACATTCCAAAGCTGCGGGAGCTCATCCAGACTGTAGCGACGCAGAAAAGCGCCAACCTTCGTAATTCGTGGATCGTGACGCAATTTGTGGGTCTTGTTCCACTCCGTACGTGCATCGGGATGCTCAGACAGATATTGTTCCAAAACCTCGGCTGAGTTTACGCACATCGTCCTGAACTTCCACATGGAGAAGAAGGCTCCATGTCTGCGAATCCTTCGATGAGAATAAAAAATTGGCCCAGGTGAACCAAACATCACAAGTATCGACACCACCCCTAAAGCCAAAAGAATAAATGGGGTAGAGATCAGGATCAGCAGAATATCGATGCAGTGCTTCACGATCCGATAACGAAAGAGTCCGGACGGCACCATATCCAGGGGATAAGTTGTCCTGAACACCGGTCTGCTGATCGCTTCTGTATACGAATAAGCATCTTCGATAGCCGCTGTCCGCGACTCAGGAGATTGATATTCAGCCTGCATTGAAATCCTGTACTTGTATAACGATACCCTCGCCTCTCTCTGCGCTGGTCCCGAATACTGGTTGTTCGTGCGTCAAATTTCTGCGGCAGTAACCTCGAAAATCTCAACTACAAAGATTTCAGATGATTTTCTGCCCTCTCTAAATCGCGGATATACTCGAGGGCCGGTCTTGCAATGGAACAAGCAGTATCGTCGAATACTCCTTCAAGCAGTGCATATCTCCTGCCATTTCAGAAACCAAACGTTTCATCATCGCAGTCCGTTCATTCTAATCATTGAACCGCCCTTTAATACAATCTATTTTAGCCCGGGCTCAGCTAAAACACTTCCGATCTGAAACTTCCGCCAATCGAACTGGTCGGCTAAACTTCTAGGATGCAGGTCCTAGACACACCACTACAAAGCGTCAAAATCCTTCAACCTCGGCGTTTTGGGGATAGCCGCGGCTGGTTTGCCGAGATTTTCAATGCCTCGGCCTTCGCCTCCATGGGCTTTCCTGCCGAGTTCGTTCAGGATAACCAGTCCTTCTCCAGAAAAGGCGCCCTCCGGGGTCTTCACTATCAACTCGGTAAACCGCAGGGAAAACTCGTTCGCGTACTCTCAGGTCACATCTGGGACGTCGCAGTCGATCTTCGCCGTGATTCCCAGGACTTCGGCAAGTGGGCTGGCTTCCACCTCAAGCCACGCAACGATGCCGGCGAGCTCGAGCTCCTTTGGATTCCTGAAGGATTCGCCCACGGCTTTCTCGTTCTCTCCGATTCGGCCGAGGTCCTCTACAAGACCACCAATCTCTACTCTCCGGTTGGAGAGCGTTCAATCTTGTGGAGCGACCCCACTCTTAACATCACCTGGCCCCTCAACCTACTCGACGGCGCCCAACCCTCGGTCAGCGACAAAGACGCCCGCGGAAGCACCTTCCTCGCTGCCGAGTTGCCCTGAACCCTCTGAATCTCAGTTCTTTCTCCGGTCATCAGCTACCAGCAGGAGGCGTTTTGATGACCGGAGCTAAAGTTATCTTTGCAGCGGGCCTGCTCTCCGGGTCGCTCGACATCGCTGTCACCGGCATCCTGCGCCGGGCTCAGGGAGTTTCTTTCCAAAAACTTCTTCAGACCATCGCCAGCGCTGCCATCGGACCATCGACCTTTACACAGGGTCGCAGGAGCGCTGCTCTCGGGCTGTTCTTCCACTTCCTGATCGCCTTCACTGCCTCTACCGTCTACCTGACCGCCAGCCGGCACATTCCACCGATTCTCGACCAGCCTTATCTTTCAGGAGCCATCTTTGGCATCCTTGTGCATTTCTTCATGTCGCTCGTTGTGGTCCCTCTATCCAGGTTGACGCGACCCTTCTCCACCAAAGCCTTTCTCGTTCAGCTCGTAATTCATATCCTGTTTGTGGGTCTTCCGATCGCCCTTACGACAAGCGGGCTATACCACTAAATCAGCGTGAAGCCTCGTCGTCAAAGAGCCACTGCTCAACTTCGCCGAGCCGCTCGACCGCGATGTACTCTCCACCACAGACGGCCTCTTCGGTCCCGTTGATCAGGAATGCCTGCCTCAGCCCTGCGCTGTTGGCGGCAGCGATATCGCTGCATCGGTCTCCGACCATTACAGAGTCCGGTAGCGATACGCCAAGCTCTCGCATTGCCCTCCGTAGCATCCCCGTGCCCGGCTTCCTGTCTTCGTGCTCGCGACGGTATTCCCCCACCCCATGGTCCGGATGATATGGGCAGTGATAGACCGCGTCGAATTCCACGCCCTGGACCCGCAGTTCACTCCGCATCCAAGCCATTAGCGCTTCGAAGTCCGCCTCGCTGTAGAACCCACGCGCGATTCCTGCCTGGTTGGTCACTACAACCAGCCGGTATCCCAACTGCATCGCGGTTCGGCACAACGGAACGATTCCCGGCATAAACTCCACATCTTCAACACGATGCAGGTAACCGATCTCGACGTTGACCACGCCGTCCCGATCCAGAAACAGAGCCTTTTCCTTCATGCCTTCATCCTGTAGGCGTGCTGGTGTCCCGGAGCCTCAATCAACTCCACCATGAACCGTTGCGCCGTAACCCAGAACTGGACCCTCGCTCCACCGTAAGCGACCGCAGGCTTCGCCGGACCCGCCATCATCGAGCCCTTCTCCTGCAGCTCCTTCGCAGCACTGTCCAGATCGGCAGTCAGATAGGCCACGTGGTTCAGAATGTTCATCCCCCGCTTAAGGGCGGTGGCAACCGGGCTCGACTCGCCCAACGGCGAGATCAGCTCATAGCACGGTCCCTCCTCGGTCCGCCCAAACTGCACATAAACCCCGATTCCCGGATCCTCAAAAACCTCGGTCCAGCGATCGATTCCGAAGGTGCCCTCAAGAAACTCCCGGCCGTCTACCATATCCCCCACCACCAGGCCGATGTGATCAAACTGCATGCCGCTCATAGCTCAGCTATCACCTCGCGTAAAGAGTCCCGCCAATCCATCATTCTCCAACCAAAATTTTCCGTGAGCCGCTCGCAGTTCAGCCGCGAGTTCGTGGGCCTCTTCGCGGGAGTCGGGTACTCACTGGTCGCGATTGCATCCACCTCAGCCAACTTAGCTCCCGGCTCGCGTTCTCGCATTTGTTCGATCGCTTCCTCCGCAAAGCCAAACCAGGTCGTCTCTCCAGAACCGACCGCATGATAGACCCCGCGGAACTCAGCGAGCGCCTCTGCCAGCTCTTTCTGCTGAGCCAGATCCTCCATCCTTCCGATAACCCGTGCTGTCATTCGTGCAAGGTCGCGGCTCCACGTCGGAGCTCCATATTGATCGGCCACCACTCTTAGCCGGTCCCGTTCCCGCGCCGCCTTCAGGATAGTTCGTAGAAAGTTCTTTCCCGTTGCCCCGTAAACCCAGCTGGTGCGAAACACCATGTACCCCGCACCACTCTCGACAAGCGCCCGCTCACCGGCGAGTTTGCTCGCACCATAGACGCTTACCGGCCCGGCCGGATCGGTCTCTCGATAAGGACGACTTCCTGTGCCATCGAAGACATAATCGGTCGAGAAGTGAATCACCCCGGCGCCGATCTCGCGCGCCCCTTCTCCCATGGCACGGACAGCCTCCGCATTGATCGCGTACGCCAGATCAGGCTCGCTTTCGGCCTTGTCTACTGCCGTGTATGCAGCAGGATTTACGATCCACCGAGGGCGCAAGGCTCGAATCTGCTCTCGTATGGAGGCCGTATTCGCCAGGTCCATCTCGTCCCGCTTAGGGGCAATGACTTCACCGAAAGTCGCCAGTGTCCGGACAAGCTCGCCACCTACCTGACCCGTCACTCCTGTTAGCAGAATCCGTCCAGTCATCCCCAGAGCACCGGCTCTGAGAGAAGTCGGACAAGATACTGTCCGTAGCTGCTCTTCCCCATCTTTTCTGCCAGACCCCGCAGCTGGTCTTCGTTGATATATCCCAGCCGATAGACGATCTCCTCCAGGCAGGCCACCTTCAGGCCCTGGCGTTTCTCGATCGTCTGAATGAACGACGCCGCCTCCAGCAGTGAGTCATGCGTTCCCGTATCCAGCCACGCCATCCCGCGCCCCAGCACCTCGGTCTTCAACTGGCCGCGCTCCAGATACCAGCGGTTCACATCCGTGATCTCGAGCTCTCCTCGTGGGGAAGGCTTCAGGCCTTCGGCAACGCTCACCACCTGTGAGTCGTAAAAATAGATTCCTGTTACCGCATAACGCGATTTCGGCTTTACAGGCTTCTCTTCAATCGAGATGGCCTTCCGGTTCGCGTCGAACTCCACTACCCCATAGCGCTCCGGATCGAGCACGGGGTACGCAAACACGGTTGCACCCTCGCGATTCGTCGCGGCCTGCCGCAACGTCTTCACCATGTCGTGCCCATAGAAGATGTTGTCGCCCAGGGCAAGAGAGCATGGCTCTCCGTTGAGAAACTTCTTGCCGATCACGAAGGCCTGGGCCAGACCGTCCGGTGAAGGCTGCACCGCATACTCCAGCCGGATTCCCCACTGCTCACCTGAGCCCAGAAGCTGCTCGAACCGCGGAGTGTCCTGCGGGGTCGAGATGATCAGGATCTCCCGAATCCCCGCCAGCAGAAGCACTGAAAGCGGATAATAGATCATGGGTTTGTCATAGACCGGTAACAGCTGTTTGGAGACAACCTGTGTCACCGGATGGAGTCTCGTGCCAGAGCCGCCTGCGAGGATGATTCCTTTCATCGCGCACTCCCCGTATCTGCGGTATCGCGCGCGCCATAGTTCTGCTTCACCCAATGCTGGTAGGCCCCACTGGTCACGTTCTCCACCCAGGTCGTGTGAGACAGGTACCACTCCACCGTCTTGCGAAACCCGGTCTCAAAGCTCTCCTGCGCGCGCCACCCCAGCTCACCCTCGAGCTTGCGAGCATCGATTGCGTAACGGCGATCGTGCCCCGGACGATCGGCAACATAGGTAATCAATTGTTTATGCGGACGAAACGGCGATTCCGGCACCAGTTCATCCAGCAGGCTGCACAGTGTTGTGACTACCTCGAGGTTGCTGCGCTGATTTCCTCCGCCCACGTTATAGGTCTCGCCTACGCGGCCGCGTTCGAGGACCGTCATCAACGCCCTGCAGTGATCGGCTACGTAGAGCCAGTCCCGGACCTGCTGGCCATCGCCATACACCGGCAGGGGTTTACCCTTGCCCGCGTTGGCGATCATCAGCGGAATCAGTTTCTCCGGAAATTGATACGGACCATAGTTGTTTGAGCAGTTTGTAATGATTGCCGGCAGGCCGTAGGTGTGGACCCAGGCGCGCACCAGATGATCGCTCGAGGCCTTCGATGCTGCATACGGCGAGTTGGGGGCATAGGGCGTCTCCTCATGGAACGCCGGATCCGTGGGCTCGAGAGTGCCATATACCTCGTCGGTCGAGACATGCAGAAAGCGGAACCGCTCACGCTGCTCTCCCTCAAGCGATGCGAAGTATTCCCGCGCGCCCTGCAGCAGCGTAAAAGTTCCGTCGATGTTGGTCCGCAGAAATGCCTCCGGTCCATGGATCGAACGATCTACATGGCTCTCCGCAGCAAAGTGCACCACGGCGCTTGGCCTGTGCTCTTCCATCAGCCGCTTTACCAGAGCGGCATCGCAGATGTCCCCCTGCACAAACGTGTACGCCGGGTTCTTCTCCACGTCGCCGAGATTCTCCGGGTTGCCCGCATAGGTTAGTTTATCGAGATTGACAACCGGCCCCTTGCCTGCGGCAAGCCACTCCAGAACGAAGTTGGAGCCGATAAAGCCTGCGCCGCCAGTAACAAGAATAGGCGCGCGATCGTGGTCTGCCGCCTCGTTCAGATTCTGCTTTCGATCCATGCCGTCTGAAGACTCCTCCCGGGACTAGCTTCGACCCGTGTCCATCTGCGCTATGGCCTTCTGCCATGCCTCAGACAGGTTACAGCACCCGGTTTTCATCCACCACCATCAGGCAACGGTCTTCCTTTCCGCGATCTCCTATCCAAGAGCGAAAGGACATCCATCATGGCTACCAAAACTCCCGTAGGAACTCCCGTTGACAGCAGCTCCCCCGAGACAAAAAGGCATGGCGTCGAGCCCTCCGGGCCACGCAGCGATAATCCTGCAACCGCAGGGCCTGGGCCGACTTCGGTTCGCTCCGGCACCCCGGAGAACGCCGAGGGCCACATCAATCCTTCCCCAGAGGACAGCAACGCCACCCCGGGAACTACTCCGGAAAAATAGGGAAAAAGCTAATACTCCCTTGCCATCTCCTTCCTGAGCGGAGCAGGATAGACGCATCAAAACGGGCTCCGAAGGTCTGCGCATAGACATTGCGCAACGGAGGAAACCATGGCTACACCTGCACCACCACCTGCTCTCGACGAATCGAAGCTCAACGCCTTTATGAACCAGGCCGTTCAGGATATGGGAGCGGCCATGCACGCTGCGCTTGTGGTCGTGGGGGACAAACTTGGACTCTACAAAGCCATGGCCGCGGCAGCAGTACCCATTACGCCGTCGGAGCTTGCTGCGAAGACAGGCACGAAAGAGCGCTACGTTCGGGAATGGCTTAATGCAAACGCCGCCTCCGGCTACATCACCTACGATCCAGCGACCAAAACCTACGCTCTTCCCCCGGAGCAGGCCTTTGCTCTAGCTGTGGACGACAGCCCCGCCTTCCTTCCCGGAGCCTTCCAGATCATCGGTTCCATCATGCGCGATGAGCCCAAAATCACCGACGCCTTCCGCACCGGGCGCGGTATTGGCTGGCACGAGCACGATCCCGAACTGTTTCAGGGCACCGAGCGTTTCTTCCGGCCCAACTACGCTGCCAACCTTATCTCGCAGTGGATTCCCTCGCTCACCGGAGTCAAGGAACGCCTTGAGACGGGTGGCCGCGTGGCCGACGTCGGATGCGGGCACGGGTCTTCGACCATCCTTATGGCCAAGGCATTTCCCAAATCGACCTTCTTCGGCTTCGACTATCATCCGGCGTCGATCGAATGGGCGCGGAAGGCCGCGGAAAAAGCCGGCGTCGGTGACCGGATCACCTTCGCGGTCGCCGCGGCTAAAAGTTACCCGGGAATCGGCTACGATCTTGTCACCTTCTTCGACTGTCTCCATGATATGGGTGATCCGGCCGGAGCAGCCACCCATGTCTGCTCCACACTGGCCGCCGAAGGTTCCTGGATGATCGTCGAGCCCTACGCCAACGACAAGGTGGAAGACAATCTCAATCCCGTCGGGCGGATCTACTACTCGGCCTCGACCATGATCTGCACCCCGGCGTCGTGCTCGCAGGAGGTTGGCCTGGCTCTGGGAGCGCAGGCCGGCGAGGCTCGCATGAAGGAGGTCGTCTCCTCAGGCGGCTTCACCCAATTCCGCCGTGCGGCCGAGACACCATTCAACCTGGTCTTCGAGGCCCGGCTTTAAGGTACGACGGGCCGAGCGACAAAAAGCGTCTTCGGCCCATTCCACTCATGTAGTAGCGATTCCCACTGGTAGGATCTTGAAATTTGGGGATCGCCAAAAGTGGAGGCGTCTCGGACTCGGAGCAGCATGGGGGAATGCCGCTATCGTGCGCTGCTCCGGAGGAAATGTCCACAGGCTCCGGAGACCGTGCGCAAACCTGAGCGGCTATGCGACACTGAAAAGGCCGAAGGCGTTACTGACTCCAGCCGCCTCGCATCAGCAACCTTTGCGGGCCTGTAGCTCAACGGTTAGAGCAGGGGACTCATAATCCGTTGGTGAGTCGCCCCAGAAGGCTGTACAATCGTTTCAACGGCGAGGGCGATAAAAGCCTGGAAATAGCCGTAAGGGCCTATAGCTCAATTGGTTAGAGCAGCGAACTCATAATTCGTTGGCTCCAGGTTCAAGTCCTGGTGGGCCCACCACACCATTCGAAATTAGCCTTTCGGTACAATTGCGGTACAGTGCTCGGTTCAGAGCACTGTACCGGAGGCTTCATGGCGACCATTGTTAAGACTGATTCAGGTACATGGAAAGCCCTCATCCGGAAGGCAGGATGGCCCTCCACGGCAAAGACATTTCGTACTAAGAGGGACGCCGAAGATTGGTCCCGCCGGACCGAGGACGAGATGGTTCGAGGGGCTTATATTCAGCGAGCTGGTGCCGACCGCCTCACTGTTGCTGATGCTCTGGCTCGCTACCTGGTTGACATCACTCCAACCAAACGACCGAGCTCCCAAGTTTCCGACCGACAGCGAGCCGCGATCCTCACGAAACATCTCGGCAAATACTCCTTGGCTGCCGTGACCGCAGAGGTAGCAGCGAAGTTCAGGGATGCCCGCCTCGCAGGTGAAGACCGCAAGGATGGGAAGGGCAATCCGCTTCCTCGTTCGAATGACACGGTTCGTCTTGATCTCGCATTGCTTGGACACCTGTTTACTGTCGCGATCAAGGAATGGGGCGTTGGGCTTATCGCAAATCCGGTCATGAACATTCGTCGGCCTTCCCCGACACCTGGCCGCAACCGGCGCCTTACTCTGGAGGAGGAGAATAGGCTACTAAGCGCCGTTGCTGCGCATTCTAATCCACGGTTGAGTTGGATCGTCCAGATCGCGTTGGAGACTGGGATGCGTTCTTCTGAAATCGTCGGCCTCCGGCGTCCTCAAGTCGACCTTGATCGCCGCATAGTCCGTCTTTCTGAGACCAAAAACACGATGCCACGTACAGTGCCGCTAACGAGGAAGGCGGCGGATATCTTCCGACAGGCTCTCGATCACCCGACACACCGTGACACAGACCTTGTCTTTTCGGGTGAGCCAGGCAAAGACGGCAACCGGCGCCCTTATGAATTCAATGCTGTATGGCTCAAGATAAAGCGCGGACAAGGACTCGCGGATGTTCGCTTCCACGATCTTCGTCACGAAGCGGTGAGCCGTTTTGTTGAGTCGGGCCTTTCAGACCAAGAAGTGTCAGCGATTAGCGGGCATAAGTCGATGCAGATGCTCAAGCGTTACACTCACCTGCGGGCTGAAGACTTGGTGGGACGATTGGACACCATGAGCGAACGGAAGGCTGCCCGTATGGAGGAGCAGGTCAGGGCGTAACGAACTGCTCCGTCTGTGTCTCGAGCGGACGATCCAATCTGAAGCATGTTGGTACCGAATTCAAAGCTGCGTGCACCGCTTGGCGAGACATGCCTAAGTCCATAGCTATCGCTGCTTGTGAGTGCTGGCTTGCAGTTCGCATCACGATCTCTTTCTTTCGATCAGTGACATCATGCTCCACCAGGTGCCACGCTATCCTCGCAAGTTCAAAATGTTCATCTACATAAAGCTGCGATCTTGCGATAACGTTTCGGGCGAACAAATCTAGTGATGGGTTAGAGGCCGTTCGCACTTTCCGTTCCCCAAATTGAACATGTGCGTTGAGGCGGCTGAACTCCCGCCGATAGATCCAAACCTTCGCCACTCTGGACTCGTACGTTGATCGATCGAGATCGGGCCGCCTGCTTCGACGCCAAGTCCCGTCCTGCTGTTGAGGCCTGTGGTGTCGGCAAAAATCAGAACTGAAGTGCGTGTTGAACTCCTCACCCCATCGCAGAGCGGCCCAAAGCTCCGATCGCCGGGGACACAGCCGGCAAGTTTGCCGATGGCGCACAGCCGCGATTTCACAAAGCTTTCCATGCGTTGAGTCGCTTGCGGTGAAAAACTCTTGCGGATCGCTTCCGCTTGGTTTTTCTAGATCGATTTGGCTCGTTCCCCACCACGGCGGGACTAGCAAGATGTTTCGATGGACGGTGCATCTAAGAGTGCTCAGGCGTAGCAGTGTTTTCCACGGACCATCGTCTAGGGTGTAGCCCTGCCGATAGGCCTCGACCTCTGTGAGTCGATTGCACAGCCCCGCGCCAGGACCTAAGGCAAAGTCACAAAGTGGGCTGTTCAATTCATCAGTATCGAACTCCATCGCGGTCTCGTAACCGTTCAGGAGATCACGATCAAGATCGCCAAACCACTCTGACCTGACAAGTCTTTGTTTGTAGTCGGGCGCCACCAGGTTTCCCCTGGCTCTACGTTGCAGAGCCGGATCAGGCAGAAATTGCCGGCAGAGGCCGAGTACGGCAATGATGCTGTCCAGACTGGCGATAAGCTCTTTCTGCGCTCGGTGCCACTCTAACTCTGCAGGAGAGTTCATTTCGTCGGCAAGTCCATTTCGCGAACAGTCGTCGCCCATCATCTCAGCGGTTATCGCCGCGATCACCTGCAACCCTCTGGCAGCGATGGCCTTTCCTAATTGGTCCAAGCCGAACTCTGCGGCCCGCAGTTCTTTCTTTGAACTAGAACTTGTCCGGACATCGATTCGTAGAAGCCGTTCGAGCTGATCCTCAAAAAAGGGAATTTTCAGAGCACGAACATACTGAGACCAACCTGCATCAATGGTGGTTGCTAGGGATGATGCCGGATTCCAGCTTGGCTTTTTTGCGAGCCGAGCGGTTCTAATTTCAGAGAACCGTTCAATCGACGCCGCAATAGAGGTGTTGCACCCCTTCCAGGAGCAGTAGTGGAACGGTCGCTTTAGTCTGTCTTCACATTCCTTGCGTGTCAATCTAAAACCCCAAAGAGTGAGATTAGCTTAGCTTTTCCCTAGCCTTCGTTCAAGTACGGGGGGCTTTATATGACTACGGAAGAGATACTGATCAAACAGTTTGGAGCGAGTCTTTCTCTGCCTGAACTTGCCTTGGCTCTAAAAAGCAAGAGCGCAAACGCGATCCGCGTACGGATGCACGGCAGAGACGAGCAAGCTGCACGGCTACGTGCTATTCGGAAGAAGGACGGCCGGCGAGTCTACTTTAGGGTGCAGGATGTAGCCGCGTTTCTTGATCAAAGGCAAAGTGCCTAGCGTGCGTCCAAAGCGGAATGCCGAACCATTTCTTGAGGCTATCCCGGACCCCGGCCAGGCCAGAGACCCTATCCAGCGTGCGTGTCGTACCGAGAAGGCGCTACCGCAGTCACGCCATCCAGAACAGCTCATTCAGGTTCGAGAAGCATCTCAGGATGGCTCTTTGGGGCACGATCACACGGGTATGGATCGGCTCCCAGTCGCGCAAGTTCTCGTAGGCTATCCTGTTTCGTGCAGCCCAACGGCTGGACCTCGAAATCACAAGACGGAAGCTCATCTAGCGAAGACTCGGCGCGCCAAGTCTCTGGCGGAAATACGTGCAGAACGAGATGCTAATAGTGGCGACGAGGAGATATTTCAACTCGCCCAGGCGCTCATCCTCTGCGGCTTGCCCTACGAAAAAACCGATCAGATTAGGATCACCAGGACGGCCCGAATTGGCGACGGCAGTGTAGTTTCAGTTACTTTCACCGTTTCCTCTAAAGATGGTGAGATGCCTTATGGGAGCGATCGCTCGCTGCTCCATTTTCTCTTCAATAAGGCAGTCAAAAGCAATTCGCGCTTCGTGAGCTGGGAGACTGCAACGGAGTTCTTGAAGGCTATGGACATCAGCGATGGTGGCAAAAACTATCGTGATCTCCGGGCACGTTTCGATCGTATTCGGGGCCTGGTTATTTCTGTGGAGCGTCAGACCTCCGCTAGTCGACAGACTGAAACCACGCCCATCATCCGGCGCTCTAATCTGCCCACGAGCGTCGACGTTCGCGCCGCAGAGCAGGGCCAATCGTTACTGCCGATCGGTCGCACATCGATCGTCTTCGGGGTCGAACTCGATGAAAGCTTCTTCGAGGATCTCAAACGCTATCACGTGCCCGTCCCAGCCGCGATCATCAAGACCACCCGAAACAAATCCCAGCTCCAGGACATAATGCTGTTTCTGCACTGGCGGTCCTATGCCGCTAAGAAGCCCAGCCTAATCCAATGGCAGCATTTACGGTTGCAGCTTTGGCAAGATGACGCCACGCACCGACGCATCAAAGTCCGGTTTGCCGAGGCCATCAGAGCGCTGCGTGTTCTCTGGCCGGAACTACAAGCCGAGGCGCTAAGAACCGGGCTGATGATCGGACCGCCCTTGCGAGGTCGGTACCTGATTCCGCAAGCGGCCGAGGGCCGTTTGCTCAGTCAATGAGCAGCAGGGTCTGGTCCCGTACTTCCGGGCACGTTTCAACTCACGACGCCTTACAGCGACTGTACTTCCAGGCCCCCCTATCTCCACAATCACTGTGAAAAGAAGGCATGAGGCATCCGTACTTCCGGGCACGCAATTCCGTACTTCCGGGCACGTCCCCCCGTACCTCCCGGCACGTTGTTCCGTACTTCCCGGCACGCTTTACCAAGCCCAAATATAGGTATCAAGATGTTCAAGAAGATCAAGATAGAAATCAGGATTTGAACCCTGTGCAACCGTGGAAAAATTCCAATCCAATAATGCGGAGCGCAGCTTGCGGCGCTATCGATTGGTTTTGCAACGGCAGTGTCTACAAACAGCGCCAGCAACAAGAACAAGAGTTTCTTAGTTAAGTGTGTGGCGGCTTGACGGTCGTGGCTGAGATTGAAGCCCTTCTAGATTGGACAGGAAGGCATCAAGAGCAGCCCTCAAGCCTTCGCGAGGCAGCAACAAGGTACCCCGAAACCGTCATCCTCGCGGCCTAGGGCCTCTGGCGAAGCCAGAAACTGATTTTCCCTTTTGTGCGCCTGTGCTTCGCGGTGTGGTTAGGTTTCAACTCTTGATCTCGGGGAAAAGCCGAGGTTTTCTAAAGCTGCACGGCCCTGCGCGAACAGGGCCGTCATCTTCGTTGAAGGTGGAAGAAGCTATGTTGCGTCTCAACATCCATTTCAAGTTTGCAATCCATCCACCGTTGCGGTGGAATGCCACCATGTTCTACTTACTTTGGAGATAGGTGGAGCTAAGATTTTCCAGTGGGGTGGAGCACAATCGGAGGTAATGCAAGCAGTATATTCGGCAGTGACTCTCGAGGCTGACGAAATCGACACCAATCCATCTCGCCCGCACCGGCCCTACCCGCCGTTTGCCTTCCACGGGTGGCTTCGTCCATCTCCGATTCGACGAGTGCGTCCCGGCCAGATGCTCATCACTACACGAAGCGTTCTATTCAACCCCGAAGAAACCGCCGAAGAGTCGCGCCAAACTCTTCTGTGTTTGTCGCAATCTGAACTTTTTCAAGCCGGTCTGTGCTTCGACCCTTTCCGAAAGGGTCAACCCATGCATGTCCGGACCCAACGCATTCGGGGGCAATTGGTATTCTCTTCCCGCCAAATTGATCGACCCTTTGATATCCGTGCCCGAGATGTTAAGGCAGCTCAGGGCATCAGCAAGCGTGAATGGTCCATCAAAGGCGTTCAGCCAAAGGACGAATGGAAGCGTCCCACGGACGTTCATCCGTTCAAAACCGTACTTGCTCGATTCCAATCTGTATCGCATCAGCGGGACATGAAGCATCCAGTTCACCCGCTCCTCGAGCCGATTGTCTTTGATGTACTGCAAAAAAGGGCCATATCCGATCGGCCCGCAATCTAGGATCGAGATCTCAGCGCGGGATTCAAAGACCGGGTCGAAGTCGATAGCCCCTCTGGTCTCATAGTCGCCGTGCTTCCAAAGCTGTTCCACGTTGAGACTCTTGTAAGCCCTCAAGTTTGCCCAATACGGATCAGAGTCGAAACAGCGTAGATCGCGGCCATCCTGCTTGAAGTAGTCCGCCAGTAGACCCGCAAGATGGGTCTTCCCCACACCCCCAACGTTGCTGTGAAAGACGTGAATGGACGGAATGGGCCTAATCATTGGATGATAAATACCACTCGTATCTTTATGACGCGATTGCTCAAAGTAGGGGCTGGCGGTTCCTTGATCTGGCCCTAGCTGTACTTGGCCGTCTTTATGCATCCCAATCCTGACTACCGACGCTCGTCCGATACAGGCTTCTGAGGTGTGCGAAGGCGGAGACAAGAATCCGTAGCTCCGAAGTTCCTAGTAGATTTCCGGCTAAAGTGTCAGCCCACAAACCTATGAGAACTCCTCCCCAGATTGGCCGACCGGCGGGACGAAGGGTTTTATCCGATTGCCCTCAGCGTCTAGGATGCCCAAGCGGACAAGTTCATCTTGTTCCCTCTTGATCTGAAGAAAACCCACCGCAATCACTGCATCTTGCCTTGTTCGGTACTCTGCCGATTCTTCCGGAGCCATCCGAGGGAGCCGTACACGGGAACTTAGATTACTTGTTGTCATCGTACCTCCTCAACATACATTCGGCTTGTGTTTGCCGTTCATTCTGCGGGGTGACCTATGTTCAGGCCCGGCCCCGAAGCGACTGCTCCATCTGACGGTAAACTGCCGTGAACGCCCCGGATGAATTCCTTGGCTTTATTTAAACTGGTCTCTGCGTCCTTACCGGCTTCTGCCCACGCAGGAGGAGGCGGCGTCCCAACCTCCCTCCCCGCTACTGGCAAGTTAAGCTTACCCGTAGTTCCGAAGCCTGTGGACGGCGGAGGAGGTGTACCTACGCCGCCTGATCGGGATGCTCCAGCGAAACTACCAGTTGCTCCACCAACTCCGCCAGCACCTGATGCCGTAGCCGGGGCGACACGGCTACTCCCAAAGGCCGCCGATCCTGCTGCTGTACTTGTTGCGCCGCCAGCTCCGGCACCAGTTCCAGCCGCAGCTCCGATTGCCCCAATGCTCGCTGCCCCCGTTGCAGAAGTCGTGGTACCCGCAGCCGATGCAACATTGGCCACGGCAGCAGCTCCGGCCGCTGGAGCACCCACACCCGACAGCGCCGCCGCACCGGCCAGTGTAGCTGTAGCCGCAGCCACGCCTACGCCGATTGCATCGCCAGCGCTAGCCGATAACGTTCCACCAATCACATTGCTGACCAACTTCGGAACTGTCCAGCAGATCACGGCGTACATCGCAATCTGTGCCGCTAGAGCCCACGACAAAGAGAGGTTCGCACTTGCTCCGTTTGCCGCGACTTGGGCCGCCGCGATCCATTGAGTTGCGAACTGCTGGCCAAGACCAATGACCAAATAAAGAACCATCAAACGAGAGCCGATACTTATGACCTGGCTCACATATTTTTCGGCGTACGACGAAGTCCACCGAGATCCTCCAAACCCTAGGAATATATAGCCCGCGCCAACCAACAAATAAGACTCCACCATGGCCGTTACGAAGTGAACCGCGATGACGCCATAGGAGATGAAGATCACAGCTGCCGCAAAGATCAATGCCAAGCTGCCTGAAAAGCCCGTCAACAAAGACGTTGTGTTTGCCGCTGCATTCAACAGGGTACCCGCAATCGTAGCGCCCATCTTGAAGATGTCCGATGGATTGAGAGGCGTTGCTGTGCCAGATGCAGTGCCCCCGATCTGTACAAAGCTTTGAATGATTCGTGGAAACCATTGTGGAGCCTGGATCAATAAGGCATAAAAAATGCCGACCACCATCACCTTTCTAATGATCGACGCGACGAGAGCTTGCGCGTCTGATTTCTCCAGCGCGACTGCGATGCACGTCCAAGCGAAATCGACTGCCGCCAGCAGCTTGAAGAGGTCAAGTGCAAACGGAAAGATCGCATTCTGCCAATTGACCGAGGCATCCGCGAAGACCTGCAACATCCCCTGTGGGTCTGTTGTGCCCTGACCCAAAGCGGACCTAACCAACAAGCCCGATCCGATTCCCAAAACTGCCAGCAACACCTTACGTCGTGAGATCTTCATGGTCACTATTTCCCCTCTGCTTTATCGATTTCTGTTGCGGCGTTCTGATCCCCGTTCTGCGTATCCATGCGCTTCATCGTTTCAAGATCTTCGAGGTACTTCACCCGATCTCGACTTGCGACAGCCTGACAGACCTTTCCTTCCTCGCTCACCATCCAATCGGTGTCCCGAGGTTTGTGCTTGGCAACACACAGGGCTTCGATTCGAATTGCTAACCGGGCATGGAGGTCGAAGAATCTCATCAGAGAATCAACTGGGATCTTCTGCACCTCTCCTGAACCTGCAATCTCCACTTGACGCACAATCTCGGAGGATCCAGTGGGACGACAGCCAACCAGCACAAATAGAGAGAGTGAGACTATTGCTTTTGCGGTCTTCATTGAACGTTCTCCATTGTTTGCACTCCGGTTTTGGCTAAGGTATGAGCCAGCCCGTAACCTCACCATCGGAACCAGGATTTACAAAACATCCCTTGACCCCCGTCTTGGTTTTCTGTATCTCCCAACCGGGCTGGTCGCACCTGACCAGGTGAGTCAGATCCCCGTTTCGGTCCAGACGGTATGCACCTTGCCCCGCAGCCGTTGAGGCCCAGCTTGATGCCTCTTTAGCATCCAAGGCGGTGGCATATCCCACATGTTGTCCATTGGTGTATCCGCAGTAGAAGGCAACTGCAACGATAGCCATTCCGGCGCACGACGCGGCCCCTAACCATTGAAGCCAACTCTTCGCCGCCGCATGACGCGCGACGGCCTGTGCCGACCTCGCAATCTGTCTTTCGGCGGATGCCACAACCGCCGAACTCACGTTTTCCTCGATACGAGCCTTCAAGGTGTGCAACTCTGCCTCGGCAGTTTCGCTTCGTTGACGGATGGCTGATTCGAACTGTACAAGTGTCTGTTTTGTTACCGCAGTCAGTCGCTCCGGCAGCGTTTCCGTGAGTTCCAGGTGATACCCGAGAAGGAAGACAATGTTCCATACCGCGTCGTTTTCGCGAATGCCGAGCTCCTTAGCCAAACGATTGAACCTATTTGTTTCTTCCGGTTTTGCTTCTCTTCCGTAGACCGCCAGGAAAGCCGTTTCGAGGCTCATGGCAGCACCTGTTCAAAGACCACGGCACATTCCTTTACCCACCGGTTTACCTCAGCTCGATTTCCCAATGGTGCGTTCGCGATGACATGCTTAATGGTGTGGCGGTCACTGTGCAGTTGGTCGGAGATGCGATCAGCTACATCAGGGAAGTTGAACGTCTTGCCCTTGGCTTCGATGGAGTCGCGGATCTTTGATGCGTTGTAGAGTTCGAATTTTCGTTCCGGACCGTGATACAGATTTCTCAGTACATGGGTGGTGCCACCCTGCATAGCGTCAAGATACTCACGCATGAGTTGCAAGCTGTCACGTTGCGAGTTGATTACCCAAAGCGTTACCAACTCTCTATCGAGCTCTTGAAGAGACTCGGACAGAAGCATACCGTAAAGCTTCACTCCTTCACCGCTGCGAGCCGGAGTGTTGATCAACGCTATCTTTTCTGGATGTTCCGCCAGGCGGTTTGTAAGATCCATCCATCCCTCCTTTTGGTCGAGGTTTAAATAGAGCGTCTCCACGCTCTTTCCATAGACTTTTCCCACATCAGGATTCGCTGTGTCCGCTTCAACCAGAAGTAGTTTCTCGTCGCGTTCCAGCAAGTAATGCACTGCAGCCATGCAAACAGTGCTCTTTCCGACGCCACCCTTCGAGCCGCTAACCATACAGACTTTCCCAGCCATAATGGCCTCCTCAAATATTGATTTCGTCTTCCGTTACGGTGAATGTTCCTTTGGGTTTAGGAGGTTCCTCTCCAGGCGCTTTGCGATCCGATTCGGCAGGTTTTCGAATTGATATTCCCGAAAGAGGGGAGATGCTGGCAGGTTTCTTGGACTTGCGACCAGGCTTGAGATACTGTCGTGCGGTTGAGATTGTCATTCCGATACCAATTCCCTTTAGGTCGTCGAGCACCGTTTCGAGCGAGTGTCCGGCAGCCAGAGCTTCCTTCGCACGTCCTCTGAGCTTTAGGAATGCATCTCGCCGGCTGTAGCTTTTGGGTGATGTGAGAGGCGGCTCCGCTATGCGTTTATCTAAGAGCGCAAGAGCGGCTTCGATCATTTCTTCTGTGACTATTTGACTCTTTGCCATGCCCCATCCTTTGCGTTACGGCAGGGTTCGTAAGAGCAACGTAGCATAGATGAAAATCACATAGAGCCCTCGTCAATGCAGGGATTTTGTAATGTAGCGTAGAGCTTTCAAAGGGACCGTAATTGGGCGTAAGAAGCATTGCGAAAATATTTTTCGCGGTTTACGTTGGAATAACTGCAGGTGCTGATTACGCGTCGCATTGTTAGTTACGGAATAAGTGGTGATAGAGCAGTACAGGATGCGGGTTGTCCGTACACATGCTTGCCGCATGGTCCGATCAACCCGTTGCCTCTGATGCTCCGCGCTACGCTTGTCTCATCCGGGCTCATCCTGAAACCATCGGGGCACGCTTCGCATAGGAGAAATGCAAATGTCGTTCACAGCACGGTGTAAGGATCGAGCCAGCTCGCGCTTTGAGATGCGCCTCTCTTCGTCAGAACGGGAACAATTGCGCGACGATGCAGATCTTGCTGGGATCAGCATCAGTGAGCTAGTTCGGAGGCGCGCTCTGGGCAGACCTCTTCACGCAGCAATTGACCTCACCATGATTCGTGAGCTGCGTCGTCTGGGAGGGCTACAGAAGCACGCGATGAACAAGCTCATGCAACATCGCGGAATCACAGATGAGTGCGTCGCGACAATTAAGGCATTGCGTAGTGCTGTGGAGCGAGTCGCTAACAATGATTGTTAAGCACATTGGCAATCCGAAGGCGCAGTCAAGTAAAGCAGTCCGTATTGGCAGCCTTCTCGATTACATCAAGGCAGATGCCCGCGATGGCGGACAAAAGGCTGAGTATGTTGCCGCAAGTGGCAACTTCTATTCGGACTCTCTGCAGGGACAGCGCGCGGAGATGATTGCTCTCGCAATGGAGGCCACTCGGAGCAAGGACCCTGTAGACCACTGGCTGATGAGTTGGAAGGAAGGGGAACAACCTACACAGGGACAGTGCAAAGAGGGCGTCGAAATATTGAAAAAGCATCTCGGAATGGACAGCGATCATCTGGCCGTCTACGCTTTGCACCGCAACACCGGGAATTACCATCTGCACATTGTCCTCAACCGTGTCGATCCAAACTCAAATCGGGTTGCGGATAAAGGCTGGTGCATCGATAGGTCGCACAAGGCGATAGCCGAGATTGTGCATGTCCAGGGTTGGGAGCAGGAGGAAAACGCACGCTATGTCGCGAGCAGCAGCGGCGAGATGTCCCTGGCTAAGGTTACTCGTGAGCGAGGACCGGGGTCGAAAGTGCGAGACCATGAGAACGCGACTGGGGAGAAATCTTGCGAGCGCATCGCGATAGAGAAGGCAGCGCCGATTCTGGCCAATTCAAAAAGCTGGGAGCAGGCGCATAAGGACTTGAATAGTGTGGGGATGCAGTACGAGTTGAAGGGTAGTGGTGCGCTGCTCTGGGTGAATGATCAGCCGGTAAAGGCTTCCGTAATCGGTCGTGAATTCAGCCGGAAGCGAATGGAGGAGCGCCTTGGTGTCTTTCAGCCAAACACTCGTAGCCTTCTGACTAACCACTCACCTCGGCAGACGGAGTCTATTGGCCGTGATGATTCGGGACGTTGGGCCGAATATCGTAAGGTTCTGGGAAGCCATAGGGAGGGGAAGGAAGCAGCACAGACTCAGCAGCGGATCGAGCATCGCGTAGGGCATGAGGCTCAGTTCGCCGTGTTTCGGAAAGAGCGTAATGAACTCTATCGGGAGGGAAGATGGTCAGGGGAGGCTCTCAATGTGGCCCGGAGCCTGATGGCTGCCGACCACGCGAAGCGGAAGGCGCAACTCTCGGAGCAGCACAAAAGGGAGCGTGACGCATTGCGATTGCAGTTCGGTAAGCGACAGACCTTCGAGCAGTTTCTGGTGGCCCAAGGCGAACAGCAACTCGCTAAGGCTTGGCGCTATCGGAACACCTCAGAGGCAGGTGCGGCATTGTTTGGAACCGGCGAAGCGCAGCCTTTGAAGCACGACATTCGAGACTTTACCGCTCAGGTACAGCTCGCACATGACCGGCACAAGGGAATTCACTACGCCAAGCACGATTCAACTGAGATCAGCTTCACCGACCGGGGGAAGCGTATCGATGTCTGGCAGACGAGTGATGAGGCCTCAGTATTGGCCGCTCTTCAGTTAGGCGCTCAGAAATGGGGAGTCCTAACCATCACAGGGCCAACCGAATTTAAACTGCTATGTGCGGACCTGGCCACAAAACATGGGATCAAAATCAACAATCCCGATCTTCAGGAAGCAATCGCCAAGTCCACCCGCGCATCACAGTCTCCGCCGGAGATACCTAGTGGAGCGACGTCTCCAGACATCTCCTATCGCTCTCACAAAAGAGATATTCTGAACCGGATTGAGGTCCCGAATCCGTCGCGGCTCGACTGGATGATCGCTGTGAGAATGCGCGTAACCGGCCACGACCAGAAAACAATCGCTGTGGCGCTTAGAGATAATGCGAATGAGGGTCGTGCGGCAGAGAATCGCAACTGGTCGAACTACGCAGACCGGACGGCCGAAGCTGTCTTCGGCCCGCGTGGCGACCGTGAAACCGCTACGAACAAATCCAGAGCCCTCGCGTGGGCGCGGGTCGAAGGCAGGGACCTTACTCGGGACAAAGCTATGCAGCGGCTATCCTCTCAGCGAAGTCTCAGCATGCAGCGAGAACGTGGCGGACACGGCATCGGCGAGTAAACGCGCCGGCTTTGTCGCGATCACCTAAGGCACATCTAAACATTGCATTTCTGCCGTCTCGTAGAATAATTGCAATGTATGATCCAGCGTGTATTCAAAACACCGCTTGTTGAGCCTTTGGCACGGTTTCCAGCTGTCGCATCGTCTGGTCCCAGATACTTCGTCAAAACGACGCTCGCTCTGAGTCTCACTGAAGACACTGACGCTTCGCCGCTTACCTTAGCTTGGAACCTCCGGCAGCAATCTACCGAAACCCTGGCAGGCAGAATCGCTTACATGGTGCTGACTCCATTCAATGCGGGTAGGTTTTTGAGGCGCCCGCATATAGCATTCTTTAGTGTCTCTAACTCAAGGCCCCCGCAGCAATATGTATAATTAACTTTTGATATAGTGTTTTGATTTGGCAACCCTTCGACACGCCAACGCCCACAGAGTCAAGCGACTCTGTGCAGAAAAAGCAATCCCGTGTGGGTGATTGCATGATCGAGTCAGCATGCAGAAAATTCGGCAGTTGCTACTTCCTCGAGACCCTACAAGCCTGGACGACCACGCACGCGGGGCCGAGAGGAATCGCCGTGCTGTGATTACCGGCAGTGCAACGACTCTTGCACGCGCCGTACAGGTCGGGACCTCTCTCATTACTGTCCCCCTTACACTGAAGTATCTCGGCAATGAGCGCTTCGGGCTGTGGATGACTATCAGCTCTGTGTTAGCGATGGCCACATTTGCAGACTTTGGCGTGGGCAATGGCGTGTTAAACGCCGTTGCCAAGGCCTTCGGAAAAGATGATCTGGAGGGAATCCGCAAGGCCGTCTCCAGCGGCTTTGCCCTTCTCAGCTCCATCGCGGCTCTGCTCCTGCTGTCATTCTTCGCGATCTATCGGTTTGTCAACTGGGCCGATTTTTTCCGCGTCGTTTCGCCGCAGGCGAGATCTGAGGCCGGGCCAGCCCTCGCGGTCTTTGCCGTTTGCTTTGCACTCAACATCTCAATGGATGTCGTACAGCGCGTGCAACTGGGGCTGCAGCAAGGCTATCGCTACGGCCTATGGCAGTTGTGCGGCAGTGCGGCTGGACTCATTGGCGTGCTGGGCGGCATCTACCTCCATGTCGGCCTTCCCGTGCTGGTTGTGGCCATCGCTGGCGCTCCGATCTTTGCCACAGCGCTGAATACTCTCCATTTTTTTGGCTTTGTACGGTCCGACTTGCGCCCAAACCAGAAGTTCGTAGCCCGCGATGCAATTTCACAGATCGCCAAGCTGGGCGGCCTCTTCTTCGTCCTCCAAGTGGTCGTTGCGGTTTCTTTCTCCGCAGACAATTTCATCGTGGCCAGAACGCTTGGCGCGGTGAATGTGCCAGAATATGCTATCCCCCAGCGCCTCTTCGCGCTCATCACCATGATGTCAGGGATGCTGGTCACGCCCCTTTGGCCCGCCTACGGCGAAGCCATCTCCCGCGGTGACTTGGTATGGGTGCGGCGCACACTTCGCCGCTCTCTACTCGTTGTCTTAGGAGCATCCTGCGCAGCCTCATCATTACTACTACTCCTTGCGCCTACGGTCATCCATTGGTGGATTGGCTCGCGCATCCACCCACCCTTCTTTTTACTTCTAGGCTTGGCTATATGGTCTGTGATTGAGTGTTGTGGCACAGCTTTGGCTATGTTTCTGAATGGCTCAGCAGCAATAAGTTTCCAAATCTACATATCTATTACCTTTGGAATTGTATGCATTGCTTTGAAAGTCTTTCTTGTTAAGCATCTTGGACTAATCGGGGTGCCTTGGGCGACGATTGCTAGCTATATCCTGATTGAAGCTCTTCCGTGGATGTTCTTTGTTCCGCGCGCGTTGCGCAACCTGGAGTCAAAATCCCTAGCAGCGGGCGCTATGCCTGAGAAGGTTCAGAACACCCTTAAGTCCTGATTGTCTCCCCACTTCAACCATGACCAAAGGGTAAGCCACCCATACATAATCGTTAAGGCATTGAAATTGGGGAAGATGTGGTAGCTGCAGTATCGCAAGAGCTAGGGGATTGAGAACGGATAACCGTTTATGCAGCTCCTACTGCGCCAGACCCTATGGATTGGATATTGCGCCCATCTGCTGCAACCAGGTCTCGTTATACAGAGGAGCCAGTTCTCTGAGCATGACGTTCTTCCCAGTTTCGGTTTCAATTACGGGAAGATCTTGAATCGTTTTATAACGGTCATACGCTTCAATTTCCAATGCGCGCCCCACAACAAGAGATGAGGATCGAGTCTTCAAAGGATAAGCGACCACATTCTTCAGAGCGTCCTCTATCTGGGCCGCATAATCTTCGCGAATAAAGAATGCATTGTTCGCTGCCACAGTAGTTCCGAGGAACCTATATCCTTTTCGCGCTGCTAGAGAAGAGAGGGCCAGAATAGAAGCCCCGTAGTACGCACGGTCATGCTTCTGTCCCCACATGAACCCCGCATCATACGGAACGGAAATGGAGTGAATATTTCCAAAAATAGGGTTGTATTCGCAAATGCAGATGACTGGATGAATTACGTTGATAGCTTCCCATACCCAATAATCGTTTCCATCAATATCAACACTAAGAAGTCCGACATCTCCTGCAAAACCAGCCTGCAAAATCAATTCATTAATATTATCGCGAGTTATGAATGCGGATTTCGCCCTCAAGTTGTGCCGCCACTGTGACAGGCCTAGACTGAGATTTTCATTCAGTTTTGGGTCGCCGTCGATCACCAATCCGCTCCATAAACGATTTTCTAGAAGAAAACGTGTATTCGCTTCATCATAAGTTTCAACTCCGAACTCAACAAATGTATGGAGGCGTGCTGGCAAGCCTGCGCGTTCTATAAGCCAATCGATGATTCCATCTTCACCACATTGCGAGAAGACTCTGAACTCAACATCTGCCAATGATGAGATATTCTTCTGGGCGCGAACATGCCGGCTGGCTATGCTGCCTTGAAGCAGCATAGAATCATAAAGCATTTTTTTTATAGGCTGATTTAAAAAATTTCTTACGTGGCGAGCCTTGGATTTTAGAAGGGACTTGAGCATTCTCGTCATTGTAAATTCTGTGGGGATAACAGTATATGCTCTAGGGAATGTCATCAGATCGCCCAGAGAATAGAGGCAGCGAGATGAATAGCGGCAAGGAAGTTGCGACCGGTTTTGTCGTAGCGAGTTGCTATAGGGCGGTACAGTTTGAGTTTGGCGAAAAAGTTCTCAATCAAGCGATGTGCCTGTAGAGGTCTTGTTGTATGCGCGTTGTACTTTGCGGTTGACGGAGTCACCGCTGTTTGGACAGAGGTTGTAAATACGCTGGTCGGCATCGAAGGCTTTGCGGCCAGTACTGATTTGGCTAGCGCACGCGGCAACAGCCTCTTGATCCGCTTCCACTATCGTCCCGCAATGCGTATCGCTTTTACCGTCCGCCATTATCCAATCATTCGCTGAAAATCGGCTTCAATTAGGCTTGAGCGCCGACGAATTCGATTCACGATTTTGGCAACGCGGAACCTGGTCACCAACCGGAACAACACTTCGTTTTGCGGTTTCTTGCAAAAGAGGTGGTATGGTCCAACAGACAACAGGCTTCTTCCAAACCGGTCAGCCAGCAGTCGGAGCGCATCCTTCGTATAGAAGGCAATATGCTGGCCGCTCTTCGGTGCGTAATACCACCAATCCGACAGTCCAGGCGCTGGCTGTGGCACGATAAGAGTCGAGACAAATACGTTGTCCGACAGCTCCATCAATTTCGCCAGATCCGATACAGGATCATTCAAGTGTTCAAGCACTTCAAATGCTGTGAGGAAATCGAAGGTGGAACCCTCTTTGCGCTCAAATCCCCGGGCGTAGTCATTTGTTGCATGAAGATCGGACCAATAGAAATTGAAGCCGCGGTCCCGCATCAATCGCACAAAGACTCCGTGCCCGGCGCCAAAGTCGACGGCGCTGGAGACCTTTGGAAAAAACAGATTAAGAACAGCCGAAGTCAACTCACAGTTCACTAGATTTCGCTGCATGATTCCGACATCCTGATTGGCGATCGCTGTAGAATAGGCTTCCCCGAGCCAATATGGCTCTTCAGTCTGGATGAAACCGCATCCTTCGCATCGAAAGTACCGGACATCGAACTTTCTCAAAACATTGGTCTCCCCGAAGAAGGGAGAAACGCCGCCACAGATCTTACAACTGGCTGACAAAGTGTCCGCGCTTCGCACAACATTGGCCATCTACCCCTCCTTTTCCTTGTGGAAGGTCGCCATCTCAACATGGAGCATCATTCTGATGATCTGTTTCATGATCTTGTTAGGAAAGTACGGCCGTTTTCTCGTAGAGGGCCTGAAAACTCGCGGCTGTATCGCTGAATGAATAGTGAGATAGCACGCGCGTTCCCTTGCTGATAAGTTCCTGTCGCAGTTCCGGTTCGTCCAGGATCGTCTTCATCAAAGACGCTAACTCCGCTGGCGAATCGGGGTCGAAGTAAAGAGCTGCGTCAAGCGCTACTTCCGGCAGTGTAGTAGCGCTTGAAGAGAGCACAGGAAGCCTCGCCTGGAATGCTTCCAGAATTGGAAGACCGAAACCTTCGAATTTGCTTGGATATATCATGGCCGTCGCTGCACAGAAAATAGCTTGCAGTTCTTCAGAAGGGAGGAACCCGAGGAAATGCACCTGATCAGATACGCAAAGCTCTTGGGCCAGCTTGTCCAGCACCGAGCGATAATCCGTAGTCGTGCCGGTGAAGTAGACATGGGGTCTGCATCGCTGTTCGGACTTCAACAAATGAAGAGCGCGAAGGATGCTCTCATGGTTTTTATGTGGCCAAGTGACTGCAGGGTAGAAAAAAAAATGGTCTGGAAGAGCATATTTTTCGACAATAGCCCGACTTTCGGCCAGCGATGGAGACTTGTATGCTTGGAATACCGATCCCCAGGGAACCACCACCATCTTTTCTTCCATTATTCCGTAGCGATTGATGACATCCTGCTTGGTCCATTGCGCCTGAACACAAACGAACGAGGCACGATCACAGAACGTCCGATAATACCTCTCGCGTACAGCAAATTCTCTCTTGGAGAAAAATTGCGGATAATGCAAATGCTGCAGATCGTGTGGCTGATAAATTGTAGGACGATCTGTCAGATAGGCCATCTGGGTTGGAAAGTGGACAACATCGAATTCCTGTGACTCGACATAACCGTCGGAGACCGGTATCTGATCTATTTTGGTAGGCAGCTTGTGCCAAACAAAGCGAAGAGGCGCGATTGACTTAAGCGCTTTCTTGAAGAAAGAAGATTTTGATGCGGGCATAGCTGCCAGACTGCAGGGACCATAAACATAAGGTGCAAGCCAATTCTGCATCCCCTCCCGGACGATAAAGGTATATTCCTGATCTGCGACCTTCGAATCGGAGAGCGCCTTGGCCAGAGCAAGCACCGCTGTGCCGATACCTTGGTGAGGGTCTCCGATTCGGCAATCGATTGCGATACGGAGTTTGTGATCCATGTGCATTCAGCGTCTAACTCTAGCCAAGTGTACATGATTCCTCGGCGTTCGCTGAGGCTATGACGTCTGCATATGGGAGATTGAATAGGACAAAGATTCACAGGGGCGGTGAGGGCAGGCGGACACCTTGTGATCGTTTTGCCGCATTGGGGTCACTACACCAAACGTCAAAAATAGTACGCTAAGGCTTCGACCGCAGGGTTATCGCCGCCACCAATCATCCCCAGCCCGACGTTACAGCTTCCGACTGTGATCAATCTGAAAATCGACAGTGATCTACTTGCTGAGTCTCTCGCCGAATGAGATCGGAGGATCTCGGGAACCGTGATTTACAGGTGGCAATAGGCAACGATCACGGCTGCGAATATAGGAGTACGACCTTATGCCATGCGGGAAACTTCGTGAACGGTGCTCGCAGGGAAAACTTAGCCTTCCCGCTGAAAGCAAAAACGGCTTCGGCTGGATAATTGAAGGGAGCGGCACGCATATCAAGAGGTCGGAATTCCCCTGCTTGAATGTCGCGGTTACGCGCGGAGGCAGGCTCAATGCAATTGGTAATCAGAGCAAAGCGAAACCTTCGGACCACTTGCGACATGAAGCGGTGAATCATTTCATCCGGCAAGTGTTGCAGCACGTCTTTGACGATCAGCAAATCGGCGGTGGGCACATCGTTGAACTGGTCAGGTGCCAGCTCGAATCTTACGTTCTGGCGTCCATATGTAGCTCGGTTATTTTCTATCACGGATTGAGCGACATCGAGGCCGAGGTATTCAACGCCGGTCCAATCCATCCGCCGCGAAATCTGCCAATCACCGCACCCGAAATCGACGACAGTTTTGACGCTGTGTTCGCGTATAAAGTCCTGCACGAACCTCCGATAGCCTTCTGTCACCTTCGGCAACGAGCCGTGACCGGAGCCAAAGCCCCAAAGATTGTGGCTGTAGATCTTGTCAAAGGCGGCGGCGATAGGGGTATCAGGCATTCAGGCATGATAGCAGTCGCGTGGCATCCTGATGTGCCGTAATTTTCCACTGACGGATTCAACCTCGCGAAAGGCGTCGCGGGATGGACATTGAATAATGTCGAGCAACATCCGCGGCGGTCTTCTTGCCCTTCGTCACCATCTTCACTCCATCCGTTGGCGTGCAATGGATGCGATCAGCAGAACGAGGCCGCCATGCCGACCGTATTCCGGAACGGTACCAAGCAACCAAGCATATGCTAGGCTTAAGTGGAGGGCTGGCAGGTAGCATATGAATGCTCTAGCCCAGTAATCGAAGTTCGACAGAGCTAATTTGATGTAAAGTTCGTCCTTCCGAACGCCTTGGATTAGTGGAATCTGGGACTTAGCGAGCGAATACGGATGCAAGTACATTCCTGTGATCGAAGAGAACATGCCTCCATCACATTTTGCTGCAATGACTGGCGCATATTCCAAGTCCAATAGCTGCACACTCATCAGCTTTTCCCTGTTTCGATGAATTGCTCTAAATTACTGTCGCGCGAGAGTCAACGCTCAGAACTACTTGAGCCAGAAGCTCCGAGCCATCAACCTTGGTGCATGCAAGTATCGCAGTAAGCGCTCCAATGCCCTACTGCGCATTTGCCATGACCTCGGACGCCTCCGCCAATCAGGAATGGACTGGCCTTGCATACTATGCATCGCCGTTGGGCCGAGCGATCTGCGTGCCAAGCGTGGTTGATGACTATATGCGGGAGTGCATGGCACTGGAGGTGATCAACAGATTCGCCAACCGACGGATGGAAGAGTGTTTTGAATGAGCTCGTTGCGGACGCGGAGCGCCGCGATCGATTCGCTGCGACAACGGCCCGGAACTGACCAGCCGGGATTTCCTCGCTTGGTCGATCGAGCGGCGTGGCGCGGAAGTGGCGAGGACGCAGCAGTTTGCGAGGTCGAAATTATCGCTTGAACCGCAGAGGTTTGTGGATATGGCGAGATACTCTCTACGCGAAAGTTCTGAACTGAGGGTTTGCAAATCTTCTGTTTAGAACCCTTGAAGCATCATCGCGAGCCGGGTTTTCATACCCCGCCATTTGCATATTAACCAAGCTGGAGGCAAATGCGTCCAGCCGTAGTTTCTCTTGATGACCTGAAAAAACTCACAAACGTTCGCTTTTGTGTGGGCATCGGAAAGACCGCCGCCCTGATGGGAAGCTACCACCTGATCGAAAATCTCAATGCGGGCTCCGCTGCGCGCAAGCCGTTGGTTCGCGTCGAAGTCGGCAAATACCCGATAGTTCACGTCGTAAAACGGAAAATCCTCTCTCCTATAGAACGTTCCTTGGTGGTGCAAGGTGTTCTTGAGTCGTAACGCGATTCCACGCCTAGGACGAAACTCCTGCTTGCCATCGATCGAGACACGAAATGCCACAACATCTGTACTATTCGACGCGGCAGCCTCAAGTTCCCGAAACGGAATATGCAGGAGTCTATCACCGGCATTAAGATGTAACAGAAAGGTACCTTGAGCTGCAGCGATGCCTTTGTTCATTGCATCATAGATACCCTTGTCTGGCTCACTTGCCCAATAATCGATGACGGAATCGTACTGGCTTAGTAGCTCGAAGGTCCCATCTTTGGAGCCGCCATCAATTACGATGAACTCAACATTGTCCTTCTTGAGGCGAGCAACGCTCTCGATCAGATCTGGAAGATCTTCTCGTGCGTGAAAGACAACGGTAATGATCGAAACGAGAGGCTCAACAGCTGACGGTATTTCACGTCGTCGATGGTCCTCGACTCTCGATATCATCTGTACAAGTATAAAGGAGAACACTTGCTGGACATCCTTGATCAAGATCTTTGCTTTTCATCCGCCTTCGCAGGCGAGCTGTGGAAGGAAGACGAATGCTAGATATCCTGAGCGCAATCGGCCTGGATGCGAATCAATTCGTGGCTCTCTTCGTGATTGCCACAATTGTCTTGATTCTCGCTTATCGGCCATTTGTAATCAGTATTCTCGACCCGTTGAATGTGTTTATCGTCGCAATGATTGCGGATGTTGTTTTGATGTTCGGCCTGGACTGGAATTCAAGTGCCAAGATCGAGTTCACATTTTTTATTGTGTTTTTTTGGATTGGACTCACTTTCGCGGGGAAAATGTCAACAGACAATCCGACTATACGATTTAACGATGATGCTTTGTTAGAATTAGAGATTATCCTTTTTCTTGCTTTTGTAATTATCTCTATCGCAAATCTCTATCTCGGTTTTACTGCTGGCTTTCCATTATTGTCCGGTCAACCTAGTGAGGCAAAAGTCTCTACTTATACAGGAGGATTGGGCATGATTCGACACTTAGATCAGGGCCCTTATCTATTCCTTTGTTGCGGTTGTATCTTACTGATTGCCATCGGTCGAAAGCCGATGCTGGCGATGATGATGCTCGTCACCAGTTCCGCTTTTGTTGCACTCTCTGGCTCAAAGGGAGCGCTCCTGCCGATCCTTTTCGTGATGGCCTTTGTTATCAACCACAAAGGCCTGGGGGAAAGCCAGAAATATTCCAGCAAGCTTAGGAAGCTTTCGATACCTTCTTTTGGAGCAGCTCTCGCAGTTGCAACAACGGTATTGATAGTAGAAAACGGAGGGCTTGCACAGGGTATCGCAGCCCTCTCGAGAAGGATACTTCTCTTCGGTGATGTCATTTTGTTTTACTACCCTCGGCGCGGTGCCATACCAGAGTTAATGAACGCTGGCCCTTGGGATTATGCCCATTATTTGGTGGATCCTATTCTGGGGATGTTCAGAATAGTGGACTATGCGTCCATTCCCATCGCGCTCGGATCGATTATTGGCAATATGGAAAATGGATTCGGCCCAAATGCGCAATATTTTGTTCGCGCCGACATATTTTTTGGTCCTATTGGGGGCTGCGTCTATTGTCTCGCAATCGGCTACCTGACTGGCTTGTTTCGTAGGCAGTTCTTCACCTTCCATGCGAGAAGCGCCATGACTCTCACTTTCTCGCTGCTATTGGCAGTAGCTGCTATTAACTTGCCATTTGAATCGTCCCTGTTCGGGTCAATAGTTGTGGACACAGCCGTCTTCCTTTTTCCGTTATGGTGCTTCGCGCATGTAGCCACTTTGTCTACAATGGTTTCTGACGACCTACATAAGCCAGCGACACGGACTTAAGCGAAGACTTCATTGCGAGAGTCTTCTGCCTCTTGAAGAAGAACTCGCCATTCGATCCGCTTGACCATCCATCGTTGCATTACGAACGCAGATCTTTTAGCATTTCTCAAATGAATATCACCTGGAAAATGAAGGCCCGCATTTTGGCCAGAGATTCGGCCGCGTTGAGCCTGCTAATGGGGATAAGGGCCAGAAAGCAGCAAAAGGCATGGGAGACAGGAGGACGATTTGGGCCTCCCCACATCATTAAACAGCGCATATTGCTGGATCATGCCCAAAAGTTTAATACACATATTCTAGTTGAAACTGGAACCTTCCTTGGGGATATGATCTCCGCGATGAAAGATCACTTTAAGGAAATCTATTCCATCGAGTTAAGCGAGGAGTTGCACGAAAGGGCAAAGTCGGCATTTAGGAAGTACCCACATATTCATCTTGTTGCCGGTGATAGCGCAACTGCACTCGAGAGCGTCTTGGGAAGCATCAAGGAGCGTTGCCTGTTCTGGCTAGATGGCCATTACTCCGGGGGGATTACCGCGTTGGGAGATGTTCGGTGTCCGATTCGTGCAGAGATTGAAGCGATTCTCCGGCATCCGATCAAGGACCACGTCCTTCTCATTGACGATGCTATTTGCTTTGACGGAAATCATGGATATCCAACTTTGTTCGAACTCCACGATATCGTTGTAAGTCGTTTCCCAGGGTACGAAATGCAGGTTTTTGATAATGTAATCCAAATTCGTCCTACTCGGTAGCCAGCTTGTCGAGCAGCTCATTCTGGAATACTGCGTAGCATTTGGTTCGCATAGCGCTTGGGCAAAGTCTTACCCAACCAAGCGGTAACAATGAAGATGTCGCGCTCTTGTTGGAGAGATCACATCTTCTGGTTTTCAACTGAGGATTAATATCGGCTACTCTTCGTTACCGGTGCTCTGCCGGGGCCTTTAATCACTCGCTTGTCGCTGCTTAGATGAAATTCCGCCAGTTTGAGCCAGTACCGTAGTCTGACCGCCTGCCTGATCAAGAACTTTATCAAAAGGTTGGAGCTAAAGTAATCGTAGTGATCGCTAAAATCAATAAACCCCCGGTGTTGCATCCGGATACCCGCAAGTGCTCTTTGATTTACGCTCTGACTACCGTAGTGAATAATTTCCGCAGAAGGCGTGTAATAGATCTTAAAACCCTTCATCTTTAGTGTGTAGCAGTAGGCAAGATCTACCTGGTACATTGGAAAACGCTCATCAAGCATTCCAGCTTGTTCCCAGGTCGTCCGGCGAATGACAAACGCGGTGGTCCCTAACGCCTCGATCACCTGCTCGCGAGAATGATCGAAGTTTGCGGCGTAGTATTTGGTACTAACGATTCCATTGGGGAAAAATTTGTGCCAGTTCAGGCCTTGAAGGATGAGTGTCCCTAACTGAGCGAATCGTCGAACGCATATTTGGGTAGTACCGTCGGGATTCAGCAACCTGGGCGTGCAGGCAGCCGCGTCGGGATGGTCATCCATAAACTCGACCAACGCTTGAAAGGCATTCGCAATCAATTTTGTGTCGCTGTTCAACAGGCACGCATAACGCGCACGAGACATCCTCATGCCAAGATTGTTATTTTTCGCATACATCTGACCTGATGTATTGCGAACCAAAATCGCCTCGGGAAACTTTGCTGCAACCATGTCGGCACTGCCGTCAGACGAATTATCGTCAATGCAGATAACCTCAAACTCGATGCCATGCGTGTGCTCGTAAACAGAGGCGAGACACTGGCGGAGAAGTTCCCGTGTGTTGTAGTTCGGGATAATGATGGTTACATCTAGCAGTGTGCCCATGTTGGCTACTTACCTTTTGAAATTCCTATAGTGTCTAAACTAGTTGCGTCCTGCCTGTTAGTTTTCGTTTATCGTTTCGTCGCAAGAATGGCTTCTCGACCAGGTTCCATGATGTGAAACTCAATGCCGCTACGGATAACAGGATTAATCCAAGGGCAAGTTCCGGATGGCTTTTAACCAAGCCCAACGCAATGAAGGTTTGGATCACAGGGAAATGAAAGACATAAGTTCCATATGAGAAGTCGCCATACTTCGCAGGCTGCCCAAGCGGAGGTACCAGAAGACCGAAACAAACAACGCCAAGAGAAACTCCGATAGCTCGGAAAGCAATCCCGCTCGAAAACACGGATACAAGATAGCAGATAATGGCAACAGTCCACACCCGCCATCCGTTCCGCTTGCACCAATCATGATAGTAATATGCCAAAGCCCCAACCATAAAGAAGCATAATTGGCCAGGTAATTGAGATGCGAGTGTCGGATGAAATCGCCGCATTGTGATCTGATAGACAACAGAGAGCAGAAACAGACCGCCGAGAGTCTGCAATTTACCTATTCTCCGACATAGCCACACGATTGCAGGAACACTCAGATAAAACATTACTTCGAGCTTAATTGTCCAGAGCGAGCCGTTCACGCTGGACATTACTGGATTACCTTCGAACAGTCCCGGAAGGCTGGGGTGAAGGAAATTCGCGAAACAAAAATTGGCGCCTACATACTTCCAGGTGGAGATCGAGGTTAAGAAAGCGCTTAGCGGTAAAGTGGAAAAAAACATTCCGAGAATAAGAGTGAAGATCAGCGCGGCCCAGTATGCAGGCAGAATCCTCCGTCCGCGTTTACTCAGATAAGCACTAAGTGTGGAACTGTTTTCATAGCTGCCCACAATCAAGAACCCGCTCATTGCGAAGAACCCTTGCACCGCCAGGTTGGCGCTGGCGACGCGGGGAATCCAGAAGTACGCGGGACTAAAACTGAGGTCGAAGCAGTGATATAGCACTACGATCGACGCAAAGAGAAGTCGCAACAAGTCAAAATTGTTATGACGATGCGTATCATTCGACTCTGAAATTTGTTTCATATTCGCACGGTGAACGCCGTTGATTAATAGGCCTCGCTTGGCAGTTTTCAGATCACACGCTTTCGTGTAGTAAACCAAGTCCCTTCAATTCCTGAAGAGATCGCTCGTAGTTACTTTCATTGAACTCGCCCTCGCTGGCCCATTCCAAAAAATTCCGCAAACCATCACCAAATCGATATCGCGTTGTGTAACTAAGCAGCGATTGAGCCAAACTCAGATCCGCCTCCCCATGACGAATATCGCCTTCTCGAAAATCCCCAGTAATCTTAACTTCAGATCGCCCTCCATAGAAGGCATTGGTCCGCTGAGCTACGTCCAGCACAGTTGTTCGTTCTCCGGAGCCAACATTGACCGCGTGAACTCCGCGAACGTTCTTTTCAGTGATAGAGGCGACAGTAGCACGCACAACGTCGTCGATATAGACAAAATCCCGGCTCTCCAGCCCGTCCTCAAAAACATGGATCGGACGTCCAGCCCTGGCTAGATTCGAGAATATTGCTAATATTCCTGTGTACGGATTTTGAAGTGATTGTCCGGGGCCATATACGTTCTGATAGCGCAAGGCAACAGTAGGGATTTCTCGGACCTGACCAAACATGAGCGCCATCTGTTCCTGCACCTGCTTGGTCAGTCCGTAAAACGAGGACGGCTGGTGAGGTGCCGTCTCCGGTGTCGGTATAGTCTCGCAAGCGCCGCCGCATTGGGGACAGAGGGGATCGAATTGACCGGCTTGCTTTTCTTCGACGGACCTTGAGACAGGATAGACCACTCCATCGCACTCACAACGATATGCCCCTTCGCCATAGATTGCCCTCGAGGAGGCAACGACGATCCGCTCTACCTGGAGGCGGTTCTCCTTCGAAAGGAGCTCGTACAGCAGCGCCGTTCCCGCAATGTTAGTACGCTCGTAACGGGAAACCTCGTACATAGATTGCCCGGTTCCTGTCTCCGCTGCTAGATGAACAATGCAGTCCTGGCCTTCCAGAGCAGCCCGAAGGGAAGCGGGGTCCGCAACATCACCAACCACTAGTCTTACCTGCTTCTCGAGATCACTTGGCAGTACGCGATTACCTGCGTGCACCTGATCCAGGAAATTGTCTAATATGGTGATCTCGTAGTGGAGTGCGAGCAGGTGACGTGTGAGGTGCTGCCCAATGAATCCTGCACCTCCGGTGATCAGTATCTTCATTTTCGCTAGTATAGCTAACCCTGATACTGATGCACTAGATCAACATATAATAGCTATCCGCCGGTTGCTTGGACACAAATTATTGACACCAATGAAGCCCCTTCATGATTGGGGATAATTCTGCTGACCATGCCTCACGACGATAGACCCTCCCCGTGCTTGGACGGAGTTGCTGCATCGCGACATTGCCCACTTCCTCCACTCGGCAATACGTCTCTGTCTTGGAGTGAACAGGCGCCGCTTCAATTCTGACAGAGTTGCTTTCCAGAAGCCGGATTCTTTGGAAAAATAAAGGTCTTTGCAAGCTCTACCTGCGAATCGTATGATTCGTTCAAATCTTGCGACCGGACCCATGTAGATATCCCAGAAAGCACCATCATCCAGAAGGGATTCTTTGTATCGCTCAATGCTCATTCGAGCAGGCTTATTCAGTAGCGCGAAGTCATGGTGCACCAAGACATCACCGGCAATAAAAACGCTCTTGCCGGAGTCGTGAAGACGATGGAAGAGGTTGGTGTCACTGAGATCGAGCGGGAACATGGGATCATAGCCACCCATCTCTCGTAGTGCGCACACTCGTATTGTAGACCCAGAATTTGCTGCGTATGCCGCCCTCTTTGAGGTGCCTACAAATCCTGAGCCGAACCAACGAGGCACACCGAATACAAACCGAAAAGGGGAGACTATGCGGCCGTCTGCAATAACCTGAGGAACAATCGCTCCGATCGTCTTATCCGGGCTCAGTTTACGGGCAAAGTCTGCAATTTTTGCCAAGAAATCCACGGGTAGGCAGGAGTCCTGGTCCAGCGTCAGTAGCCATTCGTATCCCTCAGCTTCAGCCTGTTCCAAAGCTTGATTGTAAGCCTGCGCCAAGCCCGGGTTATGCGGCGCCGATTCGTACAAGATTCCGCTGGGGAGCTCCCCGATGTCTTGACCGCCCGGCGTGTTGTCCCAAACTAGTATTTTTAGATCGAGGTTGTCTGGGGAAGTGTTTTCAACTGAAGCGAGAAGCGTTTGCAATGTCGAAGAATCAAGAGGTTGCATCCTGTAAATGACGATCACGGCAAGCACTCTGGTGATCGCCTGAGACGAGATGCTTCTCTCTGCACTATGCATTCTCATGTGTTTTTGTAATATCGACACTCTTATCCACCTACAAGCGAATGTGAAGAATCGTGCCCACTTGATCCAATATGACTGCGGACGCAGGATTCTCCCGTATTCGCATAAGGGCTTTGCTCCAAAGAATCCAAAAACATGCGAGGCAAAATCCAACTAGGCCAAAACCCAAAGTGATCAACATGCGAGGCGGCCCGGACTTTTTGTCGGGAGGCACGGCGTGGTCGACTACCTGGATGACTGGTGCAGATTTTGCCTCATCGATGCGCGCGGCTTCGTATTGCCTTGACAACAAATCAAAGAGCGTCTGATGGTACCGGACCTCTCTCAATTTCCTGACATACTCCATAGCCTCTTTCGGGACCCGCCCGGCAGGCACCTGAGTGTCTCCAGGGAGCATGTTCTTCTGGTTATTCTGCAAAGCAGATAGTTGTTGGCGAAGGGCGTCAATCTGGGTTTGCAGTCTCTTAACATCAGGATTCTCGTCGGTTGCATAGGTCCGCATGGCCTGCAATTCAACTTCGCGGCTTCTCAACTCAGCCCCGGTTTCCGCGATGGTACGGATGGCCATTGCTGATTGACCGCTCAGCTCTATGAGGCCGGTTTTCTCCTGAGTTGTTCGAAGGTCGTTTTCAGCAGCCGTGAGAGCGTTCTTTTCTTCCTCTAATTGTCGATCGAAAAATAACCGCCTCTGACCGGCCTCCGTGACTGCCAGAGTTGAGTTCATCTGATACAACTCGTCCACAAATGCATTTGCCATATCGCTGGCTAACTTCGGGTTTGGATCTTTCACAGCAATGACGATTAACCCGTACTTGGCGGCTTCGAACTGCGCGTGTTTCTTAAGTGCTTTGCGCGTATCCTCCAACTTTTTCTGTTTCCACAGAGACTCGAGTTGGAATCGATTGATGATATGGTCCGTGATCGTCCGGCTTTCGAGCATTGCCACGTAAATATCGCCAGGATTCTTTAACAAACCTCCAGCACCACTTGCCCCTAGTCCTGCCAAAGGACCCAGTTGCCCCATCAGGAGTGACGCGGTTGACTGGGGGGCTTGCGGAGGAAGAATTGTCGCAGTCGCAGTAAAGGTGACTTTCAACAAAAAAAATGAAATGGCTGCTCCGATGAGGAGCGAAACGAAGGTGATGATCGCAATGCGCCGTCGACTTTGAAGCAGAATCAAAAAGATCCTCAGATAGCGGGAACCCCCGCTATCTGAATAGAGCTCACCGTTGGCCAGCGGTTCTAGTGTTTGCGCAGCTTTCATTTCCTACAGAATGATACCGCATCCAGTCTCCAAACTGACGCCTGAACAGGCTATTGGGCGTATCATTCCTATGTGGGTGGGTGTTTTAGCATAAGTTACTGAATAGCGCAATCTAGGTACAGCCATCGTCGCGCTCCGACGATTGACACGAGCATAATAGATTCAGAGTCAAGCTGGGAATATGCCCTAAAAACTTCGGAAATCAGAGTTTAGGAACAGTTGACGGACAAGATTTGAATTTGACGCTACACGTGTTCGATTTTGAACAGGTTGAAAGAACTTCTGAGAAGAATGTACCGTTTGCCTGACTGAGGGGTTGGATGATGTAATGCTGCGGCGAACGAGGTCCTTATGTCGGTGTGATACTAGTCTTACGAAAAGCCGCCACCTACCAAGGATAGCAATGACAGAACAACGTAGAATTCTTATATTGCAGGCACACAATTTAGGGGATGCGGTGATCAGCACTGCATTGATTGAAACGATTGCGCGTGGCCTTCCCTCTGCACAAATTGACGTTCTGACCAGACCAGAGATTCATTCGATATTTGCACACAACCCATCTGTGAATTGTGTCCATACAGGCCGTTTCCCGATGGGTTCCGTTCGCGACTTTGGACTAAGGGAAATGTTCGCTCTCCCTCGTTTGATCGGCAAGTTACGCCACCAAAAATATACTGACGTTGTCAATCTCGCGGGAGATTTTCGAGAGGAATTTCTAGGAAAATTGGTTTCGTACCGGGACAATTGGAGTCCTGCGTGGTCACCTGATCATCCCTGCGCTCAGGTGATTCGGCGCTCAGCCATCCCCCTTGCCAATCGACCGACACTCATACCTGCGAACAAGCCCAACATCTATGACGCGGCATCGATCGTGGGAACTGCTGTGAGCGGTGTAGAGGTGCAGAGATCTGCGCTTTACACGCCTGCAAAGAAGAAGATCGCCTGGGATCCACTAGAGAACGTTGTAGGGATTCATCCTATGGCAAGTCAGCCTTGGAGAAGATGGGAGATGGAGAAATGGCAATCTCTTGCGCGACACTTGGTCGAGCAAGAGGTTGACGTGCACGTATTCGGCTCGCCTTCGGAGAAGGAAGAGCTATTTAGATACTTCGGTGCCTTGGATAGTTCGAGGATAACAATACTGGCAGGCGGTCTTTCGGAGTGTTTCGTAGCGATCTCAAGACTGCGCATGTTGCTTTGCCATGATAGTTTTGCCTCGCACGTAGCCTACGCTCTGGGCGTTCCTACAATCCTTTTGAATGGAGCCAACGATGCAGCAGCCTGGGCTCCGCCCGGAGCCGTGGTTCTCGCTGCTGGACCGAGCCTGACTTGCTACCCATGCTACAACCGCCCCACGTGTTTCGGCGGGTCCAATGAGTATGCTTGTATTCGGCACATTGAAATCGTTTCAGTAATAGAGGCAGTTTGGGACCTACTGAGAGTTACTTCCAGTGATCGGCACATTGTTCCACTACTCCATCAGTCTGCTGAAAAGTCTTCCCCTTTTCGTATAACTAGCGCTTGTTAATAACTTGAGTCACTAGAGCTTAATAACTTCAGTTGCTTATTTTTTGAATAATCTGCCGAGCGTGAGGCAGCCTCTCCGAATACGAAATCATACTCAGTTCTGTGCAGATTTTGATGAGCAGGTAGGAAGTGCAGTTCACCCTACAACAGCGGGCTATGCGGTTATGCAACCTAAGCTGAGTCAGTTCTGCCGTAAATGGAGCGGATGTTTCACGGCGACAAAGCCAGTGACACGCGGCGGGGTTTGGATAGGTATTTTTCTGCTAGACAATCCCGTTTCTGGCAAAGCGGGATGAGGGCCGCGTCTTATGACGCTTGCGTTGCTATATATCCTGCTTTACGATTTCGTCGAGGACGGAACCCCTGTAAATGGCTGGTTTTGCCTATGGTGGGCACTGAGAGACTCGAACCCCGACATCCTGCTTGGAAGGCTCGTGCTCTGTCCGATTGAGATACTCGCCATAAAATCAATAACTTACAACCATTTCCGCCATGCTTAAGCCTGGTACAGGCTTGGGGTCACCCCGTCTACCGCAATACAGACTCAGCTAGAGGTTGCATAACCGCAAAGCCCGGCGCTGCGGGGTGGACACCGTCGCTGGTTAGCCCTGCGGCATAGTGAAGCCCCTCTGCGTTCGTGAGCGCCGCGTGATAGTCAACGAGGGTGACATCTTCTTGAGAGGCGAAAGTCTTTAGCCACGCATTGAGCTGTGCGATTCGGTCGTATCGTGCTGCGGATTCGTCCGCGACAGCTAAACCGCATGTGGGGTTGTCGGAGCATCCCCACGGTGGAATCGTCCCAATTACCACTCGAATCCCATAGCGCTTGGCCTTCTCCACCATTGATTGCATGGGGGAGCATGTGTCCCGACTACCCTTGCAAAGTGCCCACCCTGGGTAAACATCATTGGTACCTGCAATGATGTGCACGGTGCCCGGGTGAAGTATCAGGACATCGTTATCGAATCTCGCGGCAATGGCACGTGACGTTTGCCCCGAGATGCCCTTATTAATCCAATTTTTGTGGGCTTGAAAGGCCGCTTGCTCGCCCCAAAGCTGTGTCACTGAGTCGCCTATAAAAACCACATCATTGTTGACAGGCAAGATGGGTATTCCGCTGCCGCACGCTTGAATGAAGAGCAAAGGCAGAAGGAGGACGATGCGCATCTGTTTCTGTAACAATTGGGTCAAGGGACTCTTAGTTTATCTAAAACGCGCTCATAAACCGCACATGGTATGCGGATGCTGCGATAGCGCCGCTTGTTCATATTTCTCCTTTTTTTCGCCATACTCACTTTATGTTCGACCGAACGCCCACTTGCCGAGACTCAATCGGAATATGTTCACCTCGGTGCCTGCCTTATCGCGGGTACCTCCATCACGTTTTTGCGCAAGGACTGGCGCATATTCCACTGCAATAGCGTTCCCTGATTCGATAAATTGCTCAAATTACAGTCGCTTAGCTACTTAGGGCTACACTCAATTACGCCAGCATTTCGTTTATTTTCATAGAGTTCGTTGAGTCAAAACTCATAATCTTAGACTTAGCAGTTGAGTTGGATTTGCACCTACTGAGATGAGCCTGTATCTTCAACACCTTATGAGGCACTCGTGCTAGGCCATGCAAGCCATCTAGACCGGTAGTCGCTACCGGTATCCGCTACATCAATAGATCAGAAATAACCCATTGCTTTGGGTCCCGTGAAGGAAGATCGATGGTAGTTGGCTGAGAATTGGGGGATCGGGCAACCCAATTCATCCGCCCTTGGCAACTGTGAGGAATGCGGGTTTGCAAATGATTTGTCGAACAATGAAGTCGGTCAGGAGACGGGTTGAGGGGGCAGCTCTAACAAGAAGTGACGTGTCGGAAGTCGTCACAACGACATGTTATCCAATTTCAACCTCTCCCGCATCGCAGGCCATCAGTGCCGCCTGAACGCAGAGGCTAATGCTGCCACAGAAGATATTCAGCGCATTACCAACAATGCTGAGATCTTGCGCCAAATAACTCCGTACTGTCGATACTGAGCTGAGATCGCGTCGAATGGAAGTGTCCTCTCACCAGGATGCCGCGTTCAATCAAGTTTTTTCTTGCCATCGGAAAAACGGAGAAAGTTGCTTTCCATCCCTACTGACCTTAAACCCCCTGCGGAAATGTCACTCCAACAAGCTTGATGGGTGAGTAAATCTCCTGAGTCAGAAAGTTCTCAATGGCCTTCTGGAAGCCATCACCAACACCCCCTGCCTCATCCTCCCCGTCTCCGACGAATCCAAATCGGAACCAGAGACGGGAACGCTGCTTCAGTAATATTGAACTCCAAACTTTTACCCGTGACGCTAGACATCGGTCATGGTACGGTTACCGTTGCCTAGCAATGCGTAGATTTGCAATGTAATTCTTTGTCGCATCTTTTTCGCCTTTGGAGCGTTCGGTGAAGCCATCGCTTATCTGCAGCCGCTGTAGCTTATATCTTGCCGCCCTCTTTTCTCCAGCTATCCTATTCGGTCAACAATCCTCGACTACTTCTGTCATGGCCTCGCCGACAACCGCACCTGGGGGCCAACCAGTCAACATAAGTGCGAGTGTTGCAGGACAAACCAACACGATTCCAATCCCGACAGGATCCGTATCGTTTTACGATGACACGACGAGCCTGGGAAGCGCGAATCTATCGAGTGAAGCTGTAACCGCTCCCAAATTCATGAGTTTCTCGCAAGCCTTCGGACAAGTCTCCAATCGAACCGATAGCTGGTTTCCTTACGCCTGGTCTGACGTAAACGGCGATGGAAAACAAGACCTAATCACTGGTTACGGTACAGGGATACAAGTATTTCTAAACCAGGGAAACGGAATTTTTACCGCAGCGGCTCTACAGAATTTCGGTCTTCAAAATTTTGTAACAATCGACTTCAATGGCGATGGCAAGATCGATATCGTATTCATCAACCAAAATACACTACGGGTCGCGTACGGTAATGGAGATGGAACCTTCCAGGCTCCACTCCAAACTCCCGGCATCAGTGGAACTGTAAATTCTCTCGCGACCGCAGTTCTCTCAACGAGCAACCTTTCAGATCTTATTGTGAGTCAGGATGCTGCCTCTCCCGCGACCTCGTCAATCACGGTGTATAAGAATAATGGCTCAGGAAGCTTTTCTTCACTAGGGAACTTTCCAGTAGCCAGCTCGACCATGAGCAGTCAAACAATACGACAGATCCTTCCCGTAGATCTGACCGATGATGAACGACCCGACCTGGCAGTCGCCATACAAAATGGCGACTCTAACACCGGAAATACTGTCGTATCGATTCTTCACAATTTGGGAGATGGTACGTTTGCGCCGCCTTCTGCTCCTCTTGCGGGAAGTAATTGCGCCGACGCAACCTGCATCTCTGCTGTTGTTGCTGGAGATTTCGCTTCTCGCAACAAAATGGATCTTGCGGTCCTCGATAATACAGGAGTCGAGCTTTACCCCGGCAATGGGGACGGCACATTCTCGGCACCCACTCATCTCAAAATCCTCGGTACTGCAGGCCAAGGAGGTGTTAACTCCGTTAGCGCCGCTCAGCTCGTATCCGAAGATATTAATGGCGATGGAAAACTTGATCTTGTCGAGTGCGATGGCTATGCGTACTTGGGAGACGGAAACTTCTCCTTCACTCCCACAACGGATTTCCTCGACATGGCAATCAACCAGATGACTCCCAGCACGCCCGGTGGAAATGGGTATTCTGTCATCTTAGGGGACGTCGACGGGGATGGAGTTGCCGACCTTCTCTACCGATATGAGGGATTCATGAATCACTTCGACTCCCTCGTTCAGTTCGGATCTCGTAGATCGATCGCTTCATTGCCCGCAATTAACAATTTGGCTGGTGGCGTTCATCCTATCACTGCGAAATACGCCGGCGACATTAACTTCTCTTCCAGTACATCTTCTCCTCTAAATGTCACGGTCAACAAAGTAGCAACAACAGTATCTGCCAGTGCAGCTCCAAATCCTGCTCTAACCACCCAGGCTGTGGCCTTAACTGTCCAAGTCAATTCGAGCGGCCCAGTACCTACCGGCAGCGTCGCTGTGACTGACGGCTCAACGTCTCTTGGAACAATAACTCTCAATAACAAAGGCGCTGGAACGCTGAACGTAACCATCAGCACCGCCTCCTCGCACAGTATTACGTTTAGCTACTCCGGGGATGCTGTTAGTCAGCCTTCTAATGTCTCTGCAACAGTTGTAACCGTCACTAATTTTCCAACACAGATCAGTCTGGGTACCTCTCCCAATCCAGCTCTGGTGGGTCAATCCGTTGTTTTGAGTGTTGTCGTTACACCAACAGGCTCGAGTTCAACACCTACCGGGAATGTTGTTTTTCTTAGCGGATCGACTCGACTTGGAAGCGCCACCCTTGATTCATCAAGAAAAGCTACGTTTAGCACTTCATTTTCTGAGGTTGGTAATCAAACGGTCACAGCGAACTACGTGGGCGATTCCGCTAATGAACCCTCCTCAGCGTCAATGGTCGTAGCAGTCCTCTCTGCGTTTGATTTTCAACCGGCCGGAGGCAGTGCAGCCATCACAGTATCTCGTGGAAGCACCGCGACCTCGTCCATTAGTGTCACTCCCCAAAATGGTTTCAGCGGAAACATCTCTTTTGCCTGCAGCAATCTCCCGGCAAATGTAACTTGTAGTTTTAGCCCAGCAAATGTAACAGTCTCAGGTTCCACGCCTGGCTCTGTGTCGTTGACGGTCTCAGTGCCCTCGAACTTTAATTCCGCCGCCTCTTTTTTCAAGGATGGACTTCACCGCAACATATTCGAAGCGACTCTATCCCTCGGATGTCTTTTTTTTCTTTTCCCTGCAAAGCAATCAAAACGAAAGAACGGTCGTTATTTGTTTTGCGCTCTATTCGCAATTGCCGCTATCGGCATCTCCGGTTGCGGCGGAAGTAGCTCATCCGGAACAAAGACCCCAACAACTTCTAACTTCAATGTAGTTGCGACTTCAGGGTCTGTGGCAAAAACAACGTCTTACTCCCTTGTCATTCAGTAACGTCAGAAATCTGTTGATCCATGTCCGCTTTATTACGAAGTCTCAAATAGGTCTTCAAGTGCATCCAGCCCCGCTTGTCCCTAGTCCTACCAAAGGACCCAGTTGCCCCGTCAGGAGTGACGCGGCTGACTGGGAAGGGATAATTGTCGCAGTCGCGGTAAAGGTGGCTTTCAACAAAAGTGCAATGACTGCTCCGATGAGGAGCGAAGCGAAGGTGATCGTCGCTGGGGATTCTCTTCTGTAGTGACAGCTTACGACGCTGAACTCGCCGTGTTGATCAAGAGGTAAAATCAGCGATTGCGTGGTCGTCCTGGGCCAGACCGGCATTCCCGTTCACTTCAAACCTTCGGCAAAGTAAACCATCACAATTTACATCCCCGTCTACCTCTGCGTGGAGAGTGTTGACCGATCAAGATCGCGGGGTGTGGTTAACGCGGCGGTTCGGACCAGCGACATTTAGCTTGAACAGAATGTGTTATGGAATGTTACTTAATGCAGTCCAGGCACCAGGGGTTCCTGAAGCCGTACATACCCACCCCATAGGCTGACCGCTTGCAGGGGCGTTGTTGTAAATAATGTCTCCGACTTTCCATGTACCAGAAATAGGGCGGGTGGTTCCCCACTTAACAACATGATCCTGACTGATCAGAGTGTTGCGCATCTGTTGAGAGATGATGTTGGAGCTAATCTGTGTCCTGATCGCACCAGAGCCAAGAAAATTATTTCCAATTACACTATAGCCCGTAGTGTCTGTGTCACCAGAGCAAATGCCACAATATAGTGTGGCCGAAGAATTGTTGATTATCGTATTTCCAGAAAGATGAACTGATGGAGTTTGAATAGTATCAATAGTTTTGATAGCTTGAGAATTACCCCACACTCCTGTGTACGTAGCATCCCAATATAAGTGATTATCAGTAATATCTACATCTCTAGCATTCGAAACGGTGATACCTTTCACATCATCTACCATATCAGGGTTGTACAAAGTGTTCCTCGATATTAGAACACTTCTGGCATTCGACACCCACACAGGACCACCAAGCTCAGCACCAGCAAGAAATAAATGAGAGAAGCTATTACTCTCAATTCTTACATTAGCTAACTGTCCAGTAGAACCATAACCCCAATAAATTGCAGCACCAGTGGCAGTATCTCCACCTGTAAAACCGCACCCCATGCACGAGGAGTGAGTAAATTCTAGATCAACAGGATTCAACGACACGGAACGAAGTGCACCATTTGACGCCGCAAAAATTTCTGCATCTGAAATCACGACGCTGCCAGAAGCATTACCCTGAGAAAGTAGAAACCATCTACCACTATCCATCTCAGCATGTTCAATGGTAAGCGACCCATTGAAATCATGGCCAGCATAAACTGGAGCATTCGATACTGTCGTAACAATAGGTGTATCAATCGTCACTGTATAAGACTGACCAGAAGGACGAGGGATCGGAGGATCAGGAACGCCCGATATGATATTCGCCGTAAGGTTAGACCTTGCTATTCCAGCTCCAACGATAATAATTTGGTTACATGGCTGATTGAGAGCAGCGGCGAATTTTGCGGTACAGAATGTAGAACCATCTGCCAAAGTAACCGTTGTGGTGCCAGCCGTAGCCGTGCCTGCAGTCGAAGTAATAAACCCGAACCCAAATCCTGATCCCGCTATGCCTTCTAACATCAGATGGTCCCAACGATTATCGCTATGAACATTGCCAGCATTCAAATATTGAATGACCGGAGGAACTGTTACAGCGCCGGGATCATATGATCCTCGTATTTGAATGTGATCAAAATACGAATTCCCATTGCCATAATTGATCAGCATTCCATCGGGGGTATATCCATTAGCACTAATCTTCAAAACGTTAATGGCGGGATTGCATTGTGCAAAAGCTCCACCAACATTTGTGCTGCTTTGCTCGGCCTGCATTACAGTGGAAGCAAAAACTAAAACAGGAGTGCTACAGACAGGATAGTTGCCTTTAGGAAGATAAAGAAGGGATGGACCGTATTCGGCTCGATTGTCATAGAAGTTAGCTAGATGGTCACTTCCTCTAACTGAGGCCGTCCAAGCATTGAGTGCCGCAGAATCATCTTCTGTATAAATTGGTGCTCGCATCACAGTTGTTGAGGGAGCAGGAGAAACATTGAATGAATTACGAGTAACTGTGCCAGTAACTGTCGCTATCAAATTTGCGCCTCTAGGACCGGCACCAACAAGCGTTACCGCATCTCCAACGACAAAATTAACTGTTGCCAAAGGGAGAGCTAATGTAATGAGAGGATTTCCTGCAGTAGAGGCGAACCCCGCAGCTTTACCATTGCCCGTTGCTCCGAACCACTGAGGGAGCACCTTTACCGTAGATGATCCGCCATAAAAGTAAACTGAACCGGCCCCGTAAAAGACTTTCTTCAAGAGTGCATCAAAGGGCCCGGCGATAATCAAGCTTTCGCCGGAAGAAACATTGAATCCTCCCGAACCCACTATTTGTAGGGAAACATTAGTGGGAATAGTTACGGTCGAAGTTATCGGGAGGGAGATGTTCACGACCAAACTAGCACTGGCTGCTCCAATCGCCGTTAAAGCATTGGTAAGACAGATTTGACTAGGAGAAGATGTGCACGATTCCGCCAGATAGTATATGTTATTCAGAAATCGGTTGTTAAGTGCTCTCCCGCCTGTCTGGGAATCCACAGTGGGAGTCTGCACGACAGCCGTTCCCTCGATCTGCTGAGGATTAATCTGCTTAGCAAACAAGGCGGATGGAATGAACATCAAGAGGCTAACTAAAAATGATCGCATTGAGCATATCTCCGGGTTGCGGCGTCATAGCCAGGCTAGACATTCTCTCCGTTCCCGGAGCTCCCGATCTGCGCCTCGGAGCACAGCGCGGGTCGATCCAGCAGCTCTCGCCCAGTAATCGAAGTTCGACAGAGCTAATTCGGATGTAAAGTTTCGTCCTACCGAACGCCTTACGGATGAAAGTAGATTCATGTGATCGAAGGGAACATACCTCCCAGATTTTGCCGCAATGACTGGAGCATATTCCAAGTGCAATAGCGGTACACTCATCAGCTTCTCCCTGTTTCGATAAATTGCTCTAGATTACGGTCGCTTAGCTACTTAGGGCTACACTCAATTACGCCGGCATCTTATTTATTTTCATAAACTTACATCGTTGGGTCAAAACTCACGGATACCGTGTCGCGGTATGACTCTCGACTCTCGATACGAACGGCGCGTATGCGATCGTTGAATCCATTTGCAGTCCCCGGTTGTGCCACAGGATGCATCTTCATCGCAACGAAAGGCAGAACATTTTGTGGGCCATCGCGTGTAGCTACCGCATCGGTTCGGAGAGAAATCTTGAGGCGTGCCCAGCCGGTGCTAGCTTCACCTGCCTAAGGCTGTCCCCTATGGCTGACGCAATATCCCCGCGAGGCCGAGCACCTGGTAGTCATTCTCTCCAGGGGAATTGGAGCAATGTATCAGATGATCCGCAAAAAGCCCTCCCGAGGAGCTTTAAGCGGTCGCTGCATCCTATGGCGGCTACATCGTCGGACTGCCGGTCAGCCCATAACGAAGCACAACATCGACCAGCGGCACATGCGCCTAAGATTCTCCGAGCGGCCGTCACTGAGCTGATTCCTAAGCGTACGACCTGACCTCTTAAAGTACGCGAAATCAGCAAAGAGACGTTTCCCGAGGCAAGCCTCGGGAATTCATTTTGATCGGCACCGCCATTCTGCCACTTTTGGCGGCGGTTCTAGGAACGCCAGCGAAGCCCTGTTTTCGTCGACTGCGATTCGAAGCTGCGGAAACGAGACTCATCAGGTATTGGCTTTACACTCGAGTCGGATGGAAGTTTGGGGAGGCACAACTGCTGTTAGCGTACCGGTCGTTTGCCTCGCCGGATTGCGTCAAACAAAATTACGGCTCTTTCACCACGCAGTATTGTTTGCCGACATAACCGACCGTGGGCGCCTGTGGTAAATAAACAAGTTTGCCGTTGAAATCCTTTGCCGCTGTGTTCGTGAATTGAATATCCGCCACTCTGGCAGAGCCGAGTGCGCGTCGGACAGCGCGTTCGGACAGACAGTGCATTTGCATATGACGCTGCCCAAGACCCAGTGCATCTTGAATTCTGGAACGGATACGAAGAATGTGGCGGACTCGAATCATTTGTGATGAGATATCCGGCGCCACAAAAGAATCTTGAACTCCAAATACGAGTACACCACCCGGCGCGAGCACTCTTACGAAGTCGCGGAGATACGGCTCCGAAAAGCGCCGAGGCACATGCTGGAGAACGATATTGCTGTAGATGAATGAGAAGCTTTCTTTAGCGAATGGCAGCCGTACGTCGGAGTGAACCACATACTGGCAGTGTGCGTATTGGTTGAAAGAATCTGCTTTTTCAATCATCCGCCGCGAGATATCCATGCCTATACAAGAGGCAAAACGTCGCCCCAGAGCCTGCGTCAGGCGGCCGACACCGCACCCAAAGTCCAACGCCGCACAGTCGAAATTGGGAATGCAGCCGATGCCAGCCAGATGGCTCATGACGATCGCAATTTCGGCTTCTCCGGTGGCCATGAACTCCGAGTTATCCCACCTACCATCGCCTCTGGAGGGATCGGTGAGAATGGCGCCGAACGCATCCCGCTCGGCGAGAGATTCCCAATCGTTCTTGAGCTTGTCGAGACTCATCAGTTTCCAGTCACAATTTCACTGATAGTGCCGTCCATGCATTCCAGTTCATGCATGGTCTGAGTGGCGGCACTCCGTCACGGCAGACCGCTGCATACTTGAAGAAAGTTACGAGACCTCATGAATGGAGTGGCGCATATCCAACAGTATCCCTTGCGCGGAGTGAGCCGATCCGAAAATTCAGCTCGTTAGAGTTTTACGGCTCATCCGAGATGGATTTTCAGCGAACATGATGCCAGTTACGCTTGGATCTAAGCGACTGAGTGAGTCACATTTAGAATCAACTTGCGCCCATCACTCAAGGCCATCTGGCTCTCGATCCAGCGATAGGTTTTCTCTATACCATCGCGGAGTCGAATCGACGGCTCCCATCGCAATCGATCGAGAATCATCGTATTGTCGCTGTTGCGGCCATTTACTCCTTTCGGAGCCTTCAAATCATATGTTCTCTTGAGCCGGATGCCCGCTATCTCCTCAACAATATCTACCAGTTGATTAATGCAAACCATCTCGCTGGAGCCAAGATTAATGGGTTCGTCGATATTGCTGTTCATGATCATTTGGGTCCCTTGAACACAGTCATCGATAAACATGAAGCTGCGCGTCTGATGTCCATCTCCCCAAATATTGATCTCATGACGTCCGGACCTCTTGGCTTCTATGATCTTCCGGCAGATGGCAGCAGGCACTTTCTCCCGTCCCCCTCTCCACGTACCGTATGGCCCATAGACATTGTGGTATCGCGCGATGCGACAGGTCAGGCCGAAGTCCTCCTCGAAATTCCGGCACATCCTTTCACTGAATAGCTTCTCCCATCCGTATCCATCTTCAGGCATGGCGGGATAGGCATCACACTCCCTGAGAGCAACTACATCCGGTCGGGTCTGACGGGTCGCGTTGTAGACACATGCAGATGACGCGTAGAAGAACCTCTTAACACCAGTCTCGCAGGCTGCCAACAGCATATTCGTGTTTGTGAGCACGTTGAGCATACAAAGAGCCTTGTTTTTCTCAATGAACCCCATGCCCCCCATGTCTGCGGCAAGTTGATAGACGTGGTCGGCCCCTTCCGTTGCCATCAGACAATACTCTTTTTCTTTGAGGTCGAGGGAGAGATTCTCAACCCCATCCGCTATCTGGTGCCACTCTTTCAGTGGCTTGATATCGATAGCTCGGATAACTCGAATGCCCCGGCCAATTAGGCTTTTTACAAGATGACCTCCGATAAACCCGCCTGCCCCGCAAACAACTGCTGTTGGTGACGCGGTATCCATCCGCAACTCCTCCCTTTTGCTATCAGTTCATCGGCAAATCCTTCTTCAACCGCACGCCGCGAATCATCGCCCTAAGAGGCAATTTATGAGTGCACGGACAGGAAGTTGTCAGAACACTGTCATTTTGTTGTCGCAGAACTGAGAGCACTTCTCGTTTGCGCGTCCGCTAGTCCTCGGCAAAAACAGGCTGAACGCAGAATATCGCAGCATCGGATTCCAATTAGGTTTGGTGGAGCCAATTAGGGCGCTCCAACAAGAGACTGAACATGATAATCGCCCATAACGGAAGCGATAAGTCATACACCTCCGTATCGGCCAGCCCGCGTATCAGTGTGGCGAAGCAGGCTGCTGCGCTGTTGTTGCCGGAAAGAAAACGTCATTGCTCGTCTCTGGCTGCGCTTCGTCCGATTCATTCTGCACAAGAAGGCTGATGAGAACGACAGCCCAAAGCGGCAGAAGAAGATCGAACGGCTCCGCTTCAGCGAAGCCACGGATTACCACGAAGAAGACGATGCTGACGAAGATCACGCGTACCGATGGGGGCGCCGTTCGGCGGATATTGCGAAGGAGGCTGCCGTACACACCGCCGAGCAGGATAAGGCCGGCCCCACCGTAAGAGTAAACCTGTTCCAGCACCTCGTTCTCGGCGTGGCGTGCTTCGAAAGTCCCGAATACCGGCACCACGTTCCACATGGAATCGAAGCCGTGGCCGATCCACGGATGCTCTGTCACTTTGCCGACAACATAGCTCCAGATGGCGGTGCGTCCGGTCAGCGTCTCTGCCTGATTGCCGGACGATGTGTAGACGTCGTAGTAGGCCTCGAACAGGCCCCAGAAGGCCAGGATAAGCAGCACTGCACCTAGCGTGAGTAACAGCTTGGTTCTGCGACTCATGGAGCGATCCTGGATCAGCAGATACGCTTCGCTGATGAGGAACGCTACGATGGTTGTCTTGCTGAGGCTCCGGACGATGGTGACGACAAGAAACAGAGTGACGAACTGCAGCTTCGCCCCCCTGCGCCGCATTAGGTATTGCGCAAAGAAGACGGCGAAGACGCAGACGTTGCAGATGGAGTTGGCGTTGAAGAAATTCTCGTCCCCCAGTCGGAGATCGTACTCCGCCGGCATAATCCATGCGACGATTGCCACGCCACACGCACCGAAGAGGAAGCCCTTCATGACAGCAGCGGCGGAGCCGACTGTGCCCTTTAGGCGAAGGAGCAGAAGCGTAGTCCCTACGTCGACCGCTGTTCCAAACCAATACACCAGAGATGCCGCGACTGAGGCCGTTTCACTCCATGCGAAGCTGCACAGCGAGAATCCAAGAAAGAACAGGACCCAGCGTACGCTGGACGGTTGCAGCGCACGGCGCCATGGCGGTGCATCCGCTCCGAAGACGACGAAACAAGTCAGGCCAAAAGCGAGAAAGCCGACGGCCAGCTTCACCATCGATCCCGTCTGAATATCGGCTCCTGCAAGCTTCATGCAGAGGAGCGGCACTGCGAGGCGGAATGCGAAACAGAAACCAACGAGCAGCGGTACCGCCAAATCCACTGTGACGGCAGTACTGAGTGATCCTCTGTCTTCCATCACGCGTCAAGCTCCATCTGCGATCTCAATGTGTATACCAATGCGCAGCGGAGAACCGGCGCAAACGTTCGAACATGTATGGTGGACTTGCAGTCGCAATGCGGCGATGCAATCAGGATTCATAGGAGTGCCTCCGTACCGGATTCTGCTGCGGTAGAAGGAATGGCCGCGCTGCGGTGATTTCTCAGCAGTTGACGCGTGATCTTCCAAAGGAAGAGCGGATTGTTGCGAAGATAGCGGCGCCACAAACGCTTCGGATCCTGCAGCAAGCGATGCATCCATTGCAAGCCTGCTCGCTTGACCCACTGTGGACAATCGCGCAGACGGCCGGTGTGAAAATCGAAGGCCGCACCCACACCCACAAGCAGTGGCACCTGCAGACGGTCGACATACTGCGCCATAAATCGTTCCTGCTTTGGAGTGCTCAGCCCTACCCACAGCATGTGCGGCTTCGAATCGCGCAATTGGGCGAACACCGTCTCTTCCTCCCGCTCGTTCAGCGTTCGGAATGGGGGCGTATACGTTCCCACCACCTGGAGGCCGGGTAGCCTCATCTCCAGCTCTTCTTTCAACTTCTCTGCCACGCCAGGCTCGCCACCATAAAGAAAGTGGCGATACCCCCGATCCAGCGACAGTTCACACATCTTCAACATAAAGTCTGGCCCAAAAACACGGTCCATGTTGCTAAACCCCTGTACTTGACCGACCCATGTCATGGGCATGCCATCCGGGGTGTTGATTACAGCATGGTTCAGAATTTCGAGAAGGCCGGGGTCCTTCTGGGCTTCCATCACACCGTGCACGCCTGTTACGCAAATGTATCCAGCACGTCCGCCCATGACCCATTGATCGGCCAATTCAACGGCTCGGGCCATATTCACCGCTGACACCTTTACGCCGAGGACGTCGACATGCTCGTGGTCAACGGCAGAGTTTGATATGGCGGCACCACAGCCATCGCGCGAACAGAGAATTCGTGAGTTTGGTCCATTTGAAATAGACACGGTTTTAGAACGCTCCGTCATACTCCTCCACCCATTGAAAAGAACAGTGTGTGGATGAGAATCGCCAGATCCATGCATAGGGTCCGGTTCCTGAGGTAGGAGAGATCGTGATGGAGATTCTCGTGGATGGGGAAAGCTCTGTCCTTGCTCAGTTGCCACAGACCCGTAATTCCAGGAGTAACCTGAAGTCGTTGCCGCTGGTACTCGTTATAGCGACGCACGATGAAAGGCATCTCAGGCCTAGGCCCGACCAACGACATTTGCCCAAGGAAGACATTCATCAACTGAGGGAGTTCATCCAAACTAGTCAGCCTGAGGAGCCTGCCGACTCTTGTGATTCTTGGGTCGCTGGATATCTTCGGAGAGCACTCGTACTTTCTTGCTCTGGAATACATCGAACGAAATTTATACATATTGAAGAACTTGCCAGCGAGTCCCACTCTCCTCTGCACGAAGAGTGCAGGCCCAGGTGAGGTCAAGCGGATAAGAAGCAGAATCACGATGAACGCAGGTGAAAGCACCACTAAGAGGACGGAGGAAACGGCGATGTCGAGCACTCGCTTGGTAAAAGCATAATTCCAAGCAACATCCGCCGGCTCCTCGTGAATCAGCGATAGCCCACCGATTTCAATCGATTCTCGTGGCCAGCCTTCCGGTACCAGAGGATCTGACAGATGTGCGACAGGAACTCCCACCTGCCTCGCTACAGCTCTGAGCTCGCTTCCCTCTTTCAAAGGGAGGTTCGGCACCCCCAGGATTACCAGATCGCACTGGAGCGACTCCAGCAGGCTCGCCGTCATCGAAGCGCATTGCACCGGAATCGTTTGCCCCCGATACGCAAGCTCTAACGTGCATTCATCGGTCGAACAGGGGTCCTCATGGATCACGGCTACGGGACGTAACCACAAACGGGGTGACGATAAGAGTCCTGATGCGATACGCCGCCCTGTTTCACAGGCTCCGTAGATAACAACTCGTTCCATAACGGAGTACCTGCTGGGCAGCCTTTGGGCTAGGAAAGCGGTCATATACTTCTGGAGCGCCAGCAGAGGGGGCATCAGCAAGAAGGCCAGAACAATTGCACTCCGTGGGACCTCCAACCTCAATAGGAAACTGCCCAGCAAGATGAAGAGCGGAGCTTGAAAGGACATCCGAACCGCACCCGCAGTCTCCCAGACCGGATCGAGGTGAGCCGATTTGCTGTCCGTTCCCTTTCCCTGTAACAGAAGTACGGCTAACAGGCCACAAACGAGGCTGATCCCTAACAACTGGTGAAACGAATATTGGGCCGAGTCCGTGAAGCGCACTTGCAGTGCGGAAACAAGAAATATCGATGCGGCACATGTGACAAAATCCGCGACGAGTTCGCAGGCTGTCGTGATCTGCAGAAACAGCTTTCTTGAAATCGCATCCCGACGCTTGCCGGACGCCGTAACTTCATCGGTACTTATTTTCGAAACAAAGGATTCAGACGCGATCACACCCGCTCACCTTTCCCTGCGATTCGGGGCTGAATCTCTCCGTCATAGCAACTGCCTTTCGGCGTAAACGCTGAACCGAAGTGGCGTGTGCAGCACTCCCCAAGCTGGACACCGATGACAGGAGTCCCCGGTAGAGGTTTACGTATTGAGTTCCTATTACTCCGGAAGAGAATTGTGGAAGAGAGATCTGAGACTTTGGAGGTTCCTGGAGACTGGCGAGAATAGAGTCCGCAAACCGCTCCTCTGCTCCGGGGCCCAATGCGACAAAACGGCAGTGCCCCTCGCCTATCTCTCGAAAAGCAGGAATGTCGGAGCAGACGATATGGCATCCTGCAAGCAGAGCCTCCGCCACCGGTAGGCCGAAGCCTTCCGTTTCCGATGGAGCGACAAGAACTTTGCAGTGGGTGAAGCACCACTGCAGCACAGGTTCAGGGAGTCCTTGCAGAAAAACCACTCTCTCATCAAGCCGTAGATCAGATACGAGTTGATGAATGCGTGCTGTCTCCGGACCTGTGATGCCAATCACGAACAACTTCATATTCGGATCAACTGAATCCTCACGAAGCAGCCGATGGAAGACCCGAATGAGAAGTTGAATGTTCTTATTCTTTCGGTGCTGCGAAACAGAGAGGAGAAAAGGCTCACCTTGCCATCCGGGCTGAGGTAAATCCTGTGTATAGCGCTCCTCCGTCTCGACGCAGTTATAGATTCGAATGGCCTTTCGCCAGGTGACCCTCGGGACATACTGCTTCATCCGATGCACCGTAGTATCGGACACGCATGCGATCGCGTCGACGTTGCGCAAACATTGTTGCAGGATCACGCGATTGAAGATGACCTTTGGAAAGCCGAAGTTTTCCGGGATCTCGTAGGGATAGAGATCATGCAGTGTCAACACAATAGGACAAGAGATTGCCGATGCATTTACAGGAACCGGATACGATAGGTGAATGACATCGGGCCGAATCTGGGCAGCCAGCTCTGGGAGCCTGCGGTAGTACCAAAGATTCCGACTCGACAGGCTTTGATCCATGTCCACAACGTGAGTCGTGACACGATCCATCGACGAAAGGCTGACGGCCTGCACCAGTTCCTGCTGCCAGGGAGCGAGTGCAAAATGTACTTCTGAGATGCTCTCTTGCGTAAGAAGACAGCGCACCATATTTAGTGCGTGCCGTTGCACTCCGGAAATGCTGGATGAGAACTGAGCTGCAGTGATCAGGACCTTCATCGTCATGCTTCTCCCTGAAATTCGGTGATGATGGGCCTTGAAGGAATAGAGCCGCTGGACTTCTTGAAAAGTCCAATCTGCCGAATTAGGGGGAGATACACTAACAGTCCGGCCACTCCATAACACACACGCGCAATCGCAAGTCCCTGCAACCCGCGATGGTGAAGCAGGTAGAGCATCATCAGCAACAAACCGCTTCTGCTGACCAAGCTGATGTACGCTACGGTACGGAACATACCGAGTGCCTGCATCGTGTAGATTCCGGTGACGCTGAGTCCGGAGAGGGCAGAACCCACAACAATCAGTGGAAGAATCTTTGCGGCACTATGCGCAACTGCAGGTCCGGCCCAGATCCGAAGGAAACGATTCCCAAAGAGAAGTAAAATCACCCCTCCACATGCGACCAGCAGCAAATTACAGAGAAAGACGTTCAGAACAGTGTGCCTCAGCGCCGCACTCGAGAGCGTAGTCACGCGACTGGAGAGGTAAGGAAAGAAGAAGAAGAGGCCGGAAGCCGTCAGTCCGAAGAGTGGCTCAGCAAATTGGATACTGACCGAATAGGGCGCGACCGCCGCCGCTCCAAGTGAAATGCCCAACAGGATCCGGTCAAGCTGTCGAAATAACACACTACCAAGCGCCTGAAACCAGACGAAGATTCCGGACCCTAGTAGGGTACGCGTCTCCTGAGCCTGAAACATTGGCCAGAGCGACGTTGTATCCAGGAACTTTCCAAGATGTCGAAACTGAAGCCAGGTACCCACGGCAAAAAGAACCGCCGTGGCAATCATGATGCTTTCCGTCCGCTTGCCCAACAAAGCAAGAACACCGGCGGACCCCAGCGTAAGAAGCCGGATGGCCGTACTGATCTGTACAGTTCCTCGATATTCTTCAAACGCGCGTTGTGCGGCGACACTTACAGTTTCGATTGCGCGCATGAGGACCATAATGCTGGCGATACGTAGGCAAATCAGACACTCCCGCTCCGAGGTCAACCGCGAGGCGGCTATATGCCGAGCCGCATACGGTGCGGCTACCCAGACCACCATTGCAATCACCAACCCGAGCGCAAGATTGATTGCAAGCATGGTACGTACGGCCTCTATCATTGCTATGGGTTTATTCTCCCCACGCAGCCTCGCCACACGCTGTATTCCGACATCGGAAAAGCCGGAGGCGATGATGCCACCAGCACTGACAACAGCTGTGGCTACCATCCACAGCCCGTACTCCGCAGCACCCGCATTACGCAGGACTACTGGAGCCACCACAAGCATGCCCAGTGGATAGGAAGCGTAATCCAGTACGCCATATCCGGCATTTGTGATGTGTCTTCTCATGCAATCCCCTTGCCTCGTGGAGCGATCGCATGAAATCGTCTGCGGAGAACAGGAAGAACTTCAGAAGCAAGTTGCTTCCTCGGGTCGTCTGGACTAAGCCTTGTCCACGCTTCGCGGAGCAAAATCCACGCGGACACGGCTGCACAGGAAAGGAAGGTCAAGAGCAGCGTAACGATGATGCGCGGTGGAAACGACTTCTTCTCCGGAACCCCTGGAATATCGATCACACTGATGACAGGAACGTCCTTTGCCTCCTCGATGCGGGCCAGCTCGTATTGCTGTGTGAGCAACTCGAAGACGGTCTCCTGCACTTTCACGCGGCGATAGAGGTCAGCATATGGGACTGCAAGGCGAGGCAGCTGACGCAAGGGTGGGTATAGTGCTCCATTGTCATCCGGAACTCCTGCGGCGCCTTCAGACACGGAGGTTTCCGACCTCAATGGGGCAGATGACCCGGTCATCTGCGCGAGATCTCGACGAAGCGCTGCGATGCGTGCCTCGGTGCTCTTCACGCGCACATTGTTGTCACCATAGATCTGCCGCAAGGACTGAAGGCCGGACTGCTCAACAAGCAGTTCTCCCTGTACGCGCGCGCCGGTCTCGACCATCGCACGCGTCTGCTCTTTAATGTCGATAGTGCTGTTCTTGCTGGAAAACTCACTTAGCTCAAGCTGCGCACGTTCGAGATCGCCGTCCACGGCGTGAAGTCGGTGCTCGATAAAAATACGCTCCTGGCGCGCAGATGAGGTACTGTTCTTCGTAACAAGATTGTTCAGCTCCTCAAGATAGGCCTTCGCCATATCACGAGCTCGTAGAGGATCTGTATCCTCTACTTCGATCGTGATCACTCCGCTCTTTTTGTCGTCCGTGATCTTGGTGTGTCGGGCAAGGCGCTTGGCAGCGGTGAACCGATAGCGTGAGTGGTAGACCCGTTGAAGATCGAAACGATCAATCAGATGTCCACGCACCGTTCCGCTCTGCAGGAGATTGACGAACAATGCCGTGGTCGTGTGTCCTCCGAGGAGTCCGCTGGCAAGGCTGCCGAGCGCTCCCAGTCCTCCGCGGCCTGATAGCGCCGCCAGCATCATCGCGCCAGAGTTCTGTTGGTCCGGCGGCATAATGCTGGCTGTGGATTTGTACTGTTTCGGAATGAGGAAAGCTATTCCGAAACTCACCACGAGCGAGATTGAGGCGACACGAGCCAGTAGCCTTCGATGCTGCCACAGTAATGCTGAGCGAACCGCCCAGTTCGCGGGAATCGGTTCGCTGCCCTCTTTGGCCGAAATGACGGAAGTAATGGTCTTCATTTCGTCCTCCCCCTAGGCTTATAGGAAAGCTGAAGAGTAATTTCGTTATTGCGTTGCGGCTGCGGAGACAACAGAGGGAAACGCCACCACTCTGCCTGATCTTCGAGGCGTAGTTGCCATTCGGAACTTAGGGCTACGTCGGCGGTTGCACGAAAATCGCGTACGTAGCCCCCATGCAGAAACTCAGTACTGGAGTTCATGCTGCGTCCACTCACCTCGAATGATGAATGAGGCGAAACCTGCCAAGTCGCCCACATTTGTTCCCCATAACCATCCCGACCGATCCAGCTACCAATCAACTGGCGGTTATTCGTGTAGCCGCTCAGGTAATGGACATTGAAGTAGTAGTAGCCTGGAAATTCGTCCCGATGCGGGGAGACAAGGCCTTCTGCGCGGATTGTCAAACGAGGTACCCTCGGAACACATCGAAGAGCAAACCCTGAAATCCATACGCTCCGCTTTGCATAATTCAATGGAAACGGTTCATCTTCTGTGAAGGTATCTAGATATCCTGTCAGGCATTCGCGAAGACCGGGAATCCGATACTCGGCGTCAAAGGCAACTCGCCGGTCGCCCGGGTCATTTTCTTCGTCTCCGGTCCCAACGGAAAAGACGCTCCGCAGAAATGTCGAAGTGGTCACAGGCGCCCCTTGGCCGCCAAAGAGCACCGTACGCGAGACGCCGAACTGGAAATTCGGCGTTGGCTCAAACGTAACCTTTTCTCCATGAATCCAGGGCTGGTTGCCGAGAGCCACCCCGGGGGTTCCGAACGTCTCGTGATCTGTATGAATAAATTGCGCACCATCGAGACGGCCCACAAGCAGCTGCGCACGAATCGGGCCTAGCAATTTCAGGAATCCCGGCAACTCAAACGGCCTCACACGATCGTAGCGAAACATTGTGATTGGCTCTGCGTTGTTGCTGAAAAGAGTAGAGCCACTTCTCGCCGGTCCCCACCAAAGAGTCTGCTTGCCAAAAGTAAGCTGATTGTTGGCGAAGGCGTATGAGATATTCGCGTCCAGCAATCGTCCACGAAGAAAGTTCGATGGCGGCCCGAGTGCCCCAGCTGGCGTGAAGTCAGCGGCGGCAATCTGCTGCTGAGCGGAAGCGTTCGGGACAGGTGCCGATGGTACACGCTGGATCTCGCCTCGGACGTAAGCAGCAAACGGCCCAGCGGTCGCTTGAACTGACATTCCCGAATAAAGATTTACGCCCTGGCCGAACGGACGGCCGTAATCATCCACATGCGACTCCGCGAAGTGGTAACCGTCCGTCAACGGCCTGCCGGCGATCGACGTGATGTGTTGATCTATCGACTCAATCCTGAACTCTACATTTCGATCACCAGCACGGCGTCGAAGCTCTGAGGCAAATTCCAGCCTTAGAGCTCGCAATGTCTTGGCGATATCGTCGCTGACGGGCTCGTCCGCCGTTAGATCATCGGCTTCTTCCAATAAACGGGCGCAGTCAAGGCGTGTCCAGGGACGCAGATTGAAGAATGCGCTTTGAACATATCCTTTCGCTGCCAGTAATTCGAAGGCTGGATAAACCCAGCTCTCCACAGGAACATAAGGCGATGCCATGTTCGCGACGTTGCTCTGGGATCGGTCACCCGGGCCGGAGAAGCCTGCGGCTTGTCGATTCACATTAAACATAAGGCTCACGAGAATCACCGTAAACGTGCGAGACAACGACATGGGACCTAAAGGGCCGCTACTGCAATTCCTGCGGTAATGGCAATCGAAGACGCAAGCTGCGCCGTAGTCAGAAGATTCTTCCAGAGGAGCGAGTTTCCGATGATCTTCTGTGGCACCACGACAACATCGCCAGGACTCAGCTTGGTCGAGAGCACATCTGGATCGAACCACCCACCTGAGTGCCGGCCGACAACCGAACCGTTTGCGCGGATGATAAAGATCTCCTTACGATTTGCGGTTGAGTTCGTCCCCCCTGCATGGCTCAGGTACCAAGCGGCTGTCTTTCCCGGAGCGAACGTGAGCGCCGTGGCGTTGTAGACCTGCCCCGTCACGAGCACGAAGCCCGGACGTTTCGGAATTGTTAGCACATCACCTCTCCGCAACTCGATGTCTGCGGGAGTATTGGCCCAGCTATCGATATCGGCGCTGATATGAATCACCATGCGCCCAGTAGCGGGATGGCTCTTAAGTTGGTTAACCGCCTGGTCCTGCTGCGCCTTGATCAGTTGCAGGGCGCCCCCCGTATCACCACTCCCGACAGCCGGTCCAAGTCGCGCGGCTGCGGAGTTTGTTTCGATCTGACGAATAAGTTCCTGACGGCTTTTTTCCTCGAGATCACGCACCTGCGCACGGATTAATACGGCGCCTTCCGCGTATGCGGTATCACGCATTCCGCCGGCACGTCGAAGGACGGAACTAAGGCGCTCGCCTTCCTGAAAGCCATAGTTGCCAGGAAATCTAACCTGCCCCTGGATCGCGACGGATTGGCCAATCTCATTCCATCCGGTGATCTGGTGGATCGTAAGGATGTCACCGGGTTTGAGCAGAACATCCGCATTCGGCTCGCTTCCAGAAACAGCAGCGCCAATATGCAGAGTGGAGACCCTCCCCGCAACACGGCTGCCGCCTTCGACACCGTAGCTGGTCAGGTCGGCACCATCCAGCAAAGCGTCGCGCTTGAACCCGCCTGCCATCCGCACAAGCTGGGCGGCCGTCATGCCGTTCGACAGCGGATAGGTTCCTGGCCGTAGCACCTCACCATGGACGATGACCTGCGGCGTATCCACCTCATATCGTCCAAAGATGCGGATCGTATCGAAGGGCTGAAGAGTGAGATTTTCATTGCCAATCAACACCTCAGAAACATTGAAGGCGATGGTCTCTGCGTGGAGATCAGGGGGAACCAGACGTACAATCTCGCCGTGGGTTGCCGGCTCGGGCAACATATCCTGATAACTGTGCAGCACATCGTTGAGCCGCATGCCGTCGGTATAAGACAAGCGACCCGGGCGAGCGACGTGGCCTTGAAGATAGATCGCTCGCTCGCTGTAAGGAAGAATCGGAGCGATATGGATGCGGTCTCCATCCTTGACCGCAAATGTATCGATTGCAGCTCGGTCCGTCTGCGAATCCTGTCCACTGATGCCCTTCACCGTTACCGTTTCACGCTGACGATTGGCATCGATGCGTTCGATCGTGATGTGCCCCAGGGAGGCTGCGGCCGTTAGGCCGCCGGCATCCTCAAGCACCGAAGCAAGAGTCGATTCGTTGGGCTTTAGTTCATAGATGGCTGGCCGTTTTACTGCACCAGAAATAGCAACCTGCGACCCCGCCGGAGGCACCTGAAGCGTGTCTCCGCTTTCGAAACGGGCGCTGCCCTTTCGAATTCCATGGAGGAGGAAATCATAGAGATCGACATCCTCGATCAGCGTCTGTCCACGGTAGTGCCGGGCAATGCGAAGGGAGCCAACCGAGGTGGGTCCGCCAGCCGCATAGAGCGCACTTAGAGGAGTCGACAAGGAGCTGATGTCATATCCACCCGGCCGTTGCACATCTCCAACAACATAGACACGCACCGAACGCAGCCGAGAGATCGTGACGGCGACCTGAACATTCCGATATTGCTGTTTGAGCGCACCTTCGATGAGGCTCTCTGCCCGTTGAAGCGGCAGGCCCGCAACTTGGAGCGAGCCCGCGTCGGGTAACAGAATATGACCGTCCCGGTCGATCACCCGGCTGACGCTTTGCGTGACTCCGCCCCAAAAGCTAATGGTGAGGGTATCGCCCGGACCGACGACATAATCTGGACCCAGAGGCACATCAAGCGGCGTGTCTCTCGCGGACACACCGCGTTCCATCGAGGGGAACTCCTGGCTCATCGAGGGAAACTCCCTGCTCACGAAGACCTCTGAGCCAAACCGCTTTAAAGGAGCTGCATGCTCTGGAACCTGGGTGTATAGATCACGCATGGATCGTAAGTTGTAGGGAGTGGGCAGGCGCAGCACCTTCGGAACATCGGTCGAGGCGTTTGTCTCTTCCTTCCCACGGTTTTCCATTTTGCCCCGACTGTTTCCTGCAGGGAGAGTCGTGCGCGGTTGGCCGTCTCCACCGCTATCAAAATTAGAGAACTCCGTATCTCCCCCTGCACTCATGCCAGACGGGCTCGTGCTCAGGCCATCGGAAGACGGTATACCAAACTGCGAATCGTTCTGCGCGAGCCCAGCGCCTCCACTCTGGAGTCCCCCTTGGGGAACATACCCACGTGCCCTCAAATAGGTCGTAATATTTGCGCGCACACTGGCATTCGTCGCGATCTGGTTGTAAAGCATCTCGTCGGAGATGTCGGTCGCCTCCATCTGCGTGCCCTGCTGTTGAAGACGATCGGCAACCTGCGATTTCACGTCCATCAGCAGATTTTGGTTTTGCTGTAGAATCCGGATGATTTGATCGGCAGGCAGCGACGCTACGGGCGTATCCAGATTGCTTGAAGTCGTGACGGCGCTGCGATCGTCAGCGGAATCCGAGCTGCGGCCAAACGCCAGCGCGGCTGCACTCGGATCATCGTTCGTCGGGGTTGGCGACGTATCCGACTTATCCTGCGTCGAACCAGAACCGAGCACTTCCTGAGCCCTTGCATTGCCTGCCAGGAGAAACAACGATCCCACAGCGGATGCCAGTGCCAAGAGAATTACACGTGAAGTGCGAACGAAACAGGTATGCGGATACGCGTGTTGCCTTAGAGTCATAAAGGGGGTCACACCAGTAAAAGCAGCACCTGCTGAGCTGCCGACTTCTCCTTATCTCCTTATCGACCCTAGAGAACGGACACATCCACAGTGTCACGGGTACATCAGTGAATTGTCATTTCTTTGTTGCCTCCGATTAGAGGCCCAATAACGCCCAGTTGTGCGGGCAGCAGCATCCACGTCGAGAGAAGTGACAATCAAATTAACAAAGACAGATGATCCGGGGACAAATATGCCGCGTTCGATTTAACTCCGGATGATCGTGCGAACCTCCATCTTCTGGACAGCTACTTGGACGTTGGCTTATCCTAGTTGGCCTCTTGTTGCTAAGAGGCGACAGAACTTCTATGGGACGCATATATGGTCGGAACCGAAAGGACACAGCGTTCCGGCTGAGCTCTGGGTCCCCTCGTGGTCATCACGCGCAGGAAGACTGGCTGAGGGACTATCGGACCCAGGCATTCGGCGTCGCGGACGGTTAGATCGGATATATTGAGCCGCCTTCTGCAAGCAGCAGACCGGTCGTACTGTGCAGATCCTCGTTGGAGTAGCGATGTAGCCTCCGTGGCTCGTCAGTCTGTCCCGTCAAAATCTTGACCTTCACATCGCCGGTACGCTGATCGGGTTACATGTTTCCACTGCAATATGTTCGCAAAGCGGATCAGAGCTCATCAATCCCAACAGTCGTATGACAACTGCTTTACTGTGAGTTGACAACTGTTTCTGCAAGCCACTCTATCCTCACTACAATACGGCACTGTATACGCGACTCTGGTGAATGTGCGCTACGGGGCCAACGCGGAGAGGTGACATTCACTTGTCAGTCGATAGCAAAGGAATCTCGGAAGGAACACAACTTCGCGACCCGTCCAAACCCTCGGCTGCTGGTAGCCCTCCGTCAGAGAGGCAGTCGTCAGCCCAAGAGTCAATCCTGATCAACAGCAAAGTAATGTCCCATATAAGTCGAGAGCAGCGAATCCGTCAGGCTGTGCTACTGAGTTTTTGCGATCCAGTATCTGAGGAGGTCGAACAATTGCTTCACCTCTCGACTAGGGAATGGCGCAGACTGCTACGTTGGTTGGACATCAGTGGTCTTGCACTTTATTTCCTTGACCGCTTCACTGAACAAGGGTTACGCAATGCGTTGCCGCGAGCCGTCATCGACCGCTTGCAACAGAACATGGATGACAACACAAAACGGACGCGCGGCATGGTGGACGAGTCGGTGGCCATACAGACCGAATTTGACAGCACTGCCATCTCGTACGCCGTCATGAAAGGCCTGGCACTATCTCCCGTGTCGGTGCCGCGTTCGGAACTAAGGCACCAATTCGATCTTGATTACCTCGTTGCTGAAAAGAGTGCTCCTGAGGCTCGCCGTATTCTTGAGCGTCGAGGTTATCGCTTATACGCGATCAGCGGGAAAAGCTGGGAGTTCAAGATCAACGAGACACCTCGCGTATCGACGAAGGACTTTTACAAGGACCTTCCGTACCGCGCAGTGGAGCTGCATTTGGAGGCCGATAAGAAGGGTGGGGATTCGCGATTGAACAGAATCGTGAATCGAGAGATGTTTGGCATCACCATGCCAATCTTTTCGCCTGTTGACCTCTTCCTGAGCCAGGGACTCCATGCTTTCAAGGACGTGTGCAGCGCATTTTCTCGTACTGCACATATCCTTGAATTCTATCGGCATGTGCTTGCCTATCGTAATGATGATTCGTTCTGGCAGGAACTTCGGAGTGTTGCCGAGCGTGATCGGAGAGCCACTCTAGGCATCGGGGTAGTGACATACCTGATCACCTCGATCATGGGCCATTTCGCTCCTGAAGCACTGACGGAATGGACTGTCAATGTTCTTCCTCCATCCGTGCGTCTCTGGGTGGATCGATACGGCCGTCGTACTGTTTTCGCTGATCATCCGGGCAGAAAACTCTATCTACTGCTGGAGAAAGAGCTTGAGACCGCGGGTATTCCTGCAAAGCGTCCGCTCAAGAAGTCTCTACTGCCCTCACGCCTGCCACCATCCGTCATACGAAGATCATCGAACGAAGCGTTTTCGACACGAATCGCTCGCTGCCGTGTGCAGGCCAACTTTCTTTCTTCTCGCCTGCGTTTTCACCTCGTGGAAGGACTTCGCTATGCAATTGAGTCCTATCTCTGGCGTCGGTACCTGGAGCGGCTGCCATCATGATCTGCTCTTTACGTCCTGTAGCGCTTGCCTTGATGTGGCCGCACCGTCGTTTGATTCACTCTTGTCCAGCTGGGACCAGCGCTGCTGCAGGAGTGGCCTTCGGGAGGGCATGTGCTGGAAGTCGGTGGTGGCGCAGGTGAAGATGTCCTCAGTCAGAGGACGAGCTTTCAGAACAGAGAGTAACTCTCGACGAATCTACCTGAAAGGTACCAAGAGTCGAAATAGCAGTCGGAGTGAAGCTGGAGAAAGGGCACAGTGCGGGTCGATCCCTGGCGCATATTCACAAGTGCAATAGCGGTACACTCGTCAGCTTTTTCCTGTTTCGAGAAATTACTCTAAATTACGGTCGCTCAGCTACTTAGGGTTACGCTAGGCTACGCCAGCATTTCTTTTATTTTCAAAGACTTACATCGTTGATCCAAAACTCATAATCCCTTGGTTGGGGTTCAAATCCCTCCGGGTCCACCATCTACGCGAAAACATATTGCGTTACGATGCGTGCTACATCAACGCGGGCCGCCGATACCTCATGAGCGAAAGCGTTCTTGCTCTGCGAGAAGACTTTCATGTGGTGACATGACGTGGGGACCAGCTTCATTAGGAAGCTAAATTGGAAAGATTCAGGGCAAAGTGCTTCGTTTGGCAAAAAATATGGCGTCATACTGATCAGATTGAGTTGATCAGTTGCGTAATTTGCGCGCGGACCTCGGGACTACAGCCTCTCTTTGGCTAACTTTGTGACACGTCCCGTCTGGTTCCAATCCGAGATATAGATGTCTCCTCTATGGTCGATATGGCATCCATGCGCTGCGCTGAAAAGCGTAGGAAGAATCGCCTCGGGGCTCACCTTATAGTTGGCCCACTGCGTCTTGTCTGGATTGTCGCCAAGAAAAGCTACGGGGTAATTGTCTTTATCCAATATTGTGACGCGTCCCTCCAACTCGGAGACAACCGCATAATCGCCATGAAAGCTCACCTGGCAGGGTCGCCTAAGAGGATGCGCGATGTTTGCCACAAATCGGCCATCAAAATCGAAGTGCGTAAGGCGTCGATTTTCGCGATCGCACACTAATAGAAGAGGCTGATCATAACGTATGTCGACTGCTAACGAATGGCAGCAGTTGCATTTTCCATCGAGGCTGCCTTTGCCCGCAAAACTTGTTTGGTATTGTCCGTTCTTATCGAACTTGAAGATGCGCGAGTCACCATATCCATTGGCAATGAATATCGAGCCATCCGGCCCAGAGATGGCGGAGGTGATCCTCCATTCATTCGGAGCGTGAAAACCTGCCTCAGCCGGTGCCGTGATCTTCTGCATCACTGTCCCATCGGTCTTAAGCTTCACGAACAACCAGTTTTGCTGGGGCGTCCCTTTTTGTACAACCGTATAGAAACAGTCCTCCCCCTGCTCATTTGCGAGGATCATAGAATGTATCTCAGGGAATTCTGTAGCAATGCGCTTTAGTAATTTCCCATCGCTGTCATATACCAACAGCCCAGTATTACTTTGCGTGCTGACGTAGACCAATCCCGCATTGTCGGTTGCGATTGCCCCGTGGGTTCCACCGAATGCAATACCATCCGGCAGATGTCCCCAATTCTCAACTTTGCGATAGGTCCACTCTCCATTACCCGTAAGCATTGGAGTTGAATCAACAGCAATCGGTTCGGCAGATGCTCTCGCACTAGAACCCAACATGGACGAGGCGGCTCCGATCGCCGCGGCTCCAAAAAACCTGCGACGGTCAAGATTGCCATTGAGACTACGAACGTTTGACACTAGGACTTCCTCCGTAGTGAGCTGGATGCCTTGCTGGGTGCTAAGGGTTGGGCTGGTGTATTAAACAGGTAAAGGTGGCGCAGTGTCTTGAGCGATTGCAGTGGAACAATGGCCGCTGAGGTAACGTTCGTCCCACTCAGATTCAAATAATTCAGCTCTGGGAGTTGGGTAAGCTTCGCGAGACCGCTCCCCGAAATGGCGGTACCCTCGAGATGGAGTACTCGAAGATGTGAAAATTTGGCGAGCGTAGCAAAAGACGCATCTGTAATCGAAGTTCGACCCAGTTCCACTTCGACGATATAGGGTGCGAACGGTGCAAATTTCTCGAGTTGAGCATCATTGAAAGAAGGTGCAGCGTCGACAGTATTCAGCACAAGACCGTCGCCCGGATTTGTCGATACCTGCGTTAGCGTTACACCTTGCGATTTCGCGAGCTGCTGCATGTTCTGCATCATGCTGCTATAGTCGGTGACCTGTGGCAAAGGTGTATTGATTATGACGTCGGGTAAAGATATCCCGCTCAAAGCCTTCGCGGTGGGAGAGGCCCCTTGTGTAATCCACGCTCGAATCAGTGTGATGTCCTGGGACTTCAAAGCAGGCTTGCCATCAGCCGGCATGAACTTGGGATGTGAGTTGGGCAGTGTGACACGCTGAAGGAGAATACTCTGATCCGGCTTGTTTGGAAGAATCACGGGGCCCCCTCTCCCACCTCTCAAAAGAGAGTCATACGAATCGACGCGCAACCCACCCTTAACCTTCTTACCCCCATGACAGGCTGCGCAATGACTATCCAGTACCGGGTGGATATGTCTGGCATAAACCGAATCCGCGGCCGGGACGATCTTCGGCTGTTGTGGACCAAGTCCCGTTAGGTGTTTCAAACTTTTCGGCAGATACTCAAACAAGTAGTTATCGCCATGCGTGAGTGACCCGCCCATGTGCGCCGCCCAAGACAATAGCAACAACACACAAACGAGCGAGACTGGGTATGCGTTGGCGATGACACCGGTGGACGTTCCCGAAGCCCACATAGGACGGATAAACCAGCAGGTCACTACCGCAAGACTAAGAGCGATGCCACCCCACATATGTCGCGTCATGCTCTGCCCTGTAGTTCCGCCACCATATGCCAAAAGATATCCAAAGGTCACGGCAACGAAGCAACTAAGCGCACTCAGCGATAGGACGAAGGATGCTGCCTCGCGAAGGGCAGAGCGAAACCTCCCAGCAATCTCCAGAACAGGTACGAGCAAAATGAGTCCGATAGGCACATGCACGATCAAGGGATGAAATCTGCCTAAGAACTGCTGCCAGTCGGCATGAACTTTTCCATCCAGCCGGAAAAAGAATGGCAGCACGAGAAGGATTGCACTGATGAAGGTCGCACCGAGCTTGATTGCCTTCGATCTGTCTTTCACCGAGGAACTTGGAAGTGCCACGATCTTCATCCAAACTGCGCCCAAGCCAGCCCTCACTTCACTATGCAAGCAGTCCAGGAACTACATTGGCTGGCGTGGTTCCAGTCAATTTCTGGTCCAGCCCCTGGAATTTGTAGGTTAGTTTGTTGTGGTCGATACCAAGGCAGTGAAGTAGGGTGGCATTGAAGTCTCGCACGTGCACGGGATCCTTCACCACGTTGTAGCTGAACTCGTCTGTCTCTCCATACGTTATGCCAGGCTTGACTCCACCCCCAGCCATCCAGGAGGTGAAGCAACGCGGATGGTGGTCTCGGCCATAGTTGGTTGGAGAGAGGCCCCCTTGACTGTATACAGTTCGTCCAAACTCACCACTCCAGATAACCAGGGTATCGTTGAGAAGTCCGCGCTGTTTTAGGTCCGTAACCAACGCATAGCATCCGCGATCCGTCTCATTGCAGATCATGGGGAGCACGCCCGTAACGTCGCTGTGGACGTCCCATCCACGCTTATAGATCTGCGTGAAGCGCACGCCACGCTCCGCCATACGCCGCGCCATGAGGCAATTGTAGGCAAACGTTCCCGGCTCTTTTGCATCGGGTCCGTAGAGATCCCAAGTGGACTGAGGTTCCTTGCTCATGTCCGTTAGCTCTGGCACGGAGGCTTGCATACGGTATGCCATCTCATACTGCGAAATGCGAGAGTTCGTCTCGGGGTCACCTAGTTCTTGATAGGTCTGTCGGTTAATCTCATTGACCGCATCGAGCATCTCGCGGCGAACCTCGCGGTCAACTCCGCGTGGATCACTTAGATAGAGGACAGGATCACCAGCGGATCGTAAACCAACTCCCGCATATTCGGAGGACAGGAAACCGCTACTCCAAAGACGCGACGAGACCGGTTGATTGTTCTCCTTTGGGTTGGTCTTACTCAGCAAGACCATGAACGTCGGCAGGTTGTCATTCATGCTGCCGAGTCCATAGGAAAGCCAGGAGCCGAGACACGGTTTTCCCGCATTCATGTTTCCAGTGTTCAAGAGCATGATCGCAGGCTCGTGATTAATAGCGTCCGTATTCGTCGACTTTATGATCGTTAGGTCGTCGGCAAGCTTGGCTGTATATGGCAGAAGATCGCTGACCCACGCACCCGACTTGCCATATTGCTTGAAGGCCCAGTGAGATGGAGCAATGGGAAAACGTGCCTGGCCAGCCGTCATGCCTGTCAGCTGCTGTGTTCCACGGACTGAATCCGGAATGTCTTTGTCATAGAGCTGCGCAAGGCCAGGTTTGTAGTCCAGTAGATCCATCTGCGGCGGTGCGCCAGACATGAAAAGATAGATTGCTCGCTTCGCTTTCGGGGCAAAGTGAGGCAGTCTCTGGAATTCACGCGAAGGACCGCTCGGTACAGGAGCATTGACTGCGCCGGTCATTGCCTTGTCACCGATCAGACTTGCGCAGGCTGCCCACCCCAGGACCTTGCCGGCTCTTCCAAGGAAGTGACGCCGTGTCTGCAACTCAGCCCATTCTCGCTTGATGCCATCAGAGATTGGAAGATCCAAGACCGTAGGACCGTGCTCTGGATCGGTGCAAAACGGATGCTGCTTCATAATGCTTCTCCCTCGTCCCCTAATCCGTGCAGCCGCCAGCGGATGAGCCTACTTGTTCAAAGTCTCATCGAGATTCATCGTCTCGTTCACCACCATCGTCCAGGCTGCGAGTTCCGCTACTGGAACCGCCGTATTTCTTGGTTTTTCGCCGACTGACACCAGATCTCTAGCTGCGCTTGGATCGGCACTGTAATGATGCTCCATCTGTTTTAGCGACTGCTCCAACGTCAACTCGACCTTAGGCGAAGGCTTGTGCGCCAGCAAGATCTGGCCGAGATAATCGATCCTCTGTTTGGGATTTTTTCCGCCCTCGACTAAAACGCGCTGTGCCAGGGCTCGCGAGGCCTCAATGTACTGGACGCCGTTCATCGTCGCCAGCGCCTGCAGAGGCGTATCGGTCCTTTGACGTCGAGTGCAAACTGTATCTCGGGTGGGAGCGTCGAACGTGTCCATGTCCGGCTCCATCGCCATTCGCTTCCAATAGGTGTACAAACTGCGACGATACAAGGCATCGCCGTGCTCTTGTGTGTAATGGGTCGTGTCGCTGGTGGGATAGCCGACGGACTCCCATACGTTTGCCGGCTGATATGGCTTGACACTCGGGCCACCTATCTTGTCCACCAGAAGACCGCTCGATTGAAGAGCAATATCGCGAAGCATCTCCGCGTCCATCCGAAAGCGGGGACCGTGAGCCAGGAGCAAATTACGTGGATCCTTGGCAAGCTGTTTCGGCGTCGACTTCGCGCTCTGGCGATATGCCGCCGACATCACCATCAACTTGTACATGTGTTTGACATTCCAACCGCTGCGGCGAAACTCAACGGCAAGCCAATCGAGCAGCTGAGGGTTGGACGGCCTTTGCCCCATGATTCCGAAGTCCTCGGTGGTTTCGACCAAACCGGTCCCGAAGAGCTCGTTCCACATGCGATTTACACTGACTCGAGCCGTCAGCGGATTATTCTCGCTTACCGTCCACTCCGCGAGCGCCAGCCGATTATGCGGCTTCCCCGCAGGCAGTGGAGGTAAGAAGTGAGGTGTATCTGCTTCGACTCTTTCTTTTCTTGCAGAATAGATTCCGCGATCAAGAACGTCGGCATACGCTACGGTCTCTTTCTCCTGGGACACGATGGAAATGTCCCCACCTTGGGAAAGTTTTCCAAGCTCGTTATCCATCTCCGCGATCTGACGCTTCATCGTCTTCGTCGACGCGTCGATCTCGTCGAAATAGAACGAAGTGACGGTGTGCCACTGATCGCGGCTCCAAGCCGTGGCCGACTTGCGGATGATCGCAGCGACTTCGTCTTCATACGGTAGACGCTTTGCCTCCTGCGGATTCAAGTCCCTCGCATACAAACGGAAGTCCTGATAACGCGTCTCTTTCGCGGGCCTTACATCGGGGTATCTCCATCCAAACTGGAGCGGAACGGTTGTCCGAATAGTGGAATGGTCCAGTGTGTCGGAAAGGACCTTAGTGGCTACAGGCTCGCCGTTCACATAAATTTTGATACCCGAAGCCTTACCGGAGCCATCGTAAGTGAAAAAGATATGCTGCCACTGTCCATCCTTAATGACTCTTTCAGCAGTGGAAACCCTGATCGCACGGCCGTGAATGACGGGCCACTGTATCGGCGGCGGGACATCCGAAACTTGCTTGGCGACTGGCTTTTTATTGGACTTCGGCTTGGATTTCTTCGCTGGCTTCGGAAAGACTGGATCGATGTGCTCTGCGCTACTAACTAGATCTACGCTGATGACTCCTTGATCGGTCGCAAGATCCCAGCCTCGATTCATCTGCGTCGTATCCATCTTCGAAAGAAGAGACCCGTTCATCTTTCCCACAGGAAAATTGGGAGTCGAGCGAACCATGAACCAGCCCCCGCTTGAGAAGGCCTGACTCCATTCAAAGTCTCCGGCCTGGCCAAGATTCACATGGCTCGAGGTGTCCATCCGAAAGTCTGGCCATAACCACGTTGTCTCTCCCCATAGCGGCTTCGACTTGCCCAAAGAGAAGGTAGCTGAGCTGGCGTTCGGAGCGACGTTCTTCAACATGTCACCCCCACCCTCATCCAGGCGAAGACGTACCTTCAGAGCCTCCGTCGAAACTGGCTGTGGGGGCCGTTGATGCGATTCCAACCACTGCTTGATTCGATTTGCCGACTGCATCTGCTCTTGCTGCAAAGCAGTTACGAGTTCCGATCTCTTCGACAACACTCGGTTGAAGGCTTCGACATTTCCAGCTTTCGGGATATGGACTATGGGAGCCCAATCCGGACGGTCTCCGTTGAAAGGCAGCTCGTTAATGTTGTTGAAAAAAGCGCTCAGCTGATAGAAATCCTTCTGCGTGGTCGGGTCATACTTATGGTCGTGGCAGACAGCACATCCGACAGTCAGCCCCAGAAAAGCTCCACCATAAGCTTCGGCACGTTCGCGTGAAAGGTTGACCCGCAATTCCTCTGGGATCGTTCCTCCCTCATTCGAGCTGACACCCGCGCGGACATACCCACTCGCGATCAACGTACTAATATCCTTGGCAGGCATAAGGTCGCCGGCGATCTGCTCCTTCACAAACCGATCGAACGGCATGTTTGTGTTGAACGCCTTGATGACATAGTCACGGTACGGCCAAAGATAACGGCTATTGTCAAAGTGCAGGCCATACGTATCCGCATAGCGAGCATAGTCCATCCAGTAACGTGCTCGCTGTTCCCCAAACGAAGGACTGGCTAGTAGCCGATCTACAAGCTGTTCATAGGCGGCGGGAGATGGATTCTGCACATATTCGCTTACCTGCTGCGTCGTCGGAAGAAGACCTGTGAGGTCAAGGGTTACGCGGCGGATCAGCGCTGCCTTGTCGGCCTCGGGTGATGGGACCAGGTCTTCTCTTTCAAGCCGCGCCAGAATGTAGTCATCGATGGGAGTCTTTGGCCAGGATGCATCATGCCTGGTCGGGACCGTAACCACCGGTTTGTCAAAGGCCCAATGAGGCTTGTAGTGGGCCCCTTCTGCAACCCATTCCTTCAGAATCGCAATCTCACGCGGCTTCATCGGTTTCGCTTCGCCTTCAGTGGATTGAGGCATCAATTGATGAGGATCGGTCGACTCAATTCTCCTAATGAGCTCGCTCTGTTCTGGATGACCGGGAACGATTGCGTCGGGCTTACCCGGCCGCTTCCGAAACGCCGATTCTTCCAGGTCGAGCCGCAACGAAGCCTTACGTGCCGCTGGGTCGGGTCCATGACAACTGAAACAATTGCTGGCGAGGATGGGCTGGACATCCTGATTGAAGTCCAGACGAGACTCGGATTTGAGCGTGCTTGAATCCGCAGACCATTTTGCACGACAACCAGTTAAGTTAGCGATGATGGCGCAGACGATTACCATCAAGACGACACGCGCCAACAACCGCTGGACGCTGGTAACGGATCCATGGTGCTGGATATCGTGTTGAATTGGTTGGCCTATCTCACGGAGACCGCGTGATGTTCGTTGGTTCGTCATTGCGTTATGAAATGGACGACATTAGACGTTCGATTCGAATCCTTCGAAAATAGCCAGCCCATATTACTCCGCCGAACTTCTCTTTCAAAGATTCCGACCGATCAGTCGTACCGTCACCAACTGCAAAATTTAGGATAGGACGGCGTGGCGACTGGCAAGCTGCTCCACCGCATCCCATCTGAGGTGGATCCCCACTCCTGGCTGCCCATCTGGAATCATTTTGCCGTCCTTAGTCACAGGCATATGAGCAAGTAGACGATCCAACGGATCTGCGCCAAAGGTTGCAGGAATTACCTCTACTCCCTCTACAGTAGGAAAAGCGCTTGCCAAATGAACATGAAGCGGCCAGAAAACGTGTGGCAGAACCGTTCTTCCTCTGCCGGTCGCAAGAGCAATCGCTTCGATCGCGCCGGTGATTCCTCCCACCGTCGTGGCATCGACGCGCAAAATATCTATTCCGGTTACCAAGTCAGAAACCGTTTGGGCTCCATAGACGTCCTCGCCGGCAGCAATTGGCGTCACCATCTGCCGGCGCAATTCGTGAGTCAGCCGCCAGTCGGATGCTGCAAAAGGATCTTCAAGGAAATCTAAGCCAAGGGAGTCGAGATGACGACAGGTTCTTCGAGCCTCCGTCAAAGTAGTCCAACTCCAATGCGCGTCAGCAGCCACACGACCTGGCATTGTCTGGACTGTTTCCGTCACGTATTTAGCATCGAAATCCGAGTCATTTCCGTTGAGCATGATCTTTACTCTGTGACAACCTTCGTCTCGTAAATGGCTGATCTCATCAACGACTTCGGCGATTGAGCGCTGATCGATATAGTAACCAGCGACCTGTGTTGTCTCAACCGACGTTCGAAAGCCGCCCAGGTATTGGAAGAGCGGCTGTGCCGCGCTTTTGCATGCAATATCCCAGAGAGCAATGTCAATCAAGCTTAGTCCGCGAGTTAGAGCAGCCCTTGCAGGAATGTTTGACTGTTCAAGATCAAACATCACGCGCCGTCTCATTTGCGCATCCTTACCGAGGATGCGACGACCCATAGCATTTAGGGTGTCAAAAAGAGGCGTTCCGCGTGGGTAGCCAATCGCCTCTCCCGCTGGTCCGCCCTCGGTTTCAATGCGAATGACGACATAATCTCTCGTACGGATCTCGACAGAACCGAGTCGAAGGACACGTGGAAGGGGGATAGAACATTCTGCAATCAGGATTTTGGAAATGTTCAAAAGGATCACCGATTAGGATTAATATCTCAATATTTGATAACGCAATCATATTGTGTTACATTTTCTGCGTCTTTGAACAAGAATATTTTTTGAAGTTGCCTGAGATCCTCATGAATCTCAGGAGCTATTCAAAGGGGAAAACCATTGATTCCTTCATCTCCATCAGGATCAGGTTTGCCAGGTCTCCGGGGTACTGAGCACATTGGTTTCACGGTCCCTGATCTAGAGCAAGCGACGTCTTTTTTCACAGATGTTATTGGCTGCGAATACGTGTTCGAACTTGGCCCCTTTGTTGCTGACGACATGTGGATGAATACTCACCTCAATGTGCCTCCCGGAACGGTCATGCAGAGGTTGCGTTTCTTTCGGTGCAAACATGGACCAAATTTTGAAGTATTTCAGTACGAGTCACCGGATCAGGATCTGATCCAACCGAAAAACAGCGATGTGGGAGGTCATCATTTGGCTTTCTACGTTGACGACTTCGATGAGGCTGTTGCGTATCTCTCATCCAAAAACATTCGTCTTTTGGGAAAGCCTACAGTCAGAACCTCTGGTCCGAATGCCGGTCAGACATGGATCTATTTTTTGTCTCCCTGGGGGATGCAATTCGAGTTGGTCAGTTTTCCCAATGGAAAAGGATACGAAGCTAACACCACCATCCGCCTATGGCACCCGGCAGACCCATCTGCATAGCTCAATCAAGATCGATCTCGGGTCGTCGTAACCTCTTCCAGAGATGAATCGTTTTCTTACGCGAACGACTCTTCATTAACCCTTTATTTTTGCGGCGCTGAACAGGACTTCTAAGTAACGCTTGAAATTTGAGTCAAAACGGCCACTCGGTACAGAAATCCCTAATGCAAACCGGCCGCCAAGACCTTCAACCGGTACCGACAAACAACGTAAACCTTCATTGAATTCCTCGTCATCCACGGCATAGCCTTGCTTTCGAATCTTCGCAAACTCTTCCATGAGCTTGTCATAGTTCGTAATGGTCTTCTTAGTTCTCGCTTCGAGAGGATGACTAGCGAGATAGGCTTCGCATACCTGAGGATCTGCCAGTGCGAGAAGGAGCTTGCCAGATGCGCGTGCGTGCGCGTGTCCGCTAAATCCTTGGGGAATTTCAGCTGCTCCCACTGGAGATTCTCCCCGAGCTGTTGCGAGGGCCACAATCTCGTCATGAACCCAACCACCGGCGTACGCAGTTTCCCCGGTGGCCGCAACTATGGAACGGACTCTAGGCGCTAGATGTGCTGGAGGATCCAACTGACGACGGAAACCTTCTGCAATTGAAAGTGCGGCGAGACCAAGAACGTAACGACTGTTGTCGTTCTTGCGTATGATCCCGGTCGCCAGCATCGTGTGTATAAGGTGGTACGTTACCTGACGGGAGAGCCCGACCTGATTCATGATCTCTTTGGTTTTAAGGCCGTTCGAACTCTCGGCCACAGCAAGGAGAACCGATACAGTTCGCTCAGCTGACTGAATCCTGGCCTTCGGTTCCTTTTGGGAATTTTCGACAAGTGAATCTACGCGCAAGCTCAACACCCCACATTGAAAAAGGTCGACGCGACATCATTTTATCATTATCTGATAATGATGATTTTTATTGATGAATTGTGCTCTGAAATAACAATTCCGGGCTGATGTGAAGGATTTCAAATACTCCAGAAATCGAACGAACATCATCGCTCATTAAAAACCATAGAAAAGCCTCGGCCAATGCCGAGGCTTTTCTATTCTCCTTAATTAAAGGAGTGTCGATTTTTGAGTCCTATTTAGAAGCCAGCATTGCACTGGGAGTCGTGTCTGCGGGAAGATCGCCCAGTACAAATTGAATTGCTGCAAACATCATCTGTGCGAGCGCTTGCGTTTCGAAAAGAGTGGGAGTATGCCCTATTGCACAGTTAAACACACGCCCACGACCATAACTTTTAATCCATACAAGCCCGTAATCTTTATCTGGTCGGACGTGCCATGGGCTCAAATCGGTCTTGTCGGCGTCAATACTAATCAGAACGTGCAACTTCTCTCGGGAATAAGGTCCGGATGGTAGGAAATGATAGAACTCATCCGTATACACAAAGCCTTTTCCGCCCAGGTCAGCTGTCAACGGACTTGAGGCAAACTGTTTCGTCAAAGGGCTATTGGGATCATCAATCTTCAAGGTCGCCTGCTCAACGTGGTGCGGTCCCGTTTGAGCTCCTATGAGTGCCCCAAATTCAGGTACATCTGGTGATGCGTAGCTTGCTCCGTGGAGACCTGCAACGCCGCCGCCTTCACGCACGAAACGAATCAAACCGTTCATCACATCTGGATCGGAAAATACTGGACCGTCACCACTATTAAGGAAAACGGCATCATATTGAAGTATCTTTGGATACTTTAGGTTATTTAGATCATTGTCGAATATTGCCTCAAACGCCCCGGTCGACGCCAGTTTACGGATTGCGAAGTTCGCGTGAGCTGCAGTGTCATGATAGTAAGCGCCAGTTGGAGCCACATCGATAACGAGAAGTTTCCTCGGTTTCTTTGGTGTGACGAGAGGATGCTTTGGAAGCGCAGCTTCAATCTTCGCTTTCACATCGTTTGGGATCCGATCTGTCGGCGTAATGGGAATTAATAGGGCATCTTGCTCGACGCGGTATCCCATAGCTGGACGAACAACTTTTTCGAAGTTTTCAGCTGAGTACCACAAATCTGAAAAGACATTTCCAGAAGTTCCGGTTTGTGGTTCCTTCGCGGTCACAATTTGCCACGGATCCACTTCAAGCGAAATAAACAATGGCTTAGTGCCACCGTAGGGCCGGCTGCAGTTGACACATTTCCCCGGCTCCTCTTGAGGGGAAGGTTCTTGCTTTGCGATCTGCAGGAAAAATTGCTCCAGACCTGCGACCCCCTTGCCTAACGGAACATCTCGGCTATTGGGCCCGAGCGCATTACGATCCCGCAACTGAACGGCCATTAGCCGGTCTTTGACCGCGCTTAGTCCCTCTATCGGGCGTATTCCATTTTCCATCCATTGGGCTAAATTGGCATTTACACCTATGCGAGGGGTTGCATTGCCTATTGTCTTCATTAGACCTTGCGGATCATTCGAGCTATCGATCGCAACATTGATGCCACTTTCTGTCGCGAGCTTGTCGATTGAGCTTAATTCCGACGGCGGTGTGCTTGTGATAATCGTTTCGACACCAATCTCTTTAGCAAATGCGAAGAGTTTACGGGCCACCTTTTCGTCGGCAGGTATAGCTTCAACCCGATAAGCCGGCATCTTAAGATTCAATTCGGCGAGTCTCTCTTTGACTGCAGATATATCTTCAGGTGTAAGTTCAAAATTAAGTTTCTTGTTGATCTGCGAACTTACGTTCTGGCTACTGACTCCCTCAATATTTGAGAGTCCTAGCGCGTCAGCCAAAGCTGCCGCTTCAAAGAAGCTAAGAGAGTGGAATGCATTCGACGGTATTCCAACACGCCATCCCAGCAAATGATTGATGGACGAACGAATTTGTCCCTGGCGTACGGATTTTGCACCTAACGGAGTCTGCGCTGCACTAACCAGACCCACTGATGTGGTGGCGAACGTCACGGTTACGGCGAGCATGATGCGAGCGATCTTTACCATGATTTACCCCTTTTCCAAATTTCAAAAAAATGATCTTCTTCCGGCGATCAAACACGGATAACTGCCTATTTGAAAGCCCATCCACCATCTACATGAATCGACTGTCCAGTGATGTAACTGGACTCGTCAGAAGCAAAGAACGCTGCTGCCGTGCCAATTTCCCGAGGTTGGCCTGGTCTGGCGGTGGAAATTTGTTTCAAAACTTCCGGGAGTATCTGTGGACTGTCGAGAATCCATGCAGTCATGTTCGTTGCGATAAACCCAGGATGGATACAATTCACGCGTATCCCGAGCGGCGTCATCTCGGCTGAAATATTGCGTGTCATAGCCTCAATGCCAAGTTTCGCGGGAGCGTAGTGTGTCCTTCCGGGAAGAACCTTCGCTGCTTGAATCGAGCCGATGTTCACGATGTTACCTTTGCGGTTTTCAGCAACAACGCGCTTACAAAATACCTGGGAACAAAGCCAGGGGCCACGCAAGTCAACGTCGGTGACGCGAGTCCATTGCTCATCCGTGAGATCGAGAAAGGGAACAATGGTCTCTATACCCGCATTGTTAACTAATATGTCGATGTGTCCGAACTCGTTCCACGCCAGCTCAAACATTGCTTCAATCTCGGTGCGACTTGCAACGTCCGCCTGAAACGCCTTGGCTTTTCTCCCTCTCGAACGAATCCACTCCACAGTATCGTTCACAGCTGTTGTTTTGAAATCGATATCGTTTAGAGCGATATCAGCACCTTCATCCGCGAATACCTCAGCAATTCCTCTCCCTATTCCTTGGCCGCCCCCGGTAATAAGGGCAACTTTTCCTGCAAGCTTCATAGAATGAACTCCGTGACGCGGGTTACATCGGTACAAATTCCGAATCCACGTAGACGTAATTGATCGAGAGGAGATCAATTAGTGCGCGGGAGATGTCGGTCCCGGTAAAGCAAACACGTAGTATCCCTGCGTGCCCACTTTGCCTGGTCTATAGGACACCGATTGAGGCTTTCCATCTACAGCCGCATAGAAGGCAATGTATTCGTTTCCACCCGCTTCATAGATCGCCGGAATCCCATCGGGATTTGCATCCAACTCCGTCTCCCATAGAGTGCGACCGGTATCTTTATCGAGAGCGTGCACCATGCGATCTGGCCCAGTCGCAATAATGATTAAGCCACCAGCAGTTACTACTGGTCCATTTCGAATTGCCAAAGAGCTCCCGGTGTCGGTAATACCTTTATCGGCTAGCCCTGGGGTCGTCCCAATTGGCCTCCTCCACTTAATAGTCCCGTCGTTTAGGTCGTAAGCCATGATGGAGGACCATGGAGGGCTGAACGCGGGAAGTCCGTTATTGGTGCGAAAAATATTGCCAAACGGACCGTAGTATCGTGTTTGCCCCTCAGGTGCTGGGCCTGCAGGTGCCGAGGCCTTCCGCACGGATGCAACTGCGGCCGCTTCTCCAGCAACAGGATCCGCTAAATACGCTTCGAGAGAAGTTACATCTTCTGGCTTCAGAGTAGTTTCAGAAAATGCTGGCATTTCCCCATTTCCACTCCGGAGAACAGTCGTGAAGCGGTTCGCGTCAATTTGCTTTGGGAATGTAATTCGTTCGCGGTTCGGTCCATGACAACCTATGCAATTTTTCGTATACAGACCATAGCCCCTCTGCTCTGGAGTGCCTGCGATCACGCTTTTATTTTTGATCGGCGGCGTCTTTGTCATAGCGTGGATCGTGGGTAGATCATAGGCTTTGACATACAGCATTCCTGTATACGGATCTGCAGCTGTGCTCCCCTGGTTCACTCCTCCGAATTCACCAGGGACTGAAATTTGGTTGCCCTTATCAGTAACAGGAGTAAAAATTCCCTCGTTACGAGCATTAGCGACTAGATCGTGGATACGCTCTTTTTCAACCGGATCAAGATAAGGATTGATATCTTTCAGAGTGAACAGCTGTCGAGAAAAAGGCTGAGGTGCAGTTGGAAACGGTTGCGTCGGCCACGATTCTTCATCAGGCATATCGGATTTCGGGACTGCCCTCTCCTCGATTGGCCAAAGTGGCTTCCCAGTTACACGGTCGAATACGTAGAGAAATCCTGTTTTGCCAGCAAGTGCCACGACATCGACCATCTTGCCGTCATGACGTACGGTCAGAAGTTTCGGAGCCGCAGTTGGGTCGTAATCCCACAGGTCGTGATGTACAAGTTGGAAATGCCATAGTCGTTTCCCCGTGCGGGCATCGAGGGCTAACAAACAATCACCAAAGAGGTCGGCTCCCTTGCGATCGGCTCCATAAAGATCATAGGTAGGCGAGCCGAGTGGGAAATAGGCAATCCCGCGTTCCTCGTCGATAGAAATTTCGCCCCACGTATTGTTGCCACCAACGTATTTCCAAGCGTCTGGGGGCATCGTCTCGTACCCGTATTCACCGGGGTGCGGAACGGTGTGAAAAGTCCATACAATTTTTCCAGTTAACGCATCGTAAGCTCGTAGGTCACCTGGAGGAGATCCATACATCTCACCTGGAGCTGAACCGAGAATGATTAGGTTCTCGAAAACCCGTCCTGGAGTCCCGTTTTGAATCTCCCCTATCTCGGCAGGATCTCGTCCCAGTCCTTCGCGCAGGTTTACTTTGCCATGATCGCCAAATGATGAGATTAGCAAACCCGTCTTCAAATCCAGTTCTTGCATGTATCCATCGACAGCAAAGATCAACCGACGATCCTTTCCATCTTTTGACGACCACAAATTAAATCCTCGATTCGTCGGCTGACCTCCTTTTATCTCATGCACCCAGATTTGCTTACCGGTTTTACCATCCAGTGCATAAATTCCCATATCTTTGCCGACGACGTACATCACCCCATCCACGATAAGTGGATTAAATGAAAATCTGCCGACGGGGCCTGGAGCGGGTACGAACCATGCCAGCTTAAGTTGGCCTACATTGCTCTTATTGATTTGCTTAATAGCTGAATACTGCATTGAATCTGATGAGCCACCGTAGTCACTCCAGGTTGAGTAGGCTTCTTTGTGTGTCTTGGCAGATAAAGTCTTCATCGTGTAAATGCTTGCTGATGAAATAACGACGGCTATAGAACACAGCACGCTAAGAGGTCGTACGGCTATCTTGTGCATAGATATCTTTCCTATTCCGGAAAATAATTACGAGCGAAATGCATAACCAAGTTTTGTCAAATATTTTTTGGTTTCTTGTACTGTCTGCAACGGGGTCATAGGTGCATCTTTAGAAGGATCCAGCTCGACCAGGATGTCTGGTTGTTGACCGCCACTTTCGACCATGTTAAGAATTGCTTCAATATCTACAGTTCCCATACCTAACGGACAGTACCCGGCATATGCATCCCAACCCTTGTAATCTTTCAAATGCATGTGCTTGACGAGAGGTAGGAAGTCTTTCACCACTTGCGCAGCATCAGCACCGCCCTTCTGTAGTTGCCCGACGTCCGGCGCGAATTTCAGTTTCTTGGTATTAACCGCGCCCATCACTGCGTATACCTCGTCGCGGCTTTCGATACAGGTTCCGGTGTGCTGATGAAGACCCGTCCCCAGGCCAAGATCCGTAACAGCGCTGGCATAATCATTTAATGCCGCCACAATATTCGATTGGTTTTCTTTAAAGGAGTAAGAATCACGCTTTACGCTGTTGGGCGCCAGAACAATGAAAGTTCCACCACGTTTTTGAATGATTTTTGATAACCTGACTACACGTGCGATCTCGTCTTTCCTGAGTGATGGATCAATCAGGTTGGGTGTTATATAACCGGATCGCAACGGCACCCGATATTTTTCCATGAGCGGCGTCAGCGCACCTCTCTGATCCCAGCTGTCCAGAACTTCTGGAAATGTTTCAAAAGACCAAAAGCCCTCAGCAGAAATGTCTTTCAATGCAGCTTCTAGTGTCGCGTCGCCACCTGCACGAGGAAAGGTACCCCACGTTATGCAGGTATGACCGATCTTCAGCTTCTTAGGTGAACTCGCCATCTTCCGTGCGAATGCGAGTTTTGGATGTTCGACTAATCCGGCGATTGCTCCCATGGCTAAATTCTTTGCGAATTTCCGGCGATTGATCGTTTCGCTCATACTTGGCTCCTAATTTCTACCTTCGGCACGAAGTCAACGAACTTCGGCGTAGACATTCTCACTAACTCTCACGAACCGAAACCTTTGTACGGCCTGAGAGGAATTACGGTGAATTCAACGATTCCTGCCTTGGCAAAGGGAAGAGCATCCAGCATGAACTTCACGTCTTCAACATCATTCGCTTCCCATAGAATGCAAACACCCGGGGCGTCCATACGATGCCATAGCTGTCTAAGCGTTCCATCTGCGTATAGCGTTCTCGCTTGCCTGACTTCTTCATCTACTAACGATAGGTACGCGCTTTCAGTGAATGTTTCGCGGGGGCGAGAAATAGAAATGAATTGCATTCGATCTTCCTATATCGCCGGATCTCTAATCCGGCAGATATACCTTCGCAGCACTACTTATTAAGAATGGCAACGGCTCTTACTGGCGCCCCCGTGGTGTTAACCCATTTGACAGGGAACAAACTGAGAGTGAATCCGTGACTTGGAAGCTGGTCCAGGTTAGTGAGATTTTCGAGATGATAGTACTCACGCGTATTCATCACTCGATGGGCTTCCCAGAACTTTTTACGTTCGAACATAGCCCAAATAGGAGGGTCAAAAGTAACAGCATCGATACCGGTCATCTTGATACCTTGATCAAGCAACCAGTTTGTCGCCTCTCCAGTCATCCCTACATGGTCAGTGAGATACTTATCGCTATCTTGTATTTTTCCGGCGCCAGTGTGAATCAAGACAATATCAAGAGGTTTTAGCTCGTAATCAATCTTGGCTAACGCTTCGCGAACATCCTCCACGGTAATGCCGGCGCCTTTGGGAAGGTGCCGAAAATCGAGACAAACCCCATTTCCGTAACAGTATTCAAGGGGGATCGCCTCAGGACCTGGAGCATCCTCCCGCATATGTCGGAGTGCGTCCATATGAGTGCCAATATGGTCTCCGATTACCACCATGCAATGTGCGGTTAGTGAATCAATACCGTGCTCGGCAGCCCCGATACGTTCAGCGAACCCTTTCCAAGTCTCATACATGACGAGAGCAGGCCGGACAACGCGTGGAAAAGTAATCATTTCGTTATGTACTGCCATGCTCAGATCTATAAACGTTGTAGGCATCAAAACCTTTCCCATCAAATGTGATTTACTGCGTTACTGTGAGTCCCCCATCCAGATAGAGGGTTTGGCCAGTAATGAAACTTGCAGCCGGTGAAGCAAAAAAAAGAACCGCGCCCATAACGTCCGCCGGTTCACCAATCCGCCCGAGTGGAATTCGCTCAACTAACTTAGAGGAAAATAGCGGATCGGCAAGCATCTTACCTACTTGTTCCGTACGGATGAATGTCGGAGCAACGACATTTACGGTGACGTTGTCGGGAGCCCATTCGGCCGATAACTGTCGGCACAAGGTAATCAGGCCTCCTTTGGCGGCGCAGTACGCAGCATAGCCACGACCCCGCAAAGCGAGAGTCGAACGAACAGAACCAAGATGAATCTGTCGTCCACCTCCCTGCCTGATCATGTACTTAGCCGCCGCCTGCGCTTGAAACATCGCACTTTTCAGATTGACACTGTAGACATAGTCGAACATCTCTTCTGTAACTTGCCCTGCCAACTCTTCGCGATTCAAGCCGACACAATTCACGAGAATATCTAGACGGCCAAATCGGGAGATCGCTTCATCTACCATTCTTTGAGTCTCGGAAACGGAGGTTGCTTCAAAGCTGGTAGACCAGGCATCGTAGCCACGATCTGATAATGACTTCGCGCAGTCAGCTGCGCGCTGGCCGTTGTGTCCAGCTATAGCGATCTTTGCTCCAGCCATCGCCATCCCCTCACACACGGCCTCTCCAATACCGCCATACCCACCTGTTACGAGAGCAACCTTATCTTCAAGTCGGAACAACTTATCAATTGAACTCATTTTTATGCCTCTGAAGATGGGGTCATAGGATCGTTGGGATGGGATGCCAAAGGGTGTACCGTAATTGTCATGTAGTTGAACAGCGGTAAGGACGCGATTGCCTCGTGCAGTTCATCGCAATTTCTGGCACTCCAAATTCCCCAGTTTGCTCTGCGACCCGGAACTCGCCAAAGCCGAAGCAAAATACCCTCTTCAGAAAGCTCGCGACTCCTCAGCCTTTCTTGCTCTCGCAAGTCAGCTTCCTTTTTATCGTCGATAACTGTTGTAAGTTCCATGGACACCAAGAATTCCATACGATCACCTAGTAGAATCAGGCACGGCTCTGTGTTGAGACAAGAAGTTGGCGGGCCGCCTTCAAAATGTCATCGACGGTTGGGATAAGTGTTCGTTGTAGATTAGGTGCCGCAGGGATTCTCACATTGGGAGTAGCAACTCGAACGACATCGATTAAAATGTCATCCTCGAATAACTCATGAAGTGTCGCGACGATCTCAGCTCCGAAACCACCCGTGCGATTTGCTTCATGTACAACGATCGCTTTTCCTTTGGCCTCTGCAACAGCCGCGTGCAGCGCTTTAATGTCTAAAGGGCATAACCAACGTAGGTCAAGAACTCCAGCGTCAACACCCTCTTCTGTAAGTCTTTCTGCCGCTCCCAGTGCCGCCGAAAGCATTGTTCCCCAGGTAATAATCATTACGTCTCGACCGGCTTTGTGCAGACGAGACATACCAACAGGTTCTATATTGTCTGAAAGCGAAACCACGCTTGTTGTTTGATAAAGTGCTCTCGACTCGAATATGACGCAAGGGTCTGGGGATGCGACTGCTGAGCGTAGAAGGTCGTATGCGTCCTGCGGCGTTGAGGGTATAGCAATCCTCAATCCCGGAATATGCGCCAGAAGTGCTTCCAAACATTGCGAATGCTGAGCGCAAGATCCAGGTGTCGCGCCTTGTTGTGTACGGACAACAATGGGAGCACCGGACCGACCGCCTGTAATATAACGAACATTTGCTGCCTGATTGATGATTTGATCTAACGCAACGAGCAGGAAGTCAGCCCACATAATCTCTACAATCGGCTTCATTCCCATCATCGCGGCGCCTACCGCGGAGCCAAGGATTGCACTCTCGGAGATAGGCGTATCAAAAACCCGTTCAACGCCATAGCGTTTCTGAAGCCCTCTTGAAGCTCCAAAGATACCACCAGCGAATCCAACATCTTCACCGAAGACGACGACTTCAGGGCGAGTCTCCAATTCCCTAGAGAGCGCTTCATTTACCGCTTGAATATAGCTAATCGTTTTCGACTCGTAGTTTTGTTTGGGCTCAGCAGTCTCATCCGCGACACCAACTGAATTTGGCATTGCCCAGACATGCCTCACTGCACTTGCAGGATCGGGAATGGATGAATTGAGGACTATTGCTTCAGCTTCGTCTATCTCGTTCTTAGCACCGATGAATAATTCAGCTAAAGTGCTCTGGTTAATCAAGCCTGCGCTAATCAACTTATTCGAGAATTGAACAATTGGATCTCGCCCCTTCGCCTCTTCACGATCTTCCTTTGGTCGGTAGTGTTCGATATCGCGGTTGTAATGGCCCCATAAACGCGGCACTCGACACTCTATCAGCACAGGGCCGCGATTTTCTCGAGCCCACCGTGCAGCCTGTAACACCGTGTCTCGCACAATTACCGGATCGGTCCCATCTATAGTTATCCCCTTAATGCCATAGCCATTCGCTCTCTGGGCTATGCGATCTACCTTGAACGTCAAAGAGGACGGGGTCAGCTCCGACCAACGATTATTTTCACAGATAATAAGGACTGGGAGATTCCTCGCCGCTGCAAATGCAAGCCCCTCATGAGTTGCTCCTTGATTGAAGGCCCCATCGCCAAGGGAAACTGCAACCACCCTCCCATTCCCAGACGCCAGATTTGACATGGCGACGCCGCAAGCAATGGGAAGACCTGCGCCCACAATGGAATTCTCCCCGATGAAGCGTCTTTCCGGGGCCATCATGTACGCTGATCCACCGCGGCCTTGGTTGATACCTATGCTTCGGTGGCAGATCTCACCCATAAGTTCTATAGGAGACAAACCAGAAGATAGCGCCCACCCGTGGCCGCGATATGTCGCGACGATTTGATCAGCAGGCCCGAGCCCGGCCAGCGTTCCGACCGGAACAGCTTCCTGGCCGGCGCACAGATGTACGGAGCCTACAACGCTTGGAGGTGAAGCAGTGCTAAGGTCAAGCGCCCTTTGCTCCAGTTCTCTTATAAGTATCATCTGTCTCAAAAGAGTGATATGGGCAGATTTATCGCTATCTTCGATAGTTGGATAAACATCAGGGGGCACAATCATTGATCATCCTTATCGGGACCTTTTTGAGGGATCACCACAACTATGCTCGAAGCAGCAGAGACGAGCTGCTTCGAATTTTTTAGAAATAGGCCATCGAAGTTTTAGAAGCTAGCTCTCAAACTGAATTGCATTTGCCTTGGAGTAGATCCTGCCGCCAAGCCAGTGATAATGCCGAAATTACTTCCCCCGAAAGTAGTACCTGGTAACCCGTAATTTTGAATGTTGAAAACATTGAAAAACTCAGCTCTGAACTGCAGTTTGGCTTTGTCTGCAATAGAGATGCCTTTGTTCAAGGAAAAATCGAGATTATCGAATGGCATCCCGAGGATGATTCCCCGGCCTGTGTTTCCATATTCGTTACGAGGATGGAAAAAGACTGATGTATCGAACGCCCTGGTTTTGGTTGGATGGTCGATCTTCGGGCTCTTGGTAATGCTTGCCCTCGCGTAGATCTGCGTACCGCTGTTGCCGATATTGGCAGGGTCGATGCCCGAGTCAGCAAAACTAAGAGGTGGTCCTGAATGTGCCGACAGACTTAGATTCGCTTGCCATCCTCCCGCCACATAAGACGCAAACCCGTGATTGAGATACGGTTTATCTTTGCCGAAGGGCAACTCATATAAAGTCCACCCGTAAACAATATGAGCAATACTGTAACCAGATAGCCCATAGTTCTTACTTAGATCGTTGTAATTCTGCACTTGCGATGCGCCACCGGGCCCATTTTCAGTATTGAAGAATCCGCTTGCGCCATTGTCGAGTGACTTCGACCAGGTATACCCGGCCCCAAAAGCAACGCCCTTAGCCATCCGTTTCTCAGCTCGCAGCTGCAGGGAGTTATAGTTTGATTCCCCTCGAGAGGTGGCCATTATCTGCGTACCTGCCCACGGGAATGGACGATTTGCTCCAGCTTGACCGGGAACAGGTGAGTTATTCATCAAGCCGGTTAAGGGGAGTCGTCTATTGACACTTCCGGCGTATGAAATAGACATCATCAAGCTCGAATTGATTTGTTTTTGAATTTCTAAGTTGAACTGATGGGAATAGTGATTCTTCAAATGGGGATCATAATACCAACCCGACTGCTGCCACGGTGTAGGAACAGCGGGGAGGGCGTTTGCAGCAGAAAGTGTCGGCACAATTTGCGTCATTGTTTGTACCGGAGAACCCGTGTTGTTGAATACGAGTGGAAGAGAAGCGTTCGACGGCCACGCCTGCATGCGATCGTTGAGCGTTTGAATGGCACCTTGCAGGTTGTCGTAGACCAATCCATATCCGCCTCGCAGGACCGTAGTGGAGTCTAGTTTGTACGCCATTCCAAATCGAGGACCAAAGTCTGTGTAAACTCCATCGGGACCAAGATTTGGATTGTCTGCAACCTTCAGGTGCTCTGCCAGCGAAGCATTGTTTGCCGGGGTCGACGAGGGAATACACGGAGCATAAATACCGGCGCCCGGATCGCAGGGAGGAGGTAATTTCCCTCCTGAGACAATCCAGTTACCCGTGTTGGGATCAAGCATCGCCGCACTTCCTACCAATATGCGCGGGGATGATTGAGAATCCCAACGAAGGCCGGCGCTAATAGTTAGCTTTGGAGTAACCTTCCATGAGTCTTGGATGTAGACGGCACTTGCATAGAAGCGCAAGCCATTCTGTTGGGACTGAAATCGACCGTTGTGTGGAGTTCCTATGAGCGCCGAGGCGAGTGGATTCCCAGTGCTTGAAGCGTTACGGGGATCAGACGTCTCACTTGGATCATGAGTAAAACTGGCTCCCCCGAAATGTCCACCGGACAGGCCGGTAGTTCTCTGGGGAATAATTTGCTGAAATCCAAAGCGTATCTGATGGTTGCCGTGCAGCCACGTAATGTTTCCAGCGTAACTGAGCTCATGAGTGGTCGAGCCGCTAGGACCGCTACCGCCGATCGTGTTGTAGGAAGCGCTTGGATAAGTAAAGCTGACATGCCCATAGGTTGACTCAACACCAGGAAACCCCGAATCGGCGGTGACATTTATTGGCCTGGTTTCGGTCACAGTATCGAATCTTCCTGAATACCCAACCCTCGCATCCAAGATCAGGCTTGGAGTAAACACGTGGGTATATCCACCGCCGAAGTTTCGGTTGGTTGCGCTGCTGACAGTGGCCACATGCGCAGCCAGAGGATTTTGATTGCCGCCGGCGAGAACACTGTATCGAAACCATAAGACATTGTTGGCCCCAAAATTTTGGTCAATACGTCCGTTATATTGATTGGCGTTATCTGTACCGACCGCGTTCAGGATCGTGTTAGGTCCTCCGGGCGTGGTGGGGGTAAAGTTGGGAGTATCGCCATAATTCTTTAGATAAGCTTGGTTGACCGGATCGATCATGCTCGCAGGAATGTGTCTGCCATCTCCGAGGAGCTGTCGGGTGTAATTTCCCGGAGTGCCGGTTGTTGAAAAGGGATTGTATAAAAGTGCCGGGACTTTTTGGCCCGTCGTTGGACTCGTAGTGAGCACCGACGGATTCGTAAAATCACCATTCAGTTCGGCGGGAGTAGGCGATATATAGGTGAGTCCCGCCGCCTTTGAGTATCTCCATCCTTCATAGGCAAAAAAGAAGAACGTCTTATCCTGACCGTTATAAATCTTGGGGATTCGTACAGGGCCACCGATATCCCCTCCATACTCGTTCTGACGAAAGGAGGCCGGAGCAGCAGGTATATTTCCCTTGAAATCGGTAAATGGATTGCGAGCATCAAAGGCATTGTTGCGGAGATACTCCCATATCGCGCCATGATATGCGTTCGTACCAGATTTGGTGACGAGGTTTACGACTCCACCCAAAACACCACCGAACTCCGCAACGTCGTTGTGCGATTGAATCTTGAACTCCTGAATCGCATCTACGATCGGCGGAATGTCATAAGAGCCTCCAAAGGCCGCCGTGTTGATGATCCCATCCATGAAGTAGAGGTTCTCTCGGTTCCATTGTCCCTGCACAGATGGGTACACAAAGGTGGCCGTTGGCAGGCCAGGTGCGCCGAATCCCGTACTGTAGCCCACCGTCTTATTTTGAGAGTAGTTCACCGCGTTAACACCGGGCGCAAGAGTAAGCAGCGCGGTAAAGTTTCTTCCATTGAGGGGTAATTCGTTAACCGTCCGCTGCTCTACCGCAGTTCCTAACTCCGTAGATGATGATTGGAGTAATTCAGCTGATGCGGAGACGTCGACCGTCTCCATCTGCGATCCCACTTGCAGGTGAAAATCTTGCGTGGCGTTTTGATTGACGTCAAGATCAAGCTCCGGACTCGCAGCCGTCTGAAATCCATTTTGCGACGCGGTCAGCTTGTATCTGCCTGGAGGGAGAAGTGGGAACTGATAGAGCCCTTCGCCGTTTGTGGTTGCAACCCTATTCAATCCGCTTTGCGGATTGGTGAGAGTTACCGTAGCCCCCACAACCGCAGCGTCAGTATTGTCTAAAACGTGACCGTTGAATTGACCTGTAGCAGTCTGCGCGTGTGCTGCGGCACAAACCGTGAAAAGGAAACCACTCGAGAGAAGTATTCGAATCGCATTGCCCAATCGGCGACGTAAACTTCCTGACTTCGCATTCCTATAGCAACTGATATCTGACATACTCGCTCTCCAAAGAATTCCTGACCGTCATATCGCCTGATAAGGAAAGAAAACCTTTACGAAGCGATCAAGATAGCGACCAAAGATATAGCCAGCCCGGAATTCGCTTGTCAAGAAAAATTATCTAAATATGAGATGGATGTCAGCATTTGATACAAATAGGTTGATGGATTGCCGAATTAATTCAATAGGAAGTAAGTGTTTGTATTGGTACTAACGCGAAGAACCCTGGACATGGATTTTGCAATTGGGAGACGATGTATAGGCTTTGCCATTCAACGCGTGCGATTTATTCCAAATTCAATTCTCGGATCGAATATGGATCTCAAACATTCATACAGTCCAATTCCGGTTCAATCGAAGATGCTCACACCGGCTACGTTGCTATTTTTGCTGCTCTTCGGAGGGCACCTCTTCAGGCCACCACGGAGCTACGCGCAACAAAATTCGCATCCGCAGAAAGTCAATGCCACGACCCTGTCACTTGCAAAAGCGAGAGAACTTATTCAAGCGGGCAATCCGCAAGAAGCATTGGTAGGTTTGCGAGAAATTAAATTAGGAACATCGTCTGACAGTGAGGTTCATTTGCTTAGAGGAATCTGTTTGGCCATGATGGCACAGCCAATCGAAGCAGGGACAGAGTTGAATGAGGCTACCGCACTACGACCGAACTATGCCCCGGCATACATGTCTGCGGGGTTATCATTCGCAAGTCTTAATAACCTGGAGATGGCGCTGGATCGCCTATCGACCGCGGTACGACTTGATCCCAATCTACCTAATTTGCGGTTCAACTACGCGCTCGTGCTCGCTCGTGCCGGCAATTATGTGGAGTCAGAGAAGCAGTTAGAGCTTGAACTGAGAAGTAAAACGCGAAAGGGGCCGGTTTCATTAGACTTTTGGCGTCTTAAGGCTCGGGACGCCTACTTTCAGAAGAAGTGGCAGGACACTCTCGATTCCTACAACAAGGTTCGCGAGCTCGAACCCGATTCTGCTGAAGCATACTCTGCCATCGGGGAAAGTTTGTATTTCCTGAACCAGCCAGAAAAGAGCGTGGCGGCCTTACAGCAGTCCCTCGTTTTGGAGCCAACGAACGAAACCGCACATGTTTTCCTCGGTAAGATTTACCAAATCCAAGGACGCGATAAGGAAGCGATCGCAGAATTCGAAATCGCAATGAAATTGGTTCCTGATGATCGTGAGGTCATATTTCGTCTGTCGAAGCTCTACAACAAAACAGGAGATCCAGCTGCCGCTTCTAATCTTCAGATGAAACTAAAAAGCTCATTCGCAGAGAGCAGCGTTCAATCAATCAATGAACTAAAAGCTGCGGAGCTCAATAACACAGGGATTGAACTGGAAAAGAATGGAAATCGGCAGGAAGCGCTCGATCACTACAATCAGGCTGCAAAAACAGACGTCACGAATCTGGTTTTTGCACGAAACGCAGCTTTGCTTTTATGCAAAATGGGACGAACTCAAGAAGCTGTTGAACGCTCAAAAGAAATTCTTGCTTTAGATCCGGATGATGCAAAAGCCGCTCAAATTTTGACTGTCGCAAATGAAGTCGCGGCAGGTAAACTTAGCGAGGTCAGTAGTTTACCTGAATCTCAACAATGAACAGCTCCAAGGGGCTTACCTCATAAGTGAGGCACACGAGATCTGAAAACTGAATACCTTCACCGGAGACTCTGGGGTATCCATTTGCCCAAGTCGATACTCAACATCGTTGGGGCTCAAATTTCTTTGGGTCCACCATTCGAGTTTCGGTAGGATAGGGATCAGTTCCAAACTATTTTGCATTTCTATTGGCACTTCTTAATTGCGCGCTTGCGCTTGTAGCACATATCTGTCCTAGGTGAATTTACTTGGTTGCGACATCTCGTTCTTTGGTTACTCACAGCCTCGGGTTGTGGGTAAGTCTTATTGCGTTAGCCGGATGTGGTGCGGGAACTTCAGGGCCTTCTGGGACTGGAGTAACGGTTCCTCCGCCTGTTCAGCCTCCTACCGGTCAGCAAACCAGCACTCCTCCAGTTGTCAGCGTTTGTAGTCTGGATTTAGGGAGCGTTGTAGTTGGGACAGTGGGAACGGCTAAGACGGTAACAGTCAGCTCACAGGAAATCCCATCTCTTACGATTTCTGTAGAGCCGGCAGATAGCTTTGTCGCTGCTTTGGGATCGACTTGTGTCAAGGGCGCTTCTGCCTGTCTGGTTTCGGTTGCCTTCCGACCTTCTAAGGACGGGGTCCTGACAGGATCTCTCGTTATCGGCGATACGATAACGGGACTTACCAGCACTGTCCAACTCACAGGAGTTGGACTCGCTCCGACTCTGCCGAAGGCAACAGCACCTGTTGCCACACCCGGCAGCCTGAGCTTCAGTAATACGGGTATTGGTCTTGCCAGCAGCGCTCAGACAGTGAGCATCGTTTCCCAGAATGGCGACCCTATCGTTGCTCAGACTCAACCCTCTGACAGCTTTAGAATGACGCACGGTTCAACATGCGAACAGGGATCACAATCATGCCAGATCGCTGTAACGTTCAATCCTGCAAAAGTGGGAACAGTAACCGGCTCCTTGATCGTAAGAGACACTGTCACGAATCTGTCTGTGACTGTTGCTCTCACTGGCGTCGGATATTCAGTGCCTCCTCCTGCAACAGCTCCATTGCTGTCACCAACAAGCCTGGACTTCGGTACTGAACAAATCGGACTGACTACGACTGCTCAGAATGTGACAGCGATCGCTCAGAACCAGGATGCTCTGACTGCTCAAGTACAGCCATCCGATAGTTACAACCTGACACAAGGCGCATCATGCGCCCAGGGGTCACAGTCTTGCCAGATGGTTATAACCTTCAGCCCTTCCAATCCGGGAACGATTGCAGGCTCCTTGGTGGTTACGGATATGATGTCTGGGTTAACATCCACGACTGCATTGACAGGTGCTGGTTTTAATAAACCAGACCCAATGGCTGGGATGGAATTCTATCTTCCTTTTACTGACAATAATGGGATCACTGTTGCGGATGTTACCGGCAACGGCCACACTGGAGTGATCTCCGGCAGTGGAGCCGCAGCACAGTGGATAGGCTCTGTTGGCTTGCAGCTAAACGATCAGATCGTCACAATTCCCCAGATCTCCGGACGCCCCGTACACGGAGTCTGTGCCTATTTTCCGGCTGGAACAAATACGGGCTTCTCCCTTTACCCATATCTATTTTCTCCTCCGGTCGGATCGAATTCGGGACAGGCATTTGTGTCTTCATATGTTTCCTCGGATCAAGGCCATGGAGCCCTCGCCAACTTTCCTGCGATCGGATATTCAAGCTATAGCTGGCATACTGCCTCTCTCGATGGCTTTGCGGGGATTCACTGCATTGAGGATATCGTCGGAACAAGTACTAGCAATCCAGACCACATCATTGTGGATGGAAAAGAAGTAACGTACTTGGCCCAATCGCATTCCGAGGATCAACTGACGGCAGTGCAGCTTCCCATGCCAATGACAGTTCAGTCCAATATCAATGGCACGATGGCCAATCATCCGGTCATTTACAGCATATGGGGATCATCGACCGCGGACACGGTGCTCCAGGCTCAAACACGCACCAAGGCTGAGATAAGCAGACTGACCTCTCTTGGTGTGCCCGTGACCGTTCCAGTCAGTACGGCAACTGACTCCACTTGCTCGATCACCGGATCTTCGATCGACGTAGGTTACGGAGCCTCTCACGATCCAACCACACTTTTGGCCTTGAGCTTTCCGTGCACAATTCATAACTTCGCGGTTTCGGGACAACCTTCAAAGGATATGGCTGGTGCCTTTCAGGATCGTGAAGAAATGGTCTACCATCCGAAGGCCGCACGAAACATCGCTTATAACGGCGGGCCGACGAATAGTGTCACAAACTATAGAGAGAAGCCACAAAATGCCTACCAGGATATTGTTGACTGGAATACAAAGGCTCACGCATTGGGATACAAGACGATCGTCTCCACTATGATCAGCCGATGTGGAACAACTGGATATCAAGGATTGCCGGCGGATGCATTAAAACAGACCTTCAATGCCTTGATTCTGGCAAACGCAGACCTGTTCGATTGGGTTGCGAATCAGGCGGCAGCTCCAGAGATCGGAGCGGACGGAGCATGTACAAACACGACTTACTTTTGGGATGCAGCTACAACTGGAATCCATCCGAATGATGCCGGGCAAGCTTATTATGTTGCCGCCATGCGTGCCGGTTTCGAAGGAATTTATCAAACGTCGTCGACATCCGTATCCGGAGCTTATACGCAGATTCCTTCTGACACGAATCTCGTCGCTAGTGGATCGCTTCCGTATTCCATTACCCTGATAGATGCCAACACGGCTAACTTCAACAGAAAGGGAACGCTATGCGTGAACAATGTCGGTTCGGGCACAGTGACTCTATCTCCAGTAAACGGACAAGGAATCGACGGGAATCCGTCGCTGCAGATTGCACCGGGAGACACATCCTGCATTCGCGCGACCGTCATTGATCCGATTGCGGCTGGGGCATCCTGGACAGTAGTGCCTGTGATTCAGTGATGGAAATGTCCTCTGACCTGATTCAGCGTCAGAGGACACTCAATACCACGGATCTCTAGTTGTAACCCAACTCATGCGGCGCGGGATAAGTCAGCGTTCCATCCTTCTTTTCGTACCACATGAACAGCTTATGGTCGCCGTTGACCCGCACAGCCACAATAATTCCAGTTCCAAATGTGCCGGACCCGTCCGTCTTCGAGATATCTACCTTGTGCGACTGGATCGGTCCTACCGGGCTCTGCGTCGTCCAGTCCTCGGTAAACCGCTGCAACGTGTAGTCGTACTTCTGGGGATGCTTCTGCCAGTCCGGGTCGCTCATCCAGAGCGCATACGCCTGGTTGTAGTCCTTCGCCTCCAGAGCCTGGAAGAACTTATCCACCTTGTGCTCTGCCGGAAGGTTCGTATAGAACCACCCGTGTCCCGTCAGGTATCCCCCCACCCCTATCACGGCAGCCACGAGGATCAGCGCAATCGCCCCAATCACCAGGCCCGTATTGCGCCGTTCACGGCTCGCATCGTACTTCGGTGCATTCAGCAGAGTCATCGGATCCTCCCTCACTTCACTCGCCTATATTATTAGACAGTCGACGGCTCTGAATGTTCCCTCCTACCAGGCGCCACTTTAAGCTTCAGAGAATCTCTCTCCAGCTTTAGCTGAATAGGAAAATCCACGACAGGCCACTTAGGCCCGTTCGATCACTTTTCGTGGTGAATTGCCGCATATTTGGCACGAATCAGCCCGCCAGCATCTATCCTGAATCCCATGGCCCTCCCCGCGCGGTCTCCTAGCCTTCGAAGATTGCCTTCCGGCCTCTGGCTCGGCGCGCAGGCCTGGGCTCTTCGACGTCTTCACTCCCTGCACCGTACCCGCACGGCTGCCCATCTTGAGACCGGCGCCCTTGGTGAGCGCGAAGCACTCTTTTACCTGCGCCGTCGCGGCTATACCGTCGTCGCCCGGCGATGGAAGACCTCGAAATTTCGTGGCGATATCGACCTCATCGCCTGGCACAGTCCCACCCTCTGTTTCATCGAGGTCAAAACCCGCAGTCACAGAGATGCCTTCGCTGCCGAGCTCGCCGTCGACGACGATAAGCAGCGCGTCCTCCGTCGCCTTGCCCGAGCTTATATCCACCGCATCCCAGAGGCCGTCCGTCCGACGACTGCACGCTTCGACGTGCTCTCCCTCTATCTCTACTCTCCCGAAGACATCAGGCACACCGGTGCAGCTGAATTTGTCCTCAACCAGGGAGCCTTTGAATGGGCATAAGTTACACGCAAGGAACCGCCCCCTCCCTCCTCGGCCCCCTTGAGCTCAGCGAACGGCTCGCTGCAACCATCCGCTCTGCGGTCCCTTGGCTTGTCACCCTGTCCAACGCAGATGCCAGCCATCCCGAGCGCGAAGGCAAGTGGTCGGCCAAGGAGGTGATCGGGCACCTCACCGACTCCGCCGTCAACAATCTTGGACGGATCGTGCGCATGCAGATCGCTCCCGAAGCCATGCCTGGGTATGCCCAGGAATCCTGGGTCAAACTCCAGCACTATCGCGACCGCGAGTGGGCCGAGGTCCTCGCTCTCTGGTTCGCCCTCAACGAGCATCTCGTCTGGACCATCCGCCACATCGATCGTGCCAGCCTGCCGAACCAGGGCATCGTCGCTGGAACTCCGATCACACTTGGATTCCTCATCGAGGACTACATCGCCCACATGAAGCACCACCTGCGCCAGATGCGGCCCTGGGTTCACCCCGGCAACGCCTGAGGATGGCAGTCGGTTTGACTTCACCTGCGGCCATGCCTAGCCTCAAAGAAAGGGAAAGGTAGACAACCAGCTGAAGTGGTTGATCTTTTCTCAGAGGAGCAAGACGAAGCACATGAAGGTTCTGGTGATCGGTGGTGGAGGGCGCGAGCACGCCCTGGTATGGGCGCTGCGCAAATCCACTTCGGTGACCGAGGTCGTAGCCGCCCCCGGCAATGGAGGCATGGCCGCGATCGCGCGCTGTCTGCCGGTGGACGTAAATAACCTGCATGCGATGGTCGACGTGGTCGCGATCGAACGGCCGGATCTGACTGTGGTGGGACCTGAGGTTCCGCTCGCGCTGGGACTCGTGGATGAGCTCGAGTATAGGAAGTTTCGCGTCTTCGGTCCCACGAAGGACGCGGCGCAGCTTGAATCGAGCAAAGCCTTCGCGAAAGCTTTCATGCAACGGCATGCGATTCCGACTGCGGAGCACGCCCTCTGCACAACCCTCGACGAGGTACGCGAATCTCTCCTGCGCTTCTCTGTCCCGGTGGTGGTGAAAGCATCGGGCCTGGCCGCGGGCAAGGGCGTGGTGATCTGCAATACGCGCCTCGAGGCCGAGACGGCTGCAGCGCAGATGTTCTCTGGAGTTCTGCTGGGCGCTCCCGAAACCGAGGTCGTCCTGGAGGAGTTCCTCATCGGGGAAGAGGTTTCATTCTTCGCATTATGCGACGGCAAACAGGCAATTCCAATCGCCGCTGCACAGGACCACAAGCGTGTAGGCGAGGGCGATACGGGTCCGAATACAGGTGGGATGGGGGCATACTCGACCGATGGCTTGCTGACACCCGCAATGCGGCAGTGGATCATGCACAACGTCGCGCAGAAGGTTGTGGCCGGCATGGCGTCAGAGGGGACGCCGTTCAAGGGGATCCTGTTTATCGGTCTGATGATGAGCCCGCGCGGGCCGATGGTGCTGGAGTTCAACACGCGCTGGGGTGACCCGGAGACAGAAGCAATCATGCTGCGGCTGGAGACGGACATCCTCGATCTTTTCAACGCCTCGATCGACGGCACGGCAAACACGCTGGTCGTCCGGCTGAAGCCGGGAGCCAGCGCCACGGTGATTGCGGCCAGCGGAGGATATCCGGGCAAGTACGCCTCGGGACTCCCGATTACCGGACTTGAGAGCACCAGCGACGATGGCGTGATCATCTTTCATGCCGGAACAACGATCAAAGATGGAAGGCTTGTGACGGCAGGTGGGCGAGTGCTTGCAGTTACAGCAGAGGCGCCCGACCTGAGCGATGCGCTCGACAGGATCTACACGCGGATGAAGACGATCTCGTTTGAGGGAATGCAGTATCGACGCGATATCGGGCATCGGGCGTTGCGCTAGTTCATTTTTGCCCGATCTTGCAAGGAGGATTATGGACTGCGAACATCGCCTGACAGCAATACTTCCCTGCAACAATCTCGACGCCTCCGAGGCCTTTTACAAGCGCCTCGGCTTGAGGCGTCCGGGAGATCGCCCCGCGAACAGCTTTGACGATGGCTACCGCATCTTGAGCGACGACAGGGGCGGTCATCTTCACCTGACGAATGCGGTGGAGGGATGGTTGATTCCGGGACAGAATCCTTTCGGTCTGTATCTTTACGCCGAAAACGTCGATGAGATGGCAAAAAACTTTGCAGGTGAGATTCTGGGCGAGATCAGGACACCAGAAGACAAGCCCTGGGGTATGTACGAATTTGCCCTCAGCGATCCCGATGAAACGCTGGTACGCATTGGCTGGCCGACGCGGTTGCGCACTCCCATCATGCAACCAGCTGCCCCTGAGGAGAAGTGACGATGAGCGAACCGGCGTTGACCGCAACAGAAGCCCTCAAATGGAACGAGACGACAACTGCGAACTGGCGCAAACTGCTGGCCGCGCATCCTGAGATTCTTGCGCTGTCCTGCGATATTGCGCGGACGTCGACAGTGGCCCAGCTTCTGCAGCATATCGTCGCAGCGGAGGTGCGCTATGCGGAGCGCCTTGTCGGCAGGGCTGAGACAGACTACGCCGACATTCCGTACGATTCCGTAGAGGCGATCTATGCGACACACGATCGCGCCATGGCGCTTTATCGGCAGAGCCTGGAGACAGAGACGAACTGGGACGAGCCGATCGAACTTAAAACCCGAAGTTTGGGAATCCTCGTTGCGTCCCGCAAGACCGTGTTGTTTCATGCGGCCCTTCACAGCATCCGTCATTATGCGCAGCTGGGAACGTTAATCCGTCCTCATGGCTACGCTGTGGAATGGCCGGGCGACTATCTGCTGATGGGAGCCTCGCGGCCACCTGCGGCGGGTTGATCGCTAAACCACGCGGGAGTAGACGTATCCACCTGCATCCAGGACTGCAAGAAGCTCATCGACCTGTTCGCGGCCGCGCGTCTCAAGGGTGATATCGATGGTGGTGTCGCCGAGGTTCACGCCGTAGTAGGCGCGATTGTAGAGCGTGTCCACAATATTGACACGATGATGCGCGATCAACTTGGTTAGTTCTGCGAGAGCGCCGGGCTTGTCCAGCAGATGGATGCGAAGGCGGATCATGCGTCCGTCCTGCACCAGGCCGCGCTCGATGATGCGGCTGAGCAGGGTGACATCGATGTTGCCGCCGCCGATGATGACCGCTGTACGTGCGCCTTTGAGAGAGGTCCGCTTCTGCAGAAGCGCTGCAAGACCGGTCGCTCCCGCGCCTTCGGCCAGGGTCTTCTCGCGCTCGAGCAGCATCAGAATCGCTGAGGCGATCTCGTCCTCGTCGACGGTGACGATCTCATCGACGTAGCGCTCAATGACGGGAAACGTGATTTCGCCTGCGCGGCGCACAGCGATACCGTCCGCAATGGTGGTCGCTGGCGGAATGGTGACTGGGTGTCGTTGCTCGACCGCAGCCGCCATCGAGGGCAGTCGCGAGGTCTGCACGCCAATCACCCTGACCTCCGGACGCGATTCCTTGATGGCGCAGGCAATACCTCCGATCAGTCCGCCGCCGCCAATGGGCACAACCACGGCTTCAAGATCCGGGACCTGCTCAAGCAGCTCGAGACCGATGGTTCCCTGGCCTGCCATCACCGCCGAATCGTCGAAGGGATGAATGAAGGTCATGTTCTGTGCCGTGCAGATACGGCGAGCCTCTTCGTAGGCCTCATCGTAGTTGGCGCCATGCAACACCACTTCAGCACCAAAACCCCGCGTGGCCGTAACTTTGACCAGGGGCGTTGCCAGAGGCATGACGATGACCGCGCGGATTCCGCGCGACGTTGCATGGTGGGCGACTCCCTGCGCGTGGTTTCCAGCGCTTGCGGCAACGACTCCCCGCACAGCCTGCTCTGACGTCAGAAGAGCGATACGGTTCAGCGCACCGCGCTCCTTGAACGAACCAGTCATCTGCAGGTTCTCAAGCTTGAGGAAGACCTGCTGGCCGGTCAGCGCCGAGAGGACCTTCGAGTGCGCGCACGGTGAGTAGTAGATCGCATCGCGCAATCGTTCTCGGGCCGCCGTCACGTCAGCGAGGCTGATGTTCAAACTGCTCCGTGCTGCCTGTTCGGTCGAACTCAAAATGCCACTCCTTGCCTTGAAAAGGCTGAAACTCTAACGCCGTACTCGGAACTGATTGGCCAGGGCGAACTCCTCGCGCAGCCCCGGAGTGCGCAGGTTCTCCCGAACATGGCCGAGACGCTGCTCCAGTGCAAGCAGGGTCTCGGCGATAGGTTCGGTATTGGTCATCGCGACATCGCGCCACATGCTGTACGGACTCGCTCCAAGACGGGTGGTCTCGCGAAGAGCGCGTCCCCCGATGGCGGCGATCTCGGGCGCGTCGCCAAACTTGTCTTCGAGAAGGGCCGCAAGAGCGGTCGAGAGCATCTGCGGCAGATGGCTGACCCAGGCGCACATCTCGTCGTGACGCTTCGGGTCCATATCGAGTGTGCGGGTTCCGAAGAAACCTACCCAGCTGCGCCACTCCTTCTCCATCTCCGAGGGAGGAGCGCCGCTGGGAGTGAACAGCCACATCGCGCCCTGAAACAGGGAGGCCTCCGCCAGCAGAGCGCCTCCGGATTCCTTGCCCGCCATCGGATGTCCGGCAAGGAAGCAGGCCTGGTTCTCGCCACCGAAGAGCGTCGATGCGAGTTCAGTGATCTCGAGTTTGGTGCTGCCGACGTCGGTGATCAACTGTCCGTGACCGGTTACGGTGGCCAGTTGCTGCATCCAGTCCTTAATGGCAAGCACGGGCACGGCCAGCACGATGACATCGGCCTGGCGCGCCAGTTCGAGTGCTCCCCACTGGTTTCCGGCAACGCCATTGACAGCGCCCATCTCAAGCGCAGCGCGCAGCTCCAGCAGACTCTGGTCCCACCCGTCGATGCGCCCGCCAAAACCGGCGGCGCGCAGAGCAAGACCGGTCGATGCTCCGATTAGTCCGGTTCCGATGATGAGTACGCGCTCCATCATGCCAGCAGCCATTCCTTCCGTCCCCTACGCGACCGAACGCCCGACAACAGGGGCGAGTTGCCTCAGCTGCGCGACCAGCTTCTCCAGCTGCTCGGGATACATACTCTGCGCGCCGTCGCTCATCGCCTTATCGGGATTGGGATGCATCTCCATCAGCAGACCATCGGCTCCAGCAGCTACGGAGGCAAGCGCCATGGGGGGTACGAGATCGCGGATGCCCACACCATGCGAAGGATCACCCAGTACGGGAAGATGAGTCAGCTTCTTGAGCACCGGAATCGCAGAGATATCCATGGTATTGCGGGTTGCGGTCTCGTAGGTGCGAATGCCGCGCTCGCAGAGCATCAGGTCGTAGTTGCCACCGGAGAGGATGTACTCAGCACTCAGGAGAACTTCCTCGATGGTGGCAGAGATTCCGCGCTTCAAGAGACAAGGCTTGCGAATGTGGCCGAGCTCGCGCAGAAGGTTGAAGTTCTGCATGTTGCGCGCGCCGATCTGGAAACAGTCGATGTAGGGCAGCATGATCTCGATCTGCGAGATCTCCATGACCTCGGTGATGACGAGAAGGCCAGTCTCATCCGCCACTTCCCGCATCAGCTTCAGTCCTTCAACGCCCATGCCCTGGAAGCTGTACGGCGAGCTGCGCGGCTTGTAGGCTCCGCCACGCAAGAACTTTGCGCCTGCGGCGGCGACCTGCTTGGCGCTCAACAGGATCTGCTCCCGCGATTCGACCGAGCAAGGGCCTGCCATCACAACAACTTCCTTACCCCCCACGACGACACCATTTGGGAAGGTAACCTTTGTGCCCTCGGGACGGAAGTTGCGACCGGCAAGTTTATAGGGTGAAGAGATGCGATAGGCGTCGTGGACGCCCCCGAGCACCTTGAACTCAGCCACATCGAAGTGCTCGGGGGTGCCCACGCCTGCCAGAATGGTCTGTGCGGCGCCAGTGGTACGGTGGACGTTGAAACCGAGCTCGACCATTCGCTCGATCACAAGCTGAATATGTTCTTCTGTTGCCGAGTCCTGCATTGCTACGATCATCGTCTTCGTTTCGCTTTCTTGATATGAAACAGAATAAGTTACAAACTGCAGAAAATTTATGGTCCTTACTTTTTCTGAAGGGCTCGCATCACGTCGATGATGCGCTCGTAGATATCGACAACCTCAGCGTCCGACAGCGGCCCAGGGTTCGAGCGGCGGACATGCTCAAAGACACTCTGTTCCCGCTGCGGTTCGTATATAGGAAGGCTGGACCCCTTCTTGAGGAGGCCGATCGCCTGTGCCGCTTCAGCACGCTGGTTGATAAGGCGAACGATCTGCTCATCAACTTCATCGATCTTTCGCCGCCAGTCAGAGATTTCCATCGAATGTCCTTATATTGCAGCGTTCCCGAGCAGGCCCACTGCGGGTTATTTACGTACGACTTATGATAAACGGGCGTTCTTTCATGCCCGGCGTGACTCGGAAGGGCTTCGTTCATGCGCGCAGCTCCGCAATAAATCTTCCAACGGTTGCCGCTGCCTCTTCGGGAGCGGTCTTTTCAATCAACTGAACAATAGCGCTGCCGACAACCGCGGCATCGGCGAACTCGCCCACTGTCTTTACATGCGCTGCGTTCGAGATGCCGAAGCCTAACGCGATGGGCAATTTGGTGAACTGGCGAAGCCGTGTGACCACCTGCGCGGCGTCCTCGGTGAGCGAGGACTGCGTGCCGGTGATGCCGGTGCGCGAGATGGCGTAGACGAAACCCTGTGAGTTGTCGGCGATGGCTTTGAGACGGGCATCGGGGCTGGTCGGTGCCGCGAGGAAGACCGGAGCCAGCTTGTTTGTATGCATCGCCTCGAGATATTCCGCAGCCTCTTCGACGATCATGTCGGTCAGCAGAACGCCGTCAGCGCCTGCGTCGGCGGCCTGCGCACAGAAATCTTTAAGGCCAAGACGAAGCACAGGATTCAGATACGAGAAGAGGATCATTCCGGCGTTCGGCCGTGCGGCACGTAGTTCCTTCGCGAGGCCGAGCACATCCGTAAGCCGCGTTCCTTTACCGACGGCGCGCTCGCTGGCGCGTTGAATGACGGGGCCGTCAGCCAGCGGATCGCTGAAGGGCACGCCCAGCTCAATCACATCCGCACCGTTGTCGATCGCTGCCAGTGCGATGTCGCGCGTCGTCGCAAGATCGGGATCACCCGCGGTGAGATAGACCACCAGGCCGGGCTTTGTCGTGAACTCAATCGCCATCGTCTCTTATCCCTTCACCGAGACGCTCTGGAGATCGAGCTCTCTTGCCAGAATTCCCATGTCCTTATCGCCGCGGCCCGACAGGTTCACCATCAGCACGTCCGTCTTCGCCATCGTAGGCGCAAGACGGATCGCCTCCGCCACAGCGTGTGCGCTCTCGAGCGCCGGAAGAATCCCTTCAGTCCGCGCCAGTGTGACCGTTGCCTTCAACGCTTCCTCATCGGTCGCCATCGTGTAAGTGGCACGACCTGAGTCATGCAGCATCGCATGCTCCGGCCCAACGCTCGCGTAATCGAGACCCGCACTCACCGAGTGTGTCGCCGCGATCTGTCCGGCGTTGTCCTGCAGAACATAGCTGTAGGTTCCCTGCAGCACGCCAGGAACTCCACCTCCGGTCTTCATAAACCGAGCCGCATGTTCCCCGAGAGCAGTTCCACGTCCGCCGGCCTCAACCCCGATCAGCTGCACGTTCGCGTCCTCGAGAAACTCGTAGAACGCTCCGATCGCGTTCGATCCGCCACCGACGCAGGCGACGATCGCCGTCGGCAGCTTCCCCTCCTGCTCCAGGATCTGTTGCTTGGCTTCCTTGCTGATCACGCGGTGGAAGTCGCGCACGATGGTGGGATACGGATGCGCTCCCAGCGCCGAGCCGAGAATATAAAACGTCGTGCGCACGTTAGTGACCCAGTCACGCATCGCCTCGGAGATCGCGTCCTTCAGCGTCGCAGAGCCTGCCGAGACACCGCGCACCTCCGCGCCCAGCAAACGCATGCGCAGAACATTCAACTCCTGGCGGCGCATATCCTCATCGCCCATGTAGACCACGCACTCCATGCCCAGCAGCGCGCAAACGGTGGCCGTGGCCACACCATGCTGACCCGCCCCGGTCTCGGCGATGATGCGCTGCTTGCCCATGCGCTTTGCCAGCAGACCCTGGCCCAGCGCGTTGTTAATCTTGTGCGCTCCGGTATGGAGCAGGTCTTCACGCTTGAGGTAGATCTTCGCGCCACCAAGCGTCTCGCTCAAGCGTTTTGCGAAGTAGAGCGGCGTAGGCCGTCCACAATAGTGGTGCAACAGATCGGCCAGCTCGGCCTGAAACGCGGCGTCTTTCTGAGCATCCGCATAGGCCGCCTCCAGTTCCTCAAGCGCCGCCATCAGGGTCTCGGGAACGTACCTGCCGCCGTAGACTCCGAATCGCCCCACTGCGGACCTCACAGGTCCGGCCGGATTCACTATCGCTGCCGTAGTGCTCATCGAAACGCTCCTCACAACGCTCTGTACCGCAAAAACAAAAGCCGCAACCTTGTCGGTCGCGGCTCGTGTGGACTTCGAATCTTATCTGAACTTCAGCTTTACTTCTCAGCTAATCCGTCAGAAGACCCTACTCCGCCGATGCCGCTACCGGATACCAGTAGCGGTAAATAAAGCTAATAAATCGGCTGGACGGAAAGGTCATCTTGCTCTCAAGCATACATGCGCTCTCGCCGGGCCGCAACTTGTTTGCAATTTAGTAATAGAGGGGATAGAAGGCTTGAGCGGCTAAATACAATCTCTTACGGCTCCAGAACAAACTTCTTGATCGCCACCTTCGCGCCCATCCTCGCACGCTGTGGCGCTTGCCGGACCACCACCGTAATCTCGTCGAAGTTCGTCCCCTCCATCGCAGCCGGAATGGGAAAGCGCAGCTTCTCCTCCACCAGCTTTCCAGACACATTCGGGCGTTGTGCAATCGGCAGCTCGCTCGAAGGGATCGCCACCGTACCCAGATAGTGCGGAGCCTGCTCAGGGGCGACCGCGTTCACTCGCTGCCGGACTGCGGCTTGCGTATTCGGCAGCTTCTTCACCCATAGCTCCAGCGAGATCGGCCCATCCAGCTGGTCGCCGTTCTCCACCACCAGGTCCATCGCCGAGCAGCAGCCCAGATCCAACGGCTGGGCCAGTTTCTGGTGCGCCTCCATCAACAGCGGGTACCGGTCGCTCGAACGCACCTGCGTCTTCGTCGAACTGCCTCGCACTACGCGAGCCGTCGGCCGCGGCTGCTTCTCCGGCCACTTGAAGTACCAGTACTGGCCATCGAACGGTATCTCCATCGGCTCGGCAATCTTGACACCGAAGTTCGGCACCAACGTTCGTTTTACCGGCGCAATGATCTTCTTTTGCTGCTCCGTCATCGGCAAGAGAATGATGCCCACATAGCCATCGCTGTTCGAGGTCGCCGCATCTTTTGGCACAGCGGCAGACTTCTTCGTCACGTTTTTGCCTAAGTGGAAGTTGAGGCCACCGAGAACCCCCACCCGCAGGTACGGCAACAGCGCGATCACAGTGAACAGGAATGCTGCCGTCGCAATCGTCGTCTGCCTGCTGCCTGAGAGAACGGTTTGACCGCCCGTAGCGGAGCTGCGCACCGCCGCACGCCAAGCCAGCACTCCCGCAAAGACTCCCGAAGCGAGGGAGGCCATGACAAACCACCGGATCGCCGCCAGGGCAATCACCGCATCGAACAGCAGCACCAGCAACAGAGAGGGCAGAAGCTTCCGCGCCAGCAAGCCGTCGCTGAACAGGAATGGCGTGCCCGGCTCAGGGCGTGAGGGTTGAATCTCTGCGGGGGCAGCCTCGATCTGGCAGAGCTTCAGAAACGCTCCCAGGCACGCAAGGCAAATCGTTCCCGCTGCGATCATCAGCAGGGACCACGTCTCGATAAACAGAAGCCACGCGGGAATCCAAAGAGCCGTCAGGCAGGCTGCCCGCACGACCGGCGTGATGACCTTTCTTCTACCGGGAACAATCCGGGAGTAGATCGATCGGACAACAAAGCCGCACACCATCACCGCGGTAAACAGAAGCGACGTGGCAATAAGGATCAGGCCGATTCGTGGAAGTGTTCCCTGGCGCAGCCACGAGCAGAAGAACTCCAGGACGAAGGCGGCAGCCACAACGCCAACGACCATCGGCCACACAGGTGAATCGCAGGAAGACGAATCCTCCGCGAGGACGGCTTCCTGACCGGTCCTTCCCTGCTGCTGCCAGTTCCCTTGCGGCATCGGCGCCTCAGAACGTTGGCACAGAGAATAGCAGAGACCAGATTGGAAGGGGCCAAAATAAGCCGTGAAGAAAAAGCGCATGAGGACTCGCGCTGAACCAGTTAATCCACCGGCGACGGTTTTCCCCAATTAAAGCGCCGGCCTACGATCGCTTTGAAAATCAAGTGGTCGGTTGCCGAGGTCGAGCCGAGTCCGACGCCGAAGTTGAGCTCCCATTTCGGAGACACGTTCAGGTCGGTCACGGCGAAGACCTGCTGCTGTTGATCGTGCAGCGCGCTGAACGACCACACACGGCCGAAGTTGCCGTAATACTCAAAACCACCCGAGACCTTGCGGTTGAAGTCATAGCCAATCTTTGCCGCGGGAGCGAAGCCGACCCCCTGCGATGTGTCGGGGCCGTGCCACGTGCGTTCAAGCGCCGGGTTGACGGCCATGTACCACCGACCGATCGATTTATCGACGATGGGGCGAATCTCCCACGTCCACGTATCGGGCGAATATTGCGAGCGTTGATAGCCGACCTCGGTCGACAGGCTCACGCCCACCGGCCAGTGCCAGGAATCGGGAACGCGCACACGCGGACGGATGTGATCTCCCACCCACTGCACGCCATGACCATCCTGCCAGCTGGTGAAGAGATAGAACCCGACCTCCGACCAGCTGTTGAGTCCCTGCGTAATCTCGAGCGTCTCATGCAACTGATGATTGGTGGGATAGGTGCCGTCGTCCGTCGACTTCGAGCCTTCAGGGGTGAAATTCGAATGCAGCTCCACCATCGTGCTTCTCGGCGCCACCGTGTCCGATCCGTACACCTGGATCTCATAGTTGCCCTGCGCCTTCGCATCCAGCGCCCCCGCGCTCAACAGTGCCATGCACGCGAATAAATACAGCAGTCTCTTTCGATTTCGCAAAACAAGTTTCCCGTTCGTCCGCACAAGGTTCAGGAGCACCGGAACAGCATCATGAAGCCCATGTCCATGTGGTCCTGTTGGTGACAGTGAAAGAGCGACAGACCCGGGCGGTTTGCGGTGAACTCAACCTCCGCCTCTGTACCTGCGCTCACCAGCAGCGTGTCTTTCAAAATACCGCGTGTCTCTCGACCCGCCAGTCGCCGCACCTCAAAGGTATGACGGTGCAGATGCACGGGATGATCGTCCATGCTTTTGTTCTTCATCACCAGCCGATATCGCTGACCATACCTCAGTGCCACCGTCTCGGTATCGGGAAACGATCGGCCATTGATCATCCAGCGATCCATGGCGCCGTGCCCTACAAACTTCGACTCAAAGATCAAGGGAATCGTATTCACCTTAATCTCCGCTGAAGGTGTAGCGGCATCGATCACGCCAAACGGCAGATAATCCCACGCAAGCGCCTGGGGCTGCTGCCAGGTAGGCTTCCCGGAGCGTCCCGCATACTCGACCACAACCCCCATGCCCGCGGCCTGCACGTGCTTTCGGACCTCCCCCAGAACCCACACGCCCGGATTGTCCATCTCCACCTCGGCGCAGACTCTCTCTGCCGGAGAGAGATGTAGCATCTCCACAAGGCGAGGCGAAGGCACGGGGTTGCCATCAAGCGCGATAACGCGGAATTTGTGGCCGGAGAAGGCGATCCAGTGCGGATCGGTTGCGCTGGTGTTGACGATGTGCAGCAACACGCGCTGGCCCTGCTTCACTCTCAGGGGCTCCCCAAAACCAAGCGTCTTCCCATTGATCGTCGAGAAGGTATAAACGGCGTTCATGGAGCCGTCATCGCTCCCCTGCAAAGTGCCGTCCCAGTCATGCAACCCAAGAAAGAACTCCTGGTCGTAGCGCGCCGGATTCTCGCGCGGCTCAATCAGCAGAAATCCATGCTGCCCGCTGTAGAGAGCTTTCTTCAGATTATTTCCTGCGGAAGTATGCGTGTGATACCACCGAAATCCGGCAGGCTCTGGAGTGAAGGTATAGCGAGCACTGCTTCCCGCCGGAATGTGCGGTGTGCCTTCCTCCATGGCGCCATCCACTTCTGGCGGCAAAAAGAGGCCGTGCCAGTGCACAATCTCTTCGCTGCTGCTGTGATTCGCAACATCGATCGTCACCGATACACCCTCTTTCATGCGAAACAGGGGCCCGGGAGCCTGCTGGTTATAGGCAGTGGTTTTGACGAAACGGCGAGAAGCAACCTCAAGCGCGTAAGGCGCAATCGTAAGCGAGAAATCGGGTGGAACGAGAGCGAATCCACGCCGATTTAATAATCCTGCTGTTGCCGCGCCGGAGAGCTTCAGGAAGTGTCGCCGATTCACCACACCTTAATCCTACTTGTTTAATCGGCGTCTAAGTGAGATCGCAGGCAACCTTATACCTCGCGTGCAAAATGTTTTTTTCAGCCTCTCCGCGGTGGTCTCTGCAGCACCCGCATCCAAAAAAACATGGAGCATAAAGAGAAAAACGCGTGGATACAAATTCAGCGAGTCATCGTTTTCACAACGTTAGGAAGCATTCTTGCCCTTCCAGTCTCATTGCCGGCACAACAGGATAGCGAAACGCGCCAGGCCGCCCACGACCGCGCCGAGCGCGAGCAGACAGAGAAGGACCATCGCAAGCACACAGGAGCAAAGGTCGTAGGCGGAACCGCTGCCGGTGGTGCTGTTCTGGGTGCTGTTGCGGGTGGAGGAAAGGGTGCTCTGATCGGCGGAGCCGCGGGAGCCGGAGGCGGGGCTATCGCAAACAAGGTACGGAAGGACAAGGCTGTGAAGAAGCGGGAACAGCGTGAGCCGCAGTGAGCGATGTCCTTTGGGGGATGCTCGATGGGAATCTATAGCAACACGATGTTGGGAAACGCGCGTCGCGCGGTGATCGGGAGCAAGCAGAAGAAGGAATCTAAATCTTCTGAACTCTCTGGACCTCGCGCACGCCGGGGACACGTCGCAGCCGTTCGACCAGCCGGTTTAGATGGCGAACGTCCACCGTCTCAATCACAAAATCCACCACCGCCATCCCATCCGGAAGCGGCTTCGTATCCACACTCCGAATATTCGTCCCGTCGTCGGAGATGATGGCGGTGAACTCCTTCAACATACCTGTGCGATCTTCGCAGATAACGGTCAGCTTCACGGGATAAGTCTGGGCCTTCACCGCTCCGGGCTCCGTGTGGGTCGGAGCCCATTCTACCTGGATACGGCGGTCCGATTCATAGAGCAGGTTCTGTACGTTGGGACAGCTTCTTGCGTGGACCGCCACGCCCTTACCGCGTGTGACGTAGCCAATGATCTCCTCGCCTCGAATCGGATTACAACATCGCGCTCGATACACCAGAAGATCGTCCTGTCCTTCCACCTGCAGCGATTCCGATCCTTTGCCGAAGAAGACGCGCTTCACCGCATCAGACATCTGGCCGAGGGTGTTCCCCACGATTCCCGGTTCAGGCTGTGCAGGCTCCGGAGCCATCGTCGATCCGGGCTCAAGCTTGTTCAGCACCTGCCGGGAGGAGAACTTCCCGAAGCCTACGCCCGCCAACAGCTCAGCTTCGCTGGTCAGGCCATATTCCCCGGCAACGCGATCGAAATCAGCAGTGTTGTACTTGTTCAGCGCCAGCTTGTATTTACGAGCCTCGCGGTCCAAAAGCTTGCGCCCAATCTCCATCGCACGCTGCCGCTGATGCTCGTTGAGCCAGTGCTTGATCTTGTTGCGCGCTTTAGAGCTTTTGGTAAAGCTGAGCCAGTCCCGGCTGGGCGTGTGCCCTGTCTGGGTAGAAATCTCGACGATGTCGCCGTTCTTGAGCTTGGTGCGCAGCGGGACAATGCGCCCGTTGACCTTTGCCCCCACAGTGGTGTTCCCAACTTCGGTATGGATGGCATACGCGAAGTCGATAGGACTGGCGTCCTTGGGAAGAACAACCACCTTGCCCTTGGGGGTGAAGGTATAGACCTCCTCCGGGTACAGGTCGATCTTCAGCGTCGACATGAACTCGTTGGGGTCGCTCATCTCGCGCTGCCATTCCATCAGCTGCCGAACCCAGGCAAGCCTCTGCTCATCCTTGGCGCTGACGTTGTCGTCGGCCTTGTACTTCCAGTGCGCTGCAATGCCCTCTTCGGCGACGCGGTGCATGTCCTCGGTGCGGATCTGCACCTCAAACTGGTGACCGCCCTCCGCGATCAGCGTAGTGTGCAGCGACTGGTAGAGATTCGGCCGCGGCATCGCGATGAAATCCTTGATGCGCCCCGGCACCGGTCTCCAGATGGAGTGCAGAAGACCCAGCAGGGCGTAGCAGTCCTGCACGGTATGGGTGATCACGCGGATCGCGAGCAGATCATAGACCTGGTCAACGGGGATCTTCTGGTCCTGCAGCTTCTGCTGAATGGAGTAGAGCCGCTTGATGCGCCACTCCACGCGGCCTTCGATCTTGAACTCGCGAAGTTTATCTTCGAGGCGCGTGACGATCTTCTTCAGGAACTCCTCGCCTGCGCCGCGCAGGGCGTCGACCTCATTCGAGAGCTGCTCGTACGTGAAGGCGTCCGTGTAGCGAAAGGCGAGGTCTTCAAGCTCTCCGCGCAACTTACCCATGCCCAGCCGATGGGCAAGCGGAGCATAGATCTCCAGCGTCTCCCGTGCGATCTTCTGCTGCTTCTCCGGCTTCAGGTGCTCGAGCGTGCGCATGTTGTGCAGCCGGTCGGCTAGCTTAATGATGACCACGCGAACGTCCGTCACCATCGCCAGCAGCATCTTCCGGATGTTCTCCGCCTGGTGGTCCTCGCGGTTCGCGAACTTGATCTTGTCCAGCTTGGTGACACCTTCGACGATGTGCGCCACTTGCTCACCGAAGCGCCCGGCGATCTCGTCAGAGGTCACATCGGTATCTTCTACTGCATCGTGAAGCAGGCCCGCGGCGATGGCCGTCGAATCCATCTTCAGCTCCGCAAGTACCTGTCCAACCTCCAGAGGATGAATCACATAGGGCTCTCCGCTGGCGCGCTTCTGACCCTCATGCTTTTGCAGGCAGAGGGCCCACGCCTTGCGGATGATCTCCAGATCATCCCCCGGACGGTTCAGGTGGACCGTGTCGAGCAGTTTCTGGAACTTTTCGTCGATATCCCGAATATCGCTTGCCGCCAATCCCGAAAGGTGCGACGCCGAGGACTCCTCCCTTGCGGCGATGGGGGCAACGGGAGCCATGGAGAGCGGAGCCGGATGCGGCTCGACGCTCGGACCGAGATCGGAATTCTCCGGTTGACCCTTGGCTACATTGTGAGGATCTGGCTCGGAGCCGACCTGCTGAGAGGTCGGATTAGCGATTGCCATAGGCCATTATAGGCCGGAACAGTACGGTTTCCCAGAGCTTCGACGGCTCCGCGCCGTTTGGCTGGAGCGTTGGCCTCACGCCCGCCTCCCCCGAAATACATCCGGTTCACCGCTCGAAAAATATAGTTTCTTCTTCCAGGACCGAATATCTAAACTGGGCGTATACTTTTTTCGCCTCCCGATCCCATGGACCGGAAGATACGAAAACAGAAGGGCCAGGTGCTCTCATGAAGACGGCCTCGATTGCAGTAGCAGGTTGGATAATCGCGCTGGCAGGTGGGCTGGCCGCCCAGGATCAGAATCCAGCCCAGAACGCAGCCCAAAGCCCCACCCAAAATTCCGCCCAAAATTCTGCTGTTGTGACCGCACAACAGGCCGTCTCCGTGGACGCCGCAAGCACAGTACCGGCGACGGAAGCTACGCCAGCGGCAGCTCCTCCCGCCGCGAACGACGGCGCAGGACCGGGAGATTCGCATGTACGGATCGTCCGCATGAGCCAGGTCCAGGGACACATCGGACTCGATCGCGGAACCGGTAAGGTTGAAAAAACCATGCAGAACATGCCCATCGTCGAGGGCTCGCGTCTGGCGACGGGCGAGGATGGCTACGCGGAGGTTGAGTTCGAAGACGGCAGCACGCTGCTCCTTGCGCCGGACTCGCAGGTCAACTTCCCGCAGCTGATTCTGCGCAGCACCGGCGCTAAGGCCACGACGATATCTCTGATCAAGGGCACCGCGTACGTCAATCTGGAGAAGACCAAGGGCAACGAGTTCACCGTCAAGACCGGAGACTCCATAATGACAGTCCCCCCCGGAAGCCATCTGCGTCTGGAAGAGGAGAACAAGAAGGTCGTTCTTGCCGTGTTCAACGGAGATGTGGAGGTAAAAGCAGGCCAAAACTCAGCCATCGTCTCGAAGAAACACACGGCAACGTTCGAAACGGCTTCCGCCCCCACTGGAAAGATCGACGTCCAGAAAGACATTGAAGAGTCCGACTACGACGAATGGAACAAGAACGCTCTCGATTATCAGCATCGCTACTCGAAAGCCTCCGCCTACGGAAGCTCGCTCTACTCCTACGGCGTCTCGGACCTGAACTACTATGGCGGCTTCGTGAACGCGGGCGGCTGCGGCTCAATGTGGCGCCCCTACTTCGTAGGCACAGGCTGGGACCCCTACGGCAACGGCGTCTGGGCGTGGTACCAGGGAGCGGGCTACTCCTGGGTCTCTCCCTACCCATGGGGCTGGCTGCCCTACCACTCCGGAGCATGGTCGTTCTGCCCGGGCACTGGCTGGGGATGGAGACCGGGCTCAACATGGATGGGCCTGGCGAATGGATCCCCTATCCTGCAGGGAAGGCCTATACCGGGTAAGCCGGGAGTGCCGGCCCAGGGCGTCGCTCGTGGTGGAGTGCCGCTGCGGCCTCCGGGACCGGAACGGCCCACGCAAACTCCGCATTCGACCCTTGTGCTCGCAAACCGTACCCCGCTCGTGTACTCGAAGATCGACAGGCCTGGAAACTTCGTCTTTCAGCGGAACTCGGCAGGCCTCGGAGTCCCTCGCCAACTGGGCAACCTGCACGGTGTCTCGAACCACGTAGAACACAGCGGATTTGTAAATCGCCAGTTCTACGAACCGCCGGCGATGGAGCAGCACTCCATGGCAGATCGTGGAACCGCAACAGCGGCAGCACGCTCAGGATCACTCAACTCACCCGCGCATGACAACCACTCCTGGAGCTTCCACGACAACCATCAGGCAGGCACGAACGCCCAATCGTTCCATCGTGGGCCGGATGGGCAGGCAGGCGGATTCCACGGCGATCGCGGCGGCAATGCTGCAGCGGGGTCGTTCCATCAGGGCGGCGGTGCTGGCGGATTCCACGGAGGCGGTTCAGGTGCACAGAGCTCCGGCGGCTCGTTCCATGGCGGCGGAGGAGGAGGAGCCATGGGTGGTAACAGCGGCGGAGGCTTCCACGGTGGCGGTGGCGGCGGAGCGTCGTCGGGTGGTGGCGGTGGATCCAGTACCGGCAGCAGCGGTGGCGGACACAGGTAGACCAGCAGAGATCTCCTGAGTATTGGCCTTTCCAGGCATGGGAGATCTCTGGCTTGACATGCAACCAAATGGTTGCATATAGTCTGATCACGATGGATGCGGATTCAGTCTTCCGGGCATTGGCGGACCCCAGCCGCAGGCATCTGCTGGACCGGCTGTTTGAAAAGAATGGCCAGACCCTGGCCGAGCTCTGTGCCGGACTCGAGATGACCCGGCAGGCGGTCTCGAAGCACCTCCTCCTGCTGGAACAGGCGAACCTGATCGCCACTCGCAAGCGGGGGAGAGACAAGCTGCACTACCTGAATCCAGTCCCCATCCACGAGATCGCGGAGCGTTGGATTGGGAAGTACGAGCGGGCGCGACTCACCGCGCTCAGCGATCTGAAGAAGAACCTCGAAGCCACAAGGAGCAAAGAGCAATGACTGGTGAAAAATTTGTCTATGCGATCTACATTCGAACCACCCCCGAGAAGTTGTGGGATGCCCTGACCAAACCCGAGTTCACGCGGCAGTACTGGGCTGGGACCTGGCAGGACACAACGTGGGAGCCTGGAGCCACTTGGAAGGCGATGATCCCCGACGGGCGCGTGGCAGACAGCGGAGAGATCGTCGAGATTGAGCGGCCGCGCCGGCTGGTATTGAAGTGGCAGAACGAGTTCCTTCCGGAGTTGAAGGCCGAGGGCTTCTCGCGCTGCATCTTCGAGCTGGAGCCGCAGGGAGACATGGTCAAGCTAACAGTCGTACACACGATGGAGAAACCGGGAACGAAGTTTCTTCAAAGCGTGTCCAACGGCTGGCCGCCTTTGCTGTCGAGCCTCAAAAGCCTGCTCGAAACCGGCAAGCCACTCGAAGCAACAACGAAGTGGCCTGAAGGAATGTGAGTCCGCTTCAATGCCTGACCGAAAGGACCTGCACAAACCTCAGTGCAGGGTCCACCCTCGCCACCTCGCCCCGCTTGCACCGCATCATTCCGCTTGCCTCATCGCAAATTTGCCCCACCTCATTCACTCTCACCACCACCGTCATTCCGAGCGAGCGCAGCGAGTCGAGGAATCCCTGTATTTCGCCTGTAGCGCCATCGCTCTTGAAGTCGCCCAGTCAGCGTGACGCCACCGTCCGCGGCTTAACCGCCTTGCACGCAACCGGAACATTCGTCATCTGCTTCGCGAATAGGCGATAGTCCATGTTTCCAAGTCGCAGGGTGGACCAATAGCCCGAATTGGACAACAGCGGCTTGTGTTGATCGATAATCTGGTTCTCCAGGATCTTCACGCCGCATTCGAGATTGTTCTTCGGCTGCAGAATCGTCTTCGCAGGATCATCGGCCTTCAGCGTCCGATCGTGCTCCCAGTCGAAGTCGCAGCCGTATCGTCGCTGGTCTTCGTAGGTGAGTTGCATTAATCCTTCGCTCCGCACCATGCGTCCGCTTACCTTGTCGACCACCGCTACCTCGGGCTCTGTGTGTCGAACCCGGGTCGTGGGATCGAGCCCCGCCTCGGCCCCAGCCAGTGCCTGAAAGAAATAGGCCCAGAAGGCGCGCTTGTCCACCTCGCCCATCTCATAAAACCTCGGGCAGAAGCGTCGCACATCGCGAGGAACCTGCCGCGAGAGCATCGTAGGAGGAAGCGCCAGCTCTATGATCTTGTCCCATTCAGGATTCCAGGTATCGCCGCCCAGCTCTATACGCTCAGTGTGGATAGGAGTAGCCGGAGCCGGTTTCAGTGCCGGGACCGTCACCGGCGGCGCAGAGGTCGCGTGCGCCTCTTCGCGTCTGCCGCAACCGACCGCACAAATCAGAGTGCAGATTAGCATTACGGAAACGGCATTCACAACGCGCTGTGCCTTGTCGAACATCGGCGTGTGCCCATGCTCCTCTAAATTTTCAGGGGCCCTATGCTCTGTTTAGAGGCGCTGCAGGGTCGCGGGGTCTTCTTTCCCGGAAAAATATTTATCGAGAGCCTGGCTGAAAACAAGATCTTCTTCGGAGATCGTGGCGGCCTGTGCAAACAAAGTCATACTCGAATGAAATTTCAGGTTATCCGGATACCCAAAGATCTGTTCCACCGTGCGCCCGTTCAGACCGGTCACGATCCCCGTGCACTCGCGTAACCTCGCGCCCAGCAAGGGATGCTCCAGATAAGCGTGCGCCTCTTCTATCGAAGAGATCGCATAGCCAATCGCCATCTCACTCGATCCCAGGCCACGCAGTTGAGGGAAGATGAACCACATCCAGTGGCTCTGCTTCTCTCCCGCGCGAAGCTCGGCGCAGGCACGCTCATAAATGCCATCCTGAGCCTCGATAAATCGTTCCAGATCGTGATCGTCTCTTGAAGCCATGCCGGGCTCCTTCATGAACTCGATTTTCGCCGCTGGGGCAGCAGAGCCAAACTCAGCCTCGGTAGGGTGCCAGCGTAAAGTACTGCTCACTGTGATGCAAAACTCTTCGCCAGGAAAGCTCATTCCCTCTCGCTGTCGTTTTCTCCTTGTGCGCAATGTCAGGCTGGACGCGCAAAAGTAGCACTCCATGGTTTCAAATACCCCTGAGGCATATTCGAATCTCTATCGCTCATCCAAATACTTTGCAGAGCCTTCCGGCAGGCCTCAGCGTCTAAACGCCAAAGGAGAGTCATGGAACCTCGCTCAACCGCACGTATCCTGACCTATCTCATCGTCTTCGCGTTACTCGGTTTCATCGCCATCCAGTTCGTAAGGCCATCGCTTGAGAACCCTCCGGTCACCGCAGAGCTGCAGGCTCCGCCGGAGGTGAAGCAGGTTCTGAAAAACTCCTGCTATAGCTGTCACTCCAACGAAACGAAGCTTCCCTGGTTCGATCGCGTTGCGCCAGCCTACTGGCTGGTTACCGCCGATGTCAAAGAAGCCAGAAAGCATCTCAACTTCTCCGAGATCGGAAAGCTGCCCGCTGCCCAGCAGAAGGGCATTCTTTACGAGGCCGTCAATCAGGCGCAGCTAGGAGCGATGCCTCTGCCTCGCTATACCCTCGTTCATCCTCACGCCCGCATTACGGCTGAAGATCTCGCCGTCCTCAAGAACTATCTCAATCCCCCCGCACCTGCGCCTGCTCCGGACGAGGCCGCGAAGGCCGCCGCCGATGCCCAGTACAACACTTGGATCCACGCCAGCGAGAGAACACTGAACGTGCAGCCCTCCCTCAATGGCATCCAGTACTTTCCCGGCTATCGGGATTGGAAGGTCGTCAGTACTACGAATCGCTTCGACAATCACACTCTCCGCGTCATCTCCGGAAACGAAGTCGCCATGCACGCCATCGCCACAAACCATATCAATCCATGGCCTGATGGCACAGTCTTCGCCAAGACAGCGTGGACCGAGCAGGTCGATGCGAACGGCGATACAAAGACCGGAAGCTTTATTCAGGTCGAGTTCATGATCAAGGACAGCCAGAAGTACGCTTCCACCGGGGGCTGGGGGTACGCGCGGTGGAGAGGCACCGATCTGAAGCCCTACGGCAAAGACGCGAACTTCGCCAACGAGTGCGTCGGTTGCCACAACCCGGTTCGTCAAAACGACTACGTCTACACCTTCCCGCTTGCGGGACAACAGTGAGGTCTGCGCGATGAAACTTTTTCTGCTGACGATGACAACACTATTCGCGCTTGTGGGATGCCAATCCACCCGGCCGGAGCCCGCTTCGACAAATCGGCCGGCCGCGCTCGTCGGAACGCTTCCTTACAATCCGCTGGCTTGGAGAGTCGTCACGTCGTGGACCAATGAGCGTCAGGCCACGATGTCCACGCTCTACGGTAATGATCTGGCGATTGAGCACGCGCGCTCAAGCTCTGATCTCGGCTACCCTGCAGGCGCGGTTCTCGCCCTTGTGACCTGGTCGCAGCGCGACGATCCACACTGGTTCGGGGCGCGGATTCCGTCAACCCCGCAATCGGTGGAGTTCGTAGTGATCCCATCCGAGGCCGGGCAGAACCCCGCTTACGAGCGTTACCAGGGTTCGCCCCTGAAGCGAACGAACGACGCGGATCGAAATACAGCAGCACAACGAACTTCGTATCTGCTCTCGCAACGGGCGGCGGTTATGCCTTAACAGGTTTGTTGCCTTTGCGCAGGATAAGGTACACGCTGATCAGCACCAGCGCTGCGCCAGCTACGACGTGCGCCGTGATCGGTTCATCCGCGACAAAGTAGCCCAGCGCTACCGCCACCACGGGATTGACATAGGCGTAGCTGGATACCTTGCTCGCCGGCATCCTGCCCAGCAGCCATACATAGGCCGTAAACGCCAGCACCGAGCCGCACAGGATCAGGTATGCGAGAGACAGCGCAGCGTTGCGCGAGATATGCGGAAACGGATGCAGCTCGCCGAAGGCTCCCGACAGCAGCAGCAGAATCGCGCCGCCGACCATCATGGCGCCCCCGGACGTGACCGGCCGCGACTCCGGAAGCACAAGCCTTCGGCTAAGCACTGTGCCGAGACACCAGCCTGAGGTTCCCACCAGAATCGCCACGCAGGGAAGAACCGGCAGCGACTGGTGAGGGTCCGGGAGCAGCAACACCCCCACGCCACAAAAGCCCAGCAGGACCGCGGCGACCAGGCTCCAGCGAAACGGCTGCATACGAAAGGCGACCATCTCAAGCGCAATGGTCATAAGCGGAACGGTAGCCGACAGAACCGCGGCGATGCCCGAAGGCACATACTTCTCCGCCCAGAACAGCAGGCCGTAGTCCAGCACGAACATCAGCAATCCGAGCAGCGCCAGGTTGCGCCACTGAAGCCTCGTCGGGCGCGCCGCGCCACGGGCCCACATGAAGCCGGAGAGGATCAGACCGGCCAGAAACATCCGGGTTCCAGCCGCGAACAAAGGCGGAACTTCGCGGACCGTGATGCGGATGGCGAGGAAGGTGGTTCCCCATAAAACATAGATGGCGAGGAAGGCCAGGACGACCCGGAGATCGATGGACCGCCGTTCGCTGACCTGCTCCCCGCTAACCTGTGTAGTCGTCATAGATGGTTACCACTTTACAAATTGCAGGCTAACCTGTAAACATGGTTTTGCAGGTTAGCTCGAAAAAAGTGACGAAACCCTTCGAACTCGTTGCCGGCCACCCGGTGCTCGATCTTGTGAACACGCTCGACTGGCGTTTTCGCGAATCCGGACCTGAGGAGCTGATCCCTTCTTTTGAAGACCTTGTACGTTTTGCGGAGCAGTCCGGAGTTCTGAGCCCGCGCCTGGCGCGAGGCCTCCGCCGCGCGGAGATTGGAAATCATGCCCGCGTTCTGCAGGAGGCAAAAGACCTCCGCGAGACCTCCGCACAGATCTTTTATGCGATGTTGGACGAGGTAGAGCCTCCTGTCGAGTCGATCGTAAAGCTGAATCGGCAGTTGCACGCAGCACTGTCGAACCGTTCGCTGCGATGGGCCTCCTCGCGTGTGAAGTACACGTGGCCCTCTGCCGATACCGATCCCAGGCTGCCTCTTTGGCTCCTGGCGCAATCGGCCGCAGACCTTCTTACCTCCGAGGCTGCGGGTTCCATCCGGGCGTGCGCCAACCTGGAGTGCCGCTGGCTCTTTCTGGACACAAGCAAAAATCATCTGCGCCGGTGGTGCGACATGAAGATCTGTGGCAACCGCATGAAGGTACGGCGCTTCAAGGCGCAGCAGCGGGCGTAACCCCGCTCCATCGACTATCCTGTAAGAGACAGCTTTTTCCCGAGCCGGAACGCGCTCGAATGAACAGAGGACCTTCCCTTGCCCTTGAACTGCGGAATCGTCGGCCTGCCCAATGTGGGCAAGTCCACCATCTTCAACGCCCTAACCTCGGCCAAGGCCCAGGCGGCGAATTATCCCTTCTGCACCATCGACCCCAACACCGGCACGGTTACGGTTCCCGATGAGCGGCTCGACCAGATCACCAAGCTGGTGGTCCCCAACCGCACCGTTCCGACCACGATGGAGTTCATCGATATCGCTGGCTTGGTCGAGGGTGCGAGCAAGGGCGAAGGTCTCGGAAACCAGTTCCTGGGCCACATCCGTTCCACCGATGCCATCTGCCATGTAGTACGCTGCTTCGACGATCCCGAGGTGGTTCACGTTGCCGGCGGAGTGAACCCACTGCACGACATCGACATTATCAACACCGAGCTTCTGCTGGCCGATCTCGATACGGTCGACAAGCGCGCGCAACGCGTCGAAAAGCTTGCCCGCAATACGCAGGACGCAAAGATCAAGACCGAAGCCTCTGCAGTGGCGAAGCTGAAGGTTGTGCTGGACGCCGGTAAACCGGCGCGTACCGCCGACCTTACCGACGACGAGCGCATCGCCGCGCGCGATCTCTTCCTCATCACAGCCAAGCCGCAGTTGTATGTTGCCAACGTCGACGAGGCTGGGCTTACAGTGGGCAATGCCTACACCGAGGCGGTTGAGAAGCGAGCCGCGGAAGAGGGCGCGCAGGTTGTCCGCATCTGTGGTGCTCTTGAGAGCGAGATCGCACAGCTCGACCCAGCCGAGCGCACGGAGTTTCTCGAGTCGGTCGGATTGCACGAGCCTGGCCTGAACCGGCTGATCCACTCCGCCTATCGTCTGCTCGACCTGATCACGTACTTCACTGCCGGTGTGCAGGAGGTACGCGCATGGACCATTCGCCGCGGCACGAAAGCACCTGGGGCCGCCGGTGTGATCCACTCCGACTTCGAGCGCGGCTTCATCAAGGCGGACTGCTATTCGTGCGATGACCTCTTCAAGTACGGAAGCGAACAGGCAGTCAAAGAAAAAGGTCTGCTTCGCTCTGAAGGCAAAGAGTATGTCGTTAAGGATGGAGACATCCTCTTCTTCAAGTTCAACGTATAGCGATCAAAGTCCTTCGCGAAAGCCTTGTCTCCAACTGCTCCATCTTGGAGTCCAGTGGAGTTCTTTCCGCGCCTTCGCGTTGGAAACTCCGCGGATATCGTTCATCATCGCGATAGCATGCTCGCCGACGGCGAGCTTCGCCATCCAGTTAGGAATGTGCCTTGGAGGCGGGGCTCCCAGGCACTGCGCAAGATAGGGAAGCCACTCGACCACGGGCGCAGGATCGTCGTCGACGATGTTGTAGATGCCATGCTGCGCATGGGTGAGCGCGGCTACGGTAGCGGTGGCGGCATCATGCAGATGAAGGAAGGACCAGACCCCGGTACCTTCGCCGATCACGGGAACCTTGTGTTGCCGGATGTCCTGAACCATGGTGCCGTCGGAGGCGATGGAGCTGTACGGCCCGTAAAGAGGACCATACCGCAACACAATGCCGGTGAATCCTCGTTCGCGAAGGACCGTGTGTTCGAGAGTCTCGATGGCGTCGAGCATCGCCTTCAGCTGAGGCGGCGGGGTTGGATCCAGGTCGTCCTCTTCGGTCTTGAGGATGATGCCCCGACGGGCATAGGGCCAGCCTGCAAAGCTCTGGGCGATGAACTTCTCCACGCCGGCATTGACGGCAGCGGTAGCAAGGTTGCGGGTTCCTTCGGTGCGAAGGCGGTTGGTAAGCTCGAAGTCGCGATCGATATGGCGAAGATCGAGGTGCGCCGGAATCGCCGTAAGCTGGTGAATGACGACCTGCGGTTTGATCTCCGCCATACGGCTGTTTACGGCCTGACCATCGAGGGCATCAAGGACGATGGGTGTTGCGCCTAGTGCCTGCACGCGTTCCGTGTTTGCGGGATTACGGAAGGCTCCGAAGACTTCGTGTTGCTGTTCGAGGAGGAGAGGGATCAGGGTTCGGCCTATGGCTCCGGATGCGCCTGCCAGGAAGATTCTCATGGTCGTTGATCTCCAATTTCGCTCTCCAGTTTATTGGATGGCTGCAGCGAATCAAGCGGCATCTAAACCGGCATGGAATTCAAAACAATCGAACCAAAGATTCTTTACTTCGGCACACCGGTAGCTTTGATCAGTTCTCTGAATGAAGATGGGACCACAAACCTGGCACCGATGTCATCCTTCTGGGCACTAGGCTGGACCCTGGTGCTGGGGCTGCTGGATGAGACAAAGACCGCGGAGAATATGGAACGTTCTCCAGAGTGCGTCGTAAACCTGCCCTCTCCCGATCTGTGGCCAAAGGTAGAGAAGCTGGCCCCTTTGACGGGCAAAAATCCGGTGCCGAAACTGAAGGAGAAGCAATTCCGGTTTGAGAAGCAGAAGTTTGACGCTGCCGATCTGACGCCGTTGGCAAGCGAGACGGTGAAGCCTGTGCGGGCTGGAGAATGCCCTGTGCACATGGAGGCGAGGGTAATCAAGATGCATCGCCTCCACGGGGAAAAGCTGCAACAGCTGGGAGGAGGACTGGCAGCTGAGGTGGAGATCTTGAAGGTGCATGTTGCCAGCGATTTTGTGATGGACGACAAATACATCGACCCTGCGAAGTGGTCGCCGCTGCTTTACAACTTTCGCCACTACTTCCGTTTGGCACAGCAGGAACTGGGAAAGACGTTCCGAGCAGAGCATTGAGTTTGGTGAGCACGGCACTGCAAGCATTGATCGGTGATCATGTGGAATTCCATCGCGAGTCCACCAGGACGACGGAGGTTTCGATCTGGCGTTCGGGGATGGTCCAGTATCTCTGCAGCAATTCGGTCTTCTCCTCAGTGCTAACGATCCGGAAGCCATGCCGCTGGTAGAAACGAATCGCCCATGCAGCGTCAGCCCACGTTCCGATGAGGATTGGCCTGTGGGTCAGCTCCCGTAGGTGTGAGAGCAGGAATGCACCGATCCCCTGTTTCTGGCTGGAGGTGCGGACGTACGCATGGCGGATGAGCGTGACATCCCTGACATGCTGGATTCCCATAACGCCAGTCAACGCGCCGGCATCTTCGTAGCCCCAGAACTCGATGCCCGCATCAATCTCAACCTGAAGCTTCTCGCAGGACATGTAGGGTTCGGACCAGCGATCGGCGGGGATCGTCCCTTTGTAGGCCTGGGCGCCATCGTTGATGATGTCGTGGATAGTATCGAAGTCGCGGTCGGTGCAGGGGCGGATCATGAGGGGGCAGGCTCCTGGGCTTCCCTGAAGGATGACGACTGCCGCCCGGGAGATTCACGATGTGAGCCGCGACCTGTTTCAAGTAGGAGCTTGTTACTTCCGTTCGTCCAGTTCCAGCAGATGCCGGGCCTGTTCGAGGTTCAGAACGTTGTCGTCAATCGTGAGCTCATATTCGCCGGCGTTCTCGGGGACGTGATGGACGTCGCGAACGTTGTGGCCTTTGGCTCGGAGGGTGTTTACGAGAAGGTCGATATCTACCATGGCTGCCTATTTTAGAGTGACGGAAGGTCTCATGGGTTGTGCCCCCGGTTGGGGGAACACCTTTTTGAAGCTTGTGATGTAATGTCGGTCGCGGGCCCGGCTGTTCGATGTTCGTCGTGAAAACTTTTCGATGGAACCCAAGAGGGACGGTATGAAGCGATTTCTTCTGAGCGTGGCCTTTTCGATTTCAACCGCAGGACTGATGGCGCAGGCTCCGGCAACGCCACCTGCTCCGGCGGCGCCACCTGTTCCGGCTAAGCCCGGTCTCACACTGACGAGTTCGGCGTTTGAAGATGGTGCGATCATTCCGAACAAGTACACCCAGGCAGCTGCTCCGGCCACGCCGGTTTCGCCTGCCCTTGCATGGACCCATGTGCCCGACGGCACCGTGAGCTTCGCTCTGGTTGTGGATGACCCGGACACCTCCCTGAACCACACGACCGAAGAGGTTCTGCACTGGATGGTGTTCAACATTCCGGCAACGGCGACGAGCCTGCCGGAGAATGTCGGCGATCAGGCACAGCTCGCGAACGGCTCTATCCAGGCATTGAATCGGGCAAAGAAAGTGGGCTACCTGGGAATGGGAGCAGGCGCCGCAGGCCCCTACCATCACTACGTGTTTCAGTTGTATGCCTTGGATACCAAGCTAAGCCTGGGACCAGATGCGACGCGGGCGGACCTGATGAAAGCGATGGACGGACACATCCTTGGTAAGGGCGTGACCGTAGGCCGATTTCATCGTCCCTGACAGCTTTTTGAATCGCATGGTGTAAAAGTCAGGCTCGCAAGGCACGGCAGGAGTGCCGGCGCCTTATGTCATGTAGAAAAGCTCACCTGACATAAGAGAAGGTGCCGCACAGGTCGGTGGAGTTCTGGATCGCGTCGAGGGTGAACACCGGCGGCTTCGCTCCCGAGAGGAAGGCCAGCTGCAAAGAGTTTCCCTGGGCATAAGCGACCATCCACTGGACGTTCTCCACGCCGCAGAGACTGTTCTTGTGCAGAAACTTCTTGGCCGCCGGGATGTTCAGGCGGTAAAGACTTCCCGTGCCACCGGCGTTCGAGTCGATATCGAAGACAGAGCTGACCTCCGAGGTTTCGAGGGCGCGAATCTTCGACATGGTGGTGGTGTAGAAGTTGATGGTCAGCTTCTCGTCAGCGAGGGTAAGGTCGCCGGTGATTGAGCGTGCCGTAGTGCTTGAGGCACGCCAGTAACCTCGCTCCTCGGCGCGTGCCGCCGTCAGGCAACAGATCAGGATCAGTCCTGCGAAAGTTCGTAGCAAGGTTTCACGCTTCATGTCATTCAGGATGACACTTTGGGGTGGCTTTAAGGAAATTGGAGCGATCGGGGAAGGGTTTCGCGTTGCCCCACTCATACGATGAGGCCGCATGAATAGGGCGTCCGGTACCTGAAGTCTGCCTTAGTTCCTGCGGCGTCCACCCATCAACTGCAGAACAGCGAGGAAGATGTTGATGGCGTCGAGATAGATGGAGAGGGCCAGCGATACGGCGGAGCGGCCGTCCCCACCGGCGCGGATGCGTGCGAAGTCGCCGACGGTGAGCAGCGTAAAGACACCAAGCGTCAGCCAGGAGTAAGCATCCGGCGTAAGGAAGTGGAAGAACATGCTGGCGATGCCGGCGATGATCAACAGCAGCAGCGCGGCAAAGCCGATTCCGGCGATGCGGCGGTAGTTGATATTGAACAGATACGAGATGCAGCCCATGACGGCCATACCGGCGCCGGTGGTGGCAGCCGCATTGAAGACGATCCCGGTGCCGAAGGTGCGGATGTAGCGCTGGATCAGCGGGCCGATCTCCCAACCCATGAAGTAGGTAAGGGTGAGGAAGAGCCCCAGCGCGATGGCCGGATTGGCCTTGCGCGTGAAGTTGATGGCGAAGACGAGGCCGATGACGGCGATGAAGCCGACCAAGGTTCCCCAGGGCGGCGCGGTGGCAACTCCGATGGAGGTGATGAAAAAACCAAGCGAGGTAATGCCGAGCACCTTGGCCAGTAGAGACGTGGTCTCCTCGCGCGGGGCGTCGATGATGGTGGGGTAGCTGCGGTAGCTGTTCATCTGGTAGTCGTTCATGGGCATAGGTTTCGCTCCAATACTATTGGACGCTTTCACGGGCGATTTGTCATTCCCGGCGGCAACCGTCCATCAGAAGACAGGATACTCCCAGGCTCCTGCAGCTTATTTCGTCGCTGGCAGCTCGCGGATCTTGATGTTGCGGAAGGAGACAGGGAAACCGTGATCCTGCAGCAGCAGGTAGCCATCGTGCGCTTCACCGAAGTTGGGCCAGACGTGGTACTTGCTGTCGGCGACGAGTTTGCGGAACTGCGGCGTGAAACGCTCGTACTCGACGACCTTGACACCGTTGAGCCAGTGTTCGCCGTGGGCTCCTCGGACCACGATCCGTGCAGTGTTCCACTCGCCGATGGGCTTGACGGGCTTGTTCTTCGCGGCAGGGATCATGTCGTACAACGAGCCAATGGTTCGGTCGCCGTTGACGCCTTTTTTCGCATCCGGGTGAACAGCGTCGTCGAGAATCTGGTACTCAAAACCGATGGCGGAACCGCGGCCTTTGTTCAGGTCAGGGTCGACAAAGTACTTGATACCACTGTTGGCTCCAGTGGTGATGCGGAAGTCGACCATCAGCTCGAAGTTGGTGTACTTGCGCGTCGTGATGATGTCACCGGCATTGCCGCCCTCTTCGCCGCCGTGCTCGGTGACGGAGATCATGCCATCCTTGACCTCCCAGCCGGTGGCGGGGAAGGCGGGGCTGTGGTCGCCGCGCCAGCCGTTCGAGGTCTTGCCGTCGAAGAGCAGATGCCAGCCCTGCGCCTTTTCAGCTGCGGAGAGTGTATTGGGTGCCATCTGCGCGACAGCGGGGAGGGTGAAGGCTAGGGTGAGGGCGAGGAAGATAGCTCGGGTGCGCATGGGTACCCATAGTACGCGCGGGGGTGCAGGTTGGGAGGCATCCATTCGTTCGATTCCGATGTCGAAGCCGGCGTCTGGTCGAGGAAGAACGAGGAATTCTTGGGCTCGAATGTCCCATTCATGGGATGAGCCCACATGAATGGAGCGTCCGGGGTTGTGGGATTACGTTGGTGCGTGGGCAGGAGGCAGGGCGTGAGCGCTCTGCCTCCTGCCTGTTCAAGCTAGGCTGCCTGCATGATCTTCTTCATGCGCTCTTTCATCTCGTTGGGCGCGACATCTTCGATATGGGTAGCGATGCCCCAGAGATGTCCGAAGGGATCCTGGATGAAGCCGGAGCGATCTCCATAGAACTGATCCTGAACCGGCTTGAGGAGCTTCGCACCCTCTTCGGTTGCGCGCTTCACAACGTCATCGACATTGGGAAGGTAGACGTAGAGACTCACCGGGCTGCCTCCAACGGTGTCGGCGCTGATGTGTCCCGGGCCCATGCTGGGAGTTTCGTCGGCCAGCATGATGTGCGAGTCGCCGATTGTGAGCTCGGCATGACCGATCGTGCCGTCGGGGCCAGGCATGCGCACGGTTTCGGTAGCTCCGAAGACTTTCTTGTAGTAATCGATGGCTTTCGCGGCGCCCCTGACAACCAGGTAAGGCGTGATGGAGTTGTAGCCCTTGGGAATGTACGAGACCTTGTCTGCCATGATGTTCACCTCAGAATGTGGGTTGGAGGTGGAGGTTTACGGCGTGCACGCGGCGTGGTTCGATCTCTCTTTCGTGAGTTCAGAACCTGGGAAAGGTTTGGGGGCTGCCGAGTGCCTCATCCGGCGTAGTTTCGTGCAGAGACAAATTACTCTCTTCGGCGTGGGGATGGCCAGTGTGAGCATGTGGAAAGTCTGAATCGTGCTGGAAGGACCTTTCTGCCCCGACCTAGGGATTTCGCTAGTTGACGGGGTGAAACGGCGGGCCTACCTTGCCGTGTAATCGACGATATGGCACCCCTCGGAGGAATGGCCGAGCGAATTACAAACCAGCCCCGAAGGGCAAGGGACGGAAGCCATGATAAAAGCAAGCAAGAAACGCATTTCGGCAGTGTTCGGGCTCCTGCTTCTCGCCGTTTTGTCTTTGGCGAACGCGGTGGGTTACGCGCAGGACGAGACCGTGAAGGTTGACGGCATAATCAAGGCACGCAGCGGAGCCACGATGATTCTGGAGACTAAGGAAGATCCGAACCTCGCTGTCGAGCTAACGGAAGCCACCAGGGTGGGTCAGGTACAGGGCGTGTTGAAGGCGCGGCAGAAGGCGATGTCGATGGCCGCGCTTATTCCGGGACTTCCCGTGAAAGTGGAGGGGTTCCACAATCTGCAAAAACAGCTGGTGGCGACCTCGGTGAAGTTCAAAGGGAACGATTTAGAGCAAGCTCGGGCGATCCAGGCCGGCATGCACGAGACGAGTGTGGCGACGGCAGAGAATCAGGCAGAGCTGGCGAAGCAGAAAGAGGCACTCGCAGAACAGGGAGGGCAACTGACGGAGCAGCAGCAGAAGATTGCCGACAACAAGGCCCAGATTGCGGCGAATAAGGCCCGCTTCGGGCAGTTGGACGACTACTACATCATGGACCAGGTCACGATTCTATTTGCGAACGGATCGTCCAGGATTGATCCCAAGTACAACTCGGAGCTTCAATTATTGGGAAGCAAGGCCAAGGGTGTGCATGGTTACATGATCGAGGTGAAGGGATATGCCTCTGCCACAGGCAGTGTCTCGGCAAACCAGGCGATCAGCGAAAAGCGCGCCAACAATGTTGCCAGCTACCTGCTGCAGCAATGCAATATTCCTCTTACGAACATGCTTGCACCGGGCGCGATGGGAGAGAGCCGCCAGGTGGACACTGACAAGACGGTTGAAGCGGAGGCTCAGAACCGGCGTGTCGTGGTGAGGGTATTGCAAAACAAAGCGATCGCCGGAACGGAGTGAGATTCAAGGGCCGTCCTGTGTCTTGCATTCCTCAGGGGAGAGATGCCTTATTTGTGCAGATCGAAGTCCCACTGGAAAGCTGGCGAGAGGTTTGGTCTTCGATGCGAGGCTTGAGGTAGCGTGGCTGTCGACGCGCTTGGAGCCGCCGATGATCTCGCCGTAGCCCTGCGGCAACCCGGCTCATTGGGGATGGATGCTTTCCAGCTCAGGCAGAAGCACGACGCTCTCCTGCTCGTTGGGATCGGTCCGGGCGATGACGGCCACAACGGTTTCGGTCGCGCTGGGGTTGTAGGGCAGGTGTGGGACGTCGGCGGGGATATAGAAGAAGTCGCCGGGTCGAACGATGGTGTGGTGTTCGAGACGCTCTCCATGCCACACGCCGGATTCGCCGGTGAGAGCGTAGATGGCAGTCTCGTGCGTGGCGTGTTTGTGGGCACGCGCGCGTCCTCCGGGAGGGATGGTAACGAGCTGCATGTGGAGGTGTTGCGCGCCGACCGATTCAGCGGAGATGCCGACCGCGTATTGCAGACCCTGTTTGCCGGTGAAGGTCTCTCCGGCCTGAAGCAGGCGGCATGCCGCTGATAACGATGGAGAAGTGGGAGTACTCATCGGAGTGATCCTCGCATGATGGTAAGTGGGTCCTGATGGCCCGATGCCTCCATGCTAATCCTCGGGAGCGAGTGAAGGGTGCGTCACCGGGCAATCCCGCAGGGTGTCATCTCTTCAGACGTTCTTACGGTGCCGGAGAGGTGACAAAGTCTCCGCTGACAACATAGACGCCATCTCCAGCGCCACCTACTCCGAAATTAGCTCCAGTAAGAAAAGCAAGCCCCTTGCTTCCCCAGCGAACCATCCTGAAAGGAATCCCCGTTACGTTCGTGATTGGGACTGCACCGAGGAAGGTGAAATGCGTAAGATCGAATGCTTCGAGAGCATAGTTGCCCGCACTTCCGCCTTCGACCGTTTGACCAAGGAAATAAGCGATATTCAGCCTTCCATCCGGAATCATGATGGGGTTTGAGCTAAACCCTCCTTGAATCGTATTGAAGGGAAAGCTTCCGATAACGGCGCCTGTCGCGGGGTTGATGACCTTGCCGGAGTCGCTATACAGATAACCGGTGGCCGAATCGGAGTGGAGTGCATTTCCCGAGGATCCAATCGTCGACTGCGTTTCGAGGTGAACGCCTGCGGAACTGACCGACATGGTGTAAAAACCGTTTGCACTGGTTTCCGTGTCGAGGCCATAAAGGCTTTTCCCATCAGGATTCCAAAGAAGCGTGTCGATAGGTCCAGGTCCAGGACCGGTTCCGGGAACAGATTGAGAACGAGCGGTCGCGTCGTCGTAGATCAGAATCCCGCCCAGCTCCCGAGGACTGAAGCCCCTTACACCCCGAGCGACCGCCACGGCATGCGAGTTGTGGGGATCCACCGCAAGCTCACTTGCGTAGTAAGGTCCACGGGATTCTGATCCCAGGGGAATGTCGAGGTCGGATTGCAGAGCGGGCAGTGTGTATCTACGAACTGAGTTAGCACTATTTGAACCAGCATAGAGATAGGTGCTGTCCTGCGAGATCGCAAGCCTGCCTGGCTCACTGCCTATGGATATCGATGAGCCCAGCGCACGATTTTGAGGGTTCAGAGCCGTGATGGTGTTGGCATTGGCTCCATTTCCGCTCGCAACGGCAAGGTACAGTTGCTGGTTCGTTTCATCCCAGACCATATCGTTGGCCTGAACGGGAAACATGGACACAGAGAAAGAATTGTTGCCCGTCAGTGGCTGGGTCGTGATGGTGAAGTTGGTTACGAAGTTGAACGTGCCTAAAGGCGAGGGGGCGATATCGACCGTTCCTGGCTTGGCGATCAGCGAAGCCGGAACCTGGGCCTTTATGACAGTAGAGGAGACGTAGGTCGTCGTTAGGCTTGTAGTGTCATTCCAGAGCACGGTGGTAGTCGGCGCGAAATTCAATCCGTTCACTGTAAGCGTGAACGTCGCTCCGCCCGCAACAATTGTGCTTGGGCTAAGGGATGTGACCTGAGCCTGACCTGGTGAGGGTTTCGGACCGGTGCCATCGCCATCGCGGCCTGGCAAAGAGCCGGTAAACTTAGACCCGCTACATCCTGTTAAGGCAGAAAAACTAAGAAAGACAAAAACAATAGGAAGAAAAGCTCTGCGCATTTCCATTTTCTGTGGATATTAAATTTGTGGAATGTAGCTCAGGATACGGGAGTGTCAGATGAATGTCTCACTTTTTCGGCTTGCGTTTGCAAACTGTGACTGTTCGATTCCCTCGTTGGTTGTGATGGGCTCTGGGAAGGGCGGTTCGCGCTTTTCGCGCAAACGGCCCACTCCTACGATGAGATTGCACGAATGGGACAGCCGATCTATGAGCTACATAATGTGCAAACCGCCCGCCACTCGAAGGTCTAGCCTGATCGAGACATGGGCCACCCGTCGTGCTTTCATCTGTTCTCCTCTGAATGGGATCGACGGAATAGCAGGTCATCCACGCTGAACGGAAACCTTTCACAATTTGCAAGAAGGAAAGACCCTCCTATCCCTGTGAGAACAGCAAAATTCAAGACTGACTTGGCTCCCAACGCAATCGTCATTGCCGTCGCGAATGTTAATAGAAGAAGTCCACTTAGCCGCGCGGCGATGCGTGTGTGCCAGCCGACAAGGACAAGAAGGCCGAAGAGCATTTCAGAGCCCGTAGCGATGGCTCCTAACGGCGCGGTCATTCCTGACGGCAAATACCAAATGAGCGTGTGCGTGTATTCCAGAAACCGTGAGTAATTCCCCCACTCGACATTCGGTTGCCCAAAGGGGCCCCACAGACCGAACCTGTCTGCCACGGCCGAAAGAAAACCTAGCCCCAGCCCAAGTCGTAAAACCACCGAGCTTAAGATTCCATCCCTGAGAGACATCCTATCCTCCTGTTGTTCAATCTGTTGTTCAACGGTGAAATGCGGTTTCTACAAAGTCGTTGACACATCACCCAGAGAGGGCGGCCAGAGCCGCCATCCAAGGCGTTGTCATTCGGCCAGCCGGGACTCAAGTAGCACGGGCTGGTTTTACACCAGTCCTTACTTGGCTGGTATCACCAGCGGGGCGTCTTTCTTATGAATCAGGAACACAAGAAATTTTGCTGGCTTCGAACTACTTGCATTCCGGCTGACGACGTGAATATCGTTGGGATTTTCATAAAAGCTTTGCCCTGGCCCCAGTGTGAGTTCTTTTCCGCCTCTAACCTGCATCACGACGGAGCCCTCCAGCACGTAAACAGACACCTGTGCATCGTGGCGATGAATAGGGCTCGAAAAGCCCGCCGGAAAGTCCACGGTATACATCAGAACTTCCTTGTCAGAAGCGTCTGCCAGGGCATGCGACATGATCGGCGTGATAGTCTCCTGCGCCATCAACGGTCTGGTTAGGATGAGAGGGGTTGTCATGAGAAACGCCAGCGCCAGCATTCGTCCTGAGCTTGCTACTTTCATTCTTGTTTGCATAACGTCTATCTCCTTACAATCAACACTAGGCTTTATGTGGAATAGAAAGAAGATCCATAATGCAAAGGTGGAGTGGTCCACTTTTTGCCAAATTAAAGGCGGTCCACTAACAAGCGATGGCTAAAGAAGAAACATTTCAGGATCTCTCGCTCAATCCACCCTCCGGGAAGCAGGATCTCTGGCGCTGGCTCTACACCGAACTGCGCAGCGCCATCCTCGACGGACGTTTGAAGCCCGGTGCTCGCATGCCATCTACACGCAGCCTCGGTATACAGTACTCGCTCTCGCGCGGAACCGTCGTCGTAGCCTTCGACCAGCTACAGGCCGAGGGTTACACACGTACCGAGGTCGGGTCAGGAACCTACGTCGCCTCGGGCGTTCCAGATGGATTCCTGTCCACTACACGGAAACCTGCGGCTCTCGCTCTCCAGACATCAAAGGCTGGAGTCCCCAAACGCGCGCAGCAATTTCTGAAGAGCGTCGAAGTGACGCCCGCGTCTCACACCGTCGGCAAAGCCTTCCGCTCTCACGAACCGGCCATCGATCTCTTCCCCGTGGATCTTTGGGCGCGCGTTGCTTCGCGCGTCTTACGCCGAGCTCCGCGTTCGCTCTACGGTCACGGCAATGCTGCGGGTTACCTGCCCCTCCGCCGCACCATCGCAGAGTACGTTGGCGCATCGCGCGGAGTGCACTGCTCTCCCGAACAGATCATCGTTACCTCAGGCGCACAACAAGCCCTCGACCTCATCGGCCGTTTCCTCCTCTCTACCGGCGATCAGGTCTGGATGGAGGACCCTGGCTACTCAGGCGCTCTTGAAACACTCCGCGCCACAAGTGCGCGCATCGTTCCGGTACCTGTGGACGAAAATGGCCTCATCGTAAAAGCAGGACGCAAGCTTGCACCCAAAGCGAAGCTCGTCTACGTCACGCCGGCGAATCAATTTCCAATGGGCTTCACGATGTCCGCGGACCGCCGTCTGGAACTCCTTCGCTGGGCCGCCAGCGCGAACGCATGGATCATCGAAGACGATTACGACGCGGAGTACCGCTACTCCGGCCACCCTGTCGCCGCTCTACAAACGCTCGACAGCTCCGGCTGCGTCATCTACGTCGGCACCTTCACGAAGATGCTCTTCAACGCTCTCCGTCTTGGCTTCATGGTCTTGCCTTCGCGCCTCGTAGACGCGTTCATATCGGCTCGCAGCCTGGTCGACCGCCATCCGCCTACGCTCGATCAAGCCATCCTCGCGGAGTTCATCACCGAAGGCCACTTCGGCCATCATCTCCGCCGCATGCGCCAAGTCTACGCGGAACGCATCGACGTTCTCAAGACGGCTGCAGACAAACATCTCGATGGCGTAGTGGACGTCGTGCACGCAGAGGCTGGCATACGCACACTCGGCTGGCTCAAAACATGGAAGTCCGATCGCGACGCTGCGCAGCAAGCGCGGAAGTTTGGTCTCGAAGCAGAGCCGCTGTCGATGTTCACGACGAAATACGAACAGCCACCGGCCCTCATGCTCGGCTTCGCAGGCTGCAACCCGGCAGAGCTGCGACGCGGCGTCTCTGTCCTCGCAACTGCATTACGTTCGCACTAAGCGGTTTAAGCCACCAATACCTTGGAACGAGATGAACGTATTTCTCTGTGTGGTCTCGTAGTCAATCATGGATATATACGATTCAATGTTCTAGCAAACGGAATCGTCTCTCTCACATGATCCAACCCGCAGATCCACGCAACGGCACGTTCAATCCCCATGCCAAACCCCGCATGCGGCACGCTCCCGTACTTGCGCAGGTCGAGGTACCACTTGAACGCATCTAGTGGGAGGCCGTGGTCTTCGATGCGCTGCTTCAGCAGGTCGTAGCTGTCGACGCGCTGGGAGCCGCCGATGATCTCGCCGTAGCCCTCGGGGGCGAGCACGTCGACGCAGAGAGCCTTCGTGAAATCGGCGGGGTCGGGCTGCATGTAGAAGGCCTTGATGGCGGCGGGATAGCGGTGCACCATCACGGGCTTGTCGAACTGCGATGAGATGTAAGTCTCGTCGGGACTGCCGAAGTCGTCGCCATCCTTGTGCGCATTCTCGATCTTGCCCTCGGCAAAGGCCTTCTCCAGCATGGCGTGCGCCTCTTCATATGACAAGCGCGGAAACGGACCGGGCGCGGCGATGGCTTCAAGCTTCTCGATGTCGCGGCCAATGACTTTCAAATCGGCGCGATGCTGCTCCAGCACCCGCGTCACGATGTGCGTGATGAATCCCTCCGCGAGATCCATCAGCCCATCGAGCTCAAGGTGCGCAACCTCGGGTTCGATCATCCAGAACTCCGTCAGGTGCCGCCGCGTCTTGGACTTCTCCGCCCGGAAGGTGGGACCGAAGCTGTAGACCTTGCCCAGCGCCAGCGCGGTGGCTTCGATGTAGAGCTGCCCAGATTGCGTGAGATAGGCCTTGTCGTCGTCGAAGTAGTCCATCTCAAACAGCTCGCTCGTCCCCTCGCACGCATTCGGCGTCAGGATCGGCGGATCGGTGCGGATGAAGCCGTTGGTGTCGAAGTACTCCGCCGCCGCGCGCATGATGGTGGCGCGGACGCGCAGAATGGCCGACTGGCGCGGCGTGCGCAGCCACAGGTGGCGATGCTCCATCAGGAAATCGACACCGTGCTCCTTGAGCGTGATGGGGAAGGGCTCTTCGGAGGAGACGGCGGAGATGACATGGATGCTCTCAACATCGAGCTCGTAGCCGGAGGGCGCGCGCGAATCGGCCCGGACCTTGCCCGTGACCGTCAGCGAAGACTCAAGCTGAAGATTCTTCAGCGTCTCGAAGACCTCTTCCGGCACAGCGGCCTTGGGCACGATGCCCTGAATGGTTCCGGTGCCATCGCGAAAGGTGGGAAACAGCAGCTTGCCCGACGAGCGGATGTTGTACAGCCATCCGCGCAAGGTGACAGTCTGGCCCTCGTGCTGGCCGATGGTGGAGAGGGTGACGATGGGGGCTACTGTGCTGTTTACGGCTTCGCTCATGGCAGGTAGTAGTTTAGCCGGTTTTGCAGCACGGTCGATAACCTGCTCCGGAAACAACTAACCGATGCGCGTCCCCCTACTTGGCGAGGAAGGAGGCAATCTCCTCGCGGAAGATCTTCCATGCCGGCTCCTGGGCAAGCAGGAAGTGATTGCCGCTGTTGAGAGGAACAAACTTTGCGTTCGGGATCTCGGTTGCGACGATGCGGCCTTCTTCCGGCGGAGAGACGCGGTCTCGATCACTGTGAAACACGATCGTGGGCACAGTAACCATTGGCAGCAGCGAGCGCACGTTGATGTTGTCGCATGCACGCATGAACTGCACGAGGTTCTTTGAGGAGACGGAGATCTGCTGCAGATCCTTGAACCACTCCTGCTCTTCGGGAGCTGCACCTTCGGGAATGTAGAAGCCGGTAACGAGCTGGAAGAAGGAAGGGTTGCTTTCGCCAAAGTTGAGCTCCACCAGCTTCTCGAGAGCGAGGCGCGCTTCCAGAATCTCGGCGCTCTCGCGAAAGCACGCTCCGCGCGAGTAGGAGCCGCAGAGGATGAGATGACTCACGCGCTCGGGATGACGCACGGCGTAGGCAATCGCCACAGAACTGCCCTGCGAGTGGCCCATCACTGCGAACGTTTCAAGCCCCGCCGCGTTCGCCACGCTCTCGAGATCCTGCACCCACGCATCCAGCGAAAAGTCGTTAACGTCGCGCTCGGAAAGGCCATTGCCTCTTCCGTCGTAGCGCACGATGCTATGCCCCTTCGCCAGGTCTCGTACCCAGTGACGCCAGATGGGGCTGCCCCACTCGAAATCAAGGTGATTGAAGCAGTTTGCAACGCGAACGATGGGATGTCCGCTGCCGATGGTGGCGTAGGCGAGACGGACCTTGTCGGGGGTGATGCAGAAGCGAATCTCCTGGCGCGACGGAAGCTCGGGATCGCGGTCGGTTGCACGTCGATTCATGGGCCGCAGCGAAGTCTCATGAACGGGAGCGACAAACCGATACCCTGCGCGCGGAACGGTTTCGATGAAGGGTCTTCCGGTGGCCTGCACGCCGAGCGATTTCCGCAGAGCAGAGATGTTCCGATCGAGGTTGTTTTCTTCGACACGGGTCTCAGGCCAAACGGCGTCCATCAGCTCCTGTTTTGAGACGAGCTTTCCATGCCGTTCCAGCAAAACGCAAAGCGTGTCCAATGCCTTGCCGGTAACGGGAATCGAGAGGCCCTCGCGCGTGAGTCGATGTTCGTTGGGTTCCAGGCGAAAGGGGCCGAACTCGTAGACAACGTTCGTAGAACTGGCGACCACTCTATCAGGAAAATAGCAGAAAAAAGTCAGTCCCGCCAAAGGACGCCGGGGCTTGAGAAGCGCGGTAATAGCTACAGTGGCGCTGGATCGGGCCCAATTTCAGATATCACAGTGCCGATGCAACCTGAAGGAGAAGCACCAAATGTTGAATCGAATGACGTTGTTGCTGGTTGAAGCTGTTTGTTATCTCGGGATGGGTGTTGGCTTATGGATGACTGCGCATTTTGACGAAGTAGCTGCTCCGATGCAGGTGGCCTGTGTATCGGCTGTCGTATTGGTCTCTTGTGCGCTTGGGAATGGGAGGGAATAGTCATGGTGCGACGAATCGTAATTTTTCTGTATGGCGTTGTTTGCTACGTGGTTTTCCTGGCTTCGTTTCTGTACGCAATCGGATTTCTCGGCAACTTCCGGGTGCCCAAATCGATCGATTCCGGACGGGAGATACCATTCGCCGAGGCTCTTGCGATCGATCTCGCTCTGCTGGGCCTGTTTGCGATCCAGCACAGCGTGATGGCGAGGCCGTGGTTCAAGCAAATCTGGCAGCGTCTGGTCCCACCAGTGGCGGAGCGCAGCACGTACGTCCTGTTTTCGAGCCTTGCGCTGATCCTGCTGTTCTGGAAGTGGCAGCCGATGGGAGGAGTGGTGTGGAGTGTCACCAGCTTGACCGCATGGTCTGTGCTCGTAGGACTTTACGTTCTGGGCTGGCTGACGGTGTTGATGACAACGTTCCTTATCAATCACTTCGATCTCTTCGGCCTCAGACAGGTGTGGCTGGTTCTGCTTGGGCGTCCTTACGTGCCGGTTCCATTTCGGACACCCGGACCCTATCGCCTCGTGCGTCATCCTCTCTATCTGGGCTGGCTGATGGTCTTCTGGTCCGCTCCGGTGATGACCGCGGCGCACCTGGTGTTTGCCGTAGCAACGACGGCCTACATCCTGATCGCGATTCAATTTGAGGAACGCGATCTCATGCGCATTCATGACGAATATGCTGAGTATCGCCGGCGTGTTCCGATGATCGTTCCGATCGGCGTCGCGGACCGGAGCAAACGCCCGGCGGAGCAGGAGGCAACCCGATAAAGGACGTCGACTCGTTGGTTGAAGAAGCAAACCATGCGAAGCACATATTCGCCTTTTCTTCGCATATGATTGCGACATGGACAGCCTTTCGAGCGCGGCGCTTCGGCGGGAGCTGAGTGCGAGGAATCTCGCTCGCGCAGCGAATCACGAACACGAGCTGACATACGGCGATGTGGCGAGTGTGATCTATCGCGAAGACGAGGGAGCGCACGGAAACTTCTACGCTCCTTCGTATCGTGCGATCTGCGCAAGGCCCGAATGGGCCAGGCGATTGTCGAAGAGTTACACGGCGAGCGCGAGGGTCCCGCGCTCGCGCGACCGCCAGAGGTACGAGCTGGACTGCGCCAACAGCTCCGATGCCCTGCTGATGAATGTCTTCTGTTGCCCCAGGATCCTGCAGCGCGCAGATCTGTGCGGACTGCTTGGCGTCGAATGCGGCGCCGTGCCTGAGTTCGGGATTCGGGTAGGTGTGCCGCTGCATAACGACCACGTGGACCGCACCGAGATCGACATGAGGCTTGGCGAGTTGCTGGTGGAGGCGAAGCTGACAGAGACGAACTTTCAGACTGCCCCGATGCGATTGCTGTCGCGTTACTGTGAACTCGAAGAGGTCTTCGACATCGAGGAGCTGCGCAGAAGCGGTGAGCGCGTGCAGGGCTATCAGCTGATTCGCGGTGCGCTTGCCGCCCACGTCACGGGCGGCTCGTTCGCGGTGTTGTGCGACGCGCGGCGCAAGGACCTGATCGAACAATGGTTCGGCGTGATCTGCGCCATCCGCAGCCTGAGCTTTCGTAGCCGCATGAAGCTGCTTACATGGCAGGAGCTCGCCAGCAGGCTTCCGCATGGGCTGCAGAAATTTCTTGGCGACAAGTACGGAATCAGCGCTGCCGGTTAAAGAACGGCTGCAGAGCCTCTTACGAAGCGATGTTCCAATAAGACTGAATGATCTCAGTCAGCAAACGGTTGTTACCTCATCCGCTCCATGGGATCTAACCAGGAGATAAGCAGCTTCCCTGATCTTGATTTCATCAGGGTTAAGCTTGAGGGCCATGAAAATACCGCATCTATCGGAGAACGCCAGAAGCATCATGATGCGATGGGCTCCCATTCCGCTTCGCCTGATCGTCGGCTACGGTTTCATGCAGCACGGCTTTGCCAAGTTGGCGAAGGGACCTGACGTGTTTGCCGCCCTTCTGAGCGCGATGAAGGTACCCGCACCGCACATGATGGCCTGGCTCACCATCCTTATAGAGATCTTCGGCGGCTTAGCCGTACTTCTGGGAGCCTTCGTTGCCCTGGCGAGCCTGCCGATGGCTGCCATCCTGCTGGTAGCGATCTTTACAGTCCACCTTCCCTACGGCTTCAGTTCCATCAAGCTGAAGGCGGTCACTGCCGCCGGAGCCCAGTTCGGGCCTCCGGGCTACGAGTGCGACCTTCTGTACTTAGCATGCCTTGCCGCGCTTGTGCTTGGGGGGTCAGGTCCGTGGGCAGTGGATGGATTTCTGAGGCGACGCAGATCTCCCCACTCACCCACGGAAGACAGGTAATACTTCCACTACCTCACTGCCACATAGAGCTATCTATCTTGCCCGAAATAGGGATAATGATTCCATCAGGGGACCGGTCAGCTCAATTGGAGTGGGGGACAACCTGCGTTGCGGACCTCAGAGTGGATTCAACTCGGCTTTGCCGTAGTGTTTTCGATCGCCGCATGGGCTACCGGGCTCACGTCTCGCCCACTTCCAGTGCAACGGCGGTGGATCGTGACGGCGCTTGCGGCCTTCGCCCTCGTCGCGATTGGCCTTGTTCACGCGTGCGCTTCCTTTCTTTCCGCAACGCAGTTTCTCGTCCTTCTCGACTTCCTTACAGTGGCACTGTTCCTGGTACCGTACTGGCAAACCGGCCGGTTTTTTTTAGGGCCGAATCCTGCAATGCAGGATCGCCTGCTCGCGTTCGACCGGCGGCTTATTCCCGGGATTGCGGCCAAATCAGGGACGGAGCGAAACTCGGCAGGCTTCGTCCTAGAGATGGCCTACCTCTCCTGCTATCCCCTCGTGCCTCTCGGACTCGCCGCAATCTACCTGGCTGGATTGCGCGGCAAAGTCGATGGCTTCTGGTTGGTGTTGCTGGTGTCCACGTACCTTTGCTATGCGATTACGCCCTTCGTTCCGGCGTTCCCTCCTCGGTCGCTCTTCGCCGATCCGGCCGCCTCCAGTGAGACCGCGAAACACGCAAACAAGGGGCGCATCTTCAATCGCTGGATCCTCCAACACGGAAGCATCCATGCGATCTCCTTTCCCAGCGCGCATGTGGCCTCCGCCTTCGCCATCGCATTCGTTCTGCTGCTCTACGCTCCATGGATCGGCGTGATCTTTCTTGTCATTGCGATCCTGATCTCAGCAGGAGCCGTTGTAGGTCGGTACCATTACGCACTCGACGTTCTGCTGGGCGCGGTAACATCCTTACTCGTCTTTCTCGCTTCCTACAAATATCTATAGTGCGGCGAAGATCTGAAGATCTATTGGTCGACGCGGCCCTTCTCCGTCTTTCTCAAACCGAAGGCTCGCATTGCCATCCCGGCGGCGAATCGGCGCACGGGTCCAGCGGGCTTGCCGTTTGGCTCCGGCAGAAAGATAGAGCTGAGCACACGGACAGGAGGCGGATACGAAGGTGGGCCTCCGGGTGTCGTGGGAGGAAAGAGGCGCAAGAGAGAGTTGCGAGGATCATTGCGGATCATGTCGAGCATGGCGACGCGATGCACGCACGAGACCGTGCAATACGGCGCGCAGGATTTCTTCGTTGAATACTCGCGGTCGATGTCCTCCAGCGTGTACTTCTCAAGAGGAATCGCCGGATATCCACGCTGCTGCGAGCAGTAGTGAACCAGCCCGTCCTCGCAGATGTAGAGGTACCGGCTTCCAGCTCCGCACTGCCAGTCGTTCGGCTGGCCGAGGGTCAGGTTCTTATGAAACAGATTGTCGTAGGCAAAGGCGAAGAAGCCCGGCTTCCGCTCCGCCAGAATCTGATCGTAGACCTGCTGCTCCTCCTGCCTGAGCGGTTGAAGCTGTCCTCCATGATCGTGGATCACTCCTACCGTCGTCTCAAATCCCAGCTCCAGGGCTCGCCGCGTAATGGTCAGCGCATCTTCGGGATTCGGGATTCCGCCGCCCAACACGGAGTTGATATTGATATCGAAATCGGCGTACTGCCCGAGCCACTCCAATTTCTTATCGAGAACCTTGAGGCTCTTCTTCGAGACCTCGTCCGGGTTTACGTTGTCGATAGAGATCTGCAGATGTTCCAGGCCCGCCCGGTTCAGCCGCTCGATCCTCTCCTGCGTCAGCAGGTATCCGTTTGTGATGATGGTGGCGATCATGCCATGCGAACGAATGGCGCGGAGGATCTCATCGAGATTCGGATGCAGCAGAGGCTCGCCGCCGGAGATGGTGATGATTCCCGTGCCCAGCCCCGCCAGCAGGTCGATACGCCGTCGGACCTCCTCCAGCGGCACAGGGTTTGAAACCTTGTCGTACTCGTTACAGTATGTGCACGAAAGATTACAGCGCCGCATGGGAATGATGTGCGCAAGGATCGGATGGTGCTTGGACTGAAACGCACGCGCCACAATGCGCGCCTGACGCAAACGCCGCTGGTAAAAGTGCACATTCTTCGCCGTTGGCAGAAGCCTCATCGCAATCACCAGGACGTCGACGACGCCTACAGTCTACGCCCGCCCTGATGATTGCAATGTCAAAACAGAACTCCTCTGATTAAGCCTTCAAACCCACCACCATGGAGTCCGGCCCGACCAGGTGCTCGACATACGTTTCGCGAAAACCGGCCTCTTTCATCCAGCCCATGCAATCGGCTCCTGTGTAGTCGAAGCCTCCCTCCGTCTCGATGAGCATGTTCAGGCTCATCATCAGGCCGAATGCATTTTGAGATCGATCGTCATCGATGATGGCGTCGTAGATCACCAGCGCTCCCCCTGGATTCAGGGCATCAAACGCCTTTCGCACCAGCATCTTCTTCTCTTCCAGATTCCAGTCATGGAGAATGTGTCCCATCGTGACTACGTCGGCCGACGGTATCGCCTCCTGGAAGAAGTTGCCGGGCTTAAATCGCACACGGTCGCCTACCTTGTTCGCCGCAACATACTCCTCGAAGATAGGGCCGCACTCCGCAAGGTCGAACCCCATACCGCTCAGGTGCGGATTCGCCAGTGCAATCTGCACGGCAAGATCTCCCTGGGCTGTTCCGGCATCGACAAAGGTCGTGTACTTCGTCCACGGAACCTTCTTCGCGATCGCGATATTAGCCCCATGACTGATTCCGGACATCGCCGCAAGAAACGTTCGCAGACGCGCCGGATCCGCATAGAGAGCCTCGAAGGTTGCTCCTCCGGCGTTCTGCCCCGCCTCGTTCTGTTGTCGGCCGGTACGCAGGCCCTCCGTAAGATGGTTCCAGAATCCAAACAGGCGCGAGTTCGCCATCTCCAGGATCCCGCCAATGTAGCCCGGCTTGCGACGGTCGAGAAACAGATCCGCCTCCTGGCTGTTGCAATAGGTATCGCCGGTACGTTCAAGGAAGCGAAGGGCAACCAAAGCGTCCAGAAAATCCCGTGCCGAACGCGGATGAAGTCCAAGTCTCCCGCTCAAAGCAGCAAACTTCTCCGGGCCATCGGCCAGCTCGGTAAAAACTCCCATCTCAACCGCACTCAAAAGCGTCTTCGACGACCAGAATGCGAGACCTGTCTGCATAATGTGGTCCGGGGTCGGACCACCGTTTGGTGTACTCACGGTTCCTCCATCCGCAAAGCACCCCGCGTCGCAGCACCAGCGACGCTCAAGGCTCTCTACGCGTCTCTCTCGGAAAATGTTGTCAAAGGGCCCACCCCGGCGAAGACCGGGGATATCGTACGTACAACTTCAAAAAAAGAGCTTATACAGCGGAGATAAAGATACGACAGAAGTGCCGATCCATTTACGGGAATCCGCTAAATTAAGCAGCGCTGGACAGGAGGGCGATCCCGATCTTGCATGGCGTAAAGGACAAAAAAAGAGGCACCCGGCCAAATGGCAGGGTGCCTCTCGTGTTTCTTTTTGAGCGAAGAATTACTCTGCGGTAGCCGGAACAGCTTCAGCCTCAGGCTGATCGCTCTTCACGGTGACCTTCACGTGGCTGGTGACCTCGCGGTGGAGCTTCACTGGCACGTGATACTCGCCGAGCGACTTCAAAGGTTCGTCGAGAGCGATCTTGCGGCGGTCGACGGTATAGCCCTTGGCCTCAAGCGCGTGCGCGATGTCGCCCGAGGTGACCGAGCCGAAGAGATGATCGTTCTCGCCAACCTTGCGCTCGAAGACCAGCTCGACTTCGCTGAGCTGGGTCGCGAACGACTCGGCGTCGACCTTCTCCCGCGCAGACTTGCGCAGGGCCGAGCCCTTCATCTGCTCGATGACGGCCTTGTTGGCTGCCGTGGCCTCGATCGCGAGTTTCTGCGGCAGCAGGTAGTTGCGCCCGTAACCGTCAGCGACTTTGATGACGTCGCCGCGGTGTCCGAGCTTGATGATGTCTTCCTTCAGAATGACTTCCATTGCAATGTCTCCGTTCCGTTCTCAGGTCGTGCAGCAAAGGCGCCGGCCTGGCGATAAGTTAGTAGCGCGTGGCGAAGGCGAGCAGGGCGATGTTGCGCGACTGCTTGATGGCCAGAGAAAGGCGGCGCTGGTGGCGGGTGCAAACGCCCGTCAGGCGACGCGGAACGATCTTGCCTCGCTCGGCGACAAAGCCCTGCAACAGGCGAACGTCGCGGTAGGAGATGGCATCGATCTTCTCGGTGCAGAACTTGCAAACCTTCTTACGACGGAAGAACTTGCGTCCGCCACCGGGGCCGCCTGCGGGCCGCGGGGGCCGAGGGCCGCCGGGGCCTGCCGACGCTGGGCGGGATGAGGGGGCGTGCTGCTGCTCAGTGGGTTGCGTGCTGGTTGTCTCGTCAGCCATGTTGATTTTCCTCTTTCGCTGGTTGGTGCCTTTGCCGCTCCAGACACGCTGTGGAGTCTGTGGACATGCTGCCTTCAGGCAACACGGAAGCGGGTTCAGGCTGTGGATGCTGCGTTATGCGGTGCCCTCAGGGCATCGCAGATCTCTTGAGCGCCGATTAGACTGCTGCAGCTTCAGCCGCAGGAGCCTCCGTCACCGGCGTCGCTGGAATCTCGGCGGGGGCAGGCGAAGCTTCTACGTTGCCTGCAACCGGCTGCGCACTGCGCTTGACCTTGGTATCGCGGATGGCCTTCACCTTCGCCAGGCGCTTTTCCTCTTCGTCGATGCGGACGGTGATGAACTTGATGACCGGCTCGGAAACACGCAGGCGACGCTCGATCTCGCCAATCAGCGAACCCTCGGCGACGATCGTCATCAGAACGTAGATGCCGTCGTTGAACTTGCGAACGGTGTAGGCCAGGCGGCGGCGGCCCATCTTCTCGGTCGACTTGATCTCTCCGCCACCATCGGTGACGTTCTTCTCAAAGCCTTCGACCAGCTTGTCGAGATCTGCCTCTTCCACGTCCGGACGGACGATGTACATCACTTCATAAGCGCGGCTGCTCATACGTTTCACTTCTTTCTGCGAAGTTCTGCTTCGCACCGCCCGGCAATGGCCCGCCGGTCCGGTATGGAATCTACTGCGTTGGTCCTGCTACTTCCCTTCGCTCGAGTCCTTTTCAGAGTCGGGACGACGGTTGAACTCGTTCATCGCGGCGCTGACCCCTTTGGTCAAGACCGCTTCGACCGCAAGCTTCACGCGATCGAGCACTTCATCCAGCACCGCAAGCTCCTGCTTGCGCATCGGCGTCAGCAGATAATCCCTGCCCCCAGCCTTGATCTCTCTTCCATCCGCCAGCGCGGGCTTGCCGACGCCAATGCGAATGCGAATCCATTCCTCTGTCCCAAGCACGCCGGAGAGGGACTTCACTCCGTTATGCCCGTTTGCCGAGCCGCGCTCCGCGATGCGGAAACGGCCCAGCGGAAATGCCAGCTCGTCGTAGAGGACGATGACATCCTCGGCGACTCGCTCAATCTCCAGCTCCTGAACCAGCGCGGCCACCGAAAGCCCGCTGAGATTCATGAAGGTCTCGGGCTTGGCCAGGAGAACCTCCTGTCCTCCAAGCTTCGCCTTCGCCGTCAGAGCCCTGCCTCGCCGGTTGGTTACAACCACTCCGCAATCCTCTGCGATGCGATCAATCGCCAGAAAACCGGCGTTGTGTGGTGTGAACTGATATTCGATCCCTGGATTACCGAGCCCGACGATCAGCTTCACGTGACCTTTCCTTCCGTACGATAAGCGGTAGTCCCGAATCGAATCAGGACTACCACCGATTTACTTCTTCTTCGCGTCAGCTGCCGGAGCGGCCGCGGTCTCCGTCTTACCCTTCTTGGCGACCTCAGGCTCGGCCGCGGCAGGCTCAGCAGCCTCGGCAGGAGCCTCTTCCTTGATGACGGTCACGTGTGCGACCGTTGCCGTCTCCTCACCCAGGTACTTGATCGAACCGGAGTGCGGAAGGTCGGAGATGTGAATGGCGCCATGCAGCTCCAGAGCCGAGACGTCGACATCGATGTGGCTCGGAATGTCGGCCGGAAGGCACTCGATCTCGACCTCGCGCAGAATGTGATCGAGGATTCCGCCCTGGGTCTTCACGCCGGCAGGAACACCGATGAGCTGGACAGGAACCGAGACGCGCATGGTCTTGTCCATCGCGATACGCTTCAGGTCGATGTGGAGCAGCCGGCCCTTGATAGGCTCATTCTGCCAGTCGACGATCATCGCCTTGGTGGCTGCGCCGCCCTCGATGTTGAGATCGAAGATGGTGTTGTGGCCCGACTCGGAGTGCAGAATCTTGGTGATGATCTTGGGATCGACCGTAACCGCGACGGCATCCTGACCCGCACCGTAAACGACTGCCGGAATCTTGCCGGCGACGCGAACGCGGCGAGCCGCATTCTTGTTGAACTTGCCCTCGCGGGGAGTGGCGACGACTGCATCGAACGTTGCTACTGCCATGTCAGTTTTCCTTTCGGGCACGAAGACCGTTTGTCTCCGCTCCCTTTGCGGCCATGCCGCGTTATTTGTACAGCGCCTGCTACCTGCTGGCTTCGCCCAACCTCTGCGCAGCCAAACTTAGTTGAAGAGCGAGCTGACGCTCGTCTCCATGTGAATGCTCTCGATCGCGCGGCCCAACAGCCCGGCAATCGAGAGCACCTTGATCTTCGCCACCTTCTGCGCCTCTTCGCGCAGAGGGATGGTGTTGGTCACGATCACCTGCTCCAATCGCGACTCTGCAATGCGCTCGATGGCCGGGCCCGAAAGCACCGGATGCGTCGCGCACGCATAAACCTTCTTTGCCCCCTGCTCCAGCAGAGCATCGGCCGTCTTCACCAGCGTTCCGGCCGTGTCGATAATGTCGTCGAGGATGAGGCACGTCCGGCCGCGTACATCGCCGATCACGTTCATCACCTCGGTGACATTAATGTCGGTCCGCCGCTTATCCACGATGGCCAACGGTACATCCAGCTTCTTGGCGAAGAATCTCGCCCTCTCCACGCCGCCGGCATCGGGTGAGACCACCGTCAGGTCCGGCAGGTTCAAATCCCGGAAGTAGCTCACCAGCACCGGGCTGGCAAACAGGTGATCCACCGGGATATTGAAAAAACCTTGAATCTGCGCTGCATGCAGATCGACAAACAACGCACGGTTTGCACCCGCCGTCACAAGCAGATCGGCAACCAGCTTCGACGTAATCGCGACGCGGGGCCGGTCCTTGCGGTCCTGCCGGGCGTACCCGTAGTACGGAATCACGACCGTAATCCGGCCGGCGGAGGCGCGCTTCAGCGCGTCCATCATGATCAGCAGCTCCACGAGATGCTGATCCACCGGGAAACACGTCGGCTGCACGAGAAAGACGTCCGCACCGCGAACGTTCTCGAGCAGCTGAAAGTGAACTTCTCCGTCGGAGAACCGTTGCAGGCGGCTTTCGCCCATCGGCACTCCAACGAACTTGCAGATCTCCTCGCACAAAGCGATGTTGGACGATCCACAAAAAATCTTCATGCGCTTATTCTCACTCGATCGCGGAGTGCGCTTCTTCTCCGCGGACTTGAACTGTCCGCCGGGTTGACCCTTGTCGGAGAGCGCCGGTGCAGGCTGGGAGCTGGTTTCTGCCTCCTCAACCTGACCTTGAATAGGGGAAAGAACTGCAGTCGCGTCTTGTTCGTTCACGATTGAAACCTCCAGGTTGGTTGACCTTGAATAGTTCCTGCTGCTTTGTCTTGACGAAGCCTTGTTGCGACTCCGCGTTCCATCAAAAATCCTTGTTGCGAATCCCTGAAAACTTTAAGACTGTCCTTCAAATCTTCTGATCTCCGTTTGCCAGCCCATTCTTGTTTATTCCGTGGGCCGCGGAGTTCAGTCCATTCCACATCAACGGCACATTTCTGCCGCAAATCCCTAACTCTTAACTCTCTTCGCTGGCGAAAGACTTTGGCTGGGCGACTAGGATTCGAACCTAGACAAAGTGCGTCAAAGGCACTTGACCTACCGTTAGTCGATCGCCCAGTAATCGGCCGCATGGTTGGATCGGCCGGGTCACCCTGCGAACATTCTCATCCAGTATTTCCCTCGAGGCAAGGTCTTCGTCATCAGGGCCTTGACACCCGCGTTCTGGACGCGCTGTTGAGCCGCCTTGGCATCCTCCTCGGACCGGTAAAGTCCGAACAGAGCCGAACCCGAGCCAGAGAGCGCAGCAAAAAGCGCTTGGCCGGATTCTTGGCCGGAGCTGGTACCCATCAGTTGACGCTTGATGTCACGCAAGGAGGGATAAGCAGGAAAGACGACTCGTTCAAAGTCGTTTTCAACCCCGGTGCGGACAAGCGAGAGAAGGGTACTCTCCGCCAGATCATCCACTTGGCTGCCCTGAGCTTGCTCAGAGCCTCCCTGCTGGTTTCCAGGGTTCGAGCCACGGATGATACCGGAAGTGCCTGGCTCCGCATACAAAGATGCGTAAGCGAGACTCAACTCGTTTAGTCTATCGAGTTTGTCGGGCTGCGTCAATGACGCACGCGCCCCCACAGAACCAAGTACCTCGCCCTGTCCTGTTAAGGGCACGGCTTCAGCCGTGCCGCCACCGAACCCGGAATGAAAAGGGGCTTTAGCCCCTGCGGTCCCAGCCACCAAGGCATCCCAGTCCCGAAACGCCTGCGGCGTCGAAACTCCAACCTCAGGAACAGCAACGACGCAGAAAACAGAAGGAATATCAGGCACGGGCACCACCTGCTCCCCGCGCCCAATCCCTAGAACCGCCCCTCCGAGTAGAAAGAGCGGCACATCCGACCCCACCTCACCCGCCAGCCTCAGGCGCTCTCCCCCCGGCAGCGCGACGCCAAGCTCCCGCTCCAGGCCGATCAACGCCGCTACGGCGTTCCCGCTTCCGCCACCCAGGCCACCCTGAATCGGAAGACGCTTCTCGATATGGATGAAGACATCGGCAAAGAGGTTGAGCCGTTCCAGTGCCTTCTCGACCATCTTCCATGCCGTGTTGCGGCTGTCCAGAGGTACGCGACGGTCGTTCGAGGTAATCGCAATCGAAGTCTTGTCCGCCCGCTCCGCCGAGACCGTCACCAGGTCATGCAGTTCCAGCGTCTGGTAAAGCGTCGTCAGCCCGTGAAAGCCGTCCGGGCGGGAGGGCCCAATCGCCAGGCCAAGATTGATCTTGCAGTAGGAGCGGACTCGCGTGGGCATGCGTCTTCAATTCTATTCGGTCTGCTCACACGATCTGAAAGTTCCAAAGGGTGTTGCGAACCTGCCGACGCATGGGAGCTGTAAATTTTCTGCAGAAATCCCTTGACTATAGTTTCCATGGAAATCATTATAGTTTCCATGGAAATCATTATAGTTTCCATGGAAATCATTATAGTTTCCATGGAAATTAGAATGAGCGCCCAACGCTCCATCTCTGGGCTTGAAAGCCATCTGGGATATTGTCTGCGACGGGTTTCCAACTCGGTCTCGGGTCAATTCGCCCAGTCCTTGCATGGGAGACAAACATCCGTCGCCGAGTGGGTCTTGTTACGTCATCTCTATGAGCGACAACAAGCAACCCCGGGCGAACTCGCTGAAGCCGCGACCATGACTCGCGGGGCAATCTCGAAGATCGTCGACAAGCTCCAGGCGAAAGGTTGGATCAAGAGCAGGGTCAATCCTAAAGACAGTCGAGGCCAAATACTCTCACTGACGACCGCTGGGAAGCGCAATCTTCCTCAGCTGGCTGAGATCGCTGATCAGAACGACGCGCAGTTCTTTGCTTGTCTCGATGCCGACGAAAGATCCGCTCTGCGCCGTCTGCTTTCGAAGGTGGCAGAGCATCATCAGATCCTGGATGTTCCGGTCGATTGATTTGCGCTGGATGAAATCTCACTCAATTCCAAACCGCACTTTACCCCAAAGGGAGCAAATCTCATGAGCAAAGCAGTTGACAACCTGATGAAGGCAATGGAGCAGGCCTCCGCCATCCGCCCGAAGGTGGGAGGATTTCCCTATCTTGCCGAGAGCCTGCGACGCGCCGGAGTGACCCGCAATCTCTGGGCTCTACCCGCGTGTCAGAGCCTGTTCCTCACCGGAGAGGGACCGGTCGTGATCCAGGGCATACCCTTGGTATCTGGCCCTGTGGACGTACCGGCATTCGATCGAGATGCTTTGATCACAGCGTTGCGAATCGATCAAGCCGGAGAAAGTACATTTCCCGAGTTCCTCAAAGCAAGTTGGCGTGCGGGAGTTGTTAGCTATGACGTCGATTTTGGCGCCCGTACCGTCACCTACTTCGGTTGCAATGGCGAGGAATACGTCGAAGCGTATCCCGCCGTCGAAATCCGTGAGTGAAGATGGCATAACTTCTCTTTTGAGGAATAAGCGATGGAAAGCGAGGAAATATCACTGTCAAGCCCCCTGACTCCTTCGATTCATGCCCATCTTCCATCAACACAAAACAGGATAGTTACCTCAGAAAACTAAATGGGCCCGGAATGGCATTTCCATATCGCGCGCCCGGTATACTTAAATCAGCATCCATAAAAGCGATCACCAAAGGCCCCGGACAACAGCCCGGGGCCTTCTCTTTTTAAATGAAGACTTTGCCGGAAATCCAACTCCATTCCTCAGCAAAATCAATACTTTACGAAAGGAGAGAAATGGAGGTCCGGACCTAACCATCAAGGAATGAAGACTTTGCGCAAAATGTAGGGGAGGGGGCCTCATCTGGCCGGCACGTTATTCTGTCGTTGATAAATCCCATTCAGGCCCGGAGCTCTTCCTCATGCGTTCAGCGAACCTTCGTATCCCCATATCGCTTCTCTCGCTTGCTGTCCTCGGCTCCGTAATCGAGGCCCAGCAGCCCGGCCTCGAGCCGACGCGTGCCCCGCATGCGATGGTCGTGACCATCCAGCATGACGCCTCCGACGCAGGCCTTGAGATTCTGAAGCAGGGAGGCAATGCCGTCGATGCTGCGGTCGCAGTCGGCTTTGCGCTGGCGGTGGTCTATCCGGTGGCGGGAAATATCGGTGGCGGCGGCTTCATGCTGATCCGCGACAGGCATGGAAAGACCCACTTCCTCGACTATCGCGAGAAGGCTCCAGCGGCCGCCACGCGCGACATGTATCTTGACGCGAAGGGCAACGTGATTCCCCGCATGTCCCTGGTTGGATACAAGGCATCCGGCGTTCCGGGAACGGTCGCAGGACTGGCCTATGCCCAGAAGCACTACGGCAAGCTGACGCTGGCGCAAGATATAGCTCCCGCCATAAAGCTCGCAAGCGAAGGCTATGTCCTCTCTGCCGAAGAAGCGCGTCTGCTCCAGAGCAAGGACTTCAAGAGCTTTCCCGCGACGGCAAAGATCTATCAGCGCAGCGGCAACTTCTACAAAGAAGGTGAGACCTTCCGGCAGCCCGAGCTTGCCGAGACGCTGCGGCGCATCGCGAAAGACCCGACAGACTTCTACAAGGGAGCGATGGCGAAGCAGATTGCGGATGTTGAAAAGACCGGCGGCGGTCTGATCACCGCCGAGGATCTCGCGGCCTACGAAGTGAAAGAGCGCAAGCCCATCAAGGGCAGGTATCGCGGATACGACGTCATCACGGCTCCTCCACCGTCTTCCGGTGGAATTGTCCTGGTGGAGATCCTGAATATCCTCTCCGGCTTCAATCTTCCGAAGCTGGGCGCGGATCGCAGCGCGCCGCAGGTTCACACCATCACCGAGGCCTTTCGGCGAGCCTACATGGATCGTGGCGATTACCTCGGCGATCCGGACTTCAATAAACTCCCGCTGAAGCAGATGGCGAACACGAAATACGCCGCAGCCTGGCGCAGCTCGATCGATCCGGCAAAGCCCAGCCCGTCTGCTTCTCTGGTGCGTCCGGCGGGTTTCATGCCTCCGCCTCCGCAGGCCGCTCCGGCAAAGGAGTCGACGCAGACGACCCATTTCTCGGTCGTGGATAAAGATGGAAACGCCGTCTCCAGCACCTATACGTTGAACGGCTACTTCGGATCGGGAGTGACGATCGAGGGACTTGGCTTTGTGATGAACAACGAGATGGATGATTTCACCTCGAAGGTCGGCGTACCCAATGTCTACGGCCTCATCCAGAGCGCAGCTAACTCCATAGCGCCGGGCAAGCGTCCTCTCTCCGCCATGACGCCCACCATCCTTACCACGCATGGCAGCTGGTTCAAACATGGAAAGCTCGCCTATGTCATGGGAACCCCCGGCGGATCGACCATTATCACCACGGTCGCGAACGACGTCATCAGCGCGGTCGACAACGGCCTCAACATCCAGCAGGTTGCGGACGCGCCGCGCTTCCACCATCAGTACCTTCCCGACCGCCTCGATCTCGAAAAGAAGTTTCCGGTGCCCCCGGCTGAAGAGCTCAAGGCGATGGACTATACCATCAACCGCCTCGCCGTAGCCGATGAGAAGAATCCCGGAGTATGGGGCGACAGCGAGCTGATCGCCATCGATCCGAAGACAGGGGAACTGCTGGGAGGCCACGATTCGCGCAGAGACTTTGGCAAAGCTGCAGGATACTAAGGCCCGAAAGGATGCTTAGCGTACTATCTCTCCGTACCGTCCATCACGAAGAGAATCGAATCGGAAGGAGTCTTATGTCGACCATCAGCTCCCGTCGTAAGTTTCTCCGCAACACCGGCGTCGTCCTCGCCAGCGTAAATTTTCCCTTCGAAGCACTGGCCGCGCCCCGTTCCGTCCCAGCTCCTCCGCCAGACGAGGTGCTCAAGCTGATGCTCGAAGGCAACAAGCGTTTCGCCGCGGGAGCCTCGACTCATCCTCGTCGCACCCCGGGGGACTTCAAGCCGCTCGCTGCTGGCCAAAGCCCGATCGCCTGTATCGTTACCTGCTCGGACTCCCGCGTAACACCGGAGATCCTCTTCGATCTCGGCATCGGCGAGCTCTTCGTTGTCCGCGTAGCCGGCAACTACGTCGATGGGGCCGGCGCCGCAGTCAAAGGCACCGTCGAGTACGCCGTCGCAGAGCTGGGAGTTTCCCTGATCATGATTCTCGGCCATAGCCAGTGTGGAGCCGTGAAGGCCGCAATTGAACACATTCACGACAAAGACGCTCTTCCAGGCGCCATCAACGATCTTGTGAACGCCATCAAGCCCTCTGTGCTCGAATCGCAGCACAAGCCGGGCAATCCGCTGGAAAACGCCATCCGCGCCAATGTAAAACGTGGCGTAGACCGGCTTGACGATCTCCAGCCCATCGTTGCGCCTGCAGTGAAAACCGGAAAGCTGAAGATCGTTGGCGGCGTCTATGAGCTCTCCAGTGGCAAGGTTCAGATGCTTTAGAAGCTATCAGTGCGCCTCAAGCTCGATGTGCTTCTGCACCGGCGGCCGTTTCAGGAAAAACACCAGCGGCAGCATGCAGACCATGACTCCGCACAGGAGCTTGAACTGATCCATGTACGACTGCAGCAGAGCCTGTCGCTGCATCGCCTGGTAGAGTTGCGCCAGAGCGAAGTAATGATTGTCGGTCGCGTTCCCAGGCACCGCAGAGAGCTGTTTCACAGCGTGTTGCATGGCTCCGCTCGACGCCGTCATGTTCTGCCCGAGCACGGTCTGAAACACCTGCGCCCGGCGTTGCAACATCGTGCTTACCAGCGCGATGCCAAGACTTCCGCCTTCGTTTCGTACCAGGGCATAAAGGCCCGCCGCCTGTGAGCTCTCCGTCTTCGGAATAAAGCGGAAGACGATGGTGCTTACCGGGACCGTAATCAAACCCAGTCCCAGTACCTGCACGATACGGGGAAGGATGAGGTTCATCTCGGCTACATCTAAGTTCAAGGACGACATCCACCAACAGGAAGATGCGATCAGCAACATTCCGGAGAAGACCATCTTGCGAGGATCGTATCCCTTGGTCAGCACGTAGCCCACAAACGGAACTTCGATCATCGTAAAGATTCCGGCAGGCGAAAGCGCCAGCCCCGAGGTCGTGGCATCGTAGCCCATCATCTGTTGCATGAAGGTTGGAAGAAGATATGTGGTCGCGTACAGCACCGCATAGAGACCGAGGATGATGATGCAGCAGAAGAGGAAGTTACGCTCCTTCAACAAGCGAAGATTCACGACCGGATTCTTAGTGTGCAACTCCCATAAGACTGCGGCCACAAGCGCAATGATGGAGATGCTGGCGAAGAAGACGATAAACGGCGATCCGAACCAGTCCAGTTCTTGCCCCTTATCGAGGACGATCTCGAGCGTAGCCAGCCCGAGTGAGATAAAGCCCAGGCCTCCCCAGTCGATTGCGACCTTCCGGGCCTTCGCCTTCGCTTCCTTCATGTAAGGAGGATCTTCAAGCACGATGCGCGTCAGGAAGACACACAGAATCCCGATCGGAATATTGATGTAGAAGATCCACCGCCAGGAGTAGTTGTCGGTAATCCAGCCACCCAGCGTAGGCCCAAGTACGGGAGCGACAAGAATAGCCACCGTGTACAGCGCCATGGCCATGCCGCGTTTTTGCGCGGAGAAGGTGTCCGCGAGAATCGCCTGCACCGAAGGCTGCAGGCCACCGCCCGCCAGCCCCTGGGCCACGCGGAACAGAATCAACATGCCCAGCGAGGGAGCCAGTCCACACGCAGCTGAAAACACGGTAAAGAAGAAGACCGAGGTCAGATAGAAGTTCTTGCGGCCCATCAGCGACGAGAGCCATCCGCTGATCGGCAACACGATCGCATTTGCCACAAGGTAACTGGTCAGCACCCAGGCTCCCTCATCCTGCGAGGCGGAGAGGCTACCTGAGATATGCGGAAGAGCGACGTTGGCGATTGAGGTATCCAGCACTTCCATAAAGGTGCCGATGGTGACCACCAGGGCTACGATCCACGGGTTGAAGATTTTTGCCTGGGGAAGGCGCTCGTTGTCGAACTGCGGAACGGCCTCCGCCAGCGACGCTTCTGCTTCAGAGATCCCGGGTTTTTCGAGAACGGCTGGCATAATGACTTGTCAGTATTGTTTGATGACCGATGGGTCATATTGATGCAAGTTTATGATAAGTCACTGGGAGAACGTCGTTCCATGCCTCGCGTCGCCACAAGCAGCAAGCAGAAGGTCGTGACCGAGCTCCGCCGCTCAGAGATTCTTACCGCGGCGACGAAGGTCTTTGGAAACAAGGGTTTCGACGCCACGCGCATGGAGGAAATTGCGAAGGCGGCTGGCCTTGCGAAGGGCACCCTGTACCTCTATTTCCGCTCCAAAGACGATATCTACCAGGCCGCCGTTCTCCAAGCGATTAGCGAGGTGGACGAGCTGACGCAAAAGCATGTACTGAACGAGCCGCATTTCGCCGGGAAGTATGCAGCGTTTATCCGGGTCCGTATAGCCTTCTGGCAGGAGCAGCACGTTCTCTACCGGCTTATTCTCAGCATGAGTCGCGCACCGCAGTACCGCAAAAAGAGCATCGGCTGGCAGCGTCAGAGTGTGCTGTACCTCGCCGACCTGCTCGCCGCCGGTGCGGACGCAGGCGAGATTCCGCAACAGGACTTCGTTGCAACCGCATGGGCCACCTCGGATGCCATCCGCGGGGTCAACGAGCGCCGGGTCTTCGCCGACGCCAACGCTCGTTCCGTCGAAGAGGACACACAATTCCTGACAAATTTTCTACTGGATGCAGTGCGCGCCAGACGTGAGTGAGGAAGAGGACATGCCGGTAGCTGATCTGTGCAGGCTCAAATCTGTATAGTTCTCTAGAGAATCCACATCTCCAAGGAGAACCGGGTGAAGCACACGATTGCCGCTGCCCTCACGATTGCCGTCATGCAGATGACAGGACCTACTCTCGGTAGCGCCTCAGCACAGGCCGCCGTCCCCGCACAGGCCGCCTTCGTCAACACGTTGATGCCGCAGCCGGCGCATCTGAATGCGACTGGCGCAACCTTGCCATGGACTACGGCAGTGACGGTGGGGGTTCCGCACTTTCATAATCAGCGCCTCGATGACGCAGTTACGCGGACTCTCGAGCAGATCGAGCGCAAGACCGGCGTCCCGCGTCAGCGCGAGATGGGCAACAGCGCATCGGCCACCCTCGTAGTCGACGTCGATGGCGCGGGCGACACGATTCAATCCTTCGAGGAGGATGAGTCCTACACGCTGACGATCACCTCGACCGGGGCTAAGCTTCACGCCGCTACGGTCGTCGGCGCCATGCGCGGGCTGACTACGCTGTTGCAACTGGTGCAGGCGAGCGGTACAGGCTTCGTTCTTCCGGCTGTCCAGATCGACGATACCCCGCGTTTTCGCTGGCGTGGCTTGATGATCGATGTCGGCCGCCACTTCGAGCCTGTCGAGGTAATCAAAAGGAATCTGGATGCGATGGCCGCGGTGAAACTGAACGTCTTCCACTGGCACCTCACCGAAGACCAGGGCTTCCGCATCGAAAGCAAGATCTATCCGAAGCTCACCGGCGAGGGCTCCGACGGCCTTTTCTACACACAGGAAGAGGCGAAAGAGATTGTGGCTTACGCAGCAGCTCGCGGAATCCGGGTCATTCCGGAATTCGATATGCCGGGCCACACTCGAAGCTGGCTGGTGGGTTATCCCGAGCTATCGAGCGATTCTGGACCGTACACCATACGGCGCGAGTTCGGTGTTGAGGCGGTGGCGATGGACCCCACCAAGGAAAGCACCTATCAGTTTATCGACGCCTTCCTCGGCGAGATGGCGACCATCTTCCCCGACGCTTACCTCCATCTTGGTGGTGACGAAACTCCGGGGACGCAGTGGAAGAACAACCCCCGCGTTGTCGCCTTCATGCGCGAACACAACTTCAAGACCACAGAGGAGCTGCAGACCTACTTCTCGGGACGCGTGCTCGAACTGGCGAAGAAACATAGCAAACATATGGTCGGGTGGGACGAGATCCTGAATCCCGATCTTCCAACCGACGCCGTCATTCACTCCTGGCGCGGCGCGAAGTCACTCACCGATGCTGCAAGACGCGGATATCACGGAATCCTCTCGCAGCCCTACTATCTGGATGGAATGAAGTCGGCAGAAGAGCACTACCTTGCAGACCCGCTTCCCTCGAGTTCCGAGCTCACCCCCGAACAGCGAAAGTTCGTGTTGGGTGGCGAGGTTTGCATGTGGGGCGAGCACATCAACGCTCTTTCCATCGATTCGCGAATATGGCCACGCACCGCCGCTATTGCGGAACGATTCTGGTCTCCTGAATCGACGAGAGACGTCGACGATATGTACCGTCGACTCAACGTGGAATCCCTTCGCATCGAAGCACTTGGCTTGCGTAATCTGACCCACGAGGATGCTGCGCTGCGTGAACTGGCTGGCACCGGAAACATTGACGCACTGCGAGTCTTCGCATCGTCGCTGCAGCCTGTTTCGTTCGGAGATCGTTACAAGGGCCAGCATACGGATCAGATCACGCCCCTGGACAACCTCGTCGATGCGGTGCGGCCAGATCCTCCGTCTCGCCACCAGGTCGATGTTCTGGTTCGTGAGCTGCTCAAGTCGCCTTCGACAAATAGGCAGGCTCGGGCAGAGCTGGACCACTGGTTCAAAAACTGGGCCGCGTCAGTGCCTGCGGTTGAGACTCAGATGTCCAGCTCGCCTCTGCTGGCGATTGCGCGTCCGCGCGCACAGCAGCTGCAGCAGCTTTCGCAGACTGGCGAAGAAGCGCTTTCTTATCTCAGCGGAGCCAGCAAGGCTCCGGCTGGCTGGAAGCAGTCAAAGCTCTCGCAGATTGAGGCTGCGCGCCAGCAGCAGGCTCTGGTGCGGTTTGTATTTATTGACCCGCTGGAGCAACTGGTCAAGGCCGTACCTGGCCAGTAAAGATATTGGGCCGCGACAAACATTTCAGTCGCGGCCCAATTGCCTAGCGTAGAAAATCGACGAGCAGAGTATTGACCTTGTCAGCGTGGGTGGCCAGCAAGCCATGTGGAGCGCCTTCGATAATTGCCAGTCTGCTTCCACGAATCGATGGTTGCAAGAGCCTCGAGCTTCCTTCCAGCGGGACGATCCGATCCGCATCCCCATGAATAATGAGAGTGGGGACATTGATCCTTGTGACACAGCCGCGAAAGTCGGTCCACCACGCCCCGATACACTTCAAAGTCCCGTAGGGCGAGGCCATTGAGCCGATGTTCCAGCTATAACGAAGCTCCTCCTCCGTCAGCCTGGAGCCTAGCAACACATTCGCGTTGTACATGTTCTCGAAGAAACTGGTCAGGAAGGCTAGTCGGTCTCGTTTGACGGAGGCCTCAAGTTCCATTTGTACGCTGACATCGACACCGTTCGGGTTGTCCGGCGATTTCAAAATATGTGGCACCGGGCTGGCGATGAAGACAGCCCGATCGATGTTTGTCGATCCGTATCGCGAGATGTACCTTGCGACCTCTCCCCCTCCCATGGAATGTCCCACCAGCGAAGGATGTTTCAGATCGAGATGCTTGACGAGCTTGTGCAGGTCTTCGGAGAAGATGTCGTAGTTGTAGCCCGTGATCGTCTGCGAGGACCGGCCGAAGCCGCGTCTGTCGTAGATGATGACCCGATGGCCGCTGTCGACCAGAGGCCCAATCTGTTTTTCCCACGATCTTCCGCTTAGAGGAAAGCCGTGAATCAGGACGACCGGACGGCCCACGCCGTGGTCCTCGTAGTAAAGGTCAATGTTGCCTGCATCTCTCCCGACGGTAAGGTATGGCATCCTGCTCTCCTCATGCGTGTCGTTTACTCACAACGATTCACTTCTACTGAGACTGGATCCAGGTACCGCAAACAGTACATCAAGTGGTTACTCGCTAAAGCCCCAGATCGCTCAGGCTCGGATGATCGTCGGGCCTGCGCCCGATCGGCCAGTGATATAGCCGCTCGGACTCTGCGATCGCAAGGTCGTTGATGCTGGCGTGGCGTGCTTTCATGAGCCCGCTCTCGTCAAACTCCCAGTTTTCATTGCCGTAGCTGCGCCACCACTGACCGGTGGCATCATGGCACTCATAGGCGAACCGAACGGCGATTCTTGCACCGTCGAAGGCCCATAGCTCTTTGATCAGTCGATACTCCAGCTCCCGCTCCCATTTGCGGGTGAGAAATGCAATGATCGCGTCACGCCCCGTCACGAACTCCGAGCGGTTGCGCCATCGGCTGTCCACGGTGTAGGCGCGCGAGCAGTGCTGCGGATCACGCGTATTCCATCCATCCTCTGCGGTGCGGACTTTCTTGATGGCGGTCTCCCTGGTGAAAGGGGGAACGATCGGGCCTAGAGTCATTGTCTTTTCCATGATGATTCTTCTTTCTGTTCAACGTGCCAATGCTTCTGCGATCGCCTTCTCTGCGAGAGGAGACATGATCGCATATCCCTTGCTGGTTGGATGCACTCCGTCTTTCGCCAATTCAGGATCGAGACCGCCCTTGTCATTCGTCATGGCCGAGTAATAGTCGAGATAGACAAGGCCATCCTTCTGGCAAAGTTCTTTCAGTTTCGTGTTCATCTGCCGAATCTGATCGGCAGGATGCACAGCAGGTTGCCAGCTGTAGTGGTCCGCCGGAAGGATGGACGAGACGACCATCCTGATGTTGTTCGCCTTCGCGATTGCGACCATCGATTCGAAGTTATCTTCGATCATCTCCGGCGTGGACGGTCCTGTGTTGCCGGCAATGTCATTGGTACCGGCAAGAATGACGACCACAGCGGGCTTCAGGTGCACAACGTCCTGCTCAAACCGTACGAGCATCTGCGGGGTTGTCTGTCCACTGATGCCGCGACCGACATAGGGTTTGCCGGGAAAGAACTCTTCCGGCTTTCTCGCCCAGGCGTCCGTGATGGAATCTCCATAGAAGACGACGCGGTTTTCGCCAGCAGACAGGGGAGGCAATGCGGTATCGGCATCGTGGTATCGCGAGAGCTGCGGCCAGTCGTCCAGCTTCTTTTGCATGGTGGCCATCTGCTTCGCGGTATCCACGACGGGCGGAGCTGCTGCTACAGGAGCTTGTCCATAAGCTGTGACCGCCAACCAGAGGGTTCCCACCAGAACAATCATTCGACGAACCATGTAAATCGTTTCCTCCCGATACGTGATTGCTGATCCTGACTATGGCGCTGCTGCCGCCAAAGCCTCTGCAATAGCTTTCTCTGCCAGCGGCTGCATCACAGCATATCCGGCAGTATTTGGATGCACGGCTCCGTCGAATGCAAGTTCCGGCTTCATGCCGCCTTCCGCGTCCACCAGGGCCGAGTAGTAGTCCAGATATATCATTCGTTGCTCAATCGCATAGTGCTTCAGCCATTCGTTCCATTCCAGAATCGCGGCTGCCGGTCTGGCCTCGGGTTTCCAGGGAAATCGTGCGGCGGGCAGAAGAGACGCGAGAATAACGCGGATGTGGTTGGCACGCGCAATCGCGACCATGGAGACGATGTCGTTTTGAAACATCTCGAGCGTGGCAGGTCCCGCATTTCCAGCGATGTTGTTCGCGCCTGCGTCGGCGATGATTACGGCTGCCGGTTTGAGGTGCACTACGTCCTGTTGAAACCGGGCGAGCATCTGCGATGTGACCTGTCCGCTAATCCCTCGATTGACATAAGGCTTACCGGGGAAAAATTCCCCGTACTTCCTTCCCCAGAAGTCCGTGATCGAAGCCCCCAGAAAGACCACCCTTTGTTCGCCTGGCCTGGGAGCGCCGAGGGCGGAATCCTCATCCCGATAACGGGCCAGGTCTGGCCAGTCTGCAAGTCTTTTCACCATGCGTTCTTTTTGCAAGGTTGGGTCAGGCTGTGGAACAACGGCCGGCGTATTCATTGCCTGGCCCCATAACGTTCCGGTAAAAGCAACCGTGACCCAGATCCACCGCATGGTTTCTCTCACTAAAATTAGGACAAGCCCATGCTAAACGAAATCCTCACAGGCTGGTCTGTTGTACTCTTCTAGTTCAGCATGCAGCCCGGAATCTCCACCCACGTTTTTCTCTCCCAGCGCCTTCACCCCGGCCTGCTCGATGCCTTGCACCGCGGCGGAGTTCGCACCATCGAACTCTTTGCTGCGCGACACCACTTCGACTATACGGATCGCGCCGTGGTTCGAGAGTTTGCCACCTGGTTTAACGACACCGGTGTGGGTGCGACGCTTCATCAACCCATCTATACTCGCGAGCAATCGGAAAACTGGTCGCGCCACGTCTGCCCTACACTTTCTTTGATTGCTCCGGATAAAACTTATCGCATCGATGCGATGGACGAGGTAAAGCGAGCGCTCGAGCTGGCGGAGCAGATACCCATTACAGCCATCACCCTTCATCTCGGCTTGAAAGACGATCCCTGGGATGAGAGAGCGATTGAGAACTCCCTGACGGCCATCGAACACATCAAGACATTCGCTCATCCACTCGGGGTAAAGGTGCTGCTTGAGAATCTGCAAAACGATGTAACCACGCCCGAGCATCTGCTGCAGATTCTGAAGATCGGTCACTTCGATAACGTCGGGATCACCCTCGATGTCGGACATGCGCATCTGAGCGAAGGTGGGCTGGAGCATGCCTTCGAACATTTAGGTTCACGCATCAGCGAGTTGCACATTCACGATAACAATGGGGTGCGCGACGAGCATCTGTGGCCGGGATCCGGAACCATCGACTGGACGAAGCTCGTTCGTTTAGCAGCGACGCTTCCTGCGGAGATTCCCGGCATTCTTGAGATCGCCTACGAACTCAACGAAACCGTAGAATCGGCGGTTGCGAAGGCGACGGAGAGCTTCTCAAAGCAGGCGCGTATCGAAGAGTCGATGCAGGAGTCCGTTTAGATCTGTAACTGTCCGCCTTCTTTATCTTTAAGTTAAGGCGATGCCATCAACAGGGTCGCAACTCGCGTATCCCGAGTCATGGCCTTGCTGACGGGCATCGCTGTGGCGCAGTGAGCTTCTTAACTTGTCTTCGCGGGAACCTTCTTACCTTCTCTGCGAGCTTCCGACAACCCGATCGCGATTGCCTGTTTGCGGCTGGTGACCTTCTTGCCGCTGCGACCGCTCTTCAGCTTGCCCTGCTTCATCTCGCGCATCTCTCGTTCGACGTTCTTGCTTGCGGATGGACTGTACTTCCTGGAACTCGATTTATTGCTGGATTTCGATTTCGCGGATGTCTTTTTTGCCGTCGACTTCTTTACGGATTTCCTTGCAGGAGTTTTTTTGCTCGCACTTTTTTTGCTTGAAGACTTCTTTGCGGATTTCTTGCTTGCCTTTTTGGTTGCCATACTATCCTCCCATCTGGTTCAGAAGGCATAATCTGTTCCGCGAGTTGCATCCAATGCGCTGAGAATCGTGCACTCAATGCGCGATGCGTCTTCTTCTCCAAAGCACCAGGCCCGCGAGCAACAGCACTGCTGCCGCTCCAATCATTCGCAATAGCATTCTGCGAACCCACGTCGGCGTGCGCTCCAGCGAACCATCCTGCCATGCTGCTCTCACGCTCGTAAGATCCTCTGCGAGCCCCGGGATGGTAATTGCGTTGAGATCGTCCGTGGGAAGCGAGCCGAAGATTCGCTCCGGCTCCGGCTCATGGCCCTCGAAATCCTTCGGGATCGCAGCCATCATCGCATTCACTTCAGCATCCCGTGGATCGTCGAAGAGCGACACGTCAGCCGTGTTCGGAAAAAGAGTGTCCTTCCCCGTCATCTTCTTTTCAATTGCAGCCACGCCGTCCTGGCAAACACCCAGCGGATAGTAGCCACCGAACGGAAGATCGGGGCGACGCAGATGCTGGCGCATGAATGCAACGACCATCTTCCCCACCAGACGTGTTACCTCGACTGCATCCTTGTCCCGATACTCGTGCGCATGACGACCCAACACCCAGGCCTGATCCTGCGTATCCATGGTGCGAAACTCGCTCTTGCCGTCGATGCCGAAGTACCAGCTCACATTCGCATTGATGCCGGGCTTATCTTTCGGGGCCCGGATCTCCCACTCATACTCGGCGTGGCTTACAGGGACCAACAACGATCGCTTTGTGCCGGGAACCGCGAGCTGCGAGTTCAACCAGAATGGCATCATCACTTCCTGATCCTTGAAGTGAAAATGACCGAAGTTTGCGAAGTAACGAGCGTCGAAGACCGTTACGGTGTGTCCTGTCGCCATCAGCGCAGCGATCAACTCTTCCGGCGAAATCGCTGCCTTTCCCCCGACCGCCGCCGAGGCCGGAGCGACTCCGCTCAATCCATTCAGGCTTAGGCGATTCAGCACATCGGCAATTCGCTGACTCTCCGCATGCATCGGCGCCAGGCGTGGGTTCGGTCCATCGCCACGCATGACACCCGCGCCCAGTTCGCTCACGATGCCTTCCGTGGTGAACCCTGGAAGGTCTGAGGGTTGGTTCAGATTGATAGGTCCGGCCTTCTCCAGCGTGTATGGGCCAAGGTCGATGAAGGGAGCGACGCGTTCCATTGTTGGCGAGCCTGTCTCGAGTGGAGCGTGCTCAATCGGCCCTGCTCCCTCCTGCACCGACACCGTTCCATCGTCCTTCTTCGCTACGAAGCGTCCGGCGACCTTTACGGTAGGGTTGATTCCCTTGAGCGTCCACCCCGGAAACCGATCCAGCCCTCGCCAGTCTTTGCCCAGAATAAGTTCGCGGAGGCGTTTGAGCAACGCGGGGCTCATCAACGCAGGTCCCTGTTTTCCGCCGTTCAGCCGGGCTAGAAGAGCATCCGTAAAACCCGGCGTAGCCGACAGCTCGCGCATCATGCCAGAAAGCAGAATCGTGTTCGGCGGCATCGGCTCTTCAGGCACCACGTAGGTCACGTCTCCCCTGCACCCAAGTAGGGCCAACGATACCACTGCCGCCGCACTCCACATCCGCAGAGACAACGCACCCGTTCGCATCCGCCCATTAAACTCCAGACCGATCGAAGACACGGCAACAATTTTTTACAAAATGCCGAGAATAGCCTTAGCTATCCAGCTTCTTCACCACCAGCTCATTCAGCAGCGCCGGGTTCGCCTGTCCCTTTGACAGCTTCATCACCTGCCCCACGAAGAACGCCGAAACCGTCTTCTTGCCTCCGCGATACTGCTCCACCTGCTTCGGATTCGCCGCGATCACCTCATCGATCATCTTCTCGATCGCACCCGCATCGGAGATCTGTTGCGGCTTCTCGCGCTCATAGACAGCGGGGAAGTCTTCGTTGTTTTCAAACGCCGTATCCAGAAGCTGTTTGAGCATCTTGCTCGAAAGCTCGCCCGACTCCGCCAGATCCGCCGCCATCACGATGCCATCCATCGACACCGGCGACTGCTCCAGCTCCAGATTCTTCAGCCGCAATCGCATCGTCAGCTCGCTGGTCAGCAGGGCGGCCACGCGTTTCGGGCTCTTCGCCTTCTTCGCCGCAGCTTCGAACTTGTCCGCGAACGAGGCCGTTGCAGTCAATGTCGCCGCATCCTGCGCGCTGATCCCGTACTCGGCGATCATTCGCACGCGCCGGGCCTCGGGAAGCTCCGGCATCGACTTCAGGATCTCTGCCTGCCACTCCGCACCAACCACCAGCGGCGGAAGATCCGGCTCCGGGAAGTAGCGATAATCGTGCGCCTGTTCCTTAGACCGCATCGAGTAGGTGCGACCCTCGCCGCTATTCCACAGTCGCGACTCCTGCACTACGCGGCCACCCTCTTCGATCACACCGATCTGGCGCTCAATCTCATACTCCACCGCAGAGCGGATGAAGCGGAAGCTGTTGACGTTCTTCACCTCAGCCTTGGTACCGAACTGCTTCGCTCCCTTCAGCATCACGCTGACGTTCGCATCGCAACGCAGCGAACCCTCTTCCATATTGCAGTCGCTCACGCCGGTATAGAGCAGGATCTCCTTGAGGCGGGTCAGGTATTCGAAGACCTCATCGGCCGTACGCAGGTCCGGCTCGCTCACAATTTCCACCAGCGGGGTGCCGCAGCGGTTCAGGTCGATGTACGTCCGGTTGATCGAGTCGGCAAAGCCGTCGTGGATGCTTTTGCCTGCATCCTCTTCCATATGCAGACGCGTGACACCGATGCGCTTGGTGATCGCGACGCCGCGCTCATCGAACGCCGGAACCTCGATCCAGCCGTTTTCGGCCACCGGCTTGTCGAACTGCGAGATCTGGTAGCCCTTGGGGGAGTCCGGGTAGAAGTAGTTCTTCCGCGCAAAGATGCTCGTCTCGCGAATCTCGCAGTTGATCGCCTTCGCAGCCAGCACCGCATACTCCACCGCCTTGCGGTTGAGCACCGGAAGCGCTCCCGGCAGGCCGAGGCAGACGGGGCAGGTATGAGTGTTCGGCTCTCCGCCATACTGGTTCACGCAGCCGCAGAAGGCCTTCGACTCCGTAAGGAGCTGGACGTGAACCTCAAGCCCGATCACAGGCTGGTACTTGGCAAGAATCTCTGGCGAGAGTGCGGTGGCAGTGGACATAATCAATACGATTCTACCAAGCGACCGGTCTTGAGGACGGACGGGTACCTATCTTCGGTGCGCTTTGTCACGCCTAGGTGGAACATCGCGCCGAGCGCGACCATTCTGTTGCAAAATCGCTAATTCCGCGCCATCGAGGTCCTCCTGATGCATCCATTCTGGCCGGAGCGCGTCTCTCACGATATGCGGCGTGCGCTTCTCTTTCGCCTTACCCTCTGTCTCAGCCTAGCGCTGTCCGCGTCGTCAGTCTTACTCGGGCAGAAGCAGCCTCTCCCCCATCCCACACTCGTGGGCTACTTTCCACAATGGGCGCTCTACGATGAGGAGCCCTATCTCGTCAAAAATCTGATCTCACCCGGGGGCAAGGCTCCTCTCGTCGACCAGGTCAACTATGCCCAGGGGTTCGTCACGAATGGCCGCTGCTCCGTAGCAGACCCCAACGCCGACCTGAACTTCACCTTCAGCGCGCAGCAGAGCGTCAATGGTGTCGCTGACTCTCCCTCCCGCCCCTTTCGCGGCCACCTCCATCAGCTTCAACTTCTCAAGCGGAAGTTCCCTCGCCTGCGCATCCTTATCTCGCTCGAAGGTCGCGCCTCCGACTTCGCCCAGGATGCCCAGCCTGGCAACCGCGAGGCCTTCGTCGCCTCCTGCGTCGACATCTTCCTCAAAGGCCACCTGGCTCCCGGAATCGAAGCCCCTCGCCTCTTCGACGGCATCGACCTTGACTGGGAGTTCCCTCGCGAGCCCGACGCTGCCAACTTTCAGGCTCTTCTACGCGAGTTCCGCCGGCAGATGAACGCCGTCCGTCCCGGCCTGAAGCTCACCATCGCCGTCGGCCATACGCCGCATATGTATCCCGGAACCGATGTCGCCACCGTCGCGTCCCTCGTCGATCAGGTCGGCTTGATGACCTACGACTTCGTCGGACCCTGGAGCGAGACCACCGGCCTCCTCGCTCCGCTCTCTGCGCCACCTGAATTTCAGGGCGGCACCGTGACCCGGTCCATTTCTTCCTGGCATGACGCCGGCGTTCCCACCTCCAAGCTTCTGATGGGCGTTCCCTTCTATGCCTACGGCTGGCATCAGGTACCCGAAGACGCGAACGGCCTCTTTCAGGAAGGCACAGGAATTCACGGGGATCGTCCCTACAGCTACATTCAGACGCTGATGGAACACTCGACCGTCTATCGCGATCCATCCTCTCAGGCGCCCTGGCTCTTCGATGGCGATGCCTTCTGGACCTATGAGGATCCTGTCTCGGTCGCCCACAAGGCCAGCTTTGCCCGCGAGCAGGGTCTGGGCGGCCTGATGATCTGGGAGCTCGGCGAGGATGACGGCACCGCCGCTCTGCTGCGAGCCGCGCACAGAGCCTTGAACGGAATACCGGTGACAACGGCCGCACCACAGCTCAAACCGGTGGCGGCCTCTCCGTAATTCACTAGTGACCAACTCTACCTATCGATCACGGCCTAACTGGAGAAGAATGGCCCGAAGCATGGTCGAGTGAGAGGATACTTTAGAGGGCTCTGGAATCGAACGATGAACGGTCGCGCATGGATCGAGGGTGCTGTGGCGGGCGGCGATGTGTCGGCGGCAGCCATTGGAGCAGCCATGGGCCTCGCCGCGGCCATGACGGCCGGGCTGGCCTGGGCAGCGTTATCGCCGGAGTCCCAGATCTTCGGCAGGACATTGATCGCCCCTGCCCGGCCGGATGAGCTTGCTCTGACCTTCGACGACGGCCCGAACCCGGAGGTGACGCCTCGGCTGCTCGAAATACTGGAGGGCGCTGGCGTACGGGCTACCTTCTTTCTGATTGGAAGGTTTGCGCAGCAGTGTCCGGGTCTGGTGCGGGAGATCGCCGCTGCCGGACACCTTATCGGCAACCATACGATGACGCATCCGTGGCTGGCCTGGCAGACGGAGCGGAGAATCCGTGAAGAACTTAGCGGGGCAAGCGCAGCCATCGAGGACGTGCTGGGAGAGAACGTGCGGTATTTTCGCGCTCCCCATGGCGCGCGCAGACCCGCGGTGCTGCGATTCGCGCGGGAGATGGGGATGGTCCCAGTGCAGTGGAATGTGATCTGCGGAGACTGGAATCCGATTGGGGTGGAGAGGATTCTGGCGCGGTCCATGCAGGGGGTAGAGCGAAACCGGCGACGTGGGTTCGCGACGAATCTCGTGCTGCATGATGGAGGACAGGAAGGGCTGGGCGCCCCACGGATGAATACCGTTCGCGCAACCGAACAGCTGATAGAGAAGTCCATGGGGATGCGGTTTGTTGGGGTGGATGAGTGGGGGTAAGAGCTGTTGCCTGTTGCAGGAAAGTTCAACGCTGCGGCGCGTAGTATCCGGTCCGGATAAGGATTTTGCCTACCCGTTCGGGGGCTCTCATCTGAATTCGATGAAATGAGCCGTCGGGTTTCAGCTGGTCCGGTCTATAGACAAGACGATACCGATTTCGGAGATCGGCTTCGATGATATGGAGGTCCTCTGTCACTTCCGCATCTGAGTCGTCGTCATGAAAGACACGGCCTCCAGTCTCTGAAGCCAGTTCTGCTAAAGTTCTCGGGCCCGGAAGGGTAAGACCGGGCTTCGACTCTGCACGAAAGGCGTAGATGGCAGTATTGGTACGCTGGCACATATCGACGGCCTGCTTTAGAGAAAGGTAGCTGGCATTGTCCTCGCCATCGGAGAAGAGAAGGATGAAGTTGATATAGGAGGCATGGTCGCCTTTTCCGAACTGATAGCGGCATGCGCTATAGATTGTGCCAAAGATGGCCGTGGTGCCAGGTCCCCCAGCGACGCGGCGAATGCCACTCGTAAGCGCACCAGTGTCGCTGGTCCAGTCCTGTAAGAGACTCAGACGGTGGCCGAATTCCATGACGAAGGCCTGGTCTGTCTTTTGCCGCAAAAGCTGTTGCGCATATCGGGTCGCAATGGCCCGGCCTCCGGGACGGTTGTTCTCCATGGACGAACTTGTATCCATGAGGACGCCGGCGCGGATCGGCAAATCCGCGAGGGATTGGAAGACGAGAATGCTTCGAGGTGGTTTGCCGTCGTCGAGAAGATTCAGCTCGTCGAGTTTCAGGTCATTAACCGGCGCACCATGAAGATCGCTTGCGTGGAAGGTGAGGTCAACCTCATCGACCGATACGCTGAGGTTGTAGCGTACAGAGTTTTGGGCGGCAGTATCGTTCGCCTGCGAATCCATCCGACGGACTTGGCCCGAGAGAACAACGACGAGCAGGCCGCTGAGGATATGAGTTGGCCGCATCTGCCTGAGAGCGCGCTTCCAATGACGCGCGCTGAATGACAGGGTAGCAGCTCTCGAAAGCCGCATTAGACGTAAGCAATGCAATCGATTGCCAAACCGTAGTCGCCCGCAGGAAGCTGGGCCGGTTGAACAGTATTCCGAGCAGGAAAGACAGCTCCCCATTTGCGCGTTTTGTAGACGGCGTTCATGCGGTCGAATTCCTTGATATCTTCCATGAAGACGTTGACCTTGAGCACCTTTTCGAGTGACGAGCCTGCGGCTGCCAGATTCTTTTCAATCTCGTCGAGCACCCACTTGGTCTCTTCCTCGATGGTGCCTTTGACGCGGCATCCGATCCCGGAGACAAACAAAAGATTGCCGAACGAGACGACGGGAGTGAAGGGAAAGGCCGTGGGTGGTTTGCCTGTGGCGTCTTTTTTTACCATCGATCTCGTCTGCGCAGAGGCCCCCTGTGTAACCAGGGCTCCGCCCATGGCTGCCTTGGTAGCATTTTTTAAGAGGTCTCTCCTCGTCTGCTTTTGCATTACGTGTTGCTCCTTCTAGGAATAAGTTCAAACCCGATCATGGTACAGAATCCATTCGGACCCTAGAAAGGAGGACAGCATTCGACAGATGGGTAGGCAGGCCGTGTCCGATTTCGGACATGCGATTGCAGTTCCGAACAGCAAGGATTCACGAAGGAGAACAGCATGTTGTTGATTAGGCTGCCTGTTATCTACGACGAATCGCGGAGCTTCGCATGCATGTTTTGATGTAGGTTTTCTTTGGAGACATTCATGCGTTCTTTCCTTCAAGACCTTCATTACGCCCTTCGTCAGCTTCGCAATGCACCTGTCTTCGCGTTGACGGCTGTGCTTACGCTGGCGCTTGGCATTGGTGTGAATGCAGCGATGTTTTCTGTCGTGGACCAGGTCCTGCTGCGCGCCATGCCGTTTCCTCGCGCCAGTGAGGTCGTCCAGATGGCGGTTCGATCGGAGAGCGGTGGATTCTCTCCGACCTCAATGCCGGACATACGCGACTGGCAGGCTCGCAGCCACTCCTTTCAGCAGATCGGCTTCTTTACCGAGCAGGTTCCGACGCTTGGCGGAACGAATAGCCCCAGGCTGGTTGCGCAGGTTATATCGAGTGCAAACCTCTTCGACCTGCTGGAGGCTCGACCTCTGATGGGCCGAACCTTCCTGCCGTCTGACAGCGAAGCTGGCCACACGAATGTGGTTGTGCTTACAGCCTCAATCTGGCGGGAGCTTTACCACGGCGATCCGGGCATTGTGGGCCGCTCTGTTCCGATCAACGGACTTCCCTACACGGTCGTAGGGGTGATGCCCGAAGGATTTGCCTTCCCCGCCAACACCGGCGACAACGCTCTATGGACTCCGGCGCCGATCGAAGACAAGTCCCTCCAGGAGCGCAACTCCGCCATGATGAGCGTCATTGGGCGGCTCCGTCCGGGAGTTTCGCTCTCCGATGCGACGCACGAGATGAACTCGATCCACGATCAGCTTCGGCATGAGTACCCAAAAGATGAGAGCGCGGATCCGGTTCGCGTTGCTTCCTATCCGGATGTGGTCACTGGCTCGGTACGGCCCGCAATTCTGGCGCTCGATGTTGCAGTCTTCGCGGTATGGCTTATCGCCTGCGCGAATGTTGCGGGACTTTTGCTGGCGCGAGGAAGCACTCGCCGGCGTGAGATTGCGGTTCGCGCGGCGCTTGGCGCACAACGTGGCCGCCTGATTCGCCAGTTTCTTACAGAGAGCCTTCTACTGAGCCTGGCGGGCGGCGCTTTAGGGCTTGGACTTGCGGTCCTGGCGCTACATCTACTGAAGCGATACCTAGCGAACGCGATCATCTTCGGCGATCAGATCCATATCGACCTGAAAGTCTGCGCTTATCTCTTCGTTGCTTCGTGCGTGTCGGCAATTCTCTTCGGTCTTCTGCCGGCGCTCCATGCTTCGAACATAGCCCCGCAGGATGGCCTTCGCCAGGGGGCGGCGGCCAGTGGAACGAGCCAGCAACAGACTCGGTGGCGCGACGCGTTGGTGGTCGGCGAGATTGCGTTGACGCTGACCCTGCTGGTGGCTGCTTCGCTAATGGTCCGCACACTGGTCTCTCTGCGGCATACGCGCGTGGGGTTCGTTGCCAGCCAGGTGATTACGGGTGAGATCTATCTGCCGAATCATGCCTCGGCTCTTTTCATGACGTCTCCCGAGCAGCAGAAGGGAACACCCTCGATCATCGATACTTTCTACGGGCCTTTGCTGGACCAGGTCAGGACTCTGCCGGGCGTCCAATCCGCCGGGCTGACGACCGTTCGCCCGCTCCAGGGCAGCTGGGACTTCAACATGACAGTTGAGATTGCCCATCATCCCAAGCCGGAGCAGTCGGCGCATGCCGTCGCTCAGGCGCGAGCCACGACGGGGGACTACTTCCGCACAATGGGCATCCGCCTGCTGCAGGGGCGCCTGTTCACATCGACCGACACTGCGACAGGCCCTCCTACAGCGATCGTCAATCGCACATTCGTGCGGCGTTTTCTTCCGAAAGAAGGCCCCATCGGACAGCAGCTGCGGCTCAACGACACCGGTGAGCGGCAATGGTCGACGATCGTCGGCGTTGTGGATGACAGCCCGCAGAAGACACTGGGACAGCCACCGTTGCCGGAGATTCACTACAACCTCACGCAGTTGTTGCCGCAGGATGAGCTCTATCCGATCCTTGGCAACTTCTACATGAATATAGCGATTCGTTCACCTCTTCCTGTCGGAACGGTGACGCAGAACCTTCGACGGGTTGTTCATAGCCTTCAGCCGGATGCAGCCTTGAACGGCGTTGAGAATATGCAGCAGGTGGTGGACGACTCCCTCGGCAATCAGGTGCTCGCGGCAAGACTGCTCAGTCTGTTCGCTCTCTGCGGATTGGTAATTGCCGTGGCCGGTATCTATGGTCTGCTGGCGTACTCAGTGGGCCAGCGCACACGCGAGCTGGGGATTCGCCTGGCTCTGGGCGCTCAGCGCGAGGCGATTCTGTGGCTGGTGCTCCGCCATGCTCTTGTCCTTCTCGGCATCGGTGTCTCGATCGGCGTGGTCCTGATCGCCGGTTCCGGGAGGTTTGTCACGTCCTGGCTGGGCTATAAGTTCAGCGGCTACGATGTGCTGGCAGCGATCGGGGTCACGCTATTGCTGGCGCTCTGTGGGCTGGCAGCGAGCTATCTTCCGGCGAACCGCGCAGCCCATATCGAACCTGTTGTGGCTCTTCGGACAGAGTAGAAAGGTCCATACCTCGATGGCTCTCTTTCAATTCAAGACGAAGACATGTTTTGAAAGAAGGCGGTTCGGACGCGTTACGCCTTAATGAAGTGCATCGATGCCGAATTCATGCAATAACGCAGGCCTGTCGGCTCCGGGCCATCGTCGAAGACATGTCCCAGGTGGCCCTCGCATCGCGCGCATTTGACCTCAATCCGGGCAACTCCCAGAGAGCGGTCCGCCGCCTCAGCAACGTTTTCCTTTGCAAGCGGCGTCCAGAAGCTTGGCCAGCCGGTGCCGGACTCGAACTTCGTCTGCGAGCTGAACAACGCCGCATTGCAGCAGACACAGCGAAAGATTCCGCGGCCATGCTCGTTCCAGCTGACGCCGGAGTAGGGCATCTCGGTGTCAGCCATTCGGGCGATCTGAAAGGAGTTCTTGCCCAGTTGCTGGAGCCACTCCCTGTTGCTTTTCAGGATCTTCGCGACCGTTTGCTTGCCAAGGTTTTTTCCATCGTCGCTGAAGTTGACGATCACAACCTCGCCTGGAGTGCCGCGGATCTCCTCACTGGCCTCGACGATAGGGGATCTGCGCAGCGCAGGCACGGCGATTACTGCAGCGATGCCGGCAAAGAAAAGCCTTCGCGTCATCTTCTTTGCCTGATCGTCCCGGGTTATATCTGAGTCAAACATGACCTATTCCCGAATAATGCCGCTATCCATTCGATGGAGATCTTCGGAAAAGGTAACAGAATGGGTGGATGCCTTAAGCGCGATCAACTGCGGGTGAGAGCAGTTCGGGCGGCGTCAAGGACATAGGCTACATCCTGGGGAGTATGGGCGGCCGAGACAAAGGCAGCCTCGAATTGGCTGGGAGGGAGCCAGACCCCGCCGTCGAGCATGGCGCGATGGAACTTGCCGAAGGCCGCGGTGTCGGAGGAGGAGGCAGAGGCGAAGTCTGTCACAGGGCTTGGCGTAAAGAACCATGTGAACATGGAGCTCACCTGGTTGGTCGTCAGGGTGACTCCGGCCTCGCCGGCGAGGTCGGCTACGCCCCCGGCGATGGCGGCGGTGGTTTGCTCGAGCTGGGAGTAGACCGTCTGCTCGTTGGCGATGAGATGTTCGAGCGTGGCGATCCCAGCGGCCATGGCGAGAGGGTTCCCGCTGAGGGTCCCGGCCTGGTAGACGGGACCGAGGGGGGCGAGGAAGTTCATGATATCTGCGCGTCCTCCAAAAGCCCCGCAGGGCAGGCCGCCGCCGATGATCTTGCCCAGCGTGGTGAGGTCCGGCTGAATGTTGTAGAGACGCTGGGCTCCGCCAAGGGTGACGCGAAAGCCGGTCATGACCTCGTCGAGGATAAGGAGCGCCCCGTGCTTGCGGGTGATCTCGCGGAGGCCTTCGAGGTAGCCGGACGCAGGAGGGATAGTTCCGGCGTTGCCGACGATGGGCTCAAGGATGACGCAGGCGATCTCGTCGGGACGGGCGGCAAAGGCGGCACGGACGGCCTCGAGATCGTTGAACGGGAGAGCGAGAGTATGCATGACCGTCTCGGCAGGAACGCCTGCGGAGCCGGGGATGCCGAGTGTAGCGACTCCCGAACCTGCCTTGACGAGCATGGCGTCGGAGTGGCCGTGGTAGCAGCCCTCGAACTTGAGGATGAAGCTGCGGCCGGTAAATCCGCGGGCGAGGCGGATGGCGGACATGCAGGCCTCGGTGCCGGAAGAGACGAAACGGAGTTTTTCAACCGAGGGAAAGCACTGCTGGACGAGTGCCGCCAGCGAGGCTTCCGCGGCTGTGGAAGCTCCGAAGCTGGCACTGCGGCCTGCGGCGTCGCGGATGGCCTCGACGACGGGAGGAAAGGCGTGACCCAGGATCATGGGTCCCCAGGAGCCGAAGAGGTCGAGATAGCGGTTGCCGTCTTCGTCGTAGAGCCAGGCTCCCTCGGCGTGGGTGAGGAAGGGAGGCTCGCCGCCTACGGAACGGAAGGCGCGGACGGGGGAATTCACGCCCCCGGGAAAGACAGCTTCGGCTTTCTGCTGCAGCAAGTTGGAACGATTGTGCGAGAGAGGCATCGTATTCAGTATAGAAGTTGTGGGTTTCTGGTTGTGAGCTGCCGCCTCGTCGCTGACAGGTATGGCGGAAATTCCTCGACGGACGCCCGGTAATCAGGATGAGACAGATGACGGATGGAGAGCGCGCGAAGATTCTGGGGCAATCGGTGCTGCTGTATGACGGCGTGTGCGCGCTTTGCAATGGCCTGGTGCGATTTGTGCTGAAGAGAGACGCCGCCGGGACTTTTCGGTTTGCGGCGCTGGATAGCGCCGTGTCACGAGAGTTGGCGGGCTCGCGCAACTGGATGGAGGGAGTGGTCCTGGTCGTGGATGCTTTGGGCGCGGGGCAGCGCGTGTATCAGAGGTCTGATGCAGTGGTGGAGGTTTTGCGATCGCTGGGCGGTGGATGGCGAGTTATGGGCAGGCTGTTGGGCGCCATTCCGCATTGGCTGCGCGAGTGGGGCTATGGCGTTGTGGCCCGGATTCGATATTCGGTCTTTGGAAGATATGCAGTCTGTCCAGTACCCGATGCCAGTATCCGGTCTCGATTTGTGGTGTGACGGATGCCGGGTAAAGGAGTTTAAGCCCAGGAACCTGAAGGGGAGCGCCGTGCTGCTAGACTGATATCTCTGCTTTTTTGCATAAATCCCCCTGGAGAGCACCTTGCCGGAGAACTTCCCCACCACCGACGCGACCACCCCAGACAGCACGATGCAAAGGCAGGCGGAAGCGAGCAACTCAAAGCTGCGCACGTCAGCTGCGCAAAAGGGCGCTGCCCAAAAAACCTCCCCAGCACCGGGGAAAAGAGCTATCAGTTATGCCGACGCTGGCGTGGACATCTCCGCCGCAGACAAATCGAAGCATCGCATCAAGATGCTCGCCCGAAAGACCTTCAACAAACAGGTGTTGAGCGAGATTGGAGGGTTTGGCGGCCTGTTCGCGCTGGACCTGGAGAAGTATCCGAACCCCGTGCTGGTGTCTTCCGCAGACGGAGTAGGGACGAAGCTGAAGGTGGCCTTCGAGTTGGGGATTCACCACACAGTCGGACAGGACCTGGTGAATCACTGCGTAAACGATATTGCCGTGCAGGGTGCGGCGCCGCTGTTCTTCCTGGATTATCTTGCCACCGGAAAGCTGGAGAACTCCGTGGTCGAGACGGTCGTGCAAGGCATCTCGGATGCCTGCCGCGCCAATGGATGCGCTCTGATCGGCGGAGAGACGGCGCAGATGCCCGGCTTCTATGGTGATGGGGAGTACGATCTCGCGGGCACAATCATCGGCGCAGTCAGCCGAGACAAGATTATTACCGGGGATGGGATTCAGGTGGGCGACATCCTTCTGGGCCTGCCCTCGAACGGACTGCATACAAACGGCTACTCTCTAGCGCGAAAGCTGCTGTTCGAAGAAGCGAAGTATGGTCCGGAACAGTATGTGAACGAGCTGAAAGACAAGACCGGCGCAGCGCTGATGCGGATTCATCGCAGCTACCTTGCGATCATCAAGAAGCTGACTGCAGGTGAGGTCGTGAGCGGGATGGCGCATATTACCGGTGGAGGCATCACGGAAAACCTTCCGCGAATTCTCCCGAAGGGAATGGGCGCGCACGTCGACCTTGCCACATGGCAGGTTCCACCGCTTTTCGAACATCTTCAAAAGCTCGGAAATGTGGAACAGGATGAGATGCTTCGCACTTTCAACATGGGGATCGGTCTGATTGCCGTCATTCCCGCAGAGAAGGTAAAGAAGGCAAAGGCAATTCTGAACCGCGCCAATGAACGGCACTGCATTATCGGCAGGATTGTTCGGGGCGAGCGGAAGGTCAGCTACAACTGAGCTTTGTCCCTCACAGCAAATAATCTGCTGAGAAAAGAAATCCGTCATCGTGTCCCTTGCGTACTGAACCTGTAAGCGCAGGTTTCAGGCTGCAGAGGAGACCGATATCGTGAGTAATCTTGAGGAACTCTTTAACAAGAGAAGTGTGTCTCGCCGAAGATTCCTGAATATGGCGGGAACGGGCGCAGGCGCGGCCGCTGTGCTGACGCTGGCAGAGGGATGCAGTGATAATGGCTCTTCGTCGAATCCAAACCCTCCGACCACGCCACCGTCAACGACGCTTACCGACGCGGATATTCTGAATTTCGCGTTGAATCTTGAATACCTGGAAGCTGAATTTTATCTGCGGGCTGTCACTGGTTCGGGACTTTCAACGACGGACGCCGGTTCCTCCCCAGGAACGGTGACTGGCGGAACACAGGTCGCCTTCAAGACCCCGGCGATTCAGCAGTATGCCACCGAGATCGCGAATGATGAGCTGGCTCATGTGCGCTTTCTCAGAACGGCACTGGGCTCGGCGGCAGTAAGCCGTCCGGCAATTGATCTGACCAACAGCTTCAACGCGGCGGCCATGGCAGCCGGCATCGGGCCAACGTTCAATCCATTCGCAGACGAGAACAGCTTTATCGTAGGCGCATTTGTGTTTGAGGATGTGGGCGTGACGGCATATCACGGAGCGGCAGGACTGCTGACGGATAAGAAGAATCTTGCGGCAGCGGCAGGCATCCTCGCGACAGAAGCATATCACGCAGGCGAGATACGAACCCTGCTGGTACAGCTGGATGTGCCTTACATCACGTATGCGAACCAAATCTCCGCGTTACGTGCAAAAGCCGGTGGCGGTGCAGAGACGACCTTGTCGGCGGGAGCGATCGTCGCCGCGGATATGAACTCGATCTCATACGGCCGAACGACAGACCAGGTTCTGCACATCGTTTATCTCAACGCTACAGCAGGCGTTGTGAAGACAGGCGGATTTTTCCCCAACGGTCTGAATGGAAAGATCACAGCTTCAGCTACCTAGGAGATGACGATGAGCTACGGAGAAGAGAACATACGCAACGCAGTGACCGAGGAAAAAATCTCGTCGCGACGTTCCGCCATTCTGATGGGTGGCGCTGCTCTGGCGGGGCTGGCCCTGAGCCATAAGGCGTTTGCCCAGGCTGCAACAGTAACGGACGCCGATATCCTGAACTTCGCTTTGAACCTTGAGTATCTCGAAGCGCAGTTCTACACCATCGCAACAACTGGAATGACACTCGAACAGGCTGGTATCTCTACCAAGGGCGGGGACGGTACGGCAGGCGGTGCTGTGACAGTAAAAGACAGTGCCAAGGTAGCCTTTACAACTCCCTTGCTACAACAGTTCGCAGCGGAGGTAGCCAAGGACGAGCAGAACCACGTGAAGTTTCTGCAATCTCAACTGGCCGCAGCGGCCGTAGCGCAACCTCCGATCGACCTGATAAACAGCTTCAATGCTCTGGCTCAGGCTGCGGGTCTGGGAGCGACCTTCGATCCCTTTGCTAGCGAAACAAATTTTCTGCTGGGAGCCTTCATCTTCGAAGACGTCGGGGTAACGGCTTATCAGGGAGCAGCCGGATTGATCTCAAGCAAGACCTACCTCGATAAAGCGGTCGGCATTCATAATGTTGAGGCATACCACGCGGCATCGATCCGGACCCGCATCTTCCAGGCTGGAACAGCGGCGCAAACGGCATCGCAGGCGATTGCAGCTACCCGCGCAAAGCTTGACGGAACCGGAAACGATGACATCGGTGTGGGGGTAATCAATGGCGCGGCAACGATCGTAAACGCCGACGCCAACGCAATGACGTTTTCGCGCACGACCTCACAGGTGCTGAATATTGTCTATGGAGGAGGTCCGGCAGGCACGGGGGGAGCCTTCTATCCCAAGGCGATGAACGGCACCATCAAGTAACTGATCCCTTCTGAAGTTCGTTTGCAAGAGGGCCGGAAAATTCCGGCCCTCTTTTCTCGTCCCAGCTAAAAACCTGCATCCTATCTGTCTGTACTCGCAATGCAGAAATCTTTTGTCGATGATGGACTCTCACGACAATCCGACGGGCCTTCCCCGGCGTTCTTCCAATGACGCATCTCAGTCCCTGCGGCCGCTGAAGGCCGGGAATGACTCTCACGAAAGTGACGAGTCGCTGTTGAGACGCGTCGGCGAAACGGACCAACAGGCGATGGCCAATCTCTTCGATCGATATGGGGGACTGGTGTACTCCGTCGCACTGCGCGTCTTAAGGGATACGGGCCGCGCAGAAGATTTATTGCAGGATGTGTTCTTTCAGTTGTGGCGAAATCCTGGATCATTCCTGCCGAGCCGAGGATCGCTGGGTGCATGGTTGCTGGTCGTCACGCGTAACCGAGCCATCGATGTGCTGAGACGCAGGCGTCCGACGGAATCGATAGAGGATTATCCGATCTCATCGAAAGAAGATCTCGCTTCGGAGGTGGAGCGAGGTGCGATGATGCAGAAGGTCAGGATCGTGCTGACATCGCTCCCACAAGAGCAGAGAAATGCGTTGGAGTTGGCATACTTTGAGGGTTTGACTCAGACGGAGATCTCCGAACGCACCGGCGATCCTCTGGGAACGGTAAAGACCAGGATTCGACTGGCGTTGATGAGTTTACGAAAGGCATTGCAGGCATGAACGGCGGCAATCATATCTCGCTGGAGGATCTCGCTCTTTACGCGATGCAGACGCTTCGCGGCGAAGAGCTGGACGCTGTACGCGCCCACCTGCAGACCTGCGCCGAATGCCGTCAGGAGCTGAATGCAATCGCGAGCGATCTGACCGGGCTTGCCCTGGGTATCGAGCAGCAGCCTGTTCCCACGCAGGCGAAGCAGCGCTTCATGGATAGCATTGCTGCCGAGGGCCTGCCTGCCGTCTCCCCCGCTGCGCCGGTAACAATCTCTTCCGCGAAGACTCCCGCAAAGACTCCATGGGTTCCGTGGGCGATTGCAGCCGCGCTGGCGGTCGGAACTGCGTGGATGGGGATGAAGATCAACACGCTGCATGAGCAGTTGCAGCGGCAGTCTCTGGAAGTTGCGAAGTCGACTGAGGAAAACGTCCACTCGCAGCGTGTCTTGAATCTGTTGATGGCGCCCTCGGCACAGCGAGTCACCCTGAAAGCCAGCAAGACGCCAATAGAGCCGACCGGACACGCGATCTATCTCGCCGATCGTGGAGAGCTGATCTTCCAGGGAAACAATCTGAAGAGCCTTCCCGAGGGCAAGACCTACGAGCTCTGGCTGATTCCCGCAAATGGAAATGCGCCGATTCCCGCAGGACTTTTCCAGCCGGACAAGAGCGGCGACGCCAGCGTAGTGCTGCCGCCGCTTCCCGTAGGGGTGGCCGCGAAGGCGTTCGGGATCACCATCGAGAAAGCGGAAGGCTCGAGCACACCAACGGCGCCGATCGTACTCTCCGGAGCTCCAAGCTCCGGAGAGTAATGGATCTCCTCGAAAGAGGCGACCCTATTCCGTGCGAAGCGCCTTGATGGGATCGATGCGTGTAGCCCGGCGTCCGGGAATCACACATCCAACCAATGCAACGAGACCAAGAAGCAGCGCGATAGCCACCAGCGTGGGCCGGTCGTTGGGTTCGATAGCAAAGAGCATCGTGGACAACAGCCGGGTCGACAGAATGGCGGCGAGCGAGCCGACCACGATTCCTGCAAGCACAGGAGCCATGCCGCGCTTGAGCACATTAAGCAGGATCTCCTCGCGGCTTGCGCCAAGCGCGATCCGAATCCCGATCTCACGAGTCCTGCGGGAGACGCTCAGGCCAAGGGTTCCTGTCACTCCCACGATGGTGATGAAGAGGGCCACGCCGGCAAAGACTCCAAGAAGGATCGAGGTTACGCGCGGCGTTCCCAGCTGAGCGCTTCGCAACTGGTCAAGCGTACGGATATCGGTGACTGGCTGCTGCGGATCAATTTGGTGGATGATCGCAGCGATCTGGTGGGAGACACGGTCAGGATCGTTGCGGGTCCGGACGAGTAGATGGGGATCGCCCATAAAGGTGACCTGGGCCTGAGGAAAATAGACTCCGTCTACGAAGTCGCGGGTGAGTCCGTATTGATGAGCGTTGCTGACAACTCCGACTACGGTCGCCCACGTCTTGCCGGCGTCATCGGAGAGATGACGGCCAATGGGATCCTGCTTCGGCCAGAAGCGCATGGCCATCTGGGCATTCACGATGGCCACGGGGGCAGCGTCGCGGCTGTCAGCCTCGTTGAAGGCACGCCCGGAGAGCAGGGGCACACCCAATAGACGGAAGTAATCAGGAGTAACGAGTTCGTGATTGACCTGGGGCAAAGGCTCTCCCGGACGAAGTGGATGGCCTTCGATCAGGACGCCGCTGTTCATTCCGCCCCGATCGCTGTTAAGTGGGACGACGCTGCTCATGGCCACGGTCTCGGTGCCGGCAACCTGCCTGGCGCGTTCGAGGATTCGGTTGAAGAAGGTATTCTGCGTAGCGAGGTCCGAGTATCGAGTCCAGTTGAGGGGGATGTCCATCGAGAGGACATTTGCCGTCTTGAACCCAGGATCGACCGAGAGAAGGTTATACAAGCTGCGGATCATCAACCCCGCGCATACCAGCAGAACAAAGGAGAAGGCAACCTGTGCGGCGACCAGCAGGTTGCGCGTGCGGGTTCCGGTCTCACTTCCAGCAGCGCGCTCGTCTGATCCTGCAAGAAGGGCGAGCTTGCTGCGGCTGGCGATAAACCCAGGGAACGCCCCGAAGAGAACGCCCGTAAGCAGGGAGATGGCAAGGCCGAAGAGTAGTACCCGGCCATCGATACGGATCTCTCCCGAAAGCACGGTCAAGCGAGCAGCATAGGAGACCAGGAGCTTGAGGCTGAAGGCGGCGATCGCAAGCCCGAGAACTCCCCCTGAAAGCGCGACGACCAGGCTCTCCGTAAGAAGCTGCCGCAGAATGTCCCACGGAGTAGCTCCCGACGCGAGGCGAATCGCCATCTCGCGCGAACGGCGAAGCTGGCGGGAGAGTGCGAGATTTGCCAGGTTGGCGCACGCCAGCAGAAGCACCAACGCTGCCGCTCCAAGCAGCATCAGGAAGGTAGGGCGAGCGGCATGGGTAAGCTGGTGCTGGACCGGAGCTACTTCGACGGCAAATCCCGCCGCTGCCGGATACGATTTCGGATAAGCAAGTGCAAGCCGTGCCGCAACGGTCGCGAGATTATTCTGTGCCTGCGAGGCGGAGATGCCGGGCTTGAGTCGAGCGAGAACCGTCAACACGCGGGCGTCGCGGTTCGAGATCATACCCGCACTGGATCGGAACGGGCAGGATGTTGTGGGCATGTAGACATCGTTCGCATCCGGATAATCGGGAACAGGAGACAGCACACCGATTACGGTGTGAACGCGGTCGTTCATGGTAAACGCGCGGCCGAGGATCTTTGGATCCGCGCCGAACTCCTTGATCCAATACGCATAGCTCAGTACGAGAACCGGAGGCGCGCTTAGAGTCTCGTCGGCGGGTGTGATCAGGCGCCCCAGCCCAGGCTTTACGCCAAGCACGTTGAAGTAGTTCGCGGAAACGACCCCCGTGACAACGCGTTCCGGCACCTTGGTTCCCAGCAGATTGAAGGTCATGGAGTGATACTCGGCCAGATCGGAGAAGTCCCGGGACTGCTCGCGATAGTCCTGAACCTCCTGGACCGAGAAGCCAATCGGGTCTGGCCCGATTCGAGAGGCTTTCTGCTGCAGATGAACCACCTGATCCGGCTGAGCATAAGGCAACGGACGCAGGAGCACGCCATTGATGACAGTAAAGATGGCTGTATTCGCTCCGATACCAAGTCCCAGGGTAAGCACGGCCATAAGGGTGTATCCGGGGGAACGGAGAAGAGTGCGGAAGGCATAGCGAATATCGCGGAGGAATCTCTCGAAGGGCACGAAGCTGTCTCGCTCCCAAACCTCCTCACGCACCCTGCGCGGGGAACCGAACTTAAGATAAGCCTGTCGCCTCGCCTCCGCCGGGTCCAGGCCGCGAGAGAGGTTCAGATCCCGCTCAAAGGCGAGATGCTCCTCAATCTCGCGTCGAAGTTCCTCGTCGCGGTAACGACGTTGAAAGAACCGGAGAAGGCCCATGGCTACCCCTCCCCCATGACCAGACCGATGGCTCGGGCGATCTGGCGCCATCGAGTGGTCTCGGCTGCAAGTTGCTTCTTTCCCGCGACGGTCAGCTTGTAGAACTTTGCCTTGCGGTTGTTCTCGCTGACACCCCAGGAAGAGGAGAGCCAGCCTCGATCTTCAAGGCGATGCAGGGCGGGATAGAGTGAACCCTGCTCGACCTGCAGAATCTCTTCAGAGCTGTGTTCAATAACGTGGGCGATTGTATGGCCGTGGGCAGGGCCCATAACCAGCGTCTTCAGGATAAGCATGTCCAGGGTTCCCTGGAGCATCTCGGCATCAGTGGTTTTTTTCAAACGGGGCAAGAGATCTTCTCCACTCGAATGTCTATGGGAGAGAGCATACACCACTCGAACGTCTATGGGAAGGAATCCTGAAGTCCGTCACAGGCCATATGCCACGCGCTTAGAATTGACTCTGAAAAGATCGAATAAGGGAAAACACTTGCACAGACTAGGCATTCTTCTTTCAGGCAGAGGCTCCAACTTCCTTGCGATTCACCGCGCGATTACGGATGGGCGGATTCCCGGCGCCGAGATAACCGTGGTGATCTCGAATAAACCGGATGCAGGCGGCCTGGAAGCAGCACGGTCTCTCGGATTAACGGCGATGGCAATTCCGCAGGAGGGCAAGGGCCAAGCTGCACGTGAAGAGCACGATACCCGCATGATCGCCGCGTTGACCGACAACGGCGTCGATCTGGTCTGCCTCGCTGGCTATATGCGGATTATTACTCCTGCCTTCGTCGAGGCCTTCCCGAATCGCATCCTGAACATCCACCCATCCCTGCTGCCCGCATTTCCCGGGCTGGACGCGCAGCACCAGGCTTTCGAGTACGGCGCAAAGATCGCGGGATGCACGGTCCATTTTGTCGATGAAGCCGTGGATCATGGCGTGATTGTGCTGCAGAAGATCGTTCCCGTACGCGACGAGGACAACGTCGAGACGCTGTCGGCAAGAATTCTCGAACAGGAGCATATCGCCTATCCGGAGGCGATCTCGCTTGTCCTTAGCGGCAGGTATCGCGTAGTGGGACGGCGATACCTGCCGCTGTAGAACAAGGATTAGGTGCTCTGGGAACCGCGAGGGTCCTGCTGGTCACGGGCATCCCCGAGTGTGACCTTGATCTCCATTCGTTTGCGGCCGCGGAAGATCGTCACGGTAACCGTATCGCCGGCGCGATGGGAGTTCATGGCAGCGGAGAGATCCTGCGGACTCGTGATCTCCGCGCCATCCATCGCAATGATGAGATCGCCACCCAGCATGACCGGGATGTTGCCCTGGTAAGCCTTCTGATTGCCTCCGTGAAGCCCGGCCTTTTCCGCCGCTCCACCGGGAAGAACACGCTCGATCAGGATGCCGTAGTCGGCGGGAAGGCCGATCTGTTCGGCGATGTCGGGGCCTATGGGAAGAGTGACGATGTCGAGTGTCGGCCGCCGGACATAGCCGTACTTCGCGTAGTCGTCGAGCATGGCCCGCGCCGTGTTGATGGGAATGGCAAAGCCGATGCCTGAGCTCTGATCCGCCCCATTGCTGGCGATCATGGTGGTGATGCCGATGACCTCGCCGCGGGAATTGAGCAGAGGTCCGCCGGAGTTGCCAGGATTCACTGCGGCGTCGGTCTGGATGGCGTCCTCAATGGGGTTGCCCTGCGGGCCTCGGATGGAGCGAATGGCCGAGATAATGCCGCGCGTCATAGTGCCGTTGAGCCCAAAGGGGTTGCCGATGGCGTAGACGCGCTGACCCACCACGAGGTTACGCGAATCCGACAGCGTGACCGGGGTAAGGCTGGGAGCGTCAATCTTGATAAGGGCCAGGTCGTGGTTCTTGTCGACTGCCAGAACGCGCGCCTTGTATTTATGCTTGTCCGACAGCATCACTTCGAGCCGCTGCGCGTTGCCGATGACGTGGTTGTTGGTGAGGATCAGTCCCTCTTTCGTCAGAACGAAACCGGAGCCCTGCCCCTGCTGAGGGACCGGGCCGTAGAAGAAATCGAACGCGACCTCGGTGGAGGTGATGTTGACGACGGAAGGAAGCGCCTTCTTGTAGACGCCGATGTTCTGCTGCTCCTCGGTGTCGAAGGCAGGTGCAGCTGCCGCTTCCGTCAATTGGAAGTTCCCCCCCGGACCATTCACGGAGGTCATGTTCGTAGAGAGATTCGAGTTGGGCGCGTGTTCATGTTGCAGCCAGGGGAAGAGCCTTCCGGTGGACGACGAGTGTGTCGTCACGTAATAGAAGCCGGAGAGGAGCAGTACAACAAGCAGAACGGGACGTAATTTCATCGTAAGTTTCCTGGGTTTTACCATCGTGACCACGCAATAAAGCGATGCCAGTTAATTGTAACGAGTCATGCACGAGGCAGCTACACGCGGAGTTGGCAGCTGAAAGCAGTTGAGATGCTAATTTTTCTCTCACGGACTTTCCCGGGAACGGAGAATCGAAGGCCCACTCAATCGGCAGACGGGTCTTAATGTTTATGATTCAACGCCGAGGCGAACTGAAGCAGCGGCCATAGCTCGTCGATCTGCCGTTCCAATTCAGCAAGTTCACAGTCATTCACAAGGACAAAATCGCTGAGTGGAACCTTGCGCTCGTCCGGAATCTGCTGAGCAAGACGTCGACGCGCATCGGCAGTTAGCTCGGCGCGCCGTTCTGGAGAGAGCCCTGAACCGGAGGCCACACGCTGCAGATAGCGTTCGATCTTTACATTATCCGGAGCTGCGACCAGGATGATGCAGTCGAAGCGGCTTCGCCAGGGGGCAAGCGGTTCTTCGTTTTGCGTTCTCTCTGCGCCCTGCAACTCGGTGTGCAGGGTCTCGTTATGCCGGGTCTCAAAGAGAAGAGCGGATTCGACGATCACTACGGCGTTAAGGTCCTGGAGGAAGATCTGCTGCGCAATCTCCGCCTGACGGGCAATCACGGCCGGGTGAACGATGGCGTTCAGCTCCTCTACGCGGCCTTCCGTGAAGGAGATGCGCGCAAGGGCACTGCGGTCGAGCTGCCCGTCGGGCAACAGAACACTGGAACCGAAATGTTCGACGATAGCGACGTAGACGGCGTGGCCAGTCTGCATCATCTCGCGGCCGATGGCGTCCGCCTCGAGAATATGAGCTCCATGCTGCGCGAAGAGATCCGCAGCAGTGGACTTTCCGCTACCCAATCCTCCGGTAAGGCCAACGCGTAGCATAGTTCAACGCCCCTTGGGCAGGATGCCGCGGCGAAGCTTCGCCGCCTTCACAGTATTGTGCATCAGCATTGCGATGGTAAGGGCCCCCACCCCACCGGGAACAGGAGTGTAGGCTCCTGAGATAGCGAAGGCTGCCGGGTCGATATCGCCGACGATAACTGAGCCGCGCTTGGCAAAGGTTGCGGCACGTTCTGCGTCGCCAGGAAAGAATCGCTGTACCTCTGCCGGATCAGTGAGGCGATTGATGCCAACGTCGATCAGGATTGCTCCAGGCTTGACCATCTCAGCGGTGACGTAGCCGGGACGGCCGATCGCCGCGACGAGGATATCGGCGTTACGGGTCACTGCGGGAAGGTCGCGGGTCTTGCTGTGGCAGACCGTGACCGTAGCGGACTCGTTCAGCAGCATCAGTGCAACAGGTTTGCCGACGATGTCGGAACGGCCAACCACCACGGCATTTTGGCCAGAGATGGGAAGCCCGCTGCGACGAAGGATCTCGATGATGCCGGCAGGCGTACAGGGTGCAAGACCGGGCTGACCGCTCTGCAGGCGTCCGGCGTTGACCGGATGGAAGCCATCAACGTCTTTATCGGGCGAAACCGCCTCAAGCAGGCGCTTGGTGTCCACGTGCTTCGGAAGAGGCAGCTGGATCAGGATGCCGTCAATATCCTCGCGGGCGTTCAGGTCGGCGACCAGAGCCAGCATCTCCTCCGTCGTAATGCTCTCGGGAGGAGTCAGCATCTCGCTGAAGATGCCAAGCTCCCCGCAGGTCTTCACCTTGCTGCGAACATAGATCTGCGAAGCGGGAACCTCGCCGACCAGAATGACGGCAAGACCCGGACGAACGCCGCGGGCGGAGAGATCGGCGACCTCGTGGGCGACCTCGGCCTTGATCTCGGAGGCGATGGCCAAGCCATCCAGTACATGAGGAAGATTCTTCATACCTCTTCATGGTATCGCGACCAGGAACTCATCGCAGATCCAGCCGACGAATTGCTATCCCGTGAGGAGAAGCGCCGAGTAATTTGAAACAACAGATAGAGTGTCTAAAGCAACGGCGAAAGCAAGGATGAAACCAAAGCGTGACAGAACTCTGACAATTGTCGCCGGTGGAACTTTTGTGGGTGCCTCATACGTATAGCTTTGTCAGAAGACGCGCATCCTTGCGTGATGAACAGCGTCTAATGTGTGAGGTTTGATTCGCGGCAGTTTCGCGGGAGGAAAGACAATGACGACAGCTGGTCCAAGCGGAATAGAGAAGTTTTCGGCTGCCGATCTCGCAGGTTTGCGCGAGGAGTTGTTGCATGCGCACCTGGACTCCTGGCAGGCTGCCGATGTCATTAGCAATTACCTCGCAGCGCGAGGGTATGGCGTATCGAGTCCCGCGGCACGGTCCACGGCCTCGCGTCTGGAGTCTGCGGGTTACGCAGTGGACCAGATGCAGGAAGAATTCGAGCGGCTGGCGCTGGTGATGTAAACACGCGCCTTCCTGCGAGACTGCAGACGATATGCCTAGCAGTGCATAATCAAGACATGTCGTCGCTCTGGACTCCTTCAAACTGGCCGCAACGTCTCTCCGAACTTCTTGCTTCAACAGGTGAACTGAAAGAAGCTCCTCTGCGTCGGGACGTGCGTTCGCTGGGCATGCTGCTTGGCGAGGTGTTGAAGGAACAGTCCGGCGACGCCCTGTATGACGCGGTCGAAGAGCTTCGCCGTACGGCGATTGCACGACGCGAAGCCGATGCCGCGGGCGACACCACCGCCGCCGCCGGGCACCTTCAGCAGTCACTGGGCGGGGTTCACAATCACGCCGACAACCTGACACGCGCCTATCAGCTTGCACGCGCCTTCAGCTTCTACTTTGAGTTGATCAATCTCGCCGAGACCAATCATCGCAAGCGACGTCGGCGTTCCAGTCAATTGAACGTTGCTCCTCCACAGCGCGGCGACCTGAGGGGAACCCTGCGCAGGCTGCGTGAGGCAGGATTCGATGCGAAACGGGCTTTGGCAACACTGGAAAGAATCTCGATCACGCCCGTCTTCACGGCACACCCAACAGAGGTGGCGCGTCGATCGGTCATGTTCAAGCGCAGGCGCATCTCCGATCTTCTGGAACGGTTGGACCGCATCGCCGTGCCGGAAGAGGAGCTTGACGCTCTGGAGCGCGAGGTAACGGGCGAGATCACAGCACTCTGGCAGACCGATGATGTTCGCAGCGCGCGGCCCACCGTGCGCGACGAAATCCGCATGGCGCTCGATTACTACGAGGCCTCGCTCTTCGATACCTTGCCGGTTCTCTACACGGAGGTTGCGGCGGCGATCGAGGCCGAGTATCCCGACGAAAAGATCCCCATTGCGGAGCTTCCGCAACTTATCCGCTTTGGCTCCTGGATCGGGGGCGACCGCGACGGAAATCCCTTCGTGACCCCTGAGACCACCAAAGAGTCGCTGGCGATGGCCCACTCCCTGCTCCTGAATCATTACCGCCGCAGACTGCAGAATGTCTTCGAGCAGTTGGGAAGCTCGACCCAGCAGGTTCCCGTCTCTCAGGATCTTCTGGCGTTGCTGGAGCGTTACCTTACGCAGCTCCGCACGGCGGGCCAGACGGCACTTGAAGAGCGTTTTCACTTTGAATATCTACGCTTGCTGATTGCATGCATCCTGATGCGGCTTGGGGGCACGCCACAGAGTTCGGTGCCGCTCCCCTCGAGTCCTGCCCTGGCCCCTTATACCCAGGCCGCGGAGTTGCTGTCCGATCTTACGGTCCTGCGATCCAGCCTCATGGAGAACCGGGGCGAGCGACTGGTCGAGATGCTGATTGATCCGCTGCTGATCGAGGTGCGGACCTATGGACTGCACCTGCAGACCCTGGATATCCGCCAGCACGCCCGTGTCCACGCTGCCGCCGTGGCGGAGATCGCCGGCTGTGCGGAAACAAGCGCAGACTGTTCGACGTTGCGTCTGCCCGCCGCCCTGTCTCCCCAGACGGCGGAGGTGCTCGAGACCTTCCGTGCGATCGCGGAACTGAAGCGCAAATTTCCTCCCGAAGCGATCCGTCAGTACGTAATCAGCGGAGCGACCAGCGCGGAAGATGTGTTGCACGTGCTCTGGCTTGCGAGATTAGGCGGCGTTCGTGTTGAAACCGACGGTGATGATCCCGGCCTGCAGCCCGTGCCGCTGTTCGAATCGATCGAAGACCTTGAGAACGCTCCGGAGATCATGCGCCGGCTATGGTCAAGCGAAGCCTTTCAGCCGTTGCTGAAGTCGTGGGGATACCGACAGGAGATCATGCTGGGCTACTCGGACTCCAACAAGGACGGCGGCATGATCACGAGCACCTGGCAGATCTGGAAGGCGCATCGCGATCTGCATCGTGTCGCCGCGGAGTGCGGAGTGACGCTGCGCCTGTTCCATGGCCGCGGCGGAACCGTCGGACGCGGCGGGGGTCCAACCCATCGCGCCATCTTCGCGCAGCCGGTCGATAGCTTCTCAGGCGAGCTGCGGCTTACGGAGCAGGGTGAGGTGCTGAACTGGAAGTACTCCGACGTCGTTCTGGCGGAACGCAATCTGGAGCTGATGATCGCCGCCTCCCTCGATGCCCTGGCCAGGCCGGACGCAACGCTGCAGAAAGGCGCGGAGACTCCCCACCTGACAGGTGAAATTACACCGTCATGGGAGACCGCGATGGAGCGGCTTTCCGAAACCTCCTACGCCTTCTATCGCCAACACATCATCGACAATCCCGAGACCTTCACCTACTTTGAACAGGCTACCCCGGTGGCGGAGCTGGAAAATGCCCGCATCGGCTCTCGTCCTGCCAAGCGCACGGGCAAAAGAACGATGGCTGATCTGCGCGCAATCCCCTGGGTCTTCGGATGGATGCAGTCCCGGCAGCTGGTGCCCGCCTGGTTTGGAGTCGGACACGCACTGGACAAATTCGTCCACGAAAATCCGGATGGCATCGAGCAGCTTCGTTCCATGGCCCGCGACTTCCCTCTCTTCGTCGACATCATTCGCAACGTCGAGATGGCGTTGGCGAAGTCCGACTTCGGAATCGCTCGACTGTACGCTGCTCTGGTAGAGGATGCTGCGCTGCGCGACCGGGTCTACACGACGCTGAAGACGGAGTTCGACCTGACCCAGAAGATGGTTCTCGCGGTCACAGGGCAGCAGCGCCTCCTCGAAACCAATGCCGTGCTTGAGCGCTCGATTCGACTGCGCAATCCCTACGTCGATCCGATGAGCCTGTTGCAGGTGGAGCTGATCCGCCGCAAGCGTGCCGCCGCAGCGAACGGTGAAGCGGATTCGCCGGAGCTGAACCGTGCCATCTCCGCGACGATCAACGGCATCAGCGCCGGACTGCGAAATACAGGCTGAGCTCAGACTGCCGGGTTCAACTCCATCGGATGGCGATGAAGGTACCACTCGCCGGCAGCGTAGGTGACACCAAATCCAATCCAGAAGGCGATACCGAAGAACTGCCGGGGTTCAAGATGCGTAAGACGCGCCGTGGCGAAAAAGACGCCCATGACCGGTCGCGTGGTTGCGATCCCCAAAAGGACGGCGATCCCTCGCATCATCCACTCCCGGTAGTACAGGTTGTGCCTCAGAAAGAGCGTCAGCGCTCGCAGGAACGAGAAGAGAAAGATTCCATCGAATACGATAATGGCGGAGAGCTCCGTCACCCCGCCAACAGGTGACGCGACCATCGGAATTGCGGTGAGCCCCACGATGAAACCAAGCAGGAACAACGCCCAGCTGATGCGGCGGTGCAGAGCCTCCTTGACGCGCAGTCGCACCGAAAACCAGAACGGCAGCAACAGCACAAAAATCAGCGCTGGAATGACATGCGCGAGGGTGAGTGCTTTGCGGGCCGCAAAGCCCGCGTCGAGATCGCCGTACTGCCCTGCCCGAGTCGCAGTCTGGACGATCAGAAGGGCGACGATACGACGCAACGCGGCCGCAGCTGCAATAAAACAAAGGACATAAAGGACTGAACGCATCCACGGGGACTGCCGGATTGCGGTTGTCGTCATCGCGATCTCCTCCGGACGGGCATGGACCCGCCATGGCGATCGGCCCCCGCTGCTAGAAGCCCTGATCGGGCCGGAAGGCAGTCGCCTTGTTGTTAACAAACGTTACGGCGAGAGGCTTGCCTAAGTTCGCGTAAACAACCAGGCGGTTGCCATATTCGTTGCTGACGCTCTTGCTGACCTGCCCTAAAGCCAGTTGCGTCTCCCGTTCGCTCATCCCGAGGATGACCTGGTGGGAATCGATGGCCTTCCAGATCTCCGGCCCCCAGTGCTTATACAGCTCATGAGGATCGTCGTAGAAGAAGATCTCGTCCAGATAGAAGGTGTATTGACCTGACTCGTGATAGCCGACAGGAACACCATATTGCTTCGTCGGAGCGTCCGAACCGGGCAGGGTAAAGAGCATCAGAACCTGCCGGTCGCCACCGGGAATCCGATGAGTAGCCGACTTTGGAGCGACCTGCTCGACAAAATCCTTCACCTCGAGCTTCTGCGCTCCAAGCAGCGTGCCGATGGTCTTCGCGTAATCCACATGTTTTCCGTTGGCAGGGTAGTAGTCCATCTGGCCGCCGGCAGAGATCCATAGAGATGAGCCGTTTAGCTCTCTCGCGTCGGCCATGGAGGACTGGCGCTTCTTCTTGAGGAAGACCAGGTCGTCATCAGCGATCTTCTCGCGTACAGGCGCGGCAACTGACTTCTCCGGCGCATTGCGCTCCCGGTAGATCATCCCGACTCGCACCCCGGCCACCACGAACACCAGCAGGGTTCCCCCGATTGCCCATTTTGCTCCGCTCTGCATTCGCCTTATCCCTCCGGAATTCTTACCTTTGTGCGCTGGGGTGTACTTTAGTCGATCGGCTCGGCTGTGCTCAACTCCCGGTTGGCTTCCATCAGGGATTCGACGGTAAGAGCGTCAGCGCGACGGAGCCTGGGAAAGAGCACTGAGGCGGAGCCGGTGACAATCAGCGAGGCGATGCCTCCTACGATGACTGCGGGCACTGCTCCCCACCAGCTCGCGGTAACGCCGCTCTCGAACTCGCCAAACTCGTTGGAGGCTCCCACAAAAAGCCAGTTGACGGCGCTGACGCGTCCGCGCATCTCAGGCGGCGTGGCAAGCTGCAGCATGCTCGAACGGACCACCACGCTGACCATGTCGCTGGCCCCCGTGACCAGAAGCGCCGCCAGGCTCAGCCAAAGGTTCCGGGACAGGCCGAAGACGATGGTTGCGACGCCATAGATGGCGACGCAGGTCAGCATCGTGACTCCGGCGCGGCGTTTGATCGGTCTTATCACCAGCAGCAGCGAGACGATCAATGCGCCCATGCTGGGCATGGCTCGGAGAAGGCCCAGGCCGCGAGGCCCGGCGTGCAGGATCTCGGTCGCAAAGATGGGAAGCAGCGCCACCGCCCCACCCAGCATGACCGCAAAGAGGTCCAGGGAGATGGAGCCTAGCAGAAGCTTAGTGCGCCAGACATATTCCAGACCGGCAAGCAAGGTCTTTGCATTGAAAGAGGTTGCCTTTCTTTCGACAGGCTCAGGACGGATCATGCCGATAAGAACAATAAATCCCGTGAGCATGACCAGGGTCAGCATATAAACCACGGGAGCACCGCGCCATCGCTCCAATACCCCTGAAAGAGGAAGCGTAAAGAGCACGCCGCCGACGGCGGGACCGGACATATTGGCGATCTGGTAGATCGTCGCGCCCCAGGTCACGGCGTTGACGAAGTGGTCCTTGGGGACAAGGCTGGGAAGCAGCGCGCTGGAGGCCGGGCCGCTGAAGGCCCTTCCCATGCCGATGCCGACCAGCACCGCGTAAATAGGCCAGATGCGTCCTCCCGCCAGCGCCCACGAACTGAAAGAAAGCCAGAGCAGGACGGCCGTACAGACAGCCTGGAGACCGTAGCAGAGCAGGATAATCTTGCGGCGATCGTAGCGATCCGCCGCATGTCCGGCTGCCAGCATGAAGATCAGGCCGGGAAGAAATAAGGCAAGACCGGTAAGTCCAAGGTCGAGAGCGGAGTGCGTGATCTGGTAGACCTGCCATGCGACTGCAACCGACTGCGCTTCGGCCCCTACGATCGCCATCAGCCTCGCGCTCTGATAAAGCCGGAAGTTGCGCGAGCGAAAGGCATCCCCAGCTCGCGCGGGCGTTCGACTCTCACCATCAGCCATAGCTCTATGCTGTCATACTTTACGGCCCGGATGCGTCTCTTCGCTCCGGGGACGTCGAAGCAGGTCATAGAGATACCAATGACAGGCCGTACCGGGACCGATCCGCCCCCATTCGACGGAGATCGTCTCTCCTGAGAGAGTAGATATTGGACGCTCGAGACAAATCCCGTCTCACGCGTTCCCTGTCACCCAACTGGACTATGTCAGGGAGCGCCAAAACGATTTATTGTTCATGCACGCTTGATGTCTGAAATTCCGGAACACATTCTGTCTTGGTAAAGAGGGCCTCTTGAGATTTCAAACGATGAAACGGATTCCGGGTCAGAATCCGGAGCATGTTTTGGGGGTATTGGAAGTTTGTCTTCGTTCGGTATCGAAGGATATCGTCCGTGAGGGCACGAGGATCACGCTCTTCGGGTTAGGCCCGTCGCCTCGTGGAATCAATCGCCGCGACCGAACTGTCATTGACGTCAACGCGGAGGACGGCGTAACCACGATCGATGCGGACGTCAACTTCCAGGCGTCTGCGTTTCTGGGAAATACCCCGCAGGATAGCGTGGTACAGGCGAAGCTCGATCGCGTCTTCGAAGACTTGAGATCGCAGCTGGGAGTGGATCGGTGGCTCACGCCCACTCAGGAAAAGACCCCTGTCTCTGCGGAACCAGTAGCCCCTGCTCATTCCGAGACCTTGCCGGGCGCACCATTTAGTGAGGAAGCAGGGTTCTCGAGCGCCACGGCTGAAGCTTTCGAGGATACCCTTTCCAGCGAGCTAGAGCCGTCAGCGACCTCTTCCCAGACGGAGGATGGGTCCGTCGAAGCAATCCCCGAAGAAGTTCCCGAAGCGAAGGCTCCAGAGGTAGCGATACAGCCAGAGCCTGAACCAGTGGAATCGCCCGCTGTGGCGGTGCATCGTGCCCGCGAGCCTCGGGCGGAAGAGCTCAAGGAAAATGCACCGTCCGCAGCTATCGCCACGCTCGAACCGATAGTCGCCGAGCCTCAGCCGCCGGCCACTGCAGAGTCTTCGAAGAAGATCCAGCCAGAAGTTGTGACTGCTCAACTCCAGCCAGCGGTAAAAGAAGCCCTGCCTTCCGAAGAGAAGCAGCCAAAGCCCGCACCGCAAACAATGGCAGTTCAACCCAAACCTGCTGAGCCCAGACCTGCGGGCCTGGCCACGCCTCGACAGCCGGCAGCAATCGCGATAGCGCGGCCAGGCGTTGTCTTGTCGAAGCCTCCCCGGCAAGAGCCTCTCCGGGCAACGGAGATTTTGTCGCCCCGTTCCTCCAATACGTTGCTGGATGACTCAGGGTCCGAAGAGGACGAAAAGAAGTCCCGGCGGCTGAAGTGGAGCGCATGGGTGGCCGCTATCCTCGTTCTCGTTGTCGCCCCGGCCGCCTGGCTCTATCTGCCCCGTCAGCTGGAAGAGAAGGTCGCCACGGCACAGGTACGGCAGCCTCCGGTGGCCCTGCCGCAAGCTCCTCCAGCACAGCTCGCGGTGGAGACGCCTGCCACGAAAGAACCCGTCTCGGATGAAGATCCGGCGGCAGTGGTGAAAGATTGGGAGCTCGCGCTGCGTTCCCGCGACGCTGCCGCGCAGGCTGCGTTCTATGCCGATCCGGTCGCGCGATACTTCCTTCGTCACGATGTCAGCCGGGATCAGGTATTGGCCGACAAGCAGTCATCCATCGACAAGCGAAAGGGGGACTGGATGGTGAAGATGGAGCGAGTGAACCTGACACGCAAAGGCGACACAAGCGCAAAGGTAAGCCTGGTGAAGCACTATAGTGTGCAGCAGAACGGCCGAACCGTCTCCGAGTGGTTTATCCCCTCCCAGCTTCAACTGGTCCGGGCCGATGGCAAGTGGCAGATCACCTCGGAACGCGACCTCGGTTGGGCACCCTCGATGGACGATCTGGATTACTGAAGCGTCTAGCCCTTCTGTTTTTTCAACAGAGCCAGCACCTCTTCCGCATGGCCTTCAGGCTTGACCTCTTCGAAGACATGGATGAGACGCTGGCCTTTGCCTGTATCCGGGCCTACAAGGTAGGTCGTCCGCTTCACGCCTTTCACCAGCTTGCCGTACATGTTCTTCGGCTTGATCAGATCGTAGCGATTGATCAACACCATATCGGGATCGGCAAGAAGATCGTAGGGAAGGTCATACTTGTCCTTGAACTTCTTCTGGTCCTTGACGGTGTCGCGCGAGATTCCCAGCACGACGATGCCCGCCTTTTGAAATTTTTCGAAGGCATCCCGAAAGCCGCACGACTCAATAGTGCAGCCCGGTGTGTCGGCACGCGGATAGAAGAAGAGCACCACCGGCGACTTCTTGAAGTCGGAGAGAGAGACGTCCTTGCCGTCCTGATTCTGCAGCGTAAAGTCTTCTACGAGGTCGCCCGGTGTCATCTCTATTGCCTCCACTTTCTTTTAGCAAGCTTAACGGTTTACTGGCTTTGTGGCCATAGGTGGCCGATTGACGATTCGAATCTCGAAGATCGCGGGCCACTGTTTGCCCGTAACAAACAGCCGATCGTGCTGTGCGTCGTAGGCGATACCATTCAGCACCGATTCTGCATCGATCTTCTGATCCTCCGGAAGAATCCCGGTCAGGTCGATCCAGCCGATGACGTGCCCATCGTGTGGAGAGATGCGGGCGATGCGGTCCGAATGCCAGACGTTGGCATAGATCTCTCCCTTGATATATTCGAGCTCGTTAAGCTGGGACACAGATTTCGAGCCGTCCCTGACGACGATGTGGCGCGTCTCTTCAAATGTCCTGGGATTGCGAAAGCGCAGGGTCGCAGTGCCGTCGCTGGTGATGATCTCTTTGTCGGTGCGAGTCATGCCCCAGCCTTCACCGCTATACGTAAGCTGACGAACGGGACGCAGGCTGAAGCGGTCATAGACGAAGCAGACGTGAGATTGCCATGTCCACTCGTAGATCTCCGAGCCCCAATCGACGATCCCTTCGCCGAAGTATTGCGGGGGCAGATCGAGCCGTTGAAGAGTTTTCCCGTTCTCGGGCGTACTCGCCATCAGCGCCGAGTGGCCTTCACGCCCGGTGCCCTCGTAGAAGAGCCCGTCGAGAAAGAAGAAACCCTCGGTATAGCTTGACGTCGAGTGTGGATATTTCGCAATGACCTTGTAAGTGGCAACAGGAGCCATTGTCTCCGCACGCAATCCGGCAAAGCCAGTGAACAGCACAAGGCCGGCCGCTACGATGCGAGGAATTTGAGCAACGATCTGCACCGCCTGAATGACTCGAACCTTTAGCTCAGCGCAGCAAGCGTCTTTTCGAGCGAAGCCGAATCCTCAACGTTAAGCGAAGGAATCGCGGAATCCCTGCCAAGAATCTGCCGATTAAGACCGGTAAGCACCTTTCCTGGACCCACCTCGATAAAGTGGGTCGTTCCCTGTGCGGCGAGGAGGCGAATGCACTCCACCCAGCGAACCGCACCGGTTACCTGGCGGACAAGACAGTCACGAGCGTCGGGTCCGCGCGTGACCAGACGGGCGTCAACGTTTGTCGCGATAGGGAAAACAGCATCGTTGAACGCAATCCCTTCAAGATCGGTGGCAAGAAGATCTTGTGCGGGCTGCATGAGCGCGCAATGGAAGGGAGCGCTGACCTGGAGCATCACCGTTCGCTTGGCCCCGGCCTCCTTGCACAGTTCCGCGGCCCGGTGAACCGCCGCGGACGAGCCGGAGATGACAGTCTGCTCCGGCGAGTTCAGATTTGCCGGGGAGACGATGGAGCGCGCCATCTGGGCTCGTGTCGCCTCAGGGTTGGTCGCCGCTGCCGCCGAGGGCGTGCCCGCATTGGCAGCAGCCGCCGCTTCGGGGTTAGGAGCATCGGGATTTACCGGAGCAGGTGGAGCAACCGTGTTCTCATCGGAGGCCTGAGCGCACAGCTCTGCGATTTGGGCCTCGGGAAGGCCGAGAATCGCGGCCATCGCTCCCTGTCCCGCCGGAACGGCCTGCTGCATATAGCGCCCGCGTGCGCGAACCGTGCGTACCGCGTCAGAGAAGCTGAGAGTGCCCGCCGCAACATGCGCGGAGTACTCGCCAAGAGAATGGCCAGCCGCGAGTGTGGCCGTAACGCCTCGTTCCGAGAGCAACCTCGTAACTGCAACCGAGACGGTGAGGATCGCGGGCTGTGTGTGCTCGGTCAGCTTCAGCTGATCTTCGGGACCCCCGAAAATAAGCTTCGTCAACGGAAACCCCAACGCAGAGTCTGCTTCTTCAAACAGAGAACGCGCAGACGGAAAGTTATCGTAGAGGTCGCGCCCCATGCCCACTGCCTGTGAGCCCTGCCCGGGAAAGAGAAAAGCTGGTTTCATCATCGATGACTATCGTAAATGAGAGGCGTCAGGTTCCAGGCCGGATGCTGTTAGTCTTCCTGTGATTCAAGGCAGGGCAAGGTCGATCTCTCCGGAGAAGAAAAGAGACAACGGAATGGCTGCTCGAATCAGCAGAGTCCTCGCACTGGCCACGGCTCTCCTTGCGTACGCTGCAATACCTGCCACCGCGCAGGCACCGCCTGAACCCGCGCTCTCCGCGACGCAAACAACGGTCGTGAACCGGAAGATCGCGGCTCTGCACTCCGAGGCCGACCGCAAGGTAGCCAGTGAGTGGAGCAACTCGAAGAAAGTTGCCGAGATCCTGTGTCGGCCTGCGGCGACAGCGTACTGGAAGAAGAAGGCGCCGGGCGCCGATCGCGTCTTTCTAGGCACATCAGCGCCTGAGACACTCATCCTTGAGAGCAATCAGAGACTTACCGGCTCTGGCCAATACCGCACGCCGAAGGGCTGGACGGATTTCCGATTTACCTGCGACCTCGATCCGGAAAAAGGAACCGTCACGGCCTTTGCCGCAACGCCTCCCCAATCCGGGGGGCAATAAACCAGCTCGGGCATCGCAGCTCTTCCGCGAACAGGCAGAGAGACTGCTCCGCCTGCCGTCAGTCATCTTCTAGCTCTTCATAGAAAACGACCCGGTCGCGTCCGTCGGCCTTGGCGCGATAAAGAGCCTCATCCGCGCGGCGGATAAGTTCTTCGACGACAGCGATGCTGGGATCGTACCAGGTCGTTCCGAAGCTCGACGTGACACGCATTGGTTTGCCCTCGAACAAAAAAGGCTCGCTGGAAATCGCCCTCACGAGCTGATCGAGCCGGGTGTGCGGATCGCGAAAGGGCAGGCTTGGCAGAACGATAAGGAACTCCTCGCCGCCATAGCGCCCGATGAAATCATACGGACGAATGTTATGAAGCATCCGCGAAGCTACATCCCTCAGGATGGAATCCCCCGCCAGATGCCCCAACGTGTCGTTGATCTGCTTGAAGTGATCGATATCGGCGAGCACGACAGCCAGCGAGGTCCCCGTGCGCCGCGCGCGATCCATCTCGCGGATCAGGATGTCGATAATCGCGGAGCGGTTCCAGATTCCGGTCAGGGCATCTCGGGTGGCCTGGTGGCTGAGAGCCTCCCGTACTGCGACCAGCTCTGCCTTCTCTGCCTCCAGTTCGCGCGTTCGCTGCGCCACCAGTTGGCGCAGCATGCGCTGGCGGTGAAGAAGGCGGCGCTCCCGCCAGTGCCAGACGACGATCGAAGCCACGAACGAGAGAATGCCAAGCAGCAGGTACATGGCGCGGGTTCTCCACCATGGCGGCCGGACGGTAAAACGCAGCGAGAGGATCTTCGATTGCTTCTGCTGGTCAGGGTCAATCGCCTGAAGCTCGAAGCGATAGTCCCCAGGGGCGATTGCTGGATAGTGCAGCGTGTGCGATGTGGTCTCATTCCAGTCGAACTCCATCCCGGTAAGGCGGTAACGGAAGTGCACCGAGCCTTCGCGGGCTAAGTTCAGCGACGTGAATGCGATGTTGAGGGAGGCATCCTGCCACGAGGTCAGAGTCGTCGATTCCAGGTCAAGAGGTTGTGTTCCCAGATTTGCCGAAGTGAAGCGAACGTCCAGCGGGGCGGAAGAAAAGAGATGCTCGGGGTGCAACAGATGAATCGCTCCGCCGTTGGCGCCGATCCACACGGATCCGTCCGGTTCCGCAAGGAAGGCCCCCTCATCCGTGTCGTTCGAGATGAGACCATCACGGCGTGTGAGCAGGCGCCATTTCACTCCATCAAACACATTCACGCCGAGATCGGTGCCCACCCAAAGCCATCCGCGTGTGTCCAGACGCACAATCTGGACGTTGTTCGAGGCAAGGTTGGGCGGTGTAATCGAGTCCAGCGTGCGAATGCGATTGCCCTCGACACGCAGGTGAACCAACGCGGAGATTCCTCCTCCAATCCACAGCGTCCCATCCGATGCTGCCGCGATGTTGCGCATCTGGCCTCGAGTCGCCGCATCGTCGAGCACAATTCTGCTGAAGCGGCCACTTTTGTGCGAGAGCCGGTAAAGATGGTTGTCAGCTAAGAACCAGAGATCGTGGTCAGGGCTCTCCGTGGCATCCGCAAAAGCATCGCTGGAAAGCATCGGACCGGCAACTTTGTCGATGGCGGACCGATCCGGGTCGTGGACAACGTAGAGGCCGTTGCGCGACATAATCCAGATCCGATGCGAGGAATCGGTGAAGACGCGGGCCAGACTCGGGAGTCTTGACCGAAACACGATGTGTTCGAGGGCGGGATCGGTGTGGTAGACCTCGCCACTGAGCGTGAAAACCCAGAGAGAGGCATCCGTGGACTCCGCAAAGCCGGTACCGTGCAGGATCGGCAGTCCACGGAAGAGCTTCGGGGTGCTGAGCATCCGCCCTGTGTCATCGAGGCGGTTGATCTGGAACTGATCGGCAATCCAGAGATGATGGTGGCTGTCGCGAAAGATGGGCCAGACGACATCATCGTGTAGCCCCTGCGCAATGGTCCAATTCTCCACCTCGCCATAACCCTCCCAGCGCACGATTCCATGCCCTCGAGTGGAGAACCATGGAACGCCATGGCGATCGAACAGGATCGCGCTGACATCCTTGAAGTCGATGCCGTTGGCGGCGTCGAAGATCCTCCAGGAAGATCGCTCCCATCGGGCAAGGCCGCGATTCGTCTGCGTGAGAACCGCTCCCCGCGGATCTTCCACCATGGTGAGAATGCCCGCTCCACGGTAGGTGTTGAGCCCATCGTGGGACGGAATATCCCTGGAGCGGAAGGTCGCTTCGCCACGTATAAGGACACGGACGTGACTCCGGCTCCGGGCCCATAAGGTTCCCTCCCGATCTTCAAAGAGACAGGTCCAGGAATCTGCGGGGATTCCTTGAGAGCTGGAAAAGACCTCGACACGTTGGGCCTGCTTTGCCTCCAGCGGTCTCCGAATCCGGCAGATGGCGTCGCCACAGCCAAGCCAGAGATCATGCGTTGAATCCTGATTCTTTGATATGAAAACGCTATGGATCTTGGAGAGAACCGGGTTTGCAATGCCCTCCTGCGAGTCGAAGAAAGGCGCCGCCCTCCATACAGGCTGACCCTTTTGTTCTCCGATCCTGGAGATCAACATCAACGAACCGCGTGCCAGGAAGAGAATATGCTCCGGATCGATGGAGCTGATCGGCTGACCTGCACCGAATTGCATGGTGGAGGTCCCGAGAGGAATCGCGACAAAGCGAGTTCCATCGAACTGATAGAGATGATCGTTCGTAGCCACCCATATGCGTCCGGATGCATCTTTGTGCAACCCCAGTACCAGGGACTCTCCGATACCCTCCTTCGGTCCAAAACGTTGAAACCGCGCGCCATCATAGCGGAACAAGCCATTCTCCGTGGCCAGCCACAACAGGCCGGAGTTGTCCTCGACCACCCCGAAGACATCCAGATTGCGAAGGCCCTCATCCTGTCCGTAATGAAGAAAGCTGAACTGCTGGGCACCCGCTTTGGGAATCGCCGAGACGAAAATGAATGCAGCAAGGGCGAGACGCAGAAGCAGGCTTCCGCCGAGCGAGAGGGACATAGGAAGCCGAAAAGTAGCTTTGCGTTCAGGCCGGCTGCTCAACTGGAGTACCTGCGCAACACCACGGTCAGACCGAAGGAGCAATCGCTACATTCGGCCGAAGATCAGTTTTTTGGGGCCCGGGTGTCTCCTTACTGTATCAAGGGGAGTCACTTCCGGGGAACGGATCCCTGCAACTAGAACGTGATTTAAGTTGGAACTCTGGCTTTTTCCACGAGCGGGAACCAGGTAGGTGTGATCTTCAGGCCTCTACGAACTTGTCTGGAACACTAAACCCCGAGACCAAAGTCCACGTCCTGCTCATCCCCGGAGTGGGAATAGAAATCATAGGGAGTGCGGCGATTGAACTTGTAGCGCTGGCGAAGCTCGCGACCGATGAACAGGCCGAGCGCAACCGCGCCAAGACCGGCTGAAACCCATCCGATGGTCTTGATGAGAGCCGATTCTTCCTCCCCCTCAGGGAAGGGGAGATTCTTCAAGGCAGAGACGACAGAATCCTCAGTGTTGGCGGACTTCATGCAAGGATGATAGCGCAGGTTGAAGATCGCTGGCAGAACGGCGCGACCCAACAGAGGTGCTTCGGAAGCTTCCGCCAGGCATTCGTTAGCTCACATCTACTTTTTGGAAGCCAAGGCTGTAAAGCAGCGTTGTGACTGTCGCCCGCGCATTCTTTCGCGCTGCATCGAGGATTCCATCCGATAGCGCGGTTTGCTGCAATTGCTGTTCAGCCTTTACCCGCGTCTCCGATTCCAGGTTCTGATCCACAGGAACAAGAATGCCCGTGGAGCGGGCATAAACACGGGTGTGCTGATTATCCAGTGTGGTTGCAAACAGCTGCGAAGCTGGAAGCATCACGTGAATATCGCGCACTCCGTTCTTTTCCGTAATTTGAATGTCTTCAGGCTTTAGTTTCGCCAGATCGATTCCCGCAATCGCCTGACCGTGAACCACCAGAAGGATTCGGTCTCCTGCCAGCAGGTCTGGAAGAACCGCGCTCGATTTGGAGCCTTCCACGATCGTGTCCATGGAGTACACAACCGTCTCAAGCCTGTTGAGGCGCTGAATACGTTGAACTATGGCTGGAACCGAGGTATCGAACGTCGTGCTGCGTCCGGCGATGCGATCGGCGATATGCGCCATGAAACCAGAGGTCGCATGGCGCAGAAAGAGTGCAAGGATGGCAGCTCCAAGCAGTAACGCGAGCAGAAAGGTCAGTATGGGCCCTGATGAGCTGCGGCCATCGTTTGTTTGAGTCGTCATCCTGGTTTGGATGGTATCTCAGCACGGAACGACTGGCTGATCGAATCGCAGGAACAAAAGTTGAAAAAGGGTTCCTGCGAGGACGAGCTCACGCGTCCTAGCAGGTACCGGATTTCTTCTACGCTACGAATTTGCGTGCGCCAAAGGCTGCAAATCCGAGAGCCCCTGTGCTGAACAGAAGCAGAGTCGAAGGCTCAGGTGCTACCGCGGTGCTGCGCGATGCGGAGATGAACCCGCTGGAAATTTCATGACCGACCGCGTCGATATACGTATAGCCGAGCAGACCCGAGGTCAGCGAAATCGTAATGCTGTTGTTAAGCGAACCTACATAATTGACGCTGACGAGGGAGCCCAGAAGGAAATCCACGGAAGCGTTCCCGATGGAGTTGGCGAGGCCGAAGGTATCGCCGCCAATGCTGAAGCTCAGGTTCGTAAGCGCGCTGCCGGAGGCTCCGTACTGTGAGAATTCCTTGAAGAAGCCGTTGGGCGAACCGTCGATCGTGAAGGAACCCGTTCCTCCAGAGACGTTGCCGATAACGTTTGTGAGGGTGAGATCGTACGTGACAGACGAAGCATGAGCTGCGAGTGGAGCGGCAGCCAGACCGAGAATCAATACCAAAGCAGAAAGAATCTTACGCATGAAGGGGCCCCTTTAGTCCCGAGTATTGCAATGTATCTGTAAGTTGCTACACGGCTTACAGGACAGTCAACGGGAAAGAAGTTGCTTTGGAACACGCAAAAAGATGCACTCTAAATCATGAAAAATGCAACTCGACTCGCGAACAGATGAGGAATGGCAGAAAGAGTCCCCTGCGATTTCAAAGATTCCCAAATCGGAACAATTCGGGGGCTCAACAGCGAGAGACTATGCAGAATCTTGCGCAAAAAAAATAACGCATGCGCAGCCAGAATCTCACCTTGGATGTCTTCCCTGTTCGCGATTACGGTATGCAGCAAGTTGATCCGTCGCTGATTTTTGAGAATCAGCGACGCATCAGCCCACCACGAACTCAGAGTTCAGAGGATCAGGCGTTTTGAGAGACCGCCGCCGATCCCACCGATTCGTGTTCGGCACGATTGCGATAGCTCGCGCTGATGAAGTCGCGGAACAACGGGTGCGGCTCGAGTGGCTTCGATTTGAACTCGGGATGGAACTGGCAGCCGAGAAAGAATGGATGCCCGGGAATCTCGACGATCTCGACGTAAGTCGCATCGGGAGTCGTTCCGGTGAGACGGAGTCCCGCCCCGGTAAGGACAGCCTCATACTCGCGGTTGAACTCATAACGATGACGATGACGCTCCGAGATCTCGACGGTGCCGTAGGCCTTGGCCGCAAGCGATCCGGCCTCGAGCACACAAGGCCACGCTCCCAGGCGCATGGTTCCGCCCATCTCTTCCACGCCGGTCAGCTCGCGGAGTTTGTAGATGATGCGATGCGGCGTTGCGGGATCGAACTCGCCGGAGTTAGCGTCCTTCAGGCCACAAACGTTGCGTGCGTACTCGATGCATGCCGTCTGCATTCCAAGACAAATCCCGAAATAAGGTGTGCCGCTCTCCCGCGCATAGCGGATCGCGTTGAGCATGCCCTCGATGCCGCGCTTCCCGAAGCCGCCGGGAACCAGGATGCCGTCGAAGCCCTCAAGCTGGCGCTGGTAGTCGAGATTCGCGCGCCCGTCGGCATCATGCGTCTCCAGGCCCTCCGCCTCGATCCACGTAACGCGCAGCTTGAGATTGTGGGCGAGCGCGCCATGGACCAGAGCCTCCTTCAGAGACTTGTAGGAATCCTCGTACTCAACGTACTTACCGACAATCCCGATGGAGACCTCATCCTGCGGGTTGTACGCCCGATGAACGATGTCCTTCCACCGCGAGAGATCAGGCTCGGCCGCATCGATGTGCAGGTAACGCAAGGCGAGCGCATCGACACCCTCCTGCGCGAAGTTCAGGGGAACCTCGTAGATGCTGTCGACGTCGCGGGCGGCGATAACGGCCTGCTCTTCGACGTTGCAGAAAGCGGCGATCTTCTGGCGCATCTCGCGCGGAACGGCGCGGTCTGAGCGGCAGAGAAGAATGTCGGGCTGAATGCCGATCGAGAGCATCTCCTTCACCGAGTGCTGCGTGGGCTTGGTCTTCAGCTCTTGCGCGGCGGCAATCCACGGGATCAGCGTGACGTGGACGAAGACCGTATTTTCCCGGCCGAGGTCCTGGCGCATCTGGCGAATGGCTTCAAGGAAGGGGAGCGACTCGATGTCGCCAACCGTTCCGCCGATCTCGACGATGGTAACGTCCGTGTCCTGCGCGACCTTGCGCATGGCATTTTTTATCTCGTTGGTGACGTGCGGAATCACCTGGACCGTCTTGCCCAGGTAGTCGCCGCGGCGCTCCTTGGTGATGATCTGCTCATAAATGCGCCCGGTGGTCAGGTTGTTGTCGCGAGAAAGGCGGGCATGCGTAAAGCGCTCGTAGTGGCCAAGATCGAGATCAGTCTCGGCGCCATCGTCGGTGACGAACACCTCGCCGTGCTGGAACGGCGACATGGTGCCGGGGTCGACATTCAGGTAGGGATCGAACTTCATCAGGTTGACGCGGAGACCGCGGGCCTCCAGCAGGCAGCCGATCGAGGCCGCTGCCAGGCCCTTTCCTAACGAAGACACAACGCCGCCCGTTACGAAGATGTACTTTGCAGACATTTCCGCGACCCCTTGAAATTGAATGGAAGTTTGTGCGTGGTGTGCACGATTAAGTATATCGCAGGGTTCGGGGCTGCAGACAATATCTGTAGAGATAGGTTGTTAGCAAAACGTGGAAATCATGGAACGGTCAAGACGAATTCGGCAAATACGTGTCTTGCCGGCGCTGGAGAAGGATTAGAGGCGTCCGGTCCCCGGCCGTGAACGAATCTTCACTGATGGTGGTCATAGCTGATGATGCGAACCAGTTTCCAGCTTCCGCTTGCCTTCGACCATACCTCGGTGAAGCGTGCCTCTGCGTCGAGGCGTTCGCTGCCGTCCTTTTGTTTTGCGTAGAACCGGTGGGTTCCAGCCTCAATGGCGCCGAATCCCGGAGCGGCGTCGACCACCAGGGAATTTTGCACCAGCTCCCGGCGCAGTACGAGGCCCTCTCCACAGCGCTGGCGTAGCGAGTCGAGTTGAAACTGATAACCGGTTCTGCCTCCCTGATCGTGGTAGAACTCGAGATCGGGGCTGAGGAAACTCGCGTATGCATCAACGTTGCAGGCGTCGAAGGCTGCAAACAGGTTGTGGTCTGCGTCGCTGATCTCGGCCATCAACTTGTCATGGGGAAGCAGACCCGGCGCAGGGCTTACGTCGATCGTTGCCTGCATCTTTCCGGTTGCGGTTCCCACAAGGTGGTCTCCCTGCCGCTTCAGCTTGAAATCGAGCCCCCCGCCGGCCTCCATGTGAAAGCGAATCTCATCGCCCGTGAGCTGAACTCCAGAGATCGGCATCAGCTTGTCGATGCCGGAACCCGCACCGCCGGTCAGGGTACCACCGTTGTCGGCAAACATCAGCACGGCGTTGTCACGTCTGGGCTTGCCGTCCGGAGTGCTGACATTGAAGGAGCCGAACCAGGTTCCCGCGAACGCGGCGGCGGGAGCAGGTTTGCCCATCTGCGCCAGGGACACTGCACCCAGCAGCATGCAGAGGGTGTAAGAGAGCGGGGATCTCGTCAGCATGCAGGCTCATACGCATCCGGATGAGGCACAGTTCCCGCGCCCTTTTGGCAGCCGTTTAGTGATAGGGCGCGAGACCCATGCCGGGGTTCATCCGTCACTGCTACAGTTAATACCCCCGGGCTTTTGTTTGGAGGTTGTTCACCCACCTCCGTCGATTTAGCGGAAAACGATCTTCTGGAAGAGAGGGATAGCTTGAAACAGAAAACTTCATCGCTGGTCTTGGCGTTATTTGTGGCAGTTACGACGGTCTCCGCCCAGAGCTTCCATGATGCTCCCGCCTCCGCGGCAGCCGTGACCAATCCACACACCGGCCCGTCGGACGTTGAGGCAGGGGGCAAGGTCTACCAAACTCGGTGCGCTGCCTGTCATGGGCCAACGGCGAAGGGGGTGGCGAATATTCCCGCGTTGGCAAGCGGAGCGACGCAATCAGCCAAGCCCGGCGACGTCTTCTGGTACATCACCAGGGGTGACCTGGCCAACGGCATGCCTTCGTGGTCGTCGCTTCCAGAGACGGACCGCTGGCAGGTGGTGAGCTATCTGAAGTCTCTGGGCAGCGGGGCTTCGGCGCCCAACACTGCCGCTACCGGATCAGAGTCTGCCAAGGCGAAGTTTGAGGCTCCTGATCCGAAGCCGCCGTTTACGGATTTTCGTTTCGAGAAGCCAGGTCTCTCTCGGCACATCACCGTGGCCGATCTGCCACAGCCCTATGCGACGGAGTCGGCGGGCAATGGACCTACGGTTGTTGCGAAGCCAGAGGGCGTATGGCCGCTGGTGCCGGAGGGATTCAAGGTCGAGTTGTACTCGAAAGACGTTGATGGTCCGCGCATGATCCGCACCGCTCCAAACGGGGATTATGTCGTGACCGAGAGCGAAAAGGGGCAGGTGACGATCCTGCGCGGCCTGACGGCGGATGGCAAGGCGGAGAAGGCAAGCGTGTACGCCACCGGCCTGAATCGTCCCTTCGGCATCGCGTTCTATCCGAAGGGGCCGAATCCAAAGTGGCTGTATATCGGCGATACGGACGCCGTGGTGCGCTTCCCTTACAAGAATGGCGATCTCGTGGCTACCGGCAAGCCGGAACACGTTGCTGATCTGCCGTCCGCTGGCAGCAAGGGCCATTGGACACGGGATATCCGCTTCACGCAAGACGACAAGAAGATGTTGGTATCGGTTGGCTCCGCCTCGAATGTGGATGACCCGGACACGACTCCCGGCGAGAAGAACCGCGCCGACATTCTGGAGTTCACGCCCGAAGGCAAGGGAATGAAGGTCTACGCCTACGGCATCCGCAACTGCGTGGGCGAGGCAATCAACCCCAAGACAGGCGAGCTGTGGTGCTCGGTAAACGAGCGCGATGCACTGGGCGACAACCTTGTCCCGGACTACATCACGCATGTGCAGCCAGGAGGCTTCTACGGCTGGCCGTGGTGGTACATGGGAGCGCATCAGGATCCGCGTCATGCAGGCAAGCGTCCTGAGCTGAAGGACAAGGCCATTGTTCCCGACGTCCTGATGAATCCGCACAACGCTTCGCTGGGCATTCTGTTCTACGAGGGCAGTCAGTTTCCGGCGGAGTACAAGGGAGACCTCTTCGCCGCGGAGCACGGCTCATGGAACCGAGCGGCTCGCGTTGGCTACGAGCTGGTGCGAGTGCCGATGCTGCCCAACGGCCGTGCCAAGGGTGAGTATCAGGACTTTATGACCGGCTTCGTTCTCCCGAGCGGCGATGTCTGGGGCAGACCGGTCGCGGTGACGGCAGCAACCGACGGCTCGCTGCTGGTCAGCGACGATGCGTACAACGCGATCTGGCGCATCAGCTACACAGGAAAGTAACAGCACTATCGAGTCACCGTTACAAAAGCAGAATAAAAGCAGAAAGCCCCGGGAATCCGGGGCTTTCTGCTTTTCCAGAGAAGATCGAGGCTTTATTGGAAGCGCAGCAGATGGAGCAAACGAAAATTCCCTTCTTCTGTTGTTTTAGAAAACATAGGCGCGATTCACGCTGGACAGGGTCGGGTGGGTCAATAGCTTTTTCACCGCGAACTGGCCGGGGCTGCTTTTGCAGACGCCGGGCCTTGTGCTGGAAAAGACGTGCCCGTATCGCTCGCCAATCTCCATCACTCGTTGTATCTGTTCGGTCGAGGGAATCGTAAAGCGATAAGGACTCTGATCGTAGAAGGGCAGACCGGCATCCTCGAAGAAGCGGCCAAGGTTGGGTGTGCAGGTGATGAGGACGCGAGCGTCCGAGGTTGTGGGGTTGCGGAAGCCGTGCACCTTCCTGGGGGGAACGTTGATCATCTCGCCAGGCACCGCAAAGCACCAGTCAAGGCCGGAGGGAGTCTCCAGCGCAAACTCCGGAGCACCTTCTAGAACCAGGAAGGCTTCCTGATCCGGATGGCAATGGGGAGGCACCATAACACCTGGGGGAATGGTCGCTTCAAGGACACAGTATCTGTGATTCGTTTCGGCGTCGGTCAGCTTCCATTCAAGCTCGACGCCAAGGAGTTCTATCTTCTCGGATTTGTTCATGAACATTCACTTTCTGTTTGCTGTCTTATCTCTGCTCTGCTTGGGAATGGATTTGGCCGCGTCGATCAGGGTGCTCAGAGCCCAGGTGACAGCCTCTTCCGCCTCGGGGCCCGAAAGCAGGCCGCGATCGCGAAGCAGTTGCCAGAAGGGTGCGCTGTAGATCGAGACAAAAACGGCGATAATGCGGGCCCGCTCCTTCTCCGGCAGGCCATCGAGCATGGAACCCAGGCTCCGGGCAAAGGCGGCTCGGCCTTCGATTCCTCCGCGATCGCGGACCTCCGTGCCTGCAGGCGTGTTGATGACGGCCCGAACCAGCGGTTCATTGGCCTCGAACTCCCGAAACACGCTTCGGGCAAGTGGAAGAATCTCCTCTTCCGTCTCGGGAAAGCGTGTCTGGGTCGCCTCTCGCAGCCGCTCCCACAACGCCTGAAGAAGGCTGGAGCGATCGGGAAAATAGCGGTATATGGTCCGCGCTCCCATACCAGCGGCCTCAGCGATGCTCTCGTGGGAGAAGGTTCCCCGTGGCCCCTGGCCAAGCTGGTGCATTGCCACCTCGAGGATCTGTTCGCGTGTTGCAGCCGCTTGGCGATCCCGAAGCGTTAGAACTTCTGCCTTCATGACAGTATTGTGCCACTAAGGCAGATCTATGTCAAAATTTTGGCAGGCGAAAATGTGCTGTCTTTCCTGAAAACCTGGCGCTCTTGCTGCCCGTACGAGCTCGGATGGCGAATGTAGAAGTGCCTTCGCTATAGACCACAGAGAAGAAGAGGGGCTGCATAAAGCAGCCCCTCGAATCGCCTACCTTCCGTGCCCACCACCTCCGTGTTCACCGCCATGCCCGCCGCCTCCCGGATTACCTCCGCCGCCGCCGCCATGCGGCATCTCTGGCGGTCGAGGCTGTTGCATCTGCTGCATTTGCCTGGGGGGCTGTTGCGGCATAGGTGCAGATCGATACTGCATCTGCCTCGGTGCCTGTTGCGGCGCAGGAGCAGGTCTCGGCTGTGGCATGGGCCTTGGCTGCTGTTGCGGCATGGGTCTTGGCTGCTGTTGCGACGCAGGCCGCTGCATCTGCTCCGGCGCGGGCCTCGGCTGTGACTGTGGCGTCGGCCTCGGTTGCATCTGCGAAGCCGGACGTTGTGCCGGCTGCGAAGTCGGCCTCGGCATCGGCTCCTGCGTTGGCCGGACCTGCGGTTGCTGCTGACCCGGTCGTACCTGCAGTTGCTGTGTTTGACCAGGCTGACCGGGACGGACCTGTGGCTGACCGGTTTGCATCTGTGCCTGACCGGGCCTGCCCTGAAATTGACCAGGCTGGCCAGGCCGCATCTGCGGCTGCGTAGGACGCTGGCTCACAGGCATCGGGCGAGCCACCGGGCGCTGCACTCCACGGTCCGCCTGGATCGCCTGCGGAGCCGCCGCCGTCACGGGACGGCCACGATTCGCACTGTAGAACTGCTGCCGATTCTGCGCCGCCTGTTGCCGCACCTGCAGCTGGGTGTTCATCTGTCCAAGCCGCGGCTCGCGACGAGCTGCAATCTCTGCCGGCCGCGGTCGAACCTGGATACCTCCACGCCCGCCGTTATACGAAACCCGATTATTGATGACCGTACGATTCACCACAACCGTACGGCTGTATACGTTCGTCACCCGGGTAACGTTGATCCGTGTGACCGAACGGTTATAGAAGAAGTTATTCCCGCGCCAATAGCCACCGTAGTAGCCATAGCCGGTGTACCCGAACCCATAGGGAATTCCACCGTAGAAGCCGACGTAGCGGCCCCAGTACCCGCGATGGAAGCGATAGCGTCCGCCGTAGAAGCCCCAATAGCCGGGGGTCCATAGCGCCCCGGGCCACGGCGAGGCTACCCATACTCCGGGAACCCAGTAATAACCCGCTGGAGCATAGCCCCAGTAGCCGGGAGTCCATAGATAATTCGGCTCAGGAGCTGGCGGCTGTTGATAGGTAGGCAGCTGTGGAGGAGGCTGCTCGGCCTCCAGCTCGTCATAGCTTGCTTCGTCGTCCTGAGGATTTCCCTGGGAGTCGTCATACACGCCCTGCTGGCCAGCCTGCTGCTGGTCGGGAGCCTGTTGGTCCTGTGGTTGAGCCTGCTGTTGATCCGGAGGTGGAGCACCCGCCTGCCCGCCCGTCTGCTGATACTCCTGAGCCCGCTGAACACTCTCGTTCTGGACTCCCGAAGAAGGAGGGGCTGCCTGCTGAGGCTGCTGCGCCCGAGCCACTGGTTGCTGCACTTGCCCGGGCTGCCGAGCTGCCTGTGCGTAGGGGTCGCCTGGATCGCCATTCGCGGGAGCCATATTGGCGTCCGCCGGATCAGGGCCCGTGTCCTGTGCTGCCGTGGATTGCGCTGTCACCGGAGAAGTGTGGCATCCGATCAAAACAGCGCTCCCGAAGAGAGCAATTCCCAAAAAAGAAACTGGAAGAGTTCGCAAAAATCTGGCCTGGATTCTACTTTTCACTTGTACCCTCATCGTCCAACGTACTCCTGCTGCGTATAAACACAATTCCTGGTCATGAGATGCGAATTTCGGTTAAGGTCTGTCGTTTGTCGCACCTCAAAGCTGTCCTTTCATAGAGATAAATCACTTTGCGGAGATTTATTCCCGACCTCCCCCGTGAAAGCCGCAAGGTCGGCGAACGAAATTCCCACAACCAGTAGCTTCATGAAACACTTGAGACCGCTCGAAGGCTGGTCGTAAAATGATTGCGATGGCAGGACACGGTCCACTTCTTCTCAAGCGCTATCGTCACGGTCGTCCTGACCGCGGTCGTTAATCGAGCATCTACGCTACCCCTCTAAGATTTTTGATACGCTTTTCCCCGTCGGACCGGGGCTGCTTTGGCCAGCCCCAGGCCTCCCAACCAGCGCGCCCGGCGCGCTCCCTCGGAGATAAAAAGAGATGTCCAGCTCACAGAACAATCCCGATTCCTTCAAAAGCAAAGCCGCTCTGGCTTCCGGCTCAAAAAACTACACCATCTTCCGCCTCGACGCCCTGAAGTCCGCAGGCGTCAATCTCACCCGCCTGCCCTTCTCCCTCCGCATCCTGCTCGAGAATCTGCTGCGCCACGAAGACGGCCGCACCGTCACCTCCGACGACATCAAGTTCCTTGCCAACTGGGAGCCCAAGGCCGAGCCCTCCCGCGAGATCGCCTACATGCCCGCCCGCGTCCTCATGCAGGACTTCACCGGCGTTCCCGCCATCGTCGATCTCGCCGCCATGCGCGATGCCATGAGCGCCCTCGGCGGCGATCCAGAGCGCATCAATCCGCTTCAGCCTGCTGAGCTCGTCATCGACCACTCCGTGCAGGTCGATCAGTTCGGCACCTCCAGCTCCTACGACCTCAACGCCGCGCTCGAGTTCCAGCGCAACCGCGAGCGTTACGCCTTCCTCAAGTGGGGACAGACCGCCTTCCGCAACTTCTCCGCCGTTCCTCCCGGCATGGGCATCTGCCACCAGGTCAACCTCGAGCACCTCGCCCGCGTCGTCTTCACCACCGAAGACAACCTCGCCTACCCCGACACCCTCGTCGGAACCGACTCCCACACCACCATGATCAACGGCCTGGGCGTCCTCGGTTGGGGCGTCGGAGGCATCGAGGCCGAGGCCGCCATGCTCGGCCAGCCGGTCTCCATGCTGGTCCCGCAGGTCGTCGGCTTCAGGCTGACCGGCAAGCTCAAGGAAGGCACCACCGCCACCGACCTCGTCCTCACCGTCACCGAAGCCCTCCGCAAGCTCGGCGTCGTCGGCAAGTTCGTCGAGTTCTACGGCCCCGGCGTCTCCGAGCTTCCCCTCGCCGACCGCGCCACCATCGCCAACATGGCTCCCGAGTACGGCGCCACCTGCGGCATCTTCCCCGTCGACGCCGAAACCCTTCGCTACCTCCGCCTCACCGGCCGCAGCGAAGACCAAATCGCGCTCGTCGAGGCCTACTACCGCGAGCAGGGCATGTTCCACACCGCCGACGCTGCCGAAGCCGAATACTCCGCCACCATCTCGCTCGATCTCTCCACCGTCGAGCCCTCGGTCGCCGGTCCCAAGCGCCCGCAGGATCGCGTTCCCCTCTCGCAGGCTGGCCCCAGCTTCAAGCAGCAGCTGCCTACCCTCCTCGGCCCCAATGCCAACCTCAACGAGGTTCGCCAGATGCTGCGATGGGAAGGCGAGGGCGGACACGCCTCGCTCGGCGGCAATCTCGCCAGCAGTATCGGAGCTCCCACTCCTGATCCCCTCGGCTCTGCCGTGGCCACACTCGAAGCCCCAGCCATCTCCATCAAGGGCCGCTATGGCGTCGATCCCGAGCCTTACCTCGATCACGGCTCCATCGTGATCGCCGCCATCACCTCCTGCACCAACACCTCCAACCCCTACGTCATGCTCGCCGCCGGACTGCTCGCGAAAAAAGCCGTTGAGAAGGGCCTCAGCACACCGCCGTGGGTCAAGACCTCGCTCGCTCCCGGCTCCCGCGTCGTCACCGACTACTACGAGAAGGCCGGGCTGACATCCTTCCTCGACAAACTCGGTTTCCAGACCGTCGGCTACGGCTGCACCACCTGCATCGGAAACTCAGGTCCGCTGCCTACCGACGTCTCCAAGGCCATTGAAGACCACGGCCTCGTCGCCGTCTCCGTCCTCTCCGGCAATCGCAACTTCGAGGGCCGCATCTCCCCCGACGTTCGCGCCAACTACCTGATGAGCCCCCCGCTGGTCGTCGCCTACGCTCTCGCCGGTCACATCGCTCATAACTTCGAAACCGATTCGCTCGGCAAGGGCAAGGACGGCAACCCCGTCTTCCTCCGCGACATCTGGCCGACCCAGAAGGAGGTCTCCGACGCCGTCGCATCCTCCATCGACTCTCACATGTTCGAGGAAGAGTACAGCCGGGTTACCGAGGGCGACCAGAACTGGCGCGGCCTCAAGTTCCCCGAGGGCAAAACCTACGGCTGGGAGCCCGACTCCACCTACATTCGCAAGGCTCCCTACTTCGACGGCATGAAGGCCCAGCCCTCGCCCGTCGAAGACATCGCCGCTGCCCGCGTCCTCGCGGTCCTCGGCGACTCTGTCACCACCGACCACATCTCGCCCGCAGGCTCCATCAAGTTGAACGGCCCTGCAGGCAAGTACCTCACCGACAATGGCGTCAAGCCTGCTGACTTCAACAGCTACGGTTCCCGCCGCGGCAACCACGAGGTCATGGTGCGCGGAACCTTCGCCAACGTGCGACTGCGGAATAAGCTTGCGCCGGGAACGGAAGGCGGCGTCACCCGTCTGCTTCCGGACGACATTCCAATGTCGATCTACGATGCTTCGGTCGCCTACGCGCAGCGCTCCACTCCGCTCGCCATCCTCGCAGGCAAGGAGTACGGTTCCGGCTCCTCGCGTGACTGGGCAGCCAAGGGCCCGCGCCTGCTCGGCATCCGCTTCGTCGTCGCCGAAAGTTACGAGCGTATCCATCGCTCCAACCTCGTCGGCATGGGAATCCTTCCGCTCCAGTTCCTGCCCGGCCAAAATGTCGAATCCCTCCTGCTTACCGGAGAAGAAGTCTTCCGCGTCGGCCAGCCCGGCGAGCTGAAGGCCATGCTCGACTCGAAGTTCGCCAACGGCAAGGTCATCAACGTCTTCGCCGAAGACGATCTCGGCAAGACCAAAGAGTTCTCCGCCACCGTCCGCATCGACACCCCGCAGGAGATCCTCTACTACCAGAACGGCGGAATCCTGCAGTACGTCCTCCGCCAGCTCGCAGCAAAGGGATAGCCGTAAACCATCACCCTCAACAAGCCCCGGCTTAGGCCGGGGCTTCTGATTTGGCTCATCCCTGAAAGAAATCGCTTCGTCCCACATCCATACAATGGTCGCCATGAAACTGCTGGCGCTGCGGTTCTTTCTTCTCCTTGCCGGATTCCTCGTCCCCTGCGTCTCGTTCGCTCAGAAGACCTACACGGTTGGCTTCGAGACCCGCTCCTTCATCGACGACACCCGCCGCAACTACTCTGACACCGGTCCGCGTCCGATCGAGACCGTCATTTGGTATCCCGCTGCCGACGGTTCCGTCGCCGCCGTGCAACCGGAGCCCGAGAGCTTCGTCAAAGGCATGTTCGTCATCGAGCCAAACGCTCCGAAGGCTTCGCTTCCCACAGGCAGCAGCAGGTTTCCACTCATCGTCCTCTCGCACGGCACATCCAGCCTCGCCTACTCCATGGGCTGGCTTGGCTGGTTTCTTGCCTCCCACGGCTACATCGTCGCCGGGGTCAATCACCACGGCAACACCGCCGCCGAACCCCAGATGCTGCCTCAGGGCTTCGTTCTCGAATGGGAACGTCCGCGCGATATCTCCGTGCTCATCGACAGGATGCTCGCGGATCCGAAGTTCGGCCCGCACATCGACGCCGCACGCATCGGCGCTGTAGGCCACTCCGCTGGGGGAGCCACCGTCATCGAGATCGCAGGCGGAGTCTTCGACGCAATGGGCTACTGCAACGCGCACCCTCAGGACGCCAATTGCAATCTCCCGCCTATCTTTCAGCAGTGGGTCGCCGGTTACAACAAGATCAAGGACACCGACCCCGTCGTCCTCGAAGCTCTCCGCCACCAGCGCGACCCACACCTCGACTCTCGCGTAAAAGCGATCTTCGCCATGGCTCCCGCCGTAGGCTTTGCCTTTAGCGAGCAAAGCCTGAGGTCGATCCACGTACCAGTCTTTATCGTTGTCGGTGCTGGCGATACGGTCGTCGATCCCGTGACCAATGCCGAGCGTTATGCGAAGTTTATCCCCGGCGCGCAACTCAAAATCTTTCCCGGAAGCGCCAACCATTACATCTTCGGAACTCTCTGCAAGCCGTCAGGCGAAAAGGCCCTCGCCTCCTGCAAACCCGACGCCGGGGTCGACCGCGCTCAGATTCACACGGAAACAGAAGACCTCGCTCTCAACTTCTTTCAGAAGAGTTTGAAGGGGAAGTAATGAGCAACCCGCCTCCACATTCGTCTCTTTCGGACGTCTCCACGAACTCTGTTCTATCTTGTCCCCAGCCGCGCCGGAGCTCACCGATGAACTTTACCCGTTCCATCAAGCCCACCCGCCCTCTCTCAACCCTGACGCTCCCGCCCCCGCTTCGACAGAAGCTCGAGAGTATTGCTAACTGCACCACCACCCTCTACACCCGCGGCCAACACGGTTCTCCTCACCGGCACCCCCTCGGCATCGAGAGCCGCCGCCGAAGCCATCGCCCACTCGACCGGGCGCGAACTTCTTCGGGTCGACCTGGGCGCGTTGACCTCCAAATACATCGGAGAGAGGGAAAAGAACCTCGATCGCGTCTTAGCGAACGCCGATCCCTCTCGTTCCATCCTCTTCTTCGACGAAGCCGACGCTCTCTTCGGCAAGCGTTCCGAGGTCAAAGACAGCCACGACCGCTACGCCCCATATCGAAATCTCATACCTTCTGCAACGCCCGGAGTCCTTCTCCGGCATGGCCATCTTTGCCACCACTTCGGAGGTCAAACCTCCCTCCGGAAAACCGTTCCGGCACACCCTCCGCCTTCCTCCTGATCCCGAATAGGCAGCGCATCCTCAGCCCATTCACGAAAGATTTTTATAAGAAACAGCGAACCAACCTTCACTTTCGCGCGTCCCATAGATATCGGGTCACGACTATAGACAGCTAAAATAACTCACGATCCGATCTCTCTCGATCTGGTGGTGCAGTTTTCCGCCTCCTGACCAGCGAGGGAAGGAGGAAGACCATGGCAGTCACGCCTGTGTTTACATGCCTCTGCGGAATCCAGAAGAAGTCTACGAACCACTGGGTTCTTGCCTCGGTGACTCCTGCAGGAATTACTTTCATGCCCTGGGACTGGAAACTCGCCCAAAGCGACGACATCATCGTCCTCTGCGGGGAGGGCTGCGCCGCGGCACTGCTCAGCCGCTCTCTGGGAGATTGGAAGCAGGCAACCGAAACCGCGCTCGCTGCGACTGCATAATCGCAGCAGGTGCGGCTGAATCCAGGTTCGTCCCTCGCCGGGGAAGGCCTGTGCCCCTCGCATCCCTACAAAAAAATCCCTCTCTGTTCCGCATCTCGATGCCCGAAGACGCTCGCTCCGCAACTCCCCTGTTTTTAGATCCATCGCCCGTAGATCCATCGCCCGTAGATCCATCGCCCGTAGATCCATCGCACGTAAATCCATCGCACGCAGATCCTTCGCACCTAGAACAACCACTCCGGAACACAACTCCTTCTTCCACGATCCTCGCTGCCGACCCACTCGAGCTACAAAGCAGTTAAGATGATCGCGTGCGCAAGATTTTGTTGCTGGCGAATCCCGTCTTCCAATCCCAGCAGCGGCGATATCTCCCTCGCATCCTGCGGGTGTTCGAACAAGCTGGCTGCGACGTTGAAGTCCAGCAGACCGGACCGGATCGCGCAGCAGACAGCGCCGTCATCCGCGCCATCGAACGCGGCATCGAAGGCGTGATCGTCTGTGGCGGCGATGGAACGGTCTTTGACGCTTTGCAGGGCCTTGCCGGGTCAGAGATTCCCTTGGGGATCTGCCCCTTCGGCACCGGAAACATCCTGGCGCAAAACCTGAAGATTCCCGCGGATCCCGTCAAAGCGGCACAGTGGCTGCTTCAAGCAACCCCGCGCCCCGTCCCACTGGGCAAGATCACCTGCTGTTCCCCCGCAGGCGCGCGAACCTGGTTCTTTGCCATGGCCGCGGGAATGGGCGCGCACGCTGCGATGATGGCGGCAGCGCTCCGATACGGGAAACACAGCGCCGGGAAGATCGCCTACTTTGCCGCTGGATTTCAGACGCTCCTCACCCAACCCGTCCAGCCGTTCGAGCTCGAGATTACAACCCTCGATGGAACCGTCCTGCAAAGGAACGCCTCCGAGATGATCGCCGTTCGCGTCGCCGAGCTGAATCGATGGCGCCCCGGCGGTGGACTGGAGCTTCCCTTCCTTCGTCTCGCCAGCGTCGAGGAGGCGTCGCGTATCCGCCTTGCCCAAGCCTCGTTGGAAGCCATGTTGCTCGGGGCAGGCCAGCGCGACCGCAAGCCCCGGCAGAATCCCGCAGCTCGTTATGAAGATGTGAAGCGCGTGCAGTGCCGCCCCATCCCGGGCTTGAAATACAAACAGCCGATCACCGTGCAGGCGGATGGAGAGATTCTGGGAAGCTCCTGCGCCACCATCGAGATGGCAGACGTAAAGGTCAGCCTGCTGGCAAACCCAACGCCCAACCCATAAATTCCCCCACCACGTCATTCCGAGCGCAGCGTAGCGGAGTCGAGGAATCCCTGTATTTCGCCAGTGCCACCACAAAAGCACGGTTAGCCCAATCAGTTCAAACCAGAAGCCGTCGAAGCATCTGCAGTCCGTAGCAAACCGGGCGCGCTTTAACGATCCTTCTCGATCACAGCCTCCGGACGCTGCGCATACTCAGCCCACGATCCGTCATACAGGCTCACATCTTTCGCCCCTGCAATCTCCAGCCCCAGCGCAATCACCGCCGCCGTCACGCCCGACCCGCACGTCGTCGTAATCGGCTCTGCCAGATCAACCTTCTTCGCCGCGAATACTTCGCGCAGCCGCTCCGCATTCTTCATCCGGCCCTCGGCAACCAACTCCGTAAACGGAACCGAGGTCGCGCCCGGCATATGGCCGGAGCTGATCCCCGGCCGCGGCTCCGGAGCCGTGCCCTCAAACCTTCCCGCCGAACGCGCATCCAGAATCTGCCCCCGCGCCGTAATCCCCTGCTGCAGCTGCACGAAATCCTTCACCGCGTCCCGATCCAGCTTGGCCGTGAAGCTCGCCCTGCCCCGCTCCACCGGACCCGACTCTACCTGCAGTCCCGCCTTCGTCCATGCCTCAAGACCTCCATCGAGAACATGCACCTCTCGAGCGCCAAAGCTGCGCAGCATCCACCAAGCCCTGGGAGCCGAAAAAACACCTGCCTGCTCATACACAACAATGGTCATCCCATCGCCAATGCCCATCTCCGCCATCTTCTGCGAGAACTCTTCCTCCGCCGGCAACATGTGCGGCAGCGCAGTGGAGTGGTCCGAGAGCTCGTCGATATCGAAGAACACCGCCCCCGGAATATGCCCCTCAAGGTAACGTCCGCGTGTATCCACAGGCGGCGTCACTCCCACCGGAGGAAGCGTTGCATCGAGCACAACCGTTTGAGGATCATTGAGGCGATCGGCAAGCCACGAGACGGAGACCAGGGGATTCAAAGCATTCATAGAATCAGCTTACTTCGTCTCCGGAGAAGCTTCACCTCCGCCTCCTGAAAGCCAAACCCGGCGTGACGATCCTGCGACATACACTGTTGGGGATGAAATCGCGTCGTTCCGTCTGGATCTTTCCATGGGCCTTTGCCGCTTCCCTCGCCTTGTGTCTCGCTTCCACAACGAGTACTCAAGCACAGACGCACAACCGGCAACGCTCTTCTCTGCAAGCAGGCTTTCGCAATCCCCCTGCCTCATCGCGGCCCTGGGTCTTCTGGATGTGGCTGCGGGTGAAGACAAATCACGCAGCCATCACGGCGGATCTCGAAGCCATGCACGCCAAAGGCATCGAGGGTGCGATCCTCTACGACAGCGGCGTCGGCGACGAGATGCAGGGCACCACAAAGATGGTCCTCGCCGACAAGGGTTACAAGCAGATTCCAACGACGGACTTCCCCGGCGCGCACTTCTCCGAGATTCCCTCTCCGCCCATGCAGTCGTGGCAACCGGAATCGCGTGAGCTGGTACGGTTTGCCGCGCAAGAAGCAGCGCGCATCGGAGTGAAGCTGGTCGTGACCGTAGGACTGGCCAGCACCTCCGGCGACATTCCCGTCGAAGATTCGCAGCAGAAGCTCGTCTGGTCGGAGACCGCCGTAAAAGGCCCGGCGAAGTTCTCCGCTACGCTCGCCGAGCCAAAGACTGCGATGCGCCCCAGTAAAGACGCCGTGCACTCGATGGTGGCGGAGAAATTTACGCTCCCGGACATCGCGAAGTATCGGCATCCGATCGCAGTGCTCGCGGTGCCGGATCGCGAGCACTTCGACGAAACAGACGTGATCGACCTCACCAACAAAGTCGACGCGAATGGAAGGCTCAACTGGGACGCTCCCGCTGGCGCGTGGACCGTGTTGCGCTTCGCCTACGAGCCCACGGGAATGCGAAACGCCTGGGGCCTTTACACCGACGGAATGAGCAAAGAAGCCCTCGACAGAACCTGGGACGTCACTATGGGCAGCGTGCTCAAGGAGATGTCAGCCAGTGAGCGCAAAGGCCTCTATGGAGTGGAGGACGACAGCTGGGAAGCCGGGCCCACCACATGGACGCGATTGTTTCCCGCCGAGTTCGCGCGTCTGCGCGGATACGACCTCATCCATTGGCTGCCAGCACTGGCCGGCAAGTCGATGGGCAATGCAGGCGATGCGGAGGCCGTGCGTCGCGATTACTACCAAACCATCGCGGATGTAATCGCGACAAACCACTATGCGCATCTCGGCGAGATCGCGCACCGCAACGGGCTCCGATTTTATTCAGAGGCCGCCGGGCCCAACTCAGGCCAGCTCGATCCGCAGCAGGACGTAAGCGGTGTGGATGTTCCCATGGGCGAATTCTGGGTTCCCTCACCCCACCGGCCCACGCCCGACCGCCGCTTCCTCATGCGGGACACCGCAAGCGCAGGGCACATCTACGGCAAGCACCTTCTCGGATGCGAGAGCTTTACCTCCGTCGGTCCGCACTGGGAGGACACCTTCTTCGACATGAAGAACACAGGCGACCAGGGATTCGCCGATGGCTGCAATCTGATCGTGGTCCACAACTACAGCCAGTCGCCCTCTGTCACCGCAAAGCCCGGTTATGTCTACTTCGCAGGGACGCACTACAGCCGCAACACCACCTGGTGGGATGAGACCCCGGCATTCAACGCCTACCTTGGCCGTAGTGCGTTCCTCTTGCAGCAGGGATTGTTCGTCGCCGATGCGCTGTACTATCGCGGCGACGCCATCGGTCAGATCGAGCAGAGAAAGACGGAACCCGCTCTTCCAGCCGAAGGATACGACCACGACAACATCAACCTCGATGCCCTGCTGCATCGCCTGACCGTGCGCGACGGACGCCTTACCCTGCCCGATGGAATGAGCTACCGTATCCTCGTGTTGCCTGCGAATACCCCAATGACTCCCGAGGCTCTGACGAAGATCGCCGGACTGCTTCGAGCGGGCGCAGTCATCGTTGGGCCGAAGCCTTCAGGCATAGCAGGGCACGTGCTCGACGCAAACGTGAAAAAAGAGTTTTCCGCTGCCGTGGATCAGCTCTGGAGTGACCGGCTCAAAGACGGAGAAATCTTCCAGGGCAATGCGAAAGAGGCACTGCATGCATTGAAGCTGCAGCCCGACTTTACCTACACCGGACTGAGCGACAAAGGAACCATCGACTGGATTCACCGCCGCACCGGAGATACCGAGATCTACTTCATCGCAAGCAAGTGGGACCCGGAAGAGAAGATCTCTGCAACGTTTCGCGTTGCGGGCAGACAACCAGAGCTGTGGGATCCCGTAACCGGCGAGATTCGCGACGCACATGCATTCTCGCAGACGGACGGAAGAACAACCGTACCCCTGCAATTCGGCCCGCGAGGCTCGACATTCGTGGTCTTTCGTAGGCCCATCGCGCGGTCTGCCTCAGGCACCGCGCAGACAAACTATCCGGCCATCAAAAAACTTGAAACCCTGAACGGACCATGGCAGGTCGCCTTCGATCCAAAGTGGGGAGGCCCGGAGCACATCACCTTCGACACCCTGACCGACTGGACAAAATGCCCTGAGTGGGGAATTCAGCACTACTCCGGGGCTGCACGTTACACAAAGACCTTCAGCCTTGCATCTACTCCGCAAGCCCGCGAAAAACTCTTGCTAAACCTGGGCGAAGTGCACGAGGTAGCTGCAGTCCGTGTGAACGGCAAGGATGTCGGCGTCGTATGGACGAAGCCAACCCGGACCGACATCACAAAGTTTGTCCATGCCGGAAAGAACGAACTGGAGATCAAGGTTGTGAACCTCTGGCCCAACCGGTTGATCGGAGATGCCAGCCTTCCCCCAAACCAACGCCTGACTGAGACCAACGTCCACAAATTCAGTGCGAAGACACCCTTATATCCTTCCGGTCTGGATGGACCGGTAACGGTAGAACGCGCCGCGTTCTGAAGATCGCTTTCCTGCGACGAAGGCGCCAGCCTCGGCGCCTCTCATCGCGAAGATTCATTCCCGGCCAAAACTCCCTCTGCCGTCAGAAGCCGCTGCACCCGGCCTCGTATCTCATCGCGAATCACTCTCACCTCCTCGATCGGCAGACCCTTCGGATCCCGCAAAGGCCAATCCTCTCTTCGAAACCCCGGAACATAAGGGCACTTGTCTCCGCAGCCCATCGTCACAAGCAGGTGAGCCTCCCGCGCCAGCTCGTCCGTCAGCTTCCGCGGTCTTGCATCGCTCAGGTCGATCCCGGCTTCCTGCATAACCGCCACAACCTCCGGATGCACGCGCAGCCCCGGCTCCGTTCCCGCGGACACGGCCTCCGCTCTCTGTCGATCCACCAGGTGATTGAAAAAGGCCGCAGCCATCTGTGAGCGGCCCGCATTATGAACGCAGGCGAAGATTACCGTGTACATTGCCTCTCCTGAAACATCCCGGTTTATGAGCAGCAGGCAGGCCCGCAGCACGTCTTGGCCGAAGCCGATTCTGGTTTCACCGCGTAGACCTTCACGCTGGCCGCCGCCGCATTCACGTCATATTGCGAAAGCAGCGTCTTAAGATCGTCATGCAAAGATGACTCACCGGCAGGCGGAGCGCAGCAGGCACTTTCAGAACTATCCCCCACCATCGCGGGGGAGCAGCAACCGGCCTGATTCTCAACCTTGCCGTAGGCATTCAGATCCGCTCCGCTGTCCACAATCTCGACGTGCTGAAATCCCGCCGCCAGCAGGCCAGCGCGATAGTCTTCGATCAGGATGGCTCCCGCAACGCACCCCACGTAAGCTGCCATGCTTTGGGCCACAGCTTCAGGAAGTTCGTGCTTCAAGGCGATATCGCTGATGGCGACACGGCCACCCGGTTTAAGGACGCGGGCCATCTCGCGAAAGACCGCAGGCTTGTCCGGCGCCAGATTGATCACGCAGTTGGAGAGAACGCAATCCACCGAGGCATCCGGCAGAGGAATCCTGTCGATGGTCGATTGATAGAACTCCACATTGGTGTAGCCGCCCTTTCGCGCATTCTCACGTGAACGCTCGATCATCGCCGTCGTCATATCGATGCCGATGGCCCGACCCTTCTCTCCCACTTGTTTTGAAGCGAGAAAGACATCAAGCCCGCCGCCCGAGCCCAGGTCAACGACCACCTCTCCCGGCCGCAGATGAGCGGTAGCCGTTGGATTCCCGCAGGACAAGCCCATATTCGCCTCTGCCGGAATGGAGGTCAGCTCCTCGACGCTATAGCCAAAGGCCTCCGCCACGGCCTTGACTCCCTCGTGATGGCTCGACAGCGAGCTCTCCGCAACCATGCTGTACTTCGACTTCACCGAATCCAGAATCTGCTCAGGCATGTCGCCCTCCTACATATTCGCTTAGGCGACTATAGGAGCTTGCCATCGCATACGTCAAGGCGTATATATTAAATTCATGGCGGCAAAACCGGCTTTCAATGTGGAACGTTTCTTTCAGGCGCTCGGGGACAACACTCGCCTTCGCCTGTTGAACCTCATGGGAGACCAGGAGATCTGCGTCTGCTACTTCGTCGAAATTCTCGGAGGGCCTCAGCCGAAGATCTCACGCCACCTTGCCTATCTCCGCAGCGCGGGAATCGTTGCGGCGCGGCGCGAGGGCAAGTGGATGCACTACCGCATCGTCATGCCGCCCCACATCGGCGCCGCGCAGATTCTCCGCCAGACGCTCGATTGGCTTACCGAAGACAAACAAATGCGCGCCGACCGGGCCACGCTCACGAAGGCCTGCTGCGCGCCAGCGAAATACGCTCTTCTCGACGGAGCTCCCCTGCCCTCGTCCATCGCCCCTCTGTCATCCACAAAAAACACCTCCTGCGAGTCCTGCTGATGTCCGTTGCCCCCGTTGCACAAGGTCGCATCTGCGCCCCCGCCGCTCGAAAGAAGCTCTCGTTTCTCGATCGCTTTCTGACCCTCTGGATCTTTCTTGCGATGGCTCTCGGCGTCGGGATCGGCCATTTCGTTCCATCCACCGCGGGCTTCGTAAACCGCTTTCAATCGGGAACGACCAACATCCCCATTGCGATCGGGCTGATCGTCATGATGTTTCCCCCGCTGGCCAAGGTTCGTTACGAAAAGCTGGGAGAGGTCTTTCGCAACCGGCGCGTACTCGGACTCTCGCTGGTGCAGAACTGGCTGATCGGTCCGGTGCTGATGTTCCTGCTGGCCCTGGCCTTTCTTCACGGCGAGCCTGCCTACATGCGCGGACTCATCCTCATCGGCATCGCCCGCTGTATCGCGATGGTGCTGGTCTGGAATGAGCTCGCCGAAGGTGATACCGATTATGTCGCCGGGCTGGTGGCCATCAACAGCGTCTTTCAGGTGCTCTTCTACAGCCTGTATGCCTGGGTCTTCCTGACCATACTTCCCCGTTGGTTCGGTCTTCACGGAAGCGTTGTTCCCATCGGAATCGGCCAGATCGCAAAGAGCGTCGGCCTCTATCTCGGCGTCCCCTTTGTCGCTGGCTTCCTCACCCGCTACGCTCTCATTGGCCGCAAGGGAGAGGACTGGTATCGCACCCGATTCGTTCCACGCATCAGCCCGCTCACCCTGGTAGCTCTGCTCTTCACCATCCTCGTCATGTTCTCGCTCAAAGGAGACCTGATCGTCCGTCTCCCGCTCGATGTGGTAAAGATCGCAATCCCCCTGGTCATCTACTTCCTCATCATGTTCCTGGTCAGCTTCTGGATGGGGAAACGGTTGGGCGCGGACTACGCCCAATCCGCCACGCTCTCCTTCACGGCGGCGGGCAACAACTTTGAATTGGCTATCGCGGTAGCCGTAGCCGTCTTCGGATTGAACTCGGGCGAGGCCTTCGTCGGAGTCGTCGGCCCTCTAATCGAGGTTCCCGCACTGATCGGGCTGGTTAACGTCGCCTTCTGGATCAAGCGCCGCTATTTCACTTCGGAGACCAAAGGCGTGGTCGCTTTTCAGCCTTAAAGGGCTCCAGCCTTCACCATTTAATTCCAAACACTTCCGCCGTCATTCCGAGCGAGCGCAGCGAGCCGAGGAATCCCTGTATTTTTTGCAGGATCCACAATCGAGGGTTCCACTTCATTGGACCTTTTCAAGCCATCGAGATCCCAGAGCAAAGCTCACCTAATCCCAAACAGCCCTCACCGCGAAGCGAGCCGAGAGCCTGCCTGAGCGAATTCGAACGGGCATCCCTGTATTTTGCAGAGATACCCAATCGAGAATCCCACCTCCGCTGGAACTTTTCAGGCCGCTGCAATCCCTAGCGTGAAGTTCACCTTCGCCACCGCGGCCTTCTCTTCCTCGGTGACCAGCGTTCCCCCAAACCCAAGGAATCCGCCCTCCTTGGTAGCCTCTGCCGTGGCATCGGCAATCTTGCCCAGCCACTGCTTCACCTCGGCGGCCTCTTCCGGCGTGGCTTTCTTCGCCAGCAGCTCTGACGTGCGCCGCAGAATCTCCGTCGCGGCATCCTGCACTGCCGTAGGCGAAGCTCCCGCGGGCGGTTTCGGAATCGACATCGAGGCCTTCATGTCCTCGGCCAGGGCTTTCAGCAGTGGAGTCTGCGCCGAGCTCGCTGCAGAAAGAATCATCTTCCCCACCGCAGCCGACTCCTGCACCAGCCCTACCGGCCCGCTCGGACTCGCCGCCACCACCAGGATCCCCGCCATCATCGGCGAAGAACGCAACAGGTCCCACTCCTCTGCGCTGTAGTCTGGCTTTGTGCTCATCGAATGCCTCCGCCCCACGCAAGGCATCTATGCCGGCGGGGCCATTGGATTAGTCAGCAGGAAGATAGAAGATTGGCCCGCCGCTATCGCCGACGCCTTGAGGCTACCCAGCCTCCCCTCCCCTGTCAATTTGCAGACCATGAATTAAAGAAGAACGCAGATTCAAATCCCTGAGCGAAGCCGAACGGGTGCCCCCACCAGCAAAAACAGCAGCTTCAGCCCGAGATACCCACACCACAATTCACGTCATCTCGACAATTCACGTCATCTCGACCGAAGCGCAGCGAAGTGGAGAGATCCCTGTATTGCGCTTCTCCACAGACCGCCACGCGCAACGTGCCCGGCAACCGCCCTGTCAAGCCTCTATTCGACCCAACCACCACATTCAAAATGGTTTACCCGTTGCCGATCAGTTCCCCCTCGCTCCCTATAATAGAAGTAGCATTCGAAAATCGTGGGAGGCTCAAACCGCTCCCGCGACGAGGTCCGGACCTAAATTCCCTGAATCGAAGACTTTGCGTAAAAAAGTACGGGGAGGGGTATACCTGCGTGGTACGGCGTCAAACTTCCGCACCAATCCTCCGGCGCATAGAAGAGACTGAAAGAAGTATGAAGAAAAAGCAGCGCATCGGAATCCTCTTCGGGGGACGCTCCGGCGAGCACGAGGTCTCGCTCCTCTCCGCCGCATCGATCCTCAAGGCCATCGACAAGAAGAAGTACGACGTCGTCCCCATCGGAATCACCAAGCAAGGCCAGTGGGTCACGGCCTCCGACGCCCACGCCCTCCTCACCGGCAAACAGGCTCCCGATAACCCACGCCTCGCCGGCGACCCGGCCACCACCCCAACCGCCGCCGTCCTCAAACGCGGCGAAGCCATCATCATCCCGCCGGTCCCGGCCGAGTCGCTCCAGCCCCTGCAGCTCCGGGCAAGCCCCGAGCTCTCCCGGCCCGCGCTCGATCTCGACGTCATCTTCCCCGTCCTCCACGGAACCTTCGGCGAAGACGGAACCATTCAGGGCCTCTTCGAGCTCGCCGACATCGCCTACGTCGGCTCCGGTGTCCTCGGCTCCGCCGCCGGAATGGACAAGGCCGCAATGAAGAAGCTCTTCGCCGCCGCCGGCCTGCCCCAGACCCCCTGGATCTCGCTCCTGCGCAGCGAGTGGCGCGCCAACCCGAAGGCCTGCACGAAGAAGATTGAAGCCGCGCTGAAGTATCCGATCTTCGTGAAACCCGCGAACCTCGGCTCCTCGGTCGGAATCAGCAAGGTCCACGATCGCTCCGAGCTCGCGGCCGCCATGGATGAAGCCGCCAGCTTCGACCGCAGGCTGGTCATCGAGCAGGGCGTCGGAGGAGCAGGCGCGAAGCCTCGCGAGCTCGAGGTCGCCGTCCTCGGCAACGACTCTCCCGAGGCAAGCGTAGTCGGTGAGATCGTCCCCGGCGCCGAGTTTTACGACTACGAAGCCAAATACCTCTCCGACGCCAGCGTGCCGATCATCCCGGCGAAACTCACCTCCGCCGAGTCGAAGCAGATCCGCCAGATGGCCATCGAAGCTTTCAAGGCCTGCGACTGCGCCGGACTCGCCCGCGTCGACTTCCTGATGGAGCCCGCAGCCAAGGGAAAGAAGAAGGGAAAGAAGCCGCGCATCTTCCTCAACGAGATCAATACGCTTCCCGGCTTCACCAGCATCAGCATGTATCCCAAGCTCTGGGACGCGAGCGGCCTGCCCTACAAGCAGCTCATCGACCGCCTCATCCAGCTCGCCGTAGAACGCCACCAGGAGAAGCAGCAGACCCAGTTCTCCCGCAGCTAACCGGCGCACCTGCATTGACTTCGCGACGGGGCCCGGGTAGAGTGGCGCTCGATGAAAAAAGCGCTCGCACTCGTGGTTTTATTCGCTGCGGTTACCCTCGCGTGGTCGCAGCAGCGTCCGGCTATCACTGGAATCGCCTTCGTTCGCGTCTACGCCAGCGACGGCGCAGCCACCGCGAAGTTTTACGGCCAGACGCTCGGCTTTCATCCAGACAAGGCTGGCGAGATCACCCGCTACGCCGTCAACGACTCGCAGTGGATCGAGGTGACGCCGCTGCCTTCGCCCGCTCCGAACGCGCGACTGGCTGCCGTCGGATTCATGACGCGGGATGCGAAAGCACTTCAGAGCTACCTGAAAGCTCACTCAGTCGAGATCGTCGATCCCCTTAGCAAGGGTCGCTTCAGCGTGCGCGATCCCGAGGGCAACCTGATCTTCTTCGTCCAGCAGGTGAAGGGGCCAGCGATCCCGGGCGCGGTCCCTGCGACTGCAGTCTCGCGACGCATGATCCACGCCGGCTTCGTCGTAAAGGATCCGGCCACCGAAGACCGCTTCTATCGAGACATCCTCGGCTTCCGCCCCTACTGGCATGGCGGACGCAACGACTCCACGACCGACTGGGTGAGCGCGCAGGTCCCCGATGGATCGGACTGGCTGGAGTACATGCTCAACATCAGTCCGAATGCGACTCTGAAACAGATTGGCGTATCGGACCACATGTCGCTCGGTGTAACCCACATGAACGACGCCATCGCCGCTCTCGAGCGCAATCACTGCGAGGGCCCCAACTGCTCCTCCGCGAAGACCGGCCGCGACGGCAAGGTGCAAGTAAATCTCTACGATCCAGACCTGACTCGAGTAGAGATGATGGAGTTCGAACCTGTGGCCAAGCCCTGCTGCTCGGAGTTCACCGCAAAACATCCCACGGAACAGGAAGCCCGCTAGAACAGAACATGGAGCGATGACAACACGCCGGCCTTCGAGAGTATGAAGGTGAACTTCGACTACCTGAACTCGGTGAAGCTTACCTAACCGACAGTCGTCACAGCCGGAAGAATGTCAGCGACATCGACCCACTGGGTGGGATAGTCGCCGGTATAGCAGGCGGTACAGAAGTCGCCGGGCTCAAGGCCATGGAGCGGCTCGCCTGTTGTGCAGGAGTGGGTCAGACCGACGAGGGAGAGATAGGCGAGCGAGTCTGCCTCGATATACTCGCAAATCTCTGCAACGGATTGGTTCGCTGCGATCAGGTCCTTCTTGCTCGGAGTATCCACACCATAAAAACACGGCGAGATCGTCGGTGGACACGAGATGCGCAGATGCACTTCCTTCGCCCCGGCTGCCCGAACCATGCGCACGATCTTGCGCGAAGTGGTTCCCCGGATGATCGAGTCGTCGATCAGGATGACGCGTTTTCCCTCAAGCAGCGAACGCACCGGGTTGAGTTTCATGCGGACGCCGAAGTCGCGCACGCGCTGCTCCGGCTGGATGAAAGTGCGGCCAACGTAGTGATTGCGGATGAGACCGAGGTTGAACGGGATTCCCGACTCAGCGGCGTATCCGAGTGCGGCAGTCACGCCGGAGTCGGGCACGGGGACCACGAGGTCGGCATCGACGTGGGACTCGCGGGCGAGCTGACGGCCCATTTCCTCACGACTCTTCTGGACCCAGCGACCATAGATGCGCGAGTCCGGACGAGCGAAGTAGACGTGCTCGAAGATGCAGCTGGCCTGCGGGGTCTTGGTGTCGAAGTAGCGGCTGGTGACACCGTCTTCGGAAACCATGACGAGCTCGCCGGGCTTCACGTCGCGCTCGTACTTTGCATGGAGCAGATCGAAAGCGCAGGTCTCCGAGGCGAAGACGAAGGTGTCGGGCGCGCCATCGACGCCGGGGATGCGGCCCATCGAGAGCGGACGGAAGCCATGCGGGTCGCGTGCGGCGAAGATGCGGTTGCGCGTCATCATCACGATGGAGAAGGCTCCGTCGACCTGCGAGAGCGAGTCGGCGATGCAGTCGACTAGAGTCGATGCCTTCGAATGCGCGATGAGCTGGATGATGATCTCGGAGTCGGAGGTGGTCTGGAAGATGGCTCCGTCACGCTCGAGCCGCTCGCGTGAGTTGCCGAGATTGACGAGGTTGCCGTTGTGCGCGATAGCGATGAGGCCCTTGGTCGATTCAACCGAGATGGGCTGCGCGTTCAACAGCGCGGAGTCGCCGGTTGTCGAGTAGCGCGTGTGGCCGATGGCCATGTGGCCGGGAAGCTTGGCGAGAACCTCGTCGGTGAAGATCTCGGAGACCAGCCCCATGCCCTTGATGTCGTTGACGTTCTGACCGTCGGCGGAGGCAATGCCCGCAGACTCCTGCCCACGATGCTGCAGCGAGTAGAGACCCCAGTAGGTCATGCGCGCGGCATCGGGATGGTTGTAGATGGCCATCACGCCGCACTCTTCGCGCAGCTTGTCGAACGGGGTCTCGTCGTCCTGCAGATCCTCGATCATGACTTCTTCATCGTTCAAAGCGGTGAATTCATTTTTCATGCCGTCACCACCTCTTCTGCAAGCTGGGCTTCGAGAGCGCCGGACCACGCCTGCTTCAGTTCACCTATCGTTGAGTTGATCAGCGTCTTGCCGTTGACCTCTATGGTGTAGTCGCCTGAAGTGACTTCGCCGATGGCGAAGGCCCAAACACTTCCAACTTCCTTCAACACTGTCTGAATCTCTTCAATCTTTACGGGATCGGCGGTCGCGATGACAGACGATCCAACCTCACTGAAGAGACGCTCAGAGAGCAGGAAGGGCTCATCGGACTCCATCTTCATGGAGACCTTCACACCAAGCTCGTTTGGAAAGCCGCTCTTGGCGAATGCGGTAACGCAGCCACCGTCCGAAAGATCTGTAGCTGACTGGAGGAGCCCCTTCGCCGCGAGTGCTATCAGTGCCTTGTGGAGAGCTGCCTCCTCGTTGATATCCAGCGCTGGTGGAGCTCCCCAAAGCTCTCCCAGGACCGTCTTCGCGAAGTCGGTCGATCCCATGTCCTGCTTTGCGTTGCGGCCCTTGCCGCTCAGCGCGGAGATGAAGAGAACGGCGTCCCCGGACTTACGTAAGGAAGCCGGCACAGCCTTCGTCACATCATCAATAATTCCGACAATCCCAAGCACCGGGGTCGGATAAATTCCCACGCCCTTGGTCTCGTTGTAGAGCGAGACGTTGCCGCCGGTGACCGGAGTTCCCAGCGCGTTACAGGCTTCGGCGATGCCGTCGATGGCGGCTGAGAGCTGCGCCATGATCTCAGGCTTTTCAGGGTTGCCGAAGTTCAGGCAGTTCGTCGCGGAGACCGGAGTCGCGCCGGTACAGGCGACCTTGCGGGCGGCTTCGGCGACGGCGTGCATCGCGCCGAGTTTGGGATCGAGATACGTCCAGCGTCCATTCCCTGCGAGAGCCATCGCGAGACCGCGCTCACGCGGAGCGTGCTTCTGTTCCCTGTCGTCGGTCGGAGAGAGCGAGGTGCCCTTGGTTCCCGTTCCCTTGATGCGCATCACTCCGGCTTCGCCACCGGGGCCCTGCACGGTGTTGGTCTGAACCATCGAGTCGTACTGCTCGTAGACCCAGCGCTTGTCGCAGATGTTGGCGCTGGCGAGAAGCTTTTTGAGGTCTGCGGTGTAGTCGCGGGGCTTCTTCAGCTCTTCGAGGACATGCGTCGGAGGATCGAGCGGAACCGGAGCCTTCCATGTGCCGACGGGACGGTGATACACAGGAGCGTCGTCGGTGAGCGACTGGTTCGGAATGTCCGCGACCAGAACTCCGCGCTGGGTGATGCGCATGTGCGGCTCGGCGGTGACCTCGCCCACGATGGAGGCGTCGAGGCCCCACTTCGAGAAGACGTCGAGAACTTCGACTGCTCGCTCTTTGTCGGCGACCAGAAGCATGCGCTCCTGCGATTCCGACAGCATGATCTCGTAGCTGGTCATGCCGGTCTCGCGCTGAGGAACGCGGTCGAGCTCGACGGTGAGGCCAAGGCCGCCGCGTGCGCCCATCTCGCAGGTGGAACAGGTGAGGCCTGCCGCGCCCATGTCCTGAATGCCGAGGACGGCCCCGGTGGCCATGGCTTCGAGGCAGGCTTCGAGGAGAAGCTTCTCCATGAAAGGGTCGCCCATCTGGACGTTCGGGCGCTTCTGCTCGGAGCCTTCAGTGAATTCTTCGGACGCCATTGTCGCGCCGTGGATGCCGTCGCGGCCAGTCTTCGCGCCGACGTAGATGACGGGGTTGCCGATGCCGACGGCCTTGGCATAGAAGATCTCGTCAGTCTTCACGAGGCCGAGTGCAAAGGCGTTCAGAAGCGGGTTGCCGGAGTAGCAGGGCTCAAAGCGGGTCTCGCCGCCGAGGTTGGGTACGCCGAAGCAGTTGCCGTATCCGGCTACGCCGTGAACGACTCCGGTGGCCACCTGATGATTCTTGCGCCGCAGAGCCTCATCGGGCTCAGTCTCGTCGAGCGGGCCGAAGCGGAGCGAGTCCATGACGGCCAGCGGACGGGCGTTCATCGTAAAAATATCGCGCAGGATTCCGCCGACGCCGGTGGCCGCGCCCTGGTAGGGTTCGATGTAGCTGGGGTGATTGTGCGACTCGATCTTGAAGGCGCAGGCCCAGCCGTCGCCCACGTCGATGATGCCGGCGTTCTCGCCGGGTCCCTGAACCACGCTTCCGGGGCCGGTGGTGCGCTCCCCTCGGGTGGGAAGGCGCTTGAGGTGCACGCGCGAGGATTTGTAGGAGCAGTGCTCCGACCACATGACCGAAAAAATCCCCAGCTCAGTCAGGCTGGGGGTACGGCCAAGCGCCTCTTCGATTCGCTTGTACTCGTCCGGGGTGATGCTGTGCTGCTTCAACAGCTCCGGAGTGATGGTCGCTGGGGAGGGTACCGCTATGGGATGTTCCGCTTGCAGATTGGCCATGGCTCGCAAGGTTAATTGTACGTGACATGCGGGTCTCCTGTTGTCGGCGGAGACATTCCCGCGCAGGTGGCGATAGCGAAGCTGTCACATGCCCTCGACCAGTCATGACGACAGGTGCTGCCATCTCGATCATTTCAGAAGGTTCTGAGCCGAGATTTCTCGTTTACGCGCCGGTGCTGCCGAACCCGCCAGCTCCCCGTACTGCCTCGCCGAGCTCTGCAACTTCTTCAAAATCAGCTTCGATGCGCTGTACGATTCTGAGCTGGGCGATCCGATCGCCAGGCTTGACCTCGGCAGCTGCTGCTCCCAGATTCGTGATGACGATGCGGATCTCGCCCCGATATCCGGGATCAATGACGCCCGCCAGAGTGGTGATGCCCTTCAGCGCCAGCCCAGAGCGATCTTCGACGAGCGCACCGTGTGTGGATGGAAACTCCATGGCGATGCCGGTGGAGACGGCTGCGGTCGCGCCGGGCTCGAGGATAAGGCCCTCGGAGGCGTAGAGGTCTGCCGCCAGATCGCCATACTCTCCCACATGCGAGTAGCGCGGAAGCCGCGCCTGTTCCACTAACTTTTTCACCCTGATCCGTACGGCCGAACTCATCCTGAAAGGTCCCTCATTCCACAACGATCTTTCAGCGATGATCGCCGGGGGGCTCATGAAAAAGCAAATATGGGTCTTGAGGGACGAGTGGGAAGCTAGAATCAAAGCACGATGCTGCAACGCCTCTGGACGTGGATGAAAGCGGAAGATTCACGCGCAGAGGGCGATCCTCGGGCACCATGGCGTCTCTTCTGGGTCGCCTTTGCGATACGCGTGCTTTACATGACGCTGGCGCACAGCTATCGGATCCGGCCTTTTGTCGACCACTTTCAGTTCGGTTGGGAGGCCGGGCGCATCGCGCGCTCCCTTGCCACCGGTCATGGCTACGCCAATCCGTTTGCCCCAACCTTTATGGGCCCGACCGGTCCCACGGCATGGGTTCCTCCCGCCTACCCCATGCTGATCGCCGGAGTCTTCAAGCTTTTTGGGGTCTACACGAATGCCTCGGCGTGGGTCCTGCTCTTCATCAACTGCGTTCTGTCGGGATTCACGGCCATGGCCGTCTGGGAGATCGCCTGCCGCTGCTACTCCCGCACCAACGCCGTCTGGTCAGGCTGGCTTTGGGCGCTCTACCCCGCAGCCATGCAGTATGCGGTCCGCTGGATCTGGGAGATGACGCTGACGACCTTTCTCTTCAGCTTCGTCCTGGTCCTGGCGCTGCGCATGCGAAATATCAACGTAAATCCTGCCACGGGCGAAGCCTCGTCCCGTACCAGCCAGACGCGCCAGTGGCTGCTCTTCGGCCTGGTGTGGGGGGTCATTGCCCTATCGACCTCCACGCTGCTGCTCTTTCTTCCCATCTGCGGGCTCTGGATTCTGATCGGCACGTGGAATCGTCCTCATGCACTGCGAAACGCCGTCCTTGCCGGGATCGTCTTTATCCTCTGCCTGACTCCTTGGGAGATCCGCAACTATCGTGTCTTTCACGCCTTCGTGCCTATCCGCGGCAATCTCGGGGTCGAGACGTACCTTGGGAATGGTCCCGGCTCCAATGGCTGGGTGATGGTCTATGACCATCCCAATATGGCGACCAATCAGCTTCAGCTTTACAGGGAGATGGGCGAGGTCCGGTACGCGAAGATGCGAGGCGACCTGGCGAGGGACTATATGCGCGCGCACCCCCGGCACTTCCTCGCCAACACGATTAAGCGCTTTTATTTCTTCTGGATCAGCGTGCCCTCGGACGCTCCATGGGCGCTTGAGCTTCCCCGGGTAATCAGCTACAGCTTCATCAGCCTGGCGGGACTTCTCGGCCTGGGGCTGGCGCTTTATCACTCGGTTCCGGCTGCCGGGCTCTTCGCCTGGATCTTCGTCCTTCTGCCGCTGCCGTACTACACGGTCTTCGTGCAGGCACGTTTTCGGCATCCTCTGGAACCTGTCATCACCATCCTGGCTGTCTATCTTTTCCAGTCGGCCAGGCCGCGCCTGTCCCGGTCCCGAACCGCTTAGACTGGCCCAGAAAGGCCGCCTGGCCCTTGAGGGTATCGGCGCGAAGCCGATAATGGTACACTAGAAACTGATCGTCGAATCCGATCTGGTTCTTGCTTGTTCTGGTTACCCTCTACTCGCAAACAATCCACTTTGAGTTCAGCGGTACATTTCATGCAGCACAAGGAACGAGTTATGGAACAGGGAATTGTTAAATGGTTTAACGACGCAAAGGGTTTCGGCTTTCTGAGCCGCGCCAACGGCGAGGATGTATTCGTGCATCACTCCGCTATCCAGAGCAACGGCTTCCGTTCGCTCCAGGAAGGCCAGAGCGTCCAGTTCAACGTCGTCAAGGGCCCCAAGGGCTGGCAGGCAGAGAACGTTCAGGCTCTCTAATCCTGAGATAAGAATCATGGAAGGGGCGGTCCTGAGGACCGTCCCTTTTTGGTCTTCCGAAGAGATTGCATCTTAATAAGTTCTGATTGCAGATCGCCTCGCGTCGTTCGCCAGCACCCCTATGTCGCAACCAGAATTCCCCGGAGGATTCACAATGTCCACTCCACCCCATGGAAAGTACCAGCTCCGCACTCTTCACGAGGAGATCGGTCTCTTCGATCGCAAGCTGGCCCATCTGCTCAAATACGAAAGCTTTCCTTCAGAGGCAGAGCGTGAGGCTGCCGCCGGCAAGCTCAATTCCAAGCGCAATCTGCTGGTAAAAAGTGCGCTTCAAATGGCCAAGGATGGCGTCGAGTTCAGTCCGTCCGAGGTTCCTTCTTCACTCAGACCGGTTGGAGAACAAAGCACCGATCCCGTCCCTTCGTCTGCCGAGCCTTCTTCCGAGATCCAGCAGCTGGTCCCGTCTGTCAAAACGCAGGATGCGCAGGCTCAGCCTTCCCCATACGCCGGAACCTCCTTGGATTGCCGGCTGGAAGTACAAGCCTACAAGCGCACCAAGACGAAGAAACAGGCCTAGGTCAACATCATTCGAAGATCGTTCGTTTGCTAGCTGTATCCGGGTTCGCACTCGCATCGTCGGACATTCCTCGTCGTCGCGGCCCTATCTCGAAGCCATGTCAGAAACACTGATATTTGCGAAAAAGCGCGCTTTTAGGAAGCGATTCGTTGTCGGTCGCGGTTCAATGAGTGAATTGTCCTGTAATCCTCGATTGAGCCAGGCGTCGGCTGAAGCGTGGGGCAAGGGCGTAGCCCTTACCCCGCCAGATTCTCTAATGGGATGGGATACGAAAGCTTAGAAATGCTTATTTGCCAACTTGTAGGGTCGGTCAGTTTGCCTTGGGGAGTGTTTGTAACATAAGTAGAGTACTGATCACCGGCCGCGATACAACACAGGCCAAGAAGATATGCAAGATCAGGATCAAAGCCTGCTGGCAATGGGTTTAGTGGTTGTGGTGGATTCGAGCTTGCAATACATGTTGTTGTTTTTTTCGTCTGCCGAAATCCGCATGATTGAAAGTTGTTCGGCGTTGCTTGTGTGCAGAGCGGCAGGAGTCGTAGTTTTTTCGTCGGTGTGCAGTGTCTGAGGAACAGTAGTTATTTCGGACATGACGGATCTCTACATTGCGTCGTTGTTGGATTAGCAACGGAGCAGGCGGGAGAAAGTTAATTCGAATGCAATGAATATCCGATTATTGACTACCCGGAATTTGGTCTGGTTACACCGCTCTCGGTTGTACCGCATCCTGTCTTCAAAAGTCCAATGATCAGATCCCTACTTACTATTCAACAACTCAGGCGAGTTGTTACGCACGTTACCGACGGCTTTTGCTGATCTCACCGCAAAGCCGTTCGACAAACCATACAGTCACGCTATTTTGTCCGATGAGTGCTGACGGAAGCGGACGACGATGCTGGCTCACAGTCTGAGGCGTTGCCGGCCTCCATCTCTAAGCAAGTGTCAGATTAAGCGTTATTTTGTACTGGATTCAGAGCTATTGGATACCAGCTTGAATTCTTCAGCGATACAGGATACTGGCCCCCGGGTGCGACTTTTCGAAGATGTGATGACCACTGAAATCGCCGGCACCAGCCCTTTAAAATCGCTTCGCCGGAGAGATGCTGGTTCGATAAGCCAAGAAGTTACCTCTGAAGGAGGAGTTGCTGGACAAGCGTCCTGATGACTTCACGAGTTCCTTCGCCCTGGCTTAACGCACGGCGCGGCCTAGGCGGATGGCTTCATTCTTGCGGCGTCTTAGGAAATAAGTGCCAGCAACTTCCAAGCCTGGATCAAGCACCCGCTCGTCAACGGCAGTTCTTGCAAAAATCAACTAATCACTGCACTCCGCAAAAATCACGCACGGTGCACTGTCAAGGCCATCGAAGAGCCATGGAACGACGTAGACCTTATCAAGCTCAGGCAGCGGGTTCGGTAGGTTGGTATCTTCAATCAAGAGAATTGGCCGGCTCGAATACTCTTCGCATCCGAGAAAAACACGGTGCGCCTCGCAACCTTCCTCCATGTGCGACATCGCCGCGATCGAAACGAAATCGACAGCGAGTGCCTTGAGGTCTGAAAATTGACGCATGAGAAAATCAGCCGCTGCCTTGGAAAATCCGGGGGAATGATCGACATACATCTTTGCGTCGGTGCGATACTTTCCGAACCCCGAACGTAGGATAAGCAGATCGCAATCCCTGCGGCAGGCGGAAGATGCCTCGAGATGTTCAGGGAGAATCAATTCGTCCGGTGACACTTGGATATCCATCACAACCGTCTTTGTGAAGATGAGCTCGGACAGGTCGTACTCGGAGATCTTCCTACCCTGGGGGTTGAAATGGAATGGTCCATCGACATGTGTCCCCGCATGATTACTGGTCGTCAGATAAAACGAGTTGCACCCATCGCCCTTCGCAAGATCGTAAAACCTGTCGAGCCGCGGACCGGGTAGCGCACTGTAGAACGGCGTGGACTCAGAGAGATTATGGGAGAGTTTGATAACCATACAACGGATTCTAGAGTGGTTCGGTATCTGTACGCCGGGATGATGCAAGCATCTGTACCCCCTGCATCCTGTATACGGGAAGGAAATTTGCACCTTTATTTCCAGGGTCAATAGCTCGCATCAATTTGAAAGGCGGCCTCTCCCTTTACATTCGGAATTCTGATCCACTCTTTGTTCGCATCGAAATCGCTCCACGGTTGGCCGTTCACAGTCACGTTGCGAATCGGTAGGTTCTGTGGATGACGCACGCGAACCAGAATGGTCTTTCCAGGATCTGGCGCATCGAGCCGAAGCAAGGCTTCGATGTGACCACTGGCGACATGGCTTCTTAGCTCGAACGAGATATTTCCGAACAAGGTCGGAGCACCGCTGACCGTAATCGTCTTGCCGTCCTGCAACCATGCTCGTGGCGTAGCCTGTCCAAGAATGAGAGTGTCATCATCCCATTCACGGACGAGCATATTGCGATAGATCTCAAACCAGGCTCCATCTGTACTTGGCGGGCCAAAATACTGTCCCCAGCGCCATCGGTGCTCCACGGGCTCGTACCCACCCTGGCTGAAGCCCCCAGCCATCAAGCTGTAAAACGTGCGGATCGTGGCCTTGGGGTCATCGCGAAGCAGATAAGCAGCCGCCTGCTGGCTGTAGACAGGTTCATTCGCCAGGCCCCACTGGTGCAAAAAGAGGTTATCTTCGTGATCATTCAAAATTGCATCGGCCAGTTCCCCTTGTGCAGGCAAAGCCTTCAATCGGAGAAGATGGGCTACCCCCGTATCCACATCCGATGGATACCACTGCTCATAGTTCCTCCCTGCATGATCGGCGTCTGATGGAACGAAAGAAACCCACGTGTGATCTCGCAACTGCACCAGGGGAGATCGAACCGTCGACACTCGAACCGCTCGCTCTATTGCAGTGCGGTACTCTGCTGCGACCTTACTGCACTCTAAAGCTCGTGGGCTTCCGTACTTTGTCAGTGCTTTGCCCATCATCTCGACACCGGCATACAGATACGCCTGATTGAAGGTCCAGTAGCCGACTCCGGTGATGTCGTTCAGGGGCCCCGCCACAAGACCTTCCGTTGCACCAGCGACCGACGAGGCCCCGCGAATCTGCGCGATGGACCAGTTCAGCGCCTTCAGCGTCTCCGGGAGCAGTTGCTCGAAACTCTCACGGTCGCCCGAGAGCAGATAGTTCTGCGCGACTGAATACAACATCCCCGGCGTGTAGGCATGCCAATGTGCAAATCCGTCAACGCGGCCGCTAAACTCCTGGTTATTCCGAAAGATGGCGGCCATCTCTTCTGTCGCGACTTGGTTGTATCCGCGCAGGCCGTAGATCATGTAGTCGACATAGACTGCCTGATTGATCGGCCACGGAGTTCCTGTCTGGTCATACGCAAAGTTCGAATAGGGTAAGTCCATCTCCTTGTCGCTGTGTCTTCGAGGCAAACGCAGGGCATGCCAAAGATTGGCATTGAACAAATCATTGACAGCCTGCTCGGGTACATGAAACTTAGCGCCCTGCGCCAGATAAGCGGACCAGAAATTCAGCGTCTCTGTTCTTGCCTTCTCATAGTCCAATGCCTCGAACGCAGCTATGTCTTTCTGATCAACTATCGGCGAAGGAAGTGTGACATAGAACTCGCGTGTACCACGAGCAGGTAAATCAATTGAGACCGTAACGTCTACACGTTTCGACTTCTGACCTCGCTCGTAGACGCCTACCCAATCAACCTTCTCTCCCCTTGCATTGACGGCCAGGACTGCGTGACGACGCGCATCTTCGCTTAGCACGAGCATTCCATCTCGGTACTCACTCACAACATCCGTGTCTCCCTGCAATGACAGAAAGCGTTCATGCGACATCGTCACAGGAATCGTGTGTGCCACGCCTGTAAGGTCAGTCAGCCGCACCCGCTGCAGCAACACCATCTTTAGGTCGCCCGTCCTTTTCTGCGGCGGACCGTTCAGGGGATAAGCGAATTGCTCAACCTCATAAAGAACATTCTCACGCTCGAAGAGCGTCGTCATCACTGGAAGCCCTTCCGCCAAGGTCTGGCTCTTCCAGTAAGGAATGATTCCGTCGGCGAGGTTACCGAAGCCAAACCAGAACCGAAATCGATCGGGATTTCCATAGTCGTTCCAGACACCGGCTCCGCGATCGATCCCGAACTTCGGAATAGCACTATCCCACGCGAGACCGACGATGTGCCCCGGTCCCTCTTGTACAGGGTGGGTATAGGCGGGGCTTCCCATATTCTCCCATCGCTGTTTGAACTGTTCGTAGCTGGCCTCCGGGTCGCGTTGCACCCGGTCGAGCACGCGGCCACCTCTGTATGGAGCAGATGTGCTCTGATACTCGGCAAACGAAACAGATTTCGCTCCCGTCGAGAGATACATATCGAGCGAAGGAATCCAAAACGTCTTATTCCGTACCAACTGGTCGATGGTCAGGGTAAAACCGCGCGTGCCTTCCGCATTAAGTTCCACCCTGATCCGGCGCGAATCGATACGAGCTGCAGGATCGCCCAGAAGTCGCGCCGCGGTATCAGCGTCGGAGTGAGCAATCAAATCGGCCCATATGACGTGGAGGTCCTGTAGCGGCTTGACGTCCATCTTTGGATAAGCAAGCTCAAACGTCTGCGTCTCTACATGTCCTGCCCCGGCAGTGCCTTGCCATAAACTTTCACCACGGACCGTCACGCCGCCTTCCATCACGAGACGAACATGGAATGGTTCACGTTTCGAAGCCGTCTGGCCCAAAGAAAGGCGAACTGTAAGCGCCTCCCGCGACTGCGCACGAAGGCTCCCCCCACATAAAAGAATAAGTGCGATCGTTGCTCCGCAGGAGATCCCACTCCGTTGGCGGCTCCAATCCAGCAGCCTCTTTGAAAAAGTTCGAACTCCAAAAATTGACAACAGCATTGGGCACTAACCTCAGCTGATAGATCACTTCCATCTTCCTCTTTTAAGTGCGCCCAGGAACTGAGACGGAAGCATCACAACCCCTTCCAATCCGATTGGCTGGATGAAACACTGAGAGAATTTATTAGCGCGGACGCCAGAGACTATGCGCATCCATAGAATGAAAGCCAATCCCGGCAAATGGCTTCGGGTGCGACGAATCCAGATAAAAGGAATTTCATTTGCTGCAGATTGAGTCGTCTGATCTTGTTGTTGCGATCCTGCCCGAGGTTGGCGGCAAGATTGCGCAGATCCGCAACAAGTTCTCAGGCCGGGAGTATTTCGTTCCTCCGCAACGCCCCTACCGTACAATTCCAGCCGAAGGTGACTGGCTGCAGCATGACACCAGCGGGATGGATGACTGCTTTCCGAATGTCGCGGCGGGCCAATATCCCGATGCTCCATGGTCGTCTCTGCATCTTCCCGATCTCGGAGAGTGGACGCATGGCATCTGGGAAGTCACCAATATTGATAAGCGCGAAGTCTCGATGAAGCGGTCCAGTACAACGCTTCCCTACACTGCCACCAAGACGACACGGTTTCTCTCGGAGCGCATCCTGGAGTCAATCTATCTCGTACATAATCACGGTGAAGCGCCAATACGCTACCTATGGTCGGCACATCCCCTGATCTCCGTCGAAGGCGAGTACGAGGTAATACTGCCGCCAGGCGAACCACAGCTACGAACATTTCCTTTGGACGGCGGAAGCTATTCGTGGCCGATGTGGAAGGACACCGATCTTTCACGGGATTTTCTTCCCTCAGGCAAGACGTTGAAAGTCTTCGTCTCTGGACTGAGTGAAGGCTGGTGTCTCTTACGTCAACCCGCATATTCCCTGCGCTTTACTTTCGATTTGAACCAGCTCCCGGCACTCGGTATCTGGTTTAACAACTACGGGTTTCCGACTGATAGCGAAAAACGCTTTCGTTGCATTGCTCTCGAACCGTGCACCTCCCCAACTGATCTTCTTGATGAGCTCGCACCCGACGCGTATCAGTCCATCCCGCCGGGCGCCTCTGTGCACTGGTCGTTGCAGATGGAGATTTTGCCCCACGATGAGGAGCCATCAACGAAATTACCCAACGCTCAGCAACACCAGCGATAGAATTCCGATCACGATTCCAGCGACTCCATATTTTCCAATCCGTTCACGGAAGAGAAGAACCCCCGCGGCGGCTACGAGAAAGAGATTTCCTCCCGTAGTTGCGGGAAATACGATGTAGCCCGGCACACCCCGCTCCAATGCCATCAGACTAAAAAGCTGGCCTCCGAAGCTGCCGATCCCAATTCCAAAGGCGAAGATAACCTCTCTCGAATAGAACCGGCTTCGCGTTATCAGAAATGCCGTCAGGGCAAATGCAAGTCCGCCGGCGTACCACCAAAGCAGGTATTGGTAGTGATATCGGTCCGAGAGACCTTTCTCTGCCATCACTTTCAGACCGAATGGACCGATGCCGTTCGCAATAAACGCGATGATCATCAGTCGAAGCCACGTAAGTTGACGGTTCATTGCGGCTTCTCCGTCTGCGCCTGTGCCGCCTGCAACCGCTCATCATCCTGCTTGTCCTTCCAAAGCAGCAGCATCGATGCCACTGCCAGCAGGAGGACAACAATCTTCCTGGGGTTTACCGGCTCCCCATAGAAAAGAACTGAGCCAATCGCCGGGATCGCAGCGGACAGGTTGATGATCAGCCAACTGGTCGAGATCTTCCCATACCGAATGCCCGACATGAAGACGATTCCGCCAATTGCACTCGCAACTCCGAACGGCAAGGCAACGGCATAAACAATTCCAGGAACAGCAAACGATCCGCCTCGAAACAGCACAACAAAGAGAGCGCTGAAGAGCATCGACCAAGCGTAGGCGAGGGTATACACCGCACTAGGCCTGCACCCGCGCGTGTCCGCAAGCTTGGCGAAGATTCCGATCATCCCAAACGAGGTGAGCGAAAGCAGCATGTAGAGGTACCCAGGGTTCACGAAGTCTCCTCTGTTTTAATCCGCATTCTTGCATGCCGCCTTCCGTACGAACTTGTACCAGGCGACCGCCTCACAACGCGCAAAGCGGATGACGAAACGCTAAATTCGGTTGAAGCCAATCTAGCATCCCCACGACCAGGACAGCGGTGAGCGCACAGGCAAGATCTACCAAAGTATCCGAAGGACTGGATAGACACGATCCACACCGACCTGACCGCGATGTCCGGTGCATATGCTTCGTTACCATGGACAGTGAGATCAAACTATGTCAACGACCGTCATTCACCATCCATCACAAATTGACTTTGACAAACCTGGAAAGACCCACTACCGCTTAGCCTTCCACTTTGATTCAGGATGGGGGAGTTCTCTTGTCCCTATCACCATCATCAATGGCTATCGTGACGGCAAAGCCTCTACCACTCCACACGGCCTGGCAGCCTTCGGGGGGACCCATGGAAACGAATGGGAGGGACAGGTTGCGGTTAAACGTCTCTGTCAGGAGCTCGATCCCACCGAGGTCAGCGGGAAAATTATTCTGATGCCGCAGTTGAGCGAGAGCGCTTGCGCGGCGAACCAGAGGATTTCGCCGCTCGACGGTGTCAACATGAACAGGGCCTTTCCCGGCAACGCGCGTGGCACCATCTCCTATCGCATTGCGGACTTCGTCAAGCGCTACATCTTTCCTCTGGTGCGCGTCGTTGTCGATATCCACGCAGGCGGCCGCGAAGGTGGCTTCGCCCTGTGCACCTCCTTTCATCCGGTACCTGATCCAGAGCAGTTTGATGAGATCGCCAAAGTCGCATCCCTCTTCGATCTTCCGTTCCAGCTGATCTACTCCAGCCAGATGGCCTCCGGCCTTCTCACCGATGAAGCAGAAGCAGAAGGAAAGATCGCGATCGGAGGCGAATTCGGCTTTGGCGAAGGCGTCAATCGCAAAGGTGTTTTTCACGCCTTCGAAGGAATTCGGAATGTGCTCAAGTACTACGACATGCTTAGCGGAGAGATCCTCAAGATCGATCCGTCTCGCCCTTCGACCCCACGCCTCGTCGATGCTCGCAATCTCGAGGACTATCTTTCCTGCCCTCGTCCAGGAATATGGGAGCCTCTTGTTGATCTCGGAGATGAGGTGAAACACGGCCAACTGGTGGGCCGTTTACACGACTTCTCCGACCACACCGCAGATCCTTTGGAATTGAGGGCACACCAGGATGGCGTCCTCATCATGATGTGCGCAGCCGCAAGCTGCCAGCAAGGCCTCACCCTCTACGTCATCGCCCGCGATGCTTCAATCGCCAACAGATAACAGAATAATCCTCATTCAAAAAGAAAGAGCCGCCGGTTATGAACCGGCGGCTCTTCGAACATGATCTATCAGAAGATCAGCTTCAGACCAAGCTGCATCTGTCGCGCGGCTTGAGCAGAGAATATCTGCCCCGTCGTCGACTGACCGATCGATACATTTGGCGCATCCAGATTGGTCACGTTGGGAACGTTGAAGACCTCCCACCGGAATTGGAAGTAGGTCGGCTCCGTGATGTGGAAGTTCTTCAGCAGCGCCATGTCCAGGCCGCGGAATGCCGGTGCGTCCAGAATCCCCATACCGGAATTGCCATAAGCATAGGACGCGGGCGCCGCGAGCGCGGATGCGTTGAACCATGCCGCCGCTCCCTTGTTTGGCGCGGCCAGCGAGCCGACAAGGTTTGGCCTCGTGTCATATCCGTTCCCTAACGTGGCGCCAGGAACATCGAACGTCAATGGCGCTCCCGAAATAAAGGAGTAGATGCCAGTGATCTCCCACCCCCCTATTCCGGCATCAAGTAAGCGGTTCATATCGGTACCATACTTCTTCCCGCGTCCGAAGGGCACCTCGTACACAGTATTGACGGTAAGAATGTGGCGATGGTCATTGCTGGAACGTCCGCGGTTATATCCAGGCGGCGTAAATGGTTGAACATTGCAGTAAATGCACGACGCCAGGTTGTCGACCATCAGTTTGCTGAACGCATACGAGCCTGTATAACTAAGTCCGTTAGAGAAGCGGCGCTCCAGCTTAGCCTGCAGGCCGTTGTACCAGGATTTACCCATATTCTGGTAAAGCACGATCCCGCTCAACAGAGGGTACGGTCTCGCTGCCTGTAGATCGGGGTAATTTCCAGCGGGAACATCGTCGTACGATTGGCCCGAGATTCCGTCAGCGATGTGGTTTCCCACATACGAAAGAGTGAGAGAAGACTGGAATGGAAGGGCCTGCTGTATCGCCACGTTCCACTCATGCGTCTTCTGCGGAATGACGTTCCAAGCAGGAGCGGCAACACCCGGCGTGGCGAAATCCGTAGGGATCGCGGAGAACGCCGTCTGCCACTTCTGCAGTGATTGTGCACTATAGCTTGGCGTCTCGTAGCCCCAGTACGGTGGACCAACAATGGACGAAGCTGCAATATTTCCCTGGAAGCTGCTGGCGAAGATGCCATACGATCCGCGAATCACCAGGTCATTGACGAATGACGGACGCCACGCGAACCCAACTCGTGGCGACAGGAATCCATTCGACTGAAAAAGTCCCGACGGGATATTGACCTTGTTCGCAGGAACCCAGAGCGCCGCCGTAGACGCAGCGAGATACTTCGCCTCTGGTTGCGCTGTAAGATTCACGTTGCCATCTTGATCTACTCCGGCAATCACCTTTCCGAGCGTAGGATCGAACGTGGCCGCATTTCCATACAACCCCCGCTTTCCGAACCATCGATCATAGCGAAGTCCAAGGTCAAGTGTGAGCGTGGAAGAGATCTTATATGTGTCCTCAACAAACCATGCAGAATAGGGTGCTCGCTGTTGGCCAAATGGTGCCAACGGATAGTCTCGAGCTGCAGCAGACGTGTAGCCAAGAAGGTAGTCCGCGAAACCATCCCCCGTATATTGGCCGTTGAAGGTGAAATTGCCACTTGCGGCGAAGGATGCATGCGCACCGTACACGCTACGGTTGTCGTACTCATAGCCAATATCGATCAGATGCTTACCGCGGAGAAGGTTGACGCTCGTCTTCCCATTCCAACTATGCGACCAAAGGCGGCCGTTAACACCCCACAGATGAGCAAACCCCGTATAACCGCTGATCATGGCTGTCGGCAAACCGATTGCACTTTCCCGGCCGGGTGTCGAAAATCCCTGAATCCCAGCCTGTTCGGTTAGGTTTGCAACTCCGGCCTGAGGGCTGATAAACGTATTGTTCGACCCCTGACGTCCAACTGAGATCGTGAAGATCGTTCTTGGCGTAATCGTGTAGAGATAATTCACGCCAAAGCTGTTCTGCGTCGTCGTGTTCGTCTCGAAATACTCAGGGCCATAGCCGTAGAACAACTGCGGACTGTTATATCGAATCCATCGGCCATAGATATGCTGCTTGTCCGTAATGGAGTGGTCGATCCTCACAGTGGCCGAGCTGTTATCGGTTTTGGTAGGTGCATTGGCATGGTAACGTCCGTCCGCTCCATTCGCCTGCTGAATGTACGGAAGAAAGAATGTCGCCGCCGAATCAATGCGCGAAGCAGGAATCTGGTTTCCAGCGAACTTCACCCCGGTAAGCGGATCGATGATCGGCGTGGCAACCGCAGAGAAGTCTCCCTTCCTCATTGCATCTGTCGGAACCGTATTGTTGAAGATCTGGTCCTGGCGAATACGCAGGGCTTCGAAACTCCCAAAGAAGAACGTTCGGTTACGTAGGATACGACCACCGCCCGCCGCTCCGAACTGGTTCTGAATCAGCTTGGGCTTCGTCACCGCAAAATGATTGGTCGCTGAAAACGCGCTGTTTCTTGCAAACTCCCAAACCGTACCATGATACGAGTTCGTTCCAGCCTTGGTGACCAGGAGAACCTGCAGCGGATTACGCCCATACTCCGCGCTGAACCCCGACGCCTTCACATTGAACTCCGCAATGGCGTCAACGCTTGGAATGCCGACGGCACCTTCGTCCATGCCACCATTCGAGTTGAATCCGTCGAGCGTAAATTGCGTCTGTCCGCTCTGGATTCCAACACCCTGCACCGTGGACCCTCGCTCCGCCCCGAACTGCCCTCCTGCCTGTCCGGTGTACTGCATACCTGGTGCAAGGCTGACCAACTGAATCGCGTTCCTTCCATTCAACGGAAGATCACGAATCTGCTTTTGCTGCACAACCGTATCGACAGACGCGTTTTCTGTCTGCAACTGCTCTGAGTCCGCCTGAACGTTGACGCGTTCGCTTACGTCTCCAATCTCCAGCACAGGTGAAAGTCTGCTGCGTTGGCCGACCGCCAGCACCATATTGGTAACTGTCCATGTCTTGAAACCCTGCATGGACACAGTCACGGTATAGGGACCAATGGGCAAACCCAGAACTTCAAAGGTACCCGTCGAATCAGTCTTCGCTTCTTTTGTAAATCCAGTCTCCAGGTTCTTCGCGGTCACTGCGGCGTCCGAGATCGTAGCTCCGCTTCGGTCCGCCACAACTCCAAGAACACCACCTTCGTTCGCGATCTGGGCTGGCAATATGCCAGACATGGCGAACAGCAGTGACATCAAGATCATGACTCGTTTCATCGCTGTCTCCTATTTGCACGGTTGTATCTTCACCGGCGGGCTTCTAATGGCAGTGCGTGAAAGTAATTCTGCAACGCATCACGGTCTTGATTGACATAGCTTCCAAAAAAACGAGTGAATCCATCCGACCCGTCGGAGTCGAACTTTCGTCGTCCCACCGGAGCCGATTGAAGTGTCGGCCGTCGCCGATAGCCAACCGCGCATGATCACCGCAACCCCATTACTCTCGGATTTCACCCATCGAGAAGATATTGTCCGATTAGCCGGACAATATCAGGAATAGGCATCTATTTTTATGCGCTGTATTCACGGTATAGTGCGCTATGGATTCTCTGACCGCTCCCAGGACACAATCCGTGCCGGCGTTGGAACGAGGCCTTTTGATGTTGGAGCACCTCGCCAAGTCCCGGAACGGTGTCACCTTATCGCATCTGACCCAGAAGCTTCAGCTTCCGCGAAGCACTGCTCATGCACTGCTCCTCACTTTTCAGCGCTGCGGGTATGTCCAGCGCGACGAAGAGACTGGGCGCTACCGGCTGGGTTTTCGACTCCATGCGCTTGCGAAGATGGCACTCTCTGGAGTGAGCCTTCGCGGAAAAGCTTCGCCGATTCTTTATCAACTCATGCAGAACAGCGGCTTGACGGTGCACCTTGCCATCCTGGAAGAAGGAGAGGCAATCCTCATCGACCGCATCGAACCTCCTGGCGCGCCAAGATTGGCAACCTGGGTCGGCAAGCGCATGGGGCTACACTGTACCGCACTCGGCAAGGTCCTTATCGCACCTCTCCCTGAGGATCAGCTCGCCTGCATGATCCAGAGACAGGGGCTTATACGCTATAACGACAACACCATCCGCTCCATGCGAAAGCTGCGCATGGCCTGCGATGAGGTCCAGCAACTTGGCTATGCCGTCGATGACGAAGAAGAGGAGATTGGAGTCCGCTGCATTGGAGCACCCGTCTACAACAGTCGAGGCGAAGTCGTGGCGGCGATCAGCGTCTCGGGAGCCAAGGCTCAGCTCGAAGACATCGCGCTGAAGGCTGCCCGCGTCAAGGAAACCGCGCAAGCCCTCTCCAACCATCTCAGCCCTCTTAGCATCGAGCGACACATCGACGCAGTCGAACACGTCACCGAAATCGCTCCGCCAAATTGAATCTCAACTCCATCCGTGAACTGTCCTCGGTATCGGATGATTCAAGAACCAGCAACACACTCCTTTAACTTTCACTCATAATTTGGAACTAGTCTGGGCGCATGGACAATCAAACCACTCGTATCTCGGGACATCCCGCGACCCAAACAGATCTTGACCTGTTCAAGCACATGGAAGAGAACCTGTACACAGCTGTCATCTCAGACTCCTTGGATGAATTAGGACACAGGGATCAGGTCCTGCGGGAATTTATGCGCCCGCTCTCCCCTGCCGATCGATTTGCCGGATGGGCCCGCACCTTCTCCTGTGTCGACATGGACTATATTCCCGCGGAGCCATATGCAATGGAGATTGCCGCCCTCGATTCCGTCCTTCCCGGAGAAGTGGTTATCGCATCGACAGGGGGCTCTCTGCAGAATGCGCCCTGGGGAGAGCTGCTCTCTACTGCAGCGTATGTCAGGGGTGCGCGCGGAGCCGTCATCGAAGGACTTGTACGGGATGTTCGCAAGATCCAGGAGTTGGGCTTCCCCGTCTTCGCACGCGGCATCAAGCCCGTCGATTCAAAAGGCCGCGGCGCCATCGTCGACTATAACGTCCCCATCGAATGCGCCGGCGCCTATGTCCGCCCTGGCGATCTTATCTTCGCCGACTACGACGGTGTCGTCGCAATTCCGGCTGCGGTTCTTCCTCGGGTCATCCAACTTGCTACAGACAAGGTATCGAAAGAAAACGGAAGTCGCGCTGATCTCCTTCGAGGTGCCTATCTCAAAGATGTGTTCGCAAAGTACGGTGTGCTGTAACCATTTGGAGCGCTGGCGAAACACAACCGCGCAGTCAGAACATGGCTGGGCTTCTTCGAATAACTCTTCTGCGCGACAGCTTAAAGAGATCGTCCCGGCAAGAGTCTCGCGCGTAGCCGGGAACGATCAGAGTCGCTTTTGTTTTCATCTGGTCCTAGGCTCTAAAGACCAGGACTCAATGCCATAAGGTTCCAGACGGACCTGCTGAATCTTCTCTCCCGGCTTGAGCGCGACATCCGGCATCGGCCGCAGACGCACATTCTCATCATCCGACGGGGCTGCCGCATCCAGCGAGCGACGCTTTGCCACCATGACGACTGGGAGACCATGAGCATTCAGGTCGACACTCACGGGCGTCGCGGAGTAGTTCCACAACAGAAGGTTGTAAATTCCGTAAGACTCATCGTAAGAGAGAAAAGCATGAACCGAGGTGTCGTTGGAGTCGGCTCCGAGCCTTTGTCCTGTGGCGCGCGACATTAGCAAAAACGCGAAGTATGCGGGCCTCACCCTGTCCTGGTAGTCGAAGAGCCCCGAGTACTGTGGCATCCGATTCCACCAACTCGCCATGAACGACGCGCCTCGCAGCGAGAAGAACGCCGCGAACCGGTCACGGTCCACATGATAGTCGCGAATATGGTAGTAACAGGAATAGTCCAGGCCTTGCTCCTTCATCCGCCACGCCGTCTCAACAACGAAGGCAGGTTGAATCCGAACATCGGTGGGAGGGACAGTCAGAGCCATATTCCACTCATCGAGAATGGTCTCGGGATGCAGCGATGGATGTTTGGCGATAAGAGCTTTCACGCTCTTGATCGTGCCCTCGACAGCTATTGGATCACTGTCATAGATATGCCACGACACGAAACTTAGCGGGACTTTTTCCCTGTCGCAAAATGCGAGCAAGGCAGGGAGAATCGGAGACTTCCACCCAGCAAGTGCAGGACCGCCCACATGGGCCCGTGGATCCGCTCGAAGGATCGCCGCCACCGTGTGTTGATAGTAACGCGGATAGTTTTCAGCCGTAAAAAAGTAAGGGGAGCCGCCGGTCTCGCCGATATCGGGCTCATTCGCGACCTCCCAATAGAGACCCTCCAGGCCGCGCGCCTTATAGTGGCTCACCATCTGGAAGATCAACTCCTCCCACTTTGCATAATCCTGCGGATCGACGATCTTCTCATCGACCACTGGAAACAATACCTTCGGTTTGATCGCAATGGACATCAGCGGCTTCGCGCCGGCTTTAAGAATCTCGTCCACCGATTGATCCAGCGTGTCGAAATGATAATTGTCACTTGCAGGCAACACGTCGAAATACTCCTGCACAAACAATCGAATCAGCTGGGGATGTAGAGCACGGACCTCCGCGATCCGGTTGTCCCACATCGGATACTCTGACAAACCACCCTGCCCCAGGGAGATGTGGTCCATCGCAACAGGTCCCATCGGCTTGTCAAACTTCAGGTCCAGCGTCGCAGTACGCGCCTGCGAGTACGAGGCAGAACTCACCGCCAGAGTAAATACCAAAGCAAACAAGTACGACATCTTCAAGGTCATGGATCTCTCCTGTTGCGGTGCGTCTTTACAAAACTCTCAACGCTCGTTACGAACGTTTCCGCGCAGAACTCGACGTCCATCCGCCATCTACTGGCAGGGTGATGCCAGTAATGAAGGAAGCCTCCTCGGAGGCCAGAAACAACGCGGCCCACGCCACTTCCCGGGGATAGCCAACGCGGCCAAGCGTCGTCTGGTCGCACTGCCACTGGAAATGCGGATCTCCTGGATCGGCTGAGATACGCGTCTGGATGGGGCCAGGGCAAAGTGAATTGATTCGAACGTTATGCGGACCGTAGTCGTACGAGACGCTCATGCAATAGCCCAGCAACGCCGCCTTCGTCGCAGTGTATGCAACCGAGGTCATCATGCCCTCCATTCCCTGAATGGACACAATATTCACAATCGATCCCTGCTTCTGGCCGATCATGTAGGGCAGCGCAGCCTTGGTAAACGAATGTGTTCCCAGCAAGGCCACATCGATGCAACCGCGCCATTCCTTCTCCGTCGACTCCAGAGCGGCATGGAAGTCCGGAGAGAGATAGGCCGCATTGTTGCACAGGATATCGACACGACCGTTGTGCTCCGCAGCCATCGCCACAGCACGCTTAACGTCGTCTTCTCGGGTTACATCGGTCCGGCAGAACTCCGCCTCTCCGCCTTTCGATCGTATCGTTGCCGCCAGTTCCTTCCCCCTGGCCTCATCGACATCGGCGATCAACACCCAGGCGCCTTCCTCGGCAAACAGTTCGCAGATCGCCCGGCCGATCCCGTTAGCTCCACCCGTAACAATCGCGACCTTGTTCTTAATTCTGTCCATAGCCTCACGCCACGCGATACTTGTTAATCACCGATTCATCGACCTCTACGCCAAGGCCAGGACCTTGAGGCACGCGAAGATAGCCATCCTCCGGTTGGATCGGGGTCAGGCACAGCTCCCGGCTCAAAGGTCCACTCGTCGTGTTGAACTCCTGAAGCGTCGCGTTTCGCATAAAGGCGTTCAAATGCAATGAAGCCGCCGTCAACAAATCAGAGATCCAGGCGTGCGGAATACATAGCTTGTTATGAAGGTCGGCAAGGTGAACGATCTTGCGACCTGCCGTGAAGCCGCCGCATCGTGAAAGATCAGGCTGGATGACATCAACCCGTCCTCGCTCGATCAACGTGCGAAAGCCCCATTCCGTCGCCTCCTGCTCTCCGCACGCAATCATCGTGTCCACCGCGCCCGAAAGTTCGGCATAACCGTCATAATCTTCAGGAGACAAAGGCTCTTCAATCAGAAAAGGCCTGTACGGTTCGAGTGAACGAACCATACGAATCGCCTGCTTCGCCGTGCGATGCACATACCATCCCGTATCGATCAGAAGGTCCGCGCGATTCCCCAGCGCCCCTCGCGCTGCCGCTACCAGTTCAATATCTCGCTCCGCATCCTGCCCGAAAACACCCCATCCGAACTTGATAGCAGTAAATCCGCGCTCCACGTATTGGCGGCCGGCCTCTGCTATTCCCTCCGGCGTGGAACGAAAGAGCGTGCTCGCATAGGCACGAACACGATCACGATACCCTGCTCCGAGTAACTTATAGATCGGCTGGCCAACCCGCTTACCGACGATGTCCCACAAGGCAATATCGATGCCGGAGATCACCTGCATCGCCGCTCCGCGCCGCCCATAGTAGACCGAGGCCATATACATCTTGTGCCACAGCCGTTCCACCTCCAGCGGGTCCTCACCCAACAGCACGGACCGCAGTCCCTGAAATCCCGGCACTGCCCCCTCCGAAGGAGCATCGACGATTGCTTTCGCTACGTGCGGCTGCGTCTCAAGATCGGCATAACCCGTAATACCGCTGTCCGTCTCAATCTTGACAAGACCAAGGTACTTGATGCCATAAGCCTCCTCCGCCCCCTCCGTAGCCTCGTACGAGCCGGGCGACTCAAGAATGATCACCTCAACGCTTGTGATCTTCACACCCCCTCCAGCCCAAGGCAGGTCAGCGTCGGGCTATAGATGAGCCGCTCGATCTCCTCGCTGGTAAGCCGCGGGAGATTCGTACCCTCCGTAACGTGGTTGATATTCCGCAACCCCTCTATCTGCGCCTCTGGAGTCGTAAACGGATAATCGGACCCAAACAGAATCTTATCGAGGACACCATATTCTTTCGCCATAATAAGAGCGTTGTAGAACTGCCACGGCCGGTAATGCAGCGCTGAAATATCCGAGTAAAGATTCGGATGTTTTCTGATGAGGACCAGCGTCTCTCCAATCCACGGATGCCCAAGATGCGCAACGATCATCTTGAGTTGCGGGAATTGAATCGCGATATCGTCCAGAAGAATAGGCAATGCATACTTCAGGGGTCCGGTCCTCACAAACGTGGTTCCCTGATGAATCATGATCGGCAAGCGATTCGCCTGGCAGAACTCATACACTCGAAGCATGCGTGGATCGGTAGGGCTAATGTTCTGATAGATCGGACCGAGCTTGACCCCGCGAAGCTTCAGCCGAACGATCTCTTCTAGCGTTTCTTCTACGGGATCGACCATCGGGTCGATCGCTCCGAATCCAATCACCTTATCCGCATAGCTCGCCGCATAGGCAGCGACGTAGTCATTGGGAACCCACAGGCCGGAGTGAAAGGCACGCAGGCCAAAAACTATGACCTTATCAACACCGGCCATCGCCTGCCGGTGTTTTTCCGGAGGGATGTCCAGGTCAAGCGCATGTCCACGGGACCGCGCATTGGCCTCGTTCACAAACTCATCTGACAGATGTCCGGGATAAGCCCAAACGTGAGAATGACAATCAACTAACAAGGATTCGCCCTCTCTTTCGTTCCAATCTCCCCCTCACTTTAGCAGCACGAAGTGTCTAGAATTATTCGTTTCCAAGTACACATACAACTGCATCCGGCTAATCGGACGTAGAGATGCGAACGCCCTCTAAGTTAGTGCCTGATTGTGTGACAACATCGAACGGAAGCAATGGTGACAATTGATTTTTTTAGACCGAAGGACATCAAATCCTCTTACCCGCCGCAATGCGGCAGCAACCCTAATAGGGTAAGAAGAGAAAGTATGGTCAGCGCAGGAGAACGGTTGACTGAATGTCGAGATCAGGTTTGGCTATGCCGCTAACGAATAAGGGGCTCGCTACTTTAAACGCTGCGACGTATCGCCAACGCGCTCATCGAGCGCTGACACCTCTAATGTAGAGCTGATGCCCTTAAGTCAGCCACGCGGCGCCGGCGCCTGCAAAGTTCTCATCGAATTGATCCTGACTGTGCGAGTTTATTCAATGGCTGATTCCAAATCTGCGGAGCGGTCCATTCCCATGGCCTCGAAGAGATCAGAATTAAAAGCTTTGGGGGTCAAACGACCAATTCACGAACATCGTACGGCCGAAACCATCCCAATAGGAAGAACTTTGGTGACGATCTTGAAGAAGCGGCGATCTAGCTGTACGACCCACTCGACGGCTTCACGTGCCATGATCTTAGTGGCTGCGATCCCAGCTTCGACCCCGGCCGTGAGATAGGTGACGACGGCTTCAGACGCAAGTCGGCCCATAAGCCTGCCGATCTTTTCACCTAGTACGCCTAAAGGAAGGCGGCCCCATTCGAGCAGCTTGTCGGCGAACATCTCACCCGCCTCTCGGCTCTTGGTCTTACCGGCCTCATACAACATGTTGAGCAGTTCCTGTGGTGAGCCCGAGGTTCTTCCAAAGCTCAACCAACTGATCGACCACAACGGCGGCCACCCCCTTGATGGAGCTGCCGAGGTCCTTGATGGCCTCCCAGGCGATACTTACTTTACGCGAGGTCTTGTCTAATCAAGCCTTCGGAACGGGTCGCGTCAGGTCGTTCATACCTGCCTGGGCTCTCTTGTGCCATTCTTCCGAGGTCGAGAGGGGACCTAGGGCTTGGAGATGGGCTTCTTCGGAGATGCGAACGCTTCCAACCCATCGACTAAGGATGTTCGAAAGACGTTGTTTGATGTGCTCATAATTCCACTCCGATCTGAGTTTCGACACCCCCTGCTCTATCGTTATAGTATTCCGACGATCAATGATATTCAGTTCGGCGGCCTTTAAAAATGGGCGCGTATGGCTGTCAAATACGATGAGGAGGGTGCCTTGGATGCTGGCCATCGCCTGGATGCTCACGTAGTGGCCGATCTTCTTGAACCGGCAAATCGTGTTTTTCGAGTACCGCTTCTGCCGGTGTAGACGCGATTTTAAGCAACTACGAATTAGCGCTGGATTTGTCAGCAAGGCCGGTGGATTCCGCCTGCTCCTGAGCGTGATAGCTCGAGCGCACCAGCGGACCCGACTCCACGTGCCGGAAGCCCATGCCCAGGGCTTCGTGCTTGAGGAAGGCAAACTCGTCCGGCGTGTAGTAACGCGTCATCGGGAGGTGGTCCCGCGAGGGCCGCAGATACTGCCCGATGGTGAGGATGTCGACGCGGCGGTCGGCGAGGTCGCGGAAGACCGCAAGAAGCTCGTGCATCTCCTCGCCCATGCCGACGATAATGCCGGTCTTGGTGACAATCTCCTCACCGCTTTCGGCTGCAATCTCTTTCGCGTGTTCGAGGAATCGGAGCGAGCGTTCATAGCGTCCGCCCGACTTCGCTACACGATACAGCCGGGGCACGGTCTCGATGTTATGGTTCAAAATCTCCGGACGCGCCGCTACAACCAGCCGCAGAGAGGCTTCATTACCCTGAAAATCGGGAGTAAGAATCTCGACGCGGCAGCCTGGGGCCTGTATCCGAATCTCTTCGACCACTTTGACGAACGCCTGCGCTGCGCCCACGTTATCGTCGTCGCGGTTCACACTAGTGATCACAGCGTGATTCAAGCCAAGCTGCGCAACCGCATACGCGACCCGGCGCGGCTCGTCGAGGTCGATGGGCTCCGGCTTCCCCTTCGGGACCGCGCAGAAGCCGCAGCGGCGCGTGCACAGGTTGCCCAGCATCATGAACGTCGCGGCCTTCTGGTTCCAGCACTCGCCGATGTTGGGGCAGTGGGCGCTCTCGCAGACGGTGTGAAGATTCAGATCGCGCGCCATCTTCTTCAGATTGTGAAAGGTCTCCCCCATGGGAGCCTTCGCCTTCAGCCATGCCGGCTTGGGCGCGGGCTTCTTCGGCGTCAGTTCAATCTGGACCAGCTCGGAGACAGGCGTCATCGCTTCTTTAGTGTATCAACTAGCTGGTTGTCAGTTCTTTCTCCGCCTCGAGCCGCGCCTTCCTGAGCGCCTCCACCGGATCCCCTTCGGGATAGAACTCCATCGCGATCATGCCCTTGTAGTCCAAGGCCTTCAGCTTCCTGTAGATGTTCGCGTAGGCCATCTCGCCCGTGCCGGGATCGCTTCGCTTGGGCACATCGGCCACATGTACCAGCGCCACCTGGTCAAACACCTTTTCGAGCTTCTCGATCACATTCCCACGCGTGCGCTGCTCATGATAGAAGTCGTAGAGCACTCGGATCCGCGAACTTCCTACGGTACGGGTAATCGTTGCCGCCTCCTCCACTCCGTCCATCCAGTAGGTGGGGTTTTCGAGGTGATCGATCGGTTCCAGCAACGCCTCCATTCCTTCGGCTTCCAGCACTTCGGCTACGCGCTTCAAGGTGGCAATCGAAGCTGTTCGCTGCCCCTCGTCTCCCACTGCAGGCAGTATCTTGCCCGACATCAGAATCAGCCGCGTGCATTTCACCTGTTTCGCGGCGACGATCAGTTTTTTAAGCTCCGCGATGTAAGCGTCCCCGCTCGCGGGATCGGCAAAGCCCAGCTTCATTCCCGTTGTCGCATCGACCGTGATTCCGAGAGCTGCCATCTTTGCCATGTAGCGTTCGCGATCCGCATCCGTCCATTGCCAGAACTCGCCGATCAACTCGATGTGCCGGTAACCCGCTTTCGCCACGGTCTCAAGGTTCTGCTCGAAGCTGGCCCGTTTCCGCAGGACCCAGATCATCACCGAGAAGCGTTGCGTTAAATTGTTGGAGACCTGAGCCTGACTGTTAGAAGGCTGCGCCAGCCCCTCAGCTGATGCAAGCGGTATAAAGAGCGTGGACGAAACCAGTCTTCCGAATACTCTGCGATTCATGATTCAGCTTTCCTCCGGGCGTACCCAGCCTAATCGAAGATCACAGTCTTGTTGAGATAAGAGAGAATTCTTCGGTCCAGATGCCAGCGCACGGCCCGCGAAAGCACCAAGCGCTCGAGATCGCGGCCGCGGGCGATGAGGTCCGGCACCTGATCGCGATGAGAGATGCGCGCTACATCCTGCTCGATGATCGGGCCGTCGTCGAGTTCGGCGGTGACGTAGTGGCTGGTCGCTCCGATCAGCTTCACCCCGCGACGAAAGGCGGCGTGATAGGGCCGCGCTCCCACGAACGCGGGAAGAAAGGAGTGATGCACATTGATGATGCCGAATGGATATCGCTCGACGAAGCCTGGGGTCAGAATCTGCATATAGCGAGCCAGCACGATCAGTTCGACACCGGCTTGCTCCAGCAGGCGCATCTGCCTCGCTTCCGCCTCTACGCGATTCGCCGCGGTGGACTCGATGACATGGAAGTCAATTCCGTAAAAGCGCGCCAGCGACTCGCCTTCGGTGTGATTGCTGATGATCAACGGGATGTCGCAGGCAAACTCGCCAAGCTGGTGACGATGCAAAAGATCCGCCAAGCAATGCAGATGCTGGGAGACGAAGATGGCAATGCGTGGACGCTCCGTGGTCAGCCTGAGTTGCCACGCCATGTGGAAGCGTTCGGCAATCGGTTGGAAGGAAGTGCGAAAACCGGGGAGATCGAAATCGTCCAGGAGCCACTCCACGCGCATGAAGAAGAGGCCTTCTTCGTGGTCCTGGTGCTGGTCGGCATGGATGATATTTGCGCCGAAGCGGTAGAGTTCGCCCGAGACAGTAGCGACCAGACCCCTTTGATCTGGACAGGTAATCAATAAAACTGCGGTTTCGATCATCGTTTCGTTCTCAATCGTCAATGTAGTTGTACACGCCGAGAACGAAAAAGCTATCTCAATCTGTCGCGCACGGAGCTCCGCACGAGATAAAGAAAAAAGACCAACACCAGCAAAGCGCGAATGAGAAAGAATCCTGCCTTCGTCTTCTCGAAGAAGAAGAAATCGCCCGAGCTGAGCAGAAGCGTCCCCGCCGTCACAATCGCCCATCCCCACTTCTTCAGCCGCAGCAGGCCGAAGATGCCCACCGCGAGCAACGTGCAGATGCCGAGTACGCTGTACTTCGCAGCGTTGGTTCCAAAGGCTCCGCGTAGCGCGGCAAAGGCGTTCAGGACGGTCATAAAAATCATGAACATCGAGATACCTGCGATACCGGGCAACATGCCACCGGCGCGTGCCTCCAGCCGCCTGATCTCCCTGGCCCTTTGTTCGTCGATCTGGTTTTCGTCGCTCATAACGTATGCAGGTACGCTAACAGGTCGTCAAGATCCTGCTGATCGATGACATTGGCCTGCGCGGGCATCATATTCCTTCCACGAAGAATCGTCGCCGAGACTCGCTCATCGGTCGCCGCGGCGCCGCTGGGCAGATACTGCTTCTTGAAGATGCCGCGCATGGCTGGCCCGGTCAGCGGACCGTTGGTACGGTCGCTATGGCAGACCAGGCAGTGTGCCTGGTACACCCCATGCCCCCGCACCTGTTGCGGATTCAACTGCGCCAGAGGAGTGGGCGGAGGAATGGACTTGCAGCCGGCCAGCGTACCCGCCAGCATCAACAGAAAACAGATTCGCTTCATTGCTTCTATTCTCTCACTCTAGCCTCGGACGGACTGCACCAGCAGCAGCGTCGCGATTCCCATGAGCCCAAGATAGACATAGCGAAGAAAGCTGTCGCCATGCAGGCGATGGTTCACTACCCTGCCCAGCCAGATGGCAGGCCACAGAATAGGAAGGCACAACAGAAAGTAGTGCGTGACCATGCGGGTCCACAGGCCGGAGGCCCAGTAGCCGGCCATTCCGACGAGGCTCGCGGGCAGAAAGTATCCCTGCAGCGTCGCCCGAAAGTGCTGCGCCGACCACCGCCGCATGGCTCCATAGATGACCAGCGGCGGCCCATTCATTCCGTACGCTCCGCCCAATACACCGGCACAGATTCCGCAGCCGACCAGCCAGCCGGGATTGTCGGTCTTCAGCTCCGGCGGTCTGCGGCCGATCAGCGAATACAGCGAGAAGGCCAGGATGACGATCGCCAGCGCCACCTTTACGCCCCGCTCATGCGTGCTGGTCAAAAGCAGCAATCCAATCGGAATGCCGAGCAGGGTGGAACCGAAGAGCCATCCGGTACTGCGAAGGTGAATCTTGCGCCAGTCCTGAACGACGACAACCGCCGCAATCGTGATGGAGACCAGGACCGCCAAGGGGGCCGCCACTTTGATAGGAAGATAGAGGGCGAGCAGGGGGACTGCCACCAGGGCTTCCCCAAACCCAAATGCCGAACGGATGAAGGTCGCGAAAAAGATAATCCCGAGGATCTCGACTGTCGTTCCGCTCATGCCTCGCAGCCCCGGCGGCGGATCGCCCACAGGGTCCAAAACCTGATTACCATCTATCTATTTTAAGCCCTGCAAGGGCATAATAATTGATTCTGTTTCAATTACTTACATCAATATTCGCCCCTTCAGTCCCCTGCCTCGATCAAGCCGACAATTTTATCCATGGCGATACGATCGGCGCTCGATCCCGGCGTATGCGGGCTCACCATAATCGAAAAGATCACCGTCTTTCCGCTGGCGCAGTCAACATACCCGCTCAACGCTCGCGCCTCGCTCAGGGTTCCTGTTTTGGCGAAGACATGATCCTTCAGCGGCGCTTTGCCGAACCGCTCCACCAGCGAGCCGTCCTCGCCGCCCACCGGCAGGGTTCGCTTCCAATCCGCAAACCAGGGTTGCGTGCTCGCGAACTGCAGCAGCCGTGCAGTTGCCCGTGGAGCCACAAGGTCATGCCCGCTCAGCCCGGAGCCATCGAAGAAGACAAAATCGTCAGGGTCAAGTCCCGCTCGGCCCGTCAAAAATCCCCGCACCGTTCGCACTCCACTTACGGTCGAGCCATCATTCAGCACAGCAGCCCCCACGTTGTGCAGAAACATCTCTGCGTGGAGGTTCTGACTCACTTTATTCGTAACCACCATGTCCTCGATCAGAGGAGGCGATGTGTGCTGAGCCAGAGCCGTCTCGGTAATGCCCCCGCAGTTGTTCACACATCCAGGCGGTGCAGTCATCGGAGAATACGTCCTGGTCCAGTCGATTGCCAGAAGCGGCTCGTGCGAGGCCTGGAGGAATCCCCTTGCATCATTCGAGATGCGATGTTTTCCGCGCGCCTCCCCAGTCACCAGGATTCCGCGCGCCTCCAGCATTGTCTTGAACGCCGACGCTGCATACTCAGCCGGATCATGAATGGCGATCTGCTCTTCGTCCGGATGCGCCTCCACCGCAATCGAGCCGTAGATGCGAAGCACCTTCGATCCCATGGCACGTTCTATCTGTACATGAGTTCCACTCTTCGCCGGGCCGGTGGTCAAGGAAGTCGCATCCACGGTGTAGTAAGGAGCGATAGGGTCGATCATCACTGCGGCCGGCTTCCCGGGCTCATCCCCGGGCATAACGGTCAATTTGAGCTGGTTGTCGTTGATCGTCAGCGCGGAGACGGGTGCGCCGTATCCCCAGACCGAATCATCGATCGACCAGTCCTGTGGGTAAGGCTCCCATGGATAGAGCGTGTCGTCTCCAACGACATCTCCATTCACGACCTTCAGACCTGTCTTCGCAATCTGATCCGCCAGCTCCTCAAGGTTGCGAAGCGCGGGTGGCCCCGGCGGTGGCTGCTGGCCCGGTGCGACCTGCGGACGAAGAGCCGGAGGAACATAGGGAATCTCGCGCCCCGAGAGATTTGCGTCGCCTGCCCCGACTAACACCACATCGCCCGCAAGCTTTCCTGGCGAGCTGAACGTTCCTCTCGCGACCACCTTCGTCTGGAACGTCGTCTGCGCACCCAAGAGCGCCAGAGCCGTCGCCGTGGTGAACATCTTCGTATTACTTGCCGGCTGAAAGAGCTGGCCTTCGTTCAGCGAGTAGATGGGAGATCCATCCATCGCCGTCACCTTGATCCCCCAATGTGCCCGTGCGACTGCGGGCTCGGCCAGCACAGCCTCGATCTCACGCGCCAGCTTCGAGTCTTCCTTCTCTCGTCCCACCTTAGATGGAACCTCTGCCTTCGTCTTGTGCTTTTGCGCCAGGCCGCTGCTCGGAGACACGAGCGCGAGAGCCGCCAGAACCGCCACACCCCATGCTGTCTTCATATGGGCGAAGTCTAGCATTCCTCATGCTGTTCCCAGCCTCTTTCCTGTCTCGGGCGTCATCCCTCTAGAATCGCTCCATGGCCTTCGCACCACGACCGCTCTATGACTGGAAGTTACGCACCCGCGCTCTTGCGCTTGGGCGGCGCACCTTCATCATGGGCATCCTGAACGTCACGCCGGATTCTTTTTCAGACGGAGGCCACTTCTTCACCCCGGAGCAAGCTCCCCAGCGAGCACTTGACCATGCGATAACCATGCTGGACCAGGGAGCTGACCTTATCGATCTGGGAGGCGAATCCACAAGGCCGGGCTCGACCAGGCTGTCGCCGGACGAAGAGCAGTCCCGCGTTCTCCCGGTCCTCTCTGCCATTCTTCAGGAGCGACCTTCGACAATCATCTCCATCGATACCTTCCATGCCTCGACCGCAGGCTACGCCATCGACGCCGGTGCCGAAGTCGTCAACGACGTGAGCGGACATCTCTGGGATGCGGCCATGTCATACACCTGCGCCCGTTTCGCCTGCGGCGCCGTCCTGATGCACGCACGAGGCACCCCTTCTGAGTGGCGTTCCCTGCCTCCTCTCGCCGACAACGAGGTTGTGCCTCTCATCCTCACGGAGCTTCATGCCCGCGTCGGTGCGGCGGAAGCGTCTGGCATCCTTCGCGATCGCATTGTCATCGACCCCGGATTTGGCTTCGGAAAGCGGCTGGAAGAAAACTACCCCATCCTCGCAGGCCTTGGAGCCTTCCATCGCCTGCGGTTGCCGATCATGGCTGGAGTCTCACGCAAGAGCTTCCTAGCCCGTACTCTTTCGCAGACACCTTCTCTCACCGCGATTTATCGAGGAACTACCCCGCCTGCGAACGCTCGCATTAATGCAACCACTGCCGCGAACGTGGCGGCTATCTTCGCCGGAGCTCATATCCTTCGAGTCCACGATGTGCAGGCTGCCGTGGAAGCTGCCGCCATCACCGACCGTCTTCTTCGCGATCGCCAGTAATCTCAAGGCTGTGAATAATACCCCTGCAGCGTCCGGGCCGTGAGACCCGGCGTGGCCACATGGACATCGACAGAATGGTATTCATCGCGATGCTCGGCCGGAGGTGGATCGTACGTGATCTCGTAGTACGCGGTTGTGTCCACCAGGCAGTGAGCCAGCAGCCCGGTCAGGTCGTTAGAGTTCATCACCAGCCCGCCTGTATGCGCGGCGAACACCTGCAAACCCAGATTTCCCAACACCGCATCCCGGGGCTTCGACAGGCCTTTTATGAAGCTCTCGTAGTACAAGTTGCGGAAGACAGGCTCATCCGCGCCCAGCGGATCGAGCGCGTAGAGCGTAACGCGATTCTGGCGAAGATCCGTAGACAACTGCACAACGCCCGTATAGATCCGCTGCTGTTGCTTGTCGGTCAGCTGGACATTCGGCCCGCTGAGAAGGGGCCAGCCCGGCGAGACCCACAGAATCAACTTGCGGCCCGGCTTACTGCCCTCTCGCGCCGCCAATTGATGTAAGGCATTCAGCGAGAGATTCATCCGCTCGTCGGCACCGTAGAATCCCGTCGAACGCCGAATGGTCCGCAGTCGGACCGTATATTGGTCCAGAGCAGCACTGAGCGCATTGCCGTCTGTGGAAGAGCTCTGCTGGATTTGCGTATCGGTATCCGTCAAAAATGCCAGCGTTGTGGGATAAGGCAAATGCTCCCCATGAGATCGCAGGAACTTCTCGATCTGATCCCGCTCCGTCGCTACGGTGCTATAGGTGGCATTTACGGCATCGATAACCAGCAGAATTTCGACTGGTCCCTGATCGCCTCCGAGCGCCGTAAAGGAGGTCATCTTCTGCGTTGCCTTATTGTCGAAGACCTCGAAGTCCTTCTCCTGAAGTCCACGGACGGGCGCTCCCGATCTCGGCGTGACCACGACATCGAGCGTGATTGCCTTTGAAGGCTCCGCCTTGGAATCGACCTGTTGTGCCTGGATTGGCTGTTGTGCCTGAATTGCCGCGGAAGAGAGAACCATCAGGGACGAGGACAGAGTAACGACGCCGAGCCAGTTTGCCACGAACATAATCACCTCTTGCCAGACGCACGGGGCGTCTTCTACGGACTGATGTTCGACCACTAAGAGTTAGACGAAACGAAAGCTTCACAGGACTCTTATCTTCCGGTACTGGAAGTCCTTACGGCGATGGACTAGATTGGCTTCCATGTCCATCTCACGCAGGCGCCTGCTCGCTGACTCCGCCCTCCTCGCGAGCGCCTCCCTCTTGCCCAGCCCTTTGACTGCCATGCAGACTGGTGCCCCACAAGGAGCACCGGACGCTTATGCCACTCCAAAGCCCGATCTCAACGGTCCGGTACAGCCCACGTGGGAGTCCCTGCGCGACACCTACACGGTTCCGACCTGGTTCAATCAGGCAAAGTTCGGGATCTTCATTCACTGGGGCCTCTATTCCATTCCCGCTCATAGCAGCGAATGGTACGAGCGGCATATGTACAAGGATGCCGATGGCATCAAGTGGCATGCCGAGCACTACGGCCCACAGGATAAATTCGGGTACAAGGACTTTATCCCGCTCTTCAAGCCCGAAAAGTATCACGCCGAGGAGTGGATCACCATCTTCCAGCGTGCGGGCGCTCGTTATGTTGTGCCGGTGGCCGAACACCACGACGGCTTTCCCATGTACCGCTCTGAGCTGACGCCTTGGTGCGCCGGCCGCATGGGTCCGAAGCGTGACCTGACAGGCGAGCTTGCCTCAGCAGCGCACAAACAGAACTTCATCTTCGGGCTCTCTTGCCACAGGATGGAGCACGCCTACTTTGCCTATCCAGCCAAAGGACTCGCCAACGATCAATTCGATCCGAAATATGCCGGCTTCTACGGTCCTCCAATCGACCAGGAGTTCAACAGCGGAAAGAATTCGAAGCCATTTCAACTCGACTGGCTGGCGCGCGTACAGGAGCTCGTCGACAAGTTCTCCCCGCAGATTCTCTACTTCGACAACGGCGTCAACCCGCGGGCTTACGACGAGGTGAAGCTGCGAGCCGCTGCCTACCTGTACAACCGTGCCCGTGAACGCGGCTACCAGACAACGCTCGCCACCAAGGACGATGCCTACCTCTACGCCACCGTGCAGGACTTCGAAGGCTCGCACCATGCGCCGAAGCTACCCTTCGCGGGAGCCTGGCAATGCGACACCCCCATCGGCAACTCATGGGGCTATATCGAAGGACTGAAGGTCGCAAGCGGCCACTCGCTGATCCACCAGATGATGGCCGTGGCCAGCTGCGGCGGCAACCTGCTGCTCAATATCTCCCCTAAGGGCGATGGTTCCATCCCCGACGACCAGCAGGCATCGCTGCATATGCTCGGCGACTGGTTGCAGGAAAACGGCGAGGCCATCTACGGAAGCCGGGCATGGATCACCCCAGGCGAAGGTCCCGGCATTCCGACCGTCCCGAATGGCGACTGGAAAGGCCGCTCCACCGCTATCCTCGACTGGCCCAGTGTCAAGGCGGCAGAACAAAAACTCTATACCGAAGCTGATTTCCGTTTCACAACGAAGGAAGGAAAGCTCTACGCGATCGGCTACCGATATCCTTCCGCCGAGGCGACGATCAAATCGCTCTCCAACTCAAAAGCGAAGGTGGAGCGCGTCTCGCTGGTAGGCAGGCAGGTGAAACCTGTGAAGTTCAAGCAGACATCGGACGGGCTGGTGTGCACGCTGCCCGATCGAACAGCATCGTCAGACCAGCCTTATACCCTGCGGATCGAGGGAACGATGTCGTTAGGACTTTGAGAATCTCACCAGAGCCGCTTCGTCGCCGTAGATCACCTCCAGAAGCTCAGCGGCGAGTTTGTGCAGCGGGCGCAGCAAAGGATTGGCCCCTAATTTGATACCGACCATCACCATCTTCAGCGTCTTCTCGTAGAGCACCCTGGTGCGCTTCTGCCCTGCGCTGCGGTCGTAGACCCAGAAGAGAATCAGTCCCATCTGGTACATCCACAGCAGGCGCGGCAGGTAATGAGTGAGATTGGACGGCAGCTTGACGCCCGAGGTGGCCACGGCTTTCTCAAAAAAACTGAGATCCTGCTGACGGATGGCTGCCGTCTCCTTGCTGAAGGGGGAGAGAGGATGTTCCGGATCTGCATGCGCCGAGAGCGCCCCAAGCAGCTTGCGGTTGGGAGCGAAGACCTCGAACTTGGTAGAGATAATCGCCTGCAGCAGAGAATCAAGGTTCTTGCTCTTCCCCATCTGGGCTTCGATCAGCGGCAACATCTCAGACTGCGAACGCTCATAGAAGGCCATAACAATGGCCTCTTTGGACTCGAAGTAGTAGTAAGCCGCGCCAATCGCAACCCCGGAAGCTGTGGCGATCTCGCGCATCGTCGCACGCTCGAAACCGCGCTCACGGAAGATCTCGAGCGCGGAATCAAGGATACGGGTTCGTGTCTCTTCAGACTTCTTTGTCTTCATGCTTATGGGTTCATACTAACTCTGAGGAGCGGGCCAGCCGGGGCCGGCCACCTCGTCTCCACACGGCTAGAACGAGCAGGTCGAAGGTAAAGATAGTGCCGAGGAGCATGACACCGAACCCCAGCCTGATCAACACCTCGTCAATCATCTGTCTCGTCGTCGCGACATAGTTATTGGTCAAAAGCGTGAGAGCGAGATAACCGGCCGCGACCGTCACCATCCCAATAATCAGGCGGCGATTTATGGGATCGGCGTCTTCGCTGAGTCGCTGCGTTCCAGCAGCTGCGCCTAAACGGTACAACATGCGTGTCAGCAGGAGAGTCATTGCCATCAGAAGCAGCGGATACACCCAGTAGTAGATCGCTGGATTGCCTTTCATGATGCCCTTCCTTTCTGCCCTTCTTGCGGGCATTCCTGTTCAAGCTGTCTGCGGAGGGTGAGGAATTGCCGTCTGGACCAAACGGTGCCGCATCTTCGCGAAGACAAGAATGTTGAAGAAGTGCATACCGCCCAGGATGAGCAGGACGACACCGATCTTTTTGCTCTCCAGCTCGATCGCCTCCCTAAGGGTGAACAGCGGAGCCCGGGTGGTCAAAGCCAGCGCGATATATCCGACATTGATGAGGTAGAAGCCCACAACGAGCAGGTGATTCACAGAGTCGGCCAGGTCTGTATTTCCGTGAAAGGCGTCGACGAGAAAGACCCGTCCATTCTTATGGAGCGTCCGGGCGACCCAAACCGTAAGAGCGATGCTGATCGCGAGATAGATGAAGTAGCATGCCGCAACATTCATTTGCCGTACCTCTCTTTCTTTTTTGAACACATTCAAAATCGTTTACACGTATAGAGATACTTCAGAATCGGGTGGGGTTGCAAACTATTTTGAACATGTTCATAAATATTTGCCTTTGGCGCCGCAAACTACTGGGTGGTTTCCACAGATACCCTGAGACGATTTTGTCCGGAGTGCTATTCTGTGGCGAAGGAAAGACGAAATGTTGAATATCCTCCTCGCCTGCCAGATCGTGACCTTTCTTGTTGTGCTGGTTCTGCTTCTGCGCAGGCAGGCGCCTGCCCCCGAAGATCCGCGTATGAGCCAGCTTCCCGATCAGCTGACCCGGATCGACGCCCGCAGCCAGGCGCTGGACGAACACATTCGCGCCTCGCTGTCGCAGATGCGGAACGACATCGCCTCCGAGGCGCAACGCACCCGCGAGGCCAGTGCCACCGACTTCGGCGCCTTGCGCGGCGAGGTAACGCGTAATATCGCCGAGCTAAGCAAGCTGTTGCAGACTGGGCTGGGCGAGTTCCGCGCCGATAACAAGAGCTCCGACGATCTGCTGCGCAAGGCCGTGCTGGACCAGATGCAGGCACTCTCGCAGCGCGTAAACGCCTTTACGGCCGAAACCAGTCAACAGCACATGGAGCTGCGCGAGACGCTGAACAAGAAACTGAACGACCTGATGCAGAGCAACACGGCGCTCCAGAATCAGCTTCGCGAAGCCGTCGAGCAGCGCCTGAACAAGCTCAACGAGGACAACTCCAAAGAGCTGGAGAAGATGCGTCAGACCGTCGATGAAAAGCTCAACGACACCCTGCAGACCCGCCTGACCGAGAGTTTCGGTCAGGTGACCGACCAGCTCAACAAGGTACATAGCGGTCTGGGCGAGATGACCAAGCTCTCGGACGGCGTCAACGACCTGAGCCGCATCTTCACCAACGTAAAATCGCGCGGAGGCTTTGCCGAGGTCCAGCTCGGCATGCTGCTCGAGCAGATGCTCGCGCCAAGCCAGTTCGTCCGCAACGCCAGGGTGAAGGATGGGTCGCTCGAAGCCGTGGAATTTGCAGTCCGGTTCCCCGGCCAATCCGGCGAAACGCTGCTGCCGATCGACGCCAAGTTTCCCCGTGAGGACTGGGAGCGCCTCGAAGCCGCGTATGAGAGCAACATCCCCGAGCAGATTGCAGCCGCGGGTAAGGCCTTCGAAGCGGCAATCCGCACCGAGGGCGATCGCATCTGCTCCAAGTACATCAATCCGCCGCGAACCACTCCCCACGCCATCATGTTTTTACCCACTGAGGGCCTTTACGCAGAAGTGATGCGCCGGGACGCATTGCAGGCGGAGGTTCAGTCGAAGTGTCGGGTCACCATCGCTGGCCCCAGCACTCTGTCGGCAATCCTCACCAGCTTCCAGATGGGCTTCCACATGCTTGCCATCCAGGAAAAGGGGGACGAGGTCTGGCGGGTTCTGGAAGGCACAAAGAAGGAGTTCGGCAACTTCGAGATCCTGATGACCAAGATGGAATCTCAGGTAGGAACGGTACAAAACACCATTCAGAAACTTGGTGTGCGAACCCGTGCCATCAACAAGACACTTCGCGAGGTCGCCGAGACGGACAAATCGCTCCCCGGCGCGCAGCTGATCGACTTCGACCAGGCTGCCGGGATCACCACCTTCCTTGCAGCCTCCGGCGAGGAGGATTGACAATCCTTTCGCACTCTGATTTTCCTGCAGCCCGGTTTGCTTTACACTCTCCTAGGCCCTCAGTATGCTTGAGATTGGCCTGCGCCGGGATGAACGTCAGCGCATCGCAACGGTTTTGACCCTAAGAGATATACAGGAGAACGACATGGCAGCAGTTGATGAAAAGGTAAAACAGATTATTGTCGAGCAGCTTCAGGTCGACGAGGCCGAAGTCACCCCGGGAGCAAGCTTCCAGGAGGACCTTGGCGCCGACTCTCTCGACGTAGTCGAGCTCGTCATGCAGTTCGAAGAGGCCTTCGACATCCAGATCCCGGATGAAGATGCCGAGAAGATCAAGACCGTCAAAGATGCTACCGACTACATCGAAAAGAATCAGAAGGCGAAGTAATCATGCTTGAGCGTCGTGTCGTTGTAACCGGCCTCGGACTGATCTGCGGGGTCGGCAATACCGCGCCTGAAGTCTGGGACGGCCTTATGGCCGGCAAAAGCGGAATGGGTGAGATCAAAGCTTTCGATCTCACCGGACACCCCGTGCGCTTCGCCGCCGAGGTGAAGGACTTCGACCCACTCAAGTTTGTGGAGAGAAAAGAAGCCCGCAAGATGGGCCGCTTCATCCACTTCGCCCTGGCTGCGTCCGACGAAGCAATGAAGCACTCCGGCCTGACGGTTACCGATGAGATCTCCGATCGCGTCGGCGTCCACATCGGCTCCGGAATCGGAGGCTTCGATGTGATCGAGCGTGAGCACTCGGCCATGCTCGCCGGCGGTCCGCGCAAAATCTCGCCATTCTTCATTCCAGGTTCCATCGTCAACCTAGCCGCAGGCCATGTCTCCATCCGCTTCAAGGCCAGGGGGCCGAATGAGGCTACCGCAACCGCCTGCACCACAAGCGCGCACTCCATCGGCGATGCCTTCCGCATCATCCAGCGCGGCGATGCCGATGTCATGCTGGCCGGTGGAACCGAAGCCGCCATCACGCCCATGGGAGTTGGCGGATTCGCTGCCATGAAGGCGCTCTCCACCCGCAACGACGATCCCACGCACGCCTGCCGTCCCTTCGATAAAGATCGCGACGGCTTCGTCGTTGGCGAAGGCGCGGGAATCCTGATCCTGGAGGAGCTAGAGTTCGCAAAGGCGCGCGGAGCGAAGATTCTCGCCGAAATCATCGGCTACGGCCTTTCCGCCGACGCCTTTCATATGACCGGCATGGCGCCGGAAGGCGAGGGCTGCTATCGCTCCATGAACCACGCTCTCAAGGTCGCTGGCGTCTCCCCGGACCAAATTGACTATGTCAACGCGCATGCCACCTCGACCCCCCTTGGGGATGCCCTGGAATCGAAGGCCATCGAGAATGTCTTTGGTGACCGAGCCAAAAACGGTACTCTGCTGGTCAGCTCAACCAAGTCCATGACCGGGCATCTGCTCGGCGGAGCGGGCGGGCTTGAGGCAGGCATCACCATCATGGCCATGCAGCAGCAGATCGCGCCTCCGACGACGAACCTGGTAGAAGCCGATCCGGAGTGCCGCCTGAACTACGTTCCCAACAAGCCTCTGCCGGCGAAGATCGATTATGCGCTTTCGAACTCCTTTGGATTCGGTGGCACCAATGGATCGCTCGTTTTCAGACGCTGGACCGAATAGATAACAGTAATAGTTACAAATTAAAAGGCACGGTTTATTCCGTGCCTTTTTTCTATTAGCGGTCTCCTCGCTATATAAAGGTAGCGTCTGGAGATACCTATGAAACCTCGATCCCTGCTCATCCTGCTCGTGGCGACGAGCTCACTCGCGATTGCGCATGCCGAAGTTGCCCTGCCGAAGATCTTTTCCAGCCACATGGTGCTGCAACGCGATATGCCGATCCACGTATGGGGAACCGCGTCTCCAGGCGAGCAGGTTGCCGTCTCGTTCCACGACAGCTCCTCCACCACTGCTGCCGACAAGGCAGGACGGTGGAGCGTCTATCTGCCTCCACAGCCCTCCGGTGGACCATTCACCCTTTCCGTACGAGCCTCCAATACGCTGCAACTCGAAGACATCCTCCTCGGCGATCTTTGGTTTGCCTCCGGCCAGTCGAACATGGAGATGCCCTTGGCAGGCTTCCCCGGAGCCGTCATCAAAGACTCCGAAAAGGAGATCGCCGCCGCGAATCATCCCAAGATTCGCCTGTTGCATGCCGATCGCGACAGCTCCAGCTACCCCCTCGAGGACGTCAAGAGCGCAACCGGATGGTCGGCCTGCACGCCAGAGACCGCCCGCACCTTCTCCGCCGCCGCCTACTTCTTTGCTCGCGACCTGCAGCAGCATCAACATGTCGCCATTGGCCTGATCGACTCGACCTGGGGTGGAACCCCGGCCGAGGCGTGGATGAGTCTCAACGGCATCTCCTCCGATGCGTCCTTGATGCCGGTATTCTCCACCCGGGCCAACCGCATGGATCGTGAGAGCTCTGAACTCAGGCTGGAACAGCTCGATAAACAGTCAAAGCTCGAAGGCAAAACTCCCAGGCCTCCCCGTCCCTGGCATCCCGACCCCGCCTCGTGGGAGCCCGCGGGGCTTTTCAACTCCATGGTCGCCCCCTTCATACCCCTCCCCATTCACGGTGTCATCTGGTACCAGGGCGAAAGCAATGCCGGACCAGATACCGCAGGGCTCTATAACCGGCTCTTCACTTCACTCATCAAGGATTGGCGTCGGCAGTGGCATCAGGACGATCTTCCATTCCTCTTCGTGCAGATCTCCGCATACACCAGTGGCCCGCAGGACCAATGGGGACTGTTGCGCGATGCCCAGCGCCGCACCCTCTCCCTGGCCAATACCGGAATGGCCGTCACGATCGACTCCGGCGAAGAGCACAATATTCATCCCGCGAACAAAGAGGTGGTCGGCGAAAGACTATCCCTGCTGGCGCGCAACATCGTTTATGGAGAGCACATCGCTAGCTCCGGTCCACTCTTCCGCTTGGCCTATCCTGAAGGCGGAGCAATGCATGTCTGGTTCTACGACGCCGAAGGCCTCACCGCACATGGTGCGCCAGAGGGCTTCGAAGTGGCAGGAGCCGACGGCGAATTCGTTGCAGCCAAGGCCAAAATCGAAGGGGACACAATTGTTGCCAGCAGCCCCTCGGTTCCGGAGCCACGCTATGTCCGCTACGCCTGGCCGAGCTTCCCCGCTGTAAATCTCTACAACGGAGCAGGTCTGCCTGCGTCCACTTTTACCTCGTACCCTGTGCCATAACGTTAGCTTGTGGAGACGGCGATACCGGTCATCACAATCAACCCGAAGAGCCACCAGCCAAGCACAACCATGGCCGCCTTACCCCGTGAAACCTTTGCGACGATTGCTGTGCCGATCACCAGGAGCACAACCACCCATAGCCCGATCACGTCGAAGAAGCTCAGGATTGTACGCATCCAGGGAGTGGTGTCAGGCATGTAGTACGCAAGATTCGTTCCCACCGGGTTCTGCATGTTGTAACTGTCGGTGTTCACTCCAGCCAGCAGCAGAATGATTGCAAGCAGCCCGCCTATCAACCTGGGCAGCGAAGCGTACATCCAGATCGCGAACATCTGGCTGTACGTAGTGCGCGCGCCAAGGCCAAAGTTGAAGCTGGCCCAATACAACAGTGCGCCGATCGCGACGAAGACCAGGATAAAAATGAATGCCCCATAGCTGGAATATCGATACCCCTTCGCCATGCTCTGCAGCCGCGCCGCTCTCTGTTCCGCAGTCAGGCTATTGAAGGCCTCAGCCTGTTTTGGATTCTGCTGGATCTGATTCTCCGCAACCCGCGCGAAGCCTACCTGCTTGTCAACAACGACCGTGGTGCCGAAGGTGATCAGCAGCGTCAGCACGAACGGCAGCCACCACTTCGCACTGCGTAGAATATCGGTGAAGGTTTTCGACGGCGCTACAAAGACATCGACAACACGTTCTACTTCACTCAGTCCTGTTCCTGCCTGCTCACTCCCGACAACAGCATCGTTCATACGCCACTCTCCTGGTCGCTGCAGCTAAGCAAATTGCGGAAAGATTCGTTGCCAGATTGTAGCCTGCAGGATCACACCTAGAAACAAGATTCTCACTCGCTTCCACAAGCTCTTTTTCTCTCGAACGGTATCCAAACGCGATATTTTTCCTTTTACGATTCAGAAAGCAGTGAGAATCCGCTAAACAGCCACTTTGCTCTCAGTTCTAAAGAACGCACCGCCGATCCACATGTGTGGGCTGCTTACGGCCAGTGACGGGTCAGACCTTGCGAACAATAACATCCTCCGGTTTGAGGAGGGTTCCGTGTTGAGAACGAAGTTCGAGCAAGTGGACTGCTTTGCCTGAGGTACGTTCAACCAGGATCGAATGTTCTTCCCGCGGTGCGAAGAGAAAATCCTCTCCCCACTGCCTGAATCCCACCAGCACATGGAACAACCCGAATCCTTTTTCGGTCAGTCCGTATTCCTGATACGCACTGCCATCGGCACCGGGCTCCACGCGAAGAATTCCATTCGCAACAAGGGATTGAAGACGGGAAGCCAGGACGCTTTTAGAAAGCTTAAGGTTCTTCTGGAATTCGCTGAAACGACGGATCCCATCGAACGCATCGCGAAGAATGAGAAGAGACCAGCGATCACCAACGATCGCAAGAGATCTTGCAACCGGGCACTTCTCCCCTTTTGATTTCTTTTGTCGTTTCATCGCTTCCTCCCATCTCGAAAAAGTCCTTTTTACAACTGGTTTGATTATCGAACCGGTTTAGGTAGAATTCAACTGGTTCTATTTTAGAACCAGAAAGGGGAGACGCAATGCGATGTGAAGAAAGCACGGAGGCCTTTACTCCGATTCTGATCGAGGAGCACCAGACGGCACCGCTTTCGAAACGGATTCTCCTGTTGTTTGCCACTGCGGCCGGTTTGAGTGTAGCGAACATCTACTGTGCCCAACCGCTTCTTGAAGCATTGGCACTGGAGTTTGGTTTCAACAAGGCGTCGGTTGGTTCGGTGATCACGCTCACTCAGATCGGTTATGCATCAGGGCTCTTCTTCATCGTTCCGCTTGGAGATCTTCTAGACCGCAGACGGCTCATCCTGTGCCAGCTCACGCTCTCTGCAATTGCACTGATCATCGTGGGCTTTGCTGCTTCTAGGAGCACGTTGCTCATCGCGATGTTCTTTGTTGGTCTTTTCGCGGCGGTCGTGCAAATCCTGGTCACCTTTGCGGCCAGCTTAGCCCCTCCTGAAGAGCGCGGCCGCGCGATTGGCACGGTGACCAGCGGCATCGTTCTGGGCATATTGCTGGCGAGAACGTCGTCCGGCATTCTGAGCGACTTGGCTGGTTGGCGATCTGTCTATCTCATCTCCGCGCTGTTCACTCTCCTCTTAGCCTGCGCTCTATTTCGCGTATTGCCGGAACTCGAACCTCCGGCACGAGACTCTTATCCAAACCTGCTTCGTTCTGTCGTCGAACTTTATCTCGAGCTTCCAGTTCTCCGCGTAAGAGCATTCATCGCTCTATTGCTATTTGCCGCGTTTAGTACATTGTGGACTTCGCTGGTGCTTCCATTGAGCGAGCCGCCGCACTTGCTTTCACGAACGGCAATCGGTCTATTTGGCCTGGCGGGCGCGGCTGGAGCGGTGGCCGCAGGACGTGCCGGGCGTCTTGCCGATCAGGGCTTCGGACAATGGACGACCGGCATCAGCCTGGGATTATTACTCGTCTCGTGGATATTCATTGCCTGCCTTCACCGGCAATTTGTCATGCTGGGAATAGGAATTATCCTTCTCGACTTTGCCGTGCAGGCGGTGCATGTTACCAACCAGAGCATGATCTTTGCGTTACGCCCGGAAGCCAAAAGCCGCCTGGTGGCTACCTACATGATTTTCTATTCTCTTGGCAGCGGCCTTGGCGCTTATGTTTCTACCTGGGTGTACGCTGCGTTTCACTGGACAGGGGTTTGCGTGTTAGGGGCCGGTTTCAGTGCAGCAGCTTTAGGAGTGTGGGCCTTCACCCTGACTAGTCGAAGAGAGGAAGCCTGATCTCCCGGCTTGCTACATCAGGCCAATGCACTCGATGAAGAACAAGGGGACTGTCGCAGTTTGATGCAGGCAGTTTTCAGGAAATTAGCTACTCAGCACGCAAGGCTTCTACCGGATTCACAGATGCCGCGCGCCGCGCGGGCAGAAAACTCGCTGCGGCCGATGCCAGCCCGAGCAAGACAGCCACCCCACCCAGAGTCATTCCGTCCCACGCCTCGACTCCAAACAGCAGCTTGCGAATTAACATCGAAGTTCCCACCGAACAGACCAACCCAATCAACAGGCCCGCTAGAGTGAGCCATCCCGCCTGCTGCATAACGAGCCGATACACTGAGTTGCGCTGAGCCCCTAGCGCCATGCGTACTCCGATCTCACGCGTCCGCTGGTTCACCGAGTAGGCAATCACTCCGTAAAGTCCAACGACACCCAGGATCAGCGCCATCGCCGCGAACCCGCCTACTAACCACGCCGAAAACCGGTGCAGCAGCGCCGACTGCGTTTCGCCAATCTTCTCGTTCATGGTCGCTTCGTCGGATACGCTTAGCTCCGGGTCGATCTGGTGGAGCGTGCTCACGATCATCGGCAGCACGCCTCCAGCGTCCTGCCCCGTACGCACCGCCAGACTAAAAAATAGGTCACGCGTCTGGTTGATAGGGAAATACTCCGCGGGCCAGGTTTCGACATCGAGCGGTCCTTCCCGAACGTCATCGACCACGCCAACAATCTCCCATGTGGAGGGATGGCCCCCTTCTTCATTGGCGATCCTCTGGCCGAGGGGATTCTCGCCTGGAAAATACTTTTGGGCCAGCGTCTGATTGATGACGGTCACTCCGGGTCTGGAAGAATCATCAGCATCGGTGAAAAACCGTCCGCGCAACAACCGGGCCTTGAGCGTGGACAAGTACTCACCACTCACGTGACGCTCGTCTACGTCGTTATGCTCGCCATGGTACGGCCTTCCTGGGAAATGAATCCTGTCGATGGCGCAGTTACACTGCACCGGAAGCATGCTGGTCATGCCCACCGACTCTACGCCCGGCAGACTTGAGACGCGACGCACAATCTCCCTGTAGAGCCCTGACGTCTGTTCGTCATCTTTGTAAACTGTTCCCGAAGCCTTTACTTGCACGGTTGCAAGATGGTTTGGATCAAAGCCCAACGGTACGTGCAGCAAACGATAGAGGCTCTTTCCCAACAACCCTGCACCAGCCAGCAGCACTACCGCGACGGCTAACTCAACAATCACCAGGTTCGTTCCCAGCCTGCGCCACAGGCGGCCTGCGGCACCACGGTCTCCGTCTGACAATCCATCACGAATCTCTCGAAACGCAAGTTGCAGTATCGGCGTGACCGCCAGCAGCAACGAGACCATCAGTGCAATGGCTGCGGCAAATGTGCCTGTATGCGCGTTCAGGCCGACACCCCCGAGAAACGGCATGTTCATCGCCATATCTTTGGGAACCAGTCGGGCAAGAAATTTCATGACAATGCCGGCAAAAATCACGCCTGCCAGGCTGCCGAATCCGGCGAGCAGGAGTCCCTCAGTAACAAACTGATACACCAACCGAGCCCGCGTGGCACCCAGCGCGCCTCTCACAGCAATCTCGCGCCTCCGGCTCTCCGAACGGGCCAGCACAAGGCTGCCCACGTTGACGCACGCGATCAGCAACAATAGCCCGGCTCCGCCCAGCAGCGTAAGCAGAATAGGTCTCACCTCGCCGATGATGATCTCGGAAAGAGGAACGACACTCGCGCTCAGCTCGGGCCCTGTCATGCCATATTGCCACTTGAGTTGCTCTGAGATTGCCTTCATTTCGGCCAGAGCGGTCTGTATCGTGACCCCGTCACGCAGCCTTCCTACTCCCCAGAAGTTATAGAAAGTTCGCATCGTCTCATGAAAGCTGAAGTTGTTGAGAGGAACCCAGAACTCCGCGTTGCCGCTTGGAGCGAAGGAAAACTCACGGGGCAGAACTCCAATAACCGTGTATGCCCCTTTGTCCAGGTCAACCGTCTGGCCGATCACATCGTTCCGAGCGCCGAAGCGATTAAGCCATGCTCCATAACTCAGGATGACAACGTTCGGTCCCCCGGGCCGATTCTCCTCAGGATAGAAATCGCGCCCAAGTATGGGGTGAACACCAAGGGTCTGAAAAAAACTGCCGCTAACGCGTTCGCCATGAACCGGCTCCGAACCCGCAGGAGTGCGAAGTAGAAAGCCCCTGCCACCGTAAATATCGAGCGAGGTGAAAGATTGATTCAGCCGCTGCCAGTCAAGATAATCCGGATACGATAGCGGCCAGCGCGGAGATTCAACGCTGCCTTCATTCACCGACATCAGCCGACCGGGATTTGCATAAGGAAGCGGCTTGAGCAAAGCCGCGTCCACAAAGCCGAAGATGGCCACGCAGGCACCGATGCCAAGAGCAAGCACAAGGATCGCAGTCACTGAGAAGCCTGGATTCTTCACCAGCTGGCGAATCGCAAACTTCGCGTCCTGCACAAGATTGTCGACCCATGCCACACGATTTTTCAGGTAGAAGCGCTCTTGCGCCGCGCTTACATTGCCGAATTCAAGCCTTGCCCTCCGGCGCGCCTCAGCTTCGCTCAAGCCTTCACGCTTCAACTCATCTGCCTCGAGTTCAAGATGAGCCTTGATCTCCTCAGCAAAATCATCTGTGCTCCGGGTGCGCTTGAACATGACTACACCTCCTCGGCGCTCGATCCCGCGCTACCGCTCAGAATCAAACCCATCGCCTTCGTCAGCCGCTCCCACTCGCTCGTCTTCTCCACCAGTTGCTCGCGGCCTTTTGGCGTCAGCGAATAGAACCGAGCCTTACGATTGTTCTCGCTCACACCCCACTTTGCGCTGATCCACTTCTTTTCTTCGAGCCTCTGCAAAGCCAGATAAAGCGAGCCATGGTCGACGAAAAAGACCTCTTCCGATTGGCGCTGTATCGACCGCGCCACGCCTTGGCCATGGCAAGGTCCCAGTACAAGCGTCTTCAGAATCAGCAGGTCCAGCGTCCCCTGCAACAAGGCAATTCGGTCTTCGGGATTCTTTTGGGTTGTCATCCGACCCAAGAATGGCATTACTTGGGTCGGATGTCAACCTGAGTCTGCAAGTGCAGACTCAAAATGTATTTCTTCCTTGGCGATATGAGGGCAATGCACATTTCCAGAAATGCTGATCAGCGAAACAAGCGATTCTGAAATCCATCCAGTCTCAACTTAGTCCGCGGTGGCGAAATGTTCAGCAAGATCCACTTCTCTTCGATTTGCCAACCGGCCACCGACAAACTCCGCGAATGTCCAGCAGGCTGCAATTGCGGTGAGGTTGTATACGGCTCCGCCCCATGCTCCCTGGCTGCGTGGATGGGCGAAGACTGGGGGCACTTCTACCATGAACTCAAACAACAAGAGCATCAGCGCGAGTAGCCTCGCGGCCAACACGTCCCGAATTCCCGAAATAATTGCACTGCCTGCAAGCAGGAAAGCGATGCCAGTTAGCACCACCCAAAACAAACTAAACGGTGCCCAATTCGGGACGAAACGTGCATAGGCGTGGAGATTGATGAGGTGTCCTAAGCCGAAGGCTATGGGAGGCAGTCCCAACATCCAGCGGGCTGCGATCGCTGCTCTCTCGCGCCATATTGAACCTGGTGTTGCTGTCGCAGCGTAAACGATGGAAGCAGGGGTGACCAGAAGCAACTGTGCGGCGACCCCGCCTAAGCCGAAAACGATGACACCAATTCGAAAGCCCAACACATGAGTCATCGCATAAAGCCGGGGCACCCAGAACAGAGCAAAGATAAGGTAGATCATGGCCGATCCTGCGGCCCCGATCCGCGCGGTCGGTCGCCACAGGATCGCGATACCAGCAGCGACCAGCCAAATACCTGCGACGCACGCTAGCACCTGCTCTCCAGGAATATGCTGGCTGAGCGCTTTTATCGGTTGATGGGAGGCTTCGAATTCCCGCCAAACAATATCTACAATCCCCGTTGCGATTGTTGACAACCCGTATAACCAAACTCCAGCTCTCATTTGGTCCATCTTCATTGGAGTACTCCAGTTACAAGCACGATCAGATTTAACGAGTTCCAGAGCTGATACTATGAACTGCATTGGTACGTGGGTAGAGCCATTTCGCCTTAATATCGTTAGACCAATCAGAAACTCATGCCACGAACCATCAGCTCGTTTGAGTTCACTCTCAAGAATCGGCCGCAGCATCAGACGCTAACAAAATGGCTTTACGGAGAACTGCGCAACGCGATTCTCGAAGGCCGGCTTGGGTCTGGCACCAGGCTGCCAGCCTCGCGAGATTTCGCCCGCCAATATGGGCTTTCGCGCGGGACGGTGGTCAGCGTTTTCGAGCGTCTGCTGGACGAGGAATACATCTCCAGCAAGGTTGGATTTGGTACCTGGGTCAATCGGGTCGTGCCAGTTCAACCTAACCAGCAGACGACTTCGACACCTCCCGCCTACATTCACAGTGTCATCTCGGCATATGTGCGACCAAAGCCTTACGTCGACCTGGTTTGGAAAGAAGAGAGTCGTCCGTTCCGCGCGGCAGATCCGGCCATTGCCGAATTCCCGTCTGAGGTTTGGGGACGTATTTCGGCAAAGCACGCTCGGAATTTCAGGTCGTGGCTTGATACACCGGGCGATGGACGCGGTTATAAACCATTGCGCAATGTGATCGCAGATTATTTGCGCACTTCACGAGGAGTGCGTTGTAGCTCGGAACAGATCATGATCGTTTCCGGAATACAGCAGGCGCTCGATCTGTTAGCACGCCTTCTCGTGAAGCGGCGCGATCCGGTGTGGATGGAAGATCCCGCATATTTTGGAGCGAGCACCGCTTTTGGCAACGCGGGCGCCAGGATCATTGCCGTGCCAGTGGACGAAGAGGGACTGTCGGTCTCAGCCGGCAAAAAACTTTGTCCGCATGCCAAGGGTGTATATCTAACGCCGGGTCACCAGTTTCCGTTGGGTGTGACGATGTCTTTGGAACGGCGGATGGCCGTTCTCAATTGGGCATCGCGCGCCGGCGCTTTCGTGATTGAAGACGATTATGACAGCGAATACCGGTTCGAAGGCCAGCCGATACCCGCCTTGCAAAGCCTCGACGAAAATTCAAACGTCATCCTCATCGGATCGTTCAGCAAGACGTTGTTCCCATCTTTACGTTTGGGCTACATCGTCTTGCCTCCGTCCTTAGTGGACTATTTCTTAGCCTTCCGTTATCAAACTGATTTCCGCAATTCGAGTTTCGATCAGGCGGTGCTTTGCGATTTCATCGTGGATGGGCATCTGGCTCGTCATCTGCGACGGATGCGTGATCTGTACGCCAGCCGCCTCGAAGCATTGATTGAAGGCGGGAATAAGTATCTAGGCGGTTTGCTTGAAATCTCCAATGTCAGGGCTGGACTCTATACTGTCGGGTTCCTCAAGAATGGGATGACATCGCGGCAAGCAGAGAAGGCAGCGGCAGCTCGAGGGGTCGAGGCCATCGGTATCGACAGATACACCTTGAAACGTCCCGACCCTAAGGGGGTGCTCCTTGGCTTTGCTGCCCACAATGAGACTGCAATCCGCCAAGCATTAATTCAGCTCTCTGCGGCGTGGAGCTGACTCGGCTTATGTTTACTCACGGCTTGTCTAGCGATCCCTCTCCAGAGTAGAAACCTACGACCTCAGCAAACTATTTGGGCATCGGGATCGACACGGCCTTGCCGGCGCCACGCTCGGCGATCCAAAGAGTATCGCCAGCAGGTTCAACTCCGGTTGGCGTGTTGAGTCCCTCTTTAATCACCGTGACGCTTGCCTTGTCTCCATTGACCGTGAGGGCGGAAATCTTGCCGCTGCCATTTTCGGCGACGAAGAGCTTGCCATTCGCCGCACGCATGCCATCAGGTCCCTTTACCGGCTGATCCATCCAGATGTCGACCGGCGGTCCTGCCTTGCCGGCAGCGTCCACCGGAATGCGGTAGAGCTTGTTGAAGATCACGTTGTTCACGTAGATCGTGCCATTCAGAAAGGTGATGCCATCGACGCCCATAAGCGTCCGATGTTCGAGAAAGAGTTCCGCCGTGGAGGCACCGGCCGGCAACTTATAGATTTTGCCGGTTGCAGTGTCCGTTATATAAAGCGCCTTATCCGGTCCGATCGCAAAATCGTTGCACGTTGTGTTGTCCCCTGGCAGCTCCCAGCGGATCTTCGGCGCGCCGGTAGAGAGGTCGAAGCTTCTCAGAGCGGTATGTCGCTGCGCGGGAGTGGTGTTCGGCACCGGAGTCAGCACACATGTCCACAATGTATTGCTTGAGGCGTCCGCCAGCACGCCTAAGAAAAACGTTCCCGGGCCTTCAGCACTGGCATCGACAAATTTTTCAGCCGTCGATGAACCCGGACGCACTTTATAAACGAACGGCGAGCTGGCGCTGCCGACGATCAGCACGCCGCCCGGAGCCACGGTCAAGCTTTCCGGCTGTGATTTCGCATCGGCGATCAGGATATCTGCCGCGGATGCGGCTTGCGCAAAGCCTATGGCTAGAGCAATGCAGGTGGCGAGGCGGCGAGCATTCCAAACACACATCGTCTGAATCTCCTCAGAATCGATCTTCCGTATATTGATTTGACCCAGTCCAGTATCCGGGACCAGTATACGGATGACAAGTCAGCTTGTGTTTACCAATAAGTTTGAAATGGCGAACGAGGACATCGATGAGCGCATTGGCGATTTAGCGCTAACCCTGAGGATGCGTCTATGGTCATCTCCGGGGTGCGCAGCAAACCTGGAGTCGCTGGCTCTATCCGGAATGACGGAAAGAACCGCCCGCGATTCCAGGATCCGAAGTGTATAGTCCTCGTCATGGCGAGCCTAGATCCGGTTACGCAGATTCAACTTATGAGCGGCGGTTACTATCTCTCACGCTGCTTACAGATCGCCGCCGAACTCGGAATCGCCGACCTTATTTCGGATATCCCTGTTTCCAGTTTCGAACTGGCAAAGGTCACTGGGTCTGACCCGGATGCGCTTGCCAGAATGCTCAGCTTGCTCTGCGTCCACGGTGTGTTCCAACGGGTGGATGGAGGCTTTGGTCACACGGAATTATCAAGAATTTTGCGAACGGATCATCCCGCGTCAATGAGGTCATTTGCCCAAATGTTTGGGATCACCGTCCTGTTGCAGGCCGCCATGCGACTCGATGAGTCGATCGCAACAGGACGACCCATGGGCGACGTAGTCACTCCAGACGGCTTCTGGCATTACTTGGAACAACATCCCGACGCTAGCAGAAAGTTCAACCAAACCATGGTCGCTAAGTCACAGATGGTCGTTCCGCTAGTAGTAGCCGCCTATGATTTTGGACAATTTTCCCGGATTGTCGATGTGGGTGGCGGCCGTGGTCATCTTCTGAGTGCCATCCTGGCGTCATCGGCACACATGAGCGGCATACTATTCGACCAGCCCCATGTAGTCGCGGAGGCGGAAGGAATTGCGAGTGATCGGCTCGAACTGCGTGGTGGTAACTTCTTCGCAGACGAGCTACCGGTGGCCGACGCCTATGTACTCATGGAAGTGATCCATGACTGGGACGACCAGAAGGGCGGAGAAATTCTTCAGGCAATTCGCCGCGTAGCGCCTGTTGGAGCCAAGCTGCTTCTAGTAGAGGCCATGATGCCAGATCCCCCCGTGCCGTGTTGGACAACCACACTCGATGTAGTAATGCTCAACCTGCTTGGAGGAAGACAGAGAAGGTTGTCAGAATATGAAAGCCTGCTGAACAGCTGCGGATTCGACGCAGTGCGGGAAATTCCTGTTGGAGCTGGGCATTCAATGATTGAGGCCTGCCCCTGCTGATTCACTCACGCGTCATATTAGTTTTCGCGCGCCGAGGCAAGTCGGGGACGTGGCTTCGGTCCTGCGATCTCTTCCAGGGTCAATGAACGCATTGGCGATTTGGCACTCGTTGAAAAGAAACCGGCGCTGCCTTGCGTCAACTGTCGCTATCCGCCAGGCAAATTTCCTCGTCCTCACTGTGAAATCAGGTGGTCTGTTGAACCCATTGCTTCCGCCACGCCGGAGCTTCGAAGGGATCCGCGAAATACTGTGTCTCGTGCACGACCTTACCGTCGCGGAACTCCATGATGCTCACTGTGTATGCCGGTCGCCCTTGGTAAGTGATCGTGTATTCCGTAACCCAGAGATCACCTCTTCCGACAATTCGCTTAACGTCGAAACCGGATGGCTTGCCGGGATGATGGCTCCGCAAGGCCTGCAAATTGCTTCGCCCTAGGATTCGCTCGCCTGACTGGGGATAGTCACAAACGGCATCGTCATCGTAGATATCGTGCTCCGCATCTGCATCGCCGATTGCCGACGCGTGCCAGTGCCTATTCAGAGCTTCACGTATTTGTTCCTCTTGCATCGACTCCATTGGGTGCTCTTCGGTTTTCATGTCGAGCTACCTTGTGGGATGAAACCCGGAACGCCGGTCTTCACCACTTCATTGAGCCGCTGCCTGGTCTGAATTCGACTGATTTCGTCAACCGCGTCTTGCGGAAGCGCGGAGATCTCGAAATTTTCCTTCGCGCGGGCAGCAGTCCTGGGAGTGGTAAGCAAAGCTGTGCCGCGCTGGATCGCCCAGGCCAACAGCACCTGTGCCGGGGTCTTCCCAACCCGCGCAGCGATTGACACAATGACGGGATCTTCGAGTGGCCCTGGCCTCATTCCGTGACCCAATGGCGCAAAAGCCAAAAACACAATGTCCTTCTCTTTGCAGAATTCCAAAAGCTCCGTCTCCGGCAGATAGGGATGGGATTCCACTTGGACCACGGCCGGCTTGATTCTCGCCGATTCGTAGATGGGCATCAGTCCATCCAGGGTAATGTCAGACAATCCGATGGCCCGGCATTTACCGTGATCCACAAGACTCTCCATCGCCCTCCAGGTGTCGAGCAGAGTCACGCCGCGGTCATAGAGAACGTTGCCGTTTTGATCCCGCGGGTCCTGATCATCCCCGGGTTGAAATGCAAATGGGGTGTGAATGAGATAGAGATCCAGATAGTTGAGCCTGAGTCTGTCCAGACTCGCCTGGAAAGCTGGCTCGACTCGCTCCGGCCGATGATTGGAGTTCCACAACTTTGTCGTAACAAAAATGTCTTCGCGAGCGATCCCACCAGCAGCAAGCCCCGCTTGCAAAGCCTCACCTACTTCGCGCTCGTTCCGATATCGTTCCGCACAATCGAAGTGCCGAAATCCGGCTTCCAGTGCGTCTCGCGTCGCTGTTACCGTCACGACTGGGTCGGGAATTAGAGTGCCAAAGCCGAGTGCAGGCATTTGGCCGCCTCCGTGGCTGAGCGGTACTCTCGTCATTCGAAGATCAGAAGCGTCAACCACGGTTACACCTCCGCAACATCTTTGCGTGCTGCATCATCGCCCAGATTTTAAAAATTAGGATGCCCAGCCCAAGAACAAATACCGACGAAACCGTCAAAGGTATGCCCAAACTGTATACCCGTTTTTGCCTGCTCGCCTACTCTGCCTTCGACCGGGTAGGAACTGCTCGATCTATGGAAAGAATTCAGCACCCTACCAATTCGAAAAATTACACCCATCTTGCATTGCCAATGGCCAATCGCTTCTAAATCAACCCCTTGGAACAATCTGAGTGGATACCTGGTTTGGCACGACACTTGCCATTTGGCTGAGAACCTCGTGACCGTGTCGCGGACGTACGGGACGGACTTGTGGAAACGGAGGATTTAATGAAATCAAGCACAGCGCTCGTATCGAGCCTATTCGCTTTAGTAACCTTCCCCATCCTGGCACAGCAACCATCCCCAGCGAGCCAACAAAACAGTCCCGCCACTCAGCAGAACCCCTCGAGCACAGAGATGACTCCGCAGAATAGTGCGACAGCAAGTCCGGAAACACCTGCTGCGAGGATGAGTCCAATCAACGGCGAACTTGTCAGCAAGCTGGACTCAAAGACTGCCAAAACTGGCGATAACGTAGTGATCCGGACCAAGACGTCAGCAAAGACTGCCGACGGCACCGAGATCCCCAAAGGGTCGAAACTGGTTGGGCGTGTTCTCGGCGTACAACCGGGCGGGTCAGCCGAAAACTCCCAGGTAGTCCTTCAGTTCGACCACCTTGAGTTGAAGGGCGGTCAGAACCTCCCGGTACATTCGCAGATTCAATCGATTGCTCCGGCGACGGGCGCGGCATCGACCAGCGAGTCTGCTGCCATGAGCGGAGCCACGAGCTCTCCGTCAGGCGTCTCGGCGAACTCCAGTGCGAACGGAGCGAACGGAGCGAACGGAGCGAATGGCAGCAGCCAGGCGAGTAGCGCACCGCAAGGCGCGAGCAGCGGTCCCGGGGCAGCTCCCGCAGGAAACGGCAGTCCTGCAGCGGGAACTGTTGTAGCCAAAACCGGCAAAATAGACATCCAAACCACGTCGATTCCCGGCGTGCTGCTGGCGAACAATGCGCCGGGGCAACAAGACCCAAGAATGGCTACCGCCTCCAGCATTCTGCTCGGCGCAAAGACAGATATCCAATTGGACGGTGGCACCCAGATGGTGATTGGCATCTCTTCCGCAGGAGGAGGGGGAGCACAATAACCAGCACTGGTTGCGAAGATTGCACTCCTAACCGCATCTTGGACAGAAGGAGATGGAGCCTGACGGTTAAGGATCGCGTTCGTTGAACCAAGGGCCGGAGACTGGCTCCGGCCCTTGGCGTATACACGAGTGCAGTAAGAATCATTAGCCCGATTTGAATCGGATGTTCTCCAAATCACAGTTAAATACAAAGTGATTGGCGAGAACAGGGCGACTCACTCAATGTGCATCGTTCATCGTGCTGACTTCCACCATTACACCGCCGGGGGCGTTGTAGTAGAAGCCGTATGTTGGTGGTCCGCCGCGCTGTAGCTTCGCAGGTTTAGGCGCAACATAGTTTCGAGCGCTCAAGTCATCGTGTATGAGGTCCACAGCATGCTGCGTGGGCTGAAGAAAGCCGACATGAAACATTCCGGGATATCCCTGCTCCGGACTCATGTGCTTGTCGTACATCAGTGTTAGCAGAAAGCCCTCGGCATTCCGCAGCACCGACAGTTTATCGCCGCGTTCCTCTACAAGCTGAAAACCAAACATCGAGCGGAAGAACTCCGTTAGTGCTGGAACGTCGTAGGTGGTGAGATTGGTGTGATTTATCGTTGCCATTGCGATCTCCATTACAGAAAGTTCCATCGCATGGCTCGTCAGGGGTTCAGATCCGAACGCACCACGCGACAGGCAGCAGTACCGTAGCACTGCCGCTATCGCCGTGGGTCCCTTCTCCACTGTGGTGCAGGAGTTGACTGAACTGCGGATTGGCATCCGCAGCGAGCCGTGCTTACCAATACGGCTCTGCGTTTTTCGGCAGCTATTTGATGTTGCCCCATTTTCCTCGGTCGCAGGATTTTGCTCGCGCCCTTGGAACATCGGCCGACCGGTGAATCGCTATACAGGTTCGGAGTCTGGAGCATCCAGGCAGTGTTGAAACTCCTCGACGAACTGTGCAACATGCAGGCCGTCGACAAGTGCATGGTGCACGTGGATCGATACTGGCATCGTGCGGCGTCCGTCCGCCTCAGTAATCTTGCCGAAGGTGATGCGTGGCGCGGAATCTTCACGGGAGAAGTCGCGCGCATGCGAGATGGAGGTGAAGTCGAACCAGGGAAGAACCGAATAACGGATCACGTTGACCTCCGGATGGCGCTCGATGTCATCTCTGAGACGTACTCGATCCAGTTCTATGGACGCCTCGCGAACGAAGTCCGCGATTCCTGGCCGGAACCAATAATGTCCGAAACCAATGGTGCCGTTCGCTCGTCCCACAGCGCTGCCGCCATGAATCTGTTCATAGCGCCAGACACTGCCTTCGACAATGCGTGTCCTGAAGTTCTCAACCTGGTGCGCAGCGACAAGAGAGCGATGCAGCAGCGACAAAAAAACGGAGAGGCCATGTTGTTTGGCGTAAGTGTAGGTCGCCGTGCAGTCAACGCGAAGGCAAACACCGTGATAGGGTTCGGTAAAACTCCTGAAGAAGTCAAAGCTCGCCCGGCGCTCCCACGTCTCCAGGTCGATCTTCTGTCTGCCGCCGACAACACTTTCGTCCATGCTCGTATTTTAAGTCGAAGAGGCATCTCAGGCTGATGCCTCATGCCCGACCATTCCAAGTCCTGAGAAACAGAAGATCGCCTTGGCCAAACTCATTTGAATGGAACTGGCGGCCCGATCAGCGGCGTCTTCAATGGCCCGGCTGCCCCAATCGCAATCACGATCGCATTACCGAATGGGTTCAGAAATGGATTAGCGTCCCGCTTCCAGTTGTTCGTGATCCAAATATTTCCCGAGGGATCTATCTCAGCGCCCGTGATTCGTTCCAAGGCGTCGCTCCTGTAACCGGTGTCCGGCGAGATCGGATCTCCGACACGCAGGCCAGGCGGGCAATTGCGGATTGTGACGCCGCAGAAGCGGCTGATTCCTGTCGCAACATCAGTGGGAGTGCCGACCTTGGCGGCACCAAAGTTGAACACCCAGACCGTATCGTCTCCATCGACTGCGATCCCCCACGGGAGAACAAGGCCCCCGCCGGTGAAGGGCGAGCCAGGATAGGCTTGCCGGCTTTTGCCGCGGAACAGTGTGATGGAAGGATTGGTGGCAGCACCAAGTTGGGTTCGGGTCGGGCAAGGCGAATCGAGCCAATCGGAATTGGCCACCCAAATGTTCCCCTCGATGTCTGCAGCGTTCCCAACCGGATGACTGAGAACTGTTTTGCCTTCGTAGATACCCGGCACCGTGTCGATCAGCTCGCCACGCGGTGAGATAACCGACATCGTATTGCTGCGGTTGTTGGCGACCCAGAGATTGCCAAAGAGATCAATGGCAGCCCCGAACGGTTTCATCTGCGGATCGTCAGAGGCCGGCGGTGGCCCCAGAGGAATGTTGAATGCTCGATTAGGGTCTCCTCTCGGTATCATCGTGACCGAATCGTTCCCGCAGTTGGCGACCCAGATGTTCCCTTTGCGATCCGAGACCGTCCCTTGCGGCCACGAGATATTGCCTTGCGTGTACCCCTGGGGCGGTGAAACAGGACTGCCGTCCGGCCGAAACTCTGACACGCTGTTGTGTTGCGCCGCCTTGTCAGGTACTAACGCGCAAGGCGGATCCTGGAATCCAAAATTACTAACCCAGACATGACCATCAGGGTCGAGCGTAATGCCATACCCAGCGCCGCTCAGGCCGCCGCCAGTATACGGCGACCCGGGGAAGCTCTCTCCTCCGGGATAGAACTTCATCAGCGTCAAACCTGCGCAGGCGATATTGCCTGGCGCCTGGGGCACAGCATTGTCGTTCGCCCACGCGAAGCCCTTCTCGTCGATTGCGAAATTGCCCGGGCCGTTCATCAGATTATTGCTGTCCTGGGCGCTGTAAAAACCTCCAGTTATTTTCAAGAACAACAGCCAATTCGTCGGCCTGTGCGTTAGCGCAGGCTGGTAAACGGGATTTACCTCCGACAACAAAAACACCGGATCATCCGCATTTGAGGAATACCCGGGATAAGACGGATTCTTCACGATGTTCGCGATTGCCTGGAGCACGTTTTTTGGTCGCGGCCCGCGGGGCGGCGTGGCAGCTTCGAAGAGTTTTGCGCAATTATGAGAATCGGCTACGCAACTTGCCACCACATTGCTCAGCGAATGGAATGTCGCAAGGGTTGAGGTCTCGCTGCCGTTCGGAGAGGAGGCGAGTACAACACCAACCGCACCACTCTCGGGGTCGGCAAGATTGGCCGCCATGCGAACCGCATTGCTCACCCCATAGGTATTGCCTGTTATCTTCCGGCCGTCAACGAACTGCGCAAACGCGTTCCCGGTCGCAACCGTAGTACGCTCGTTCACGACAACCTTCCCGGGGGCGTTGGAAGCTACGCCGATTGCGCTTGCCAGCATCGCCGGGCCGCGCTCAGCCTGGAGGAACAGTAGCGCCTTTTTGTCTAACCCCGACGGTAACCAGTAACGGATCCGGAACTCTCCAGCGCTGTTGCTGGTATCTGAACCCAGAAGCAACCAGGACGGTCCGTGATCGGCGAAACTGGCGAAAAGCGAGACCTTGTAACCTGCCAATCCGTCATCGCCGCTCTCCACGCTGCCTTGAAGTGTCACGGCGCGATCCCAGCCTGATCCTCCGGCCGAGGCAGTCAACACCAAGCTGATCAACGCAGCGACTACAAGCAAGGTTTTTCGGGGCAAGCGATTGGAATACTTGCAAGGGGCTGCCATCAGTTTTTTCATCGCGCTACTCCTCTCTAGCTGTTCAGTTGCTCGGCCCTAACAAGCGCGCAGTTCTGCAACGAGTGCGTAGATGCACTCACACGTTTCAGCAAATACTAGGAACTCTCTGAGAACCTTCGGGTCAGTAAATCCTTCGTAGCCAATTCCTAACGAAAACCGTCAAGCACGACGGCGTTTACACAGAGTCGGACCATGGAATCTCCTGTCCACCATCCGGTGGAAAGCGACCTTGGATCAATCAAGCCTGGATTTGTATACGTTGTTGCGGGGCCCTGAATTCCAGCTATTTCGCCGCGGCCTCGCGGGGGAGAAAAATATAATAGGCTCTTTGCACGGAGAGTCAATAGAAAAAGATTGGCCGCCTCAGCGAAAAGATTTACAGCGGCGTATCGTCTCATGAGCCGGTTTGTCGGAAGGTATCGATTGTGGACGCAAGACCAACCGAAGTTGATCCTATGCTTCGGTCAACTGTCGATAACAGGGCAATGCACTCATTGAGTCGGTCAGCTCGGCATGAGCTTATTCCACAATAACGAGGACGGCCCCGGCTTCTACGGTCTGGTCTGTGGCCGCCGTAACCTTGACCACACGTCCCGCCTTCGGCGACCTCAACTCATTCTGCATCTTCATCGCCTCGATCACGACCAAGCCCTGCCGTTCATCCACCTCATCGCCCTCGCTGACAAGCACGCGGACCACGCGGCCCGGCATAGGGGCCTTCACCGCTCGCGGCCCGACGCCACTATCATTCGCTCCCCGCCGGCCCCGCAGGGAGCGCGGATCGTCCACGACGAATTCGTACCGTCTTCCAGCGATCACAATGGCATCTCCATCGAGAAGGCACCGGTACTGCCGCCCGTCCACGATCAGCGAGAGAATCCCCGGCTCTATCGTCTGCGCATCTACATCGATCGCCCGATCATCCACTGCGCATTGCAACCTGCCACCCGCAGCGCCGGCGGGCAACTCCACACGGCGCCGTCTGCCCGCAATCTCAAGCCACACCGTCATGCGCGAAGCCCCTCGCGCCGTCCCGTTGCCGTCCATCGACTCTCGGAAGCGGCAGCTGCCACCGGAATGTGTTCCTTCTGCCCTGCCATCAACAACGCCGCTGCCAGGGCGAGAACATCGTCCGGAACCTCATCTGCCGATTCCTCCTTCGAGGGAGAGGCCAGAAGCCGCTCCAGGTATCCGGTATCGATCTGTGCGGCGCGGAAGTCATCGTCGAGCAGAATACGCCGGAACAACCCTATGTTCGTCCGGATGCCACCGATGACGTATTCATCCAGCGCGCGCAGCATTCGCGCGATCGCTGCCTCGCGTGTCTCTCCGTAAGCAATCAGCTTCGACAGCATCGGGTCATACTCCAGCGGCACCGTCCAGCCTGCATAGACACCGCAGTCTTCCCGAATGCCCGGCCCTGAGGGCTGTACCAGCCGCGTAATCTTTCCCGGCGATGGAAGAAAATTATTCTCAGGATCCTCGGCATAGATGCGGCATTCAATCGCATGGCCGCGCAGCTGGATATCTTCCTGGCGTAGATGAAGCGGCTCTCCCATGGCGACGCGAAGCTGCATCTGGACAAGATCAAGTCCCGTAATCAACTCGGTCACGGGATGCTCAACCTGGAGCCGGGTATTCATCTCGAGGAAGTAGAAGTTCTCCTCGGCGTCCACAAGAAACTCGACAGTGCCCGCATTGACATACCCAGCCGAGAGCGCAAGTCGCACCGCCGCCTCACCCATCCTGCGACGCAGATCGGGACCGACGACCGCAGACGGAGCCTCCTCGATCACCTTCTGGTGCCGACGCTGCACCGAGCACTCCCTCTCTCCCAGATAGAGGCAGTTGCCATGAGTATCTGCGATCAGCTGGATCTCGATGTGCCGCGGACGCTCGATCAACTTCTCCAGATAGACCTCGCCGGAACCGAAGCTTCGTTCCGCCTCGCTGCTTGCGGCCGCATAGGCCGAGGCGAGTTCCTCTGCATGGAAGACAGCGCGCATGCCCTTGCCGCCACCGCCGGCCGCGGCCTTCAGCATCACCGGATACCCGATCTCCCCTGCAATCCGAAGAGCCTCATCCGCGGTTGCAAGCCCCGTCACACTGCCCGGGACGCGCGGCATCTGGGCCGCGTCGGCGGCCTGTCGCGCCTTTGTCTTCGAGCCCAGCGCTCGCATCGCGCTTGCCGGCGGGCCGATAAATGTAATCCCTGCTGCTACGCATGCCTCGGCAAATGATGCGTTCTCCGACAGAAACCCATAGCCAGGGTGAATGGCATCCGCCCCTGCTTTCCGCGCTGCTTCAAGAATCAGATCGGCGCACAGATAGCTCTCTGTCGCGGGCCCTGGACCCAGGCGATAGGCCTCATCTGCAAACGCAACGTGAAGCGCCGCCCGGTCAACGTCGGAATAAACCGCCACCGTCGGCAGACCCATCTCACGACAAGTCCGCATGACCCTGACAGCGATCTCCCCACGATTGGCAACCAGCACTTTTTTCATAAAGCCCGTAGGGCGGAATTCTATCGCACCACACCTGCCTTGAGCAGGGACAGGATCTCCTTCATTGGTCACCGTGCCGGTAGATCACCCGTCCTCCTCGGATTGTGTACATCACCTGCGTGAACGCTGCGGGATCTCCCAAAGCAGGATCGGCGGAAAGCACTGTGAGATCTCCATCCATCCCCTTTGCCACCGCGCCCTCATGCGCCGACACTCCGAGCCTCCGCGACGGAACCGTCGTCAGCATCGCGAGCACATCGCGATAAGACAGTCCCACCCGGCAAAGCTGCCTGTACTCCTCGCCGACATCGTAGTCCGTGAGAAAGCCCGTATCCGTGCCAAACATCAGCTCGCCGCCCATAGCGTGAAAACTCTTTACAATTGCGCGAATCTCCACAATATTGTTCGTGTCCGAGAAGAGCTTCAGCGTGGGCACCATCGTCATATGATGCTCCACAGCCTTCCTCAGCAGAGCGTCGTCAACGCCATTCACTGTATCCGGGGCATGCGCCAGCACATCCACCCCGCTCTCAATTGCCACCCGGATGCCTTCCGAGTTTGACGGATGCGCAAAGACGATCTGTTCATGGCGGTGGGCATCCTCGACTGCCCTGCGCGCCAGTGTCAAAGACATCGGCACCACCTCGCCACGCTCCACATACGAACCCGTAAAAAGCTTCACCACATCGGAGCCGCGAGCGCGATTGCGCTCGATCAACGCATCCACCTGAGCCTCGTCTTCCGGCTGTCCCAACTGCGCGCGAGCCTGCGGTGGAAGATCGGCCAGATAGAAGGGCAACGCATGCGGCGGAAAAAGCGGCCAGCCGGCCGTGTAGATGCGCGGCCCGAGCACCTCGCCGCTCTCCACACGCCGTCGCAGCGTCACTGTGTTCTGCGGGTCCGAGCCCGTATCGACGATGGAAGTAAATCCCGAGTGGGTCAGCATCGCCTGCATCTGTTCCGTCAGCCGGGCAGCGGGAGCATGGGCAGCATCCTGCCATTTCGGCTCGGTAAAGTGCACATGCGTATTCCAGAAGCCTGCGCAAACAACGCAGCCCTTGCATGGCAACACCGTCGCTCCCCTCGCCTTCACACGGTGTGTCGCCAGCTCCGTGATCTTTCCCGAGCGCACCACAACCGTCGCTCCGGTCAGCGGAGGAGCCTCCGGCGAGATGTAGACCTTCGCATCTTCGATCACCAGGTCCTGAGCCGCACATCTCCCAACCACCGAACACAAGAGCAGGATCAGAAAGAATCTCATTGCCGGGTGATACGCAGGTGCGCTGCAACAAGTTCGCTTCCGCAAAAAGAAGAGCCTCCCGGATCGGGAGGCTCTTCGCTCTTCGAAAGGAGATCAGCAGGCTACTGCATTGTGACGCCGCCCTGCGTCTTCTCTTCCTTCTTCTTCTCGTTCTCCTTGCGAGCTCCCATCGCCTTCTGGGCCCACTCGTCAGCCTTGGCCAGATCATCTTTGCGGGCATTCTCATCGCCGCACTCGATATCGGCCTTGCGGCGATAGGTCAGGTTGAGGTACTGCATGGCATCGTCGTAAGTCGTGTTGATCTGGACTGCCTTCTGCAGATACTGCATGCCTTCATCAATCAGCGGCGTATTCTGATCCTTCAGCTTCTGGCAGGTGGCCTTGCTCTTCTTCACGTTGCCATTGCCGTCATCTGTCAGGCCATCCGCAGCAAGAATCGTCTGGGCATTCTTGTATGCCTGAATCCAGTCCACGACGCCAATCGTGTAGTGCGCCTCTGCGTCGTTCGCATCCAGAGCGATGACCTTCTTCTGATACTCCTTGGCCTCCTCGAACTTCTTGGTATTGAAGTTGATGGAAGCGACCTGTTTGAGCGCCCCTACATCATTCGGATTGTTGGCCAGCACTGCCTGAAAGCCGTCGAGCGCTTTCTTTGCGAGGGCCAGGTTTTCAGGAGTATCGAGATTTGGAACGACCTGGTAGGAATACGCGGTCGCAAGGTAAAGCTTCGCGTCGGCGGAGTTGGGATCCAGGCTGATGGCACTCTGGAAATGGTTAACCGCTTCTTCATAGCGCGCGTTTTTGAAGGCTTGCACGCCTTTAACGAGCTGGTCGCGCGACTTTAGCTTATTGCATCCGGTAACCGTACTAAGCATCAGCGCCAGCAGAGCGGCCGTAACCGGAATCCGAGCGGTCAATTTCATGGGACGTGATATCTCCTTCAGATGGGCGCGTATTGTCTGTGGACGGTTCGATGAAACGAAAAATTGTGCTTGCCGATTGATTGTAATGGTATACCGCCCTCTGTGACCAGTGGCGGAAGTTCTATTCGTTACGATTCTTCGATATGTTGCCGATCTCAATCAAAAATTCTTGAAGGGCAGGCTCAGCGGTGGCCGCTTCAAATCATCGAGATCAAAATTACAACTGCAAAAGCAAACGAATCGGGCGGCCGCTCTTATAGCCGGACCGCCCGAATTGATTCCCTGGTGCGAGACCTGACTAAACTATTGTCCTGCTTCAACCCGCGGTGTGATCAGACCGATATTATCAACCCCGGCCTGATGGCCGAAATCAATCACTTCAGCAACCTTGCTGAAGTCCAGGTCCTTGTCACCCTTGACGAACATGACCTTCTCCTGGCGAGCGGAAAAGATCTCAACCAGCTTGGGCTCGATGTCCTGTTTATTGAAAGAGGTGTCGTTGATCTTGTATGAAGGAGCGCCCGCACCATTGGAGAGGACCTGCACCACGATCGTGCGATCGTTCGGCTGATCCTGCGTCTTTTCCTTCGGCGGCTGCGGAACCAGCGTGTCCAGCCCCTTCGGGGTTACCGGCACGATCACCATGAAGATAATCAGCAGTACCAGCAGTACGTCGATCAGCGGCGTCACGTTCATATCGGACATCGCTCCGCCGGTATTTCCACCACTCATTCCCATCGGATTCTCCTCGGAGCTACGACCTATTCAAATAGGCGCAGCTGGTTACTTCTTCTTCGTATTTATGTCAGCTTCTTCGCGCTTTTCCGTCAACAGGCCAAGCTGGCTCACGCCTGCCGCCCGAACTCCATCGACGGCGTCCATCACCTTGCCATAGTTGGCCCTGGCATCGGCGCGCATATAGACCTGCTTGGTGGTCTTGTTCTCGAGCTTCGCCGAAATCTTCGGTCCCAGGTCGTCCAGAGTTACCTGGTCTCCTCCAAGGAACGTTCGTCCATCCCGCGTCACCGCAATCGTGATCGCGTCTTCCTTGTTCGCGTCTTCCATCACCGTCGCCGAATCGGTCTTCGGAAGGTCGACGTTCACCTTGTTGTTCAGCATGGGGGTGATCACCATGAAGATAATTAGAAGCACCAGCATGACGTCCACCATCGGGGTCACGTTGATGTTGGAGTTGACCTTTTTTCCTTCTTCCCGCTTGCTGATTCCCATATGCCTGTGCTCCGTGCGGCTATGCCGTATTCACTCGTCCTGCAAGGGCCGTTCCCGTCGATCCTGCTGCGGGCCTCGCTTTGGGTTCTCCGGATGCCGTGGTTTTGGGCATCCGGAGAACCTTTGAGCTGTAACTCTCGCGGGATGCTCTCGGTTGTGCGTCTTCCATAGCGGAAAGGCTACAGCTTAGCGGTGGCTCTGCTTGATGAAGTAGTCCACCAGCTCGCTGGAGCTGTTGTCCATCTCCACGTCGAAGGCCTCGACCTTGCCGGTGAAGTAGTTGAAGGTCATAACGGCGGGGATGGCGACCAGAAGGCCGAACGCCGTCGTCACCAGGGCCTCAGAGATACCGCCGGCGACCGCGCCGATACCGGATGTCTTCTGCGTAGCGATCTGCTGGAAGGCGTTCAAGATACCAACGACGGTTCCGAACAGGCCGATAAACGGTGCCGTCGATCCGATCGTCGCCAGACCGCCCAGGCCGCGCTTCAGCTTGGCGTGAACGATCGCCTCCGAACGCTCAAGAGCGCGCTTGGAGCTCTCGATCTGCTGTTCGGTGATGGCGCCGCCGGAACCGAAGCTGCGGAACTCCTGCAGACCGGCGGTGACAACCTCAGCAAGGTGCGACTTCTTGGAGCGGTCGGCAACCTTGATCGCCTCGTCCAGACGGCCGTCCTTGAGGGCACCGGCGACCTTGGGGGCGAACTCACGCGACTGCTTGCGGGCCGCCGAGAAGTAAAGCGCGCGGTCGATGATCACGGCCAGCGACCAGATCGACATGATGAAGAGAAGAATGACGACTGCACGGGCGAGATTACCCATGTTGCCCCAGAGCTGCAGGGGGCTGAATCCAACCTGAGCCTCCTGGAAGAACAGCGCGAGCGAGGTGGGTACATGGGTTACGTTTGCGATATGAGCGAGAATCACAGAATATTCCTCCTGATTGGGAACTCTAAGCTTCGTATTTCAGAGTCGAACTCCCCAGACGTGTGATGCACTGAAGGAGAAGCGAGTAAGGTCGTTATCGTCTCGAGCCGCCCATTTGCGGGCGACCCGCATGAAGGAGTCTAGCCGCCAAAGTTGAAGTTCACAGTAATGGTGGTTTCTACCTCGGTAGCTTCGCCGTTCAGAACATACGGCTTATATTTCCAATTGCGCACCGCATCCAGCGCGGAGGCGCGCAGCATCTCCGGACCGCTGATCACCTGCAGGTTCTGGACGGTTCCAGTCTTGGAGATGATGGCGTGCAGGACAACTGCACCCGAGACGTGGGCCGCCTTGGCGATCGGAGGATAGATCGGCTTCGGCTGCGAGATTGCGTTACCGGCAACCACACCGCTCGAGACACGAATCGGGCCCTTTGGCTTCTCTACCTTGACTACAGGTGCGGGGGCGCTTCCAATGCCGCCCATCACGCCGCCAGGAACGCCGGAGCCGGAACCCATACCGCTCATACCGGCAACACCGGCCATCTGCGGAGGCGCGGCCTCCTCCTTCAACATCTTGATGTCCTTGGGGATCTTGGTCGGAGCGTGCAGACCCTGATCGATCTCCGAAACCATCTTGATCGGCTTAACCACCTGCGCCGGGGGCGGCGGGGGTGGAGGCGGCGGGGGTGGTGGCGGTGCCGTAAGCATGGCGGTCAACGCCGTCCTGGGCAGTGCCTCGGGATACAGCAGTGGGATCAGGATCAAAGTCCCAAGAATGGCGGCATTGAAAACAAAAGTGCCAATCATCCAGTACTTGGACTTCGTCTTGATCTTGCCGCCGGATTCCATCAATGAGTCTTCAAACATATCCAGCCTCGCGGAGAAGAGCTATTTGACTATAGACACCACGGCTTTTTGGTTTGTTCCCGGATTCTGGGTTCTTTTGATTCTTTTTTGAAATTATTTACGCCTTGACCCTTTTGCCCGTAGGCAGGGTCGCGGCCTTGCCCCGTTTCGAGCGCCATTCCTGGTACGCCACCAGCATCGGAGCCGCCACCGCGATCGACGAATACGTGCCGATCAGGATGCCAACCACCAGTGCGAAGGAAAATCCGTGAAGTACCTCGCCGCCAAACAGATACAAGCTCAGCACTGTCAGAAACGTCAGCCCTGAGGTCAATACGGTACGACTCAGGGTTTGATTGATCGATTTATTAACCACCGTGGCCAGCGAGTCACGTCGCGAACCCACAAGATTTTCCCGGATACGGTCGAAGACGACGATCGTGTCGTTCATCGAATAGCCGATCAGGGTCAGGATCGCCGCGATCACCGTAAGGGTAATCTCCTGATTCGTAAGGCTGAAGGCTCCGATCGTAATCAGGGTGTCGTGAAACACCGCCACAACCGCCGCCACGCCGTAGATCAGCTCGAATCGGAACCATAGATAGATCAGCATGCCGATCAGCGAGTACAGCGTCGCCAGCATCGCCTGGTTCTGCAGCTGCTTGCCTGCGGTCGGGCCTACGATCTCTACCTGCTCCACCGTGGCCTTGGAGTCGTGATAGTTGGCGGACAGCGCGTTCTCGACGGCCTGGCGCCCGGCATCATGCGCCTGGTCAGTCGCTGACGTGATCGGCAGTGCGATGATGACCTTGTTCGCCGCATGGCCGCTCGGATCGCTGACCCGCTGAATTCGCGCGTCATGGACCCCGGCCTTATTCATCGCCTGGCGAATGTGATCCTCATTCGGGGCCTGGTCGAACGCCACGCGGATCTGCGTTCCGCCCGTAAAGTCCACGCCTTTGGGAATGCCATGCCAGAACAGCATGCTCAACACTCCGGCTACGGAGAAGATCAGGGAGAATCCAAGGAAATACCACTTCTTCCCCAGCCAGTCGATGTTAGTGCTCTTGAAAAGTTCCACGATACCGTTCCTCTAAGCCTCAGGCTGCAGCCTCATCGTTCAGCTTCAGCTTTCCGCTTTCTAAACTTGTCATTCCTGCCGGAGTGAAGGGGGGTGGAGGAATCTGTTCTTCCACCACCCGACCCTTCGTCCTGCTAAATCGAAAGCGCTGCTCCGCGCTCCTTGTTCTTCAGGTGCGAATCGAAGATCACGCGAGAGACGAATACAGCCGTGAACAGGTTCGCCAAAAGGCCGAACGCCAGCGTCACCGCGAATCCGCGCACCGGCCCCGTCCCGAACACGAACAAAATCAGTGCCGAGACGATCGTCGTCACGTGCGTGTCGATAATGGTGACCCAGGCATGCGCAAAACCCTGCTGCACAGCTACTGCGGCCGACTTGCCAGCCCGCATCTCCTCGCGAATTCTCTCGAAGATCAGCACATTCGAGTCCACGCCCATACCGATCGTCAGAATCACGCCCGCGATTCCCGGCAGCGTAAGCACCGAGCCCGCGAATCCCATAAAGCCCAGCAGGATCACCAGGTTCAGAATCAGCGCGAGACACGCATTGATTCCCGCGCCGCGGTAGTAGATCAGCATGAAGATCATTACGGCCAGAAGCCCTACCACTGCCGCGATGACACCCTGCCGGATAGAAGCCGCGCCCAGGCTCGGCCCCACCGTGCGCGTCTCCAGGAACGAGATCGTCGCCGGCAGCGCTCCGGTCCGCAACATCAGCGAAAGATCGGCAGCCTGCTGCTTGGTAAATCCGCCCTCGATCTCGCCTCGGTCACGAATCGCCGAGTTGATGCTCGCCACCTCGCGCACCTTGTTGTCCAGCACAATCGCCATCGAACCCGGCGTCGCGCTCGTCGAGCTGTGCTCGCTGGTGTACTTGTAGAAACGGTCGCCCGCCTCGGTCGTCAGGTTGAAGGTGATATTCGGACGCCCGTTCTGGTCCGTCGAAGGCTGCGCGTCGCGGAAGTCCGTTCCTTCAACCTCGCTCACCCGCTTCAGCAGCCAGATCTGGTCGGGAGCGCCCGCCGAAACCGAGCCATGCATCAGCACCGAGTCCGCCGGAACCACGCCGCCGGTCGACTGCAGCGCCTCCTGATCCGTAGCGAATGGGCCGCCCGCTACGGCATGAATCTCCAGCTTCGCCGTCGACTGAATAATCTCTTCCACCCTCGCCGGGTCATCCAGGCCAGGCAGTTCCACCAGAATCTGGTTGTCGCCCAGGCCATACTTCTGGATCACCGGCTCGGTCACGCCCAGCTTGTCCACGCGTTCCCGAATCGTCTCGATCGAGGTCTCGACCGTGCGATTGGCAAGGTCGCGAGCCGCGGCCTGCTTCATCGTCAGCGTCGTCGAACCGTCCGCCCCCGAGGCAACATCGTATGCGCTGTAATTCGGGCCATTGAACACACCGCGCGCGTCGGTCAGCTTTCCGGCAGGAATTCCCGTAACCACGATCGTCTGCGGCCGTGAAGCATCGGTCCGCCCGGCGGATACGCCCGAAATGCCCGCAGTCGACAGGTCCGTCTGCAGCCTAACGGCATCCCGGTCTACCGAAGAGGCGACAGCCTCATCCACGTGGACCTCCAGCACCAGGTGGATTCCACCCTTCAGGTCCAGTCCCAGGTTGATGCGCCGGGCGATCGATTCCTTCAAACCGCCATGCGGGATACCCACGATGCCGTAGCAGAAGACCAGCAGCACCCCAATGATGAAAGCCGTTTTATAGGCCAGATTCTTTCCCATGATCTCTCTTCACTTCACAGCGCTTGCGGCCTCATAAACCTGCCGCACACGCCTTCTCTTCCCTTTAAATCTCTCTCGGAGTCGCGCTTCTAAGCTGCCGGTTCCTCGGTCGTAACCGCGGCAATCGCGCTCTTCACAAACTCCAGCTTCACGCCATCCGGCTGCACCCGCAAAATCAGCGAATCGTCCTTCACCGTCAGCACCGTGCCCCGGATTCCGCCATTGGTGGTCACGCGATCTCCGGACTTGATCTGCTCCAGCATCGCCTGCCACTTTTTTTGTTTCCTCTGATTCGGAACAATCATCAGAAAGTACAACACGACGAAGAACAGGATCGGCAGAGCCAGACCGCTCAAACTTCCCAGACCTCCCAGGCCGCTCGGCGCGCTCTGCAACCAGATTGCTGCTGACATCCAAGACTCCATTCCCTTACGAAGCTGACCTCAAAATTGCTGAAAAATGGCTCGTGGAAGCGCGCAGATGACGCACTTCTTCCTTTGAGGCCAAAATGAGTGCCTAGCCCCTAAGCATCGCCGGTCGACTGCCCCACTGTCAAGAAATCCGCGCCGCTCCTCTTCCTTGCCATTCAGAGCAAACCTCGAATCCCCGCCGTCATTTCTTATCGGACACCTTCAGCGGACCCACGCTGAAGTGATCGAACACCACCTGAAAATCCTGCTTCCCCGGAGCAGCCGCCACCATGCCAATCTTCACCGGCACATCCGGCGGAAAATACGCCAGCCTCAGCATCAACCAGTTCGCGTCATCCAGCGAGTACTCGATCTGCACCGCATCCTTATGCCGCTGCAGCCTCAGCCATATCGACTTCGGACTATCCGAGCGCGGAACCACCGACCAGTCCGAGGTCTCACGCGTCACCACTGCGCTGAGATTCTGTTTGCCATCCACAAACTCAATCCCCGTCTTGATCCAGTTCTTCTCATCGATCCGGATCATAAGTCCCGCCTGGTGATACAGTTCGCGATACTGCCCCGAGATCCGGACCTTCGCCTCGAAATCCCCGCTCCGCTCCTGGTATCGAAACGGCCCATTGTCCCGGATAAACCCATAATGGGTCACGCGCCAGTAGTCCGTACCGGCAGGAACAGTCTCGGTTAAACCCCCCGCCGACTCCGTCCACTTCGCGGGCTCATGCTCCCACGCGAGCTTCGAGGTCTGCGCTCCGGACGTAAAGGAAAGGCTCATAAACAGAATGACAAGCGCAACGGCACGGTTCAAGGTCGCCTCCATCGGAAGTCTAGCCGCGCGCCCTCAACCCGTCCAGAAAGCTCTGCCCGTTCTCTCCCCTTGACAACCGACAGGAAGCGGGCGTAAATCTACCTGTCGAAAGCCGAGGGGAACCATGCCGCCTTCCACCGACCTGCTCCAGGGAACGCTCGACCTCCTCATCCTCAAGACCCTCGCCCTCGAGCCCATGCACGGCTGGGGAGTCGCTCAGCGCATCCAGCAGCTCTCCAAAGACGTCCTCCAGATCGGCCAGGGCTCCCTTTATCCCGCCCTCCACCGCCTTGAATACAAAGGCTGGATCCAGTCCGACTGGGGCTCCTCCGAGAACAACCGCCGCGCCAAGTTCTACTCCCTCACCCCCGCCGGCAAGCAGCAGCTCGAGTCCGAGCTCGACACCTGGGAGCGGCTCTCCTCCGCCATCGGCCTCATCGTCCGGCAAACACCCGAGGCCTCCTCATGATCCACACTCTCCTCACCCGTCTGCGCTTCCTGCTCTTCCCCAGGCCGCACAGCGACCTCGACGAAGAGCTCGCGTTCCACATCGAGCAGTCCATACAACAAAAGATCGCCAGTGGCTTCTCCCCTGAAGAGGCACGCCGCCAAACCCTCATCGACTTCGGCGGCATCGAGCGCACCCGCGAGCAATCCCATCAACAACGTCCCGACTGGTGGCTCGAGACCCTCGCCCAGGACATTCGCTACGCCCTGCGCGGATTCCGCCGCAATCCGCTCTTCACCGCCACCGTCATCGTCACGCTTGCCCTCGGCATCGGGACCACCACCGCCGTCTTCAGCGTCGTCGACCCCATCCTCTTCCGCGCCCTACCCTATGGACATCCCGACCGCCTCGTCTCGGTCGGCCTAGTCCAGTCGCTCGAAAAGCAGGAGTTCACCCTCGGCAGCTTCTACTACTACTGGAAGGACAACCAGACCCCCTTCGAATCGCTCACCGAAGAGGGCGGTACAGACGAGTGCGACCTGACCGAGCACAACCCTGTACGCCTGAACTGCGCCCGCGTCGAAGGAAACTTCCTCCCGACCCTTGGAATCTCGCCTCTCCTCGGACGCAACTTCCTCCCCGAAGAAGATCGCCCCCACGGGCCAAAGGTCGCGCTCATCTCCTACGGCGTATGGCTCACTCAATACAACCGCGATCCGGGCGTCCTCAACAAGCTCATCGAAATCGACGGCAAATCCGTGCGTATTATCGGCGTGCTTCCGAAAGACTTCGAGATGCCGAGGCTCCAGGCCGCCGACATCGTCCTTCCACGGGCCGTCGATATCTCGGCCCAGCACACCGTCAATAGTGGTATCGGCATACCGATGTGGGCCTTCGCCCGCCTCAAGCCCGGCATTACCCTCGATCAGTCACGCGAGGCCATGCAGCCTCTCTTTCAATACATCCTCAAGATTCTCCCCGTTGGGGACCGCACCGTGTTCCGCAAGGACTTTCACCTCAAGGTCCGTTCCCTTCGCGACCGCCAGATGCAGGACGTGCGCCTCGTCGCCTGGGTTCTGCTCGGCTCCGTCCTCGCCGTGCTCCTGATCGCCTGCGCCAACGTCGCCAGCCTGTTTCTCACCCGGGCCGCATCCAGAGAGCGTGAGCTGGCAGTCCGCTCCGCACTGGGAGCGAGCCGTGGCCGTCTCATGCGCCAAACCCTCACCGAGGCCCTCCTTCTCTCCCTCACCGGAGCAGCCGCCGGATGCATCCTCGCCGAGATCCTCCTGAAGATCTTCGTCGCCATCGCTCCCGCCGGGGTTCCCTTTCTCGACAAGGCACGCCTCGATCCCCGCATCCTCCTCTTCGCTATGCTTCTCTCTCTGCTTTGCGGTGTGCTGTTTGGCCTGATTCCCGCATTGCAGAAACCGCGCCCGGGTGCGCTTGCCGCACGCGCGACCAGATCCAGCGGACACGCTGTCCTGCGCCGGACCCTCGTCGTCGCTCAGATCGCCGTCAGCATGATCCTTCTCTCCGGCGCCACGTTGCTTCTGCGAAGCTTTCGCAACCTGCAGGCACAGAACCTCGGGATCGAGACCCACGGCGTCCTCACCGTCAACGCCTCTCTCACACGAGACCGCTACGAAGACAATCAGACGACGATGCAGTTTTTCGAGCAGGTGGAAGAGGCTGTTCGACGTGTGCCGGGAGTCACCGCCGTAGGAATCAGCGACTCGCTTCCTCCAGGTGGACGGCACGGCGGCAGGCGCTACTCGGAGCTGGCTGTCGATGGAAGGCCGCGTCCCACGCCGGGCACCGGAGGCACCACCGTCTCCCGTTCCGTCACACCCGATTATTTTCGCGCGCTTGGCGTCGCCATCGTGCAGGGGCGCAACTTCACTCAGGAAGAACGAGACTCCAGCGAACGCTTCATGATCATCAGCAGGCTGCTGGCGGACCGTTTGTTTCCGGGCGAAAATCCGATCGGCCAGCGCATGCAGATCGATTATGACAGTGGGGCGTGGTTCACCGTCATCGGCGTCGCCGCCAATGTGAAGAATGCCGAGTTAGCCGGCGAGGACGACCCCGAGTTCTACGAACTCCGCCGCAACACGCCCGAAGGAGATTGGAACCACACCATCCTCACCGTCGAGACCGCCCTTCCTCCCGATACAGTCACCCCATGGATCAGGACCCAGATTGCCAGGCTCGATCCCACCGTCCCCATCGACATCGCACCCATGCGCGAGCGCGTCAGCAAGCTTGCCGACCGCCCCCGCTTCGAGAGCGCGCTCCTCGGTTTCTTCGCCTTCACCGGACTTCTGATGGCAGTCATCGGCCTCTACGGCGTAACCGCCTATATGGTCGCGCAGCGCACCCAGGAGCTGGGCGTCCGCATGGCCCTCGGAGCCAGCCGCTCCAATATCCTGTACCTCATCCTCTGGGACGGCATACGCCTCATCGCGCTGGGCGGAGCCGTCGGCCTCTGCGCCGCCCTCGCTGTCTCGCGATTGCTCAAAAGCCTCCTCTTCAGCATAGGTCCGCACGACCCCGCCACCTTCATAGGAGTTACAGCCCTGCTCGCCCTCGTAGCTCTGGCCGCAACCCTCCTCCCCGCCCGCTCCGCAACCAAAGTCGATTCCGTCGTAGCCCTACGCTACGACTAGCCCCACCACCACCCATCACCAAACCACCAAACCACGTCATCTCAACCGAAGCGCGGCGGAGTGGAGAGACCCCTGTATTTAGCCCTTTCCGCCCACCAAATCCTAAGAAGGCCACCCATGCGCAAAATCACCAAAACCGGTGCCCCATCTTCGCGACAGTCTCATCGTCGCTAAGGTGGGTCCATTCGAGCGAAGCCTCGAACCGCTTCGCTTAGGGCACGGCTTCAGCCGTGCCACACCCAACAAGAAAAGGAAAGGGCTTCAGCCCCTGGGGTACACTTTTATTCCTATTCCGTGAAGCACTCGAAACCCCCGCAACTATAATCCGCCCATGCCCGACTCACTCGAGCAGGATCCCCGCGTCTACTTCGCCGCCGAGAGAACCTTTCTCGCCTGGATACGCACCGGCATAGCCCTTATGGGCTTCGGCTTCGCCATCGCCCGCTTCGGAATCTTCCTGCGGGAGATGCAGCCCGGCCAGTCAGGCCACCCAAGATGGACCTCTCCGGTTACCGGAGTCTTGCTCCTCGCCCTCGGCGTCGCTGTAAATGTGCTCGCATCGCTCCAGTACGCCGGAACCATCCGCCAGCTTCGCGAAGGTTCCTGGATACCCGGCAGACTCTCGAAGACAGCCCTGACACTCGCCCTGCTCCTCGCTGCCCTCGGAATCATCATGGGTACCTTGCTGCTTCTCATGCAATAAGCAACTCTCCCACCCACTCACCTTCCTCCAGACCGAGCGCCACCCAAACCACGTCATCTCGACCGAAGCGCAGCGAAGTGGAGAGATCCCTGTATTTCGCTTCTCCACCCCCAAACCTAAAAAGGACCAACCCACCCACCAAACCCAGGTGCCCCATCTTCGCGACAGCCTCATCGTCGCTAAGGTGGCTCCATTTGAGCGAAGCTCAAACCCCTCAGAGAGAACCTGTCAAGCCCCTCCGGCACCTAACCCATTCCCCACGAGCAATATAGAAATGCCGATTCTCCCCACCTCAACCACTAAAATAGAACTAGATCCTCAAATCCAGACCTACCCGTAGAACCCAAATAAAATCAGTACTTTAGAACTAAACCTTTTACAATCAGGACTCTGCATCCGAGGTCCGGGTCTAAACAAAACAGAATCAAGACTTTGCACAAAAAGCGGGGGATGGAGTATCACCAACTGCAGATCTGAAGAATTTGAACCGTAAAGACAGCCGCAACACTCAGATACCTAGAGAGCAAGGCCGATGAATCCAGATACCTTCGCAGTCCGCCGCGCCGCCTTTCGCACCCTCCACGAATCCGGCTTCTTTGTCATTCCCAACCCCTGGGACGTGGGCACCGCGCGTTATCTGCGTGGTCTCGGCTTTAAGGCGCTAGCCACCACCAGCTCCGGCTTCGCCTTCTCCCACGGACTCCCCGACGCCGACTGGGCCGTTCCCCGCGATGCCGCCCTCGAGCACATCCGCTCCATCGCCTCTGCCGTAGACCTCCCCATCAACGCGGACTTCGAATCCGGCTATGCGCACTCTCCCAATGAGGTCGCCGAAAACGTCCGCCTCTGCGTCGCCACCGGAGTCGCCGGACTCTCCATCGAGGATGCGACCGGCGATCCCAACCGTCCGCTCTACGATCTCTCCCTAGCCACCGAGCGCATCCGAGCCGCCAAGCAGGCCATCGGACACTCCGGCGTCCTCCTCACCGCTCGCTCCGAAGCCTTCCTCACCGGCCATCCCGAGCCTCTCCGCGAGTCTATCCGCCGGCTCGAAGCCTACGCCGTCGCCGGAGCCGATGTCCTCTACGCCCCCGGAGCCCACACCCGGCCCGAGGTGGAAGCCATCGTCAAGGCCGCCCACCCGCTCCCGGTCAACATCCTCGTCTGCTCCAGCGCTCCGCTCTCGCTCCCCCAGCTCGAGCAACTCGGAGTCCGTCGCGTCAGCACCGGCTCCGCGCTGGCCCGCGCCGCCTGGACCGGCTTCATCGCCGCAGCCCAAGGAATTGCGCGGCAACAGACCATGGCCGGCCTCGACGGAATTACTCCCTACGACGAGATCAACAACTTCTTCCGCAAGGACCGCGCCAACCTCGCCATCGCCGAAGCCGATCGGCAGCGATAGCCAGCAACGCTTCCGCGAGGAAACAGGATTCCCTCAACCCAGCGAGGGCATCGAGCGGCAGCAGATTAGGTCTGAAACCGCAGCACGCTCTTCGCCTTCAGCTTCGCCGCCTCTTCTTCGCGGTTCTTCGGAGGCGCAACCGTCTCGAGCGAGCGGAGAAGGTCAGTCGAAATCCCAGCGATCGCATCGATCGCCTCCTGAAACGCCTTCTCGTTCGCCTTCGACGGTTTGTTGAAGCCTGTAATCTTCCGCACAAACTGCAGGGAAGCCGCCCGCACCTCGTCCTCGGTCACAGGTGGATCGAAGTTGAAGAGCGTCTTGATATTCCGGCACATAGCCGTACCTCCAGTCCCAAGGCATTCGCAACACTGGAGACCACTTTACGCGCTCGACCGGCTCTCCTGCACGGCCTCAATCGCCCGAAACCGCCAGGTCCAGATTCTTCATCACCGCAGGATCTCCAATCACCTCGATGATTGCAATCTTTTCACCGGCAAACGTGAAACGCAGCACGCGCATCAGGCGGCCATGCGGAGCCAGCAGCATGCCCGGAACTCCATCCACCAACACCTGCTGAATGAAGCGCGCTCCCCTCGCGAAGACGATCGCCTGCTTCGCCCAGACCTCGGCTCCACGAACCTCCCTCTGTCCGCCCGGCTCCCTGGAGGCCTCGTCGATTCGAATCACAAACTCGGGATCGAGCACCGCCACCATGCCCTGCACATCCCCTGCCCGAAGCGCCGTCAGAAGCCTTTCGACGAGTCGTCGCTGACCACTCAGCTGCGCCTCCGCCACTGGCGCTCCCTGCACTCTTCGTCGCGCCCGGCTCGCAAGCTGCCTGGCAGCCATCGTCGAACGGCCAACAATATTGCCGATCTCCTCAAACGACACCGCGAACAGGTCATGCAACACGAAGGCCAGCCGCTCTGCCGGGGTTAGTCTGTCGAGAACCACCAGCAGGGCAACGCCAACCGCGTCCGCCATCACCGCCTCGCGCTCCGGGTCAGCTCCGCCGGCTCGAGCTGCAGGCTCTGCTGCCTGGGTCTCCATCGACTCTTCGCGCCGCGACTTCCTCGACCGCAGCATATCCAGGCAAACGCGACTGACCACCGTGGTGAGCCATCCGCCAAGATTCTCGATCGCGCTCGAGTCCGATCGGCTCAGCCGCAGCCAAGCCTCCTGCACCGCGTCATCCGCCTCGTTCAGCGAACCCAGCATCCGGTATGCGACCCCACGCAGATGCCCTCTGTTCTCCTCGAACTGCTCCGCCAGCCAATCCTGTCCTTGCACCGCCATACTCCCTCACTGCAAGCTCTGGAGCATCCTCTATAAATGCTCCCCTAAATGTTACAAATATCGAACCCGCCGAGATCACATCCTACGAAGCAGATGCCTCCGAAGCCGAAAAATCTTTCAGCCTCGGCGAAACAGGCACTCCAAGGATACGGCTCTCCGGCCGGGGAGCCCACGACATCACATTCAGCAGCGCGAGGACCGTCGGCGCAATCACATATCCCATCTCCCCACACACCGCATGCGATACCGCCGCTCCCGTCATCACAAAGAACACTCCAGCGTAAGCCCACTCCTTCAGTCTCGGCAGTCCCGGCCACACCAGCGCCAGCCCTCCCAGCACCTTCCAGAGACCAACGAGCGTCAGGAAGTACAGCGGATACCCGATCCGCGCCATCCCCTCGACCACCACTCGCGGACGCGCAAGATCCACCACCCCGCCGGACACCAAGGCGAATGCAACCAACCCCGTCGATACCCAATACCAGATCGTCTTCCTCTTCATCTCTCTGCTCCGTTCTGTCCGCTGTCACACTCTCGCGATCCGCTCCGTCATGGTGATGACGAAGCGATTTCGCCCGATGTGACAACGGGGCGGAGAAATCGTGTCCGGGTCGGAGCTCGTCCGATCGCAATCCTGCAACACCGAAGGAGAACAACGATGCAACCACGTATGACCAACCCCGCAATGCTCCTGCCAGAGGCCATGCAGGCCCTTATGGCACTGGGCGCAGCCGCCAAGCAAGATAATGGCGTGCCCGCCACCACTCTCAATCTCGTCTACCTCCGCGCCAGCCAGATCAACGGCTGCAGCGTCTGCGTTGACATGCACGCTCGTGCCGCAAAACAGGCCGATGAGACCGACGAGCGCCTCATCGCTGTAGGTGCCTGGCATGACGCACCCTACTTCACCCCTGCCGAGCGCGCCGCCCTCTCCTTTGCGGAGGCCGTAACCCGAATGGCCGACCGCTCCGACCCCGTTCCCGACGACGTCTGGTTCGAGGCTACGCAACATTACGACGAGAGGGCTCTCGCTGCCCTTACGCTCAACGTTGCGATGATCAACCTATGGAACCGCCTCAATGTTCCTTCGAAGCAAGTCGCGGGCCAGTGGATCAAGTCCGCGGAAGCCAAAAAGTGGCAGGAAGAACACGCCGCAGCATCCCGATAATACAAATTGGCGGTCATCGCACCTCGCGACGGCCGCCAGCCCTTTGGAAGTCGCAGTTCTCGAGAAGCTCTGGCACTTCGTGATGAACACATTCCGGTTGAATTGCATCTCACTCACCTATGAGTGGGGAAGTCGTTCACACGCACATTCCTGCGCGACTTGATCGACTTCCATGGTCCCGCTGGCATTGGCTCATCGTCACCGGGCTCGGAATCACTTGGGTCCTCGACGGCCTTGAGGTCACGCTCGCCGGAACCATTGGCGGTGTCCTCAAGCAGGCCCTGAACATGACCGACTCCCAGGTCGGTCAGTCAGCCACCTTTTACCTCGCCGGTGCCGTAATCGGCGCCCTGTTCTTCGGCTGGGCCACCGATCGCCTGGGACGCAAGAAGCTCTTCACCATCACTCTTCTCGTCTACCTGGTTGCGACCGGAGCCACCGCACTCTCCTGGAACTTCGGGAGCTACTCCATCTTCCGTTTCATCACCGGCCTCGGCATTGGTGGCGAATACGCTGCCATCAACTCCGCCATCGACGAGCTTATTCCCGCCCGGCTTCGCGGACGCATCGACCTCATCATCAACTCCACCTACTGGCTCGGCGCCGCACTCGGAGCCGGAATGACCGTCATCCTTCTGAACGGCCATCGGTTCAACCCCGACTTCGCCTGGCGTTTCGCCTTCGGCATCGGCGTCGTTCTAGGAGCCGGAATCCTCTTTCTCCGCCACTTCGTTCCCGAGAGCCCGCGCTGGCTCGTCATCCACGGCAAGAATGAAGCCGCGGAAAAGATCGTCTGCGATGTGGAAGACAAAATCACAGAACAAACCGGGCAGAGGCTTCCCCATCCCACCGAAGACGCCGTCGAGATTCATACCCGCACCCATACCCCGCTCAAAGAGGTCTGGATGGCCATGATGGGAGAAAATCGCTCCCGCTCCCTACTCGGCCTCACTCTCATGGTGGCGCAGGCCTTCTTCTACAACGCCATCTTCTTCACCTATGCACTCGTCCTCGAGCGCTTCTACAACATCCCTCCCACCAAGGCCGGCTACTACATCTTTCCCTTTGCCATCGGCAATGTACTCGGGCCAATCCTTATGGGGCATCTCTTTGACACCGTCGGCCGCAAGAAGATGATCTCGCTCACCTATGGTCTCAGCGGCCTCCTGCTCGCCATCACCGGCTGGCTCTTCGTGGAGGGAATGCTGACCGCCATCACTCAAACTATCTGCTGGACAGTGATCTTCTTTATCGCCTCCTCGGCAGCCAGCGCAGCCTACCTCACCGTCAGCGAAATCTTTCCGCTTGAAGTTCGCGCCATGGCGATCAGCATCTTTTACGCCATCGGCACTCTCATCGGCGGAGTCGCCGGACCTGCTCTTTTCGGCGCCCTGATTCAAATGGGCTCAGCCGTCCATCTCTTCTGGGGATACCTCGCTGCTGCTGCCCTCATGGTGATCGCCGCCGGAACCGAGATCGTCCTGGGAGTCGCAGCCGAAGGGCAGTCTCTCGAAAAGATCAGCAAGCCTCTCTCCGCCAGAGGCTGATGTCGCGTTTTTGAGTCACACCCGCAATCAATGCGCTTCCGCCTGCCGTTTCACATGCTCCAGCACACGCATATGAATGTCGTGCACGATGGAATCGGATATGCCGCGCCAGTACGCCTGAGGCCAGAAGTAATTCTGATACCACGTCGTTCCCTCCAGCAACGTGCGGTGCTCATCCAGCGCCACCAGTCTGAACTGTCCGTGCTTCGACCGCATATAGTTGCGCTCCAGGTGCGGGGGCATCACCTTCCACGGACTGATCTCGCGCAGTGATTGCGGCTGAGCAGCTACATCAAAGGCGAGCAGATGATTCTCATCCCACGTCGTAACCGGCTCGACAAAATCTCCAGTTGAGAATCGGCAGTATCGTACCGCGCCCGGCCCCGATCCCTTGATCTCCGCGCCAATCGGGTACGCGATTCCCGCTCGAAAGATCAGCTCTTCCGGGGGAGCCAGTGGAGGAAAAGAGATTACGTTCTTCCATACCGTCGAGACCGGCGCGTTGATGACGATGCTGCTCGTCACTGAAAGCACAGGCGGCTCCAGCCTGGTGGCATGCTCGGTGAACATGATCATCGGAAGCACCGTAATGCATGCCGCAAAGGTGGGCCGACCCGGCATATCAGGCCGTCTACGCAAGATCTCCCGTGCGATCTCTCCACCCGCAATCGAAAAAGGAAGAGCCAGCGGAAGAGCCATCACAAGACAAAGCGCGCCCTCCAAGGCGAATCCCAGCAAGACCACGCCGATCAACAGCGTTGTAATCATGCATACTGTGGCTGTCTCCTTGCCGGAGCGGATGCCGCCGACGTTCAGGAACCAGGAGGCCACAAATCCCGTGAGAAACGGCACTCCCAGGAACAAGCCCGAGGCATACTCCACCAGGATTCGCGTGTCCAGCGACACAAGGCAAAGGCCAAGCGCCGTTGCAACCACGACCCCTGCTATCGCCCTGCGTCTTCCATCGTCCTCGGAGACCTGCGTAGTTTCCAGACTTACGGCCGTATCGTCCTCGTGATCTTGGTCCACACCGGGCGCGAGTGAAAGCCAGAGAAACATCGCTAGATTTGCAAGCGGAACGAAGAGCAGGAACACCCATCCCGCATGCCTTCCGGCGTCGCGCAGCCTTCGCAGCGTAAGCGCGACACCCGCCCAGAAAAACGGAATTGCGATTCCCCAGAGATAGACATACATCTGTCTGTGGTTCGACACTCCTGCGAACGATCCCCCAAGCTGAGGGAAGACGTAGTTCCAGAGATGCCAGGGCTGGTGAAACTTCGTCGCGACAGACCGGTCGATCGCATACTTCACCGCCACCAGCACGACAGCGGCCAGAAAGTACGGCAGCCGCGATATGCGTCCCTCCCACGTGAACAGCCACATCCATCTCTCGCGTCGCATAGGGCCTCTTGTTTTGAACACGTTCAATATAGGGCACACACGAACAGGAAATCAATCTATTTTTGAACACATTCAAATCTAAGGCTTTGCCTCTGGAAATTAATCCTTTAGCTTTTTGGGTGCGGAGAAGTTCCCAGCAATCGCTGTGACAGCTCCTCCAGCACTCCCTCGGCCTTCTCCTCGCAGAGACCGGTGTGTACAGGCGAGACCTGGACCATCGTGCTGCGCGGCGAGACCAGCCAATGGAACCGTTCCCGCTGCGACAGCTTTGCAATCGGTCCCGCCGAGGGATCGCCCGTTGCAATCTTTGAGATCGCCTCCAGGTGTCGGTGTATCAGCTCCATATCGATCTGCGGCCAGAGCGCCCTCAGGCGCGTCTCGTCCACAACTACGCGTGCGTCGAGAAACCTCTGCTCCAGGCAAAAGACGATCACGCCCGCGTTGATGAACTCCCCACGCTCCACGCGAGGAACCACGCGCACCACCGCATAATCAAACGAGCTCGGCACGGGCACGGTCGGCCTCCTCTCGAAACTTCGTGGACGCCTTCAGCCTGCGCGACAGGAAGTCTGCATAGACCTGGCGCTTTTGCGTTGCGCCCACGCCGTCCCCCTCCCGCAACAGCCACCGGTCGGGAACCTGTTCCAGGATCCGCGAGATCTTTTCATCCGTCAGCAGAAGCCGCGCTCTTTCTTCGGCCTCCTCAAGCTCCGTCGCCCACGGCAGAAGGATGTGATTCTTCGACTCGCGAAACGGCGATTCCGCGCGTTCGAGCATCGTCTCCCAATCGTGGTGGACATAGAGCGCAGCGCCATGATCGATGAAATAGAGCTCGCGGTGCCAGCAGAGCAGATTCGCATTGCGCGGCGTGCGATCCACGTTCATCACAAACGCGTCGAACCACACCGCCATGGAAGCTGTCTTCGCATCCGCCTCGTCTTTCGCTGCAGGGTCAAACATCGTCGATCCCGGAAGATAGTCGAGGGCAAGGTTCAGCCCCACGCTCGCCTTCAACAGATCGCGGATCTCTTGATCCGGCTCGTTGCGTCCCAGCGCCGCGTCTACCTCCATGAAGACGAGCTCCGGAACATTCAATCCCAGCTCGCGTCCAATCTCACCGGCGATCAGCTCCGCCACCAACGCTAGCGGGCCTTGCCCTGCGCCGCGAAATTTCAGCACGTACAATCCCAGATCATCGGCAGCAACGATCGCCGGAAGGCTTCCGCCCTCGCGCAGCGCCGTTACATATTGCGTCGCCCTGACTGTCCTGAGCTGCATCCTTCAAGTGTAGCGGCAATCCAACCGCTGTCCGGTGCATCAGACTTTTACGCGCCCTTCGCCGTTGCTCCAGCGGCCCCATTGGCCTTGAACTCCTCATTGATCCAGAGCTTCAACGCATCGAGACTCTGTGACCGCCCAAGGAAGTCCTTCACCAGGCCGGTTGCTGGCTTTGCCGCTCCCGGCTCCAGCACGGTCCTGCGGTAGCGCATCGCCGTCGGTCCTGACAGCAGGTTCGCCTTGTCGAACTGCGAGAAGAAGTCCACTGCGATCACCTTGTCCAGCACGTAGGTGTAGTAGTTCGACGAGTAGCTGGTCAGGTGCGTGAAGCTCGCGTACATGCGATCCCCCTCGAGGAAGGTGAAGTGCGTGAACCGGTCCGAGTCCTCCCGCAGCAGAGCGTCGAAGTTCACCTGCTCCGGCGCGCGATCATGCACCTGCAGCGAATAGGTCGAATAGAACAGCTGGGCCTGCGTCCACCGCCCGCGCCCATAAGCTCCCGCTGCGTTCATCTTCTCGATCAGTGCCGAAGGAATAGTCTCGCCGGTCTGGTACTGCTTCGCGAAGCTCTGCAGAATCCCGCGATCGCGGAACATCTCCTCCAGCATCTGCGACGGAGCCTCCACGAAGTCGCCCTCCACGCTGAAGCCTCCTGCGTTCGACCACTCTCCCTGGCCGCCAAGAATGTGGTGCATCAGGTGACCGAACTCGTGGAAGAAGGTCACCACCTCGCTGTACTCCATCAGGCCTGGATCGCCTTTGGTGCCGCCCGAGAAGTTGCAGATCAGCGCTCCCTCGGGAAGCTGCCGTCCGCGGATCCCCGGAACGATCGGCGCGCTGGAAAACCACTTGTCCTTGCCGTCGCGTGGATGCATGTCCAGGTAAATCCGTCCAAGCTTCTTCTTGGCCGCGCCTGCATCGTCGAAGACGTCATAGGTCGAGACCGATGCATCCCACGTCTTCGCATCCGGAACCGCGCGGAACTCCACATGGAACAGGCTGGCCGCCGTCTTCAGGATTCCTTCCTGCACCTCGTCATAGGGAAAGTACGGCCGTACGCTCTGTGCGTCGAAGTCGTATCTGGCGCGCCGGTACTGCTCTGACCAGAAGCTCGCATCCGACGACGGGATCTTCGTCAGCCCCGGCTGCTGTTGCTTCGCATACTCCAGCAACAGGACGTACTCCTTGTCGGCCGGCCCGCGCGAGGCCTCGTCCACCTCTTTCAAAAAGGCTTTCAGGTTCGTCGCGGAACCCATCATCTGGTCGGCCATGGCCAGGTCGGCGAAGGTCTTGTAGCCCAGCGTCGTGGCCAGCTCCTGCCGCGCCTCCAGTACGCTCTTCAGAACTGCGACATTCGCCGGATAGGCTCTCTGGTTGTAGGTCAAGAACATCCTCTTGCGCAGGCCCGCGTCCGCCGCGAAGTTCATCACCGGCGTGCTATCGGGTGAATCGGTTGTCAGAGCGTAGGTTCCGTCTGCGGCGGGCTTGTGCCTGGCAATGTAATCCTCCGGCAGGCCTTTCAGCTCCGCCTTCGTGGCCGTCACCGTCAGCTTGCCATCGGCAACGTTGCGTCCGAAGGCAAGTGAGGCGTCGGTAATCTTGTCCTGCAGCTGGCGAATCTTCGCGCGGGTGGCATCGTCCTTGTCCACGCCCGCAAGCCGATACTCCAGCAACGCACGCTCCACATAATGCTTCGTCGCCGGATCGTTCGTGGGCAGTGGAACCGCGGCCAGAGCACGGTACACCGCCTGGTTCAGATTCAGATCCGTCGTCGCGGACGAGATTTTGGCCACCAGAGCCTGCCCTTTATCCCTCAACGGCGCCGAATTGCCTACCGAGTACATCAGGTAAGCCTCGTTGCCCGCCAGGGCCAGTTCATTCTGCGCGTCGTCATAGGGGCGAACCGTGTTCGCTACCGTATGCTCGCCCTTCACCGCGATCACCTTGTCCAGGTCGGCTTTCTCTGCCGCCAGCCGCGCGTTCACCCACGTCTCGAGTGACGCCGGATCGGCGCCTCCCGTCCAGGCATGCAGCACGTCCTGCGCCCCCGCCGTCCCCGAAGCAAATACCAGAGCCACGCAACAGGCGGCACGTAACGATAGCGTTCGAACCAGATCCATTCAGCCTCCTCGGGGACAACAACGAGACAACAAGGATAAAGTTATACCGGCGGCATAACCGCGATCCCACTGTCTTTTACAATAAAGGATTCCCCCACCATGGCCTCATCCGCAGATCTCGCCCGCGTCATCCATCAGGAGACCGAGCTTCGCCTCCCCCACTTCGACTGCGACGACGCCTGGCGCCTCGGCACGCTTCTGCGCGATCTTGCCGTGACTCGCAAACATACCCTCGTCATTGATATCCGGCGCTTCGGGCAGCCCATCCAGCCGCTCTTCTACACCGCGCTCGCCGGGACGACCCCGGATAACTCCCGCTGGGTGCAGCGCAAGTCTAACGTCGTCGCCCGTTTCCATCGCAGCTCCTATCAGGTTGGCCTCTATCTCGCGCAGAGCAACATCACCTTCCACGAGAAGTACGCGCTTGACGACGCCGACTATGCCACTCACGGAGGCAGTTTTCCTCTGCACGTCATCAACGCCGGGGTCATCGGCGCCGTCACCGTCTCCGGCCTTCCCCAACGCGAAGATCACAATCTTGTCGTGGAGGCGCTTTCACGCTTTTTAGATCGCGATCCCGAAGCTCTCCGCTTACCGTAACGGCAGGCCCCAGCACCCCTCTCTCCTGCCCCTTTACGAACCCATGGGATACATTCCGAAAATGCGCCGCTTCGTACTCGTTCTTCTCGCCTCGTCCTTCCCGATCACCGCCTCAGCTCAGATGCCCGTCTCTGCTGAGACCCGTGCCAACGTTGCCCACATCATCGGCGACATCATGGTCAACGGCCAGGCTTACGAATACGACCGCCAGCTCGCCGACACCGTCGGCCCGCGCCTCACCGGCTCCGACAACTACGTCCACGCCGTCTCCTGGGCCGAAGAGAAGTTCCACGCTCTCGGTCTCTCCAACGTGCACACCGAGCCCTTCAACATGCCCGCCACCTGGGAGCCTGAGACGCCGGCGACCGGCCGCATCCTCACGCCGCGCGTCCAGAACCTGCACATTTACTCGCTCGGCTGGAGCCCTTCCACTCCTGATGGCGGTGTGAAGGGAAATGTCGTCTATCTCGAGCACTTTACCGAGGAAGGCATCGACGCCCAGAAGGACAAGCTCGCCGGCAATATCGTCCTCGTCGACGAGAAGAGCCTCGGCGATCAGCCCTTCAGCCAGACTCTCAAAGCGCTCGAGCCTCTCCAAAAGCTCGCTCCCAAGGCGCTTATGCTGTACGGTGGACCCAATGGAATCGAGTCTGCCACCTCGCTGACCTTTGACGGCAGCCTCTCTTCCTATCCCGTCGCCCAGGTCGGCAGCGAGGATGTGGCCCTGATCAAACGCATGCTCGATCACGGTCCTGTCTCGGTTGAGTTCTCCTTCAAAAACCGCATTCGCAAAAACATCAAAGTCGACAACGTCGTAGCTGAGATTCCCGGCCGCGAGTTGCCGAACGAGGTTGTAATCGTCGCAGGCCACCTCGACTCCTGGCATCCCGCCACGGGAGCGCAGGACAACGGCACCGGAGTCTCCACTGTCCTTGACGTCGCCCGCGCCATCAAGGCCAGCGGACATCCACCCCGCCGCACCATTCGCTTTCTCCTCATAGGCGGAGAGGAACAGGGCATCCTTGGCTCAACCGCCTACGTGCGCAGCCACAAGGATCAGATGGCTTCCATTGATTGCGTGCTCATCTCCGACACCGGCACGCAACGCGCGAAAGGTTGGTACGTGATGGGACGCGACGACGAAAAAGACGCTCTGAAGGACGTCGAGCCCCTGCTCGCGGGTCTCGGATCGAACGACACCACTTCCTCCGTCGAGTTCCTCTTCCAGACCGACCACATCTCTTTCGATGTTCTAGGCGTCCCCACGCTCGTCCTCTGGAACGAGGTAGACAAGTACTTCAAGCTGCACCACAAGGCCTCGGACTCGTTTGACTCCGTCAATCAGGCTGACCTGAACCAGGGCGTTGCCACCACCGCCGCCACAGCCTACGCCATCGCAGATTCAGCCCAGTCCTTCGCCCCGCACGATACCGCAGCGCAGACCGAAGAGTGGCTGAAGAAGGTGAACCAATGGGATGACTATCAGTTCTTCAAAGCAGCAGGCGTCCTGCCGTAGATCTTCGGATCGAGAGCGTAAGCGCCCACGGTATTTTGCAACCGCTCCGATTAGTCTTCTTCGAACTTCTCCTCGATCGCTTCGACTGCTTCCTTCCAGCCCGTCTCGGTGCTCTTTGCGAACTCATCCAGCACTTCGGTGTCGGGAAAGTTTTTGCTGCGAAGGAACTTCTTCAACGCCGCAATCTCTCCCTCAAGATGCTCCATAAGCGAGTGCTCCGCCTCCTCCATACGCTCGCGGATAGCCTTCACGTCCATCTTCGGTTTCGGAGGCTCCTTCGGTTTACGTGGGGCACGGCCGACAAAGTTCAGGTCGTCAACCGGTACGCGGAACCGCTCGAGATTTGTTCCCGGAATGCTCAGATTGACCTCGCGCCCGCTATAGCTGACCGAACTGACGGTCCAGACCGTCTCGCGATCACCCACCGTTACCTGGTCGCCGGTCTGCGGGGCATCATGGCTCTCGTGCCTCTCAGGCTTCGACCTCTCACTCAGCGACTCCGCCAGCTTTGCGCTGATGTCAATCGGCTCCGCCGTTTTCTTCGCCGCCTTCTTTCGTGTCGCCATCGCTCTTTTCCACTCCCTCGGCTATGACCTTTAAACGATTTCCATTACCCACCGCGCCCGGTCAACATCTCGCAAGGTACGGAGCTGCACTCGATACACCGCTGGCCCCCACGACCGTCGCATGCCCTCGTCTTTCAGCTCGATCTTCTCCATGCTGTAGGCGAGCGCTGCGGCATCGTACTTCAGCGAGACATCCTTCACTCCTGCCTTCGCGGAACGCAGTACAACCACTCCACGTCCATTTTCCGATGGCAACCGCGAGGTCATAAACGAAAGTGCCACCTGCTCGCTCTTCGCCAGTTCAAACTCTTCGGTCAGCCGTATGGTGTCGGCCTTTCGATCGAGCGCAATCTCGCGAATCCAGCGTTTTACTCCCGCTGCTGCCGGGTACGCTGTCGCAAGATTCATCGTCATGCCCGCACTCGCATCGCTGCTCGCGTACTTCACCTCGCTGGCCGCGTGGGGAGCGTTCGCCTGCTGCATCACCCCGCCAATCGTCGGCAAGTTGTGAAAGGCCGACTGCATCGTCCAGATGGTGTAACGCTCGGGGCTGAAGGTCTTCGCCGTATACGCCTCTACCCCCACATCGATGAAGACCGGCTCACCGTCATGAAACACGATGAAGCTTCCCGAATCGTTGTGTCCGTGGCTGCGGTTGTTGTTTGCGGCCTGCGCCGCAAGATAGAACCCGTCTGTCGTGCTCGCCTTCGCCCGCGCCGTCATCAGGTGGAGCGACGGATACCACGCATCGCGCCCCAGGGCATCTGCCTTCTTCGCCGCGCGAATCTCCCGCGCGCTCAGCACATCTGGAAGCGATCGGGCCAGGCTCGGCAATCCCGCACCCAACGCTCGCTCCAGCTCCGCCTCGTTCCCCACCACTCCCAGGCCGTCTTCAGCCGAATGGAATGCCCCAAAGGCCATCAGCGATGGCAGCTTCGCGGCGCGCCCATAACGATAGACCAGCTCCGGCGATGGAGCATCTTCCATATGGGCATCGCCGTAGTTCACATACGCGTTCCCTGCGATGTGTACATCGGCGATATATTGTCCCATCCGCTGCACGAAGGGATGCGTCATCACATCCGCCGCTCCATTCACCGCTGAGGCAAGCGTCCTGCAGCAATCGAAGTACGATCCCGGCGACCGCTGCCAGTACACCGGACCTTCTTCACAGGCTCCATCTGCCGAGAAGTCGCTGAGAAACTCATCCAGGCTGCGGCAGCTTTTCTCAAGCGCCTGTTGCCGGCGCGCCGCGTCCTGCTCCAGCAGCATGTTCGTCATCAGCCAGTTCGAGTTGATCCATGGGTTCCAGTTGTTCAGGCGGCCACGCTTGGGCTGCAGACCCATCCAGAAGATGTCGTCTCGTTCGAGCAATGGATCGAGCACACGCCGCTTCGCCTCCACCTCAATGCGCGGAGCAAGCAGCGGCGAGACAGCGTTCAGTTTTTCGCCAAGCAGGTAATGCACCCACGCCATCGTCGAAGCAGTCTCCGCCGCAAACAGATCGACGATCGGCTCTGTTACATCTGGAAGCCCCACCTTCGCCCGCTGCGCTCCTAGATGAGCAGGCGCGCCCCAAAAGGTCTCCTCGCAGATCAACCAGATGCCATTCGCAATGTCATCGAGAAATCTTCCATCGCCCACTACGCACTCGCCCAGCACCAGCTCTGTCAGCCTGTGCCGGCGGCCGAACTGCTGGCTCTCATAGCGCGAGCGATCGCCATTGCGTTTGAAATCAAGCGCCGTCGTCGCCAGTAACGAAGGCCAGTCCTTGCCACGAAAAACCTCGGCACGCTTCGTGATCGCGGCCCGAAGATCTTCCGGAACCTGCAGCCATGCCTCGCGCTCTGCCACGCGCGGATAGGGATGCCACGCGCCGATTGGAACCAGCTTCGTCCGTAGCAGCTCGGGTGTGAAGGTCGAGCTCAATAACTGCTTCGGCGGCCCGGTTATCTCAGGAATATTCTCCCAAAGCCCAGACAGTCGAAACGCCGGAGACAGGTACCCGCTCCCCACCAAAGCGGCGGAACCGCACACAAGCTCTCTTCGGTTCATCGAATTCATGCGATCCACTATCGCATCTCTTCGCCGGTTGAAGAAGTATGGGCAATGGAACGACCAGCTACAGAAGTCTTCCCATAAAGCCCGGCGCTACTTCTGCATCGCCCGCACGACCTCTGTCTGTCTTCGCATGATCTCGATGCAACGGTCGCAAAAGTCTTTGATCGTCTCCAGCTCTTTGGTCGAGTATCGCGTTACCAGCTGGGCGGTCTCTCTGCCCAGAGCTTCGTAGACTGGCGCAATCCGCTTCATGGTCGGCGACTGCGAAAGTCGGATAAAGACCTTTCGCCGGTCCGTTTCACTTCGCTCTCTTCGAGCCAGCCCGACTTTTTCCAACCGGTCGATCGCCGCAGTGATCGCACCCGTCGTCAGCCCCGTAACCCGTGCCAGGTCTCCCGCCGTTACATCGCCGCCTCGATCCACATAATCCAGGCACTTGAGGTCGGTTACGGAGACACCCACGAGATTAGCCATGGCTTGATGGAACAGGATGGTTCTAGCGCCAATCTCCCGGCCCACCTCCATGCCCACCTGTCTTTCGAGTTCTTTTCGCTTGCGTGGGTCGCCCATATCCTTTACTTTATCATTATCTCAATTATTGAGATAATTAACAAATAAGGATTATCTCCATGAATCGACCCCGATGCGTTCTTATTATTGGCGCGGGTATCGCAGGTCCGGTACTTGCACTCCTGCTCAAGAAGGCAGGCTTCTGCGTTCATCTCTTCGAGGCGTCCGATGGCCCCAGCGAAGCAGGCGGAGCGCTTGGTCTCGCTCCCAACGGCATGAATGTCCTTGCCGCCGCCGGTGTTGCCGAACTGGTGCGCGATGTGAGCGTGACCGGGCACGAATGGGCGTTCGAAAATCAGCGAGGAAAACTGCTTGCATGCACCAGCGGAGGCGATGCCGCACGTTACGGACAGCCGAGCGTGATGATCACTCGCGCTGCACTACACAAGGTCGTGGTCGAACAGGCCGAGGCCAGCGGCATCTCGATCTCTTACGGCAAGAGGCTGGTCCACATCGAAGATGAGCCGAACTGTCCCGTCTCCGTTCACTTTTCCGACGGAACTGTCATTGAGGGAGATCTCGTCATTGGCGCCGACGGAATCCGCTCGCAGGTTCGTCAGGCGATCCTGCCCGACGCTCCAAAGCCCGAATACACCGGCATGCTGGCTCCCGGCGGCTACAGTCCCTGCATGGAGAGCGACCTTGCACCGCGTTCTCATCAACGCGTTCACTTCATCTTCGGGAAAAATGGCTTCTTCGGTTACTTCCACACCCTGACTGCCGACGGCCCACGCACCCTATGGTGGAGCACTGCCGCGGCACCACTCGACAGCCGGGATCAGATGGCCGCCACCACTCAGGAGGAACTACGGGAGCGCCTTATGAATCTTCATGGCGGCTGGGCTCATCCCGTACCTCAACTTATCCAGTCCGCGACCAGCATCCTCAATGTTGCCATTCACGATGTGCCCAACCTGCCTCGATGGAGCGCAGGCCGTACCCTCCTCATTGGGGACGCCGCGCATGCGGTCGCGCCTCACTCCGGGCAAGGGGCATCGATGGCTCTCGAAGATGCTCACTACCTTGCCAAGCTTCTTCATGAGTCAGCCGATACTCCATTGAGAGAGGTGTTCGCCGCGTTCGAAGCACATCGCCGTCCCCGCACCGATCGCGTCATCGCGCTGGGTCTCCGCAACGGCCAGCGTAAAGCAGCCATGTCGCCCTTCGCATACTGGATTCAGCAACAACTGTTACGGATCTTCGTCCCTCTATCGAGAGCGAAGAAGCAGGAATGGTTACTGGGTTACAAAGTGAACTGGCAACCACCCATAGCGGACACATCATCGCCCATCTTTTCACTGGCGTCGTCTGCCAAGGAGAATCAACCCAGCGGTTCGTTCAAAGACGACGAGGAAAGCTCTGTCCTTACGCGCTCCATCGTGGCCAGATAGAAATGCAGATTGTGCACGGAGTTCAGCGTCAGCCCCAGGGGCTCGCCCGCAACGAATAAATGCCGCAGGTACGCCCGCGTATAGCGAGAGCAAACCATGCAGCTACACGTCGCGTCGATCGGCCCCTGGTCTTCCGCGTATTCCTTCCGCTTGATATTCATCCGCACCGCGCTGCCATCTTCGCCTCGCGTGAACACCAGTCCATGGCGTCCTGCGCGCGTCGGAAGAACGCAGTCCATCATGTCCACGCCCATCTTCGCGTACTCTTCGATCTCATCCGGGTAGCCCACACCCATTACGTAGCGAGGCTTGTCCTTTGGCAGCCATTCCAGCGTGCGAGCAATCATCTCCCGCGTAACTTCGCGCGGCTCGCCGACCGCAAGCCCTCCGATCGCATAGCCGGGAAACTCCATCTCTACGAGCCGCTCCGCCGATTCACGCCGCAGGTCGACATACATTCCGCCCTGCACGATACCAAACAGATTCTGCGTCGCCCCCCCAAACTCCTCGTGCCATGGCACCTTATGCCGATTCGCTTCAAAGTGATCCTTCGATCGCGCGGCCCAGGCATGCGTCAGCCCCATCGACTCCTTCGTGCGTTCCCAGCTCGCCGGCGTCTCCACGCACTCGTCGAAGACCATCGCGATATCCGCACCCAGGGCGATCTGCACGTCCATCGAATGCTCCGGAGAAAAAAAGTGCCGCGACCCATCCAGGTGCGACCGGAACTCCACGCCATCCTGCGTCACTTTGCGCAGGCTGCTCAGGCTAAAGACCTGGAAGCCGCCTGAGTCGGTCAGCATGGGACGCTGCCAGCTCATAAAGCGATGCACGCCGCCCATACGCGCGATCAGTTCGTGCCCCGGCCGCAGATAAAGGTGATACGTGTTCGCAAGGATGATCTCCGCGCCTCTACCGCCGGGCCCGATGCGCTCCAGCACGCCCTGCTCCACCGTCTTCACGCTGGCCACGGTTCCAACGGGCATAAATACCGGAGTTTGTACCACTCCATGCGGCAGAGCGAGCGCGCCCCTGCGACCGCCGCTCTCCGCGGTCCTGCTGATCTCGAAGGTCAAACCCATCTCTTTGATTGTATCGATCCACAGAATCTGCGTAGACTTCCGAAATCTCCAAGGTATCCAAGGCAAAGTCGCATAAACTGACCTCAATCTCCGATGCCCGACCGACTCGACAATACGGAGTCCGCAAGCATTGAGCCCAATCCGCTCTTGACGGAGCCCGAGTTCGTCACACCGCCGCCCGGTGAAGACAACCTTACCCCGCCTGCTCCCGGACGCCGTGCCGCTGCGGCCTTTATCTTCCTCACCGTCTCGCTCGACATGCTCGCTCTCGGCATGATCGCTCCCGTATTGCCGCGTCTCATCGAGAGCTTCCTCCACGGGGATACCTCCAGCGCATCCCGTATGCTCGGCCTCTTCGGAACCGTCTTTGCCGTGGTGCAGTTCTTCTGCTCGCCCATCCTCGGCTCGCTCTCCGACCGCATCGGCCGCCGCCCGATCGTCCTGCTCTCCAACTTCGGGCTAGGCCTCGACTATCTTCTGATGGCTTGGGCGCCTGCGCTGTCATGGCTCTTCCTGGGTCGCGTTATCTCCGGAGTGACCTCATCCAGCATCCCCACCGCCATGGCCTATATGGCCGACGTCACCCCGCACGAGCGCCGCGCCGCCGCCTTCGGCATGTTGAGCGCCGCCTTCGGCCTCGGCTTCGTTCTTGGCCCCGCAGTGGGAGGAACACTCGGAACCATCTATCCCCGTCTGCCCTTCTGGGTGGCCGCCGGGCTCAGCCTTCTCAACGGCCTCTACGGCCTCTTCGTGCTCCCCGAATCGCTCTCTCACGCCAACCGCATGGCCTTCTCCTGGCGCCGAGCCAATCCTGTCGGCTCGCTCAACCTTCTTCGCCGCGACAACATGCTCATGCTCTCGGGAGTTCTTCTACTCGGCTATATCGCGCAACAATCGCTGCTCAATGTCTTCGTCATCTATGCCGACTATCGCTACCACTGGACCGACCGCACCGTCGGACTCTCTCTCGCAACGCTCGGCATCTGCAGCGCCATCTATGGTGCCGTGCTTCTCAAGCCTCTCGTGGCCCGCATCCACGAACGCCGCGCCATCATGCTCGGCCTCGTTGGCGGCTCCATAGGCTACTGCCTCTTCGGACTTGCCCGCGTAGGCTGGCTCTTCTGGCTCGGCATCCCTCTCCTCAACCTGATGACCTTCGCCTGGCCCTCCGCCCAGGGGCTGCTCTCCCGCAAAACCAGCGCCTCCGAGCAAGGTCAGCTCCAGGGAGCCATTAACAGCCTTCGCGGAGTCGCCGGAATCATCGGCCCCGGTGTCTTCACCTGGATCTTCAGCAAGACCATCGGCTCCACAGCGGCAATCCATCTACCCGGATCGCCCTTTTTCCTCGCCGCCTCCATGCTCCTGCTCAGCCTGCTGCTGCTGCGGTTCAGCCCTGACTGAAAATTCGCGCCGATACTGTATTGCGCGCCGATACTGTATTGATAGAGCAGCGGTATAGTGGTAGCCCATGTTCCGATACCTGGCCGCCTCGCTCGCTCTGGTCCTCTCCGCCTCCGCGCAAAACTTCTCCGGCCCAGCGCCGCCTCCTCCCCCGCTTACGGCGGACTCCATGCAGAACCCGAACGTCCCCGCAGGCACACTCTCGGAAAAGCTCTCGATCAGCAGCCATATTTACGACGGCATGACCAGCAACTACTGGATCTATATCCCCGCGCAGTACGATCCAAAGACTCCCGCACCTGTGATGGTCTTCAACGACGGCGGCGGATACATTGATCGCAAAGGCAATCACCCGGCGCTCAACGTCCTCGACAACCTCATCGCCCAGCACAAGATCCCTGTCATGATCGCCGTCTTCACCGATCCCGGCGATATCTCCGGCGCGCCCGGCACGCCCACCTACAAGTTCGTCGACGCCTACTCGAAGAAGTGGTCGCGCACCCTCAAGGACTCCATGCGCTCGACCGAATACGATACCGTCTCCGACCGCTATGCCCGCTTCCTCCGCGACGAGCTGCTGGCCACCGTCGCCCAGAAGTACAACCTCCGCAAGGACGCCTACAGCCACGCCATCACCGGAATGTCCTCCGGTGGAATCACCTCCTTCAACGCCGCCTGGCAGATGCCCGATGAGTTCAGCCGCGTCATCTCCTGGATCGGCAGCTTCACCGCGATCCAATGGCACGAGGATCCTGCTGTCCCCGACGGCGGACAGGACTATCCCGAGAAAGTCCTGCGCGAATCGCACCGCAACCTCCGCGTCTGGCTGCAGGACGGTAACAACGACCAGGAAAACAATCGCTACGGAAGCTGGCCGCTCGCAAACATCCGCCTGGCCAACGCGCTGAAGCTCAAGTCCTACGACTTCCACTTCAGCTTCGGCGTCGGCCCGCATAGCCCCGGCGAGGGTGCAGCCGAGTTCCCCGAGGAGATGGTCTGGCTCTGGCGCGACTACGATCCCGCCAAAACCACCGAAACCTATGCACAGGATCCCGCCGAAGCCACGAAGCCTCCGTTCCGCGTCTCCATCGCGAATCGCGAAGCCCATTAGCTGCCACCAATGTTGTCATCCAGAGGCGAAGTTGTCATCCAGACGCGAAACTCTAACGTCGTCATTCTGAGGCGAGGCCCTCATGTCGTCATTCTGAGCGAAGCGCAGCGAAGTCGAAGAATCCCTGTATTTCGCCTATGCTGCCACAGATATCTACAAGGGCCCCATCTCAACGTGTCATCCTGAGCGAAGCCCGAAGGGCGCAGCCGAAGGATCTGCGGTTCACTCCCACGCTCCATATCGCCTTCCCGGGCGCGTGCAACTCATCGCCGCTTCATTGTTGCGGCGGCGCTCACGGAAGCCGCCACCGCAAGGCCGGCCGCCATCAGCGTCACGACCCTGAAACCGGTGACGAACGCCCCCTCCACAGCCTGTCGGCCTCGTGGATCAGTGGTCTCAATCGCGCCGAGCTTCGCGCGCTGCTCCACAATCCCCCGTGCCGTCTCCTCTGAGACCTGAGCCTTCTCAAGACCTCGCGTCAGGGAGGGCGCGAAGCTATGGAAGAAGATCGGCGCAAACACTGCCAGCGCCAGCAGCGAGGCAACCTGCGACGCTGCATTATTCACTCCCGATGCTGCTCCCGTATTCGACTCGCTCACCGAGCTCATGACCACCGTCGTCAGCGGCGGGACACTTATCGCCATCCCCAGCCCAAGCAGCAACACCGCCGGAAGATAGGTCGTCCAGTACGTTCCACCCACACCGGGCCGCGCCAGCATCGCATATCCTGCAGCCACGATCAGCGGTCCAATCGTCAGCGGCACTCGCGCTCCATATTGCGATGTCAGACCGCCAGACCACCTCGACAGTAAAAACATCAGTATCACCATGGGCAGCATCGCAGCGCCCGCGTGAGTCGGTGTGTACCCCTGTATCTGGATCAGGTTCAGAGGCAGATAAAACAGCGCGCCACCCAGCGCCGCGTACAGGCAGAAGGTCAACAGGTTCGCCCCGACAAACTCCCGGCTGCGAAACAGAGCCAGCGGCACCAGGGGATTAGCTGTCCACGCTTCAAACGCAAACGCTACGACAAGCAGGGCGGCTCCGGCCGTCCCCACCAGCCAGATCGCGCGGCCGCCGTCCGCGCCTTCGATCAGCGCAAAGGTCACTGCCGCCAGACCACCCGTCAGAAGTACCGCGCCCTTCCAGTCCAATCCATGCGTCTCTCCGCGTGCCGTTGGGGCAGTCGTCTCCGGTACATGCCGCATCAGGATCCACACTGCAACCACAGCCAGCGGCACATTGATGAAGAATACCCACCGCCACGATCCATGTTCTACCAAAAAGCCGCCTGCAACCGGGCCCAGCGCCGTCATCATCGCCGCAAAACCCGACCATGTCCCGATCGCGCGGCCACGGCTCTCTGGGGGAAAGTTGGCGCTGACCAGCGCAAGGCTGTTTGGAACCAGCATCGCGCCGCCGACTCCCTGGAGTGCACGTCCCGCAATCAGCTGGCCTATAGTTGGAGCAAGCCCGCACCAGATCGAAGCCGCGGCGAACAACACCACCCCCGCCATGTATACCTTGCGCAGCCCAAGCCGATCTCCCAACGCCCCGCCTACCAGCAGCAGCGCTGAGAGAAACAACGCATACGCCTCCACCACCCACTGGACCTGCGCGCCCGTTGCACCCAACCCTTGCTGCAACGCTGGAAGCGCGACATTCACCACGGTGCCGTCGATGAACTCCATGCTCGAGCCCAGCACCGTCGCGGCCAGCACCCACATACCTCGACGCCCTGTCGTATCCCGACAATGGCCGGAGAGAATGACAGCCTCATCACACGGACGCATTGCGCTTCCAACCACTCGAATCGTCTCCTCAGCCCTTCACCGGGCTTTGCTCCAAACTACACCAGGACACCAGGACGGAGACCTAAAGAAAAATGCCGGCCACCCTCGCAGGCAACCGGCATTCCGCAGTTTCTTTGCAGTTTCTTTGTGGTTTTAGAACAGGATCTTCGCGCCGAATTGAACGATGCGAGGATCGAAGGTGCTGGTGATCGTGCCGCCGGTCAATGTGCCGCTCGACGTCGCTGAAATTCCCCCACCCGGCTGGGTAAAGTTCGTGTGGTTGAAGGCGTTGTACAGCTCGCCGCGAAACTCCACCTTCATCCTTTCCACAGGAGTATCAAATCTCTTGTTGAAAGCGAGGTTCAGCGTCGTATAGAGCGGACTGCGGCCCGGATCGCGCGGCATATTTCCGAACGGGCTTACCGGAACCCCGTTCACGATTGGCGTGGTGGTCGGCAACGAGACTGCCGCAGTGTTGATGTACTGCAGCGAGGTCCCCGTCGACTTCGATTTATCCAGCGAGTTCAGCTTCTGCCCAGCAACACGATTCGGACGATAAAGGTTCGATCCGCGATAGCTCGCCGCGATGCCCGAAACCTGGTTGGAAGTCGGTGGGGTGTAGTTGATCTGGTATGGGAAACCGCTCGTCACCTGGTTCACGGCCGAGACCTGCCACTGTCCCAGCACCTGGTTCAGCACGCCACCTGTGTTCATGAAGTGGCGCCCACGACCGAAGGGAAGCTCATACACCAGCGACGTCGTATTGACGATCGGCTGGTTGTACTCCGACTGGCTATAGTCCGCCGCCGGATTCCGATAGTCCTGGAACGAGGGCGTGTTCGCTTCGAGCGACGCGCCCGCGTTGTCCAGCGCATGCGAATAGGTGAACGAGTTCAGCAGCGTGAGTCCCGCCACCATGCGCTGTTCATAGCGCACTTGCAAGGCATCATAATGCGAGTACGCCTGGTGCAGCGCAATCGTGATGTCGCCGTAGGTCGGGATCGGCCGCGTAAACTTGCCGTTCGTAATCACCCTCGGATCGGCCTGGTTGTAATTGCCAAACTGCAGAAGCTTCAAGCCAAAGTTGCCGACGTAGGCCACGTCGAACAGGATGTTCTTCGCGAAGCTGCGTTGCACATCGAGGTAGTAGTTGTGCACATAGCTGTCGCGATAGCGACTGCCGTCGATGTAGGTGACGTTGGCCGTAATTGGATTGAACGTCAGCGTGCTCGCCGGGAAGCCTTTATCAATGGGCACATACGTCGTCGGGTTGCCGCCCGCGTTCGGAGCTGCCTGCGTCACCGTTACGAACAGCGCCGATGGCGGGTTGATTGCCAGGATATTGCCCGAGCCTGCGCGATCATAGTGCGAGAAGCTGATGCCGTAGCCGCCGCGAATCGCCGTCTTGTCATCCGCTGCATAGGCAAAGCCGAAGCGCGGAGCGAAGTCGTTGCGGTCCGGATCGTAGCCGTACTTGTTGCCTGTCGAGGTAACCGGAACCATCGCCGTGCGCGGGTCCGTGGCATTAGCCAACGCCGGATTGAAGTTTGCCTGACGGTTCTTCTCATCGCAGTACGGTGTGGTGTATTCGTAGCGCAGGCCGATGTTCAGAGTCAGTTTAGGCGAGACCTTCCAGTCGTCCTGTATATAGGCGAAGTTCGAACGGTCGCGTAGCTGCGCAACGAAGTAACTCGACAGGGAGTAGGCACTGGATGCGCCCCATAGAAAGTCGGCCGTGTAGTTATCCGCGTTCGCTGCCTCAAGCTTCCCTGCAGGCACGTTATAGTTTCGGCTGTAGCCACCGGCGAAGGTAAAGCCGCCATACAGCGGATTTGTATCCTGCACGTCCATCCAGACCTGCTGATACTCGTAGCCAGCCTTCAGAGAATGATTCTTTACCACCCAGGTGTAGTTCACCTTGGGGTTGAACAGCGAGGGGTTCTGGAACTGAGGGTTCGTCGTCTGGCGTCCCAGCGCCGCAAAGCCGGTAATGCCGATGCCCGGAATGCCACCCGCTACGATAGGGTCAGTCGGCAGACCAGGAAACGTGAAGCCCGGGTCGGTGCCGATCGAGAGCGAGAACTTACCTGCTCTGGTGCGTGAGAAACCGAGGCGCACATCCAGCAGCTGGTTGGCGCCGATCACGCGGGTATAGCCGCCTGCGATCTGCTGGTCCAGAATGCGTTGCTTGCCGTTTGAGCTGCCGTCCAGCGGAAGACCGAAGATCGGGAAGTCCGTTGCGTTGGTCTTCAAATGCGACGCGCGCACGAAAACGCTGTTCTTAGAATCGATCGCGTAGTCCAGCCGCAGATCGCCCTTGTCGGTGTTGTTGTTCGAGCGCTGGAAGGTCGTGAAGTTGTTCACTGTCGCCGAGGTAAGGTTGGGCAACTGCGAGACCATTCCAGCGATTGTCCTCGCCGAAGGCGAGATGTCAGGCGCATTCAGAATCGAAGTGCCCGCGACGTATTTTTTTGTGCTGTCATACGGATCGTAAACGTCCTTGCTGAAGACACCCTTCAACTGATTCGGCGTCGGCAGCGTAGCGGTCGAGATCTGCTTACGCACCTGGCGAAAACCTTCGTAGTCAAGGAAGAAGAAGAGATGATCCTTGATGATCGGCCCATTGAAGTTGCCACCGAACTGGTTGCGGTTGTACGAAGGCTTCTGCCCTCCCGGTGGACGGAAGAATCCCGTCGCATTCAAATCCGTATTGCGAATGAACTCGTACACGCGGCCGTGAAACTGGTTGCCACCCTGCGCGAAGGCCACGTTGACCACAGCGCCCGACGCGCGACCATATTCCGCGGTCTCGTTATTGGTCACAACCTGAAACTGCGCAATCGAATCCGGCGCCGGCTGAATAATCTGGTTCGAGAAGCCCTGGTTCGATTCGCCATAGGCATTGTTGTCCATGCCGTCCAGCAGGAAGTTATTAAAGATCGAGCGCTGGCCGTTCACGTTGAACGAGCCCTCGCGCACCAGGCCGGTGTTCGAAGTGCTGGAATAGGACTGTGTCGTCTGCCTTACACCTGTCGTCAATCCGATCAGGTCCGAATAGTTGCGGCTTACCAGCGGGAGCGCAGCCGTCTGGTACTGGGTCACAATCTGTCCGCGCTGGCTGGTGTCGGTCTCCATCTGCAGCGAAACGCCCGAAACCTCAACCGTCGTGCTGGTCTCGCCGACCTGCAGGGTGAGGTCGATTCTCTGCCGGGCCGCCACCGAAACCGAGATATCGGTCGCCCGCGTGGGAGCGAAGCCCGGCTTCGTCACCTCGACGTTGTACTGCCCGACGCGCAGCGCAGGAACCTCATAGTCGCCGCTGTCATTGGTCTGGCGCGTGCTCACGACCCCGGTCGCAATATTTGTAACCTTGACCGTTGCAGTTGGAACAACCGCGCCGGATCCATCGTGTACCGTTCCGACAATACTGCCATTCTCGTACTGTGCCAGGGCCCGACCCGGCAGGAACGCAAGGCACACGAGTGCCGCTGTCATTAAATAGAGGATTCTGCGCATACGGATAACGCTAATTCTGCTCCGTGTACGGACGATGACTGGACAATGAATAGAACGTTGCACTGGTGCTCCTTGGAAGAGGGGAAAAAAACAGGAAAAAATAATGCGACAGATCTTTTACTGCTCGCCTGCCGTCGCTCTCAGCTGTTCGGGAACCCACGCACTTGTAAGCATCTTCGTGGAACCCGTCAAATAGTAAGTGGGAATCTTCGGATACTGCTCCTCGACCAGGATCAGCGTCCGAAAGTCAAAGCTCTGCACCTCGGCGCGCGACTCCATGCCGCTCTTTGCGATGGCGCCGCACAACGCATCGACAAACGCCTGGGGCCCTGCAGTATGGTTGGTGTGCCCATCGTCCCCGGGAATGCCTTCGGGCATGATCTTGGTCTCAAGATTGAACCGCGCCCGCGCCGCATTCTCCGCCCGCTCCTTCGCATGCGCATCGCTCTTGCCAGGCCCGGACCGGTAGTAATCCACATAGAAGTTCACGAACCGGAACAGCTGCGCCGCATACGTCGGGACGTAGGGGCTGATCAGCCCCTCCTTCTTCGCAAACGCCACCGCGACCGGCGACAGCGCAAGATCGTTCTTCTGCTCCGCGCCAAAGTGAACCTTGTCACAGATGAAGGTCTTCTGCGCATCCGTACTGGAAATATCCTTGATGAAGACCCGGTTTTCCATCGTGTACGGCGTCCCATCGGCATGGCGGCAGCTCTGCGGACTCAGAAACTGATCGTGCCAAATCAGGGAGACCCCATCCGTCGTCACACCCGTGTCCGTCTCAAGCGTCGTGGCCAGTTGATCCAGACCGCTCTCAAACGAAGGCAGCGTGTTCTCCGGCCGCAGACCGCGTCCACCCCGGTGCGCCGTCACGTCGAACTTCTCCAACCGGTTGCGTTCCTCAGCCGTCTTCGCAGCCGCGCGCTCTTCCTTCAGGACCTGCTGCAGCAGATCGGGACGATCCGTGATCAGTCCATCCACGCCCATGCGAATCTGCGTCCGCATCTTTTCCGGATCGTTCGTCGTCCAGGGCACCACCTTGAAGCGCTTCGCCTGCAGCTCTTTTACTGGAACCTCGCCGCTCAGAACTGTGGCATCCACGGGAGACAGGACCGGTGAAAGCGCTCCGTGCTGCCTGGCATGCGCTCCGGCCTTCTCCATCGCCTGCAGGTACGGATTCGTTGCCGTTCCCTGGGCCTTCATCGCCAAAACTGTGCTCGCAAAGAGAATTACACCACGTAAAAGTCGCTTGCCCATAAAGCTCAAGCATCCTACATGAACGTTACGTTAGCGTTAAAGCCCTAAGGAACCGGACTGATTAACCCAGTCGAATCAGCCCTCTGAATCAGGTCGCCCTTTTAGATAGGCACGGTTTAAGTTATACCTTCAAATCCAGCTGCCCCTCAGCGACTTTTTTTGCCGCTGAGGGGCAGCTGCCTTCCCGCTCTCTTCACAGGTCTCGATTGGCGTCCGTGATCAGAAGTGATGAGAAAGCCCAATAATCACCGTGTAGTCCGCGAAGAACGCATCGCCGTTCTTCGTGTTGTTGGCCAACTCCGGCACGCTCGGCGGTCTGTCTCTCCGCAACGCCCAGGGACCGTTCACCGACAAAGTCGTCCTCCGCACATTCACCATCAGCCCCGGGTCCAGCGAGATCACGCTGCCTGGACGGCGAAAGCCGTTGCTGTCGCCCAACAGATCCCGCACTGGAACTCCTTCGCCCCTCACGCCGAGACTCAGCGCCACCCCGCGCAGCTTCGGCACGCCCTGCGAAACTCCCAGCCGATACAGATACTGGTCCGTCACCGACATCACACCCTGCCCCGGCTGGCTCCTGAAGGTCGCCACGCCATTCGTATCGCGCGGGTTGAACAGATACTGCGCCTGCCCATACAGATCTGCCCTACGCCATATGGATTTATACCCCTGCGCCCCCAGCGAGAGACCCCATCCGCCGTCGCCTGGTTGCATCGACTGATCCGCCGTCGCCTTGACGACCTGACCTTTGTAGAGCGCCGAGCCGGTCGCATTGTTGATGCCGGTCGGAATCTTTACCGAAGCACTCACAGCCACGTTGCCGCCGAACTCCGTCGGCCCGCGAAAGATCCATCGCTGCGCCCCCAGCGTAATATCGCCCAGCCCGCTCACCTGAAAAACTCCCGTCGGCGAATAGAGCTGGTTGCGTGTCCCGTTGAAGACCGGCACATCCGCGATAAAGCTCCACTGCGGAGTAAACCTGTACTCCACGCCGATATCGAAGATGTTCTGGTGATTCCGGATCGCGTTCGGCCGTGCGATCTCCGCATCCCCGACAAAGTACTTGTTCGAGTTGAAGAACCGATACCCGATATCCACCGTAAGGTTGTGGATCGACCATCCGTATCTCGTCCCCCCATCGAACGATCTGACCAGCTCATCCATCGAGCGCTGGTTCGAGTGCGCCGCAACGCACCCCTGTCCGAATCCCGTTCCCGTCGTAGCAGCTACGAAGATCGCAACCGCTGCAGCCATCCAAGTTCTTTGTATTCTCATTATTATCGTTGTCACTCCAGACCACGGCCCCACACGAATCCCTCGCTACGTATGCAAGTTCACTTGTTGAGAGCGAACCCAATCTACGTGCCTATCCCATCGCCCGTCCTCCATCAAAAGGTTGAGCCGGGCAGAAAAAATCTATCGCGGGCAAAAAAAGAGAGGCGCCGTTAAGACGCCTCCGGAGAGCAATACCATTTCGCAGATAACTCTAGCCACGCGGCGAGATCCTGTCATGAGCCATTCGGCCCAACTTTGCCTCCATCCTTCGATGGAGCTCGCCATCTACTCCCCGTCCACCGCCTGCCTCTCCATCCATGCCCGTGCCGTCTGCAGCTGCGGCAGATCCGCATCCGCCTTCGCCCATACCCGTAGCAGATGTGCGTAGTCCTGTGTCGCTTCGGCCCTTCGATGAGCAGCTGCATCCGCCTGTGCGACGCCAAACAGCGCAAATCCCGACTCCGGACGCTGCTTCAAAGCCGCCTCATAAGCCTGCTTCGCCTCGTCGTAGCGTTTCGCCCGCAGCAGCGCATCCCCGCGCGTCTCCTCAACCGGACGAATGTAGAACGGCGGCTCGCGATATCCCAGCTCTTTCTCCGCCTTGGCGGCCTTGGTGAACATCGCGTCCGACTCCACCCCGCGTCCCTCAGCCAGCAAAACACTCGCCCTCAGCTCCATCGCCGCAACATCCAGATAGCTGTGCACAGGCTTCGCCATCGCGTCCTTCGACATCGACATCGCCGCCATTCCCGGCATATCCTCCGGTCCTGTCGTCGGCTTCTGCTTCACATTCGCATCCAGCGCATCGCTCATCGTTGCAGCGCCTTTGGCGTCGTCTTGCTCCAGCGCAGCCATGCCTCGCGTGTAATCCAGCATCGCCTCGCGCAGCTCTGCCAGATTCTTCAACGATGGGTCCGGCGAGCTCTTTTCCAGCGCCTGCGTTGCGCTCATCCACACTCCGGCGCGCAACAGCACCGGAAGCTCCACGCTCAGCCGTGACATTCCATCTCGCGGAGTCTGCCGATACAGCGTGGGCCCTACCTCACCGCGCGCCTTCGTCAGCTTCTCTGAGATCTTCATCGCCTCCGTCACCCGTCCCCCCTCCATCAAGTCGGCGATCAGGTACATCAGGTTGTGCACATAGTTCCAATCATTGGCTACGCTGACCTGCTGCGCTTTCATGTAGGTCTCGTCCACGCGCATCGAAGCCAGAAACGACACCCGAGCCGACTCGTAGTCTCCCGTGCGATAAAAGATATGGCCCGGCATATGGACCATGTGTCCCGACGTCGGCGTCAGCACCCCCAACTTTCTTGCGCTCTCCAGCGCCAGCTCTGGATGATTTCCCGGCTCCACCGCATGGATCCAGTAGTGATTCGCTGCTGTATCGTCGGGATGCTCCTTCAGCACCTCCGCCAGAATCTTCCGTCCCTCACCGTTCTCCTCATATTTGTCTTCCAACGACTGCGCCAGGAAGATTCGTGCCTGCACATCCCCCGGCTCCATCGCCACCAGTTTGCGATACAGCTTCGTCTCCTCTGAATCCACATGCGGAGCACCAACCGGCACCGGCTTCTTCTCAGCGTCCGGTTTCTTTTCTGCTTCTGTCTTAGGACGCAGTTCCTCCAACGCCTTCCTGCGCTCGATCACCGCCGCTTCGATGTAAATCCGATCCGGCTTGCTTCCATGCTTCTTCAGAGCCACCGCGCGATCCAGAGCCGTCTGCGCCCATGGAACATTCGCGCTGCGGAAAACTCCCGCCTTGTACAAGCCCCAGTAGCACATCGCGCACTTCGGATCCGTCCGCGCCGCCTGCTCGAACGCTCTCGCCGCTTCGTAGTCCCAGAAGTCGTGCAGAAGATTCAGGCCCTGCGTAAACCACGCCTGCGTCTCTTCGTTCTTCGTCTTGATCTTCATCGAGGAGTTCCCGATCCCCGTCATCTTCACCGGCACGGGCAAACTCTCCGGCGTAGAGATCTCCGCCGCCGTCTCGTTGCCGTGGCACATCGCCGCCTGCTGCGCACCCATCACCGTTCCACTCAGCAGCGCACCCACAACCACGCTGAAGAAGGCCACCTTATTTGATCGGCTCACTCGACAACCCATAAAACCTCTCGTCCAGAGTCACGCCCTGAGAGTCCAGCATAGACTCTGAACAGACAATCCCTTCGCATAAACCTCACTTACACGCACCTCATTCCCACCCCATCATCTCCCTCACCAACGTCATTCCGAGCGAGCGCAGCGAGTCGAGAGCTTGCCCTGAGTGAAGTCGAACGGGAATCCCTGTATTTCGCCCCTGCCGCCACAAATGACGGCCGATCCACATTCATGCAAACACTCCAAAACCAAAAAAGAGCGCCGCCCCTTGAAAGGAACGGCGCTCCAGGCAATAGCCACCAGTTTAGAAGGTGAGCTTCAGGCCCGCCTGCATCACACGCGGCTTAATCGGGCCGGTCTGGGTAATCCGTCCATAGGTGCCACTGGACGGGTTTGCATCAGGAAGAGCGAAGTTCGCATGGTTGAAGGCGTTGAACAGCTCCCAGCGGAACTGCACCTTGTACCGCTCGTACGCCGTCCAGTTCTTCATCAACGCGGCATCGCTGTAGTTGATGCCAGGGCCCTTCAGCAGATTGCGTCCCGTATTGCCGAAGGTTCCGGGCGCGTTCTGCTGGAACGCCGCGGTGGTGAAATACTGATTGAGCCACTGCTCCTTACTGCCCTGATGCGTTTGGACGATGGCGCCGGGCACAAAGTCTGCACGGTCACCGTAAACCAGCGCACCTGAGTTGTTGTTGCCATTGCCTCCGTTGATGCTGAAGGCTTGGCCGGACTGCAGTGTATAGATCGCGCTGACCTCCCACTCGCCAAGCACGCCGCGTACAAGTCCGTTCCGACCCCGGAGCGCAGGCGTCGTGTAGACCGCGTTCGTGACCGAGACAAACGGATAGTTGAGATCCGAGATGCCGCGGTTGAAACGCAGATCGTAGGGATTGCCGATACCGTTGCCGGTAAAGGACGCATTGCCGGTAGCCGCGATGTCGATGTTCTTGGACCAGGTAAAGCTGGACTGCGCCTGGAAGTTATGGGAAAAGCGCTTTTCAAACTGCGCCTGCAGCGAGTGGTAGCTGCTCGTGCCATTGCTGTTGATGGTGAGGATCTGGCTGTAGTTGCTGAGCGCACGCTGGCCGCGAACAGCCGCGGCGATTTGGCCGGGATTGGCATCGATGATGAGCGTCTGGTGATACGACTGGCTGCCGACGTAGGCCAGGTGCATGACCAGGTCGTTCGAGAACTGCTGCTCGACCGACACGTTCCAGCTCTGCGTCATCCCCAGCTTGAAGCCGGGGCGGAAAGCGGCAGGCACGGTGGTCTGTGTGCCGAAGTTGAAATTGGCCGGCGGCTTCAGCCCCTCATACGCAAACGGAGGAAACGGACTGGAGTTGCCGGTTGAACCGAAGTTGGCCCATGGATTGGAGAAGTCAATCGAATTGGTTGCACTGCCGTTGAGTGTATAGGTGGGGCTGAAGGGGCTGACATCGGCTACGTGGTTGTAGGCCGAGTAAGGCAACGGTGCCGTGAACAGACCGTAGCCTGCACGGAAGGCGGTCTTCGGCGAGGCCTGGTAGGCGATCGCGACACGCGGCTCCCAGTAGCCATAGGTGTTGGTGGCGAGGCTGTTCGGAACGCCTTTATCGCCCGGAAATACCAGCCCGTTGGGAGCGCCGGGATACATTGTGCTCTGTTGACCGGGATTGTAGACCGCGCCGCGCCCGTCCTTTGAAGCAGGAGCCAGATTCGGATCCCAGCGAATGCCGAGAGTGAGTGTGAGGTTAGGACGCACTCGCCATTGATCCTGGCCATACGCTCCAAACAGGATGCCGGTAACGTCCGCGATCTCGCCGGCGCCCTGCGTGTAGGTACCCACCCGGCCCAGAAGAAAGTCTGCGAGACCAAACCCTGTCGAATAGCCGTTGAAGCCGACGATGGGAGCAGCAGGATAAAAAGTATCCTCGCGGGCACGCTGGTGCCAGAGGTCCGCGCCGACGGAGATGGTGTGGTTCCCGACGATCTTAGTCAGGTAGTCGGAGAAGCCCCACGAACGCCGCATCTCGCCCGTGTATTCGGAGTAAGGCGTGCTGAAGCCGCCGTTCGCATTAAGACCCTCGGAGTAGCAGGTGCCCGTCGGATCGGAGACGTTGATGAACTTCGAGAGGCAGAACGCATTGCCATTCGCGTCAAGCTGCGTACCCGCGTTATAGACGTGCATCTGGTTCCAGAACAGCGAGAGAGCATTCACCGTGCTGGGATTGATCGTCCAGGTGTGGTTCAGAACCTCGTTGAAGAACTTGCCCTGCTTACCGGGAGTAATGGCCAGGATGTTGCCCGGCGTGGCCAGCTCTTTCTTGTTGTAGTACTGGTTGAAGCTGCGCAGGGTAAGCCGATGCCTGTCATTGGGCGCGTAGTCAAGACGGCCCGTACCCTCGTCGTACCTTTCAATCGATGCCGGCGCGGTGTAGTAGACCAGTCCGCTGGCAGGATCCTGTCCCTGCGGAAGCGCCGTGCGTGCGATGCGTACCGCAGCAGGATTGAAGAGCGCCGGATCGATGTGGTTGTTCACAAAGCCGCCCGTAAGCGTCTTCGGATAGGCCGAAAAGTCTCCATTGAGCATCGCTGCCGTAGGCGTATTGGTGCTGTTGCTGGTCGCGGTGGTGGATTGCCGCGTTCCCTGGTAGTTGCCAAAGAAGAACAGGCGATCTTTCTTGATAGGCCCGCCAAGGAAGCCACCGAACTGGTTGCGCTTCAGCGCGTCGACCTGCTTGGAGAAATAGTCCGCGGAGTTGAGAGCATTGTTGCGTAGAAATTCGAACGCTCCGCCATGCAAGGCGTTGGAGCCGCCCTTGGTATCGATGCTGACCACAGCTCCGGGAGAGAAGCCGTAATGCGCATCGAAGTTGTTGGAGATGACGCGAAATTCGCTGGTGGCGTCAGAGTTCGGCGAAGGCGCGGAAAGCGCCATGTACGTGTCCATGTTGGGCACGCCGTCGAGAAGATAAAGCGTGCTGCCCTGGCGGCCGCCGCCTGCGGACGCTCCGGACTCGTTGGGGAAGGTCGTCTCACCCTGCAAAGTTCCGGCGCTGGTGTTGAGCACGTTGACGGTGCCGGGCGATAACAACACCAGACTGGACGGATCGCGGCCATTGAGCGGAAGCTCGCGGATGGCATGCTCGCCCACCGTATTGCTGACTTCCGCGTTGGTGGTATTAATCAGCGCGGCCCCTGCCTCGACATTGACCGTCTCCGTCTCGCTGCCGATCTTCAGCGCGAAATCGATCGAAGCCTGCTGGCTGACGGTGAGCACGATGCCCGACTGCTGGAACTTTTGAAAGCCTTTACCCTCGGCTGCGAGCGAATAGTGCCCGGGCGGGACGGTGGGAAACCGGTAGAGTCCGGAGGTAGTGGTCTCTGCGTAAAGGGTTAGGTTGGTATCGACATTGGTGAGGGTAACGCGGGCTGCGGGAATGGCGGCCCCGGATTGGTCGACAACAGTTCCGCTGAGAACGGCGCTCCCGCCCTGTGCAAGGGCGTCTGGCATGAAGACGCTTAGGACAAAGACACTCAGAAAAAGCGTAATCAGCTTTCTGATCTTCATTAATTTTGGCCTCAAAAGATAAAGCTTGTTTCGTTATCGATGACGTGAGCTCTTGCTCATCTTTGCGACAACAATTGGAAATAAGTAGCAGATAGCCGGTCTTCGGAAACAGCCTGCCGTCAGCAACTCCTCCGGCGGGCAGCCACAAGGATACGCAGCGACCAACACCGTTGTCTATTCGATGGAAGGGCTAAGTTGAGGGTGGAGAGGATGTTCCGGGGAGTATCCCCTGATTCGGCGTGTAAGTTTTGCTGTTAACAAAAGAGTGTCCCATCCCATCACAGCGGCAGCAGGGATAGTTCGTCTTTCGTTGTCCCGCTCAAAAAATGATGTCGATACGAAGCAGACCGAAGTCAGCGTCAGCGCTAATGCAGCGAACGTGTTGTCCTTCTGAACAACAGATTTATTCCAGCCGTCGCAGCATCTCCTCCACCGTGACCCTCAGCACCGGATGCACCCAGTCTCCGGCAATCTCGTTCAGCGGCTCCAGCACGAACCTTCGCTCCTGCATCTCCGGATGCGGCAGTGTAAGCTCCGCCGTATTCATCACCCTGTCGCCGTAAAGCAGCAGATCCAGATCGATCACCCTCGGACCCTTTGCGATCAGCCGTTCGCGCCCCATCTCATGCTCGGTCGCCAGCAGCGCACGCATCAGCTCCGTTGGCGTCAGCGAAGTCTCCAGCACCGCTGCGGCGTTCAGGAATCTCGGCTGGTCTATATAGCCCACCGGCTCCGTATCGTGGAAGTTCGATACCGCCTTCACCTCGCCCAGGTCGGCTAACCGTCGAAGCGCCTCACGCAGGTTACCCTCGCGGTCCCCGAAGTTCGATGCCAGGTTCGACCCCAGTCCAATCGCCGCCAGATCCTTCAAACCGGTCAAATCTCCCTGGAACCTGTCCAATCACTCAAACTCGTCATCCCAACCGGAGTCGCGCAACTGTCCGATAATTTCAAAAACTCGGCACCCCAACCAGAAGCGCGCAGCCCCAATCACTCAAAACCACGCACCTCGACCGAATACGCAGCTTCCAAAAAAAAAAACTTCGTCATCTCGACCGAAGCGCAGCGAAGTGGAGAGATCCCTGTATTGCGCCTTTGTTCCTGCCGTTATTTGTTTTCTCTTATTTCGAATCGATCTAGATCTATCTATACGTTACAGGAAGTTTTTAGACAGCCTCTTAGACGGTTAGCGGCTGCAGACGAGACGGAAGCACCTCGGTCTCCGTCTCTGGAGCCTCATCGTAGCCATGCGCCAGCTCCCACGAAGACCGGTCGCGTAACAGCCGCTGCACCAGCGCCGTGTGCATCGCATGACCTGCGCGCTCAGCCACCACTCGCCCCTCGATCCTTCGTCCCGCCAGGGCCAGATCGCCAATCAGGTCCAGCACTTTGTGCCGTACAAACTCGTCCGGGAACCGCAGAGGCCCGTTCTCAACCCCTTTGCGCGAAAGAATGATGGCGCTCTCGTCCGAAACTCCGCGAATCAACCCCATATCCCTCAGCATCGCTTCGTCTTCCTTGAACCCGAAGGTCCTCGCCGGAGCGATCAGCTTCGCGTAATCTCCCGTCGCCAGATCGACCCGTAGCGTCTCATATCCGATCGGCTCCGGAAAGGAGATCGTGTAATCAATCGCATAGCCGCTGCCCGGATAGACCCCGATAAACTTTCCGCCGTCACAAACCTCCACCGGCTTCAGCACCCGCATGTACTCGCGCCTGCGCCGTTGCTGCTTCAGCCCCGTCTCCTCAAAGGCCCGGATATACGGCAACGAGCTTCCATCGAGAATGGGAACCTCGAGGTTGTTGATCTCTACAATGACGTTGTCTACCCCATACCCGATCAGCGCCGAGAGCAGATGCTCTGTGGTCGAGATCAGCACGCTGCCACGCATCAGGCTCGTCGCATAACTCACCTTGGCGACGTTGCGTCCCGTCGCTGCAATCTCGAAGTTGTCCAGATCGGTCCTGCGGAAGACGATGCCGGAGCCAGCCGGAGCCGGAACTAACCGCATAGAGACCTCGGCCCCGCTGTGAAGCCCCACTCCACAGAACTCAATAGCCGATTTTACTGTTCGCTCAAAATGCGGGTCCGATGCCACGAAATGACCTTCTCCGGTACAATCCGCTCATTAGATTACAGTGAGGTCAAGGCGATTTTGTGTTGCAATTAAGACACACTTCTGCTCCCTTTTCTCCCCTGCAATCCCTTAAACCGGCGAAACAAATCCTCTATTATCAAAAACATGACGATATCCCCGACGGACATCCTCTCTCGTACCCAGACGAAACTACCCTGGTTCCTCCAGCACCTTCGGCAGCTCGTTCTTGTCGAGAGTCCAAGTGAAGATCCCGCCGCAGTTAACGCCGCGCAGGAGCTCACCGCCGGCTGGGCCGCCGCCCTCGGAGCTCGTATCAAGCGTCATCGCCAGAAAAGCTTCGGCGACGTCTACGAACTTCGGTTCGGGGCCGGAACTTCTAAATCGACCGCACAGAAACCCATCCTCATCCTCGGCCACCTCGACACCGTCTGGCCCCACGGCACTCTCAAGTCCATGCCTTGGCGGGAGCATGCCGGCAAGCTCTCCGGCCCCGGAGTCCTCGACATGAAGGCCGGCATCGTCATGGCGCTTACCGCCATCTCCGTCCTTCGCGAGCTCCAGCTTTCGCGCCCCATCACCCTCCTTATTAACAGCGAGGAGGAGATCGGTTCGCCTGTCTCCCGCCCCATCACGGAAAAGCTGGCAAAAGAATCCTCCGCCGTCTTGGTCCTCGAACCCGCCCAGGGCCTGGCTCTCAAGACCGCCCGCAAAGGCATCGGCAACTACAACCTCCACGTCACCGGCGTCGGCGCGCACTCCGGCGTCGACTTCGAGCGCGGTCACTCCGCCGTCCTCGAACTCGCACGCCAGGTAGAGCGCATCTCCGCCCTCACCGATCTGGATACCGGCCTCACCGTCAACTGCGGCGTCATCGCCGGAGGAACCCGCTCCAACGTCATCGCTGCCGAAGCCCACGCCGAAATCGACGTACGCATCGCTCGCGCCGGCGATGCCGCAAAAGTAGACCGCCTCTTCCGTCGCCTCAAGCCCATCGATAAAGCATGCAAGCTGACCATCACCGGCGGTCTCAATCGCCCCCCCATGGAGCGCAAGGCCGGAACCATCGCCCTCTTCAAGCAGGCGAAGAAGCTAGCCGGGGACCTCGGCTTTCAGCTCAACGAGGCCTCTACCGGAGGCGGCTCCGACGGCAACTTCACCGCAGCCCTCGGCATTCCCACCCTCGACGGCATGGGAGCCATAGGCGCCGGAGCCCACGCCGCCCACGAGCACATCCTCACCGAACACATCGTCCCCCGCACCGCCCTGCTCGCCGCCATGCTGGCCGCGACTTCTTAACGATTGTTCCCCGGAAGGCATCGCGGATGAAAGACTGTTGAAGTGGGGAATGGGTGGAGTGGAGGGATTGTATGTCTCAATCGCCTGAGACAAAGCAGCGAATGACCGGCAAGAAGGTCATCGGCTGGGTTCTCATTGTTTGTGCGTGTCTGCTCGTAGCTGGAATCGCAGTAGTTAAACTGCGAGGATTTCGAGCATCGGCCCAGCCTTCCGCGTTTGAATCTGCGACTGCGCGTGCGATCAGGAACTTTTCAATTCCGGGCGCGGAAGCGAAACGGGCCAATCCCGTGGCCCATGACGAACTGGCACTCCAACAGGGACGTGACCTGTTTTTGACGCGCTGCGCGGGCTGCCACGGCGTCGATGGCAGAGGCACAACTCCAATTGGAACCAACGTCTACCCACGCGTACCCGATCTCCATGCCAATAAGACGCAGGAGATGAGCGACGGCCAGATACATTACATCATCGAAAACGGCGTGCAGCTAACCGGGATGCCGGCGATGCCGGGCCTCCGCTCTCCATCAAAGACCGATAGCTGGGCTCTCGTCTCGTATGTGCGGAGCCTCCGTTCATCGACTCCTTCAGACGCCAGGCTCATACTTGCTTCCGTAAACGGATCGCACTACGTTGGTTCGCAATCCTGCCAGAGTTGTCACTCAGACATCTATGCGCGTTGGAAGAAGACGCCGATGGCGAATGTGGTGCGCGATCCCCATGAGCATCCTGACGCGGTCATTCCCGACCTCAAGACGAACAACGTTGCCAAGTTCACTATCGATCAGGTCGCTCTGGTGTACGGAAGCATTTGGAAGCAACGCTACTTCACCAAAGTCGGCGACGACTACTATCCGCTACCCGCGCAGTGGGACATAGGCAACAAGAAATGGATGAAGTACCACATTGCGGACACGGGTGCTGACTGGTGGACAGCGTTTTACCCCTCGGACAACATGCAGAGGCCGACCGGCCCGACCTGTGACGGATGCCATTCAGTAAGCTATGACATCCACACGAAGCAGGTAACGGAGTGGAATGTCGGCTGCGAACGCTGTCACGGACCCGGCAGCGAACACGTCGCCCATCCAACGCGGACCAACATCATCAACCCGTCGCAGATGAACTCATTCGCATCGAACGACACCTGCATCCAGTGCCACTCTCAAGGTCAGCCCAAGACGAAGCTCATCGAAGGCAAGGCTTACGACTGGCCGGTTGGATACGACGTGAGTAAGAAACTGCAGGACTTCTGGACGCTGGAAGACATCAGCCTCGGACAAACCGATTTTCTCCACTTCGCGGACGGAACCGCGCATAAAAACCGGATGCAAGGCAATGACTTCATCCAAAGCGTGATGTACGAGAAGGGCGTAACGTGCGCATCCTGTCACGACGTGCACGGAACCGGAAACTATGCGCAGTTGCGGAAGCCCGGCGATCAAATCTGCCTTGATTGCCATGAGGCTAATTCAGCGAACGGCCCGCACGTAGACAGCCTTGAAGAGCATACCCACCACAAGGCTGGCAGTCCGGGCAGCAGTTGCATCGCTTGTCACATGCCCAGGATCGAGTCTCAAGGTGTGCCCGGAGCATTCGTTCGCTCACATACCTTCAAATTCATCAGCCCCTCAATGACAGACAAATACAAGATTCCAAACTCCTGCACTTCGTGTCACAAAGACAAATCGACGGACTGGGCAACACAGCAGATGCTGAGCTGGAAGTCGACGTCTGGTTGGCGGATCGCTCAACGGTAGCTTGCGCGGATCCTCGGCACACGCGAAAAAGGGTTCGACGGCTCTTTGCATTACCTATGTAGCATGCTAGTGTGGTAGACCTGATTTTCCGGTGTCGCTGCAAGGAACGCTACTGATCGCGATCCTTCGAAACAGAGGACGCGCTAACACCAGGTACAGATGCGAGGTGGATATGGAACAGGTCGGACATGCACTGAGCGGTTTCGGGATCCTCCTGCTATTTGCCTTCGGAGCGTCCGCAGAAGCGCAGATGACGACTGCGCAGCACGACAACGCCCGCACCGGCGCAAACCTGAGCGAAACCACGCTGACACCGCAAAACGTCAATCAGAAACAGTTCGGAAAGCTGTTCGCGCTGAAGGTGGATGGAGACATCTATGCCCAGCCACTCTTCCTCCCCGGCGTGCAGATTCCCGGCAAGGGCAAACACGACGTCGTCTTTATCGCGACCGAACACGACAGCCTCTACGCCTTCGATGCACAGGGAAATCCCTCCACGCCGCTCTGGCAGGTGAGCTTTCTGAAGGGCGGGGCCACCACCGTCCCCGCGCGTGATGTCTCATGCCCCTTTACGCAGCCTGAGGTGGGAATCACGTCCACCCCCGTGATCGATGCGAAGTCTGGAACCATCTACGTTCTCGCTCGCACCAAGACTCCCGCTCAATCCAGCGACAAGCAATACCATCAGCAGCTCCATGCCCTGTCTGTGGTTACCGGAGCCGAAAAGTTCGGCGGTCCGGTCGAAATCCAGTCCAGCGTGCGCGGAAGCGGGGCAGGCAGTAAGAACGGAGCAGTCGCCTTTGAACCGTTGCGGGAAAATCCACGGGCAGGCTTACTGCTGTCAAACGGCACGGTCTATCTCACCTGGGGCTCTTCCTGCGATGTAGGGCCGTATCACGGCTGGGTGATGGGATACGACGCCCGGACTCTGAAGCAGACGGCCATCTTCAACACCTCTCCCGACGCGGATGACAGCGGAATTTGGGCAAGCGACACCGCCCCTGCAGCCGACAAGGACGGCAACCTCTTCGTCGCCACCGGCAATGGAACCTTCGATATAGCCACCGGCGGCAGAGACTATGGAGACACTCTTCTCAAGCTGCATCGTGAAGGCCAGACTCTCCAGCCCGCGGACTACTTCACCCCCTTCAACGCCGACGCCCTGAACGCCAAAGATCACGACCTGGGCTCCGGCGGGCCCATGCTGCTGCCCGACCAGACCGGACCGCATCCGCACCTTGCCGTCATCGGCGGAAAGGGCCCCATGATCTACGTCGTCGATCGCGATCGCCTGGGCCACTTTCAACCCGAGAACAACAGCCACGCCGTGCAGACCATTCCGACTTCGCGCGGCATCTATGGATCCATGGCGTACTGGAACCACCACGTCTATGTGCTGAGCGACTACGACTCTCTGCGCGACTTCGAGGTCAAAGACGGAAAGCTTGTCTTCAAGACCGCCAGCAGCTTCAAGCTGGAAGATCACGCTGCAACTCCGGCCATCTCTGCAAATGGCGATAGGGACGGCATCGCCTGGATTGTCAGCTCCAAGGGATGGGCCTCACCCGACAGACAGGCAGTTCTCTACGCTGCGGATGCCTCGAACATCGCTCACCTGCTCTACACCAGCAACCAAAACGCCGCTCGAGACGGGGCGGGCTCTGCCCTGCGCTTCAACATCCCCACCATCGCGAACGGGCATGTCTACATCGGCGCGAAAAAAGAGGTAGACGTCTACGGCCTGCTTCCGGCAAAACCATAACCTCGCCGAGATGCACATCCAATTCGTCTGCTGCTCTCCTCGGACCCAAAAATAATCGAGCGGATTCCTCCTCCAGCCGTCTTTACTGGATAGATGGAGCCTATGGCATCGTTCGAGGAATACAGTCTGGTACTGCCGTCCATAAAGAGCGCCGAATCGAAGGTTAGCCTCGACGCTCTTGTGGAGACATACTCTGCTCTCCTCTTCCGCGTCGCCTATTCCGTCCTTCGCTCGCAATCAGAGGCTGAAGATGTCGTGCAGGAGACCTTTCTCCGCACTCTTCAGCACCAAAACGCTCTCCCCGCGGTCCGCGATGTGCGAGTCTGGCTCACCCGCATCGCCTGGAACCTCGCCATCGATCGCCGCCGCCGCACGCGCCCCGATCAGATGGATCAGGTCTTCGCCGAGAACCTGGTCGCGGCGGAGCTTCCGGCTGACCAGGCAATCGACGAAGCTCGACGCATGAAGGTCGTCCTCGACGAGATCGAAAGACTCCCCCGCGCCGAACGTCACGTGCTTCTGCTCTCTTCGCTCGAAGAGCTGGGAGCCGCCGAGATCGCCACCGTCCTGGGAAGAAGTGAATCCGCAGTTCGAGCCCTCCTCTTCCGCGCACGCACCCGCCTGCGCCAGAGGCTCGAGAAAGGAGGAAGCAATGAAGAAGAGTCCAGAGGAAGCCCTCGAAAGAGTCCTGACCGGCCTGCGCGACTCCGCCATCCCCGACGGGATGGAACGCCGCATCCTTGCCGCTCTTGGGAATCGCGCTTCGGTACCCTCCTCCTGGCGCACGACGAGACCGGACTGGAGGAAGCCTGCCGCTGCATGCTCCTTCGCGATGGCAGCCGCTCTCGCTTTCGTCTTCGTCCCTGCGATCCGGCGTCCGGTCCATGCTCCTCAGAGATCGACGGCAGGTGCAATTCTCCCTAAATCACTACCGCGTGCCAACGCGAACCAGAATGCCGCTCAGGGAAACGACAGAGAGATAGCCGCATCCGCCCCGCATCCAAAGTTGCGCCCGGTGCGGTCGGTTCACAGGAAAGATGCAGCCCCACAGGACGAGGTGCATGCGGTCAGTTATCCTCCACCGCCGATGCCGCTGACCGACGAAGAGAAACTTCTGCTGCGGGCCGCTCACAGGCGCGCCCCGGTCGAGCTGGCAGAGCTTAGTCCCGCGCGACGAGCCTTACAAGATGAGCAGGAACGAGTGGACTTTGAACGATTTTTTGAACCCCCGAAGACGGAGACAATCGATGCGACCAAGCAACCATCAGAGAACAAGACAAAATAGAAAGCTCGTATGTGGAGTCCTCACAGCAGCTTTCGCATTAACCTGGACCGCATCCACAGCCCGGGCGCAGAGTGACGGATCTCCTGCAAAGTCCAGCGAGCCCCTGACGATCCAGTACTTCCACTTGAGCAACGCGATATCGCCCTATGCCAGCAGTGACATCATGAACGCGCTTCGGAACATTCTCACCCCGACTTCGAAAGTCATCCTACTTACGTCTCGGAATGTCATCGCCGTCGCCTCGACCCCTGATCAGATCGCGCAAGCGAAAACGATCGTTCATGAATTCGACCAGCCGCCGAAAAGGTATCGCCTCACCTATACGATCATCGACCTCGACGGGACCCGCAGGATCGGCGAGCAGCGCTACTCCATGGTCGCCCTCGATGGACAGAAGATGACCTTGAAGCAGGGCAGCAAGGTCCCGGTCACGACCGGAGATAGCAAAGACAACTCCAGCCAGCAGGTCACCTATCTCGATATAGGAATGAGCTTCGAAGCCATGGTCAATTCTTCTGGAGACAGTGCGAATCTGCAGACGAAGGTGGCGCGGTCAAGCATCGCTGAGGAGAGATCAAGCATTGGCCCCCAAGACCCGATCGTGCGACAAAGTGTCTTCGAAGGCGCATCCATTCTTACCATGGGAAAGCCGGAAACTCTCGGCTCCATTGATTTCCCCGACAGCACCCGGCATCTCGATATTCAGGTGATGGCCGAGCGCATGAATTAGAAACGGACGTCTTCGTGAAAGGCCTGCTCTCCGGTCATCGCCTGGAGAGCAGGCTCACATCATGCCCTCACAATTTCCCACTTCACCTCTTCCGCAACGCAGTCCATTGCCCATCGGCCCGCCCTTCGACCCTCATGCGCCCCTTGGCCGAATCCCCATCCACCCAGCCCGCAAGAATTGCCGTCACCGGCGCCTCCTCCTTGGGCCACGTTCCATCGAACTTCAGCTCGACATACCCATCCCGCGATGTGCCCTTTACGGGAAGGTCCTTGCCAAAGTCGCCAGACCATGTCCCTGTCACCACTCCACCCTCGCGATGAAGATCCATCGATCCCTTGTACTTGCCGTAATCGCTGGAAAACTCCACCGCCCAGCTTCCTGAAGCCTCACCGCCATTCGTTACCGCCTCCGGCGCAGCTGGCGTGACTCTCACGTTCGAAAAATACGCCTCTTCCCCGGCATAACCCCACAGGGCAACACCGCCCCGCAGATCCTCGCCTTTCAACCCACTCACCATCAGGCTAGGGTTCTCCGACCCGTTGAGGAACAGCTTTGCGTTCCGTCCATGAACCTCAATCTTCACCTTGTTCCACTGTTCCTTGCGCAGCTCCGCATAAGCTTCGTAAATCCACGGCCACTCCTCGCGAAGCTTGTACCAGTCATTTCCCGGAACCGAGACATACTGCACCGAATGGTTGCGCATCCCCTGGTCCTCGGAGTGTGCGTTTCCGGGCCGAAGGTAAAACAGCTCGTAGTGCGAAGCATCGGTCCTGGCCCGAAACGCAATTCCCACAAATCCGGGCATCCGCACACCCGGAGGCGTAGTCGTCTTCAAAGCGATATCGGCCTCGATCGTTCCATCCTGAATCTCAACTCCCTTCAGAAACGTGATCACCTGCTCGCTCGACGGCTCGGTGGTCAAACGCAGAGCCTTCCGCCCCAGGTACTCCACCACCTCTCCCTTTCCACCGTTTGTAACCAAATGATTCGGATCGGTCAGGGCGAAGCTCTGCGCCGCAACCGCGTTGGAACCAGCCGCGGGAACGGCCTGTGTCCCTCCCGCTACAACCCTTTTTTCAGGAGGCGGCACGACCACAACAGCAAACAATGTCGGGGATAACAGGAAAGTTCGTATTGCCTTCTGCATCTCACGTTTCAAAGCTGCACCTCATCGCGGAACGCCGAGCGTAAGTGCACGTGACATACCAGCAACGGAACAACACCAAAGCGACTGAAAAGACTGGCGTTACTACCGTCGCGAAGATTTCTTCAGGCAGCTCCGGTGTCCGGATTCGGATTATCTCTGTTCGAAAATGGGCGGCGGACGAAAACACAAACAGGCCGCTCTGCTTTCGTCGATCGTCCGCCTACTGTGGTCTCCTCTAATTAATCGTTACCGAAGCCGATACCAGTTGAGCGCTTGCAGTAGGAAGCAACGAGCGATGCGGGCTCGTCTCCATATTGGCCTTTCCATCAACCTGCGATGTAATGACGAAGAAGTAAGTCTGCCCTGCCCGCAGCAGATCGGGCGGTATCGTCATCGAGGTCTTTGCCGTGCCCAACGTTGCTGCAGTTATATAAATGACCGAGCCGCCGCCTACCAACGTAGTAGGGCTCATGATCGACACGCTATAGCCGAAGGGTGTGCCAATCGCGGGGGGATCCCAGCTGAGCGTCACGGCTGTGCTGTTGGCTGTGGTTGCGGTAAAGAGGTCGGCTCCGTTGATCTTTGGATTCTGCACCCCCGAAAGCAACGGTTTGACTGTCGAGGTTGGCAGCGAGGTCGTCTGGGTATAGGTCAAGTTGAAGCTCTGGGTCTGACCCGTTCCGGACACCGGAACATTGACTGAAGCGGCGTGGCATACGTTGAAGGTGCGCCTCCAGGTCGCCGGGAACGGGTCGCTGTATGGCACGGTCCCGGCTTCGACATCGGTTGTCAATGACTGATTCGTCGATGGATGCAGCAAATCAGGAGCGCAGGTGCCAGAAGTGAAAACGGAAGCGCGGTTTCCGTTAGCCCGAATGAGATCGATCGGCATCGACGGGTTTGAAGGCGATACGTTAGGGCCATTGGCGGCGACATAGGGCTGAACGGAGAGAAAGAAGCCGCCTCCGATAGCGGCAGGGGCGGTTGTAGCAACCCGTTCGAACAGGGAAGCCCATGCGGAACCCTGGACGCTAAGATCGATCGATGCTGGAACTGCGGAGTTCAGGGATCCACTGAACGTGTTTTGTCCGCCGTTCGTCAAGGTCTGATTCAACAACGTAAGCTCAGGGCCCATGACATATCCGTTGATAGACCCGAAGGAAGCCGGTTCGTACTGCCTCACGAACAAAGTCTTTATCGAGGAATAATCGAGGTTGCCATTAATTGCAGTGCTTCCGGTGAATGTGGTGGAACCTGTATTCGTCAAAGACGCATAGGGAGGCATGCCCGCTTCGAGAGCGTCTATTTCCAACAGACCACCTACGGGCGTGGGATCCAAGGACGTGAAGCTGAAGTTGAAGGTGGTCGTCGAAGGGGTCGTTGCAAGGCCGGGGGTTATTGGAACGAAGATGTCGCTGCCCACGTCGAAGGTGCTGCTGCTGGTCCAGTACGTTTCGCGGGGGCCAAGCCGCAACCAGTAGTATCCGGCAGGAACATTGGGAATCTCGAAGGTTCCATTGGCGCCGGCGGCTCCGGAGAATGACTTGAAGGAGCCATCCGATTGCGGCACGAAAGCCGCAACGGAAGAGCTGACAGAGCTCCAATCGAAGGGCGAACTCGTTGAGCCGGTTTCGTTCCATACCGTGTCAACGTTGCTGATGCGGATGGTCCCGGAGGGCGTCACCACCCAGGACTGTGTCGCGGGTGCTGCGCCAGAGACGGTCGCAGTCGCAGTGAAGCTGTTAGGCGTGCGGGACTGCTGTGCCGTAGGCGTCCACGAGACGGTATTTCCGCTGAGAGTCGCGCCGGTTGGCGCGTTCGACAAGGAGAACGTAACCCCGGTGCCGGTGGCAGCAAGTTGATAGCTGTAGGGCGACCCTTCCGTTGCCTGCGTGTTTGGCGTGCTGGTAAAGACAGCTGCAACCGGGGTCGGGGCCGAGGTGGTCGGGGGAGCCGAGGTGGTCGGGGGAGCCGAGTTAGTGGGAGAAGGAGTGTTATTTCCGCCACAGGCTGTGAGCAGAAGGACGATGCAAGAGGCAGGTAAAACTCGGTATCGCAACAAGATAGTTTCCTAGGCAGATCGCCCTTCACCGGATGCAGGCATAAGGGCAAAGTTTATTGAATTCAGTCGTGCAGTGAATCTGATCTTCGAATCAAGCGGCTTCGACATCGCAACTTTGTCTTTCGGATCGTATGGCTGCAAAGGCGAAGCCAGTTCATTTTCACGGGGCCATTGTCGAATGGCAAGGAAAATGATGCCCCGGGATCGTTTTTGCGGTCCTCGAGGCCCACGTTTGTTTCTCTGCAGACGGCCCGTAAGCCGATTTCTGTTCTAGAGGATCATTCTCCCCGAGTTTCATTGAATGGTTATCGGCGCCGATATCAATTGAGCGTTTGCGACGGGAAGCAAGGAGCGATGCGGGCTCGTCTCCATGTTGGCCTTTCCATCGACCGCCGAGGTAATGACAAACAGGTAGGTCTTTCCGGACGACAGCAGGTCAGGTGGCAGTGTCATCGAGGTCTTTGCGGTGCTCAAAGTAGTAGTGGAAAAAAATACGGCTGTGCCGATCCCGCCGATGATCGTGCCCGGCGGCGTGCCAACCGGGAATGTGCCGGTTGGCGGTGTACCGACCGGCAATGTGCCGGCTGGGGGTGTGCCGCCCGGCGGTGTCACCGGAGTCATGACGGCGACGGTATAGCCGAAGGGTGTGCCAATCACAGGCGGATCCCAACTGAGCGTCACCGCTGTGCCGTTGATTGTGGCGGCAGTGAAGAGATCGGTGCCGTTGATCTTCGGGTTCTGCACCGCCGAAACCAGCGGTTTGACTGCGGCGGTTGGCAGCGAGGTCGTCTGGGTATTGAGCAGATTTAAGGTCTGGGTACTTCCTCCAGGCATAGGAATAGATACCGAAGCGGTCTGGCAGACGCGGAAGGTGCGTCTTCTGGCGGAAGAGAAGGGATCGCTGTATTGCACAGCCCCGGCCTCCACGTCGGTTGTCAAAGGCTGGTTCGTGAGGCCGGAGGGTGTGAGGAAGCCCGAGAAGTCTCCGCCCGAGAAGCCTCCGCCGGTGCAGGTTCCGTTGGTCCAGAGCAGATCAATCGGTCTTGAGCTTGATACGTTTGGACCGTCGGCCGAGATATAAGGCTCTACGGAGAGGTAGAAGCTGCCTCCCACAGCGGTTGGCGCGGTTGGCGCAATGTGATCGAACAGGGGAGCCCACGCGGAACCTTTGAGGCTGAGGTTAATCGAAGTTGGAACTGTGGGATTCAGGGCTCCGCTGATCGTATTGGGGCCACCGGTCGTCAGCGACAGATTCGACAGCGTAAGCGACGGTCCCATCACGTATCCGTTGATGGATCCAAACGCGGCCGGTTCGTATTGCCTCACAAATGCATTCTTTATCGCGGAAAGATCAAGGTTGGTCCCAATTCCAATTCCTCCGGAAAATGTCGTGGAACCTGAATTCGTCGTATTCCGGTAGGACGGAAAGGACGTCTCGATAGGATCGAATTCCAAAAGTCCGGGCGTAGCCGTTGGGTCCAACGAGGTGAAGCTGAAGTTGATGTTCGTCATCGTGGGGGTCGGAGTGGTGGGATTGGCGGTTGAGACAAAGATGTCGCTGCCCATGTCGAAGGTGCTGCTGCTTGTCCAGTAGATGTCGCGCGGTCCTAGCTTCAGCCAGTAGTATCCGGGAGGAACATTGGGAATCTCGAAGGTTCCATTCGCGCCGGCGGTTCCGGGGAATGACTTGAAGGTGCCATCCGATTGCGGCACGAGCGCTGCAACGTAGGCGTTCAGACGACTCCAGTCGAAGGCAGCATTTGTTGAGCCGGTTTTATTCCACAACGTATCGACGCGGCTGATACGGATGGTGCCGGATGGCGTCACCGTCCAGGACTGTGTTGCCGATCCGCCGCCCGACGTGGTCGCAGTCACGGTGAAGCTGTTTGCCGTTCGGGATTGTTGCGCCGTAGGTGTCCACGAGAGGGCGCCTCCGCTAAGCGTCGCGCCGAGGGGTGCGTTCGATAAGGAAAACGTAACCGCAGTGCCGTCGGTTGTAGGTTGATAGCTGTAAGGCGACCCCTCGGCCGCTTGGGTAACTGGTGTGCTGGTAAAGACAGGCGCAGCCGGGACCGGGGTGGTGTTGTTCCCGTTACAGGCTGAGAGCAGAAAGACGAGCAAGGTTACAGGTACGACACGATATCGTGGCAAACGGTACTTCCCCAGGGTGCAAGTGGCGATGCCGGTTCAGTCTCAGGGCATCCCGGTCGAATTTCAAGACAAATGTTGAGCATGAATTGCACTTAAGAGATCTCAACTCACATGCCTAGCCAGCAAGGCTTCGGCGGCTAGGCTCGCCCTGATAGTGCCAATGGAGAAAAGCCATGCTCAATGATTCAATCTGGAGCCGAGACCAGATATGCTTCCGTGAACGGAGCTGTCGCATACTTTCCGTAAGCGGAGGTCCTGTTTATGAAGCAGAATTTCGCCGCAATCATCCTTGGCGGCACCGGACAAGTCGGCGGTGCAACCGTCGAGGAACTGCTGGCAACTCCGGAATGCCGTGAAGTGGTGATGATCACCAGAAAGCCCATTGCGCCCCGATCGCGGGTACGCAACGTCGTTCTTGATACCGGCGCTCAAGACTTTGCCGAGCGTACGGCCGCTGTTGCCCGCGAAGTTTTGAATCAAGGGCCCGTCAGCGCCGTCAGCTGTGCGGGCGTCGGTTCTGGAACAAGGCGCTGGAGCGAAGAAGAACTGAAACAACTTGAACTCGGCGTCGTCGGTGCCTTCGCACGGGGCTGCCATGATGCCGGAATCGCCCAGTTTTGCCTGCTCTCGGCTGTAGGGAGCACAGCTCGCAGCCGGATTCGTTATGTGCGAGTCATGGGCATGAAGGAAGACACCGTGCGCAATGTCGGTTTTACCCGCCTCGCCATCTTTCGCCCCGGCATCATTGCAGGCAACTCTCATAGCCCGGCCTGGTCCGTTTGGTTGGGAAGCCTCGTGCCCGGGCGGTTTGGCAATATTGATCAGCGAATTCTCGGTCGCTCCATCGCAGCAGAGATAGCGTTGCACAGTGGGGAGAACGGTGAAGTGACCCTCGAAAACGCCGCCATGAAAAAACTCGCTGCGCAGTTCAAGAGCGCCACTTAGGAGTTCTTGTACAGGTCCGGGCGAGCAGTCGAGCGAGCTCATATTGGCGATGCTGAGACTGTTTGTTCGACGAGCGCTAAATCGCCGATGCACCGGCAAGCCGAATTTGGAGTTCTGGATGATTGCGTAAACACGAAACCGTCTCTGTAAACAGCCTGCGGATGGAGCTAAACTCGTATCGCGATGCCACACCCATCATGGAATGAGAGTTACGCCTCGGGACAGCTGCCATGGGACACCGGGCAACCGGAGCCTCTACTCGTCGAGTTCGTCACTTCGGACGCGGTCACGCCAGGCCGGGCGCTCGAGATCGGCGCTGGTACTGGTACGAATGCAATTTGGATGGCGGAACGCAACTTCGATGTACTCGGGGTTGATGTCGCGCCGCTCGCGGTTGAGAGAGCACGGACCAAAATAGAGGGACGCGCTCTGCGCTGCAGCTTCGCTGTATCGGACTTTCTCACCGCGCCACCGCCCGGCGGCCCGTTTCAGTTCGTGTTTGACCGCGGTTGTTTTCATGTATTCGATGAACCAGCGGAGAGAGAGCAGTTCGCGGCACATGTCGCTGCTGTGTTGGCACCGGGCGGGTTGTGGCTGAGCCTGATCGGCAGCACGGAAGGTCCACCGCGCGAGGTCGGTCCCCCGCGCCGTTCGGCTCGCGAGATCACCCTCGCCATCGAGCCTGCACTGGAGATCGTGGAATTGCGTTCAGCTGAATTCCGCGGTAGCGACGCAAAGGCGTGGTTCTGCCTGTCGAGGCGGCGCGCGATGCCGGCGGCGCCGTCCTCGCGGCACGGTTGAGGCTCGGACAAACACCGCTCCCCCCTCGGCGGGCGCAAAACGACGAGTCCCCCCTGAGATCAGAGCCCTTCGGCCTCTCTCCTGCCGATCTCAACTACGCTGGCAGAGACTTCGCTGACCATGCTCCTGGTCCCGCGATGTCAAGTCCCATTTAGGCTTAACTCAATAAAAATAAAGGTGATACTAGGTGCCGATCAGTTCCTCATCACTTGCTAGACTTAAAGCAGGGTCAGGGCTCGAGAGGGTAGCTGGACGAATACAATTCCATAGTTAACTCTTTCCGATGCAATACTTTGGCTGCAACCATCTTTGAATTCAAGACTTTACGATGGAAGTACCAGGCTAAATCTCCTGTAATGAAGACTTTGCACAAGAAGTAGGGGAGGGGCCCTAGCTCCGCCAGTGCAGGGTGACAGGTCCTTCCAGAGGATGCTCCCCGGTCCCCTTCAACCGTGCCTGCTTCAGAGCGAAGTACCACTTCGCCGGCTTGTCCGCGTCGTCGATCAGCATCAGCCCCGGGTGGAACCGAAGCCCCTGGGCCTGCTCGATCATCGTCTCCTGATCCTGCCGCACAAACCGAGCGCCAAAGAACTTTGCGATCGGAGTTACGAACGGGACGTTGTAGAAGACATTCCAGGCCGCGATCACATCGATGCGGCAGGTGGAAGCCGTCACCGGAGTGATCGTCGTCAGGCTCGAAAACCACTTCGCCCCCGCGCGGATGGTCTCGTAGCGACGATTGGGAAGAACGAAGTCGATGGTCGTGGTGATGGGCTCGCCATAGACGCCCAGCAACTTGTAAGGAGCTGAGTTCGCGCTCGGAGCATGCGAAGACATCCGGAAGCCCTGTGGGATTGGTTCGAAGTGCTTCTCCTTCTCATGAATGCTCGCGCGGCTGCGCCACCACCAGGCCTGGTGCACAAACGGCCCGTGAGCCGGATCCATCAGCCCGATGATCCCGTGGTCAACGTTGCACGGAAGATCGGCCACAAGATGCGCGCTGCGATATCGCTCCGAGAACTTCGGAAGCTCGGGAACAGGAGGCAACTGGCTTGTCGAACGGCCGGAGCCCGGCTCGGGAAGATAGACCCAAGCGAATCCATCGCGCTCCTCGCATGGATAAGCGCTGGCATAGATCTTTCCCGGATCGAGCGTTTCGAACTTTGTCAGGGAAGGAATCTCGGTGCACTGCCCCGAGCACGGCTCGAACTTCCAGCCGTGATACTTGCACTGCACGTTCTCGCCGTCGAACCATCCGGCGGAGAGCGGAATGCCGCGATGCGGGCAGAGGTCGCGCATGGCGAACAACTGTCCATCCCGCTTGCGGCCCAGCACCAGCGGAATGCCCAGCAGAAGCGCCTGCGTCATCTGGCCCGCGCGAAGTTCGCGCGAGCGAAGCGCCGGATACCAGTCGCCGAAGATCAACTCCGTCGGAGGCCCGGGCATCTGCACAGAAAGTGGAACGAGATCGCGCATCATCGTCTGCATGAGTCTACCAACACCATAGAGGACGGTCATTTACCAGCGGATCGGATCTGATTTTCACCCGTAGGCGGCGAAAACGGATCGCAGTCCCAATAAACTGGACACGTGCCTAACCTCCTGCAGCAACCCGCGATGCGCAACCGGCTCGTCCTCCTGCTGCTGTGGTTTTTCTTCTACTCCAGCTTCCAGTTGCTTGCGCCGCCACTGCTCGACGACGCGGATTCGGTCCACGCCGAGGTCGCGCGCGAGATGCTCGTCCGCCACGACTGGACGACGCTCTACGCCAACGGGATTCGCTACCTTGAGAAGGCGCCCCTGCTCTACTGGTCGATGGCGACCAGCTTCAAAGCGTTCGGCGTCAGCACCGCCGCCGCACGTTTTCCTCTCGCCCTGACCGTCCTCGCGCTCGCCTTTGCCGTCGAAGCATTTGCTCGACGAGCGTTCCGCAAAGGAGAAGATACCGCTGCGAACGATGCACAAGCGCTCGAGCAGGCCGACCATGCCTCGGAGACAGACAGATTCGCCGCGAGAGCCGGCCTCTACGCCGGGTTGATCCTGCTTTCGAGCTTCGGGATCTTCATCTTTACCCGCATCACCATTCCCGACGCGATGGTCTGCCTCTGGCTGACGCTGGCGATCTTCTGCTACTGGATCACCGAGCAGCAATCACAGCCAGGCAGTCTGCCCTGCTTTGGCTTCGCCGTCTGCTGTGCCTTGAACGTTCTAACCAAGGGATTGATCGGCATCGTCTTCCCCATCGGGATCGTGCTGTTGCATCTCCTCCTCACGCGCGGTTTTCGTGGAACCATGTCACGGCTGAGCCAGCTTCACCCATTCGCCAGCCTTCTCGTCTTCCTCGTCGTCGCCGCACCCTGGCACATCTTCATCGGCCTGGACAACCCGGCCCAGGGACATCCAGGAAGCATCCACTTCGCCAACGGCCACTGGATCGTGCCGCAGCCGACCGACGGAAACGTCCACGGTTGGACCTGGTTCTATTTCGTCAACGAGCACCTGCTGCGCTACCTGAACCTTCGCGTTCCCCGCGACTACGATACCGTGCCGCTCCTCCTCTTCTGGGGACTGCTTCTCATCTGGCTGATGCCGTGGAGCGCGTTCGTCTTCCATGCCGTAGCGCAGATCGAGGCTCGCGCCGCACTCGCTGCCTCTCCGCTCTTCGCACGCTGGAGATGGCTGCAACGGCGATTGAATCCCGAGGAGCAGAGCGTATACCTTTCGCCGACCGAGAGCGCCATGCTGCTGCTCGGCATCTGGGCCGCGGTCCCGATGCTCTTCTTCTCGTTTTCAACGCGACAGGAGTACTACGTTCTTCCTGCGCTTCCGGCGCTGATCGTGCTGATTGCGATATGGCTCTCCCGTGAGACCGAGGAGGCCGAAGCGTTCACGGTACCCAACCGCTTCGCCAGCGCAGGACAACGCATTGCGGTGGTCTTGCTCCTCCTCGGCTCGCTCGCCGCCTTCGCCGCACTCTTCTTCATCGTGCACACTCAGCCAGCCGATCCCAATGCCGACCTGGCCAGCCTGCTGCAACAGAACCCCGGGGAGTATGCTCTCTCCTTCGGCCACTTCCTCGATCTGAACGCGAAGGCGATGGGAGCCTTTCGCCAGCCGCTTGCCCTGACCGCATTCTCGTTGTTTGCAGGAACCCTCGCGAGCTGCCTGCTGCGACGCGCTTACCGGCCGCACGCCGCGAACCTGTGGCTCGCCGGCGGAGCCTTCGGGTTCCTTTTGGCGGCTCACCTCGGCCTGCAGATCTTCTCGCCGGTCCTGACCTCGAAACAGCTCGCCGATGTGATCGCCCCCGTCCTCAAACCCAATGACATTCTCGTAATCCACGGCGAGTATGAAGCAGGCAGCACGCTTGGGTTCTACCTGAAGCGGGATGACCTGCATATCTTTGAGGGGCGGAGCTCCAACCTCTGGTATGGAAGTTTTTTTCCGGACGCCCCGGCAATCTTCGAGAGCCCCTCTTCGCTGGCCCTGGAATGGACCGGCACTCGCCGCGTCTTCCTATGGCAGGACGTGACCCAGCCGCTTCCGAAGCTTCACGGGAGAAGCTATCTGCTGATGCAGAGCGGAGGAAAAGAGATCCTCAGCAATCGTCCGAATTGATCCTGCTTCTGAGGCGATGCAGATTCCGAGCAGGTTGTCCTACTCCTGAATTGAGAGAGGCATCCGCCAAAAAAAAATGCGGCCCGAAGGCCGCTTTATCGTTTGAAACAACTTGGTTCCTACCAGAGACCCCAGGCGCGGCTCATGTAGTCGCTCAGCGTCATGGTGATGAGGATCAGGAAGGTAAAGAATCCGGCTGCGACGGTCATCTTGATCAGCTTGGACTGAAAGATGACATGCATGAAGAACAGGATGACGATGACTGCCTTGATGCAGGCGATCGCGACCGCGATGATCGGATTGAAGATATGAAGGTCGACGAAGGCCGCTGCTACCGTGATACCGGTAAAGACCAGCAGCGTGATGTAGACCGCGATGTAGGTTCCCGGCTGAACAACATGGTGTTCAGCGTGTTCCGGATTGGTTATGTTGGCCGGGTCATGATGTTGAGACGACATGATCTTCTCCTTATGGCGCGGCTACGAGCCGGGATGACGGTTAATCAGATAGAGCAGTGGGAAGAGAAAGATCCACACAATATCGACGAAATGCCAATACAAGGCGAAGTTCTCGATGGGAGCGACATATCCTGCCGTAAAGTCTCCTCGCTGGGCCCTTGCGGTCAGCCAGAACAGCAGCACGATCCCAATGATCATATGTAGGGCGTGCATGCCGGTCATGGCGAAGTACAGCGAGAAGAAGACCTGGGTCTTCTGAGCCATGTCTGGAGATAACGGCTGTTCGGACGGCTTCCCGGTCTTCGGATTCAGCGGGGGATTCACGAACTCCGAGATATCGAAGCTGGCTCCCGGGATGTGGTGCTTCTCCCACTTCTCCTTGTACTCAAAGTACTTCACACCGAGGAAGACGCAGCCGGAGACAATGGTCAGAATGAGGAAGATGACCAGCAGGCCCTTCTTGCGAACCTCCGCTGCCCAGACGCCCAGCGCCATGAAGAATCCCGAGGTGATCAGGACGCCCGTATTCACGGTTCCAAGCGGAATGCTTAGCTGGTTCGACGCCGCCACGAAGGCGGGGTTGTACCAGTTGCGATAGAGCAGGTAGGCGAAGAACAGCCCGCCGAAGAACATGATTTCGGTGAGGAGGAAGAGCCACATGCCGAAGGTCCCGGCCTCGCGCTGCTGCTCTTCCGTCTCGAAGTGGTGACGGTGCTGCGGCAGGGAGACGTGGTGCTCTTCTGCGTGGGTGTCGTGTGCTACTGCGATCGCGTTATCCAACGGTCGTCACCTCTTGTTCGGTCTTGTGGGCGAGCCACTCATAGTCATAGGCTTCATAGTCGATGACCGGCGTCTCGATGAAGTTCTCCGTCAGCGGCGGCGACTGGATCTGCCACTCAAGACCGGTTGCCTGCCAGGGATTGTTGCCCGCGATGGCGCCATACTTCAGCGACCAGGCCAGGTAGATCAAGGGCAGCAGGAAGCCGATGCCAAGCACGGTCGCCCCGGCGGTCGAGAGCACGTTGAGCACCTGATACTCCGCCGGATAAGCGTGATACCGGCGCGGCATGCCGAGGTATCCCAGGATGAACTGCGGCATGAAGGTCAGGTTGAAGCCGATAAAGCTGGTCACCGCGGAGAGCTTGGAGAGCGACTCCGGGTACATGCGGCCCGTCATCTTCGGCCACCAGAAATGGATACCGGAGAGGAAGGCCATCAACATACCGCCCACCATGACGTAGTGGAAGTGCGCGACGATGAAGTAGGTTTCGGTGAGATGGATGTCCATGCCGAGGGCGGCAAGGAAGACTCCCGTCAGGCCGCCGATGGTGAACAGTCCGATGAACGCAAAGGCGTAGAGCATCGGAGTCTCAAAGGTGATCGACCCCTTCTGGAGGGTGAAGGCCCAGTTGAAGACCTTGATTGCCGAAGGAACCGCCACGAGCATCGTCAGCAGCGAGAAAACCAGCGCCGAGTAGTTGGAGACACCCATGATGAACATGTGGTGCTCCCAGACGAAGAAGCCGAAGACCGCGATGGCAACCGAGGAGAAGGCGACCGCCGTGTAGCCGAAGACGCGCTTGCGGCTGAAGGTCGAGATGACCTCCGAGATGACGCCCATGCCCGGGAGAATCATGATGTAGACGGCCGGGTGGGAATAGAACCAGAAGAGATGCTGGAAGAGCAGCGGATCGCCGCCGAGTTTCGGATCGAAGACTCCGATGTGAATCGTGCGCTCAAGCACCACCAGGACCAGGGTGATTGCCAGAACCGGAGTTCCGAGCACCATCAGAATGGAAGCCGCATAGTTGGACCAGACGAACAGCGGCATGCGGAACCAGGTCATCCCCGGAGCGCGCATCCGGTGGATGGTCACGATGAAGTTCAGGCCAGTGAAGATGGACGAGAAACCAATGATGAAGACACCGAGACCGGCTGTGACTACGTGCGTGTTCAGGTAGTGGGTCGAGAGCGGAGTGGTGAAGGTCCATCCGGTATCGACGCCACCGAGCACCAGGGCTGCGAGGGTGAAGATTCCGCCCACCATGTAGAGATACCAGCTCAATAGGTTGACCTTCGGGAAGGCCAGATCCTTGGCCCCGATCATGATCGGGATCAGGAAGTTCCCTATGGTCGCCGGAACCGAGGGCACCAGGAAGAGGAACACCATGATGATGCCGTGCATCGAGAAGAGCTTGTTGTAGGTATCCGAGGCCACCAGATCCGGCTGGGGCGTCAGCAGCTCCAGGCGAATGAGCGCGGCGAAGGCTCCGCCGATGAAGAAGAAAAACGTGATCGAGACGAGATACAGCATGGCGATACGCTTGTGGTCGCCTGTAAGCAGCCAGCTGAGAAGACCATCTTCCGCATTAATGTAGTTCTTCTTCGGAATGGTCGCCGTCCTCTGATCCGGAAGGTTGACGATGGTACTGGTACTCATGGCTTCACCACCTCTGGCGTCATCGGCGCCGCTTGGTTGGACTCAGACGTGGTCAGCGTCTGCTGCACACGGTAGTTCGTCTTGAGGGCCTTCAGGTACTCCACCAGATCGATCAGGCCCTCTTCGCTGATCTGCCCCTGGTAGGTGGGCATGATGGGCGCATATCCCGCCATCGCGTGCTGCGAAGGATTCAGGATCGCGTCTCGGAGAAAGGCTTCGTTGACCAGAACCTCAGATCCATTGGCCATCCGCAGCTTCGAGCCATAGACACCGGCCAAGCTCGGACCACGCGCTGCCGCGTTGCCGCTGTGGCAGGCGTTGCAGCCCATGCTGGCGAAGAGGCGTTCGCCGTTCTGCGCCAGCGACATTCCGCTGGTCGAGCCCTCGGTCCACTTCTTGTAATCCTCGGGGGTCAGCACGGTGACCTCACCGATCATGCCTGAGTGCTTGGTGCCGCAGTACTGGGTGCAGAAGATGTGATAGGTCCCCGGCGTGGTGGCTTCGAACCAGACGGTCGAGTAGCGGCCCGGGATGACTTCACGCTTCACGCGAAAGTCAGGAATCGAGAAGCTATGGAACACGTCCTGCGAGATCATCGTCAGCTGAATGGGCTGGCCGGTGGGAACATGCAGGCTGTTGATCTCGTGCTGCCCGCCGGGGTGCTCAGCCTTCCACATCCACTGCTTGCCGACCACGTAGATGTTCATCGCGTTGGTGGGAGGGTTGTAGATACGGAAGTAGAGCAACGCGCCCCAGACGAAGACCACGAGGAACAGCGCCAGAGGAATGATGGTCCAGGTGGCCTCAAGCAGTGTTGAGCCCTCTACCTGGGTAGCAACGGGATTGCGCTCCTTGCGATAGCGGACCGAGAAGCCAAAGACCAGCGCGCCCACCAGCACCAGTCCGACGATGGTGATCAGCAGAAGAAAGAAGTAGAGCGCGTCGGCATAAGGCGCAATCGTCGACGCCTCGCGCGGAAAGAGCGCTGAGTTCGTGAGCCACTTCACCAGAAACTGCCACAGTACGGGACTGATATGCATCGTTACCCTTTATCCATTCTCTTTCTTCGTCAAATCGTGGTCGCGTCCGATCTTCAGGTCTCTGCGGAACATCAGGAACATGAAGCCACCCAGGCCGGCCATTGTTACCACACCGCCCAGCTGCACCACCCGTGCAATGATCAGCGAGTGTTTGTTGGACTGGGGATCGTAGTGATAGCAGTAGGTCAGAATGTTCGCAACCGGAGAGCCGATCTTGTTGCCGGAGGCTTCGACCAGCCCCAGCAAAATGTCTTTGGGCGAGTACTCAACCCCGAGGTAATACTGCGCGAGCTTCCCTTCCGTGGTTACGACCTCGATGGAGCTGGCGTGCGCAAACTGGGTGAGCTTGCCGTCCGGTCCGGGCACGCGAACATAGCCGAAGCCGGTCGCATCCGTCACGCGGTCGATGGACGGGCGCTGTCCGGTAAGGAAGTGCCATCCGGAGGCGGTTTCGGGCTTGCCGTAGCGCTTTACGTAGTAGGCCTTCTTCTTGGCCGCGATCTCGGGGGTCTCACTGGGATCGATCGAGATGACGACCACGTCGAAGTCCTTGCCCGGAGTCAGCTTCACCATCTCAAGCGCGCCGGCCAGCCCGTCCAGCTCTTCTGAGCAGAGCATCGGGCAGTTGTAGTAGACCAGCGTAAGGATCGCGGGATGTTTGCCGAAGTAGTCTCCCAGGCGAACGGTCTTGCCGGTGTCATCGACGAACTGGGCATCCAGCGGAAGCGGCTGGTTCAGACGCTGCGTAACGCCGACCTTCTGAAGGACCTGCGGCAGCTGGTCGCCGGAGTTTTCCCCGGTCTGTTTGTCCCCGTAGCTCGCGACCTGGGCGACAAGAGGGGAACACAGCAACGCGCAGCCGAGCACGGCCATCGCCGCTGCCTGCCATCCGCTCCGTGTTGTGTGCCGCTCCATCATTGCCTGGTTCCTGGTCCGTCTCTCGGGGTTCTTCATACTTCTATTTTAAGGCTGCTCGCCTGCCATCGCCGATTACCGGACGGGCTTGAGCTCTGCGTGGGCAGCCTCTTCGGCCCTGCCGAAGTCCATCTTCTGTTTACGCGCCTCGATCTCCTCCAACTCGACACCGGTACGCGCAAAGCCGTCGGTCAAAGGATCCTGGATCTGCGGCTCCGCATCTCCCGCCATCCTGACCTCGGTCCCTGCCGGGCTTGCGTGCACAGGAAGGCCACGCTGCGCGACGAGCTCCATGGCCCGCTCGATCGGGATGCGGATTCCCGGCTGGCCGGGAGTGCTGCTGTAGTGGTCCAGCATCAGGTCTTCCCTTGCGTGCAGGTCCGCGGTCTGCTGACTATCGTCGTCGGGGTTGACGCGGGGCTCCGGAAAGCTGGCCGTCACCTGTTGCAGCTCACGCTGCTGCATCTCCGGATTGCTCGCCAGGTTTTGACGCTTTTCCGGAGTGGATTTTCCCTCCGCCAGCTGATGCCACTTGTCCGGCGGTCCATCCGACTTCTGCAGAGCGCTGTTGATGACCTTGCCCATCAGGAAGCAGAAGATAAAGAAGACGAAGACCGAGCCCGCCAGGCCGGAGAGGAAGACCACGACGCCGTTGACGTTGACGTCGGTCGTCTCGTAGCCCGGGTCCTCCGGAGTGTGGGCATGGGGATCGTGCAGGGCCGATTTTTTCGGATCGTGTTCGTTAGTGGGCATGTTCGGGCTCCAGCATCTCTTCCAGGTGCGGGTCGTTGACGTTCATCAGAGGACGCTTCATCAGTTCGGTGAGGTAGTAGGCTCCCCAGATGGACAGGACAGCGACCGGGACCGTGATGTAGGCAAGAATTCCAAGGTTTCCCGACAGGTGCAGATTGCCGGCAGCATCTGAGAAGTTCGGCTCAATCAGCCAGAACATATCCAGGCAGCGGGCAAAGATCATGAAGCTGGTCAGCCAGATCATCTTCGACTTATTCCGCTTCAGATCGCGCGAGAGCAGCAGGGTAAACGGAATCAGCCAGTGGCAGATGAAATCGAGCGAGCAGATGGTCCACCATCCTCCATGGATGCGGGCCAGATACCATGGAATCTCGTCCGGAACGTTCCCCGACCAGATGATCAGGAACTCCGCGAAGCAGAGATAGATGTTCAGCATCGTGAAAGCAAAGAGGAATTTGCCTAGGTCGTGCTGTTCGGTGACGCGCAACAGCGTCTTCATGGGCTGGTAGCGCGAGAGCAGGATCACGATCAGGATGCCGAGCGCAAGCGTCTGATAGCCCTGGCCGACCAGGAACTGGAGCCCGTAGATCGACGAGTACCAGGTTACGTCGAGAGACTTGATAAGAAGGATCGCGAGGTCAGTCATCAGGATGACGTAGATCAGGATCCCGATTCCGGAGAGGTTCTCGAACTTGATGCGCCAGAAGTCGAAGCTGGCCTGCGATCCGGCATTGGGATCGGCGTCCCGCTGCAGGGACCAGCGGTTCAACAAGGTCGTCATGAGCAGCAGGATGCCGAAGACGATCACCGTCTGCACGATGGCGGCGGACGGGCTCAGCATGGCGTGCTTGGCATCGGCCGTGAGCATCTGCTCCTGGGTCATCAACCCTTTGGCATAGGCTGCAGCGGTCGCCTGCGCGTTCGGATAAGCCGCCCACTGATAAAGGTGCTTCATGAAAAAGAGGACCGGGATCACCATGGCGGCGACCAGCCATAGGGTGCGAGACGCTGCTTCCAGCGGACGGCGCAGAAGCAGTCCCCACTTACCGCCCGAGACGTACTGCAGCATCAGCATCGCCAGCCCGCCGCCGGCAAAGCCGAACGAGACCATAAAGCCCATCAGATAGGCGCGCAGAATATGGCCGGGACCACCCTTCACCAGAAGGAAGGCCAGCGAGATCAGTGCGGCAGCCCCGCCGACGATCAGCAGACGTGTCCGCCAGGCCTTGATGGCCTCCTCGGGGGCGGCAAGCGATGAAGGAAGCACACGCGGCCCGTGGTCGTGGTGTCCTGCGTCTCCGTGATGTTCGTGTCCAAGTGACATGCGTTTTCAGGCCTTCATTCGGAAGCTTCCGAGATTACTGCTTTGGTGCTGCTCCAGGGGTTGTCGCGGGTTGCTTGGCCGCGGGCTGGGTTGGGACCGGCTTTGCAGAGTCCGCGCCCGGCGCGGGAAGCACAAGGGGTTGATCATTGGGCGTTCCGGTCACCGCTGTAGCTGGGACATGCCACTCCTTGATAAAGGAGGCGGGCATGCCTTCACGCTCGGCGATATCCGTCAGCGGCTCGACATGGGCTCCGGAAGGAACATCGGCCTGGGTCGCCTTCTGGCTGAGTTGAAGTGCGCGGATGTAGGCGGCGATAGCCCAGCGGTCGGCGGGTGCCACCTGTGCCGAGTAATCCGGCATGGCGCCATAGCCATTGGTGATTACGTGGAAGAAGTGACCGAGCGGGGCCGACTCCAGCCTCGACGTGTGGAAGTCCCCGGCCTTGGCATAACCGCGCTGCACAATCATTCCTTCGCCGTTTCCAACACGCGAATGGCAGGGGGTGCAGTAGACGTTGTAACGCTCCTGGCCGCGCTCGAGCACCTGCGCAGTAACCGGGAAGGGAAGACCGTCGCCTTCCTTGCCATCGACCATGCCGGTATAGAAATAGGCGTCCTGATGAAGCTGTTCCCGGGCCACGGTGTTTTCCGCCTGCGGACGCGCGGAGCGGCCATCGGCGTACAACGTGGTCCCGCGCTGGGGGAAGAACTTGGGCTGGTCGTGCATGTCCTGACGGCAGCCGACCGTCGCCGCAAGCGCGATCGTAGCTACCAGAGACATCTTCAGCCTCACGGGTGTGCTCTGGGTATTAATGGTCCACCTCCACCACGGAGACCGCGTGAAACTGCTCGAGAAATGCCCTGGTTCCAGCTGGAGAAAACTGGGGATCGACAGCCTCGAGGCACAGGAAGAACTTGTCCGTCGTCGCGCCATTGCGGAAGTTGGGCGCGTTGAACAAAGGATGATAGAGCTGCGGGAGGCCGTTCAGCGCAATCATTCCGAAGCCAGCCGAAAGTCCAGCGAACAGAATCGTCCACTCGTAGGCGGGAATAATGAACGCCGGCCACGAGAACAGCGGACGCCCCGCGATGTTCAGCGGATAGGCCCAGACCGCGATCCAGGTCTGCATCAGGAAGGCCGTGGTCACACCCATCAGACCGCCGAGCAGGCAGATCAGGGGAACGCGGTTCTTGTGGAACTCGAGAGCCTCGGCGGCCTCTTCGACCGGGTAGGGTGTGTAGCACTCCATGCGGCGATAGCCGGCGCGGCGCGCCTCTTCCGTGGCTGTCACTAGTTCGCCGGGAGTGTTGAACTCCGCCAGCAGGCCGTAGATTCCTTCTCTGCGCGGCATTAGCTCATCTCCTCGCTTGTGGTCTCAGCGGTCTTGCCACCGCGTGTGATTTTGGTCTGCGGCAGCATCATCCGGATCTCGGACATCGGGATCATCGGGAGGAAGCGCACAAACAGGAGGAACAGCATGGTAAACAGTCCCCATGTTCCGATGAAGAGCATGTAGTCCCATTTGGTCGCGCGGTACGTTCCCCAGCTCGATGGCAGGTACTCGCGATAAAGCGAAGTCACGACGATGACGAAGCGCTCGAACCACATGCCGATATTGACGATGAACGAGAGTACGAACAGGTAGCCCACATTCACTCGCAGCTTGCGTGACCAGAGCGTGGTCAGCGGGATCGCGATGTTCGTCAGGATCAGGATCCAGTAGCCCCACCACATTGGGCCGAACATGCGGTTCCACATCATGAAGAACTCCCAGTGGCTGGCCGAGTACCAGGCCATGAAGACTTCCATGCCGTACCCGTAAGCCACGATGGAGCCGGTCGCCAACATGACCTTCGCCATGTTGTCCAGGTGGCGTAGGGTGACCAGGTCTTCCATGTGGTAGAACTTGCGGATCGGAATCGCCAGCGTAAGCACCATGGCGAAGCCGGAGTAGACGGCGCCGGCAACGAAGTAGGGCGGGAAGATGGTCGTGTGCCATCCCGCGAGGGCCGCCACCGCGAAGTCGAAGCTGATGACTGTGTGTACCGAGAGCACCAGCGGCGTAGAGAGACCGGCCAGGAGAAGTGATGCCGTCTCATAGCGGATCCAGTGGCGCGTCGATCCGCGCCAGCCGAGCGACAGCATGCCGTAGAAGTAGCGGGCGAGCGGCAGCGTCGCGCGGTCGCGCAGCGTGCCGAAGTCCGGGATCATGCCGATGTACCAGAAGACCACCGAGATCGTCGCATAGGTCGAAACCGCGAAGACGTCCCATGCCAGAGGGCTGCGGAACTGCGGCCAGACGTTCATCGTGTTCGGGTAGGGGAAGAGCCAGTATCCCAGCCACGGACGACCGACGTGAATCAGCGGGAACATGCCGGCGCAGACGACGGCGAAGATCGTCATCGCCTCGGCGAAGCGGTTGATCGAGTTGCGCCAGGTCTGCTTGAACAGCAGCAGAATCGCCGAAATCAGCGTTCCGGCGTGGCCGATACCGATCCACCAGACGAAGTTGATGATCGCAAAGCCCCAGGCACCGGGCATCGTGACGCCCCAGATGCCGACGCCCTTTAGGAACAGCCAGGTCACTGCGACCACAACCAGCGAGGCCACACCGCCAGCCACCATCAGGCCGAAGAACCAGCCCAGCGGCGTATTCGAGGTCAAAACCAAGCCAGCGATCTTCTGCGTCACCGACTTGAAGTTGTGGCCCGGAGCGATGACCGCGTACTCGCCGGTCCGCGGATCGATCATCGGGTCATGGATGGGTTGTTTGGTCGCCATTTATGCCAGCTCCGAGTTCGGGTTGATGACGCCAGCCGTGTAGGTTGTGCGTGGACGATAGTTCAGGTCACCCAGCACCGAATAGTTGCGCTCCGTGGCTTTGCGCTTCGCAACCTTGCTCGCTGGATCGTTGGTATTGCCGAAGACGATAGCGTTGGTCGGGCATGCCTGCTGGCATGCGGTCACAATCTCGCCATCGCGGATCGCACGATTCTCCTTGTCGGCCGTAATCTTCGCGGACTCGATGCGCTGCACGCAGTAGGTGCACTTCTCCATGACGCCGCGCGAGCGCACGCTGACGTCGGGGTTGCGCATGAACTTCAGGCTCTCGGTCTCGTAGTCCGAGTACAGAAGGAAGTTGAAGCGGCGAACCTTGTATGGGCAGTTGTTCGAGCAATACCTTGTGCCCACGCAGCGGTTGTAGACCATCACATTGAGGCCTTCGGGCGTGTGCACCGTTGCGCCGACCGGGCAGACCTGCTCGCAGCCCGCGTTTTCGCAGTGCTGGCAGGCCATCGGCTGGAAGTGCGCCTTGGGAGCATGCAGGTCGCCCTCGAAGTAGGTATCGATACGCAGCCATTGCATGTTGCGGCCCACCTTGACCTGCTCGCGACCGACAACCGGGATATTGTTCTCGGCGTAGCAGCTGACGATGCAGGCATTGCAGCCGATGCAGCTGTTCAGATCAATCTCCATGCCCCACGCGTTCTGGATCTTCAAGGAAGACGGATCGGTCTTCTTGTAGTCCCAGGCATCCGGGAACATGCTGAGGTTGACTTCTTTCTGCGACTTCCAGCCAGGATCGCCATGCACAGGGTTCTCGCCCTGCGGGCCGTACCCGACCTTGTTCACCAGCGTTCCGCTGGCGCCCTCTTCGGCGAACTTAGGATTCTTTTCCGCCTCTTCCACGGTCGCGTAGCGGATGATCGACCGCTCCATCGCCTCGTGTCCTTCGAGCGAATAGGTACCTTCGGTGTCGTACTGCGGCCGCTCAAGATCATGCTGCGCGAACTTGCCGCGATGCTCCGTACTGTGAACCTTGGTCACGCAGAGGGCGTAGTAGCTTCCGGCCACCGTCTTCGCCGTAGCACCCGATGCACTCAAAGGCGCGGACGCGGTTCGCAGCGTGTAGGCGTTGAAGCCGACCCCGGAACCGACGCGACCCGACTCAACACCGCGGCCAAGGCCGAGGTAGACCGTGATCAATTCGTCAGGGTGGCCGGGAACCATCAGGATGGGAGCTGTAACCTTGCGGCCGCCCAACTCAAGCTCGATCAGGTCAGTCTCTTCCGCCTTCAGGTCGGCCATCGTCTTCATGCTGACCAGAGCGGCGTTGTCCCAGCTCAGATTCGTGACCTGCTTGGGGAGCTCCTGTAGCCAGCCGACGTTTCCAAAGCGGCCATCGTAGAGCGAGGGATCGGGGCGGAAGGAGATCTCGTAGCCAGAGCCGGAGGAAGCCGGAGCCGGGAATGCCGTGACCCGTGCGGGGACGCCGGCCTTCGGTGTGAATGCCGTGCCCTCGACCCAGCCATCGTGCAGCGCTTTGCGCCAGCCGACTGCGAAGTCTCCCTTGATATAGGTTTTCGCGTTCGCGAGTACGACATCGTAGGCAGAAGCCACCGGATCGGCCAGCAAGGCCTGGAAGACATCGTGCGCGCTCTTGCCGCCGTACATCGGATCAATCATTGGCTGGATGATCGAGAGCGTGCCATCGTAGGCCCGGGCATCGGACCAGCTCTCGAGATAGTGCGACTTGTTGATGTGCCAGGTGGAGATGGATCCGGTCTCGTCGAGATGAGTGCCCAGATGGACCGTGACAGGGATCTTCGCCATCGCATCGGCAAAGTTGAAGTCTGCTGGAGCCGAATAGATCGGATTGACACCAAGCATCACCAGCCACTGAACCTTGCCCGCATTCATGTCGGCAATCAGCGTCTTGAAGTCGGCCAATTGCTCGCTCGGAAGCGGGTTCACGGTCTCGGTGTAGACGACCGTCTTACCGACCGCACCGATCAGGGTATTGATGGCATAGGCAGCCGCGTGGACCGAGGCCGGAGCCTGTTCGCCGGGGATCACTACTGCCTTGCCATTGTTCTTCTTAAGATCACTCAGCAGCGCCGTGAAGAACTTCTGCTGCTCGGCATCCAGACCCTGCGGAGCGGATCCGTAGACCAGCGCATCGGCAAACTGGGCGATCTGGCTGGGCTTGAGAGCCAACCGGTGTTCGGCCTTGAAGCCGGTCACCGTCGGCATCGACTCGACAACATAAAGCCGGTTCAGCGTCTTGCCTTCTTCGTAGCGATGACGCTCGGCATAAGCAGCGGCCATCGGAAGGAAGCCGGGGTGAGCGATACCGCCAAGGAAATCGGCGTCGAGCGAGACGATCACATCCGCGTTCTCAAGCTTGTACTGAGCGTCGGCGTAGCTCCCGAATGCCGCCTTCGACGCGGCTCTTGAGGAGTCCTGGCTCACCGGCTCCCACTGCACCAGCTTCGCCTGGGGATACTTCGCTTGAACGGCCTTCCACTGCGCCGCCAAGGTGGGCGAAGTGATGGTCTCACTCAGAAAGTAGAGGCCCTGACCGCCGGTAAGCTTGCTCGCCGCATCCTGGAAAGTCGTCTGGAACTCTCCGTAGCTCGAACCCTGTCCACGCAGCCGAACATGCTGCGAGCGATCCGGATCGTACAGATCGAGCAGCGTTGCCTGGGTCATGGCATCCGATTTGCCTTTCGACATCGGGTGCTCGGGGTTGCCGTCTACCTTGATGGGCCGGAAGGAGTCTGACTTGATCAGCACCGGAATCGCCCCGGTGGGGAAGGGATAGGCCGTGGCAAAGTACATCGGCTTGCCCAGGATCAGGTCCTCGGGCTGCTTCACGTAGGGATAGATGGGCTCATCTGGCTGCTTGGTGCATCCAGCCAGTCCGGCTAGGGCAAAGGACGCTCCCATAACCTTGAGAAAGCCGCGTCGCGAGACTGCATCCACCCACTCGCCCGCGCCTGCCTGCCGGGGAAACTCCTCGCGCATCAACTCGTGGAACGCGGGGGTCTCGGCCAGCTCGTCCAGGTTTTTCCAGTAGCGTCGCCCGGTCTTGCCATCGAGCTTCGCCCGGACCTCGGCGAGGGTCATCTTTGCCGGCGCAATCTGTGTCACCACCTGCGCTTCTGCCTGTGTCTGTGACCTGGTATCAGCCATTGTCTCTTCTGTTCCAATCCCTGTCGTCTTCATCGGTGGCACGTCTCGCAGCTGGAGAGCTCATTCGGCGTGCGAATGTGATACTGCGCCGTCAAGTATTTGCCCAGCTCCATCTGGCTGGTGAACTTTTGATAGCTGACCGGGGTCGCCGCTCCACCTGTCTGCAGCGAAACCAGCTCAGCTCCGCCCTTGTTAGGATCGGCCTCGGTGCAGCTGACCGCATTCGCCGTCGGGCCGCCCTTTCCTGTCGATCCGCACCAGACTGGCTTACTGCTCGAGGGTCCAGCCCACGCCATGTTGTAGATCTCGGAGGTCGGACGCAGGTTCACGGCAGGATTGCGGTGGCAGTTCAGGCACCACTCCATCTGCAGCGTGTTCTGCTGATACATCAGCGGCATCTCGTCCACGCGACCATGACAACTGGCGCAGCCGATGCCCTTGTTCACATGAATTTCGTGGTTGAAATAAACGTAGTCCGGAAGGTCGTGGACACGGATCCACTGAATGGAAGCCCCCGTCGCCCAGCTCTCGCGCACCGGCTCGAGATAGTCGGCATTGGTCCAGATCTGCGCATGACAGTTGATGCAGGTCTTGGTGGGGGGAATGCCTGCATAAGCCGCCTTCTCCACTTGCGTGTGGCAGTACTGGCACTGCAAACCGAGGCCTTCGACGTGATGCTTGTGGCTGAAGGGGATCGGTTGATCCGGCCGCTGGCCCTGCCTGGTGACCCACGGGGATCGCTGCAGCTGGTTCAGGGCAACGCCGAGCGCGATGACGATCAAGCCCGTCAAAACCAGGCTCGCTCGAGCCAGCGCGTTCGAACTGCGGTCAAAAACTTGCGCCATGAGTGCTTTCCTGCTTCCTCTCCGGCGGGAGAAGGGGGTTCAAGGTTTTTTGGTTCTTTTTGGCTGCTGCGCCGACCGGAAACGCATCGGCGGTTATCGGCATCCGCTCAGTTAGCTTCCGCCTGAATTTTCGTCTCTCAGAAACTCCGAGTATAGCAGTGGAAAAAGCCATTCAAAACCCCACTGGCCGATACTCGCCTTTGATTTTCGGCGTTACGCCGATTATCGAAACGTGGGGAGCGCCCTCGAAAAAACAGCTGCACAACATCTCGTGCATCGGTGCGATGAGAGCTCTTCGCACCACAATATCTACCCTGCCCGAAAGGTATACGGCTTGTAAATCCGCACCAATTCAGTCCGAATTAGTGCAACCCATCTTCCCTGTGCCTGATAGCAAACATTGCCGTCGCAGTAGAAGCCGCTTGCCACTCTCTGCTACGGTCATGCTCATGGCTCGAAGCATCCCTCGTCCTCGTGCTCCGCAGTACGACTCCGATACTGCGATCGCGCAACTCTCCGCAGCCGATCCAAAGCTGGGCCGCCTGATCGCTCGAGCCGGCCCCTTTACGTTGCGCCTCGCCAGCGCGCAGTCTCCCTTCGAAGCACTCGTCGAATCGATCATCTATCAGCAGCTTCATGGCAAGGCCGCGGCGACGATCCACAAACGCGTGCTGGAGAGCTTCCACGACGTCTGCGGAATCGGAGTTCATCCCTCCGCGCAGCACCTGCTCGATTGCCCCAACGAGCAGCTTCGCACCGCCGGACTCTCGCACAACAAGATGCTCGCCCTACGCGATCTGGCCGCCAAGACGGTTGATGGAACCGTGCCGACTCTGGCGCGGATCCGCCGCATGTCCGACGAGGACATCATCGAACACCTCACGCAGGTTCGCGGCATTGGCCGCTGGACGGTCGAGATGTTCCTGATCTTCCGGCTGGGCCGACCCGATGTCTTTCCGGTCTCGGACTACGGGATACGCAAGGGATTCGCACTTACCTTCCAGGGACTGAAGCCCACGGTAAAGGTCACGCCGGCCGACCTTCCAACTGCGGAGGTGATGCACAAACGGGGGCGCCGGTGGGCTCCCTGGCGATCGATCGCGAGTTGGTACATGTACCGCGCCTGCGATCTGGCAAATGGGACTGGCACTCCCAGGCCGGGCGACACGAAGTCATAGATCCCTCGCGCTCCACATCGATCGAATGTTTCTTTCCGGGATGACTTTTAGAACTCATTCAGGCCTGCGTCAAAGTCTGATGAAAATTGTTTCTGCGCTTCACTCTCGTTTGTGATTTCCTTAGCCAACCCAACCCCGAGGGGCCCGATAGTCTCTAAGGTGACAGATGGCGACACCTGAACAATCTCCGAGGTCTTCTGAGGTCCCCTTCACGGACCGGTACGTCTGTATTCACGGGCACTTCTACCAGCCGCCCCGCGAGAACCCCTGGCTCGAGACGGTGGAGATCCAGGACTCGGCCGCGCCGTATCACGACTGGAACGATCGCATCACGGCCGAATGCTACGCGCCCAATGGAGCCTCCCGCATCACCGATACGGAGAACAAGATCGTCCGCATCATGAACAACTACTCGTGGATCAGCTTTAACTTTGGACCCACGCTGCTGAGTTGGCTCAATGACTTCGCACCTCGCGTCTATCGCATGATCCTCGATGCGGACCGCGCCAGCGCGCATCATAACGACGGTCACGGATCCGCAATCGCGCAGGTGTACAACCACATCATCATGCCGCTCGCCAACGAGCGCGATGCCCGCACCCAGATTCGATGGGGCATCTACGACTTTGAGCACCGCTTCGGACGCAGGCCCGAAGGTATGTGGCTGTCGGAGACCGCCGCCAACCGCACCGTCCTCGACCTGATGGCCCAGGAGGGCATCCTCTTCACCATCCTGGCACCGCATCAGTCCGCACGAGTTCGCCCCTTGGCCGCGGCGATGCCTGTGGCAGCCGCAAGCGATGGGGCAAAACCCGGGGCTTCGCTTGAAAAAATTCCCTGGACCGAGACGGTCGATGCCTCCGTCGATACCAGGCACCCTTACAGGGTTGCCCTCGATGAGGGCCGATCCATCACGGTCTTTTTCTATAACGGTCCGAGCTCCCGAGCCATCGCATTCGAAGGGTTGCTCAACAGCGGCGTGAGCTTCGGAGAGCGGCTTCTTGCCGGATTCGGGGAGGAATCGGAGGCCACCAGAGAAGAACCCGCGCTGCTCTCCGACGTCGCCACGGATGGGGAGAGCTACGGCCATCACCACAGACATGGAGAGATGGCGCTCTCCTACGCGATTCACTGGCTTGAGGACGGGCGACGGGCCCAGCTGATCAACTACGCAGCTTTTCTCGCAAAGTACCCTCCCCGCTGGGAGGCCGAGATCGTCGACGACACCTCCTGGAGCTGCGCCCATGGCGTCGAACGCTGGCGCTCCAACTGCGGATGCAACAGTGGAGGCCGCCCGGGCTGGAACCAGGAGTGGCGGGCTGCCCTGCGGGTGGCGCTCGACCAGCTTCGGGATGCGACCATTCCCCTGACCGAGAAGCTTTCGTGCACGCTCTACAAGGATCTCTGGGCCGCGCGTGATGCCTACATCAGCGTGATTTTGGACCGATCCCGCCCCAACATCGACGCCTTCTTCGCGAAACACGCCTCCCACGAACTCTCGCAGGCGGAACGCATCACCGCTCTCGAACTGATGGAGCTGGAGCGCCACATCCAGCTGATGTACACCAGCTGCGGCTGGTTCTTTGACGAGGTCTCGGGAATCGAGACGGTTCAAGTCATCGCCTACGCCGCCCGGGTTCTTCAGCTTGCTGCGCGTCTCTTTGGCAAACCAGGCGAGGTTCTGGAGGCAAAATTTCTCGATGTTCTTGCGACGGCCAACAGCAACCTGCCGGAGATCGGCAACGCTGCGGAGGTCTACAAGCGTTTCGTGACCGGAATGAAGATCGGCCTCGAAGAGGTTGGCGCTCATTACGCCATTAGCTCCATCTTCCGCTCCTATCCGGAACAGGGAGAGCTGTTCTGCTACAACGTCCGCAGGCAGAGCCACCAGGTCTTCAGCTCAGGGCGAGGGAGGGTCGCGCTCGGTGCTGCGTGGATCGACTCCCGCATCACCGAGGAGACCGAGGAGATCTGCTTTGCCGTACTGCATCTGGGCGACCAGAACCTCTCCGCAGCGGTAAAACGCTACGACTCCTCTGATCCCGCGCAGGTCGCGGCCTTCGAGACATTCTCCCGTGAAGTCTCCGAGGCCATGCGACGCGCCAATCTCCCAGAGGTCATCCGGCTGATCGACCAGCTCTTCGGAGGGATGGACTATTCGCTGCTGTCGCTCTTTGCGGACGAGCAGCATCGCATCCTCCAGGCGATCCTTACCCAGACGGTCGCGGAGATGGAAAGTTCGCTGAGCAAAATCTACGAGGATCACACCTCCCTGCTCGATTTCCTTACCGAATGCGGGATGGCACCTCCCACCGCTCTCGAAGTGGTCGCCAATTATGCCATCGGGTCGATGCTGCGGCGCGCCATCGAAGCGGAACAGTTCGAGGCCGACAACGTGCTTGCGCTGGCTCAGCGCGCCGGCGCCGAACACATTACCCTTAATACCCAGGAACTCGGCTACGAGGCGGGCCAGCGTATGAAGCGCGCCATGGTGGCGCTTGAAGCCGCTGCAGCCGGTGACGAGCCGGCAGCCAAAGTTCTTTCCGACACACTAGCGATCGCGGAAACCTTTCATCAGCTCCCCTTCGAGGTTAACTTCTGGCAGGCGCAGAACATATGGAACGATCTTCTGCGCCGCAGTGACCGTACTTATTGGACCGATAACTGGCGTGAAGACTTCCGCAAACTCGGCGAGGCAATGAATATCCGGGTGGATCAACTGGTTACGGAAGAGGGAGTCAGCGCCTTCTAGGAATTCTTCTTCGAATCCTTCCCGGAGCGATTGAACTCCGGGACATCCTTCTTAGCTCCATGATGGGGAGTTAGAAGGAAGCAGGTTTGCCCGGCATAGGCCTGAGGGCCTACCCGGCATAAAATAAGACTATGCCTATCGACCAGAACGCTCCGCTTGCCCAAGCCGATCCCGAGATCGCCGCGCAGATCGACGACGAAGTCGTCCGCCAGCACGAAGGCCTCGAGATGATCGCATCCGAAAACTTCGTCAGCCGCGCCGTGCTGGAGGCCGCCGGAACCGTCTTCACCAACAAATACGCCGAAGGCTATCCCGGCAAGCGCTACTACGGTGGCTGCGAGTTCGCGGACGTGGTCGAGAACATCGCCCGCGATCGGGCCAAACAGCTCTTTGGGGCCGAGCACGCCAACGTGCAGCCGCACTCGGGCTCGCAGGCCAACGCCGCCGCCTACATGGCGATCATCAACCCCGGCGACACCCTTCTGGGCCTCGACCTGGCGCACGGCGGCCACTTGACCCACGGGCATAAACTCAACTTCTCAGGCAAGCTCTACCGCATCGTCGGCTACCAGGTCCGCAAGGATACCGAGACCATCGACTATGACGAGCTCGAAGCGCTGGCCCTGCGCGAGAAACCCAAGGTGATTGTCGGGGGAGGCAGCGCCTACCCGCGCATCTTCGATTTCCCCCGTATGCGGGAGATCGCCGACAAGGTCGGAGCGTTTCTGATGGTCGATATGGCCCACTTCGCCGGCCTGGTCGCAGGCGGAGCGCACCCCTCGCCGGTGCCCCACGCCCACATCACGACCACCACCACCCACAAGACCCTGCGCGGACCTCGTGCCGGGCTCATCCTCTGCAAGCAGGAGCACGCCGCAGCCGTCGATCGCAGCGTCTTCCCCGGCCAGCAGGGCGGCCCACTCATGCATATCGTCGCTGCCAAGGGCGTCGCCTTCAAAGAGGCTCTTGACTCGACATTCTCGACCTATGCCCACCAGGTAGTTGCCAACGCCAAGGTTCTGGCCGAGGCTCTAGCTGGCGAGGGCTTCCGCATCATCTCCGGTGGTACCGACAATCATCTGATGCTCGTCGATGTCTTCCAGAAGGGAATCCTGGGCTCCGAGGCGGAAAATGCGCTCGGCGAAGCCGGCATCACGGTCAATAAGAACGCAATTCCTTACGACACTAACCCGCCCATGAAGCCCAGCGGGATTCGTATCGGAACTCCGGCCCTGACCACAAGGGGCATGAAGGAGGCCGAGATGCGCCGGATCGCAGGCTGGATCGCCAGCGCGCTCGACAAGCGCAATGACCCCGCGGCTCTGCGTAAGATTCGCGGCGAGGTTACTGAGCTGGCTGAACAGTTTCCGCTCTATGACTGGCTCCGTCAGCCCCAGCCCGTCGCCTGATCCGCTTCACAGCACTTCCGAGCCCGGCAGCATCTCCCCCTGAGATACTGACCGGGCTTTTCTGCTTTCGTTTACCCTGTCGGCTCCAGCGAGACTTCGTGTACATTCGGCTCGTCCATCTTAACTGTGGAGCAACTGCACCCTGTAGGCAGTGTTGATCTAATACGGAGGATTTGGCTTTCATGACCATCGAGGTCCTCACCTGGCTCATCGCGATCCCGCTGCTCGGCTTCATCACGGGCATGCGGACCATGACCCCGATGACGGTCCTCTGTTGGTTTGCCTGGCTTAAGCTCCTTCCAGTCGACGACTGGGCCGGATGGTCTGCCAAGTTCCCGGTCGCGATCGCCTTTACCGTGCTGGCCATTCTCGAGTACGTCATGGACAAGTACTCCCGGATGCCACGCCCCACACGCCCCACTGTGCTCCTCATCCGCTTCTTTTTCGGGGGCCTGGTCGGGGCCATCGTCGCCTCTTCACTGGATGCTCCGGAAGTCGAAGGCATTATCCTCGGGGTCCTCGGCTCTCTGGTGGGAGCCTTCACGGCGTATCAGCTTCGGCGCCAACTCACCCACCGCCTCGGCTGCAAGACCTGGCATGTCACTGTCAGCGAAGACTTCTTCGCCATCGCCTGTGCCATCCTCTGTATGGGCATCATTACCGGCTGAACGCACGCGAACCGCTACAATAGTCGGGGTACCCCCGGAAGGCATACGACAGGCATGAGCTGGTTCAAACGCGAAGAGAACGAGATCGTCAACGATTCCGAAAGAACGGTCCGCACCGAAGGACTGTGGGTTCGTTGCCCGAAGTGCCGCGAAGTGATCTTCAAGGCTGATCTCGAAGCCAACCTGCAGGTGTGCCCCAAGTGCGGCTATCACTTCCGCATCGGGGCCCGTGAGCGCATCAACAGCCTCCTCGAACCCGGCTATGAGCTTGTGGATCTCGACCTGCGCTCCACCGATCCCCTTGAATTCACAGACCTGAAGCCTTACAAGAAACGCCTGGAAGACGCCCGCCGGAAGACCGGCCTCAACGACGCCATCATCAACGCCTTGGGCAATATCGGCTCCCAACCGGTTGTGCTTTCGGTAATGGAGTACAGCTTCATCGGCGGTTCCATGGGCTCGGTGGTCGGAGAGACCATCGCGCGTGCGGTCGATCGCTCCCTCGAGACCCGCCATCCCCTCATCATCATCTCGGCCTCAGGGGGTGCCCGCATGATGGAGGGCATCGCCTCGTTGATGCAGCTTGCCAAGGTCTCCGCGGGCCTGGCGCGCATGGATGATGAAAAGATTCCCTACATCTCGGTGATGACCGACCCCACCACCGGTGGAGTTACGGCCAGCTTCGCCATGCTGGGCGACCTCAATATCGCCGAGCCCGGCGCGCTGATCGGCTTCGCCGGACCGCGCGTCATCGAACAGACCATCCGCCAGAAGCTTCCCGAAGGCTTCCAGCGTTCCGAGTTCCTTCTCGAACACGGTTTCCTTGACGAGATCGTCAATCGCAAAGAGATGAAGCAGTATCTTGCCCAGGCCCTTGCCTGGATGACTGGACCGACAAAGCAGACTGAAGAATCCGCCTAAGAATTACTTCGGCTTTTTCTTCATCGCAACCTTCAGCAACGCCTCACTCATCCTGGACTCTTCGCTGTTGGGAGGACAGGGTAGCGGTTCCTTGGGCACAATCCGCGCCTCGGGTTCCGGCAAAGGAACAATCGCCTTCTCACAGGATGCTGCCCGCAGATAATCGAGGGCAGTGCGGCCTTCACGGTCCTGAGCGGTGGGATCGGCTCCTGCAGCGATCGCTTCATGCAATTTGTCCGGATCGATATGTTGAGCAAGAAGCATCAGCGTCGTGACGCCATCCGCGTTACGTGCATTGATGTCAGCGCCCGCCTTCAACAGACTCTCGCTGAGCCTGCCGCCGTATGCCGCCATCATCAAGGCAGAATCGCCGTGAAGGGAGACGCGATTTACATTCGCATGCGCCTCCAGCAGAAGATCCACAGGCCGATTGTCCGAGTTCAACTCGGCGGCATACATCAATGCCGTCCATCCGCTCTCATCCGTGGCATCCACATCCACGTTCGATGCCAGGAGATGTTTCAACGCTTCATGCGTCAGTTGCCCGGTCGAAGGACTGAAGTGGAAGATCGATCGTATGAGCGCAGTCATACCGGGCTTCGGCATCAAAATATCGCGCGACATGTTCTCGAACGGCTCGAAAACAGCATCGCCGTGGATCCAGTCATGTGTGTTCGCTGTTTTATCAATAGCCCACTCAAACCGCTTCCCTGACTCGGGATTGCTCCCAAAGGAACTATTTACGTCCAGCGACTTCACATGATCGCCAATCTTCACCGTAAGGTAGTCGCCGCTCTTGAACTCCTGTGCCTCACGATCCTGGCTTAATGGAGGAGGCACAGCCGAACATCCCGACCAGAAAGAATGCGCCTGAGACTTGGAAACCAGTGCAGAAGCGGCCTGCCCAGAAATCTGTCCCCTGCCTTCTCCCTTCGTCACAACCTGATCCCTGCCATGCCATTCCACGCGGCCATCACGATAGACGCGAACCTTGTAGTCAAGGCATCCCTTCCAGCACGCACGAAAGAGTTCGACAAAATCATCCGAATCCGAACCGGAGGGAACCTGCTTCTCTTTGTCGTCCGGACAACGATCCTCGGCAGCCCCTGCAGCAGCCGGAGTTACATCGATCTTCTGGCTTCCATCGAGACTGCGCACTTCGCCCGTAACTGCCATAGCCCCCAATGGCAGAGTTATCAGATGCCCACAGCAGGGATAGTACGGCGGAGCATCAAGGTCGTCATCGAGACTCTCGTCCGCCGCACGCAGACGGAATTTATAGACCGCCTCAAAATCGCTCTGCGCATTTGGTGGCAGCGGTACCCTGAACCTCCACTCCTTGATCTGCCCTTCGACTGAAGGCTGCAATATGGGAGACCCCGATAACGTCTGGACCGAAGTCGTACGACCGTCCGAATCGATCGAAAACCTTACGACAACGTCGCCCTCCACATGCGCCGCCCGTGCAATCGGCGGATATTGAATCCTTGGCTCGGTTGCAAGAACCGGTCCTGAGGCCGTCTGGGCCGAAAGCTGCCCGACGAGCGTGGCCAGAACAATCAGGCAGCACTTAGCAGGACTCATCGTTCGGAGATTCTAGTTCATCCCTTCACCGGATACGCATCTTCTCCCAATCACCCGTGCGTCCTCCCGCCTGCCTAAGCCGAACGCTGAAACGGGCGAACTCCCTGCGGCTTCGCACTCCGAGCCGTCGAAGCATGGTTCTCGCCACTGGTCCTGGCGTCCGCGCCCCACGTACTCTCCTTCGGCCGTACCGGTCCGGCCCAGGACTCCGCCTCGATCAGGGCAGCGGTCTCCCGGTCGTAACCCATCCGTTCGAGGATCGGCATGTCTTCGTGATCGGTTGCGGTCTGAGCAAGGGCCTCCTTCTTTTCGAAGGTAACTTCCTTCACACTCTTGCCCATCTGCAGACCGGCCATCATCGACGCCGTAAAATTGTCCATCAGCCGCTGCACACACTTCTGTCCGCACAGATGCTTCAAGTTCTTCCGGGAGCCCTTCGGGGACTCCCACCCGCGCAGCCTCAACTCGCCGCCCAGCTCGTCCGCCACAAACCAATGACTCGTGGGCTCCAGCCTCTCTGCCCCGCACATATCGCAATTGATCGCCTGCCGGATCATCTCTCTCTCCCGTGGTGTTGCTTCACGACACAACTCTCATCGGCAGAAAAAGAAGGTGGATGAGCGATGCGGGAAGAGATGTTTCGTCTTATTCCCTAACTGCGCCGGAGGAACCGCTGCAGACTGCTCGGCATGGCGACGCCCATGACATGGCTGAAGACCACATACAGCACTCCGAAGAGAGGAAGCACAATCGCCCCGATCAGAAGCGAGGAATAATGGCTGGGCCGAATTGGAAGCACCGTCTTCACGCCATAGCCGATCAGAGCCGCCAGCACCGCAGCTCCCCACAGCCGCGCCGTCCGGGAGCGCTGGGACGGAACCGCGCCGATCCTCTTGTGAAGCTCTTTTCGCAGTAGAACGAATTCGACCCATCCGGCAAGGCCAGCCGAGAACGTAAGCCCGGCGACTCCCCAGTGACGGTCGATTCCGAGGAATCTCGGCAGCGGAAGCGCAAAGAAATATCCCAGGAGGACCGTAAGGGCAACACGGATCACCGCAAAGAGCAAAGGCGTACGCGTATCGCGCAGCGCATAGAAAGCGGAGGAATACAGCCTTCCGGAGGTTGACGCCAGCAGTCCGACCGCAGAACCGGCCAGCACGGTCCACACCAGCATCACATCCTTCATCGTGAACTGTCCCGTCCGATAGATCGTCGCTACAATCACGTCACCCAGGATGAGGAATGCCACCGCAGAGGGAACGACAAAGAATGCGATGTTTTTGAGTCCCTGCGCCAGTCGGTTGCGCAGCACTTCGGCAATCTGCTCCGAGCTTCCCAGCGCGCTCGACATCGCCGGCAGCTCCGCGGCAGAGACCGCCATGCCGAACAGGCTTACCGGAAGCGCATTCAGGTTCTGCGCGTAGGCAAGAGCGGAGACGGCTCCCGTAGGCAGGTAGCTCGCAAGCAGGGAGTCGAGATAAGCGCTGATCTGAACCACTCCACGACTAAGAAAGACGGGAAAGAAGTTGCGCACTACGGATCGCACGGAAGTGCCACGAAACTTCACCCGAAGCGCCAGCGGCCGCAGCAAACTCAGAACGGACGGCACCTGGATCGCAAACTGTAGCCCGCTACCGATCACCGAGGCCACGGCAATCACTATGGCAAGATGCTCTTCCCCCTGGCGTCCCGCGTCCCAAAGGAAGGCGGCGATCATGGTCAAATTCCAGATCACCGGAGCGGCATAGGACAGCAGAAACTTCCGATGACTGTTCAGAACTCCAAGGCACCAAGCCGAGAACACCAGCAGCGCAGCTCCCGGAAACAGGATCTGCACCAAGCGAACGGTCAGGGCACGCTTCGCCCCCTGGAAGCCGGGAGCAATGATGTCAATCAGCCACGGCGCGGCGAAGACTCCCAACAGCACCAGCACCGACGTGACCAGCAGCAAAATCGCAAAGATCGCTTCGGCCAGCTCTGAAGCCTCTTCGTTACGCTCCTCTGCCCTGAGCCGAGCGTAGACCGGAATGAAGGACGCAGAAAGAACCCCTTCGCCGAAGAGATTCTGGAGGAAGTTGGGAATGCGAAAGGCCGCGCGGAAGGCATCGGCAACATCCGAGTTGCCGAGATAGTGCGCAAAAACACGATCCCGCACCAGTCCCAGCAGACGGCTCATCAGAATGCCGCTGGCGACGGCTACTGCGGAGGACCTGGCCAGAAATCCTTTGGGACGGGGTGGGGTCAATGGTTTTGAGGAAGGCTGGCTCACCGTACCTTTAACTTTACCGGGCCAGCGCATCTTCGACACTGCATCCGCGAAGAAGAGTTAACAGGAAGATCACCATCCATCTCCATCGGCTCCTCAACAACCTATTAAACTTTAGGAAAGCCATGGAAGCCGCCCGCCCATCCCGCACTGCCCTTCGCGTCGCCATGCGTCGCGCCGCACACCAGCTTTATGACGCGCAGCCGCTCGTCTTCAACGACCCGGTCGCTGTCCCCATCCTCGGCAGCGAATACCTCCCCGAGGTGGAACGCACGGTCACCAAGCTGCAAAAGCCGTTCTCGGTCTCGCTGCGAGCCTTTATGGTGGCGCGCAGCCGTTATGCAGAAGACCTGCTCGCCCAGGCCGTGGCGCGCGGAGTGACTCAGTACGTCCTGCTGGGTGCCGGTCTCGACACCTTCGCTTATCGCAATCCGTTTCCGGGGCTCCACGTCTTCGAGGTCGATCACCCCGCCACACAGCAGTGGAAGCATGAGCTGCTCGGTGCCAATGGCATCTCCATTCCCTCCAGCCTCACCTATGTCCCGGTCGACTTCGAGCATCAGCTGCTCGCGACTCAACTCACTGCCGCGGGCTTCGATGCCTCGCGTCCCGCATTTTTCGCCTGGCTCGGCGTCGTACCTTACCTTACCCAGCCCGCCTTCCGCTCCACGCTTTCGCTCATCGCAACTTTGCCTGCCGGAAGCGGTGTCGTCATGGACTACGGCCAGCCCCGCTCCGCGTTGCCCTACTTTGAGCAGCTCGCGCACGATTCTCTTGCTTCGCGGGTTCAGCTCGCGGGCGAGCCCTTTCAGCTCTTCTTCACCCCGCCCGAGATGGCCGCCGAGCTTACCGCCTTTCAAACGATCGAAGATCTCGGTGGCGAACAGATCAACGCCCGTTACTTTGCAGATCGCAAGGACAATCTGAAACTGCTGGGAAGCGCTGGCCGCATCGTCAGCGCATGGGTATGAATTCGAGCCGGGGGTATACCATCGCAGCGTGAACCTTCCTGTATCACCACCTGTGCTGCCCATGCTCGCCAAGCGAGTCGACGAGATTCCCGAGGGCGATGCCTGGATCTTCGAGCCCAAGTGGGATGGCTTTCGCGCGCTGATCTTTCGCGACGGCGATGAGCTTCTGATTCAGAGCCGCGATCAGAAGCCGCTCGACCGCTACTTCCCCGAGCTCTTCGATCCGCTGAAGTCGCAGCTTCCCGAGCGTTGCGTCCTCGATGGAGAGATCGTCATCGCGGCAGCAGATGGGCTGGATTTCGACGCGCTGCAGCTTCGCATTCACCCAGCCGCATCGCGTATCAAACTGCTCTCGCAACAGATTCCCACTTCCGTCGTCTTCTTCGATGTGCTCGCCATTGGCGATCGCGACCTGACCCAGCAGCCCTTCGAGCAACGCCGCTCCGAATTGGAATCGCTACTGGCGAAAGCGAAGCCGCCCATCCACATCACGCCGGCCACACGGGACGTGGCTACAGCGCGCGACTGGTTCCGGCGCTTCGAAGGCGCGGGACTCGACGGCGTAATGGCTAAGCCCGCCACCGGTATCTACGAGCCGAACAAACGCACGATGCTCAAGGTTAAGCACGAACGCGACTGCGACTGTGTCGTCGCCGGTTTCCGCTGGCACAAGGACGCCGAGAACGAGGCTATCGGATCGCTCCTGCTCGGCCTCTACGATGTGTCCGGCTCGCTGCAGCACGTGGGAGTCTGTGCAAGCTTCACCAAGGCGAAGCGGCGTGAGCTCGTTGAATTTCTCGAGCCCTATCGCCGCAACGCGCTCGCAGATCACCCCTGGCGATCGTGGGCTGAGGCCAGCGGCGCGGCTGAGAATCAGCGCATGCCCGGCGGCCAGAGCCGATGGAGCCAGGGCAAGGACCTCTCCTGGCAGCCGCTGCGACCCGAGCTTGTCGTCGAAGTCGCCTACGAGCATATGCAGGGCACGCGCTTTCGCCACATGGCGCAGTTCCGCCGCTGGCGCACCGACAAGCCGCCTGCCGAATGCACCTACGCGCAGCTCGAGGTCATTGCCCCGCACGAGCTCTCCTCCATCTTCGCCACCGGCCGCTGAGGACACGCTCTTTCACTACGACTTTGCCCACACGCTGGCGTTCAAACAGGCACACATCTCTAACTTTCTCAATCGGAAGCGTGCTTTGTCGCTTGAAGGCCTCGACCGCGTTCTGGCGGCCCAGAACCTCAGGATCGAGGAGATTCTTCCTTTGGAGCTAACTGCCGGAGGGGGTAATCCTCCCCTTGCCCAGGAACTGGACCCGGTGGAGTCGGTTCCGATCGTCTCTCCCTCCTCCGCGATGGAGGATGTCTCGATCGCGCCTGCCGCAACGATTGAGGTGATTCCAATCTCAACCTCCAGGCTGTACGAGAACCGCGCGCGCCCCGCCACCCGCCGCACGCACTGGCAACGGTTCCTCGCCGTGCGCACGGATGCGCAACAGGCTACGGCGATGGCTCCCCTGCTCCCGCCCGGATCCATTGCCGTGCTGGACCGTCATTACAATTCCCTCGCCCCCTATCGCGCGAACCAGGCTAGCATCTATGCTGTCCGTTTTGGTCCCATGCTTCTGCTTCGCCACGTCGACTTCGATGAGCGCCATCTCATTCTCAAGCCCTATGTGCGCGATTTCCCCGTACAGCTGCTTCCCCTGGTCCCGAATGAATCTCCTGGAGACCATATCGTGGGCCGGGTCTGCATGGTGGTAGCCGAAGTCTGATCGGGATTCATTTGGTCACCCTCATCGCTTGATAAACTAGAAGGATGCTCGGAAAGCTTTACGCGAAGTGGATGTACGCCTGGGAGACGGCGTTGACCACGCGCGACACCAACCGCATTGTCAGGCCGCTGGAGTGGGGCGAGGACTGGCTAAGCGATTTCATCCAGGCCGGCAATCTTACAGGCGCTTCAGGATTCGACCGCATGGTCTCGCTTAACAACCAAATTGTTGAGCGGGCAGATGAATTCTTTGGTTATGAGACGCCAGTGGATTTCCGGCTCGAACACCGCCATCCGCAGCTCTTCCCGACGAACGTGCGTCCGGAGACGCTTGAGCAGGATGCAGAGATGAAGCGGCAGGCACATTCAGGCGAGCTTTCCACGGCGGAGTTCCTGCGATTTACCTCTCCCGTGCGAACCCGCTATCCGGAGAACGACATCGTCAATGCGCGCTGGTATCCCGCGCCTGAGCCTTCGCATAAGAGAGTGAAGCAGGCGATGATCGTAATGCCGCAGTGGAACGCCGACGCCTTCAGCCACAACGCTTTGTGCACACTGTTCAATCGCTTTGGCATCTCAGCGCTGCGGCTCTCAAAACCGTACCATGACATTCGCAGACCGTCCGAGCTGGAGCGTTCGGACTATGCCGTGAGCTCGAACATCGGTCGCACCATCGAGGCGTGCCGCCAGGCGGTCGTTGATATCCGGAGTTGCATCGACTGGCTGGAGCAGCAGGGTTACGAGCAGATGGGCGTACTGGGCACAAGCCTGGGAAGCTGCTACGCCTTCATCGCCGCAGCGTTCGACCCGCGCCTGCGCGTCTGTGCATTCAACCACGCCTCCACATGGTTCGGCGATGTGGTCTGGACCGGTCAGAGTACGCGCCATATCCGTGCGTCCTTTGAACAACAAGGGCTGACCCAGGATGATGTGCGGCGGGTCTTCACGTCCATCAGTCCCATGTCGTACATGGACCGGTTCGCCGCGAATTCCAAACGCGTGCTGGTCGTACACGCAACCTACGACCTCACCTTTCTGCAGGAGTTCTCGCTTGATGTGCTGAAGAACTTCGACAGGCTGGGGATCGATTATGTCTCGAAGGTGCTGCCCTGCGGCCACTACACAACCGGAGAGACTCCCTATAAATACATGGACGGCTGGTATCTCGGATCGTTCGTCTATAGTGCTTTCAAGAAACTCGCCGCGACTCCGGCCGAGGCGAGAAGGCTTGAAAGCCAGATGACTCCGTAAATTGCTACAGATATCGCCTAAGCTCCTTACCGGGCGGCGAGCCTCGAGACCGGCGGCTGCGCTTCGCTGCGTCCTTCACATTCCTTCGCCAGCAGCTCCATCGTGCGTGCAAGAGGCAATCCCATTACGTTGAAGAAGCAGCCTTCGATCCGCGGAATCCAGCGGGCCGCGTAGCCCTGGATCCCATAAGCCCCTGCCTTATCCATGGGCTCGCCGCTGGCGAGATAGTGGACCATCTCTTCCTCGCTGATCAGGTCGAAAAAGACCTGTGTAATCTCGATCTCGCTGAACAGCCCGCGATGCGAGACTGCGGCGATTCCGGTAAGCACCTGGTGCGTGCGGCCAGCGAGCATCTCCAGCATCCTTCGAGCATCTGCCTGATCGACAGGCTTTCCAAGGATCATGCCATCGCACACTACTGTGGTATCGGCCCCCAGCACGACGAGGTCGGCGTTCTCCTCCGATCTGTGACGATCCCAGACTGCCTGTGCCTTCTCGAGTGCGAGCCGTTGCACATATGTCGCCGGGGCTTCGTCCGGCTGGAGTCGCTCATCGATATCGGCTGCCTCCACTGTGAAATCAAGGCCCGCAAGCTTCAGCAACTGGGTGCGCCGGGGTGACGACGATGCGAGGATCAGCATGGTCAGCCTCGTTTCTCCTGCGATTTCTGCACTGTGATGTGAGCCTCCATGACATGGGTCGACCGGGGTGCCAGCGTCACGATGTTCTGCCCGGCGTTCACGGTCTCTACACAGACCATCTCATGCCACTCATCCGGCCCCATGTCAGGCAACTCTTTCCATGGATTGAAGACGACCGTGGTGTTGGAGTTTTTCTTTTCGACCGTGATCGTGCGGTTGATCTGTTCGTCATGGATGGTGCAGGTCGCCGTGGTATTGGGGTAGACGCGGTCTGTGAATCCGGTCAGCCGAAGCGGTGCGTTGGCCGCAGGCTTGAAGCGAAAGTGATCCGTCTTGTCGACGTAACCGGTCGGCTCAAGCCCCGTAATGAAAACTTCATGGACATCGCCGACGGCAAAATAGGTATGCAGCGCTTCTTCAAACTGTAGGGGGACCTCTGAATCGTTCGCGACAGCGAGACGCATCGTAAGGCTGCGCCCTATCACCAGCTCGAAGGCGAGACGAAAGTGATCGAAGCCCATCTGGCGGCTGAGCTCGGTAGGCCCAAGCGTAAAGGTGAGATGGAGATCATCGCCAGACAGCGCCGCAAAGCTGAGGGTCCAGTCCTGGATTCGGGCAAAGCCATGAGAAGGACCGGGCTTGCCTTGAAACCGGTCTTCCTTCGAGTCGATCGCGAACCACGGAAAGGCAATCGGAACCCCGCCCCGAATGGGTTTCCCCGGAAGAAAGTCACTCTTCCGGCTCATGAAGAGAACTGGCCGCTCACCTGCGGGCTGCCAATGGGTGAGATGCGCCCCCTGCAGGTAGACCGTGGCGCTGGCGGCTGGAGCTGTAATGACGGCGCGAGAGAGCCCCGCGTGCTCGTCGAAGTGAAGAACGTTGGGGATTCCGAAGTGATCGTTAAGCTGCTTGAGGTCCATGTCGGTATCAAGTGTAGCCTTTGCCGGGGATCGATGCTCTCGTGACCTTTCGAAGCCATCGTTGCAATCAACGATAGTCCATGGATTCCGATCGGCCGGGCGAGAGAATCGCTTGATCTCCCGGTGCAGGTTGTTTCAGGTCGATGGGGATCTCCGAAGTAGCGGCGAAGCGCGTCGTCGGGAACGATTCTGGATAGTGCTGCTGAATGTAGGCAATCATCTTCTCGCGCACGAGGCAGCGCAAATCAAAGTTCTCGCTTGAGTTGCGCGAGCTGACCAGGCAGCGCAGCTCCATCGTGCGCTCGGACAGGTTCGTTACCTGCAGACCGCAAACCCTTTTATCCCACAGGGGTGAGGCCTCCACCATGCGTTTCAGCTCATCTCTCAGCTCTTCGACGGGAATCGCGTAATCCACATACAGGAACGAAGTGCCAAGGATGTCCGAGGATTCGCGGGTCCAGTTCTGAAATGAATTCTCAATAAAATAACTGAGCGGAACGATAAGGCGGCGTAGATCCCAGATGCGAATGACGACGTAGGCGGAGGTAATTTCTTCTATACGCCCCCACTCCCCCTGGATGACGACAACGTCATCGATCCGAATCGGTTCCGTAATCGCGATCTGAAGACCAGCGAAAAAGTTCGATGCCGTGGACTTGGCCGCGGTGGCAACGATCAGCGAAGCGAGACCAGCGGAGGCGAGAAGTCCCGAGCCGTAATGCCATATTCGCGGATCGTTAAAGGTCCACAAAAGAGCACCGATCGTTACAACAACGACAAAGGTGATCAGAATGCGGCGAAAGAGTTGAAACTGCGTGTGAAAGCGGCGCGCGCGAACATTATTCTCTAACTTCAGGTCATAACGCTGGAGCAGGAACTCCTGCAAAACATAGACACAACCAATAGCGAACCAGCCAAGGCAGAGAACCACCGCCATCAGCAATCCCTGATGAATGATGCCCTTCAGATTCGACGCCAATGACGGTAGAAGCGGAAGGGCAATTCCGGCGCAGGTCAGCAAAAAGATTGCGCGTGCGGGGTGGCTCAAATGCTGCTGAATCCCCCAGCGGCTGCCGATCCTTTTCTCTTCCTTCTTTTTAAGGATGCGGAACAGAACGTAGTGGATCAGATTCGCTGCAACGATAAAGCCGCAGAAATAGAAGACGGCGGCGAACCAGGTGTGGCGAAATTGAAGTACGTTAGCAATCGTCATCATGATCAAGGTTACAGTGCGCGTCGGCACGCTATCAGTGAGGATGAGAATGGGCTTGTGTCGGTTGCTTTCCCGTTGTCGTTGAATCAGCGCATGTGGGCAACATCAAGGCTTCGCAGGATCTCCTGCTGAAGCGCGATGCGATGATCCGAATAAGAGTGGTCCGTGGCGAAGTGAACGGAGCGTGCCTCCGTATCACCCAGCTTGTGCAGGTTCTCGATCAGCTCATTGTTTGCGGGGGCAAGGCCGTCATCGGATGTGATCACCAGGATCGGACGCCTGGCAAGCTTTGGCGCAAGATCAGGGATATTCCAGCGCGCAGCATTTGCCAGCAACTCCCGGGCGAGCGACTCCGGCGTGCAACCGGCAAGCGGCGCCATTCCCTCGGCAGCCAACCCTCGTCCAATCCCAGGCAGTGCAGCTTCCTGTTGATTCGCTCTTACAGCAGGCAGGACCCGGCCCGCCATATTCGCCGCAGAGATGAGACCGACGAACCGGATGTCGGCGTTCTCTGCATCCTCCGAAGCAACGACCGCGGCAATCATTCCGCCCATGGAGTGACCGATAAGAAGAATCCTCCTGGGGTCCGCTCGGAACTTCGCTGCATTTGCAGAATCGTGAAGAAATTCGATCGCGGCGTGCGTGTCTTCAATAGAGTGAATGAAAGAGAAATCGCCCGGAGAGCCCCAGGATCCCCTGTAGTCAAAGAAGAGGACGTCGTATCCTGCACGTCGAAGTGCCTGCGCGAGATCCAGGTTGCGCTCGTTTCCGGGAAAGCCGTGCAGAAGAATCACAATGGGATGCGGACCCGCTCCAGCCGCAACGTAGACCAGCGCATTGAGCAGCGCTCCATGACTAGGCAGCTGAAACGACCGCATAGCCGCAGGATTCGCCTTGTCTGGCGCGGGGTCGGTTGTGATTGCCGTCGTGCTGAGTGCAGTCGAGCTCTGTGCATGAACCATCAGCGACGCACAAAGTAGTGCAACGGCAAGGAAGGATCGGCAGGCGAGCATGCCGTGATTCTATCGAGGAGACTGGGAATGTAAAGAGAGAACGTTCAGGTTTTATGGCAATGTTGCAGAGATATCGACGGTAGCCAGTGCCGTAAGTCCAACGCCGCGTCCGCAGTCCGTTGCATAAACGATAGACGATCTCGCCGACCATGCCGGGGTGTAGGCGTTGCAGTCCGTCGTCGTAAGAACTTTTACCTGGCGGTTCGACATATCCAGCACGGCGAGCTGCCAGCGATTATGAATTCGTTCCGTAAACGCCATGTAGCCTTCATCGGGCGACACAGAAAAATTCGCAACCTCGGCCCCGGGAGAAAAAAATGGACTCGGCGAGGCTCCCGTTTGAATGGAAAATAATCCCGTCGATCCCCCATGCTTCGCCAGAAAAAGAAGCGCGCCGGAGCGAAGAAACGAGATATCGCGTACATCGTAATCTTCTCCCGTAAGACGGATCGGTGACGGTGGCTTCAAGGACGCTTCCAAGGCGAGAGGCATAGCCCATACGCTGCCTCGACCTTTGTGTTCGCGGATAAAGGCAAGCTGGTTGCCATCGTCAGAGATCGCAGGAGACTCCGCGTCCTCTATTACAGGTGCGAGATCGGAGCCACGAACGATGCGAGAGCCCGAAGAGTCTGCAACCTCTGCAAAGATTCTGTGATCCGGAGATACCGTGAACGAGAGTTGATCTGTAAACCGCCGAGCATGTCGGTTAAGAAGTACAGGCTCATCAGCTTCGAAAATGCTATAACCCTTGGGCCACAGGGCCACGAAGAGGTCACGGCTGAAGTCGGCATGAGGCTGGGTGGCAAGCAATGTCGTGGCTGGTGGCGCGATGCGGCGTCCCATCTCCTGGTCCCGATTAAGGAAGTGACGGTGATAGCTCGCAATGCTCAACGTGAGCGCGATCCCTGTGAGTGCAATGAGCAGAGCGTAGCGGTTGCGCTCATGCTGCAATCCTCTCCGCTCAGGATCACGGCGAAGCCAAACGAACAAGACTGCATACAAAGCGATCCCAAACCACAGGCGGGAGGTTGTGAGCAGTGTATTCAGGACTGAGCTGGTGTGAGAATTCGGTGCGATGAAACCGGATACCGAAACGAACAGGTAAAGCAACACGGCGATGACGATGAGGCCGCGTCGGTTCTCCCGGGCCAGTCCATCGATCAACAGAACGACAGGCAAGATCATCACTACGAAGTGATAGCTCGATGGCACCGGCGACAACAGCAGCAAAGCGATAAGAAAGCCTGCCCACTCCACCTGCTCGCGTATAGAACCGCTGCGTGGCCGAATAAGAGCGAATAAGGGAAACAAGATCGCCGCTTGCCAGAGAGGATACAAAACGGCATAGAGAGTAGACGACGCAAGCACAGGAGTGGGATTGAGAGATGGCTCAAACAGAAAGAGACGATGAAAGAGAGCTGTCGCCGATGCCGCGTGCAGATTGTAAGGGTCGAGCATCTCCCCCTGCATGCTCCGTGGAAGCATCTCGAACGCATAGGTATGGAGAGGACCCCACCCCATCGTGAATCCTCCAACAGCCACGAGAATCCCAGCAGCGATCACCGTCGCCACCGCAGTACGCCACTGTCGCTTCCACAGGAAGAAGAGGACGAACAGCAGGGGATAGATCTTGAGAGCTCCCGCGAGCGCGATGCACACTCCACACCACTCTGCGCGGTCACGGCGATGGAAGACATACGCCAGCACCATCAGGAACAGAACCAGCAGATGCATCTGTCCATTAAGAAAGCTGGTGCGGAGGGGCGACACTGCAAGCAATGCAATCAGCCAGATGCGCCGACGCCCAAGCATTATCGAACGATGTAACAGCTCGACGCATGCAGCCAGCAAACCCAGGTTGATCACAATCCAGATCCGTTTCGCGGTCAGGGCCGAAAAGATCGAAAGAGGAACGATGGGAAGTGCCGACCAGGGCGTCAATCCCGCGAAACCGACCAGTGTTTGGTCCAGGCCCCAGTGATCCTTTATCCGCTGCAGCCATATCCAGTCATAGATGCGATCGAGACTGTAACCCTCCCGAAACAGTCGGGCAACCAGGTAATAGTTAGGGAAATCCGTGTTGAGAGATCGCCAGGCCGGAATCACACCCTTCCACAGCAGAAGCAGTGCAAGCGCAGCGCATAAAGCTGTCTCGAGCCTCGCGCTCGAACCTGAACCCGCAGAACCGTTTGCGTCTTCCATAACCATTCGCCTTTGAGCTTATGACGCACTTCGCCGATTGCGGCGCATAAGGCGTTCTTTTTACATCTGTGAGACAACTCGGCCCGGGAGACGGTTTTACAAACAAATCGCTCGGGACCCTTCCGGCCAGTAAAATAGAGAGGATGGCGTTTACGGAACATTATGATGTACTCGTCGTGGGGGCAGGGCATGCCGGCTGCGAAGCTGCTGTGGCGGCGGCGCGCATGGGACTGCGCACGGCGATCTTTACCCTGAACCTCGACCTCATCGCCCAGATGAGCTGCAATCCCGCGATCGGCGGAATCGCGAAGGGCCATTTAGTACGCGAGGTCGACGCGCTTGGCGGCGTCATGGGTGAGGTCGCGGACGCCTGCGGAATCCAGTTCCGGTTGCTGAATACCTCGCGAGGAGCGGCAGTATGGTCGCCCCGCGCGCAGTGCGACAAGGCTTTGTATCGCGTGAAGATGCGCGAGGTGCTCGAAGCGCAGCCAAATCTCTTTATCAAGCAGGCAGAGGTCGTAGACCTGATCGTGGAGACCAGCCCCTCCGGCGAGGCCTCACACAGCGTCATTCGCGGCGTGAAGCTGCGGGACGGCCGCGAGATACGGGCGTCCGCAACCGTCGTCACGACAGGCACGTTCCTCAATGGCCTGATTCACTGCGGCGAACAGCAGTACACGGCAGGCCGTTCCGGAGAGCCTGCCAGCGTACTTCTGGGCGAAAGCCTGAAGCGGCTCGGCCTGCGCGAGTGCCGTTTGAAGACCGGGACCCCTCCGCGGCTCGACGGACGCACCATCGACTGGTCACGATTCGAAGAGCAGCCCGGAGACACTGAACCCACTCCCTTCAGCTTCCACTCACCGTTTGCGAAGGGCGGTGTTCCGCCGCTGCGGCAGATCAGCTGCTACATCGCTTACACCACGCCGGAGACGCTCCAGCTGATCCGCGACAACGTGCATCGCTCGCCGATGTACTCCGGCCAGATCGAAGCCATCGGCCCGCGTTATTGCCCTTCCATTGAAGACAAGATCGTGCGCTTTCCGGAGAAGGCGCAGCATCAGTTCTTTCTTGAGCCTGAAGGCCTGAACACTCACGAGGTCTACATCAACGGCATGAGCACCAGCCTTCCCATGGAGGTTCAGGCAGCAATGGTCCGCTCGATCCCCGGCCTCGAGAATGCCGAGATGCTGCGCCCCGGCTACGCGATCGAATACGACGCCATCGATCCCACCGAGCTTGACCGCTCCCTGAAGGTAAAGAAATACGACGGCCTTTATCTCGCTGGACAAATCAACGGAACCAGCGGCTACGAAGAGGCTGCCTGCCAGGGCCTGATGGCCGGCATCAACGCTGCGCTCGCGGTGAAGGCGGCCGCAAGCGGAGAACCGATCGTCCCCTTCACGCTCGACCGCACGGAAGCCTATACGGGCATCCTGATCGACGATCTCATCAGCAAGGGAACCAACGAGCCATACCGCATGTTCACCTCGCGGGCAGAATTTCGCCTGCACCTGCGCATCGACAACGCTGACCGCAGGCTGACCCCGCACGGCCGCCGTCTAGGCCTGATCGGCGATGAAGCCTGGACCGCCTACGAAGCCCGGCAGCAGCGCACCGCGCTCTTTGCGAAGCTGCTCGCGGCAACGAAGGTGCAGATTACGGAGCTTCCTGCCGAAGTCCGCGCGACTCTCGAAGGAACCAACGTCGAAGGCCTGACCTTCGCGGTTCTTCTGAAGCGGCCGGCGGTAAACCTCGAATCTCTCGCGCCTCTACTACGAAGCCTGATCGCGACGCAGGATGGTTTGGGCGAATGGGTTGAGGCGATGGACGCAGCCTCGGAGACCCGATTGCCCGCCTGGGTTCGCAACGAGATGAAGACGGTTGAAACCGAGATCAAGTTCGCCGGATACCTCGACCAGCAGCGTAAGTCGATGGAAAAGCTGAAACGCGCCGAGCAGAAGGCGATCCCCGACGGATTCGACTACACCGCGATCAGTGGGCTAAGCCGCGAAATGAAGGAAAAGCTGGGGCGCGTCCGCCCGCAGACCCTGGGCCAGGCCAGCCGCATCTCCGGCGTAACCCCCGCAGCTATCAGTCTCATTCACGTCTTCATCGAGATCCAGTCCCGCCAGCAGAGCGTGGCCTAGCCTTTTTGTGACCTGACAGGCAATTGCCGCGTCGAATGGGTGTGTGCGATGGAGGAATTGCGATGAAAAATGGGGCGACCTGGGTAAGGCTGAGTCTGATCTTCATCGCGCTTCTCGCCGTTGTGCTGGTGATGGGAGGACGCAAAATGGCAAACGTTGCCGCAGAGACGAAGCGAGCGCCGATTCCTGCTCCTGCGCTCGATCCGCAGGCCCAGGGGCAGCATAGCGAAACAGCTGTCTTTGCAGGCGGATGCTTCTGGGGTGTGCAAAGCGTCTTTCAGCGGGTCAAGGGCGTTACTGCAACCACGGCAGGCTATTCGGGTGGAAGCAAAGAGACCGCCAACTATGATGCGGTCTCCTCCGAGACCACCGGCCACGCCGAATCCGTAAAGATCGTCTATGACCCCACGAAGATCAGCTATGGAACCCTGTTGCGTATCTTCTTCTCCGTCGTCCACGATCCCACGGAGCTCAATCGCCAGGGGCCAGACGTTGGGACCTCCTATCGCTCGGCCATCTTCTTCACCACTCCTGAGCAGCAGAAGACCGCCGCTGCCTACATCGCGCAGCTCGATGCGGCCCATGTCTTCCCCAAAAAGATCGTGACCCAGCTCGTGCCCCTCAAGGCTTTCTATGACGGCGAAGACTACCATCAGGACTACGCCGATAAAAATCCAAACAATCCCTATATCCAGGTCTGCGACGTCCCCAAGATCGCCGGGTTGAAACAGCAGTTCCCCGACCTGTTCCAGGACTACAAACACAAGTAAACGACTTACACCGCTTCGCCCGGACGCCGGTTTCCTCTTTGGATACCGGCGTTTCTGTCCAGGGATGCATAACAACGTAAACTTAGGAACGAGCGGCTTTTCCTCGTTCTCCACAGTCTTGCACAGGCCTGTGGAAGCACCTGAGTGCATGCTCCGTTAAGGTAGAAGATTCATGGCAACCTATCCCCAACTCGTCGGCGATCAGCAGGAGCGCCCCGCCTCCGTCCACGCGGAGATGACCATCCTCGGTGCGATGCTGGTGGAACCCCTGGCCATCACCGATGCCACCATGCTTCTTACCGCCGAAGACTTCGCGCTCGATTCGCACCGACGCATCTATTCGGGAATGCTGCGGATCGCCGAGACGGGGCACGCAGTCGACATCGTTACCGTCGCCGAGGAACTGCGCAAGCAGAAAGAGCTGGATTCGATCGGCGGCGTGCCTTATCTCGCCTCCCTGAGCGAGGGTCTGCCGCGCAAGCTAAGCGTCGAGAGCTACGTCCGCATCGTGCGCGACAAGAGCCTGATGCGTCAGCTGATGACCGTCTGCGATATGGGAATGGTCGATGCAGCTGATCAGTCCCAGGAAGCCATCGAGGTCCTGAACAACGTCAGCACTCGCCTCATGGAGATCTCCGACCACGCCGTCACCGGGGGCTTCTCCGACATTGGTGAGATCGTAAAGTCCTCCTTCGGCTCCATCGACAAGCTCTACGAGCAGGGCCGCGAAGTCACCGGCCTCGCCACTCACTACATCGAATTCGACCGCATGACCAGCGGCCTGCAGGACTCCGAACTCATCATCATCGCCGCGCGGCCCTCCATGGGCAAAACCGCCTGGGCCATCAACATCGCGCAGAACTCCGCCGTCCGCGACGGCAAGGTCGTCGCCGTCTTCTCGCTTGAAATGTCGAAAGAGAGCCTGCTGCGCCGCATGCTCGCCAGCGAGGCGATGGTGAACTCGCGCAAGATCCAGACCGGCTTCCTGCCCAAAGAGGACAAGGGCAAGCTGATGGCTGCGCTCGAGCGCCTCATCGAATCGAAGATGTTCATCGACGACACACCCGGCATCACGCTGGCCGAGATGCGTGCCAAGGCGCGCCGTCTGCGTCAGCAGGAGGGCCGCCTCGATCTCATCATGATCGACTATCTCCAGCTGATGACAGGCTCTTCCGGCCCCGGCAAGAAGGGCTTCGAAAATCGCAACCAGGAAGTCGCTGCCGTATCTCGTGGCCTCAAGGCGCTCGCCAAGGAGATGAAGGTCCCTGTCATTGCGCTCTCACAGCTCTCCCGCGCCAGTGAGCAGCGTGGTGGCGACAAAAAGCCTATGCTCAGCGACCTCCGCGAATCCGGCTCTATCGAACAGGACGCCGACGTTGTCTGCTTCATCCACCGCGACAGCTACTACAACAAGGATGAAAACGGCGATGAAGATCCGGAATCCAAGGGCAAGGCCGAGATCATCATCGCCAAACAGCGCAATGGCCCCACCGGCAGCGTCCACCTCGCGTATCTCTCCGATTACACGCGCTTTGAGAACCTTAGCTCCGGCGACCACGGCGGCGGAGGCTACTAGAAAAGGCTTCGAGGAGCGATTTGTCTCCGTGCTACTTGTTCTTGTGTCGCTGTGTTTTCCGTGCTGATTTGTTTCCATGCCACCGTTCAGAATCTGAACCGTGTCGTCCTGCGCGGAGCGCAGCGGAGTCGAAGGATCTGCGGTCGAACGATCTGCGATAGTTTTCCGCCTTATTTCTGATCTTAGCTTCCTTTCAAAGAAAGATTCCTCCCGACAAACCTACTGACATGATGCTGTCAGCAGGGCTTCAGTATGCTTCGTGATGTAGTCGCCCTAGAGTGTTTCCCGAAAGGGATGAAGGAGCGCCCCCATGAGCGGACAAATGACAGCAAAACAGAATGCAATCAACTGGTTCGAAATTCCCTGTGAAGACCTGGACAGGGCTGCGGATTTCTACGAGACGCTGCTCGGCGTCAAGATGCACCGGCATAGCCTCGACCGCCCGATGGCCCTTTTCGCATCGGAGCAAACAGGCACAGGTGGAACGCTGGTTAAGCGGCCCTTTCAAAAGCCCGGCCGTGGCGGAACCATGGTCTATCTCAACTGCGACGGCGAGCTCGACGATGTTCTGGCGCGCGTTCCCACGGCAGGTGGCCTGGTGCTGATGCCCAAGACGCCGGTGCCTGGGGGCTATGGTCACTTTGCCTGCCTGCGCGACTCCGAAGGAAACCACATCGGGCTGCATTCCCACTAAGGCCGTTGTCAGCTGCAGTTGTCAGTAGCCCGTAAAATCAATCTGGCAAACAGCAGCTGGCAACTGATAGCCAAGAACCGGCACCGAATCCCTAAACCATGCGACGCGCAGACCGCCTCTTCCGAATCGTGCAGTTTCTCCGTCAGGGCAGGCTGCAGACGGCGCAGACGCTCGCCTCAAAGCTGCAGGTGTCGCAGCGGACCATCTATCGCGACATTCAGGATCTTCAGCTCGCGGGGACCCCCATCGAGGGCGAAGCTGGCGTCGGCTACACCCTCCGCCGCGATATGGATCTTCCGCCACTGATGTTTACCCGGGGCGAGTTGACCGCGCTCGTCCTCGGGGCACGTCTCGTGCGCGCCTGGGGAGGCGCGGAGAACGTCCTCGGGGCTGACCAGGCCCTGCAACGCATCGAAGCCGTTCTGCCGGCGGACCTGCGCACGGAGTTCGACTCCATTTTGCTCTATGCTCCCGGCCATCGAATGCGCCCGCACCTTCGCGCTCGCGTCGACATGCTGCATAGCGCCTGCAAATCCCAGCATGTCGCCAGCTTCAAGTACGTTCGTGAAGATGGAGAGAACAGCCAGCGTTGCGTGTGGCCGCTTGCTCTCGTCTTTTGGAGCGGCGTGTGGACCCTGACCTCATGGTGCGAGCTGCGCGAAGACTTTCGTGACTTCCGCCTCGATCGCATGGACGACGTCGCCATCCTCGAGCGCACCTTTACGCCAAAGAAAGGCCAGCGGCTTGAAGATCATCTAAGGCAAGTCGTACCGTCAGCTGAGGAGCGCCGCGAACTTCTGGCGCCCTCGGCTGTCCTCTAATCCACTCGCGAACCTTTCCTCGATCTTCACGGCTCCTTCCGATAGGGGCCGTAGGATAGAAGAGTGAAGAACTGGGTGGAGATCTCAGGACAGCGGCTTGCCGCAAACTATCGCCTGCTTGCTGACAGCGTGGCCGCCGGAATGTCTGTGCTCGCGGTTGTAAAAGCGGACGCCTATGGACATGGAATCGAGCTTTGTGCTCCGGTGCTGACCTCAGCCGGGGCTGAATGGCTGGGCGTGACAGACGTTTCCGAGGGGGCGACCGTTCGGGCGGCGCTCGGCAAGGCGGGCATTCCAATCGAACGGCAGCCGCATGTGCTCGTGATGAGCGAAGCGCTCGAAGAGGACATGGGTTCCATGCGGGAGCAGAATCTAATTCCTGTCATCTCGACGATGGAGCAGCTGACGGCGCTGGTTCGGGCTGCGAAGAACGATCCCTCACAGCCATTCCGCGTGCATCTTGAAGTGGATACCGGCATGGCCCGGCAGGGAGTCGCGACTGGCGAAGCGCTGGACGATGTCCTGCGATGGCTGAGCCGCCAAGGCGCGATCCGTCTCGATGGCGTTATGACCCACTTCGCCTCATCCGAGATCGCCGGCTCGTCTCAAACTGCGGCACAAAGGACGCTCTTCGAGCAGGCCATCCAGCAGGTCGCCGCTTCCGGCCTGAAGCCTGCCTGGGTTCATGCCGGAAACTCCTCAACGATCGATAATTCTGCAGGGGATCCGCTTCGCTGGCTGAAGAAGACGGCTGACCTGCTTGGCGCACGTTCGATGGTGCGCAGCGGTCTTGCACTCTATGGGTACAGCCTTGCGGTCGAGCGCGAGCAGGGTTACGCGGACCTTGCACAATCGCAGGTCCGGCCGCGGCTTCTGCCGGTGATGACGTGGAAGGCGCGCGTCACAGGGCTGCGCGAGGTTGAAGCAGGCGCAAGGATCGGCTACAACGGAACCTTCACCGCCAAACGGCGCATGCGTCTCGCCCTGTTGCCGGTCGGCTACGCCGATGGCCTGAGGCGTGAACTTTCCGCCACGGATACGCGTGCCGGAGGCCGGGTCCTGTTCGGCGGCACGCCGGCTCCGATCGTAGGCCGCATCTCGATGAACCTGACCATCGTTGACGTGACGTCCATCCCGTCGGTCTCGGTAGGCGATGAGGCCGTGGTTCTGGGCGAGGGTGTGAGCGCTGACGATCACGCGTGCCTGGCCAAGACGATTCCCTACGAGATCCTCTGCGGCGTGAAGGCCGTCCGATGTTTGGTGTAGAACTTACTCCACGGGTTGGTAGCGGAGCAGCCGCCTGAGAATCACGTCCATCGATCCGCATTTGCACGGCGCCTGCATCGGCCATTAAGATCGGGCTAGAGAGACAAGAGGGACTTTTTTCATGGAAGCCACAACGATTGCCGCGCGCCGCACGGAAGATATTGCCCTGGACCTGCTGAAGTTCGTCGCCGCGCATGCGAACCTCCCAAGCAAAGGCGGCGGCTCAACCGGGTTCGGCGTTGTGACCTCGGCGAAACCTGAAGACCAGATAACGCACTTGCTGGAGCTGTATGCACGCTGCCGCGAGGCGGTAGAAGCTCCCATCAAGTAAGTGAGCGCTACGAATCCACTCCGGGTCGCGGTCGTCGGGGCCGGGACCTTTGGCCGCAACCATCTCCGCGTTTATCAAGAGCTGGAACGTGCGGGCGAGCCGGTGCGACTGGTTGCCCTGGTCGATCCCAACCCGGCTGTCGCCGCCGAAGCAGCAGCGAAGTTCGGCGTGCCCGCGTTCGGCTCGATCGCCGAGTGCCTTTCCAAAGGCGAGGGCCTGGATGCGGCGTCCGTCTGCGTTCCGACGGTGCATCACCGTGCCGCTGCCGAGGAGCTGATTGCCTCGGGCGTCGACGTGCTGATCGAGAAGCCGCTGGCTCCGAGCCTGGAGGATGCGGACAGCATCCTCGCACTGGCCGCGAAGCATGGGCGGATTGTGCAGGTGGGACATCTGGAACGGTTCAACCCGGCGGTGACGGCAGCGCGGCGATATCTACATCAGCCGATGTTCTTCGAGTCGCACCGCCTGAGCGTCTTTACTCCGCGCTCGCTGGATGTGGACGTGGTGCTGGACCTGATGATTCATGATTTGGACATCGTGCTGAGCCTGGTGGGCTCGCCGCTGGCCGAGGTTCGGGCAGTCGGCCTGCCGGTGCTGTCACCGAAAGTCGACATTGCGAACGTCCGGGTGGAGTTTGAGAGTGGCTGCGTTGCGAACTTCACGGCCAGCCGGGTTTCGACAGAGCGGGTTCGCAAGCTGAGGTTCTTCCAGCCTCACCAATATCTCTCGATCGACTTCGCGCGGCAGGATCTGCTGATGATCGACGTGACGGCTGCAGCGGGGATGGACCCGGCGAAGCTGGCGGCGATGGCCCAGATGCTTCAGGAATCTCAGCAGCTCCAGGCTTCCGGGGGTCATCCCTCGGCCGGGCTCTCGCTGAGCAAGGTTCCGGTGGAGCAGGGCGAACCGCTGCTGCTTGAGATCGTCTCGTTCCTCGACGCCGTGCGGAAGCGATCCGTTCCGGTGGTTTCCGGTGAGGATGGCCGGGCGGCGCTGAAGCTCGCTCTCGAGATCAATGCTGCGATCCATGTTCATGCCGAGCGGGCGGGGCTTACGATCTAGCCTCCCCCCATACAAAATGCGTCAAAGTCTTCAAATAATTCGGCTTAGCCTCGGACCTCGCTTCGAGTATCTTGACGCGGGGTGATAGCCGCAAAGGTCAATACCTCTCTGAACAAGTTAGGGTTTAAGCGCCTTCTTTTTCTTCGAAGGTGGAAGGTAGTTTTCATCTGAGACGACCTTCCGACCGGTTTCCTTCTCAAGTTCCAGACGAGCCCTTCTAGCGATGCTCCCACCTGTTACTGCCGCTTTTTGATTTGCTGGCATTCCCCTTGCAGAGTTGGTTTGGGCAACTTGCCGAGTTGACAATTCTGCTAAGGCAGTAAAAATCAGTTCAGCTTCGGTCATATGGTCGCGGAGGTTTTGGGATTTGAGCCCTTTGCGATCTTTATGATCCTTAATCGATAACCCCGTCCACTCTTGGTGAATGATGTTGGTTAATATTGCGAACTCCTGTCCGGGCCGAACGTCATGGGATGCCCAGTAGTCAGTAAGTTTGTTTCGGGTTTCTTGGCTCGTCATTCGGTGAGCGATCCACTTCTCACTTCTGCCTTGCTTTTGCCAAGTATCGCGAGCGCGGTCAACGGATAAGGAAGGATCGGCAAGTTCCTGCATGCGCTCGAATCCAACCTTCGCGAGCCAAACTTTAATGGGTTCTGCCCTTGGACTTGGCACGGATTGGACGAGCCTTAGCATAGTTTCGGCGGTGGCACAGTCAGTGAAACGCTCTTTACCATCTTCTGCGGTTAATTTCAACGCGTTACATTTTGTAACGGTTTCACTCCCCTCTTTGGTCAACCTGCTCTTCAAGACTCTCCAATATAGGCCCGCCCTTTTAACGTCTGATTGCTGAGTGAGAACTTTTATGATGTCCACGACAGAGAACCACCAGGTATCGCTGGAAGCATCGTAAACACGGCGAATAGGTTGATTATCGAAGAGCGCAGGTTGATGATTGGGCATAAAATGTGCCTCAAGATTACCAAGATATTCAATTTATTCGAGATGTCTTTATTTGATCGCAAAGAAAAACCTCGGCCATTGCTGGCGGAGGTTTCTGCTTTCTGACCTCCAGTATATCAACCGGAGGACAATCTTTCGCCAGAGGGATGTGATTGATAATATTGGTGATACGGACACATCGGGCTTGACAGGTTTTCTTCCGGTGGATTCTGAGGTATCGCCTTCGGCAGACTCCCTTTCTCGAGAAGTTGTCCACCCACGCGGTAAAGCCGCGTAGGTGGGACGGTTCCGTTATGGGTCGATCCAGTCGAATCCAGTGAAGTTGGTCGAATGGTTACGCTGATTTTTGCAGCCAATCCGCAAACCGCGTTGGAGCGATGCGGGGGCTGGGACCATCGGGGTTCAGGGTGTGGTCGTCGAGCAGGTATCCGAAGTAGCGGGCACCGGGGTCCGAGACGACCGGACGTGGGTCGTGCTTCGCGGTAAGTACCTTTTTAACGATCTCGACCATGGGAAGCTTCTCGGGATCTGCCACCTCAACGATGCCATTGGCGGGTTTGGCGGTCGTGACGTCACGCAGGGCGGCGGCAACGTCATCGGCGGCCATTGGCTGCATGAGCGCGGGCGGAAGGCGGACGGCTCCGTCCTGCTGGCTTACATCGGCGATTCCCTGAAGGAACTCGTAGAACTGCGTGGCGCGAACGATGGTGTATGGGACGCCGGAAGCCTTGATGATGGCTTCCTGCGCGACCTTGGCGCGCATGTAGCCTGCGCTGGCCATGCGATCAGCTCCAACGACGGAGAGCGCGACGTGATGTTGCACTCCTGCGGCAACCTCCTGCTTTGCAATATTGCCAGCTGAGGTCTCGAAGAAGTTGAGAACTGCCTTCTCCTCAAAGGAGGGTGAGTTTGAGGTGTCGATGACGACCTGTGCTCCCTTAAGAGCTTCGGCGAGACCTTCGCCGGTAAGCGTGTTGACGCCCGAGGAGGGTGAGGCCGAAAGGACATCGTGACCCTGTTGGCGAAGCAGGTTGGCAAGTTTCTTTCCGATGAGGCCAGTGCCTCCGATGATGACGATCTTCATGATGAACCTTCCCGGATTGCCCACAGACGGGGCGGAGTTTTGTTCCTTCGTTACAGGGAAGACAGGACAGCCCTGCGGGTTGTGACACGGGCCAGGATTTTCCTGTGGGCAGGAGATCAGAGATCGGAGGGAGGAGGGGCGTGGTCCTACCCGAATCCGGGCCAGGATCTGGAGATGAGCGCGAGTTTGGCGGGGCTCATCACCCAGAGGATCTTGCTGATGCGGTCGTCTGTGACCTCAACCGTTCCGAAGGCATATACAGAGTTATTCCGCGAGATAAGGACAGCGGACTGTCCGTTGGCCTGAATGTAAGCCAGGGTTGCATCGGCCCAAAAGTGTGAGGGGAAGGAGGCCACGAACCTGGCAACGCGTTCCTGACCGATGACAGGTTTGCGCGCAGCGTTGACGATGCCATTGCCATCGGTGAGGGAGACGACCTCGGCGGCAAAGAGGCTTTCGAGTTCGGCAAGCTCGCCCTTTTGTGCGGCACGCATAAAAGCCTGGAGAAACCTGTCCTGCTTCTGGAAGCCTGACGCTGGGGCGGATGAATGACCCTCTTCTGCGATGTGACGGCGTGCGCGGGAGACGATCTGACGGACGTTGGCCTCGGTAAAGTCCAGCAGGTCGGCGATCGCGGAGTAGGGGTAATCGAACGCTTCGCGCAGGACGTAAGCTGCGCGTTCTGCCGGCGTGAGTTTTTCGAGCAGGAGGAGAACAGCAAGGGAGAGGGCTTCCCCACGCTCGGCTCCGAGGTGAGGATCGGAGCTGGTATCTACGGGCTCGGGCAGCCAAGGGCCGATGTAGGTCTCGCGACGCGAATGGGCCGACTGGGCGACGTTGAGAGCGAGCCGGATGGTAATCGTAGACAAGAAGGCCGGTGGATCAAGGACGGTAGAGCGATCCGTCCCCTGCCAGCGGATCCATGTTTCCTGAACGAGATCCTCGGCCTCGGCGGCGCTGCCCAGCATGCGATAGGCAATTCCGAAGAGTCGCTGGCGGACACCGAGAAAGACCGACGCCGCATGATCGAGTTCGCCGGTCCCGTCCGTGTGATCCAGAGACATGTTTTCGATTGTAAGGAATGCGTGGCGGATGTGGGTACGCGGCCGGTGGGCGATTGCCGACTTTCGCTTAGGCTTAACCATAATGAGAATTTTTCGGGCCTGCTTTTGTTCTGCACTTTTCTTCGTTACCGCAATCCTTTCCTGCATTGCCGTCCATGCTTCCGATCCTGCCCCGGCTGGGGCCAAACCGCCTGCGCCGGATGTACTGATCTTTACGAATGGAGATCAGCTGACGGGCAAGCTGATGCACTCGACCGGGGACACGGTTACGTTCCATAGCGATATGGCTGGGGATATCAATGTGAGCTGGTCGAAGGTGAAGGAGCTGCGCTCCGGGCGGCAGTTCGTGGTGCTGGGCAAGGACCAGCACTTTAGCTGGCACTCGGTGCAGAAGGTTCCATCGGGCAGTATCAAGGTGGAGAACAATAAGATCAAACTTCAAGGCAAGAATGAAATCCAGACGATGCCGATCAAGAGCACGGCGGACGTACTGGATCTTGAGACCTTCAACCGGGAGGTCCTGGAGGATGTCAGCTTCTTCCGGCGGTGGAAGGGGTCGGTGAGCCTGGGAGCGACGCTGATCCAGGCCACGCAGAACAATTACACCTATACCGCGGGCGCCTCGCTTATACGCAATACGCCAACGGTGAATTATCTGCCGCCACGCAATCGGACGACGGCGAACTTCTCCGGCTCCTACAGTCTGATCACGCAACGGCAGGCGGAGGGCGCACCGGCGCTGCCTGACCTGAAGACTTCGATCTACCATGTGGATGCGGAGCGCGATGAGTATGTGTCGTCGCGGGTGTATCTGCTGGCGGCCACGGCGTTCGATCACAACTTTTCGCAGGGCCTGGATCTGCAACAGATCTACGGCGCAGGAGTTGGATGGACCGCGATCAAGCGACCGAAGCAGACGCTGGATCTGAAGGCGACGCTGCAGTATGAGAAGCAGGAGTTTCTGCTTACCGCTTCGGAGGTGAATACAAACCTTGTCGGCTCGACGTTCAGCGCGGACTATGTTCGCAAGCTTCCACTGAATGCGGTGTTCGAGCAGCAGGTGCAATTTCTTCCCGCCTATAACCAGCCTGAGGCGTATTCGATTAATGAGACCAACAGCTTGAGCTTTCCGCTCTACAAACGATTCCGGTTTCAGATTGGAACGCTGGACAGTTATCTGAACAACCCGCCGCTGGCGATCTTCCCGGCGCCGGTCAATCGGAGGAACTCGTTCCAGTTCACGACGGGGATCAGCTACACGTTTAAGTGATTTATTTTTGCGCGGCGATGAGGAGGAACATGGGACGCTCGAGCTCCTCTGCGAGCTCGGGCCTTTGAAGAAGGCCAGGGTAGATATTTTGCGCCATGGTGGCGTGGGGCCCCTACGAGGTATTTACTTCAAGGTTTCGACGTTGATGCCCTCGGGGATCTTGAGCTCGAACTGGTCGTCGTCGAGCTTGCCGTTGAGGGTGAGCTTGGTGATGTTGACCGTGAGGGAGTAGTGGTCGCGGGGGCGCTCGATGATGATGTTCGAGGGGAAGGGAGTGTTGCCGTAGTACTGGTAGTTGCTGTAGTGAGCCTTGGTGACGACCTGTCCGTCGGTGTCATAGATGTCCTGCTGATAGGGCAGGAGATCGGTAGAGTTGATGTGGATGACGCGCAGGGTCCGGACGGTCTGTCCCTCGGGCCGGGCGAGAATCTGGAGGGAGTAGGCGGGCTCTTCGATGAGGTCCTTCTTCTTCTTGCCGGACTCGATGACGCGGATGTCGGTGGTCATGGAGATGATCTGCTCCTCCTCGGGCCCCTGAATGAACATGGAGTCGAAGACGACATCGGGGCGAAGGTTTTCGAGGGTATTTTTCGACTTCGTCGTGACAGTGTTGCTGCCTACGATAGCTCGTTTGCGCGCCGGAATGAGGAGCTTGAAGTTTTTGCCATCGGAGACCATGTCGAGGGCCTGGGTGCGGACGACGGGGACGAGGAGGAGGACGCGGAGGAACTCCGGCTTGCGCATGAGGATGTAGCCGGCGAAGCTGAGGGACTGGGTTTCCTTGCCCTGGAGGCCACCGCCGGTGGTGGCGGAGATCTCGACCCCGGCGTTGAAGGTCTGGACGGCTTCATAGCGAGTGTCCAGCTGCTTAGCCATGGCATCGAGCGACGTGCTGATGATGACATCGGCGATGCGAGTCTTGGGGACGTAGCGGGTATGGGAGAGGCATCCCGTCAGCGCGGGGAGAAATCCCATGATCCCCAACGCCAAGGTTTGTCGTATCTTCATGCGCACGAAGGTTAAGTATATCCGCCTAATTTTTTGGGAAGCAGAGACTACAAAGGATTTAGATGTCCGCGAACACGGGAAGGTTCGGGGAAATCGCCCTTCCCTGTGTTCTGGGGGGTACTAGAGAGATACGAGGCCATTCTGCGGGACCTGCTCAGTGCTGCTGGGCTTTGCGATAGCTCTGCACGTTCTGGTTGTGCTCCTTCAGTGTGGCGGCAAAGCGGCTGTGGCCGGCGGCATCGGAGACGAAGTAGAGGTAATCGGTCTTTGCCGGGGAGAGGACGGCGCGGAAGGCTGCCATACCGGGATTGCAGATCGGTCCGGGGGGAAGGCCGGGATGGCGGTAGGTGTTGTACGCCGAGGGCGAATGCAGGTCGGAGGCATAGATGGTTCCACGCCAGCGGTTGTCGAGCAGCGCGGCGTAGACGACGGTGGGGTCGGTGGCCAGCGGGATGGACTTGGCCAGACGGTTGCGGAAGACACCGGCTACGAGAGGGCGCTCAGAGTCCTGGGAGACCTCTTTTTCGACGAGGGAGGCGAGGGTCACGGTGCGGGGGACATCGGCTTCGAGGCCGAGCTGCTGGCTGGCCTGACGGAAGCGCCGCACCATGGCGGCGAGGATGTGCACGGCCGGAGTGTGGCGGGCGAAGTGGTAGGTATCGGGGAAGAGATACCCTTCGAGCGAGGCGGGGGGCGTGGCGGCTCCAGCGGTCCATTCGGCGATGAGCTCGGTGTGTTTGCGCTCCTCGGCGAGGAAGGCTTCGTGCTCCCCGAGCCCGGCGGCTTCGACGGCCTGGGCGATGTCGAAGATGTTGTAGCCCTCGGGAATGGTGAGGGCGTGGGTGTAGATATCGCCGCGGGCGATGCGGCGGTAGACCTCGGTGAGGGTGACAGGGTGGTCGAAGCGGTACTCGCCTGCCATGAGGGTTCCGCCACGGGCGAGTTTTAGGGCCTCAAAGGCGTAGCGGCTGCGGATGATGCCGCTCTGCTGCAGTTTGGTGGCGATGGTCTTGGTTCCGGTGTGGGGAGGGATCTCGACGAAGGTTTCTGTGGAGGGGCCGAAGGGTGTGTAGACGAAGTAGGCCGCGAGCCCGCCAGCAACAAAAGCTATAAGGATGATAAGGAGCAGCAGGGTACCGATGAACTTCAAGGTGAGGGCGACCTCCGATTGGCTCTTATTTTAAGACGTGGGCGATTTCGATTGTCCCTTTCTGAAGGATCGAGGACATGCACAAGGTGAAAGTACTCTCGCAGCCTGCCGTATTGATTATGAAGGATTTTGGGGGGTAACGGGTTTCGAGGAGCAACAGGCCGTCCCTACAGGAAGGATTTGTCCTAAGGTCGTATAATCGTATTTTCACTCCCATGCGCGGATTTCGGGCACGGGAGATCCCGTGGCTTCTGACGTCGCGGGCGGTTGTAAGCCGAAATCAGGAAGGCCCAATGCCAGAACAGATCAAGAAACGGCTCGAAGAGGAGATCAAGCAGCTTGAGTATGAGCTGACGACCGAGCTTCCGGCCGAGATTAAAAAAGCAGTCGCCCTGGGCGACCTGAGTGAGAATGCCGAATACCACATGGCCAAGCAGCGCCAGGTGTTCGTGAATGCCCGCCTGGGACAGCTGAAGAAGCGGATGGGCGAGCTGGCAATGGTAAACCTGACCAACATTCCTCACGACAAGGTTGGCTTCGGAGCCACGGTAACGGTCTTCGACACCTCGAAGGATGAAGAGATCGTGTACAAGCTGGTGACGAGCGAAGAGTCGGATGTTTCGCAGGGGTTAATATCGACGACTTCGCCGATCGGGCGCGCCATTCTGGGCAAGAAGGTAGGCGACACTACAACAGTGGTTACGCCAAACGGCAAGCGCGAGCTGGAGATTTTGAAGCTGGTCACGATTCACGATACGGCAGAGTAGTTTGCGGATAAGCGCGGCCAGGCTGCGCAACGAAAAGCAGCAAGAGGGGCAAGGTTGACCTGGACGAGCGCATTTGGCAAAGGCAGCGGCTGGCTGCTGCAGAAGATCGTGAACGGTCTTGCGCTCTCCCGTATCTCACCGAACACGCTGACCTTCATCGGGCTGATCATCAATATCATCGCGGCGCTGTTCTTCGGCTTCGCACGTGGACCGCACGCGAATCGCATGTTCCTGTACGCGGGACTGACGATCATCGGCGCGGGCATCTTTGACATGGTGGATGGCCGGGTGGCCCGCGCAACCAACCAGGTCTCGATCTTTGGCGCGTTCTTCGATTCGGTGATCGACCGTTACTCCGACGTGGCGATCTTCTTTGGCCTGCTGGTGTACTACGCCCGCGGCAACCGGCTGTTCTACGTCGGCCTGGTGGCGTTTGTGATGACGGCGTGCCTGATGGTGAGCTACACGCGGGCACGAGCCGAGGCGTTGATCGGGAGCTGTAAGGTCGGCTTTATGGAGCGCCCGGAGCGGATTGTGTGCGTGATCCTGGGAGCGCTTTGCAACAAGTGGGGCGTGATGGCGGCGGCACTCTGGGTGCTGGCGGTGATGTCGACCATTACGGTGATTCACCGCATTCGTTACACATATCTGGAGACGGAACGGCGGAAGCTGCAGCCGACGGCTTGATTCTGTAGCGCTTGCATCACGAGCCTGAAGCTGAAGGGTTATTGTTCTACTCAAGGGAAAATTCCGCCTGCTTCTTTTCAGGCTCCGCCGATGAAAATCCTCCCGGAGTTCAAGACAGGATACGCTGCAACACGTTGGTCTTCGCCAGGTCGAGGACCTCGTCGCCTCGACCGCTGAGCACGGACTTTGCTGCCCAAAGGGAGAAGCCTTTGGCCTGCCCGAAGGTGATGGACGGCGGCATGGAGAGCTCCTGACGATTGACGATGACTTCGACGAGCGCGGGGCCGGGAGTTACGAAGGCGGTACGCAGGGCGGCTTCTAGATCGTTGGGATACTCGACACGGGTGCCGTGCAGGCCCGCGGCCTTTGCAATGTCGGCGAGGTTGGGGTTGTCGAGGTTAGTGCCATAGTTCACGATTCCTGCGGCCTTCATCTCCAGCTCTACAAAGGCGAGAGAGCTGTTGTTGAAGACGACGATCTTGACGGGGAGCTTGAGCTGGCGCAGGGTGAGCAGGTCGCCGAGCATCATGGCGAGTCCGCCATCGCCTGCGAGAGCGACCACCTGACGTTCACGATGCGAGGCCTGCGCGCCGATTGCCTGAGCGACTGCGGATGCCATGGACCCGTGCACGAAGGAGCCCAGTAAGCGGCGGCGACCGTTCATGGTGAGATAGCGTGCGGCCCATACGGTGGGGGTGCCAACATCGCAGGTGAAGATGGTGTCATCCGCAGACAGCTTGTCGATGAGGCGGGCGACGTACTGTGGGTGGATGGGGGTCTTGTTGTTGTCGGGCTGAGCGAGATCTTCAAGCCCCTCGCGGACTTTTTTGTAGTCGTTGACGTGGGTGTCGAGCCGGGCCTGATCGGTCTTTGCCGTGATCAATGGAAGCAGCGCGGGGAGGGTGTGCCTGATGGAGCCGACCAATCCCAACGCGAGGGGAGTGCGGCGGCCGAGTTGTTCGCCGCGCGCGTCGATCTGGATGACCTTCGCTTTGGAGGGAAAGAATTGCTGGTAGGGGAAGTCGGTGCCGAGCATCAGCAGGGTGTCGCAGTTCTCCATAGCATGGTAGCCGGAGCTGAAGCCGATGAGGCCGGTGAGGCCGACGTCGCAGGGGTTGTCGTACTCGATGTACTCTTTGCCGCGCAGGGCGTGGACGATGGGAGCCTTGAGCGCGGTGGCGATAGCGATGAGGGAGTCGTGCGCGTCTTTGCAGCCGGCTCCGGCGAGGATGGTGACCTTCTTTCCGGCGTTGAGGAGGTCGGCGGCCTGGCGCAGCTCTCCGTCGTTGGGGCGGAGGACGGGATCGGGGATGTGGATGGGCAGGACGGGCGAGTCGTTGGCGGCATCGTGAAGGAAGATCTCACCGGGGATGACGAGGACGGAGACGCTGGAGCGGGTGATGGCGGAGCGCATGGCGATCTCGAGCAGGCGCGGCATCTGCTCGGGAACGCCGACCATCTCGCAGTAGTCGCTGCACTCCTTGAAGAGATTCTGGGGGTGGGTCTCCTGGAAGTAGCCGGTGCCGATTTCGTTGCTGGGGATATGCGCGGCGATGGCGAGTACGGGAACACGGCTGCGATGGCAGTCGAAGAGGCCGTTGATGAGATGTAAATTTCCGGGGCCGCAGCTGGCGGCACAGACCGCGAGGGAACCGGTGAGGTGAGCCTCGGCTCCGGCGGCGAAGGCTGCAACCTCTTCGTTGCGGACGTGTGCCCACTCGAGGGTTCCGTCTTTGCGGATGGCGTCGGTGAAGCCGTTCAGCGAATCGCCGGGAAGGCCGTAGACGCGCTTGACGCCAGCGTTTTTGAGGCTCTCGACGACGACTTCTGCGATTGTCTTTGCCATGCTGTCTCCTGCGGTGCGCTTACTTTACGAGGTGAATGAATTGAGATGAGCCGAGTTGCTTATAAGGATGCTGGCGGGCCTTGAAGATCTGATTAAGGTAGGTGCCTTTAGAGGGCGCGGCCTGGAACTCAGCGTACTCTTCCGGAGTGACGTCGTAGTAGCGATAGACGCCGCGTTTGCCGCGATAGACGATGGTGAGCTCGTGAGAGGTGTCGTCGTAGTGCATGGTGGCGATCACGCTTGAGGGCATTGTGGCGAACTCCCGTACACTTTAAGATGCAAATGCCAATGCAACCTATTCTTCTGATTCATGGCGGCGCCTGGGCGATGCCGGATGACGCGATTGCTGCCCATGAGGCGGGAATCGCCAATGCTCTGGCTGCAGGGTATGGGTTGCTGGAGCGCGGAGCAAGCGCCGTCGATGCCGTGGAGGCCGCGGTGGCGGTGATGGAGGATGACGAGGCGTTCGATGCCGGGCGAGGATCGTTCCTGACGCGGGATGGGCGCGTGCAGCTGGATGCCCTGCTGATGAATGGCGAGAACCTTCGCACCGGGGGCGTGGCGTGTGTGGAGCGGCTGAGGAATCCGATTCGCGCGGCGCGGCTGGTGCTGGATTACAGCCCGCATGTGTACTTCGTGGGAACCGGCGCGGAACGATTTGCGAGGCAACATGGCATGGAGCTGATCGATAATACGGAGCTGATCGTTCCCCGCGAACGCGAGCGGCTGATGGCCTTCCAGAAGGCAGAGCTGGAGGGGGCGACAGACACTACATTTTCGGGGCCTTTGGACTCGCACGACACGGTAGGTGCCGTGGCACTGGATCAGCATGGGCACATTGCCGCGGGGACGAGCACGGGCGGGACGCTGTCCAAGGCTCCGGGGCGCGTGGGGGACTCGTCGCTGATCGGATGCGGATGCTATGCGGATGATGAATCGGCAGCGGTCTCGCTGACGGGATGGGGCGAGCCGATCATGAAGCTGGTGCTGGGCAAGTGGGCCGTCGATCGCGTGGCTGCCGGAGTTGCTCCACAGGAGGCTGCGGAGGCGGCGATCGATTACCTGTTTGCGCGGCTGGGCGGACATGGCGGGATTATCCTGCTGGACCGGAAGGGGCGTTTCGGGCTGGCACACAATACGCCGCGCATGGCGTGGGGGTTGAGGACGGCTGACGGTGTGCGAGTCGGCGTGATTCGGGAGGATTGAGTCTCGCCGCCATCCTGCAAGCCGACCTTAGCTGCTGCGCGTCGAAGATGGGGCATCCGGTTTTCTCTGGCGTCAAGGTTTTAGTGTGCGCCGTTTCCGGGTACACAGGTTCTGATGCGCTCCGGTTTTCTTTTTGAGACGCGCGTAAACTTTAGGCAGGCTCTACCGATTTTTAATGACTGACTCTCTTTTCAAACATCAGGCTGAACCCGATGACCGGCTGGCGCATATTCATCGGCTACTGCTGGGGCACTTTGGCGAACAGAAAGCACGCGAGCCGTGGGATCCGCTGGCGCAGTTCATCTACTCCCTACTGTCGTCGCGAACGAAGACGGAGACAACGTACCAGGTAGTACGTCATCTGCGGGAGAGGTTTGGCACGTGGGAGAATCTGCGCGATGCTCCGCTGGCCGAGATCGAGGATGGGATTCGCGATGTGACCTTCCCGGAGCAGAAGGCCGTGCAGTTGAAGGCTTCGCTGGAGGGAATTACGCAGCGATACGGCAGCCTTACGCTGGACTTTCTGGCTCGCTATCGCACGGAAAAGATTCGTGCGTGGCTGGAGCAGTTTCCTGGCGTGGGGCCAAAGACGAGCGCCGCGGTGGTGAACTTCTCGACGTTGCGGCGTAGGGCGATGTGCGTGGACTCGCACCATCTGCGGGTGACGCAGCGGCTGGGACTGACTCCGCGGGCCGATGCCGCGACAACAGAAGAGCGATTGATGCGGATGGTTCCGGAGACATGGACTGCGGAGATGCTGGATGGGCATCACCAGCTGATCAAGCAGCTTGGACAGACGATCTGCACTTTTTCCGAGCCGAAGTGCAATCGATGTCCGCTGCTGAAGTTGTGCCCCTATGGTCAAAAGAATGTGGCGGTGGGGGAAACGAAGCAGAACGAGCGCGGAGAGACGATTGCCACAGTGGCGAACGTCGATGCGGGTTATCGGCAACTGTCAAGCTGATAGAAGGAACTTCCTAACGGTGCGAAAAAAATCGCTCTCCGGCATCCGATCGGGAAAGCCTTGCCTGATTTATCGCTCTCTCTGCGCGGTCTCGCATCTTACCTTTGTGCAGTGAGGTATTAAAAAGATGGCCTGTCACACCTTGGCTGGAACCGCGCAACTTCCAAAGCCGTATTGGTTCTGAGAAGGATGATAGCGATGTTCAGAGGAAAGAGACTTTGGCTGCCGTTGCTCACTTCGTTCGCAGCGGTGATGCTGTGTACAGCGAGGGCGCGGGGCGACGTGGCCTTTTTGATGGAGGAACCCTACGGCGGGTTTGGAAGCGTGAATCCGACCGGGCATGGAGCGCTTTATCTCAATCACATCTGCGCGAAGTCGCCTACTGAGCTGCGGATGTGTCTTCCTGGTGAGAGAGGCGTCGTCATCAGCCGGTATCACAAGATCGCGGGGTACGACTGGCTGGCGATGCCGTTGATTCCTTACCTGTACGCCGTCGATCACCTGCACGATGTTCCGGCGACAGTGGATCCAGCGGTACGAGAGCGCTTGAGAGACACGTATCGCAGGAAGCATCTCATGAAGATTGCTCCTGACGTGGTTACAAAAAGCGGCGAGGCGGAACCGCCCAAAGGAGAATGGACTCAGCTGGTGGGATCGTCCTACGACCGGACCATCTATGGGTTCCAGGTGGAAACAACGCGCGAGGAAGACGAGCGCTTTGTGGCGTACTACAACGACCGCAGGAACGTGAGCCACTTCAACTTGTTCTTTCATAACTGCGCAGACTTTTCGCGCGGGGCGTTGAATTTTTACTTTCCCCATGCGGTGGGACGAAGCTGGATGGTGGATTTTGGGCTCACGACTCCAAAACAAGTGGCACGATCGCTGACGAAGTATGCGAAGAAGAACCCTGAGCTGCCGTTCACCGTTTTCGTAATCCCGCAGGTTCCCGGAGAGATTCCGCGCAGCCATCGGGTGGATGGAGTCGTGGAGTCATTGGTTCGGTCGAAGAAGTACGTGGTCCCGCTGACGGTTTTTTATCCGGAGTTCACGGCCGTGATGGGAGTCGCGTATCTGACTGGCGGAAGGTTTACCCCACCGAAAGATGCTCCTGAAGTGATGGTGCCGGGCGAGAGCGCTCGTGCGATCGTTGCGAAGAGGCAAGAACAGCAGGAGCGCAGGGGAGCATCAATGGACGCTCAGGCCCGTGTCGACGTCGAGCACAAGCAGGCTGCCCTCCACGAGCATCGAGTGAATCTTGAGGGACGTGAGGGTGATGGCGTAGCCGGTGGTCTCAGCCGAACGGCTGAGTAGCTGACGCATCAGGTCTGCCGCGTTGACCTTCATCTGCTGGGGCAGCTGGTGCTCGAGAAAGGGGACGAGTAGGAAGTTGAGCTCGCGCGAGTTCGAGAGATGATCGATGCGGGCATCACGGAAGCCCGATCGTCTCGCCTTCCGCATCGGGGAGGACGGAGACGTCCACATCGCGAGTAATCGAGACGCCCACGCAGTTTCCGTAGACCCCTGTCCCGAGTTTGGCGCGGGTGTGGACGTGGACGACGACGCGATCCTTGTCGAAGGTGACGCGTGGATTTTCAGCATAGACGAAGCAGGTGGATTTCGCGTCACCGCGAAGATAATAGCGACCGTCGGGACCATTGAAGAGCTGTGTCTTGAGGGTGCGCTCCATGGCCTGGGCGGAGACTCCGACCTCAGTGGCGTGGGCAGAAACGGCGGCAAGTAGAAGAATGCAGGCAAGCAGCGGGCGATGCATGAGATAAGGATAATGGCGGAGACGGGCCTGGAGCAGTATCAAGAAATCGCCATCAGCTCGTGCTTCCGGGCTTCTTCGTCCTGGCAAGGGTGCCTGACGGACCGGAGGGTGGGCCGGGCCTGCCGCCCAAATTCCTGTAGCCCGGATGGACGCCCGGGGTAAGGCCCTGCTGGTTCGCGATACGCTGCAACAGACTGGCGAGCATCTGACGCTCGTCCGCATTCAATGCCTCGCAGATCGCTTCGTCGTGTTCTCTGGAGACGGCGGTCACCTCGGCCAGTTTCTGTTGTCCGGCCGGGGTGATGCTGAGGGAATAGGATCGCCTGTCATTGGCGTTGCTGCCGCGAACGAGCAGGCCCATTGTCTCCATCTCGTCGATAACGGCCACGAGCCGACTGGCATGCATGCCCAGCCGGGAGGCAAGCTCGCGCTGGCTGATCTCGGGTTCGATGGCCAGCATACGCAGAATTCCGGAGTGAGCGGGGACCAGTTGAAGCGCGGACAGTCGTTCGGCGTAGCGCCTGGCAGCGTGAGCTCCGACCTGCGCCAGCAGGAAGGAGTTTCGAGTGTTTTTGATCGGCGGGGCCATGGATCGCTAAAACGAGTGTATTGCACGTTGTTAATCGTTAATGATATTAACGATTCCACTATGAAATCAATTCCGAATCCTTCGATCTCCACTCTTCGGCACGCAGGCCCCTCGTTGCTGGTGCTTACCATCGTGTACGTAGCCCTGCTCTTTGCCGGAGGCTCCAAGATCAGCGCGGCATTCAAGGTTCCTCGGGATACGGCTGAGAACGCCGTGGCTTATGTTGCGAAGGTGAGCGGGGCGCTTCGGTGGGGCTCCTTTTGGGAACTGGGGTCAGCGATTGTGTTGGGTGTCTTTATCGCGGCTACGGTCAGCCGGCTTCGTTTCCACAAGGTGCGGGCGGCGGGCGAGGAGATTGCGCTGCTTGGCGGCGTGGGCGCCACGATGATGCTGGCTTTCTCGGCACTTGCAAGCTGGTCGCTGACAAGGCCGGGAATCGCGGAGGCGACAGGCGCGGTACGCGCCCTGCAGGCATTGACCTTCAACGGCGGAGGCCCTGGTTTTGTGGTGCCACTGGGACTGTTTGTCGCTGGGATCTCGATTCCGGCGGGCAAGCGTCGGCTAATTCCACAGTGGTTGATGTGGCTTGGACTCTTTACGGCCGTGGCTTGCGAACTCTCGGCTCTGACGCTGATCGACTTCAGAGCCGGTTATCTGATCCCGGTGGACCGGTTTGTCAGCATCGTGTGGATGCTGGGTATCTCGCTCAAGCTGTCTCCCAGGGCGGAGAGCAGTGGAATAAAAGAGTGAGGTGCGATCGCGAGTTGGCAGCGTTGCTCTAATCGCAGCGAAGGGTCTGAGCTGGATCGACGTATGCTGCACGAGCCGCAGGCAGAATGCAGGCGACGGTGGTACCGAGGAGGAGGAGCGCGGTGACCGGAGCGAAGATCCAGATAGCGGGACTGCTGCCCGGCATCCAGTGCTCCAGCAGCTTTCGCAGGGCAAGATTCAGAACGAGCCCGGCTACGATTCCACCGGCGATGGTGAACACGGTTGTGCGGGATACGGTCCAGACGATGTGGCTTCTTCGTGCACCAAGAGCCATTCGGATTCCAAGCTCATTTCTGCGCCGGGCGGCTGCGAATAGAACGGTGCTGGCGATGCCGACAAGAGACAACGAGAGCGCGAGGCAGGCAAAGAAGCTGAAGAGGATGGAGAAGAGGCGCTGCTGCACCCAGATAGGTTGAACCTCCAAACGTTCTTCCAGAGTTTCTCCTGCGGTGATGCGTTGTTCGGAGTTAACAGACTGGATCGCAAGACGAATGGGACGAAGAAGAGCGAGGGGTTCGCCTGTGGTGCGAACCATAAAATTGGCGGAATCGAACATGAAAGTGGTGCTCGGCACATAAATCGCCGGGACTGTGGGCCGTTCCAGACCGTCGTTTCGAAAATCCGCCACTACGCCCACAATCTGCCGCCATTCTCCACTTTGGGGAGAGACTGCAACAAGCGGCGATCCGTCGTCTTTGAGAGAAGGAATGCGGACCTGATGATTGAGCGCCTCGGCTGCGGCCAGGTAGCGACGGACGAAGCTCTGGTTGACGACAGCGACAAAGTCGCCACGTCGGTTTTCATCCTGATTCCAAATTCTTCCGCTAAGAAGCGGAACTTTGAGGACGGAGAAGTAATCGGGGCTGACAAGGAAGGTGGCGGTCTCTTGCTGCTTCTCGGACTCTCGTCCCATAATTTCAAAGGGCGCAGTGACACCATCGAAGGGCAGAGAAGGTGGGATGCTCCGAGTAGCCACTGCGACGGAGACGACTCCGGGAACACCGGCAACGCGTTCGCGAAGCTGCTCCACATAATTGGCTCGCTTCGGCTGATTTTTGTCGGTGTCTCTTTTTAGAGGGACACCAAAATCCATGGCGTGGTGTGGGTCGTAGCCCAGGTTCATGGAAGTGACTTTGAGAAAGCCTATGATCGCAGCTCCCGAAAGACCAAGAAGGACAAAGGTCAGCGCGACCTGACCGCCAATGAGCAGATTCAGCGAACGCCTGCTGGAGCCGCCGGCGACACGAGCATGAGCCTGCAGGATGCGGGAGACATCCGGGCGCGAAAAACGGAATGCGGGAGCGAGGCCAAAGAGAATTCCGCAAAACAAGGCAAGCCCTACGGAGAATGCCAGCATGGGAAGGTTGAGAGTGATTGCGGCTTCCTGGGGAAAGAAGGCGTTGGGCATCAGCAGAAGCGGCAGCCGTGCGAGCCAGTAAGAGAGAGCCGTGCCAAGAGCCGCACCACTGAAGGAGATCGCCAGCGATTCGATCAGAAGCTGTCGCGCGATACGAAATCTTCCCGCACCAATCGCACTGCGGATGGATAGTTCATGTTGCCGGGCCTCTCCGCGAGCAAGCAGGAGCACTGAACAGTTCGCGCAGCCGATGAGGAGGAGAAAGAGAACGGAGGCAAAGAGGAGTGCCAGGATGTGTCCGCTGCGATGAACGTAGGGCGCGACGATGGGCTGCACTTCAACGTGAAAGGAGTTTGGAAAATGTTTTGGCGTCTCCTGCTTGAACTTATTGAGGTAGCTCTGGAACTCCGCGTTTGCAGTGGCAAGGCTGACTCCGGGCTTGAGCTTGATCCACGGCAGGAGGCCGGGATTCCTAGCCGGTGTCCAGGGAATGTAGACATCGGCGTTGTATACGGTCTGGGTAAAAGCGAACCGTGAGGGCATTACGCCGACGATGGCATAACTCTGATGATCGAGATCGAGAGTCTTGCCGAGGATATTCCGATCGCCGTTGTAGCGCCGCTTCCAGTACTTGTAGCCGAGCACCACAATATTCGACTGATCTTTTGCCTGATCGCCGGGACGCGCATCCGACGGCTGAATCCCTCGGCCGAAGAGCGGCGGTATCCCCAGAAAGCTGCCGATATTTGAGGTGACATAGGCGACGCTGACGTTTTCAGGAAGTGCGCCTCCTGTCTCGGGCAGACCCGCAAGCTGGAAGCCCAGAACGCTATCGATGGACTTCGCCTTGATGAAGCTGTCGAACTGCGGCACGGTCAGCGCGAACCAGGTGGGAACATCCGGATGCTGATGATTGATGACCGCGGGGTTCACGATTCGGTCTGCATCAGCGTACGGAAAGGGATGCAGCAAGGCACCGTAGATGACGTTGAACATCGCGCTGGTGGCTCCGATGCCCAAGGCAAGGGAAAGAATGGCAACAACCGAGACTTGAGGGTGCCGGTACAGGGAGCGTAGACCATAGCGAATGTCACCACCGATCTCGTGGAGTGGACGGAGGCCGATTGCGGAGCGGTACTTCTCTTTCTGAACATCGACGCGGCCAAACTCGATCTTTGCTTGCCGGAGGGCTTCCTGCGGAGAGAGGCCTGAGTCGACGAGATGCTGCGCGTGGGTGTCTATGTGAAACTGCAGCTCTGCCTCGATCTCGCGATCAGTCTGCGAGCGATGCACGAGAGCGTTCCACCAGGAGCGAATGGGAGCGAAGAGCTTCATGCCTCCTCCGGTGTGGCTCCGAGAATGGAATCTACGACGTCGGTCATCCGGGCCCATTTTTCGGTTTCGGCCTTGAGCTGTTTTCGTCCGGCGGCCGTGAGCGTGTAGAACTTGGCGCGGCGGTTATTCTCCGACTCTCCCCACTCACCCTGGACGAGGCCCTTGTGCTCCATGCGATAGAGCGCGATGTAGAAGGACCCCTGAGGAATCTCGAGGCGGCCGCTGGAGATCTGCTGGATTCGGAGCAGGATTCCGTAGCCGTGGAGCGCGCCGAGGGAGACGGCCTTGAGGATAAGGACCTCGAGGGTTCCCTGGAGCAGATCGATTTTTTTGCCGCCCATCGCCTCTTCTCCTATTTGGAATAGGAGAGTACTCGCGTGGCAGAGCGGGCGTCAACAGCTGCTTTGTTTTTTCAGCGTCGATTTATTCGCGAGCTTCGGCGAGGGCGCCGGCGGCGTGGGCTTCTTTCTTTTGTTCGGCGGCGGAGAGCGGAGGAAGAGGATCGCTGCGCAGCTCCAGCCTTTGCAGCTTGCCGGTGAAGGGGAAGGGTGAGTGGTACGGACCTGCTGGTGTGGCGGAGTCTTCGCCTACGTCGAAAGTTTCTTCAAAGGAGTAGGCGCGGGGGACGGTGTGTTCGATGCGTGCGTGGCCGGCCTCTTTGCCGTTGACGAGGAGAGTGACGTTCGCACCTTTGCCCTGGCCTCCGCCGTCGTAGATGAAGCGCAGCTCGATGGTGGAGTCGCCGGGTGGAAGAGGGTCTTTGGCGATGATGGAAGTTCGCTCGCGGCGGAAGTAGTTATAGGCGTAGGCGGGATGTCCATCCTTGATGTAGAGCGAGTAGCCGGAGGCTTCGCCACCTTCGGCGACGAGGACACCGTCGGCTCCTGCTGGCGGCATCGTGACATATGCCGTGAAGGTGTGGGAGCGATTACGTGTTCCGGGAGCGAGGGCGTCGTAGAGATGGGTTGCACCGGGATAGAAGGTGTAGAAGGCGCGGCCCCCGGGCGGCGGCGGGTTGGGATGCTGACGACCGGAGATGCGCGGATCGATGGGATAGACGTGGTTCTTCCTGGCCTCTTCGTCGAAGAGACTTTCGAGCTCGTGAAGCTTTGCGGGATTGGTGGCGGCGACGTTGTGGGCTTCGGAGTAGTCGTCGGAGAGATGGTAGAGCTCCCAGGGGAGAGGCTTGTAGTCGCCGTTGAGGGCGTAGGCCCAGGGCAGAAGGCCGGTGCGCTGAGCGGCAACCCAGCCATCGTGATAGATGGAGCGGTTGCCGTGCATCTCGAAGTACTGCGTGGTGCGCTCGGGAGCGGCGGCGTTCTTGAAGGTCGCGATAAAGCTCGCGCCGTCCATGTGCTGCTGCCCTACGCCGTCGACAGATTTAGGAATAGGGATGCCTGCGGCTTCGAGGATGGTTGGGGTGACGTCGATCACGTGCTCGTACTGCGAACGGGTGCCGCCGGGATCGGAGATGTGGCCGGGCCAGGAGACGACGAGGGGATCGCGCGTGCCTCCCAGGTGCGATCCGATGCGTTTGCCCCACTGGAACGGAGTGTTGCCGGCCCAGGCCCAGGCGGCGGGATAGTGTGGGTTGGTTCCGGAGAGACCGATGGTGTCGAGGTGTTTGAGAATCTCGGAGGCGGATGAGGGCAGGCCGTTGACCTGCTCCATGATGTTGTCTGTGCCCTTGAGATTGCCTTCCATGCTGGCGCCGTTATCGCCGGGGATATAGAGGATGAGCGTGTTATCGAGGCGGCCGGTCTGACGCAGGGTATCGATGACATGGCCGATCTCGTAGTCGGCCTGCGCCATCATTCCAGCGAAGACCTCCATGAGGCGTGCAGCGATTTTTTTCTCGTCGGGGGTGAGGGAATCCCATGCGGGAAGATCAGCGGGGCGTGGGGTGAGAACGGTGTCCTGCGGAACGACACCGAGTTTCTTCTGGCGTGCGAAGACCTCTTCACGATACTTGTCCCAGCCCATGTCGAACTTGCCTTTGAAGCGGTCGATCCATTGCTTCGGGGCCTGAAGCGGCGCATGCGTGGCTCCGGGAGCGTAGTACATGAAGAGAGGGCGGTCCGGGGCAAGCGCGGTCTGTTGCAGGATCCATGCACTGGCGTGGCTGGAGAGATCTTCGTTGAGGGTGTAGTCAGCTTCGCGGCCTGGCGGCGGCTTCATCTCGAGGGGTTGGGTGCCTTCGGTAAGTTCGGGATGCCACTGGTCGGTCTCGGCACCGATGAAGCCGTAGAAGTAATCGAAGCCCTGGTGGGTGGGCCAGTGATCGTAGGGGCCGGCGAAGGTGGTCTCGGCGTCGGGGATGAGGTGCCATTTGCCGATGCTCGCAGTGGCGTAGCCATTTTCACGGAGGATCTGGGAGACGAAGGCGGCGCCCTTTGGGATGGAGCCTGTGTAGCCGGGATAGTTGTTGGCCCAGTTGACGATGGTTCCCATGCCTACAGCGTGGTTATTCCGACCTGTCAGCAAAGCGGCACGGGTTGGAGAGCACAACGCGGTGACATGGAAGCGTGTGTAGCGCAGGCCGTGCGAGGCGAGAGAGTCGAGCGTAGGCGTGGGGATGAGGCCGCCGAAGGTCGCGGTTTGAGAGTAGCCGGCGTCATCGAGCAGGATGAGCAGGACGTTGGGCGCTCCCTTTGGCACCGTGAGTGGCGACGAAGGCTCGACCGTGGAGGTCCTGTAGTCGGGCGTGATGGAGCCGGAGAAAGGTGCGGAAGGGATCGGGAGCGTTGTGCGGTCGGGCTGCACGGGCGACTGCGCAACGGCGGACGCGCCGATCGCGGTGGCAGCGGCGAGAAGAGAAAGTACGGATGAGAGTTGCCATTTGCTGCGCGGAATGCGATTCATCGACGATGTTCTCCCCCAGGGGACACGATACATCGCCGATTTGAGGAATGGATTGCAGGCGCGTTATTCGTAGCGAAGAGCGACGGTGGGATCGACACGAGAGGCTCGGCGGGCGGGGAGATAACCCGCGAACAGAGCGACCAGCAACAGAGCAAGGATGGCTGCGATAAGGCTGAGCGGGTCAGCGGCTCGAAGGCCATAGAGCATCGAGGAGACGAGGCGACTTCCAAGGAGCGTAACCGGAACACCGACGACAATCCCGATAACGATGAGAATGACCACATCGCGCATGACGAGCCATCGGACGTTGGAGCGCGCAGCGCCGAGTGCCATGCGGATGCCGATCTCGTTGGTACGGCGGCTGACGAGGTAGGACATGAGGCCGTAGATTCCGATGGAGGAGAGAAAGATGGCGAGCAGGCCGAAGAAGGCGGAGAGCTGCGCGACCAGGCGCTGGTTGGTGATCGTGCGCTGAACCTGTGCATCAAGCGTGGTGATGTGCCGGATGGGCAGGATTCGATTGACGGAGTGAATGGCCTGCTGCACGCCGGAGGAGACAGTGTGGAAGTCGCCTTCGTAGCGCACGGCCAAGGCGCCGTAGCCCCATGGGTGTTGGGGGTTGGGGATGTAGTCGACATACTCCTGCGGTTCGTCGAGGCTGCCAAACTTTACATCCTTGACGACGCCAATGACCTCGACGTCGGTTTCGGGCCGAGGATCGTGGCCCATAAAGTAATGCCGGCCAACGGGGTTGACGCCTGCGGGAAAGAGGTCGCGTGCCATGCTCTCACTGATGATGGCGACACGGTGTGAAGTGGCGGTGTCCTGCGTGCCGAAGGTACGGCCGGCGAGCACGGGGATCTGCAGGGTCTTGAAGTAATCGTCGCCAATGACGTTGTGCCTGACGTCGATGCGCTCGTTGTACCCTGCCCCAGGAACGTTGACGGAGCCGTTCCAGCTGCCCTGGTGGAAGAAGAAGGAGGCGAAGCTGGCGCCTTTGACTCCGTGAAGTGCGGCGATGCGCTGTTCGATCTGGCGAAACATCGCGATCATGCGGGGGTCGTCTGACTTGAGGCCGACGACGTTGGAGTCGATGTCGAGGCGAAGGACGCCGGTGCGCGCAAAGCCGGTGTCGACATGAGTAAGGTTGACGAGGCTGCGCAGGAAGAGCATGGCGGCGACGGTGAGCACGAGCGAGAGGGCGACCTGACCGATGACCAGCGCCTTGCCCAGCGGGGTTCGAGTAGGCGCGTGTGAGGAACCGCGACCGTCCTTAAGAGACTCCGTGACCTCGACGCGCGAGGCGCGAAGCGCGGGCACGATACCGAAGAGGACGGCGGTGCCAATGGTGGCAAAGAGAGTAAAGAGGAGCAGCCGCAGATTGAGCGAGACGTCGAGAGGGATGGGGTCGGCGTCGAAGCCTCCGGAGATCATGCGGAGAAGAAGGCGGTCAGCGATGACGGCGAAGAGAATGCCGAGGAGTCCCCCGGCGAGCGCGAGGATAAGGCTTTCGGTAAGAAGCTGCCGGATGAGGCGGATGCGCCGGGCACCAAGCGCCTGACGCACCGCAAACTCGCGAGCGCGAGCTGTGGAGCGAGCCAGAAGCAGATTTGCGATGTTGGCGCAGGCGATAAGCAGCACAAGCGCGGTGACGCCCATGAGGATCTTGAGCGGATCGGAGAAGCCGTGACGCAGGTAAGAGAGGCCGGTAGCCAACGAGGTGAGTGGGACGTGGGCCTTCTGGAGATGCTGGAGGTTATAGGCGTTGAGCTTGGCGTCAGGGAAGGCGCGGATGATCTGCTGATAGAGGACGTTGACGTTGGCTTCGGCCTGCGCGGGGGTGACGCCGGGCTTGAGGCGGCCGAGGATGAGGTTTGACTGGAAGAAGTTGTCGTTATAGCCGCCCGAGTGAGGAGGAATGGCCTTCCACATCGACATGGGAACCCAGAGATCGGGTTCGTGCCCGACCATGATTCCGAAGAAGCCGGGCGGGGTGACACCGACGATATTGAAGGTCGTGTCTCCGAGCTTGACGGTGTGGTGGAGCACGTTGGGATCACCAGCGAAGGCGCGCTGCCACCAGGCGTAGCTGATGACAATGACTGGATGGTCGCCTTCCGTGGTGTCGTCGTCGTCCGTGAACATGCGGCCCATGGCGGGCTCGACGCCGAGGGTGGAAAAGAAGGTTCCGGAGACGATATCGATCATCATCGGCTCCATCTGGTCGCGGCGGTCGATGGTGCCGTGCGGGTTGGCATTAAAGCTGAGGATGGTGGCGACATCGGAGAAGACCTTGTTCTTCTCCTGGAACTGCCGGTAGAACGGGTAGGAGTACAGCGTTGTGGAGCCATAACGGTCGGTCATACCGTCTTCATCGCCCTCGCCGAGAACTACGAGCTCGGCGGGGTTTTTGATGGGCAGAGAACGGAGCATGACCGCATCTATGAAACTGAAGATAGCGGTGTTGGCTCCGATGCCGAGGCCGAGCGAGAGCAGGGCGACTGTGGTGAGCGCGGGACTGCGCAACAGGGACCGGATGCCATAGGAAACGTCCTGCAGAAAGCTTTCGAGCCAGTTCCATCCCCATGCCATATGACTGTTCTCCCTGAGTACGGTTGGATTGCCGAATTTGCGACGTGCGGTTCGATGAGCGGAGGCAGCGGAGAGTCCGGCCTCGCGTTGCTGCTGCTCGCGAAGGTCGAGGTGAAGCTGCAACTCTTCGTCGAGGTCGCGCTGGAACTTGCCGCGATGAAGAAGCATTTCGAGGCGCCGTTTTATTTCAGCAGGAAGGCTCATGGCTGGTGTCATCGAATGCGCGTCAGGCGGTCTGGATGATGCGTCCGATGGCTCCCATCACGCGCTGGAACTGGGAGACCTCAAGGTGGAGCTGCTTGTGGCCGTCGGGAGTAAGGGTGTAGTAGCGGGCGCGGCGATTGCCGGCGGTGACTCCCCACTCTGCCGTGACCCAGCCTTTGAGGAGCATGCGCTGGAGGGCGGGATAGAGCGAGCCTTCTTCTACCTGAAGGATCTCATCGGAGTTTTGCTGGATGGACTCGGCGATCTCGTAGCCGTGCAGCCGTCCGCGAACGGCGATGGTTTTGAGGATGAGGAGATAGAGGGTTCCAGGAGGGATTTCGTCGCGATCTTCCGTTGGGCTGGAACTGCGGTTGACGAGTGCGGCCATGACAGAGATTCCCTTCAGCAGAGCTTGGCATAGTTAGACTATGCCAGTAGACCTCCGCTTCCGTTTTCATGTCAATACGGCTCGTCACAACGGGCTGATTTCCCCGGAGACTCAGGAACTTCGCGCGGCATCCAGCCAGCCCTCCATCTGCTGGTGGCTGACAAGGCCGGCCTGCTGAGAGACGAGACGACCACCGGAGAAGACGGCGAAGTTGGGGATACCGCGAACGTTATAGCGGGCCGAGAGTTGGGGATTCTGCTCGGTGTCGACCTTGAGGACAAGCGCGCGGCCTTTGGTGTTCGTTGCAGTTTGCGCGACCTCGGGAGCAGCCATGTGGCAGGGACCGCACCAGTCAGCCCAGAAGTCGACGAGGACGGGAACGCGGGAGTTCTGAACAATCTCGTCGAAGAGCTGCGTATCGACCGGAATCGGCTCGCTGACGGGGGCCAGGTCGTTTTTGCAGTTACCGCAGCGCCCGGTATCGGCCAGATGGTTGGCGGGAATGCGGTTCTTCTGTCCACAGCTTGGGCAGGTCCGGATAAGTGGCATGTCTTCGAGCTCCGATGTGGTTGGATGCGGATGGAAGGGTCGAGGATACAGCGAGCGCAGAACCTGGGTACAGCAGTCTGTCTGAGTGGGGTGCAATTGTTAACTGCGCTTTTTCGATCGGGAGAGTACTCTATCCGCGAAAGCGATCATGACAGACAAAGTAGAGCGAGGAAGAAGATGGCAGAATGGGTAGCTCATTCCACTCCACTGCTTCACGTTGCGGAGATCGAGCGATCGATCGCGTTCTATCAACTGCTGGGCTTCCGGCTGACTGATGACGATGGATGCACCCCCATCGGGTGGGCGCGGCTGCATTGCGAGGGCGGCAGCATCATGTTCCTGCGGGCGGAGCGGGAGATCGACGCTGAGGCTCAGGGATTCCTTTTTTCCATGTACACGCCGGACCTTGCGGGACTGCGAGAACACCTGATTGAGAAGGGTGCAGCGGTGTCGGAGATCAAGCATCCACCGTATCTGCCGAGCGGAACGATGAATCTTGCGGATCCTGACGGATACCACATAGAGATTGCCCATTGGGGCAACGCCGAGCAGGAGGCCTGGGAGAAGCATCTGGCCGAACGCAAGGAATTGGTTTAAGCGCGGCGGCGATAGCGGATCGCGAACTCGTAGCCTGAGTTTGGCGGGAAGAGTCTGGCGATGTGACGCAGGCGGTCGGCGAGGGCCTGCGGAGCGAGAAGAGGGTACTCCCGCTCGCGCAACTCGGTGTAGTCGAAGTCGAGAGAGAGGGAGAGCAGATAGATCGCGACCGCGTCGGAGAAGGAGCTCTCGAGGAAGCTGGTTTTGGCGCGCTCATCGATGGTGGTCTTGCCCTCGGATTTTCCGACAAGCGAGAGATTGCGGCTCTCCCAGGCATCCTGCGAGGTCTCGCCGCGTACATCGGCGAGAGCCTGAGCCCAGACGAGCTGCTGAAAGCTTTCAGGAACTCCGGCGACATCGACGAAGGCGTGGCCGACGTTGATGAAGAATTCGAAGGCGAGGGCGAAGCGGTCTCCGAGGAGGCGTGTGGAGATGAAGACGCCCTCGGCGTTGTCGAGGGTGACGTTACGATGGCAGATGGCCTGGTCGCCGAGCTCAGTGGTATAGGCGGGGGCTACCAGGGTGGAATCACCGGCCCGGCCTTCCGAGAGAGCGAGCGGAACGAAGTAGTAGGCCTTGCGGGCGAGAGCGGAGGCGATCGCCGAGGGAACGGCCTGCACCATCCGCTCCAGATCGGGGCCTTCGAGGCTGTTATCGCCGAATGCAGCGTAGGCGATACCGTTGGGAGCGCGATGCACCGTTGTTTCGCGGGCAACCTGCACCGCCCGCAGTAATCCGTTTTGAACACCTTCAGCCATAAAGCAGTATTCTACTGGTATGACGCCAGGATCGCAGGGAGAAGGAATAACACGGCAGACGCAGGAAGCGAAGGCAAATCTCTTCGGGATTCCGATGGGAGACCTGGGGTGGTTCGCAAGCCTGCTGATGGGGGCGGCTGCGGGATTTTCGGCGTTTTTCGCAGGGACCTTTGTAGGAATCATCGGAATTATGATCTACAACTCGACAGCCCATCAGGCGGTGGATGTCTCCCTGAGCTACAAACGAGGTGGGCTGATCGCTGGTGTGATTATGCTGTTGGTATCGTGGGGATACCTGGGTACGCTATGGGTGAAGCGGATCACACGCAAGGCCTAGTTCTGCTTTGTATCGAAGAGCTTAGACGTATTTAACCCTAGTTACCGGGCCTGTTCTCTCAGCCGATCGGAAAGAGTCCGCCGCCCCCTCACGCAGGGCCACCTGCGGCAAGGGTTTTGCCTAGGTGGCTTTGCGCTGGAAGTTGGTTTTCTTGGTTCCGGCAAAGGTGTCCTTGGCCTTGACCGATGAGCTGGAAGAGGTCGAGAAGGACTTGCCGTCCTTCTGTTGTGCGGCCTTCTCGCGCAGCGCCTGCAGTTTCTGGGCCTTGGGGCCGAGACCGCCGATCTTTGCTCCGTTGGGTTTCGGGATGAAGTCACTCATACTGAAATTTTCTCATGATCGGGAAGATTCGGTGAACAGCGCTTTTGAAGCACGCCTGTTCTTTCAGAATGCGGCCTGCCGATTGTAGAAACATCCGTATCGACAACGCTTTCGTCAACTTTTTCGCTTGCGCCTTCGTCTCCTACCCATACCCATTCTGCTATTCTTCGTTATCCGATCCAACCCCCTATTTCTTTCTGGAGGACCATCAAGCATGTCATTCGTTCGCACCGTTGCGCGCTGGAGCTTTTATACGGCTGCAGTTGCTGGCCTCGTAATTCCCTCTCTTGCGGCTGACAAAAAGCCCGTCAAAAAGGAACCTGTCGCGGAGACACCCTCCTATTACGGTCCACAGCCGGCTAAAGAGAATCTTGATCTGACTATGTATGCGCGGATCCGCGAAGAGGGATTCAAGCACTCGCATGTGATGGAGTTCGCGGACGCGCTGACCAACGGCATCGGGCCGCGCCTGACAGGTTCTCCTGACATGAAGAAGGCGAACGAATGGACTCGGGACACTTTGACGAAGGTCGGTCTCGAGAATGCGCACCTGGAGGACTGGGGCGAGTTCGGGATGGGATGGCAGCAGATCAATACCTGGGGACGAATCATCTCGCCCGACCCGGAGCCTATCTGGCTGCAGGCCGCGCCCTGGTCGCCGGCGACCAACGGTCCTCTCACCGGCGAGGCTCTGTACATCTCGATCGCCGATATCAAGGACATGGACAAGTACAAGGGCAACCTGAAAGGGAAGATCGTGCTCTTCGGAGCGATCCGGCCAACGCCTGACCTCGATAACCCGCTCTTTCATCGCTACACCGACGAGGAGCTGAAGGAGATGGAGAACTTTCCCGAGGCCCGTGCGGGTGCACCGAACATTCAGCAGTTGATGGCTGATCGTGCGAAGCTGACCGCGATGCGTACTGCCGCGCTGAAGATCATGACGGAAGAGGGTGTGGCTGCAATCATCACTCCGACGCGGGATGGCGGCAAGGGCGGCGGAACGGGAATCGTTTTCGACGACAACGGAGCGAATCTGATTCGCGGCGCGCAGACGAAGGAGACAGCCGTAACCATTCCCAATGCCGTCATGATGATCGAACACTACAACCGCATCGCGCGGCTCCTGGAGCATCATGTTCCGGTGACGCTCGAGGTTAACATCGAGACCAAGTTCACGGGCGATCACGAGCATGGCTTCGACACCGTCGCCGAGATTCCGGGGACCGATCCGAAGCTAAAGGACCAGGTGGTGATGGTCGGCGGGCACCTCGATAGCTGGATCTCGGGTACAGGCGCGACGGACAACGCGGCGGGCTCGGTGGTGGCGATGGAGGCGATGCGCATTCTGAAGGCGCTGGACCTGAAGCCGAAGAGGACGATCCGCATCGCGCTGTGGTCGGGCGAGGAGCAGGGGCTGTTCGGCTCGCAGGGCTACGTCAAGAATCACTTTGGTACGTTTGCCGAGCCGCCCGGTGCCGAGCCGGCGGTTTCTGCGTTCCTGCGTCCGAAGGGCAAGTTAACGACGACCAAAGAGTGGGAGACACTGGACGCCTACTACAACCTGGACAACGGTACCGGCAAGGTGCGCGGCGTGTACACGCAGGAGAACTACGCGATTGCTCCGATCTTCGCTCAGTGGCTGGCTCCATTGAAGGACCTCGGCGCGACGACGATCAGCTATCGCAACACCGGCGGTACCGATCACCTGTCGTTCGATGCCGTTGGCCTGCCGGGCTTCCAGTACATCCAGGACCCCATGGACTACGAAACCCGTACCCACCACTCCGACATGGACACTTTCGATCGTCTGCATGCGGCCGACCTGCAACAGGCGGCAGTGATCGAGGCGATCTTCCTCTACAACACGAGCGAGCGTGAAGCGATGATGCCGCGCAAGCCTTTCCCCCATCCCGAGCTGGAGCAACAGAAGACGGCACCTATTTCGGGAATCTATCCGAACGTGACAGAGTCGAAGTAAAGCACGCTAGAGATAGAGATCCGAGGCGGCGGGAGCGAGAGCTCCCGCCGCTTTCTTTTCATGCAAAGGAATTCCCTTTTCGACTTTGTGCAGGCGGGCCTTTGTTGCCGGGTCAGAACTCGCATTTGAACATTCATTGCTTCGTTACCGTTTTTTCACGATCGTTGACTACACCTTTGAGCATGGCCTGCCGGGGCAAAAGGACAGGTCCCAGTTCAAGGAGATCGTATGCAGAATTTTTTTGCGAGTACTGTTGCCACAATGCTTGTGGCTGGACAGATTGCGGGGCCATCGCTTGTAAACGCGCAGGCCAACTTTAAAGAGACTTCCATGCCGATCAAGCACCTGGTGGTGATCTTCCAGGAGAACGTCTCCTTCGATCACTACTTCGGGACGTATCCGATCGCTTTGAATCCCCACGGAGAACCCCGGTTCGTAGCAGCACCTGGAACACCAGGCATCAATGGATACACCGACGACCTTCTGTACAACAATCCGAACTTCCTTAATAAGACCTTGAATGGCGCGGCTGCCTCCAACCCGTTCCGTCTGGATCGCTCCGCAGCAGCTACGGCGGACCAGGACCACGACTACACCCCGGAGCAGCAGGCCTTTCATGGCGGCCTGATGGACGGCTTCCCCAAGTACACCGGAGCTCCCGGCCCCCCGCCCAACGGCCAGTCGACCAATGCTTTGGTGATGGGTTACTACGACGGCAATACGGTTACGGCGTTGTGGAACTACGCGCAGCAGTATGCGATGAGCGACAACTCCTACGACACAACCTTTGGCCCTTCGACTCCCGGCGCGATCAACCTGATCTCGGGACAGACGGGTGGAATCGTGGATTCGGTGAGCGCGGGTGACTCCGTTGTCTCCGATGGCAGCGGCGGACAGACGTTGATCAGCGATGCCGATCCTATCGGCGATGTCTGTTCGGGAACCGGAACGGTGCGATTCGGAGGCCAGAATATCGGCGACCTGCTGAACAGCCGCGGCGTGACCTGGGGCTTCTTCGAGGGCGGCTTCGATCTGACAAAGACGAACGCCGACGGATCGACAGGCTGCAGCCGCACGACGACCTCCAAGGTCACGATGACGAAGAAGGCCGACTACATTCCTCACCACCAGCCGTTCCAGTACTATGCCTCGACGGCGAACCCGAAGCACCTGCGGCCTTCGTCGGTGCGGTCGATCGGCTATGACGCCGATCAGGCAAACCACCAGTACGATACGGATGACTTCTTCACCGCAGTCAAGGCGGGGAACTTTCCGGCGGTCAGCTTCCTGAAGGCTTCGGGCTATCAAGACGGTCATGCCGGATACTCCGATCCGCTGGACGAGCAGGCCTTCATCGTGCACGTGATCAACTTCCTGCAGCAGCAGGGGCGGGACTGGGAACACACCGCGGTTGTGATCGCCTATGACGATTCCGACGGTTGGTACGATCACCAGATGAGCCCGATCGTGAACCAGTCCTCCACCGAGGCGGATGCCCTGATCGGACCAGGATCCTGCGGAGACGGTTCCACGGCGCTCTCCAGCTCGACGGCGTTGCATGCGCAGGGCCGTTGCGGATATGGACCGAGACTGCCGTTGCTGGTGATCTCTCCGTATGCGAAGCACAACTATGTGGACCACACGGTCACCGACCAGAGCTCGATTCTTCGCTTCATCGAAGATAACTGGGTTGGCGGACAGCGGATCGAGGGTTCATTCGACAGCCGCGCCGGTTCGCTGCAGAACATGTTCGACTTCAAAAATCCACAGAACGACAATCTGCTGCTGGATGAGAGCACGGGGCTGCCGACGAACAACCACGGCGGCGGCGGCAATCACAATGGCTGGTTCTGAAAGTTGCTTTTTGAACAACTGAAGTAGTTGCATTGCAACGAAGGGTGCTGGAAGCAGTAAGTTCCGGCACCCCTCGTTTCTTTGTTTGCAGAAGGAAGAGGGCAATACGCTTGATCTCTCGACGAAGGTTTCTACGACGGGCCGGTGTTCTGGCTACCGGACTTTCTCTTGAACGGACGATGGTCGCGGGAGGGATCGCGACTGGGTCAAAGGCGCTCGATCCGAATACGCTGAAGCCATTTGTCGATCCGCTGCCCCTACCCGCGACGATGAAGAGCGTTGGCATTCGTCCCGATCCGGAGGATCCTTCGAAGAGCATTCCGTTCTACAGGGTGACTGCGGAGGAGATCCATCAGAAGGTGCACCGCGACCTGCCGCCGACACGGATGTGGGGCTTCAACGGCTGCTCGCCGGGGCCGATCTTCGAGACGAAGAGTGGGCAAGGCCTGATGGTGGAGTGGGCAAACCGGCTCCCGTTGAGGCACTTTCTACCGATCGATCACACGCTGCACGGAGCCGAGGCCGACAAACCCGAGGTGCGCTGCGTGGTTCATTTGCATGGCGGCAGAACGCCTGCGGCGAGCGATGGATATCCGGAGGACTGGGTGGTGCCGGGCAAGTCTCTGCTCTATCACTATCCCAACAAGCAGGACGCCGCGCTGCTGTTCTACCACGACCACACGATGGGGATTAATCGGCTGAACATCTATGCGGGGATGCAGGGACTCTTCGTGATTCGGGATGAAGCCGAAGATGCGTTGAATCTGCCCAAGGGCAAGTACGAGATTCCGCTGATGCTCTTTGACAGGTTTTTGAGGGCTGATGGACAGTTGGAGTATCCCGTCTCCGGAAACCCTGAGTCGCCGTGGGTTCCCGAGGTCTACAGCAACGTGATGCTCGTGAACGGAAGGCTCTCTCCTTATCTCGAGGTCGAGCCGCGCAGATACAGGTTTCGCGTGATGAACGGATCGAACGCACGGTTCTTCCGTCTCTCCTTCGGCGATCAATTGGAGATGCATGTGATCGGTGGAGACCAGGGATTGTTGGAGGCACCTGTGAAGGCGAAACATACGCTGTTGAGCCCTGCGGAACGGACGGACCTCGTGTTCGACTTCAGTGCACACGCCGGGGAGAAGCTGCTTCTGAAGAGCGACAGCTTCGACATTATGGAGTTTCGCGTGGCGGCCTCGGGCTCGAAGGACGAGAGCCCACTGCCAACGGCGTTGCGGACTATAAAGCGGATTCCGGAGAGCGCGGCGGTGCGAACGCGACGGCTGACGCTCGACGAGAAGATGGACAAGGTTCAGGACTCCATGGGGATGTTGTTGAACAATACTCCCTGGCACATCCCGGTGACGGAGAAACCGGTGATCGACACCACGGAGATCTGGGAGTTAGTGAATCTTACCGAGGATACTCACCCGATTCATCTGCACCTGGTGAAGTTTCAGATCCTGGACCGGCGCAGCTTTGACGTCTTCCACTTTCAGGACACGGGCGAGATGAGGTACACCGGACGCGCCGTTCCGGCGGGACCGGAAGAGGCCGGGTGGAAAGATACAGTGCGCTGCGAGAAGGGCCACGTAACCCGCATCATCGTTCCCTTCGAAGGCTACAAGGGTCGCTATGTGTGGCACTGCCATCTGTTGGAGCACGAAGACAACGAGATGATGCGACCGTTCGAAGTGGTGGAAGCAGGTCACGGCGCGTAACCTCGCCTTCCTTGCTATCCCCGTCGCACGACCTACAAGATCAAGCGCATTTTTGTATCTGCGCAAAACGATCTCCTAGACGCAATGCAACTGCGTTATTGTGGAGCGGACAACAGATACCCGGGCCCGTGCGTTTCATTCGTTCCAAGGAGTGTGTGCATGGCAACAAAGAAGAAACCGGCTCTAAAAAGAGCCACAAAGAAAACTGTGGCAAAGGCCTCGCGCAGGCAGGCGGCATGGCCAAAGACAAATGTCGTTCCTGACAGCATCGATTTGAGGGACCGGCCTTATCAGCCGTCGGTGATGCTGATCCCCGCCGAGATGCTGGCACCTTCCATCCAGATTCCGGTGCTGAATCAGAAGATGACGAGCGCCTGTACGGGATTTGCCCTGGCCAGCGTCATCTTTCACCTGCAGCACAAGGCGAAGCGCGAGAAGGTTCCGCAGCCGGTTTCGCCGTTCATGCTGTATTCCATGGCGCGCCGCTACGACGAGTTTCCGGGCGATCCCACGAAAGACACGGGATCGAGCCTCCGTGGCGCGATGAAGGGCTGGTACAAGTACGGCGCCTGTTCTGCCCGGCTGTGGAGCAAGGAAGCCATGCCCGCCCCGGCGACAAACCCCGATGACGATTGGTGGCAGGATGCTGTGCGACGTCCGCTGGGAGCGTACTATCGCGTGGATACGCGCAGCGTGACCGACATGCAGGTGGCGCTGAACGAGATCGGCGTGCTGTATGCAAGCGCGATGTGCCATGCGGGGTGGATGGAGGGGCTTAGGCCGAAGGCCAAAGCTGACGCCAAACCCGCCGCAGACTACTGGGTGATTCCGCGAAAGGAGCCAACTCCTCAGGATGGAGCGCATGCCTTCGCCATCGTGGGGTACACGCGCGAGGGATTCATCATCCAGAACTCATGGGCCACCCTTTGGGGTACCGGCGGACGCGCGGTGTTGACCTACCAGGACTGGACCGAGAATGCGATGGACTGCTGGGTCGCACAGCTTGGAGTGACCACCGATCTGCACACGGAGATCGCAAGCTCGGCCACGTTGCGCGTGAAGCAGGGCCGTGTCCAGCTGGCGAGTGATGAGACCCTGCGCAACCGTGAGATTGGGCCGTTCATCATTGACATGGAGAACAATGGCAAGCTGAGCAACACGGGCGACTTCCGCACCCAGGACAGCGACGTGACCGCGCTTTTGAACCAACAGCTGGGTGAGGCTAGGAAGAAGTGGGGACTTCGCGATAGCCAGCCGGTGGATGTCGCCATCTACGCTCACGGTGGCCTTACTTCGGAAGATGACGCCGCTACGACTGCAGGGCAATGGATTCCCGCCATGTACGACCGCCAGATCTTTCCTATCTTTTTGATGTGGGAGACAGACCTGTTCTCTACCCTGAAGAACATCTGGGCGGATATCTCCGCGAAGCAGCCGCGCACTACAGGCGCGGTTCTGGACCGGGTGAAGAGCTGGTGGGACTCGCGACTGGAGCGGCTACTGGCGGTTCCGGGCTCGAGTGTATGGGGCGAGATGAAGCAGAATGCGGATGCGATCTCAAGCGCTCAGGAGAGTGGCGGACGAAAGCTGTATGAGGCCAGCAAGAGTTCGCCCTACTTCAAGGACCCGTCGAAGGTGAGATTGCACCTGGTCGGCCACTCGGCGGGAGCGATTGTTCACAGCTACATCGTGAACCGTTTGAAGTGGAACTTTGAGACCGTGAACTTTATGGCTCCTGCAGTGCGCGCGGACGTGTTCCAAAGCCAGGTTGTGCCTGCCATTCGAAGCGGAAAAATAAAGCGATACAACCAGTTCGAGCTGACGGACGAGATGGAGCAAAAGGATCCGACCTGCAAGCCCATTCTCGATTACAGCCGCTCGCTGCTGTATCTGGTTTCGCAGTCGTTCGAAAAGGGAGAGGTCACCCCGATCTTAGGAATGGAGAAGTACTTCACCAGCGAGATTCTGTCGCTTGGGCTACCGAATATCACAATCTTCAAGGCGCCACAGCAGCATTCCAAGAGCACGACCCATGGCGGCTTCGATGACGACGCGACGACCCGAGAGAAGATTCTCTCGCTGATCAAGGGGTGACCTCTATCGCACACGGTGTCCGTCACTTCGCTCGACACACGATTGCCAGATCGGTATAGGCTGTCATCGTGAGCGCAGACGAGGCGGCGGAGATTCTTTCGATCGGCGGCCGCGAGGTGCGGGTAACGCATCCGGAGAAGCTGTATTTCTCCAAGCAGATCAAGGTCACGAAGCTTGACCTGGTGCGTTACTACCTCGCAGTGGCACCCGGTGCGTTGCAGGGAATTCGCGACCGGCCTATCGTGCTGAAGCGTTTCGTGAATGGTGCAGAGGCGGAGCCGTTCTACCAGAAGCGAGCACCCAGCGATCGTCCTGAGTGGATTCGCACGGTCACGCTCTCGTTCCCTTCAGGACGCACTGCGGAGGAGATCGTTGTCGATGATGCGGCGGGGCTGATCTGGATCGTGAACCTCGGTTGCATGGAACTTCATCCACACCCGGTGCGCACGGGCGACCTCGACCATCCTGATGAGCTGCGCGTCGATCTCGATCCCATCCCCGGCGTAGGCTGGGACGACGTACGCCGGGTGGCGATGGAGGTGAAGGCGGTATTGGAAGAGGTAGGGCTGCGCGGCTGGCCGAAGACCAGCGGGTCGCGCGGCATGCACGTCAACGTGCGGATCGAGCCGCGGTGGAGTTTCACCGAAGTTCGCCGGGCGGCGATTGCGCTGTCGCGGGCAGTGGAGAAGAGAGTTCCGCAGCTGGCCAGCTCGAAGTGGTGGAAGGAAGAGCGCCACGGCGTCTTTCTGGACTACAACCAGAATGCGAAGGACCGCACGACGGCCTCGGCTTACTCGGTTCGCCCGTTGCCGGATGCAAGAGTGTCGACACCGCTCGAGTGGGATGAGGTGATGGAGTGCGATCCGCAGGAGTTTACCGTCTTTACGGTGCCGGAGCGGTTTGCGAAGAAGGGCGATCCACATGCCGGGATGGACGATGCTGCCGGATCGCTTGAAGGGCTGCTGGAGCTGGCAGCACGCGATGAGGCCGAGGGACTGGGCGATGCTCCGTGGCCTCCGCACTTTCGCAAGATGGAGGGTGAGGCAAAGCGGGTGGCTCCCTCGCGCGCGAAGAAGACCGTTGCGAAGAAGGCAGACGGTGGTGAGGAGCAGACGGACACCGCTGTCACGTCTGCACCCAAGAGGCGTCAGTCGAAGATGCCGCTGATTGTGGTTGCCAACTCCACGAACAAACAGGAAGCCCTCGACGGCCTGGAAAGATGGAGGGCGCGGCATCCGGAGGCAGCGAAGCTGCTGGCTGTAGATGACGTGCTGGTCGACTCGATGCGCGGAAGCTCGTCCACGTGGACGAGGGTTCGCGTAAACCTGCGGCATGTTCCCGAAGCGATTCGGCCTCCGCAGGAGACGCCTGATCCCGATGACGACCCAACCCGGAAGTGGCGCGAGATGCGGGCAGCAGCACAAGCAAGCGGGGAACACCCTAAACGCACGCGAAGCAAAAAGGAATAGGATCCCCAAACCTTCCGGCATCCGCGGACGAGGTTGCAAACCCCTGAAAGCACGTGGCGAAGACCGTTATAATCGGGCTATGGACGCCTCACCGCTGGTTGGAGTGATCATGGGAAGCCGCAATGACTATGCGGTGATGCGCGGCGCCGTCGAGATGCTTGCCGAGTTCGGCGTTCCGCACGAGGTGCGGGTGGTCTCGGCGCATCGCACGCCCGATCTTCTCTTCGAATATGCCGAAACTGCTGCCTCGCGTGGCCTTCGCGTCATCATCGCGGGCGCGGGTGGAGCGGCGCATCTTCCCGGAATGGTCGCGGCCAAGACGGTCGTGCCTGTGCTGGGCGTGCCAATACCGGCGACCGCGCTGCAGGGGATGGATTCGCTGCTGAGTATTGTGCAGATGCCGAAGGGCGTTCCCGTAGGCACGTTGGCTATCGGAGCTCCCGGCGCAGCAAACGCCGGCCTGCTGGCCGCGCAGATTCTTGCCACCACCGATGCTGCCCTACGCGAGAAGCTGACCGCATGGCGGGCAGCACGACGGGACGAGGTCCTGGCGCAGGTGATCGCAGAAGAGACTCCCGGGGCCAAGGCGTGAGTAGAGATTCAGCTGCACAACCGATTCTTCCCGGCGCAACCATCGGCATCTTCGGCGGGGGCCAGCTTGGCCGCATGACCGCCATGGCGGCGCGTGCCATGGGATATCGCATTCAGGTGCTCGACCCCGACCCAGCGTGCCCGGCGCGCTTTGTCGTGGACGGCTGCATCGAGGCCAACTGGGACGACGCGAGGGAGGCCGCAAACCTTGCCCGCGGATGCGACGTGGTGACCCTCGAGATTGAGCAGATCTCGCTTGCCAGCATGGACGCGGCTGCGAACTTCGCCCCGGTACGTCCCGGGCGAGCGACGCTGGCCGTCATCCAGGACAGGATCGAGCAGAAAAACTGGTTGCGGAAGCATGGCTTCCCTATCGGCGACTATCGCGCCGTGCACTCGCTCGAGGAGCTGCGCGAGGCGATCGCAGCATTGGGCGGACGATGCTTCTGCAAGAGCGCGACTGGAGGCTACGACGGCCGGGGGCAGGGTAAGGTCGGCTTCCGCGAGGGTGCGGACCCGGAAGAAGAGGTTCGCGGAGCCTGGGAAGCACTGGGCGAAGGAGCCGGAGTCGCCGAGAAAGCAGTCGATCTGGAGCGCGAGATCTCGGTGCTGGTCGCCCGCAGCCCGTCGGGCGAGGTGAAGGTCTATCCCGCTGCCTGGAACCACCATGAGAATCAGATTCTGGCCTGGAGCGTGATGCCGGCGCCGCTTACCGATCCCATGGCAGCCGAGGCCAGGCAGCTTGCCGAGAGCATCGCCGACACGTTTCAGCTCGAGGGCATCCTGGCGGTGGAGATGTTCGTGACCACCTCAGGCCAATTGCTCGTCAATGAGCTGGCTCCGCGGCCGCATAACAGCTATCACGCAAGCGAGCGAGCCTCGGTCACCAGCCAGTTCGAGCAGCTGGTTCGCGCCGTCTGCGATCTTCCCCTCGGAGATGTGGACATCGTGCAGCCCTGCGCGATCGCCAACCTGCTGGGAGACGTGTGGCTAAACGAGGACGGCTCCGCAAGGGTGCCGCACTTCGACAGGGCGTTGGCGGTACCGGGGGTTCGGCTGCATCTCTATGAGAAGCACCGGCCACGCAAGGGCCGCAAGATGGGGCATTTGAGCGCGGTGGGGGCAACGGCGGATGAGGCCGTGGCGAGCGTTTTACAGGCTCAGACGCTGCTGTGATTTATCTCATCGAAGATCTGGAGAGTTTCCCCCGCAAGATGAGCACAATTTTTACTGCATCTTTGAGGCAAAGAACTCCTATCAGGATAAAAACCAACGCGAAGAACAGTTCAACGCTGGTTTGAGCCAGCTTGTCTCGATGGCTCCAGATCTGGGGAAGCAGGGCGACATCCGACATACATAGAAGGCCTAGCACAGTCTCAAAGAGGAGGCGGAGCACAAGCAGAGATTGCTTCATCGCGATTTATGCTCTCACATCGAGCAAGGCTGGCGTTCACACCTGGAACCTCAGTCAGTACACGCTAATTCCGATGTTCCGTGGTATCTTCTAAGGTGCACTGAATTTCGTGCATGTATTTTTGAGGGCTTTCGATGAGCAGCTCTGAGCTTGAGTACGTGCTTTCGCTGCGCGATGTGAACATCGGCACCAGCCAGAAGCGGCTGCGCGCCGAGATCATCGAGTTCATTCAGCGGCATGAGGACGCGGTGCTGGCGCAGCTCCGCACGCACGAGTCGGCCGTCATCCCCACCTCGTTCGGCGAGATCACGCTGAACCTCGCCGACCTCCACGAAGCAATTGCCTAGGAGATAACGTTGCTGGCGCTTCTCGTCAGCTTCCTCATCGCCGTCTACCTGCTTGGCCCCAACCTGATTGCGCGGTGGGCCGCGGACCTTGTCGTCTTTCGCAAGACCCGCACCGAGAGCCACGCTGAAGAGGTTGCACGCTCCATCATCGTCGCTGCGATTCCTCTGTTGCTTGCCGTGGGATGGGCGCGGTGGACTGGCGCTCTGTGGCATAGCGGTACGCAGGCCGATGTGGAGACGGTTTTCTCCGCGCTGCAGAGCGACAACTTCTTCCAGTCGCACCACCAGCAATTTTTCACCAGCCTCTATGCATTCTTCTGGATGAACTACGCGATCCTGTGGCGGCTTTATCTGATCGTGTTTATCGCGTGCGGGGTACGCGTCTTTGTGGTGCTGAACTACAACCACATCTGGCGGCGGCTGAATAAGCGGTGGATGAGGACGCTGCTGGCGACGATCGTCCCGCGCATCTCGGAGTGGGACCTTCTGTTCAGCGACATGCTGCTACCCGAGGGCAGCTTTCGCATCATGGCCGATATACTCACCAAGTCAGGCGGGCTGTATCAAGGAGCGATTCAGGATCGCATGTTGAACAATGATGGCTCGCTGCAGAGCATTACGCTGGCGAATCCGCGGCGGTTTGAGCGCGCCGATTTTCGCAAGGCGAAGGGCGCGGACCTCGCCACCGTGCCGGAGGAGTTCTGGTTCAACATTCCAGGCAATCTCTTCATTGTGATGGCATCCGACATCGCCAACCTGAACCTGCGCTATATTCGCCGCAAGCCGCTCTCGTTCCAGCCTTCCAATGAGGAGCGCGAGGTGCTGACTCGGCTGCTGGACCGGTTGAAGGAGAAGTAAGGCCGCTGTTCGCGGCGTAAAATCTCATCGAGATGACGATTGAGATATCGGAACAGGCCCGCACGGAGGCCATCGCCTCCATTCAGCGCTACTTCGAAGAGAACATGCCAGAGCCCATCGGCAATCTCCCAGCAGGGCTGTTGCTGAATTTTTTCATGGAAGAGATCGGGCCACTGATCTACAACCGCGCCATCGCCGATTCGCAGGCGCGTATGGCCCTGCGAGTCTCAGATCTTGGCGGTGAGTTGTACGCCGATGAGTTTCAATACTGGCCCAAGGTTGACGCCAAGCGCAGAAACCGCAGAAAGTAGTTGGACAGTCATGCCCGTCCGGCGAAGTCACGCGTCTCGGTTGAGACCTTCACCTTCTCTCCCTCCTTGATGAAGAGAGGAACGCGAATCTCCAGGCCAGTTTCAAGTTTGGCTACCTTGGTGACGCTGCCACTCGATGTGTCGCCTTTGATTCCGGGCTCGGTCTCAGCAACGTTCAGCTCGACGAAGATCGGGAGCTGCAGGCCGATAGGGTTGCCGTTGTATTTATGCACCTGGATCTCAAGGCTCTCAATGAGAAAATCAGTTGCGTCACCGACCATTCCTTCTGTGAGCGTGAGCGTATCAAAGCTCTGCTGGTCGAGGAAATTAAATCCGTCGCCGTCACTGTAGAGGAAGGTTGCGGGAACGAGTTCCAGGTCGGGCTCCTTGAACTTTTCACCGGCCTTGAAGGTCTTTTCGAAAACGGCGTTTGTCAGCAGATTGCGCATCTTGAGACGTACAAGGGTCTGGCCACCGCGCGCTGTCGGCGAGCTTATGTCGGCTTCCATGCAGTAGAAGGGAATGTTTTCGTGCTCGAACAGCGTCTTGCGCTTAACGTTGATTGCTTCGATTAATGCGGCCATGCACTCCTCAACAAACAGGTCCAGATAAAGACAGCGGTACGAACCTGATCTTTACTCTTGAGTATAGGTGCCGCGGGTCGATGCATAAAGGCGGCTGCCCGGTTACTCTTCTCCGCGAGTTTCCTGCTTGAGGCTTTCCTTCTGTTCGCGAGCCTGCATCCAGTCGCGCAGGATGACCACAGCCGCAACCTGATCGATGACATATTTGCGATCGCGCCGGTCGTGTCCGGCCTCGTCGAGGATCTCGTGGGCGGCGCGGGAGCTTAGTCTCTCATCCCACAACTGCACCGGCAGACCCGAGCGTTCGCGCAGCTCTTCGGCAAACTGATGCACCTTCACAGCCCAGGAGCTGATGTCGCCGGACATGTGCAGCGGATTGCCGACGACGATCTCCGTAACCTCGTGCTTTCGAATCAATTGCAGCAGGCTGCGCAGGTCTTCACCACGGCCCTTGCGCCACACCGTCAGCAGAGGCTGCGCTGTGTAGCCCAGCGGATCAGAGAGAGCTACGCCGATGCGCGCCTTACCGACATCCAACCCCATCACGCGTCCCGTGGCCATGCCTCAAGTCTATCGCTCTCACTGGATGCGAGAGACTGCGTTGCAGGACTATAGTGATGTCGAGGTGCGACGATGAACTACAAGTGGTTGAGCCGGCTGAACACAGCTCGGGCCTGGATGTTCGGCGCAACGCTGTTCATCGTGGGAACCGTCTGGCTGGTCCGGCACTAAATCCTGCCCATTGCGGACAAGACACACGCACCTTTTATGTATGTGTAACCTTTGCCTGTCGCAATACCTCTAACGATTCGTCACGGCGGTAACCGCAATGGCATCGACTGGCCCACTTACTTATGCGAACACACATTCCCGAACCTTTTTATAAGGAGACGATTCCATGTTTGATATGAAGAACCTGACCAAGCTGAAGAAGCTTGAAGAGCACGCGCCCGAAGCAGCCAAGGCATTCTGGGCCTTCGATAAGGCCGCGTTTCAGCCTGGCGCAATCGACGTTCTACACAAACAGCTGATGGCGCTGGCCGTCGCGCTGACAACGCAGTGTCCCTATTGCATCGAACTGCACCGCAGAGCAGCGGTAGAGGCTGGCGCCACCGAACCGATGCTGGCGGAGACCGGTCTCGTCGCCGCCGCGATGCGCGCAGGCGCCGCAGTGACCCACTCGACGCATCTCTTCAAGGATTAGTTCTTTCAGGCTCCAACGAGTCGAATGATCTGAAATAAAAGCGGCGGCTCCGTGAGGAACCGCCGCTCGTAGTTTTTAGTGCCGCGCCGAAGGCGCCTTTCACCGTGCGCGCAGCACTAGCCGATGTCTTCGGACCAGTTCTCGAGGTAGGCTTTGAAGTCGCTCATGAACTTGCCTGCGTCGGCTCCGTCCACGATGCGGTGATCGAAGCCAAGCGTAAAGCGCTGGATCGAACGGATCGCGATGGAATCGTTGCCGTCCTTGTCGGTGAGGACTTCGGCTTCTTTGTTGAGTCCGCCGATGCCCAGGATGGCAGCCTGCGGCTGGTTGATGATCGGTGTGCCGAACTGCTCGCCGAAGATGCCGGAGTTGGTCAGGGTGAAGGTTCCGCCCGAGATCTCATCGGGAGCGAGCTTCTTGTTGCGTGCACGATCGGCCACGTCAACGATGCCGCGCGCGATGCCGAGGAAGTTCTTCTCTTCGGTCTGCTTCAGCACCGGGACGATCAGACCCCAGTCCAACGCGACCGCGATGCCGATGTTGATGTTCTTGTTGTAGCGGATCGCGTCGCCTTCGACGGCGCCGTTGACGATAGGATGCTTGCGCAGGGCATAGATTGCCGCCCGCGTGATGAACGGCATGTAGGTCAGCTTGACGCCGTTGCGCTGCTCGTACTTGGATTTCTCCTTCTCGCGCAGCTTCACGATGCGGGTCATGTCGACCTTGAAGACGGTGTGGACATGCGGGCTGGTGCGCTTCGATTCGACCATGCGCTGCGCAATGATCGAGCGCATCTTGGTCATCGGAACGACCTCGCCGGGCATCGGGGGTAGTGCGGCTGCGGGAGCAGCAGGCTTCGAAGCGGCAGGAGCGCTGGCTGTTGGGGCTGCGGCGGCGGGCTTCGCTCCACCCTCAAGGTGGCCGAGAATGTCTTCCTTGGTGATGCGGCCTGCGGAGCCGGTGCCTGCGACCTGCGCGAGATCGACGTTGTTCTCCTGCGCGATCTTGCGAACCAGCGGCGAGGAACGACCACGTTCGCCCGCAGAGGCTGACGTGGCAACAGGTGCAGCGGCAGCAGGTGCAGCAGGAGCTGCCTTAGCAGGTGCAGCGGCGGGCTTGCCCGCGCCTCCACCGATCACGGCGACGACCGTATTGATCCCGACGGTGTTGCCTTCTGCCACCTTGATCTCGGTAAGGGTTCCGGCGACCGGCGAGGGGATCTCGGCGTCGACCTTATCGGTTGAAATCTCAAAGATCGGCTCGTCTCGCTGGACGGTATCTCCGACCTTCTTGAGCCACTTGGTGATGGTGCCCTCGGTGATGGATTCGCCCATCTGGGGCATCAGGACTTCCGTCCCGCCGCCTTGTTCGATGATGGTGCCGGCGGCAACAGAATCGGCTTCGGCGGGATTGCCCTGGGTCGCCGCAGGAGCGTCCTCGGCGGCAGGGGTCACCGTATCGGCAGCAGGAGCTGCCGCAGTCTCGGACTTCGCCGGTGCGCCGTTGTTCACGCCTCTGCCGCTCGCCTCAATGATGGCGACCACGGTGTTGATCGTAACGGTGGTGCCTTCGCCGATCTTAATCTCCGTCAGCGTACCTGCCTCGGGCGAGGGAATCTCTGCGTCGACTTTGTCCGTGGAGATCTCAAACAGTGGCTCGTCGCGCTGAACTGTATCTCCTGGCTTCTTCAGCCACTTGGTGATGGTGCCTTCTGTGATGGACTCGCCCATCTGGGGCATGACTACGTCTGTCGGCATGAAATTCTCCCTGAAGCTGGTGCGGGCGGGGTTTGAGCGACACTCCGTCCATCCCGGCGCGAACCGGGCGTACGAATCGGATTATACGGGGATTGCAGCGTGGATGGCTTGCTGCTGGTGCGGTTAGCGAACTTGATGTGCTTTTAGCGAGCACCCTGTCTTCCTTCGCGGGAAACGACCCGTTTCGTCTCTCCCGGAGAGGCTAATTCCGCCGTAAAACCTGTCTATAAAAGCCGTACCAGCGGTGGAAACGTAAGGAGCAGGCTGCCCACCAGAAACGCAAGGGCCAGTTTTACGGCAAAGGAGCAGGATGGCGGACGTGTCCTCCAGAAATGCGACAGCGCCGCCCATGACAGGAGGAAAGCCAGGGATCCAAGGAGAAGCACTCCGCTCAGCGCTCCTGAAGGAGGGTAGATGCCGAGAAGGTGATTGACGCCCGGACTGCTGTTGCCTAGCAGATAAAGCAGTCCGAAGGCGAAGCAACCGACAGAAGACGCGACCAGCATGGAGCAGGCGGAGACGTAATTCGGAAGATCCTGGTTCATTGTGCCCCCATTGAGAAGCTGACCGCGTCCGTGACTGGAGCATATTTGTTAAGGAAGGCCCCGGTAAGTCCTGCGACACCGGTAGCAAAAAGCGCGGTGGCAGCAAAAACAAGGACGCCGAGACGCAATGGCGGATGTTCGCGTAGAGCAACACGGCAGCGTATTAAAAGAAAGACGGCCGCCGTGAAAGCGAGGGGCGCAATGAGAGCGATGTGCTCCTTCCACTCCATGCCCATGGAATGAAGGGATGCTGTGGAGGCATGGGAGAGGAGAAACGCTCGTGGATGCATGTGAATGTCATCGCCAGCAGTGCTCGGAGCACGATACCAGGGATACACAAGAAAGGTTCCGGAAAGGACGGCCGCCCATCCGAAGATGGCTGCGCCGGAGAGATAGACCCGCTCCCACAGCGGAAGAGTCTCTGGCAGGGAAAGATGCCTATGGTAGCGAAGGCTCTCAAGAAGCAACGCATAAGAGGCCAGCAGGAAGAAGACACCGAAGAACAGGCCATGGAGCTCTGTCCAGAGTGCGTGATGAGCCATCGGGTGGGATCCCTCCAAGAGCAATGTAGACGATAGACGCCATCCGGTAAATGCTGACGGCACGTGAGTAGAGGCCCTGTGGAGCATCACCGTCTTTGCCAAACCACTATGGAGCGCCGACCGCCAGCAACTTGTCGAATGAGTTACTGGCAACAATCTGGCGCTGAAAGACACGGCCAAAGGCGCGCGAAGTGGAGTGGATGGCGTTCTCCATCGTAGGCTGACGCGACGGATCTCCGGTCGCCTGGGCCTCCAGCTCGAGCGAGGTGACAGTGCGATCGGTGATGCCGCAGGGAACGATGAGGTCGAAGTCGCGCAGGTCGGTGGTGACGTTGAGCGCGAAGCCGTGCGAGGTTACTCCCTGCGAGACGTGAATGCCGAGGGCGGCGATCTTCTTCTCCTGAATGCTGCCGCCCGCCGCGGTCCAAACGCCGGTGCGCCCGGTGATGCGCTGAGCCAGGATGCCGAAGTCGAAGCAGACGCGGATGAGAACTTCTTCGAGCATGCGCATAAAGTCGACCGGGCCGAGGTGCGGGCCGCGTTTGCCGGGCAGGTCGCCGCGCAGGTCGAAGATGGGGTAGCCCACCAGCTGTCCGGGGCCGTGGTAGGTGACGTCGCCGCCACGATTGATCTCGTGCAGCTCAACGTCGCGCGAGGCGAGGAGTTCGTCGGAGGCAAGGATATTTTCGCGGTTCGAGTTGCGGCCAAGCGTGAGGACGGGGGGGTGCTCCATTAGTAGCAGCGTGTCGCCGATTGCACCCTGTTTGCGTGCATCGACCACGCGTTTCTGGATAGCGAGGCCTTCAGCGTAAGGAATGCGGCCGAGTTGGAGGAGGTAGAGGTACATAACCTTTCCCTTTATTATCCCGGACCAAGACGTTACCGGCCACTATACAAACAGGCCAAGAGGTGCTTCAGCCTCTTCTTCGATTTCTGTGGGTTCTGCGTCGAGTGTCAAGACACCGCAGCGTAGAAGAAATTGCGCAGTCGCATCAAACTCGTTTGACGCGTGAGTCGGATCATTGCTCGAACCGGCGGGCACGTAGATCACCATGCCCTGTCGCGCGCGTGTAAGCAATACCCGATAGGCATTCTTGCGATAGGTCACTTTCTCCGTACTCTTGATCGACGACCATTTACTTGGGGAGCCGTGACGCAGAGCTCGCAACTGCCAACCATCCCTCCTCCAGATCATGTCTCCGCCCCAGCAGAGTCCGATCCAATCGAGTTCCAGGCCTTGAATCTCAAACTCCGTTGCAAAGACCTCGCAGCAATAGCTCGAACGCACATCGTCGGGTTTTGCGAGGTACCAATGTTCCCACGGATACTCTGCGTGAAACGAAGAGCTCGGCTCCAAACCATCTGCTCGCAGTCGCGCGCCTCCGGAGGAGCCGACCAACCCATAGCGTATCTCTCCTTTGCGCTGACTATGCAACATTTCACGGGCCCTGCTTAGACTGCGCGTCAGAAAGATTGGGAACCTGGCTGTAACTCCGATCGCGGCTGCGCTTTTGTCATCTCCCTCGATGACCTTGTTTACCCAGCTTGCCAGCTGCTCAGCGCGGAGACTGCGATTCGACGTTCTCAGGTGCAGATGGGGATTCGTGGCGACAACGCGCGCGGCAACACCTTCAGCGAACAACCTGTGGTTAGCTGTTGACGGCCCTCCCTCAAGAACCTCCGGTGAGGCATAGATCGTCCACGCCTTACCGCTTTCACTCAATGCTTGGCCCCACTCTTCCAGCCCGGCCTCGCCATCGTTGATCTCCTGGCCGCCTCCTACCAGCGCGACAACAAATGACCAATCTTCGTGCCGCTCCATAATTTGTAGCAGCATCTCGGGTTCCGAATAGTCGCGCTTAAACTTCCTCAAATTTTGCGCCTTATTCCATGCTCGCTGCGCTTCATCGAAGATGATTGCGTGATTGGAAGGAGCGCCTTTGTCATCGTCGGTGTAGGTACGTGCAAAGACGTGAACGTTTTCGATCAATGTGCGTGCATGCTCTTTGGCCTCATGCGAACGTGTTCCCTGACGCATGCTCTCTTGCGTAAAGAGGTGTTGAAGCACCTTTACGAGGGGTCCATTGCCGCTCATAAAGTGGATGGGACATTCTTTATTCTCACTTGAATGAGCAAGACCTAGGCCGACCAGCGTTTTACCGGAGCCAGGAACACCAGTCAGAAAGCAGATTGCATGTTGACTCTGCGTTCGTGCCATATTCATGTAAGTCTGGATCGTCTTCCCGACCTCTTCAATCTCATGCTCTGATGCCTCAGAGTGTGCGATCTCGCGGATAGAAAGGCCTGTACTAAGAGCTGTTGCTGCATCAATGATGCTTGGTACGGGAAAGTACGGACTTTGCTCCCACTGTAGTGCCGAGAGCTGTTCTCCGCCTTGAGCATCAATGTCCAGGAGCAGATCGGAGAGTCTGTCCCATGAACTGCTCATCACTGGAGCGATCCAATACTGTGGCATCTGCTGGAAAAACTCTCTCTGATTGAGCGCGACAAGATCAGGCACGGCGCATTTCGACGACACAAGCACTGGCACGATCCTTCGATTTGCTGATCCCTTATGGAAGTAGTGCAGCAAAAGAGCATAGGTTTCTAGTTGCTGCTTCGCAGTTGATCCTACGTCTGCGGTCTTAGCCTCGATAACTACGATCGTGTCACGCACAAGCAAAACGACGTCGATACGTCGTTCCTTGCGAGGGATCGAAAACTCCAGGATTACGCCCCAACTACTCACATCCTGCGACTGCTCCGTGCATCGCAATAAAGTTGCTTGCAGAGACTCCAAGTCGCTCTGCCAAGTCAATGTTTGGTCGGCATATTGCGATGTGTAGCCGCGATGGGCATAGGCGGTGGAGAGATTCGCAAGAAGGATAGCGGGAGATTGCGACAGAAATTGCTCGACTGCTGCGCAGTAAAAAGAGGCCATTGGTGTTTGTACGGTTCGGCGCCAGGATACCAAGTAGGGTGTCGCAGTTATTCCAAAAAAGAAATCGGCGACCCTGAAGGTCGCCGTTTCATCTCGAAAATACCGCTTGCTTACACGTTGATGGCCTTGCCTTCAACGCTGGAGAAGGCATCCAGCAACGCCTCGGCCACCGTCGGATGAGCGTGGATGGTGAACATCATCTCTTCGACCGTGGCTTCGAGCTGAAGTGCGGTTACGGCCTCGGCGATGATCTCCGTCGCGTAGGGCCCGATGATGTGGACGCCGAGGATTTCGCCGTACTTCGCATCGGAGACCACCTTCACGAAGCCGTCGTGCGCATCGAGAATGGTCGCCTTGGAGTTGCCGACGAAGGGGAATTTGCCCACCTTGACCTGGTAACCCTTCTCCTTGGCCTGCGCCTCGGTCAGGCCTACACTGCCAATCTGCGGCTCGGTGTAGGTGCAACCTGGGATACGCTGGCGGTTGATCGGCTTGGCGTACTTGCCCGCGATGCGCGCCGCGACGACGAGGCCGGCCATCGCGCCGACGTGTGCGAGCTGCGGCATGCCTCCGACGATATCGCCGATGGCGTAGACGCCGGGCTCGGTCGTCTCCATCCACTCGTTGGTCATCACGAAGCTGCGCTCGGGCTTGATGTTGGTCTTCTCGAGCCCGATGCCCTCGGTACGCGGCGCGCGGCCTACGGCCATCAGCACCTTCTCCGCCTGCTTGGACTGCGCCTTACCGTTGGAATCGGTCCAGGTAACCAGCGCACCCTGCTTGTTCTTCTCGATCTTGGTGTCCTTGATGGAGAGGTTGACGTCGATGCCGCGCTTCTTGAACTGGCGCAACAGTTCCTTCGAGACCTCCTCGTCTTCTACCGGAACGACCCGTGGCAGAACCTCGAGAACCGTGACCTCAGCCCCGAAGCTCTTGAAGATGGAGGCGAACTCGACTCCCACGGCCCCCGAGCCGATGACGACCAGCGATTTCGGGGCCTCGGCGATCTTGAGGATCTCGTAGTTGGTCAGGATGGTGTCGTCCGGCTTATAACCCGGCAGAACGCGCGCGTCGGAACCTGTCGCCAGCACGACTTTTTTGGCCTTGATGGTTTCGGACTTGCCGTCCGCGAGCTTCACCTCAACGGTATGAACGCCGTCTTTTGCTGGTCCGGTCAGTTTGCCAAAACCCTTGAAAGTAGTGATCTTGTTCTTCTTCATAAGGAAGTCGAGGCCCTTGGTATGCCGCGTGATCACATCGTCCTTTCGGGCGAGGACGTTCTTCCAATTGAGCTTTGGCGCGGATACGCCGTCGATGCCGTAGCTCTCGGCGTGCTTCAGGTGATCCCAGATCTCGGCCGTGAACAACATGGCTTTCGTCGGAATGCATCCCCACAGGAGGCAAGTCCCACCTAATCTGTCATTTGCATCTACCAAAGCTACTTTAAGTCCATACTGCGCCGCGCGGATACCGCAGGTGTAACCGGCAGGTCCGCCGCCAAGAACCACTACGTCAAAGATCGTGTCAGCCAAAGCCATCTCCTTCTCGTATACCCAAACATATTAGATTACACAGGTTGTCAATCGATCCGAGGCAGGGTCGAGAGATAGGTCTTCCCTAAAAGCCTCCATCCAGTAAAAGATTTAGCTTGCAGAAATATGGTCGTGCGATAGACTCACGTCATTCTCGAGCCCGGGCCCTGGCATCGATTGAAATAATTACGCCTTGTAAGCGAACGGAAGATGATCATCCACGGGAGTGCCGTAGAGAATAATTCGATTCTTCGTGCCCAGTATTGCGTTGTGGGTTCGGGCATGGGCGGCGCTGCTGTCGCGTCCAGTTTGGCTCGCGCCGGCAAAGACGTCTTGCTGATCGAAGCGGGTATGGCACAGCCCTCGCCCGCGAACATTCTTGGCAATGTGACCGCCGAGCATACCGGCCGCCCCTTCGGCATACCGATTACGCGTTGTATTGAGCTCGGAGGCACGAGCAACGCCTGGCACGGTAACTCCAACCCATTGGACGAGCATGACTTCGAGCCCAGGCCCTGGCTTGGTGCTGATGGTTGGCCGCTGCGTCGCGAGGATCTTAACCCGTTCTACGAGAAGGCTGCTTTTCTGCTGGGACATGATTCCTGTAGCGGCCTCCAGCCCGAGCTTCTTCCCTCGGCGGTGCATCGCGGCATCAAGAAGATCCAGTACGATCCGGCGATCCTGCACCCGAAATTTCTTGAATATCGAAAACCGCCCCACCGATGGAAGCCCGTGCTTCTCGATCTGGCAAATGCCGGCAAGCTCCGATGCCTTCTTGATACCTGCGCCCTCGAGCTGCTCCCCGATGAAACCGGCTCCGGAATTACTGCTCTTAAGGCAGCCGCCCCGGGCAGGACCTTTCGGATCGAAGCGAGCACCTTTATCGTTTGCGCGGGCACGCTTGAGACCCCGCGCCTGCTGCTGAATTCGCGGTCGCGGTCGCAGAACGGAATCGGCAATGATCATGACCTGGTCGGCCGGTTCCTGATGGATCATCCGACCGGCCCCTTTTCCATGCTGCGGTTCCGTTTTCCTCTGCGAGCTCTCGCCTATTCCGATCTGTCCCTGCCTGGCGGCGTCCGGTACTTCAGAGCCGCACTGACGCTCCGGCCGGAGCTTCAGCAAACCGTCGGCACGTCGAACCACTACTTCATGATCCGCCCCTGCATAGGATCGAGGCACGTCCAGGAAAATCTGCGACTCTCTTTTCTCTCGGCGCGGTCGTTCCGCGATCTGACGACCCGGCAGATGATCGGCATTCTGGGCACTCCCAACCTGATGTACCGCATCCTGATTGCGCGCTGCGGCCTGCCTGCCTTCTACCGGTACGGCGAGCTGTTCTTCATGGCTGAACAACTTCCGAATCCGGAGAGCCGCGTCAGCCTGTCGCATGGATCGCGTGACGCTTTCGGCTACCCCATCGCCTCCATTCACTGGAAGCCGGCTGTAAACGACTTCAGCAGCCTTGAGGAGTTCACCCGTGCGGCCTTTGGCAAAGGGCTTCAGTCCCGCCAGTATCGTATGGCGCGCGAGGGCACGATGGAAGACTGGATCCAGAACTTTACCTCGGCCGCGCATCACCTCGGCACCGCCCGCATGTCCTCCACGTCCACTACCGGCGTAGTGAGCCCGCAGCTTCAGGTCTTCGGCATGAGAAACCTCTACGTCTGCGATGGCTCGGTCTTCCCGACCGCGGGAAGCGCGAACCCCTCGCTCACGATCACGGCGCTGGGCATTCGTCTTGCAGATCATCTGCTTCAACAACCAGCATGACTCCTTGCCGGGGCAGGCAAGGGAAGGAAATTCCAAATTCCTCAACTCACGTGCGGTGTTTTACGCGGACAAGCAGAGCCATGGGATAATCCGGCGGCGGGCTCTTTTGCGCCCAAAACTGTGTCGGAGAGAATACCGGAGATATGCCACATCGTTCAGGCTACGCTGCACTTGTCCTTGCGCTCACTTTAGCTGTCATCGGAACAGTGCGGGCGGAATTGCGCGAACCCGTGAAGGTCATCATCGACACCGACGTGGGCGATGACGTGGACGATGCCTTCGCGATTGATCTCGCGCTCACAAGCCCCGAGCTGAAGATTCTCGGGTTATCCTCGGCGTGGGGAGACACTGCCCTGCGGGCGCGGATGTTGGACCGCATGGTCTGCGAGACCGGGCGCTCCGATATTGCTGTTCGTGAGGGCGTGCCAACGAAGTCAACGGCCACGTTCTCCCAAGCCACCTGGGCCAAAGCTGGAATTGAACGCAAGCACGAGGACGCTGTCGCCTTCCTGCTCGAACAGGCCAAGGCTTATCCCGGCGAAGTCACCCTGCTCGCCCTCGGCCCGCTCACCAACATCGGCGCCGCAATCGATCGTGACCCTGTAGCCTTTCGCAAGCTGAAGCGCGTCGTTCTGATGGGAGGCTCGGTCTATCGCGGCTATGGCGCCCCGGGCAAGGCACCCGAGCCGGAGTACAACATCGCCCGCGACCCGAAATCGGCACAGAAGTTGTTTCGCTCAGGCGTACCGATCTTCGTGCTTCCTCTCGATTCCACGCAGCTTAAATTCGATGACGCAAAACGTTCCTCGCTTGCGTCCATCAGCACGCCCATGACCGACGCCCTGCAGGTGTTGGTCACGGAGTGGGGCCACGCCTCTCACCAGGCATCGCCTACGCTCTTCGACGCCGTGGCCGCGGCCTACACGATCGATCCCATGACCTGTCCCATGACGCCGCTTCACCTCGAGGTCGACGACAAGGGAATGACTCGTGCAACGGCGGGCAGTCCCAACGCCCAGGCCTGCCTCCAGCCGAAGGAAGATGCCTTCTTTGCGCTGCTGATGCCGCGTCTGCTGAACCAGAGACTTAAGGGCACCCAGGCCTGCGTCATTCCAACGGCTAAGTAATTAGTGCAGATTGATCTGGCGCATTATCTTCGTACAGCCTCATCGTGCCGAAGAGCAGGATTGAGAGCTCTCGCCCTGCCTATCCCTTCCCACCTCAAGCATTCCGCTGATCCGCCATCGTATTGAGCAGCGCCACCGCCATGCTGTTTGAAGGTGTGGGAATGCCGTGCTTCTTCCCCAGCCGCACGATCGCGCCATTGCGGGCATCGATCTCCATCGGACGACCCGCCAACCGGTCCGCGTGCAGGGAGTTGACCGAGTCCGGGGCCGATCTGCGATATGCTGCAAGCACTTCTTCCGCGACCGAGTCCGCCAGCAGCGCACCCTCGGCACGTCCGACCGCGATGCACTCACGCACCATGTCCATGGCAACTGCGCCGATAGCATCGTCGCGCAAGACACCCGCGGGCTGCAGCAGCAGCGCCGGAAGTGCCCCGGCAGCGTTGTGACAGAGCTTCCTCCAGGCCACTGTGTTCCAGTCTTCCACTGCCGCCGCCTCAGCCGCCGTTGCTGTAAAAAGCTCTACAAAATCACGCCCCTGCGCGCCATCAGGAACCTTCAAATTCATCGGGCCGCGCTGAACGATGCGATCCACACCATCTGCAGGCGGCTTGCGCTCTGCCGGGCAGTCCACGATCACTGGGACAATGTTTTCTTTGGCGACATAGGGCGCGAAGCGGTCACGATGCTCCACGCCATTCTGCAGCACGGCAACCGGAGCGCCTGCGGCGCAGAGCGGATCGAGCCACAACGCTGCCGCGGCCACATCGTAGGCTTTGGTTGCAACGATCACCCAGTCCACCGGTCGCGCCTGCTGAGGCTGCGTCAACACAGTCGCGTCGATACACATGTCACCGTCGGAGTTTTCAACAACAAGCTGGCGGATTGACCGTCGCACGCACAGTACCAGCTCATGCCGTCCAGCCGTCTGCAGCAACGAAGCCACCACGCCGCCAATCGCACCCGCCCCTACAATCGCAATTCGAGCCATGAAAGCATTCTAGAATCACACCATGGCCCAGCACATCGGCATCGTCGCCTGTTCCGCCGAAGGAGCCGCACTCTGCTATCGCACCGTCTGCGTGGAGGGAGCGGCATGGATGGGCCCGCATGGCCACCCTGAGATCTCCATACACTCGCATTCGCTAGCGGATTATATGGACTGCATTCACCGCGATGACTGGCAGGGTGTCGGGGAAATTATGCTCTCTTCCGCAGGTAAGCTGGCGAAGACCGGCGCTGACTTTCTGATTTGTCCGGACAACACCATCCACCAGGCTTTGCCGTTCATCGAGTCGCGTTCGCCGCTACCGTGGTTGCACATCGCAGAGGTGGTGGCACAGGAGGCATCGAGACGCGGTTTCCGGCGCGTAGGACTTACCGGCACACGCTGGCTGGTCGAAAGCAATGTCTATCCCGAAAAACTCACCGCTGCTGGAATCGAATACCTTCGCCCAAACAAGGAAGAGCGCGAGGCGATCAGCCGCATCATCATGGACGAGCTTGTCTATGGCGTCTTCAAACCAGAGGCCATCGCTTATTTCCAACAGGTCATGGGGCGGCTGAAGACCGAGGGCTGTGACGCGGTCGTGCTGGGTTGCACGGAGATTCCCCTCATCATGAACGACGAGAATTCGCCCCTGCCGACCCTCGACTCTACGCGTCTGCTCGCTCGGGCTGCGCTACGCCGTGCGGTCGAGACTTCTAACCCAGCACCTTCGACGCATCCTTCGCGAAGTAGGTCACGATAAAGTCAGCGCCAGCTCGCCGGATTGAGGTGAGCGATTCCATCATCGTTCGCTCGGGCTCCAGCCATCCTCGTTCGAATGCGGCGTGCAGCATCGAGTACTCCCCCGACACCTGGTATGCGCCCATAGGAACGTCGAAGCGCTCCCGTGCAGCGCGCATGACGTCCAGATAGGGCATCGCCGGCTTCATCAGCAGCATGTCCGCACCTTCGACCAGATCCTGCTCGATCTCGCGCAGGGCCTCGCGCAGGTTCGCACCATCCATCTGGTAGCTTCTGCGGTCGCCGAACTGCGGGGCCGAATCTGCCGCCTCGCGGAATGGTCCGTAAAACGCGCTCGCGAACTTTGAGGCATAGCTCAAGATCGGCGTCTGTTCGAGTCCATCTGCGTCCAGGGCCTCGCGCATCGCCGCTACCCGGCCATCCATCATGTCGCTGGGTGCGACGATATCGGCGCCGGCCTTTGCGAGCGACGCGGCGGTTCTGGCGAGAAGGGCAACACTCGAGTCGTTCTGAATATCGTAATGATCGCCATCACGCGCAACCACGCCGCAGTGGCCGTGCGAGGTGTACTCGCACAGGCAGACGTCGGCCATCATCACCAGCGAATCCAGCCTGCGATTCTTCTTCAACTCGCGGAGCGCGGTCTGCACGATGCCGTCTTCGGCCCACGCCCCGCTGCCCTGCTCGTCCTTCTCGGCCGGAAGACCAAACAACAGCAGCCCTCCGATTCCAAGCTCCGCGCACTGCTCGGCTTCTTTCATGGCCTCGTCCAGCGACAGGTTGAAGATGTTCGGCATGGAGCTGATGGGCTTGCGAACACCCTCTCCGGGGCAGATGAAGAGCGGATAGATCAGCGCCCCGGGACGCAGATGGGTCTCGCGTACCAGTGAGCGCATCGCCTCAGTGCGGCGCAGCCGGCGCATACGCATCATGGGAAAGTTCATCCCCTCTAGTCTATCCCCCGCCGCGGTGGCTCCGTAGGGTCTGCCAACGCCCACGTTCTATTGGGAACGGGAGCATGCTACAAGGCGACTATCAGCTTTGATCGGCGATCGCGTCGTATTCCACCGCCGAGCTCATGGGTGCAAGCACCCAGAGCGTGTAGATGCCCAGCGCCGTGCCCACAGGAAACTTGACCAGCGAGAGTATCGCCAGGACGATCGTCAGTATACGAGCCCAGGGTTTGCGGTTGAGCAGGCTGAAACCGGCAAAGAGCGCCAATGCCGCCATTGCGACCGTGATGGTCACAAGAACCGGCAGGAACGCCATCCAGGGTGGACCGTGCATACCGCCCCAGCCACCAAAGGGCCAGTCACCTCCGAAATGCCGCCATGTTACGGCACGGAAGACGAAAAAGCCGAGAAGGCCCGCTAGGATGCGGTACGCCCCGAAGACGCACCACAGGATTCCGAGGGTTTGAAGATGCCTTTGCACTCGCGGGGCAGTAATCGCTGGAGGATAAGAGGGATAGGGCGCATATCCCATGGGCGGGGGAGCCGGTTGAGAGGCTATCTGTGCTCCGCAATGTGGGCAGAACCGCCCCCCGCTTTCAACTGTGTTTCCACAAGCCTGACAGACCATGCCAAACCTCCGGAGGCTCAGAGCCACCTTCTGGCCATCCACTTCTGCTTGCTACGCACGCGGTGAGCAGCCGGTTCCATATGCGATCACGATACCGTGCCGTCTCAAATTTACGATACCCGGATAAGTCCGCAATTACGATAGAGATGTGGTCCCGCCTGATTTCATTCCGCAGATCCCTTCTCCGCTCGTGGACTCGAGCGCCGCGGCACTCGAATGGCCCCGTCTGCGCGAGCATATCGCGTCACGAACCTTCTCTCCTCTGGGCCGCGCCTGGATCGTCGCCCTGGAGCCCTCGGCGGACCTTGCCTGGATCGACACCCAGCAGCAGCGCACCGAAGAGATGCGCGGCCTCTTCGCCTCCGGCGTCAGCTTCGATTTTCACGGGCTTTTCAACCCGACCGATCTGCTCGACAAGGCACGCATCGAGGGCTCCGCGCTTGAACCGCTTGAGATCGTCGCGCTGATCACCGTCGTCGAGCGCGTAGAGGCCTGGGGCAACCTGATCTTCCCCAAAGCTGGCGCCCCAAAGACCGGCACCCCTCAGGCAGCGATTTCGCAGGATACCCAAAGCAGCAGCATTGCTTCCCTCTCCTCACCCCTTCGCGACCACGACCTCGCATCTCTTCTGCGGCAGTTACGCGGCAAGATTGAACCCGACGGCTCGCTCTCCGACGATGCCTCGCCTGAGCTCAACCGCATCCGCCGCGCCATCGACCGCCAGCACCGCGCCATCGAAGAGAGCCTGCGGCGCTCGCTTCGCCGGTTGAGCGATGACGGCAGCACCCGCGACGAGCTCATCACCATTCGCGGCGACCGCTTCGTCATTCCCGTGCGAGCCGAGTTCAAGCGCAAGGTTCCGGGCGTGGTGCATGGCTCGTCGTCTTCAGGACAGACCGTCTTCGTCGAGCCGCTGGAGACCATCGAGCAGAACAATGAGCTGGTGCGTCTGCTCGATGAGGAACAGTCAGAGATTCACCGCATCCTGGTCGCGATGACCCGCGCCCTGGCCGCGAACTCTGGCGCGATCCAGATCGGCGCGGCCATCCTCGCCGAGATCGAGGCTCACGCCGCACGCGCGCGCTTCGCCGCCGAGCTCAACTGCGTCCGCCCCTCCTTCAACGCTGACGAAGTGGGTTTGCAGGACGCGGCCGGGGATGTTCCAGCCGTCGCTCTTACATGCGCCCGGCATCCTCTCCTTGAGCTGCGCATGATCGCCCAGGCACGCTCCGAGGGAACCGCCGCCGCCTCACCCGTTCCCCTTACCATCGCGTTGGCCAGCGATGCCCGACAGCTGATCATCAGCGGACCCAACACCGGCGGCAAGACCGTCTCGCTCAAGACCGTAGGGTTGCTGGCTCTGATGGCCCAGGCCGGGGTTCCGGTCCCGGCGGTCGAGGCACGGCTTCCGCTCTTCACCGCCATCTACGCCGACATCGGCGACGCGCAATCCATCGAGCGCAATCTCTCCAGCTTCTCCGCGCACATCGTCAACCTCGACCGCATCTCCCGAGAGGCCACCGCCTCTTCGCTGGTCCTGCTCGACGAGCTCGGCTCGGCCACCGATCCCGAAGAGGGAGCCGCGCTTGCCGTCGCCGTCGCGCATCATTTTCTGCAGATGCGGGCATGGTGCTGCATCACCACCCATCTCACGTCGCTGAAGATTTACGCCGCTAACAACACCGGTGTGCTCAATGCCGCGGTCGGCTTCGACCAGGAGACCCTGACCCCCACCTACCAGCTGCGCCTAGGCGTGCCTGGCGCGTCCGCTGGGTTGAACATCGCGGCGCGACTTGGCCTCGATCCCGCTATCGTCGCTGCAGCCCGCTCGCAGCTCACCACCCAGACCGCCGATATCGCCGCCTTCCTCGATCAGCTGCATGAGCAACTTGCTGCAGCTGCAGCCGAGCGCGAGACTCTGCGGCAACGCGAGCAGGAGTTGGCACGAGCGAAGATGCAGCTCGATCTCGAAGGACGTGCCGAGCAGCGTGCCCGCACCCGCGAGCTTGAGGCCAAGCTGAGCGCTCTGCTCGACAACTTCGCCGTTCAGCTTCGAGAGTCGGTCAAAAACATTGGCGACAAGGCCGCGGCCAAGCGGATCCAACGCGACTCCGCACTTGCGCTAGCTCGCGCACGCCGCGAATTCTCCTCGGAATTTCAATCCACCATCGCAACCCACACCGCGACCGCAGGCGCGAAGACGTCAGGCAGCACGCCGAAGCCCGCAGCGATCGTGACACCGGAGGCCGGGGATACGGTCAAGCTCAAATCGCTGGGCCGCGAAGGAAGAGTGGAGCGTGTCCTGGAATCCAGCCCCAGCGGTAGCCCCAAAACCTTTGAAGTCTCCGTAGGCCCCATGAAGATGCGCGTCCCGCTCGACGACATTGCAGAGATCGAGAAGAGAAAAGAAATTACCCCGCTCGAAGCCGCGCGAAGACGTGGGGGGATAACGGTCTCCACCAGCGACGATCCCGATTCCATGAGCTCGGAGATCAATGTCATCGGGCGCACTGCCGATGAGGCCCACGACGAGGTCGCTCGCTTTGTCGACCGCGCCTTCCTCGCTGGTCTCCCGCGTATCCGCATCGTTCATGGCACCGGTATGGGCATTCTGCGCCGAACTCTACGCGACTACCTGCGCAGCCACCCACACGTGGCCAACATCACAGAACCGCCGCAGAACCAGGGTGGACAAGGCGCTACCGAAGTCGAGCTGAGGCAGTAATAGGCGCATGCGCGTCGCGCCACACCCTTTCCAGCCAGATAGATAATGAAGTGCTCGTTACTCAGGCTATCGGCCCTGTGGCACCTTGCAGGCGAAGCTCGCGGCATCGTTTGAATCCCCTCTGCCGGAGAAGACAGCCATCTGCGGATAAGGGCATAGTGGGCGTGTACGGTCGATGACTCCGTGGGTAGCGTGCGAGGCAACGATCTGGGTGGGAGCCACACCCTTTTCCACCCACCGCTCGACCGCCGAGACAGCATCGAAGCTGTCCGTACCAGGTCCGCCGCCGCAGTGCTGCATCCCTGGCACCAAAAAGAGGCGGGCGAAATCGCTCGTCCTTGAGCCGGTCGCCTGCTCCATCGCCCTGTAATAACGGATCGTATTGAGAGGAGAGATATCCGGATCACTCCAGCCGTGGTACAGGATCAACTTCGATCCCCGCTGCTGGAAAGGGCGTAGATTCGTATCTACTGCATCGAGAGCGGGCGATAGCCGATCCAGTGCTTCTTTGTCGCGGTCATAGTCAAACGTCATCGGGTTGTAGTTCGGGTCGCGCATCACCATGAAGCGAAAGAAGCCGTCGGCCGCTTTCCAGTGTGTTGCGCGAAAAGGCGCGGAACCCGTGATCCAGCTCTGCCACCCGTTTGCTCCCCCCTCACCACCCGGAACCAGGCCGGGGAAGATCAGCTTCCCATGGTCGTCCCACGATCCCGCCCAGATGTCCTTCACCGCCTTGATCTGCTTTGGGGTGAAGCAGGTTCCGGGATCCTGGCCTTCTTTGCATGCCAGCACCGCGGGGTCGACGTGGCATGCGAGCGGATCCTCCAGAACACCATCCGTTATCCCATCCTTGGCATCGCATGCCTGGTTAACCGCGTCGGCCAGCAGCTTCACCTTCGCGGGTTGGATATAGCTGTCCGGATCCTTCAACGTGCTCGTCGCGTAGTACAGGTGCGCTCCCGCATAGAGCCGGGTCCAGTTGTAGGCTGGATCGCCCGCGACGATACCGTCAAAGTCCGCAGGATATCGTTGAGCCTCCATCAGCCCCTGCCCGCCTCCCTTGGAACAACCCACATAGTAAGCGTGGTCGGCAGTCTTTCCGTAGAACTCGCGGACGATCTGCTTGCCATTGACCGTCGTCAAATGAAGTGCACGATGACCAAAGTCCTCGATCAGCCCTGGCTCGTTCAGCGACCAGCTCGCATCAAAGCCACTGGTGGGCTGGCTCATGTGGCCCGTATTCGTGCTGGCCGCAGCATTGCCGCGCCTCAGAGCGCCTGCCATCGCGCTGTAGCTGATATTCCCAGCCATGCCACCGTTGCCTACTACTTCAAAGCGGCCGGTCCACTTCTCCAGCGGCATCCATATTTCAAACCCGATCGCCGGCTTCGTCTCCCCGATCACACGGCAGAAAGGAGCCAGTCTGCGAATCGTGGTGACGGAGCCCGGCGGATTAAAGGTGCCATCCGCAATCACCGCAGCCGATTCTATGGTCGTGTCGTTCAACCGCATCGACGCCAGTCTCGCGCAGGACGGATTGCTCTGGGCCGAAGCTGCTGCTGGATAAGCGAACGACAGGCTCATCGCCAGTCCCGCTCCCACCCATCCCCTTTTCCAGACTATCCTTCCGTAACGCGCGCTCATCGGCCTCCCAGGCTTGGGACCGATTGTAGCGTCTTTAGCCAAACGAGAGAATCACCGGAATTTCTCCCGGTTCAGGGGAGCGTGGTAATAAAAGCGTTTATCTCGCGCAGCACATCTGCTTCGTTGGAGAGAAAGATGTAGTGATCCGCATTCGCAATCAGAACCACGTTTTCCTGAGCCTGGTCGATCTCACTTCAAAATCCACACAATCGCCGGAACGGTCGCCAGGGCGAGCCCGGCTCCGAAGTAGAAAATCGCGAGCAGAGCCTGGGCCACCCTCTGCGCAGGCAGGGCCGATTCGATCTCGACGTAATAACCGCTCGTCGCAAGCTGCTCACTCGGCGGCCTTAGACGTCGAAGGACGATCGAGCGCGCAGCATCGAAGAAAAGCGCCGCCACTTTTCCCTGGCGGACCTCTTCGTCAAAGATCCACAACATCTCCTCTCCAAACTCACTTCGGAAAGAGGCCGGGTACAGGCGGATCATGCCGCGATAGAGGATACGGAAAAGATCTCTCATACGCTGCGAGGTTTCCTTTCACGAAGACGGGTCCGGGCCGTAGAGATCACCTCCCGCAGGCGCTCGACTTCGGAGCTGAGAACGTCGCGGCCCGTAGGAGTAATGCGGTAAAGCCTACGATCTTCGTCTTTCGAGAGCGTGGAGCGGGGCGCATCCACCACCAGCTTCTGATCCATAAGCTTCTTCAGGTTGTCGTATAGAGTGCCTGGACCAACCCTGTAGCTCCCCTGCGATTGGCGGGCGATCTCCTGAATAATGCCGTAGCCGTGTAAATCCTCTCCGGCAAGCGCCAGAAGGATGTGCAGTGTTGCCGCAGACAGAGGGGGCGAGTTTGGAGATTCATTCATAATCGGATTCCGACTATATCGATATCCGACCATGAATGCAACCTTTTCCCCGCTTTAGTCACCTCGCCGATCGGGAGCCTTCGGAAAGGTAATAAGGAAGCCAGTCCAAAGCCGCGAGCCGAATCAGGCTGCTCCCTTTGGAGACTACTTCGCTGCAGCAAAGTCGGCGCTATGCCTATGCGAGGCGCTGAGAAGCTTCCATCCCTCCCAGCAAAAACTCACCAGCGCAATCGCGAGCGCAATCTTGAATCCAAAATTGATTCCTGCATTGATTCCATTCAGGGATTTGAGATTGTTCGCCGAAATCGTGGCTCCCGCGACAAAGTACGTTCTTACCTGAACCATGATCAACGGCACAAGAACACCCAGGGCGCGCACTGCCAGTTCGAGATGCTGTCTCCACCGGCGAAGAGACGGAAACAGCATCGCCGCCTTCAGAGGAATCATTGCGATCAGCACGGTGACAATCTGCCAGTAGAAGACATGCCATTCGGGGGTAAGGCCAAAGGGCATATTGTGAACAAGGCGAAGGCCAGGGCCGAGGATGAGATAGGGTCGATCCGGCACAGCCAAGAGCCACACAATCGTAAGTGTGCTTACGATCACGTCAGCAACGCCGTGTGCAAAGGAATGCTTCGGCGCTTCGTCCAGAGGAGGAAGATCGCTCGCTCTCCAATGCGGAAGCGTCAGCTTGGGAATGTAGCGGCTTTGAACATATTCAAAGACTGCAAAGCCGAGTGTCATGATCGCCCAGAAGGTAAAAGCTACCGCGGGAAAGTGGGCCACTGCCGATCCAATCCGTTGCCCCAGTTGAGTTGCTGAGTCGGCCGCCAGGAACGTGGTGATTGCCTGGACCGCAGCGTACGCCAGGATGACCAGGGGGAAGCTCTTCTTTAGCGTGTACCAGTAGAAAGGAAACAGCCCTGGGCCGATAAGAAACTGCTGCTGCCCGTAACGGGCGGCTACCAGGACGGGCATGCCATGGGCTTCCAGTACCTTGGCAATCTCGGCGTTGTTCAGGGCACGACCGAGCTCCTCTTCACGGCCTTCGATCTCGGCCTGTAGATTCGCCCTCAGCTCGCGAAGCATATCCCCACGGCCTCGTGCCGGAAGATGCTCGCCTACCGCCTTCAGATAACGCTCTAGTAGCTCCATAGCCTTATCTCTCCTTGTTGAGGTTTCCACTTTCGACAATTCGGTCCACCGAATCGTTAATCCCGCGCCATTCGGCAAGCAGCGTTTCCAGGATTCGCATCCCCTCGCCCGAGAGCCGGTAAAAGCGCTTGTTCCGCTTCTCCTCTTCGCGCCATTCGCTCGTCAGCAGCCCCTGGGTCTCCAGCCGCCGGAGCAGCGGATACAGCGTGCTCTCCTCGATCTCGAGACCAGCTTCGGCAAGCGACTTCCGCAAGGTGTAGCCGTAGTGCTCTCGCCGCAGTTGGGCCAGTACGGCCAATACCAGGCATCCCCGGCGCAGTTCCAGCCGCAGAGCATCGAAGAGCTCTGTCTGGGGAGAGGATCCGTTGGCCGTGCCAATTCCGTTTTTGATTTGCGACTCCATTACTGTACGAAACATACTGTATGAAATACAGTGTGTGGCGTCAAGTACTTTTATGCAAAAATTGAATCTTAGTTGCAAGCTGAATGGAACCAGTAAGATACGGGCACCGTATCTATTGCAACGATGGACAAGTCAAAGCTACTCGCTCACTCGTTCTTCACTCTGGTCACCTGCTGCGTTCTTCCGGCGCAGACTTCTCAATCTTTCCACTCCTCCATCCGGCGAGTGGATGGAACACGTGTCCCTGTATTGGAAGCCGAAGCGATGGCTCGCCGCACGCTTGCTGAAAATCATGTGACGGGAGCGCAAATCGCTTTGCTGAACGACGGGAAGGTCGTCTGGACAGCAGCTTTCGGTCTGCGCGATCGCGAGCACGATTTGCCAATGAACCCGGAGACCACCACGTGGGCTGCCTCCATCACCAAGAGCGTATTTGCCGTCTACGTGATGATGCTCGTCGAGCGGAATCGCCTTAGTCTCGACACACCGGTTTTCCAGCTGCTTGAAAAGCCGCTCGACAATTATCCCGAATATCGACAGAGCGCCGGCGATCTGGTCCGCGACCCCCGCTTTGCGAGTATCACTCCGCGTATGCTGCTCAGCCACAGCTCTGGCCTTGCCAACTTCGCCTTTCTTGAGCCCGACAAGAAGATGCATCTCCACTTTGCGCCTGGATCGCGCTTCGCCTACTCCGGCGAAGGCCTCAATCTGCTGCAATTCGTGATCGAACAGCGCGAACACAAGCCTCTGGAAGAGCTGATGCAGGACGCCATCTTTACCCCGCTCCAGATGCACAGCACCTCGATGCTCTGGAACGAGAGATTCGCCACGAACGTCGCCGACCGTTACGACATGCATGAGGAATTTATCGCTCACACCCGCCGAGACCACGCCCGCGCCGCAGGCTCCATGACTACCTCCGTGGCTGACCTGGCCCGGTTCACAGCGGCTCTGATCGACGATCCGTCTCAAGGGAAACGAACTGGCAATTTACAGCCAACGACGTCGGTTCTGCGAGCGGAAACGATGAAAAGCATGCTCACGCCGGTCCTTCGTATCGATGCGCTGCACGAATTCCCCACGTTTGAAGAAACGAAGGGGACGGAGGGCCCCGACGTTGGCCTTGCTTATGGGCTGGGCTGGGGTTTGCTGACAAAGACGAAGTACGGTCCTGCCTTCTTCAAGGAGGGACATGGAGACGGCGCACAAAATTACATGATCTGCTTCACGAAGCATCGCGACTGCATGATTCTGCTTACCAATAGCGATAACGGAGAACTCGCCTTTCGCCCGCTGCTCGAGCATCTTCTCGGCGACACCGTAACGCCATGGGTGTGGGAGAACTACACGCCAGAGGCAATCGCCGCCTCTCGGGAACAGCACTAAGCTCCTGTGATCGTCTCGCCGCAAATTGACGGCAGATCACGGAGTGAAAACGCATAGGGTACGCAGAAAGAAAAAGGGCTCCGTGAGGAGCCCTCTTCATCTGTTCGTTGATTCTTGTTGCCTTAGCGTTTGCCTTGGAGCGTGGCGGGAGCCCCAGCCTTGCGGCGAGCGCGTTTAGCAGCGATCTCGCGCATCTCCTTGCCCAGTGAAGTGCGGTTCATCACCCACTGCTGCGCGATGCCGAAGAAGTTTCCGACAGCCCAGTAGAGGCCCAGACCGGAGGCGTAGTTGAGAACGAAGTAACCGGTGACAAGAGGCATCATGAAGGCCATCATCTTCTGCTGCTGCGGGTCCACACCCGGGGACGGAGTGTAGTACTGCATCAGGAACTGGCTGATGACCATGACGATAGGCAGAATGTAGTGCGGGTCGGGCGCTGTGAGGTCGGGTAGCCAGAGCCAGTGTGCGTGGCGAAGCTCGACGACGCGCGGAAGCATGGAGTAGAAGGCGAATAGCAGGGGGAGCTGAATCAGGGTCGGGATACAACCGCCGAACATGTTCACCCCGTTGTCCTTCTGGAGCTTCATGATCTCGGCATTCATCTCGTTGCGCTTGGGATCGTTGATCTTGTACTTCTTGTACCGTTCCTTGATGGCGTCCATCTGCGGCTGGATGCGCTGCATCTTCAGGCCGGACTGCATCGTCTTGACGCGAAGCGGAAGCAGAAGCACATTGATCGCAAGCGTGAGCAGAATGATCGCCCATCCCCAGTTGGAGACGATGTGCAGGTGGATGAACTGGAGCGCTACGAAGAGGTACTTGCCGATGGCTCCCCAGAAGCCGAACTCCAGCAAAGGGGCGAGCGAGATCTTCGCGCCGTTGCTCGAAGTGGCATAGATGTTCTTGAGAACGTTGGAGGCCTTGGGGCCGACGTAAATGCGCGTCTGGGTGTGGCCGCTGGTGTCGCCAAGCGCGGCTCCCAGGATGGAGACATTGATGGCCTTGGTGGAGGGCGAACCGGAGCCGAAGCCGGTGCGATGGATGGTCTTGGCGACGTCGAGTTCGTTATGCGTAGTGACGACGCTTGAGGTCGCTGGAGAATCCGGGAGGAAGATTGCAGCGAAATAGGTGTCGCTGACGCCGGCCCAATCGAAGGGACCATTCATGGTCTCGCCACCGGAGACCTTCTTGGGGGCGATGTGCTGATCTTCAGCATTGCGTGAATAGTCGACCTGCGCACCGGCATAGGCCAGCGCATTATCCTGATCGCCGAATCCTCCGGGCCACGCGATGAGCGCGCGAAATGGGCTGCCATCACGCAGAACCTGCACATCAGCGTGCAGAACATAGGTCTCATCGAAGGAGAAGGTCTTGGTCGCTTCAAGGCCTCCGTTTGAGTATTTGAAGGTGAGCGTCGCGGGCGCGGTAAGTGTGCCGGTGGCGGAGGGGACGTAGTGCGCCTGGGCGAGCGCACTGTTTACGCCTGCATCGTAGGTGTGAAGCGAAAGGGGATAGCCGAATTTATCGGCGGCCTGGGTATGGACCAGGTTCAGAGGATGGCCCTCGGAGTCCAGATACTTCTTGAGGATCCAGCTCTTGACCTGCGCTCCACGGTTGGTGAACTCGATGCGGTAGAGTTCGTTCTCGACGATCGTCGTAGACTCAGCGGCGGCCTGAACAGCGGGAGTCGTGGAGTTCGATGTTGAGGATGCCTTCTGTCCTAACGCGGGGACAGGCGCGACGCTGGGCGCGCTGGGCGCCGACGTCTGCGGCGTGGACTGCGCCGCGGGCGAGTTGGGCGAGACCGTCTTCGGGTTCGTCTTCTGGCGGTAGTAACTGAGTCCGAAGAAGACCGCGATCATGAAGAACATGACAACGAAGAGGGAACGGCTGTCCTGTCCGCCACCACCCTGCTGATTGGGGTTTTTAAACTCTGCCAAGAGATGCTTCCTGTTCTTTCGTGGAACTGTGGGCTTTGAAGTCTCGCCGTCAGGGCGAGAGGCCGCACGTTCTATGGTAAATCGTTCGGGCTAATCGGGAAGAAATACCGGGGGTCCGAATATTACGGCCGTGTGAGAATGAGGCCATGCTGATGATCCGTCCGGCCTTGGCGCAGGATGCCGATGCGCTATGGTCCATCCTGGCACCTATCCTCCAAGCCGGCGCTACCTATCCCTTGCCGGTCGACATAGGACGGCAGGATGCTCTTGCGTATTGGTTTACGGATGGGCATGAGGTCTTTGTCGCCGAAGAGGAAGGCGCGATACTGGGCACCTATTTCCTGAAGGCAAACCAGAAGAGTGGTGGCTCGCACGTGGCGAATTGCGGATATATGACCGCGCGGGAGGCGACAGGTCGCGGCGTGGCGCGCAGGATGTGCGAGCATTCGCTGGAGCAGGCCCGGAGCCGAGGATTTAGCGCCATGCAGTTCAACTTCGTCGTCAGCACCAATGAAAGAGCAGTGCAGCTGTGGCAAAGCTGCGGTTTCGCCATAGTGGGACGCCTCCCCAAGGCCTTCCTGCATCCTGAGGCCGGATATGTCGACGCTTACGTGATGTATCGGGAGCTTTGAGAGGTAGTCCGTCCGGTGGATGGACTAGGGACGCGCTTTCGCGGCAGGAAGGTCGGGGACGGGGTCCAGACCGCCCTTGGCGAAGGGATGACAGCGGGCAAGACGGCGGAGGGTAAGCCAGGAGCCATGGACGACTCCGAAACGCGTGAGCGCAATGTAGGCATACTCCGAGCAGGTGGGGAGATAGAGGCATTGCGAGAAGCTGAAGACATGCAACGCGGGTGACAGGACTGACTTGTAAACATGGAAGGCAACGCGGATCGCTAGCGAAGGTTGGGGATCGTCGGGCATGGTTACCGTGATGGGGCTTCGGGCATAGATCGACTCATCTTGGAATCTGGACTCGAAATCGTTCCGCTGCCAGGCTCTCTTGCTACCGGGTTCCGCGCAGCTTTGCGAATTGCGTTGAAGACCTGGGCGACCTCGCGATCAAGCAAGGCGAAGTCTAGATCCAGAACGGTTCGGCGCGGATGAAGAACGACGTCGAGCGGGCCTTCAAGAAGGGCTATATTGCGGCGCACCGCCTCCCTCATGCGGCGCTTGATGCGATTGCGATCGACTGCCTTTCCCATCACCTTGCCGACCGTAAGGCCAACGCGCGGACCTGCCTCGCCGTCGCGAGCCTGCGTATCGCGCGGCGCGACGAAGTAGCTCATCTGCCGGGAGAACTGCTTGCGGCTGGACTGATAGACGCGCTGGTAATCGGCGTGTTTGCAAAGGCGGAAGGTAAGCGCCATAACGTACTCTCTCGGGATTGACGATCAACCACTGCCCGCAGAGATTCAGTTTACCGCGCAAGATCGGTTTATCCTTCTGAGGTCTTAGGCTCGGAGTGTGACAAAGTACCAAGCTCTTCCACAAGCTCCTGCAGTTGACGATGGCTGCGATCGCTCAGGTAAAGAATCTCGACACCGATATTGCCGGATGCTTGAATGCCTCGCACAACGCACTGCGCGCGGAAGACAAGGTGGTTAACCTCGAAGCGGATCTCGAGCTGATCCCCAACCATGCAATCGCTGCCGGCCTGTGGCTCAATGAGGCAGCCGTGGAGGCATACATTGAGGATGCGCCCTTTGCGCAGAGTCCAACCCTGAATGCGGAAATCGATTGGGCCCTGACAGCGATGACGTGGAACTCTTCGCCGTTCCTTGCTATTGCCATTCATGAATTGCATCCGGGTTGCATCATCGGCCACAGGTAAGCCATAGCCTTTCTTCCCATCTATCGGCCAAGGCTTGCGATAAGTTGAGCCAGACGCTTGGGAGCGCGGCGGCAAAGGCGATTTGCAAACGAAAGAGCCCGCTCGTTGGCGGGCTCTTCGGTCAGGCGATTCCATCGCCGTAGATCACTTTTATAAGGAGTTGAGTTGAGATTGAGGGCTGGGAGCTATTTCTTTTCGCCAGGAGCAGATTGTCCGCTCTTGTTGCCCTGCCCCGGTGAACTGTATCCACCCTGCGCGGGACGATTGCCCTGTTGTGTCTGCTGACCTGATTGCTGGCCCTTGGATGGATTGTTCGGCTTGTTTCCCTGACTCGGATTTTGCGGATTCTGTTGATTCATTGCGATTCTCCCTGCAATTGCCGGCAAAGCGCTTCGTTCGCTTTCGCGGTGCCGACAGAAGAATAGGAGGCTCGAAATGCAGCAACAGGTTGCCCTACAGACCGGGCAGGCCAAAGAGGACTAGCCTAAGTGTCGTAAGCACTGACACATATCTTCGAAATTATTTTTGGGTGCTTGGACGAGCGCCTGAAGACGCCCGGCCCGTCAATATGGGCTAGTCGCGATAGCCAGCGCTGACAGCGATCTTATGACGGCCCTTAGCACGGCGGCGGTTGAGAACCGCGGCACCCGCCTTGGTCTTCATACGGCTCAGGAAGCCATGGGTTTTCGAGCGGCGGCGACGGTTGGGTTGAAAGGTACGCTTCGGCATGGAACTGAACTCCTCGAGGGCAGGAGGCGTCCTGCCGGATCTTTTTAGCTATTGCAGCAATTTCTAATTGTACCCTATCGGACGGGATTTTCACAGGGTTCAGCTTGGGCGCGCCATGCATGACGCATGGGCAAGTGGCGCGAGCGCATCGCATGTCGCATTCTGCATCCTTCTGCACCTCGGATGCGTCGCATATGTGCGATGACGAGCACAGAGGGAATGTGAGGGATGCTTCCCAGGGGGAACGAAACGGCCCGGGGAGAATCAGCAACTCGCGAACATGGCGTGAGGATTGCAGGTCTATCACGGACATAGGATTGCTGGTAGACAATTGGCACGATCAGGAGGTTTTTTTCGCAATACAACGAAGGTTTTACGCGTCTTCACCGCGAATGGTGCAACTCGATTTTTTTGGCGGCGGCGCTTGAAAAGCGCCTGGTTTTCCGTGCTACTATCGAACCCGATTCGCAAGATGTTTTTTGCAGATCCAGCAGCTCCGCACTCTGCCTTACATTGCACTACTCCTCTTTACGACGCAAAGTTATGCATGCGCACGGAAGAGACTTCTGGCGAGACAGATTTGTCGCAACTTGCCCATTACGGCGAGAGGGACTTCTGTTTGCTGGCTTTTGACTTTTTGGCTGAGAGCACTTACCGCAACCGTGCGGACCGCTGGTTAAAACAGGGAACAGATAGAAGGAAGTATAAGAATGTCATTCGTCCCGACGGCTACCGCCGTGCTGAATTATTGGGTTCGCATCCTTGCCGCGCTTGAGAAGAAGATCAATCGTCAGTCGTACGAGACATGGCTGAAGCCGACACGATTTTCCCACCTTGAAGGCAAGAGGCTCTTTGTGCGGATCCCCTCTGCCGACTTCCAGCACATCGGCGATCGATACGCCGACCTGATCCAGGAGGCAATCGACAACCTTGGCCTTGAGATCGAAACGGTAACCTTTACGACTCCGGAGCAGGACCCGAGAGCGCCAAAGGTACGCGAGGACGGAGGATTCGCTCCGGTGCCCAGCCACAGCCAGAATGCGCCGAAGCAGACCAGGCCGGGCTCGCTTACGACAGGCGCTCAGGCCGGGCCCATGCCCGAGCAATCGCGCTTTGACTGGAACACGGCCTCGCAGCTGAACCCGAAGTATCTGTTCGATGCTTTCGTGATCGGCAGCGGCAATCAGTTTGCCACGGCTGCCGCGCAGGCTGTCGCCGAGCGCCCATCCAAGGCATACAACCCGCTGTTCCTGTACGGTGGCGTAGGCATGGGCAAAACGCACCTGATGCAGGCCATCGGCCACGAGGTAAAGCGACGCATGCCCCATGCTTCGATCTGCTATGTGAGCGGAGAGAAGTTCACCAACGAGATGATCGATTGCGTGCGCTACCAGAAGATGACCAGCTTCCGGGACAAGTTTCGCAACGTAGACGTGCTGTTGATCGACGACATCCAGTTTCTTGCCGGCAAAGAGCGCACCCAGGAGGAGTTCTTTCATACCTTCAACGCGCTGCACGAGTCGATGAAGCAGATCGTGATCGCGAGCGATCGTCCACCGAAAGAGCTTGCGGACTTTGAAGATCGCCTCCGCTCGCGCTTCGAGTGGGGACTGATCGCCGACATTCAGCCGCCGGATCTTGAGACCAAGGTTGCGATTCTGCAGAAGAAGGCGGAGAACGAACAGACGTCGCTGCCTACCGATGTCGCGCTTTTCATTGCGTCGAACGTGCGGACCAATGTACGCGAGCTCGAGGGCGCGCTGGTTCGGCTGATCGCGTGGTGCTCGATGCATGGCGTGGAGATTACGTTGGTGGTCGCGCAACAGTGCCTGAAGCAGTTCATCGACACGCAGGTGCGCAAGATCACAATCGAGACGATCCAACGTACGGTTGCAGAAAACTTCGGCATGCGGGTTGCCGAGCTGAAGCAGAAGAACAACTCGCGCCAGATCGTGGTGCCGCGACAGATTGCGATGTATCTCGCCAAGCAGTTGACCGAGGCCTCGCTTCCCGAGATCGGACGGCAGTTCGGCGGTAAGCACCACACCACCGTGATGCACTCGATCGCAAAGATCGATGAGCAGCGCCGTGCAGACAAGGATCTGAACCGGACGATCAACAAGATGATGGAGACGCTGAGCTAGACAGGCTCAAGCAGCCCACCTTTAAAACGAATGCCCAGACTTTTCAAGGTCTGGGCATTCATTTTGTCTTCTCGTAAGGTCAGTCGAGTTTGAGGCTGGAGACCTTCAGGGTGTCGCCCTGCAACTCTCCATCGACGTCAACGCGCAGGTGATCTTTTTTACTGGAGGCTTTAAGGGCTTCGACGATTTTTGCATTTCCTTCAGCATCGAACTTCAGGAACTGCTGATCCTTGGTCAGGATGCCGTAGCCGCTCTTGGCACATGCCAGAGCGCAGGTGCGAGTGTGGGAGTCGGGATCGGCGGCGGCTTTTTTGGAACAGCTGGCATCGATGACGGTCACATCTTTATAGGTTTCGGTGGCGGCGAGGGCAGGCGCGGCAGATAGCCCTGCGAGGAGCAGCAGCGAAGTAAGTTTTCTCATAACGATTCTCCGTTTGGGTTTCCGATATGGATTACGGGTGGACAAGAAGCGATGGCGATGCTCCTGCATCGATGGGATATGCCTTGGCTTCGCGCAGGGCGGAGAGTTGCGAGAGAGCGAAGGCTGCAATCGCAATCTCGAAGTCACGCATGGCGAGATCATAGAACATACCGGTTGCAACGAGATTGATGGAGATAGCCAGCAGCCAGGCCATGACGAGGTAGGCTCCGATCTTCGTCCAACGGCTGAGCACGAGGAGTCCAGCAAGGATCTCGACAAGGCCGACGGTATGCATGAAGGTGCTTGCGCTTACGGGAACAATCCTGGTCGCCATGGGGCTAAGGTACATTCCCCACTCGGCGAGCTTGTTAAAGTACTTGTCGATGCCGGTGATGATGGGCCCAACTCCGAGACCGATTTTCAGAGCCCACCACACGACGTCGAGGCGATCTGCCGGGCGGTCTTTAAAATTCAGCATTGCTTTACCTTCTGCACAAGAGAGCGGCGAACGGGGAAATGGTTACAGAGACGGAGAAATAGATCGGGGCGGTATCGCCGATGATTGCCTGCGTGTAACCTTTTTGCGGTTGCGAACTCTGTATTGATGAGAGCTATGGAAGCGACTGAGAGCCTTGAACGGGCAAACTTCGAGGGCTGGACGGATCTGCAGGTCATCGAGCAGGTGAAGGCAGGCAATACGGCCCTGTACGAGATCATCATGCGCCGTTACAACCAACGGCTGTACCGGGTGACGCTCGCGATTCTGCGGGACGGGGCAGAGGCAGAGGATGTTATTCAGGACACCTATGTGCGCGCCTATCAGCATCTGGACCAGTTTGCCAGGCACGCGGCGTTTTCGACGTGGCTGACTCGGATCGCAGTGCATGAAGCCCTGCGGCGTCTCCATCTGCGGGATCGTGATCAGCAGATAGACGAACCCGATGAGGAAGGTGCTATGAACTTGATTGAAACATCCCCGAATCCGGAGCAGAGAGCATCGATGGTTGAACTGGGTCAGCTTCTGGAAGAGGCAGTGCTGGGGCTTCCGAGCCAGTACCGGAGCGTTATCATGCTGCGGGATGTCGAGGAGATGAGCACGGCGGAGACGGCCGCTGCGCTCGAGCTTACCGAGCAGAACGTCAAGGTTCGACTGCACCGCGGGCGCGCCATGATGCGGGACCATCTCTATGCGCGGGTTGGAACCGGGGGAAAGACGGCGTTTCCTTTTATGGGCGCTCGTTGCGATGGGGTAGTGAGGGGCGTCTTTGCGCGCCTGCGGAGATTGAGCTCCTGACGCTTCTTTGAAGCATGACATTCGTTCTCGATACGGGGGAATGGATAAATAAGGAGCGGATTGGGGTTGCAGCGCGTCTTCCGGCTTTGCAAAATTTGCCCGCTGCTGCTGGAGGCTCCGGGGCCTTCGCCGCTGGTGCTTGCGACGAAGCCATAGAGCACGGGGCTGCAGACCAGAGCGAGGTGTGAATATGCACCTCGCTCTTTTATTTCCACGAGTAGAATTTTCAGAGCATACCTGGGTTTGCCCCAAGGCTTGAAGGTCGATTCAATTCGACCCAGAGAAGATGGAGAGTGCTGATGAGGAAAGTTTTTTTTGTCGCAACGATGATGGCACTCCCTTGTGTGGCGAGGGCGCAGTCCACGCCTCCGGTCAAGATGGGATTGTGGCATGGAACGACCGTCTTGACGATGACGGAACTCCAGCTTCCGCCGGAGACTGCGGCTCGATTGAAGGCTATGGGAAGGCCGGCGCCTGGCAGCGAGCCAACGACGACGGAGCTGGAATCGTGCCTGACTCCGGAGAAGTGGAAAGAGATGTTGACCGGGACACAGGGCAAGGAGAATTGCAAATATACGACCACGAAGATGGATTCCAAGGGCATGTCGGCTGACATGGTGTGCACTATGGAGAGCGGGGGAGCAGCGAAGGGCCACCTGGAGATGAACTTCCTGAGCCCCGAAAAGGTGCACGGAACGGTGCACATGGAAGTCTCCTCCCAACGGCAGCCTCAGCCGATTCTGATGAATATAACGGTCGACAACACCTACGAAGGATCGGACTGCAAGGGAATTTCGCCAGAGGATCCGAAGGTGGTTCGCTGAAGCCATTCAGTTGCTGAGGTACACACCGCGGCGAAGCCATTGCGCGCTTTCGAGCTGCTGGAACATAAAGTTGGCTACGTCCGCGCGAGAGATGCTTTTGCCGTTGCGAGGGAGAGCATCACCGTCGATTCGATAGCGCCCACGGGCTGGACCGTTAGTGAGCACAGACGGCATCACCATGGTCCAATCGAGCTCACTCCCGGCTAGTATGCGGTACTGCATCACCTGTTCGTGCACCGGCCATTTGAGAAAGAGCCTGTAGACGATCTTCTGAACGATCCAACGGCGCCAGACCGGTTGTTTTGCGAGCGAATCGGGCAGAGCTCCCGCCGAGCCAAGAGCGATGATGCGACGGACTCCGGTCTGTTGCATCATCGCCCGGACGATAAGCGGAACGGCCCGGGGAAGCACATTCTCATTGCGTATCGGGGAATGAGCCCCGAGAGCTGAGAAGACGACGTCGGAACCTTCCACCGTGCGGGAGACAGCCGAGAGATCGAAGGCGTTGCCTTCCACAATTTGCACCTTATTGCGAAGAGAGAAGGTGCCGGGGTTGCGCACCAGAGCGATTACCGTATGACCGGCAGCCAGGGAATGCTCGGTCAGGAGCTGGCCAGTGGCCCCGCTGGCGCCAAAAATAGCGATCTTCATTCCGTCTCACCCTCCCTGCTTTCCAAACTGCCTTCTTTTGCTCGCCCAGAAGAGACCCTTTTGTTCCGTGCCGATTATCCTCCGGCCAAGCGCTGTGCTGTGTAAAACAGAGACGATGCAAGCCTTTGAATTTATTGATTCTTCTGGAAATTCCCACGGTAGGCATAGAGTCTTCTCGGCCAATGTGGAGAGCTCACTGTGAAGAACAGGGATAAAAGCGGATCAAAGTATGGGTCTCCACCCGATCTTCCTTGTCTTGCGCTTTTCCGGTCCGGGTTTTCTAAAACGGGACACGGTCTCAAATAGTTGAAGATACAGGGGATGGTAAGGTTATCCACTTTTCATGGGACAACGATTACGACTACGAGCAATATCTCTACTAAATATCTTTCTTTTTAGAAGCAGTACTCGCCCCGTTCTGGTTGCATTTCCGATCCAAGGCAGACGCACTCGATTTGCCACATACCCGACCCGGTTTCCACAGCTAATTCCTTCGCGTCTAGGGCCTTCGCACCCTAGAATCAAGCTGTCGCGCTTACCCGAAACCGGAAGGCCATGGCATTGCCGGTCCGATTCGGTGTACAGTTTGGCCAGCAGCCAATCAAATGAGTCGACTGCGGGCGAACGCCGGCGACGGGAGAGAACACTGTGACCACCGCTACTCAGGATTCCGAGATGACCGCAAACGCAGCCCCCACGGGCAACCTCGAGATCACCGTCTCCCGCGCGGAGCTTCTGCGCGAGTTGACGGCCGCTCAATCCGTAGTCGAACGCAAGACGACGATTCCGATCCTGTCGAACTTCCTCTTCGAAGCCACGCAGGACGAGGGTGGCGATCGGTTGACGATTACGGCGACGGATCTGGACCAGAGCCTCAAGACCAGTTGCGCCGCGCGGGTGAAGAAGCCTGGCGCGTGCACGATTCCGGCACGCAAACTGTACGACTACATCAAATTGCTTCCTGAGGGCGATATCTCCATCAAGTTGATGGACAACCACTGGGTACAGATTCGCGCTGGCCGCTCCAACACCAAGATGGTGGGCATGGCGCGGGCGAACTTCCCCCAGGTTCCGGAGTTTCCTGCCGCGGGCATGGTGAAGATTCCAGTGGCAGCGCTCAAGAACATGGTCTCGAAGACCATCTTTTCCATCTCGAACGAGGAATCGCGCTACACCCTGAACGGTGCGTTGCTGGTGCTGAAGGCCGAGTCGATGGCAATGGTAGCGACGGATGGCCATCGGCTGGCGCACATCGAAAAGCTGAACGAACACCTTGAAGGTGTGCAGGGCGAGAAGAAGACACTGATTCCGCGAAAGGCGCTGGGCGAACTCTCGGGCCTGCTGTCGAATACAGACTCCGAATCGATCGATTTTGCCGACGACGACCAAACGCTGTTCTTCCGCGTGGGCGGCCGAGTGCTGACCAGCCGCAAGCTCACCGGTCAATTTCCGAACTACGAAGCCGTGCTTCCGCGGGATAACAACAAGTTCGTGATCGTGCGCTCGGAGGACCTGATGGGTTCGATCCAGCGCGTCGCCCAGTTTGCGGATGAGCGCTCGGGAGCCATCAAGATTCGTCTGGAGCAGAATGAGCTGAAGTTGTCCTCATCGTCTACCGATGCAGGCGAGTCGGAGGACTCGATCGAAACGCCGTATAACTACGATCCCCTGGTCGTAGGCTTCAATAGCCAATACCTCCTCGACTTCCTGAAGGCCATCGGCAATACCGGCGAGGTAAGGCTGGAGTTCAAGGACGCACAATCTGCTGGTCAGATGCGTCCTGAAGACGGCAACGAAGATGTGAAGTATCGCTACATCCTGATGCCCATGCGCATTTGAAGTGATTCGCACACATAATAATCATGAAAATAACCCATAAGTTGGCTGTTTAGCCAGTTTATGGGTTATTTGCATTTGCATATATTCGGCCGTGGAATTTTCAAAGATGAAATTTCAGCGGCCCGGCTAGCGGTCTCCGTTCACCGGGCCAAGTATCTCCATCCGCTCTCTTACGGAACGATGATCTTCACAATCTGCCCCGCTCCCGGAGGCGCAGCCCCGAAGTTCGACACATAGAGCCTTCCATCCGGCCCGAACGTCATACCCGTCGGCACCGATAACCCCGTAGCCACGTCCTCAATCTCACCCTGCCGATTCAGCCGAACAACCTTGCCCAGCCCAGGAGTTGGAAAGCCCGACCCCTCCGACAACTCCAGCGCATACAGCAGGCCGTCCGGACCAAAATCCAGGCCCAACACCGTCGTGAAGCCCGCGCGTGAACCCGACAGCCTCAGCCCACGCTGCGGTTGAAAGCAGCCGAACCCTGACAGAAATGGCCAGTTGCACCCGTCCTTCGTCAGCGTCAGCACCTTCTCCATCTGCGGAACAATTGGAAACGTTCCCAGGTTCCCCAGGTAAAACGTTCCATAGTTCTCCGTAATCGCAGTCGGAACGATGTGATTCTCCGCCTTGGAGATATCGATCTCCTCCTTAATCCCTCCAAACGGCGTGACCGAAAACACCTGCCCGTGATTTGGCTCGACCGTATACAGCACGCCTCCGCTTGCGATCATGCTGTAGAACGTCCCATCCGGTTCAAAGTCCCCTGCGTTGGGGTACTTCGCAGGATGGTTCATCAGAAATGTGCTCAGGTCGGCCACCTGCTTCCACGTCCCCTGCTTCGCATCCACCTTGATGACCGAGTTGACCGTCCCAGGGTTCCCATGCGAACATCCGGCTCCCGCAAGCACGGCATACAAGCTCCCATTCAGGAATGCAACGTCGCCGACGCCCTCATAGTCGCCGATCGGCGAGACCGAAGAAGGCAACCCCGAGACTACCGCGCTGACCGTGCCGAAACGGTCGACCTTGGAGATGCGCGCTGTATTGCCTCCAAGATATGGTCCCACCGGCGGCGGCACTTGCTCGCACTGGCCTACTGTGGAGTTCGTTCCTCCCGTTCCCGCCTCGGCCACGTACAACGTGCCGTCGGGGCCGAACTTCAGCCCTCGCGGTCCGTTCAATCCCGAAGCAAACACCGTTGCATTCGATGAAAGTTGTGCGTAGATTGTTCCCGTATTGATTGCCGCAACTGCACCGGCAACCAGACATAGACATGCACCAATTTTTATTCTCACCGCCATTCTCCTTTTACTGACATTGCAGGCCTAATCTCATGCGCTGGCGCACAATCAATAGACCTGGTAGTGAATGGGGGCCCGGCATCATTACATCCCCGGGTAGAAGAATCGTCAAATTCCCGCACCTCTCATACTGTCGCTATCCATTCGCATTAGGAGCATGGCAGCTTTGTTCTGAATCAGAAAATCATTCAGAATCTCGATGGAGTGCGTATGCTTCAAACTCTTGGCCGGATTTTGGTCTATGAAGCGCGTTTCGGCCAAGGTATGCTCTCAAGAACTCTGATCCAGAAGAGATAAAGGATCTGATGATGCTTTTTGCACATCTTTTTCCCCATCAGTGCAGGCTTTTCTGTGGAAGCTTGGAACGATTGGCTGTTGTATTCGCCGTTACGTTCCTGTTCCTGCACGATGCGCGCGCGAGTGGCCGGCCCAAGACAGATGTTGTCTATATGAAGAACGGAGATAAGATCACTTGCGAAATCAAGTCTCTCGAAAAGGGGCAACTAACCGTCAAGCCCGACTACAGCAACGGAAACGTTGTCCTCGATTGGACGAAGGTTGACCATATCGAAAGCTCACAGGACTTCGTCGTCAGCAATACGGCCGGAATAATCTACAGCGGGAAGATTCAGCATGACGCCGAGACAAAAGATCTCACGATCATCAGTTCAGATACCACACGCTTACCTAATCTGTCCGTAGTTCAAATCGAGGAACTTGGTAACAGTTTCTGGAATCGCATGCGTGGCAATATTGATTTCGGCACCAGTTTCGCCCAATCCAATAATCAGAAAAATGTCTCCGTACAAGGAGGACTCAACTATCAGTCAAAAAAGTATCTCTTCTCTCTCAGTTCGAACTCACAGTTCACCAGTCAACAAGCAACAAACGACACCAATGAGACCAATGTAAAGACCGATTTTTATAAGGAATTGCGTAGGTCTAACTGGTACTACGGAGGCATCGGTAACTTCCTTTCCTCTACTGCACAGCAGATTGATCTCCGCTCAACCCTTGGTGCTACGTTGAACAAACGCCTTATCTTTACAAACCATACCAATCTCAACGCGGTGGGAGGCATGGCGATTACGATCGAGCGCGACGCAGAAGGCTCCCAAAGTACCGCGCGCACCAAAGCCCTAGACTCTGCGTTTGCGGTTGACTACTCCACTTTCCGTTTCGATTCCACGACCTTCGACACAACATTCTGGCTCTATCCCAGTATTACGTCACCGGGTCGGATTCGCTTTACCCTAAACCAGGACGTCTATTACAAGTTTCTTGGCGACTTCTATATCCGCATGAGTTTCTATGACAACTACGACAACCAACCAGTCGTCGGTGCCCCTACAAACAATGTTGGAGGATCGACAACGGTCGGCTGGTCGTTTCACTAAGCATGGCGATCACGTGCGTCGAATTCTCTGTCTGCTGGATTTATGCGATGCAGTTCGATTCGCTATTCGAACCGAAAAATCTCACTTTTCGCTGCAGTAGGCGTGGTGTTTATGGGTCGCGGTACTCGCGTCGCTTGAGTTCGCGTCGCGCATGTTCGTGACCCTGGAGGGCGGCCTGACGAATCCAGTGGCGGGACAGTGTGTAGTCATGCTCGATGCCTTGGCCAGTCGCATAGAGATGGCCGAGCTGGAACTGGGCTTCGGCGTTGCCGTGCTCGGCGGCCTTGCGATACCACGCGGCGGCCTGTGTATAGCTGAGCGGAACACCGTGACCAAAGTAGTAGAGGTCAGCTAGCTTCTGCTGTGCCTCGGCAAAGTTCTGGGTGGCTGCCAGGCGATACCAGTAAGCAGCTTCGGCGTCGTCTTGTGGGACGCCTTCACCCTTGCGATACATAAGGCCGAGGTTGTATTGCGCCCAGGCGAGATTCGCGTGGGCAGCGCGCTGGCACCATGCGAAAGCTTCAGGAAAGTCGTCAGCTGCGTAGTAGCGGAAGCTGAGGTTGGCCTGGGCGTAGGCGTGCCCCTGCTCGGCGGCCTTGCGCTCCCAGTGGGCTGCCTGTGTGTCGTCCTGCAGAAGACCCTGACCCTCGTCGTACATCGTGCTCAGGAGGTACTGTGACTCGGCATGGCCTTGTTGTGCTGCGAGTAGGAAGCTAGCTGCGGCTTCGGTGAATTTGCCGGCGTTATAGTCAGTGACGGCCTGCCGGTAGTGAGGGTTGGAGGCTGCGTTGGCGGCATCGCGGCGACCGCGGGCGATGATGCCGGAGCGTGTGGAGTGGAGTGACAGCGCGGCGCCAGTAGGAATGTGCTGCAGGCCGCCTTGGGCTTTATCGTTCATCGTCGCTCTGTCGTCTCTGGGCCTTCACCTGGCGTTCGACGAATTCGAAGCGGTGCCGGGCATCGGAGATCTGCTCGCGGAGGCTGGCTGCCAGCTCGGTGAGGAGATCGCGGTGTTCGCGGGCTGCGGCCTCGGCGTCGAGGTGCAGTTGGGCGATCTCGCCGGAGAGCAGTGTGTGTCGCTCGGCCTCGAGTGTGGCGATGTCACGCTTAGCGTGCTGGATCTGGCGCGTGATGCGGAGAAGCTCGGCCGCCGCACCTTCGCCAGCGATGGAGGCGTTGATCTCACGATGGTCGTCAAGGAGTCGCTGCAGCATCTCGGTATCGCCGCGACTATAGGCCTGATTGGCGCGAGCCATCAGCAGGGTGAAGTGCTTCTGCTCGGTATCGTCGCGTGCGAAGTCGGGATGGATACGCTTGGCGACGTCGCGGAAGAGGGTCTTGAGGCTGGGCGGCGGGTCGAACTCTTCGGCTTCGCGGGCCTCGCCGTATGCGGCATCATGGGTCTCCTGCGCCTGCTGGCGGGCTTCCTCGGCTCTGCGCCGGGAGGAGTCGGAGTCGTAAAGGTCGACTTCACGCTCGGCGATGCGTGCTTCGAGATCGTCGAGCTCGGCATAGAGAACACCGACCTGACGGAGGTAACGGCCTTCAAAGGTCTTGAGCTGGGCGCGGATCTGGGCAAGCTCCGATTCGCGCTCGGCGAGCGTAGTGCGAACCGCGGCAAGCTCTGCGCGCTTGTCGAGAAGAGCGACGTCGTCCGGTGTTTGCTGGAGGATGATTTCAGCTGGCATGCTACTTTCCGTGAGTGGAAGTTCTAGTTTAGCGGAGCGGAACTTACCGGGAACATGGCTACCTGGGCGATGTGCTCACCGCCGCCTGGTGGCCCGACGAATCCGGCATTGGACAAGTGACCTTCCGCGGAGTAAGTTACGACTCGTTTTGTGGGTGTGGCCACATTATTCTTCAAAGAGCCGAACCACGGTCTTCAAACGCGGGCTGAAATCAAAAGAAGAGGATGAAATGATTGATACGCCAGAGATTGTGGAATCAACCGCCCAGAAGATCGCATTTATCCGTGTCAATGCGCCGCGCGACCAGATCATGAAGGCGATGCATGCTGGACTGGATGAGTTGAGCACTGTGTTGAAGGCGCAAAAGGTCCCTCCTGCCGGCCCGTGGTTTACCCACCACTTCCGGAGGCCGAACGAAACCTTCGACTTCCGTATCTGTTTCCCCATCGAAGGAGAAGTGAAACCGGAGGGGCGGGTTGAGACCGGGGAGCTGTCTGCGGCAACCGTGGCGCGCACAGTTTACAGGGGAGGCTACGATGGGCTGGGTGATGGTTGGGGCGAGTTTCAGGCTTGGGTAGAAGCGCATAACTATAAGACTCGTGACGATCTTTGGGAGCGCTACGTCGTGGGTCCCGATTCAACCAAAGACGTTTCTGAGTGGCGCACGGAGTTGAATCGCCCGCTTGCTTGACTCCCTCCTGAGGGCGGGAGCATTACGCGATCCCATGAGATTCCCTGGATACCATAAAAATAAATTATCATCTCGGCAGATGCTCAATTTCCGGCGTTGAAACAAGGATCGCTTTGTCTGAAACAACGATATTTAGCCGATATTGACTAGTCGATGTGGACACCCGAGCAACCTTTCTCCTGCACAACCACCTATCATCAAGCCCCATCTCAAATTTGCAGAGGGGTGATTTATGGCTTTTGAAAATAAGGTAATCCGCACCGTCATCGAAGTACTTCACGATGGAGAGAAAGGTTTCAGATCCCTGGGCGAAGATTTGAAAGATTCGTCAGCCAGGTCTTACTTTATGGAAGAATCTGCGACAAGGGGCAGATTCGCGTCAGAGCTGGAATCAGCATTGGGTTCCGCCACAAACGAAAAGGTCACGGAGGGCGGCACTGCATCGGGCGCAATGCACCGTGCCTGGGGAGAATTGAAGGCAAAGATGGGTGGCAGCGATCACACCCTGCTTGAAACTGCAGAACAAGGTGAAGACGCAGCCAAGAAAGCCTACGAAGAAGCATTGAAGATGAAAGAGGTTCCCGCTCCCGTTCAGACAGTGTTAAGAAAACAGCAAACGCACATTCTCGCAGTTCACGACAGGGTAAAAGCTATGCGGGACTCTACTGCGGCATAGTCGGCCTCGCTATAAAGCGGCAGGTCCTATGGCTTAGCTGGACCTGCCTACTTTAACCTCGATTATTTTTCTGTGTTTTCGCAGGCCGCTGCGTATCCTCTTCGGGTTAGCTGGCAAACCATCTTTCAAATTAATTCCGTATACTGAACAGGTCCCATGGAAGATACGGAAGCGAAAAAGAAGAAGGTCACTGACTTCCTCCAGACCCTCACCTCCCCAGGCCGTCTGAATCTGAAGTTCAATATCCTCGACGTGCCGCCGGGCCCTGCCGATGCGTCGGCTGCCGAAATCTCCGTCGAATTCTCCGGCCCTGATGTTCCTCTTCTTGTGGAGCGCAACGGCGAGCTTCTCCTCGCGCTCGAACACGTTGCCGCAAAGATTCTCCGCTTCGAACACGAAGATCACGATCGCATCTCTTTCGACGCTGAAAACTTCAAGGTTCTCCGTCACCAGGAGTTGCGCATGGCCGCCGACGCTGCTGTTGAACGCGTCCGCCGCACCGGGCAGCCTTACAGCTTTTCGCCAATGAGCTCACGCGAACGCCGCCTGCTTCATCTGGCGCTTTCTCCGTCCGGTCTTCCGACTGCTTCCTCAGGCGAAGGCCCACGCCGTTTCGTCGTTCTCTATCCTGAGGGCGAAAAGCCTGCGCCGCAGCCAACCAGGGACGACCGCGCTCAGGCCATCCGCCAGCGTTTTCGCCGGCGCTAAAAGACTAGCGGAACCATCGTTCCGCTAGTCTCTCAAAACGACCATGCGACCTGCCGGAATCTTCGGCGAAGTGCACCTATAGCTCCAAGGACTCCCGTCCCGACCAGCAATAGACTGCCTGGCTCAGGAGCCACCGCAGTTGGTGGCGGGTTTGTGGGAGGACCGCTGGGCGGGTTTGACGGGTTGTCGCCCCCCGGCCCATCCGTTGGCGGATTGGTTCCTCCGCCTCCTCCCACTCCTCCTCCGCCACCACCACCCCACGGTCCTCCCCCAATGCCACCCACACCGGGATTCCACCCACCACTCTGTTCAGGTCCGCTATTCGATGCAACTAATCCCTGCGGGCCGGAGGTGGTGTCGTCGTCCCCCCACATCGGACCGGCTCCAAAAACAGGTGCTGGCTCAAAGGCAACAGCTTTGTTTAGCTCCAACGTGTCGAGAGGAAGCTCCCCGCACGCAAACGCCAGTTCTCGCAGCGTCTCTTCCCGTGTCATCTTCGGACGCTCAAGCCGCGCCGGCAGGACGCGTGTCCGCGGATGCGGTTTCGGCCGGTTCAACGCTGCCACTTTACGATGAACGTAGTGATGCAATCTGCGCTTGGCGGCATTCGCACGCTTTACCAGATTCGAGTGTGCCAGCTCGTTTCGGTATTCGGAGATCCAACGCTCGCACTCCGTCGACGCGTGCACCTGGACACTGGTGGCAACGGAGGCAAAGACCAGAAGGAGAACGAAAGCAAAAGAAACACGGCGCATCAGCATAACCCAAGGCCCAGGTGGCTCTTCGCTCACCAGTGATATGTCCAACTTGCCTATGAGTTATGCAATTGAGAAACCAAAGGTGTCAGAGTCGATTTATCCCGCAAAGAGTGTGCAATTTGCATCAAAATAGCGACAGTTTTTCCACTTTACAAGTGCGGGAAGAACCGCATTTCCCCCTTTGTTAAGCAAACCGTTGCATATTGCTTACCATCTTCTGGTGCTCATTGACCGTAATCGTCTCTCGAGTAATGTCGCTGGCCTCAACGTATTTCTGCCATTCATTCGATTCGGCGAGACGCTTCAGCTCGGCATTTCTCGTAGCCAGCATCTTTGCCAGACTCGCGCGAAGCATCGTCAATTCGACGAGTCGCCCAACCGGGCCCAGTCGAGTACTGAATCGGATCTCGTTGCGAACCCGGGTTCCATCATCCATTTGCGCGAAGTGATGGTCATGTTCATAGTTCTGGAAGATTCCTGAAACCATGGTCTCCCGAAAGTAGCTATAGGGCCTGATCGCATCGATTCGACTGGTATAGAGCTGCTTGTTCCAGCCCATTCTCCAACCGAGAGAATCCCCTAACTTCAGTGAGTCCGGGCCTGCTGGGCGCGTCAGAACTTCATTCGATAATAGCGCAGAAAAGTCTATGCTGGTGGCCAATAAAAAGCACCGCTCCACGGGAGCGTTCACCCATGTCGTCAATCGAATTGTAGTCATAGGGGAAAACCATCCGTAACGTATCAACTGCGGGATCTCCGTCCCCGATAAACTATCTATCTGTTAGATGCATAGCGTAACTTTTAGGAAGCCGGCCCTTTAAATAACGTCCGCGCACACGAATGCTGCGTGTCTGATCCTCCTCCTTTAGAGGGGAGGACAGAGACGTTATTCCATTCCATCTTCGTAAGTCAAAGATTTATTTCTATCGGGTCCGGAGCTCGAGAGACCAACTCTTAACTCGGGACCGGTCCTCGTTCTCAAGAAAACGCAGGAGCGGCGACGCATAGTTTTGCAGCACCGCTCGGCTTATGCCAGTTCCGTGCCCCTCGAATCCACCAGCCGCTTCGACCGAACGATAAATGCCTCCATCGCTACCGAGCCTTCATCGCCCTTGCCCCGCGTGCGAACGCTTACTGTCTCCGCCGCTGCTTCCTTGTCTCCCATCACCAGTACAAACGGAACCTTCTGTATTGTGAACTCGCGAATCTTCGCGTTCATCTTCTCGTTTCGCGCGTCCAGCTCTACCCGCAGTCCTGCAGCCTCGAGCTTTGCCTTCACGCTCTTCGCATACTCGATGTGCTTCTCTGAGATCGGCACCAGCCCCACCTGCACCGGCGCAAGCCACATCGGGAATGCTCCCGCGTAGTGTTCGATCAGCACTCCGAAGAATCGCTCGACGCTTCCGAAAAGCGCGCGATGCACCATCACCGGCCTATGTTTCTCTCCATCCTCGCCCGTGTACTCCAGCTCAAATCGCTGTGGCAGGTTGAAGTCGAATTGCACGGTCGAGAGTTGCCACAGGCGTCCCAGCACATCCACCAGCTTGATGTCGATCTTCGGCCCGTAGAACGCAGCCTCGCCCGGAATCTCGCGATAAGGAATTCCCTTCGCATCGAGCACCTTCTTGAGCGAGCCAACCGCCGTCTCCCAGTGCTCGGGCGAGCCAACATAGCTCTTCTGATCCTTCGGATCCCAGGTCGAAAGCTCTACCTTGAACTCTGCAAAGCCGAACGCCTTCAGCACTTCGTCGGCAAACTCGACGCAGGCAGCAATCTCGCCCTCGATCTGCTCCGGTGTGCAGAAGATATGCGCGTCGTCCTGCGTAAAGCCACGTACACGCAGCAGGCCATGCATCGTTCCCGAGCGTTCGTAGCGATACACATTGCCCAGCTCCGCATAGCGTTGCGGCAGATCGCGGTAGCTCTTCGGCGAGTTCTTGTAGATCAGGATGTGGCCCGGGCAGTTCATCGGCTTCAACCGGTACTCCGCGTCATCGAGCTCCATCGGCGGATACATATTCTGCCCGTAGAAGCCCTCATGGCCCGAGATCTTCCAGAGCTCCCGCCGCATAATATGCGGGGTAAACACCATATCGTAACCGCGACGGATACATTCATCGCGCATCCAGTCTTCCATCGTCTTGCGAATCAGTCCGCCTTTTGGATGCCAGAAGATCAGCCCCGCGCCCGCAACTTCCTGGATGGAAAACAGGTCGAGCTGTTTGCCCAGCACGCGATGATCGCGAGCCTTGATCTCTTCCAAACGCTTGAAGTGCGCATCGAGATCCTTTGCGTTGAAGAAGGCCGTTCCATAGACGCGCTGCAGTTGTTGGTTCTTCTCGTCGCCCAGCCAGTAGGCACCAGCGATGCTCGTCACCTTGAACGCTTTAACGCGTCCGGTAGAAGGCACGTGAGGTCCCCTGCAGAAGTCGGTGAAGTTCCCATTCTTGTAAAGAGAGATCTCATCACCCGGCTTGGTGAACCGCTCGATGAAGTGCACCTTCATGAAGTCGCCGTGGGCGCTGTATTCTTCCAGGCCCTTCTCTCGTGACTCATGCTCGCGCACGAACTTCTCATCGCGCGCCACCACCTCGGCCATGCGTGCTTCGATCGCCGCCAGGTCCGCCTCGGTAAACGGCGTCTCGCGATAGACATCGTAGAAAAACCCTGAATCCGTTGCCGGACCATGTCCCAGCTTCGTCTCCGGAAACAACTCCAGGATCGCCGTCGCCATTACATGCGCTGCCGAATGCCGCACCACCTTCAGGGCAGCTTCATCCGTCTCCTTCAGCAGCTCCAGCGCGACGTCTTCGTTCAACGGAGCCGACAAGTCCACCAGCCGCTCTCCCGTTTCCGCAGCGGAGCTGTACATTCCAGCTTCAGTCTGCGCTTCGCTGGCCTCTTCGGCGGCCGTTTCATCCTCGATAACCGGTGCGGTCAGCGGTCGGATCCGCGCCACCACGACAGCTGCCGCCAGCCGTGGGGAGATGCTCATCGCAATGTCATACGGTGTGGTTCCGCGAGCGACCTCGCGTACCGATCCATCTGGAAGCTGTACCTTAATCATCTGTTCACTCATAACGCGTATTTATCCAGCATATTTGCTTTGCTTGCCTTGCACCAACTCCCAGGGCAAATCACGCATCTATACTGGAAGAGAAAGGGCTCCATTAAGTGAGCTCACGTAAAAACCGGTCATTCTTTACCACTGCAGTTATCGAATAGGAGTCCCTATGCAAGTCTTGTGTCATCCTTCGGACACCCCCGCCGACATTCATTGCCCTATCTGCAACCAGGGTTTTCGCCTCTACTGGGAGCGCCCCAGCGCCCCCGATCAGGAGGCCGCTCTTCCTGGAATCTATCAGGAACTGCGCGACCACCATCGCGATAAGCGTGCGATTGTGCATCCGGATATTCCCTTCAACATCCCCAGCTGGGCGGGATTACCGCATTTTTCAGCTGCCGCCCTTCTAGGCGGAGCGTACTAGCTCAGCTCATCTACGGAACGCCTGCGCCATGGCCGGGTAAGTCAGGGCCTGAGGCGCAGGCGTTCACGTAAGCGCACATCATCACCAGCAGTCCGTGCTTCATCGCCGCCATCGCCTTTGGCGAGTTGCTTGCCTCCAGCATCCTTCTGCTCACCCCTGCCATCGCCGCCATCATCGTCGAAGCCACTACCTGCACGTCCTCGCCGAACTCCGCGCCTGAAGATTTCAGCATCGCCGTAACCGCGCTTATGCCGCGCACGCCAAGCTGCCGCACAATCTCCGCCCCACCAACGTCATCGCTCACAAAGTAGAGGGCCCTACTCGCCTCCACGTTCTCCAGCTTGGCTGTAAGGAACTCCGTGACCAACGCGTTTGCCATCTGCTCGAGGGGCGCCCCCGCCTCCCTTGCGCAGACCGCCTCAACCGCACAGGTAACCCCCTCCATGTGGTTTCGCAGTACCGCCTGCAGCAGCGAGCTCTTGTTCGGGAAGTACTGGTATAGCGTTCCCACGGAGACGCCTGCCCTCGCCGCCACCTTCGTAGTGGTCAGGCTTTCCTTTCCTGTGCTCAATAAAACCTGAATCGTCGCCTCGCAAATCGCTTCCACGCTGGCGTTCGAGCGCGCCTGCATCGGCGATTTTCGCGGTTCCAGCTGCGGTTTTAACACCTTCGGCAAATGCGAACTCCTAACCTGAAGCTTCCCTCATCTAAACACGCATGAGCACACAAGCCAATCTCGCTGGAACCTTTACCTTTCCCGGTACCAGTCTCACTGTCCATCGCATGGGCTATGGGGCCATGCAGCTCGCCGGTCCCCACGTCTTCGGCCCTCCGCGCGACCGCGAAGCCGCAATCGCTGTTCTTCGCGAGGCCGTCGCCACCGGTGTCGATCACATTGACACCAGTGACTTCTACGGCCCTCACATCACCAACCAGATCATCCGCGAAGCCCTGCATCCCTACAAGGATTCCCTCGTTATCGTCACCAAGCTTGGGGCCCGCCGCGGCGACGATGGCTCCTGGATTATGGACGCCTCCCGCGAAGGTTTGACCCAGGGTGTCCAGGACAACCTCCGCAACCTCGGACTCGAGCGGCTCGACGTCGTCAATCTCCGCGTTGGAGGAATCACAGCTCCAACTGACGGCTCCATCGAAGAACCTTTTACCGTCCTCGCCGAGCTCCAACAGAAGGGGCTCATCCACCACTTCGGCCTCTCCAACGTAACCCCGGCGCAGCTCGCCGAAGCGCAGAAGATCGCTCCAGTTGTCTGCATCCAGAACTTCTACAACATCGCCAATCGTACCGACGACAACTTCATTGACTTACTCGTAAAACAGGGCATCGCCTACGTCCCCTTCTTCCCTCTGGGAGGCTTCACGCCGCTTCAGTCTTCCACGCTCGAAGAAGAGGCAAAGTCGCTCGGCGCTACACCTATGCAAGTTGCGCTCGCATGGCTCCTGCATCGCTCGCGCAACATTCTCCTGATCCCCGGAACGTCCTCCGTTGGTCACCTGCGCGAAAATATCCAGGCCGCGGCACTCCAGCTTCCTCCCGAAGTCATGGACAGCCTCGGCTCCATAGCGCAGGGACAGGAAGTTTCCAGCTCCTGATTGCGAGCCACTTCGTACTTCAAAACCCGTCGTCACGTGTGCCTGCTGGGCTTGTCTTCTCAAAAGAGACAGCTCTCCCTGAAATCTTCGGAGTATCCTATGCGCATTGAATTCTTACATCGAAGACCAGGGAGAGCAGCCTATGCTGAGCTTGACGAGATCTTCTTTTGCGTTTGCATTTCTTTGGGCCCTCAGCATTCTTCTGTCCCCTCCCTCCGCTGGAAACGCGTGTACCCGCGCCGTCTATCTCGGATCTGACGGTACAGTCATTACCGCCCGGTCCATGGATTGGAAGGTAGACGTCGGCACAAACCTTTGGATCTTTCCCCGTGGAATGCATCGTAGCGGCGAGGCCGGTCCACGTTCTCTCCGCTGGACATCGAAGTATGGCAGCGTGATCGCAACCGGTTACGATGTCTCCACGACCGATGGCATGAATGAAAAAGGTTTGGTGGCGAATCTCCTTTGGCTGGTTGAATCGAAATACCCAGATGCTCGCTCCTCCACCAAGCCCATGCTCGCCATCTCCATCTGGGCCCAGTATGTGCTCGATAACTTTGAGACGGTGCAGCAGGCTGTGGATGCCTTGCAGCGTGAGCCCTTCACCCTTGTGACCGCTAACGTGCCCGGTGAAGAGAGGCTTGCAACTCTCCACCTTTCCATCTCCGACTCGACCGGCGACAGCGCCATCTTCGAATATGTGAATGGTCGTCAGGTCATCCATCACAACCGCAAATACCAGGTCATGACCAACTCCCCTTTGTTTGAGGAGCAGCTTGCATTGGAAGAGTATTGGAAGCAGATTGGAGGTACCGTTTTTCTTCCCGGAACCAACCGCGCGTCCGATCGCTTTGCCCGTGCTTCCTTCTACATAAACGCAATTCCTCAAGACGAGGCACCCGATGTCCTCATCGCCAGTGTATTCAGCGTCATTCGCAACGTCTCCGTACCCTACGGAATCAATACTCCCGATCAACCGAACATCTCCTCCACCCGTTGGCGTACAGTCTCCGACCAAAAGAGAAAGATCTATTTCTTCGAATCAGCTCTGACCCCAAACACCTTCTGGGTTGATTTCAAGGATGTTGACTTTTCTCCAGTTACCGGCAAAGTGTTGAAGCTCGATCTTGGCGAACACCAGCACAATATCTTCTCCGGCAATGCGGCAAAAGCCTTCACAGAAGCTCCTCCCTTTAAGTTTCTCGGCCTCTAGGAGCGACGGCTCTCTTACACCCAAGCCACAATTGCGGCGACAAAAGACAACACAAATCCGGAGATGACCTTGTGTGCCTCGCGCGGCCAAAATGTCTTTATGTCCGCTTGGGGCAAAGCCTCAGCTGGGTCGTCTTCAATCAGTGGCTTGTAACCTTTAGCCCGACGATCGAGATCAGTAACAGCATCAGGAAGCCGATCCGCGCCGCCGAAGCCGGTTCATGAAACAGAGCGATTCCAAGGATTGCGGCGCCCATCGCTCCAATACCTACCCAGACTCCGTACGCGGTACCGATGGGCAGCGTCTCACTCGCTTTGGCCAGCAGATACATGCTTGCCGAAAGCGTGGCAACGGTAAAAATGGTGGGACGCAACCGCGTAAATCCGTTCGTGTACTTCAGTCCAATTGACCAGCACACCTCAAGAAGGCCAGCAATGACCAGGATGGTCCAGTTTGAAAACATGACAAGGCTCCGGTCGCGTCGTCTTGTCCTAACCGGGTACGGCGCATCTCGTCCGGATTGCATGTGGAAGGATCTCGTCTGCCTCTAAACCGGCAAACGGCATCTTTTTATTTTACTTTCTATCTTTCGGTTGGGGTATGCATCCTGTTCTGGAGATCCCGGAGATCCGCAGGTAGATCGGAAGCGAAAACCAGGCGATACCCATAAAATATCGTCATGTCCTATGCCTCAGCGATCGACCATCTGTATGCCCGTGGGCTCGAGCTCGCCCCTGACCCCACCGCGCCTGCCGGAACCCGTCGCAAGTTCGATCTTGAGCACATGCGCATCCTTGCGCGGGCCCTTGGCGACCCCCAGACACGCTTTCCCTCCGTCCTGATCGCGGGAACCAACGGCAAGGGATCCACGGCCGCCACACTGGCCAGCATTCTCACCGCCGCCGGCTACCGCACTGCGCTCTACACCTCGCCGCACCTCTCCCGGGTCAACGAGCGCATCCAGATCGATGGCCAGCCCATCTCCGATGACGACTTCGCCCGGCTCTATTTTCAGGTCGATTCCTCCGGCGAGGGGCTCGTCGTCTCGGGAGATCTTCCCAATCACCCCAGCTTCTTCGAAACTCTCACAGCACTCGCCTTCCTCTACTTTGCAGGAGAACAGGGAGATTCCGCCCACCCCGTCGATATCGCCATCCTCGAGGTCGGCCTCGGGGGTCGTCTTGACGCCACCAATATCGTCGACCCGCTCCTCTCCATCCTCACCGACATCTCACTCGATCACCAGGACTATCTCGGCAACACCATCACTGAGATCACTCGCGAGAAAGCCGGAATCCTGCGGTCCCGTGGAACCCTCATCACGCTGCCGCAGCATCCCGAGGCCAATCAGGCCATCGGTGAAGCTGCCGCCACGCTCGACCTCCACGCCATCAGTGCAGCTAACTACATCCCCACCGCCGACAAACTCCTGCATCCTCCTTTGGAAGGCAGTGCCAGCCCGAGCGAACGCAGCATATCGAAGGACTTGCGGTTCCGCAATCGGTACACCCTCACCCTTGACGGTCAGCCTCTCCGTGTTGACTCGCCCCTCTGGGGCCAGCACCAGCAACGCAACATCGCTCTTGCCATCGCAGCGGCAGAGGAATTACGTAACCAAAGTGGTTACAAATGTGATAAAGGTAACATCCATAGTTACAAAATAACCAACGCTCAGATCGAAGAAGGAATCCGCCGGACCCGCTGGCCCGGCCGCCTCGAGCTGCTTCCGCTCCCGGGCTCCGCCCCTCTTCTGCTCGACGTAGCCCACAATCCCGCGGGCGCCTGGACCCTGCGCGCCGCACTCGCGCAGCTTCCCGAGGAGCAGCCACGCACCCTGCTCTTCTCCTGCCTCCGCGATAAGGACCTGCGCGAGATGAGCCAGATCCTTCTCCCCCTCTTCGACGCCTCCTCGCCAGATCGCCCGAACGATCGCATCCTCTTCGCTCCGATCAACAGCCCCCGTGCGGCCTCGCTTGATGAGCTGGTCGAAGCTGCTCGTGCCCTCGAGATTCCTGCCGAGACGCAGCCAACCCTTGCCGACGCTCTGAAACGTGCGCGGGAGATCACACCTCGCGATGGCATCATCATCGCCACCGGCTCTGTTTACCTCATCGGTGAGCTGCGAACGCTCCTTGGTGCATCCTCAGATACACTGACGCCTTCTTAAAAAGAAAGGCAGGAGGCTATCAAAAAAGAAATGCCATCTCTGACTTAAGAAGTGTCATTCTGAGCTAAGCGCGACGTCGAAAGACCTGCGATTCGCCCGAAGCCAAGAGGAAGCCCAAGGAATCCACCCAGTGCCTGAATCCGCCGAATCCTCAACCCTGACCCCCACCGCGAATAAGAGCCCCATTAAGCCTTCCCCTGTCCCGGCCTTCTTCCGCTGGCTCACTTATCTCATACTCACTCCTTTCATCCTTATCTCAACGACCTTCTTTGGCTGCATCTCTCTGATCTGCGGCTTGTGGGATAAGTCAGGACGACAGCAGCACTTTATCGCTCATCTCTGGGCTCGGTCGCTTATGATCCTCAGCCTCTCTCCTGTAACCCTTGTCGGCAAAGAGAAGCTGCATACCGGCGAGACTGCGGCTTACGTCTCGAACCATCTTAGTTACTACGACACCCCGGTGCTCTTCGCCCGGCTTCCCTTCCAGTTCCGCATCCTGGCCAAGCAATCGCTCTGGAAGATTCCCTTCATTGGCTGGTATCTGAACCGTTCCGGTCAGGTTCCTGTCGATCAGTCGAGCGCCAGGAATGCCGTTGCCAGCCTGAACCGTGGCGTTCAAACTCTGAAGCACGGTATTCCCCTCGTCATCTTTCCAGAGGGCGGGCGAACTAATACCGGGCACCCCCAGGCATTCGTCTCTGGTGCTGCCTATATGGCGATCAAAGCCCAGGTTCCCATCGTGCCGATTACCCTTGTGGGAACCTACGAGCTTCTTCCCATGCATACTTATCATCTCCATCCGCGCCCCCTCGCAGTTATCGTTGGAGACCCGATCTCGACTGTAGGCCTCACAACTCGAGATGCGGACGCCCTGACCGAACAGCTTCTGAGGATCATCACCGCTACGTACATCGAGTACCATCCCGAATTGAACTGACGCGCTCTCTGTTTTCTCGCCGTATCATGGATTATTGCCATGAAGCCGCGAATCGCTATCCCCGTCCCCACCAGCACCGATCCCGAATACAACGCCCGGTCGTGGTTCCAATATGCACAGGCAATTACGCGTGCCGGAGGCGAACCTGTCGAAATTCCCCTGGACGCAACCCCGCGGGCTACAGCAGACCTTATCAATACATGTCACGGCGTGCTGCTTCCAGGCTCGCCTGCTGACGTGAACCCCCACAAGTACGGACACGAGCCCATTCCCGAGTGCAATCCCGCGGACGCGGCGCGCGAGAATGTAGATGAGCTTTTGATTCAGGACGCCCATAACCTCTACAAGCCGATTCTTGCCATCTGCTTTGGGACCCAGTCTCTGAATGTCTGGCGTGGCGGAACCCTGGTGCAGGATCTGTCCCCGATTCCGGTAAACCATTCGGCCGGACGCACGGTTGCCGTGGCCCATACTGCGGGGGTCGTACCCGATTCCACGCTTGGATCGCTTCTCTCCAGAGAAGAAGCCCCCGAGCAGAAAGGCTTCCTTCGCCTTCCTATCAACTCCAGCCATCACCAGGCCCTCGGAGTTCCCGGGGACGGACTGCGCGTGGTCGCGCGAAGCTCAGAAGATGGGGTTGTAGAAGCTGTGGAGGGCGGACAGGATCCGCATAACCCTCGAGCGCACTTTGTTCTGGGAGTGCAGTGGCATCCGGAACGCAGCTATGACATCAGCGCCGCCTCCCGTGCATTGTTCGACCGGTTTATCTCGGAGGCGACTTCCTGGTCACCACGATCCATTCACACATCCGTGGCACAGAACTCCTGAAGATGTTCCACGTGGAACAATGAGCTGGGCATCGGCTGCTTAAGGGATGTTCCACGTGGAACATCCTGCATCTGCGATACTGATTGACGATGCTTGTACTTCCGGAATCCGAGATAGCGAGACTCCTGAGTCCCTTTCTCTCCCCCTTATCTCCTGAGTTGATTGCCCGGCTTTCGCTCTATCTGGACGTTTTGGTGCGATGGAACGGACGAACCAACCTTACCGCGATTCGTACCCCGGAGGAGATGGTCCGCAGGCACTTCGGGGAGAGTCTGTTTGCCGCCCACAATCTGGGGGATACGCTGCCTGGAACTCTCCTGGACCTGGGATCGGGGGCCGGATTTCCTGGAGTTCCCATCGCTCTGCTCCACTCCGGGATAAAGGTAACGCTCGCGGAGTCACAGAATAAGAAGGCCACCTTCCTACGAGAAGTAGTTCGCACTCTTGGCTTGTCCAACGTGGAGGTGTGGGGAGCACGGGCTGAATCGATGCCTTCTGAACGCCAGTTCCACACAGTAGTTCTGCGGGCAGTCGACCATATGGATGCGGCGCTCTCCGCAGCGGCCCCCCGGGCCAGCGACCAGATGGTGCTTCTCGCTACCGGATCCCCACGCCTTCCGACCGAATTCGAAGAACAGGCCCAGATCGCGCTTCCTGAGAGTAAATCCGGGTTCCTTTTCCGTGCAATCCGAACCTGATGTTCCACGTGGAACGCTCATTCGATTTTCCTACCCGAATCAGCGCTTAAAAACGGCATAGGTTGCACATGGAATATAAAGATTTCCACATGGATCGTCCGTGAACCCCTCCATTTCTCGCGCGTTTCGCGCGTTCCACATGTTCTCCACAGCCTGCCCGAGTTCTTCACAACCCCACCGGGATTGCTCTCGACGAGTTGTGCCGCTAACCTCTTCTTAGCCCGATGAGTAGCCCAAATACCACTCCTTCCAACCCGCCCGCCAAGACCCGCTCCGAAGAGACCTCCAGTGAGAATGGGAAGTCCACCCAGCCCCAGAAGACGGAGAAGCCGGCCACGGAGAAGGCCGCCAAACAGGCCTCGCGAGTCATAGCGATCGTTAACCAGAAGGGTGGGGTGGGCAAGACTACGACCGCCATCAATCTGGCCGCGTCTTTCGCGTTGGAGGGGATTCCCACCCTACTGATCGACTGCGACCCCCAGGCGAACTCATCCGGAGGCCTGGGCGTGGCTCGCCAGGGAGAAGATGATGAGCATCGGAACAGCACCTACGATCTGTTGCTGGGAGACGCCACACTTGCAGAGAGCATGCTTTCGACCGACGTGGAGAATCTGAAGCTCGTGCCTTCCAGCAAGAATCTGGTGGGAGCAACAATTGAATTGATCTCAGCGGACCGGCGGGAGTACAGGCTGCGCGAGGCGATTGAGCCAGTGAGATCGCAGTTCTCCTTCATTCTTCTCGACTGTCCCCCGGCGCTCGACCTGTTAACCCTGAATGCGTTGGTTGCGGCCGATGGTCTGCTGGTGCCGATGCAGGCCGAGTATTTCGCCCTGGAAGGAATCTCGGAGCTAATGTCGACGCTGGATCGCGTGACCGCAAGCTTCAATCCGAGCCTGACGCTCGAAGGCGTTTTGCTGACCATGTATGACGATCGCACAAACCTTGCGGTTCAGGTGACCGATAACCTGAAGGCCTTCTTCAACGACAAGCTGCTGAAGACATCGATTCCGCGCAACGTGCGTCTGGCCGAAGCTCCCAGCCACGGCAAGCCGGTGGCACTCTACGATGCGCGCTCGCGAGGAGCAGAGACCTATCGCGAACTCGCGCTGGAACTGCTGAGCCGGAACAATATGGAAAGCCCGGAGGCAAAGAGGCGCAAGGCTGCCGCCGCCGCGGCTGCCAGCTCTCTGAAGTCATTTAATAAACCAGAGAAGAAGTCCCGATTCTGGCGATCCTGAGCCGACCGGTCTTCCATCTGTCCCCAGGACCCTGTATCCGTCATTTTTATCTGTAAGAAAGCTGATCACCATGCCAACTGCAACGCCTGATACCAAACGTCGTGCCCTGGGCAAAGGGCTGGAATCCCTTCTTCCGCAACGACCTGCCGCGCAAGCCTCAGTCCCAGCCATCGCTGCGGCTGCTGCGACGGCTCCTGAACCCGCAGGCCGTCCCCTCGAAATACCTCTAGACCAGATCGAGCGCAACCCATGGCAGACGCGGAAACACTTCGATGAGGCTCAATTGGGGGAGTTAGCCCAATCGATTGTAGCGAGTGGCGTAGTACAGCCGATAGTGGTCCGACCAATGCCACCCTCACCACATCAAGCGCCGGGCCACAATCCTGTGCGCTATCAGCTGATTACCGGGGAGCGGCGATGGCTGGCCTCCCGCAAAGCTGGAAAGGCCACGATTCCAGCCATTGTGAGGCAGGTAGCCGACGAGCAGGTGCTGGAGATGACCATCGTCGAGAACCTGCAGAGAACGGATCTGAATCCGATGGAACAGGCTCGGGCCTACCAACGCCTGGGCCAGGAGTTCAAGCTGACCCAGGAGCAGATGGCGACCCGCACGGGCAAGGACAGGGCTTCGGTGTCGAACTTCCTGCGCCTCCTTCGCTTGCCTGAGGGCGTTCAGGCGAAGGTGGAGACAGCGGAGCTGAGCTTCGGGCACGCTCGCGCCCTACTGGCGCTGGACTCTCCTGACTCGATCACCTCGGCGGCTCAGAAGGTTCTTGCTCTGTCCTTTTCGGTTCGCCAGACGGAGAACTACGTCCAGGGCCTGATCAATCCGGAGGCGAAGGAAAAGAAGGAGAAGCAGCAGCAGGTGCAGACCGAGGATCCGAACGTTCGCGAAGCAGAGGACAAGCTGCGAAGATCGCTGGGCCTGAAGGTGAGGATTGAAGATAAGAAGGGCAAGGGGAAGGTGATCATCGAATACTCGGGGTTGGAGGACTTCGATTCTCTGCTGGAGATGCTAGGCGGTAATTAGCTGGCGGGGTGAGAGCTAGTCTCCGCAATAAACCTCGTCTTCATGGTCAGGGTATTCTCCGGCGAAAAGGAACTTTATAGGTTCCAGCGCGTATGTATCCTCGGACCACCAAACAATTGTTCGTTTAATCGTTACATATTCTTATCTACATTTATGAAAGCCACTGCTCTCGAGTTTCGTCTTCGTTTTCTATTTCATGCTGTGATCTATGTGCTGGGCTTCACCGCTCCATGGGACCGGTGGCTGCATCTGGATTCCATCCGCACATGGCAGTATCTTGCGGCGTGGCTGACGCGCAGTGGATGGCTGAATTTCAGTTCGGCGACAGTGCTGGTCCTTGGGATAGGGGTCCTGTTCGCGTTTACAGGCGCATTTTGGCGCACGTGGGCCTCGGCCTACCTTGGAGCTTCGGTCGTCTATTCGCCGACGATGCACGGCAGCGGGATGGTTACCGCCGGACCATATCGGAGGACGCGGAATCCCCTCTACCTGGGGTTGATGCTGCATACGGTCGCCCTGTGCCTGTTGATGCCGCCGAGCGGAGCCATTGTGACGGTGGTCCTGATTGTTCTGTTCGAGCTGCGGCTAGCTCTGGGCGAGGAGTCTTTTTTGAGTGAGAGGTTCGGTGAGCCTTACCGCGAGTATGTCCGCCGCGTTCCGAGGCTGCTGCCCGCGCTCAGCCCGCGCTTTGAAGACAAGGGAGCCAAACCGCAATGGGGTTGGGCGTTTTTGAGCGAGATCTATATGTGGGGTGTCTTTGTCTCGTTTGCCGCACTCGGCTGGCGGTATAACTCGCTGCTGATTATGCAGGGTGTGCTGGTCTCGCTGGGCGTTTCGCTGGTTGTGCGAGCTATTTTGCCGAAGCCGCAGACGGCGGTTTGAGAGACTGAGGCATGGCGCGACTTCGAAGTCCCGAAAAACGCAGGGCCATTCTGGAGGCAGCGGTGATTGAGATCGCCGAAGCCGGGCTGGGAGCACCTACTGCAAAGATTGCAAAGCGGGCGGGCCTGGCAGAGGGCACGCTGTTTACCTACTTCGCCACAAAAGAAGAGCTGCTGAACGAGCTTTATGTCGAACTGAAACTTGAGGTGTTTGAAAGATTGAATGCGGACTTCCCTCTCAGGGCAAGCGTCAGGGAGCGGGCGTGGCATGTGTGGTCGAGCTCTTTGGAATGGGCAATTGAGTTTCCGCAGAAGCGTAAGGTCTCGGTGCAGTTGAATCTTTCGGATGCAGTGAAGGCGGAGACACGGGAACGGACTGCGGAGAAGCGCGGGCAAATCGATGCGCTGTTTCGCGAATTGGCCGAACGCGAGACGTTGCGGGACCTTCCGGCGGGCTTTGCCGGGGCGACCATGGCGGCGATGCAGGAGGCGACGATGGATTTTATCGCCAGAAGCCCGCGACAGCGAAAGGTCCTGATCGAGCGAGGGTTTGCTCTCTTCTGGCGGTCGGTGCGGTAACGGCTGTAGTTTGAATCCCTGATTCGACGCTTTCTTTCTTAACTGCTTCAGCGAATAAATGAGCAACCACTCGCTCATTTTAGAATCCTATGACACAGGAGGATCTGGCGAATGGCTAAGGTCTGGTTGATTACGGGAAGCGGAAACGGTTTAGGGCGCGACATCGCTGAGGCGGCCCTGGCGGCGGGAGACAGCGTGGTTGCAGGAACGCGGCGTATCGACGAACTCGATGCCTTGGTGGCACGGTATGGCGATCGTGTGCAGCCGGTCGTACTTGAGGTGCGCGATGAGGTGCAGGCGCGTGCAGCCGTCCAGCTCGCGGTCGACAGATTCGGCAGATTGGATGTACTGGTAAACAACGCCGGCTATGGGCAGCTTGCGCCCTTTGAGCAGATGAGCGGGGAGGACTTTCAGGCTGTCGTTGATACATGTTTCTACGGTGTGGTGTATACGACGCGCGCTGCGGTTCCAGTGATGCGACGGCAGAGAAGCGGACACATCTTCCAAGTCTCTTCGATAGGAGGGCGCTTGGGAATGCCGGGTAACACGCCGTATCACGCGGCAAAGTGGGCCGTTGGAGGCTTCAGTGATGGGCTGGCGATGGAGGTGGGCCCGTTCGGGGTAAAGGTGTGCTCGCTCGAGCCCGGTGGAATCCGGACGAACTGGGCGCGGCGCGCAGGGCAGAATCCTCCGGAGCTGTTGCCCGAGTATGAGCCTTCCATCGGTCCGATTCTCGAGCTGGTGAAGTATATTGAAGGGCGCCAGGAGGGCGATCCGAAGAGGATTGCGGATCTGATTGTGCGTCTGGCAAACAGCGACGATGTTCCGGTGCGATTGATTTTGGGTGTGGATGCGGAGAAACGGGTCAAGACCGCAGAGACGGCTCGCGCGAAGGAAGCAGAGAAATTTCGCGAGCTGACGCTATCCACCGTGTACGAGGATGCAGAGCCCATTCCTGAGCTATTGCGCCGATAGAACGAGGTACTAACAAGAAAGCCCGCGTGATTTTGTCGGACGACGACGCGGGCTTTATCTTTTTGTCCTATCTGCGGCTGGCTACCTGTCAGTAGTTCCTGTTTCGTTTGCCACACTGGACTGACGATATAACTACAATGTGAATGCGCCTTCCGCGGGGTTGATGCGAGGCTTTTTTGCCGGCGCGCCGCTTAAGGCTTTTTGGTATGCGGCCACCCCAGGAGATTGGCCCGCATGGGTTGATTTTCGGAGTGAATACGAAAGTCGCTGAATAGGAGCATGCGGAGGATCGTGTTCGGACGGAGATACCAGCTTGCCCAGCTGAGAGGAGAATCACCGTAGGCGTCACGCGCATCGATTTGAGCTCCTGCATCCAACAGCAGTTTGATCGTGTCCTCGTTGCCAAAAGCCGCGGCACGGTGAAGAGGTGTCTCTCCGCGCGTCCTTGAGTCGCGCATGAAGCAGCCGGTCTCCACGCCGATCTTTGTTACCACGTTTGGGTTGGCTCCATGCGAGAGAAGCACTGTGAGGACGCGGTCATGCGTCATGCGGTCGGTCGTGCATAACGCACTGTGCAAAGGAGTCTCTCCAGTCTCGGCGATAGCTCGATTCACATCAGTTCCCTGTTCCAACAGAAACTTACACAGTCGCCAGTGACCGTGAAAGGCTGCGGCGTTGAGGCCATAGTCTTCGCCAAGCGTGTTCAGTCCTGGTCCACGGGAGAGCAGGACCCTCATGGCGCTGACGTCGCCGTAATAGGCACACCACTGCAGCAGTGAAGCTCCCTTCTCCACGGTGTCGTGTGAGACTCCATACTGGAGAAGCTCGAAGATGAGGTCCGTGCGTCCATCAACAAATTCGTGGAGCAGCGAAGGTCTGTCGGGCTGTGGCATGTGGAAACTCCTCGGCGAGAAATTCTCCTGGAAATTTGAATGCTACATGCGAAAGAGCCCGCGTGGCTTCGTGGTTTGACGACGAAGGTGCGGGCTCTTCTTGTCTGATTGTCGCGGCGCGTTTGCAGTGTAGCTTTGGCGCCAATGTGTTGCCGGTTCAGTGCCGCCTGTCGCGACGGATGAAGCTACTTCTTCGGCGGAGCGATGGTATCCTTGGCGACCTTGGCCACGCGGAACTTCACGACGGTCTTCGCCTTGATCTTGATGGTCTCGCCGGTCTGAGGGTTGCGGCCCAGGCGTGCCTTGCGCTCGGCCTTCACCAACTTGCCGATGCCGGGAATGGTGAACTCACCGTTCTTCTTGGTCTCCTTGACGGCCGTCTCGGCCAGCAGGTCCAGGAAGGTTGCGGTCTGCTTGTTGGTGAGCTCGAGCTTCTCTGCCAGTTGGCGAACCAGCGCTGTTTTGGTCAATCCCTTTGCCATGTGTGTTGCTCCTTCTTGCATTCTTGTTTTGTCTAAAGCAGGTCATCCGCCCGTCTTCGAAACTGTCTTTTCGGCGTTTTGCGAAGCGCGAATCGCCAGTGTTCATGCGGGTGCAGAGAAACCGTACCGCAATTCACCTTCAGCTTTTCCGCGCGTTTTGTCAATCGGATTTGTTTGGTTTCCACAGGTTTTTTAGGGTTTTTCCGTTTTTTGTCCCATTTTCGGCACTTTTTACCCCAAATTGGCGACTTTTAGGTCCCACAAAAGCCGCTTCCATGCGTGGATGAAAGCCCTAAAACAGAGGTTTGCGGGGCTTGCGAACGACCAGAGGCGCATTGAGAAGAGCGACAAGCGGTGCGGTTGCTTCGAAGCGCTTCACGATCTCCTTGAGCAGCGTTGGGGTGGTTGCGGCATTAGGGGGAAGGTGTGCTGTCACTCCCCACTGGCCACAGAGGAGCAGGTCCATTGCCGGCGAATCCGGTGGAAAGCCCTTGGGGGGACGGGTAAGTTTGTGGCCGTCGAACTCGGGCATGACAGTACGCAGCTTTTTCGATGCGAGCAGGCGACGCAGTTCTTCGTGGTGGGTCTCGATGTGACGACGAATCGCAAGGAGTTGTTCCCGCTCGGGCATGTAGACACCGGCGGCGATGACAAGCTCGTCGGGACCCATGTGGAAGTAAAAGCCTCCGCCGGAGGTCTTTTCCAGGCCGGAGCGAGCCCACCACGCCCCCTGATTTCTTTTGTACGGTCGCTTGTCGGAGCTGAACCGAATATCGCGATAGATCCGCATCGCCACCTTTTGCGGGGGCTGAACATTCTCGGGTGCGAAGCGAAGCATGGCTTCGTTGATCGCGGTGATGAGGTTGAGCGTGGGGGCTTTTATCTCACGTTCATAGATAGGCTTGCGGGCGTTGAACCATTCACGGTCGTTGTTGCGCTTAAGGCTGCGCATAAATTTCAGGGCTTCAAGGGAGTAATGCGGTGCGACAGACGCCATGCGGCTATCTTAGCTGGAGATGCTGACGGCGAATGTCAGTAGGGCTTGGCTCCCATAGGGAAGATTTGAAAAATATTTCTGCCGAAGACTCCGTCATAGCCTAGATTGCTTGTATGTCATGGAACGATCGTCGCTCTTTCCTGAAGATGACCGCGCTTGCTGGCGCGTTTTCGACTAATAGCCTCTTTCGCCAGGCGCATGCCGAGGAGATGGGAGCCGCATCGTCTGCGGTGAGCCATCTGGACGCGAGTGCGGTGGCCCAGAACGAAGACTTCTGGAGCGTGATTCAGCGCGGCTATTCGGTGAGCACGCAGATCATCAATCTCAACAACGGTGGCGTATCGCCGGCTCCCGTCGTGGTGCAGCAGGCGGTTGAACGCTACAACCAGATGACGAATGAGGGGCCGTCGTACTTTATGTGGCAGATCCTCGATCAGGGGCGCGAACCTCTGCGGCAGAAGTTGGCTCACCTGGCGGGCACGTCGCCTGAAGAGATTGCGATCAATCGCAACGCGACCGAGGCCCTGAACACCATCATCTATGGATTACCCCTCCAGCCTGGCGATGAGGTGATTGGTACGAAGCAGGACTATCCCAACATGATGAATGCGTATCGCCAAAGGGCTGCGCGCGATGGGATCGTCTACAAACAGATCAGCTTCGACTTTCCCATCGAGAATGCCGATACGATCGTGAAGGCCTATGAGCAGGCGATTACGCCGCGCACGAAGCTCGTTCACGTTACCCACATGGTCAACTGGGTCGGTCAGCTGATGCCGGTACAGCAGATTGCTGACATGGCGCATGCAAAGGGCATCGAGGTGATCGTCGATGGCGCGCACTCGTTTGGCCTGATGGATTTCAAGATTCCTGATCTGCATTGCGACTACTTCGGAACCAGTCTGCACAAGTTCCTTTCGGCGCCAATCGGTTCAGGGATGATGTGGGTGAAGAAGGACAAGATCGAAAAGCTGTGGCCGCTGACCTGTTATGGCGATCCGCATAGCCCCGACATTCGCAAGTTCGAGGCGCTGGGAACGCGCAGCTTTCCGATCGAGCAGGGTATTGGTGAGGCGATCAACTTTCATGAGGCCATTGGTTCCAGACGCAAGCAGGAGCGAGTCTTCTATCTGAAGAATTACTGGGCCATGCAGGTGAAAGACTTCCCCGGCGTCAAGCTGCATACGTCGCTCGACCCGCGCTTCTCGTGCGCGATCTGCGGTGTGAGCATCGATGGTGTCCCACCGCACGATCTAATGAATACGTTGTTCGACCGCTATAAAATTCACACGGTCTCGATCGACTACGAAAAGATTCACTGTATTCGCGTGACACCGCATGTGTACACAACGCTCGCGGACCTAAATAAGTTTGTGGGTGCGATAGGTGAGATCGCAGCCAGTAAGAAGGCGGAAGCGCCAGTCAGCTCACGCTAGGTCTACATCAGTTGGTGCGGGCAGCCTTCTCTCGTAGTGCAGTGATGCTTGTCGCCGAAGGCTTCGATGAACAAGCCTAGGCTTGAGCCGAAGTTTTCTTGAACATCAGCGGGACGACGAAGGTTCCGCTGACCCCGAGCTGCGAAATAATGGATGAATGTATAAGACGCAATTTCAAGGTCCCGCTGTGGGGATCGATTTTGGCACGACGAATAGCTCGGTAGCGGTTGTGACAGAGGATTCGAAGGTAGAACTTGCTTCGTTTCCGGCCAACGGAGGGAGCACGGTATCGTATCGTTCCGTTCTTTATCTTGAGCAGACGAAGAAAGCCGGCACAAAACAGGTACTTTCGAAGACTGGACCCGCGGCTATCGAGGGTTATCTGGATACCGAGGAGAAAGGCCGGCTCATCCAGTCGCTCAAGTCCTACCTTCCGAACCATACGCTTACTGGAACAGAGGTTTTTGGCCGCCGCTACACGCTCGAGGAGCTTGTAGCGCGCATGCTTGCTGATCTGCGCGGGTATGCGGAACGTCAGTTCGGTATGCCTATTCGCCATGCCATGGTGGGGCGACCGGTTCGCTTTGTCGGGGCCGAGACCGAGGAGGATGATGCCTACGCCGTCTCGCGGCTCCGCAATGCCTTTGCACTTGCCGGTTTTGAGAGCGTCGAGTTCGAAATGGAGCCTGTCGCAGCAGCCTACTCGTACGAATCCACGCTCGATCACGACGAACTGATTCTCATCGGCGACTTCGGTGGAGGCACCAGCGATTTCTCTCTGCTCAACGTTGGTCCTGGCGTGCGCAGACGTGGACGCACATCCGAGGATCTGCTGGGCAACAGCGGCGTGGGGCTTGCCGGAGACGCCTTTGACGCAAGGATCGTTCGCAAGCTTGTCTCTCCCGCACTGGGATCGGAGTCCTATGCGCGTTCGTTCAACAAGATCCTCCCGGCCGTACCGGCATGGATCTATACCAATCTTGAACGCTGGCACTACCTCTCCTTCCTGCGTACAAGGAATGTTGCTGAGATCTTGCGGAGCGCGAGCCTGCGGGCTCTTGAGCCTGAAAAGATAGAAGCTCTTATTGCATTGATTGAAGAAGATCTCGGCTACCAACTACACCAGGCTGTGCAGAAGGTGAAGTTCCAGCTTTCGCGGGCCACCTCTGCGGAGTTCCGTTTTCACGAAGGCAGCCTGGATCTGCAGGTTCCGGTTACACGCGGCGAGTTCGAGGAATGGATCGCAGAAGAGTTGCACGTGATCGAGAGTTGCGTCGACTCGCTGCTCGACAATTCCGGCGTCAGTGCGCGCGATGTTGATCGCGTGTTTCTGACCGGTGGAACTTCCTTCGTGCCGGCGGTGCGGCATATCTTCGCGACTCGTTTCGGCGAGGATCGTATTCGAAGTGGTAACGAATTCACTTCGGTTGCACATGGGCTCGCGTTGCGAGCAGAGGAATCCCTATTGATGGCGGCTATCTGATCCGGTCGTACGGTTGTCTCAGTCGAGCCGAGAAACAACCGCACGACTTTGAACGCTACTACGTCAACGTGATCTGAAGCGAGGTAACGCTTGCTGGTGGAAAGGTGTGCGTCAGCTTGCCACCGGAGGGGTTGAGTCCACTGATTGTGCTTGGCTTCACGGCGTCCGGGTGGGCGAAGTCGTTGTGCGCGTGGACGTCTTTCTCGGCGAGGACTGTGCCTTTGGCGGAGGCGACTGTAGCTCCGCGCACAGCTATCTCGGTGGTCATGGGCTGCGTGAGATGAGGGTTGACAACGGTGAGGTTGAGCGTTTTTCCGTTGAGGGAGGCAGAACCGCTAAGACCGGCTAGCGATTTTACCGGTGGCAGCTGACCGATGTAGCTGTTACCGCCGACCTGGCTTGCAGTGTCGCCCATAGGATTGGGGATGGAGGGAGCGGTGAACTCGGCGCGAACGGCCTGGGCTCCACGATGAGGAAGGTACATCTGAAAGACGTGGAAGGTGGGAGTGACGCAGAACTTGTCGCCCTGCGCGAGCATGAGGGAGTGAATGCAGTTGATGGACTGTGCGACAGCGGCGACGGCGACCTTATCGGCGTGGCGCTGGAAGATGTCGAAGGTGATGCCGGTGAGCAGGGCGTCGCGCATGGTGGACTGTTGGGAGAGGTTGTACTCAGGGGCAAGCTCGGTGCCTTTGCCGTACCAGGCTCCCCATTCGTCAACGACAAGCTTGACTGTCGGCTGGCCTTTCGAGAGTTCACTGGAGACTGCGCTGCCCATCGCGGTCCAGTGATCGGTAATGACCTTGTCCATCAGGCTGCCACGGGTGAGCAGGTCGTAAAACTCGGCGTCGTTGAAGGCGAGTGCATCGCCGGCGGCGAACTTCGTGGGGCTTCCTGAAGTGTAGTAGTGGATGGAAAGTCCCCAAAGATGACGGCGCTCGGGATTGCCGTAGAGGGATTTGAAGAGGCGGCTGGTCCAGTCGACGTCATCTCCATTGGGGCCAACAGCGACGAAGCGCAGATCGGTTTCGCCATAGGTGGGTGTCCATGCGGTATAGCGCCGGAACTCGGCCGCATATTCCTCGGGGGTGAGATTGCCCCCGCACCCCCAGCTTTCGTTGCCGACGCCCCACAGATCAACGTTGAAGGGGTCGCGATCTCCATTGGCGGCGCGCTGGACGGCCAACGTATCAGGAGCTGCTGGAGCGGCGGAGTTGGACGGCAGGTCGCCAGCCGGAGCATTGCAGTATTCGATCTCCTGATAAAAGTCGCGTGCAGGCTGAGTACGCAGGTTGGCGGCGAGGTAAGGCTTGCATCCGATGGCACGGCAGGTTCGCATGAACTCGTGCAGACCGTACTGGTTGGATTCCTGCTGCTTCCAGAAACCCGCGCGAGCGGGCCGCTGGTTGCGCGGGCCGATGCCGTCGCGCCAGTCGTAGGAGTCGGCGAAGCAGCCGCCAGGCCAGCGTAATACGGGCACCTGCACGGCCTTCATGGTGTCGATGAAGTCCTTGCGGATTCCGTTGACGTTAGCGATCTTCGAACCCTCGCCGACCCAGACTCCGTCGTAGATGACTCCGCCAAGATGCTCGATAAAGTGCGAGTAGATTTCGGGCGAGATGGTTGCGATGGTCTCGGCGGGATTGACGTTGATATAAGCATCCACCTGACCGGGGGTCTGCGAGAGCAGAGCAGAGCCGCGCATGGCAGCAGCAGCTGCGGCAAGGGAGGTGGACTTGAGGAAAGCGCGACGCGACGGCGTGGTTGGGATCATGAGAAAACGTTCTCCGGGTATTGGAGAAACAATATACAGCGTTGCGGAATGGTTCAAGTGGTCAGAAGAAAGCGCTCTTTTTTTAGTCCGGTTCAGAAGAACGACGATAGGAAAAGACAGGCAACGCCTGCAGTTCTGTGAAAGAAAGATCTCCTAAAGTTTTAGTTGACAAGCAGGCAGGAGCAGACCTATTGTCCTAAGTAATTAGGAGAAAAAATGGGCCGAAAGGAAAATGATGCGTTGACCAAGCTCGAGCTGAAGATCATGCAGGTGATCTGGAAGCAGGGCTCGAGCAGCGTCTTGACCGTTCAGGAAGCTCTGGAACAGCCGCTTGCCTACACAACGGTGCAGACGATGTTGAACATCCTGGAGCGCAAGGGCAAGCTGAAGCGCAGGCTCCGTGGCCGCGCCTACGAGTACAGCGCAACGGTAACGGAGTCGAAGGCGGTGAGCCATGCGGTTCGCGACCTGGTAGATCGGATGTTCGGAGGCTCGAGCGAAGAACTGGTGATGAGCCTGATCAAGAGCAAACAGATCGATGCCGAACAGATTGCCAGGCTCAAGCGAAAGCTCGAGGAAGGGGGCAGCGAATGAACGGAGTCGAGAACTGGGTAGTTGGATATCTCGTGAACTCGCTGTGGATGGCCCCGCTGGTATTTGCAGCAGCGTGGATAGCGAATGTGGTGATGCGGAGGTCCGGTGCCCAAGCCGTGCACAGAGTATGGGTCGTCGCGTTATGGATGGAGGCACTGTTGCCCGCGTTGCAGATTCGGTTGGATGAAGCATGGCGTGTGGCACTTGCGCTCTGGCAATGGGGCAAGCTGGGTGGTGGCGGCGATGTGCATATCACGGTAGCGGCAAATGTCGCGCACGCTCAAGGAGGTGTGCAGCTTCCGCATTGGCTGCTTCTTACGGTTGTTGTGGCTTATGAATTGAGCATCCTCTATTTTGCGGCTCGACTCGTGTGGGGGGTATGGAAGACCTATGCGATGGAACGCGAGGCGAAGCCCGTTGAGCTGGGGAACGCGATTGCTGCTCAATGGGAGCGGCACAAGAAAAAAGCCGACGTCAAAGATGCGGTGCTATCGGTTTCCCCGAAGACGCGCGGCCCCGCAACACTGGGAATGAGTCGTGGAGTCCTGGTGGTTCCGCAGGGGTTCTTCGAGAGCGTCGAAGAGAGCGAACTGGATACAGTGATGGCGCACGAATGCGCGCACATACGAAGGCGCGACTTCGCGAAGAACGTGTTGTACAGCGTAGTTGCATTGCCGGTGGCGTATCACCCGCTGCTGTGGCTGACCTTTTCACGGCTGACAGAAAGCCGGGAGATGGTGTGCGATGCGATCGCCGCCGAGATCATTGCGGGCCGCGAGAGGTATGCGAGGTCCCTCCTGCGGCTGGCTTCGCTGTTCGTCGAGAGCGAGCCGGCCAGGACATTCCACGCCATCGGAATCTTCGATGCCAACAGCCTTGAAAGGAGAGTCATGAGCCTGATGAGAGGGAAGCCAAAAACTGGATGGGCGCTACGCGGCGCGATGCTGTCGGCGTGCGTGGCGATTGGAGCAGCGACCTGTGCTTCGGCATTGGCGCTCCGCATGGATGTGAGTGCGGAGAAGAATGAGAAGGCAGCGAATCGAGTGGTAAAGGTGGCTCCGGGTGTGATTGCAGGACAGGTAATCGAGCAGAAGGTGCCGGTATATCCCGCTGAGGCGAAAGAGAAGCATATCGAGGGTATGGTGGTACTGAAGGCGATTATCTCGAAAGAAGGAGCCGTGGAGAATCTACAGATTCTCAGTGGGCCTAAAGAGCTGTGCCTCTCGGCTCTTGATGCGGTAAGGGAGTGGAGGTTTCGGCCGTATGTACTCAATGGTGATCCTACCGAGGTGGAGACGAGCATTACGGTGACCTACAGCCTCGAAAAAAAATAGACCCCGAGGCTAGTATCCTTTAGCGACCGAGGCCATGTCTTCAAGGCAAAAGACCTCTTTCAGCAACCCTTAGGAGTACGTTTTATACGTACTCCTTTGTTTTGGTCAGAACTCGACTCCACGCCGGGCGAGGATGCCTTCCCTGGTAGGCGTGCTTGACCTCGCGCATCTCGGTGACGGTGTCGGCAAGCTCGATCAAGGTGGGGTTGGGCGTTGCGGCCGGTGAGGATGACAGGGACCATCTCAGGTTTCTGGCGGAGGACCGCGGCGACTTTTTCGAGCGAGAGCATCTTGTAGCCGATGGCGTCGTTGATCTCTTCAAGGACGACGAGATCCCAGTTGCCGGAGAAGGCAGGAGAATAATATTTATCTCTCGGCGAACCGTTTATCCGCTAATGACCACAGTGATAGGGATGTCCGGCAAGAATAGTGAAGGCACGATAAAGCTGTTCTGCGAGGACGACGCGAGCGAGCTGATGCGGCAGCGTGATGCGGCCGAATGAGAGGAGAAGGTTTGCGCGAGCACACCCTTTTTCCGACCAGCCATCTGCCGGACCAACCGCAAAGATGAGGCGTTGCGTTCCGGAGTCACGAAGCCGCCCAACGGTTCCGGCAAGTTCTTCGGACGAGAGTTGCTTGCCGCGGCTGTCAAGGAGGATCAGGTATGCAGGAACGCGGGCGGCTGGACGGTCCAACCAATTCAAAAGGTCTGACTCAGACTCGAAATTCCGGAGATCACAAGATAGATAACGATTGATTCGACTTACGTAATCCGCTGCCATGAGTGCCGGAGGATCGGAACGGGACTGGCTGCGACGAGGGTACACGGATGCCAAATCGATAGTCACGAGTTTAGCTTCCCGTTTTACGAGTTATTTGTATAGAGGGAGAGCTTCCATGAAGGGGACTGGTCTCAAGACAAATCTTCCATTTTTGGAATTATTTAAATTTTTTTTGGAGTTATTGGTCGCTCCGGAGCTTCAAAGAGGGAATTTTTATTGGAAAAACGGCATATTCATTTGGCCAAAAGATTGCTCTTTAGAAACCAAAGTAACCTTGTCCTTTTAAGAACAGCTTCTTCCCAGAAAGCCGTTTCTCGCTCCCCAAAGAGGTATTTGAAGGTATGATGCAGCGTCTAAGACTTCTTTTTGTTTTGCTTGCTTTTATCTGTTTATCGGCCCAACTTCAAGCGCAGGCGGTCTCAAGTGTTACCGGTGTGGTTGTGGACCCGTCCGGGTCGGTTCTGACTGACGCGGTAGTTACCCTTGCGAATCCAGCGACGGGAGTGGAATACAAGGCGGTTACGAATTCTGCTGGCTCCTACAGAATTACGAACGTGCCTCCTGGTCCTGGTTACACCATTGAGGTGACTCACAGCGGATTCAGTTCCTTCAAGGTCGAGAACGTCTACGTGAATGTTGCCAATGTCGCCAGCAGGAACGTGACATTGTCACCGGGGACGCAGGTTGAGGTTTCGGTGAGCGCTCAGGGACAGGGCGTTACGCTGAACACGGAAGACGCGACGATCGGCAACAACGTTCAGGTGGAGAAGCTCAATGAACTGCCGGTGCAGAACCGGCTTAGCCCCGCTGTCCTCTTCAGTCTGCAGCCTGGTGTGACTATTGATGGGTCGGTTACGGGGGCACGCTCGGACCAGAATTTTGTCTCGGTAGACGGCCTGGATGTTAACGATCTAGCGACGGGTCAGTTCGGACAGATTAATGGCGGCGCCCCGGTGGATTCAGTTCAGGAGTTTCGCGGCACGGTAGCTGGTTTCACATCGTCTACCGGATTTGGCGGCGGCGGCCAGTTCGCGCTGGTGACCAAAGGCGGAACCAACGAGTGGCATGGGCAGGCGAATATCTACCATCGCGACAACTCGACTACGGCGAACGACTGGTTCAATAATCTTGCGGGCATTCGCGCTCCCAAGCTGGTCCGGAATCAATTCGGCGGCAGCATTGGTGGACCTATTAAGCACGACCGCGCCTTCTTCTTTTTTGATTACACAAACTCCCGTACGGCACAGCAGTCTTCTGTCCTGCGTGTGGTTCCGCTGCCGTCTTTCCTGGCCGGCAATGTCTCCTACATCAATAATGGATCTGGATGCAGCCGGACCAGCCGCCAGAATACCCAGCCGAGCTGTATTAGTCAGTTAACGCCAGCACAGGTAAGGGCGATGGATCCGGGGGGAATCGGCGAAAGCCCGGCGATCCTGAACCTGCTCAAGTCGCGCTATCCAGCGGTGAACGACGTTACGGCTGGGGATGGGGTCAACTCGGGCGGCTATCGCTTCAACGCTCCGTACTCGACTTTCACGACTGCTTATGTTGGCAGGGTCGATTACAACATCACCAGCTCCATGCGTTTATGGGGCCGAGGTACGGTAACGCGGGGAAACCAGATCAACAGTACGCAGCAATTCCCGGGCGACCCTGCTGCGAGCGAACTTGTAGATCGCAGCTATGCGTACGTTGGCGGGCTGGATTGGCAGATCAGCACCAACAAATTCAACCAATTCAACTATGGCTCAACGGTGCAGGATTGGAATTTTCCGAGGCCAAACAACATATTAGGCGCCAACCAGGCCTCCTTTGCGGGAGGAACTACGACCCTTTTTGACCGCCCATTTTCCAACCCTTCGAATGCGCAGGGACGACACATTCCCATTCCACAGGTCCAGGATAATTTCAGCTGGACAATAGGAAGGCACTCGCTATCCTTCGGCGGTACATTCAAGTGGATCAACACCCACGAGTACTCAACCATCGACTATAACCAGCTTGCGCTTGGATTGGGCGGCAATGTTCAGGGATTGAACTCGGCTCTGCGGCCTAATGATTTACTTCCAGCCAGCACAACGGCGCAGGTGACCTACGACAGCGCGTTCGCGACGGCTCTGGGCAGAATAGGAAGCGTAGGATCCGGCTTCAACTACGATACCAGCGGCAACGCTCTTCCCCAGCTCACCGGTTCGCAGCGCACGTACCAGTACTACCAGACGCAGATCTACATTTCGGACGCATGGAAGGTAACGCCGCATCTGACATTGAAGTACGGTTTGAGCTATCAGTACTACTCCGTGCCTTACGAGACTCATGGGCTTGAAACGGCCCAGACCGCCTTCACCTTCGACAAATACATCGCCGATCGCGTATCACAGAGCCAGTCCGGGGACACAGACCCGGATGCGCTTCCCTTCCTGACCTACTCTCTGGGGGGCCCGAAGAATCATGGGCCAGGGCTCTATCAACCGGACCGCAAGAACTTCGCTCCCAACGCGGCCTTCGCATGGAATCCGAGCTTTGATTCAAAGACGGTGTTCAGCGGTGGAGCCGGCATGGTGTATGACCGCACGATCGTGAATGCTGTTCAGTATCAGCAGGATCAGTACAACTACCTATTCCAGCAGAGCCTTCAAACAAACTATGGCAGCGGCAAAGATCCTGCCGGCTCCCTTAAAAGCGATCCCCGGTACGATTCGGTCCCGGCCATTGCCGCGCCTGCCACGCCAAAGCCTCCCTTCACACCCTATGTGGATGCTGGCGGTCCCTTCGGCCTCGCCATTGGACAGTTCAGCCAGATGATCGATCCTAAGCTGAAGACGCCTTACTCAATCATGGCGAACTTCGGAATCCAGCATGAGTTTCCGGGATCGACACTATTGAAGGTCAGCTGGGTGGGCCGTTATGGCCGCCGGCTTCTGGCGCAGGCCGATTCCAGCCAGCTGATCGATTTTCCCGACAAAGCCTCGGGTCAGCTGATGGGCGATGCCATCGGTAACGTGACCCAGCAGCTTCGTGCGGGCGCCGACCCGACCAACCTTCCCGCACAGCCCTGGCTGGAGAACTTGCTTCCCGCCGGCCTTGGCGTTGATAACGGATACTCGAACACGACTTCGCTGGTGGCGGATAACCTTCAGTCCCTTCTTATCAAAGGCGACTTCGCCGATACCGTTCAGCAGCTCGCCTCAGGCTTTGGGCTGCCGTACAACGTCGGCATGTCTTCGCAATTTGCCGGCAACGTCGTGTTCACCAACAAAGGTTTCTCAACGTACAACGGTTTGCTGGTTTCCCTGCAGAAAAATTTGACGCAGGGTCTTCAGTTTGACGTGAATTACACCTGGGCACATTCAATCGATAACACCTCGTTGCTTGCGAACGATCAGGCTATTAGCGGCTATGGCTTTATCTGCGATGTGCTGCGTCCACGTTTGTGCCGGGCCAACTCGGACTTCGACGTAACCCACTACATCACCGGCTACATGACTTACCAACTGCCGTTCGGCCGTGGCCGCACTTACGGCGGGAACATTCCCTGGTTGCTGGATGAGGTGGTTGGCGGATGGAATCTGAGCAACATTGTGAGCTGGCACAGCGGCAATGCGTTCTCGACTGTTTCAAGCGCGTTTGTTGCGGGCTATGCCAACAATGCTGCCGCAATCTTCACAGGCGACTCGTCTGACATTCAGCGCAAGGTGCACAAAACGTCGGGCGGAACGCTGTCGTTGTTCGCTGATCCGACTCGCGCTGCAAATGCATTTGTGGGGCCTGTCGGATTCCAGATTGGACCGCGTAACTCACTACGCGGACCACAATACTTCAACCTGGATACCGGACTGGCGAAGACCTTCAAGGTCGTACCGGAATGGGGACTAAACCTACAGTTCCGGGCCGATGCATTCAACATCCTGAATCACCCCAACTTCGCTGTGCCGGATAACAACAGCGACTATGACGACATCACTAAGCCGAGCAACTTCGGCCAACTGACGTCGATGGTCGACTCAACTGGAAGGCCTACCGCCATCTCGGGTAACACCGGCTCGCGTGTGGTACAGCTCTCGGCGCGCGTGCAGTTCTAGAGGCCTCGCCATAAGAGTAGAAGGCCACCAGAATTCATGGTGGCCTTCTACCATTAAACGCTGGATTTTCTTGACGAATTCCCGTTTGTTTAGGGGCGGCGGGTAGACTTTGCCGCAGGCTTCCTCGTGGTGGCAGCTTTTTTTACGCGCCTCGCGGAAGGTGTCGTTACAGCCTTCTTTACCGCAGTTTTTTTAGCCGGCGCCTTGGCCACTTTTGTGGTTTTCGTTGCCTTTGCGGCTTTCTTTATCGCCTTCTTCGCAGAAGTCTTGCGAGTGGCGGCGATCTGGGCTTTTACCTCTGCATTGATGTCATCCACTGAGAGCGTCGTGGCGGATTTGCGCAGGCGCTCGAGGCCGTAGAAGGCGCGCTTCTCTGGGGAGAAGACGTGGACGATGAAGTCGACGTAGTCCATCAGGACCCACTCGGCCTGGCGGCGGCCTTCGACGGAGTTTGGATAGACGCCAAACTCCCGTTTGAGGCGCAGTTCGATCTCGTCGGAAATGGCGAGATTCTGGCGGTCGTTGGTGCCGTTGCAGATCAGGAAATAATCGGCGAGCCCACTCTCGGCTGGGTCGAGCGCGAGGATGCGAATCTCTTCGGCTTTTTTGTCTTCGGCGGCCGCGGCGGCGGCCAGCAATAGCTGATTGCTTTCAATCGAGGGCATGCGGCTCCTTGGTTCCATGGTAGCCGGTCACGTCCCTCGATGCCAGCCCATTGCGTGCTATCCAACAAGGCTTAAGAGGGATTTCTCGAGGGATGGACTGAATCGCTGGCCGGGAGTGACCGATAGAGGTGATGCTGGCGGATGTATTGTTCCACCGAAGGCTCGAGAGCATCATCACAATCTTCTCCGAGCGCAAGCCGGCGGCGCAGCTCGGTTGCCGAGACGGCGTCCTGAACCGTCTCGATCCGATGGATCCGTTTGCGCTGAGCCTCCGTGAGGTCAAGGGAGGTCAGGTTGCCGAGAGAAGAGCCCGGCCTACTGACTACAATCCATTCGGCGAGTGCGAGCAGCCGTTGCGGCTCCCGCCACTGACTCAGCGAGAGGAAGCTGTCGGCTCCCACCAGACTGAAGATCGTCGCTGCAGGCATCTCGGCGCGGAGAGTTGCCAGGGTATCGACCGTGTAGTTGGGGGTGCCGTCCGGGAGGGGGTCATCTATAGTCGAGGCCTTGAAGCGGGGATCCACCTGGCAGGCCAGCTCGACCATTGCGAGGCGGTCGGAAAAAGGAGTAGTCTCACAGCCCTCTTTCAGGGGCTGCCGCCCCACGGGCGCAAACAACACAGTGTTGAGTCGGAAGGCGTCCGCCGCCGCCCTGGCGATAGCGAGGTGCCCGCGATGGGGAGGGTCGAAGGTGCCTCCGAAGAGAGCTACGCGCATGCCGCCAACGCTACCACAGGCTGCGGGTCCCGGTTACCAGATCCGCAGCACCAGGCCGGTAGTAAAGATCTTTGCATTAATCGACTGACTCGAGACCGCGCTGTAGTCGAATTCGACTACGCGCCAGTCAACGCGCGGAAAGATAGTCATATCCAGGCCTGCCAGAACCTGGTAATTGAAATGCGTGTTTGAGAGGCCCTGATTTTGTACGTTACCCGCGCCCACGAGACCTTCTACGTAAGGCCGGAAAGGGAGAATGGGGGCCTTGAATGCGAAGCGGGGACCGACGGCTCCGGTGTAGTAGTGGAAGTCGCCACGGGAAAGAAAGGATCCACGAACATCGGCGCCGATGCTGACAATGTTCGCCGCGTAGCCCGTCTGCTTATAAGCGCCGACAAGGGGACCGTAGGCCCAGTTGGTACCCGGGGCTCCACCGATGGGAGCACCGCTGAATCCGGCGTATACCGCAATTTGGGCTTGAAGCGCTGCGGGAACCAGAAACAAGGCAAGAGCAAAAAGTACAGTGAGAAAACGATTCATGGGAGGGCCTCCTGTTCAGGCTACCGCAGCAACGGTGACTCAGTTTAAGTAAGGCCGGATACGAACCCGATAGAACACTCTGTCTTTCAGTGAGATGCGGCACGCATTGTTTGCGGCAGTCTGAAAAGGAGTGGAATCTTTAGATAGCCTCTGTGAGATTCAGTGTGATCGATCCAATCGATTGTCACCAGGTTCAGCGGGTAACAAGGCAGCCGAGGACTATCGCGCCGAGCTAAACACTCCCGGCCGCGAGCGTGAAAAAGACGCGTGCGTGTTCAAAAGGATAAGTGTTCATTTACGAACGATTGCTTCCCATATACGGACATCGGGAGTTGGTATATGTCTTTCAAGTTGCTGAAAATGAATGCCATTGTAATGGAGTATGAACTGCTGTCGAGACGGAAGAATTCATTGTCATCTGGAGTCGAACCGCATGCGGAATATCTTGAGCGACCTTCAATATGCCTTGCGCCAGCTGCGTCGATCCCCTGTTTTCACGCTGACAGCAGTCCTCACGCTGGCGCTTGGGGTAGGAGCCAATACGGCGATCTTCTCGTTGCTGGATCAAGCCCTGTTACGTTCTCTGCCGGTTCGCGATCCTGGGACCCTTGTTTATCTCCAGGGCACGGGTGATTCGTGGCGAGGCCATACGAGCAACCATGGCGGCGGAGTGGAGTCGTACTTTTCCTATCCGATGTATCGCGATCTGCGCGATCAAAATAAGGCGTTCGAGGGACTGGCAGGAACGTCGACGTCGACGGTCGACCTCGTGCGCGCGGCGGTATCAGAGTTTGCGCAGGCAGAGATTGTAAGCGGAAATTACTTCACGATGCTGGGAGTGCAGCCGGCGCTGGGAAGAGTGTTCACGCAGACGGAGGACCAGCAGAAAGATGCGGCTCCGCTAGTTGTGGTGAGCTTTGATTACTGGCGCAACCACATGAACTCTGACCCGGCGGCCCTGAATGAGACAATCTCGCTGAATGGTCATCCGTTCAAGATCATTGGTGTATCGGCTCCGGGGTTCCGCAGCGCGGTGTGGGGAGAGACGCCAGCGCTTTTTGTGCCGATGGCGATGATTGACCAGGTGATTCCGGGGCAGGGCAGAAGGCTGACTGATCACACCGATCGCTGGATGAACATCATTGGACGCCTAAAGGAAGGGGTGGCGATAAAGCAGGCGGAGGCGATGAGCGCACCGCTGTGGCATGCGCTAAGAGCAGATGAGCTGAAGGCGTTGGGAACAACATCGAAACGATTCACGGATGAGTATCTGACGAACAGCCGCTTGAAAATACAGCCTGCGGCGAGGGGGTTTTCTTATAATCGCGAAACCTTCGCGACTCCACTGACGGTTGTAATGGCTATGGCCTTGCTGGTGCTGCTGATCGCCGCGGTGAACGTGGCCAGCCTGCTGCTGGTAAGGTCAACGGCGCGGGTGCGGGAGTTCTCCCTGCGGTATGCTCTGGGCGCAAGAACCGCACGGATCGTGCAGCAGCTTCTATTGGAGGGATTGCTGATTGGCGTTGGTGGCGGCCTGGTGGGAATACTGCTCGCCCCAGCGGCGATTCGAGTGCTGGTGCATCGCATGGGAACCGCATTTGTATCCTCTCTCGACGCGCGGCTACTTCTGTTCAACTTTGCGATTGCAATTGGCGTAAGTATCTTCTTCAGTCTTGCGCCTGCGCTGCAGACACTGAAACCGGACTTGATGCAGGCTCTGCGAACGCAGGGCGCAACGGGATCAAGCAAGATGCTTGGCTTCAAGCGCGTTGTGGTGGGAACGCAAATCGGGTTGAGCCTGCTGCTGCTGGTGGGCGCAGGGTTGTTTGTGCGAACGATGCAGCAGCTTCGCTCGTTCGACGTTGGCTTCAAAACGGATCATCTGGTGGGATTCGCGCTTGCGCCAAAGCTGGCGGGTTACGATCTCGAGAGAATTCCTGCGATGCGGCTAAGGACGCTGGAGAGTCTCGGCGCGATTGCAGGAGTGGAGAGCGCGGGTGCGGCGAACAGTCCGCAGCTGGGGAACAGCGCCCACAGCGGCAACGTGGTCTTTGCGGGTTACGAGCCTGCTCCTGACGAGGACATTAATATCGAAAAGACGAACATCAGCTCTGGCTTTCTTGAGACGTTGCGGGTGCCACTGATTGCGGGGCGGGCGCTTAAGGAAGAGGACAACGTGAACCATCCCAGGGTTGCGGTTGTAAACGAGACGCTAGCGAAGAGATATTTTGGTTCGGCGGCCAAGGCGGTGGGGCAGAAGCTCGCCGATGGCGGGCCTTCGAAGCCGGCCTTCGATACTGAGATTGTCGGGGTGACGCGCGATTTCATTCACGCGGACCTGCGCGAGGCGGTAAACCCTGCGATGTTCATGCCGCTGGATCAGGCGACAGGTCCAGACGTAACCCGATCGATCTACTTCTATACGCGGACACGCGTGGAACCGGCGACGATGTTTGCTTCGATACGCCGTTCGGTTGCCGCAGTCGACCCGATGCTGGCGATTGACAACCTGCGCACGATGGATGAGCAGATCAACATGGATCTCGCGAACGATCGGCTGATTGCACTGTTGGCAATTACGTTTGGCGTACTTGCTACGGTGCTTGCCGGTATCGGCTTGTATGGTGTGGTGGCGTATACGACAGGCCAGCGGACAAAGGAGATCGGCATACGGATGGCGCTGGGTTCATCGCGGTGGTTGATCTCGCAGCTTGTCTTCCATGATGTGCTGCGGCTTGCGGGCGTCGGCATCCTCGTCGCGCTGCCGATTGCAGTGCTGCTGGCCAGGCTGGTCAGAAGTCAATTATTTGGGGTGTCGCCGGCAGACCCATATGCATTTTCAATCGCGATTGGTCTTGTGGCCCTGGTTGCGACGATAGCCGCGATTCTACCGGCGCGCAGAGCTGCAGCAGTTGATCCTTCGGTGGTGTTGCGGGCGGAGTAATGGGTCGACACTAGCTTATGTGGGACAGGGAGAAACAGGTCTGTCCACTTCGCAGGGCTTCTTCGCCAGGCAATCTGGAATCGTTAACGTCGGCTGCGACGAGCTGAGGCTGCGGGGGGAGGATACGCGGGCTTCAGCTTTGCAGCAGGTGCCGGTTCCGTTTCGATAGGTGCCGGACGATGCTCAGCGACGGCAGCGGCGATGGCGTATTTGAGTGCCTCGATACCCTCACCAGTCACAGCCGAGATGAGATAGAGCTGGAGCTTGCGGCGCTTGGCGTACGTGGTCAGCTTTTTGAGCTTGTCCGGGTTAGCGACGTCCGCCTTGGAGGCGACAAGGATGGTGGGCCGTTTCGCGAGCTCGGGATCGAAGCTGGCGAGCTCTTGAGTGATGACCTTGAAATCCTCCACGGGATCGGGGCGGGCATTGCCTTCGGTTGCCTCAGAAGCGTCGGAGACATCGATCAGATGGACGATAACACTAGTACGCTCAATGTGTTTCAGGAATTGAACGCCGAGACCGGCGCCAAGATGGGCACCTTCGATCAGGCCGGGGAGATCGGCTATGGTGAAGGATTGTTCATGGGGCCACTCTCCCACCTTGACGACGCCGAGATTGGGTTCGAGGGTGGTGAATGCATAGTTGGCGATCTTGGGCCGGGCGGCGGAGAGTCGCGAGATCAGAGTCGATTTGCCGACGTTGGGATAGCCGACCAGGCCGGCATCAGCGAGGAGACGGAGTTCCAGGCGAAGATGCCGCTCTTCTCCGGGGCGGCCAAGCTCGTGCTCGCGAGGCGCCTGGTGCGTGCTGGTAGCGAAGTGCTGATTACCGCGCCCGCCGCGTCCACCGCGAGCAACGATGACGGTCTCGTTGGGCCGCGTGAAGTCGTGGACGAGTTCGCCAGTGTCCTCATCGTAGACAAGGGTTCCTATAGGAACTTTGAGCAGAAGGGGTTCGCCAGCGTGGCCGGACATGTTGGAGCCCATGCCATGCTCGCCGCGGCCTGATTTGTGCTCTGGATTGAAGCGGAAATGAACGAGAGTGTTGTGGCTGAGCGATGAGGTCATCAGGATGTCGCCGCCGTGGCCGCCGTCGCCCCCAGAAGGTCCGCCGCGGGGAACGAACTTTTCACGCCGGAAGGCCATGCAGCCATTACCACCGTCGCCAGCCTTGATTCGGATTTTTGCTTCATCAATAAACATTTTTCATATTCAGTTTACAGGGCCCGCGCTAAACTACACGCATACAAAGACTGTTCCGTTGTACGTGAATGTGCCCTGACCTCTATAGGGATACGAAAAATATAGAGATTAGACGTAGGGAGCCATTCCGACATCATGATCCGGACCGACTCATTCACCCATGGTCCGGCCGTACCCTTCCGATAAAGGGTAATTCATTGTGAATTCATGATGATGAGAAGTCTTTTGTCTATCGACACGATGACAACGTTAGAGAGACCCTGCGCCAGTTTGGGCGTGAGCGGCTCAGCTTTTTAGGAGACCCCTTAATGAAGATCAAAAATTTTATGCGGCACGCATTGATAGCAATGCTGTTTGGCGGAGTTTGCCTCTCCGGCCATGCGCAGTCGACCACGCAGGGAGCCATTGCAGGAACGGTAACGGACGACACCGATGCTGCGATTCCCAACACCAAGGTTGTAATCCATAACAATGCGACCAACGCCGATGTGCTGCTAAAGTCTGACGACTCGGGCCTCTACCGTGCGCCACAGCTTGCCCCGGGCACCTACACGGTAACCTTCACCCAGCCCGGATTTCAGGAGCGTCGCGAGACCAGTGTCATCGTCGAGGTCAACTCTGTCACGACCCTGAATCCCCACTTGAAGACGGGTGATGTCAACACCACGGTCGAGGTTACGGCCGAGGTCCCGGTGCTGAAATTCGATTCGCCTGAGTTTGGCGGACATCTAAACAACAATGAGATTGAGAATATTCCGATCAACAACCGCCGTTGGTCCTCGCTTGCGCTTACGACCCCCGGTGTGACCAACGATGCCAGCGGCTTCGGCCTGCTGAGCTTCCGCGCCATCAGCGCGGTGTTGAACAACGTCCAGATCGACGGCGCCGACGACAATCAGGCGTTCTTCTCCGAAGAGCGTGGACGGACCCGTGCCGGCTATTCCACCTCGCAGGTAGCGGTTCGCGAGTTCCAGGTGAACACCGGCGTCTACTCGGCTGAGTTTGGCCGCGCAGTAGGCGGCGTCGTCAACTCGGTGACCAAGAGCGGCGGCAACCAAATGCACGGCGAATTGTACTTCTACAACCGCAACTCCAGCCGGTCAGCATTCGTACCGGGCGCGACCAACACCACCTTCAGCCCCACGGCCGGCTATGTCACCTCTCCCTATCGTCCGAAGGACAATCGCAACCAGTACGGATTTGGTGTCGGCGGTCCGCTAATCAAGGACAAGCTCTTCTGGTTCTATGCGTTCGATGCCTATCGTCGTAACTTTCCCGGCACTGCAAAGGCTAACGACCCGAAGACATTCTTCGTCAATGCGGATGCAAATCTACCCAGTGGACAGACCTGCAATACGACGACAGGCCTCATAAGCGGTGGCAGCGGAACCCCGACCTCTGGAAACTCAGGCGCGTGTCTTCTCGCAGCTCGACTGAAATATGCCGGTGGCTTTGCTCAGGGCGCGACTAACTACAACAATCAGCTTCAGGGCCTACTCACGAACCTCGGTTCGGTTCCTCGCTTTGGCAACCAACTTATCAACACACCAAAGATCGATTGGCAGATTAACCCGAAGCACCATGTCAGCTTCCTCTACCACCGCCTTCGTTGGGATTCGCCCGGCGGCGTGCAGACGCAGGGAACCAACAACTACGCGATCGATACTTTTGGTACGGACTTTGTGAAGCTGGACTACGGCGTGGCGAAGCTCGACAGCGTCTTCGGCAACAGAGTGAATAACGAGATTCGTTACCAGTACGGCCGCGAGCTGAACTGGGAAGGTCTCCAGCCCTCAAGCCAGTACACGCAGAACAATCTCATCAACAATACCGGTCTCGCTCCTGAGGTCGCGCTCAACACAAACGTCGGATTCTTCATGGGAATGCCGTACTACAGCTTCCGTGTGGCCTATCCTGACGAGCGCAAGTGGCAGATCGGCGATACCGCCAGCATCCTCCTTGGCAAACACAACCTTCGCGTAGGTGAGGACATCGTCCACAACTACGATCTACAGAACAACGTGTACGAGGGCAATGGCTACATCAACTACACCTCGACCGTGAACTACTTGTCAGATCTCTTGTCGAAGGGCAAGACCTGCAACGCCTCTGGCAGCGGTGTCGCAGGCTCCACCGCGGCAACCTCCTTTCCTTGCTACTCCTTCTATGCGAACGGCTTCGGTCCGGCTGTCTTCCAGATGACCACCGTCGACTACGGCTTCTTCGCGCAGGACGACTGGAAGCTGACTCCGACCCTTACGCTGAACCTGGGTGTCCGTTACGATTACGAGTCGATTCCATCGCCCTTCGCTGGTCTCAACGGAACGGCTGCCGGAACGCTTCCGATCACGACCTCGCATCCCAGCGACAAGAACAACTTCTCGCCTCGCATCGGATTTGCCTATGATCCATTCGGCTTGGGCAAAACGGTGGTTCGCGGTGGTTTCGGAATGTACTTTGGACGTATTCCAAACGCGGTCATCCTGAACGCGTATGAGAACACGGGTTCGCCAAACAGCCAATCGACGCCAAGCTTTACCACCTCCAACACGTCAGCTGCGGCTCTTCCGACCCTGCAGACGGCTCCCACCGGTCCTGCACCGGGAACCCGCACCGCGTATTACCTGGACAATCATCTTCAGAACCCTTACACCGAGCAGTTTGACCTCGCAATCCAGCAGGACCTTGGCCACCAGAGCGTTCTCTCGCTCAGCTACCTGGGCACTCTCGGACGCGAGCTCCCAAACTTCACCAACTACAACCTTGACGCCACCAAGACCTATACCATTCCGTACACCGTAAAAGCCGGTTCGGACGGAACCTGCGGTCCTCTACAGTGCGGTACAACTTACAACGTAACCGGGTATGCTGGCCGTCAGATCACGAGCACTGGAACTACGAATCTGGGTGCGATCGATCCAACCTTCGGTTCTGTAACCGGTGTGGTGAGCAACATCAACTCCAACTACCACGCGATGAACGTCGACGTGACGAATCGCAGCTCCAAATGGGTCAAGTTCGACGCGAACTATACCTGGGCTCACGCTTTGGACTTCAGTCAGAACCAGTTCACGGCAGCCAGCGTGAACAACTTCATCGACCCCTTCGCGAATCCGCGCAACAACTACGGAACTTCGTCGTTGAACGTTCGGCATAGGGCGGTCGTGTGGGCAATCTTGAATGCGCCCGGAATTCATGGTGACACTGCCTGGAAGTATCTTGCGAACGGCTGGTCGATTAAGCCGCTGCTGCAGATGCAAAGCGGTCTGCCTTACTCAGCGGTCTCGACCGGCACGACTCCGCAGTCCTGCTACAGCTCTGCCACAAACCCAATCCCAGTGGGTGTTACTTGCTTCGCACCGGCTGGAACAGGTATCGCGGGAACGAGCTCCTCGTCTTCCTACCTTCCATTCCTCGGTCGTAATACCTTCACGATGCCGCGCACGATCCTTGTCGATCTGCGCGCTCAGAAGGACTTCACCTTCATGGAAAAGTACAACCTCCAGCTGATCGGCGAGGCGTTCAACCTGGCTAACCACCAGAACGTGACCGGAGTCAACGGCACGGGTTACGCGATCTCGACCACACAGGGGACCACGCCAGGAGCTACCACCAATTCGTTGACGTATCAGCCGGCCTTCGGAACGGTGACCAATGCAAACTCGAACTATGCCTATGGTCCTCGTGTAATCCAGTTGGCCGCCCGAATCGTCTTCTAGCGACTGTCTGCTTTTCGGACCTGACAATGCGGCAGCCTCGGCTGTCGCATTGTCTTTAAGCCCTACATCTTTTAGGGGCTTTTCTGAACCGCTGAAGTTGGCTAATCTGCGGCTGTCTCCTTAACTCCCTTGAGCGAACCAGGTTTCCTGGAAGGCTTTCGGGTGGGAGGGAGTGGTCGGTCTCGACGCGTCCGATGCCGTGGTCGTGTAGAGCAGGAACCGACAGACCACTGGTGGAGAAGACATGTTCGATCGTCTCGGGCTCACTGGAGCTCGCGCCGTAGCTGAGGCGAGAAGAGTGCAGCGAAACATTCTGCTGATCTTTCTTGTTCTTGCGACATCACTGCCCCATCTTCATGCCCAAACTTCTGTGGAAGGCGTCGTACGGGGTATGGTCCTCGATCCGGCAGGAGCTGCCGTCGCAGGGGCAGTAATTCGTATTGAAGATGCTCGTCGCGGCCTCGCCTTCAATACGGTATGCAATATCCAGGGCGAATTTATCTTTTCGCATGTGCCGGCAGGCACGTATGTCGCAGCTGTTCAAGCACCGGGCTTCACAACCGTCGTTCTCGAACGGATTTCAGTGCAGGTTGGAGGCATTACCGACCTCGACCCTCGTTTGAGGGTTGCGGGCGTGCAGACATCTGTGACCGTAATCGACACTCTAGAAGACAGCGGGGGTGTGAGCCTTGAACAGTATTCGGGCACAGCAGTTGCAAGTGTGATCGGCACATACGAGATGGACGGACTGCCAGTGAACAGGCGTCGATGGCAGAGCTTTGCATTGCTGACCCCGACCGCGAATGCAGATGACCAGGGCGGAGACTTGCTCAGCTTTCGCGGGCTTGCGGTGACGCAGAACAATACCACGGTCGATGGAGTCTCCGACGATCAGAGTTTTCAGGCTGTTCCTCGCGGCATGGGGATCATCAACGATAGAGAAGCCAGCGAACAGACCGGAGCAGAGCCGGGAGGAGCTCGACGCAATGCGGCTTCGTGGCGGCGGGCCGGCGCGGCTTATATCTTTTCGCAAGAGGCGGTTCGCGAGTTCCGAGTAAACACCCAGAATTATTCCGCTCTCTATGGGCATGGGGCCGGTGGGGCGATTGCGACAATTTCGAAGAGTGGAACCAACGACCTGCACGGCACGGGCTTCTATACCGCGCGATCAAGCGCCTGGAGCGCAACAAATCCCTTCTCTATTGCGACGAACTACCAGGATGGCTTGATAACCACCAACTATATAAAACCGCACGATCTTCGCCAGCAATTTGGTGGTACGCTCGGCGGAGCGTTGATTCATAACAAGCTCTTTTATTTTTATGCCTTCGACCGGCAACGAAGAGGCTTTCCCGCAATCGGCGCTCCCTCCAACCCAGGTTTCTATAGCCTGACCGCGATGCAGAGCGCGTTGCTCGCGAATAGGGGGGTCTCGCAGGCGAAGGTGAATGCGGCTCTGAATTACCTGAACGGTCTGACGGGAAAGGTGGATCGGCGAGATGACCAGACCATCAACTTTGCCAAGCTCGATTGGCAGGCAACATCGCGAAATCGAGTGAGCGCGCAATACAATCGCGCTCGATCCGCTTCTCCGGCGGGTCTTCGGGGAGCACCGGTCGTCGATCGTGGCACAGCGAGCCTCGGCAGCGGCTTCGCCAAGGTTGACGCAGCGACGGCGCGGTGGACGTGGATAGCCTCGGCGCATTTCAGCAATGAGGTGCGTCTTGCTTACGGGCACGATCTGCAGTATGAGCAGGCGCAGACGCCATTACCGCAGGAGCCCGCGATCGGGCCCGGTGGCTATGCTCCGGAGATTGCAATTGGGCCGGATGGCTTGACGTTCGGAACGCCGGCAGGCGTAGGCCGCGTCGCCTATCCCGACGAAAAAAAGGTGCAGATCGTCGATATCGCTACATGGGCATTCGGACATCATCTTCTGCAGGCAGGCGTCGATTCGAGTTTTGTTTACGACAACATCAGCGCATTGAACAATACGGTCGGTACCTTCCACTACGATAGCGGCACGACGAACGGCCACGCGGGCGGGGTGGTTGATTGGATCACGGATTACACCTTCAACGTTCATGCCTACCCGAACGGCGGCTGTCCATCGATCTTCGCGGCGACCCACAATTTCTGCTTCCGTTCTTTCACGCAGAGTTTCGGCGAGCAGAGTGTTGCCTTCCGTACACAGGAGTGGGCAGGGTTTCTTGAAGACAACTGGCGGATAAGACCGGGGCTGACCGTGAATGCCGGGCTGCGCTACGAGTATGAGCTTCTACCCCTTCCGCAGAGCCCGAATCCGGCTCTGGACGCGGTCTTCGGAGAGCGAGGCGCGACGAGCATTCTCCCGGAAGACAGGAACAACTTCGGCCCACGCATCGGCGCATCGTGGGCTCCGTTCGGTTCGCGACGCGGCGTCGTCCGCATCGGCTATGGCCTGTATTATGGTCGAGTTCCAGGAACCATATTGCAGAGCGCGTTGGTCAACACTGCGAAATCATCCTCAGCGACTCACATCAGCATCACTCCCAACACCATCACTTCTTGTCCGCAGGTTGCCAACCAGGGTTTTGGATATGTTTGCACGTATGTAGCGGTCCCTCCTGCGGCAGTTACATCGACGACATCCGCCACGGTGTTCAGCAGAAGGTTTCGGACGCCGATGGTTCAGCAGGCAAGTCTTGCGGTGGAGCGCAGCGTCGGCGCGGGTGTGGTTACAAGCGCGACCTACCTGATGAATATTGACCGTCAACTTTCCGGTGCTGTCGACCTCAACATTGCGCCTTCCACTGTTGCGAGAGCCTTTCAAGTCCAGGGTGGCAACAGAGCGGCCGGGGTTCAGAACGGCGAACTTTTTGTGATTCCGGTTTACACGGCACGGATTAGCGATCGATACGGACCGGTAACTGCGATAACCTCTGACATCGGCGCAAGCTACAACGCGTTGGTGGTAGAGGCGCGTAGACGAAATCGCAAAGGCCTGGAGTTTCGCGTGGCATGGACGTGGTCGAAAGCAATCGATCAGGGACAAAACGCCGGGGCCACGCCGCAAGGCAACTCGCAGTTCGACCCGTTCACGGTGCAGTATGACAAGGGTCTGTCGCGACTGAACTTCCCTCACAAAATTGTCGCCAGCGCAGTGTGGGAGCCAAGGTTGCGAACCTCGCAACGATGGCTGTCGCGTGCAGCGAATGGGTGGACGGTCTCAGGGATCTTCTATGAGACCAGCGGAAGACCTTATAGTTACGAGATCTTCGGCGGCACGCGATTGACCGGTGGCCGAGAAAGCATCAATGGCTCCGGGGGCGCCGTCTATCTACCCACCGTGGGAAGAAATACGTTGCGTCTTCCTGATACAGATCGCCTGGATATGAGGTTGGCCCGCGTCGTCCACGCTGGCGAGAGGATGCGTGTGCGTGCCACTATCGAGGCATTCAACGTGGCCAATCATGTGAGCTACACAGGGGTGCAGCAAAGAGCATTTCTCGTCGGTACGCCCGCAGCTAACGGAGTTGTCCCACTGATCTTTCAGGATGCGGCAACAGTTACGACCGAGGGATTGAACGTGCTTCCGTTCGGAACCTTTACAGCTTCGACAGCGAATAATTCTCGAGAACGGCAGGTTCAGCTTGGCCTACGGGTTGAATTTTAGGTGGGCCGATTAGATTAAATGTTCGGGAATCGAAGCCCGACGATTTCCACAGCCACCTCACTTAGCGAGGTATTTGGCTTCCTATCTTTCTGAAGCGATGCAAGATCTCCATCTACTGTCTTCTTTGGCCATCCACGCCTTTCCTGGCATCTAACAAGAGGGGGAGTGTGCAATGGAGTGGAAACACAATGGATGGAAGAACGGCAGCGGTTTTGGAAGGAATAGAAAAGCACGGTCAGGCGGTTAAAAGATTCCGATCACTGTGTGATATGCACCAGGTTCCTTTTGGAGGGGCTGAGAATCTAAGCGATCTCATTCATAGTCTGAGGGAAGATCGGCACTTCGCCATGGACTTCTGGGCGATGGTAGGAGACTTGAGTGCTCAGGAGCGCGGATCGCTTACAGACGCGGAGATGCTGGACGCTATCGTTGAAGGATCGTCGGGCCTCAGTCTAGAGCGCTTGATTCAAACAACAGAAGACCTACCCGAAAAGGCTGCTCTGCTTAATGAACTGGAACAAATGCTCGCGGGCGTGGATGTAGGCTCCCCTGTATTGCCAGATGTAATCGTCGAGCCGATAGATGCACTGCTGTCTGAAACAGAGACGAAACCAACACAAGCTCATGAACCAGATGTGCATCCGCGAATAGAGTCGCGTCCTGTTGTATCAAAAGTGGATATTCCTGACGTGTCCGGGGCACGGCACACGATTGCAGAGACGAGACCAACGCAAACTCATGAATCGGCTGCGCAATCTCATGAACCGGATGTGGATCCGCGAATAGAGTCACGTCCTGTTGTATCGAAAGTGGATATTCCTGACGTGGCCAGGGCACGGCACACGATTGCGGAGGCTCTGCTTCGGTTGGAAGAGACCAGCCGCGAACTAAGAGATCAGTTGGATGCGATTGAACAGATCAAGGGCCGAGAGACCATGACCCAGGATGTTGCCCGATCTCCAGCCCTCCGACCGTCGAGCCACCAACAAGAAGGAGAACATCGTGAACAGGCTAATGAACCGGAGTTGCCATTCACGCCAAAGATAACGAAGCCCATTGATACTCTTCCTTTCGACCCGAGATCGAAGCAGGCCACCGAGCCGACTGTAGCTGCTGTAAAAAACATTGCGACGGCAGCTACCGACGTGGCCCAGCCGATTTTTCGGCCTCCGCCTGTGAACGAGCGACAGGTTTTCACGCCGCGTCCGGTTCACAGTCTCTCCCGCCGAGGACTTGCGCCTGCCGAAGATGGAGACGACGATCCTTCCATCGTCGTACCTCTGGCCGCATACGCGGAATCCCACAGGCGTGGTTGGTTCACTGGGGCTGCGGCTCTAGTAGTCCTATTGGTGCTTGGAGGTGCTGTGTGGACTGCGGTAAGCCACGGATATGCGGAAAGCCTGATAGCTCACTATGGACCGGCCGCCCGAGAAAAAATGGAACTGTTTCGCGGAGAGTTACGCGATCTGAAAAATAAGGGATCTGCTTCGAAACCAAAAATCTCCCAAAAGCCAGTCTCTCCTGTGAGCCCGGCGCCCCAGAAGCCTTCTAATCCCGTAGCAACCGCAGCGTCTTCCGGACCTAAGATGACAGCCACTAAAAGCGCGGATTCTACGCCGCGCGAGCCGACGAAGCTCCCTTCTCCGAGGAACGCACCTCCCACGGTTCATGCAGCGAGTGCTCCAGCTGCGATTCGGCAACAATCTGCGCTGGTCGACGAAAATGCTATTCGGGTGCCGTCCTCAACCATGGAGGCAAACCTGGTGGCGTCACGGGTTCCAATTTACCCGGATGCGGCGAAGGCGATGGGAATCGAAGGCCCGGTCGTCCTCGAGGTCACAATCTCTAGATCGGGAACGGTCGATTTCGCACGCGCAGTCTCGGGAGACCCGCACTTGCGAGCCGCTGCTGAAGAGGCAGTGATGAAATGGAGATACAAGCCCTACAGTTCGCAAGGAAGAGCGGTTGAGGCAGCAACCCAGGTTCGTGTCGTCTTCAAACTTCCCGCGTACTAAGAAACAGAGTCAAGAGACAGCCGTCCGGGCTAAAAGAAGAGAGCTTCCATATGGAAGCTCTCTTCTAGGTCACTAAGTCACTACGTTATTTTCAAAGAGTTCTATTTAACTCCCTCACGCAGTAAGGCATCGGCAGACCATAAAACAGGTGCCTGGCCATGGAAGTCGCCGGTACGCCGTTTTCGCTGGTAGTAGTACTCGAGCGAATCCTTCTTGCCGGTTCCCTCACATACCTGTGTGACGTCATAATTCTGATCCACGTAGCCGACGACTGCAATCCATGCTTTGCGGGCCGCCGGACCGTAGGCCTTCGCATCCAGCCAACCGTGTTTGACGCCTGAGATCATACCGAAGGCGAACATCGCCGAGCTTGAGCTCTCGGGCCATGCATCGTCTTTGTCGATCAACTCGCGCCACATGCCGTCTTTGCCTTGATACTTCAGCAACGAGCTCATCATGAGCTTGTAGCCCTTCATGATGCGGGCGCGATCCGGGTGATTCTCCGGCAGCTCGCTGAGCATCTCGGCCATACCGGCTGCCACCCATCCATCCCCTCGTCCCCAGAAGTACTTGACGTCAGGAGCGTGGTAGAAGAGGCCGTTCGGTTGCTGCAGCTTGTCGAGATAGGAGACCATCTCCTTTGCATCTCGATCGAGATACTTCTTGTCGCCTGTCGCGCGATAGGCTTCGAGCTGCAACATGACGAGCATGTACATATCGTCGATCCAGTAACGCGTCTCTGCGGACAGACCGTCGGGTTGAGGATTCTCCCACTGCCGGTCAGCCCACCAGAGACCCTCCTTCAAAAACTTCTGATCTTTGGTCTGACGCGCGATCTCAAGTGGGGCAACGCCGAAGATGGAATCATCGACATGGCGTCGTACCGGCCGCCGCTCAGCCTCGGCGCCTCCGGGCAGCAGCGGCTCAAATTTCTTGATCAGCTGATCGCGCAGTGCGGTGTCATGGGTGAGCTCGGCGAACTGAAGCGCGCCATACCACGTGCAGATCTCGGAGTAGTGAATGGTCTTGGTGTACTGGTGCGGGCTGGTTACGAAGTGATCGGCCAGGTGCTTTCCGACCTCCTGCGGGCTGGTTCCTGCGGGCCAGTTGGTGAAGTAGTTTTCCTGCGCGCCGGCCGTCGCAGCAAACGAACAAAGAAGCAGAAATCCAGTAAACACGCCTTTCAAGGGCATCCTTATATTCCTTCCGTAAATCATCTTTCCGTTGCGGCCATTCTAAACATCGTTGCCTACGACTGCCTATAGTACCAAACAGAAATATTTTATCTTTTGAAAATCGAACTCTCCGCGGTAAAACCGCGTGGCCAACGGCAGGAGCCTACTCTGCCATACTTTCTTTATGGAAGAGAGCCTACCTGACGAAGGCGGAACTATATTCGAAGATACGATCGTTGCTATCTCCACGCCATCCGGCCGGGGCGGAATCGGAGTTATAAGACTCTCGGGCACACGCGCACGATCGATTGCGGAGGGTTTGGTCAGGCTGGCTCGGCCGCTGGAAGCTGGCCGGGCGCGATTCGGCTACATGACGGACGCCGGGACCAAAGACACCCTGGATGAGGTCGTCGCGACCTTCTTTGCCGCTCCTCATTCCTACACCTCCGAGGACGTGGTTGAGATCGCGATGCACGGCTCTCCAGTTCTTCTGAACTATGCGCTCGAACGGGCGACAGAGGCAGGCGCGCGTCTCGCCGAGCCCGGCGAGTTTACAGAACGCGCATTTCTCTCCGGTCGTCTGGACCTTACACAAGCTGAAGCCGTGCGTGACCTGATTGACGCATCCACACTGCACCAGGCACGAGTTGCGGCGCAGCAGCTGGGGGGCGCGCTGTCTCGGAAGATCGCCCCTGTGAAGGAACGGCTGATCGCGCTGATCGCCAGTCTAGAGGCCGGTGTGGACTTTGCTGAAGACGATATCGATACCATGGCTGGCGCTGAGGTCGCATCACGCCTAGGGGAAATCGAAGCGCCACTTCGCGAACTTGAGCGTAGCTTCGGATATGGCCGGCTTGTTCACGACGGCTTGCGACTGGCAATTGTAGGGCGACCGAACGTAGGGAAATCCTCACTCTTCAACCGGCTTGTCGAGCGGGATCGCGCCATCGTGACGGCGAGTCCAGGAACGACGCGCGACCTGATTACGGAGCGTGTGTCTATGGAGGGAATCCCCCTGGAGCTGATCGATACAGCGGGCCTGCGGGAGGCCAGCGATGAGGCTGAGACGATTGGAATTACGAAGTCACGTGAGGCTATGGCCGAAGCCGATCTTGTATTAGTGGTGATCGATGGAACTTCACAGCCGCACCTCGAAGATGAGGATACGATGGCGACCCTTGCGGACAGGCCGGTGCTGATCGCCGCGAACAAGGTCGATCTCGGAGCCGTAGATTTGTCCTTCGAAAAAGAGGCTCAAATTGTGCGGACCTCCGCTGTGACAGGAGAGGGGATCGAAGAACTGCGCCGCTCGATCCTGCAGATAGCCACCAGGGGCACGACCTCGCAGGAGACGGCGCTCGTAACCAATCTGCGGCAGCGACAGGCCGTGCTGGAAGCACTCGGCTCGGCGCAACAGGCAAACGAGGCTGTACAAGCTGCTCTTCCTCACGAAGTGCTTCTGGTGGACCTGTACGAAACCCTCGGTGCCTTGGATCGATTGACAGGGGCGACTACTGCCGACGACATCCTTCGGCGGATCTTTTCTAGCTTCTGCATCGGAAAGTAATATGATTTCCGGTAACAGTTCAAGATGTTCAGAAAAGCACGATATATGCAGTGTAATGTGAGATTTTACGTCTAGTTTCGTCTGCTAACTTCCACGACAATCCTGCACAAATGTTGTCCACATTGCTGTACACTTACGCTAAATCGAGTGCTAAATTACCGATGTGTACAAGTGAGGCGGTATGTCTCTAACCGAAGTGGGCATCAAGGCTCTCAAACCAAGGGATCAGAGGTACCAGGTCACTGACAGCCGTGGGCTTGCCATCGAGGTATTCCCGACTGGCGGTATGGCGTGGCGTTACCGGTATCAATTCGACGGCAAAACGCAAAAGCTTGCCATGGGAAAGTACCCACAGGTCAGCCTGAAGGCGGCTCGACAGAAGCGTGACGAGTACGCAGTGATGATTGCGAACGGGCAGTCCCCCGCACAGGAGAAGCGCCTTGGCAAAGTTGCTCTCGCCGCTGCTTCGACATTGCAAGACTTTGGTGAGCGTTACTACAAAGAGGTCGTTCTGAAAGACCTGAAAGATCCCAAATCCATTCGTCGCTACCTGGACAAAGAACTCTATCCCGTTCTCGGATCAAAGAGTCTCCGATCAATTACGTCTGCGGATGTGCAGGCCATCGTCTTTCGGAAACGAGACAACGGCTTTGAGTCAGCAGCAGCTGCGATCCGAAACCTGGTCAAGCGCATTTTTGACTATGCCCTTGTGTGTGGCGCCGCGCAAATCAATCCCGCGTTAGCACTACCGACGCGATTCATAACCCGTGCAAGGCCTCGGACAAGAGCGCTTTCACCAGACGAGATTCGGGAGTACGTGAGCAAGCTCTATAGATCGAACATTAGGCGCCAATTTAAACTTTCGCTTCATATCATTCTTCTCACGCTCGTCAGAAAATCTGAACTTCGCCTGGCACTCTGGAAGGATGTGGACCTGGGAGCTGCGGAGTGGCTCATTCCGGCTTCCATCTCGAAAACAGGAAAACCTCATACTGTTTATTTGTCTCGGCAAGTCGCTACGATGTTCGAGGAATTGCGTGCGCTCGCCGGCACGTCGGAACTCGTTTTGCCAGGTCGCGGCAGTCTGACTCGCCCATTTGCTGGCAACGCTATGAATCAGGCGATGAACAGCATTCATTTCGCGATAAAACCATTTACGATCCACGACCTGCGACGGACCGGCTCTACCCTGCTTCACGAACAAGGATTCCCGACCGACGTCGTTGAGAAAGCTCTCAATCATACGATCAGCGGGGTGCGTGGCATTTATAACCGTGCAGCTTATGCGGACCAAAGACGAGACATGCTCCAACGATGGGCGGATTATGTCGGTGTGCTTTGCAATCAGAACACGATTGAACTGGGTTGAAAGGTGGCATCGTGACGCGCAAAGAATCTTCTCAAAACAACCGTCTCGGCAACGAGAATAATCTCGACCAACTGACGCGTAATGACACGAAATCCTTGGGTTCGAACCCAATCCCTGTGAGCTCAGATTCACCAAGCGTCGAACCGGCTGTAGAGGAATCGAATTTTGTCTATTTCAATCCTAAGAATAGGCATCGGATATTTCCTGAACTCCCCGATTTCGGAATTCTCTATCTCGCGTTGCCACGTGCAGCTCATCTGATCGCTGTGGACCTGTGGGTTAGTGGTCGTTATGTCGTGAAAGGAATGCCCGATGTTGCGGCCTGTGAAACCCTTGAGGATCCCGCTATCGTCTCGGCATTATCCGAACTGGCAAATGTTTTCCAAAAGCGATTATTGGGTTCAGTTCAAGAGGGAAACTTGGCTTCCGTCCAACGGAAGCGCGACTTCGCAGACTTCGTAAACTCTTTCGACGAAGATTACATCCCCGATGAAACCTACGTTCATTTCAATGATCTCCGGAAGTGGCTCATCAACAAAGGCTACGTCGGCCCACAGGGACTTGATGGTATAGGGGCTGTCTTGGATGAGTTCGAGGAAGACGAATTGATGATGGCCGCCGAAATCAGCCGTGACGTCGCCATGCGACGCTTGCTGCGAAGGCACGACCGCAACTCCTCAACCAGCATAGCGAGATCGCTGGAGCCCGAGTATGAAACCAAGACGGAGCTTATCCGAAGCCGTGAAGCATTGTCTGAAGCACTCGGGCGGGTAGATCAGTTAGAGAATGAGCTGAAGCATGCGCATATTTCACGACAGAGTCCTGTCGATAGACCACTCCTCTTGAAAGAGCGTCGTACCCTCCTGGTGATTATCGCTGCTCTTTGCAAAGCTCTTGGCATTGAGTGGCAAGGCCGTAACGCCGTAAGCAGTGTTGAAAAGAGAATCGGCGCCCTCGATCTCTCTATTAATGACGACACAATTAGGCGGATCCTGTCGGAGATTCCTGACGCATTGGAAACACGTTCCAGGTAGGACGCGACTAACTATAAAACCCGAATTCGGATTTACTTACCCGAATTCGGCCTTCAATCGGATCTCTTGGGAGATGCTGGCAGCAGATGCCATCCAGAGAGGTTCCGAAATGTTGAATACAATCCTCAGGCTTCCAACTGTCAAAGCTCGTACAGGTCTATCTCGAAGCACGATCTACCTACGTGTTGCGGAGGGAGACTTTCCAAAACCAATTTCACTTGGTGCGCGAGCCGTCGGCTGGCTCGAATCAGAAGTCGATAGATGGATCGCCGAACGCATCGAATCGACACGCAGGGCGCATTCGGAGCGTGTCGCTTGATCCGCCTCGTCAATGTGAACCAACGAGGCGGATCTGGGAAAACATCCCTGACAACAACCAGCGCGCGCAGTCTAGCTGAAAGAGGCTTGCGGGTTCTGATTGTTGATGCCGACCCACAAGGTTCCGTGTCGGTGATTCTGGGGCTAAAGCCAAAGGCGTTTCTCTATGACTTTGTGATCGAAAAGCTCGCACTCCGCGAGTGCTTGGTATCTGCGCATCCTCGGATCGACGTTCTTTGTGGTAACCGCAAGACCACAGAAGCCGAGGCGATCGTTATGGGGTTACCCTTTCGAGAGTTCATCTTTGAACACATGTTGTCCGAGCACGAGAAGAACTATGATGTCGTGCTCATGGATGTGGGGCCTTCGATCAGTCTCTTCCAGACCTGCGCCATGGTCTATGCGCAGCGGATTCTTGTTCCGGTCGATATGGACATCCTCAGTGTGCAAGGAGCTACTGCTTGCATTCATGCGGCTGATACGTTGAATCGCATGTTAGGTGGGAGCCTCGATATTCGCATCTTGGGACTTCTTCCCGTCAAACTGAACAGACGCCTCGCCATTACGGAGGTTGTTCTGAACACGTTAGAGTCTATCTCCGAGCGTCGCACTGTCCCGATCCTGGAAGGAATACGTACCGACCAATCAGTGGTCAAGGCGGCACGTGCTCGCCAATTCCTGGCCGATTACGATCCGAAGTCTAAGGCTCTCGAAGACTACGAACAGCTCACGGATTCCATTCTGAATCACTTCAGAAATCCAGAGGTCATAGCGATCGATGCCAAGACAGCTTGAGCGAAATAAGAAGATCCTGGACTGGGAAGAGTTGGAGAATGCACCTAATACCCTGGGTGCGTACTCTTTCCTCCGTCCGACTGCCGAAATCATCAGTATCCGCGACGGGCGAGGGATCCCTCTTGCTCAGATTGCGGAGCCCAGCCTCTATGGCGGAGCCACCCCAGAGATCGAACGATCGGGGGCTCAATCAGTCACAGTGCCGGACCAGACACGCAGCCGCCCCTACAAGGTCCACGCCTGCTCACTAGTCCAGCATGGACACTCGCTCGGTGAGACGGCTCTCTACAAGGCCCTTTGGGATGCCGGAGAGAGACAGGCCGACGACACAAGGGTGATCACGATCGGTTGGAAGACAATGGCCCACTTGGCCAACCTGAGCGATAAGAGTGCAAAACGTAACATGAAGAGCCTGATCGAAAAACTTGCAATCGAGCAGATTGCCGGAGAGGTGCTTGAGACAAGTACTGGTCGGACATACCGCGTCTACTCATTCGCTCAGATTCTTGAAAAGCGCAAAGGAGCTGGAATGCTCTGGTCTAAGTGGGATAAGGGACGACGGTTCGTCCAGCAGAATGGCTCTCCACTTGTACTTCCACCAAATTCGTTGTCGGAGAATCCAAGAGGCGTCGCCCCTGTGGACAAAACGACCTCTATGGACAAACCATCCATAGAGGCTATGGACAAAACGACCATACCCCCTATGGACGTTTTGTCCTCAGGGGCTGGGGATGTTTTGTCCCCCCCTTTAAGAAGTCTTTTAAGAAAACAACAAGGAATAAAAACGTCGTCGTCGGAGCGCCAATCGATCGTGCAGGCAATTGCCCAATATGGCACACCCGACGACCAGGCGGCGGACCAGTTGTGGCGTGCATGTCTCGTGGTTTGCCCTGATGCGACGGTGGATGAGATTGTCACACTGATCGATGAAAAGGGCCGTCAAATCGCGAGGAACCGCTCGGTGAAGAATCCAATTGGCTTCTTGCTCACCGCAGTTCCAAAGTGCTTTCGTCCAGAATCAATCGCTGTACTTCGCCAGCAACGAGAACGAGTCTTGCGGCTAGAAGCAGACCGGAAAGAGGGCGAGAAACGGCAAGAACGGGAGTACATCGAAATGCTGAAGGCCAATCACGAAAAGTACCTTGCGATTAGTCTCGATCCGTCTGCTCCGCAAGAAAAAAGGAAGAACGCTGAATCAATGCTGGCAGATATTCTGACAGCTCTGGAAAACGCACAAAGACGCGCTGCTGAGTCGATGGATGCTGAAGATGAGGTTACATGCGCTTGAATCAGATGCTGGGCCGGGAATACCGCTTTGGTACATCGTTCAGGTTTGGAGGCCCTAATGAATTCCGAACAGATCAAACAAGCTGCGGCGCGCATTCGAAAACTGGCACGCTCCCATTTCGATTCTAGATCTGTGAAATCTACCTGGGAACAAGTAGCTCGTCTGGCCCTTCGGGTTCAGATCTCCGGCAGCCGTAAGGCTGATACAGAAGAGCTCATCAAGCTCGCTGCTGATCTGCTAATGGTCGAGATAGAAATACAAGGTCTTCGGCTGAAGTCCCGTAAATTCTACCGAGATGTTGTACACCTTTGCTTCGACAATATCGGCGTCTTCTGGGATCAAAAGCCCATGGTGCATATCATCGCAGAGCTCAGTTGGATCGTGGAAACAGCCAGGAAGGACTCGGTAGACCCGCTCGAACTGCTCGAAGAGAAGATCGGCTGTTCAGCCATGTGGAACGTGCCATTTCAGGGACACTTCTAAAAATGAATGAGGTCATAGTAAATCCCTCACAGACCGGCTTCGGAGCGCTCGGGAAACCTAAGCCTATACCATTCCTGATAGCGAGGCTTGGAGATCCAACTTGGAACGGACCTGGATCCGCCGGACGGTAGATCGAAGAGTGTGTCGACGTATATCCATTGATCAGCTTCCTCAGTTGGAGGCTCATCGTATCGCGTGAACGACTCGACATTCTTGTACATTTCGATCAGCCGCAAATATCGTTCCTCTTCGGTCATATCGAAACCCCTCTCTTTGTCTGCTGTCCTTTAAAAAGGATCAATACGCAGCGTACTGGGTGGGCGGATCGCTTCGATGATCCCGCAGAATCGAAGGAATGACGCATGCCGGCAGATCTTGCGAATTCCTTTTTCCAGCGTCTCTTCGCGGATCCTGGTAACAGATGTCAACAAACTTCATACAAAAGTCAACACCTCGGCAACGGCCGTTCTTCTGGGTCCACAAAGGTCATACAGATTTCATACAAAATTCCAACATTCAAAGTCTTACAGGATCCCTCAGGCTAGGCGACTTCACCGCTCTGCTGCGATTTTTATTCCTCAGTGCTCTGACGCGCAACGCGGATCACCGTGCATCTCAGCGCATTCTTTCGTAGTGGAACATAAAGAGGAAGCATTACCCTACGGGGCTGTTTTGTAGTTATCATGCTTATTTACAAATATTTAGACTGCATTGCACTTTTTGGCTTTGCAATGCATTTGCATTGCAAATGCAAGTGATAGGAAGTAGGTTTCGTGATCGTAAGAATTCGCGGATGGTGCCGATCAGTTGGGAGCATCCCAATCTTCGCGGAACAAATCGATTCGCGGTCCGTACTCATATTGAGTACAATCGTTCTCATGTTGAGAACAAGAGACACTGCTCTCAGCCATTTGCTCTTCGGTCAAACGAGGGGGCGCATCCTTGCGACTCTATACGATAAGCCCGAAACAGCATTCTTCGTCCGGCAGTTAGCTCGCCACATCGCGGGCAGCGTGGGAACGGTCCAGCGGGAACTCACTACCCTGACCGCCGCGGGACTGATTCTACGGACCGACAATGAGAATCAGGTGTTCTATCGCGCCAATCGCGACCATCCCATCTTTGCTGAACTTCATGCCCTATTGGCAAAGACCACTGGAGTCTTTCACCTGCTGCACGAGGCTCTTACACCTCTTGCCGCGAATATCGAGTTTGCCTTCATCTATGGCTCCTTTGCTCGCGGCGAGGAGAAAGCCGAGAGCGACATCGATCTCATGGTGGTCGGGGATGTGACGCTCGACGACCTTCTGGAGCAAATTTCCCCCGTAGAACTGAAGTTGAGCAGGCCAATAAACCCAACCGTTTATGCTCGGGAAGAACTGCGAACGAAGCTCCGCGCAGGCAATCACTTCCTGAAGTCTATGCAGAGTAAGCAGCTAGCCTTTTTAATCGGAAATGAAAATGACTTTAGAGAGATACGTTGAGAATGCCTGGCTGCACCGCGAAGCCACCAGCCCTCAAGAGATTGCTGATCAATTGGGGATCGTAGCCCGATCAATGAGGGACGCCAGTGTAAAGGACATCTCTGACGATCTTCGCTTCTACACTACCTTCAACGCCATCCTTGCGCTTGCGAATACCGCGCTCCGTGCAAGCGGATATCGCACGACAAACCAGTCTGGGCATCACACCCGCACCGTCGAGACACTCGAATACACGATCAGCGCCGACGCAAATCTGATCCGGAAGTTGCTCACTTTCTCGAAGAAGCGGAACGTAGCCAGCTACGACGCTGCCGGCTCCATATCAAACCAGGAATTGCAGCAAATCCTCGTTACGGCTGAAGACCTTCGCCATACCGTCGAAGCGTGGTTGCGAACAGCTCATCCAGAACTCCTTGGACATCCATGAGCCTACGCATGAGCGACACTTTCAAATTACGATTTAGCGGATCTCAGCACGAACGATTTCTCTATCATAGTGACGACACACGACACAACAATGCGATTCTGACATCTGAGAAGAGGAGTTTCTCAGATGTCAGAAACGATTTTGGTGCTTTCGCGAGGATTCGATATAGAGCGCAGCAAACTTCGGCAATAGCATCCTGGCCAGCCATCTTGGGACCTTGCCGATCTCCAAAGCACAGAGGGCTTGTCGCAACGGCCGGCCTGTCCTTCGTGCACCGACAGCTCGTCCGCTTACGTTTGTCACGTTGGCTTTTAACTTTGACCGACCTGTGTAGCATTAGCAGCCCTACGACCTTCATGTGACGCAATTTTGTGATCCACCGGGCTTCGCGTACGGGTATACCTCAACAGAACACTCAAAATGAAGCCATGTTTGAGTTAGGCGACACCACACCACGGTCTGACCCGTCAGAGGATCCCAATCCGCAGAAATGCCGTAGTTACAAGCGGTTAACTCGAGCAGAAAACGTCTCCCGCCAAAATGAGAAGACATAGGAAGCGGGGCGCTCCGTTAGAATGTTGTGGCCTGCCTTAGCCCAAATTGGCCCCGTTCGTAGTTGGTCTATGCGAGGTGTCACGACGGCGCGCAGCATGTTCTCGATGTTCGAAAAAGGAGACGCTGCAAATGCCCTACACCGCCGAAATAAGTCGTAGCAACCCAACCTGCTTCATCTTTTTGCTGGACCAGTCGGGATCGATGTCCGAAGGCTTCGGGGAGGGCGGGATTCGCAAGGCTGACTTCGTTGCGGATGTCGTGAACCGCACCCTGCATGATCTTGTCATTCGCTGCACTCGGATGGAAGAGATTCGGAGCTACTACCACATTTCAATCATCGGCTATGGCGCATCCGTCGGTCCCGTCTTTAGCGGATCGCTCAGCGGTCGCTCGCATGTGCCAGTAGGAGAGGTTGCAGACCTCCCAGCGAGGCTGGAGAATCGTACGAAGAAAGTCCCGGACGGGGCGGGCGGCCTTGTAGAGCAGCAGGTTCGATTCCCGGTATGGATGGACCCGACATCAAATGGAGGTACACCCATGTGCGATGCTTTCGGCCAGGTTCGCTCCTTGCTGGAGCAGTGGCTACCAGAGCACCGCAACAGTTTTCCTCCTACGGTCCTTCATCTTACGGACGGTGAATCGACGGACGGCGATCCTTCAGCCGTGGCACAGCAGATTATGTCCATGAGCACCAGTGACGGGCCGGTATTGCTGTTCAACTGCCATGTTTCATCTCGCCACACCGTGAAGATCGAATATCCAGGAGATGAATCGAAACTCCCCGATGATTTTGCCAAGACCCTGTTCAAGATATCGTCGCCTCTTCCGGAAGCATTTCGCCAGGCCGCTTCCAGCATGAGCCTGAGCACCACCGAAGGTGCCCGAGGTTTCGTCTTCAATGGAGATCCGGTCTCCGTCGCCCAATTCTTTGAAATCGGGACCCGCCCAGCGAATCTTCGATGAGCGGCAATGATTGGCACTTCTCCGTCGCGCAATTCTTGCTGCCGAAGGAGGGCTTGCTTCCTTCCGAATGTGAGGATGCGATAGCCCTGTCTCTCCGGCAGAAGCGTTTTTGCGTTTCAGACGGCGCAACGGAAGCTTATGATTCACGCCGCTGGGCAAGACTGCTCACCCGGTGCTGGGCAATCAGCGGCCATCTCCTGACGAAGGAGGAGTTCGAGCCGTGGCTATCCGTCATGGGCGAGCGCCTGCAGCGGCGCTGGAGCCGAAAAGCCTTGCCTTGGTACGCCGAGGAGAAGGCGAGGGGCGGGGCCTTTGCCGCGTTCGTGGGGATCGCCTTCATACCGTCGGAGGACCGTCTCATCTGGCAAGCCGTGGCTTTGGGAGACAGTTGCCTTGTGCAGGTCCAGAACGGAGCAATCGTCACCGCGCTGCCGATTAGTGAGCCCGCGGCCTTCAGCTACCATCCAACGCTTATCCCTTCGAACCTCCAACGACAGCAAGGGATTGGAGAGCAATTTACCGTCGCAATGGGCGGTGCTGCCCATCGAGACAGTTTTTGGCTGCTCACCGACGCCATCGCCGCCTGGTTTCTTCGCATGGCCGTGGAAGACCCTTCCCGGATCGACGAGCTGGCGCAATTGCTGGACGCGAACGATACGCCTGGCTTTGAACGGTTCTTTGAGCGTGAACGGGCCGACAAATCTCTTCGCAACGATGACGTAGCCGTGCTTCGGATCACAATTGATGCGCCGCAGATTCCCATAGCGGCGGTATGACGACACGCCTATGCCTACCGGTCAGTGGCCCAGCTCGCGAGATTATGTTGAAGCAGTCCAGAATCCCGCATTGGCGTTCCAAGATCCTGACCTGAAAGCAGCAACTCCGGCCTTAGACCGGCTCGGAATGCCCTTTGTCACGTCCGGGCAATTCGCCTATGTCTTCAAGCTGAACACCGCTGACGGCAAGGCGCAGGCGGTGCGATGCTTTCGCGGCAGCGTCCCTGACCGTGAGGACCGGTATCAAAAAATCGATGACCATCTCGATAAGGTATCCGCACCCTGTTTCGTTAGCTTTGAGTATGACGCTCAAGGGATCATGACCGGAGGAAAGCGGTATCCGATTCAGGTGATGGAATGGATCGGCGGGTTTCCGCTCGACGTGTACCTTCCCAATGTCCTGGGCAGGAAAGACATGTTGAAATTCCTCGCCGAGCAGTGGCTTAAAGCGCTTGCAACATTGCGCGACGGCGGCATGGCGCATGGCGATCTGCAGCATGGCAACGTCATTGTGGACGAGAGTAATTCTTTACGCCTGGTAGACCTTGATGGGATGTACGTGCCTTCCATGGCGGGTCGCAAGGCTTCGGAACTCGGTCATCGCCATTATCAACACCCGAAGAGATCAGCAGACCATTTCGATGCAAGGCTCGATAACTTTTCGGGGCTTGTCATTTATCTCTCGTTGATTGCGCTCGCGGAGCACCCAGATTTGTGGAAGGAATTCCACGACGAGAATCTGATCTTCATCAAAACCGATTTTGAAAATCCCCGCACCTCCAAACTCCTAAGCAAGATCAAGACGATGGGCGGGGAGTGTCGGCCATTAGCAGAAGCGCTCGAAAAAGCCTGCCACGAAGATCCTTTACGTTGTCCTTCTGTTCTGGAGCTTGTCAACGCCGCACCATCGAAGCTGCCCGCATGGATGGTGAATTCTCCAGCGGTCACCGTACAGCAGGCCACGCGAGAGGTTAAGCCTGGGCAGGCTCCGCCTCCTCCCGTTTCAAGTGCCATTCCCCTTCCCAGCAGTCATAGCTCCCCTGGGCAGCCCTGGTACACGACCGCACCGGCCAACGTCTCCATTCCTGTATCAACGCCTTACACCCAGGGGGCGGCGACTGTCCAAATCACTCCGCGTGATGTGGCGCGGCACACCGTGACCTATGCATTCATCGGGATATTTCTCAGTTGGCTATGGCTTCCATTGCTTCGGCTTTTCTTTGCAGGGACCGGCGCTACGTCACAAGCTGCCCCCTGGCTTGCAGTATTCACATATCTAGCGGCGTGCATATTGCTCGCATACCGGCGCACTCAAAAGGAAGCGAAGCCGCACGTCGCGACTTCTCAGCCAGTGAGTTGGATACCGGCACCGCCAGTTTCTACATCCCGTCCCGCACCCGCATACAGCTCTTATTCGACAGGGAGCAAGGCTTCAGGCAGTAGTGCTTCAACGGCCCCCAGAGCGCTCGTCGGAAGCAAGATCAGAATGATTTACCACAAACCCTCTTGCAAATGGGCGATCAAGATTTCGCCTCGCAACCGAGTCAGTTTCAGTTCCGAGGCGGATGCGAAAGGACGCGGATATCGACCGTGCAGTGTCTGCTCGCCATGAAAATCGCTATCGAAAAAGCTTGCCCAGCAAACGCCCCGACCACTTTCCGGCGAGGCGCCGGAAGATCCGCTGCAGAACACGCCCCTTTAGAACGGCGTTGATATCGCCGAGGGAACGGGCACTGGCATACAGAATTCGTCGAAGCTTGCTTATCGTCATCTGCCGGTTCTACCGAACTGAATTGCGTTATCTAAGAAGAGCGAATGTCTGACTTATTTACCAAAGCGGCGAAGGTCAATACTTCAACGAAGTTGTGGGTTATCGGCGTTGCGCTTCTGATCATGGTAAATCTTCCGGGCTCCGAGAATCCTTCCCCACCGGCTCCCGTTTCAGCGCCCACCTCTCATTCGACCAGTACCGCGCCGCTGGCTACACCAATGGTTGCGGCTCCCGATAGGCGTCCTGTGGCTTCTACGGTCGATCCGTCACACCGAAGCACGCAACCCAGTACGTCCCCAGCAGTTGCAGGTCACTATGCGGGCACTGTTCATAACCAAACCGCCGCTTTATCCGCTGACTTTGCTATCGAGCTTCACGATTCCCACGGTGCGCTTTCCGGCTCAATGGCAGTCAAGCCGCCACTCTACGGTAGCGGGGCTCTAAAGGGCACGATAGACAATAACGGCCTTACCTTCACCGTTATGAGCGATATCGGGACCCTCGTCTTTACTGGCGTGCATGAGGGGGAGCAGATAACCGGCACGTATACGGTTCAGCATCCCGCTGGCGGTCAAGAAGCTGGCTCGTTCAAGCTTTCAAAAGAGAGCGCGGTCAGGGCCGTCCTCCCAACAGAGGCCCCCTCCCACGCAGCGACGGCTGTTGAGTCGGCAAACATAAGCCCACCTGAAAAAGCTCCAGTCGTAGCGGAATCTCCAAAGGTGATCCCTCAACCATCTGCTCATTCAGATCCGAAGAATTATTCGGCATGCATGAACGGGCGTTCCTATGCCTGCAATAAATCGCTGCTTACCTCAGATGAAGCAGTTAATGTGCAGGCCAATGACTTGCGGCGAAATTATTCGTCCTGCATGAATGGCTTGTCTTACGCCTGCAATAAAAATCTTCTGACATCGGATGAAGCGGTCAAGGTGCAAGCCAGCGACCTCCGCCGAAACTATTCGAGCTGCATGAACGGGCTTTCCTATGCCTGCAATAAAAGCCTGCTCACCCCTGAGGAAGCAACAACCGTTGCGGCGAGCGACCTCCGGCGGAATTACTCTTCCTGCATGAACGGTCTGGCTTATGCCTGCAACAAAAACCTCCTCACGCCAGACCAGCTCTCCACAGTGCAAGCCAGTGATCTGCGAAGGAACTATTCGGCCTGTATGAACGGCCTAGCCTACGCCTGTAATCGCAGCCTCCTGACCAGCGAACAGTTATTGTATGTCGAGACTAAAGGACGGAAGTGACCCCGGAGCGAGTCGATACTGCCTTATCCATGTGTCTGGAGAACGACGGTCAAACTTACTTCTCCTTGAGGTTGAATCTTAAATTCCCGCAGCCGCAGCGAAGATCTGTCGGATTCACGCGCGGGGAGAGCGACATCCACGAATCGCATTGCGCCTTGTCGCACCTGAATTGCTCCAACACATGGCGGAAGGCCAGGACGACCGGCTTGAAATCGTTCTTGTTAAGATCCGCCCATTCGTTGTAGTGGACCGCTTTATTGATGATCCATTCCTCTCCGTTTCTTTCGGCGAGGATCTTTGCACGAGCATCCTGGAATGCTTGCACCCTAGCCAGCTCGGTATCGTTTCCCCAGGATTTGGCGGCTTTCGCGGCCTGCTTCAGCAGGTCTCCCTGGCGCCCAATGACGGCGCTAAGCAATTCGCCCATGTCGTATCCACCATCACCCCGATAATGTACCTTCGCACTCAGCTCATCCGCAAGGTCCGATGCTACGAACTCCAGATGCCTGCGAAGCTTCGCCGCTGCCGCCGGCACCTCATTCTTTGCGAGGTCAGCATCGATCTTCTCCCAAATTTCAGAAACCTCATCGAGGATCGGCCCGGTTTCCACCGACCAGGTGTGAAAAGCCACCGCTGACTTCGCGCTAATAACACCCTCTGAGCGGAGCTGCCGCGCCCATACCTGATCGTGCGTGGTGATGACGAACTGCGTGTTCGGGAATGCCTGTTTGAGCAACTTACAGAACTGCTTCCGATGCTGCGAATCGACCGACATCACTACGTCATCGAGAACGGCCAGCGTAAAATTCGCGTCGAGCACGCGTTTCATCAGAGCAAGATAGAGGCACACTCCCATGCCGTCTTGGTGCCCTTCGCTGTGATAAGCGCCAGGCGGGAACATGCCCTTCTTGTGAAAATCAACAAGCAACCCGAGCTTGCCGTTCGCCGCTTCGAATTTGGCCTTGAAATCGCCTTCATCATCCTGATTAATGGCCCGGTAGAACGCGCCGAATTCACCTTCAACCTCTTCGTACAGCGAGACAAGTGCTGCTTCCGAAACATCGCAATAGGTTTTGTAGGCTGCCTTCCCCAATGCAGCTACAGCTTTCTTTTCTTCCGCGTCGCGTCTGGCAAGGCGCAGATTGCGCAGCCGCTCCTGCGCCACTACCAGGAAGCTGTTCGCTTCGGCTGTCGCGCTCTTATCCGGGCGAGCCTTAACCTTCTGCTCCAGGGCCTGCAAGTCGGCAACTAGCGGGGACGGTGTCTTTGACCAGCCCGACTCGAAGCGTTCTTTGGCTGCAATCGCGCCTTCAACTGAAGCAATCGAATCGGAGAAAGACTGGAGATCCCCCGACCAGGATGCAAGTGCCGTCGCCAGCTCTTTAGGAGTTTCGGCGACTTTCGCAGCGGCTGCAGCGAGTGCCCGGATGCGAATGATCGCAGTCGCGATTTCGCGAGAGGTTTTTAACATCTGCTCCCGAAGAGCTTGAGCTTCCCGTGATCGCGCCAGCTTATCGCGCAAATGCGCTCGTAGTTCCTCCATATCCCAGGCCGTGTCGCACAGCGGGCAATTGGGTCCATCGACGAGGCCGAGCCCGCTCTGCACAAACGCATGGCGGTTGATGGAAGCCAGCAGCGAAGGAGCGGCTTCGATCTTGGCCACACCCTGGAGCAACTGCTCGACAGAAGATTCTAGATTGTTCTCGAAATCTTTTACTGCGGGGTTCAGGAGCGCCTGCACATCCGCGATGGCGGATTCTTTAGACTGCTGTGCACCTTCTTGCGCCGCCCCTTCCGAGATGCCCTCCGAAAGATCGGTGTCTTTCGTGAGTGCAGTGAGGGGCGCCAGGGACAGTAGAGTTCTGCGTTTGTTGACTGCTTGCAGCAGATCATCCGCTTTGAGAGCCGGAAGATCGAGATGGCGTTTCAGGCTGTCTTCGGACGTGCTTACTTGGGTCCTCGCCGTGGAATAAGCGGTATCGAGTTTGTTTTCGGTTGTCTTCAGCATTGCCCGCGTCTGATCGATGTCATCGAGCTTCAGCAGGGTCTGCACGTCGCGCGACCGCTGAGCTGCTTCGCTAAGGATGAATTTGATGATCTCCCGGCGAGAAAGACTGATTTCAGGGTGGAGCGCGACCTCCTCGAAAACTGCCCGCACTGCAGGTTCGTCCGGCGCAATCTTTGGTTTTTTCGGCTGCTTGATAGTGCGGGTGATCGTGGCTTTCTTTTGCAAGTGCGGGATATATACGCTTAAACACACTGAGGCCGCATCAGGATCGCTTCTGGCCTCGACATGTGGACCGTGGGCAGAGAGTGTCAGATCTCCCGTTCCCGCACCTTTGAGGCGTGCAATCTCCCCGGTCAGGGCAAATTGAATCGCGTCGATGACGCCGCTTTTGCCTGATCCGTTGGGGCCTGAAATAACAAAACTGCCGCGATTGAGACTCAGTTCAAGGTCGCGGATGCCACGCAGCTCGAAGATCTTGATGTTTTCGATCTGAATCATGGCAGCTCTGCCTTTGCAGGCTCTGCCAAGACCCGTATTACATCAGCCGCTTTGGGCTTCTTACCGCCGCTCAGAATATCGCGGAGCGCCTGCACCTTGGCGTCAGTGAAGCCCTCGGTGTCCTTCAGCTTGGTGTAGAACGCGGCGAGCACTTCTTCTTGTATGGTTGCCATTGGTCGTCTCAGTTGATGCGGGGACCGGATAAGGATACGTGATGATCACGAAAGACGAGATCGAAACAAAGGCGACAGACTTCGGCCTGCACCCATCGAACATCGAGCGCGACTATGTATTCGGGTGGCTCCTTACCGGCATATACAGCCAGAGCGAGCTGAAGAACACGCTCATTCTCAAAGGGGGCAATTGCTTCCGGAAGGCATATTTCCCCCACACCCGTTTTTCCAATGATCTCGATTTCTCCAGCACTAGGGCGATCCAGCAAGACCAGCTCATCGCGGAGCTGAACCGAGTCTGCGGGTTCGTAGAGCAGCAGACGGGTGTGACGTTCGAGACCAATAAGAACTGGGTTAAGGAGAAGGCGAACTCTGACAAAGACCGCCGCATCTTCGAAGGACGGCTTTACTTCAAGGATTTTTACGGCAACCCGCACACGACCACTATCAAGGTGCAGATGGATGTCACCGAGTACGACCGCATCTTCTTGCCGGTTCAGGATCGGTTTCTCATTCATCCCTATTCGGATAGCGCTCAATGCAACGTCGCGATCAAATGCCACAAGCTGGAAGAGCTGCTCGCGTCAAAGCTCAAATGCTTGCTGCAGCGCAGGCACTCGTTTGATCTCTATGACTATGTGTACAGCGTTTTTATCAACCGTGACATCGAGGTTAACCGCCCTGAGTTACTCCGAACGTTCTTGCAGAAAACGATCTTTGAACCCAGTCCCGGCGTGGCCAAGGGTCTTCTTCTCGACCTGCCACTCGAAACGTTCAGGGCATTCTGGCATAAGTACATCGTGTGCCCGGCTCCGAGCCTGTTCGATTTCGATATAGCGCTGGGCCGATTTAAAGATGACATCGAAGGGTTGTTCGCCGGTCTGCGTATCGATTATTACGGCGAGATTGCGTTCTTCCCGTCTGGTTTTCGCAACACGATCATGGAGGCTGCGAGCGATCTAAAGATGCTCGATATTACCTATGATGGCCAGCGCCGCCTTGTTGAGCCTTATTCTCTGGCATTTAAACGGCGTAAGGATGGCTTCGGCCAGGAGTATTTCTATGCCTTCGATACCACTGGCGGTAGATCGAGCGGACCAGGACTCAAGACTTTTCTCCACCCTAAGATTCAGGGACTCGCCATCGCAGAACAGGTTTTTGAACCGCGATATCCCATCGAGCTTGGCAAGGCTGGTGAATTTGCAGCGAAAACGTATTTCGGGGGGAATGGTGGCTTTAGCACCAGGACAACGAGATCTATAGCACACAGGACGGCGCGGCACATATATCTGGTCGAATGCTCATATTGCGGAAAGCGCTTCCCTAGGAAGCGTTACAGCACGCGCCTCCGCCCCCACAAAGATCAGCACGGGAATCCGTGCTACGGACGTTCCGGCTACATCGCATATTGATGAGTATTCGGTAAACGGAAATCGGTATGGCTTCAGGCTCAAGCGGAAACATGGATGTTTTCAAACGATAATTCAACGGGGTGGCGGTTCATCGATCAGATGGATCGTCCATTTCCCGAGCTTAATTTCACGTTCATTTTTATCCGCCGCAACTTGCACCTCATCAAGACCCGCTCGCTGAGCGAGCGCTGAAAATGCAGCTACGGGAGAGGTCGCTATCGACGTTACGTCATCGAGCGTCGCTACCGAGACCCCTTTGTTTATAGATTCTTGCCAGGTCACATAGTCACCTGCATAACCATCAGTTATCACTACGCCTTTAGCAGGAGACCCGACTCGTCCTACAATCTCCGCTGTATGGCGAATGCCTTCAAGAACATCATCATTTCTTTTTAGTACCTCCCACGGCGATTGCGGACGTAGTGTGGATTTGAGCTGGACTATGAGAATCTCTGTACCCCGTGTCGCATAGCCATCGATCTCGCGCATAGGATTCGAGAGTATATAGTGTGGCGTGAACAGCCAACCCTCCTCCTCAAATGCGGTCTTACATGTGGTGATCATCCGGTCTTCCCGAAGCCCGCTCACCTTTTCGTATTGCACGGGATCGTTGAGGACCGCAATCCGAAGCATGTAGTCGTCAATGTCTTCGAGTGTCTTTAGGGGCAGCGTGACCGCAAACGTCTGATCTTTGATTTTGATCAATGGGGAATCATGCCACCCATCGATCTTCCAGTTGAGTGGTCCTCTCACCTTATCGATAGTGAGCGTGAGATCGCGCTGGACTGTCTCAAGATTTGCCGGAGGGAGCGGAATCTCGATTACCACCGGGCGCTTCATTACCTCCTGCATGGGGCCTAGAATGCCACCAGCTGGCAGCATGATGGTCTCTTTCTCTGCGTCCACGCAGAGCGCTTTCAGCCAACGCCAATACTCCCGATACTGGCCAGCGTTCCAACTTGCAGTTAATTGGTCACTGTCTTCGACAAATGGAGTTTGAGAGCGAAACGGTGTCGTGAGATGGGTGCGACGGAGAAGCTCGCTGTCGGCACCCGTGAGGTCCCCACCCTCATACACGGTTAATATCTTGCTCTTCTCTTCAACGGCGAAACCAACCCTGTCGTGATTTCCCATCTTCAAGGCATCGACGAGGATCTGATAGTGCGCTGCGGTCTTCATGACGATTTCGATCAACGCTTTATCGTCAATTGATCCCGAGCCCTTATCGGGAGCGAACAACATCGCCCATTTCAAACATTGGTATACACCGGTAGCAAGGAGATGTTCTCCCGCGATACTTTTCTCGATGCCGTTCGGGATATTGAAAGTGAGCGCGTGCGCGGCCTTCAATCCCAGCACCTCAAGCCCATCACGCCACACCGTCATCAGCTTTGTGAGCAGCACATCTCTCTCTGTCTTCCAAACCGGCAAGTTTTGGACGAAAAGATCTATCTCTTTTTCGGCTGCACGAACTTCCGGAGTGATCATCGTTTTGCTCGCAGTGGGTCGAAGTTTAATCGCAATGTAGCGTATCTGCGACAGCAATCTAAGGCCGTTTGGATTCTGTGGTCATCGCTGCAGGCCACTATATCGAAGTTGCCTTAGTTGCGCTTTTTTCGGCATGTTTCTTTCGTAGGCTTAGCGTCGAGTGGGGGACGCCCATACGCTCCGTTATATTCCCCAGGGAGCCCGCCATCTAGAATGCTTCTATTCGGAATGCGGCTTTGCTCTCGCCGATAGGAGTGACTGATGGGCTGGAATGACCATATGGACGATGAGGAGCTTGGCAATCTCCCTCCTGAAGCGTTTAGCACCTGGGATGTTGATGGCCCGTTTGATCCGCAGGATCACTGGCTTGAGACCGCGAAAAGAAACGACCAGGTAATTGCTGTTCGGGAGTGGTTCCTGGCTCGGTATTGTGACCCTGTCCACGACACGCCGTACAACGGCCACGAAGGGGGCTTCCAGTTCATTGATGGCGGGCCCTTCGACCCGGCTGACGTATTGCCGGATCGTTTCGCTCGTGTTGTGAAAGATGACGTGATTCGGGAAGTCATCGATGAATTGCATCGACAGGTCGGGGATGAGTGGGCACCGGTGCAATTCAGGGCTCCTCGCGAATATGACGAAGACTACGGCGTCATATTCGAGAGCAGCAGCCAGCCCCTGGCAAGACTCCGTGAACGCCTTGAGCAATCGAAGCTGCTCCTGACTCTGCAGGGCGATCCTTCTGCGCAGTTTCTCGCGCGTAATCTGGCATTCAGCTCAGTTATTACGAGCCTTGAATCGTTCTTGTGGGAGACGGTCGTCTATTGGGTGGGTCATGATGATTCCACCGTCATAAACATCGTGAAGAATATCCCAGTGTTCCGCGATCAGCCACTGAGGCTTGGGCAGATTTTCGAGAAGAGCGAAAACCTGAAAAATGAAGTCAAAGCGTACCTGCAGAACCTCGTATGGCATCAGTGGAGCAAGGTGATCGGTGAATTTACGGTCTCAGGCGTTCATAGTGATTCGCCACGCCGTCTGTGGCGCAAGACAAAGTCCGCAGCAGGTGTAACGGAGCGGTTCTTTACAGAGTATTTCGCTGGGCGCGAGGTTGGTTTTGCAATCGAAGTAGCACAAGCGCGCTTGTATGCCGAACCGCTGGAACTCACCGATTTTGTTGCGAACGGCTTCGCACCTCAATCATTCGTTTATCTCGCCGCTAAGTAGGTGGCCTTTGCGGCTCGGGTCAGAACGGAAATCGATCACGCAGGCCAATAGATCTTCTTCAAAGGGAGGAGAACCCGCGTCTCCGCATCCATGTTGTCGTAATGTTCCATCACCGACTTTCCTAAGCCGTCCAGGTCCAGAAGGGCGAGATGATGATTAGCTCTCTCGGCTTCGTACCGGGCCTCGCGAGTGAATCCGCCCGTCGAGACGTACAAACCATTGTCCCGCTGCCTCAGTCCTCCCAAGAACGCACGAACGTCGGGAGCACCAATTGTGCCTTTCCGATGTTTCACTTCGACTAGAATTCGCGGTTCCTGAAACCCAAAGCCATCGGGAGATGCGATGATATCGCGGCCCCGGTCGGCACCAGGAGCGGACACCTGCGTCTTATAGCCCATAGCTCTCAGAAGGCCAGCAACAAGCTCCTGCATTTCGTCCCACTCCAGCCGCACAATCCGATCCTGCAGGAACTCCAAAGCTTTTTGCTCGATGTCTCGCCGGATATCGGATTCGGCAGCGATCGCCTCTGTGGTCGCCGTGAGAGGCGCTTCGCTTAAGACATCGATTGCTTCTGTCTGCACGTGACCTGCAAGCCGGTCTGATATCTCCTCTGCTGCGTCATCAGAGATACAGAAGATTGTCGCAATCGAACCAAGTGAGTTCTTCGTCTGGGGCGTCAGAACATCCCTACTCACTTCTTTATCCCATCGCACCGTCTTGGTGTGTCGAAGTTCCTCATCAGCAAGAGCGTTGTATACGTACCCGCCAGTCACCGTGCCAACGCGATAGAGGCGGTCTGCAGGTTCGTACATCAGGACGGTGCTTCCCTCCACCAATTCCTCCCTGAAGCGGAAGATCTGACCCGTAGCATTTGCAACCTGCAGCCGGTTGTAATCACCAAACTCCGCGGAAACCAATGCCGAGATTTCTTCGCGGGTATGAACGTCGTCAAGGCTTCCGACCTTCCCCCAACCAATGGCAGTAATGCCTTGGGAGACAAACTCCGAGGCATAAATAGCGGCTCGCCCTGCACGTACCATCCAGACCTTGCTCATTATGATTGATCCTTTAGCTGCTTAGTGCTTTGTCTAGGAGTACACGCAAATTCATCCATTAAACCGGATGTGCAATCAATGATCGGCACACATATTAGTTTAGACATCTGAGCACCCTGCGGGACCGGGTGCCCCCCATGTCCCATCACAGTGCCAACGCCTTGAGAAGAGCGTCTCTCGCATCCAGGTAATAGTGCAGGGTAATCTTGGCCGCCAGATCATCGGGTAGATCGTTCAACTGTCGTCGACTTCCAATCGGCATCAATATGGTGGCTGCTCCCTTCTCGATCGCGGTTTCCACCACGGCGACAGGATTGAATATCGTCTCTATGGAACCGCCAAGGTTGAGGCCACCTGCAATCGCAAGCCCCCCTTTGAGGCTCTTCTGAAGCAGAGAGGAGCAAAGGGCTAAGAGCACGCCCATACCAACGCCGGACCCGCTTTTTGCGCTGTCAAATGCCCTGAGTTGAATGGAAAATTCGTGCTGTCGCGGATCTCGATCCCCGACCAGCTCGGCTGGGCGAGCATAAAGATTTTGCTCAGCACATCGAACGCTTTCCTTAAAAGCTGCCGGCGCAGGCTGATTCAAGATTTTCACCCCGCCACCGGGTCCTTCCGTGACGTTCACCTGGTAAAGACCAGGATTCTCCTCGCCACCGCCAGGTGCAATAATCCATGCCTGCCCTGGCGGAAGCGGATCGCTGCTAATACTGTTTTCACTGAATAGTTCAGGCGTTGCGACGAACTTTTCCACGCCATCCTCACCCACCGAGTAGCTGAACTGCGTGTTTCGAAATTCGGCGGAACCGATCCGCTTCTGTTGTTCCTTGACGCGTCTACGACATTCCAAAGCGATCCGCAACGCCCACTCAAGTGTGTCATCAGCGATGGGAACATCGGGATTCGGCGACACGAGCTTGATCAGACCGCTGACTGTTTTCTGAACACCCGTAGTATCTCGGCCGCTCAAGGCCCCTCCGAGGTGGACGCGGCCCTGAAATACATTTTGCCGACTCTGTCGACGAAGTTGGTTCCAGCATTCCGAAAGAAAGTCGCTCACAAGGCCGAAGTGGTCAGTCAGCAGTTCGCGATTCACCTTCGGAAGATCCCATCCCGGAAGATATGCGTGGATGCGGTCCATGAACGCGGTGTCGTCACGCATTTCGGCAGGCAAAGGCCCTAGGAGATGCCCGACGCGCTGCTGGTGCTGCACGTCAACATCGAAGTTGCCAACCATGACGACACCGCCGTCGGCTCTAATACTCTCCTTTCCACGGCTGAACTCGCCAGACTCCATATAACCCTTCATGATGTTTACACCATCTTTTTGATCAAACGAGACGCCGGAGATCTCATCGAAGCAGACGACATCGTACTGACAAACCAACCCCCGCTGTCCGTTAGCGTTGTTGACGAACATTCTCGCGACCGTTGCTTTGCCGCCTGATATTAGGTGCGCGTACGGGGAGACTTGCTGGAACAGATGGCTCTTACCGGTTCCTCGAGGTCCCAGTTCAACTAGATTGTAGTTTCGCTCCACAAATGGAACCATGCGCAGCAGCATCATGTCTCGGGCGCGAGGCGTAAGCTTGTCTGGCTCGATCCCCACGCTCCGAACCAGGAAATCCTTCCACTCTTCAATGGAGAATGTATCCCGGCCTTGATACAAAGCTGGCAACACCTCCCGTTTAGATAGCTGTATCTCACGCAACGACTCGATACCGAACGGCCTACCATTCTTTTCTAGAGCGATGATCGGGTCATAAGCAAGCTCGACTTCTGCGTAGAAACCACCGGTCAACATGCGTTCATTGGCATGGACCATCTTCTCGCTGATCCGAACATCCTTAAGTTGCAAGCTTGGCAAAGCAGCCAGGAATGAATCGCTTCCTGCGTCCAGCCGAGCCGTAACAATGTCAATCAGCTTGACGTGCCCTTTGTCTTTCGCACGCGCTTTGAACAGCTCGTGCTCTCCAGCTCGAACAGTCTTCTCGCTCAGTTGCCTCTCTACGATCTTCAGACCTTCTGCGATCTCGACATCGTCCACTGAAGCGCAGTATCGACCTAACAAAAATTCGGCCACATATGTAGGAACCGGATACTGTCCCTTAAACTTTCGAACGAGGTCCTTCCGAACCACATATCCTTCAAACGCCTTTGTCGCGATCGCATCGACGGAATCTAATTGTTGATTCATTTCGCTATTCTCCAATCGTGGTGGCCAACACGTCGACCACCTGCCCGGTCGCATCTAGCAATACGATGACGGCATCTCTGCCGATGTCAGAATCATCCTCCAAGAACGCTGTCGCCTTGCCATCCAAGGTGGTCTCGGGAGCTTGCCGATCCGCAAGTAAAGAACTTCCAGCATCAGATTGTCTGGTGCGCACGTCTACTCGGCATTTCTCGCAGTCGCCAGTAATCTGCACCCTGCATCTCGCCCCCGTCCATTTGGCTTCAACTATCTTCGCTGCTTCCGCGTTGTCGGACGATGCAACAACCCGAATCACTGGCGTCACCATTTCCTGAAGCGAGACGCCGCCGTGCGAGTACTCCGTGGAAGCGCGGAAGCATCCGGCACCTGGTGGCGTTGCGATTGCGACGTTTGGATTCCAATGCCACTGGTACGTAGGCAGCTCCGTCTGGGCGTCGGACTTCATCGATGCGCATCGACCCCAACGATTCTCCGCCAGGAAGGACTTCAACTCCACCTTGGGCAGCCCAAATGGGAGCAAGAGCCAGCCGTGGTCGGTTACAACGATAATTTCCTTCCAACCAATCTTGATGAGTGACCGAATCCGACTCGCGAGATCGCGGACTTCGGTTTCGATGCTCCGCGAAAGCTTCCATCCTTCAGTGTGCCCGCGTTTATCGATCGTACCGGCCTCGGTCCAGGCCGAGCCGGTTGGATCGCCGCTCTCGCCTGGCTTCAGGCATTGCCAACCTCGTCCCGCGAGCGCAGTTATGAATCGGTCCTGTGTGAGCATCTGTCCAGTCGAGGTCAAGCGCGCAGTGAACTGATCCCCCCCTTCCCCACCCTGCACGTCACCCGTTATAGGGGATGCTGCCGGTTTCGCCGTCGCAGTGACAGATGGAATGGTCGACCACTCCCAGTCGATCGCGCATTCAACTCCGCCAGAAGTCAGCATGGCCGCAACCTGCTGAGCGACGTCCATCCGCAAGCCATCTGCAAACAGGACGAGCTTGCCAGGTGTCGGTGATATTGGCTTCGCGCGCTTGGACACCGAACTTCCATTTGAACTGAAAAGTATCTGCAGGTGGCGAGAAGTCGCTTCCAGCCATGGCAGGTAGACAGCGCGCAACGTTCCTAAGAGCGCTGCATGCTGTTCCGGAGTCTCAGATAGTGCCATCGTAGCGAGCGCAGCGGCATCCACACGCCAGCCATCTTTGGCATAGTAAGCCGCGAAAGCGTCCGGCGTGGGAGCGCCAGGTGTGGTTGCACACAACTCGGCCACTTTCGCCAGAGGTTTGAGGGCGGTCGCCAAGGGGCTCAGCCCAAGCTTCTGCCATGCGTAGGCGAGCCGCTCTGAATGATGTGCTTCCAGTTCCATGACCGTACGGATGGCCTCGTCCTGGGATCGATCCTTCAGCGCTTCCAGGGTCTGTCGCAACGACTGTTCTTCGCGTTCGTTCAGAGTCGGCCACACCTCTGGGGAATCGAACATCGTTGGCTTCTTAGGGGTGGCACGCTTCAGCCATTCAACAACTCCCGGGTGATTTGCCGGTGCCTCCGCGAAGCGCTTCCATGCCACATTCCATGTCGTGTCGCGCCCAGCAAGTTGCTTGGCGGCCTCTAGCGGACCTTCGGTTTGAGGATCGAAACGATACTCAGCCTTACAGTTTTCCCGGAAGGCCTTCCATTCAGCCTCAGAGTGTCGCTGCCGAAACGCGTCGGAGTTCCCAAGCCATTGCAGCAACGAACCAGTCGCGTCTGGTGCCACGAGCCCGTTGAAGAACTCTGAATCAAGTCGACGATTGCGAAGATGGCTAACCTGTTCGCTCATCAACGACGGGAGCGCACCGATTAGCGCATCGCGTGTTGCCTGTCCTGTAGCCAATTCGAGGGCTAAGCCGTGCTGTCCGGAGACCAGAAGCGAGTACGGTGTCCACTCACGGGTGGCTGACTGCGCATAGGTGACTCCGCGATATTGCGTCTCAACCAAAGGGTTCAGACTTTGGGGGCAGTCTTCCGCAGCTCGCAGCCTTTCTTGGCTCACCCCCGGCAGGTAGAAGATCGGCGTCGTCCCCTTTTGCGGCGCACCATCAACCACCCCCGCTTCAATACACCGCAGCCACAAAGCTGGGCCGGTGAGCTTTTCAGGGGCGTACTCGCCGAGAATATATATCTCTGGTGCCATCACCTGTAATTCAGGTATCACCGACTCCCATAATCTGTCAGGGTCCGGCCAGAGCACCGCGCAAGGTGCGACCTCATCGCCGGCAGCGAACGCATGGGCCGTATTGCGAAGCAAAGCGACGATGTATTCTGCGAGTGTTGTCATTTCGTCTCACGCGCCTTGCGCTTCGCTTCGTTGGTGTAGTGGCAGTCGTTCCAACGATTGCCATCCGATTCTGTCCCTACACCGGCGAAATCCTGCTCCTTGCCGTCCCAGCCCCAGAACCAGGGATATTCCTTCTGCTCGCGGACGGGTTCCTTGCCGCGATCTTTGTCCCACTTGATCTTCACGCGCTTGCGAAAGATGTCTGCGGTGGCGAAGGGCCGGATATTTATCCGGACGCCGTCATTCAGGTCGGGGTGCCAGCCGATAGCTTGTTTTGAGAGCGGCTTCCAGCGGACGAAGAGGTCGTAGGGTGGCTCGCCTTCGAGAATCAGCTTGAGCTTGGTCTGGAGTTGCTTCGCTGCTTCCAGCCGAGCGTCGCTACCAGGCTCGCCAACATCTACGGCTGCTTGCTGGCGGCGAATCCAGTCGCCGAGATAGGCGTAGGTGAGGGATTCGAGGGTGGCGTAGTTGAGTCGGTGATAGTTAACCAGCGCGCTGAAGCCATTCCTGTTGCCGTCCCAGATGTGCCAGATGAAGGGGCGATGCTGGAAGAGCGCGCAGTGCTGCTCGAAAAAATTGTCGCGCAGCCAGTCGTCAAGCGTCTTGCCGGCATACCCCACCTGTGCGAGCAGATCCTGTTGGAGAGATGCGCTCCAGCCCTCGCCATAGACTTGCGCCAGCAGCCCGCGAAGGCGCTCGGCGGCGGCCGGTTCACCCTTCGTGGCCGAGAGACAGACGACCCCGTCCAAGTCGGACAGCATCTCCAGACCGTCATGTTCGAGCGCTGGGCAATCGGGAAAACTCGAACCTGTCTGACGCGGCCACTGGTAACCGAGCAACCGTGCCACGGCCACATGTAACGTCTGGTCGGAACCTTTGGGATGCCCGTTGAACAACCACTGCGTCGGATCGCTGGAAAACGGCTTCGGCAATCCGTGAGGATATTTCTCCGCCGCCACCTTCTCCCAGTGCGCCATGTCGAAGGGGATTTTGCCCAAGGTGGCGTTGGTGACTTTTAATGCCTGATCAACCTCGCGAACAGCTTCATGAAAATCAGTGGAGGAGCAGAAGCACCAAAGTGCAGGGAGGTGTGCGGGGTCGCGAGGAATAAGGACGGCTGTGTTGTTGTCGAAATGACAGCCATCATAGATTGCTGAGGCGAGCAATCCCATACTGCTGACAGCCACACCCTTCATGCCCCAGACATCTTGTCCTCTACGCCAATTCTGGACCGCATGGTTGGTTCCCTTCATCTCTTCCGCAAAGTGAAACAACTCACCAGAAGCTTTTTGCCAAAAAATCACTGAGCTTATTCCACCATACAATATGGTTTCATTCACCGTGGATTGGAGAAATTCCCAGTCCTCCGAAAGTTCTTGCTGCCAAAAAGTTCGATAAAACCGTTCACCATCGCCTGTCAAGCAGCCGGAAGAATCCAAAGCGAACTCACTCAAAAGACTTGTGCCCTCGCGTTTTCCAAACGCCACTCGCGCGTCCGGATTCTTCAACTGCTCCGCTTGTCGGATGGCTCTTATGTCGTTGGCCCGCAAGGTTTCGGCTTTCTGGAGGGGGATCGTGTCTGCCGAAGCGTCGATTGCGATGAATGAACTCTCCTTCATTGGGATATCACCGCTCAAGATCAGTAGGGATGTGTTCACAACTTCGCCTGTGATGGTTTCGAACGCTCCCGATCCGAGACGTGCGACTAACTCCCATGTAACATTCGTGAGCAAGCGTTGTCGGTGTTTCTTGTAGCTACCCAGAAAAAGCCAGTTTTGAGGAGTAACCAATGACGTGGATCCTGAATCTTTTTCGCAAAAGTCCAAGCACCGTTCCAAAAGACAATTGGCTAGATCCGCTTTTGCCTCAGAGTGAAAGCGTTCACAGTAATCCTTGAGCACGTCATCTTGCTTCCGTAGACCCAGGTAAGGCACGTTTGTCGCGACGAGCGTGAACTCGAGGGCGAGAATCTCCGCCGCCTTGGCCAGGCCGCGCGCGGTCACGACCATTTCATGCGCGGTGTCGTCCTTCGTTTCCTGCTCCAGCGCCTTGTCCAGTAGGGGCTGAAGTTCATGGAATGCGGCGATGAGTAGATCACCCTCGGCTGCGCGCGGGTTGATGAGGCTGCCCAGCACGGGGGCGTCTTTGAACAATCGGTAGAGCCGTGCCATCCCGTTCTTGAGCTTCTCGCTGTCCCCGGCTAGCGCCACCCAGTCGGCTTCGCGGGCGTTTGGCGCCAGTCCCGAGCACGCAAGATTCATCGCGGGCAACGAGCAGTGCCCGACCGATCGCCATGCCGTCAGTGCCAAATTGAAGGCCGCAATCTGGGTGCAGCGCGGGTCGATCTCAAGCCCGAACACGTTTTCGCGAATGACTGCTGTCACAGCTTCCGGTGCATCCAGCGTCTCTTCCGCCATCCGCAGGGCGACTATGCGCTCGAAGATCGCGACGACAAAGTGCCCGCTACCCATGCAAGGATCGAGGCACGTCACTTCCTTCGCGGTCTTCGGCCAACCCGCGAATGTTCCGGCTGCGGGCGCCCACTTGCCGTCGTCACCCTTGATGAATCGCAGATAGCTCCACGGGCATCCGGGTAACGCCACGGCGGCGCGAAGCTCACTTTCACTCTGTGCCGTCTCCGCAAGTGCTGGATTCGCAGCCAGCGATTTACCGGCGTGCCATGCGCCCAGAGTGTTATCGAGAAGAAAGTCCACCATGTAATCTTCGGTGAACAACTGCGTGACCGCCGGCAGCTCATCCGCGCCAATCTTGTTGCCCGCAGCGTTGACCTCGTCCTTACGCTCAGCCTGCCAGAACTGATAGCACCAGCCGATGGAGTCACCAACGGTGAAGACCTCCGCCGGCAACCCGGTGACGAGTTGAATGAGCGGTTTGCGATTCTCAGCGGGCAACTCAACGGCACCGGCGGGGTCATCGGCTCGAAAGATCTCCGGCAGTTCATTCGCGGCAAAGCGAGCCGCCACAGCCCACGAATCCTTCAGCCCCAGCGCAGGCGCAAGCTCCTCACAGTCGTCCAGCGAGACGGAAACGCCGTGTTGGGGGGAGATGAGGAGATTGTTCTCCACCAGATAGCGAGCGAAGAGCAGCCGATGCCACTGGTCATAGGCCAGCTTCTCAACCAGATGCTTGATCTCACAGGAACCGGGCTCACCCAGTACCTCTTTGTCGCCAAGCTGAGCCGCCTGCGCACGGAGTCTACGCCGCAGCTCAATCTGCGAGGCATTCATGTAGGCGTATGGTTCGGACTCGTGTACCGCAAGGGCTTCAAGGGCTTTGCGAGCACCCGCCGCCGCAACTTTACGAGCTTGCTTTACGGCAGATTCCAGTTGACGACGTAGCGGGGTAGGCAGACTGCTCATAGGATGACCGTGCCCTCTTTCAGCTTCTCTTCAATCTTCTGCCGTGCATCGTTGAGCCACCGGTCGAGATCTCCCTCGTTGCGAATCGTCGCGCCGGCGAGAACGACCTTTTGCGCTTTCGGCTCAAGTAGTCGACTCGCCTCTTCCAGCGCTCGGGAAAATCTCTGCGGAACGGCATCCAGCATATTGCGCCGATCAGAAAGTGTCCGCGAAAAAAGCGCAGACAGAACCTCATCGTCGCTCCCAACAGCCTCCTTGGGAGGAGCCTTAAGCTGGAAGGTTGAATGGAGCTGGTTACGCTGCTCCTCAGAAATCCCGGTCCATGCCGATGACGCTGCGAGCATGGCTTCACCGGTGCTGAATGCCGTCACAAGATCGTCTTGCAGCTTTCCGACCGCTGTCCGTAGTGCACTGACAAGCTGCTTGGAAAGTTCAGGACCCGGATCAGGATCGGCCAGCAGTGACCGGTCAGAGATAATCCCGTTCATTGATGCAGTGCAGGCGTCGGCTCCTGGGAGGCCCTTAGCAAACTCACGGAGCTGGACCAGCCGCTCCCACACGGGCCAACGCTTCGTAATGGCTTCCGAATGTTTCTTCCAAGTGACGAGGGCGGCAGCAAGAGCATCCTTCTGTTCATGAATCTTTAGGAGTTGCGCATTGCCACTCAGGGTCTGGAGAGACTTCACGTCTTTCGTATCGGGTGATTCTGGACGCGGTGCGGTGCCACCGGCCGCCGCTGCCAGCTCAGTCAGCTTCTGCAGGAATTGACCGGCAGCCTCTGACTCTTTGCCGTTTTGTGTGGTGATGCCGGCCTTCTGGAAAAGCGCCTTCAAATTAAGCCGCTGTTGAACATCCAGCGGCGGGACGTCCACATAGAAGTGGGCGACGCCGATCTGGTTCTGCGGAAGCGACACATTCGCAGGCAGGCCATTGTAGGTAGCTCGTAGATTGCCCGCTACCATCAAGGCAAAGAGTGCACCATTGATCGCCTGGTCGGGCCAACCAAAGGGTGCGGAGCCAAAGTACTCTCGGATGTCTTTCCCTTTCTTGCCAGAACCAATGAAGTCTTGTACCCGCCGACAGACGGGATTCTTGGTAGTCTCTCCAACGTATCCGACCTGAGAGAGTGCGCCTGGATCACCCGCACGGGCGCGACTAACCACTTGACCCCAGTTCGCGTGGTCGGCTTCGGAGAACTGCGGAAAGAGCCTGTCTAACGCGTTGTTCGCAGCCAACTGAGCTCTGTCAGCTAACTCGATGCCGTCGGCCTCTTGACCACCTCCGAGATACACCTTCGCGCTTCCCGCGATGCGACCCAGCATGTCCTTAATTCGATGGGTCGCAACAGCTAAGTGTGTCTCGACTGCCTTGCGGGCCTCCGTCGCTTCGGGAGTGCTGGCCGGTCCATGGGCGTCCAGAGTCTCCTGGGCGGCAAGCTGAGCGGCAATAGCCTGGCGAAGTTCCTCATGATGCAGACGCGGCAGAAAGCCAAAGAGCAGCGCACTGTCTACGCCAGCAGCACGGGCATCGTTCAATACCGACGCGGGCTCGTCGCTCCATCCGTCACGCAGCCATAGCGTAACGTCGTCGTTATTTGAAGCCGGGCGACTGGATGAAAGCTCGCTTGTGAGTTTGCGAGGCTGGCGGGATGTCCCTTGCTGGAGCGACACAGGCTTGAGAGCCTGTTTGACGCCCTCCCGGAGTAACTCAACCCGCCTGGAGTTGATGCGTTGCTCATCGCCCAGGACAGCTGTACGGCGACGGTTGAAATCCTGAGTCCAGAGCACGCCTTCACGGGTTTGTAGGCGGTATTCGGATTCGACGTCCATCAGATTGCCAGAATCCACCAGCTGCTCGAGCAAGACAGGAATTTGCTGCTCCAGCTTTGGGCGATCAGTCTTCAGATCACTCACAAGCAGATCAACCAGCGTCTCCGCACTGGCCCGAACTCCATCATCGGCACCTGGGGTACGCGGAAGCTTGCCGATCAGGAAAATCAATGCGCAGAGGCTGGAGCGAAGCTCTCCTTCAGCGGTTCCATTCCGCTGCTTGCGAATGATCTCATCGTATTCACGCTCCAATTCACCCGAATTGAGCAAGTCAGTGGAGATTTGATCATAGATAAAGTCTGCTGGGACCACGGTTCCAACCTTAGCCGCTGCCGTCTGCTTGGTTGCCTCGAAAACGATTTGCAGTTGGGAACGAAGCTGGGCCTTCGTGCCCGAATGATCCGTGTTGCGAAGCACCTTTTCCCAGAACCGGCGCCGTGTCGGCAACAGTGGATAATCAGCGACTAGAAATTGGTCGTCATCTCGATTCGCAGCAAACCGAGTGTTCTGAAGATGCCGAGCGAGTTCGCCCGCACTAGCCTCAAAGGTCTCCCTGATTAATGGATCGAGCTCCGGCTTCTTGCGCAATACTGTTTTGCGTATGACGCTCTCAACGTCAGTATCTGACAATTGAACACGCACAGCGAATCGAGCTTGAAGTCGCTGTAGGCTGGGCGTCGTATTCAGAGCAGACTGTCCCGTGCCAATCAGAAGAAGCCGCTGATTCAATTCAGTGCAGCAATGCTCAGCGATCTCCTGCACATCCATCGCTCGTTGAATATTTTCACCAATAAATTGCTGAATTTCATCGACGACCAAGAGCGTACAAGGAAGACCGTTCTTATCGCTGAATACCTGCTTGATGAAGTCAAGTGCTTGGGCAATCGTAGGTGATGAAATCTCTGGAAATCCGTTTGGTAACCATTGCTGAACATTGGCGACCGTTTCATATTTCGGTTCAGCAGACAGGATTGCTTGCGCGAGAGGCAAGGAGTAATTAAGGTTTACAACCTCTTCCATCAAATCAAGTCCGTGCTCTTTGAGCGCCTGCGCCACCCGCAACTCTAGGCCCGACGATCGCAACCAGAGTACAAACTTCGCCTGGGCAAGATCTTCGGGAAGTCCAACCGATCTAAGTATTAGCTGAACGAATGCGAGTCGCACATTGTTCATGGAGCCAGCTCCAAGAGTGCCGGCAGCCGCTCGCAAACCTCCAAAAGGTTTGCTACGAGTAGAGAGCTCCTTGAGTAGATCACTGATCTCGGGGGGAACCCTAACTAGCGAACGGGCAGTAGCGCCGTCCGGAAACGAATAGTCTGTCCACAGGTAACGGAGCATCTTAACTAGGTGTGATTTGCCACTGCCGAAGAAGCCGCTGACCCACACAGCTTTTTGCTCTGAGCGCCCAAGTCCGTCGAGATAGGCTCTGAGAATTCTCTCCATCCCCTTGGCGTATTCCCCGTCACAGACGAACGACTCCAATTCAAAACGCAAGGTCCTGAGCTGTCGCTGGTCATCGCCGAACTCGGAAACTTTCGAGACGCCGTTGTTAAGAAGCTCAATTGTTGTCGGGTCACGGAAGTAAAGTTCACGATTGATCATGGATTGATGAAACTCTCCGTCGAGGTAATGGGTACAGCCATGTAGTTGAAGCCGTCACGTGCATCCATGAATCGGTAAACGTTGCCAGCGTACTCTCCCGGGAAGAAGACGAGGAGCCGCCCCGGAACAATGTCTTCTACGGCTTCGATCAAGCTAGATACGCGCATCAAGTCAAACAAAGAGGCTAGACCTGTGAGGGCGATAACGCTGCTAGCCGGGGCTTCAGCAATCGAACATGCGTCCTTTATCAGAGCGCAGGCGCGCTTTTCAATGACATTCCCAATCCGCAGATGCTGGGGTTGCTTAAAGATCTCATCTCGGTATCGGTGCGAAGCGAGAAACTTTGGCATCAGCTGTGTGAAGTCAACTGGATTCCATGTGTGGTCTGCTTCAAGCGTAGTCGTTTCGAATTGTGGCAAGCGTGCTCGCAGACGGCGCTCTTCGGCAGGCGGGTACACGGCAAACCAAACACGTTGCGCTCCTGCCATGTTCGCCGACCAAGGCAGCCGAACGTGACGCGCGTAGTTTGCGAATAGATAATCTACAGCACTCATGAAAGTTTCCCCACACAGTCAGCTAGTAACGGAAAGCTCAATTCCACGACCTCACCAACTGCTCTTAGGTTAAGAAGACCCGCTCGATGAGCTTCCAAGCCGAATCTCTTGGCCCGTTCGGAGCTAAGATCAAGGAGGCGGCACCATGGATTCGAGAAAACCTCAGCACCGTGGTAGCCAGCTATATCGCCGAGGAATAGGGCCATTGCGGCGGATACTGCCGTGGGTTGAATCAGCTGTCGAATCTTGACTGTCCGCCCTCTCAAGTGACCGGATTGGGTCCATGACGATGAGGCGTTACGGGCAATCTTGTTCCGATTGAGAAGCGAGTATTGATTCGGGTAGCTCATTTCGACCGCATCTGCCAAGAATCTTGTCTCGACTCGTTCTCCGTCCGGAGTTCCAAGCACAGGTGATGTTGTAGCTCTTAGAAGCGGGTCTCTAGCCCAAGCAACCTGAACTGCAAGCAGGGGCAGACTCGTCGCATCAATTCCGTGAAGCTTACGCAATAGCCGAAACAGAGGAGTTGATTCTTCAAGTCCGTAGAGTTCGCGCAAATGTCTTAGCGACTTGTGGCGAGTGCTATCGGTGGCCTTCCCGAGAATATTGCGTTGGAGAACCGCGGCACGATAGATCGAACTTACTGTGCCAAAAGGAATAGCATCTAGAACTGCTACAAGCTCCTTGAGCATCAGAGTTCTACTTATGTGTGCTCCGCCTGCCGTGAACTTGAACCCAAATTTGACCAAAGCCGATGAGTCGATCGGGAAGCCAAAGCGTTCGCTCTCTCGTGATCGCGTCCTACCATTGTTCGCTGAAGCGGCTTCGGGCACTGTGCCGCGGTTCTCTATGCCATCTACTTCCGTCACGTCCCCCTCCCTTCCGCTTTGGTAAACCACTATCCTACCCGCCCTGGCCTCGACCTAAGCAGAAGGTGCTTTGAGTGGAAGACTGACAGCCGTGAACACTGATAAGGCTTACTAATCACCCGATCAGATCGCGACTGAAGAATGGTTAATTTGAACCCATTTTTCGACGACTGAGCGAAACTCGTTTGCCCTTTCCACAATCTCCTCCGCTTCGGTATCGGTTGCTACCGATGAAGTCATATAGTCGATAACATTGCGCTTTCGGCGACATGTCTCGAAGTAATCAGCGAGCGAAGTGGCTTCGCTGCCGACGGCAACTGCGACAGCTTCAAACGTCACTTTGTGATGCCCAGATCTCGCACTGACTCTGTAACCGGAACAGGCGATCACTATTGTTGCTGCCTGCAGGGCTGCGTTATAGGCCGTCGCAAATCGCCGATCTGCCGACAGCGCGACCACAGAGGCGTCAGCAAGATCACGTGCGATCAAAGCACGAAGATTGTCGATTTCCTGTTTGCTGGTCTGGTGCGTCTTGACGTCACCCTTAGCCAGCCACTGCTGCCAACTCGTCATCATTGCCTTTCACAAACTCTTTTGCGCCGCGCAGCACTGCTGTTAAGAAGTGATCGTGGTTCCGTGCTTTCGTCTTGAACTCCTTGGACGAATACACGGTAGGGTTGACTGGCCTTCCTAATCGTCGTTCCGCTCGTCTCAGCGACGGGACCAAATCCGACAAGCCCACATCCCCTACAATCATGAGGTCCACGTCGCTCTCTGACGATTCTTCGGACCGCGCCGTCGAGCCATAAAGGAAGGCCAGTTGGATACGCTCGCCGAAGGCTTCCACCTCTTCACGAAGAATGGGGACTAGCCCTGCGGTCTTTTCAAGGAGACCTTTGAGGTCAGAGAAGACGGGTGAATTTGTATCCGCCTGGAAGTACACCCGACGCCCGTCTTTGGTCTGTTCTAAGAGTCCTGCTCTGCTCAAGGCCTCAACCTCCCTCTGAAGACTTGAGGGCTGCGTCCCCAAATGCTGAGCCAACTCCGTGAGGAACCAGCGCTTCTCAGGCTGGAGCAGCAAGGCCGCGAGGATCTTCGCCCGGATCTCCGGGAAGAGAGCGTCGAGAATGGGAGAGGTACGCATACTGCGTAAATAATTACGCGATTAGCGTATTATGTCAAGGAGCGGGAGAGCTGCACTCTACTAAAGGGTCTGAGTCGTCGGTCTCTCAAAGTCACCAAACTCGTCCGATAGTTTGAAACATCTGTCATGTAAAAAAATATTGACCACCAACTTGTCCACGTAATCCGTACTTCCTCTAATTCCCCCAAAGTGTCCTTGATAATCTCACTTCTCTACCTTCTGCATCGGCAAGTGATTCCATTTCAGTCAGACCAGGCGACTTACAGATACGAAGCATCCTCATGGGACAGAAACGCATCCGTTCACGAGAAGAGTTGTGCACCCGAGGAGAACAGCATGCCGATTCCTGAGACTGGTCAGGTCGTCCGCCTTGAAAACATCGAAGGCCAACTTATTGTAAAAGCGGTCAATGAGAAGGCGCAGACGGTTGAGCTTGTCTCAGCGTACGGTAATTCGCATTCGCTCGAAAGCGTTCCGGTAGCTGATCTGTTGCCCGGAGAAGATCTCTCAGCCGGTTGACGTTAGTTCGATCTCGTAAAAATCAGGAAACTGGACGTCCGTGCGCAGATCGTAGGCGCTCAGCTTCGTCTAGGATTCGTGCTGCCATCTTTGTCTTCGAACTGAGGACGAGTTCGGTCGTGCTCTCTGGAGTGAGGAACCATCCTGCATTGCGATCCGAGTCAAAGCCCGTCTGTGTCCCTGAGACGTCGTTCAGAACCAGTGCGTCTACGCCCTTTCGTGCAAGTTTGGCACGCCCGTTGGCAAGCACGTCCTCGGTTTCTGCCGCAAAGCCGATCACGAGGGTCTGTGGATTTCGCCTCTTGACGATCTCCTGGAGAATGTCTGTTGTTGGTTCCAGCTGCAGGGTGCGTGGGCCATTCCGCTTAAGCTTCTCAGTCGCAGTTTCCGCCATACGATAGTCGCTGACCGCAGCCGCCATGATGACAATGCTGGCCTCGGCGAGGTGATCCATTACAGCGGAAAGCATCTCTTCGGAGGTGGTAACCGGAATGAGCTCGCATCCTTCCGGCAGAGGCAACGATGCAGGTGCACTAATCAGCACAACGCGCGCGCCGCGACATCGAGCCTTTGCCGCGAGAGCGTAACCCATCTTGCCGCTGGAACGATTTCCAATGTAGCGGACGGGATCGATCGGCTCGCGGGTTCCGCCCGCTGTCACAAGAACAGTTTCACCGGCGAGCTCATCGGTCTTCTCCGATGCTGTTGTATTCGAGAGAGCGTCTGCAACCGCAGCCACGATGGTGTTCTCTTCCGCGAGTCTTCCTCCTCCTACCATCCCGCAGGCAAGATAACCGCTGGCGGGTTCAACGATGCGCACGCCGCGCTTCTGCAGCGCAAGCAGATTTGCCTGAGTAGCAGGGTGCTGCCACATGTTCACGTTCATTGCCGGGGCGACGATCACAGGGGCCGTGGTGGCTAGGTACATCGTCGTAAGAAAATCATCCGCGATGCCATGTGCAAATTTTGCAAGGACATCGGCGGTTGCCGGAACGACAATGAGGGCTGCTGTCGTCTGAGCCTCATCGATATGCTCGATTCCGGAGACCTCTCCTCCTGAAGCACCGGCATCTTCGCTCCAGAGACTGGAGATCACCTTATGGCCGGTGATGGCGGCGAAGGTCAGGGGTTGCACGAATCGCTCCGCAGCCTGTGTCATCACGACGTGGGGATCGAAACCTGCATCCTGCAGTTGGCGAACGACTTCGACGGCCTTGTAGGCAGCGATTCCGCCCGCAACTCCCACTGTCACCTTTATTCGTTCGACAGCCATTCGGACGCCTCCCCTCTATATATACGCCTCTGTCAGGGCCAGGTGGTACCTCCGGCAGCCTAGCGAATAGCAGCCATCGCGGCGCGGAAGAGGGTTTCGAAGTCTTCGGCTGCTGCCGGGTTCTTCTCGATGGAGGTCTCGATCGCCTTCTGCGCGACAGGCCGGGGATAGCCCAGATTGACCAGGGCGGAGAGAGCGTCGTCTCCGACCGGCCCATGGTGCGGTCCGGTCGAAGCAGTCATAGGAACAGCCATGTCATCGAGCTTGTCTTTCAGCTCCAGCACGACGCGCTCGGCGGTCTTTTTCCCGATGCCGGGAATCTTGGTCAATGTGGCATGATCGCCCCCGCGGATTGCGGCAACGAGTCTTTCGGAGGAGATCCCACTGAGAACAGTAATTGCGAGCTTTGGACCGATGCCACTTATGGTCAACAGCCTCTCGAAGAGGCGCTTCTCCTGGATCTCGGCGAAGCCGAAGAGAGCAATCTGGTCCTCACGGACATGAGTGTGGATGAAAAGTTTGGCTTCAGCGCCTTCCGCCGGAAGATCGGAGAAGGTCGCGACTGAGATGCTGACGTCGTAGCCCACGCCGTTGCAATCGACAACAGCTTGGTTGGGAGTCTTCGAGAGCAGGCGTCCACGCAGATGAGCGATCATGCTTGAGAGATTGTAACTGTTAAGCAGCTACCCTCTGCCGCTTCAACTTTCGTTCTTCGATCTCCGGCAGCAGACCCGTGAGCAGGCCGAGAGCGGGAAGATACGCGCAGAGGTGATAGACGAAGAAGATTCCTTTCGCATCTGCGAGTTTGCCCAGGACCGCCGCCCCGATTCCGCCCATACCGAAGGCTACTCCAAAGAAGAGGCCGGAGATCATACCGACGCGGCCGGGCAGGAGCTCCTGCGCGTAGACCAGAATGGCCGAGAAGGCCGAGGCGATGACGAAGCCGATGACGAAGCTCAGAACGCCGGTCCAGAAGAGATTGGCATAAGGAAGGATGAGCGTGAACGGAAGCACGCCGAGGATGGAGATCCAGATGACGAGCTTGCGTCCGTAACGGTCGCCTGCGGAGCCTCCGATTAGGGTTCCTGCAGCCACTGCGGCGAGGAAGAGGAAGAGGAGGATCTGCGAGGTCTGTACAGAGACGTGGAAGCGCTGGATGAGGTAGAAGGTGTAGTAGCTTGTGAGGCTGGCGAGATAGAAGTACTTCGAAAAGATGAGCGCGATCAGGACGGCGATGGAAAGGGTGATTCGGCCGCGTGAGAGATGAAGCGTGGAATAGTGTTCTTCCGTCTTTTTACCGGCGGATTCAGCCTGCCTCGCCTTGTACCAGCGGCCAACACGCAGAAGCACCGCGATTCCGACGATGGCCGGAAGTGCGAACCATACCATTCCCTTTTGCCCTTGCGGAAGAACAATGAAGGCGGCGAGCAAAGGCCCGATGGCGGAACCGGTGTTCCCGCCGACCTGGAAGAAGGACTGGGCGAAGCCGTGCTTCCCTCCCGACGCCATGCGGGCGATGCGCGAGGATTCGGGATGGAAGATCGCCGAACCGACGCCGACCAGCGACGAAGCAATCAACAGCCAGGTGAAGGTGGGAGCCACGGCCAGAAGGATGAGGCCGATGAGGGTAAAGGTCATGCCGATGGAAAGGGCGTAAGGCTTGGGGCGAGCATCGGTGAACTGACCGATCATGGGCTGGAGCAGCGAGGCGACCACCTGATAGGTGAGGGTGAGCAGGCCCAGATGAGTGAAATCCAGATGGAACGAGCTCTTGAGGATGGGATAGATCGCGGGCAACAGCGACTGCACCATGTCATTGAGCAGGTGGCAGAAACTAATGGCGGCAAGCACTCGAAAGAGCGTCCGCGAAGGTCCGTTCAGCGGTGGAGCCTCGCTTTGGGGCACAGGCTCGGTCACATCGGCTGCGGGAAAAGTAGCTGAGATGGAGGTCTCGCTCATAGAAGTCGTCTTTCAGTGTAACTTTCAGATGCAAAGAAGGGTTTAGAAGACGCGAAATCAACTTGATTCAAGAGGTTGATTCCATGTGGCATATCCATTTGCAAAAATAATATTGCATGTGTAAAACTTCGCAATCGACTAGTCAGGCTAATAAGTATGCCTCAACCAAGGCCGCAAAGCCGAATCAACCACTCGCCGGAGACAGAATGAAGACTGAAGTTAATCGCCGCAGCTTCTGCGCCGGGCTCGGTGCCGCCTCGCTGATGGCGTTTACAGGATCTGTATCCGGCGCAGTTCGCAACGGAAAGAAGCCGAATATCGTTTACATCCTGGCAGACGATATGGGGTGGGGTGATATCGATGTTTACAACAGCCATTCCGCGATCCCCACTCCGGTGTCGAATCAGTTTGCGCACGAGGGAATGCGATTTACCGACATGCATTCCTCCTCGGCGGTATGCACGCCTAGCCGTTACAGCATTCTGACGGGGCGCTATTGCTGGCGTTCCCGGCTGAAGAATGGCGTTCTTAACGGCGACTCTCCAAACCTGATCGAAGAGGGCCGAATGACGGTTCCTACCATGCTCAAGCAGGCCGGATACTATACGGCGGGTGTCGGCAAGTGGCACCTCGGGTTGGGCAACGAGGAGAAGACCGATTTCTCCAAGCCGCTGGTTCCCGGCCCTGTCTCACATGGCTTCGATTATTACTTTGGGATTCCGGCTTCGCTGGATATGGCCCCTTATGTCTACTTTGAGAACGATCATGTTGTGGAAGCCCCAACCATCAAAGATCCGGGCAGCAAGGAGCCGCGCGGAGTCTTCTGGCGGGCAGGTCTGCGGTCGAGTCACTTCGAGATCCCGCAGGTGCTTCCTACCCTGACCAGGAAGGCGGTTGAAGTGATTCACGAACGCGCCGCCAAGCCTGACCAGCCTTTCTTTCTCTACTTCGCCCTTCCTTCTCCGCACACGCCTTGGGTTCCACTCCCCGAATATCACGGCAAGTCAAAGGCGGGAGACTATGGTGACTATGTCGTCGAGGTCGATACCATGATCGGCCGCGTGCTCGATGCTTTGAAATCGGCGGGCTTGTATGAAAATACGCTGGTCGTCATAACCAGCGATAACGGTGCTGACTGGAAGCCTGAAGACATCGAACAATATCCCCATCGCGCCAATGCTGCCTGGCGCGGCGAGAAGGCCGACATCTGGGAGGCGGGACATCGCATCCCGTTCATCGCCCGTTGGCCCGGACATATCCCAGCGAATACGGTCAGCAACGAGACCGGGTCGCTGACCGACTTGATGGCGACTCTGGCAGCGATGTTAGCCGTCACCCTGCCTCCCGATGCCGGAGAGGACAGTTACAACCTTATGCCTGCTCTGCTGAGACAGAAGCATGCTCCCATTCGGAAGACCATCATCGACCACTCCATCGACGGCATGTTCACGATCCGCGAGGGCGACTGGAAGCTGGAGCTTGGAATCGGCAGCGGGGGCTTCTCCGCCCCGCGCAAGATCACACCGGTGGAAGGCGGAGTGAAGGGACAGCTTTATAACCTGGCCGATGATCCGCACGAGCTGTACAACCTCTACGACCAGCATCCTGAGATCGTGGAGCGACTGACGAAGTATCTCGATGGATACAAAGAGTCAGGACACACACGCTATTGAGCTCAGTGGCATGGCGTAGCCGATTTTCGTTAAAATTGGGGACGTAATGGCATTCCCAATCAAAATCTGCGTGATCTGCAAAGAGGAGTTCGAACTGAAGCCGGACAAGCCCGGCTTCGCCAACCGCTGTCCGGAGTGCAGCGTCGAGGAAGAAGCTTCCGACTCGACTGCAAAACCGTCGATGAATGCCGATGAGCGCAAGGCTGAGCGTGAGGCAAACGCGGAGCGGCGGAAGGCGATCCGGGACCTGCTTTACCGTAAGGATCGCTGACAGACGCTTGTGAGTCTCCGCGCATAATGCGTGGGAGGGTGAAAGCCTTGTGTCAGAGCGTATCCATGTACTTGATGAGCAGAACCTCGTTGCCGATCTCACTGTAGATCAGCTCGTCTACGGTGCCGCCTGCGAGGAGAAGGCCGTACCCACCAGGACGCATCCCTTCCTCTTCACGTCTCGCAATGTGGAGCAGGGGATCCTGATCAGGACTCACCATAGCCACCTCGCTTAATGATTCGCGACGAAATCCTGATCCAGGATCGCGGACGTAAAACACGAAGGCTCTTCCGGTGCGAACCGCTGTGACCTCGATGACCTGTTCGGGGTTGAAGGCGGCGCCATGCTCCATGGCATTCAGCAGAATCTCATGCAATGCCTGCATCATCTCTTGTCGAGTATTTGGGGGGACCTGTGCGCTGAGCTCTTTGGCAAAGGTCATAAGACGCTCGGCCGTGAGGAGCTGGCAGTTTGCACGGACGGAGACCCAGCCGGGCCGGGCGCTTATGACCTCTATGCCGTCTCTCCACTGAGAGTCTGAGGCTGCGTCGCGAGCAAGGTTTGCGATCTCCCAGAGATCGAATGGAGGGGTAAAGCAGGCGAAGACGCGGGCCCGCAGGGCCGCGATGACTTCATCAGGGGTGCTATGCCGGGCGAGGACGATGCACTTTACCGCAGGCCGAATGAGGCGCATCTCCTCGAGCAGAGCGAGATCCTCCTCGACAGCCGTATTGGGACTTGTGATCACAACACCGAATGAGCGCAGGCGTAACAGCTGCAGAGCGCCGACCGGGCCGGCGGCATATTCGATAGGGACGGCAGCGGCGGAAAGGGCATCCCCGATCTCGTGGGTTACGGCGTTATCCGTTCCAACAACAAGAACCCGGCTCATGATCTCCTCCGAGGAGAGATGGAATCACTCTTTTGAAATGTGGCAGGCCCTGTACCCAGAATGATATCGAAATCGCATCTCGCCGTGATCCTGTGTCCGAAGATGCATTGCGATATTGTTGGAAGATCAACTTCCCTTTGAGGTTTCGATCGCATGTTGCGTCCCCTGGCTGCAGTATTTTTTGCGCTTCTCTCATTAATCGCCGCAGCGCAAAGTCAGGACGCGCAGGACAGAGTAGTTCACCTGAACCAGATTCAAGTGATCGGCACGCATAACAGCTACAACATGGGCTTCGCGCCGAGTGAGGCGAAATACTTCCAGGAGCATTACGCAAAGGCTTATCACGGCCTGGAATATCACCATCAGAACCTCACCCGGCAACTCGATGCCGGAGTGCGGCAGCTGGAACTGGACATCGTTCAGGACCCGCAGGGTGGGCGGTTTGCGCATCCGAAGATCGTCGAGCTGACGAAACAGGAGGGCTTGCCTGCCGATCCTGACTTTGATCCGAATCATGACATGCGAAAGCCCGGATTCAAGACATTGCACCTGGGCGATCTGAACGAGCGCAGCAGTTGCCCTTTATTTGTCGATTGCCTGCGGGCGATACGCGCATGGTCGAAGGCACACAGGCGCCACGTGCCCATATTCATCCTGGTCGAAGACAAGCAGGGCAAGGTGAGTCAGCTCCCCGATGCGGTGACGGCAGAGCCGTGGACCGCTGCTACCTGGGATGCGATGGATGCAGAGATTCGGTCGGTGTTCAAAGAGCGCGAGATCATCACGCCGGATAGGGTCCAAGGGAGCTATGCGAGTCTCGAGGCAGCGGTGTTGGCGGGTAAGTGGCCGAATCTGCTGGAGGCGCGGGGCAAGGTGGTCTTTCTGCTCTATAACCGCACGTCTGCGCCGGCTTATCTTGCAGGACACGCGATGATGAAGGGCCGGGTGCTGTTTGTGAATGGACGTCCGGGTGAGCCCGAGGCTGGGTTCGTCGAACAGGATAGCGGTAAAGCGGCCGAGATCGATGCGCTGGTGAAGAAAGGGTATCTGGTGCGCTCGCGCTCCGACTACAACACGGATCAGGGCAGGACGAACGACACGACTCGCCGGGACGAGCTGCTCGGCAGTGGGGCACAGATGATCAGCACGGATTTTCCGGTGAGCGAACCTGCTCCGTGGACAGGTTACACAGTGGGGCTACCGAATGGGCTGCCGGCGAGATGCAATCCGATAAACGCTCCGAGCGGATGCAAAGACGCGCTAATCGAACAGAACGTGAAGGCAAACAGGCCTTAGCCGCATTTAGTATTAAGGATAGAAGGTGGGAGAGGAGGAATTTAGAGATGAGCTCATCGCATGAACCTGCATGGATTGATCGGTGGTGGCCGCTGCTGGTGATCACTTTCGGGTTGATCTTCGTGGCGTTCCTTGTTTCGTTCAAACCGACTATTTAAGAGAACTCACGAAAAAGGTGCGAGTGGCGCGGCTGAAGCCGTGCCTTTCTCTTTAAGAGAGAAGCATTCGAGTCCCGCCAACTTATTTTCTTCGTTTCTCTTTGGTAAAGATCTCCAGTGGTCTTAATACGTGTCAGCCGCAGTCCTCGGCTTACCCCAGGTGCTGTCCAAGAAGAGGTATCGGGCGCGATTTGCATCTGGCTTAGCAGCGGAGACCTTATCCAGGTGCATGGTCTGCCACTCGGCTGGGCCATAGATTGGCCATTTGGGGACGCCGGGCCCGTTGGGATCGCCGGTCCGCGCGAAGTTAGTCCAGTACGTCTGGAACTCATTGGAGAGTTTGCGATCCTCAGGACGCCAAAGGGCTTCGGGGCGAAAGTCGAGAGTGCCGAAGACGTATTCGATGTCATCGGAGTGAAAAGCTCCGGCTGCGGGAGTATGGTACCGGTCTCCGGGATTGCCAAGGGCAAACAGGTATCGGTAGACAGGCGCCTTGCCGGTAGCTACCTGCGCTTCAAGCCAGCGCCAGGTGGAGTAGGCGATAAATTTGTCGCCTGCATAGTCAGCGGCTGAGTTGAGAGCTTCCGTTGCGGTGGTGTTGGGGTAGAGTTTCAGAAATTCAGCGGTGCTGGTGGGGAAGTCTTTAGCGGCTTGCTCGGCGAAGCCCGCAGCGGTGAATTTATTGAGACTGCCGGCGATGCCTCCGCGGCCTTCGTCTGCGTTCCATCCGGCAAGAAGAGGAATGTGCGCCTGCTCTCCGGCTGCATAGATCTCGGAGACGGACTTGGGGAAGAAATAGCCGTCGACATCAGGTCCGAACCTGGGAGCCGGACGGGCGGCGAGGACGGGACGAATGATGTCTTCCGTAGAGATGCGTCGAAGCTCGGCAAGTTTGCTGGTGCCATAGGTGGCGAGGGCAAAGTCAGAGTCAGTCTTCTCCCGCTGCTCGCGGGTTGCGTCGGGTGGACGGGAAGAGGCGAGCGCACCTCCGCTTTCACCGATGGCTTTCTGAAAGAGATCGCGGGAAAGGGGCGATGCCATCTGTGAGCTGACGGAGAAGGAGCCAGCGGACTCGCCAAAGATCGTGATGTTGGAAGGATCGCCACCAAACGCTGCAATGTTGTCCTTGACCCAGCGAATGGCTGCGGCCTGGTCCAGGAGTCCGTAGTTGCCGGAGGCGTGGTGTGGCGATTCAGCCGTGAGTTCGGGATGAACAAAAAAGCCAAAGACGCCGAGGCGATAGTTCATGGAGACGACCACCACATTGCGATGCGCAAGGAACTGGCCGTCCTGACGACGCTCGGAGGTACCGCCGCCACTGTAGCCGCCACCGTAGATCCAGACCATAACCGGCAGTTTGCCAGGCGCGGCGTCGGCAGGCGTCCAGACATTCAGGGTGAGGCAGTCTTCCGACGGGCCCGGATCATGGAAGGCCATGTCGTTGTAGATGGCGGACTGAACGCAGTGATAGCCGAAGTCGTGTGCGGAGCGAACGCCATTCCAGGGTTCCGGCGGTGCAGGCGGGGCCCAGCGGAGATTGCCGATGGGGGGCGCGGCATAGGGGATGCCTTTGAAAGCCATTACCTTGCCATCAGACGTGGTTTCGCCCTCAACGGCTCCCTTATCGGTTTTAACCTGCTGGGGAATGGCGCCGAAGGCGACGGATGAGGCGAAAAGGAGCGCGAGGGGGAGAGCTAGGCGGAAGTGAAAGGGCATGTTTAGGTCTCGGAAAGAACGGTAGCACAGTCGGTTGCGGCTTGCTGCGTCGCCTTTCCCTTGTCGGCGAATCTGCCCCATTCCAGGATGGCTTTCGAATGCTAGAGTGATCTGCCATGAAAATTGCCTTCGCTTTGATGACGGCACTATTCTCGCCTATCTCGCTTCCGGTTGCCGCGCAGCTAAATCCCTCGACGATGCCCAGGACAGGCAGCGTCGATCCTCGTTTTCAGTCCTACAACGTGGAAATGGTTGAGATCATTGGCGGACGCTTCTGGAAGCCCTACGGCAGCAAGAGCACAGCGGCTGAGACCAGGACAGCCACTCCCGATGGCATCGATCCCTCTCTCTTTGAGCAGAGAACGCCAATTGATCTCTCGAACCCGCGATTGCGCAAACTGGCAGCGGCGCTTGGTCCCGCCTATATCCGGGTCTCCGGAACTTGGGCCAATACGGTTTACTTTCAAGATACCGATGCTCCTGCACCAGCCACGCCGCCGGAGGGCTTCACGGGTGTCTTGACGCGGGCGGAGTGGAAGGGAGTCGTCGACTTCGCGAAGGCTGTCGATGCGAAGATCGTGACCTCTTTTGCGACCAGTGGAGGCACCCGCGATGCTTCAGGCACGTGGACACCCGTCGAAGGTGAGAAGTTTGTCCGATATACCCACTCCATCGGGGGATCGATCGCTGCCGCTGAATTTATGAACGAACCCACCTTCGTGAGCGTTGCAGGGGTTCCAAAAGACTATGACGGCGCTGCCTACGGACGCGACTTCGCGGTTTTTCAACCTTTCTTGCGAAAGGCGGCGCCAGAGGCACTCGTGCTCGGTCCGGGCTCGGTGGGAGAAGGGATCGACTTCGTTCCGGTAAAGTTACTGCCGTCGAAAGAGCTTCTGGAGGGGATGGGACCTCAGGCTGTAGATGCTTTCTCGTATCACTTTTACGGCGCTATTTCGGAACGATGCGGCACCGGCATGGGAGCCAAGAGCACTACAAGCCCGGATGCTGCGCTTACGGAAGACTGGCTGACACGCACCGGCAGAGTCGAGGAGTTCTATGCCGGCCTGCGTGACGCCTACGTGCCGGGAAAACCGATGTGGCTTACCGAGACGGGCCAGACTGCGTGCGGAGGCGACCGCTGGGCTTCAACCTATCTTGACAGCTTCCGCTACCTTGATCAGTTGGGCCGTCTCGCACGGAACAATGTGAAGGTCGTGATGCACAACACTCTCGCAGCCAGCGACTATGCCTTGATCGATGAAAAGACTCTCGATCCACGTCCCAACTATTGGGCCGCGTTGCTGTGGCACAACATGATGGGTACCACGGTCCTGGACGCAGGTCCCGCGCCCTCGACGTCTATTCATGTTTATGCTCAATGCCTGAAAGATCAGCCCGGAGGCATCGCGCTGCTGGCGCTGAGTCTGAGCCGCACGGAAGCACAGACCCTGCATGTTCCGGGGAAAGGGACGCGCTTTACTCTTACGGCTCCAGATCTGATGAGCCACTCTGTAAAGCTCAATGGAAAAGACCTGAAGCTCTCGGCCAGTGGAGAGATCCCAAAACTTACAGGGATTCCTCTTGCAAAGGGAATACTCGATCTTCCTGCTGCCAGCATCACGTTTGTTGCCTTTCCTGAAGCGAAGAATCCATCCTGTCAGTAAGAATCCGGAACAGCGGATCTGAAGATCAAAAATTCCGCGGGCATTTGCCGGGAGCCGAGGCATTCGGTGTATCGTCGCTAGTAATTATGCGTATCGAAAAATTTTCATTCTTCGCCTTCGCCGCCACGATGACACTTGCTGCTCCCCTGCTGGCACAACAGGCAGCTTCGCCTGGAGCAGCCGCACCTCGACACCAGGACACGGAAGTCTATGAGCCGGTTCCTCCGGTCGTGACACCGGGTGCCACAGACTCGGCACCGCCTTCCGATGCGATCGTATTGTTTGACGGTAAGAACCTGGATGAATGGGTATCGGCCAAGGACCAATCGCCAGCCAAATGGGATGTCGCCAATGGCATCGTGACCGTGAGCAAAGCTCCCGGCGTTGGCAACATCGAGACGAAGAAGAAGTTCAAGGACTACCAGCTTCACGTCGAATGGAGAATCCCGGAGAACATTACCGGGAGCGACCAGGCGCGCGGCAACAGCGGCGTGTTTCTGGCTTCAACCGGGCCGGGGGATGCAGGGTATGAGCTGCAGGTTCTCGACAATTACAACAACAAGACCTATGTGAACGGTCAGGCAGGAAGCATCTACAAGCAGGCCATTCCGCTGGCGAACCCGAATCGTAAGCCTGGAGAATGGCAGACCTACAACGTTGTATGGACCGCGCCAAGATTCAACGAAGATGGCTCGGTGAAGACTCCCGCCTACGTGACGGTCTTCTTCAACGGCGTGCTGGTCGAGAATCACTTCGAGCTGAAGGGCGAGACGTTATATGTCGGCAAGCCCTTCTACAAGAAGTACGATACTGCGCCGATCAAGTTGCAGGCGCATGGCGACAAGAGCGAGCCGATCAGCTTCAGAAACATCTGGGTGCGAGAGCTCAAGTAGCAGCGCCTACCTGAAAGGCAGGCATCGTTACTTTACGGGCCAGGCGGTCTTGCCTCCGTGGTGGTAGGCAAGATTGCCGATATGCCCGGCCCTCGCGCAGGCGATGCCTGCCTCTACGGGAGCGTTCGGCTCGTTGCGGGTCTTGATGCATTCGAAGAAGTTCCGCATGTGTTGAATCGTGCCGTCCTCGAAACTCGCTTCCTTGAGGATGGGATTGCGGTCGCCCTTCGCATTCTCGTGAAAGATGCTCATGCCGGAACGGTTGATCTTGAGCGTGGCGTCGGTGCCGCGGAACTCCAATCCTCCATCGTCGATGGAGGATGCCATCATGCCTTCGTAGACGACATCGAAGCCGGGATAACGGAAGGCTGCCTGGATGGTGTCCGGGCAGTCCCAATCCTTGTAGACGTACTTGTCGCCGAGCATGAACGCCATGGAAGGTTCGTCGGCCTTCATGGCCCACTGCGCGACGTCGATCCAGTGAGCGAAGAGATCGGTCATCGCGCCGCCGCCAAAGTTCCAATACCAGCGCCAGCGGAAGAACTTGTCGAGAGTGAAGGGCTGTTCGGGCGCTCCGCCGAGCCACTGTTTCCAGTCGAGCTGAGCTAAGTCGATGGGTTTGGGAACCCAGCTGGAGCCGTAGTTCTGCCACCAGTAGGTGCGTATCTGCCTTACCTCTCCGAGCGAGCCTCCCTGGATGAGGTCGACCGCGTTGCGAAAGTGATTCCAGCTCCTCTGCTGCATCCCGCACTGCAGGACCTGCTTGCTTGAACGGACGGCCTTCCGGAGCGTGGCGCCTTCTTCCAGCGTGTGAGTTACGGGCTTTTCGAGATAGACGTCCTTGCCTGCGGCAAGGGCCGCTGTGGCGATGCGCACGTGCCAGTGATCGGGGGTCGCGATCAAGACCGCATCGAGGGTCTTGTCGTCGAGGACCTCGTGAAAGTCCATGTGCGTCGTCGCATCCACCGCATTGGCGCGCGCCTTCACCTCATCGCGCCGCGGGGTGTAGACGTCGCTGATCGAAGCGATCTCGAAGGGCATTCCCGTGCCGTCTGCAGCGCCAAGCAGCTGGCGCATGCGGCCGCCGGCGCCTATGACGCCGACGCGAAGTCTGTCGTTTGCTCCGAAGGCTCTTGTGGAACCCAGCGCTGTAAGTCCGCTGGCGATAAGGAAATGGCGACGGTCTGGCGTAAACGTCATGGCTCTCCTGGATCTGATAGTCCCGAGGATGGTATCAAAGCCGTCTACCCTGCGAAGGGAGGAGAGAGTACACCCCCCCTGTTTTTGTGCAAAGTCTTCATGGTATGAGACTTAGCCTCGGACCTCTATTGCAAGTTCTTCAAAACACAGGCCATCTTTTGTAAAGTCTTGAAAAGATTGAACAAAAAAGAAAACCCCAGCAAAGAGGCTGGGGTTTCTTTTCGATTCTGTGATCTATTTTACCAGAATGAGTGAGGCAAATCGGCAACGACTAAATGACTTATATTCAACCACTTTACCTCGGCAAATCCATTGACTAACCCAAGTTCTAGATTTCCGGGCTAAAGATTGCCTTGAGGATGTAAATCCAACCCTCATGAGCAATGCCATACACGAAAGCAGCTAGCCCTAGGACCATCAGAATCATTTGCGCCCATGTGGGCGCTTTTTCTATGGCTCTAGAGAGTACTCCCATACTTAGCCATGCTCTCAGGGGATCCGGCGAGGTGCAAGAAAAACCAGAGCGCCTTAACTCAAACCAAGGCTTGACAGTCCAAAGCTGCGACTGCCATGCGACCGAAAGACAGCAAAATGTGTGATGGCCCCGGGACCGTTTTGCGGTCTCCGGGGCCATTTGATGTTTCTTGCAGACGGCCCGTAAGCCGAATTCTGTTCTAGATGATCATTCCTCTACGCGACGCATTACTACGGCGCTTTAGCAACCTACCCGCAGGTTTCGGCTCCCTTTCGGGTCTCTCCGCCTGGGCGCACCGGGCCGATACGCCATCGCCGCCTGGAGAGGAGCGGCGAAGTCCCTGCCTATTTGGTCTTGCTCCGTGTGGGGTTTACCATGCCGCGTCTGTTACCAGCCGCGCGGTGCGCTCTTACCGCACCTTTTCACCCTTACCTTCGCTCGCTTTCGCTCGCGGAGGCGGTATGTTCTCTGTTGCACTGGCCGTCCGGAGGTCTTGAAACCTCCGTCCCGGACGTTATCCGGCACACTGCCCTGCGGAGTTCGGACTTTCCTCCCCCGAGCCCTGCTTGCGCATGGTCCGGCAGCGATCATCCGGCCGCCTGCAGGCTTTAGTTTAGCGCATGGGAAAGTGTTCTTCTTCCCCGTTGTTTCCTGCGAACTTACATCTCAAAAATCGAGATGTGGGGCACCCCTGCCGACATGTTTGAAAGCAGATTCCTCCGCTTCGCTACGGAATGACAAATTTGCTAACGGAACGACAAGCTTCGCTAACGGATGACAAATTTGCTTTGAAGTTCAGAGGCAGGAGGCTAGTCATGGAAGATGAACGGCTTGAGAGGTGAAAAATGCTCGCCGCAACTCATGAGCGTATTGCGGCGAGCGTGGAGAAGCCTGCTATTCGGTCCTCAGCGCGTCGATGGGGTTGATGGAAGCGGCGCGACGCGCGGGAATGATTCCGGCGATGAGGGCCGCTACCGCGAGGGTGCCGATGGCGAGAGCCAGCACGCCTGCTCCTGCTGTGGCGATCTCGTAGAGCTGCGACTTGACGAAGCGCACCGAGAGGTAGGCGACGGGGATACCGATAGCCAGCCCGATGGAGGTTTCGACGACGGCTCCGCGCAGGATCATGGCGACAACGTTTGTGCGCTCGGCACCGAGCGCCATGCGGATGCCGATCTCGTTGGTGCGCCGCACGACGCCGTAGGACGTCACGCCATAGAGTCCGATGGCGGCGAGGAGAAGGGCGAGTGCGCCGAAGAGCGAGGTGAGCCGGGCGACCAGGCGCTCCTCGGTGAAGCGGTCGGCGATCTGGTTCGAGAAGGTCTGGAACCTGACGACGGCGAGGTTGGGATTGATGGCGGCCAGCGTGCGGCGGGAGAGCGATTCGATGTCGTTCATCGGCCGGTCGGTCTGGAGCACGAGGGTGCCGGCGTAGAGGCTGATGTCTTTCTCGACTGGCTCCTTGTCGCTGGGTTCGCGTTGCACCATGGGAAAGAAGAACATGTTGTGGTCCTTCCAGCGCACGTTATTGTAGGCGGTGTCTTCGACGACGCCAATGATCTCGAAGTCGCCAGAGGAGACGGGGCCGGCCTCGCCAAGGCGGCGGCCGAGGGGGTTGGCACCTTGGAAGAAGGTCTTGACGAAGCTCTGGTTGACGACGGCGACGGCGGGTGAGGTAGAGGTGTCCTGCGGACCGAAGCCTCGGCCCATGGCGACATGGGTTCCGACGGAGTCGAAGTACTCGGAATTGACTTTCACGACGGAGGAGCTCTTGTGCGAATCGGGCTGGCCCTGCACCTGGACGCCGGTGCTCCAGTTGTCGTTCTCCATGGGAGTGTAGGTAGAGATTCCGACCTTCACGATGCCGGGTATGGTATGGAAGTTCTCTTCGATGGTGCGGTAGAGCGCTTCGACCTGTGTGGGGGCGTAGCCGGCGGCCTGAGGGTTGATGTGGACGATGTAGCGGTTGGTGGAGTCGAGCTTCATATCGGTGTTTTCAAGCTTGCCGAGGCTCTGCGCGAAAAGCCCGGCGCCTACCAGCAGCACCACCGAGAGTGCGGCCTGCAGGATGACGAGCGAGCGCTGAAGCATCGAGGCGCCACCGGAGGTGGTTCGCGAGCCAGAGCGCAGAGCGTCGGCGGGTTCGGCCCGTGCGGCGATCCATGCAGGGGCAACACCGAAGAGGATGCCGGTCACAAGCGACAGAGCGAAGGCGAAGCCGATGACGGGCAGAGAGGGCGAGGCGTCGAGGGTAACGCTCGTAGCGCCGGGGAAGGCGAGCGCGATCAACATGCGCGTTCCGAGGTAGGCGAGGGCGAGCCCCGCTACTCCGCCCAAGACCGCCAGAACGATACTTTCGGTCAGCAACTGGCGGATGATCCTCAACCGCTGCGCTCCAAGCGCGGTGCGCACAGACATCTCCATGCGGCGGTTCATGCCTCGGACCAGCAGAAGATTGGCGATGTTGGCGCAGGCGATCAGAAGCACCAGCCCGGCGACCCACATCAGCAGGCGCAGGTGCGAGGCGTAGTTCTCCTGCATGGCCTGAATGCCCGCTCCGCCGGGGGTGAGCGTGGCGTGCACCTTCGGCAGCAGCTTTTCGCCATCAGGGCCTTTGTAGTCCCGGAGCGTCGAGAATTCCTGTTTCAGCAGGGAGTTCACCTTCTGCTGTAGAGGGGTTATGCCGGTGCCGGGCCTGATGCGGCCGATGAAATAAAGCCATCTTTTCCTGGGGTCGTGGACGAAGGGTGCGTTTGCCAGCGCGTCCATCGTCTGGATGGGCAGATAGAACTCCGGTGACGCGCTGGTGACACGGTCGCCGAAGAAGCCCTTGGGAGCGACGCCGACGACGACGACCGGTTTGGTGTTGACCCAGAAGGTGCTGCCGACGACGGAGGGGTCGCCGTGCCAAGCGTTCTGCCAGGTGCTGTAGCTCATGACAGCGGCTATGGGCGCTCCCTGGGCGTCGTCCGTGTCAGTAAAGAGACGTCCTGCGGCGGGGCGGAGACCGAAGGTGCGAAAGTAGTTGCCGGAGACGAACTCGCCCACGACGGACTGGGCCAGGTTGCCTGTCCCCTCGCGTCGCACGGTGACGGGACGGTAGCCGAAGCCGGCCTGCATGGCGCCCAGCTCTTCGAATTCGGGATGTTCTTCTTCAAATACTGGTAGGTTTCGGTGGAGAAGAGAGAGTAGTTGCCATCCTCCATGGCTCCCCCGTTGATGCAGCAGTCGGTACCTTCGCCTATATGGAGGAGCGTGGCCGGATCGGCGACGGGAAGGTTCTGGAGCAGGATGGAGTTGACCAGAGTGAAGATGGCGGCGTTGGCCCCGATGCCGAGCGCGATGGTGAGCAGGATGGTAGCGGTGAAGGCAGGGGTCTTCCGCAGCTGCCGAAGCGCATAGCGCACATCCTGAAGAAGAGAGGTCATCGCGATTCTCCGGATCGATAGAAAGAACTCGTGGCATGAAAGTGGGAGCACGCGATCCTCCAAAGCAAAGGGTGAAGAAGCGCCGTGTTTGCAGGTAGTTATGAAGAAGGCCTACGAGCGGGCGTGTCCGGTATCGATTTTTACTGTTCGTGCACGGACAGTGGAACCGGAGAGGGCTAGAACACGTAATCTTGTGGGACGAACAACCTCGCTTTGCCAACGACGGGCTGATAATCTCGGCTTGTCGCGACAGAACAGCTATGGAATTCAAGGAAGCCGTTAAGATTGCCCTGCAGTCTCTCTGGGCGAATAAGCTGCGATCGATTCTCACGCTGCTCGGCGTCGTCATTGGCGTCGCCAGCGTGATCGCTGTTGTGACGCTCGTCAACGGCGCGAATGTTTATGTGGCCAGCAAGGTGAACAAGTATGGCGCCGATACCTTCACCATGAGCAAACAGCCGCAGATCATTACCAGCTACGAACAGTACCGCGCATTCCAGAAGCGTAAAAACATTCTGTTGGAGGACTATCTCTACATCGCCGAGAACTGCAGGCACTGCGATCAGGTTGGAGCTCAGCAGACCTCGACTGGCAAGATCGTCTTCGGCACACAATCGTCAACGGACACGGTCATTCGCGGCCAGACCTATGCCATGCCCGAGATGCAGAACATGAACATCGTGCAGGGCCGGGGATTTACTCCTACAGATGACGAGCATGCCGCACATGTGGCGCTGGTCGGGTCGGACATCCAGGAGAATTTGCTGAAAGGCGACGACCCCATCGGCAAGGAGATTCGTGTCGATGGTGTTCCTTATACGATCATCGGTCTCGGGGAGAAGCAGGGCAAGACTCTGGGCCAGAGCCAGGATAACTGGGTTTCGGTTCCGCTCTCTGCGTTTCAGAAGACCTACGGAACGGCGAAGACGCTGACGATCTATGCCAAGGCAGGAGCGGGCTCAGATGCTCTCGAAGTCGCTACCGACGAGGCCCGGCAGCTGATGCGTTCGCATCGGCATGACAGGCCGGGAGTCGACGACAGCTTCACGCTGGAGACCAGCGATACCTTTGTTGGTCTGTGGAAGAGTATCAGCCAGGGATTTGAGGCGGTGGCCGTTGCCATTGCGGGAATATCGCTGGTGGTGGGCGGAATCGTGATCATGAACATCATGCTGGTCTCGGTGACGGAACGCACGCGCGAGATTGGGGTCCGCAAGGCTCTGGGAGCGAGGCGAGGCGACATTCTGATCCAGTTCCTGATTGAATCGGCGACGATGGCGCTGGCGGGAGGAGCCATCGGCGTGATGGGAGGTATGGGCGTGGCGCAGGTGGTTACGGTGCTGCTCGGCTTTCCGTCTTCGATTGCGGTCTGGAGCATCTTTGCCGGGCTGATCGTCGCGGCGAGTGTAGGAATTTTCTTTGGCGTGTATCCGGCTCGAAAGGCAGCGGATCTGGACCCGATTGTGGCGCTTCGGTCGGAGATTTAGTGAGGCTTAGAGGATATCTATGAACGTTGGAGACCAGAAAGAAGCAGTCAAAATGGCGTTCGACCAGCTGCGCGCCAACAAGCTGCGGTCGGGCCTGACGATCCTCGGCATCGTGATCGGCGTGGTGACGGTGATTGCCATCTCTTCGGTCATCAATGGCCTGAACTCCCGCGTCTCCGGCATGGTGGAGGCGATGGGAACCAATGTGATCTGGGTCTTCCGCTTTCCCGTTATCGGTGTGCGCCCAACCACAGAGATGCTGACGCGCAAACAGCTCACCATGGAAGACGCAGAGGCCATTGCGGAGTTGCCACACGTGGTGGCGGTCTCGCCCTCCCTGCGCTACCAGAACTTCCAGTTCAACGCGGGATCAGTAACGGCGAAGTACGGTACGCATAAGGTTGAGAGCGTTTCGCTGGAAGGCGACACGACCTCGTCGAAAGATGTGTACGACTGGGACATCCACGAAGGCCGGTACTTCAATGAAACCGACCAGGAGCGCGCGACCAACGTCACCGTGCTGGGCCACGATACCGCTGAGGATCTCTTCGGAGAGGAGAGCCCTCTCGGCAAAGAGGTTCAGATTGAAGGCATAACCTTCACCGTTGTCGGCACGCTGGAGAAGCAGAAAGCGGCCTTCGGGGGAGGGAAAAACCCCGAGGACAACTTCGCCTACTTTCCGATTACGACCTTCCACAAGCTGCACCCCGAGGTCCTGGATTACTGGGTCAGCGTGAAGTTCGACGACCAGAAGAACAAGCCCGCGGTCATCGACTCCATCACCGACCTGCTGCGCCGGCGTCGCAAGGTTCACAATGAGGCGGAGGACAACTTCGCCATCTTCGGGTCGGATTCGATCACGCGCCTGTGGACGCAGATTACGGGTTCCCTGTTCCTGCTGATGTTCGGACTTTCGGCCGTTGGATTGATGGTCGGGGGCGTCGGTGTCATGAACATCATGCTGGTCTCTGTGACCGAGCGAACACGGGAGATCGGCGTGAGGAAAGCCATCGGTGCGACCAAGAAGATCATCCTGATGCAATTCACGCTGGAAGCCATTACGCTGTGTGCGCTGGGAGGAATCATCGGCATCCTCGTGGGCAGTGGACTGGCCATGGGACTGCGCTTCATCCTCTCATCGCAGGTCTCTCTCTTGTGGGTGACGGCAGCGTTCCTGTCCTCGTGTGCGATCGGGCTGGTGTTTGGGATCTATCCGGCGTGGAAGGCGGCCAATCTGAATCCCATCGACGCGCTGCGATACGAATAATGAACGAGATAACTCTACAGCCGAGCTGCCACGGCTATTAAGAATAGCAGCGGGGCTGAACTTCGCTATCCCCCGAAGGGGGCCATTCCTCGTCTTTGCCGTACCCGGTAGACTAGAGGCATGCTGGCAATTTGCATCGAGGGCCTCACTGCACTGCTGGCTTTAGCTGGCATCGTTTACATGGTGCTGGTGCTGTGGGGCGCGCGTGATTTTCATCTTGCCTGCCGCAGGCGCGGTTTGACGTCTGGCTTTACCCCTGATGTGTCGATCCTGAAGCCAGTTAAGGGGATCGACCAGCGGATGTACGCTGGATTCGTAAGCCACTGCAGCCAGCAGTATGCGGGACGGTTCGAGCTTCTCTTTGGCGTCAGCAGCCTCTCCGATCCTGCGGTTGCCGAGATCGAGCGCCTGAAGGCGGAGTTTCCAGCGATCGCCATCCGGTTGATCGAGTGCACGCAACGGCTCGGGACCAGCGGCAAAGTAAGCAATCTGGTTCAGATGCTTCAGGAAGCCCGGTACGAGCATGTCGTCATCAACGACAGCGACATCCTCGTCTCCCCTCATTACCTCACTCATATCATGAGCTGCTTTGAAGACCCTTCACGGCCCGCCGGCCCGCGCGTGGGTCTCGTAACTGCACCCTATGTCGGTCATACGCCAGCCAGGAACGCGGGTCTATGGTCTCGGCTGGAGGCGTTGGGAATCTCGACCGATTTTTTCGCCGGCGTCCTTACCGCCCGCAAACTCGAAGGAGGCATCCGCTTCGGCCTGGGATCAACGCTCGCAACGACCAGGGCCGTGCTGGCGGAGACCGGAGGCCTCGAGTCGCTGGTCGAATATCTCGCGGACGATTATGAGATGGGAGTGCGGATTGCCGACGCTGGTTATCGCGTCGAGCTCTCGGAAGAGGTTGTGGAGACATCGGTTCCCGATTACACCCTGCAAGGCTTTGTCGATCATCAGTTGCGGTGGGCGCGTTCGACGCGTGATTCCCGCAAGCTGGGCTACGTCGGCCTTGGAATCACCTTCTGCCTTCCCTGGGCGATCTTCGCGTGTATTGCCAGTGGCTTCGCTCTCTGGAGCTTCACTTTGCTGAGCCTTGCGCTGCTTGCTCGGGTGGCGGTTGCGCTCTCGGTCGGAGTGGGCGTACTGCGTGACCAGCAAGTGCTGCGCGATCTATGGCTTCTGCCGCTGCGCGATTTCCTGGCTTTTGGTTTCTGGTTGTGGAGCTTCGCAGGGGACACCGTGGTGTGGCGTGGCGAGCAGTTCCACCTTCATGAGGGACGCATCAGCAAGTCGACGACGCTGGCCCATGTCAAAGTCGTTCGTTGAGACAGTTTTCGCATTTCATCAAGTCTTTCTGCGGGTTCGTCACATTCGCTGAACTTCCCGCTATGCCTTGCGTAAATTAAGATCATAGGCGTCCCTCTGTTCTTCGACGAGGTGATCTATGGCCCTTCCCAGCGGTCTTCGACTTTCTGGATGGAAGCGGCCCCGGGCCTGGGCGTGGCTTCTCGTATTTCCCCTTCTTCTCAACCTGGATACAGGCGCGCTCTGTCAACAGGAGGATGCCGCGACAGTAGAAAAGCGAATTGAACGCGATCGCAAGACCATCTCCGAAGCTGAACGCCTTCAGCTCAATAGCGGTGAAGTCGGGCGTCTGTGGGCGGAGATTGCCTCCGGCGAAGAGGACCTCGGTCACTTTAACCAGGCAGAGAATGCGTATGCACGCGCACTGGAAATCTTCGGTCGTGATCCATCCACGCAGATAGCCTATGCGGTTACGCTGGATAATCTAGGCACTTTGTACGCGCTGACACAGCGTGGGGATGCGTCCCTGAACTGCCGGAAGCGGGTACTCGAAATCTTTCAAAGATCGGGTAATTTACTTCGGGCCGCTCGCGCCGAATCTCATCTGGCCGATGCCTACCTTGCTCTTGGCAAGAATAAGGATGCGGAGCAACACGCATTGCTTGCAGCTCGCGAGCTGTCGGCGCTGCCCGATGCAACCAGGGAAGATCGGGCATCGGCGCTGGTAGGGTATGCCTTTGCCAGCTGCCTATCAGGCCATTGCGGAGAGGGAATCATTGCCGCGCGGAAGGCCATGTCGCTGACTCGTGAGGCGCTTCCTCCAGAGTCCTTTGCGATTGGACAGGTGCACGTAGCGCTTGGATACACCGAGTGGAGAACGGGCGACATCGCAAGGGCTGAGGGAGATCTGCGCGAGGGCATCCGCATCCTCCGGCTCCGGCTTCCTCCATCGCATCCGCTCGTGGTGCAGGGGCTCGAGATCTATCGGTGGTATCTTTCTGACCTCGACAGGAGATGCGAAAACAAGAAAAGTTGCTGAAGAAGAGCAAGAGGCTCAATCCCGGCAACCCGCCTGCAACAACTTGTGTCGTAAGCGTGTATGGTCTGCGCCGGAGGTGACATGGATGTTCGATATCCGCTCTTCAGGTAGCTTGAAGCCTGCAAGGGAGATTCGGCGATGGTTCCAGCGAAACGTAATCATGCAGAAAAACATGGCGAAAAAAATCAGCCAGCCGAGCTGGGCGAGCTTGCCGAAGACTCGCGTATTACGGTGCGGCGACCGGGTGCGCCTGCTCGCGACGGAAGATGTGTCGTTTACTGGATGCAACGCGCACAACGGGGTGTCGACAATCATGCTGTCGACATCGCGGTGAAGCTGGCGAATGCGCTTGCGTTGCCGCTGGTGGTGTACTTCGCGGCTATCTCCAACTTTCCTCACGCCAATCTGCGGCATTATGCGTTCCTGAACCAGGGCCTGCGAGATGTCGAAGAGGATTTGGCCGAGCGGGGCATTGCATTTGTAATGCGCCGCGCCCCGAACGAATCGCATCCACAGTTTTTTGCGGACGTGGGTGCCGCGATGGTGATCGGCGATGAGAACCCGATGCGGGAGCCGGAGCGATGGCGGCAGAAGCTGGCAGCGCAGTTGAAGATTCCCTTCTGGACGGTGGACACTGACGTTGTTGTGCCGTCGAAACTGATCGAGCGCGCCCAATACGGTGCTTACACGATCCGGCCGCGCCTTTATCGGCTGTTGGCGGATTACATGCATCCGTACGAAAACCTGAAGGTCGATCGGGAGTGGAAGAGGCCGAAGGGTTTTTATGCAGACTCCGTTCGGGACGACATTACGCGCGGATGGAAAGATCTCGACCGCAGCGTGTTGCCTGTCGAGGCCTGGACCGGAGGCACTCACGCGGCGCAGAAGCGCCTTCAGCATTTCGTGAAGTCGATGCTTGCAGACTACGAGACGAAGCGTAGCCGACCCGAGGTCGATGGCAGCTCATGCCTGTCGCCCTATCTGCACTTCGGTCACATAGGCCCGCTGACGATCGCACTCGCGGTCGAAGCAGCTGTGAGGAAAAATGCGCGACTGCGCCCGGCACGGGACGCCTTCTTCAACGAGCTGATCGTGTGGCGGGAGCTTGCCGTGAACTTCGTCCGCTACACGAAGAACTACGATTCGCACGAGTGTGCCGAGCCGTGGGCGAAGCAGACCGTCTCCGAACATGAGCGCGATGAGCGTGAATACCTGTACAAGCTAAGCGAGCTTGAGGGCGCCAGAACGCACGATGACCTATGGAACGCCGCGCAGCTTCAGATGCTGCATCACGGCTGGATGCATAATGTCATGCGAATGTACTGGGCCAAGAAGATTCTGGAGTGGACTCCGGACATCGCTACCGCGATGCGGTATGCCATCCATCTCAACGATAAGTACTTCCTGGATGGACGCGACCCCAACGGATACGCCGGTGTCGCATGGGCCATCCTGGGAAAATTCGACCGGGCATGGAACGAGCGACCCATCTTCGGCAAGATTCGCTATATGTCGGGCGCTTCGACGGGACGAAAGTTCGATTCGAAGCGCTACATGCAACAGATGCAGGTTTTGCCCACCCAGGGCGGTTTCGACTTCCTAAGCTGATATCCTTAAAACTTGGCAAACTATCTCATTACCGGCGGCGCTGGCTTCATCGGTTCGCACCTGGCGTTTGCGCTGATCGAACGTGGCAACCAGGTCAGAGTGCTCGATAACTTCGAGACGGGCCTCGAGAAGAATTTAGCTCCCATCCGCGATCGAATTGATCTGCGCGAGGTGGACCTGGCGGATGCCGAGGCGGTTCGCAGCGCCTGCGAGGGCATCGATACCATCTTCCATGAGGGGGCGCTTCCGAGCGTTCCGCGCAGCGTGAAGGAGCCGCGTCCAAGCCACGAGACGAATATCGGCGGTACCTTCAACGTGCTGGAAGGTGCGCGACTGGCCAAGGTTAAGCGTGTTGTCTACGCGGCCTCCTCTTCGGCGTATGGCAACCAGCCGGGATTCCCGCGCGTGGAGACCATGGCTCCGCAGCCGCTATCGCCCTATGCCGTGCAGAAGCTGACGGGCGAGCTCTACATGCAGGCTTATTGGAGAGTCTACGGACTTGAGACGGTGTGCCTTCGCTACTTCAACATCTTCGGTGCGCGGCAGGTTCCGGACTCGCCCTATTCGGGCGTGATGGCCCGCTTCATCCTGATGATGATGCGCGGAGAGACGCCAACCATCTTTGGCGACGGCGAGCAGGGCAGGGACTTCACCCATGTTGAGAATGTGGTCAGCGCAAACCTGCTGGCGGCCGAGGCTCCGGCAGATCAGGCCGCCGGGCGCGTGTTCAACATCGCATGCGGCGAGCGTCATACGCTTAACGAAACGTATGCGGTTCTAGCAACCTTACTCGGCTTCAAGCATCCACCTATATACGGGCCGGAGCGCGAAGGGGATGTCCGTGATTCACTGGCCGATATCTCCGCTGCTTCCGCAGCGCTGGGCTATGTCCCGCGGATTGGTTTTGAAGAGGGCTTGCGCCGCACCGTCGCATGGTATCGCGACGAATTTGCTGGTTAGGACGATAAAGAAAGTGACACCGACAAACATTGCTGTATCTGCGGGAACGGGACTAGAAGAGTGGTTGGCAGGAATCGACCGGCGGACAACGCGGGTTGGAATCATCGGGCTGGGTTATGTTGGTCTTCCCCTGACGCTACTTTTTAGCGAAGAGCGTTTTCAAGTCACCGGCTTCGACATCGACGCGACTAAGGTCGCAAGTCTCAACTCGGGCCAGTCCTATATTCATCGCATCGAGCCGGATCACATCCAGGCCGCACAGCGAAGCGGCTTTCGCGCTACCTCAGAGTTCTCGGAGATTACCGCGATGGATGCGGTGCTCATCTGCGTTCCCACGCCGCTCAATGAAGACCACACGCCCGACATGAGCTATGTCGTCTCCACCATTGAGGCGATCGCACCGCATCTGCGCGCCGGGCAGCTGGTGGTGCTTGAAAGCACCACCTATCCTGGGACCACCGAAGAGATCATCGTCGAAACCATCAACCGGCATGGCGCCGGTAAAGGCCTGAAGGTGCTGCGCAACGATGCTTCCGGCACGGAGCTCGATGGCGTGATGGTCGCATTCTCGCCGGAACGCGAAGATCCGGGCAACATCATCACTCCTCGCCGCGATATCCCCAAGGTGATCGGAGGAGTCGATGCTCGGGCGACTGCAGCTGCATCGGCTCTCTACGGGAGCGTCTTCCGCAAGACTGTGCCTATGTCCACTCCGGCAGCGGCGGAGATGACCAAGCTGCTCGAAAATATCTACCGCTGCGTCAACATCGCTCTGGTCAACGAGCTTAAGCAGCTCTGCGGTCCCATGGGGATCGACATCTGGGAGGTGATCGAGGCGGCCGCCACAAAGCCTTTCGGTTTTCATGCCTTCTATCCCGGCCCCGGTGTGGGAGGCCATTGCATCCCTGTCGATCCGTTTTATCTGAACTGGAAGGCGCAGCAATTTGGAATCCAGGCCAAGTTCATCGAGCTCGCAGGCGAGGTGAACGAAGCCATGCCCGAGTATGTCGTCCAGTCGACGGCACGCGCTCTCGAACGCGACGGCGCCACCCTGCGTGGGGCGAAGGTGCTGGTGCTGGGTGTCGCCTACAAGCGCGACGTCGACGACCTTCGGGAGTCACCCTCGCTGATCGTCATCGAGAAGCTTCGCCATGCCGGAGCGCAGGTGGAGTATAACGACCCCTTCTTCCCTGAGGTGGGACGCGGCCGCCACTACGACCTGCATATGCGCTCGACTCCGCTTGAGAACCTGGAACGGTTCGACTGCGTGCTCATCCTCACCGATCACTCGCTCTACAACTATGGTGAAATTGTCAGCCAGGCACGGCTGGTCGTAGATTCCAGGAATGCCACGCGATCGATCCAGTCACCCAAGATCGTGCGCTGCTAGAAATGCGGCCACGCGAAGCCGCGCCCGCGTTCAGCAACAGTTGAGATCAAAGGGAATCATTAGAGTTTTTTTATCCCTTTCTGAAACGCCTCTTCACTTTTCTTTACCCTTCTGCGTTGACTCCACGAGTGCAGCCTTGCAGCATCAGGAACAGGTGTCTGCACTGAGCAGCTAGCAGCCATGGGGTCCAAAAAGTCGACAAAACTCGAAGTGTGCCTGCAGCGGCCAGGGCGATTTGCACGTGCGGCTGTACGGGCGACTTTGTTCTTTACTCTGGGTATAGCTCAGGCAAATTCACAGGTCTCCCCACAGACGAATGGCCTGGACGCAACATGGCAACCGCTCGGACCGGAGCAGGTGATGACTGCTGCGTACGGCAAAGTGACCGGTCGAGTGACTGCCATCGCAATGGATTCCACGGATTTGACGGGCAATACCGTGTATGTCGGTACGACAGGAGGCGGCGTATGGAAGTCGGGCAACGCGGCAGGTCCAGCCTCGGCCGTTACCTTTGCTCCCCTTACCGATACCCTGCCGGTCTTCAGCGGCAACGCGGGGAGCGCCGCGATTCCATCCTTGAGCATCGGAGCTCTCAGTGTTCAAGGCTCGCTGGTGCTAGCAGGCACTGGTGACCCGAATAACGATCTTACCGATTCGTTCTACGGCGGGGGTCTACTGCGCTCAGCAGACGGCGGTCTGACGTGGACTCTCATCAATACCTCAAAGGACTCCCCGAATCAGAATTATCTGTTCACCGGTCTGAGCTTCGCTGGTTTTGCGTGGAGTACAGCCACCCCGGGCACGATAGTGGCAGCGCTCTCTCAGGCGGCAGAGGGGACTCTTACAGGCGCTGCCGATCCAGCTGAAAGCGTAATGGGCCTTTACTACTCGACCGACGAGGGCGTCACCTGGCACATGAGCACCGTGATGGACGGAGCCCAGATCGTGCAGCGGCCTCTGGCCACAGGTGCAAATTCCAGCGGAGGCAATGCGGCAACCGCGGTGGTCTGGAACCCCGTGCGCAGGCGCTTCTATGCCGCTCTGCGCTTCCACGGCTACTACGAGTCTGTCGATGGCATCACGTGGACGCGCCTGGCGCAACAGCCCGGCGCTGGCCTGACGACCGCAGCATGTCCCACCAATCCCAACCAGGTCGGTAATGCCAGCTGCCCTCTCTTTCGCGGCGCACTTACAGTAGAGCCATCCAGCGGCGATATGTATGCCCTCACCGTAGGCTCCGACAAACACGATCAGGGCCTGTGGCGCGATGTATGTGCACGCACGGGCACAGTCTGCGCGAACCCTGTTTCCTTTTCGCAGCAGGTTGGCGGGAGCTCACTTGAATTGAGTGACGGAAGCACCGTGGTTCTGCAGGGTGACTACAATCTTTCGCTCGCTGCTGTTGCCTCCGGCGCAGACACGTTGCTCTTTGCCGGTACGGTAGACCTCTACCGTTGTTCGCTCTCATCCGGTTGCGCGACCATGCGCAACACTACCAACGCGCTGAACGCATGCGGTGCTCCCGCGAAGGTCGCACCCGCGCAGCATGCGCTGTCGGTCCGTGCCACCACTGGCTCCCCCGTCCTGTTCCTTGGCAACGATGGAGGCTTGTGGCGATCGACCGACGGTGTAAACCAGCAGGGCGCCCCGTGTTCGCCTGATGACGCGGTGCACTTTGAAAATCTCAACGGCGGTCTCGGCTCGCTGGCCCAGGTAGTGAGCGTGGCCCAGCACCCCACCGATCCGGCAACGCTGATCGCCGGGATGGGGGCAAGCGGCACTGCAGCCACAACAGCGGCTACGTCGACCGGAACAGGTGCGTGGAACCAGCTTGCTGCAGGCGAAGGCGGCACTGTTGCGATCGATCCGGCTAATCCCGATCTCTGGTACATCTCGACTGCAGCGGGAGTCAGTATTCGCAGTTGTGCCAAAGGCGGAAGTTGTGCCTCGTCGGATTTCAGCGGACCGCCGACGATCGGTCCCTTGCAGACCGCAAACGACCCTTCGCTCATCCATACTCCATGGCTTCTTGATCCCGCTCTTTCGTCAAATATCATCCTCGGCACGTGCCGGGCGTGGCGCGGCACAGCAGCGGACGGATCGCTGTGGTCGGGGAACAACGTGATCAGCAGGATGCTGGCCGGTCCACAAAGCAGCACCTGTGCTACCACCAACGCGATGGTGCGTTCGCTTGCAGCGGGAGGCCCGGTGTTAAGTACTCCCGACGCGCAACACTCGGGCTCGCAGGTTATCTACGCCGGAATTGCCGGAACTCTCGGCGGCGCTAACGCAAAGGGACATCTCTTCGTCACCCAGGCGTCGCAGACCGGAACCAACGTCAGCGCGTGGAGCGATGTAAGCGCTTCGCCGGTCACGAATGCGAATACAACTCCGTTCAACCCCAATGGCTATGACATCTCTTCGATCGCAGTGGATCCCCATGATCCTACCGGGAGCACTGTCTATGCGACGATCATGGGTTTTCACGTAGCGCATGTATATCGCTCGACCGATGCCGGAGCCCACTGGACCAATATCACGCGCAACCTTCCTGACATGCCGGCCAACAGCGTCGTCGTCGATCCGAACGATGCCAACACCGTCTACGTTGCGATGGATGGCGGTGTCTATGCGACCACCCAGGTGACCACATGCCCAACGGCCAACTGCTGGAGCCTCTACGGAGAGGGCCTGCCGAACGCTCCAATCACACAGCTTGCCGTGGCCCAGGGGATGACTATGGGAGATGGTCGTACGGGAGAGCTGCGTGCAGCGACCTACGGGCGCGGGATATGGCAGATTCCGCTGTTGACTGCATCCCTTCCGGCGCAGCCGGCGATTTCGTTGAATCCCACGGTATTGGCCTTCACCGATCAGGCCGTGGGAACGCCAAGCGTCTCCAAACCTATCGCGGTGACGAACACCGGTAATGCTCCCCTGACCATCAGCAGAGTGGATATCAGCCTGGCGCAGCTTCCTCTGGGACCACAAGCAGAGTTCTTCGAGACGGATGATTGCGTCGGCGTCCCCATCGCCGCGGGCCAAAGTTGTGCGCTCCAAGTCAGCTTCGCTCCTGCGGCAATCGGAAGTCGCAGCGCAACGATGACCCTCTTTGGCAATGTTGCGGGAGGGCAGGCGACAGTTTCGTTGACCGGCTCGGCCACGCCTGGAGGCGCGGTTGTTCTCACACCACTGTTTGCCAACTTTGGCGCAATCGATGTAAACACGACCAGCGCTGCGCAGAACATCACCGTCTCGAATACTGGCGGCGCGCAGGTCGCACTTGAGGCTCCCGCCATCAACGGCGACTTCCATATCTCCGCGAACACCTGCGGAGCGGCCTTGAAGGCTAACACCGGATGCACCCTTGGTATTGCCTTTACTCCCACAGCATCCGGCGCGCGAACCGGTAGCCTCACCATCTCCCACGATGGAGATCCGTTGACAGCTTCGCTAAGCGGACGAGGAGTTCTTCCCGCTACCGACTCGATGGCGCCCGCGAGCCTGTCGTTCGCAACGCAGCCGCTTGGCACGTCAAGCCCACTTCAGCGCGTGCTGCTGACCAATGCAGGCGATGCCGCGCTTACGCTGATTTCGGCGCAGACAAGTGGGGATTTCATCGCGGTGAACTCCTGTGGCAATTCGCTCGCAGGCCACTCCACCTGCACGATCGGGGTGATCTTTCAGCCAACCATCCTTGGCTCGGCCACAGGTTCCCTGACCATCTCAGATCAGTATCGATCGCAGAGTGTGCCCCTGACCGGCATGGGGGTAGCTCCGCCTGGAGTTTCTCTGTCGCCGCTGTTCGGGATGAGCTTTCCCGCGACCGGCGTCGGGCTTAGCTCCGTGCCGCAGGCGGTGACTCTCACGAACAATGGCGGCCTTCCGCTTTCTATCGCGACCATCGCTCTGAACGGCGACTTCGCCATCGTGCCCGGCAGCAACACCTGCACGGATACGCTGGCTGTAGGCGCAGCGTGCACGATGCAGGTGGTCTTCAAGCCTTTAGCCGGAGGAACGCGGCGGGGTAGTCTGACCATTGCCGACAGCGCAATCAATTCGCCGCAGACCTTGCCTTTGACCGGTCCAGGCGTCGAGTTTGCATTGACGCCGAACGGTCCCGCGTCGGTCACGACTTCCAGCGGCCAGAATGCCGTCTTTCCACTGCTCTTTACCTCAGGGCCCGCGGTGTCGGGCGCAAAGGTGAGTCTCACCTGCTCGGGCGCCCCGGTCAATTCGACCTGCAACATCACCCCATCCAACCTTTCGCTGGACGGCAATGCGGCTACGGTGTCGGTCACCGTATTGACCGGTGTTCCCAATCTCTCCACCCTCGCTCGGCCGAATCGATATCTCTGGGCTGTTCTATTACTTCCTGCAGGGTTGTTCACGATTCGTCGTCGACGTCTTGCCGCTGTGGCCCTTCTGTGCGTTTTGATTGTCGCGGGTGGGTGCGGTTCGGGCAGGCTGATTCCGTCGAATGGAGGGCCGGGTTCAGGTGGCGGTACCCCGGGTGCCGTGACTCCCACAGGAAGCTACAACATTGTGGTCACGGCTGCCAGCGCAGGGCTTGTACGAAGCGTGAACCTTACGCTGGTCGTTCAGTAACTGCTCCCGCTCTTGAAATTACGCCGCTCTTCCCGCGCTCGCACCGGATGCCCAGGCCCATTGGAAGTTATAGCCTCCAAGCCAGCCCGTAACATCCACTACCTCTCCGATAAAGTAGAGACCCGGAACCTTGCGGCTCTCCATCGTCTTCGCATCGAGCTCGCCCGTATCGACACCGCCCGCGGTGACCTCGGCCTTTGCATAGCCCTCTGTTCCCGCGGGAATGACGCGCCAGGCGTGCAGATCGCGTTCGTACTGTTCCAGCGCCACGTTGCTCCAGCCCGTTGGCGGATGAACCGCGAGCCACCGCTCCGCGAGACGTGCCGGGAAGACGGATCGTAAAGCTGCGATTGCTGTGGAAGGATCGCGGCGGCCGTTGTGAGCGTGCAGAGATGCAAAGACGCTGACTTCCGGCGCGAGGTCCAGCTCGACCGGTTGACCCGGCTGCCAGTACGAAGATGCCTGAAGGATAGCCGGGCCGCTGAGCCCGCGATGGGTGATCAGCATCTTCGCGCGAAATCGGACTGGCCGCTTTGTGCCTGAAGCAGCCGCAATCACTTCGGTGGAAAGACCCGAGAGATCGCACCAGGATTCTCGATCTTCGGGGCTGAAGACGAAAGGCACCAATGCTGGACGGCACGGAACGATGGCAACGCCGAACTGTTCGGCGATCTCATAGCCGAGGCTTGTAGCTCCCATCTTCGGGATGGAGAGGCCACCTGTAGCGACGACGACCGAAATAGCGCGGAAGGCTCCCGTCGAAGTATCGACGGTAAAGCGCTGGTTGATTGCCTCGCCGGAATTACCCGGTGGAGTGACGTTCGTGATCTTTATGCCGGTGAGAATGCGCACACGGGCATCGACGCACTCGCGCTCCAGCATGGAGACGATCTCCTGCGCAGAGCGATCGCAGAAAAGCTGACCGAGTGTCTTCTCGTGATAGCGGATTCCGTGCTTTTCCACCAACGCAAGAATGTCTGCCGGAGTGAAGCGGGCCAACGCAGATTTTGCGAAGTGTGGATTGGATGAGAGGAAGCTTTCCGGGCGGCAATGAAGGTTGGTGAAGTTACAGCGTCCTCCGCCGGAGATCAGAATCTTCTTGCCGATGCGTTCCGCGTGATCGAGAACGACGACCCGGCGACCGCGTCGACCCGCTTCAATGGCGCACATCAGCCCGGCTGCGCCTGCTCCCAGAACGACGACATCGACGTTATCCACAATTTCCTCAGCTTCGATGCTATCAATCCACACGGTCTTGCCGTGCGAAACAATTCTGGCAAGTTACAGCGGGTCTCGATTAAGTTCGGAGATAACCGAGTGGGGTCATAAGCGTGGCAAAAAGCTTTTCCACATTTTCCACCGCAAGCCTCTATTTCCACAGCAAAAAAAGCCTTCGAAAGTCCTTGATCCGCGCGGCTTCCGGAGTACTATTCATTTCACCGGAAGAGTGATCTTCCAGAAGGAGAGAGCAAACAAGGGTTATCGAAGAGGACCGGCAACGGAACTCAAAAGGGCGGAAGGGAAACCGGATGTCCTGCGATAGGCCAAGGAAGTTCTTACGGCGAGTGTTGTAACGGAGGCGGACGGAAAATGCAGGCTTAGGCTCGCAACTTCTGGACAAGTTCGAGATAACATCACGTTGTGATCTGGTCCCGAATCAGATCTTCGAAAATCGGAAAGAAAGGGCGGTTTCTCGCAAGAGAGATCGCCCTTCGCTTTTTATCCCACCTAACGGGCTTTTGGATCGGGCTCGCCGAAGAATCGCGCACGCACGCCTTCGTCGATCGGTAGATCGGGTCCGCTGATGATGTGATCTGGAACCCTGCTGGGGTCCTCCTGGATCAGTGGCATAGCGGTGGCGCGTCGCCGGTCAGCCTCCGGGCCCTGCTCCTGAAAGATCTGTCTCAGCCATTCGCAGGAGGTGTGGATCACGGAAAAGTAACGTTGGTGTTCGGCGGCATAGTCATGGCCGGCGCTGTCCCAGTCATTATTGCCGAGGAGAGCTTCAATGAGCGTCCGCACGTCACGCAGTGTCAGGGACATTCCCTGTCCGTAGGTCGGATCGGTGGTGGCGGCGGCATCCCCAATGAGGGCGACGCCGGTGGAGTAAGGATGCTCGACCCAGTCTTCATCGCAGGGAAAAGATGCAAGTGGGCCGATGCAGCGAAGAGAGCCATCATAGAAACCGGGAAAGGGTGTGGTTCGTCGCGAGTAGTCGATAAATCGTGGCAGAGCCTGTTGGCCCTGCAGACGTTCCGGTTCCTGAGCTGGATAGGCCAGGTAGGCTCGAAAGCGATCCTCGCCTTCGTAGAGGACACCGACTACGGTAGCCGTCGCGGGGTTGAAAAGAAAATGGGCCAGATCGCGGGGCATCGCCAAACCAGTGAGCAACACGCCTGCAAACAGAAAAGGATGGGGTTGGCGTGTCACGGTGAATCCCGTCCACTTGCGAGCGGCTGAATTACGCCCATCCGATGCGACAACGATTCTCGCCGAGAGCGTCTCAGTGCCTCTCGAGTCTCGAAACTCTACGCGCGGGTGCTTGCCGGGGTGGATGGCGAGGACAGTACCTCCCCGGCGGACGTGAGCGCCTGCCGCAGTTGCGGCCTGGAGCAAGGCTTCCTGCATCTCGGGATGGCTGAAGCCGAGGGCAGGCACGGCCTGCGGGGTCGTGGCTGCGAGGTCGCGAGGTTGGCCTAAACCCATCTCCAGGAGGGGGCACCAACAACCGCAAGTTCCGAGCGTGTCCTCAAGGGCAAGCCGCTTCGCTTCAGAGACTCCCCAGGGTTGCAGGAATTCGCCGCGGACGCGATCTTTGAAGTGCGTCTCCTGCTCGAGAACCAGGACTCGGGCGCCAGCATCGGCCATCACTTTGGCCAGCGCGGAGCCTCCCAGTCCACCACCCGCTACGATCATGTCGTAATCGTGGGTCGGCATAGACTGACCTGCCTTTGCCGAGGGATGATACTCCCCGTAATAGGGAGGGTCAATCGGCTCACCTAAGCGAATCGAGAGCGGTAGCGCGCCACATGATCCGGAAACAATTCTTCGTACAGTGGGTATCCAATACCCAGAACCTCAACTTCGAGCGATTCAGCGCCGAGCTCCGCAGAGTAGTCGCGGATTAAAACACCACCCTGTGCACGAAGCTCAGTTCCATCGGAAAGACGAACAGCAAGGTTCAGGTGTGCCTGTGAACTATCTCGTCTGACGACCACCAATGGTTGAATAGCATCGTATGCTTCGTTTGGCAAAAACCTTCCGACAGCAACCCCCATCGGCGGATCTCCAGACTCAAGCTCGGAATACCCTACGAGAACACCATTAGCAAGAACTTCGAATCGTGTCATATTGAGTAACTATCGTGATTCAGCGTAATTCGGTTAGGGGCCTTCTGTTACCAGTGCAAGACTTCGGCCAGTATTTGCAAACGAATCTCCAGTTCTTTTCGGTTGAAGATTGCTCTGACAGTCGCGGGCCATATTATTCCTTTGTTTGAGCCAAGACTTCCGCGAGGTGCCTAGGGCGGGCGTTGGTGTTCTGGGTGATCTGTTCGCAGCAGCTGAAGCCGTCGGAGACGATGATGGCCTGCGGGTTGTTACGGACGGCGGGTAGAAGGACGCGCTCACCTAGTTTCTGCGAGATCTCGTACTTGTCGTCTTCGAAGCCGAAGGGTCCGGCCATACCGCAGCAGCCCGAATCGAGCGCCTGGACCTCGGCACCCGTGGCGCGGAGAAGCTGGAGCTCGTCGGACATTCCGCGCTCGCCGATGCCGGTCATGGCCTTGTGGTGGCAGTGGCCGTGCACAACAATCTTGCCGTCGATCTTCGGCGGCTGGTAGTGCGGGGCGTGCTTTACGAGGAACTCGCTGAGGAGGTGGACGAGGGAGCGGAGTTTCGCAGCACGTGGATCGTTGGGGAAGAGGTTCACAAGCTCGTCGCGAAAGACTGAGGCGCAGCTGGGCTCGAGCACGACGATGGGGGTTCCGGCTTCGATCTCTGCAGTAAGAGCATCGAGGATCTTCTCAAGGTACTTCTTGGCGGTGTCGAGCATGCCGAAGTCGTAGAGCGGACGGCCGCAGCAGAGATGGCGGTTGGGCAGCGAGACCCGGAAGCCTGCCTCGGTGAGAACTTGATGGGCGGCACGCATGGTGGCGGGATGGAAATAGTTGTTGAAGGTATCGGCCCAGAGGAAGACCTGGGGAGCATCGGCCGGTAAGGGATTGCGGCGATCCTTGCGGCGTCGAGGGTCGCGGGCGAGGCGGCGGTCGGGAGTGAAGGGCCGCGAGAAGCGGGGGAAGTTTCGGCTGGGATGAATGTGCAGCACCGACTTGATAAGCGAAGAGATTCCGGGTGCGTTGTTGATCGCGTTGACCAGGCCCGGAGCGATGGAGGCAAGGCGGGCCCAGCGGTCGATACGGCCGAAGGCGTAGTGCGCGAGCGGGCGCGAATGATGCTCATAGTGGTGGGAGAGGAACTCGGCCTTGTAGGTGGCCATGTCGACGGAGACGGGACACTCGCTCTTGCAGGCCTTGCAGGAGAGGCAGAGATCGAGCGATTCGCGGACCTGCTCATTCGCCCAGTCGTCGGGAAGGACCTCGCGCTGCATCAGCTCCCACAAGAGATGGGCGCGGCCACGAGTGGAGTGTTGCTCTTCTCCGGTTGCCATGTAGCTGGGGCACATGGTTCCAGCGTCGGTTTTGCGACAGGCGCCCACGCCAACACAGCGCAGGGTTGCGCCAGTGAAGGAGCCCTGGTCGGCGGCGAAGGAGAAGTGGGTTTTGGGCTCCCAGGGCTTGTAGTCGGCGCCAAGGCGGAGGTCTTCGTGAATCTCGTGCGCGTCGATGAGCTTGTGGGGATTGAGTTTGTTGTCCGGGTCCCAGATGCTCTTGAAGGTGCGGAAGGCGCTCATCAGCTCGGGGCCAAACATCTTGGGAAGCAGGACGCCGCGAGCCTGGCCGTCGCCGTGTTCGCCGGAGAGCGAGCCGCCGTGGGCTAGAGCGATGTCGGCGGCCTTCTCCATGAACTCGCGGAAGTCGAGGATACCCTTTTCGGTCTGGAGATCGAAGCTGAGGCGCATGTGGACGCAGCCTTGGCCGAAGTGGCCGTACATGGGGCTGAAGTAACCGTACTGCTGCATGAGCGCGTAGATAGCGCGGAGGTAGGAGCCGAGCTGGGTGGGATCGACGGCGGCGTCTTCCCAGCCTTCCCAGCCGGTGCGTTGACCGGGAACGAAGGCGGTGGCTCCGAGGCCGGATTCACGGATGGCCCAGACTCGGTGCGCCTGCTCGTTGGTGTAGATGCGGGCCTGGGTGATCGCCTCGAGCGAGAGGGCGAGTGCTCGGGCGCGGTCGTCGGCTTCTTGTTGCGTATTTCCGCCGAACTCAACGAGGAGGAAGCCTCGGCCCTCGGGGAGCAGTGGAATATCGTTGAGGGCTTTCTGCTTGTTGCGAAGCGAGTCGAGCAGAAGACCGTCCATGCCCTCGAGGCCGATGGGTTTATGAGTGAGGACGAGCGGTACGTGGTCCGCGGCGATAAAGACGTCTTCAAAGCCGATACCGACGAGGGTGCGAAATTGTGGCGATTCGACGAGATTGAGCGTTGCGCCCAGGATGACGGCGCAGGTGCCTTCGCTGCCGACGAGCGAGCGGGCGATATTGAAGTTGTTTTCGGGAAGCAGCTCGTCGAGGTTGTAGCCGGAGACGCGGCGGGGAATGTTGGGGAACTTCTGCCGGACGAGGTTGCCGTAGGTGTCGCGGAGGATCTTGAGCGAGGAGTAGATGCCGCCGATGCGGCCGCCGGCCTGGATGTGGCCGGCGATCTCGCGTTCGGGCGTGGCTCCGACGGTAAGGCGGGTCCCGTCGTAGAGCAGAATGTCGAGGGAGTGGATGTTGTCCACTGTCTTGCCGCCCATCAGCGCATGGATCCCGCAGGAGTTGTTGCCGATCATTCCGCCGATGGTGCAGCGGCTGTGGGTAGCGGGATCGGGAGCGTAGGTGAGAGCGAACTTTTCGGCGGCCTCGCGAACACGATCCAGCACGATGCCGGGCTGAACGCGCACGGTGCGGGTGACGGGATCGACCGGGCCCATCTTGTTCATGTACTTCGAAAAGTCGAGGACGACAGCAGCGTTGGTTCCCTGGCCTGCGAGCGAGGTTCCGCCGCCGCGCGAAAGGACAGGCGCGTTGAATTGGCGGCAGACGGCTACTGTCGCGATGACATCGTCCTCATCGAGAGGTATGACAAGACCGATGGGGATGTGCCGGTAGTTCGAGGCGTCCGTGGCGTAGAGAGCGCGAGAAGCCTGGTCGAAGCGGACCTCGCCGCGAACCTTCTGCCTGAGGGCTTGTTCCAGCTCGGAGGCGGCAGCAAAGGTTTCGTGAGCGCGAGCATGCGAACTGGGCAACAGAACAAAGGGAGAGGAGGTTGCTGGGGTCGTAGTGGACAACGGATCTGTACTCTTTCGTTTTTTCGTATCGTTACTGGCGTTGGCAGGTGCGATTCGCCTTGAATTTCACGGCTTTTCCTACTTGTTTTCGCAGTTTCTTTTTACTTTGAATTCGCGGTCATCTTAAAGATAGCCTGTGCGTTCGAGCTGTCGAAGCTGAGATCGAGCGGGCTCTTGCCGTTCTCTTCTGGCATGCGAAGACGCGTGATGAATTCGTAGAAGGAGCCTGGAACCTCTTTGGCGACGATGCTTCCGTCCGCCGCGCGAAAGTTACGCTGAACCCGGGTAGCAAGGAAGGCGGTCTGACGCACGCGGCCAGACTGCGATTTTTCGACGACATCTTTGATGGGTTGGTGGAGCGCCTTCAACTCGACGGTGAGTTGATCGACATCGGGGACGCGGTCGGTGGCGTGGTTGAAGGCGTTGCCCTCAGTAGAGATCCAGGCCATCTCGGGCGATTCGGCGAGGAGCGCCTCATAGTCAGCGAGTGCGGGCTCGGCGTGCTGGCGCTGGAAGACAGAGACAAGAACGGGAAGGAGTTTCTGCGAGTCCTCGAGGGAGAGAGAACCGTCGGTTTCGAGTTGCTTCAGAAGTTGTAGGGCCTCGGGAGTGAGAGGATCGATCGAGGTTGACGTCACACGCGCGACGGCAGACTGGAAGTCGGGCGAGAAACGCTCGGGATGGAGCTCGCTGATGAAGAACTGCGCGATGTCTTCAGGGTAATCGGCCTGCGCGTGGGAACGGCCAGTCATACGGAGCCGCTCGAGCGGATAGACACCATGGAGCGCATATCCCAGCGGACGCAGGATGCGGGTGATGGCCTCCTGTCCTGCGGGAAGCGCTCCCATGCCTTCTAGCCCTACGGTGCGGACGGCACCGTGATCGTGCATCACAGTGCGATTCTGACCGAGGTTGCGTTGAACGTACTCCCCGGCGGCAGGAACACGCTCGAGGAGATCTTCAAACAGAAGCATATTGAGCGCCTGAGCAAGGACGGCGCGGGAGACACGAGGTCCGGCGTCGGCGACTAAATCTGGATGAATGACCAGGGCGCCGAAGAGTCGGCTGGTACGGACGGGTCCGATGCTGAGTTCAAGAAGCTGATGTAAAACGCCGGTCTCAGATTTCATGGGTCTGGCTCCTGTGTTCAGGGCTACCTCGCGTACACGAACGATCCATCCCTCGCGAAGCAGGACACTGTAGATGGTAATCCTCCGTGGCGATTCAGTGTCAGGTTGTCTTGCTTACGAACAGGATGGGCGCGTCCCGGGAATCTGCCATCTCGATGCGAGCGATAGGACGAAGCCCTCGGACGGAGTTTCCGAGAAACACGGCCTCGGCATGACGGAGGTCGTCGAGGCCAAGAGGGCGTTCGCCGGCACCGGGGTCGGTCGCGAGAATATGGCGGCGGAAGACGCCGGGCAGCACTCCCGATGCGAGAGGCGGAGTAACGAGCCTCCCCTCAAGCTTTACGAAGAGTGTGCTGATTGCTCCTTCGGCGAGTTCTTCCTTCTCATTGAGGAAGAGGGCTTCGTCGAAGCCGTCCTGACGGGCCCTGGCGTATTCACGGTCGTAGAGTTCTCGTTGGGTGGTCTTGTGGCGCAACAAGATATCGTCTGTCTTCACACGATGGGGCGATATCCGGACAGTCCATGGAGAAGAGTCCTGTGTGATGGCCGTGTGAGTGAGGGTGACCTCGCCGTTTGTGGAGAGGAGAAGGCGGAGTCGGAACTGCTGACCGACGAGACGTAAGGCTATCAGCTCCTCGATACGGGATTCAATGGCGCTCCGGTCGAAGGCAAAGTCGAAGTAGGCTGCCGAAGAGGCGAGGCGATCGAGATGCAGCGGCAGAAACGGCATGCCGCTGCCGTCGAAGAGCATGGTCTCAATGAGCTGGAACTGTGGTGCTGCGCGAGTGAGGAATGAGGCCTTGAGCTGGCACTCGCGATACTCCGACGCGGCTTCGGAGTCGGCGACGATTCCCCCGCCAACTCCCATCCTCGCGACTCCATCGCGCAGGACGAGCGTTCGAATGGCAACGTTGAACGTTGCATCGCCGGAGGGCGCGATGTGACCGATCGCTCCTGTGTAAACGCCGCGAGGCTGGCGCTCAAGCTCCTGAATGATCTGCATGGTGCGGATCTTCGGCGCACCGGTGATGGAGCCGGAGGGAAAGAGCGCATGGAAGATCTCTTCGAAGGTGAGGTTCGGTCGAAGCTTGCCCGAGATCGTCGAGGTCATCTGCAACAGAGTTCTGTAGCGTTCGACGGCGAATAAAGGATCGGTGTGCACGGAGCCATCGCGGCAGATTCTTCCGAGATCGTTTCGCAGCAGGTCGACAATCATGACATGTTCGCTGCGGTTCTTTTCGTCAGCCTGCAGGAGCGCCATCTGTCGCTCGTCTTCTGCGAGGTCCAGACCGCGAGACATGGTGCCTTTCATGGGACGGGTGACGATGCTGCCGTTGCGAATCCTGAAGAAGAGCTCTGGCGACAGGGAGAGGATGTGGTGGCCGAAGACGCTCAGCAAGGCGCTGTAAGCGACCGGCTGCGTTCTTGAGAGCACCGCAAAGGAAGCTGCGGCACCGTGAGATGTAGACACGGTGACCGAGTCGGTGAAGTTGACCTGATAGGTATCCCCAGCCTCGATGTATCGCTGGATGGCATGGATCTTCTGCGAGTAATCGTCCTGCGGGATATCGAGGGAAACCTCAGTGACGAAGCTATCCGGGGTCAGGACAGATGGAGCGCCGGGAGGTGTGGGACCGCGGAAGACGCCCTCTGCATGGTCGAAGACGAAGGGCTCCGCATAGGCGCCAAGCCATGCCAGCGGCAGTAAGTCGCCAGTGGAGGGAGCAGCGTAAGAGTTGTGGCGGGACCTGGATTCGAGGAGATATCCGCACTCATACGCGAAGTAGCCTGCAAGGTGAAGACCGCGTCGGCGACAGGATTCGATCCACTGAAAGAGCGCGTGAAGCTCGTCGGCGGCATTTGCCGAGATGACCTCCACAGGATTCAGGAAGAGATAGCTGAGGCGGTTCTGTTCATCGAAGCGAGACGTCTCGAGCAGCACAGCATCGGGCGAGCCAGCCGCGAGCGTTCGAAGGTATTCCGGAAGCTGAGTCCACGCAGACATGAATTGCCTTTGATTGTTTCATGTCTGCGCCGCGCGAATACGCGAGCTTAAACCGTCTCTGGAGTCGAGGACGTCAGCGTGATGGAGACGTCCTCTGAACCGAGGCGCGGATGCTTGGCCACCAGGCGCACCGTGCCGGGATGTTCGCCGGCACGGATCCATACGGCTCCTGTGCCTCCGATAAGCGAGAAAGGATTGTCACCGATCAACTCTGCGGGGCCTTCGAGTTTGAAGGTGATGGGATCGTTGGCGTAGGTGCGAATGTTTCCGAACTCATCGGTGACGCGTAGGACGATGCGCGTGGTGTCGGCTCCGTCGGCGACGAGCGTGGTGTCGTCAGGTACTAGCGTGAACTTTCGATCGGCCCCACTGCCGGACATCGTCTTCGAGATGACCTGCTTGCCCTGGATGTAGCCGTCGATGCGCAGATCGCCCCAGTCGTGGCGCTTGAGGCTATCTCGATCTAGGATGAAAGGGCCGTAGGTGAGGTACTGAAACTCGGTGCGGTCAGGGTCGAGTTCGGCGATGAGGTCCCACGGGGCTTTGTCGTCGCCGACGGCACGCAGATAGAACTTCAGGTGGTCGCAGTTGGAGCAGACGACGGCCTTGGTGAAGTTGGTGGACTCGTCGCTGTTGGCCCAGTGGAAGGCAGGCTCGAGGACGATCTCTTCCGAGGGGTCGCACTGCGATTTGTAGAACCCCGCGGCTGCTTTGGGTTCCCGGAAGATGTCCGTAACGCCGTGATAGCAGATACGGTCACCAGCACCGAAGTTTGCATGTGTGTTGTAGTCGAAGGCGCACCAGCCAATGCCGCCTGCATACTGCGGGTCCGAGGCAATCTGGTTGTGGATGCGTGCGTGACGCAGTGTATGCTCGCGCTGGCGCTCGTCATCGTCAGTGGTCTTGGTGGGGAAGGTGTGACCGACGAATTCGGTGTTGAGATAACGCGGGTGATTCGGCTTCCTGAGCGGGAAGCCGAAGTCGTTGATGGTAAAGACATCCTCCAGCAGCTCTGATTTTTCGAAGTTGCGGATGCCCCCGGTCTGCCGCGTGGGATCGAGCAGGTGCGCGAGTTTGTTGGTACGAGCGTAGAAGTCGTGGTCATCCGGAGATTCATTAATGCGCACGCCCCAGAGGATGATGGACGGGTGATTCCAGTCGCGCCGGATCATGCGGCCCACATTGTCGATGGAGATCAACTTCCAGGGTTCGTCACCGATGTGCTGCCAGCCGGGAATCTCTTCGAGTACGAGCAGGCCGATCTCGTCGCAGCGATCAAGGAAATGGCGCGACTGCGGATAGTGCGAGGTACGGACGATGTTGCAGTGCAGGTTGTGGCGAAGAATATCGGCATCGCGACGCTGTGCACGGGCAGGCATCGCCTGGCCGACGAAGGGAAACGTCTGATGGCGGTCGAGGCCACGAAGTTTGACGATCTTGCCGTTGAGCGAGAAGCCGCCGGGAGTGTAGGTGGCTTCGCGAAAACCGATGCGGCGCGTATCGGAATCCATAAGGCGACCCGCAGACAGAAGTCGAACATGGACGGTATAAAGCTTCGGACTCGTAAGGTCCCAAAGTGTGATTCCTTCAAGCCGGTCGAGTGTAACGGTGTGGCGGGCGGGATCATCGGCTGTCTGAGTACTGGCATGGACTGGTGCGGAAGTAATTGGGTTCGCTGTTGCGTTCGGATCCGACCCGGTGGAATGCGAGACCGGGCTGGAGTTTTTGGAGACGACGCGATCGCCGTCGCGAAGCTCAACCTCGAGTGAGAGACCGGAAGCGCTTGAACCGCCCAGAAAGCAATCGACCTCGAGGCTCGGTGCGCCGGTGAGAACATTCTTTGCTCGCGCAAAGATGTTATCGACATATGTCTGAGGGACGATGCGCAGCGAGACCTCACGATAGATTCCGCCGAAGGTAAGATAGTCGATCTCGTTGCCAAACGGTGGAATGTCGGCGCGCTCGGAGGAGTCGACATAGACGGTGAGGACGTTTTCTCCAGCGGCTTTCAGGTGCGGCGTCAGATCGAATGAGAACGGTGTGTAGCCACCCTTGTATTCACCAAGCGAGGTTCCGTTGATCCAAACCGTCGAGGCGGTCATCGCTCCCTCGAAGTCGAGGAAGACTCGTTTCCCTTTGGCTGAAACAGGCGTGCGGAAGCGACGCCGGTACGTGGAGACGAACTCGTACTCCTTGTCGTCAAAGCTATGCCAGGGAAGACGAATGTTCGTGTGCGGAATTACGATGCGTTCGAAGGACGCATCGTTGAAGTCAGGATCGTGCGCATCGGCTATGCGGCCAGCGTGATATTTCCAGCCGCGATTGAGCGAGAGGACCGCACGGTCACCATCCCCTTCTTCAGCAAGGGTCTTGGCTCCAGGAAGAGCCGTGGCGGCAAGAAGGGTTCCAGTGGTTTTGAGGAAGTCGCGACGGTCCATAAATGTTTGGGTGCTCCAAAATCCTAGAAGCATCCTAAGTACATTCAAACAATTTGTCACAAGTCTGGCGGTAGCGGCTATCTGGGCTGCGGATGTGGGAGAAGGTCTGATTTCTTCAGGGTCGCTCCCGTCGCGAGAAGCGGCGACGTATCAGTGATTCCGTAGAAGTCGAAGATCGCCGCGACGCTGCTGATATAAATCCAGCTGCAGGTCCGCACCGCTGGCATGGAGATACGTAATGTTTTTGTGCTCGATGATTGCGCTGTCCGCCTGCGCATTCGGCAGAGCAATGAACTCGGGATTCACCGGCGGGTGCTTGAGATCGGGCTGCGGAGTCTGTGCCAGGCCCCGCAGCGTTGCGATCAAACCTAGAAGAAGGATTCGCTTCATTGCAGCTCGCGACTAAATCTTTCAGCTGAAGAGGGTTCCACCGTTGATATCGACGTTGGTTCCGTTCACGAAACCTGCGTCCTCGCCGGCAAGAAACGCAACCAGCGTCGCAACCTCTTCCGCGTTGCCTTCGCGCCCGAGCGGAGTCATTCCGGCGACGCGCTGGCGCACTTCGGGTTTGGTGAAGTCGTCATGAAATTTGGTGGCAATCATTCCCGGGCAAACTGCGTTGACACGAATGCGGCGTGGGCCAAGCTCTTTGGCAAGGCCACGGGTCATCGACATCAACGCGCCCTTCGAGCCGCCGTATGCAATCCCTCCCGGGCCTCCGCCATCGCGGCCAGCCTGCGAAGAGACGTTCACGATAGCGGCGCCGTCTTTCATCAACGGGAGCGCAGCCTGCGTGGCCGCAAAGATCGAACGCACATTCAACTGGAAGACGTGATCCCAGAAGGCGTCGTCCATCTCTTCCATCTTCTTTCGCGCCACAAGGCCCCCCACTACATTTACGAGTACGGATACAGGCTTGCCTGCATTCTGAGCGGCGTCGCTCACGAAGCTGCGAATTGCAGCGGTGTCCAGCGCGTCAACCTTGCGAGAGAACGCTTCGCGGCCAGTTGCCTTGATGTCATCAAGAATCCTGGTTGGGTTGGAGCTGTTGTAGCTGAGGGCCACATGCGCTCCGCGTAGCGCAAGCTCGACCGCGATTGCCCCTCCAATATCGCGTCCGCCTCCAAAGACGATTGCCAGTTGATTCTCGAAACCTGCTGCCATGATGCTCTCCTTATTGAGTAGTGGATGTGGTTGGGATGTCGATGCGGCGCAGATCGCCGACGAGCGCAAAGAGAAGAAAGGCTCCGATGGGGGCGAGCAGACCGGCGACGATAAGAACGGCGCTGTAGCCCAGATGGGTTACGATCCACCCGGTGCAGAGATTGAAGAACAGGCTGCTGATACCTGCTGCTGTTCCTCCCAGCCCGGCCACGGTTCCCACCGCCGATTTGGGGAAGAGATCGCTCGGCAGCGTCTGCACATTCGAGATCCACATCTGGAAACCGAAGAGGACGATCGCTATGCAGACAAGCGCCGGATAGGGCCGATGGAATCGCGCCGCGAGAATTCCAAATGGCATCAGGCATGCGGCCACGCCAACGACGATCTTGCGGGCACGATTCACCGACTGTCCACGGGCGATCAACCGCCCTGCGGCCCATCCACCAAAGAGCGCTCCGAGTGCCGCGCACAGGTACGGAGCCCACTGGAAGATTCCGATGTCCTTGAGCGAGAGATGATGGACATCCTTCAGGTAGGTGGGCAGCCAGAGCATATACAGCCACCAGATGGGATCGACGATAAACCGCGCCAGCAAGATGGCCCAGGTCTGCCGATAGGACAGAAGGACCCGCAGGGATGGCGACGGCTCACGCGCAGGCTCGTGTTGGCCGTCGAGGATGTAGGTGCGCTCCTCTTCCGTGATCCAGGGATGACGGTTGACCGGACGATAGAAGATAAGCCACGCGATCAACCAGAAGAAGCCAAACGATCCAACGACGAGAAAGGTCCTGCGCCATCCGATTAATGGATCCAGAAGCGCAGCGACCAGCAGCGGTCCGAGCACGCCACCCATCGATGCGCCGCCGTTGAAGATGGCCATGCCGATGGCGCGCTCGCGCTGCGGAAACCATTCGGCTACAACTTTGGCGGCTCCGGGCCAGTTACCTGCTTCGCCAAGGCCAAGGAAGAACGAGGCTGCGGCAAAACTGCCGAATCCGACGATCGCAGCGTGCGCCATGGCTGCCACGCACCAGACGACGATGGAAACGGTAAATCCCAACCGCGCACCGAAGCGATCGTACAATCTGCCCGAGACGCTTTGGCTGACCGTATAGGCGAAGAGGAGAATCGCTCCGATCCAACCATACTGCTCGCGCGAGATGCTGAGCTCGGGACCGAAGCGGGTAAACAGGAGACCGATGCTGCTACGGTCAATGTAATTAATGCAGGTCGCGACAAAGATGAGGGCAATGATGTACCAGCGCAGACCAGAGATCCGTCTTGCCCGTATAGGCCCGGCAGCTCCCGTTCCCGGAGCGCCAGCATGCGATTTGTTGCTGACTGGAAGCATCCATTCTTTGCGAAAACAGACTTGTCTACCGATCCTCCGGTGGTGTACCGTTTTTCGTGTGATAACGATAACACATTCAGCCAGCGCAAACAGAAATCGATCTCGCCGGATCGTCTCCCCACGAAATATAGTCCTCGCACTTTTGATGGGAGTCTGTTTGCCTGCGTTTGCTCAAAGCGCAGACGAGGCCCTGGGCCCGAAGGACACGGGAGGTAAGCGAACCTATCTGCTTCAGGAGATGAAGACCCTTCGATCTTCCCCGAAGGCGGAGTTGGAGGGCATTCATCCGCGGGTGTATTTCACACAGGCTGAACTGGACGTTCTTCGCGAGAAAGCGCACGGGCCACGCCATGTCTGGTGGCAGCAACGGATCGCCCATCTGCGTGTCTTGCAGGGTGCCCCACCTCCACCGCCCGCAGAGAAGCGGCGCGCCCAGAATGATGTTGCACTCGCGATTGCGGAGGGAGCGTTCGCTTACAAGATGGATCGCGACCCCAAGGTGCTGGCAGCCACAAAGCAATATATGGATGCGGCACTGAGCTATGAGGTGTGGGGGTATAGCTGGAGCAAGCCGAACGTGGATCTTGCTGCGGGTCATCTGCTGTATGCGATGGGGCTGGCCTACGACCTGCTGTATCACGATCTTTCGTCTGCGGACCAGATCCGATATCGCGACGCCATCGCGCATCATGCGGAGCTGATGTACAAGTACTTCGCGCCGCGCCCTGGACGGACCTGGGCGTTCAGCCAGAACCATACCTTTATTCCGGTCACGGGTCTTGCCGTTGCAGCCTATGCTCTTTACGGTGAAGTTCCTGAGGCTGCGAAGTGGGCCGCTCTGTCGCGTGCTATCTATGACCGTGTTCTTGCGACGTACTCGAAGGATGGATACTACTTCGAAGGTTTTGAATATTGGATCTTTGCTACACCATGGATCGTTCACTATCTCGATGCACAGCAACATGTCACAGGCGAAGATCTCTTTGATCAGCCTGGTCTGCGCCAAGCGCACTTGTATGTGGCGAACAGCGTGACTCCGGGCGGGGAGATGATGTTCGACTTCGGGGACGTCTTCGAAGGCCCGATTACACGGTCGAAGCAAGGCGATGATTATGAACGCAGTCATCCCGGCGGACATTTCGAGAGCAACTACAACCTGCTCTACGATCTCGCCGCGCGTTTCCATGATCCAAAGATCCAGGGCGTTGCCGATTGGCTGCGTGACATGGGCCAGACCGGTCAGGAGGAGTGGTGGACTCTGGCTTGGCGTGACGATTCGCTGAAACCCGCACCGATGTCGAGCGTTCCGACCTATCACTGGTTCCGCGATCATGACGTGGCCTACTGGCGCAGCGACTGGTCCGCCACCGCCACCGCGGTCGCGTTTAAATGCGGCCCCGCTGAAGGGCACGACGCAGCATCTCTCAAGGTCAAGTACCCGGATTGGCACTTTGAGCAGGGGCACGCGCACCCTGACGTCAACAGCTTTATCGTGTGGGCAAATGGTGCCTATCTCACAGGGGATTCCGGATACTCCGGTGTACCAAAAACAATCGACCACAGTACGCTGCTCATCGATGACAAAGGTCAGGGCAACGATGGCGTGGGCCACGATGCGTGGGCGAAGTACGACTATGCCCGCCTCAACGCAGTTCATCTCTCGAAGGCAGAATTTACGGCGAAGGGTTTTGTGGTCGAGGGAGAAGGAGCCGCGGCCTACGATTCCTCGTTGGGGCTAACGCGATTCAACCGGCGCATCGAGCTTCGCCCCAGAGCCGGCATCATGATCCATGACACGATTGCGGCGAAGGGCGATCATATCTATACCGAAGCCTTACACGCAGATTCCTCTATCAAGCAGATCGACGCGAAAACCTTCCTGTTGAAGCCAGTCGGCAACGCGCCTGCGTCGCTCACGGCGAGAATACTCGAGCCAAAGGACGGGAAGACCGAGATCGAGCCAAACATGGTGATGGGGCCGGGGATCCCGGGATCGGTAGATAAGGGAAAGTTAGAACAACGTGGAGAGCGTCTCCTGGTGAAGACGGCAAAGCCATCTTCGCAGGCTTCGTTCGACTGGAACCTTAAGTTCTAAAGGACGGAAGAGGCCTGCGAAGCTTGCGCGCCTCAGTCACTCTCTTAAGCCAGCTCATTCCGGAGTAAGGCCGTACTTCTCCATGCGATAGATCAGCGTTCTGCGGCTGATGTCGAGATACTTGGCGGCCTTGGTCTGGTTGCCTTTTGCCTGCTCCAACGCCCGTAGAATCAGCTCGCGCTCAACCGCTTCCAGGCTGACTCCCTCCTCCGGCAGTTCGATCCAGAACGTCGAATTGTCCGGTGGCAGACGGCGGATCTCTTCGGGAAGATCGGCTTCGGTTACCAGGTTGGAGGAGCTGAGAACCAGCATCCGCTCCAGCACATTTTCCAGCTCGCGAACATTTCCCGGCCATCGATGTCGCGTGAGGTACTGTACGACGGTAGACGATAGTTCCACATCGACGATTCCATGCCGCTCCTTTGCCTTGTTGAGCAGATGCTTTACGAGTTCAGGAATGTCTTCCCTGCGCTCACGCAGAGGCGGCAGCAAGAGTGGGACAACGGCCAGCCGATAGTACAGGTCTTCGCGAAAGATTCCGTCTTCGATCATCGCCTGCAAATTGCGGTGTGTCGCCGCCACGACACGCACATCAACTTTTTGCGCCTCGGTCGCGCCGATCTTGGAGATCTCTCCTTGTTGCAGAACACGAAGCAACTTCACCTGCGCATCCAGAGGAAGCTCGCCGACCTCGTCCAGGAAGAGTGTTCCGCCATCGGCGAGCTCGATCTTTCCTGGCTTTGTGGCGTGGGCGCCCGTGAAAGCTCCGCGCATGTACCCGAACAACTCCGCCTCGACCAGGTCCTTCGGAATAGATCCGCAGTTGATGGTTATGAACGGGCCGCCCTTTCTGAGGCTGTTCTGGTGGATCGCGCGAGCCATCAACTCTTTTCCGGTTCCAGTCTCTCCCTGGATCAGCACTGTCGTGTCGCGCTGTGCGACCCGTGATGCCTGATCGAGCACGCGAAGAAGACTCTTCGCGCGGCCCACGATCGCTTCAAAGCCATAACGCTGATCGAGCACTGAGCGAAGATTGCGTACTTCCTCCAGCAGATTTTGTCGCTCCATCGCACGATGCACGACCAGCACAAGCTCTTCGAAGTCCAGCGGCTTGGTGACGTAGTCGTATGCGCCCAGTTTCATCGCTTCGACTGCAGTCTCTACAGTGCCAAATGCGGTGACGATAATCAGGGTTGGCTGAATGTCGTCGTCGGCGATGCGACGCATGAGCTCAAGGCCGCTGGTTGGCATCTTAAGATCGCTGATGACGAGCTGCGGACGCGCCTCGCGGATGAGGTCATACGCTTCGGCGCCGTCGGCTGCGAGCGTAACTTCATAGCCCGCTTCTTCCAGCTGCATCTTCATCACGCTCCGCAGGCTGCTGTCGTCGTCGACGACGAGAATCTGTTTCGAGCTCATAGGACGCTGACCGCCTTCTGCGCGCGTTCGAGCGGCAACTCGAGCCGAAACGTCATCCCTCCGTTACGGTTATTGATGGCGCGAAGCAATCCACCATGCTGCTCGACGATATTTGCCGCCACTGCCAGACCCAGGCCGGTCCCGCTTTCTTTCGTCGTGAAGAAAGGCTCAAACATTCTGTCGAGCTCCTGCGGCGCCATGCCGCAGCCTTCGTCCCGTACTTCCACACAAAGGGTCGCATTCTCTGTGAAAGCCTTCACAATGACGCGGCCTCCCCCTTGGGTTGCCTGGATCGCATTGAGGACAATGTTCAGTAGAACTTGCTTCATCTGTTCAGCATCGCAGTCGACCATAGGCAGTCGCTGCGGTAACTCATCAAGGATCTCTACCTGCTGACGCAGCGCGGCATGGCGTGCAAGCACGGTTACGGACTGCACCAACGCGGAGGGATCGGCGCGTTGATATCGCGGCAGCCGTGGCCGTGCGAAATCGAGGAAGTTTGTCAGCAGCTTATTGAGCCGTTGCGATTCCTTCTCAAGAATCCCAAGGCATTCTTGCTTATTGTCCGCAGATGCATTGCCGCGCTTCAAAATTCCTGCTGCGCCTGAGATGCTGGCAAGCGGATTGCGAATCTCGTGAGCCAGGCTGGCAGCCAGCTGTCCGGCAGCGGAGAGCCGCTCCGTCTTCTTCATCTTTTCGACATTTTCGCGCAACTCGGTGTAGACGTCCTCGAGCTCCTTCTTTGTGGACTCCACCCTCAAGCGTTGCACTCGCTCCCGATCTGCAAGCAGGCCGGCTATGATTCCAGCGCTTCCGAAGATAGCCAGTTCCAACAACTGATCCTGAGCGTCCATGGGCCAGCGCGCCCAGTGCCGCATGATGATCGGCGACTGCATCACGATTCCGAAGAGCAGAGCCTTCACGGCTCCCCGCGCGCCAAATAACATCCCCGCCATCATGAAGGGCAGAAAATTCAAATGATGCAGTACGTTATGCAGAGCGATGGCTCGTGGGGAGGTGAACCATGTTGTCAAGGCCAGCAGTACGATCATCGCCGCGATCGCCGCGGCCTTCAGACGCGGTGCCCGCAGGATCTCCAAGGACCTTGACGCGTGCCCCATCTCTCTATTGTCCCATGCACCCGCCTCGGACTGTCGAAGGAGAGATGGAAGGCGCGTCACCGTCACAGTTGACGAGAACCAGGTATGCATCGGAAAGAACAAAAGCAATTTGGTGTCCATCCTCTCGGCGGTACAGATCTTGAGTAAGCCTTTGAAAATCGAGGCAGACTGACCCATAGGGGACAATCAGCGCCTGCAGACTGTACCAAATGGGACGCTCGTCTCGTGAATCCCGGCAATTTGCCGGTGTTCGCTTTGGCCTTAGGATTGCTTTTCCTCTCCATGTGTCTTTGCGACGGTTTTTGATCGTTCTACTGCTGCTATCCCTTCCCCCTGCAGTCGCGCAACAGCCGGCTCAGCCGAGCGACTCTCTGCCACAGACTCCTGCGCCTTCTCAGGCTCCACCGCCCACGCCCGCCGAACAAGCCTCCGCCGTTCCTCTTACGCTGGATCAAGCTCTGAAGATGGCGAACCAGAGCAGCCCCAGACTGCAAGCAGCCAATGCGCTGCTGGACAGGGCTTCCGCCGCAACTCTGACCGCTCGCGCCTATACGAATCCCCAGGCTGAATTCTTCGCAGGCAAGCAAAGCGCAAGACCGATTGCAACGCCCGGCGTACCCGGTCTGCTGCAGCATTATGCGGGTTCCCAGATATTCGAGATTCCTCGTGAACGTGGCCTGCGACGCCGGGTCGCTGATCTTGGACAGGTGGGTCAGGGCTATCAACGTGATAGCGAACAGCTCTCCGTTACAGCCAATGTAAAGCACGCTTTTTATGAAGCTCTTCGCTGGAAGCACGAGGTTGAACAGGCCCGAGCGAATCTTGCCCTGGTGCAGGATCTCAGGAACCGCGTCGAAGTTGAGGTCAGAGTTGGCGAAAAGGGACGCCTTGAGTTGACCCGCGCCGAAGCCGAACTGGCACGGGCGAACTTTGCTGTACGAAGCGCACAGATCAATCTTGTAAATGCGATCGCATTGCTTCGAGCCTCGATCGCCGCTCCGCCTGACGTGCCTTTCGACCCAAGGGGAGAGCTCGAAACGCCTGTGCGTCTCGGACCCCTGAACGAACTTCGTGCTCTGGTGCTTAGAAACCATCCTGTTATCGCTGAGGCAAATACAGCGATGGAACAGGCCACGGTTGAACTCGACCATCAGCGCGCTCTGCGAGTTCCATCGCCCACCTTTTATGGGGAATGGGAAAAGCAGCCCGATTTGACGTTCTGGCGTATGGGAGTGAACGTGCCTCTCCCTCTTTGGGACCGGCGTCGCGGCCAGATTGCCGACTCGCAGGCTGCGATCCGTCAATCTTCCGCGATTCGCAATCAGCGGCAGCTCGAATTGACTGCAGCACTCGAGAGAGCGTATGAGAGCTACCAACTCGCCGACCAGCAGGTCAATTCACTGCAGGCCGGCTCGCTGCATGAGGCTGAGAGCGCCGTGGATGCAGCCATGGCTGCCTATCGTTTCGGCGAGCGCGGCATCGTCGAAGTGCTCGATGCACAGCGTGTTTTGCAGAGCGTTCGAGGTGACTTTATCGATGCGCAGTTTGCGCGTCAGGCCGCTCTCGTCGATCTTGAAGAACTTGGCGTCGTCGCCTCTGGAGAAAAGCATTGAAGACCGTAACGCGTACGAGCTCCGTCGCCAGCTGCGCGCTGGCATCCATTGTTCTCCTTCTGCTCCTTGCCGGCGGCTGCAAGAAGAAAGCGCCTGCTGCCGAGGTGAAAGCCGAACAGGATCCGAGCGTTATCTCGGTAACCCCGGAACTTGCAAAGCAGCTGAAGATCGGCGAGCCAATGATGCAGGATGTAGCTGGCTCTTTGCAGGTCGCCGCGCGCATCGACACCGACGCCAGCCGAATCGCTCGCATTGGATCGCCGGTGTCCGGCCGCATCATCAAGCTGCTTGTTCTTGAAGGACAGTATGTCCGCCAGGGCTCAGCTCTTGCCACTTTGCACAGCACGGATCTCTCTGACACGCAGTTTTCTTTCGTCAAGGCCTACTCACAGGAAAATCTGGCCGAACAGGCCACTCGCCGCGCGGAGCAGCTCGTGAAAGCCGACGTGATGGGCCGCGCCGAGCTTGAGCGCCGTCGTGCGGAACTGCTTCAAGCGTCCACTGAGAAAGCCGCCTTTCGCACTCAGCTGGGGGGGCTCGGCATGTCCGACGCGGCCATTCGCAAACTCGAGACTACGAGACAGCTCAACGCTGACTATCCCATTCTCTCCACCATCAACGGGACCGTGCTCGAGCGCAAAGTCACCATAGGCCAGATCGTACAGCCAGCCGAGATGGCGTTTATGGTCGCTGACCTTTCCAATGTCTGGGTGATCGCCGATGTCCCCGAAGAAAGTTCCGGCCGCCTGCATAAAGGGATGGAGGTCATCGTAAAGATTCCTGCTCTGCCAGATCAGAATCTTCGGGGAAAACTGTCCTATGTCTCCCCCATCGTTGATCCCGTAACGCGCACGGTGCAGGTGCGCATGGACCTTCCAAACCCCAATGGCATCTATAAGCCCGCCATGCTTGCCGGGCTGACCTTTCTCGATGCCACGGAGCGCAAAGTCACGATTCCTTCAACTGCTATTGTTCGCGAAGAAAACAAGGATTATGTCTTTATCCAGATCGAACCCGCGAAGTTCATGCTTCGTGAGGTATCCATCGGTATGGAGAGCGACGACAACCGCGTGCTCGAAAGCGGAGTGAGCGCAGGGGAAAAGATCGTGCTCGATGGTGCCTTCCATCTCAATAATCAACGCAAGCAGAACGCCATCAAGGGAGGCCAGTAGCAATGCTGCAGTCCATCGTTCACGGTGCGCTGAAGCATCGCCTCATTCTCGTCGTCATCGCGCTCGCCCTGGTGGGCTTCGGGGTCAACGCTGCGCAGCAGCTCTCCGTCGACGCCTTTCCCGACGTCACGAATATCCAGGTCCAGATCGCCACCGAGGCTCCAGGGAAGTCCCCCGAAGAGGTTGAGCGTTTCATCACCATTCCGGTCGAGATCGCGATGACCGGCCTCCCCGGCATGACCGACATGCGTTCGTTGAACAAGCCTGGGCTTTCGCTCATTACGCTGGTCTTTGAAGACGGGCGCAGTCTCTATCTTGAGCGCCAGATGGTCTCCGAGCGGCTCAGCGAACTCCGCGATCGCATGCCCGAGGGCGTTACACCCGTGTTGGGTCCCATCACAAACGCGCTCGGCGAAGTGTATCAGTACACTCTCGAGCGCCCGGACGACAGAAAGCGGCCGCTGACCAAAGACGAGCTGATCGAGCGCCGTACGGTACAGGACTGGGTCGTTCGGCCGCTGCTTCGTTCCATTCCCGGCGTCGCCGAGATCAATTCCACCGGCGGCTATGTCAAGCAGTACGAGACCCTTGTCGATCCGCAAAAGCTTCGCTACTACAACCTCACCATTCAGGACGTCCGCAACGCGCTCGCACACAATAACGCGAACGCCGGCGGAGGAATTCTTCCTCAACATGCCGAACAATATCTAATCCGTGCCCTGGGCCTTATCCGTGATCTCGATGATATCCGCGGCATCGTGCTCAAAGAGTCCGGCGCGACTCCCATCTACATTCGCGATGTGGCAGAGGTCCGTTTTGGCACAGCAGTGCGCTATGGCGCGATGATTAAAAACGGCTACACCGAGTCCGTCGGCGGAGTCGTCCTCATGATGTCCGGGGGCAACGCCAAGGAGATTGTCAGCCGTGTGAAGGCGCGTGTCGCAGAGATCAATTCAAAACATATGATCCCTGGCGGGCTTCAAATCAAGCCTTATTACGATCGTTCGCAGCTTGTAGATGCCGCTATTCGTACCGTTACCGAGGTACTTGGCGAGGGCATTGTCTTTGTCGTCATCGTGCTCGTACTCTTTCTGGGTGACATTCGATCCAGCCTGATCGTCAGCTCAACCCTTCTCGTCACGCCTCTGCTGACCTTCCTGGTGATGAACAAGATTGGCCTTTCTGCAAATCTCATGTCGCTGGGTGGACTTGCTATCGCAATCGGTTTGATGGTCGACGGGTCCGTTGTCGTCGTTGAAAACGTCTTTGCCAAGCTCAGCCACGCTCGTCATCACGGACACGAGATCAAATCCGTCCAGGGCAAGATGCACATCGTGCTCGATGCGGTCGGGGAGGTCGCAACCCCAGTCCTGTTTGGAGTGACGATCATCATCCTGGTCTTTCTTCCATTGATGACGCTCGAAGGCATGGAAGGCAAGATGTTCGCTCCCCTCGCCTACACCATAGCAATCGCCCTCGCCATCTCTCTTCTTCTCTCGCTCACGCTGTCTCCCGTTCTCTGCTCCTACATGCTTCGGGGAGGTTCAGAGGATGACACATGGCTGGTGCGGATCCTGCGGCGACCCTACAATGCTATGCTTCAATGGGCGCTGGCGCACCGCAAAGTCTCGGTCCTCTCTGTCATCGCGTTGTTCATCTTCGCGCTGTGCCTCTTCCCGTTTCTCGGGACCGCATTTATTCCGGAGATGGCGGAAGGCACGCTTTCACCCAACGCAGATCGAGTCCCTAATATCTCGCTCGAAGAATCGCTTCGCATGGAGATGGCCATGCAGAAGACGATGAGCACGGTTCCCGGAGTGGACAATGTCGTCTCCCGTGTCGGCCGCGGCGAATCGCCCGCCGATCCCGCCGGGCCGAACGAAGCCGATGTTCTCGCATCGCTAACCCCCATCGAAGATCGCCCACGAGGGATGACTCAGGAGAAAATCGCCAATCAGATGCGAGAGAAACTGGCATCGATTCCGGGAATCAATCTCGTGATGTCGCAGCCTATCTCCGACCGCGTCGACGAAATGGTCTCCGGCGTTCGCGCCGACGTCGCTGTCATGCTCTACGGAGACGATCTCGATGTGCTGGTTGCAAAGGCACGGGAGATCGCCCGTGTCGCGAATGGCATCCAGGGTACGCAGGACACCCGCGTCGACCGTGTAGGAGGTCAGCAATATCTCAACATCGATATCGACCGGCGTGCGATCGCGCGCTTCGGACTGAACGCAGCCGATGTCAACGACGTTATCGAAACCGCAATCGCCGGAAAGGCAGCCACCGAGATCTACGAGGGCGAGCGCCGCTTTGAAGCTGTAGTTCGTTTGCCGCAGACTCTCCGTGACAGCGTTCCCGATATCCGTGAGTTGCAGATCAGCTCACCCGATGGTCCGCTGATTCCGCTCGACAATCTGGCCAAGGTAAGCGTGAAGGAAGGCCCCGCGCTGATCAATCGCAGCATGGGCAAGCGGCGCATCGTCGTCGGCGTCAATGTGCAGGACCGCGATCTAGGTGGCTTTGTGGCTGAGCTCCAGCAGAAGGTCGATAAGCAGGTTAAGCTTCCGCCCGGTTACTACATCGAATGGGGTGGTCAGTTCCACAACATGGAACGTGCCATGCATCATCTCGAGATCATCATCCCCATCACCATTGCGGCAATCTTCTTCCTGCTCTTCGTGCTCTTTCAATCCGTCCGGTTCGCCGCTCTCATCATTACCGTGCTTCCGCTCGCCTCCATCGGAGGCGTGTTGGGACTCTTCATCTCCGGTGAATATCTCTCCGTTCCTGCATCGGTGGGCTTTATTGCGCTCTGGGGAATTGCGGTCCTCAACGGAGTCGTGCTCGTCTCGTACATCCGCAAGCTCCGCAGTGAAGGCATGTCGCAGGAAAACGCCGTCCTTGAGGGGGCTCGTCTTCGGTTCCGCCCCGTGATGATGACCGCAACCGTCGCAGCTCTCGGCCTGGTTCCATTTCTCTTTGCTGGAGGAGCCGGATCCGAAATTCAACGGCCACTGGCCATCGTCGTCATCGGAGGACTGCTCAGCTCCACGCTGCTCACACTCATCCTCGTTCCCGTCGTCTACGCCACCTTCGAAGGCAAACAGCGGGACGCATAATCGTCCCGTTGCTTTTCAGCCGATGAACCAGGCTGCGGTCGAGGAGGGTAACCCAGGTTTCCGTTGGAGAACTAAAACCTGCCTGCGTAATCGCGATAAGCGGGGAAACCCAGATCCGGAAGACTCGTAGCCTGCATGGCGGCCCGCACAATCGCGCGCGACATTACAGTCGCGGCGATCGCTCCAATCGCGGAGACGTCGGCCTTCAAGTCCGCAGTCCCGGTGGACAGCGCGAAGATCGTGTCACCATCGCCCATCGTGTGGACCGGATTAATGGCGCGCGCATAGCCATCGTGCGCCATCTGCGCAATCTTGGTCATCTGCGTCTTCGTAAAGGGCGCATTGGTCGCGACCACACCAATCGTAGTATTCGCTCCATTTGATATCACTACACGATAGCCCTTCATGACCGCTTCCATGGAGTCGCGATAGCCCTTGCCGTCTTCTGCCCGAGCTCCTGCAACGATCTTCCCTGAGTGCGGATTGATGACATCTCCCACGGCGTTCACCGCAACCAGCGCACCCACCACGATGCCTGTGTCGCCAACCTTCACGCTTGCCGTCCCGAGGCCGGACTTCATAGCGAACTTCGGGCCGAACATCTTTCCGATCGTCGCGCCCGCTCCCGCACCCACATTGCCTTCTGCAACCGGCCCGGTCGTCGCAGCGACGCAGGCCTTGTAGCCTTCCTCGTCGCCGGGCCGGATCTTGAAATCGCCGACTCCCAGGTCCATCAGAATCGCCGCCGGCACGATGGGCACGACGCCTTTGCCGATCTTGTATCCGAGGTTATGCTCTTCAAGCCATCGCACAACGCCGGTCGCCGCGGCGAGGCCGTAGGCGCTTCCACCCGAAAGCAGGATCGCCTGCACCTCCTGCACCGAGTTGGTGGGAGAAAGCAGATCGGTCTCCCTTGTTCCTGGCGCCGACCCACGCACATCCACTCCGGCGGTCGCGCCATTCTCGCAAATTAATACGGTGCATCCCGTTGGCCGTGTTTTCAGAGTGTGATGCCCAACTTTAAGACCTGGAACATCGGTGATCGATCCCCCTTTCGGAAGAGAAAGCGGTTCCTTTGGATTGTCGAATGGAGCGGCGAGTGCGGCTTCCACCGGTAGCGCGGCAGCCAAAGGAAGTCCAAGCAGGTTCCGGGTAAATTCACGACGCTTCATTATCCAACCTCAGAGAGAGATAGCCATCCAGGCCATAGCAAAACTTCTACAACACCGCTCCTTGCATCGAGCCCTTCGAAGTCGGGGCCGAAGGAGCAAAGATGCGAAACCCGATCATCACAAGCGCCGCCGTCGCAATCCCGATGGCTTGTGGAGAAAACACGCCTATGCCCGCTCCGTGCGTCATGCGTATCGTGGTCAGTGTTGCCGCCAGCGCAGCGAAGATACTGCTCAAAGCTGCGGCGGATAGAACACGTTTTGAATACAGTCCCGCGAGCACCGGAACGAACAGTACAACAGCGATCAATGCATAGAAGATTTGGACCGCAACAATGATCGAAGGAAGAACGACTGCAAGCAAAACTCCCAGAATCCCCGCCCCAATCGAAGCCATACGGCTTACCCACAACATCTTCTGTTGCGAGACTCCCGGATTGAGGAACGTCTTGTAGAGATCGACCGCGAGCGAAGTCGACAGCATGAAGAGAATGGCATCCGTCGCACTCAACTCGGCGGAAAAGATCGACGCCAGGGTCCATACCCCAAGCCATTTGGGTAGCAAGGTCTTCATCGCAGCCGGCAGAGCGAGTTCCGGATTCAACAGATGCGGCATCGCTGCAAAGGCACACAGTCCCAGTACTCCCGGAACGAACGCGAAGACCGCCTGCCCCAGTGAGTTCAGACCCACTCCCCATCGCACCGTCTTTACATCGCGTGCGCCGTAAACCTTTTGCACCAGTCCCGGCGAGATCATAAAGGACGGTACGAGAATCGCGATCCACGCCAGCAACTGCTTCGGTCCCGCCCCCGTCATGCTGAATAATGCCGCTGTCTTCGTCGCACTGCCTGTATTCGCAAGCACCATGTCGTGCAGATGCGACCAGCCGCCCAGCGCATGCAGCGCAAACGGTACTGCCAGCAGCAGGCCCGACATCGTCACCGCCAGCTCGAACATGTTCACAAACGACGACGACATCAAGCCGCCCGCTGTGCAATAAACAATCGCGACCACGCCGCCGATCAGGCATCCTTCCCACTTGGGAATCCCTGCGACTGTATTTAATATCCACGAGATCGCAATTAACTGTCCGGCCAGAATCGCCAGTGCGCCAAACCAGAAGAGCACGGCGATGATTGCTTTCACGGCCTTGCTGTAACGAAACTCCAGGTAATCCTGCAGCGTCGCCAGTCCATGCTCCTTCGCAATCCTCCACAGCTTCGGACCCAGAAACTGCGAGAGCAGGAACGTGCCGATACAGGCAGACCCGACCCACCACCACGCCGACATACCCATCCTGTACCCAAGGCCCGTCGCTCCTACAGTCGAGCCTGCGCCGATGTTCGCAGCCAGAAACGTGGCGAACAAACGCGTTGTCCCAAGGCTGCGACCTGCGACCAGATAGTCGGCGGAGTTCTTCACCCTGCGGCTCATCACCACGCCGAGCACCATCAGAAAGATGGAGTAGAGCAGCAATGCGATGAGATAGATGTTCATTTTGCCCGGCCCTTCATTCAACTCCCAACAACTGTATCGCGGTAAGCGCCATCACTTTCGCGGAGGCCACAATATCGTCGATTCGGCAATACTCATCCGGAAGATGCGCTTGAGCAAGCAAACCCGGACCATACGCGACGCACTGGGCAACGTTGGCAATCCTCACCACATGCTTCTGATCATAGGTGCCCGGGCTCGCTGAGAACACCGCTTCCTTTCCAGCCACGTGCTGAATGCATCCTGCCAGAGTCTGCACCAGGTCGCAGTTCTTGTCCGTCTGTACCGGATGCACCACCATCAGATCTTCCAACGTGTACTTGAACTCTGGATTGGCTGACTTGTAGCTCTCCAGCATCTCCGCAATCTCTTCGCGCACCTGCTCAAAGGACTCTTCCGACAAAAATCTCCGGTCGAAGATGGCCCCGGACCGATCCGCCACGCATGGCGTCTGCGTTCCTTCCTCTGTTTGCCCGCCAAAGACCGCGTTTACATTGATGCTCGCATAGCGCGACTTTGGCGGCTCTACAGGAACCGCCGTCTTCCGCGTCGCCAGCTTCGGTTTCAGCTCATGTTTTACGCCATGCAGAAACTCGGTCAGGTGATCGATAGCGCTCACCCCAAGGTGCGGCATGCTTCCATGTGCGATCCGGCCGTGTGTTGTCACCTTGAACCAGTACACTCCGCGATGGCCGAGATAGATATGATTCGTATCCGTCGGCTCAGTGATGATGACGTAGTCGTTCTTGTCTTTGCCCAGCCAACCCTGCCGCGCCAGGTAGGCAACGCCAGCAAATCCGCCACTCTCCTCGTCGACGCTTCCGCTCTGCTCGACGGTGCCGCGTAGCTTCAACCCTGCTCGCCTCACTGCTTCAATCGCAAAGATGGACGCCGCAATTCCAGCTTTCTGATCCGAAACGCCCCGGCCATACATCTTCCCGTCTTCGATTGTTGCGGCAAATGGATCACGCGTCCATCCACTTCCCACCGGAACCACATCGAAGTGCCCGTTGAAGTGCAGAGAAGGCCGAGGCGTCGAGCCCTTCATCCGGCCAAACACATTCACACGCGGATAAGCCGCTGTATGCTCCTTCATCCCTTCGGCCTCGATGTAACTGATCTCATAGCCGAATCGCTTCAGCTGATCTCCGATCAGCTCCGCTCCTTCTCTATACACTTCGCCCGGAGGATTCACGGTGGGGATGCGAACCAGGTCCTGAAGAAACGAGATCATCTCTTCCTGAATCCGGTCCACGTTGGTACAGATTGCATCGTGAATCTTTGTCGATAATTCCGTTGCAGCCATTCCATACCTCGGCGAGAAGTGCTCCGGGCTAAAGCCCGAGGTTGTCGTGTTGAAGGCGGTCCGGGACAGGAAATGCAGGTCCCGGACAACCAGGACTAGAAGCCATACTTGAACGCCAGTTGCACCACACGGGAGTCGTTACCGACCGTTGAAGTAATGCGCCCGAAGGTGGCGCTGCCAAACGTCGATCCCGGCTGAGCAAAGTGTGCCTCGTTGAAGACGTTGAACACCTCAAACCGGAAGTCCGCGTGCTGATTCTCCGTGACCTGGAAGATCTTGAACAACGACATATCTGTCGTGTTAAACCCTGGTCCCACAATCGCGCCGCGCGTCTCGTTGCCCGACCGGCTGTTATCAACCTTCGATCCAATCATCGGCAGCGAGAAGCAGGACACATTGAAGAACAAAGAGCTCGTCCCCACGTTACGATTCGCCAGATTGTTCGGATTGCAGGTCATGTTCGGGCGGAAGGTAAGTGACTGCGCCGTCGTCGAGGAGTTGAGGGCTGTAAGCGGATTGCCCGACTGCACCTGGAAGATTCCATTCACCTGCCATCCGCCGATCAGCAGCCGCGCGGCCGCGGGCTTATCCAGCAGCCGTGGCAGCTCATAGCCGAAGCTCAGCACAAAGCGGTTGCGCGTATCAAATAAAGCGTTACCTCGTTCCGCTGCCACCGCCCTGTCGATCGAAGCATCGTCCCCAATCGTTGCAGCCAGAATCGGACGCGGTTCGCCAAGATTTAGCCCTGAAAGACTGTCGATGGCGCGGCTCCACGTATACGCCGCGGTTGCTGTCGTGCGATGCCAGCTTCGCAGCGTCATCCGCGCCTGCAGGGAGTCATACCAGCTCTTCCCCGCCGAAAACGTCGGGCGCGTCAAAGCGAACGAAGAAAATACAGCGCGGCTCCCCGAGGCATAAGCATTCGGAGAGCTGGTCGGCGCCGCAACCACGTTCGTCGGATTTACTTCGATAAAGATGGGCAGCTGCTTACCCTGTGTTCCCACATAGCCCAACTCAAAACCCATGTTCGCGGTGAACTGATGTTCGATCCCGAGGTTGTAATGCTGAACGTTCGCCGCCTTGTATGAATGTGGAAGACTCCATCCGATGAAGGTCAGGCCGGGAGGAAAACCCGCGCCGCCCACTGGCACGCCTGCATATGGATTGGAAAACCACGCCGCCGTAGCCGCATTGTTGGGCCGCTGATAGAAATCGATCTCCTGCAGCGGCTGAAATGGCGGTGCCAGGGTTCCGTTCTGAAAGAAGTCGCCCTGCCCGGGCACCGTATCGAAGTAAATCCCATAAGCTGCACGAAACACCGTCTTGCCATCTCCCGCGGGATCGAAGATCGCCGCAAGCCGCGGAGAGACGTTATTGGTATCGGTGAAGTACGTTGCACCCGGCGTATCTTTGTCCCCTGGATAGACAAGGCCTACAGGCGCATTCGGCTGTATCGTCGATTGTTGACCGGGATGCAGCGCCGCAAGATGTCCCTTCGCTTCGGTGTAGGGCTGGTTCACTTCATACCGGCCGCCAACCACGATCGTCAGCTTCGAATTGATGCGGAACTGGTCCTGCGCATAGCCGGAGTAGGTCCAGGACTTTCCATTCATCGCGGGGTCGCCTGACCCCTGTTGGAAGATCTGAGGCAGGCCCAAGAAGAAGTCCGCCAGCGCCGATCCGGTCTTCGAATTCGTACCGTCCGCGAAGGTAAATGCGCCGTTCGGGCGATTGATATACAGAAGGCCAATCCCATCGCGTCGTACTTCGCCGCCGAACTGCAGCGTGTGCTTCCCCTTCGTCCAGGTAAAGTCGTCGGAGATCGTGTCCACACTGTTGCTGCGGGAAGCAAACGGCTGTTGCGCGTCGCCCTGCGTAAAGTATCCGGTCAGTGTTACGTTGGGAAGGCCCGCAGCCTGCGAGTTCGTCGAAGTGAACTGATAGCCGGCCGAAGACAGATCGAGTCCGCTGGTTGCGTTCGGTGCGCCGTCGATCCACTGTCGCGCATAGCGTGCAACGTTGATCATCTGCGAGTTGATTACCCATGTGTCCGAACCCATTGCATCCTGCAGCGTCATAATCTGGCGATTGCCCGCGGGAGCAAAGTTCGACGGTGTAATCGGGCCGAAAAGATTCTGATGCGATCGCATGTACCTGCCGAGAATCGAGTGGGCGCCCAGCTTGAGATCGCCTCGAATCCCCCACATATCGCGGTTGTCAATATTTGGAGGCGAGGCTGTATAAAACCCACCCGGCGCGTTCGGCAGGGGAATATAGGTATTCAGCAGATATTGGCTTACCGCACTGATACGTGCAGGGTCAATTCTGTTCAGAGTTCCGCCGTAATTGAAGGGCTGGTTGTTATTCAATGGATCTCGGATCGTGATTCCCGATGCCGAAAAATCACCATTGCGCTCCGCCGCAGTTAGAACTCTCTGGTTCAGCACATTGCTGGTCGCATCCTTCAGGCGGAAGCCTTCATAGAAGCCGAAGACGAACAAGCGGTCGGGAATGATCTTCCCACCCGCCGCGCCGCCGAACTGGTTCTGCTGGTAGTTCGGCTTCGTCTTGGCGAAGTAATTCTTCGCCGCCAGCGCCGCCTCGCGGTTGAACTCCCACACGCTCCCGTGCCATGTGTTCGTTCCCGACCGCGTCACGACGTTGACTACCGATCCCGCACTCCTTCCATACTGCGCGTCGTAGGAGTGCGTCATGATCTTGAACTCCTCAATCGCGTCCGGCGGAGGCCGCATTACGAATCCGCTATTGAATGAGTCATTGTTCGGTGCGCCGTCCAGCAAAAAGTTGTTCGACTGGTTGCGCATGCCATTTACGTTGAAGCTGCCCGTCGTATTGCCGAATCCTCCCGGCGTCGCATTGCCGCTTGCCCCGCCCAGCGTGGCGGGAGCCGCGATCACTCCTGGAATGAGTGTGCCCAGCTGCGCAAAATTCCGTCCGTTAAGAGGAAGATCCACGACAGCCTGGTGATCCACGACAGTTCCCAGCGTCGCATTTCCCGTCTCCACCAGCGGTGATGAGCTGGTTACCGTAACCTCTTCCACGACACCGCCGATTGCAAGGTGAACGTCGACGCGGGTGGTGCCATTCACCATCACCTCAACCTTCTCCACAACCATCGTCTTGAAGCCTGTGGCGGTCACCTTCACCCGGTACACTCCCGGATTGACCAGCGGAAACGCGTACACTCCATCCTGTCCGGTTTTGGCAGTACGTACCCCAGCCGTCGCGACATTCGTCAGCTCAATCTTCACGCCCGCAACAACCTGATTGGAAGGATCGGAGACCACTCCGTTTACCTGCCCGGTCGCCTGTGCCCAAAGGCAAGGGGATCCACACAGCATCGCCGCAAAGAAAACAGCCGGAAGGAGACGACCCAGCGCCGTGAAAGAAAGTTTTGGGAAACGAACCGCAAATGCCTCACGCATAACCAACCTCCCGGTAAATCCTAGATACAAAGAGGTGTAGCTCGAGCACCCCGATTGGGGTACGTGAACAGCATGGTGCTCATACGACGGGATTGGGGAGACCTTATACGTCGGCAGACGGTCTGTCAACAGACTGTATACTGATCGTGAAAAATCAAAAGTTCGTTGGGATCGGCCCCATTTATCCTTACTGAGCTGATCGGCGCACGCAATCAGCTTTCTTCGTGGAGTCTCAATGGAAAGCATAGTTGAACCTCTCTATCGTAAGCTCCGTCAGGACATCGTAGAGTGTGAGCTCACCCCCGGACGCGCTTTTTCCGAAGCAGAATTTGGCCGCCTCTACAGCGCTAGTCGCACCCCGGTACGCGAAGCCTGCCGGCGTCTCGAGCATGAAGGTCTCATCCGCATCATCCCCTTTCGCGGCTATATGATCGCGCCGCTTTCAGTGGCCGAATTTCACGACCTTGAAGAGATGCAGCTTATCTTTGAACCCGAAGCCGCGGCGCTTGCCGCCGACCGGGCGAATGAAGAAGAGCTGGAGGAGATGAAAAGCCTCGCGACCTATGAATACCGTCCCGGCGATCGTTCCAGCTATCGCGAATTTATCCAGAAGAACTATCAACTCCACACAGTCATCGCACAGTCCACACGCAACAAGCGGCTCTTTGAGCTCGTCAGCAACATTCACATCCGGCTGATGCGCTTCTTCTATCTCGGCCTCCCCTTCGATTCGTATGGTCCCGCGCTGGTCGCCGAGCACATTCGCATTGTCGATGCCATTCGAGACCGCAACTCTAACGATGCGCGCTGTCGGGCCAGCGAGCACATCCGCATGGCCATGGACCGTAGCGCCAGCCTTCTGATGAGCGCCATCCGTTTCGGCGAAGCTGTCTTTGACGCCAACAGCTCGCTCGACGGTACCATTCCCAACACCCGATCCCGCGCCCGCCGTATATAAATTCAACGGCCGAGCCAGCGAAGAAGGCCGGCATCTACACTGCACCATCTCGGAGTCTCCATGTCAGAACAGCTCACCTCGCAGGAAGTCATTCAGCTTACCCGGGACCACAACTACGGCACCTGGCGCAAGCAGAAGTTCTGGAACCCGAACCACCTCGTCTCCGCCGACGGTTGCTATTTCACCGACGGCAACGGCAAGCGCTTCCTCGACTTCTCCTCGCAGCTCATGTGCTCGAACCTCGGCCACAACAACAGGGCCGTGATCGAATCCATCAAGCAGCAGGCCGAAACCCTCGCCTACGCCGCACCCTTCTACGCCACCACTGCGCGCGCCGAGTTGTCGAAGCTCCTCCTCGAGGTTCTGCCCGAGGGCCTTACCAAGTTCTTCTTCACCACCTCCGGAACCGACGCGAATGAAGCAGCCTTCAAGATCGCGCGCATGTACACCGGCAAGACCAAGATCATCTCGCGCTATCGCAGCTATCACGGATCGACCTCCATGTCGGTTGCAGCCACCGGCGATCCGCGTCGCTGGCCCGTAGAGCCCCGCGGCAAAGGCCAGGGCATCCTCTTCTCGCCCGAAGTCAACTGCTATAAATGCCCGCTCAAGCACTCCTATCCTGAGTGCGGTATCGCCTGCGCCGACTACCTCGACTACATGATCGAGAACGAAAGCGATGTCGCCGCGGTCATCGTCGAGCCCGTTGTTGGAACCAACGGTGTCCTTATTCCGCCCAAAGGCTACTTCAAGAAGCTCCGCGAGGTCTGCGATAAGCACAACGTCCTTCTCATCGCCGACGAGGTCATGAGCGGATGGGGCCGCACGGGCAAGTGGTTCGCCATCGACAACTGGGACATCAAGCCCGACATCCTCACCACCGCCAAGGGCATCACCGCCGCTTATGTTCCGCTCGGCCTCTGCGCCACCACGCAGAAGATCGCCGATTTCTTCGACGACAACTACTTCGCCCACGGCCACACCTACGAGGCTCACCCCATGACCCTCGGTCCTGCCGTCGCTACGATCGGGGAGATGCGACGTCTCAACCTCGTCGATCGCGCCAACGAGATCGGTGCTTATCTCGGCGAAAAACTCAATGCCCTCAAGCCGAAGCACCCGTCCATCGGTGACGTGCGCGGCATAGGCCTCTTCTGGGCGGTAGAACTGGTCAAGGATCAGAAGTTGAAGACGCCATTCAACACCTGGCAGGAAAAACTCGACGGCAAGCCCATCGTCGTCGAGCAGATTGCCGCAAAGATGCTCGGTGAAGGCGTCGTGATGCAGGCATGGATGAGCCACTTCGTCCTTGCACCACCGCTGATCGTTGAAAAGGAAGACATTGATAAAGCGGTCACCGCGCTAGACAACGCACTCTCCATGGCGGACGGCCTCCTCGACCAGCAAACCGTTGCATAAATGGTTCTGCGCCGAATGCCTGCTCCATTCGGCGCAGATTATCCTGTTTTAGCGGAATAAAGTGGGGACCTGCGTGTTATTGAAAAGAGAACATCATGAAAGCCCTGATTGCAGCACTTCTCCTCTCCTCCTCTTTGTTGGCGCAGACCACAATGCAAATGTCGAACGAGGACGATCATCGCCCCGTTTCGCTTGTATCCGGCATCGGCAACTCCAACCATCCCATTCGGATCTCCACTCCTGAGGCCCAGAAGTACTTCAATCAGGGGTTCGACTACATCTGGGCCTTCAATCACGACGAGGCCCGCCGCTCCTTCCAGAAGGCTGCCGAACTCGACCCCACCGCGGCCATGCCGCTCTGGGGAGTCGCCCTCGCCGTCGGCCCCAACTATAACGACATCGACATCGGCCACGTGCGCTCCCAACAAGCCATTACCGCTCTGGCCAAAGCACGCGCTCTCGCCCAGACTCAACCCGAGCGGGATTACATCCAGGCCCTCTCCACGCGTTACAGCGGCACCGGCGACAACATCGTCGTACATGGCACCGAATACGCCGACGCCATGAAGGCTCTGGCTGCAAGCTATCCCAACGACGTCGACGCCTCCGTTCTCTATGCCGAAGCCCTGATGGATCTCAACCCCTGGAAGCTTTGGAACCCCGACGGCAGCCCCGCGCCTCACACCGAGGAGATCGTCTCAATCCTTCAGGCTGCCGTTAAAAAGGACCCCCTCCACATAGGCGCCAATCATCTCCTGATCCACGCCACCGAGTCCTCGCCGCATCCTGAGATCGCAATCGCCTCCGCGAAATACCTCGAAGATGCCACTCCCGCAGCCGGCCATCTCGTTCACATGCCCGCACACACCTATCAGCGTACCGGCAACTTTGCCGGCTCCCAACTTGCGAATGAGCGCGCCGTCGCTGCCGACCGCGCCTACTTCGAGTCGCAGCATCTCGAATCCGTGACGAACATGTACTACAGCATGTATTACGTCCATAACATCCACTTCCTCGCCGCCGCCTGCGCGATGGAAGGCAATAACGCCTGCACCCAGAAAGCCGCCGCAGACCTTGTCTCGCAGGTCATTCCCGCTACCAAGGACCACCCCGAAACCGAGTGGTTCCTTCCCACACAACCATGGATGCTCACACGCTTCCAGCAGTGGAAGACCATCCTCGCGGCTACCATGCCCGAACCGCGTCTCAAAGACTTCACCGCGTTCTGGCACTACGCCCGCGGCAGCGCATTCGTCGCGCAGCATAAGTTTCCCGAGGCACTCAAAGAGCGCGCCGCTCTCGCCGAGCGAATCGACACTCTGCCTGCCAATGCGATCCCCGACTTCATGAACCCCGCCAAGTCCGCCCTGCAACTCGCCCTCGACGTCCTCGATGCGCGCCTTCAGGAGGCACAAGGCAACCTCACTCAGGCCATCGAGACCTGGCGCAAAGCCGTCGTCCTCAACGACACCTTCCTCTACAACGAGCCCGCCGACTGGTACTACCCCGTCCGCGAATCTCTCGGCGGAGCCCTCCTCCGCGCACACAAGCCCGCCGAAGCCGAAGCCGTCTTCCGCCGCGATCTCGAGATCAATCCCGGTAGCGGACGCTCTCTCTATGGTCTGTGGCAAAGCCAACTGGCGCAGAAGCAAACTGCGGAAGCCGCGAAGACCGAAGCCGAGTTCAAGAAAGCCTGGCAAAAAGCCGACACAACCTTGACCATCGCTACGCTGTAGCGCTTACAACAGTTCTCTCGAGTCTAGATACCGTTATTCCGAGCCGCAGGCGAAGAATGACGGTATTTTCACATAACAGCAAAATCATTTGCCAAGATAGGGACGTATCTACCGGACGTTGCTCTGGCCGGAGTCTGTTCAAGCCCACAAAAAAATGCAGCATCTGGCACAGAGATTTCCTCTTAGCGATAATAGAAGCCTATGTCGAAGCGTGAATTTCAAACAGAAGTCTCTCAGCTCCTCCAGCTCATCGTTCACTCGCTCTATTCCCATCCGGAGATCTTTCTCCGCGAACTGATCTCCAACTCCTCCGATGCCCTCGACAAGCTCCGTCATCTCACCCTAGTCGACGAAGCCTACAAATCGCTCCCGTTCGACCCCCGGATCGACCTCGAGCTCAACGAAGAAGCCAAGGCACTCACCATCTCCGACACCGGCATCGGCATGAACGAGGAAGACCTCGTCTCCCACCTCGGAACCATCGCCCGCTCCGGAACCAAAAACTTCCTCTCCCATCTCTCCGGCGACGCCAAAAAAGACTCCAACCTCATCGGGCAGTTCGGCGTCGGCTTCTACTCCGTCTTCATGGTCGCCGACAAGGTCGAGGTCATCTCCCGTAAGGCCGGCGAAGACAAGGCATGGAAGTGGACCTCCGACGGCAAGACCGGCTTCGAGCTTGAGCCGGCCGAGCGCGCCACCGCAGGTACCACCATCCTCATCCAATTCAACGAAGAAGGTTCGCAGTACGCCAACAGCTACCGCCTCACAGAGATCGTTAAGAAGTACTCCAACCACATCGCCTTCCCCATCTTCCTCACCTACGACAAGAGCGAGTGGAACGCCGAGAAGAAGGAGTCCATCAAGACTCGCACCACCGAACAGGTCAACTCCGCCTCCGCCATGTGGCGTCGCTCAAAGAGTGAGTTAGTCGACGACGACTACAAGGAGCTCTACAAATCCATCTCCGGCGACTGGGAAGACCCGCTCTTCTGGTTCCACACCCGTGCCGAGGGCACGCTCGAATACACCACGCTCTTCTACATCCCTGCCAAAGCGCCCCTCGACCTCTACCAGGCCGACTACAAGGGCGGCGTCAAGCTCTACGTCAAGCGCGTCTTCATCATGGACGACTCCCGCGAGCTGCTGCCGCAGTACCTCCGCTTCGTCCGTGGCATCATCGACTCCGAAGATCTCCCCCTCAACGTCTCGCGCGAGATCCTCCAGCAGAACAAGGTGCTCAACAGCATCAAGACCGCCAGCGTCAAAAAGATCCTCTCCGAGCTGAAGACGATAGCCACCAACGATCCCGACAAGTACAAGCAGTTCATCGCCGAGTACAACCGTCCGCTCAAGGAAGGCCTCTACGGCGACTTCGCTAACCGCGAGACACTGCTCGACCTCATCCGCTTCAAGTCCACGAACGTCGAAGGCCTCACCTCACTCGCCGACTACAAGTCGCGCATGAAGCCCGAGCAGAAGGCCATTTACTACATCACCGGAGGCACCGAGAGCATCCTGCGCAACTCGCCCCTGCTCGAGATCTACAAGAAGAAGGACATCGAAGTCCTCCTCCTCGACGACGACATCGACGAGATCGTCTTCTCCTCCATCGACAAGTACGGCGATACCGACCTGAAGGCTGTCAACAAAGGCGCAGCCAGCGAAGACCTCAAAGACGAGTCCACACCCGAAAAGGCCGCGGAGAAAGCCGAAGCCCTCAAGCCGCTGCTCGAAAAGATCAAGGGCACACTCGGCGAAGTAGTCAAAGAGGTTCGCGTCTCCACGCGTCTGGCCGACAGCCCCTCCGTCATCGTCTCCGACGAAGACGAGCCCTCCGCCCGCATGCGCCACATGATGCGAGCCATGGGACAAAAAGAGATGCCCGAGCCCACCCCAACGCTCGAGATCAACCCCGATCACGAGATCATCAAAAAGCTCCTGGCGGATCCCGGCAACGGCAAAGCCGAAGACGCCGCGTGGCTCCTCTTCGACCAAGCACTCCTACTGGAAGGTGTCCCCCTGAAAGACCCAGCCACCTTCGTCCAACGCCTCAACCGCGTGCTCAACCAATCCATCTAACCAACACAAGCCGCAAAACAAAACGCCTCCCGCAAGGGAGGCGTTCTTTCGTGGCAGGTTATGAAACGGATCTGTATCTGCTGACAAAGGAATTTGCACTAAGGACGCAGCGTGTCATTCTGCGCAAAGCCCTTCTCAAGCTCGCCCCGTATTTCGGGAGTGTCTTCCCGCGCACCGCATGGTTCAAACCTGACGGGCGAGTCCTTGGTCACGAATTGATCCCTTCGGTCATTTCCGAGTGCAAACACAATGTATCGTCTTCCGGGAACGAAGTGTTCGGCTTCGCTGGATGACGAAGCATCGTTGAACCACTCGTTACGAGTATCTACGATCGCGCCAGGCAGCCAGGGAGCGGGCTCCTTGAGCGAACTGACAACCCGTACCTTTGCCACCTCGCGATGGAACTCGGCATAGTCTTCGTGAACCTTAACGACGTTCGTCGAGAGAGCCTCGACGGCCAGAACATAGCGGGCGTCCCGCGCCAGCGCCCAGGCAGGAATGTCGCAGGGCTTTTGCGGCAAAGAGAACTGTTTCTGTTCGTCTTTTTTGTCGAGATGCCACTCCTTCGCCGCAGGCAGTAGATCTTCAAACTCTTTACATGGGTTGAACCGGGTAAAGCAGGAAAAGTCATACGAGGTCAGGCGCTCGATCTCGGCCGGTGGAGTATGGGTGGAGTAGTAGACAATCCGGATCTGGCAGTTGGGCTTGCAGCCATCCGGTCCCCCCACTTTGTAGTAAGGATGACCTGCAAGCCCCTCAGCGCCGCCCATATACAAGAAGGGGTTCTCTAGTGTCCGATGAAGTCTCTGGTAACTCACGGCACCGATAGAAAGTTCTTTGTCGAAATCATCGAAGACGAGAACCTTGTGGACAGCGAATTTCCCGTGCATTTTCCTTCTGGGAACGGTGACGCCCATCGCGGTGCTTTCCCTCCAGATGGTTCCGTCATGAACCGTGAAGGAGGCTCTAACTCCTGAGGCACGTCCGCCGAACCACTGATAGAGATTCAACCGGTCGTGCTGGAGAAGCCAATCCAGCCAGGCGTGACGTGGAACACGAGGGTTATAACGGTCGATGCTGTCCATTGCGATCTCGTACTTACAACTGGCAGCCGTGCAGCTTCCGTTGTAATGGCCCCACGCTCCCCAGCGGTGCATCAGCCGCCGTGCATCGGCCCATGAGCTCTGATACAGGCGAATCTGGTGCATATCCGCCAACAGCCGCTCAGCGCGCCAGCGCAGCATCCGCTGCTGTATCTGGACCGCCAGAAAAGCGATCAGCACAAGGGACACAGCCACCACACCGGAAAAGCGGACAATCCGTACAGCCCACTTTCTAAAGGTCATATTTGCGTTAGACACCAGGGACCGCGAATTTGCTCCGAACCGTACAGTCAAACCCATTTCGACCGCAGCTAAGAGTAGTCCCAGTTCAAATAAATTAAATTGAGACGTCTCAATTTCCGGTGCTATACTTCGGCTCGCACATTGGAAAGGAATCGAAAACCCATGCCAAAGTACATGATTGAGAGGTCCATGCCCGGCGCCGGAGATTTAACGCCGCCTCAGCTTCAGGCGGCTTCGCAAACCTCCTGTGCCGTGCTCCGCGAACTCGGCCCGCAGATCCAGTGGCTCGAAACCTTCGTGACGCCGAACAAGGTCTACTGCGTCTTTATCGCTCCCAACGAAGAGATCATCCGGGAGCATGCGCGGTTAGGAGGTTTCGCCGCCGACTCCATCGCCGTAATCACAGAGGTCGTTGATCCCTCGACCGCGGAGTCATGCAAAGCGGTGATGGCCGTAGCACGCTCATAAGGACATCTTCAAGAGAGCTGTCTCATCGCACGAGTCGCATGAGACCTCAATCTTCATCCATGCGAGCACCCACACCCGCCCGCATCCCCGTCCGTCTCGTACCGGTCATGCACCTTCGCCCAGTCCGGTAGCGAGTGGGTAGGCCCATACTCCTCGCGTCCCTTCGGCAACACATCGAAGTAGCCGTAGACTCCCATGAACTGTTCGCTGCCGCGCCCGAACGTACCGTACGTATGAAAGATCTCGCCCTTCGCATTCTTGTAAAACACGCTGTGGCCTGAGAGCGTAAACGTCTCCGGCCCGATCGTATGTTCGCGGAAGTTGTAAATCGTCTTTCCTACCTTGACCTCTTCTGGCCGGAACGACACATGAAAGTCATAATTGAACTCCGACTTGTATGACGACACCCAGCAGAACTCCCACCCCATCCTTTTCCGCACCGCTTCAATCTCCTCAATCGGCGCGCGCGATACAGAGACATACGACATATCGTGATGCTCGAAGTGCGGCAACAGTCCATCCACATGATCCGACTCCAGCGAGCACCCCTGGCACTGCCACTCCTGCCCCGGCTCCATCATGAAGTGCTTCACGAACAACTGACTGTGTTTGCCGAATAAATCCGCCAGAGTCCTATCGCCCTCCGGTGACGTAAACGTGTAGCTCTTCTCCACCTTCACCCACGGCAGCGCCCGCACCTTCGCGCTCAGCTTATCGCCCACGCGCACGTACTCCTTCTCTTTTTCCATCAGGTCCAGCCGAAGCCTCAGCCATTCCTCCTGCGAAACCACGCGGTGCCGTGCCAGCGACTCCTCGTTCCGATGCCGCGCCTCCGCAATCGCCGCAGCCATCTTCGGATCATGCACTTCGCTCATGGATAGCCCTCCTCAAGCAATGAGAGGATTGGACGTCATCCCTGAGCCTGCCGTTTTCCGCAGTCCGCGTTTTTCGTCACAAAATTCGCTCATCAAACAAAAAAAAATACGGCACAGACTAATCTGTGCCGTACCCATACAACGCCTCATCGCGCGCCTCAATTGGCTCCGGCATCGCTTCTGTCCCGACCAACAGACCCAGCGCTTGCCGATCGAACAGCCGCTTGTAGGTTCCGTCCCGCTCCGTCACCAGTGACTCATGCGTTCCTTCCTCGACCACCTCTCCGTGATCGAAGACCAGAATGCGGTCGAGCATCCGCACCGTCGACAACCGATGCGCGATGACGATCGCGGTGCGACCTACCATCAGCCGCTCCGTCGCCTCCTGGATCAGCGCCTCGGACTCGGAATCAAGACTCGACGTTGCTTCATCGAGAATCAGCACCGGAGTATCCGCAAGAAAGGCGCGGGCGAGAGCAATCCGCTGACGCTCACCTCCCGACAGCTTTACTCCGCGCTCACCGACCAGAGTGGCGTACCCCTTCGGCTGCCGAAGAATGAACTCCTCCGCATGCGCCAGCCGCGCAGCCTCTTCGATCTGCCGTCGCGTCGCCGAAGGACGACCATACGCGATGTTCTCTGCCAGCGAGCGGTGAAAGAGGATCGGCTCCTGCGGAACCAATGCCATCTGCGACCGCACCGAGTCCTGCGTCACGTTGGCGATGTTCTGCCCGTCGATCAGAATCTCGCCCTCCGTGATGTCGTACAGCCGATGCAGCAGCTTCACGAACGTCGTCTTGCCGGAGCCCGAATGTCCAACCAGGCCCACACGCTGTCCTCCCGGAATGTGCAGCGAGAAGTTCTCGAACAGCGGCGTTGTATGAGCGCCGTACCGGAACGTCACCCGGTCCAGACGAATATCTCCCAGCTCAATGCGAATGGGCTTCGCGTCCTTCTTGTCCACGATGCCAAGCGGAAGCGATTCCAGCGCAACCATCTCTTCCATGTCGTTCACGCTGCGCTGCAGGTTAGCCACGTGCTGGCCGATGTCGCGCAGGTAGCCATGAATGATGAAGTAGCTGGTCAGCACGAATGCGATGTCGCCCGGCGTAGCCGTGTGTTGCCACCAAAGCAGCAGCGCATACAGAATCACCGCGATCCGCAGGCAAAGCAGCACAAGCAACTGCACGGTGCCGCTCCACGTGCCTCGCGTCCACGTCCTGAATGTGCGAAGTCTCCATTTGCCCACAACCTGGCGCAGGCGCTGGTCCTCCCGCGCCTCGGCTCCGAAGGCCTTCACCACCGGGTTGCAGGTGATGGCATCGGCCATCGCTCCGCCGATGCGCGTGTCCTGCGCATTCGACAGACGCGCCGCCGGCGCCACATACCGCAGCGAGAGCGTGATCGACAGGGAGATATAAAGCACCGCGCCAATCGCGACGATCGAGCCCATCATGGGCCAGTGCATGCCCAGCAGCACCGACGAGCCGATCAGCACCAGCACCGCCGGCAGCAGGGCCAGCAGCAGCGTGTCATTCATCAGGTCTGTGGCCCACATTCCGCGGGTCACCCGGCGAACGATCGATCCGGCAAAGTTGTTCGCATGCCAGTCGGTCGAGAATCGCTGTACCCGCCAGAACGCATCGTCGGCAAAGCGCGACATCAGCCGTAGCGTCAACCGCACGATCCCAAGGAATCCGCCATGTCGTCCCATCACGAGCAGCACGCCGAGGCAGGCCATCAACACCACGGCATGCAGTGCGGAGTGAATCGCAGCAGAACGCGCGACTGTGACCGACGCAATCGCGTCGATCAGTTGGCCGGAGTACACCGGCATCAGAAGGTCGGCACCCGTGGCCGCAGCCATGCTTGCAGCCGTAAGGGCGACCATGGTCTTCTCGCGTCGCCAGTGGCGAAACAGAAAAGAAAGAACATCACGGATAGCGGAGTTGCGAGTGGCAGTCATTTTCATCCCATAGGCGGACAAGACAAGTCCGCGGACAGGCCTGCCTTAGCAGAGACAGGCTTAATTGATGGAAAAGCGGAGCAACCCGGCAACAGAACGCGAAAATCCCATGGCTCTCGCCACGGATTCCACAGATTTAAGGGATGCTCGGAGGAAGCGACCTACGCGGTAGCTGCGCCGGGAAGGACAAAGCGCGCAGGGCCTGCGAGGGAGCTCGACATAAAGCGCTTGATTGACATCGAAGGGTCCTTCCTTTCGGCTAAAGTGTCCTCTAGTTTAGCATGGCGAGCGCCGGAAACCCGGCGTGCAGTATAAAGATCTTCATCCCATATGCGAGCCCTTTTCCTCGGTTTTCTCTCTTTCTTTGCTCTCACGGCGCCCGCTCTCGTTCATGCGCAGAACGCGTCCGAGATCGATCCCATGCTCGGTGCAGACAAGGGGGGCAACGTCTTCGTTGGACCAACGCTACCCTTCGGCATGGCGAAGCCCGGCCCCGACTATGGAGACAACCAGGGCAATGCGGGATGGCAGGCAACAGGCAACCTCAATGGCTTCTCCCAGTTACACGTATCGGGCACGGGCGGCGGACCCAAGTACGGAAACATCGCCGTGCAACCCATGATGGGCAAGGCCGATCCCGCCCACAGCTCCGCGCCGCGCGAAGACGAGCATGCACAGGTTGGCTACTACTCCGTGAAGCTTGGCCGATCCGGCATTCGCGCCGAGATCACCACCGCGCGCCGAACCCCGGTCTACCGCTTCACCTATCCCGCAAAGGGAGAACGCACGCTTCTCGTCGACGTCGGGCATCTGCTCATGAAGCTTCACGACTCCCCTCATCGTTACCCTGAGGGCCAGGTCGTCTACTCCACCGACGTCGAAGTCCTCTCGCCAACAGAGATCGCAGGCATGCAGGCCTCCGTCATGGGCTGGAACATCCAGACCACGCCCATGAAGGTCTACTTCTATCTCGTCACCGATACTCCGGCAGCCGCAAGCGGTACGTGGGCTGACGGCAAGGCTGTACAGCCGGGAGCGAAGACCGCAAGCTACAAAATGCCTTTCACGATGAAGACGCTCCCCCAGCCGCCTGCTCCCATCGTCAGCACCGGGGCCTATCTCACCTTCCCTGCAGGAAACAAACCTGTGATGGTAAAGGTAGGTCTCTCCTTCGTCTCCATCGAGCAGGCAAAGAAGAACGCGCAGAGCGAGGTCTCAGGCTTCGACTTCGAGGGCACGCGCAAAGCTGCCGTCGCTGCATGGAACCAGCAGCTTGCTACCGTGAAGATCGAAGGCGGCTCGCCGAGTGAGCGGCAGCAGTTCACCACCGGCCTTTATCACTCCATGCTGATGCCCGTGGACCGGACCGGCGAGAATCCGCTCTGGCAGAGCACGACCCCGTACTATGACGACTTCTACTGCATCTGGGACACCTTCCGCTCCTCGACTCCTCTTCTAACGCTGCTCGATCCCAAACGAGTCACTGCCATCCTGCAGTCGCTGCTCGAAATCCAGGACCACGACCACTTCTTTCTCGACGGCCGCTCCGGCAACTTCGCTGGAAGAACTCAGGGTGGCTCCGACGCCGAGATGATGTTCACCGACGCGTTCGTAAAACATCTTCCCGGTCTGGACTGGGAGCGTGTCTATCGCGCCATGGTGCACGACGCCGATACCGAATCCACGGCTCCCATCCGATTCGGGCGTGGCGATATGGACGAATGGAAACGCCTCGGCTATCTCTCCATCGAACACTCCGATCCTGCCGGCGGCCCCGATCGCCCCGGCTCCCGCTCCATGGAGTACGCCGCCAACGACTACGCCGTCGCCCTGATGGCGAAGGGACTTCACAAGGACGACGACGCGAAGAAGTTTGCTCTGCGCGCCGCAAACTGGAAGAAGCTCTGGGACGCCGATGCCGTCGACCACACCGAACGAGGCGATGTAAAAGGATTCATCTGGATGCGTCACGCCGACGGAAGATGGAAAGAAAACTTCAACCCTCATCTCGTCGGCACCTGGTATCAGGACAACTTCTACGAAGCCACTACCTGGACCTACTCGCTCTACGTCCCGCAGGACGTTCGCGAGCTTATCAACACGGCTGGAGGAAGCGCAGCCTTCAAAAAACGTCTCGATCTCTTCTTCGCTCTCGGCCCATCCGGCCGCTACCGCTACGACGTAGGCAACGAGCCCGGCTTCCTCGCGCCGTACCTCTACAACTGGATCGGCGAACAGAGCAGCACCGCAAAAACCATCCGCGCCATGCTCCCCGCCAGCTATCACACCGGCCTCGGCGGCCTTCCCGGCAACGACGACTCCGGAGCGATGGGCTCCTTCCTCGTCTTCAACCAGATGGGCTTCTTCCCCGTCGCCGCACAGAACGTCTACCTTATCGGCTCACCGACCTTCCCCCGATCTTCCATCACACTGGGAAACGGAAAGACCTTCTCCATCGTCGCGGAGAACTCTTCCCGCACGAACGTCTACATCGCCAGTGCCACATGGAATGGCAAACCCTATCAACGCTCGTGGTTCACCCACGACCAGCTGATGGCAGGCGGCGAGCTCCACCTCACCATGACCAACAAACCCACGCACTGGGACACCGGAGCCCCGCCTCCATCGATGTCAGACAAGTAAGGTTCGGCAAACGAAACGGGGTGCCCCATTCATGCGGCCTCACCGCATGAGTGGGCTCGCATCCCCGAACACCTGAATGAAAAATCGCTTACGCGTCGAATGGATGACAGCCCTTTTGTTAGTTCTTCGGCTTCATTGATGGTTGCGTCAGAACACGGCGCTTTCCCTGTTCCGGTGAGCGCGAAGGATCGGAGGGAACCGTCGTTGGATCTTTCAGGACGGAGTCATCCGGAAGGGGAACGGTGACGCCGGTCGGCCTTACGTAGTATTTGTCTCCGCCCGCAATCCTTACTTCTACGTTGTGCACCCCCTGGGTCGAATTCGAAGGTCGTGGAAACTCCAGGATGTAACGTTCGCGCAGCATGGCCATGGCCCGTAGCAGCGTCGCCTCTATCAGCTCGGGCGTTGTCGGCATCAGTATGCCTCCACTCAACTCACAGATCGACAAGAGCGGATACACATCGTTGCTAGTCGATATAGGAGCCTTTACGGAAGAGCTGCGAAACGGCACCGTAATACCAAACACGGCGATACTGGCGGTCTGGACAAAGGCCCGTACTTCATTCCATTTGCGCACGCTTCCCTTGTCGCGCCCATCGGTCAGGACCAGAATGACTCTTCGTCCGGGAAGCTTTTCCATCCGTGCAGAGATAAATCCCAGGGCGTCCCATAGATAAGCGGGCTTCTGTGTGCAATGCGGTTCGTTTTTCCCGGAAGCCCTCCACGGCGCCAGGAGTACATCCACACGATCGAGAAGTCTTGCATTGTCGGCCGGTTTATCGTCAAGGGATCGAGTGAGACCACAGCCCAGGCTGTAGAGCGAGACGTGATCTCGAGGAGTCAGGAAGATCGGGGCGAGGTTCGCAATCTCTCGACTGAGATTCTGCATGAGATCCATCGCGCTGGGATCGAGCAGAATCGAAAGCGAGATCGGATCGTCTCCCTCCGGACGGACATGGGTAACTCGGAACCAAGGCCCCGCATCGACACGGATCGAAAATCTTCGTTCGCCAATCCGCGGGTCGATCCTCGTTCGATTCTGGCTGAGAACCAGCGTCGGCATCTGAACAAGGTCCGTGTAGACGTGCAAGGTTCGAACTGGCTCGTCATGACCGGATGGGGTGTCCTGCGCCATCAGTCCCAACGCACTCGACAAAGCCAATCCCGCTAACAAGAGCAGTTTCATCGTTTACCACGCAACGGATACACGCCGGAGACAGTATGCCTGAAGCCGGCAGCGCGTGATTTTCTTCGGAAGCCGGGGCGCATTTCGTGCCCCTCGTCGTGCCAGGCGAATCCGCATCTCATTCACCTGAAGTCCGGAGGGCACTCATGGTCGAAGCAGTTCTATGCGACATCGACGGCACACTCGTTCAGAGCAACTGGCTCCATGCCTCGGCCTGGAAAGATGCCTTCTCCGTCGCCGGAGTCGACCTCGACGTCGAGACCATCCGTCGCCAGATCGGCAAGGGCGGCGACGAGCTCATTCCCGTCTTCATCCCCTTCTGGCGCCGTCGCATTCTCGAAGAGCCCCTGAAGACCTTCCGCAAATTCGTCTTCCAGCAGGACTACCTCAGCAAGGTCGAAGCCTTCCCCGGCACTCGCGAGCTCTTCCAGCGCATGAAGACCTCAGGCATCAAAACCGCGCTCGCCTCCTCGGCCAACAAAGACGAGCTCGAAACCTACAAGGCCATCGCCCGCATCTCGGACCTGGTCAACGTCTCCACCACCGCCGACGACGTCAGCCGCTCGAAGCCACATCCCGACATCTTCGAGACGGCGCTTCGCAGGCTGGGCGCAAAGCCCGACCGCGTTCTTGCCCTGGGCGACACTCCCTGGGATGCCGAGTCCGCCAACAAGGCGGGAGTACAGACCGTTGGCGTGACCACCGGCGGCTGGACCGAAAAGGAGCTGTACGACGCCGGATGCATCGAGGTCTATAGAGACATCTCCGACCTGCTCGAGAACTTCGACCGTAGCGCCCTCATCACCCTCTAGCACTTTTCCGCAAACCATCTACTCCACGTCATTCCGAGCGAGCGTAGCGAGTCGAGGAATCACTGTATTTCGCCGATGCGTCGCATGATGCCAGGAGGACAAAACATAACTAACCCGACCCTGCGGTTCGCGTTGCACCCCACAGAGAAAGAACTCTACGGATTTGTCATCCTGAGCGAAGCGCAGCGGAGTCGAAGGACCTGCGGTTCGTATCAATCCGCCCTACCAGCCCACGGAAGATCGACTGTCAAGTCAAAGAATGGCCCATCCCACTGATTCCAGAAGACATAAAGACTGCCGATTCATTCCTCTCCAACTGCTATCCTTAAAACAAGTAAAGACAAAACGCCCCGGCCAAGCCGGGGCGTTTTTAGGATCAACAAGAACACGAAGTCCGGACCTAAGTTGCATCGTTCCAAGACTTTGCACAAAAAAGTACGGGGGCCTACCCCAGGGTCGGCATGGTCGTATCCACTCCCGCCCGAATGCCTTTCGGCCACCGCGCAGTAATCGTCTTGATCCGCGTGTAGAACCGGACGCCCTCCGGCCCGTAGATAGAGTGATCGCCGAAGAGCGAGCGCTTCCATCCGCCAAAGCTGTGGAAGGCCATCGGCACCGGAATCGGAACGTTGATGCCAACCATCCCCACCTGGACCGAATGCGCGAACTCCCGCGCCGTATCGCCGTCCCGGGTGAAGATCGAGGTGCCGTTGCCGAACTCATGCTCATTGATCAGATCCATCGCCGTCTTGAAGTTGTTCGTCCTCACCAACCCAAGCACCGGCCCGAAGATCTCATCCTTGTAGATAACCATCTCCGGCTTCACATGATCGAACAGCGTCGCCCCGAGGAAGAAGCCTTCGCCCTTTGGAAAAGCTCCCTTGCGTCCGTCGACGACCAGCTCCGCGCCCTCCTTGGCGCCCGTCTCCAGGTATCCGCTTACCCTGTTCAGGTGGACCTTCGTGACCAGAGGCCCCATATCCGCGCCGTCCTCCATCCCTGGAAGGACCTTCAACTTCTCGATGCGCTCGATCACCTTTGCTCGCAGCGCGTCCGCGGTCTCGTTCCCGACGGTCACAGCAACCGAGATCGCCATGCAGCGCTCGCCCGCAGAGCCATAGGCCGCGCCAACCAGTGCATCTGCTGCCTGGTCCATGTCCGCGTCCGGCATCACGATCATATGGTTCTTCGCTCCGCCCAGCGCCTGCACGCGTTTGCCGTGCGAGGTTCCCTTCGCATAGACGTATTCTGCGATGGGCGTCGAGCCGACGAAGCTCACAGCCTTGATATCCGGATGCTCCAGCAGCCCATCCACGGATTCCTTGTCTCCGTGGAGCACGTTGAAGACACCGTCCGGAAGCCCGGCTTCCTTCAAAAGCTCGGCGATCAGGATCGAGGCGCTCGGATCGCGCTCGCTCGGCTTCAGAATGAACGTGTTTCCACACGCCAGCGCGATCGGAAACATCCACATTGGAACCATCGCCGGGAAGTTGAAAGGTGTGATTCCCGCGACGACGCCCAGCGGCTGGCGCAGCGACCAGCTGTCGATATCCGTGCCCACCTGCTCGGAGAACTCGCCCTTCAGCAGGTGCGGAATTCCCGTCGCGAACTCGACGACTTCGAGCCCACGCGTGGCCTCGCCCTTTGCATCGGAGAAGACCTTGCCGTGCTCCGAGGTGATGATCTCGGCAAACCTGTCGGTGTTCTGTTCGAACAGCTCACGGAAGCGAAACATCACGCGTGCGCGTCGCAGCGGCGGCTGAGCCGACCAGGAAGGGAACGCAGCCTTCGCGGCGGCAACGACTTTGTTCAACTCCGCGCTGTTTGCCAGCGGAACCTTTGCCTGGACCTGTCCAGTAGCCGGATTGTAGACATCGCCAAAGCGGCCCGATTCGCCGGCGACTTTCTGACCGCCAATCCAATGCGTGATCTCACGCGGCCTGGAGCTGTCAGTCTTATTGACCTCGGGTGCCACGATGGTCGATGACATGGGGAAACCTCATTTCTTTAGATTGCAAACCAGCGGTTACCAAAATAGATTGTCGGTTGCTTCATGGTCAAATCGCGTTGCATAATAAGCAACAGATTTTCAGAATTGTTAACTATAGCCTCGGCGCATCCGCGGATTCTGAAATCCCGGCGATCTCGCCATTGGCCAACATCCTACACGGAGATACCCCTCCAGTGAATGCTGGCGCTGGAGAAATGAACTACGAAGTCCCCTGCGGAACTAAGGTCCGTATGCACCCCCTTCTCGACCGTATCTGGAGCTGCAGCACCTTTTCCATGGATTTTGCATAAAGCACGATCTACAGGTTTAGAGTAGGGACCGTTGCGCTTCCGAAGCGTGTGGGCGAGACTGTGACGGCAGGCGGCAAGTGCACTTACTTCTGCGGCAACTCTCTTTGGAAAGGAAGCAGCGCTTTGTACGACTACAGAAAGCTCTTCGATCTCACCGGCAAGAAGGCACTTATTGTTGGAGCAGGAAGTGGTATCGGTGAAGCTGCCGCGCACGGATTGGCAGCCCATGGTGCGCATGTCCTATGCGGCGACCTCAACCTCGACGGTGCGCAGAAGGTTGTCAACGACATCAAGGGTGCAGGTGGAAGTGCCGAGGCGATGTACTTCGACATGCGCGACGGCGATGCGGTCAGGAAGGCGCTCGACGGGCTTGCCGACCTGGACGTTCTGGTAAGCACGCCCGCGATCAATGTTCGCAAGCAGTTGCTGGATATGAGCGAGGAAGAGTTTGATCGGGTTCTGACGCTCAACCTGAAAGGAACATTCCGCCTGATTACTGCGGCGGGACGCAACATGAAGAAGCGAGGAAAGGGAAGCATCATCGCCTTTGCCAGCATCCGCGCGCTGACGGTCGAGCCGGGACAGGGCGTCTATGCCGCGACCAAGGCCGGTGTGCTGCAGATGTGTCGTACGCTGGCCGCTGAACTTGGGCCACACGGAGTTCGCGTAAATGCGATTGGACCCGGTGTTGTCGACACTCCCTTGACCGCACCGATTGTGGCCAATAAAGACTGGTACAGCGCATACGCGAACAAGAGTGCCCTCGGCCGATGGGCCAAGCCGCATGAGATGGCGGGAGCGGTCGTTTATCTCGCCTCGGATGCCGGATCGTTCGCAACCGGAACCCTGACCATCGTCGATGGAGGCTGGACGGCCGTGGATGGACGGTTCACTCCGCCGCTCTAAGCCGTGTCGGCAAATATCCGCTGATGAGTTTTCGTTTGGAAGGAAGGTTGTCCCTCTGGTCCCCGCTCTAGGGCTGAGGACCGAACGGATCGAGATGGGGAGGACAGCCCGGGCTGACGAGCTCTCCCTCGCTCCCTGCCTTTTGTAAAGCTCCATCCAAGAGATCGATCTGAACCAGGTCGGCGAGACGATAGAGCTTCGCATGAATCCTGCGCGCAACCGGCTCGTCGCACTCCACGGAGATGCGGATGGTGGTGGCTGCATCTTTTCGAATCAGTTCGAAACGCTCAACCTCCAGCAGCTGCTGATCGAAGACCTGTGCTACTCGCATTGCCAGCCGTGGCCGCGCTGCTGCGGTGATTCGATAGGTCCATGCCATCTTGCTCTCCTCTTTTCGCTTGTCGTTTCTTGTGGCCAAATAAAAATCCCGCCAGAGCATCTGCTGTGGCGGGATTCGTGAACTTCCGGATTGATTCGGAGGATTTACGTTATGCCGCCACCTGGAATGGGCGAAATAATGGACCGAATCGAAATGCTGGACGCGGCAAGGCCGGTTCGCAGGAGTGTCTGCAAAACAGTCTGATCTGCGCAGGTTGCGGCGTCGTTCATACGAGAAGCTTATACCGAGCTCTTCGAGCAGGGCAATTCAACCCGGTGGACATCTGGTCCACGAACATCTGCTGCCGGATTCAGTTGATCTATATATGGTTGCAGGGTGCCGCCTACATACAAGGGATGCTTGACGCAGTAAATGAAGCGGAATGGTTATGGACGGAGCCTTCCTTGAGTCATGGTTTTAGGCGTCCTAAATGGCAGAAAGCGTGCACCGCTGCGATACTAGAGAGCGTCTAATCTTTCGGAATCACGTTGATGGCGACCGCAAATCTCCCCAAACCCGTCGCTCCACCGAGGTCGAAGACGAGTTCCTTCGAGCGGACCCTGGCGAGCGCTCGCTCGACCATGATGTTCAGCGAGGTGGTCAAACTTGCGATCGACAGCTTCAAAGCCAGCAAGGTGCGCTTTCTGCTGACCATGCTGGGCATGATCATTGGTTCGGCCTCGATCATTCTCGTTTATACCCTCGGACTTACCGGCAAGGAGTATGCGCTCAACCTGATCTCGTCCATCGGGCCCAACATGATCGAGATGCAATACAACGGCGGCAGCATCGTTGGGCCGGACAACACCAGCACTCCCGACTTCATGACCCGCGAGGATGAGGCGGCGGTGAACGATCAGGTTCCGGGAGTCGCCGCCTCTTCGCCGATGCTGGAGGACCACGACAATGTCAGTATGGGTGGAGGGATCACGCGCAATACTATGATCCTCGGCGTGTCGCCGCAGTACCGTATCGTTCGCAATCTCGCCGTGGTGGGAGGACGCTTCTTCGATGATCAGGATGCCGTCACCCACGCCAAAGTGGCCGTGATCGTTGAGCCCTTTGCGCGAGCTTTGTACGGCTCTTCGAGCGCTGCTGTCGGACGCGCCATCAGAATTCATGGCATTCCCTTCACCATCATCGGCGTCTTCAAGATGCGTATCGATACTTTTGGCCAGTCCGAGGTCTCAGACCAGACGATCCTGATCCCCTATCCCGTCGCGCGTTATTTCACTGGGAGCGACACGGTAAAGGAGATCTTCTTCAGCATGAAGAACACCTCCGACGTGACCCCGGCGGCCACGGAGATTCTGCGGATTATCAAGGGACGTCATCGCGCCAGCTCGGTCTATACCGCCTTTACCATGCAGCAGGTCCTCAGCGTTATGGCGCAAATCGCGAATATGCTGACGATCGTGCTCACACTTGCGGCGGCCATTACCCTGATCGTGTCTGGTGTCGGCATCATGAACAGCATGCTTGCCAATGTGCAGGCTCGCCTTCGCGAGATCGGTATCCGCAAAGCGCTTGGAGCTACAAGCCACGAAATCCGACTGCAGTTCCTTACGGAGGCAGTCTTCCTCTCTCTCAGCGGCGGCCTTCTCGGTACTCTGGTTGGCCTCGCCCTTCCCCTGGCTGTCCGGCTTCTAACGCCCTTTCAGATTCCAATCTCGCCATGGTCTGCAGTGATCGCGTTGGGAACCTCGATGCTGGTTGGGGTACTTTTCGGAACCCTCCCAGCTAACCGAGCCGCACGCCTGGATCCGGTCCAGACCCTCAAGTACGAGTAGACCTTCAAAATGTTGAAGCAGGCTCATCTCTTCAAGAGCTGAACCCATTCGCGACACATCCCACATGCGCCTGAAGAGGAATCGGAGCGGGGAGCTACTTCTTATCCGAGACGGCTGCGGGCGCTGCGCTGGCAGCAGCCGGTGCCGCGGCAGGCTTGCTTGCGCCGTCCGAAGCTGAGCTGGAGGAGTCGCTGCTCTTTGACTCACTCTTTGATTCGCTTTTGGATTCCTGTGACTTCGGCTTGGCGTTACCGTAGCCATCCGCGTACCATCCGCCGCCTTTGAAGGCGATAGCCGGGGCCGAGAGCACACGCTCGAGATGCCCGCTGCAGTGTGGGCAGACGGTGATCTCCGGGTCGGAGAACTTCTGGATCTTCTCGGTGCGTTCGTGGCATTCGATGCATTCGTATTCGTAAAGTGGCATAGGGTAGGGTCGTTCCTGATTGTGGGACTCGGGCAATGGCAAAGCCAGCATTGCTCACTCTTTTGATTCTAACTGCTGCAGTACGTAAAAAGCCCCGCGGACCTGGAGATCCACGGGGCTCAAGACTGACTGGCTACAGTTTGCCGAGTTCGATCAGCCGTACGCTGGCAATGGCTTCTACCTTGCGCAGGGCTTCGACGGCGGCGTTTGCCGTCGCGGCGCTGGGTACATCGATCTGGACAACGGCGAGCGCCTGTCCCTGGGGAACGCGTTGGGCGCGCGCTCCTCGAGCAGGATCATGGGCACGGCCCAGGGCGAAGTTCGCGATGTTGACGGAATTGTCCCCCAGGATGGTTCCGATACGGCCAATGACGCCGGGCACATCATGGTTGCGGATCGCGACCAGGGTTCCGGTAAGCGGAGCCTCGATGTCGATGCCATCGTAGGTGAGCAGGCGGGGGGAAGAGCCGTGCAGCACGGTCGCCGAGGCCGAGGCATCGCCGTCGGAGGAGTGCAAGACGAGCTTGAGAACGGAACCCGCTCCTCCCGTGGTGAACTCCTTCTTGTCTTCCTGCACACGAACGCCACGCTCTTCGGCGATCGCCGCGGCGTTGATGCGGTTTGCGGTGCTGCGCGATTCACCGTTGCCTTCAGAGCCCGCGAAGATTCCAGCCAGCGCTGCGTTACGGACCAGGTCGGTCTTGCCGGTAGCAAGGCGTCCGGTGTAGCTGATCTGGATATTCTCCAGATTGCCCGGCGTCGCGTGCGAGAGGAATTGACCAAGGCGCTCGGCCATCTCGATGTAGGGGGAGATCTCGGTGTACTCCTCGTGGGTCAGCGAGGGCACGTTGACGGCGTTCTGCACCACGCCGAGCTTCAGGTAGTCGCGTACCTGCCGCGCGAGCTGGATGCCGATGGCCTCCTGGGCCTCATCGGTGGAACCGGCGATATGCGGAGACAGGATGACGTTCTCGAGCTCGAAGAAGGGGGACTCCTTGAGTGGTTCCTTGTGGAAGACGTCAAGGGCGGCTCCCGCGACATGCCCGGACTTCAGGGCATCCGCAAGCGCCTGCTCCACGATCAGCTCGCCGCGGGCGCAGTTGATAATGCGAACGCCTTTTTTCATGATGGCGAGCGACGTGGCGTTGATGAGGCCTTCAGTTTGTGGGGTGAGGCCGACGTGGAGGGTGAGGTAATCGGAGCGGCGGAAGATCTCGTCGATGGGGACGAGGGTTACGTCGTTTTCACGCGCGATCACCGGCGCAATAAAAGGATCGTAGCCGATCAGATCCATGCCGAAGGCGCGGGCGCGGCGAGCGACCTCCAGGCCGATGCGGCCCAGGCCGACGATGCCGAGCGTCTTGCCGCGAAGTTCGCGGCCCTGCAAAGTCTTCTTCTCCCACTTGCCCTCGTGCATGGTCGCATTGGCGCGTGAGATAGAGCGGGCCATGGAAACCATAAAGCCGATGGTCAGCTCGGCAACGGCGATGGCATTGGCGCCGGGGGTATTCATCACGACGATGCCACGGCGGGTTGCGGCGTCGGCATCGATGTTGTCCACGCCCACGCCGGCACGTCCGATGATGCGAAGCTTCGGTGCGGACTCCAGCAGCTTGGCGTCGGCCTGGACGGCGGAGCGGACGACGAGTGCGTCTGCGTCTGCGAGCTCGGCCGGAAGGCCGTCTTTGATCTGATCGGCGGTGACGACCTGCCAGCCAGATTCTTGTTGGAAGATGGCAAGGGTTGCAGGGGAGACTTTTTCAGCGATGACGATCTTCATGTAGCTCCTATTCTAAAACGGGGAAGCGGGACGTTCCGTGACGAGTCGATATTCGACGCACGGCCAGGGGGGAGGCCCTGACCTCGGCTATGAATGTCCAGATGACCGGCATCTCCCGGTCGATTCGGAAGTTAGCCCCGGGCACGATTCATTTGTTTTTTGGGTTCGCGATGCCAAGATCCTCCACCACGTTGGGATCCGTGTCCTTCAGCTCAGCCAGCAGGCCCTCGTCTGACAGGTCGAGCGGCTTCGAGTTCTCCCAATCGTCGTGCAATGTCTTGTGAATTCGCTTTGTGATGGGCTCGTCGTTCACCTCGATCGCCAGCTCGCGCCGGCTATCGAAGCTGCCGGGGGCGAAGTTGATCGATCCGATGATGGCGCGAGAGTCATCTGCAAACAGGAGCTTCGCATGCAGCTTGATGTGCTTCAGCTTGCGAATGGCAATTCCCAGGTCTTGCAGGATACGCAGGCCGCTGACGCCTTCCACCAGCTTGTCCTTCTTCAGCTTGTGGGGTGGGCGAGCCATCACGTGAATCTTCACGCCTCGGCGAAACGCCCGCACCACGTGCTCGATGATCACTGGATCCTGATAGCGCTCGTTCTGCAGCCACAGGGTATGCTTCGCGCTGTCGATCAGCTGGCAGAGCCTCTGGCGGCCGTTCCCGGTGCACCAGATCAGGTGAGAGTGATCGCCGGAAGTGAACTCAGTGCGATCCCAGTCCGCGTCGAAGCACTGGATCACCTCATCCACTTCGTGCTTGTGGGTAGTCACAATGGCGTAGTCGCGTGTCTCGGTAAGGTTGCGCGTCTCCCAGTTGAGGGATTGGATGAATGCGGCCGAGTCGTCCACGACCATGGACTTCTCATGCGTCAGGTCGAAATGCGGATTGCTGTCCTTAACCTCGACGCCGAACTCTCCAAGCAGCTTGCGCGTCTCGTCATTCTCTTTTTCGCCATCCCGCCGTTCAGGGTTGAGCATTACGCGAACCTTCACGCCACGCTTGTGCGCCGAACCTACCGCATCCAGCAGAGAAGGGTCCGAGAAGACGAACATTTTGATGCGCAGGGAAGATCGCGCGCCGGAGATAGCGTCGAGAAGAGGCTTGGCCGAGTCGTCAGGCAGAATAATGATTGAGCGGGACATAACGCTTCCTTGAAAATTCAGCAGCAGATGTTTGGCCTTGAGACTATCTCATTTTACGAGACGACTGTTTTCGTGCCTGTATCGAACTGAGTGCGATACAGGTCCGCGTAGATTCCATTGCGCTTCAGCAGTTCGTCATGGGAGCCGTTCTCCGCAACCACCCCATTGGAGATAACGATGATCTGGGTAGCATCCCGGATGGTGGTCAGCCGATGTGCGATCGCAAGAACGGTCCGGCCCTTCATCAAATTCTCCAGGGCATCGATGACCAGCTTTTCTGACTCGCTGTCCAAAGCGGCTGTGGGTTCGTCGAGCAGCAGGATGGGGCTGTTTCGAACCATCACCCGGGCGATTCCGATACGCTGGCGCTGGCCGCCGGAGAGGGTAGAGCCGCGCTCCCCCACCGGCGTCTCGTAACCCTGCGGCATGCGCGCGATAAACTCGTCGGCATTGGCGAGCTTCGCAGCGGCGATGATCTCCTCGCGGGTCGCGTGAGGATTACCGAAGGCGATGTTCTCGAAGATGGTTCCGTGGAACAGAACCGTATCCTGGAGCACATAGCCGATGTGGTCGCGAAGATTCTTGAGGCCGTAGTCCCGCACGTCGACCCCGTCGATCAGCAGCGAGCCCGCCTGCACATCGTAGAAGCGAGGGATTAGGCTGACCACTGTGGACTTTCCACTGCCGGTCGGCCCGACGATGCCTACAAACTCGCCCGGCCGGATGTGGAAAGAGACATCGGTCAGGATGGGTGTGGCGGGATCATATCCGAAGGCAACATTGCGAAACTCGATCTCTCCTTGGATCGTCTCGGGCTCAACCGCATTCTCCTTCTGCGGAAGGATCGTGTCGGTGTCGAGGATGTCGCGGACCCGCTCCACGCCGACCGTCACCTGCGCAATGGCGTTGGTAGTCGTGGCGAGATCCTTGACCGGCTTGAAGAACCGGCTGAGATAGGCCAGATAGACCGTCAGCGATCCCACGGTCATGGTCCCGGTGAGAATCAACGCAGCGCCTCGCCATAGCACGATCGCTGTGCAGAGAGAGACGACGATCGTCACCACGGGCGAGAGCAGAGCCTTTACGCTGCGCGCCTTGAGAGCGGCGCTTACCGTGGCCTGGCTGACGACCTTGAGCATCTCCTCTTCGGTGCTCTCCTGGCCAAAGGCTTTGACCACCTGCATGGATTCGAGCCCCTGCTGCACCACCGCCATAATGGCGCTTTGTTCCTTGCGGACTTCGTGGGTCGCGCTCTTGACGGCTTTCTTGAAGCGCGATACGAAGAGCAGGAGAAACGGCGTAACCGCGACTGCGATCAGGGTGAAATCCCAATTGAGCCAGAACATCAGCACCAGCATGCTCAGGATGGTGAGCATGTCGACCAGGATGTCGAGTGTGGACGAAGAGGCGAAACCTTGGATGGTCTGGATGTCCGTGGTGAGCGTGCTGATGATCGGCCCGGTCTGATGGGTGTTGTAGTAGCCGAGCGAGAGCCGCTGCAGATGGTTGTACATGCGCATGCGCAGGTCATGCGCCACCCACTGGCCTGCGCTCTCGGTATAGTAGTTGTCGATGTAGGAGGCGAGGGCGCCGAGCGAGGAGATCAGCACATACAGGCCCGCCGCGACCAGCGCTATGTGGAGGCGATGGCCGTGTTCGAGGAAAGGGCTCAGGAGATGATGCATCCACGGAGCCATTTTGTGGTCGCCGACGACGTTATCGAGGATGATCTTCAGCGGCCACGGCGCGGCAAGGCTCATCAAAGTCTCCACCAGCATCGCCATCAGGATGACGATCAAGGTGCCACGATAAGGTCGGATCAAATCACCGATGAAACGCAACATGCAGCGAATCCTAGCGGAACAACTCGGCTATGAGAAGTCGTTTGTGAAGCGAAGCTCGTTTTTAAACGAAGTAGTGCGGAACGAACGAGCTGAGGTTGTCAGTGATCAGGCCTGCGGATTCGCGGATGCCGAGGCCGCAGCACTGCTGGTCGACCATCCACAGGCCGAGCACCGGGTAGCGGCTGGCTCCGGGCTTGAGGTTATCCGGAAAGCCGGCGATAGGAGCCTGCGCCTGCAGTACAGCGAGGCCCTGGTAAGAGCCATCGGTTGAGGCGATCGTGGCTCCATTGCGCACGATGGTGACGTTGGCGCCCTCGCGCGAGTGCAGCGGCTTGCGGACATAATCGCGCGGTTTCGGGGCGGAGCCTTCGAAATGAGATTCCAGCAGAAGTTCATGGTTGGGGAAGAGCTCCCAGAGGACCGGAAGGAGGCCCTTGTTCGACAGCAGCATCTTCCAGATGGGCTCGATCCAGCGCATCGCGGTGTAGGTATCGAGCGCGGCAGGGCCGAATTCCTCGGCGACGATCATCTCCCAGGGATAGAGCTTGAAGATCGAGAACATCTGCTGCTCTTCGAGATCGACGAAGGCCTGACGCTCGTCATTCCATCCGATGTCACCCATCAGAATCGACCGGGTGGGCAGGCCTGCCTGCTGGGCGGTGTCGCACAGGTACGCGAGGGTGAGCTGGTCTTCCGGGTTATCGAGGCCGGCGAAGTAGACCGGCTTGGAGAGGCACTGCGCGATGTCCTGCCACTTCCCGATCACTCGTTCGTGAATGGAGTTGAACTGATCGCAGTTGGGAAACTGCTCTTCGAGCCAGGACCACTGGATGACGGCTGCTTCGAGTAGCGAGGTCGGGGTGTCGGCGTTGTATTCCAGCAGCTTCGGAGGTCCGGAGCCGTCGAAGGCGATATCGAAGCGGCCGTAGATTGCGGGCGGCTCATTTTCCCACGCCCACTCGATGGCGGGGACGGCTGTGGCGGGAATCTCGAGTTCGGCGTAGCGCTTCTTATCGATGATGTGCTGGGCGGCCTCGAGGCACATCTGCTGCAAGGTGGTGCCGGCCGTTTCGAGGGTATCGATCTCCGGGGCGGTGAACTCGTAGCAGGCGCTTTCGTCCCAGTAGGGGCGATCCATCTCCTGGTCTTCCGGTGTGTGGAAGACGAGGCCGGCGGAAGCAACCTTCTGTTGCCAGTCGTCACGTGGGGCTATGGGGATGCGTCGCATGATTATTCGCCGGCTCCGTGACCCGCTGACATCGATCGGCCGAAGCCACCGCGCGTCGTGACTCCGGAGCGGGTGGCATAGCTGCGTCCTGCGGAGGGAGTATAGCTCCCTCCGCCCACAATGGTACCGAGGGCATAGCCGCCCCAGCCGCCATAGTAGTAGTGGTACAGCGGGTGGTAGGGAATGTAGCCGGGCCCCCCGGGATTCTGCTGAACGTTTGCGGCGGGAAGGTTCGCGCACATCTTGTCGTCCACGACCCGGTTGTTCTCGTCCACGCAGCGCTGCATCTCCGGCTTGCGGCAGCCGGTGGCCATGGAGAGCGCGACCGAAGCGAGCAGGGGTGCGGTGACTTTGACGGAGCGTCTCATACGCGTTTGCGCCGGCCCTCCCAGGCGAAGAAGAGCAGGGCTCCGAGGGCTACGATTCCCACGATATGCCAGGCGTCCTCCAGCGGGCCACGCTTTTTTCCGGCGATCGCGTAAGTGTGGTCGCGCCTTCGCATGAAGCTTCCGCCGGTCGCCTGGGTTCCGGCTGCCGTGCTTCCCGTGCCGCCGTAGTAGTAGCGGAAGGAGGAGCTGGCGGTCGGCTGCCTTCCCAGGACCCTCTGCTCCCCGTTGCTGTGGCAGAGGTCATCATCGACCACGGTGTTCTGCTGGTCCACGCAGCGCTGCATCTCCGGCTTGTGGCAGCCGGTCGCGAAGGAGAGTACGGCGACGGCGAGGAGAGGCGCTGCGAGTTGCGCCAGAGCGTTCCTTCCGGGCTTCGGCGAGGACCTACCACTACCCCGTACTTTTTTGCGCAAAGTCTTCGAATAAAACAATTTAGATCCGGACCCCGTATTTCTATACCAGCAGGTTACGGTTCGTATGTTTCCCTGTTTTTTTCTAATCCTCTTCTATTGTAGGAGACGAAAGGGAACTAATCGGCAATTTTGTGACGGATCTGAAATTTAGGGGAAGATGCCTGATTTCAATGGTTTGCCGGGAAAAGACAATACTTCTGGATTGGAGAGGTCTTGACAGCGGATTCAAACGGATTTTAGCGGGCCTGATACCCGTGACAGCAATGTCCTCAGGCCTTCGAGCACATCGTCTCACAGCAAGCCAGCGATCATGAATGATCTGGAGGGGTTGCTAAAAGCTCATTCGCACTCCGCCGTTGAAGACGCGGCCATCCAGCGGTGCCCACGCGTCTGTTGTCCACCGTCCATCGACGCCACGCGTTGGCCTGAGCAATGGATCGTATTTTGTCTGGCGCACATTCCCCAGGTTCTCAGCATTGAGATAGGCCTTGAATCGCCCAAAGTGCTTCTCGACGAGAAAGCCGAACAGCACATAGGGCTCCGAGCTGGTGCGATACGGATTGTCATCGAGCCGCTGAACGCCTGTGTAATACGCTTCGACGCCGATACGGGCGTTGTGCTCGCGCTCCCAGGTCCCGACAAATCCTGCGCTATGGCGTGGGGTCAGTTCCACGTCTTGTCGAACAGCGCCTGGCTTTTCTCTCGCCTGCGTCCATGTATAAGAACCGGTTGCAGAGAACTCACCTCTGCGCCAGGTCCCGATGGATTCCACGCCTATATTTTCTGTCGGAGCCTGGAGATTTCTTAACGTATAGGCCGTTGCCTGTTCCACGTAGACAGGATGATGCACGTTCGAGGTAAAGAACGTAGAGGTAGCGGTGAAGGTCTTCCAGACATGTGTCAAATCGAAGGTAAGGCCTCGACCACGCTCGACCAAAAGCGGACCAAGGACCACGAGCCTCTTAAGCCCGGCTGCTTCGGTCTCTTCGGTAAGAGCGCTGGGAGCGGAGAAGCCCTGTCCGAGGGAGAGTCGGCTCGTCCAGCCATGTCCGCGCATGAGAGCAGCGAATCTTGGGCTGAATAAAATGCCGTATTGGCTATGGAAGTCTGCGCGGGCACTTACAGAGACTGACAGCCAGGATGCGACCTGAATATCGTCCTGGGCGAAGACGCCGGGATTCCAATAGGTGTAGCGATATATGGGAACATCCTGAGGACGATATGCATCCCGCTCGAACGCTGCCCCCGTCACCCACGAATGATGCCCCGCTGCACCTCGGATGGAGGCTTCGCCAAAGAGCAGATCGTGCCGATCCCTTTCAAGATCGTCGCCAAAGAGATGACGATGATGCTGTGTGGAGTAGGAGCCGCGCAGGCTTGAGACGAAGCGGCCTGCGATCAGGAATTGTGATGTTGTCCCAATGTCTGCTCGTCGGCTCTCCAACGACTCGATGTAAGGTGCGCCCGTTGCGGGCAGACCGTGTCCCGGAAGCGTTCCGCCGGTGCGGTTTTCGAAGGTAAAGCCGCCGGTCAGGAGCCCACTGCGGCCCTTCCCGTTGTCCCAGAAGAGCCGCGGACGTGCGACGGCACGTCCATAACCCGCGAGATCCGCCCAGCCATCCTGGTTGAGGTCGCGCGCGATTTGCCAATCTCCCATACCGAGAAAGGCACCACTCACCTTAGGAGTGAACTTTCCCGCAAGGTAGCCGGAAATGTCGGTGCCTCCGAGCGTCGTCTGGTTCACAATGAAGTCGCGAATGGGTTTGTCGCCGGGACGGCGCGCGATGAGATTCACCACACCGCCCATGGCACCAGCTCCGTAGAGGGCTGAAGCGACTCCCTTGATGATCTCCACCTGTCCGAGGTCGACCGGTGGAATCTGCAGGAGACCGAGACCGGCACCCTGTTGTCCAAAGAGTGGCAATCCGTCCGCGAGGAAGCGAGTGTATCGTCCTTTCATTCCCTGAATACGTATGCTCGATGACCCAAGCGAAGACGATGTCGTTTGTACCCGCAGACCGCTGGTTTCGTTCAGCATCATGACGATGTTCCCGGGGGTCATCATCGTCTTCTCATCGACTTCTTCCTGGCCGAGAAGTTCGACACGAGTGGTCTGATCCTCAAGACGGCCCTCGGTGCGAGTCGCGTACACCGTCACCTGCTCCTGAAGAGGTTCCGGTTTTGGCTGGGCTGGTTGCGGAGTCTCCTGGGCGAACAGCGGCAGGGACATCGCAACGAAAGTCGCAGTGAAGAAGGCAAATGACCTCATGCTTTGTTCTCTGAAGTGCGCTCTGTGAGCGCGCGGCGGATTGCGCGAAGATCGATCCGAAACGCCTGCAGGGAATTTTAGGCGAGATGACTCGGCCTTCGCTTGAATGAGTCACCGTAGCCACGAAACTGTTGCGGCGACGATGCGGCATCCGGCAAGTAAAGTTCGCGTTAAAAATTCAACCCCTCGAAGAAACTCTTCGAGGGGTCGAGAGCGGAGAGTTACTTGGTCGCAGTGAGCTCGGCGAAGGTCTTCTGGGCGGCGATGAGGCCGTTGCCGAAGGCGAAGCCGGGCAGTGGAAGTTTGGCTGCGATGGCGACCTGCTCGAGAGCGCCGATGATCGCGATGGTGTCCATGTAGTCGAAGTAGCCGAGGTGAGCGATGCGGAAGAGGTGACCCTTCATCTCGCCCTGGCCGTCGGTGACGATGGCGGCGAACTTCGACTTGAGCCCCTTGACGATGACGCCGGAGTCCGTTCCCTCGGGCGGCAGGATCGCGGTGGCGGCGGCGGCCTCGTATCCCTTCGGGGCGAAGAGCTTGAGGCCCATCGCGGTGGCAGCGGCACGGGTCATGGCGGCGCAGGCCTCGGCGTTGTCGACGAGCTTCTTGCGGCCCTCGGCGAGATTTCCCTCGGCCTGGTTGGCGATGTAGTCCAGCGAAGCTCCCAGAGCGGCGATCAGGGCGACGGACGGCGTGTAGGCCGACTCACCCTTGGCGGCGTTCTTGCGCTCCTTGCGCAGGTCGAAGTAGTAGCGCGGGTTGTAGGTCGACTCCATGCGGTCCCAGGCACGGGCGCTGACGGCGAGGTAGCTGAGGCCGGGAGGAATCATGACGGCCTTCTGCGAGCCGCCGATAAGGACATCGACTCCCCAGCCATCCATATCCAGATGCGTGGTGCCGAGGCCGGTGATGGCATCGACGATGAGCAGGGCTTCGGACTTCTCCGCCTTGAGCAGCTCGGCGATGCCCTTGATGTCGTGACGGACGCCGGTGGAGGACTCGGTGCCCTGCACGAAGACGGCACGGGTCTCGAGCTTGAGCGCGGCCTTGACCTCGTCGATGGTGAAGGTCTGTCCGTAGGGTTTCTCCACCACGTCGACGTGGCAGCCGAAGGCCTTGGTCAGCGAGCTCCAGCGCTCGCCGAATTTGCCGGCGGTGAGGACGAGGACACGGTCGCCGGGCGAGGTGAGGTTGGAGACCGAGGCCTCCATGGCTCCGGTGCCGCCGCTGGAGAGGATGATGACGTCGTTGGTGGTTCCGACGAACTCCTTCAGCTGGGCGAGAACGCGGGTGTAGAGGGCGCGAAACTCAGGGGTGCGATGGTGAATATCGGCGGCCGCCATAGCGAACTGTGCCGCGGGAAGCAGGGGCGTTGGCCCAGGAGTGAAGAGGCGCGTTTTCCGAATCATAAGGATATTGTATCGAGTCGCTGAGAACAGCCTGTCAACGACCCATCTCTTTTCTCGGACACGGCTTCCAGTCGAGCAGTGGGCCGAAGAGCGCGCCAGTTGCGTAACTCTTTGGCAGGCGATGGGATTTTTACCGGCATTTCTCTGAATGGCCGATCCCTTTCGGGAAATTGTTGACGATAGAACCGGTCGCACTATGGAGCCGGAAGATTCAAGAACTGTACATACACGGCCAAATAAATGACCATGGTTGCTGTTTAGCGGTGGAGTTGGAGAAGGTGTTTCTTTGAATCTTTGCCGGGCCAGAAATTCGACACGCGCCTGTCTCTCTGTCTTGGTATGCACGGCCTCGGTTTTCGTGGCTCATGCGCAACGGCTCTCGTCTTCCGATCAACGTATGGAAGCGGTCCAAAACCACCTCTCACGATATGTAAGCCTCAAAAACGCCAAGAATGATGAGATGAATCTGACTTCGCAGATGGCGGTGCTCCGTGTTCCAGGTGTGAGTATCGCTGCAATACAAAATGGCCGGATCGATTGGGCGCGTGCGTATGGCGTTTCTTCCCTTCACGGCCCGCCTACATCGACGAAGACACTCTTCGGAGCAGCTTCCATCTCTAAGCCTGTTACAGCAGTGGGTGTGCTGAAGCTTGTAGAACAGGGAAGAATTGATCTGGACGCCGATGTAAATCAGTATCTGAAGCGATGGAAGATTCCAGATAGTCCGTTCACCGCGCAGAAAAAAGTCACGATTCGGGAACTCCTGAACCATACTTCAGGAATCGGCACCCATAACGGGCAGATTTACGATCCGAGCTTGCCCCTGCCGAGTTTGCTGGAGATGCTCAACGGGGAAAAACCCGCGAGGACGGCTGCAGTGCAGGTTGAGGCCATTCCCGGCACAAAATTTGCGTACGCCAATGGCGGCTATCTCGTTCTGTATCTGCTCATCGAGGACGTGACGGGGGAAATCCTTCGCCAAATACATGAAGCATGCCGTCCTCGAACCGATGGGAATGAAGGACAGTACCTTCCATGCTCCACTACCGCCGCAACAGGTCAAAGATGCAGCCACGTCGTACACCGGAAAAGGAACGCCAACACTTCCCGAAAAGTTTGTAGAACCGAATCTGGCTGCCGGCGGATTATGGACAACCCCCACGGATCTTGCGAAGTTTCTTCTTGAGATTCAAAGGGAGTATGCAGGCACATCGCATAAGGTTCTTCACCAGCGAACATTCAAACGATGATCGAGCCCGGAACGGATCAGGAAAAGACGAGTTATTGGGGACTTGGCTTTGAGGTTGGTGGCAGCCCCGATCATCGGTATGTCCGACATGAAGGCTCGGCTTATTTCCAGGACGATATGGTTGCGTACCTCCAAGGCTCAGGCATTGTTGTCATGACCAGCGGAGGGGGAGGAGGAGCGCTTGCAGAAGAACTCATCCGCAGTGCTGGGACTGTATATGACTTTCCGGACTTCAAGCCGATCGAACATTCAGTTGTCGCCATTGATCCGTCGGCTCTTTCTCGTTTTGTTGGTACCTATGGTTATGTCAAGGTGGCGATGAATGAAGATGGGCTTACTGCTGAAATTCCTACCGGTTCGACACCAGCCCGACTTTATCCGGAATCGCCGACGCACTTCTTCGTGCTTGATGAACCGCAGGAACTCACATTTAGTGTGGACGCCCAGCACAACGTCACTGGTGTCGATTTCAGCACGCCACTAGGCCATCACCCGCTGGAGAAGAGCGAGGCGCACTAACTCTTCGAGGAAGAACATCGTATCCGACGAAGTGACTTTCAACCGCTGGACCCCGCCCTCAATGCTCGCCTCTGAAGCCTCGCGGCCTGCAGGAATCTATAATCGAGTGTTGACGAATGGAGATGGGTGAACGATGACGATTGGGCAGAAGATCGACGCCGACATAATTACGGCGATGAAAGCGAAGGAAGAGCACAAGCTGACGACGCTGCGGATGGTGAAGTCGGCGTTGAAGAACAAGGCCATCGATAAGCGCGCGGAGTTGACGGATGCCGAGGAGTCCCAGATTCTTACGACCCTGATCAAGCAGCGCCGCGAGTCGGTGGAGAGCTTCACCAAGGGCAACCGCCCTGAGCTTGCCGAGAAGGAACGAGTCGAGATTGCGATGATCGAAGGCTATCTTCCGAAAGAGGCGGGCGAAGACGAGATCCGCTCCGTGGTGCAGGGAGCCATCGCTCAGCTTGCCGAGGCTGGAACCAAGCCCGGTCCGAAGGATATGGGCGCTGCGATGAAGATCATCCAGCAGCGAATTCTGGCCAATGGGCTGCGCGCCGACGGCAAGCTGGTGAGCGAGCTGGTGAAGGCAGAGCTGGCGAAGTAGCTTTGCTCCGTAAAAGCTGTCAAGGGGCGAGAGCCGGGACTTGTTCGCAAATTGCTCAATTGGCTTGAGTTGTCGGTAGCCGCATTTTGCCGATTAGATTGCCTGGGATTGCTATCCTGAACGGGTAGAGAAAATTGATGGAAGACGAGGGGGGATGCCTGCGCAGGCATCCCCCTTTTTTTGTCTTCAGGGGAGCTGGGCATGGAGGAGTTTCGATACAGCGAGGCGGGGTACAGGCTGACGAAGGAGTTCGAGGGGTGCGTCCTGAAGGCCTATGCCGACCAGGGCGGGGTATGGACGATCGGTTATGGCCACACGGGCCCGGAGGTGAAGGCAGGGCTTGCGATCACGCAGAGCCAGGCGGACGAGCTGCTGGAAGGCGACATCGCAGAAGCTGCAGGATGCGTGCGACGGCTGGTGCAGCGACCCATTCAGCAGAACCAGTTCGATGCGCTGGTGGACTTTGTCTTTAACCTGGGCTGCTCCAGCTTGGCGGGATCGACGTTGCTGGGCTGCGTCAATGCAGGCCGATTCGAGGAAGCCGCCCTTGAGTTTCTGCGCTGGAATCATGTTCACGGCACGGTGGTGAAGGGTCTGACGAGGCGCCGGGAGGCTGAGGCGGATCTCTTCCGGAAGGCCGTCTAGCCGTTCGCGGCAGCACCGGATTAGGATGACCTGTCGTTTCTGGAGGTGCTATGGCTGAGCCGATCAACGGAAAGATCTGTTATCTGGAGATTCCTGCAACGGACGTCGCTCGCTCGGCGGAGTTCTATAGCCGCTCCTTCGGCTGGACCCTCCGGCAACGTGGGGACGGTGCAACGTCCTTCGACGACACTACGGGCCAGGTAAGCGGATCGTGGGTGACGGGCAGGCCGCCGCAGTCTCCGGGGCTGATGGTCTACATCATGGTGGAGGACGCTGAGGCGGCGATCAAAAAGATCGAGGCGAACGGCGGCGAGATCGTGCAGCCAATCGGCGGCGATCCTGGGGAGATTACGGCACGGTTTCGCGATCCGGGTGGAAATATTCTGGGCATCTATCAGGAGCCTGTGCGCTCATAAAGTCAGCGGCGACGGGACCAGTTCAGCTGTGCCCCGGCCATGATGGTACGGCCTTGTACGGGCACGCCGGGGACCTCCTGATAGGACGTGTCGGTGAGATTGAGGACGCGCACGTAGGGGCGGATGCGTCCGGTATTTCGGGCGAGGGCTACGTCCCAGAGCGGGTAGGGCGACTGCGCGGTCTTCTGGATGACGGCAAGTTGCGAGCGCGCGACGAGCTGGCCGGGGAACTCGCCGGTCCATGCGATGAGGGCGGATTGCGCGGCGTAGTTGAAGGCGTATTCGGAGATGAGGCCCGGCGGGGGCGAGGTTGCCTGCACGGCGGTGTAGCCCACTTGAAGCTGCTGCGAGCGAGGCAGGCGCAGACGCATGTTGGTCTCGGCCCCGTTGTAGGAGAAGTTGGCTACGTTGGTGGCCTGCCAGGGCTGCGAGAGATCGTACTTCGAATAGTCGATGCCGTTCTTCTGGTGAAGGCTGAAGCCGGTGGCGGTGAGGGTGAAGGGAGCGGAGGACGGGGTCCAGTCGATGCCGCCCTCGTAGCTCCAGGAGGATTCGGGCTTGAGGTTGGGATTGCCGATGGTGGTGGGGTCGGAGTAGTAGAGATCGAGGTAGGTGGGAAGCCGATAGCCGTGGCCCACGGAGCCGCGGAGACGCAGCGTGCCGGTGAGCGAGTATGCTGCGGCGAGGTTGGGTGAGAAGACTGAGTCGCCTCCGGAGAAGACCTGTTCGCGCGCTCCGAGCGAGAGGGAGAGGCGCTTCAGCGAGCGCAGCGACAGGTTCGCATATCCCGCGCCCTGGTTGCGGGCGTGGATTCCGAGATTGGTGCTGTGAATGGAATCGCCGTTGGCCTCAAGACCGTAGGAAAGCGTGGTGTTGGTTCCGAGAGCATCGGCTCGCCGCAGCGCGCCCTGCCAGGCCGTGGTGATGTGGTTGTTGCGGTAGTAGTTGGGGCGGTCGAGCAGAAGGACGAAGAGATCGGTGTGGCGGCGATAGGCAAAGCTGGCCGAAGTACGTTGGCCCAGCTGCTGCTGCAGGGCCGCGAACCAGCCTTTGGTGCGCTCCCAGGAGTCGTAGGCTCCGTAGAACTGGTTGGCTCCGTAGGGGCGGTCGCTGGTCGCGAGGAGGATGTCGGTGGTGCCGGGCTTGAAGACGCTGAGCCAGGTCTCCGAGGAGAGCGCATTGCTTGAGTAGTTGCGGTCGGGCATGAAGCCGTTGGAGGTGTCACGGCTGCCGGTGAGCTGCTCGCTGACGCTCCGGGTGCTCAGGTCGGCGCGGAGGTGGTTTTCGAGCGAGCCGTAGTTGCCTGCGCCGGATTTGGCGATGAGGGTGAAGCGCGTATCGGGCAGGGGACGCTCGGTGATGAGGTTGACGGCTCCTCCGACGGCGTCGGAGCCGTAGAAGGTGGAGCCGGAGCCGTGGAGCACCTCGACGCGGGAGAGGGCATTGAGGGGAACGGAGATGTCGAGATTGAGATGGCCGGTCTCGGGATCGTTGACGCGAAGGCCGTTGACCAGGATCAGCGACTGCTCGAAGGTGGTGCCGCGGATGGAGAGATCGGCCTGCACGCCATTGCCGGCGCGCGACTGCAGGTTGACGCTGGTGTCCTGCCGCAGGTAATCGGTGACGTTGTTGTAGAGCAGCGGCTGCTCGCGGGTGTCGAGCGTCATCACGGAGCGGTTGGACTCCGAGAGCGGGATGGGTGGGATCGCCGTGGTCACGGTGACGCTCTGCGGGTCTGCCGTTGTATGGGCTGGTGGCTGGGAAGCAGGCTGGGGCTGCTGGGCCGCGAACGGTACCGAGGCAAGGACGAGAAACAGGATGGGCCTAAGAGGGTGCACAGGAAGATGATCTCCGAGACGGGGCTGGTTGCGGGGGTAATTTGGTTCGCATGTAAGTAGTTGATCGATTCAACTAAAATCGATTTCGAGGGAGAAAGGCAGCCATGCGAATTGAATCGTTCCTCGAGCAGAGTCCGGTCTTTCAGGCCGGGCGGATGGCGCGGCGGATGGAGAGCTCGTTGAATGCTCTGCTCGAGCAGGAGGGGGTGACCTTCTCGGAGTCGCTGATGCTGGCGGCGATCTTTCTTGAAAAGAAGCGTGTGAGCCCGTCGGAGCTGGCGCGGACGTTCGAGACGACGCGTGGCAATGTGAGCCACGCGATCTCGTCGCTGGAGGCGAAGCGCCTGGTGAAGCGGCGGATCAATCCGGAGGATGCGCGCGGATTTCTACTGGAGCTGGAACCGGCCGGGAGAAGACGGGCGGCGCGAGTCGCGGCGATTCTCGACCGGATGCAGACGCGGATGGAAGAAGAGGTGGGAACGGCAAAGCTGGGGACGATGCTGCGGCAAATGGCCGATGTGGAAGAGTTATGCTCCCGGCTGGCCGATACGGTCAGAGAGGCAGGGCGCAAGCGTGCGGCGGGCGCATAGCACGGCCTGTTGGGAGAGGAGTATATTCCCCGGCCATCGAGGTAACCGCTATGCGAAAGATCATGTATGGGTTGGTGTTGTTCGCGCTTGCAACTCCACTTTTTGCCAAGGATCCTTTTGCAGGAACGTGGAAGCTTAACTACGAGAAGACCAGATACACGGTCGGCGCTCCTGCAACGGATGTGACCGTCGTGATTGAAGAGCAGGGCGAAAATCTTGTGGTGACGGCCACGGGCACGCGCGACGACGGTTCGCCGTTGTCGGTGAAGTACACCCTCCCCATCAAGGGAGGGGCAGGCACGGTTGAGTCTGGCGACTTCAACGGCATCAGCTCGAAGATGGTCGGGGACTTCGTTCGCGAGGTTCAGTTCACGAAGGATGGAAAAGAGCTGAGGACGCGTCGAATGGTCCTGTCGAAAGACGGGACCACCATGCAGACAACGGTAAAGGGAACCAACGCCACGGGCCACCAGGTTTCGGGCGTCGACTTTTTCGACAGGCAGTAGCGGCGCGAAAGACGTTGCCGGTCTGGCTTACTCGGGAATGATCTTCACGAAGACGCCGTTCGGCAGCGTCTGGCCGCCTAGAACATGCACAACACCGTCACGGGTGAAGCCGCGCAGCATGACGCCGGAACTCGCCGCCGAAGTGCGGGCGTCCGGATCCGGTGGAGTAGAAGACTTCGTTGGATAAGGCGTTGCCTTGAGAGGCGGAGGAGCGGGCTGGCCGGGAGCCTGCGGCCGCTTCATGCCGCGATCCATCGCCTGGTTGGCTAGCCGATCGGCGTCCTTGTTCTTGTGCCTAAGGGCGTGCGAGATCTCGAAGGCATCCAGCCGGGCGATGCGGTTCTTCGCCTCCTGCCACAACGGCTTCAGGTCCGGAGAGTTGACCCTGTACTTGCCCTGGATCTGTTTGACCATCAGCTCGGAGTCCGAGACGACCCGCAGCCGCCGGTGGCCATGTTCCAGAGCGTACTCCAGCACGGCCAGCAGGCCGGAGTACTCGGCGTAGTTGTTGGTGCGGATGCCCAGGAACTCGCTCAGCTCCGCCAGGGGTTCTCCTGCGGGGCCGGTCAGGACCGCTCCGTAGCCAGCGGGGCCTGGGTTGCCGCGGGCGCCTCCGTCGCAGTGGGCGTTGACCCAGCCGGTCTGGCCGGTCGAGGTAGAAGCAGGCGCATTCGAGAACAGGCTGGGAAAGGCCGAGCGAGAGGACATGACCCAAGTTTATAAGGAACAGATGCGATGGCGTGAGGTGGGTTGCCGGTTGATGTGCATTTCTGGAATCCATACTCTGAGTGCATGAAAATCCTCGATGTAACGCTGATGTTCCTTTCGTTTCTCGGAGCGGGAGTTTCAAGCGCGCAACCGAATGGTTCCGCGAAGGCACCAGGCTCCTTCGTCGAAGTGGATGGATCTCGCTTGTACTACGAGGAGTGCGGTACCGGGCCGAAGGCTGTGGTTCTGCTTCATGACGGAGTCGTAAATTCAGCTGTATGGGATGACGTATGGCCTACGCTTTGCAAACAATTCCATGTGATCCGTTATGACCGACGCGGGTACGGTCGCTCGCCAGCTACGAAGAAACCGTATTACGAAGCGGACGATGTTGCAGCCATCCTTCGCGATCGAAAGGTGTCTCAAGCAGCACTCGTCGGGAGTTCTCACGGCGGCAATATTGCTCTGAGTGTCGCGCTTCGATATCCAGCGCAAATCAGCGATCTGGTGCTGGTGGGTCCAGAGGCAGAGGGCTTCCCTTACTCAGAACACTTCATCCTGGCGCAAATGGAGTTTCAAAAAGCCAAAGACCCGACAGAAGTCAGGGTGAAAAACACCTATTTCATCGCGCCTGGAGACGATGCCGCCCGCGAACATCTTCGCAGATTGCTCAACGCCTCTCCGCAGGATCATAAGCACAGCGATATGCCGCTTCCGGAGAAACCGGTTTTTCCGTACGTGCGCGATCTTCGAATACCCACGCTCATTCTTACGGGTTCGGTGGATATTGCGGATAATCAGGCCGTTTCCGGGGCCCTAGCCATGTCGATCCCGGGAGCGGCTCGCGTGGTTGTGCCGGATACGGGACATCTGTTGTACCTCGAAAAGCCCCAGGTTTTCTCTTCTCTGGTCCTTGATTTCTTACGTCCCATGGATTTTAGAGAGTGCGACTTCTCTTTTTCATATGGAAATTGCACGGGGAACGGTCAGAGCTTCCTGCACTTGGCTCAAAACGGCACATCCGGGCAGGCTCTGCTTACCTTTCCAAGACGAGCGGGGTCTATTGAGACAGAAACATTGTTCCTGACTCCGGAGTCGGACGTATGAAGGCTGAAGCGATTGAAATGAATTTGGGAGGCCAGCTGGCCTCCAGACCTACTTCGATCCCCCGGGGTCGGCAGACCAGTCCTTTTGCGCTGGGTTTGCGGGATGCGGCGGTAGAATCGTTGCCAGGAATGGCAAAGGCAGCGGCTCAACCCGGCGCGAGAAACAGCAAGCTGACGCCTGCGCAGCTGGAGGCTCGCGCGCAGCAGCGCATCGAGGACGATGAGCTGATTCGCGAGGCCCAGAAGGGGCAGCGCGCGGCGTTCGACACCCTGGTCCGGCGTTACGACCAGAGCGTGATCCGGCTTGCGCTGCATATGCTGGGAAATGAGCAGGACGCCCAGGACGTGCACCAGGAGGCGTTCATCAAGGCGTACCGCCACCTGGGGAACTTCCGGTTCGAGTGCAGCTTCTATACGTGGCTTTACCGGATTGTTACGAATTTGTGTCTGGATCAGCTTCGTCGGCGCAAGAGCCGACGAGAGGATCCGGCGACCGTTCTCGACTCGAGCGGCGACGAGATGGACCTGATGGCCAACATCTCCGACGACCGGGCGATGTCGAACCCGGCCCGGGAGCTGGAGCGCAAGCAAATGGGCGAGCGCATCCTGGCCGCGCTCGACAAGCTGACGCCGCGGGAGCGGATGGTCTTTGAATTGAAGCACTACCAGGGATTGAAGTTGCGAACCATCGGCGAGATGTTGAATACGACCGAGGAGACAGCCAAGAACACCCTCTTCCGGGCAACCAGGAAACTCAGGGCGAATCTGGCGGAGTTGCGAGGAGCATAAGGCGATTTACAGCAGGACCAAAAACGGGCAGGCGGTACAGACCCAGAACGATGATGCGGAACGGCAATTTTTGAGGCTGGTAGAGGTATACGGAAATGAAGTGCGAGATGGCGAGAGACAGCGTAATCCTGGCGTACTACGGCGAACTGCCGGATGAGCTTTCAGGTGCGTTGGAACAGCATCTGATGACCTGCGAAGAGTGTCGCGAAGAGCTTAGCCTGCTGCAGGGCATGGAAACTCAAATGGCATCGCTCCCTGTAACGGAGCCGACTCCCAATCTGTTGGCGCAGTCGCGAATGCGTCTGGACGAAGCTCTGGATGCGATTCCGCCCCATGGTTTCCTCACACGGCTTCGAACCAACTTCTTCCTGTGGACGGGTCATGTTCGCAGCGCTCCGGCGCTGGCGACCCTGCTGGTCGGAGTGGGCTTTCTGGGCGGCAACTTTCTGAATCGCTACCAGGTGGCTCATCTGCCTGTGACGCCCCTGGGCCCGACGTACAGTAACCCCGCCCAGAGCGTGATCGCCAACATTACCGGAATTGAGCGCACCCCCGATTCGGAGCGGGTGCAGGTCCACTACAACCGCGTGGTCCCGGAGACCATGGAAGGGTCGCTGGACTCGAAGGACATTCGCGATCTGCTGATGAAAGGCACTACGGCCACGGCCGAAGGCGTTCGTGCGAACTCGGTCCAGTTGCTGGCCAGCGAGTGCAAGGCCGGCCACGAATGCCCTGCCCGTGAGGATGGCAAAGGCGTTCGCGCCGCGCTGCTGGTCTCCCTTCGCTATGACAAGGACGCGGGCGTTCGCCTGAAGGCTCTCGAAGGCCTGGAGAGCTTTATCGGTCAGGACCAGAGGGTTCGGGATGCCGTGCTCGAATCGCTGGCGCACGATCCCGATGCAGGGGTCCGGATGGCGGCGGTTGGCCTGCTTACCCCGGTCCAGCATGACTCCAGCGTCCGCCAGGTGCTCCGCACCGTCTCTACACAAGATGAGAATCCTTATATCCGCACCGTGAGCAACAACACGCTGCAAGGATCGGACTCCATTCAGTAGCCGTGTTACCGCGGAGATCGCTTCGACCTACGTTGAGATTTGCAAGGAAGACAAGATGAGGCACGCAAAATCGTTCGGCATTCTGGTTCTCGCAACGGGCGTTGGCCTAGTGAACGGAGCCGCGTCCGAGGCGCAGTCGAACCTGCTGCACGGCGATGCCATGTTCCGGATGGTGGGCCTTTCGAGCAAAACGCCCCAGGGCTATCTGGGGGTCGATTTGCGCGACCTCAGCGAGGACCAGATCTCAACTCTGAAGCTCAAGGACGCACAACACGGCGCCGAGATTGTGGGAGTGGATCACGACGGGCCTGCTTGCAAGGCCGGATTGCAGCTTCACGACATCATCCTGCAGATGAATGGACAGACTATCGAAGGAGAGGTGCAGCTTCGCCGCATGCTGCGCGACACGCCGGCGGGCCGCCAGGTCACCTTCGTGATCAGCCGCGACGGTCAGCAGCGCACCGTACAGACGCAGCTGGCGAATCGGGAAGAGGTCGAGCGGCAGGCGTGGGAGAAGCACTACACCGTTCCGGATCCTTCCGGCAACTCTTCCGCCTATACCCCACGCGCGGGAAACTCCTTCCTTCCGCCTTCCAAGTCCGCCTCGGTTAAAGGAACGCATACCTTCCTTGGCACGACCATGCTGGTCAGCTCCTCCTATACCGGGGCGAAGCTGGAGGTGATGGGGCCGCAGCTGGCGGAGTTCTTCGGAGCCCAGGGAAGTGCCGGCCTGCTGGTGCGGAGCGTCGAGCCCAACAGCCCCGCAGCCGATGCCGGCATCAAGGCCGGTGACGTAGTCGTCAAGGTGAACTCTGTCGAGGTGGCTAACGGCAACGACTGGTCGAAGACGATTCACGACAACCGTGGCAAATCCGTAAGCGTCCAGGTCCTTCGCGATAAGAAGGAGCAGACCGTGACCCTGATTCCCGACTCCAAGAAGCGCTCCTCCGTCGAGCCGTGGGCCAATCTGGAGGGCTTCTTCGGCAACACTCCGGGCGCCGAGCAGACTCGAGCCACGCTGGCCGAGCTGGAGCCGATGCTGGACGCCATCTCCGCGCAGATGCGCAACAGCCTCGAAGAAGTTCGCGATACTCCCGAGATGAACCAGATGATGGCGAGGCTCAATGCCTGGTCGGACAACCCACAGTTCCGGCGCCAGATGGTGCTCGCTCGGCAGCAGGTCGCGGCTGCGGCGGCGCGGATGCGAATGGACTCTCCCGAGGTCCGCGACAGGATCAACGCTCTGCACCAGCAGATGCGGAACGTGATGCAGCTGGACTGACGCGAAGCTCTTCGACCCGTTCTACCAATAAAACGCCCCGTTCCATCCTTAAGAGGAAGTGCCTGTCCTGGCCCGGATCTCCCGTAGTTACTCCCTAAATCGGCCAATCCGATATACTTAACCCTGACTATGGCCCCTGCCCAGACCACATCCCTCAAGCCACCGAGCAGCGCAAGGCGGCGTTGGAAGGCTGCGACCCGCAAGATTCGCGAGCTGACCTCCATCGGCTCGGCGCTGGTTTCGACCGGCCATCCGTACATGGCGCAGATCGTACCGATGCGGCGTTGCAATCTGGCCTGTACCTATTGCAATGAATACGACGATTTCTCCGAAGCGGTGCCGCTGGACGAGATGCTGCGTCGCATCGATCACCTGGGCAGGCTAGGGACCAGCGTGATTACCATCTCGGGCGGAGAGCCGCTGCTGAACCCGCATCTCGACGAGATCATCGCTCGCATCCGCAAGAACGGCGCGATCGCCGGCATGATCACCAACGGCTATCTGTTGATGCCTGACCGCATCCAGAGGCTGAACCGCGCCGGGCTCGATCACATGCAGATCTCGATCGATAACGTGATGCCGGATGCGGTCTCCAAGAAGAGTCTCAAGGTTCTGGACAAGAAGCTGCAAATGCTGGCTGAACACGCCGAGTTCCACGTGAACATCAATTCGGTGGTGGGCGGCGGAATCGCGAATCCCGACGACGCACGTGTGGTCTCCGAGCGAGCCCTGGGGCTCGGGTTCAGCTCCACTATCGGAATCATCCACGACGGCACCGGCCAGTTGAAGCCTCTCGGCGATGCTGAACGCAAGGTGTGGGACAAGGTGCGCTCGATGACGCGGCGCAGCTACTCGCGCTTCAACCACTTCCAGGAGGCGATCGCCAACGGCAAGACCAATGACTGGCGTTGCCGTGCCGGAGGTCGATACCTGTACATCTGCGAGAACGGCCTGGTGCACTACTGCAGCCAGCAGCGCGGCTTTCCTGGCGTTCCTTTGGCCGAGTACACCACCGCCGACGTCAAGCGAGAGTTCCTGACCGAGAAGGGCTGTTCCCCGGGTTGCACCATCAGCTGCGTTCACCAGGTCAGCTACATCGATCACTGGCGCGCCCCGCAGAAGGACATGGTGACTCCGGGATCGTCGCATGACGCAGGGTCTCAGGAGCTGGTGCAGATTCAGTAGCGAGTAGAAGCATCGTTGTACTGGAGGCAGGATGCGCGCATCTCGTTTTGTCGCACTGCTGTTTTCCGTCGCGCTCCTCGCGCCCTGCGCGCAACCGCAGGCGGCTCCTTCACTGACTCCCCAGACAGGCGACCAGCGTCCTACGAGCACACCTTATTCCGGCGATCTCTCCATCTTTGAATACCCGGATCGCGCCAAAAAGCTCCAGATCGATCGCGTGATGGATCTGCTCGGCATCAAGGCGGGAAAGAACGTCGCGGACATCGGCGCCGGTTCGGGATGGTTCACGGTTCGGGCTTCGAAACGCGTTGGTCCCACCGGTGCGGTGCTTGCGGAGGACATCAATCCCCTTGCCATCGAATTCATCGGCAAGAGGGTCAAGAAGGAAGATCTCGACAATGTACGGACTGTTCTCGGAAGGCCCGATGATCCGATGCTTCCTTCCGGAAGCGTGGATGCCGTGCTTCTGCTGAAGGTCTATCACGAGATCGCGCATCCGGTGGATTTCATGAAGAAGCTGCGGCCTGCGCTGCGAGAGGACGGCAGAGTCGGGATCATCGACAAGAATGGTAATGGCGCCAATCACGGCCTCGACCACGACGTGGTCGAAAAGGAGATGGGCGAGGCAGGATTCCGCCTGAGCGCGACCTACGACTTCACCAAGGCCGATGGCCAGGACTACTTCATGATCTTCGTCGCGAAGTAAGCGACCGAGCTCCCGCAATAGAGGGCCCTGGTCGCTGATGGATGAAAAGCGCACCGGCAAATCAGGCAATCACCGGTGCGCCGGTTCTACTTAGGCCTGTGTATAGTCCATACCGTTCAGATCGGCGATCAGGCCCGGCCCGGTTGGCTTCCAGTTCAGCTTCTGTTGCGTGATCGCGCCTGAGGCTGGCATATCATGTCCGGCGAAGCGGCCAAGCCAGCCGAAGTGTGCCTCAGCCTCCTCGGGTTTGAGGCTGACGACCGGCACTTTCAGCCCGCGGCCGTGTGCCTCGACGATTGACTTCATCGTGACGCCCTCCTCGTCCACCGCATGATAGATCGCGCCCCGCTCCCCTTTTTCAAAGGCCAGTTGATAGAGCCGCGCGACGTCGGAGACGTGTGCCGCCGGCCAGCGATTGCTGCCGTCGCCGATGTACCCTGAGACGCCTCTCTCTCGCGCCGCGGCGAGAAGGTAAGGTACCAACCCTTGCTTCCGTGTGTCGTGAACCTGCGGCAGCCGGACCACGGAGGTATTCACGCCGCGCGCCGTTACCTGCTTCACCGCCGCTTCCGAAGCCGAACGCGGGTTCCACGAAGCCATCGGGCTGTCTTCCGTCGATGGCTGGCCATCCACATTGGCCGCGATGGCCGTACCCGAGGTGATCACGAACGGCCGGTCCGAACCCATCAGCACCTCGCCGATCGCCTCGATTGCCTTGTGGTCGTCGTCACAGTTCTTCTGAAACTGGGAAAAGTCATGGTTGAAGGCCAGATGAATGACGCCGTCCGTCCCGGCGGCTCCTCTTCGCAAGCTGTCGAGGTCCTCAATGTTGCCATGCAGTACCTCGGCCCCTGCCTTTCGCAACACTTCAGCGCCAGCGTCCGATCGCGTCAGCCCCAACACATGATGCCCTGCCTGGATCAGGTTCGGAACAAGCACCGAACCAATGAATCCCGGTGCCCCGGTCACAAAGATACGCATGATGATGTCTCCTTAAAATTTCACGATTATGCGGCCTATCTGCGCCGTCGATCAGTAGATGGCCTCGAAAAGACGGACGATCTATACTGAAAGTCCGTATGGTTGGTCCAATCGTCCTGCCGGAAAATCCCGAGGCTCAGAGATCGAAGACGGCGCTTTTGCAACTGGGTCTGGCATCCAGTCAGCCTATGGATCCGCTCTCCGAGGTTCTCGCCCTGCTGAAGCCGCAAAGCCTGGCCTCCGGCGGCTTCCTGGTGCCGGGAGATATGGCGATTTCTTTCCCGAAGCATCAAGGCATCAAGTGCTATGCCGTGCTTGCTGGACAGTGCTGGGTGGTCGTCGAAGGCGTCCCGGACCCAATCCTGCTCGACGTCGGCGACTGTTTCATTTTGCCGCGCGGACTTCCGTTCCGGCTTGCTACCGACCTCTCGCTGGAACCGATTCATTACATGCTCGCGCGAGAGCGGATGAGCAAGACCCATGACGTCGCGGAGATCACCGAGGGCGCGCGATACATTGCCGGAGGCTTCTTCGGCTTTACGGGAAGCCACGCCGAGATGCTCCTGCAATCGCTGCCGCCGATCGTCCATATTCGCCGGGAGTCAGACAAGGCCGCGATGCGCTGGTCGCTCGAGCGGCTGCGCGAGGAACTCCGCAACCCGCAGCCCGGCGGTTCGCTGATTGCGCAGCAGCTCGCCTACATGATGCTCATCCAGGCCCTGCGCCTGCACCTGGCGGATGCCGCCAGCGCTGGCCCCGGCTGGCTTTCCGCGCTTTCTGACAAGCACATGGGCCTCGCCATCACCAGCATGCACCACGACCCGGGACATCCGTGGACATTGCAGTTGCTGGCCGAACGCGTCGGCATGTCGCGCTCGGTCTTCGCCCTGCGCTTCCGCGAGATCGTCGGCACCACGCCCATGGAGTATCTCGCCCGCTGGCGCATGCTTCTGGCCGCTGACCGCCTGAAGAACTCCTCGGAGGGTCTTTCCGCCATCGCGCAGTCACTGGGTTACGACTCCGAGAGCGCCTTCGGTAAGGCCTTCCGTCGCGTTATGGGTTGTTCTCCACGGCGGTACGCCCGGTCTGCCACGCAGTACGCCGTTGCTGCGAAGCACGTCGCTGACGATCATGAGCATGAACTTGTCGGAACCGGGTAGAACGCTCTATGCGATGCGGAGTCTTCCCGACGATGCCGGGTCTCGTCAAACAAACTCAGGCCCTGACCGCATCGATTCCTGCGACGGTCAGGGCCTGAGTTGTATGGATTCCTTCGCAGACTACTTCTGAGTTCCTGTAGCGTGGCGAAGCTTGGAGTTTGCGGCTGTGCTCGCTGTTTTGCCCGGGGTGCTGGCGGCGACCTGCGACTCCATGGTGTCGATGGTGGCGTAGAGCTGGTTGATATCGGTTACCTGAACCCAGTTCTTCTGGCTTACCACCCAGATGGTGGGGGTCTGGGTGATGCCGATGCGCTCGCCGAGGGTGTAGTCGGCGTTGATCTCGGCGGCGAAGCGTCCCGCCGGATCGATCACGAACGGCTCATTCAGCTTGTGCGACTGGAAGAAGCGATGCGTGAAGGTGACCAGATCGTCCTTGGAGGCGATGGAGGTCTGGGCGGCGAAGACCGCGCCGCGAAACTCTTCGGCCACTTCGGGCGAGACCTTGTCCTGCAGGTATCGGGACGTGATGGCGGCATCGCGGCTCCAGATGTGCATCTTGAGCGGGAAGTCATGACGGACGATGGGAATCTTGTACCGCTCGGCCGCGGAGTGCACGATCGGATACGCATGCGCGCAGGCCGGGCACTCCAGATCCTCAAACTTGTAGATGGCGACCTTGACTCCGGCCGGCGGCTTCAGCATCGAGGTGTCTTTGAAGGCGTTGCCCGAGTTGGGAGGCGCGGAGAACTGGGCCGCTGCAGGAAGGCAGAGGGCGGCGAGCATGGTGGCGGCGAGAACGATGCGGTTCATGGAGGTTGGACGCATAAAGCCTTTGTTTGTATTTTAGACGAGCCGGGAGCCCGCACCCGATTTTGCCGTAGATTTTCGCAACCCCCACGGCGGGCGGGTAATCTAATCCTACTGATAACAAAAGATTCCACGTTTTGCGGTTCAAACATTCTTTAGATGAAAGTGAAGCCCCGCCCCTCCATGACAAGGAAGTTTCTGCCGGTTGCGGCCCTATGGCTGAGTTTCGCCGCTGTTTCGCCGGCTCAGCAGCCGAAGCCTGAAGAGCTTCCGTCAGCCCCTGAACCGAATGTAGCGTCGACCGCTCCGGTCACGCAGCTGGGGAGCGGAGTCGTGATGGAGAGGGCAACTCCCGGAGCCCTGCCTTTGAGCATCGACGAGGCGATCGAACGGGGCCTCCAGCACAACATCGGGATCGTGTTGAATCTCCAGAATCAGCGGTCGGTTCACGGCCAGGTTCTGCAGGTAAAGAACAACCTGCTTCCCACCATGACCGCGGAGGCGAAGACTTCGGCGCAGCAGATTAACCTTGCGGCGCTGGGATTTACACCGGGCGAAGTTAGCCTTCCGGGATTTGATACCTCCAACTTCCCAACTATCGTGAAGGTCAACGTTACTTCGGCGCAGCTGAATCTCAGCCAGCAGCTCTTCAACGTCCCGGCCTACTATCTCTATCGCGCGGCGCAGAGGGCCGACGAGGTGGCCTCGTGGACGACGCTGAACCAGCGCGGAGTGGTGGCTTTGAACATCGCCACGCAATATCTGCGCGCCGTCGCCGATGCCTCGGAGATCGAAAATGCCCGGGCGCTGCTGAAGGCCGACGAGGTGGCGCTGAGCCAGGCTACTGCCTCGCATGACGCCGGAGTGGGAACGAACCTCGATGTCCTGCGGGCGCGGGTGCAGCTCCAGACCCAGCAGCAGACGCTGATCAATAACGAGAATCTCTTCGCCAAGGACAAGATTGCCCTGAACCGGCTGATGGGAATGCCTGCCGAACAGGAGCTGACCCTGACCGATACGACTCCCTATGCCGAGTTTGCCGCGCTTCCTTTGGAGCAGGCGATGACCCTCGCCATGGAGCGGCGAAAAGACCTGCGCAGCCTCGAGTCCCAGGCGGAGCTTGCGGACCGGACTTTGAAGGCGGTGAAGTACGAGCGGCTTCCCTCGGTCTCCGTCAACGGGTACTACGGCGTGCTGGGCGAGACCCAAGGCCTCTATCACGGCGTATTTTCCGCCATGGGCAAGTTGTCGTTCCCGATCTTCCAGGAAGGCCAGCTTCGCGGCGAGCGCGAGGTGGCCCAATCGCAGCTCTCTGGGCTGCAGCAGCAGGTCCAGAGTCTGAAGGTCACGATTGAACAGCAGATTCGCTCGGCCATGCTGGATGTAGAGGCCACCAACGAGCAGGTCAAGGTCGCGCAGAGCAACGTCGGCCTGGCCACGCAGACCCTGCAGGATACGACCGACCGGTTCGCCGCTGGCATCGACGACAATCTCCCGGTTGTGCAGGCGCAGGCCACACTCGCAGCAGCGCAATCGAGGCTGGTCGAGACGCTCTACCAGTACAACCAGGCGAAGCTTTTGCTGGCCCGGAATACCGGCGTCGTCGAGACCCAGTACAAGACCTATCTTGGCCGTTGAATAGCTGAATCCAATCGGCTTACGTCGTAGCTGGTTTTGGCATCTCAGTCACGATGGCCTTTCGACTCCGACGACGCCAAACTGCGCCGCCTCCTCCTGCCCCGGCCCAGATGCACCTGGAGCGCCCCAGCGCACAGGACATCTATGAACAGGTGGCCAACAACGCCCGCCAGGAGCTTGGCCGGTCCGGCATCTCTTTGTTCATCTCGGGCGTCGCCGGAGGAATCTTCATGGGCCTCTCCGGCATGGGCAATGCCATCGCCATCGCCCTGCTTACTCCTGCAGGCCAGGCTCCTTCCAATATCACGCTGTTTATCGCGAAGATGTTTTATCCGCTCGGCTTCATCGCGGTCATTCTTGGGCGGTCGCAGCTCTTCACGGAAAATACGCTCTACCCGGTGGCGCTGGTGCTCGCGGAGAAGCGGCACGTCTGGAAGACGCTCAAGCTGTGGGGAATTGTTCTTGCGGCAAATGTTCTCGGCGCTGCGGCCTTTGCCCTGCTGGCGTCCTATACCGGAGCCCTGCGGCACGACGTGGTCGATGCTCTCTCCTGGTTGGGGACGGAGGCGGTCCATCGTCCTGCCGCAACGGTCTTCTGGAGCGGTGTTGTGGGCGGCTGGATCATCGCCACAGTGGCGTGGCTGGTCTCGGGCTCGCACTCGATCACCGGCTCGGTGATGATCATTTGGATGCTGGCCTTCGTGGTGGGGCTAGGCAGTTTTTCCCACTGCATCGCCGCCAGCGGTGAGATCCTTACGGCGGTCTTCCTTGGGCACGCTCCGGCGATGGACTACCCGCGATGGCTCATCCCCGCGGTCGCGGGAAATATCTGCGGTGGTGTCGGCATGGTCACGCTGCTGGAATACGGGCAGGTAGTCTACGGAGGGGATCGGGAGGCCGAGGCTCTCGCACCTGCACCGCAGACTCCCGCGCCAGCTGCTTCCGATAGTGAAGGTACGGAGGTTTAGGGTTATTTAGCCCCGTATTCCGTGGGTTATCCTGGTAACCAGGAAGCATTTTCCGCTGAAATGCAGGTGTTTCCCGCTGAATGAGTTGACCCACGAAGGCCGACACGGTAAACTCATTAAGTTTGGCGCTGTGGCAAGTGTGTCTCAACGTCAGGTACGGCAGGATTTGAACCGGAGAGATTGGGTTCGGCTCCAGTTGACTTGATGCACCACTCCCGCAAAGCCCCGTGCAGCACAATTCATCAAGGAAGCAGTCAGCGCTCCTTCGGAGTGCCCCGCTTAGAGGTTTCAACCATGTACGCAGTCATCCGCACCGGCGGCAAGCAGTATCGGGTCGCTCCCGGCGACACCCTGAAGATCGAGACCACCGCTCACAACGACGGAGCCGTCGAGTTCTCCGACGTTCTCGCCGTCTCCGGCGAGGCAGGCAAGTTCGAGGGAGACCTGAACGGCGCCAAGGTGACCGCATCGGTCGTGGGCGAAGGCCGTGGCGACAAGATTCTGGTCTTCAAGCTGAAGCGCAAGAAGCAGTACAAGAAGATGCAGGGTCACCGCCAGAACTACGTCGAGGTCAAGATCAACGAGATCCTCGTCAACGGCAAGTCGCTGAAGTAGGTAACCGCTGTTCGCAGTTTTGCCGGTTATCCCAAAATTTAGATTTTCAAGCGTCCCGCTTCCCTGAATTCTTCGTGGAGCAGCGCAAAAAGAGGCAATCGAAATGGCACATAAAAAAGGTCTAGGTTCTTCCAAAAACGGTCGCGACTCCAACGCGCAGCGCCTCGGCGTAAAGCGCTTCGGCGGCCAGACGGTCACCGGCGGTTCCATCCTGGTTCGCCAGCGCGGCACCCCGCTGAAGCCCGGCCTGAATGTCGGCCGCGGTAAGGACGATACCCTGTTCGCCAAGATCGACGGCGTGGTGAAGTTCCAGGACCGTGGCCAGCATGGCCGCTTCGTGTCCATCGAGCCGGTCGCAACCGCGTAAATTCAGTCAGCTTTGCAAAAGCCCTGCTTCGGCAGGGCTTTTGCTGTCTACGCGCTGTGCCACGCGTTGTGGGGTTCTACGAGACTGTTACGAAACGCTATGCTCGAACCGGATCATTGCCGGTCCAACTTCCGAGAGGTCGACAGATCGGGAGTTGGCGCCTGGTAAGTTCCCACAACGGCGTTTATCAGGGCTAATGTTCAATGCCGCCCCAAGCCTTTGCTCGATGAGTGCTTCTCGCTGTGTCCTTCCAGAGTCTGTTAAGCACGGCTCAAGCGCTGCTCCCCGGAGAGTCTTTTTTCAAAACGGTCAGTTGACAAAATCGATCCCAAGTCTTTGCTGAAAGCGCATCCAATCCGAAAGTACGCAACACACCAGCTCCGCGATATCGTCAAGGGAATGAGGGCTTCGCCGAGCCGGGCAAGCTGAAAAGGAGAACCATGCCCGCGTATCTTATTTCATTGTGCAGACACGTTACTGACCGGAAGCACCTTGAAGATTACTGGGCCAATGTTGGGCCAGCGTTTAAGGGATTTGACGCCAAGCCGCTTGTAGCCTACAAGCCGTTCGAGGTTCTTGAAGGCGATGGTGGTGTGCTGGGAGTGGTCCTGTTTGAATTTCCTTCGATGGAAGCGGCACGGCACTGGTACACCAGCGCAGCCTACCAGGAAGTGAAGAAACGCCGCGAAGGAGCGGCCAATTTCGATCTTATTCTCGTGGAGGGTGGATTTGTGCCGGCGGCAGAGCGAATGCCGGAATCGAAATCCTGACTTGACACAGAAGGACTCAGGCCGCGCGCAACGACTCAGGATTGCTTCCCCTAGAGTCGAACTACTCTTCCTACACAAGATGCAGCTTCAAAAGAAAAGCCCGCTCTTAAGAGCGGGCTTTCATACACCGCAGCGACTAGGGCTTCAGCGCAGTCTCGATCGCCGAGATCACCTGTGGGGAATCCGGCGTCACGGCTGGCTCAAAGCGAGCGATTGGCTGTCCGTTGCGTGCGATGAGGAACTTGGTGAAGTTCCACTTAATCTCGCCGCTAACGTTGGGCGCCGCAGTGAGGTACTGGTAGAGCGGAGTCTTATCTTCGCCCTTTACCGAGACCTTTGCCATCATCGGAAACTTCACGTGGAACTTGGCGCTGCAGAACTCTTTGATCGTTGCATTGGTGCCGGACTCCTGGTTGCCGAAGTTGTTCGCCGGCACGCCCACAATCACCAGGCCCTTGTCCTTGTACTTCTCGTAGACGGCCTCGAGCGCGGTGTACTGCGGAGTAAATCCGCAGGCGCTGGCGACATTGACCACCAGTAGTACCTTGCCCTTGTAGGCGCCGAGCGTGGTCGGGTCACCGTCGATGGTGCTCAGTTTGAACTTGTAGACGGGCGCACCGGCATCGGCCACGGCCACGCCGCCCAGTACCAGCAAAATCAGCATCAGGAAGATCTTTCGCACAGGTATCTCCAGAAAATCGTTATGTCGCCAGTGTACCTGTGCGGCTGATTTAGGCGACAGAGCCGGTGCCGATCGGTTGTTCCGCCCAGGAGCGATAGCCTTGCTCATTGAGTGTCAGCGATCAAGTCCCTTTGTTGAGACTTCGGACCCAGGTGGTGCGTGGAAGGGTTCTACGGAGATGCGCTCGTACCGCACTTCCAGCACCGTCAGGGTTTCAGTGCCGCCCGGCGCATGAACAACCACTTCGTCGTCCTCTGCCGCTCTCATAAAGGCGCGCCCCAAGGGGGAGGCCCAACTGATGTGGTTGCGGTCGAGATTGACTTCATCTGTGCCGACGATGCTCACCACTCGCTCTGCCCCCGCGGCATTCGCATAACGCACGGTGGCTCCAAAGAACGCCCTTGTCGCCCGCTGCCCCGTTCTCGGAGCTTCCGGATCTATCACCTCCGCGGCTTCGATTCGTTTTGTCAGGAAACGAACCCGTCCATCGATCTGCCGCAGTCTTCGCTTGCTGTACTGGTAGTCGGCGTTTTCACTGCGATCGCCATTGCCCGCAGCCCACGCCACTACCTCCACCACGGCCGGGCGATCCTTGGTGAGCAAAAAATGGCGCTCATCTTTCAGACGTTCGATCCCGCCTGGAGTGATGTAGTTTTTATCGTGGTTCGCCGCGGGCTCCTCTACTTTCGGTCTTCTCGTAAACCCTTTTCGCATCCTGCGGCCCTCTCTCAACGCGATTTGAACTATCGGCTTTTATCGATACTAGTCCGGGCATGACTTCCACTTAGTGCCGGGAAGTTGGCTTATCGTCAGTTGGAAGATTAAGAGTCGCCGAGCGGACGAGATTCTTAACAGCCTCCCACATCCACGCATTTCCCTGCCATTTACTGCGAATCTCCAGGCAGCACGACCGGCCTTCCCTTCTCGTTCCATCCGATTCGAGCCATCGGCGTGTGATGGTCGTGGGTGAAGAGGACAAGCCAGTTCTCCGGAATGGCCCTTTTGTAGAAACGCTTCCTCTGCACGATCGACTCCAGCGGATCGAGGTCATAGCCCATGACCCAGGTGGGATCGAGATGCGCGGTTGTAGGAATCAGATCGGAGATGTAGCAGGCGCGCTGGTCTTCCGACTCGATGTGCACGGCCATCAGCTGGCGCGTGTGGCCGGGGAAGAGCTCGACCCAGATGCCGGGGATAATCTCCGGATCTTCCTGAATTCCCTTGGTGGTGAGCAGGGTCATCTGTCCCTCCTCGATCAGTGGATCGTAGTTGGGAGAGAGATAGCTAACGCGGTCGCGGTCAAGCTGCAGATGGCCGTGCTCGACTTCGCCGAGATGGGCAAAGTAGCGGGCGTTCGGGAAGGTGGGCGTAACCGAGCCGTCGGGATGAAGCGTGGTGTTCCAGCCGCAGTGATCGAAGTGCAGGTGCGAGTTGATGACGATATCGACCTCTTCCGGGCGCACGCCTGCAGCGGCAAGAGACTGAGGCAGGAGCTCCTGGTTCTGGTGGATCTCGCGCATCTTTTCGTTTTGCTTGTTGCCGATCCCGGTCTCAATCACGACCGTATGGGCGCCAGTGCGAACGACGACTGTGTTCAGGCCCAGCAGGATGCGGTTCTGCTCGTCCGCAGGGGAGCGCTTCTGCCACAGGGGCTTCGGTACCACGCCAAACATAGCTCCTCCGTCGAGGAGATACGTGCCGTCGGTACAGACGGTAAGGTCGAATTTTCCGACCTGAGCGCGTGCGCGCACCAAGTCGAAGGTGCCATGAAGGAGTTGCGCTTCATCTGTCATCCCGACCATGGTACCGGTCGGAATGGACAGATGTTAAGGGCTACGGCCTTCAGACCAGCGGAGCGTGCACGGCGGAAGCCATCATCTCTGTTGTAAGAGGCACCGTTTCGATGGTCGCCTCGACTGCAGGCGCGATGTCCCGCTTGTTCTGGAAGCACTGACGGCACAAAACCGGCCTGCCCTGTGTGGGCTTAAAGGGAACGGTGGTCTCGATGCCACAGTCCGAACAGACCGTGCGGGTCTCGGTACGCGAGATTCCGGCGGCTGCGGGACCAGATCCAGGACGAGCCGAGGCTCCTGCACGCCGTGATTTGCAAGGCTTGCATCGCTTGGGGTCGTTCTTGAACTGTTTGTCGAAGAAGAAGAGTTGTTCGCCTGCCGTGAAGATGAACTCTCCACCGCAATCTGCGCACGTTAATAACCGATCTACGAATTCCATAGCCGCGTCTCCCGATCTGCGGGACAGGCTGAAGACTCAATGGAATTCTCTGCGGGCGTCCGTGAGTAATCGTCCTGCCTTAGTGATGGTACGTAGGCCTGGGGGGCCCGCCATAGGCGGAAGCATTGCAGTAAAACAGCAGCTGAAGCACGAATGCCGGCTGCTTTTGCCAGGTCGAAAGCGGGAGTCAATCGCTGGCGTCTTTTACAGATGGCCCCTTCTCTTTGGAAAGGGCCATCCTTAGTGGAGCATTTATTTTTAGTCCTGCTCCTTGCGGACCTTCTTACGATTTCGTTTGCGAGCGAGCGCTTCTTTGACACGCTTCTTTTCGCCGGGCTTCAGATAGAAGGAATGACGCTTGACTTCTTTAATAATGTCTTCTGTCTGCACCTTGCGCTTAAACCGACGCAGGGCATTTTCAAGCGGTTCGCCTTCTTGAACTCGAACCTCTGCCAAGAAAAACACCTCCAAACATTCCCAGAGAGGGACAGGCAATAGGATACGCTATTTTCAGGTGTTTTTGCAACGAAATGAAGAAAATCTTCCCGATTCGGAAGCTCACTTGCTAGGCGAAAGCACGCCAAATCTTCTCAGAAGTAGAGATGGACGTGAACGGCAGGTCCTTCGACTTTCGCGCTTCGGGCTTCGCTCAGGATGACATCGTTGGGCAGGATGGCAATGATGAAGTGGAGAGGATGAGACATCGTCCCCTCACCCCTCTTTGTCCCCGTACCTCTTCTTACTCAAAAAACCCCGTTCAACGGGCTTCTTTTCCTTCAGCTTACTCGTTTGCCCTCACCCAGACGCCTAGAATCTCTAAGGCGGAGGGAGATCGAAGATGATCAGGAGCTACCAGGGCAAGACACCGGTTGTGCCGGAGAGCTGTTATGTGGACCCATCGGCGCAGGTGATCGGAGACGTGGAACTGGGGGAACACGCCAGCGTGTGGATGAACGCCGTAGTGCGGGGCGACGTGAATTCGATCCGCATCGGGGCGAAGAGCAATGTGCAGGACTGCGCGGTGCTGCATGGAATGCGGTACCTGTACCCGGTGACGGTGGGAGAGATGGTCACGATCGGGCATAACGCGACGGTGCATGGCTGCACGCTTGAGGACAACGTACTGGTGGGGATCGGCGCGGTGATCCTGAATCATGCTCACGTGGGAGAGGGATCGATTATCGCGGCGGGTGCCGTGATCCCGGAGCATGCAGTGATTCCGCCGCGATCGCTGGTTGTGGGGATTCCGGGAAAGGTGAAGCGGACGCTGGGGGAAGAGGATCAGAAGATGATCCTGAAGTATGCCCAGAACTACCTTGACTACACGGCGATCTACCTGGCGGAGATGAAGAAGTAGGCATTCGTGGTTGCGGAAGGAAGAGGACGGGCAGACGTAAGATAGACGAATCCGTTAAGAAGCTTCGGATGGAGGGCGACTGCGATGGTGCATGCTGAGGTCTCAAAGGGACGTGGGCTGGGGTTGAGCGAGCTGGCTCCGCGGGTGGTGCAGTCGGAGATTCGTGCCATGACCGTGGAGAGCGATCGCGTGGGCGCGGTGAATCTGGCGCAGGGGGTATGCGACACCGAGGTTCCCCAGGTCGTGGCCGAGAGCGCGATTGCGGCGATCCACGATGGGCATAACATCTACACGCGACTCGATGGCATCCCGAGGCTGCGGCGGGCGATTGCCGAGAAGACTGAACGCATGCAGAATCTGGTGGTCGATCCGGAGCGCGAGGTCCTGGTGACCAGCGGGGCCACGGGCGCGTTTCATGCGGTGGCGATGGCGCTGTTCGATCCGGGCGACGAGGTTTTGCTGTTCGAACCGTTCTACGGATACCACGTGGGAACGCTGCGTTCGCTGCGCGTCGTCCCTGTAGCGGTAGAGCTCGATGGATCTGCATGGAGCGTGGACCTGGAGAGGGTACGGGCGGCAATCACGCCGAAGACGCGCGCCGTGGTGGTGAACACGCCTTCCAATCCGGCGGGCAAGGTGTTCACACGCCAGGAGCTGGAAGGGCTGGCGGAGATTGCCCGCGAGCATGACCTGTTCGTGCTGACGGATGAGATCTACGAGCACTTCCTGTACGGGGATGCGAAGCACGTCTCTCCCGCCGCGATCGATGGGATGCGCGAGAGAACGATTGTGATGTCGGGGTATTCGAAGACCTTCTCGGTGACGGGATGGAGGATCGGATATGTGATTGCGGACTCGAAGTGGATTGGGGCGATCGGATACTTTCACGACCTGTTGTACGTCTGCGCGCCCTCGCCGTTCCAGCATGGAGTGGCGGCAGGAATCGAGAGGCTGGGAAAGACGTTCTATGCGGGGCTGGCGCTGGAGCATGAAGCCAAGCGCGAGATGCTGGTGAGCGCTCTGCGCGATGCAGGGATGACCCCGCATGTGCCGGATGGAGCGTACTACATCCTGGCTTCGACGGCAGGGCTGGAAGATGTTTTGGCCGGGGACACGGCGGCAAAGAGAGCGCGTTCTCTGCTGGCAAAGACGGGCGTGGCCGCGGTGGCGGGCTCAGCGTTCTTTCGGGCAGGCAAGGGTGAAGATCTGTTGCGATTCTGCTTTGCGAAGAAGGATGAAGATCTGGCGGAGGCCTGCAAGAGGCTGCGGGGTCTGCGGTAGGAATCTCTCGCCCTGCGCCGCTCGCTTGAAATAACCGCGGATGGACGGTGGTGAGTTAGATTGGTAGCGCCACTTCAGGCTGTTGCGCCAGGGCATCGCGATAGCCTTCATAGACGCGATCGAAGACCGCATCCCAACTGCAAGTCAGCGCGTAGGCTCGTGCCGCGAGTCTCATCTGCGTGAGGCGAGACCGGTCCTCGGCGAGCGCGGCGATTGCCGGGACAAAGCCGGTATCGGGAACGACGAAGCCCGTCTGCTGATCGCGAACGATGTACTTGGGACCACCGCCGGGGGTGACGATGGCGGGGACACCGCTGGAGAGCGCTTCAAGGACGACATTGCCGAAGGTGTCGGTGTGCGACGGGAAGATGAAGAGGTCCATGTTGGCGTAGGCGCGCGAAAGATCCACTCCGCGAAGGACTCCGGGAAAGTCGGCCTGTTTGAGCGAGGCGCGCAGGTGGGCCTCTTCGTTGCCGTGGCCGATGATGAGGAAGCGAAAGTTCGAGATGCCGAGGTCGAGCAGGCCACGCTCCAGCGAGGCAAGCAGCGCGACGTTCTTTTCGATGGAGAGACGTCCTACGTAGCCGAGCACAAGGGTGGAGTCGTCGATGGGACGGGTGCGGTGGTCCGGGGAAAACAGCCCCGTCTCGACACCGCGCTGCATAAGATGGCAGGGGCGATGGGTCGATTGCTCGAGCATGCGGCACAGCTCTTCATTGGGGGCGAAGAGGACGCGGGCGAGTGAATAGAAGCGAGTGGTGGCCCAAAGGGAACCGTTCTCGACGTTCCTCTCGAGGCTGGCGCCCGTACTCTGCGAGAAGCGGCGGGAGAGCCAATCGAGACGACGGGCAGCGTATTCGTGCACGTTGGTGTGCCAGGAAGCGGCGAGCGGAATCCCCTGCTCCCAGGCGAAGTAAGCTCCGAAGATGCCGAGTTCGCTGGGGCCGGTGATGTGGATGAGGTCGGGCTGAAAGCGAAGAAGCTCGCGGCGGATGCTGTGGGTATAGCGGAAGAACAAGGGATCGAACTGGAGATCCTTTTCGATGCGAAAGGCGGCGCGGGAGCGCTGGAGCTCCAGGGTACGGAGTTCAGCTGCCTGCTCGAAGGCCTGCGAGCGAGTGCCGGCGCGGATGCAGAGAAAGGGAAGGGCGTGGCGCTCCGCGTAGGCGACGTAGTTGCGGCTAGTATGTGCGACGCCGTTGACCTCGTGAAAGGAGTCGGGAAGGTAGGCGACCCGGGGCACACGCATGGCACTACTTTACTCGAGGGCGGTTGACGGTAGCTTGTTCTCTTTTGAAGAAACGACAAGATTTTCATGCAGGGCTTCCCGAATCGTGTGGCAAACTCCAAAATTGCAATACGCCCCGGTCCGGTCTCTAATGTTTGCCAGATCACTGTTGATTTTCGGAAGCCAACGAGGAGTGCATGGAAACACTTTCGCAGAATCTCCGCTTCGCTTTTCGCCAGCTTCGAAAGACCCCTGGCTTCACCGTGACCGTCATTCTTACCCTGGCGGTTGGCATCGGCGCGACTACGGCCATCTTTTCACTGATTGAAGGCATTCTTCTCCGGCCGCTTCCCTACAGCGAACCGGAGCGACTGGTGCTGCCGGGCGATCTTCTGAGCGCGGGCATGAATACGGGAGTGACGGCTCGCGAGATCTCCACGTATACGAGTGCCACGAGCGCCTTCTCTTCGCTTGGCGGCTTCATTCCGGCGCACTATGAGCTCTCCGGCGGCGAGCGCTCCGAGGAGATCAGCGCGGCCCGGCTTACGTCCGGCGTCTTCCCTACCTTGGGGGTTCAGCCTCTTCTTGGCCGCGTGTTTACCCGGGAAGAGGAGGATGCGGGAAGTCCGCTCGCCGTTCTCAGCTATGGCGCATGGGTGAACCGCTACCACAGCGATCCTGGAATCGTCGGGCGCTTCATGGACCTCGACCGCAGATCGTACACCATCGTTGGAGTCATGCCGCGCAGCTTCGAGTTCCCGGTGCAGGGCGGGCCTGCCCAGACTGAACTGTGGGTTCCGATGAGCGTTACGCCAGACGAGCTCTCCGAGCAGAGGGCGGGCTTCTGGGGATATCACATGGTGGCGCGGCTCAAGGACGGCGTCACTGTTCAGCAGGCGGCGCAGGATGCAGACCGCGTGGCCCAGCAGGTGATGCGAACCTTTCCCTCGTCGCTGTCCGCAATTCACATTCGCGGCGATGCGACTCCGCTGCGGGAGGACACGGTCGCCAAGGTGCGGCCTCTGCTGCGTACCCTGTTTGCCGCGGTCTCGATCGTCTTGCTCATCGCGTGCGTGAACGTGGCCGGTTTGATGCTGGTGCGAGCCATTCGCCGGCGTCGCGAATACGCGATTCGCCTGGCGATCGGGGCACGTCGCGGAGCGATTCTGCGTCAATCTTTTCTGGAAGGACTTCTGCTCAGCGTGGCGGGCGGACTGCTCGGACTGGCGGTTGCCGCAACCGCGATCCGTACGGCGCTCCATCTGCTGCCTGCATCGATTCCGAGGCTCGACTCAATCTCGATCGACGCAAGGGTGGCGGCGTTCGCGCTCCTGCTTGCGCTGGTGACGGGAGTTCTCTGCAGCCTGGTACCGGCCTTCACGGCCGTGCGGATCGACCTGATCGAGAACCTGAAGGAAAGCCCGCAAGGCGGCTCCAGCCATAACCGTCTGCGCTCTGTGCTGGTGATCTCGGAGATCGGAATCGCTCTGGTGTTGCTCACCGCTTCGGGAGCCTTCCTGCGAAGCTTTCAGAAGATGCGAGCCGTCGACCCCGGCTTTCAGCCGGACCATATTCTTGTTGCGGGTTATCAACTGCCTCTGCGACGGTATCCGGACCAGGTCTCTACCGGCGTCTTCAACCAGGCTGTGGTCGAGGGCCTCGCCAACAAACCGGGAGTCGTGGCGGTAGGCCTTACCAATATCCTGCCTTCGAGCGGCTTCGCCGGAATGGCGGCCTACACCATCGAGGGTGAGCCTCTGAAGAAGTGGAAGCAGACCTTCGGTGTCTTCGGAACCGTTTATGGAGACTTCTTTCGAGTGATGGGAATTTCGCTGCTGGACGGCCGCTACTTTACCCCGAACGATGGTCCTGACTCTCCCCCCGTGGTGATTGTGAACCAATCGATGGCGCGACACGCGTGGCCGGGCCAGAGGGCGATCGGTAAGCGAATGCACGTGGGAAATCCGCAGAACCACCTGCCCTGGGCGACGGTGGTTGGAGTGGTCTCCGATACCAAGCTCGGTTCTCGCGACGAGCCGAATCGCAATCAATGGTATTCGCCTGTGCAACAGCCCGCTACTCTCTACGGCACAAGCTTCACCGGCCACCTCAGCGATCCCGCCGGAGGATACATCACGCTCCGCTCCGCCCTGCCGCCGGAACAGATGATTGCGACGTTGCGGGCGACCGTCTCCGGAATCGACCCGCTCATCGCCCTGCAGCATGTGCAATCCATGAACGATGTGATGTCGAAGGTAGAGGCTCCGCGCCGGTTCAATACCAGCCTCATCGGTGCCTTCGCCTTGGGAGCGCTTCTGCTGGCCATCACGGGAATCTATGGGATCATGGCCTTCTCCGTCTCGCAACGCACGCAGGAGATTGCGATCCGCGTGGCAGTCGGAGCGCAGCGAAGCGCCATCGCGCGGCTCGTCCTTCTATCAGGCGTGAAGCTGGCCGTGGTGGGATGCGTCCTCGGTGTCCTTGGCTCTCTTGCAGTAGCGCAACTGGTCCGCTCGTTCCTCTTCGACGTCAGCGCGACCGATCCCCTGATCTATATCGTGAGCGTTTCGTTCATGATGCTGATGGGGCTTGCGGCTTCGGCGTTCCCCGCGGCTCGCGCCGCCTCCGAGGATCCGGTCAAGGCCCTGCGCTCCAACTAGAAAAGATGTGTGACATTGCTGAACGGCGTGCTCAGAAAACCAGAAGAGGTTTCCGCCGTACCGTGTTGTTCTGAATCGCGATGCCGTCGATGCGATAAATCAAGATCGGCAATTACTTACCTGCAAAATTCAATTTTTATCTATTGATCCGCCAAATTGATTGGCGGCAATTTCCCTTGAAAAAATCGCATTTTGCTTACTTGCGAGTAGGTCATTTGCCTCTATCGGCTGCTTGCCATGGCGTGTCTATAATCGCCCATCACCGTTACAAATAAAAAAATAGTCCTCATCGCATAGCGCTTACAGTTCTCCCCGTTTTGAAAAAACCGTAATGCTCAGGAGGTCCTCCCATGCGTAGTCGTTTCATTTCTGCGATCTTTACTCTCTATCTCGTCCTACCCTGTGTGCTTCTGCGGGGTCAGTCTCTCGACACCACCATTCTGGGTACAGCTACGGATAGCTCAGGTGCTGTAATCCCCGGAGCCACAGTCACAGTCGCTTCTCCGGCTACAGGCATCAACAAAGTTGCTGTTACCGGCACCGAGGGCCAATACGCGATTCGCTATCTTGCTCCCGGCACTTACGACGTTACGATCGAGGCAAAGGGGTTCGCAAAACAGAAGAGAACCGGCATCGTCCTTGCGCTCAACCAGCAGGACAAGATCGACTTCACGCTGAACATTGGCGGCTCGGAACAGACAGTGCAAGTGGAAGGCGGGCAGCCCTTGCTGCAGAGCGAAAACGCCGCTCTGGGCGCGGTGATCGACGCCGAGCGCACACAGAATCTTCCCTTGAATGGGAGAAAGTTCAACGACCTCGCGGTGTTGACGCCAGGTGTAAGCGTCTACAATCCTGACCTGCACTCGTCGAGCACCGACGGCTCGGCGATCTCCTCGAATGGCGGCCGCTCCACCTGGGGTCAGGTGAACGTCGATGGCGTCACCATGGTTAACAATCGCCATGCCTATGTAAACCTGTTTCCTTCGATCGACGCCATTGAGGAGTTCACCGTACAGACCGGCAACTACTCCGCGGAGTACGGCGGCAGCGCCGGATCGAACGTGAACATCCAGCTGAAGTCAGGAACCAATCGAATTCACGGAAGCGCGTTTGAGTTCATCCGCAACGATGCGGTGGACGCGCGCAACTACTTCCGTCCTGCTCCGCTTTCGAAGAACGTGCTGAAGCAGAACCAGTTTGGAGCCACGGTCGGAGGCCCGATCATCAAGGACAGCACCTTCTTCTTTCTCAGCTACGAGGGTCTTCGCTCGATCGAGGAGTTTCCCTCGACAGCGAACGTGTTGACGGCGGCGCAGCGCAAGGGCGATTTTTCCGCCTCCTCTACACCGATCATCAATCCGTTTACCGGCAATCCTTATCCGAACAACCAGATTCCCGTAAACCCCGTCTCCGCGAACATCATCAACGCGTATATGCCGCTGCCCAACAGCAGTGGCAGCACGAATTATGCCGGTGTGAATTCTGGCCGTCTCGGCGTGAACCAGGGGATTGCTCGAATCGACCACAAGTTCAGCGAGAGCGATCAGATCTTCCTGCACTACATTTACGCTCTTCGAGATTTTCCGGTGACGGATGTGAATCCTAATTTTCATTTCACCGGCACGTATCCCATCCACAATGTTGCGCTGCAGTATCTCCATATTTTTTCGCCGCAGCTGCTCAACGAACTCCGGGCTGGAGTTAATCTCGAGCACGTGAAACAGGTGAGCACGCGGACAGGCACGGACTTTACTGTCGAGTCGCTTGGGATCAACGGCTTCAAGGTCGGTGGCCCGAACGGCCGGCCACTGAATCCGAACGAGGAGGGATTCCCGCTTCTGAACATCGCCGGATATCTCGGAATGGGAGACGACCTGGCGGCATCGAACCTCGATTACAGCCGGACGTATCAGCTCGCCGATAACCTCACGTGGACTCGCGGCAAGCACACGCTGATCTTCGGCACCGACATTCGCTATGTACTCGACGATGCGACGACGAACAATACACCCTTCGGAGAGATGGACTTTACCGGAGACATCACGGGTACCAGCGACAGCACGGGCGATCCTGCTGCCGACTTCATGCTCGGCTTTCCGCGCACCAGCATTACGCCAGAGGGTGTTCCGATCACGAAGTCGAGGCAGTGGCGCTCGGCCTTCTACGTGCAGGACAACTGGCGGTTCAACTCCAAACTGACGATCAACATTGGTATGCGCTATGACCTGTTCGCTCCGCCCGTGGATGTGAACAATGTCTCGCGCACGCTGGATTTCAGCGGAACTGCACCGTACGGCAGTGTTGCCCCGGTGTTCACTCCTGCGCCGGGTCAGCGGCTGAATAATATCTGGTCGATTACGCATAAGGATTTCGGACCCAGGATCGGCTTTGCCTACAGTGCGACATCTACGGTGGTGGTTCGCGCCGGGTACGGGATCTTCTACTATGGTGGTCAATTCGACAACATCAACATCCTGCAGTTGAATCCGCCTACGGCAGGCAGCCTCACCATTACCAATCCCAGCAGCAATCCGGTGGCGACGATCCAGAATCCCGTGCCGGCCTCGCTGTATCCCAAGGACCCGTTCTTCAACGCCGTCACGCTGCCTGCCGATCGTAAACATCCGGATCTCTACCTGCAAACGTACAACCTGACTGTCTCCAAGCAGTTCGGTTCGAATGTGCTGGATGTCAGCTATGTCGGCGTCAATGGCAGCCATATCGATAGCAGCATCAAGAACTTCAACTCGGCTGCTCCGGGAGATTTGGTCAATGATGTTCAGGGCAGACGGCCGTACAACACCTTTGCTCGCATTCGCTATCAGGACTTCGATGGCGCGTCGAGCTACAACGGCCTGCAGGTGCACTTCGAGCACCGGCTCACCAAGGGCGTCAGCTTCACAGCGGCTTACACGCTATCGCACGAGCTGGACAATCAAGCGTTTGATACGAACGGCGGAGGTTGCGGGTGCCAGGATCCGAGGAACCCACATGAGTGGGCAAACGGAACGACCGACCAGCGACACAATCTGTCCGTGGGATATGTGTGGAAGCTACCTACCTTCATCAAGAGCGGCACGACGGCGACGAAGCTCCTTGCGGATGGCTGGGCATTGAATGGACTTGTGCAGCTCGCCAGTGGAAATCCGTATGACATCCTGCAAAGCAGCGACGGACAGAATACGGATAATCAGTGGGAGCGCCCCAACCGCGTCACGGGCTCAAAGCTGAGCGTGGCGAACCGGACGATCGACAACTGGTTCAACACGGATGCGTTCACCCTCAGCACTGTGAACTTCGGGACCTCGACGCGTAATCCCCTGGTCTCTCCTGCAATCGACGTGGTGAACCTGGCGGTGATGAAGAACTTCGCAATGCCGTACAACGAGACGCATCAGCTCCAGGTTCGCTTCGAGGCCTTCAATGCCTTCAATACGCCACAGTGGTCGACGCCGGATGCCAACCTGGGAGACAGCACCTTCGGCCAAGTCACCTCAACCCGTTTGAACAACCGTGAGCTGCAACTCGCAGTGAAGTACCTCTTCTGAGGAGCGGCATGCAGCGCAAAAAGAGAAGGCGTCCTGGAATCTCAGGACGCCTTTTTCTGCATGATTCTGAGTAAGTTCAGGCCTCCTGCTTGGCCAGTGCGGCACGCATCTTTGCGGAGTCGTCCCAGGCGAAGCGAAGGGTTCCGGAGAGAGGTGCGGCTCCCATGAGGCGGACGCTTGCGAGGACGGCGCGAATCCACATAGGAGGCATGTGATTCTCCGAGGTCCAGAGTTCGGAGAGCGGGCGCATGCCGCCCTTGCCGTCGGGATGGTAGACGCGCTGGTCCCAGCGGCGCGAGCCTTCCGGGAAGTGCGGATAGTCGCGGATCGCATCGAGCGTGGATTGCAGGATGCGGTGTTTCCAGGGCTCGGCGTACTGCGGCATGTAGAGCACGTGGCTCTGGCGATCGCGGCGGATCTCGTGGACGAACTCGGTAAAGGAGGTCGCGCGAGTGAGATTGACGTTGGCATTGGGCTCGGCGCCGTGACGGTCGCCGCCGGAGATGACCAGCTGGTTCCACTTGCCCGCGAGCGTGGAGGCCTCGCGGTTTTCCTTCCAGTCGCGCAGGCCATTCAGCTCAAGCGCGTGGACGTGCTGTCCATGGACGGCGAGGAACTCGTTGACGAGAACATCGTGGCGCTGGCGGCCGACGCGGTAGAGATCCCAGATGGGGTGGTTGAAGACGATGAGCACCTGCGGGATCTCGGCCAGCTCGGCGAGGAGGTCGCGGAGAAGGTTCGGCTTGCGCTCGGCCACGGGGATGGCGGTGAAGGCGCGGAGCCGATCCATCCACTGCTGGCCGGTAGCGGAGGGCAGGTTATGGACGCCGATGTGAAAGGCGCTCTCGTAGAACGGGACGGTCCATTCGACCGAGACGGGAATGTGGCGCGCCGAGGAGACGGAGCGAAGAAGCAGAGGCGCGTTGATGTCGTCGTGGTCGGTGAGCGAGACCAGCGCCGGAAGCTGGAGGCGGTTCTCGATCTGCGAGCTCTCGAGGTCGAAGGCGATCCGCGGGGTCAGCGGCGGAGTCCAGTAGCCGTGGGCATAGTCGGGCCGGATGCCCGACAAACGGCCGCAGCGGTCTTCGGCCCAGCGCATGGCCTTGTTAAGAAAGCTCCAGTCGCGCGAGAGTTCGGCGATGAAGTCCAGCGTCTCCTGGGATTGATTGGTATGGCTGTGCAGCGAAACGCCGGTGGTAAAACCACGGGCGGCCTGGGGTTCACGCCATAGATATGAGATGGACGACTGGCTCATAGGGCCCTCCGAGCGTTCTATCTCGCTCGGAGGCAGTATGAAAGCGCATTGTGACAATGCGATAACTGCACCGAGAAAGGGGCTTCAATATTCATAAAAGGCCGTTAATCAGTTGGTTACCCGCGAAACTCTCGCCTGTCTCTGACTCTGAGAACGATGTATGAAGATGGGAATCGCAGAAGTCGATCGTATACGCGACTCGTTTCAGGCTGCTTTTGGGAGTGTGAGGTCGTGCACTCCTGCTCGCTTGCCCACTTTCAGCCAATTTAGAACCGGAACGGTGGTCATCGTCGTCACGAGTGCCATGATGACCAGCATCGTGAATAGGGTTGGAGAGAATACGTGCGCGTTATAAGCGATGTTGAGCACAATCAGCTCCACCAGGCCGCGCGTGTTAAGGAGTGCCCCGAGAGCAATCGAATTTCTCCAGTCGTATCCCGTCCAGCGCGCTGCAGCGACAGCTCCGCCGACTTTGCCAAGAACGGCAAGAACAAGAACGACTCCGGTCCAGAGCCAGACATGGAGTCCCGATAAAAGGTCCAGCCGTGTCCTCAATCCGGTCAGAGCAAAGAAAAGAGGCAGGAGGACGAGCGAGACTATCACGTCGAGCCGGGAACGGAGTGTCTGCTGCCAACGCCGGACCCGTGGAAAGCAAAGACCCGCCAGGAAGGCCCCAAACAGAGGATGAACCCCGATAGCATCGGTTGCCGCGGCTGACAAGAAGACGACTACAAGAATGAGCCCCAGCAGTTCATAAGAGAGTCTGATTTCGTTATTCCGCCGTGCGAGCCAGCTCCCGAGGGGGCGTACGACAAACAGCATGACGCAGAGATATACACCCAGCCAAAGAGCTCGATGCGAGATTGCCATGGAATTGCTTTGCGAAGGCAACAACGTCATGGCAATTGCAAGAAGCGACCACGCTGAGACGTCGTCGACAGCAGCGCACATCATGGCCATAGCCCCAAGCGGAGTTGAGTGCATCTGGCGCTCTTCCAGGATTCTTGCCAAAACCGGAAAGGCGGTAATGCTCATCGATATTCCCAGGAACAGGACAAAAGGGAGCTTGTCGACTCCAGTGGGAGCGAAGCGAGGATACAGCATGGGGGAAGCAAGAGCTCCCAACCCGAACGGAAGAACCATGCTCATCAGGCTTGCGAGCGTTGCGGTGAACTTCTGTTCCCGAAGATGCTCATAGTCGAGCTCGCTTCCGATCAGGAAGAGAAAGAGAATGAGCCCAAGGGTGCTGATCATCTCGAACAGACTGAGAGAGCTTGCAGGAAACAGATGCGAGAAAGCATGAGGCGCATACCGGCCCAGTACCGAGGGACCGATCAGAATTCCGCCAACGATCTCTCCAATTACCCTTGCCTGGCCGAGCTTGCGCGCAACCGCTCCACAGAGAAGACTTACGAGCAGGATGACGGCAATTTGAAAGATCAGAAGTGTCATGCTGTTCCCTTTTCTTCCGATCTTCCATGGCTCCGTCGTTTGTGAAGAAGGATCATCGCTTCGACAAACAGTAGCGCAAAGCCGGGAATCAACATGCGCGTGCCCAGCGCAGAGGGCCACAGGAACCGAAAATCTTTCGTCCAGTCAACGATCGTCAAAATGGACCCGCCAAAGAAAAGGATGGAGCCGACCCATCTTCGAAACCGCGTGGAGATCTCGTTCTCTTTGAAGTCGCGTCCTCGAACCTCCCGAACTGGAGGCCTGACCAAGCCCTCGTGGTCGTATATGGCGCAGCGCAGATCGGTACGCGTTTTTATCTGTTCCTGCGCGTAGTCGACAGCTTCCTGCAGAGTGTCGAACACTGTGCAATAAGGAGCTTCGGGAGCTCCGCCCTCAAAGCTGGAGTAATGAACGGCATATTCTCCAGGAACCATACGCTCATTCCACGTCTCAGGCTTGTGGCCGGCGTCGTAGAGCGGCAGTTGGCGTGGAGAGACCATGCCTCATTATCAGGCAGTGAGCTCAGGGGTTGTGATCATTGTGTGGAGGCGATATCCGGGCCGAGAATCTCCTGAGCGCTGGGGGCGGGATCTTTGGGAACGTCATGTGCCCCGGCCGCGCGGCGAGCCCGCTCTTGCAGGGCTCGTTCGTAGTCGGAGTTGAGATGGTTTTTCGTGAGGTCTTCTTTCAGAATCTCGAATGCCTCTTCCGGAGTGTCGACGAAGCGGAAGAGGTTCATGTCGGTGTGGGCGATGGCTCCCTTTTCCGCGAGGACGTCGAGGTTGATCACGGACTTCCAATAAGGCGTGCCGTAGATGATGGTGGTGATCTTCTTGGCGAGCTTATTGGTCTGCGCAAGGGTGAGCACCTCGAACATCTCGTCCAGGGTCCCGAAGCCGCCGGGAAAGATAACCAGCGCCTTGGCGAGGTAGGCGAACCAGTACTTGCGCATGAAGAAGTAGTGGAAGTCGAAGTTGAGCGACGGCGTGATGTACGGGTTCGGCTGCTGCTCGAAGGGAAGCTTGATGTTGAGCCCGATGGTCTTCGCCCCGGCCTCGTAAGCTCCGCGATTGGCGGCCTCCATAATGCCGGGACCGCCGCCCGAGGTGACGACGAAGCGATGGCGCGGGCCGGGAAGCGACTTGGACCAGGTAGCAAGCATGTTGGCGAGAGCGCGTGCGTCCTCATAGTAGGCGGCCATCTCGATGGCAGCCCCGGCGAGCCGCAGTCGCGCGCCCGTGGCCTTTCCGTGCTCGACCTCTTCGAGAGTGGCAGGCTGTTCGGGAGCCGGTTCCTTGGAGCCGGTATTGGCCAGCAGCTCAAAGTTTGCCGCCGCAACATCAAGCGCACGAAAGCGTGCCGAGCCGAAGAAGACGACGGTGTCCTGAATGCGCTCGCGGCGAAAGCGGGAGAGCGGCTCCTGGTATTCGGCCATGATGCGGAGGATGCGCGCATCGGGCGAGTTGAGGAAGTCGGAATTTTCGTAGGCGAGCGGAGCTTCTTCGAGGGGTTCGGGGATGCCAGGGGTGGCCGGATCTGTTGCAGGTGAGAGGTTCTTGTTGTCAGTTGCCATTATTTTGTAAATCCTCGCTGGCGGGGTCAGCCGCGATAGTCGCGATAGTGAACGGCTTCGGAGATGCCGATCCATATATCCAGCAGCCCCAGCCCGGAGATGATACCGCGCACGGCTCCGTTGTGCAGAAAGGCGGCGAGCGGGGGATGCGACTGGATGAAGAGGTTGTGGTCCCACACCCGCGTCCACCAGGGAAGCAGCATCACCAGGACGCCGAGATAAACGCAGAAGAGCACGAGCACAAAGAGAGAGAGGCGTTGCAGCCAGACCGGTGCCGCGGCGCGTCTGGTTTCGGCGGAACCGCTCGGAGGCGGCGGCAACACGTTGGGTTCGTGATCCGGGAATAGTTGGGACTGACCTGGCATCAAGCTCTCATCTTTGACCTTAGCAGAGGGGCTCCGCTGTTGTCTCTCTTCGAAGGCGCCCTCACATGGGTGAATTGCGGCTGAAGTAGAGTCGACGCGAATGAAAGAACTCGTCAGAAACGCCTTTTGGGGACGGGCTACCGCGTGGGGCGGCATACGAAACTCGACGATCTGCGTGGGGCTGATCCGCAGCCTGTCGGCCGGAAGATTGTGGCAGAGACCCGATCCGCATCGGTGGCGAGGCGGACGGTGGCTACTTTTTGCCGGACGATCTTGAGGGCATCGAATATTGCCTTTCGCCCGGGGTGAGCAGCGTTGCCGAATTCGAAAACCAGATTGCCGATCGGGGGTACTTCTGAGCGGAAGAGCAAAGGAGCTGCGAACCATGTCGGTCGCAGCTCCTTTGATTGATGGAAGAATTTACTGATCGTTGCCCTGAATCAGGTCTGTAGCAACGGGCTTGAGATATCCGAAGAGGCCGCCTGTTCCGTGATCGGGACCTGCGGTGAAGTAGAGCTCCGAGGCTGGCGCTCCGGTGGTGTCGTAGCTGTTTGCCGTGGCGCTGTTGGCCGGGGTGATGGACCAGATGCTGTTGATGGAGATCGGCTTGCCAGTCGCGTCTTCAAGCAGACCGTCGAAAGCGCCGGTTGCCAGGTTGTACGCGACGATGTATCCGCTGGACTCTGTCGTAGTGCCGCCAGCGAACTGGCCTACGAGCAGATCGTGGCTGAAGCGTCCGAACTCGAGCGGAGCCAGAGCAACTCCCCAGGGTGCGTTGAGCCAGTCGCCATGCTCGAGGCGGCTGAGCAGTTTGCCCTTGGAGGAGTAGATGTCGACGTAGCCGAGGCCCGGTCCGTCGGTCTCGACCTGCTGCCCCGGAAGATGCAGCGCGTAGGTGACCACAATATCGTTGCCGATGGTCTGCACGTTGAAAGGAGCGTAGAAACGCGGGAGGCGATCATCCGTGAAGGGGTTATTGTTGCCTCCGAAGAAACGATCGTTGTCGCCATAGGACTGATCTGAGTGGCCATGGTGGTCGTCGTTATCTTTCAAACTGACTGGCTTGAAGGTGGTGTCGAATACGTCGACACGGCCCTTGCCGAAGTTCGCAGCGTAAAGATAGTGCTGATTATCAACGGTCGCAGCGGTAAGGCCGGTATAGCTGGATTTGTCCTTGGCACGGAAGACGGTAACGGCGTTGGTGGAAGGTGGGGCTCCACCGGGAGCAACCGCAACGGTTGGATTCCATCCGACGATGGAACCATCGATGGTCGCAAAGAGGAAGGCGGAAGGCTTGCCAGGGGCGAGAAGAAAATCGGTCGGGCTGGAATTGGCGATCGTCCCGGTTGGAGTTCCAGCGGGGAAGGTCTTGTCGTTGGGATCGGCCTTCGGAATGGTTACGATCAGCGACTGCTTGGCCCCTGCACCGTTGTACAGCGTGCTGAAACCCGAGCCGGCATCGGAGATCCACCAGGGCGAAGCAGAGCTGCGGGAGAGTCCCCACGGATTAATGAGCTGCGGATCCGTGACAGGGGCTACTCCTGAAACGTTCGAGACGAGGTTGACCTGCGTGTAGTGTTGCGCGTGAACGACGGACGGCGTCAATGAAAAACCTGCTGCTGTGAAAAGAAGCAGCTTGGGAAAACCCTTCATATGGAACTCCTTGGAAGGTAAGGCCCGCAGAATTTGACCGATACCCTCCTGCCTGAGCGAAGCAGACAGGGATGGGCTCAACGACAGGCGGGAAGAAACTGTGTTGATCCTCGGTAAGCGTAGGGTCACTGCGGAGATTCGGTGTCACGGTCTTGTCATCCCTTCGTAAAACAATGACAGCCGAAGCTACGAAAGACCGCAGAGACAGGCATGCCGAGTTAACAGGTCAGCCGCCTCTTTTATTCCTGAAATTGCGACAATGTTTCTAAACAACGTCCGCAGATACTTCTCTGCTGTCTATGAAGAAATATGGGAATAAAAAAAGGAGCCGCGAGTATTAATGCGGCTCCCTTGCTTGAGGGATCAATCTTTATTGATCGTTGCCTTGTACCTGCTCAGCCGGGAGCGGAGTCAGGTATCCGAACAGGCCCGCGGTGCCCTGGTTGGGTCCAGCAGCGAAGTACAGTTGTGCGGCCGGTGCCTCGTCAGAGTCATAGCTGGCCGAGACAGGATTGGTGGGACTTGCACCAGCCGGGTTCGCAAAACTGATTCCCCATATTCCATTGATGGCGAGAGGCTTTCCGCTCGTGTCCTCCAACAGTCCCTCGAACTTGCCCGTTGCGAGGTCGTAGGCGGAGATGAACCCGGCTGACTGGGTCGTTCCTCCTGCTGCGAAGTTCGAGATCAGAAGACGGTGGCTGAACTTCCCGAAGTCGAGCGGCGCAAGCGCAATGCCCCAGGGGGCGTTGAGCCAGTCACCGTGCTCGAGCCGTCGCAGCAGCCTTCCATCCGACGAGTAAATATCGACGTACCCCAGACCCGGGCCAGGAGTCTCGAAGGGATTCCCGGCAAAGTGCAGCGCATAGGTAACGACGAGGTCGTTTCCTATCGTCAGCACGTTGAAAGGAACATAATTCCGTGGAAGTCGATCATCGGTGAAGGGCTTGTTGTTGTCGAAGATGCCCTGGTCGTCGAAGAAGGAGTCGTGATGCCCGCGCCCTTTCGTCGGCAACTTTACTGCTTTGAAGTTGTTGTCGTACACATCGATGCGACCCTTGAGGAAGTTGGCCGCATAGAGGTAGCGATCTCCGTCAATGGTGGCAGCCGTAAGTCCGGTGTAACCCGAACCAGCGTCGCCACGAGCAACTGTGACCGCATTGGTAGAAGGTGGATTCGCTCCCTGAGCTAATCCAACCGTGGGATTCCAGGCCGCAATGCTCCCATCGAGCGTAGCGAAAAGAAAGACGGCCTGTTTCTGCGGAGCGATCAGAAAATCTGTCGTACTCCCGTTGAAGATAGTTCCCGTAGGCGTGCCATGGGGAAACGTCTTGTCGTTGGGATCCGACTTGGGAATCGTGACGACCAAAGACTGTTTCACTCCAGGCCCGTTATAGAGTGTTGCAACTCCCGTGCCCTGATCGGAAACCCACCACACACTGCCTGGGCCACGCGAGATGCCCCAGCCGTTGACGAGTTGGGGGTCGGTGGCTTCGGCGGCGCCTGAGGTATTGGCGTCAAGGTTAGTCTGTGTGTAGTGCTGTGCAAAGACAGAAGGAGATAACGAAAGTACAAGTGTTATCCCTGCTGTCAGGCTCGGAATATATTTCATGATGATGTGCTCCTTTTACTGTTGTCCCGCGGGGCCCGTAAAAAGATGCTCCATGCCGGCAATAGAGCTGGAGCCAACGACAGGCGGGGAAAGAAGCTGTCCTTGGAATCCACGGTCAGCGTATGGGGCAGGATTGAGACCTGGTGTCATCGACTTGTCATCCCTTCGTCAAAAGAAGGAGACAGACGCGGCGAGATGCGAAAATAGAAGGAAATGCTGCAATTGATCACGGCCGGAAAACGGTTCGGCCAAAAACTGCTATTTGATGACGTGAACTGGCTGATTACGCCGGACGAACGCACAGGCCTGGTGGGCGGCAACGGCACCGGCAAGTCGACCCTTCTAAAGGTGTTGGCAGGCGTGGAGCATCTGGACTACGGCCAGCTGACGCGGGTGAAGGGCACGACCATCGGCTACCTCCCGCAGGACGGCCTCGCCATGCGCGGAAAGACCGTGTTTGAGGAATGCCTGTCGGTCTTCGATCATCTGCACGCGCTTGAGGCCGAGTCCATCGAGCTGATGACGACCATGTCCGAGAAGGACCCCAAATCGAAGGAGTATCAGGCTGCCGCCGATCGCTACTCCGAGATCGCCGACCAGCTCCACGTCCACGACATCTATACCCTCGACTCGCAGGTAGGCGCTGTTCTCGGTGGACTCGGCTTCACGAAAGAAGACTGGGATCGCAAGACCGAAGAGTTCTCCGGCGGATGGCAGATGCGCATCGCGCTCGCCAAGCTTCTGCTGCAGAAGCCGTCGCTGCTTCTGCTGGACGAGCCCACCAACCATCTAGATCTCGAAAGCCGCAACTGGCTCGAGAACTATCTGCACGACTATCCGAACGCGTTCATCCTTATCTCGCACGACCGCTACTTCCTCGACGTGACCGTCAACAAGACCATCGAGATCTGGAACAAGCGGATGCACACGTACCACGGCAACTATGAGAAGTACGTCACCCAGAAGGAAGAACGGCGCACGCAGTTGATGAATGCGTATAAGAATCAGCGCGACCGTATCGATGCGCTTGAGGCCTTCATCAATCGCTTCCGTTACCAGGCCACGAAGGCCAAGCAGGTGCAGTCGCGCATCAAAGAACTCGAAAAAATCGAGCGCATCGAAGTCCCCGAAGAGGAAGCGACGATCCACTTCACCATCCCGCAGCCTCCGGCCTCGGGCCGCACTGTCATCGAGGTGCAGAACCTCACCAAGGTCTACCCAACCCCCGACGGTAATGAAAAGACCATCCTCGACAACCTCAACTTCACCATCGAGCGCGGCGATCGCATTGCGTTGGTCGGAGCCAACGGCGCGGGCAAGTCGACACTCATCCGTCTGCTCAGCGAGCAGGAGGCTCCCACCTCAGGCACGGTGCGTTACGGACACAACGCGCTGGTCGACTTCTTTGCCCAGGATCAGTACAAGGTGCTCGATCCCAACGCCGAGATGCTGGAAGATATCGCTGGAGCGTCGCCGAAGGTGCCAGTGGTGGAGCTGCGCTCTCTCCTCGGCTGCTTCATGTTCTCCGGCGACGACGTCTTCAAGAAGCTCGGGGTGCTCTCCGGTGGCGAACGCAACCGCTACGCCATGGCGAAGATGCTGGTCTCTCCCAGCAATATGCTTCTGCTCGACGAGCCGACGAACCATCTCGACCTGCGCGCCAAGGATGTGCTGCTCGAAGCGATCCGCAACTTTACCGGCACGGTGCTCTTCGTCTCGCACGACCGCTACTTCATCGACGGCCTCGCCACGCGCGTCTTCGAGGTGGAAGACAAGCGCGTCCACATCTACCCCGGCAACTACGAGGACTACCTGTGGCGCAAGCAGGGCGGACCGGAGAAGGTGAAGGAGTCGCTGAGCGCCGACCTGAAGACACCCGCGCCTGCTCCCATCGTCTCCATACCGACGCCAGTAGTCGAAACCGCAGCGGCGGCTCCAATCAAACGTCTCAATCCCATCAAGCTTAAGCAGATGGAAGATCGCTTGAAGTTCGCAGAGGACCGTATCCCGCAGCTTGAGGCGGAGATCGAAGCCGCTGAGGAACGCCTGGGCAACTTCACCTCGGCGGAGCAGTCGCAGAAGGACGCCGCCGATCTGGAACGCCTGCGCAACGAGCGTACGGTTCTGACGGCGGAGTGGGAAGAACTGGCAATGGCGTTGGAAGAGCAGCAGGCTTAGTCCCAGTCTGCGAACTGAGAAAAAAATCCGGATTACGAGTACTGAAATTTCAACACTCGTAATCCGGAAGCTGGAGAGAACACGTTCGCGAACCTGGACGCGGCGCGTACAGATTTCACTCGCTCCTGAGCGCCACCATGGGTTCCACTCCGGCTGCGCGGTACGCTGGAATCAGCGATGCCAGCAGCGCTGCTATGGCGAGCAGAAGGACAGCCGTGCTGACCATGAGCGGGTCCCATGGCTTCACCCCGAATAGCTGATCCGTCATGAGCTTGCCTGCTCCAACCGCTGCCGGAACACCGAGCGCCAACCCGATCCCTACCTGCGAGAATGCGTTGCCGAGGACCATTCGCAGAACATGGCCGCGGTCCGCACCCAGTGCCATTCGCACGCCGATCTCTCCAGTCCGCTGTTCGACCATATAGGCCATCACGCCATACAGGCCTACTGCCGCCAACGTAAGTCCGAGCGCGCCGAAGAGCATGGTCAGGGTTGCGATCATGTTCTCCTGCCGGAAGTCTGCACTGACGACTTGTTTATAGGAGTCGACACTGTAGAGCACAAGGTCCGGATCGACACTCACCAGCGCCTTCCGCACGCGTTCTTCCATGCCGGGAGGATTTCCCGGAGCCCAGATCACGATGTTGTAGAGATAGTGCGACCAGATCTCACCGCTCTTCATCGCCGGATCGTCGTAATCCACGGTCTGCGTCTCCGGCACCCAGAACATCGGCTGCACGGGATCCTTGTAGTCGTAGGTCATGTAGCGCATGTCCTTGACGACGCCGACGATCTCGTAGGTTCCTGCGTACTTGATCTTGTCCGGTCCGAAGTGCTCGCCGATGGGGTTCTGGTTTTTGAAGAATCGTTTGGCGAAGGCTTCGTTGACCACGGCCACCTTGCGCGTCGTTGCGGTGTCCTCTTCCGTGATGGGGCGGCCAAGAGCCATCTGCGCGCCGAGTGTTTCAAAGAATCCGGGCATCCCGCGCGCCCATCCCGCGCCTGTGTGTTCCTTGGCCCCTGGCTCAGGCCTGCCTTGAATGCGAACGCCTTCGTTCCAACTGTCGCCGGTCATCGGGGCGTAAAGCGCGGGAGCCACCATGCGCACGCCTGGAATCTGCATCAGGCGTTCGTCGATCTTTCGGAACAACGGTTCCATCTGCTCCGGCTTGTAGTTGCCCAGCATCGGGTTGATCGAGGCGATGTACCGGCCCTCTGTCTCGAAGCCGAAGCTCTGATGCTCCAGGTTCCGCAGGCTCCGCGCCATCAGGGCCGCGGTTGCGAGCAGGACCACGGACATCGCTGCCTGGCCGATGATCAGCGACTTCTGCGTCCACGAGCGCCTCGAGCCTACAGCACGGTTTGCTCCACGCAGAGCATCCACCGGATCTGCATGCGAGGTCATCCATGCAGGCGCAATCCCGAAGAGGATCCCGGTGAACACAGAGATCCCGAGCGTAAACAGCAACGCCAGCATCGAGGGAGTCGCATGGATGGGCACATAGTTGGTGGAACTGGCGTTATGGAAGGCCAGATACAGGATCAACCGAGTGCCGCCATAGGCCACTGCGATGCCCGAGATCCCACCAATCACCGCCAAGGTAACCGCTTCGACCAAAGCCTTACGCACCAGCCGCCGCCGCGAGGCACCCAGAGCCATGCGGATAGAGATCTGCGCTCGATCCTTTAATCCGCGCGCCAGCATCAGGTTCGCAAGGTTGCAACAGGCAACCAGCAGGACGCATCCTGCCGCAATCAACAGTAGCTTTAATCCATCTTTGTATTGGTCCCTCATCTCTGCTACACCCGCTCCGCCTGGGATAAGGTGCAGCGTCTGTTGCTGCCAGAGCTGTTTCTCTCCCGGATCCATATCGGGCACGTGGCTTGCCAGCCAATCGTGAAACTCGACCTTCAGCTTCGCTTCGAGAGACTTCGGATCAACTCCTGGCTTGACCCTGCCGATCAGGTCGAGAAAACTGCCGCTTGGCCGCTTCAACCGCGAAGTTGCGCCGTCGATCAGCAATTCGGTTGTCAGGGGAAGCCAGAAGTCCGGCATGCCTCCACCCGCCAGCTTCGCTCCATAAAAACCGGGCGGAGCAACGCCGATCACCGTGAAGGAATGACCATTGATCTGATAGTTAGCGCCTACCACGGAGGGATCGGAACCGTACTTCTCCTGCCAGACGCGATAGGTCATGACTGCCACTGGCGGTGCAGCCTCCTGATCGTCCGCATCCGTCATCAGCCTGCCGGTCCACGGCTGCACGCCCAGAGTCCTGAAGAAATTTCCAGAGACATACTGCCCATTCCGTGTCTCCGCCTGTCCTTGGGAGCCTGCTCGACGGACGCCGAGCGGCGCATTTCCGGCTTGTAACGCTGCGAGGTCGCTGAACTCCGGGGTGTGCTCGCGAAAGTGCTTGTACGCCTCCCAGGAGAAGATCGAAAAGTCACCATCGTCGCTCTGGGTATATCCGCCCCAGTTGCAGCAGCGAATCTTGTCTCCGATTCTCCAAAGTTCGTCCGGCTTCGCAACGGGCAGCGATTTCAGCATGACCTGATGCACGAGGGTGAAGATCGCTGTCGTCGCCCCGATTCCCAGGGCCAGGGTGATCACCGCTGTTGCAGCAAACACGGGGGCTTTCCTTAGCTGCCGCAGTGCATCACGCAGGTCAGTCAGCATTCATTCCTCCACACGGACTTGGAATCGCAACGGGCGTTCTTTGCTCTATACGAGAGGAGTTGCGTCCCGGTTCCTTCGAAAGGAATCAAGTCTTTTTGCCGTTGGGACTGAGCTTTTGAAAAGCACTCTGGCATGCAGGGAACCGAAGCCGGTTCCCTTCGATAACTATCGAAAAATACGCCTGTTACTGCCCAAAACCGTTCGAACAGCCGGCTCAATGCCCTCGCTCGTCGAAGAGGCGCAGCTGTCTTGTCGTAAAGCTCCCTATGTATGATGGACGACATTAGCCGGGCGGGAATTTTCCTGGGCCGGCACTCAATGTCCAGCCGCAGCTGGTACTTGATTTTCGATCTTATCCTCCTGCGAACCTACTCTTCGCACGATGGAAGGATTGATTCTTGAGTGTTCATCTCGTAAATCCCAGCGACAACTCTTTTGGGACTGCAGTCATTACGCCGCGTTGGCTGTTCGTCCTCGCTGCCGCCACACCCTCCATCGCTGGCGACCCCATTCTCGTCGACGAATCCCTCGAGCAGATCATTCCCGAATCCATCCAGGCCGGCGATATCGTCGGCATCAGCGTGCACACTGGGAACGCCCTTCGCGGCTACGAAGTCGGCCGCATCGCTCGCGAGCGCGGCGCCTGGGTCGTCTACGGCGGCATCCACGCCACGCTCTTCCCTGAAGAGGCCTTTGAACGCGGTCAGGCTCACGCCGTAGTTACAGGCGACGGCGACATCGCCTGGGGCAAAGCCGTCGCCGATTGTCTTGCCGGAACTCCGGCAAAGATCTACGACGGCGGACGCATCGGTGGCACCGAGTTCCTCGCCGCCCGCTGGGACCTCATGCCTCGCGACAAGTACATGTGGGCCTCTGTCCAGACCATTCGCGGCTGCCCGAAACACTGCTCCTTCTGCAGCGTCTGGCGCACCGATGGGCAGAAGCCGCGCCAGCGCGCCTTCCAGTCCGTCATCGACGAGATCGTCAACCTCCGACGCATCGGCTTCCGCTTCATCGCTCTTGCCGACGACAACTTCTATCCCGTCACCCTCACCGATCTACGCCTCGCGCGCGAGCAGAACAACGTTGCCAAACTCGAAGAGCTGACCGCCATCCGTGCCGAACGCTTTCTCCTCATGGCAGAGCTCGCGAAGCTGCCCCAGGACATGGTCTTCTTCACGCAGATCACCATGGAGGCCGGTGAAGACGGTGAGTATCTCGACGCCATGCGCAAGGCCAACATCAAAGGCGCACTGGTAGGCGTCGAAGCGGTGACCCCCGAAGGCCTCAAGGCCGTTTTTAAAGACTTCAACTACTCTGGCGAGGCCCTTGCCCGTCAGCTTCAGACCTTCAGAAAACATGGCGTGCACGTGCTGGGTTCCTTTATCTTTGGCCTGCCGACAGACGAGCCCGCCACCTTCGAGGCCACGGTCAACATGGCCCTCAAGGCTGGCGTCACCTTTGCTCAGTTCGTAATGATGACTCCGTTTCCCGGCACAGTGGACTTTGGCCGATGGGAGAAGGAACAGGCTCAAGACCCGCAGATGGTCGGCGACATTCCCATCACGCGATACTGGCTCATCCCCACCGCGATTCGGCCCAAGATGTTTACGCCGCATCCCTCCATGAGTTCCGGTGAGATCAGCGAGCGCACCCAGAAGGTCTGGGACCGGTTCTATGACTGGCCGTCGATCTGGCAGCGCTCCGCTTGCACCCCAACCCTTAAGGCTCGCGTAGCATTCATGTTCCTCTCCAAGCTCTATCGCCAGATGTACGCCGGAACAGGAATCTCCACCGACAGCGCCCGCCGGAAAAAATCAAAGGCCTGGGCTCGCTGGACGGCGAAGCAGTGCCGCAAGCTCTTTCAGGCGAAACCGATGCCGCAGCTTCAGTCACCTGCCTGGGAACTGGCCTTCTCACCCGGCTCCACGCGTTCTCCGGCCTTTCTCGGACCTCGAATCGAACCCTCCCCGCTCGTCGTAATTTCCAGGCAATAAGCTCTGGGGAGGTGTGGGCCTGTTCGTCGAGTCGAGATCTGAGTGGCTGCTTTTAACGCCCCTCGCGCAGCCGTAGCGCCAGTTTTTCTGGCAGTTGCGCCATCAGGATGCGTCCCTGCGCGGTCGTGAGGTCATAGGGGACACGGTGAAAGGTGATCTCGCCTGCTTCGGTGTCGTAGATCGCGAAGGCGGCGCGCCAGTCGTTGTCGCGGGGCTGGCCTACGGAGCCGGGATTGATGAGATGGCGCGTGCCCTCGGTCAGCGTGAGCGTCCAGCTGTCGGCATCGTTGCGGGTGCTGTAGCTGGGCCGTAACTCGTGCCACTCCTCATTGTGCTGGCAGAACCCGCCCTGCAGATGAGTGTGGCCGATGAAGCTGATTTCGGTGCCGCTCTGCTGCAGAGGTCCCCAGGCGTCGCGCATGGTCAGGATGTACTGATCTTCGTTGAGCGGTGAGCCGTGCGCGAGGACGATTCCAGGAAGTCCCTCAGGATGAACCGGGCCCTTGGGAACCGAAGCAAGCCACTCGCGGTTGGAGGCCGTCATCTCCTGCTGCGTCCAGACGGCGGCAGCACGTGCGACGGGATTAAACCCCAGCGCAGACGCCAGGCCGCAACATACCCGGTCGTGATTTCCCCGCACATTCAACTGCGCCAATGGGCGGAGGGTCTCGATGACTTCATTCGGGCTGGCGCCATAGCCGACGACATCGCCAAGATTCCACAGCGCGTCATAGGGGCCGGCAGCGTCAAGAACTGCGTTCAGGGCTTCGAGGTTCGCGTGGATGTCCGAGAGAATCAGGGCTCGCATGAGGTCCGGTATGGCCTGGCGGGCCTCGAAACAGTGTACCTGCCATCTCTATTTCAGGCGAGAGTTGCAAGAGGCTGAGTCCGGTCTGTCCGCATGGTGGGCGCTGAGGCTAACAGGCGACGCGTGTATGGGTGCTGCGGCGAGTGAAAGAGTTGAGCCGTCGGGGCTTGCTCAACAATATGCCCATGCTGCATCACCGCCACCCGATCCGCGACCTGGCTGACGACGGCGAGATCGTGCGAGATAAAGAGCATGGACAGGTTGTGGGAGCGCCGAAGCCGATTGAGCAGCGCCAGGATCTGGGCCTGCACGGTGACGTCGAGCGCGGTCGTGGGCTCGTCGGCGATCAGCAGGCGCGGCCGGTTGACGATGGCCATGGCGATCAGGATGCGCTGCCGCTGCCCTCCCGAAAACTGGTGGGGGTAGTCGTGCAGGCGCCGCTCCGGCTCGGGCAGTGCCACCTCATGCATCGATTCGAGCACCCTCTCCCGAACCTTGCGACGGGACAGGCTTGGATGATGGGCCTGGACCGCCTCGGCAATCTGCTGCCCGATCGGCATCACCGGGTTGAGCGCGGTCATCGGCTCCTGGAAGATCATGGCGATGCTTCTTCCGCGATGGCGGCGCATGGCCGGTTCAGGCAGGGCGAGCAGGTCGGAACCATCAAAACCGAGATAGCCGGTTACCCCAGCCGAGGGCGGAAGCAGCCGCAAAATTGCCAGCGAGGTCGCGGATTTTCCCGAACCGGACTCCCCCACCAGCCCCAGGGTTTCGCCCTCGTTGATCTGGAAGGAGATGCCATCGACGGCAGGCGGTCCGCCAAAGGAGATCGAAAGACCTTCGACTGCGAGTAGAGGGTGGTTGGAAACAATAGACATTCCTCGCAATAGTAGCGAAGCGAAGGGTGCGGAGGAAGCGTAGAGGCTGTAGGAGGGTCTGGTGCGTCTAAACTCGTGACGCGTATGAAAAAGGGGATTTTATCTTTCGTGACGGGGCTCAGTCTGGGGTTAACCCAGATCGGCGCCGCCTGGGGCCAGACCCACAAGGTCGAGGCAAAGCCAGAAACTGTGGTTCGGGCCATAGGTGTCTACGAGTGGACGGGCGATCTGGCCAAGCCGGCCGGAAGCCGGTTTATGCCGGTGACCGTCTTCATCGATGGCGACCTGGAGGATGCCGGACTCTACAAGCCACAGCCGGTGCCGTTCGCTCTTCTCTCCGGCAATGTGTATGAGCTGGAGGACGCCGGGCAGGCTAAGGGAACGCTGGTGCTGGAGTCGGCCCTGCATGCGAAGCTTCCCGACGGCGCGCCGGGGCCGGCCTTTGATGAAGGCTGGATGGCCTATGGATCGTTCAAGCCGCTGGAGGCTCCGAGGCCAAAGAAGAGCGCGACGCTGAAGCCTTCGAAGAATCTGCCCGTGATCCAGGTATCCGGAGGCGATTCAAGCAAGCCGCATCTCGGCGACAAGACCGGTGATGCCGCTGGCAAGGGCGCGGACCCAGCGCAGCCGAAGCAGGGCTCCGGGTCGCCGCAAAGCTCGCAGGGCTCAAAGCCTGCTTCCGACGCCAAGGATGATCCCGCGCCAACGACACCCGACCCCGACCGGCCGACGATGCACCGCAGGAGCACGGACGACGATACGGCCTCGAGTGGAGCCGGTAATGATAGCGGGAAGACCACCTCGTCGAACGACGACGCTGAGCGCCCCACATTGAAGCGCCGCTCGCCGGAAGAGGCAAAACAGGAGAAGAAAAAAGGCGAAATCGCGACCGTAACCGGCGGAGGTTCATTGAACGACGATCCCGACCGGCCGAGGCTGCATCACGGCAGCAATGAGGGCAAAGGGGACAACGAGCCTCCGAAGCTGATGGGGGTCCCGAAAGACATGCACCAGATGGTCGCGGTCTCCGATGCGAAGAACCGCGATCCCCATGTATTTGCACGGCCGTGGGAAGACCCCAACGAGCGCGCCGGTGTTTTGGCCAAGCTGCAGGGATTCGCGCGGACGAAGCTGGCCGAGTACGGCGTGGTACCCGGAGTGACTCCGCCCACAGCAATCGCAGGGGCAACGCCTGCAGCGTCCGGGGCTTCGGCTGGTGCTGCTGCGAGCACGGCGCCGGACAGCGGACCGCCGACCCTGAAGCGCGGCATTCCGTCCAAGGCGTCGGTAACGACGGAGACGACTCCTGCCGCCTCCGGTGCTTCGACTGGCACCTCTGCGAGCACGTCGTCGGACACCGGACCGCCGACTCTGAAGCGCGGCATCCCGCCCAAGGCATCGGTAACGACGGAGACGACGCCTTCAGCGGCAAAGGCCTCTTCTGCCAAAAAGCCGGGAGCAGCAAAGACAGTGGCGAAGAGCAGACACGGTGGTGTGGCTGCTTCCGCGCAGATCACCCTGGCCGATGAAGACCTGACGGGCTATACGTTGAGCTATGGTGGCGCGGCGACCTATGTGTATCAGGCTCACACGGTCGAGACTGGCTCCGTGATGCGCTACGTCACCGTCGTGGCCCAAGACAATGGCATGGGTGAGTTGAAGGTAGCCCTGGTCAGCGCAACCGATGCGGCCCATCTCGACCGCACGCCATGGATGCGGCTGATTGGCCCGGTCGATGTGGAGGCGAGCAACCGCGCGAGTCTTCTGTTCGAGCTGCGAGGACAAAGCGCGAGACAGTTTGGGTTGTACCGCGTGATTGCCGCAAAGCCGGAGCAGATCTTTCTGACCGGAAGCGGTCTGTAGCTTTTACACGGGCGTCCATCCGACCGCGCTATCGTAGGAGTGCGCCGTGAACGATGGTGCAGAGGATGGAATGGCGAAGATTGCCCTGTTTGGAGCGGCCGGCGCGATCGGACGCAGCCTCACCGATGCTTTGAAGCAGCGCGGCGAAGGCTACCGTGTGGTGGGGCGCGACCGTGCGCGACTGGAAGAGGCGTTTGGCGACGACCCGAAGGCCGAGATCGTTACCTGGAACCCGGATGAACCGGAGTCTGTGCGCGCCGCGGCTCGAGGAGTGGATACGCTGATCTACCTGGTGGGCGTGCCGTATGACCACTTCGAGCTGCACCCGACGACGATGCGGAAGACACTCGATGGCGCTATCGCCGAAGGAGTACGGCGCATCCTGCTGATCGGAACCGTGTATCCCTATGGAACACCGATAACGCTAAAGGTAACGGAGGAGCATCCGCGCAATCCTGTGACGTTCAAAGGAAAGATGCGGAAGCAGCAGGAAGATCTCCTGCTGGAGGCGGATGCTGCTGGAAAGATCGAAGGCGTTATTCTTCGGCTGCCGGATTTCTACGGGCCCGGAGTGGAGGCAAGCTTTCTCGATGGAGTCTTCAAGGCCGCGGTGAAGGGTGGCACCGCGGACATGGTTGGACCCATCGATACACCCCATGAGTTTGTCTTTGTGCCCGATGTGGGACCGGTGGCGCTCGATCTGGCGGCAAAACCGGAGGCCCGTGGGCGTTGGTGGAACCTGGCCGGAGCCGGCGTAACCTCCCAGCGGGAGATGGCGAAGATCGCATTCGCGGCGACAGGCAAAGGGATGAAGGTTCGTGTGGCGGGCAAGACGATGCTGCGCGTGATCGGGCTCTTCAATCCGTTCATGCGTGAGCTGGTAGAGATGCACTACCTGCAGACGACGCCGGTGCTGATGGACGACTCTGCGTTAGTGAAGTTGCTGGGAGATGTGAGGAAGACTCCCTACGCGGAGGGCGGGAAGGAATGCATCCGCTATCTACAGCGATAGAGACCAAGCGCTAACACCTCGCGGGCCTCACGTATCCGAAGTGGCGTACACGAAAGAGCTGAGAAGAGAGCGCACTTAAAAAGAGAGGCCGACCCTAAAAGGATCGGCCTTCGTTCGTGAATGCATTTGGCTTACAGCTGGCCGAACTTACCAGCCTTGAGATCTGCAACTGCCTGCATGATCTCTTCGCGAGTGTTCATCACGAAGGGACCGTAGCTGGCGACGGGCTCGTGGATCGGCTCTCCGCTCAGCAACAACAGGTGCGAATCGGCTGCAGCTTCAAAGGTGACGGTGTCGCCCTCACGGCCCAGTGTCGCAATGCGGGCCTCCCCGGTGAGCTTTGCGGTTCCGTTGACGGTAGCGTCTCCCTTGCGGAGCACGACGGCCGTGTTGTGGCCTTCGGGAACCGGAAGCTCGACATGCTCGCCTGCCTTCAACTCGAGATCCCACACGTTCAGTGGAGTGAAGGTCTTCGCCGCTCCCTTGCTGCCGTTGAGCGAGCCCGCGATGATGCGGGCGTGGCCGCCGGTTTCGAACTCGACCGTCGGGATCTGCTCCTTGCTGATGGCCTGGTAGCCGGGCTTCGACATCTTGTGCGCGGCGGGCAGATTCACCCAGAGCTGGATCATCTCGAAGGTTCCACCGTTTTTGGTGAACTCGGACTCGTGCATCTCCTCATGCAGGACGCCGGAGGCAGCGGTCATCCACTGGACGTCCCCGGGATAAATAACTCCGGAGTTTCCAGCAGAGTCGCGATGGCCGACCGAGCCCTGGTAGGCGATGGTGACGGTCTCGAAGCCGCGGTGCGGGTGCTCGCCGACGCCGCGAGGCTCGGGAGCAGGCTTGAAGTACTGCGGGCCTGCATAATCGAGCATCAGAAACGGACTGACCTCAAGCTGAATCCCGTTCGAGGGGAAGAGATTCCGTACGGGAAAGCCATCGCCTACCCAGTGGCTGGATCCCGGACCATAGGTTCCGAGGACCTTCTTCTGTGTTGTGGTTGTGGTTGACATTGGTGATTACTCCTTTCGGCGCAGGTCAGCGCCTGTCTGCTGTGGTGTCGCGTGAAATGTTGTTTCGGCGGTACGGCCCAGCCTGCGCAGAAGCGGCAGGAGGTTCGCGCGGTCTTCCTTGCTGAAGCCTGCCAGGGCAGACTCCAGCTCGTCGCGATGCTGGGCAAAAGCGCACTCGATCAGCTTGCGGCCCTCCGGCGTCAGGCGGATGATGCGAGCGCGACGGTCGTTTGCATCGTCGTGGCGCGCGACCAGCCCCCGGGCTTCGAGGCGGTCCACCGCCGTAGTCATGGAGCCGCTGGTCAGCAGAACCTTCTCCCGAAGCTGCGTTACGGTCAGGGAGCCCTTGTGCAGCAGGGCTTCGAGGACACCGAAGTCGGTCGTTCCCATCTCGAATTGAGCGACGCTGCGCATGGAATGGGCTTCCACGGCTCGGGATGCCTTCCAGAGCAGAAGCCAGAGATGAATTCCGCTGAGGTCAGGATCGTTTTGAGTTGAGTTCTTCATAGCTTGATATAAAGATGCTTGATATCAAGATAAAGATTCAGGGCTGCCGTTTTCCAGGATAGAAGGCGTGATTTTCCCAGGATTGGGTGCAAAGGCGGGAAATGCAGGAGTAACTCCCTTTCCGTCGGGACGGCAAAGGAATTCAAAGACCGCTAAGGAATAGAGTTTCCGAAGACCCGGTGGGTTTTCGGAGCAGGTGAGAGTCTACTGGGTCGTGAAATGAGCTTCGACCTGGTCGTGGGGACCGATGGGGCCCGCTGTTGCCAGGATGGGAAAGACGAGCCGCAGGATGGGCTGAACGATCTCAGACGCTGGAGGATGCTTCGGCGTATAAGACCATTGCTTCACCGCGCCGTAGATAGCCCAGGCAGCGGTGGTCGCGATCATCTCTGGCGTAAGCAGCTCGGGAACGTTCTTGTTCTGGAGGCCGGAAAAGAGCACGCGGCGGATGGCCGCGACGATACCGGCTTCCATAAGAGGCTCGAAGGCGTTATTGCGATTGCAATCCCCACAGGCATGGGTGGAGGTGAGGTAATCGCAGGTGGCCAGAATGATCGCACTGGCCGCGGACGGGCACGTGCCGTCGAACATGACCTTGCGTTCGGCGAGCAGCTTGTGAAAGCCGCCGGCGACCATCGCGTCCAAAAGAGCGAACTTATCGTTGTAGTGATCGTAGAAGGTCGCCCGATTGACATCGGCGAGGTCGGTGATGTCCTGGACGGAGATCTCTTCGAAGCTTTTCTGCTGCATCAGGTCACGCAAGGCTCCCTGAAGGGCCTGTCGGGTCCTTCGGATGCGGGGGTCGCGAACTTCGCAGTCTGATATCGGCATAGTTTCTACCTGATTAGAGGCTATCAGAGAGAAAAAGAATCGCCTTCACGACACATGTCGTCTACTATTCCATATGACGACTTATGTCGGTTAAACACCTATTGTCGTCAACAGGAGATTCGAAGCTATGCCAACGCTCTTACATATCGATTCAAGCCCCCTGGAAAGCTCGATCAGCCGCGAGCTAACTCGTGAATTTACTAAGACCTGGAAGGAGAAGAACCCGGGTGGAGATGTGATTGACCGCAATCTCTCAGCCTCTCCTCCAAAGCCGATTGACCAGACATGGGTGGGTGCGTCCTTCACTCCGGAAGGTGGCCGCACGCCGCAACAGACGGCCGTGCTTGCGGACTCCGACACTTTGATTGCAGAACTCGAGCGGGCGGATGAGATCGTGATCGGTGTTGCGATGCACAACTTCAGCATTCCTTCCGTTCTGAAGCTGTGGATCGATCAGGTCGTTCGCAGCGGCAAGACCTTCTCGTATGGAGCGAATGGAGCTGAGGGCCTGCTGAAGGGAAAGAAGGCAACGGTCGCGGTTGCGAGCGGGGGAGTCTACGAGGCGGGAACGCCTGCCGCTTCGATGAATTTTATTGAACCGTATCTTCGCGCGATCCTGGGCTTCGTCGGGATCACCGACATCAAGGTCGTTACGGCAGCCGGCGCGGCCCAGATCATGATGGGTGCGATCGATCGCGAGGCGTTTCTGAAACCGACCCTGGAGCAGGTCCGGGCGTTAACGGCGTAACAGCTGATCAGGAGAACGACGATGAAGATTGCCTTTACGATTGCCCGCGTCCTGCTTGGACTTTTATTCACGGTCTTCGGCTTGAACGGGTTCCTGCACTTTATTCCAATGCAATCGCCCACGGGACTTGCCGGACAGTACATGGGAGCATTGTTCCTGTCGCACTATCTGGTGGTGGTTTTCCTCCTTCAGCTGATCGGCGGCGTACTCCTGCTGGCCAATCGCTACGTTCCTTTTGGCTTGTTGCTGCTGGGACCGGTGCTGGTGAACATCCTTCTGTTTCACTCGACGATGGCGCCCGCTGGGCTGCCGATGGCGCTGGTGGCAACGGCGCTTTGGCTGGTGATCTTCTCCGGAGTGCGCAAAGCGTTTGCAGGTGTGTTTGCTCAGAAAGTCGCAGCTTAGTTCCGCACAGCAATATTCCACGCCCGCATCCGGATCTCCGGTGCGGGCGTTTCCTTTTTAAGCAAACGCAGAAAGATGGTCTGCGAAAAGCGGTCACGCGTAAGGCACGGTGTTGCTGAATTAAAGGATTTCGATGTTTACGCCTGGGGTATGATCGCTTCCAGCGAAAGGGGCTGTACTTCGCTACTTCTAAAACATTGATACCGCGAGGCCGCCCATATGGGGTTGTTGTCGCAAGAAGCTTTCCATTTTCCGAGAGTCAAGCCTTGCCATCTTTGGTCTTGGCTTTTGCTGGGATTGCTGATGACGCCGGCGACGCGGGCGCAGCAGAAGTCGGCGACGGACAGCCCGTCTCCGATCACGATTACCCGCAAGCCCGGCCACGAGGATGGCCAGGCTCAGATGATGGAGAACGGGAAGGTCCGCAAGATTACCCAGCATGCAATGGCTGCGTGGCGGGTGCGGGGTGATGCAGGTGCCCTGATCGTGGTGCTGCAGCCCGCGAAGGGCAAGGTAGCGAAACAATATCTTCTGCGTTACTACGACCTGGATAGCGGACGCCGGCGTGTTCTGGGAGCCGTGCCCATGAGCTCGGGCTCCGTGGTAGAGACGAAGGCCAGCGATGATCGCTGGGCGTTCGCGTTGAGCGGTGTCGATCCTGTCGCTGGAGCCCCGGCCGTGATCGTAGGCGATGAACAGGCTATTCCAGGAGTGCTGCAGAATGCGAGCTCGCCTGAGTTTCATGACGACACGACATTAGAGTATGCGCAGAATGGTGAGTCGAAGACGGCGAAGCTTGGGGTGCTGCTGGGAAGGGATCTGCGCGCGATCTACGCTCCGCCCCAGACTGCCCAGGCCGCCCCGAAGTACCTGCAGGTCTTCCGGGACGGCACAGCGATGGTGGAGTTGAACAACAGCTCTATCCACAAGGCTCGCTGGCGTACGAATGGGGAAACGCTCGACCTCTCAGGGCCGACCGCTTCTTACTCGGTCCCGATTGGCGATCTGACGCCGGTCAAAGGTGTGCCCGCAGGAGCGCGGTTTTCCGTGAGGCTGACCCAGGAGCTCTCGTCCCTCAAAACTCATGAGGGCGATACGGTGAAGGTAGTCTCGATTACGCCGATCGTCGTGAATGGCGAGATCCTGATTCCTTCAGGAACAAACTTCGAAGGCACGGTGATCCAGGGCAACAATGTGGGGTGGGGATTCAAGCACGAGACGGCTTCCCTGACCATTGACTGGAAAAAGGCGACACTCGCTGATGGACGCGCGCTGGAGATCGATGCACGAGTCTTCGAGGTAGAGAACGCGCAGGAGAAGGTGACCGACAAGGGCAAGATCCAGGGGATTCGCTCCACCGGAACGATCGGGAATTCGGTGCAGAATGGCGTCCTGTCCTTTGCCGGAATCGATCCCATCGCATACATCTTCGCTAGTGCCTCGGGTTCAGCCGTGCTGGGGTTCGCGGAACCGGAGATTTTGTACCCCTCCGGTACGGAGCTGATTCTGGAGAATGTAAGGCCGCTGATTACATCGACCGTCTATCCTCCGTCGGTGTTGCCGGCGGCAAATGACGCCGCGGAGCGTGAGAAGCTGCAGGCCTTCGTGAAGGGACTTCCCTTCCGAACGCGGACGAAGGGTTCCAACAAAGTCTCCGATCTGACGAACCTGGTCTTTGTCGGTCCACCGGCAGCCTTGCAACGGGCCTTTGCAGCAGCGGGGTGGCTGCCAACGGATGACCTGAATGCAGGATCGACCTTCCGCACGGTGAAGACGCTGACCGGAAATCAGACCTATACGCAGGCGCCGATGTCGATTCTTTTGCTGGACGAGCGGCCCCCACTCTTTTCCTTGAGCAAAACCACCAACACATTCATGTCTCGTCATCACCTCCGGGTTTTTCCCACGGATGAGCGTTACGACGGACAGACGGTGCTGAGCTCGTCTTCCACCCAGGACATCGGAATCGCGTTCTCGAAGAAGCAGAAGACGTTCATCCACGTGATCGACCAACACATCGACAATGAACGGTCGAAGGTGGTGAACGACCTGATCTTTACCGGATGCGTCGATAATCTGGACATGGTGGGGCGCCCCTGGGTTCCTCACGATGCGTACAACTCCACGGGAGACCGGCTGCTGACGGATGGAGAGGCAGCGGTGCTGCATATCAACAATTGCGAGCATCCGCGCTCTACTCCGGAGATGCTGGCGTTGCCGCCGAAGCGGGTTGAGCGAGCGACGAGGGACACTTCGCTAACGATTCGCGGCAACCTCTATCGCGGCAACCTGATCTATCAGGGCATCGCCGGAGGGCTGAAGGCTCGCGATTATTTCCGCAGCTCGAGCGAGCTGCCGCCGGATTCGGGATCGTGGCGTAAGACGGATGCCTCGGGCGCGGATTACGAGGGCTACGGCAGTAATCCTGAGTTGCATCGCAGGCGGCCGGGTGAGCCGATTGCAGTTCCGGATGCGGCCGACCAGGCCGCCATCGAGAAGGCGAAGGAGAGCCACAAGTGGGATCCGCCGCGTTACGAGTTTGCCTTGCAGGGCGGCTACATGCACATGCGGGAAGACTATCTTTCTGCGGTAGGTCTCCTAGATATATCTTCCGACCCAAACAAGGACGCCTATTTTGTCTTCCTTGCGGATGACGTGGGTGACGGTTGGGCTGCGGGAGGCTCCGTGACCGTCAACAGTTGGAAGCACTTTTCCAATGAGTTCTCTTACTTTCGTCAACAGGTGAAGTATCAACTTGCCTCGGCCAACGTTACCATTCCACCGAATACGGATGTCATCATCACGGATAAAGATCTCGACGTGGAACCGGTTGGCCTGGTAACCCGGCAGTTTGAATACAATCTGCTGATTCACCCCACCAGGCCAACGTCGCGCTGGCGGCCATATGCTGCTGTGGGTCCGGTGTTTCAGCTCATCGCGCTGAACGGAGCGCCGCTGAAGAAACCTGCAGGCCCATTCAATCTCGGCCTGAAGAACATTGGCCTGATCCAGGCGGCGTTCGACTTCGGCAGTACACCGCCCCTGGACGGCGGCGGCATCTTTCAGTTCGGGTTTCAATATGGGGCAGGCGTGAAGTACAGACTTACTCCGCGGGTAATGCTGCGCGCCGACTTTCGAGAGACATGGAGTAAGAATCCTGACATCATCGCGACCAGCTACGAAGATTTCGATTCCAACGTTCTCGATGACACCTATACGACGGAGACTATTCGACAGGGACCGGTGAAGAGGTTCCTGCAGGACCGATACACGATGGGAGTGGCGTTCACGTTTTAAGGGTGAGCTGCAGGTTGCCGGTTACGATGTTCTTTACTCTTCCGACAACCTGTAACGAACAACCTTACTCAGTCGGCTATGCCTGGATTGGGTGGGTCGATGCCGAGCGCGGTCGCCAGCGATACGAGGTGATCCTGCTCCTGCATGAGGATCTCGCGGATGGACTCGCTGAGGGCGAACTCGTTGAGCTCGTCGCATTGCTTTACGCGTCGGCGATACTGCGCGATAGTCTCTTTTTCGTTTTCGAGATCGAAGCGAAGCATATCCTCGGCCTTCTCGGAGGTCTTAACCGGCTTCGGCTTTGCCGAGGGCATGCCGCCCAGGTAATCGATATGGTTGGCGATGGCGAGCGCATGAGTCAGCTCCTCATTCGCGTGGATGGCGAGTTCGGCGGCGATGTTCATGTAGGCCGCACCTTTCAGTACGGCCGAGTAGTTCACGTAGGCGATGACGGCCTGAAATTCGCGTTCGAGGTCTTCATTGAGCAGCTCGATCAGTTTTCCGCGAGTGATGGAAGTGCTTGGGGCTGCGATCTCTGGCATCTCTCCTCTTTCCAGTACCCGATAGGAATCGGATTCTCCCATTGAGATGCAAAAAGGATCAGATGCGTTCTCCGCATAATCTCAGGCGGCCGTTGCCATCCTTCCGCTAATGCGGGGTAATCGGTGTATCCGGAAGCTTTCTACAGATGGCTCGATGATCAACGAAGTATATACGCAGCGCGATCCTGACGAATCACTTCGTTCTACTCGACGCTGCGTAATGCCTGAATGACCCTGCCGTGTTCGTGAAGGATGTTCGGACTCTCCTGCAGGAGCGTAAGGTAGCGCTGCCGAAAGTCGTTGCCGGGTGCTTCCGAATCGAAGAGCGCGGCAACGGCCTGTGCTCCCGCAATCCGGTCCTCCGCAGTTGCTTTCTCATCCTCGAGGAGTTCATCGATGCTTGCGATGGCCGTCGACAGCGGCGCGATCCAGCGAAAGTCTGCTCCACTGATCAACTGCTGCAGAAACGCTGCCGGCGTGACCGGACCAACAGCCTTTTCATATGCTGCGCGTTCGTGATCGAGAATCGACTTGTGTAACGTCAGTAAAGGCTTGCGAACGTTCTTAAGAAATTGAATGGCGCTTTGTTCGTTGAAGGCTTCCATTTACGCTCCATATGCCGGGAAGAAGGGCAGATTTCTCCGAAGGTACTCACGAGCAAGCCGTGAGCACCTTCGGTCAAAAGGATAGCTCCTGGAGGCGAGAGAGCCTTAAAGCGGGAACTGCTTCAGCCAGGCGCGGAAGTCGGGGCCAAGCTTGTCGTTCTTGAGGGCGAACTCGACTGTGGCCTTCAGGAAGCCGAGCTTGTCTCCCGCATCATGGCGCTTGCCTTCGTAAGTGAAGCCATAGACCTTCTCGTACTGGAGCAGTGCCTTGATGCCGTCGGTGAGCTGAAGTTCGCCGCCAGCGCCAGGGGTGATCTTTTCCAGCATCTCGAAGATGCGCGGCGTGAGGATGTAGCGGCCGATGATCGCGTTTTGCGAAGGTGCTTCTTCCGGCTTGGGTTTCTCAACCATGTCGCTCACTGCGAGCAGACGAGGGTTCTTCGCGTCAGGCGTGACCGCGAGGCAGCCATAGTTCTGAATAGCTGCGCCCTCGACGACCTCGGAGCCCAGAATGGACGATCCCGTGGCCTCGAACGCCTCGACCATCTGCTTCATGCACGGCACCTTGGCATCGACGATATCGTCGGGCAGCAGAACGGCGAAGGGCTCGTTGCCGACGATCTCCTTGGCCTGAAGGACAGCGTGGCCAAGACCCAGCGGCTCCGACTGGCGCGTGTAGGTGATCTTCGCGAGCTTTGACACGGAGCGCGCAATCTCAAGCAGCGCGGTCTTGTTCTTGGCAGCGAGCGTCGCCTCCAGCTCGAAGGATTTATCGAAGTGATCTTCCATCGTCGTCTTGCCACGGCCGGTGACGATGATGATCTCGGTGCAGCCGGCAGCAACCGCCTCTTCGACGCCGTACTGGATCAGAGGCTTATCAACGAGGCAAAGCATCTCCTTTGGAGTGGCTTTGGTTGCGGGAAGAAAACGGGTGCCGAGGCCTGCTGCGGGAAAGACTGCTTTACGAATCTTCTGTTGCGTCATGAGGAGAGAACGATTCCTGTCGTTGTTAAAATTAATTATTCATACCAGAGTACGAGACAGATGAGCGTGTTTGGATGAATCACAAACAACACCTATGACGCTTTGGTGTTAGAAATCTTTCGATGGTTGCCTGTTAACCTGTGGAAGACCGCGAGTTTCTCCCACAAGGTTAGACGCGGAATTTCCTCACCTCCACAGACGCTATACCCTAAAGCACCGGCGAGTCGTCATGCAGCATGGCCTTGCGGATTACCTTGATGGGAGCGAATCCCTGGCGCATGAAGTTATCGTGAAAAGTTTCAAGGCTGAAGGCCGATCCCTGTTTCTTTTTGAGGTCTTCGCGCAGCTTCATAATCTCCAGCTTGCCCAGCGTGTAATAGAGGTAGGTTGCGTCAGCCGTTCCGCGCTTGGTCTCGACCAGGCCGACGGAGCGGGACTGATAGCCCTCCTTCACGAAGAAGTCGACAGACTGGTCGATCGTCCACTGGCCACTGGGTTCGCTCAGGGCGGTGTGCAGCTTGATGGAGTTGACGAAGCGGGCATCGCGCAGGAGCGCATCCTGCAGCTGACCCAGGCGAATCAGCCTGGCCTCACGCGCCTGCTCTGGAGTACAGTTCGCCGGCGCTGCCGCGTAGCCCTCATCCAGCATCATCTGCTCGGTGTAATGGGCCCAGCCCTCGATGTTTGAATTCGCGCCGATGAGCTTGCGGATCTTCGACGGAAACTGGTTCTGCCAGAGAAACTGAACATAGTGGCCGGGATAGGCCTCGTGCACGCTGGTCGAGATGATCGTGCCGGTGTTGAAGCTGGCCATGTGCTCCGCAACGTGCGCGGTGGTCCAGTCCTTTTCCGGCAGGGTGACATTGAAGTAAGCCTTGGTGGAGCGCGTCTCGAAGGGGCCGGGAGGGTCCATCGAGGCGAAGGTTGTAGCACGCATAAAGGGCGGCGTCTCTTCAAGCGTAGGCTGCACATCGCTGGGGATGGTGATGATGTGATGCGTGCGGATAAAGGCAATCAGCGTATCGAAGGTGCTGTGAAAAGAATCGAGCAGCTTGTCGGGTGCGGGATGAATCGTCGCCAGCTCGGCCAAGACCTGCTGGGGTGTCTTCGTCGGATCCACTTCCTTCGCGACGCGTGCGAACTCAGCCTGGTTGCGGTGCAGATCGTCGAAGGCGACCTGAAGCAGGCGATCGAGCGGGACATCCACCATCTCGTCGTAGGCGAGCTTCTTCGCAAAGATGTCGGCGCCCAGCCGGTAGTCGCCGTTGGACCGCGGCAGCAGGTCGGTCTTCATCCACGTGCCATAGTCTTTCAGCGCCTGAATGACGGCAGCATTGGTGCGGGCAAAGTCCGCCTTCGCCTTGGGGTCGTCGGCCTCGGCAAAGGCCTTGGGCACATCGCTCTCAAAGAAGCTGACGAGGCCGCCGATCTGTTCCAGCGCGATTTCGGTGAAGATGCGCGGGGGATTCTTCAGGTTCTTCCGCGCCTCCATGAAGACCTGTGGGATCTGCTTCTCTCGTTCCACGGTGGCGCGCAGCCGGGTGTTCGGCGGAGCAAAGGGTCTCTCAATCAGGACGAAGATCGCGTTGGTTATCCCGCTGGAGTAGTTGTCAGGATTCTTCTCCCAGTTGCGGATGACCTCGAGCGAGAGCAGCTGTGAGCGAATGCTGTTGAGAAGAATCTCGCGATCGGCAGCCACGGAGGCATCCAGCGCCGCCGGAGGAATATCTTCAATTTTCTTTTCGTAGACATGAAGCGCGGCGATCTGCTTTTGAATCGTCTCTGCTGAGTAGTTCTCCAGCTGGGTATCGTATTCGTGCAATCCCGCCTGAGTCCCATTGGTGGGAGAGAAGTGGAAGAGAACGTCGGAGAAATACTGCTCCGAGACGAAGCCGAAGGTCTGGGCTGCGCCGTCGGCAGCGAGCCTCTGGGCGGAAGCAATGGGTGACAGCATAGCGAGTCCAAGAAGGGCGGTAAGGATCTGGCGGTTCGGCATTTGGGTTCTGCAAGCAGTGTAAGCCAACTGCCTTCTCGTTCCCCTACTTTGTCTCTGGCAACGCGTATTCGAAATCGTAGGTGTGTTTGCCGTCAGGCGCGATGTTGATATTCATCTTTCCCGTAAGCCCAGTGAGTTGACCCGTCCCCGAATCCGGCACGACAAGGATGGAGAGCGAAGGCACGCCGCGGTTCATCGTGGCACTGTGCTGCAGGGCGAAGGTTCCAGCGCGGCCGGCCAGCGTCCCGCTGACGATCTCGATGGCGACGTATCCGGCAGAGCCCTTCACTGCCGTCGAAGTCGAGAGCATCTGGCCGCGGCTCACTGCCTCCAGATCACCATGGAACTGCTTGTCGATCGTCATACGGCCGAGCGCAGCATCGGTCTTGTCGTCCTGGGGAGACAGCTTCACATCGAAAGGGCCGGTTGCGCGAGACATGGAGAACTCATTTCTGGCCAGCGATGACGCCGACGCGGCTTGGGAGTGCAGTGGAAAGGACAGCGAGACGCAGAGACAGGTGGCCATAGCGGGAACAGGATGGAAGACCATGCGGACTCCAGCACCGGGACAGGATTTTTTATCTTCGGTTCAGCGAATGCATTCCGCCAGCCTGACCGAAGGGTATCAGAGGTTCGACGCCATATCGACTCATTACGGAGCTAATGGCGGCAACATCAGGTTCGCTGTCGCGATAGTACTCCGCAATCTCGCGATAGTACTCCGGGCCCATAACGCCCGGCGTCTGTACGCACAGGACTCTCCCCATTTCGCCGTGCACATTGGCAAAGAAATGGGGCGTTCCACGAGGGATGAAGAGACTCTCTCCGGGATGCAGCAGAATAATCTCGCCGTTGAGTGTCCAGGTTGTGATGCCATTCATCCCCAGCACCCATTCATCGTAGTTGCGGTGCGTATGCGGAACGACAACGCTTTCCGCCGAAGGAATCGTGAGCTCGAACGCGTCCAGTGCATCGGCCGTCTCGTGTCGAGTGATGTAAAACGTGACGTTCATTCCGCCCACGCGGATGGATTCATGCATGCAGGGGACCTCCCCCGGGTTTCGGGCGATCATACTGCGGCTGACATGGAATTTGGAGCATGAAATTCACATCTTTACTTTTTTCGTCACGGAATTTTCCACAGCGTACCGACTGGTGTTGTGGAATCAACGATTTCAAACGACAGCGGTCCGAGTGGTATCCAGCGATTCGAGCAGGGTCATGGTCTCTATGAGCACATCTTCCGCCTTCGCGCTGGTCAGAGGCCACCGAAGAATGCCCTGCGGGGTGAACTGCGCGCCACGCTTCGTGTTGCGGCTGACCAGCTTCATCAGCACGCCGGGATCGATCGCCTTGCTCGATTCATTGCTCTCGCGCTCGGCAAATTTCACATGCAGCATCTCCACGAAGGTCTTCACCTTGTTCAGCTCAAGCTGAGTTCGCTTGCGGTCGATCTGCGCGATGCCGAGCAGTTGCGCGTGTAGTCGAATCTCGCCCGCTGACAGGAGATTTTCAACCGACTCCGGCAGTGGCCCGTAACGATCCACCAGCTCGGCGCGAACATCTGTGAGCGCTGCATAATCCTCCGCCCCGGCGATGCGCTTATACATGCGCAGCCTCTGATTTTCCTCGGGGATGTAGTCCGCGTCGATGCGTACGGAGATGCCAAGATTGACGGCGGTCGTGTCGTGGGCGGGCCTGTCATCCTCACCTTTGATCTTGCGCACCGCCTCTTCGAGCATCGAGGTATACATCTCGAACCCGATCGCTTCGATGTGTCCGCTCTGCTCGCCGCCGAGCATGTTTCCCGCGCCACGCAGCTCAAGGTCGAGCGCGGCGATCTTGAAGCCGGCACCAAGGTCCGAAAACTCCTTGAGCGCGGCGAGGCGGCGGCGCGCGATCTCGGTGAGCTCCGTCTCAGGCGGGATCAGAAGATAAGCGTAGGCGCGGCGATTGGAGCGGCCAACGCGGCCGCGAAGCTGATAGAGCTCGCTCAGGCCGTGGCGATCGGCGCGATTGATGATGATGGTGTTTGCCAGCGGGATATCGAGGCCGTTCTCAATGATCGAAGTTGCCACCAGCACATCGTATTCGTGGTTCATGAAGGCGAGCATCACCCGTTCAAGCTCCGCCTCAGGAAGCTGTCCGTGGCCGATGACGATCCGCGCCTGTGGAACCAGCTCTCGAATCTTTGCGGCAATGTCGTAGATGGATTCGACACGATTGTGCACAAAGTAGATCTGCCCTCCGCGTTCGAGCTCCATCTCGACCGCGGTGCGGACCAGCTTCTCATCGAACTTGGCGACGATGGTCTGAATCGCCATGCGGTCCTTCGGCGGAGTTTCGATGACGCTCATGTCGCGCAGCCCGATAAGCGACATATGCAGCGTGCGTGGAATTGGTGTCGCCGACATGGAGAGCACGTCGATGGCAGCCCGCATCTGCTTCAGCCGTTCTTTATGGCGCACGCCGAAGCGCTGCTCCTCATCGACGACAAGCAGGCCAAGATCCTGAAACTTCAGGTCCTTCGAGAGAAGGCGATGAGTACCGATAAGGATGTCGACCTTTCCGTCGGCGACACGCTCAAGGATCTCTTTCTGCTCCTTCGGCGTGCGAAACCGCGAGATCATCTCGACATTCACGGGGAAGTTCGCGAAGCGCCGCTTGAAGGATTCGAAGTGCTGAAAGCTGAGAACCGTCGTCGGCGTGAGGACGGCGACCTGTTTGCTATCCTGCACCGCCTTGAACGCCGCACGCATGGCGACTTCAGTTTTGCCGTAGCCCACGTCTCCGCAGAGCAGGCGGTCCATCGGCTGCGTCGATTCCATATCGGCTTTGATATCGACGATCGCGTTGAGCTGGTCGTCCGTCTCGTTGAAGTCGAAGGCGTCTTCGAACTCGCGCTGCATATTGGTGTCGGGAGAAAAGGGCGTGCCCTGTGCGGCCTCGCGCTGCGCGTACAGCTTCAGCAGCTCGGCCGTCATATCGGCCATCGCCTTCTTTACGCGCGCCTTGGTCTTCTGCCAGCCCTGCGATCCAAGTCGATTCAGCTGCGGCGCAGGGCCTGTATCGGTGGAGCGATACTTCTGAATCAGATCCAGCCGCGTCAGCGGAACGTACAGCTTCGCCTCTTCGGCGAACTCGAGAATCATCAGCTCGAGCGGAGGCGCGTCGTTCTCTTCGATGACACGCAGGCCCATATACCGGGCGATGCCGTGCTCTACGTGAACAACATAATCGCCGATGCGGAGATCGCGGAAGTCAGATACGAAAGCCGCAGCCTTCGAGCGGCCGCGCCGCGCAGGACGAGCCGTGACGTCGGCTTCGTCCGAGAGATCCTGTGCACCGAACAGAATGACCTGTCTCGCGGTCGTCCGGTCCAGATCAAGAATCTGCACTCCTGTCGCGATCGGCGTCTTCACGATAACCGGAGTGCGAAGATCACCCGCCAGATAGCTCGATTCGGAGTAAACGGTAGAGGACCCCGCCTGATCCGCTCGAGAGCCGAGACGGTAGGGAACCTGGTACTCCTGCAGCAGGCCGGCCAGCCGCTCGACCTCTCCCTGGTTAGCGGCAGCGAGCAGGATTCGTGCCTCCTGGCGCATGAGAGTGTTGAGCGCTTCGATCAGCGCAGGGATAGATCCATGGAAGCGTTGCGTGGGCCGCGTGGCGAACTCGATCTCCGACAGCTCGTTGCGCTCCGCGTCGAGAACATCGACCGCACCCAGCTGGTCGAGATCGCATCCCGTCGTTCGGCGCACGCGATCCTCAAGCTCCCAAGGAGACAGGTAGATATCTTCCGGCCGCACCAGCGAGCCGATGCCCGAGCGGTCGTGTCTCTGCTCGACCTTGTTCCACCAGCGCTCGCCCTGGTTCTTCACCATCGCGGGCTCTTCCACAAAGACGCGGGTCGAGGAGCCCAGCAGGTCGAGAAGGGAATGCTTGGCCCCCGCCACCGGAGCGAAGAACTCCCACCCGGGAAAAATGGTGGCTTCGCCGGTGCGCGTAGCGATGTGCGTCTGCAGCTCGACAGGCTCTTCGCCGCCCTCAAGAGCAGCCCCTGCCGCGCCGGCGCGGGTCAGGCGAGCGTTGATCGCCGATAGCAGCTTCTCGGTGACCGGCGTCTCCGTAAGTGGAAGAAGAAGAACCTCATCCAGCGAAGAGCTGGATCGCTGCGTCTCCGGATCGAAGCGGCGAATGGATTCGATCTCGTCCCCGAAGAAGTCGATGCGAACAGGGCGATCCTGTTCCGCCGGATAGACATCGATGATGCCGCCGCGGATCGTGACCTGGCCCGGCATCTCCACCACATCGACGCGGGTATAGCCCACCGAGAGCAGATGTTCCACCAGCATCTCGGGCAGATGTTCTTCGCCCGTCCGAAGTTGCAGTGCAAGCGCGGCGTAGTAATCGCGATCGAACAGGCGCATGCAGGCCGATTCGATGGGAGCGATCACCAGGCGCGGTGTCCGGTCCCCGGCACAGATCTTCCACAACGCAGAGGCGCGTGTCTCTTGGATCTCGGAGTGCGGCGAAAGATTTTCAAAAGGTAGAACATCATGCGCGGCCAGCCGCAGCACCTGCGAAGGGTCAAGCGCTCCGCTCAGCTCGCACGCAGCCAACACTCCGGCATGCATCGCCTCCGCCGCCTTGTTGTCGGAGACGACCACCAGCGCCGGAGCCTGAGAAGCGCGAACAAAATAGGGGAGATAGAGGGAGCGGGCGGTTGCGGTAAGCCCGGAGACACGACGACGCCCCGATCCGCCGCTTAGATGGCGACGCACGCGCTCAAAGGCATCGGAGTGTTCCAGGTCCGCAAGAAGCTCGCGGACGAATGGCAGGACCATGCTGTTTCTGATTTTAGAAGAATCGCCTCTGCGGTGCATTTTGATGTCTTTACACGCCAGATGTGCTTAGAAAAGCGTATGATCCCACCCACCGCGATCTAATTTGCGGCGCTGCCCGATGGTTCGGGTTGAGCGGTCGGACAGCATGTCTCATTCGGAGGGTATCCAGATGAGCGTGTGGACCAAAGGGATCATGGTGGCCCTGATCTGCGTACTTCCTCTGCTGGAGGGATGCACGCGGCACTCAAAGAGCGAACACTATTACCTGGTTACCGTAAACGTCGATCTTCCTTACTGGAAGACTGCCGGGGAGGGGTTCCAGAAGGCGGCGACCGAGTACGGCGTCTCAGCCGAGATGCGCGGACCGGGGAGATTCGATCCCCAGGCGGAAGTCCAGGAGTTCCGTACTGTTGTGGCGCGAAAGCCCGCTGGCATTCTCGTCTCGGTGACAAATTCGGAGCTGCTTGGCCCGGAGATCGATGCGGCAATCTCTGCCGGAATTCCGGTCATCACGATGGACTCCGACGCTCCCTCGAGCAAACGGCTTTACTTCATTGGAACCAACAACCTTGAGGCGGGAAGACTCGGCGGACAGCGCGTCGCCGCGCAACTGGAGGGCAAGGGCAACGTAGTCTTCTTCACCATGCCTGGTCAGCCCAACCTTGAAGAGAGGCTAAAGGGCTATAAGGACGCCTTTTCGAGCTATCCGGGCCTCAACGTCGTTGAGGTCTTCGATATGAAGGGCGACTCAGGGATTGCGATGGACAAGGCAACCGAATATCTCGCACGCAAAGGTAAGGATAGGATCGACGCGCTTGTTTGCCTGCAATCTTCCGCCGGCAAAGATGTTGGCGAGGCGCTGCGACGCGCGAAGGCGAATGGCGAGCCCGGCCGCCTGCTGGTCGCAATGGACTCCGATGTTGCGACTTTGCAATTGATCCGAGAGGGAATCGTCGATTCGACGATCTCGCAGAAGCCTTACACGATGGCCCTGATTGGGTTGAAGGCGCTGGACCAGATCCATCACAATCCAATCCCTTCGATGGGAACCGACCACGGCCTTGATCCGTTTTCTCCTGTCCCAGCTTTTGTCGACACCGGCGTTGCCCTTGTGGATAAGAGCAACGTTGAAGCGATCCTGACGCGCAAAGAAGCGGCTGGTTCAAAGTAGGCCCATCGCGGCTAAGACTCAGGAAGTACCCTCGCGCGCTCCCTTCCACAGGTCCAGATCGCCTTCTTTCGCGTGCTTGTCGATCTCCGCCAGCTCGGCTTCGGTGAAGCTGAGATTTTTTACCGCGTCCAGCGAGTCGTTGAGCTGATCCATATTACGCGCCCCAATCAGCGCCGAGGTAACGCGCGAATCCCGCAGCACCCAGGCAATCGCCATCTGGGCCAGCGTCTGGTTGCGGCTGTGGGCGATCTCGTTCAGCGCCCGAACATGCTGAAGGTTCTCTTCGCTGAGGAAGCCCTTCTTGAGCGAGCCCTCCTGGCTGGCTCGTGAGTTCTCCGGGACGCCCTTGAGATACTTGCTGGTCAGAAGACCCTGCGCGAGCGGCGAAAAGGCGATACAGCCGGCGCCGATGGTTTCTAGCGCGCTCAGAAGCTCCTTCTCGATCCAGCGATTCAGCATGGAGTAGGACGGCTGGTGGATGAGGAGCGGAACCCCTTCGCTGCGCAGAATATCCGCTGCCTCCAACGTCCGCTCTGGGCTATAGGAAGAGATGCCAACATAAAGCGCCTTGCCCTGCCGGACGATCTGGGCCAGCGCGCCCATCGTCTCCTCAAGCGGCGTATCCACGTCGGGCCGGTGAGAGTAGAAGATGTCCACGTAATCCAGCCCCATGCGCCGAAGGCTGTCGTCGAGCGAGGCGATCAGGTATTTGCGCGAGCCGCCGATGCCATAGGGTCCGGGCCACATGTCCCAGCCTGCCTTGCTGGAGACGATCAGCTCGTTCCGATAAGGGCGGAGATCCTTACGGAGGATCTGGCCGAAGTTTTCCTCGGCCGAGCCATACGGAGGACCGTAGTTGTTGGCAAGATCGAAGTGGGTCACGCCGCGATCGAAGGCGCGCAGTACCATGGCGCGGCCAGTCTCGAAGACGTCGGCGCCACCGAAGTTCTGCCAGAGACCGAGTGAAATCGGGGGAAGAACGATCCCCGACCGTCCACAGCGGCGGAACTGCGCCTGCTCATATCGTTTCGAATCTGCCACGTAACTCATTCACCCGTCTCCTTATAAGGTTCAGCGATTGAAACCCACCAGGCCGAATCCGCCTCGCGGAACATTTTGATAGCTTACTGCTTCGACCTGCTGTATCTGTTACAGATATGCGTTTTACTGTTGTTCTGTTTGTTTTTGCCTTGGTGATGCTTCCGGTTTCCAGTATGGGTCAGGATACCGGCGGTAGTTCAGCGACCCCTCAAAAAGAAGTCCCCCACAATCTTCAGAATGCGGATCAATCGTCGTCCGCGAAGCGCGACTATCCGGCAGAGTCCGTGATCGTGGAACAGCTGAAGACCGTCTATCGGTACAGTATTCAGGGCACTGCCTCTCGCGAAATCAGCAACATCACTTTGATCCAGAGTGACGGTGCTGCAAGGCAATACGGTGTGGTGACGATTCCATTTGCTGGAAACAATCAACGCGCAGAAGTTGACTATGTACGCGTAAGAAAACCGAATGGAACGCTGGTTGAAACACCTGCGACAGACGTTCAGGAGATGCCGCAGGAGGTTACACGACAGGCGCCTTTCTACAGCGATCTGAAGGAAAAACAGATTCCTGTTCGCAACCTGCAGGCCGGCGACCGCCTGGAGTACAAAATCCGGATTGTGGATACAAAGGCAGAGATTCCCGGGCAGTTCTGGGGTCAGGAATCCTTTGGCAGCTGGGCGGTCATCCTGGACCAGAGCATTGAGCTGCACGTTCCCAAAACCAGCTACGTCAAAGTGTGGAGCCCGGATCGTTCACCAACCAAAACCGATACCGCCGATGAGCTGGTCTATCGCTGGACCGGATCTCAACTGGAGCCCACGGTGGGAAAAGATGGCAAGGCTATCCAGAAAGAGGTTGATCTGAAAGGCGAGTTGCCCACGATCGCATGGACCACCTTTAAAAGTTGGGACGACGTGGGGAACTGGTATCAAGGACTTGAAGCCGATCGTGTGGTTCCCGATGCGACTGTAAAAGCGAAGGCCGCGGAGTTGACGGCCGGAAAGTCTACCGATTCGGAAAAAGCGAAGGCGCTTTATAACTTTGTAGCAACCCAGATTCGCTACATCGGCGTTGCGTTTGGCGTGGGGCGTTATCAGCCGCATTCGGCAAGCGAAGTATTGCAAAACCAGTATGGGGACTGTAAAGACAAACACACGCTCCTTGCAGCGATGCTTACCGCAGAAGGTCTTCATCCCAAAGCCGCGCTCATCGGTGCCGGAATCCGAATGAATGAAGAGATTCCCTCTCCAGCTTCGTTCAATCACATGATCACTTTTGTGCCCATCGATGGAGCGCCTGTATGGCTCGACTCGACTTCAGAGTTGGCGCCTTATCGAATGCTGGTTTCATTTATTCGAGACAAACAGGCCCTCGTGGTTCCTGTGACAGGTCCGGCAAAGATCGAAAAGACTCCGATCGAACTTCCCTTTAAGCCATTTTCATCCTTTGTCGCGGCAGGCACCTTGACCAGGGAAGGGACGGTGAAGGCAAAGATTGAGCTCACAGAACGTGGCGATGATGAACTCCTGATGCGTACATTGTTGCGCCAGATTCCTCGCGGGCAGTGGAATGAGCTGATGCAGCGTCTTTCCCAGGGATTTGGGTTTGGCGGCGTCACAAGCGATCCCGATGCGACTCGTCCGGAATTAACCAACGATCCGGTGAAACTGGACTACAACTACGAGCGCGAGAAGACTGGAGATTGGGAAAATCATCGAATTCTCCCGTTGTTTCCAATCGTCTTCCTGCCGGCTATCGACGATAAAAATCCGCCTCAGAAGCAGCCAATCCAGCTTGGCGAGCCCAGGGTTGAAACCTCGCTATCTACCATTGAACTACCGAAGGGTTGGGGTGCGGAGCTTCCATCAGCGGTCCACCAGAAGACCGCCTTCGCCATCTTCGATAAGACCTACAGGATCGACCACGAGAAACTCATAACGGAAAGAAGAGTGGAGATTCTGCAACGGCAGGTTCCTACCCCCGAGTGGAAGGCTTACAAGAAATGGCTGGATACGACGTTGACCGATGGGGAGTCGTTTATACAGCTGATTCCCACAGCGGAAGACAAGTCATCTGGAACGGAAGGAACTCGGGATGCGGCACAGCTCGTTCGGCAGGCCTATGAACAGGTGGAGCGCGGTGAGATCAACGGTGCTGAGACCACGCTGAACAAAGCCAAAGAGATCAATGAGAAGCAACAAAGCCTCTGGAGCACTTACGGATTTCTCAACTTCCAGCGGCACGACTGGAACGCTGCCGTGGCGGCTTACAAAAAGGAGATTGCTCTTTATCCGGATACATTATGGGTTTATGGCGCCATGTCCCAGGCGCAGATGAACAGTGGGCATTTCGACGATGCCGTAGAAACGTTGCGAACGCTGAATGAACAGAAGGGAGCAACGGATGATGATCGAAAACGTTTTGCAGCCCTGCTTAAGTTCCGAGAGAAATATGAAGAAGCCCTTCCCATACTTCAGTCGCTCCTCTCTAAGTCCCCCGATGATGAGGGGCTTGCCATCGAACTCGGCAGCGCGCAACTGAAAGCCGGGCACACGGCCGACGGAGAGAAGACTTTAGTCTCTGTACTGACCAAAACATCGGATCCCTATGTACTGAACAGTGGCGCCGATGAGCTGGCGAACGCGGGGATTCAGCTCGACCTGGCGGAAAAAAGCGTGCAGAAGGCCGTCGAGACTCTCACGACCGAATCAAAAGAATGGAAGCTGGACACTCCAGAAGAAGAAGCAGGAAAGATACGTAGAAAGCAGGCACTTCTCGTCGCAGCGTGGGATACATTGGGCTGGACCTTTTACCAGCAGGGACGACTTCAGGAGTCGGAGAGCTATCTGCAAGCCTCCTGGAAAAACACCCAGGACGCTGAGGTTGGACTTCATCTGGGGGCCCTCGCGGAAAAGCAGGGGCAAAGCCAGGAAGCGCTCCATCTCTATAACCTCGCATTTTCAACGACACGCGATGCATTACCGGTCGGGAATCCTCTCAAAGGTCCTGATCCCGTGAGTGCCAAGATCCGAAAGCGGATGGACGCTTTGAAGAAAAAGGGAATCTCTGCGGGAGACACGAATATGCAGAGTGAGCTCACAAAACAGCGGACGATTCGTGTTGGCACCAAGACAGGTGGAAATCTCCTGTCGGAATATTCCTTTGTGATTGCAAATGGAAAGATCGTGCTGACTAGCAAATCGCCTTCCGACCATCCAATCGCTAGCGAAGATGCCATGCTCAAGCGTGCTGACTTCGAAAGGTGGATTCCGCAAGGATCCGACGCACACTTGCTGCGCAAGGGCACATTAAACTGTCACAGCGGAATCTGCGAGTTGGTCCTCTATCCAATGTAGGCGTATAAGACTCGTCCGATTTCGCTACACTGAAAGGCAATGGCAACCATCAAGGCAGTACGCGGAACCAGAGACCTCCTCCCCCCGGACACCACTCTTTGGAATTACGTAGAGGCCACGGCGCGATCGGTCTTCGCGCGGTACGGATTTGGTGAGATTCGCACGCCCGTCTTTGAAGTGACGGAGCTGTTTAGCCGCAGCGTGGGCGAAGAGACCGATATCGTCTCGAAAGAGATGTACACATGGGAAGATCGCGGCCGCGGCGATAGCGACAAGGGCCAAAGCCTGACCCTGCGCCCTGAGAATACCGCTGGAGTGGTCCGCGCCTACATCGAGCACGGCATGGCCGACAGCGGGATGCTCGAGAAGCTCTTCTACATCGGACCGCAGTTCCGACGCGAGCGTCCGCAGCGCGGAAGATACCGGCAGTTCTGGCAGATCGGCGCTGAAGTTCTCGGTCCCCCCTGGTCAGGGTCGGATTCGGCCCTGCGCGACGCCGAGGTGCTGGAGATGCTCGCGACCCTGCTGGATGAGCTGGGCGTAAAGGGCTGGCGTCTGGCGTTGAACTCCGTGGGCTCCGCCGAAGATCGAAAGCGGTACAGCGTGGCCTTGCGCGACGCTCTGGCCCCGGTGAAGCACCTGATGTGCGAGGACAATCAACGGCGTGCGGAGACCAATCCGCTGCGGGTCCTTGACTCCAAGGATGCCAACGACCAGAACATCATCGAAGGACTGCCAAAGATCGCGGACTTTCTCGACGAGGATTCTCGCGCGCACTTCGAGCAGGTAAAGACAGCTCTCGACACCTGTGGGGTCCCTTACGATCTCGACCCCAGGCTGGTACGCGGGCTCGACTACTACACACGCACCACCTTCGAGTTCACAGTTCCCGACGGCAGCGGCCTCGGCACTCAGAATGCTCTGCTCGGCGGCGGACGTTACGACGGCCTCAGCGAGATGCTGGGCGGCCCCAGAGCCCCGGGAATCGGTTTCGCCATCGGCGAGGACCGGCTGATCCTCACCCTGCAGGCGCAGGCCGAGGAACAGCAGGCGACGAAGCTCGACGCCTTTATCGCTCCCATGGGAGTGGCGCAGAATCCCGCGGCTCTGAAGCTGGCACGCGAGCTACGCCAGGCCGGGCTCACGATCGAAGTAGGCGATGGCAACTTCCGTCTCAAAAAGTCCTTCGAAGCGGCCGACAAACTGGCTCGTAAGATGGTGATCGTAGGCGAGGACGAAGTGAACTCGGGCCTGTTTACCGTCAAGAACTTCGCAGCAGGCGAACAGGATAAGGTCTCCCGCGAAGGTCTGGTTTCGGCGCTGAAATCCTGATCCTGACCGCATAAGGAGGCGTGATGGTGCGCAGAGATTTTTTCAGGATCGCCGCGGCAGCAGGTTTCGGCACCGCGGCACAGAACCCCGGCATGGCGCAGACGACTGCGCCAGCCACTCCGCCCACGATCGAACACGCCACCTCTGGCCAGCCATCCAAGGGCAAGGTCTTCGCGTTGATCACACCGCACCTCGACGACGGCCCCATCTTCGCCGGGGGCACCATCGCCAAGCTGCTCAACGAGGGCTACACCGGCTACTTCATCCGCGTCAGCAACGACGAGAAGGACTCCTACAACCTGACCCTGGGTGAGACCGTGCTGGCCAACGAACAGGACGCGGCGCACTTCGTCGAGGTCGCCGGCCTCAAAAAGCGCTACGACCTGCACTACCGCAACCACGGCCTCGACGACATCTCGCGCATGGAGATTCGCGTCCGCCTCATCTTCCTCTTCCGCCTTCTGAAGGTCGATACCGTCCTCAGCTACGATCCCTGGGGCCACTACGAAGAGAATCCCGACCACTACGTCACCGCGCAGGCCGTCGAGGCAGCCTGCTGGATGTCGGCCGACCACCTCGACTTTCCGGAGCAATTCGACGCCGGCCTGAAGGTCCACGCGGTCAGCGAGAAGTATTACTTCGCCCGCGGCCCTCAGATGGTCAACCGCGTCGTCGACATCGGCCCCACACTGAAGCAGAAGATCGCCTACATCCGCTCCTGCAGGACGATGATCACCAACATGGTCCGCAGCACCAACGACTCGCTCGCCGCGAAGGGAATGCGCATCCCTGCCTTCTCCAGCGGGCAGGACGCAGCGAAAGACGTCTACATCGAAGCCGCATTTATCGAACGGGACAAGCAGGTAGGAGCTAAATACGGGCTCGACTACGCAGAGGAGTTCCACTACATCGGCCCCGACCACTCCCTGGACGACTACATCCGCGCTCATGCCGAGCGCATTTAGCGGGTCAGTTTGCATTGCTTGGAAGCTAAGCCCGTTTTACGGACGAATGGCGGTAGAGAAGGCCAACAGCGCCGCCCTCCGGCGTATCACCGGAAATGAAAATCCGATGAGAAATCGAACTCCAGCGAGTAATATGGGCTGGACTTCTGCCCCGGGCTCCAATCTACTTATCCAGACATTTGCTCCTTGGAGATTGCCGTGCGAAAACCAGCGCTCTTTGTGGTCTTTGCCTTTGCCGCAGCGTCACTCCTTCTGAATGCACAGAACTCGCAAAGTCCCCAGCAGCACGCCCGCGATGGCGGTACGATCGAGCGCGTCGTCGGTCCGTTCATCCCGACCATTCCCGGTGCTCCGTTCAGTGCTTACGTCGTCACAGAATGGACTCATCTCCTCCCCGACGGGACCGTCGGCACAGTCAAAAATCGGCGCTTCATCGCACGAGACAGCGCCGGGCACGTGTTTGAGGAACACCGCAATTTTGCTCCTGACGGAGACCAGCGTCCCACGCGCCTTGGCTGGACCGACTACGCCGACCCACAGCGGCACGAGTACTATGCCTGCGTCCCGGGCTATCACCTGTGTGAGGTTGCTCCGCTGAGGCAGGCTGCTCTTGCCGCAGCCATTCCTGGCAGGCCGCAGCAGAACACTACGACTCCGAGCGGCTCACAGCGGGGCACGGCCAATGGAGTTGTGCCACCGACTGCACCGAACGTGCAAACAGAGTCGCTTGGGGAGCGGGTGATGGAGAGCATCAATGTCAACGGCTCCCGCGAAATCACGACCTTCCCGAAGGGAGCTTTTGGCAATCAGGAGCCCCAGCCTGTGATCAAGGAATTCTGGTACTCCGATCGCCTGCAGGTCAACATCCTCACCAAACGCTTTGACCCGCGCGTCTCCGCCAGTCAGACGTTTACGCTGACCGACATCAACCTCTCTGAGCCGGCGCCGCAGCTCTTCCTCGTGCCTACGTATCAGATGATCCAGGTACCCACGCCCAATGCCGCGGCGTTATCGGCCAGCGTGATGACTCCCATGCAAGGCGCCCCGCAACAGCCTACAAATCAGCCCACGCGGTAAACGAGAGTTACCCCAGGATCACCGGACAGGAAAAGAAAAAGTTTCCTTTTCTTGCCGGCAAGTACCCGTGCCAGTGCCCCAGGAAGTTCTGCCTTAGTCATCGCAAAGATTTGACACAACTACTTAGACGTCTATATATAGACATCTAAGTATGAGAAAACCTGACGCACTGCAAGGCTCACTTGATCTGTTGGTCCTGAAGATTCTTTCGCGGAGGCCGGGACTGCATGGGTACGCCATCATGACCGCGATTAAAGATATTTCGAAAGATGTGCTGCGAGCCGAGGAGGGGTCGCTCTATCCAGCGTTGCACCGGATGGAAGAGAACGACTGGATTCGCGCGGAATGGGTGGTGAAGGAGACGGGGCGGCGGGCGCGGGTGTATGAGTTGACGGCTGCAGGTAAGAAGCAGCTTGCAGCAGAGGAGCTGCGGTGGCAGACGGTGACTTCGGCGGTGAACCTTGTGCTGAGGACGGTGTAGTCATGTCCATGTGGACTCGGGTTCGGAACGTGTTTCGTGGGGAGCGGCTGAATCGCGAGATTTACGAGGAGATGGAGGCGCACCTTGCAGAGGCGGTGGCTGAGGGACGTGATCCGATGGAGGCTCGGCGGGCATTTGGATCCACGTTGCGGCGGGGCGAGGAGAGTTACTCGGTGCAGGTGGTGGGGTGGCTGGATTCGCTGCGAGCGGATGTGGTGTTTGGATGGCGGCAACTAAAGAAGCGCAAGGTAACGACCACAGCGGCGGTGCTTTCGCTCGCGCTCGGGATTGGGGCTTGCGTTACTGCGTTTCGCCTGGTGGATGCGTTGTTCTTGCGTTCGATGCCCGTGAGTGATCCGGCGAGCCTGTATGCGGTGACCTACAAGAGGCAGGCCACGGCATATCTGCCGAGTTCGTTCGATACCAACTCGTATCCGTTCTTCGAGCGGGCGCGCGAGGTGGCGAAGGGTGATGCCGAGGTGGCGGCGGCTTCGACGATGAGCCACATCGATGTGACCTATGGCTCGAATGCGGAGACGGAGAAGGCCTACCGGCAATGGGTATCCGGTGAGCTCTTCTCCATGCTGGGTCTGAAGCCAACTCTGGGGCGGTTGCTGACGGAGGACGATGACCGCGTCGTAACGAAAAGCCCATACGCGGTGATCTCGTACGACTATTGGACCCAGCGGTTTGGGCGAGACCCGAATGTGGTTGGGCGGACCTTCCGCATGGGCGACAACCTGTACGAAATTGTGGGCGTGGGGCCGAAGAAGTTTACCGGCACGGAGCCGGGAACCAGGACAGACATCTTTGCTCCGGCAAGGATGGAGCCAATCCTGCCAGCTACGAATCAGTTTTGGCTGCGTGTGTTTGTGCGTGTGAAGCCGGGTGTGAACGCGACGGTGCTGGCAGGCAAGCTGAACGGGGCGTATCAGCGGTGGGAAGAGGAACGCCTGAAGGCCTTCCCAAAAAGCGTGACAAGCGGGCTGGGTCCGAATCCGACACTGGAGTTGAAACCAGCGGGAGGTGGCGTTTCAAAACTGCAGAGTGATTACGGAGAGGCTCTGACGGTACTGGGCGTGCTGGTGGGGATGGTGCTGCTGATTGCTTGCGCGAATGTGGCGAACCTTATGGCAGGACAGGCGGCGGCGCGGACGCGGGAGCTGGCCCTGCGGATGTCCCTGGGTTCGGGGCGCGCACGGCTGGTGCGCATGGTCATGGTGGAGAGTGCGATGCTGGGTGCGATGGCCGCCTCGCTGGGCCTGATGTTTGCGTGGTGGGCGACTCCGATTGTGGTGGGGCGGATCAACCCGCCGGACAATCCCGCGCGGTTGGTGCTGGGTCCGGACTGGAGTGTGGTGGTGTTTTCAGCGGGCCTGGCCATGAGCGTGACGATTCTGTTTGGGTTGCTGCCTGCACTTCAGGCGTCGAGCGTGCAGCCGGTTAACGCGCTGAAGGGTGGGGCGGGGCCAGGGGCGAGAACGCAATGGATGCAGGGAATGGTTGCGGTGCAGGTAGCGTTCTGCGTTGTAGTGCTGTTTCTGGCGGGGCTGTTTGCCGTGACGATGACGAAACTACTACAGCTGCCGACGGGGTTTGTGGCGGAGCGGCTGTTGTTGCTGGATACGGTCACAAATACAGAGCAGCCGGCAGTGAAGTGGGACCAGATGGCAGCGGCTCTGCGCCAGGTGCCGGGCGTGCAGTCGACGGCGCTGGAGAATTGGCCGCTGATGAGCGGGGCCCAGCAGAACGAGTTGATTTCAGTGCATGGAGAAGCGCCGAGTCAGACGCTGGCGTTCTTTCTGGCGGTATCGCCGGGGTGGCTGGATACGATGCGGATTCCGCTGGTGGATGGGCGGGACTTCCGCGATACGGATGCCACGCCGAGTGTTGCCCTGGTGAATGAGACGTTCGTGAAGACATTCTTTGGCGGACGAAGTCCGGTGGGGCAGTCGTTCGAGCTGACGCGCCATTTCGATGCGCCGCAGTCGCAGCCGATTGTGCACTACGAGGTGATTGGCGTGGTAAAGGACGTGATGTATTGGAAGGTGCGCGACGGAATTTTGCCGCAGGTATATCTGCCGGTACATCAGCTATCGACCGCCGCAGGAGCGGCCGCAGGCACACTTCAGACAAGGCGCAGGGAGGTGATTGCTGTGCGGACGTCGAGAGACGATGTTGCGCAGATGGCCGAGATGCTGCGGCGCACGGTGACGCAGACCGATCCGGAGTTTCGCGTGAGCACGGTGACAACGCAGACCGAGCTGATCTCCGATCAGACGATTCGGGAGCGGCTGCTGGCGACGCTGGGCGGGTTCTTTGCCGCAGTGGCTTTGCTGCTGGCGGCGATCGGGCTGTACGGCGTACTGCATTACTCAGTGGTGCAGAGGGAGCGGGAGATCGGGATTCGGATTGCTCTTGGTGCGGCGGCCGGGAATATTGTTCGCCTGGTCACCACTCGAGTGTTTGCAATGGTCACAGTGGGAGCTGTAGCGGGGCTGGTCTTGGGGATGGCTTCCGTACGATATGTCGCTACGTTGTTGTACGGGGTGAAGGGCACGGATCCGGGGATGTTATTGGGGCCGACGACAGTATTGCTGGCGGCCGCCGGTCTGGCTTCGTTACCCGCAGTAATGCGGGCGGTGAGAATCGATCCGGTTGTAATGCTGAAAGCTGAGTGAATTCACTCTTTACCTTTCCGCAAAGCGGACATCTTGGGCGATCGGTTGTGGGTCAATCTGAAACTGCTTTATTACCCCGTTTCGCCGCATTTAGCGATTCCGCCTCGCCCTCCGTACAATAGAGAGATTGTGACACTCGACTTTTTAGGCAACTTGCAGCGCACCCATCGGTGCGGAGAGCTCCGTGTGGAGCAGGACGGACAGGACGTGGTTTTGATGGGCTGGGTCAACCGGCGCCGCGACCACGGCAATCTTATCTTTCTCGATCTGCGTGACCGCACGGGAATTACCCAGGTGGTGCTGGATAAAGAGGTCTCCGACGAGGCGCACGCCAAGGCCGAGGCAGCCCGATCGGAGTACGTCGTCGCGGTCAAGGGTACCGTCCGCCGTCGCGGCGCTGGCCTTGAGAATCCGAATATGGCCACCGGCACCATCGAGGTGGTTGCCAGGGATCTGCTGCTGCTGAACGAGGCGAAGACGCCTCCGTTCTCGCCTGCCGACGACGCCATCGCCAACGAAGAGGTGCGGCTGAAATACCGCTACCTCGACCTGCGTCGTGAGCAGATGCAGTACAACTTCGCGATGCGCCACAAGGTCGCGCGTGCCATCCGCGAGTATCTCTCCGACAACGGCTTCCTCGAGATCGAGACGCCCTTCATGACGCGGTCAACCCCTGAAGGCGCCCGCGACTATCTCGTCCCCAGCCGCGTGCATCCCGGCGACTTCTATGCGCTGCCGCAGTCGCCGCAGATCTTCAAGCAGATTCTGATGATCTCCGGCTTCGACCGCTACTTCCAGGTCGCGCGCTGCTTCCGCGACGAGGACCTCCGCGCCGACCGCCAGCCGGAGTTCACCCAGATCGATCTCGAGATGACCTTCCCGCAGCAGGAGACGGTCTTCCGCACGGTGGAAGGCTTCCTGACCGCTGCATTCAAGACGGCCGGAATTTCGCTGACGGCCCCCTTCGTGCAGATGACCTACGACGACGCCATCCGGCAGTACGGCATCGACAAGCCCGACATGCGCCTGCCCGCAATGGTCGAGCTGACAGACGAGCTGACTCCTGCGCTACGCGAGCAGTTGAAGGTCGAGCAGAAGCTGCCCGTGCTCGGCTTCGTCATCCCGAAGGCCGGCGGTCTAAGCGGAACCCAGCGTCGTGGTCTGGTCGATGAGATTCGCAAGGCCTTTGGCGAAACCGGCCTCGACTCGCTCGACGTCACCCGCCTGAAGACGAATGAGACCTTCGCTCCCCTCGCCGCGATCATCGAGCAGAAGCTGGCCGTCGGAGCCGATGATCTCGCTGTCGTCATTACACCCAAGCTCGGCACTCCGGAGAAGTGGAACTACGATCCGCAGTGGATCTACAAGCGCGTCGGTGCGCTGCGGCTCCAACTGGCGCAGAAGTTCGCCGACAAGCACGGCCTCTTCACCCAGACCGGAACCGCAGCCGACTACAAATTCCTCTGGGTTACCGACTTTCCCATGTATGAGTGGGACGAGGAGGCGAAGACCTGGAACGCCGCGCACCACCCGTTCACCTCGCCCCATGAGGACGACATCAAGTCAGGTGCGCTCTTCAACGACAAGGGGTCCGTTCGCGCATTGGCCTATGACATCGTGCTCAACGGAACCGAGCTCGGTTCAGGATCGATCCGTATCCACCGACAGGACGTACAGTCGGAGATCTTCCGTTCCCTCGGCATGAGCGACGAAGAAGCGAAGCAGCGCTTCGGCTTCTTCCTCGATGCGCTCGAGTACGGCACGCCTCCGCACGGTGGCATCGCCCTCGGCCTCGACCGCATCGTGATGATCCTCGCCGGAGCCTCCAGTCTGCGCGAGGTCATCGCCTTCCCGAAGACGGCAAAGGCCATCGACCTCATGGTCGACGCGCCCAGCCCCGCGACGGAACAGCAGATGAAGGAACTACACCTGAAGATCGCACCGCGTAGCTAGACCGTCGCATTTGTTTTGCGAAGAGTTATGCCGCTGAAGCTGTCAACGTGAAGTGCAGGTGAAGTTCGCGGCATCGTCGATGCTGCCACTGCCGTTATATCTTGCCACCTGCGGATACGCACACAGCGGCCGCGTGCGATCTATTTTGCCTGCAGCGTGGTGTGCCGCGATGATGCGCGACGGAGCCGTACCCTTCTCCACCCAATCTTCCATCGCGCCAATCTTGTCGAAGCTGTCCGGTCCCTCGCCGCCGGAGCAATGCCCCATGCCCGGCACCATGAAGAGCTTCGCCCACCCTGCTTCCTGTCCCGCGTTGAGATTGAGCAGCGACTTGTAGAATTCGACCGTCGAACCGGGAGCAACCTGTTGATCCGCCCAGCCGTGATACAGCAACAGCTTTCCGCCGCGCTTTGCGAACGCATCAAGATGCGGATCGAGCGTGTCGACATCCTTGTTCACAGCGTTAGCCTTTGCCGCATCACGATCAACGTCGAAGCTGCGCCAGTCCCAGTTGGGATCCTGGTATACAACATAGCGAAACTGGTCGAGGAAGAGTTCCGCAGGCTCAGGGCCTCCCGCAAGACGACTCCAGCGAAGCTCCGTTCCAGGCTCCAGCCGCGGAAAGAGCATGTTGCCCGAAGAATCTTTCAATGGACTGAGAATGATCTCAGCCGTATGCACTTGTCTCGGCGTAAGACAATCGGCGGCATCGCCCGCCTTGCACGTCAGCGGTGCGAAATCGACCCGGCAGCTCTCTGGATCAGAGACCAGACCATCCTTCAATCCATCCTTCGCATCGCACGCGTCAAGAACAGCGCGGTGAATCATCGCGTACTTTGCCGGAGGAATATAGTCCTGCTGGTCTTTGAACGTCGCATTTGCCAGCCAAAGCGCCCATGCATTGCGGCGCATATCGGCAGGATCTCCTGCGATGAGACCGTCGAACTCCTCCGGATAGCGATAAGCCTGCAAAAGTCCCTCGCGCCCTCCACCGGAGCAGCCATCCCAGTACGCATACCGCTGCGGGTGCCCATAGAAGGCCTTGATCAGCGCCTTCGCCTCAACCGCCATCTCATGCTCGGCCCGATAGGCAAAGTCGACGAACTTCTCCGGATGTCCCACAATGAAGCTGGCGCTCGACCCTGCATGTCCGTCATCGGTAGCGCTGGTTGCGTAACCACGTCGCAGTGCCTCGGCCATCGCATCGTAGGCGATGGAACCACCCCATCCGCCGCTGCCGACGGCAAGATACTTCCCATTCCATCCGGAAGACGGCAGCCAGACTTCGATGTGAATCTCGGAGTCTGCGGTTGGCCTTGAGATCGCCGACACGCTGCAGAAAGCAGGCAGATTTGAAATCTTCTTTGCACCCGGGGTAAAGTCACCCGCGGGAACGGACATGGCCTTCTGGATCGATACGTTTGGCGATTTTTGCCGGGCTAGGTTTTCACAAGACTGTGCATGAGCCACGGGAACAAAAGCCAGAGCAATTGCAGCGAGCAACCATCGTTCGGTCATGCAGAAAACTATACCGCTTGGCGCACCTGAAACGACTAACAATAGGCGCTTGCGTCTGTCAGCTTCTTAAGGTTCTCTTCACTCAGTTTCAAATCCACCGCATCAAAGAGCGATTCCAGTTGTCTCGCGCTGGTGGCGCTTGCGATCGGCGCTGTCACGGTGGGCTGCGCCAGCAGCCATGCCAACGAGATCGTCGCAGTCTGAGCCCCCGTTTGCTGTGCGATTTCGCTAAGCGCCTTCAGAATCTTTTTGCCCCGCTCATCGAAATACTTGAGGACACGCGACTCACGATTCGCTCCCTTTGCATCTTCTTCATTTCTGTACTTGCCGGTGAGAAACCCGCTGGCCAACGAAAAGTAAGTAATCACGCCGAGCCCATATTTCTTCGCGACCGGTGCGAGATTGGTCTCGTACTGCTGACGGCTGTAAAGGTTGTACTCCGGCTGTAGAGTTTGGTATATCGGCAACTTGGTCTTGTGCGCACACTCGATGGCTTCGCTCAGGCGCGCTCCTTTGAAGTTGGAAGCGCCGATTGCGCGCACCTTCCCTTGCTGAATAAGTTGCTCATAAGCCTCCAGAGTCTCCGTAATCGCTATGGATTCATCGTTCTGGTGGGACTGATAAAGATCGATGCGGTCGGTCCGCAGGCGCCTGAGGGAAGCTTCAGCCTCTTCGAGAATATATCTCTTGCTCAGCCCCTTCCTGCCATTCCCCATGTCCATGCCGACTTTGGTGGCGAGAACAACCTTGTCGCGCTTGCCCGAGCGTTTGAACCAATCGCCGAGCATTGTCTCCGACTCCCCTCCGTTGTTGCCCGGCAGCCATCGCGAATAAACATCCGCAGTGTCGATACAGTTGAAGCCTCGATCCACAAAGGCGTCGAGCAGGGTGAACGAACCAGGTGCATCGACTGTCCAGCCAAAAACATTGCAGCCAAAGACCAGAGGAACAATGGAAATATCGGTATGGCCGAGAACTCTGGTTTGCATGATCCTCCTCTGCACCATTGGATTGCAAAAGCTCGCGGAAGGGTTTATGCGAGATCTCGTTTTTCGCTGTCGCTTGTTCTTAAAGCAAAATGCCGCGCACTCGAGGGAGCGCACGGCATCTTTGCGTGTGGTTGTCTTGGCGAAACAGCTACTGCACTGTGACGGTGATGGTCTTGCTGCTTCGGTCGAACTGGTTGGTTGCGTAAAGGGTGTAGGTTGTCGTCGTGGTCGGATGAACCGTAGCGCTGTTTCCGCGCACGGCTCCTACCTCGGGCGAGACGACGTAGTAGCTTGCGTTGTCGGCGGCCCAGCTCAGCGTCACCGCAGTGCCAGCCGAAACGGTGAGGTTGTCGGCGGTAAAGCTGGTGACGTTGGGAGCAGCCCCCTGGGCCACGTTTGCTGCCGTTGTAACGGTCGGCATCTGGATTACCTCAAACGCCGAAGCAGGAACCTGCTTCAACGAACTGAGGTCATCATTGTTCCAGCGATCGTCCGGAGCGCCGGTAAGGAACATGTTGCTCCCGTTATCGGCCATGATCATGCCGTAGCTCTTCAGCGCAGTAAGGATGACCTTGGCCTGCGGGGGGAACGACGAGATGTCATAGTTTGCCTTGAGCCTCATGCGCATGCCCATCGGCGCGGCATTCGCATCGGACGAGTTGGCCGCCCAGTGCGTTGCAGGAGCAACAAAAGCCGCGCGGCTGTGCTGGAGCGTGAAACGGATGGCGTGGTCGATGTGACCGGCCGCAACCTCGTCGTATCGCACGAGACCCGGGAACACCGGAAGGCCTGCAGCATCGGTTGAGGTCCATCGGAATGGACGTGCATTGGCGTTGAGCATATCCCAGACAGCTCCTGCTGCTGCCTGCCACGTGCCATCGCCCTGCGGAGTCGCGCCGCCGATCTCATAAAGCCAGCAGTTGTCGCGATCCAGGACCAGTACGTGACGATCGCCGTCGCCAGGGTTGGGAGAGCCTTCCATCAGCGTTGAGGTCGAGATGGGCATGGGGCCCGGGTCGCTCTCATCGCCATAGGCGTTGTAATTGATGGTGGTGAAGGGTGAACCGCTGACGACCGTGTACGGGATGCCAATGATATTTCCGGCATAGGTTCCCGAACCAAAGTTGGCGTAGAGGTTGGAACCTCCAATGAAGTTCACCAGGTTACCGGAGTTCCCGTCGACCGGAGCATTGGCGACATTTTGCCGCCACGCATTGTTTGCCGCGAAGGGGACGAAGCCATTCAGGTTAGCGCCGGAGCCGAGATCCATCGTGCTGCATGCGGGCGGAGTCGACGGATCGGTCGGGGTCGTTGTTGGAGGAGAAGAGGGATCGGTTGGAGTCGTCGTAGGTGGCGTTGACGGGTCCGTGGGGGTAGTTGTAGGGGGAGTGCTTGGATCCGTGGGGGTCGTGGTAGGAGGGGCTACAGGCGCTTTGAGCTTCACAATTGTGTAGCGCGTGTTCGACGTGCCTTGTCCAAAAGAAAAGGTTGCTGCGGACAAGACAATAACGGCCAGCATGGGGAGTTTGCGTGGCATATAAATGGCGATTCTCCTTGATGACTCCTTCTTGCGAAGCCATTGTGAACTGGTTAATGCGCCAAGGACAGTATTATTTTAAGAAGGTTGCTGCCTGAAGACCCGGGAAGAACTCTGCGAGTGGCTGTCGATAGGACAGAACTGATTTTCGCAATTATAGAGGAACAGGAAACTTCCTCAAACCAATTGCGGCTCGGAAAAATTAATTCATCCAGCGTTTATCGTTCGGATCGCGTCGCTCGTCCGGATCGATGTAACGGCCGTCTTTATCGAAGTGCACCTCGCGATTCTGTTTGCGCATATAAACCTCAAACTTTCGCGCGGCACGACGACGCTTATATCGGTAATAAGCATTGCGTACACCAAAAAGACGCTCGGTCATCCCAAAGGCGATTCCCCGGCGCGGAGCAAAGCGCACGAAAAGAAAGCCTGCAAGACCACCCGATAGCTGCAGCAGTGCGCCGAAATTATCCGCTTCTTTCAGCAGCACCGCGATTGCGATCAGAATATAAATCGCGACAAGGTACTTTGCCTTGATGCGGATAACGAACCAGAGCAGGAACTCCTGATCGCCGAAAAGCATGGCAATCGCCACAAGAAGGCCGAAGATGCCCGCCCATACCCCTACTGCAACCGCATCCGGCCGAAGCCCGAAGATGTGCGTGAACGAGACCGCGGAGGCAATCACCGCTCCGCCGATCACAGAGCTCCAATACAACTCCGTCAGCCACCGGCTTCCGTAACTGCTTTCCAGCAGCGATCCCGTAAACCACAGCGTCAACATGGCAAAGACGATCGACAGGATCCCCGGATTGATAAGCGAGTAGGTGAAGATCTGCCACACCTCTCCCCGAATCACCGCGGAAGGCTCGAGCAGAAGATGAGCGGTAAGAACCCGGTTAAGTGAGGGTGAAACCCAGGAGAGAATGGCAAGCCCAAAGAAGGCGCCCACATTCAGCAGGATCAACCTGCGTACGGCTCCTCCGAAGGATGGCAGAGCAAGCGGGATGGAGCCGGTACGTCGCATCGTGATTCGTCTCTTTATTTCATCACAGGGCGCGGCTTCGTGCTCGGAGTGGGAGATCGGCCCAGGAATCCGGGACCAGCCGGGATCGAGAGCAAAGGGCCGGATTCCGGCAAATGTCACCCCGACGGGTGAATCCAACCATTTCGCCTGTGTAAATCAGGAAAAGGTAAAAATCTCAACTGGGGCCATCCTTATGCTTGACGCCCCGTCACGGGGAGTCGATAAATTATTAGCGGGGGCGTCGCGCGGACCTATCCGCGATTCCACGAAGATTCTGGCTCGCGACACATCCCCCGTACGGAGGCTCCTGATGGCTGTGATATGTCCCGAATGCGATAACCCGATCGATCTCGATGATGAATTGGACCAGGGCGAGACCCTGCAATGTGACGAATGCGGCGCGGAACTTGAAGTAGTCTCCACGGACCCCGTGGAACTAGCCCCCGTCGAAGAAGCCGGATACGACGAGGAAGAATCCTCTCACCTTCCCGGGGACGAAGACGAGTAGTTCGCCTCGAAAAAATTACCCCCGTATACTGGAGGGATGAACGGTCTTCCTCGGTTTTCGGTCCGCATTGGCAAAGTCGCCTTGGTATTTTCGTCGTTCTGCGTTTTCACCGTACTACCCGCAACCTTCGCAATCCCGGCTGCCGCACAGCAGCGCGGCCCGGTGCAACGCGTAGTCCAGGGTAAGGTGACCAACCATGAAAATGTACCGGTCAAGGGAGCTGTCATCTATCTCAAGGATGGCCGCTCGGTGAAGAGCTTTATCGCCAACGATGGCGGCGAGTACCGCTTCGGACAGCTGGCGCAGAACACGGACTACGAGATCTGGGCTGAACACGACGGTGCAAAGAGCTCCGTAAAAACCATCAGCTCCTTCGACAGCAAAAATCAGTTCTACATCGACCTCAGGATTGACAACAAGTAGTCGAATTCCTCTACATCAAATAAAAACGGGGACTGCATTGAGCAGTCCCCGTTCTCATTTTGAGATGCGTTGAGAGTTAGAAGGTAAAGCCGACCTTCAGGCGAATCGCGCGACCTGATTGCCAGCTGCTGGGAAGACCATACAGATTGCTGAGTACGAGGGGTCCGCGGCTCGTGGAGAGTCCGTTCCCGTTATTGGCGATGGATTTCCAATCGTACCCGTTCTCGAGGACGCCATAATTCGGGTTTCCGGCTGTCGACCCAGCAGGCAGGATGTAGTTTCCGCTCGAACCAAGAGTTGCATTCGCGCGCGACTGATAGACAGTTGCTGCCTTCTGATTGAGGAGATTGGTGAATTGCGCCTCAAATTGAAGTCTCCAGGCCTCGTGCGTGTCGCTCACACGATACGAGTCGGTCAAGGACAGGTCCGACTGTGTGTACCACGGCGTGCGACGAGTGTAGGTATTGCCGTAGACCCACGCGCCACTTGCGGCATCGCGGGTTATGTCAATCCACTTACCGCGGCCAACGACATAGACGGGATAACTGGTAGTCGCTCCATTGACGTCGGCAAAGGTGCTGAGAGGAGTACCCGAAGACGCCTGCTGGAACAGACCGATGGTGGGCTCGTTGCGCTTCCAGGTGCTGAACCGGTAATACGCAATTCCCTTGAAGGAGTTGGGACGGTCCGTAGCCAGAAGACCATTGGAAGGATTGCCATTGGCATCGAACTGGAACTGGGGCTCGTCAAATGCACGGTTGTTGTTCGGATTAGCGCGGGCGCCGCCTGCATCGGAGACGTCTGTGCTGGTAAGACCGCTATAGTTGCCGCGCAACCTGCTATAGGTATAGGCAAACTGACCGAACCAATGCCGGGTCGATGCCCTGGTAATCCGGAACTCGACCGCGTCATAGTTACGCTCAGCTTTGGGTTGCGGTTTGCAAGTGGAGCAAGAAGCGGTGGTTCCACCTGCATCGGTACCGAAGCCGGGGTTGGCAATAATGAAAGCCTCGCCATCCGGACCGATATAGCCGACGTCCTCAATGGCCTTATCAAGGCGTCTGCGGGTATAGCGAGACTCAAAGGTCCAGTCGCGGGTGATCTGGTATGCAGCTCCGACGACACCCTCGTGCTCTCGATACGGCTTGAGGCTGGGATCGACGGCAGCGCCCTGTGAGGGATCGTTCGAAGGGATACGGAAGTCCTGGTTTTCGATGAAACGCAGACCTGCCGGCGTTGCGCCGCCTGCGAAGTTTGCGCCGACTGCTGCACCACCTGCCGGGCAGTAGTGTCCGGTTGCATCCTTGACTGGTTTGACGACAGAGAAGTCCGGCGTGTCGAGAGCGTAGACGCAATCGTGCCAGTAATTGCCACCAAACGAACCGATGGCAAGGTTGAGCTTCATCACATCGTAGAAGGCCGCATAGCTCGCGTTGAGCTTAAATCTGCCGTCCTGGAAGACATCCCATGCGGCACCGAGACGAGGGGCGACCTTGCTGCCCCACCCGAAGTTGATACCGGAGGGGTACTGGTTGTAGGACGGAAGGTACTCGTGCTCGAAGCGCACACCGACGTTGGCAGTGAGGCCCTTCATCATCTGCCACGAGTCCTGAATATAAAAGGCATGGTTGTTGCTGCTCGCTTTTCCCGTGATCTCAACACCATCCCGGATGTTGACGTAACCCCAGTTGCCTTGGCAGGCACCGGAGTTTCCGCCTGCAGCCCATCCCTTTGCCGTGTTCTGCTGGGCAATGGCTGCGCAGTTGGCTTGACCCAACGCCGTGCCAGGGCCATAGGTTGCGCCATAGGTCAGACGGACAAGGTCGTTGGTGAAGGTCTGATTGACGTTCTCGTAGAAGTGGGTGAGCTGATAGCCGCCCTTCAGATTATGGGTCCCGAAGAATCCCTTCTTGAAGAAGGCAAGGTCCTCATTGAACGAGGTACGAGAATTTGCGTTGAACTGATAACCGAGGTTCGGGCTGATGTTGTAATTGTTATTCGATTTCACGGCGTTTGCATTCGCCGTACCGAGAGTGGGGGCCGTGGGATCAAGAGCAGTTTGCGTTGCGTTGGCATTGCCCACCCAGAGGTAACGATCACCTTGAGGGAGGCCACGATCGGCATAATTCTGGAAGAAGTTGCCGAATCGGGTGGTGGAGACCAGGTTGGACGTCAACGTAATGTCGGCGCCGGCAGTATAGATACTGTTCGGCTGAACGGAGCCGATAGCGCCCTGGTAGGAGTCAATCGGATTTGCCGTGGAAGGATTGTACTGGCCGTAGATCGAGTCGGGAGTGGGGAAATTACTACCAGCTACGTTGTTGCTGCCGGTCGTACGGTCAAACGCATACTGCCATCCACCGTAGAGACGAATCTTTTCGCTGACCTTAAGGTCAACGCGAGCAGCAGTGAAGTAGGTTTGTTCGCTGTAATTGAACTGACGAACGCCGGGGCAGCCTGAAGCCGCGCAAGAGGGATTCGTGAAATTGACTGTGCGACGCACCGTTTGGATCAATGGCGAAGAGGAAACCCAAAGCCAAAGGCGGTCCTTCTTCAGATATCCGCCTGCATCGAAGCCGGGTTGAAGATAACGGAAGTGATCCTTCTGTGGCGTGTAGAACTGGGCAGCGTAATCCTGCCTGTTTGGAGTGGAATAAGTCCCCTGTGGATCGGAGCGAAGGAAATTGCCCTGGTGTGTCGCTCCACTGTCATATTGACTCAGTGGCGTGATGGCATAGCTGGAGTCCATGGGGTCGCCTTCGTAGTACATCCAGACGTTGCCATGCCAGGTATTGCCACCACGTTTGCCGATAACATTGACGACACCACCCAACGCACCGCCGTTCTCAGCCTCAATGCCGCCGGTCTTTACCTGAACCTCCTGAACAAATTCGAACGGAGCGTTTGCGGCCGACTTGCCGGTGACCATGCTGCCGGTCTCCATGCCATTGATCAGATAAGAATTCTCAGCCGTAGCGCCGCCATCGATCTGATACCCACCCTGCAGCGGCTCAAGACGCGCACCGGGAGCAAAAGCAATCGCCGATTGGAAGGACCGGCCGCGAGGAGCATAATCGATCTCATCTTTGCTGATCGTTGTCTGCTGACGCGACGACGTCACATCAATCACAGGTGTTTCTGCGCTGATCTCTATGATGGTTTGCTCTGAGCCGATAGACAGTGGAAGATCAACCGTCGGAATACGGCCCGTCTGAATCACCAGGCCATCGCGCTTGAGCTCGGTGAACCCCGGGGCGCTTGCCCGAATCGCGTAGGTTCCAGGAGGAAGATTGTCGAAGCGATAGTAACCGCTTTTGTCGGTCGAGATCGCCTTAATGCCGATCAGCTTGTCTCCGCTGATGGTTACGTTGGCGCCTGTGATGGAAGCTCCGGTTTTATCCTTGACCGTACCTTCAACCGCGCCCGTCGTCTCCTGCGCGCGAGCAATCGGAAGCACAGCCAGGAAGGTAAACAGAAGCAGACAAACGATTGTCGAAAATCGCCTGAACAATACCACTGAGGTTGTGATCATTTTCGTGTGACCTCTCAGAAAAAAGCATTCTTGTGCGGATGTGTGAAGAACAATCGCTGCAATTCGTGCGTCCGATTGCAGTGCGAAGCAAGGTCCCGGCTAGAGACACGTGGGGGCGTTCAGACGCACATCCGTTGTGTCTGTGGGACCGGTCGATGAAGCTGTCAACGCCGGTGAAGCTTTAGATATGCAGGAGAACCTACAGTCTTATTTACCGTGGGTCAATATAAAAATGTGATGAACGTCGAAGTTTTTGTGACTAACTATAAGAAACGAGGGATGAATACCCTTGACCGTAATTGGTATACCGTAGTTGATTCTTGAACGACAGTTCACGCCTTATCGTCGATGCGATCGCTATGACTTGGTGGCTGACTGGTCACAATAATCCGCACCGGGGCAGCGCTTGTGTTCATCGCCTGGTGCGCCTGTCCCGGAGCGATCTCAATCCCCTCGCCTGCCCGCACCGTGAAATCGTGATGCTCGATCTCCATCGTCAGCTCGCCCTCAAGCACAAAGAAAAACTGCCGCGCATGCGCATGATGGTGGCGCGTCTCGCTGGTTCCCGGCGGCATCAGCTCTTCGATGATGTTCAGCTCAGGCGTGCGCACAAGATACCAGCCGTCGCAGTTGGCTCCCCATGTGTAATGTTCGGCGTTCGCAGTAGAGATTACCTTGGCGGGCATTTCTCTACCATGACACAACCCATTCTTCCGGGGCAGGAAGTCACAAAATTGTTAGCGCTCTTAATAACGTTCGCAAAAAAAAATGCTCCGCATCTCGTCTTGACATCTTCTCCGCGTTAGAACATCCTTCGTGTGCATGCTATCTTTGCCTCCTTTTTTGAAGGGACTCCTGATGCGCTTCTCCAAAGTCTTTTCCTTGCTTCTTCTCGCTGCCGCAAGCTTCATCGCGAGGGCCGATACCTTTTACATCACTGGCGCTGGCGTCTCAGGGCAAGAAGGTGCTACTTTTTCAATCCCCTCGCCTTCTACTCCCGATTTTCTCTCGGGGAATAGCTTTTCCTTTAGCAACGTCCCTTTGACGGTTCTCTACGGATTTACCCCTTATCCGCCTGCCGGAACTGTCATTCCCGCCACCGTATCGTTCGAGGACCTCGGGGACTCTCGCTACTTCTATGTGAACTCCGCTTTGGATCCGAATATGGGGGGCGAATATCTGCTCGACAGCCCTTTCTTCACCGTCGCGAACGGTCAGATTTCATTCATTCCCGGACAGTATGGTTTTATCGGCCTTGGAACCAGCTTTTCAATGTCCATCGATCCGGACCAATCCGATTCTCCCGTACCCGAGCCCGCCACCATTGCACTCGTCGCAACAGGGGCCTTGTATCTCTTGGTCGATCTGCGACGCAGACGCCTCGCAGCCCACGTCTGATGAATGGAAAAATCATCAGCCTCGACGAAGCAGCAAGCTCACAATGGAATATTGCCGTGCTTCTTGGGAGGATTCTTCTCTCGCTTTGTCGCCAGCATATCGAGCGCCGTGTTCAATCGCCGGCGCGTCTCGCTGGGGCGAATCACCGCATCGATATAGCCGCGTTCGGCGGCAATATACGGGTTCGCAAACCGCTCGCGAAACTCCTCCACCTTCGCCGAACGAGCCTCCGCCAGAACCTCCAGCTTCTGCTCCTCAGAGAGAGACACACCTTGCGGCATCACCGCCTCTGCCCGCCGCACCACCGCATCCAGCTCGCGCTTGTATACGATATTGACCGCGCCCTCCGGACCCATCACCGCAATCTCCGCCGTCGGCCACGCCAGGTTCACATCGGTCCGCAGGTGCTTGGAGCTCATCACGCAGTAAGCCCCGCCGTAAGCCTTCCGTGTAATGACCGTCAGCTTCGGCACAGTCGCCTCGGCGAAGGCATACAGAAGCTTTGCGCCATGGCGAATAATTCCTCCGTGCTCCTGCCGCGTTCCAGGCATAAACCCTGGCACGTCTTCAAACGTGATCAGTGGAATGTTGAAAGCATCGCAGAACCGCACAAACCGCGCCCCTTTGACCGACGCATCGATATCCAGCACACCCGCAAGCACAGCAGGCTGGTTCGCGACTACGCCCACCGGCCTCCCATTCATACGCGCAAAGCCGACGACCAGATTGCGCGCGAAGTGCTCCTGCACCTGGAACAGATAGCCGTCATCGACGATGCGCGCAATCACGTCCACCATGTCGTAGGGCTGGTTGCTCTCCTCCGGGATCATCGTGTCCAGAGCCGCATCTGCCCTCGCTGGATCATCGCTGGTCGCGCGACGAGGAGGGTCATCGAGATTGTTCGACGGGATAAATCCCACCAGCTCGCGAATCATCGCCATGCACTCCCGGTCGTCATGAGCCATGAAGTGAGCAACACCGGAGATCTCGTTGTGCGTATGCGCTCCACCCAGCGCGTCCTTGGTCACATCCTCGTGCAGCACGGTCTTGATAACGTCAGGCCCGGTCACGAACATGTAGCTCGTCTTCTCAGTCATCAACGTGAAGTCCGTAATCGCCGGCGAATAAACCGCGCCTCCCGCACAGGGTCCCAGCACCGCCGAGATCTGCGGCACCACACCGCTCGCTAGCGTATTGCGCAGAAAGATATCTGTGTATCCCGCCAGCGAGAGCACGCCTTCTTGAATCCGTGCTCCGCCTGAATCGTTCAGCCCGATCACCGGCGCGCCCACCTTCACGGCCATGTCCATGATCTTCACAATCTTCGCCGCGTTAGCCTCCGACAACGACCCGCCGAAGACGGTGAAGTCCTGCGCGAAGACAAACACCACGCGGCCATCGATGCGTCCATGCCCGGTTACGAATCCATCCCCTGGAACCCGCTGTGAGTCCATGCCGAACTCCGACGCGCGGTGCGTAACAAACTTGTCCGTCTCCTCAAACGTTCCTTCATCGAGCAGCAGCTCCACCCGCTCGCGCGCGGATAACTTGCCGGACTTGTTCTCGCGAGCCCGTCGCTCCGGCCCTCCGCCCTCTTCGGCGATGGCATGTCGCGCTGCCAGCTCAGCCAGACGCACTTGCTGTGCCGTCGGTTTCTTGTGCGATGTCATGGGTTGTTCCACTGCGGCCATAGGCAGCGATTTTAGCAGTGAGCAGGCGCGCTCTGCCTTTTATGGAAGATCTCCATCCAGGTCACTCCGCTCCCGCACCACCTCCAGGTGATCGCTCGCGTCCCGCATCTCGTACAGCTTTCCACGGGCTCCCTTGAACGGCCTGTGCAGCACCATCATCAACTGCCCCTCGAAGGTGCGGAAGAGCATGCCGTGCCCGCTATCTTGTCGCACCAGCGGTGCAAGCTGCACCCACGGTCCCTTCAGCTCTCCCGACTGCGAACGCGCCACCGTCTGCACGTAGTGGCTCCCCGGAGTCTTGTCGCTGAGATGTTCGTAGCTGGACCACAGCATCAGCAGGTGGCCATCCTTCGTGCGATACAGCTCCGGACCGTCCGTGACGTAGCGCGAAGCCGAGGTCGTCGGCTTCGCCTGCTCATCGATCCATGGAGCGTCCGAGGCCTTGAAGAGCGAGATCGGCGCTCCGTCCGCGGAGGTCAGGTCCTCCTTCAGCGGCACCGCCTCCATCGTTCCGTCCGTCACCTGCAGCCACTCGTGCGCATAAACCATCCATGGCTTACCGCTGCGGTCGATATACAGCGTTCCATCCAGTGTCATGAAATCCGCCGGAGGAATCGGGCCGTCTGCCTTTACCGGCACAAACGGGCCATCAGGAGAATCAGCCACAGCAATGATGGTTCCGCGCATGTACGTTTCATGGCCCACCGGCAGTGGCTGCGGCAGAGGCTTTCTGTCGTTGTGCAGCGTCGTCAGCAGATAGTATTTGCCTTTGTACGCATGCACCTCAGGAGCCCAGCCACCCTGCTCCGCCCAGAAGTTCTCGGGGACCGTGAACACCACCTTGGGGCGGGTCCAGTGCTTCAGATCCTTGCTCGTATACGCCATCGTCCCCACACGCTTCACTCCCGTTAGCGAGGGAACATTGGAGGTGTACAGGTAATACGTCTTACGCGGAGCATAGGGGAGGATGTACGGATCGTGCAGCGGCATCTGCGGCAGCAGCATCTCTTCCGATGACGACGATGTACCTTGTGCCCGCAACCCGGCAACAGTCATCACCAAAAGACACAACAACCCGATTCGCTTCATCCTCTTCTCTCCACCTTTATGATTCACATGCAACGATAAATCCTTTTCCATTCGCGAGCGAAGATACAGCGAATATAATCGGCCCAGCGGCACATCTCTCAAAGCCCAAAATGCCTCCAGCCCTCCATCCCGACTGCTTCACCTTCCTGCACATCGACCTGAACTCCTTCTTCGCCTCGGTCGAGCAGCAGCTGCATCCGGAGTATCGCGGTAAACCTCTCGCCGTCGTGCCAACGATGGCCGATACCACCTGCTGCATCGCCGCCAGCTACGAGGCAAAAGCATTCAAAGTCAAGACAGGCACACAGGTGGGCGAGGCAAAGAAGATGTGCCCCGGCATCATCCTCATCGAAGGAAGCCACACCGAGTACGCAAAGTACTCCAAGGCCATCGCCGAAGCTGTCGAACTCTGCTGCCCCGTCGCGCACACGCCTTCCATCGATGAGATGTGCTGTCAGCTCATCGGCCGCGAGCAGGAGCCGCCCCGTGCCCGCAAGATCGCGCTCGAGATCAAGCAGTCCATCTACAAAAATGTCGGTGAGGCCCTCCGCTGCTCCATCGGCATGGCGCCCAACCGCTATCTCGCCAAGATCGCCAGCGACATGCAAAAGCCTGACGGCCTCATCGGGCTTCTGCCGTCGCAGCTCCCACGCGCCATCGCTCATCTCGAACTTCGCGATCTCCCCGGCGTAGGTGCGCGCACCGAAGTCCGCCTCAACGCCCAAGGCATCACCACCATGGAGCAACTCCTCGCGCTCGACCGAAACGGCATGCACAAGCTGTGGGACAGCGTATGGGGCGACCGCCTTTACCATTGGCTGCGCGGCGCCGAAACCGGAGACGACGGAGCCCCCGTCTCGAACGGCGTGCAGAAGTCGCTCGGACACTCCCACGTCATGGCTCCGGAGTTCCGCAACGAAGAGGGCTCCTGGGCAGTCGCCAACAAGCTGCTCCACAAGGCCGCGATGCGCCTACGCATGGAGAAGTTCTACACCGGCTCCATGTCCATCACCATCCGCTACCAGCTCACAAAAGAGCAGGCGGAGCGCATGAAATCCAAACGCCACTTCAGCGGAATCAAGCAGTCAGGATGGGGCATGGAGGCGCGCTTCCAGCAGTGCCAGGACACCCTCACCTTGCTCGGGGCACTTCGTGGCATGTGGGCGCGCCGTCCCCAGGGCGAGGAGTTCCGCCGCCCCTTCTTCGTCGGCGTCACCCTTCGCGATCTCATCCCCGAAGACGAGCATCAGGAAGACCTCTTCGGCGATCCCGACAATCGCACCCAGCTCTCCGCCACCATGGACAAGCTCAACCTCAAGTACGGTCACACCACCCTGCACTTCGCCGGAATGCTCCCCGCCCGCGAGAGTGCGCCAACACGCATCGCGTTTACGCAGATCCCCGTCCAGTATGGTGTCGACTACATGTAATACGAATCATCCAATCGACGTACCCGAAACAAGGCCAGGCATGGAGCGACAAGTGCATAATTCTTCCTTCGAAGTCATCAAACTTTCTGCTGAATCAGCATCGGCGGGAAACTACGACAACCATTCCATCGCCAGCGTCAATGATCATGAAATCCGCATAAGCACAATGACCGAGCCTTACCATTGGCACTCTCATCCCGATTCCGATGAGAGTTTCCTGTCGTTGGAAGGTGGCCTCTTCATTGATTTTGATGACCGAACGATCGAGCTCCTCCCCGGGCACATGATCACTGTCAATCGAGGCGTTCGTCATCGCACCAGACCAGTCGGCGAACGCTCGGTCAATCTCACGTTCGAGCGAGTCGGTACACGGAGCGAGGCGCTTCCTGCGCCAGTGGAAGAAATTTCTTATCCATCTCCTTAAGGCACGGCTTCAGCCCTTGTCGTGAACATGATCCGGAGACGACCACCCCGCACTTCGCCGGAATACTTACCGCCCGCGAATGTGCCCCACCCCATCGCCTTCACCCAGATCCGGTGCAGTATGGTGTCGACTATATGTAGGATGAGGTGAATAGATTACTAAATAAAATTATGCGTTCTTTTCTGCTCTCGATCGCGTCTTCATTTTTCATAGCTGCTGCGAGTTCGAGCGCACAAGTCACAATCACAGCTCCTCGTGTAGATCCTGCGTTTGCGGAAGCGAACCGTATTGCTTATGTGGCGCCAGTGTGTCCGACCGTTTGCATAACAGGAACTGTGATCCTTCAGATAGAAATTGAATCGGATGGATCTGTCACAAAAATAAAGGTGGTCAGTGGTAATCCAATGCTCACGGGAGCCGCAATCGACGCGGTGAAGCAATGGAAATATCGACCTCTAACCCGTAACGGAGTTGTTGAACGCTTCAGTACGACAATCCGCGTTCCTTTTGTAAAACATCCCTGTCACACAAGATAACGATGCGGTGATTTCCATTGATAGCAAACTACACAGGCCGCATAGCCCCCTCGCCCACCGGCCTCCTCCACCTTGGCCACGCCGCCACCTTCTGGACTGCATACCAGCGTGCGAGGAAACATCACGGCACACTTCTCCTCCGTAACGAAGACCTCGACCCGCAGCGCTCCAAGCAAGAGTACGTCGACGCCATGATCGAAGACCTCACCTGGCTCGGCATCGAATGGACTCCACCCATCATCACGCAGTCGCATCGCATCGCTCTCTACCGCGAAGCCTTTGTCCGCCTGCTCGCCAGTGGCCACGCCTACGCCTGCACCTGCAGCCGCAAAGATCTCGCGCAGATGGTTCAGGCTCCGCATGAAGACACCGACGATGAGCCCGTCTACACTGGCCGCTGCCGGCCTGCACCAAACGAGACCCCGCAAACCCTGCAGCCCGACACCAACTATCGCTTTCGCGTCCCTGACGAGGAAGCCATCCGCTTCACCGACCGCAACCTCGGCCCGCAGAGCTTCACCGCAGGTAAAGACTTCGGTGACTTCCTCGTGTGGCGCAAGGACGGCCTGCCCAGCTATCAGCTCGCCTGCGTCATTGACGATGCGGCAAGCAACATCACCGAAGTCGTTCGCGGGGCCGATCTGCTCAAATCAACCGCGCGGCAGATCCTCCTCCAGCGCGCGCTCAACCTGCAAACACCTGCATACTTTCACGCCCGGCTTTTACGCGACGAAAACGGGGTACGCCTTGCCAAACGCCATGACGCGCTCGCTCTCCGAACCCTGCGTCATCAGGGGATTACACCGAATCTCTTGCCCCTGATCTCCCATTCGCTCCAGCGACGATGACATCCCGTTCTCCGCTTTTGGCTTTACCGTGCACAGGAGCAGGCCCAAAAATCCACCATTGTGCCCTTCCATGGGAAAGCCGCGCTCGACCTCTTCTGCATCCCACTTCCATGAAGGAGCGTGTACGAATGAGGAACTTTAAAATTTTTCCGCCACTCTGGGCGGCGACTGCATTGGCGGTCACACTTTCAATCAGCGTCGGCTGCAACAAGCACGTTGATAACACCCAGCACTTCACCGACGCCATCAATACCTATTACAGTGCTCACCCCGTTTGCCTGTGGGAGACCTCCACGAAGTTTCCCGTACAGGCCACTACCTCCGATACCACCAAGACCTCTGGCTACGACGCATTAGTCGATCAGGGACTCCTGGCGCGCACGACAGCTGAAAAGAAGGTGATGATCGTGGCCAGCAAGCAGGTCACGAACTACGATCTCTCTGACAAGGGCCGAACCGCCTGGACCGCGGATGTCGATCAGCCGGGCTCCGGCAACTTCTGCTACGGCCACCGCAAGGTCACCAGCATCGACAGCTCCACACCCACCAACGACGAGCGCGGAGCCACCACCACCGTGGCTTACCACTACACCGTAGCCGACGCGCCGGCCTGGGCCACCGCGCAGGAGACCCAGAACGCCTTTCCGCAGATTCAACAGAATCTCTCCGGACCCCGGACCGGAACCGCCGTCCTCATCGAGACCAATGAAGGCTGGAAGGTCGGACGAACCGGCCCTGTAGTGACTCCTGCACCGGCGCAATAAATCAGCAGTCAGTCCTAGGGAAACGGCATCGAACCCTGTCAAGCCCCGTTTGGCGTAAGTAAAACCAAACACACGAAATCGAGTTGCCGATTCGTCCCTCTCGTCTTGCTAAACTTAAACCAGCACAGAAAATTTAGATCGCTACAAAAAAGCCCCGGAATCCTTCCCGGGGCTTTTCCTTCAAAGACTCGTCATCAACCGCAAACCGCAAACCCAAAAACCACGTCATCTCGACCGGAGACGCGCAGTTTCACCGCGCGTCGTAGTGGAGAGATCCCTGTATTTCGCCTTTGCTCTTGCTGTTGCCTGTTTTCATTTCGAATCTATCTACAGGACCCCAACTGGGATCCTCAAGCTACGCAGCCAAAGCCGCAAACAAATCCTTTGAATACAATATCTTGCCTGTAACCCATTTATATCGAAGACTTTGCAAGCGAAGTCCGCAGCTAAATCGCCTCTTATCAAGACTTTGCACAAAATAAGGGAGGAGGGGGAGGATCAGTCGGCATCCCCCGGTCCATTCAATATCGTCTGCTCCTTGTCCCACGGCTTCATCTCGTACTCGTGCGGTGGAGTCTCGCCCCCGAGGTAGCGAACGAAATAATCCCATCGCCGCCGCGTCATGTATGGCGTGTCCACACCATAGCCGTGGTGTACGTTCGGAAGCAGCAGCAGGTCGAAGTCCTTATTCGCCTTGATCAGCGCATCCACCAGCGTCAGCGTGTTGTTCAGCGGAACGTTGTCGTCCATCGTCCCATGCGCCAGCAGCAGATGACCCTTCAGATTCTTGGCGATGTTCTGGTTCGCCTGGCTGTCGTAGTTGCTGGTTCCATCCGGATTCTTCACTTCGAGCCCGGCCCACTTCTCCGCCCAGTCGTCCTCGTAGTCGCGCTGGTCGTGGTTGCCGCTCTCCGCGATGCCGACCTTGAAGAAGTCCGGATAGTTGAACATCGCCGCCGCCGTTGCATTGCCGCCGCCGGAGTGGCCATACATGCCCGCGCGATCGATGTCGATCCACGGATACTTCTCTGCCAGCTCCTTCATCCCCGCTACCTGGTCGGGAATCGTGTTGTCCCCCAGGTTGCCATAGTAGAACTCGTGAAACGCCTTCGACCGGAACGGTGTCCCCATGCCGTCGATGCACACCACCACGAAGCCCAGCTCCGCCAGCGACTGCATATCGCGATGCGAGGCTGAAAAGCTCCGGCTCCCGCATGATCCTGTCTGCGGCCCCGGATAGACGTTGTTCACAATCGGATACTTCTTCGACGCATCGAAGTTCGTCGGCTTGAACAGGAAGCCATAGAGATCCGTCTTCCCATCGCGAGCCTTCACCGTGATCGGCGTCAGCGGCTGCCATCCCGTCGCGCTCAGCTTCGTGATGTCCTGCTTTGCCACCTCGAGCGCAAGCCCGCCGTCGCTCTCGCGAACCACCGTCGTCTGCGGCGTAGTCGGAGTGGAAGCCACGTCGACGAAGTACTTTCCATCAGGCGAAGGTGTTACCGCATGGTCAGCGTCTTCCGGAGTCAGCAGCTTCATGGCGCTTCCGTCGAAGCGAATGCTGTAGTAGTGCTGGAAGTAAGGATCGCGCCCCTTCTCCTTGCCCACGCCAAGGAAGTACAGCGTGCGTTCGGACGGGTTCACCAGCAGCACCTGGGTCACGTTGCCGTCGCCTTTCGTGATCTGGTTCTTCAGCTTTCCGGTCTTGCCGTCGTACAGGTACATCTGTCCCCAGCCGTCGCGCTCGCTGAACCACAGTACCTCGTTGGTCTCCCACAGGTACTTCCAGTTCACGCGATCGTTTCCGCTCTCAAAGAACTTCGGCGCGGACTCCGTCATCGCCTCGCGCACATTGCCCGTTGCAGCGTCGGCGACACGAAGCCATTCCTGCTTGTGATCCCGCGAGGTCGAAACGAAAGCGAGCTGGCGGCTGTCATCGCTCCACTGCACATCCTCCCAGCCGCCGCTGCAGCTCACATCGTCGCAGATGGTGGAGCGATGCTGATCTGGTGGAAGCTTCAGGCGAACGATCTTCGGCGCGTTCACATCGATCACCACGCGCTCGATCATGGTGACATCCTTATCCCCCACCAGCGGATACTTCCACGCCTCGAGCTTGGGATGACGGTTGGTGACCGGGACCAGGTACATCTCGCCGACCTTGCGCTGGTCCTGCTGAAACGTTGCAATCTTCTTCGAGTCCGGAGACCACAGCACGATCGGCCTCGCACTGTGCTGCCATCCCGCATTGTCGGTAGCGTAGCCGTAGTCCTTCACGCCGTCCGTGGTCAGCTGGGTCTCCTTGCCAGTCGCGACGTCGCGCACCCAGAGATTCCAGTCGCGAACGAAGACCGCCTTGCTTCCATCGGCAGAAAGCTCGGTCGGACGAGCTTGCCCGCGGCGGTTCGCTCGGGGCCCCGGCGTCTCCGATCCCGGCTTGTCCGTCGAGGAGCAAACGCCCGCTCCGCTCAGATCGCAGCGCCAGTGCCGCGATCCGGTCGCCACGATCACGGTCCGATCCGGATCGGCCAGCGAAAACTCCGTGATGGCCAGATGATGCGGGTCCTGCGGTGGAACAGCTTCGCCCGACGGATTCGCACTCGCCGCCGCCTGAAGGGCGTTGGCCAGCTTTGCGTGATCGAACGCCGGTCCCTTCGTCTTCTTCGCCGGATCGACGAGGATGTACGTCGTGCCTTCCGCATCGTGATCGCGGTACCAGAAGCGGCCATCCGGGAGCCACGCCGGATGCTCCACGCCGTGGTAGACCAGCGGATTTACGTTGTAGTTCATCAACCTCTCAGCCCGCGCATAATCCTCCTGCGTAAGCTGCCGGCCCTGCTGCGCCACTCCCGTAACTGCCAACGTTGCCAGCATAGCCGCCGACAAACACAGAATCTTCCCTGACGACATTCCTCGCTCCTCGTCGCGTGGTATTGAATGAAGCCTACTCTACAGCCTCTCTCAAGAAAGGCGATAGAACATCTGCTACAAAGTCTCCAGATCCTGCCGGTCAAGCTTCCACAACATCTGGCGCATGACGCCCATCCATATCGGCACGTCGGCCGCTGTCAGGCCCATGCGCAGCAACAGTCGCCTCACCTGTTCTTCGCCGCAGTTCGACGGATGCCTTCGCGAATATCCCGACTCCTCCAGCACCTTCCGGAAGATCGCGAGCAAGCGCTCCACCTCTCCCGCAGAGGCGGCAACACGGTCTCCCGACCCCACCGGCGCATCCTCAACCCGGACCAGTTCATAGAGGCATACCGCAACCGCCTGGCCAAGATTCATCGAAGGATGACGCATCTCCACATGCGAATGCATGGGAATGGTCAACAGCCAGTGACAGTGGCTCAGCTCCTCGTTGCTGAGTCCCGTCTTCTCCGAACCGAAGAGAAGCGCAATCCGCGAGCCGGAGCTGACTGCCTCACCGCGAATCTCTCCGCCCGCTTCAGCCAGGGTGTAGAGACGATGCTGCAGCGCGCGCTCTCCCACCGCCGTCGTCCCCACCACCAGCGTGCAGTCCGCGACCGCCTCCGTCACCGATTCGAAAGATTTCGCTTCGGACAGGACCTCTGAAGCGTCGACTGCAGAGCGTGCTGTCTCGAGCGGCGGCGCATACTCGCTCACCACGCGCAGATCGCGAAAGCCGAAGTCATGCATCGCGCGTGCGACTGCGCCGATATTGTTAGGATTGCGGGCTCGCACCAGCACAACCACGATGCGATCCAGAAACTCAGGGCTCACAGCTTCATTCTAGGCAAAAAAAACGGCCCGGAAAGCTTCCCCGGGCCGGTCGTTTCAAAATGGCACGCCTATCGGCGTTCACGATCGTTGTGCTTGTCGTCGTGAATCTGCTCGCTCACATGGTTCTGTTCGCGATTGACCTGCTGGCGCTCCTGCTGGTTCAGATGACCGCCATTGGCTTCACGGTCATTGCGGACCTGCTGATGAATCTGCGCCTCGTTGTGCTCGATGTTGTGCGTCTCATGAGGAGTAAGCTCGCCGGAACGCACACCGTTCGCAACCCGCTGCTGCTGGACATTGCCGCGCTCGCCTACCCTCGACATCGCCGCCGTGTGCGGATTTCCATGGTTGTACGACGCGAGCTGCCCGTGATCGTTGCGCATCGCCTGCTCGTGCGCCATCTGGTTCGAGGTCGACTGGAAGTGGTGCTCGTTATAGGCCGCCTGCTCCCGCTCCGAGGCACGCACTGTCAAACCGCCTCGGCCGCCGTTGTAGCTCACGCGGTTCACGTTATTCACAACCACCGTCCGGTTATACACATTGGTGATGTGAACACTTCCAAAGTTGTTGACCGCCCGGTTATAGGCAAAGGCTCCGCCTCTCCAGTAACCGCCTTCATAACCGATGCCCGTATAGCCGTAGCCATAGTTCACGCCGCCATAGAAGCCGATGTGCGGCCCCCAGTAACCCGCATGGAAGACATAGGCTGAGCCACCCCAACCCCAGTAGCCCGGCGTCCAAAGCACTCCGACAGCCGGCGGACGAACCCATACACCTGGGACCCAGTAGTATCCTGCCGGACCCCATGCCCAGTAACCCGGCGTCCACATATAGCCTTCGCCAGGCATGATCGGTTGCGTATAAACCGGCAGTGCCGGAGGAGGCGTATTGACCGAAACTCCGATCCCGATATTGACGGAGGCCGAAGCAACCGCGGGAAGAGAGATCGCGGCAGCAGCCGCCAGAACGATGGTTCGTATTGTCTTCAGGGAGGACATCTTGTAACTCCTTCGCAAATGCTGCTCAAAAAATAGAACAGCGGATAAAAGCCCAAACGCTCAAGTGGGTCTCATTTCATCAGCCCACTTAAGAAACTCCAGACAAATAGACACGCATCGCCGCGCTAAGTTTTCACATTCGCAATAAAATCTGTATCTGGTCCGCATACAAAAAGTTACGTTTCTCACACAACCATCCTGTCGGTTTCGCATCGCGCCTCTGCACTCCGAAACTGTTCAACGCCCTGCAATCGAATAAACTGACCTTAGCCGCCGGTGTCCGACAACTTCTCCCAAACCGTGAAGCAGCAGGCCGATATCGTGCGCATCGTCGGCGAGTACATCAAGCTGCGCAAGACCGGAGCGCAGAACTACACCGGCCTCTGCCCTTTTCACAAGGAGAAGACGGGATCGTTCTCCGTCAACGCCACCCACGGATATTTCTATTGCTTTGGCTGTCATGAGAAGGGTGACGTCTTCACCTTCATCATGAAGCTTGAAAACATTCCTTTCCCCGAGGCTGTTCGCGTTGTCGCGCAGAAGGCAGGCATCCCGCTTCCCAAACGCGAGTTCTCCTCACCCGAAGAGGCGCGCGAGGCTGGTCTGCGCCGCCAGCTCCTCGATATTCATGAAGCCGCCACGCAGTATTTCGAGGCAGCACTGAAATCTCCCGAGGCCGCGCGGGCGCGAGAGTATCTCACCGGACGCGGCGTGACGCCCGAGACGGTCGAGAAGTTCCGCATCGGCTATGCTCCCGATGACTTCAATCACATGCGCAACGCTCTGAAGGCTCACTTCAGCGAAGAGACGCTCCGTGCCAGCGGGCTCTTCAAATCGAAGGATCAGGCCGATGGCTCGCCCGGCCCTCTCTACGCAGGCTTTCGCAAACGCATCATGTTCCCGATCGCAAACGAGCAAGGCAAGCCGATTGCGTTCACTGGCCGCGCGCTCGATGCTCAGGACGAAAAGGGACGCGATATCGCCAAGTACATGAACTCGCCGGAAGGCCCCATCTATACCAAGGGCCACGTGCTGTTCAATCTGGACAAGGCGCGAGCCGAGATTCGCAATCTGGGCTTCGCTCTTCTCGTTGAGGGCCAGATGGACTGCATCTCCGTCTACATGGCAGGGATTCGCAACGTCATCGCGACCTCCGGCACTGCCTTCACCGAAGCGCAGGTGCGACTGCTCTCGCGCTTCACTCCCAACAAGCAGGTCATCCTCAACTTCGATCCCGACACCGCGGGCCGCACCGCCGCGGAAAAGGCCGGTGCCATGCTGGTGGAGGAAGGCTTCGACGTCCGCATTGTTCTACTCGACGATGGCCTGGACCCCGACCGATACATTCGCGAGCGCGGTCTGGCCGCCTACACCGCGGCGGTTCGCGCGGCCAACCGCTATATGGATTACCTGATCGAGCGCGCCCGTCAGGAGCATCCCGGCCGTACCTCCGATGCGAAGGTTAAGGCGATGAACTTCCTGCTTCCGCACATCCGCCGCATTCCTTCGCCGCTGCAACGCGACGAGTTCGCCGCCGATGCTGCACAGAAACTCGGCATCGACTCCGCGATCCTTCGCCAGGAGTTGCGCCAAGCCGCCGCGCAGCGTGTCGAAAGCGTCCGCTCGCACAGCCACGATCCCGCCAGTGAGATCGAGCGCATTCTTCTGCGTGCGCTCGTGCTTTCTGAGAACGACTCTGCGCGGCAGCTGGCGGCCTCGCGGCTCTCCGAGCATCCTGAGTGGTACGACGGTCTTCCGTCGTCGACGATTCTTGAGGCGCTGTCGCTCGCTCCGGCGCCGCAGAATCCCCTCGACGTCGCGCCAGACCAATCCAGCCGTGTCCTGCTGGCACGCGCTCTCGAACACCCTGACTCCGACGGCCTCGCGACTCCTCTCCCTTCAGCGACCGAGCAGGTTGAGAATGCTCTGCACACCCTCGAGCGCCGTCATCTTGAGCGCCGTCAACGCGAGCTGCGCTCGCTTATCGCCGAGGCAGAACGCCGCGGAGACAGCCAGATGCTCACAACGTTGATTCAGGAGAGGATGCAGCTCGACCGCCGCCTTCGCGAGCACTGACACTCTCTTAACAACCGCTTGTTACAATCAATAGCAATGGCCAAGCCTTTGACCTCCTCCCTGGGAATTTTCGTCCATCGGGCGAAATACCCTCAGGCGACCATTTACTTCTCCAATCGTGCCCACCCGCAAGCCACATCGATGGATGTGGGACGTTTCCCGGCGCAGTTAGGCTGAGCTCAGAAAACATGGACACTTCTACCAGACGAAGGCTATTCTTCGGTTTCCTCACCAACTGGATCAGCAAGCTCGCGAACACCATCATCCAGCTGGTCCAGGTTCCCGTATTCCTGCACTACTGGAGTGTTTCTCTCTACGGCGAGTGGATGATCGTCATCGCCCTTCCTTCGTATCTCAACGTCAGCAGCATCGGCTTCGGAAACGTCGCAGGCAACGAGATGACGATGATGACCGCGCGAGGCGATCGCGATGGAGCCCTTCGCGTCTTTCAGAGCTGCTGGTGGTTCATCACCTTTATCTGCGCGGGCTGCCTGGCCCTTCTCATCGGCATTCTGTACTTTCTTCCCGCCGGGCGCCTGCTCAAACTGCACGCCATCGGCGAGAGCGATGCTAAGTGGATCCTCTTTTACCTCGGCTGCTCGGTTTTGCTGGGCCAGCTTGAGACCCTGCTGCAATCCGCCTATCGCTGCATTGGCCGGTATTCCTACGGTTCGTTCATGAAGAGCGTCTTTTCCCTGGTCTCTTTTGCGGTGATGCTGATTCCGGTATGCCTGGGAGGAGGAGCCAGGGTGACGGCGCTCGTCTTCGCCTGCGCTAACGTCCTCATTACGATCGTTCTCGGCATCATGGTGCGTCGCGACATCCCGTGGATCCGTTTTGGATGGAAGTACGCCACGTTCTCAGAGATCCGCCGCCTCAGCGGCCCGGCCTTCGCTTTTATGGCCTTTCCCATCGGCAACTCCCTCAATCTGCAGGGAACGCTGATGGCGGTCGGCTACGCCCTCGGTCCGGTCGCGGTCGTCGTCTTCGGAACCGCCCGCACGGTCTCCCGCGTGGCCCTTCAGATGGTCCAGATGGTCAACAACACCTTTTGGCCGGAGCTCTCGACCTCCTTTGGCAGCAACGATATAGGGCTTACCCGCACCCTTCACCGGCGCGCCTGCCAGCTGGGATTGTTCCTGGGACTTGGCATCGCGGCGGTCATGATGAGCTTTGGGCCCTGGTTCCTTCATCGCTGGACGGGAGGCCATGTGCCGCCAAGCCCCGGGCTCCTCGGCATCCTGCTCGCTGTCGTGGTTGCGAACGCGCTTTGGTCCACCAGTTCCACCCTGCTGACGGCCATTAATAGACACCAGCGTCTGGCTGCCTGGTACCTCTTCGGAACCAGCATTACGGTCGTGCTGACCTATTTCATGGCCAAATACTTCGGTCTGTACTGGGCGGCGGCATCCCTGCTTGTCTCGGAGATGGTGATGAACATGTACGTTCTTCCGGCATCCCTCGAGCTCTCCCATGACACCTTCCCGGCCTTTATGTCCAGCATGGTGCATTACCCTGAGTCTCTGAGACCCGCAGCCCTGATGGCCCGCTACCGCCGTTCCCGTCCGCAGATGGAGAGCCAGGGTTAGTTAGCCGCATGGTTCGCCTCGCAAACCGAGGCGTTCCAAGCTTTAAAATCTTCTCTGGACAGAAGATGCCCCGACACAAAACCACCGACCCCGGATACTGCAATAAACATGGCCAGACCGTCATCTCCCGAACCGGATTTCCCTCCGAGAGCTTTCCCGGCCAGACCATCTACCACCTTCGTTGTAGTCACTGCACCCACGATTACGGCTCAAACGGCACCGATATCCACAATCGCAAATGTCCCGGCCACCAAAATGGCGTCAAGGGCGAGCCTCTTCGTACCCCGCCGCCGAATCTTTTCTCGGCCTGAACCGTCTAAAACTATGTGGTATCCTGTGATTCGCTGGGGAAGTGTGCCCTTGAATGCCCTGACCTCTCCGAAGGTCATCCGGCTGGCCAAAGCGGTCTAAACCGCTACCTGCTCCCTGCCCATTACGAAACAACCCAGGGATAACTCCGCCTCGGATATCACCGAACCGCCTGAGCGGCATCCCACTAAAAGAATATTTTGCAGGAGCGCGCACCCTCGTGGCAGAAGAAATCGATAAGTACGAAGACGACATAGAAGACAAGCTCATTGAGACCGGGAAAGAAAAGGGCTATCTCACCTACGGCGAGGTCAATGACCTTCTGCCCGGCGATATCACCTCCCCCGACGATCTCGACGATCTGCTTACCACCATCAACACCCAGGGGATCGATGTACTCTCCGGGGACAAGTTCGACCGGGATCGCGACAAGTACGAGCCCGAAGCCGGTGAAGAGTCTGAGGACGTAGAGCTCGACCTCTCTCCCGGAACGCTGGAAAAGACCAACGATCCCGTCCGCATGTACCTGCGCGAGATGGGAACCGTTCCCCTGCTCACCCGCGAGGGCGAGGTGGAGATCGCCAAGCGCATCGAACGCGGACAGCTCCGCGTCATGAAGGCCATCTCGCGTTCGCCGATCGTCATTCGCGAGATCACCGCCCTCGGCGAAGACCTCCGCCGCGGCGTTCGCAACATCAAGGAAGTCGTTACCTTCGACGAGGAAGAGCTCACCGAAGAGATCCTCCAGGCCCGCGTCAAGCAGACCGTCGGCCGCATCGACGTCATTCTGAAGCACCAGAAGAAGATCGTCGGGCTCGAAGAGAAGCTCGCCGCGCCCCAGGGCAAGGACGCCAAGGCCAAGGCCAAGGACACCCGCAAGCACCGCTGGCTCATCGGCCGCGAGCACGTGTACATCAATCGCGTCGTCCGCGAGCTGAAGTACACCAACTCAGAGAAGAAGCGCCTCCTCGACAAGGTCAACAAGACCGTCGACTCCATGCGCACCCTCGAGCGCCAGATCAAGACGCTTGAGAACAAGCACGAGGCCTCCAAGTCCGAAGAGCTGCGCAAAGAGTACAAGCGCCAGCAGAAGAACTGCCGTACCGACCTCGAGCATCTCGAGCAGGACGCCGGAATCTCCATCGCCGACCTCAAGCGCACCCAGCGCGAGATGATTCAGGGCGACATGGACGCCGAGCGCGCCAAGCGCGAGCTCATCGAGGCCAACCTTCGCCTCGTCGTCTCCATCGCGAAGAAGTACACCAACCGCGGTCTCCAGTTCCTCGACCTCATCCAGGAAGGCAACATCGGCCTGATGAAGGCGGTCGACAAGTTCGAGTACCGTCGCGGTTACAAATTCTCGACCTACGCCACCTGGTGGATCCGTCAGGCCATCACCCGCGCCATCGCCGACCAGGCCCGCACCATCCGTATCCCGGTGCACATGATCGAGACCATCAACAAGCTCATCCGCACCTCGCGTCAGCTGGTGCAGGAGCTTGGCCGCGAAGCGTCCTCCGAAGAGATCGCCCGCCGCATGGACATCCCCGTCGCGAAGGTCCGCAAGGTCCTCAAGATCGCGCAGGAGCCCATCTCGCTCGAGACCCCCATCGGAGAAGAGGAAGACTCGCACCTTGGAGACTTCATCGAAGATCGCATGGCCGTCTCGCCGTCCGACGCGGTCATCAGCGTCAACCTCAAGGAGTACACCTCGCAGGTCCTCCGCACCCTGACCCCGCGCGAAGAGCGCGTCATCAAGATGCGCTTCGGCCTCGAAGACGGCTCCGAACACACCCTCGAAGAGGTAGGCCAGTCGTTCCAGGTCACCCGCGAGCGCATCCGCCAGATCGAGGCCAAGGCCCTCCGCAAACTCCGTCACCCCAGCCGCAGCCGCAAGCTGAAGGCATTCGTGGATGGAGTCAAAGAGGTCTAACCAGCATCAAATCAATGAAATCAAAGGCCGCGAGCAATCGCGGCCTTTCATGTTTTTTGGCAAACACAAGCGTGCCTTCGGTCCGGGTATCCCGGACGTGCAGCGCTCGGACCCGTCATTGTGCTAAAACCTTTACCTGTCTTCATTGGCTTGTCGATGAAACGCACACAGGGTCCGTTTTTTCAAAGTCAGGAGGTAGAAAATGCGATTGAGACGAGTGAACACGTACCTTTCATCAGGATTAGCTATTGCTCTACTCTTGCTTGCGGCTGGGCCACTCTTAGCGCAGGACGTTAAATCCAACTTCATGCCCGGAACAGATTTTTCGAAATATCACACCTACAAATGGATCAACATCGAGGGCGCTTCTCACCCGAATCAGATTGTGGATGCAGAGATCAAACAAGCTGTGGACGCACAATTGGCCACGAAAGGTTTGACGAAAACCGACGGCGACAAAGCCGATATGTATGTGGGCTACCAAGTCGCTGTCGACAAGCAGAAGCAATGGAATGGATATGGGATGGGGGGCGGCGTCCGTTGGGGCGGCGGAATGGCGACAGCCACAAGCTCAACCATCGACGTCGGAACCCTCGTGCTTGATATGTACGATCCAACAACGAAGCAGCTCGTTTGGACTGGAAGTGCGACCAAGACGATGGACCCAAGCTCGAACCAGCAGAAGAACGAGAAGAATTTAAGCAAAGCTATGGAGAAATTACTGAAGAACTATCCTCCCAAATAGGAACGGAACCCAATAGAACCGCCCGGTGCCCACTCATGCAGCCTCATCGCATGAGTGGGCATTCGAGCGAGGTTCGAATCCATTCTCCTCAAATGCGCTTCGGCCTCGAAGACGGCAGCGAGCACACCCTCGAAGAGGTAGGCCAGTTCTTCCAGGTCACCCACGAACGCATCCGCCAGATCGAAGCCAAGGCCCTCCGCAAACTCCGCCACCCCAGCCGCAGCCGCAAGCTGAAGGCATTTGTGGATGGAGTCAAAGAAGCCTAAGCGGATATCAAGTAATAGACAGAAAGGCCGCGAGTAATCGCGGCTTTTCTGTTTTCCGGCATCATTTTGCTTGTTATCCCGTAGCGTAACGGGGAATCTGCTTTTATTAATTAGGGCTAGACTTAGCAAACAAACCATGTCAGCACATCCCAAGCTTGAAACGTTAGCTTCACTGGTAATTTTGTGCTGCGCCCTATTCGCAGGTTGCTCCCGAAAAACGAAGCATCCTGAAAGGGCAGCTGACATAGGGCCACAGGCCAGCGTTCAAGTACCTCTCAAGCAGCATGGCTTGCCCGTTGATTTCTTTAAATCCACCGGCTACACAGAATGCGCCTCGCGGATCATTGGCTACCGCTTCGTGGTCTGGATCAACAATCAAGATATTGCAGTTGGCTTTAACACTAGCCCTCCTTGCCGCAAATCGCCTGACCGTAAGGTTGACGGTATGCTTCGAGTCTTAGTCTTCGATCTACAAGGTAATCTAAAAGCCAGTCGCGACTTCCCTTATCTCGCCGACGGTAATGGTGAGCTCGTTGCAGACGGCGAGGCCATGTCAGGGCCAAATGGGACGCTTCTCATTCGTAGAGAATCTGTCAATCTCGATGAAGATGGCAGGTCTGAATCGAAGTCCGGCGTCCATCTTCTCGATAAGTCCTTAAAGGACGTGGCACAACTCAATGGCTTTCTCGAGCAGACAACTCTTGTGAATCACGCCATCGTCTTTCAAGAGGGCTACGCGCTTTCCGGGCCGCGGACCTACTCCATTCTTGACGGCCCCGCAGCAACCGTGATCACCCGTCGACAAGTGGATTGGCCAACTGGAGCAATGGATCGGAAGTTTGGAGAGCACGACATCGCCTTTATGTACTGCGGACAGGAATTAACTCCCGGTTCGTATGTCAACACTAATGTGGTTCACGTGGGCGCTAGATTTCGTTGTGCTCTCAATGTGCTCAGCGCGTCCGATAAAGGCTGGACAGCAAACCTAGCTGATGGTGAGACTGCCGCATTGGTTGGCATATTAGCCGACGGCAGTGTAGTAGGAAAAGTTCATACCTACAAAAGTAATGCGGAGCGCTTGATGCGCTGGAAAAGTGATGGGCACTCAGAAACCTTGCCCTGGGTTCCTTCACCTATGGATGGAACAATCGAAACTGTAGCCAACAATTTCTCCCGGTATGGCGTTCATGCCGCCATCAACCCGCAGCCATGTAATCCAATCCAGCGAATCATGGGAACCAAATGCGATGAAGACGGAGAGGCACGCTGGTTAGTATTCGACCGCAATTCACAATCTCCACTTATAGATCGCACGTTGCCAAAGAATGGGCGGGCTGCGTTATCTCCAGACGGAAATCACTACGCTTCGATCGAGTTAAATGAGCTCCGCGTTTTTTCCCTCGCACGTTAGAGGTCGGGTGGCCCACATCTGACCCCATTCATTCGGCCATCGCATGAGTGGGATCGTTCGAGCAAGTCTCGAACCTTATTTCCATACCGAGACAATCAGCATCACCAGCCCCAGGAGACACACCGGGATCGACACCAACACAATCATTGGCAATGTTATGTGCACATTGACATTCATCAAAACAGCTAAGAGACATACACCCACAGGCACAGAGAAAAGCGTCAACGCGAGCTTCTTAGATTCTTGTCTGCCTAGCTTTATAGCCCACCCAATTGCGCCGACAATGAGACATACTAAGCCCGCACCAATCGCCGAGAAGCCCAACGCCAAGTGATCGCCTATTATGTTCGTGGATATGGCGTAGTTACAAAGTGCCCCGAAGCATGCTGCGATAAGCCCGCAGCCAGACAGGAAAATGATCTTCCAGATTGATAGATCGTTCGCGTCCGACATTGAACGGATTTTATCGTCAGAAACGGATGAGTGGCCCAGGTCTACCCAGTGAGTGCCCCACATCTCGATTTTGAGATGTGGGATCATTCGAGCGGAGCTCGAACCGCCTCGCTTAAGGGCACGGCTTTAGCCGTGTCGAACGATCTCCACGGTGAAGGGGCTTTAGCCCCTGAGGCATCCGTGTCATTACTTCGCCGCTACATCCCCCCGTAGCCGCCGCCCAAACACCAGCCCGATCGTCGAACCCACACTCGCAGCGTGGTCGCTCACCCCGAACCGCATCCCACCATCGATCCCGAACGCCTCGCCCAGCTGGCGATAGAACCCGCCAAACACGTACGTCCCCGGCGGCGTGTTCGACTGCGACACATTCTGCCCAAAGACCTCCGCATACAGCCGCGTCTGCTTATTCACGTGATAGCTCACTGCAAACGACTGCTGCCCGCCATAGCTGCATCCCATCCTCGTCTGGCAGTCCGACTGCACCACCGAGCCGTTGGCAATCACATCCAGGTCGCCGTCCTTGCCACAGTGGTGATTCACCATCAGCGTCGCCTGCTGCCCGTAGCCCTGCAGCGCATGCTCCGACGCCGTCGGTAGCGCCGCTTCGTATTGCAAGGCAAACCCGGGAGCAGCGCGATGATAGTCTTCCTTCTTCAGCACGACCTTGCCGCCGATCTGCATCGTGCCGACCCCATTGGTCACGACCTCGTCCTCTTGCTGATGATTGAAGGCCGACCAAAGCATGTCCAGCCGAAGTCGATCCAGCGGGGCATACGTCACCAGCGTGTCCGCCGTCTGCTGATCGCCGGGCACGCTCTGTGGATAGGCATCGTAGCCCGCCTCCACCTGCAGCACGCCCTTGCCCTGAATCGTCGCTCCATCGCCACCGTGGGGCGTGTCGGACTCAGACTCAAGTCCTGCGCGAACGCATGGCCCACAGAAACGAACATCACCGCTGCTGCAACGGAGCAAACAAGTCGCGCCACCACAACCCGAACCGATCCGCCGCGCACACGCCTACACTCCGGCACGCGACACCTTGTGCCGTCCACTTCAACCTTGCGTCTGCGAATCATTCCCACGATCTTACTCGCACAAAAAAGGTTCATCCTCAAACAAGCCCTACCTCACATCTGGAGGAAACACCGAGCCCCGATTTCCCTCGGCCCGAATTGGGCCGAAGCAGATCAGGGAGCGCTTGAATTCTCGCCTCTTCGTTCTTGCGTTTTGCGTTCTCCGCGTGGGAATATACAGATCTCACGCTAAAAAAAATCAGTTGGGCTCGATTCTGATGGATGTCCGCACCATCCTGTACATCAACGTGTTCTTGCTTGCCGGATGCACCGCCGGACTCGCTGTAATCGCCTTCCATCATCGCCGCTTCCGGCAGTTCTTCCTCCTCACCATCGCCTACGCCATCGGCTGCCTGAGCACCGTCCTGAGAATGCGGCAGGGCCATCTCCCGGACTTCTTCGTTCTGGTGCTCTCGAACTTCCTCCTGGTTGCGACTCTGCTGCTCGTCCATCGCTGTTTCGCCGCCTTTCTGAAGCCCGACCTGCGAACCGGCTGGCTCGAGGTACTCTTCCTCGCGCCCTCCTTCGCAGGGCTGATGTATTACACGCATCTTCATCCCAGCTATGCGGCACGATCCCTGCTCATGAGCCTGGTCACAGCCGGTGTGGCCGCCGCGACCGCCTACATTCTGATCCGCTACGCCGATCCGGCGGTGCGGGTCCCGTGCAGAGCAACCGCCGCGCTCTATGTCGTCTTCGGTCTCATGACGGCCATCCGCTGCATAGGGATTCTCTTCTGGGGCGTACCGCAAAACTTCTTCATCGCCTCCGTCTCGCAGCTCTTCGGTTTCTTGGGGTTCTACATCCTGATCGTCGGAATCCCGATCGGCTACTTCTGGATGACCTCCAGCCGCCTCTATGCCAACCAGGAGTTGCTTGCGCGAACCGACTCTCTCACCGGTCTGCTCAACCGCCGCGGTCTCGAAGAGCACGCTCTCCGCGAGATCAAACGCAGCCGTCGCCACGGTACTCCGCTCACGGTGCTGGCCATGGATCTCGATCACTTCAAGAGCATCAACGATCGATATGGACATGAGACCGGTGATGCCGTTCTCTGTTCGGTCGCCAAAGCTCTTGCCGCCGCCATGCGCAGCTACGACGTCGCAGCCAGGCTCGGGGGCGAGGAGTTCGTTGCGCTGCTTGCAGAGACCAATGCCCAAAACGCGGCTTCCACCGCCGAACGGCTTCGCGCCACCATGGAAGCGCTGGAGGTTTCGGCCAACGGCCATTGCCTGGGATTTACCGCCAGCTTCGGCATCGCCGTCTTCCAGCCCGACGATACGCTCGAAAGCGCCTTACGCCGCTCAGATCGCGCGTTGTACGCAGCAAAGCTGGCAGGGAGAAATCGTGTGATGCAGGATCCCTTTACGGTAGCGAAAAATATAGAAGGCTAAGCTCCATCTGAGAGCTTCGTAAAAAAGGATCGCTTAGATGGCATTCCCCACCTCCGTCTCTCTCTCTTCTCAGATCTCACCGCCCCAGCTCCCGATCAAAGAACTCCGCCATGTATCCCCACGCCTCGCGCGACTCCGGCAGCTGATTGTTATTCCAGAAGCAATGCGGCAGGCCATCGAACACAATCAACTGCGACTGGTTCCCCGCCCGCAAAAATGCGCGATGCAACTCGCTCGTCGAACTCAGCAGCAGATCACGCTCGCTCGTGATGAAGAGCGCAGGCGGCATATTGTGCAGATCGGCATAGATCGGCGACAACACCGGATCGTGCCGGTCCGTCTTCCCCACATACTCCGGATTCTGCATTCCATCTTGAACCGGCACGTACCCGCGCCATCCATCCGTGTTGTACAACGACCGTGAATCGCCGCCCTCCACCATGCTCGCCGACGAGGAAAACGGACCCAGCGCCGCAGGCATCGGCATCTTCAACTGCTTCATCTTCACCGCCGCCTCCAGCGTAAGCGCCGCGCCCGCGCTGCTGCCGAAGATGCCGATGCGATTCGGCTTGTAGGTCTTCAGCAACTCCTTGTAGACCGCAATCACATCATCCACTCCAGCAGGAAATGGATTCTCCGGCGCCATCCGGTACAACACGCTTACCACGCGCACGCCCGTCAACCCCGCCACAGGAATCGACTCCGAATACGAACCCGAATCCGCATTGAACCCGCCGCCATGTAGGCAGATCAGCACACGATCCTGATGTTTGATCGTCGTCGGCATAACCTCGCGCACTGGAACGCCTGCGACCGTGCTGTTCTTGACGGTCACCGGAAACATCTTCAGCAACTCATCACGATGACGCGCCTGCGAGGCATCCAGCATCGCGCGCCGCTGCTCAATCGTCTGCGGCACATTCGCATCCGTCGCCAGCGGACGGCTCAACCACGCCTTCGCCTCTGGACTAAGCCACTGCGGCAGCGGAATCACACGCTGCTCCCGCACCGTACCATCGGCCTCCGTTACCACATGGTTCTCCGTAATCTTCGCCGCAGGATTCTCCTGCGCAGCCGCCACCAGCCCCACCGACAACGTTGCCACAACAAAGCACAGTTTCATCAATCCGGCCTCCGCCAACCAATATTGCAGGTAACGCAGCGATCGGTACAAAAATATCGTTCAGGATTTCTAACGGGTGCCAGGTGCCCCATTCATGCAGCGCAGGAATGGGATCATTCGAGCGAAGTTCGAACCGCCTCTACAACCGCCAACCCTGTCTTCTCCGCCCTCACTGTTAGAGGCATTCACTTTAGCTCTCTTCGCCACGCTTCTTGATCACAAGCTCATCCACCGTAAGCTTGCCGATGCTCAGCTCCTCGATCCTTCCTGTTCCCATCCTCAGTGCGCCGATCCCGAGCGCACCGATCGCCAACGCACCCACAGCCATCGCACCCACGGCCATCGCTCCCACCGCCGTCCCCACCATGGCAACACCAACAATGGCTGCGCCCTTCAGTGCTGTCGCTTTCAAGTAGCGTTTGCGTATCATGCAGACGATCTTACGCTCCTCGAACTTCGGCGGCGGCCCATATAGAAAGCTCGAACCGCCCCCACGTCTCCTGCTTTCCAGTAGACTGGCTCGCACCGAATTTATTCAGCGGCACAACGACGTCCTGTCCGGAGGAAACCAGTGATGCCCCGATCTTCTTTGAGCCCCAATCCATTGGCGACGCGCCGAACCTTCGTCTTCGCCGGCGTAGCCGCCCTTGCCGCCAGCTACGGAACTGTTTCCGAAACCGCCCTCGCCGAAACCGGTAGCCCAAACATGCTCGGTCCGCTGCCCGGCTACTCCCCCCAGATCGGAACTTTTGTCTCGCAGCTCACCTGGCTACGCGAAAGGAACGGGGTCCTTGTCACCACAGGAAAGCTTACGCAGGCAGATCTCGATTACCTCTTCGACAAAAACGCCAACACCATCGGTGCCCTCATGCTCCATCTCGCCGCGACGGAGACGTACTACCAGATGAACACCTTCGACAATATGAAGTGGGACTCCTGGTCCGCCGACATCAAAAAGAAGTGGGATCCCGCAATGAATCTCGGCGACGCAGGCCGCGCCACCATCAAGGGTCACGATCGCGACTACTACGTAAGCATTCTGCACGAGGTACGCGAAAAAACGTTAGCCGAATTTCGCAAGAAGGATGATGCCTGGTTCCTCGCAGCCGACAAAAGCTGGGGATGGGGTCCAACCAACAACCTCTGTAAGTGGTTTCACGTCTGCGAGCATGAAGCGCACCACACCGGCCAGATCGCCTTGCTCAGCAAGCGCCTTCCGGGAGCGAAGGCAGGCGGCGACTCCGGCGGCGCAAACTAATCGTTGCGGTTGTCCCATACACAAATAGAAACTCATATCTCGGGTGCTCTACCATTGAGGCCAGCATGTGGATTGATCGACGAAAGTTCCTCAACTTCGCCGCAGCCAATACAGCCGCGACCGCCATACCCCTGCTCGCGACAGAACAGAGCAACGAACAAGGGACGGCAAACAGCGCCACTGCGTTCGACTTCCACCAAGTTGACGTATTCTCATCCAAACCTTTGCTTGGCAATCCTCTCGCCGTAGTCATTCGTGCCGACGCGCTAAGCGATGAGCAGATGGCAGCTTTCGCAAACTGGACGAATCTTAGTGAAACAACCTTTCTTGTAAAACCGAAATCACCTGCTGCGGACTATCGCGTTCGCATCTTCAACCGGGAGGGAGAAGTGCCTTTTGCCGGCCACCCTACTCTGGGCAGCTGTCACGTCTGGTTAGCTTCCGGTGGAGTAGCAAAAGGCAGCGAGATCGTGCAGGAATGTGGGATTGGCCTCATCCCCCTCCGTCGCACGCCTGAGGGCCTCTCGTTTGCGGCGCCAAAACTGATTCGTAGTGGGCCGGTCGAGCCTGAGATTCTGGCACGGGTAATCAAAGGCCTGAACGTGGCGCCTGACGCAATCACCGCCTCAAACTGGGTGGATAACGGATCGCCCTGGCTTGCGGTCATGTTGCGTTCCCGGACGGAAGTTCTTGCACTCCGTCCGAACTATTCGACCTTGGCAGGACTGAAGGTCGGAGCCTTTGCAGCATTCAATCCCTTGAAAGATGGAACAGCTGCTCAATTTGAGGTGCGCGCCTTCAGTGCGGAAGGTGTCGGTCACGAAGACCCTGTTACCGGAAGTCTGAATGCCGGACTTGCGCAATGGCTTATCAAAAGCCGGATCGCGCCTCCAGAATATGTCGTGAGCCAGGGCGCAGTCATGAGGCGGATGGGCCGTATTCACATACGACAGGATGGTTCCAAAATATGGGTCGGTGGAGCGATCCGAACGTGTGTCAAGGGTAAGCTGATGCTCTGAGCACTGGTGCGCCACGAAAAAAGAGCGGTCCGTGCCTGCTGAAGGGCCGGATCGCTCAAACTCACCACAATCGAATGCCCATGGAAGCCAGGCTGGAACCCCGCTACGACACGATCACAGGCTTGACAGGCACCGCAGATGAATCGGCAGCGATCTTCAGGAACGCGCTGTTGATCGTGTCCTGTGTGTTTCGCGATGCAATATGCATCCGGCGCGTGGTCTTCGCCGCCATCTGGCATAGCTGATACCGGTTTGAGAGAGTCTCTTTTGCACGAAAAATGGCTTCAGAACGCATACATGCCTCCGATACTTCTTTGCGGCGGATCAGATGGTCCCTGTTTTCTCTGAAGCGCGGATAAACTGCAGCATACCCGATCGTCAGCAGCAGAGCGCCGCCGAACGCGATCGTACCTAAGTCTATACCCCACAGGTCATCAAAGTGCAGAGTATTCCGCTTCACCGCCTGCAAAGCAGCCGGGTGCCCCATCTTCGACGCAAACCGGTTTCCTGGTGAGTTTGTTCGCTGGGTAAGGAAGCAGCTAAGGCAGCGGGAGCTCTTGACTCATCCGAACTTAGAGTTGGACCTTTTGTCGGACACTAGCGCGTTCATCAATACCAATTCGAGAAACGAAAGGACAACTTCCGGTTTACCCGTTATTCGGGAGGAACTGGTAGCCCATGAGCGATTTCGTCGGGATCCGGTGTCTAAATCACCAGGAGCACCGATGTCGCGATGAGAAAGAACAAAGGATTGCACAGAGGGCTAACAAACATCTTCTCGTTTCTCTTGTTTGCGACCCCTGGACTAGCCCAAGGCAATCTTCGCTGCGCCGCGCTTGAGAACAAACCTTCGACGCAGGCAAAGTATTTTGCTGCGCATCCCGACGATCTGGAACGAGCGAAATGCATGCTCGACTTCTATGCGCGTCGCCTACCCTTGAGCGATCTGCGGACGTATCGAATTGCCCTGATCCGATGGGTTATTACTCATGATCCCGGTATTAATCTTGAGAATTACCTGGATCAGGGGCTCGACGTCGGCACAGAAGCCATCCCAGACTACGCCGAGATCAGAGCCCTGTGGCACAAGCAGGTGAAACGCAGGCCGACTGACCCCGCTGTGCTCTCAAATGCTGGGCGCGCTCTCTCCATCGCCGATCGGGAACAAGCGCTCCGATGGCTGAAGTACGCCCGCACTCTGTCCCCACAAGACACGACCATTCCGAAACGGCTGGCGGACCTCTATTCCTATGCCATCAGCGGGGTGGCGGGTACCGGGCCAGAGCTCAATATAACCCGTGTGGATAGGAGCGAACAGCAATCAAGCTTTGTGTGGCTTGCATTCCGAGAGGCAGAGGAAGACTCAAATATCGCTGCGTTGACGGGACTGAAACTCCACTACATGTCACGCTGGCCGTTTTTTCGTAGTCATCAGCTCGATTACGACAAGCAGGCGGAGACACTGTTATTGAAAGCTGCGGCCCTTGATTATCCCCATCCGACAAAGATCTCGGCGCTTGCAGCTTTTTATTTCGATCAACGTGGCAAGGCAAGCGGAAGTATCTATTCCGAGGCTCCCACGGTTGAGAGATCTAGCGACGAGATGATGAAAAGGCTCACTACGCCCGAGCTCCTCCAGGCCGGAAACGCCCGGCCGTCGCTTTCGGTGCGCGTCAAGACCGTCGTTGGTGTCGACGGTCATGTACAGTCAGCCTCGGCGATCGATCCTCCGACAGAGCAAAGCGGCCTTATGGCAGCATACAAAGCGAAGTCGTTCAGCTTCCTCCCTCTCCGGGTGGACGAAAACTCTGTCCAGGTCCGGACCGAACTCACTGTGATGGTGGAAGACGCTTTTGTGAACTAATTGAGCGTCAACTCCCGGTTTGTCGGCAAACCGTACCTTACTCCCTGAATTCGACCAGGACATCGCCCAGACCGAAACGGCAACCGTGACACAGCACGCCTCCGGCGTGAATGAGACTTTGCACACTCTTTGGTAGTGGCCAGAGGCTTTGTACAGGGGCCAACAATGGTGCACAGTGGCCGACATTGATGTGCAGGAACACCTCTGCATTCAAGAAAAAGAATCCTCCCCGCACCTGAGCGTACTTAGCACTTGCGTTACAAAACAGACCGGAGACATGGGTCAGACGGATCCATTTCACCCGAATGTTATGCATGTGGGTGAAGATGGCCACGATGGAGCGGACCTTGCCGGGAGGCCTAGCGGTCCAGACGTCCGGGTGGAGATGCTCGATGTGAAGTTGATTGAGGCCCTCGTTGATGGCAAAGATCCGAGCGGCGTCTGGTTCGAGTTGCTGAGAGGTGGCCACGACTCCCTCTCCTCTATCTGCAGCATGATCGGCCACGCTGCTCAACAAGCTCCGATCACGGGCTGCGCAATCGGGTACTGGAATAAAAACGGCGGACGCGGGTTATATATCCGCGGGGCAATGATAAAGGCGTCAGTAAAAACTACTAGTTTTACTTCGGGAATTGCACGCCGAGTGGCGCTCTTATTGACATCCCCCAACCCGAGCCACGCATGGAAAGGAACAAATGAAGGGAAAAACATCGAGCGCTGTAAAAGCCTACAAGAGATCGCCGGCACTGCCGAATTCAACCTGGTACAAGGGGATTCTTATCAGCCAGATGGCGGGGCCTGCTGATAATAACGGAGCTTTTGACATCATCGTTGCCAAGACCAAACGGGGCACCGAACCACCGCCCCATGTGCACACGCGAGAAGATGAGGTCTTCTACCTTCTAGAGGGTGAGATGACGGTGTATGTCGATGGTGAAGTCTTCTCGGTGACAGCCGGGGAATTCGTGTTTCTTCCCCGTCAAAAGCCCCATGCATTCCTTATTGAATCCGAGCAGACCCACCTTATTGCAATTATCACTCCGGGAGGGTTCGTCGACGCCGTGAACAAGATGAATGCCCCGGCCGAGCGGATGGAATTTCCGAGTGATAAGGATGTCGTTACCTACGCAACCGCGGACCTCACGGAGACGATGGAAATATTCGAGATGCATGAGGTACGACTGCTGACTCCCGATGAGGTGCGCACCGTGATGCCGCAATACCCCCTACCGCCCGCGTAGAACGTGTAAGCTTTCGGCTAAACCTCGCGTTACCTGCATTGTCTATCATGCTGTCGGTCAGCCAGTGCCGATATCCGAAGGTGCGCAGCCAATGGATAACCCGGCCCCAGATACTCTGCTACATGATCGCCCACGAGGCCCACCACCGCGGTCAGGTCAGCATGCTCGCCCACCAACTCAGCCATTCGCTGCCTACAGAGATCTCCTCGAAACTCTGGAACTGGGAATCTCCAAAAACAAGGCAAACTTCTCTGTCAAGCTCCAAAGTCTCGCAATCCCTTCATAACCAATAAGATCGAGAGTGCCGATGAGTTCTCCTTGATTCTCTATACTGGAACAGATCAGAAAAAACCGGCTCAAGCGAAACTCCGGGGTTATATCTGCCTCGTTTTCAATACTTTGTCCCTAAGTCAAGCATAATCAATACTTTGGCTATGTGGTCCGGACCTAAGCATTGAAGAATCAATACTTTGTGAGAAAAAGAGGGAGGGGGCTCACCTTGATCTGTTACGTTCATCTGCGCCTCATCCCATCAGTCCGAAATGCTCCATGTGGGCGATTTATGATGAAACGAGCGTGACCTACACCATTGCAGCTTTCTACCGATTCGTTCGCCTCTCCGAACCGACTGTTCTGAGAGAGGAACTACTCTCCAGCTTTGGCGACAGCAACCTTCTCGGCACCACGCTGATCGCCGGCGAGGGCATCAACGGAACTGTGGCAGGGGCCCCTGCAACCGTCGATCGTCTCCTCCAGCTGCTGGCAGATCGCGTTGGACTGGACCGCGCAGAGGTCAAGTTCTCTTCCTCCGAGGAATCGCCCTTCAAGCGCCTGAAGTTCAAGACCAAGGCTGAGATCATCACCTTCCGTGACGTTGCGGTCGATCCAACGAGGCCGGGAACGTATGTTGAGCCGCAGCAGTGGAACGAGTTGATCTCCGACCCGGACGTACTCGTGCTGGACACGCGCAATACCTACGAGAGCGAGACGGGCACCTTTGAGGGAGCCGTCACTCCGGAGCTCGACAAGTTCTCGGACTTCGTGACTTACGTCCGCGAAAACCTGGACACAGCGAAGCATCGTAAGGTGGCAATGTTCTGCACCGGAGGCATCCGCTGTGAGAAGGCCTCAGCCTTCATGCTGCAAGAGGGCTTCGAAGAGGTCTACCACCTGAAGGGCGGCATTCTGAAGTATCTGGAGCAGACGCCGAAGCACGACAGCAGGTGGCAAGGTGGATGCTATGTGTTCGACCGCAGGACGGCTGTCGATCACGAGACCTTCGAAGGCTAGACGAGGCTGGAAGCTTCACCTTACGGCCCACGTGCCGAACAACGAGATGCTCGAGATGCCTGCTAAAACTCCGACGATCATCTCGGTGTACAAGGCCAGAAAGATCGCATTGACGTGCGATTGATAAAACTCCTCTGAGCTGAGTCTCTTCTGCTGGCGATACCAGACGTCGACCTTGGCCACTTGCCTTAGCAGAGCCCGCTTGGTCTCGGCGCCAAAAGATCGCTTCGGAAAGACTCTTGTAAGCTGCCCGAACGAGAACCGGTTGCCCAAAGAAACTGCCGCGATTTGCTGGTTTGCACGGGTTGAATAAAGGGTGTTCATGGTGGATCCTCCTTGACTGATCGAACAATAGATCCGTCTCGGAGAGGCCGCCACGACATAGAACCGGCAAAAACGGACATCGTTATCCAGCGCATCTCTCTTGAGACACAAAGACAATGGCCCCGAAAAATCATCGGGGCCATCTGCTACCAGTCTTTCTAAGATTTGGCCGATCCAACGCTCCTTGGACAGTGAGGAAACTTACTCCATCGTCATCACTGCGCGGAACCGTGCCTTCCCAGTTATCATCCGTTCGTAGGCTTCCTTGTACTGGGAAAGCTTGTAAACCTCGTTCATCGATCGAACTCCTTCGAGCAGGCTGAAGTTCAACGTGTCTTCCGAATCGATCGATGTTCCCGAGTACCAACCACGCACCGACTGCGACTGCAGCACCATCTGGAGCGCCGGCACCTCCGCCTTCGGCACCGCGCCCACAATCATGAATGTCCCTTTTGCTGCCAGTCCGCCCATCACTGCGGACATTGCTTCCGCATTTGTAACCGTCGCGAGCACAACATTTGCTCCGCCCAGTTTCTGCAGCTCCGCCGAAGGGTCCTGCGTCTGGTTATCGATAAACACGTCTGCGCCCAGCTTCTTCGCCAGCTCGCCCTTGTCTGCGCCGCGCGCAATCGCCACCGTTCTCATCCCCATCTTCGCCGCGTACTGCACGCCCAGATGGCCTAGTCCGCCCAGCCCCAGCACCGCGACTACATCGCCAGGTCGAGCACCCGAATTTCTCAGGCAATTGAATGTTGTCAGCCCTGCGCACATCAGCGGAGCAGCTTCAACGGCGCTCAATCCATCCGGAATCTCCGCCAGCCCTATCGCCGAAGCCACGACGTACTCTGCATATCCGCCATCGAAGGTCACGCCCGTCGTCTGCAGGTCATTCGTACACGCAAAGAAGTTTCCGCGACGGCAATTATGGCAATACCCGCAGTTGCCGCCATGCCAGCCGAGGCCGACGCGCTGGCCAACCTTCCATCCCTTCGCACCCTCACCCAGCTTGTCCACGACGCCGACGATCTCATGTCCCGGCACCCGCGGATACTGAAGTCCCGGAAACAAACCATCCTTGGTCACAGAATCGCTGTGGCAGACTCCGCACGCCTGTACTTTCACCCGAACTTTTCCCGGCCCTGGCTCCGGAATCTCTCGCTCCACCAACTCCCACTCGCCGCCTGGCTTGGGAACCTGCACTGCACGCATCTTCGCCATAACAACCCTCCTCTGGACTGCGTCACGGTAGCTTAAATCAAAATATGAGGCCCATGTAATATGCGATTCTGTCTCACAAGAGTTATACGATGCTCAGATGAACAGCGCACGAACTCATCCACTCTTCCTATCGACAGTGCGGCCACTACAAATGATGCATCGGGTGCCGTAGTTCACCTTCACAACGAAACTGCCGGCTGTCCCTCCTGAGTCCGTCTTTTCAGATACCGTGCACTCAGCAACTTGCGCACCGGCTCGTCATAAAGCTTCAGGCAGGCATACGCAATCGTTATAGCCACAATAAACAGCAGCACCCCTACTACGGCTCCCTTCGGTGCCGGAATCTTATCCCGCGTCACCCACGCCGTGTACACATAGATCAGCGGATAGTGCGTGATGTACAGAGGGTACGAGATGTCGCCGAAGAACTTGCACAGCCGGTACTCGAACCCCTCCTTGACGTTATCGCCTGCACCCATTGCCACCACGATCGGAAACATCACGATGATCGCGAACGACTCGTAGAGCCCATTTCTCCATAGATGCTCCGGGCCGCCAATCCTCGGCACACAGAAGATTGCAATCAGCAGCAGGCTGCACCACAGGAAGGAACTGCGCACATGAATCCGCTTGCCCAGCCGCATCAACAGCATGCCCGCAAGAAATGGATACAGCATCCGCGCAAATCCAATGTGGAGCTGTGGTACGTCAATCGACCATCCGCCGATCACATCGCCTCTTGGACCCATCACCGTCAGGTGAACCAGCAGCCCCGCGCATATCAGAGCAAGCACCGCAAGCACTCTGTTTGAGAGCTTGCGCAGAAAGACTGCATAAAGGATATTGGCGATGTACTCAAAGAACAGCGACCACGCCGGTCCGTCCAGCGGATGCATCTCCTGCCACCCGCGTATGTCCATCGACGGCAGCAGCGGAATCAGCGTGAAGCCCACCAGCATCACCAACAGCATCTTCCACATCGGCGTTGTCGCTACGAGCGAAAACATCGGACAGCTCTGGAAGTAGAACAGCGCCGCCCCGATGATGGTGCCTGCAATCACCATCGGCTGCAGCCGTATCAGGCGGCGTTTATAGAAATCCCACTGTGTCATCCGTCCCCAGCGATCGTCATAGGCATAGGCCACCACGAAGCCCGAAAGCAGGAAGAAGAAATCCACTGCCAGGTAGCCGTGATTGAGCTTCTGCTTGAAGGGACTTCCTTCGGCGTATGCCTCAAAGGTGTGGAAGATGACGACCATCATTGCGGCCACGCCGCGCAGGCCGTCGAGAATCTCATAGTGGGGCTTCGTCTGCAGGTATCCGGATCGCTGATTCATAAAGGTCCAAACAGCATACATACAACGATGCGGTTTTGGGGACTGAGGAGGTTCCGTCAATCTTGTACGGCAGGGCGGGTATGCCGATTCCGAGATCCGAATCTTGGCCGGTCAGTACATGCAGCTTGTATGCCTGGTCGTCCTATGGAGGTCAGCCGTTAGATCCAGCACTTGTGCGAACCTCACCCCCTCCGCTCACTCGTTTGATCACCACTGCAGTCAGGTCGTCCATCTGTTTTGTGCCATCCGCAAATTTCCGCACGGCGTTATACAGCTCGGCGATAATCTCTTCGGGCGGCAGATGTCGCGCTGCCCGAACGGCCTCGGTTAATCTTTCGACACCGAACTGCTCTTCGTCTTTATTCTCCCATTCGAAAAATCCATCCGTGGCCAGGACCACCATATCTCCGTGACTCAAATCCAGAATGACGGGTTCTCCTGAATTCAATTCAGGTAGAAGGCCCAGCGGAATAGACTGTGCTGCGATTCCTTGAAAGGAATCGTTGGCCGATGAGTATACGAACAGAGGGCCATGTCCGGCAGAGAGCAGCTCCACCCGGCCCATCTCGCCGGAGCATACGGCGGCCACAAAAGTCGCGAACCGGCCGTCCGTAATATCCTCACAGAAAAACTGATTGATATGCTGCAAAGCCTTCACGACATTGTCATGCGTGTCGAAGCTGGACCTCGCATAGGCACGGCATACGGACGCAAGAAGCGCAGGACCAATTCCATGTCCGGTTACATCCGCTACCGTAACGACAAGACGGCCGTCTCGCAACTTCTTCCAGTCGAAGTAATCGCCACCTGTAGCATCAGCGGGCAGATTCCATCCGCTGATCTCCAAGCCTTTGATGTCTGGTCGAGTTCTGGGCAGCAGCGATTGTTGAATCGATCTCGCGACCTCCAGATCGTGCTCGACCTGCTTGAGCTGGCGCTGCATCTCGGCTTCGTGAAGCGCTGCTCCCACATGCTTTCTGATCTCGTCGCTCACCATACCGGCGATAAAGCCGCTCGCCAGCAGAATCAATGCGTAGAAAACGACTGCCGTCTGCGCGGGGGTATGTTGAGCCAGGTCTACGAGGCTCGGACGCCAACCCAGAGAGTAGGCACTCGCCAGATACCCAATCGTCGCAGCAAATCCAGCTATCTGAGAGACTCGCGGGTTCAAACGTAGAACGGAGAGCATGATCAGCGGAAAAAATGCGAGTACCCATGGAGTGGCAATCGGCCGATACGCAGCCAACAGCTGCGGGCTTGAAAAACAGGCAATCCCCAGAGCAGGAGCTGTTATCTCCAGGACGATGCTAAACATCCACAGTGCATGCGGAAGATCCCGACCTGTTTTTAGAGCCTTTGTTACCAGAGACAGAATCCACAGTTCATAGGCCACGATCAACAGCAGAATGAGCACTCCCCAGGGGCTCATGTGGGATCGAAAGACGACAATGCGAATTGCGATTCCGATGGCAAAGGCAAGGAGGAACGCGACTATGCCATAGATACGCCGCCGCTCACTTTGAAGGAGTGCTTTACGAAAGGCCAGGGAATCTACTTGCAGATCGATCATCGGTCGGATCACACTGCCGCTCTAAAATTTTTGAGAATAGCCCTGCCGTGAAACATATGCCATCGTTCGTGAGGAGTAAAGAGGAATAACTCATGTCCAGGCCGGTACATGCGGCAAATGGTTTTGGCTATACTCCCACCTATGCTCCGCATCCTGGCCGCCGCTCTTCTTATCTGCGTTCTCTCTGCGCATGCCCAGCAGTACGATCTCGTCCTTCGCAACGGACACGTTCTCGATCCGAAGAACAATGTCGATGCCAGGCGCGATGTAGCCATTCGCGACGGCAAGATTGCTGCCATCGAGCCTTCAATTGCCGCCAGCGCCGCGAAGAAGTCCGTCGATATCTCAGGACTCTACCTCACGCCGGGCCTTGTCGATATTCACGAGCACGTCTTCATCGGCCTTCGTCATAACGCCTGGGGCGACGGAGACCTCTCTGTTCCTGCCGATGTCATGGCCACTCCCAATGGCGTCACGACCATAGCCGATGCCGGTTCCTCCGGCTGGCGCGACTTTCCTGACTTTCGCCACCGCGTCATCGATACCTCCAAGACGCGCATCTTCGCCTTCCTCAACATCGTGGGCGCTGGTATGGCCAACAACGACGATGTCGCCGAGCAGAACGAGCACGATATGGACGTCGACGCGATCTCGAAGACCATCGAGCAGAACCGCGACATCATCGTCGGCATCAAGACCGCGCACTGGCAGCAGCCCAACTTCATCTCCGTCCAGAAGGCCATCGAGGCAGGCAACCGCAATCATCTCCCCGTTATGGTTGACTTCGGCTGGTTCGACAACAAGTCTTACCAGCAGATGATCTCCACCCTGCTGCGTCCGGGCGACATCAGCACTCACGTCTTCCGTATGCCTGCCCCGCTGCTCACGCCCGAGGGCAAGCCAGCGGCCTACATGCTCGAGGCACACAAACGCGGAATTAAGTTCGACGTTGGCCACGGCGGCGGCTCCTTCAACTTTGCGCTCGCCGAGCCCATGGTGAAGGGCGGCTTCTTCCCCGACTCCATCTCGACCGATCTCCATGTCGACTCCGCTACAGGCGTCATGCTCAATCTGCCCAACGTGATGAGCAAGATGCTCGCGCTGGGCGTCCCCCTGTCCGAGGTCATCCGCGAATCCACCACCAACCCGGCCACCGAGATTGGCCATCCTGAGTTTGGCCAGATTGCCATCGGCTCCGTCGCCGACATCGCCGTCCTCCGCATCGATCATGGCGACTTCGGCTACGCCGATCTTGCCGGTGGAAAGGTCTCTGGCACGGAACGCATCGTTCCCGAGATGACCATTCGCGCCGGCCGCGTCGTCTTCGATCTCAACGCTCGCACAGCAGTTCCGTGGCGCGAAGGCCACCTCAAATACGCCATTCGTTGAACGAAGCGAAATCCCGCTCTCCACCCGGCTGCTCCGAAACAAGCCATCTATACTTCGAACACGATCATGCCGACCGAAAGCAGATTCTTCGATATCGCCACCCTCGCCGCGACTCTGCCCGAGACTGCCGAAACCATGCTCACCGATATCCGGCTCACCGATGAGCCGGCGGCAAGCTGCCGCATCTTCCGTGTCCACCGCCCAGCCCCAGCGCACTATCACACCAGCTGCGACGAATATCTCTACGTACTCTCAGGGCGTGCAGAGATCGTCATCGCCGGGAATCCACCGCGAGAGATCGGTCGCGGGGAACTGGTCTTCTTCAGGAAGAACACCGTTCACGCGCTTGCAAGGCTTCTCGAACAGCCCTTCACCGTGCTGGCCATCGATACGCCACGTCGCCCTCCGGAAGACGTTCATTTCGTCAATCCTGAAGACGGCACGCCGGAAAGCTTCATCAGAACCCAGTACTAAAAAAGAAATCTAAAAATGGAAAGCCCGAGACACCTGTCCCGGGCCTTTCTCTTTCCGAACGAAGAACCTTTTTATGCCTGCGCAGCTGCCGTAAACCCATCGCAGCCGCTGATCGGCGTTACCTTCAGGTGCAGAGTGGCATGCTTCGGATGACCGCACTCATCCACCATGTTCAGAGGAGCCTCATGGCTCTTCATGATCGTGATCAGCGCGGGGGCCGAAGAATGGCTCTCCCCAAAGTGAGTACAAAGACCACACTGTCCATTCTGAATATGTTCCATCGCTGCTCCTCCTGCATGCTTTGAGTGTTCGAGATCAAAACTTGTTGCCTGCGCAAGCCAACACTCGCTTGTGAAATTCACACTAATCCACAGGAAAACCTTGTAAATCGCGACCATCTTGGTCCGTGTACGCCGAATAAATGCGATCAATCGGGTCGTACATCATTCCGCAAGCTGAATCATTCGTTCGCTGAGGAACTGAAGATGTTGAGAAATAGAGAGAAGCGGTCCCTCGGAACTCGCTGATCGATTTCCACGTATCTTCTGTCAGCACTTTGGAGGTATGGCAGCATTGAACTACACCGATCCTCTTTATACCGCAGCCATGACGGAGCATCAGCGCGCGTGGTTTTACGCCGAATACGAGCAGGCGCGCCGCGACGAAGTTGTCGGAGTCCTTCTTGCCATCTTTCTCGGCAACTTCGGGATCCATCATTTTTACCTTCGCCGCAATGGTCTGGGGATTCTCTATCTTCTTTTCAGCTGGACCGGCATTCCTGCAATCCTCGGATTCATCGAAGCCTTCTTCATGCCTGGACGCGTGCGTGCTTATAACGCGATGCAGGCCGCCTTTATCGCCGATCAGATTCGCGCCAGCGACGCCTCCGGATATCCGCCGCCCGTTGTCGCCGGACTCACCTGTCTATCCTGCGGGGCTGCGCTCGCCGTTGGAGCAGGCTTCTGTCCCCGCTGCGGCACTGCGACGACGCAGCCTATCGCCTGATGCCTGCAAGGCGCGCCAGTTCTTCTCTGCAAAAATCGAGCTTCACTAAGCGGATAAATTTTTCGCGATGGCGCGAGCGATCTCGGCATGAATCGCATTGCGCTCATCGGTAGAGATCGTAGTCTCAGTGAGATACGAGGCGATGAAGATCGGTTTGCCTTTAGGCGGCCAGAGAACGCCGATGTCATTGTTGCTGCCATGATCACCGGCACCCGTCTTGTCGGCAACCTTCCAATCGCCAGGGAGACCCGCGCGGAGCTTGGCAGCTCCGGTCGTGTTCGCCAGCATCCATTCCGTAAGCTGTCTGCGCGAGGAAGGTTTGAGCACCTCCCCGAAGAGCACGCGCTGGAGATTGCCGAGCATAGCGTTCGGCGTTGTCGTATCACGCGGGTCCCCGGGTGTGCCCTCGTTGAGAGAGGTCTCGTTGCGGTCGAGCCGCGTCACCTTGTCGCCGAGAGAGCGAGCAAACGCGGTTATGGCAGGAGGTCCCCCAAAGCTCGCCAGCAGCAGGTTGGCGGCGGTGTTGTCGCTGAGGGTAAGGGCAGCTTTCGAAAGCTCAGCCACAGTCATGCTGCCGCCCACATGTTTTTCCGTCTCTGGCGAGTAGGCCACCAGATCGCTCTTTGTGAACGACACACGACGGTCGAGCTGCTCTTTGCCCTGGTCGACGCGCTGCAGGATCAGAGAGGCTGCCAGAAACTTGAAGGTGCTGCACATAGGGAAACGTTCCTCGGCACGATGCGCCATACGCTCACCGGAGGGCAGCAGAATGGCGCAGCCAAGCCGGCCTTTACTCTTCTTTTCGAGTTCCGCAAGAGTGGCAGTGAGGTCTGTTGAGCCCGCAGCAAGCAGGGCACGTGGACTGGTGGCGACAGCGGCAAGAGCGAAGAGAGCAGATCTGCGAGTAAGCGTGGAGGGGAGCATGCGTGAATGCGATTCTACGCACGCTCGCCTGTGGAATCAGTGTGGATTGTGGCACGCCGGCAGGCACGTATCCGTATGTGCAACGGTCGCCCGTCTCTAGGGATGCAGTGGCGGCGTCTGCGTACGCAACCAGTCCAGTAATCCGGCAGGATCATCCGTGATCACCGCGTCGACATGGGCCTCGGCCATCTTCTTCCAACCCTCTTCCGTGTTCACTGTGTAAGGGATTACTTGTAGACCCGCACCGTGCGCTGCCGCGACCTCTGCCGGAGTGGCTAGGCTCTCGTCCGGACTCAGGATACCCGCGCCCGAGATCTTGGCAATGTGTACGAAACTCTTGTCAGGATCCGTGATTCCCATGAACGTGTCGTACTTCGCCTGCCCAAAGAGCGCCGACAACCGAATCTTCGGATCGATCTTCTTCATCGCCTGCAGCGTTCTGAAGTCAAAGCTCTGTAAGATCACGCGCGACTCCAGATGATGCCGTCGCACCGCCTCGTCGATCATCTGCACGAAGACTTCGGGCGAGGGCGTGATCTCAGGATGATTGATGAAGATCTTGGTCTCGACGTTGAAGTCGAACGTTCCCTTCGGGGCAAGATCGAGAACCTCTTCAAACGTCGGGATCGTCGTATGCGGAACAGCTACCTGGTGCGGAAACGCTGCCAGCGTGGATGCGCCGCAGTCGTACTGCTTCAGCTCCGCAAGCGTGAGCGAACGAATCAGGGTTCCCGCAGGCAGCGCCGGACCAGTGCAGTGACGCTCGTTAGCCAGCACGGTCTTCATGAAAGCGTCCTTCGCCTCCACCTGGGTGAGATAAGGCGAGTGCGAGACGACCAGCACATTGTCCTTCGTCACCGCCAGGTCCAGCTCCAGCGCATCCACTTTGTGCTCAATCGCAAACTCGAAGGCGGGGATCGTATTTTCGGGCCGCGACGCGCGCCCGCCACGGTGCGCATGAACCAGAATCGTCTGAGCAGAGATGGGCAGAACTCCCAGGAGTAGAAGGGCAATCAGATTTTTGAACATGGAGTGGATTCTCGTCGCCCGTGGTTACAGCGCAATAAAGCTGTGTAACGCAGCTAATCTGAAGTACGGCGATAAAGCAACCACCATCCCAGAAGAACCGGAATTAAAAGCAGAAACGTAAACAAAAACGTATACAAAATGACTCCGAATGAGTCTCCTGGAGCGAAATCACTTATCGCGCCTTTGAATATGAATCGCATGTAGAACTTGTTAGCAATCAGGAAGGATGCGATCAAGATCATTGGACAAGATGCGACCGCTCCTCCAATAACCCACAATTTCTTACGTCCCATGCCTCAAACATTCTCACGTCGATATCGTAGGCGCAAGTCGAGTGAAATTCGTCCGTTTGAACTTTAGTTGGTACAACGGAGAGATGATTCTGCGTCGATTCCTCTCGCCGCTTCTCTGTCTCGCCTCCGCGATGGCCTGCTTCGCGCAGCAGCCGACATCCTCCACCTCGTCACAGGAGGCTCGCCACCGAGCTGAGCTCGGCGTCAAGGCGATGCAGCATTGGTACGAATCCTCCGTCGGCCTCTACAAGACAACCGGCTGGTGGAACTCCGCCAACGCGATCACCGCCCTTACCGACTTCATGCGTGTCAGCGGCTCAAAGCAGTATGTTGGTGTGCTGGCCAGCACCTATAAACAGGCGCAGATCACCATCCCCACCGAGAAGCGCACCGACGCGAAGAAGGAGAGAACCGGCTTTCCGGGCTTTCTGAACAAGTACTACGACGATGAGGGATGGTGGGCCCTGGCATGGATCGACGCCTACGACCTGACCCATAACCCGCGCTATCTCACCATGGCCCAGTCCATCTTCGATGACATGGCTGGAGGCTGGGACCAGACCTGTGGCGGCGGAATCTGGTGGAGCAAGGATCGCAACTACAAGAACGCCATCGCCAACGAGCTCTTCTTCTCGGTCGCCGCGCACCTTGCAACCCGCATCTCCACCGCCGAGGGCCAGACATACGGCGACTGGGCCGCGAAGGAGTGGCAGTGGTTCCGCTCGACCGGAATGATCAACGGCGACCACCTCGTCAACGATGGCCTCGTCATCGACAAGGCTAGCGGTGCATGCCATAACAATCAGAAGACCGTCTGGACCTACAACCAGGGCGTGCTCATCGGAGCCTTGGCCGAATGGTCGAAGACCGGCGGAAGTGCCGATGTTCTCCTCCAGGCTCGTCAGATCGCCGAGGCGGCGGTAACGCACTTCAGCGATAAGACGGGCATCCTCCACGAGCCCTGCGAGCCCAAATGTAGCGCCGATGGCATCCAGTTCAAGGGCATCCTCCTGCGCAACCTGCGCGACCTGAGTGCGCTCGATCCCGATCCGCAGTCCATCCGAGCGTTTGCCGTAAATGCGGATGCCATCTGGACGAAGAGCCGCACTGCCAACAACACCTTCGGTGTGGTGTGGTCGGGACCGCCGGGTGAGCCGGACGCGGGAACACAGAGTTCGGCGCTCGACGCCCTTATCGCTGCTGCAGCCACTACCCGCTAAGTTCCTGAGGCAATTCAAAATCCGCGCTGGCCGACCCCAACGGGTAAAATAAACAGGTTGCGGAAAAACTTGAATCAGGACGGCAGGCAATGAGCACAGGAGCACAGACGGTATTGGCGGGACAGGTAGAGGCAGCGGCAAAGGCAGCTGGTCTGGTCGTGATCGAACAGCAGGAGGGCAAGGACTTCTCCGGCGGCCCGACCTCGCGCTTTACCTTCGGCCTGGCCTCCAATCCTTCTAAAACCCAGACGCTCGAGCTCAGCTCCGCGTTTGACTTCAGCGGACCTGCGCTGAAGGGCGTCGTCGAGAGCTATCTCAAGGAGGCCGCCACGCGCCTCAGGAATCCGCGTCCGGACTGTTATCTGACCCTGCACGGCATTCCCCTGAGCTTCGGTAAATTTGAGTGGCCCTTCCATCCGTCAACCTCGGGCGCCGATACCAGCATCGTTCACGGCGAAACCCGTTTGGAGGACGGCAAAGAGAGCATTCTGCACGCCAAGGTAGCAGCATCTTTGACCGTCACCTTCGCCGAGGTGGTCGCCGCACTCGAGCAGCCCTTTGCCGAGAGCTTCATCTACAACGCCGTTCGCAAGACGATGGACCAGGGACAACTCGAGTTGGTGAAGAGCGGCAATCGTCAGCCCGTCCCCGTCACCACTCGTTACTACAGCGCCAAGCAGAAGAAGTTCATCTTCAACGACACCACCGACGCGCAGCGCCAGGAATTTCTGGCAGCCAAGGTCTTCTGGCTGTCCGGCGTTCTCGGCGGCGGCGAGCCGGTATGGCTCACCGATCCACGCGATGCCCAGTATCTCAATACGACCGTCGAGGAGCTGAAGCAGACTGCCGCTTCGGTAGCCCACGAAGGAGTCATTCTCCTTAACGCCGATACCGAATTTGGAACCCCGTCCGAAGCCCTGATGGGACATCGCGAAGGCTACGAGCAGGAGCTCGCCGCCGCGCTGCAGTTCATTAAGCCCTCGTTTAACGAGGAAATGCGGTCCGGCCACACCAATATGTAACCGATTCGTAACATTCGGTGGAGCAAATACGCTTCTTAAGCGCGAAAATAGCGCTGTAATACGAAATATATTTGCAACCCTCGCTGCATTCTCTGTATCTTATAGGGCGGCCTGACGAAAGGGCGTACCTTGACGTACCCCTTGGGATTCTTTATTCGACCGGGATCCTGGCCGCGAGGGAAGTATGAAGCTTAATCGCATTGCAACGCCACTGATGGCAGTGGTCCTTATGAGCGGCGCCCCGTTTTTTGCGCACGCCCAGAACTCCCAGAACCAGAACACCCCGGCGCAGGCCCAGGACTGGAACACGCCTCCAGCCGGTACCGAACAGGGCCAGCAGGGCTTTCGTGACGGAATCGAAGCAGCCAAGCTCGACAAGGCAGCCAAGCGTAAGATCGACGCCAAGTCGTCGCATCTCTACAAGAATCCCCCAGTGAAGGGTGCGGCCAAAGACGGTTACCGCGACAGCTTCGAAAAGGGATATCAGGCGCAGCTCGAGCATGACAACTCCGGCATGTAATCCTGTCAGACTCCCGAAACTTGCACAGATTCTGAAGAAAAGGTCCTCCAAAGGGGCCTTTTTCTTTTTCCTCGTTTCAGAAGATATCTGGACGATCGACGCCTGAAATCCTGCTGATGTTGTGATTGGCATCGAGGAAATCACCTCATAAAAACCGGGTACCCCATTCATGCGCCTCATCGCATGAGTGGTAGCAATCGAGCGGAGCTCGAACCGCATCTATTAGGCGTACGTGACGCGAACATCGAAGCAGGAGCAATCCCGATGAAAGCCGCCGTCCTCTGCAGCTTCGCTCCAGCCCTCTCCATCGAAGACGTTCCGCGCCCCGTCCTTACCCCCGGCCACACCCTCCTCCGCGTCCTTGCCTGCGGAGTCTGCCGGACCGATCTGCATATCTTCGAGCACGACCTCCCAACCCTCCGCGACCCGCTCATTCCCGGCCACCAGATCGTCGGCGAAGTCATCGATGGAGCAACGGCTGAGTTAGCGCTGGGCTCGCGCGCCGGAGTCTCGTGGATCGGAGGTACCGATGGCACCTGCCCCTTCTGCAAGCGAGGAGAAGAGAACCTCTGCGACGCGATTGCCTTTACCGGCTACAGCATCGACGGCGGCTACGCGGAGTATGCGCTCGTCCGCAGCGATTTTGCTTTTCCGCTGCCCGCGGACATCGAGCCACAGTTTCTCGCACCTCTGCTCTGCGCTGGAATCATCGGCTTCCGCAGCCTTCGGGTAGCCGGAACTCAGCCGGGCGAGAGGGTCGGACTCTTCGGCTTTGGAGCCTCGGCCTCGCTCGCCATCGAAGTGCTTAGGCGTTGGGGGTGCGAAGTCTACGTCTCCACCCGCGGCGAGCAGCATCGCATGCAGGCCTCCGATCTCGGTGCAACCTGGGTCGGCTCCGAGAACGACAAGCCTCCCGTCGCGCTCGATCGCGCCGTCACCTTCGCCCCATCCGGAGCAGTGGTCGTCTCGGCTCTCTCAAGCCTGCGCAAGGGAGGCGTCGTCGCTATTAATGCCATCCATCTGGACCAGATGCCCGCCTTCGACTACGACAAGCTGCTCTGGGGTGAGCGACAGATCCGCTCCGTCGCCAACATGACCCGCGAGGATGCCCGCGACTTCCTCGATCTCGCGCAGAAAATCGGGATTCGTCCTCGCGTCCGCATCTTCTCGCTCGACCAGGCCAACGATGCCCTGCAGGCCGTCAAGCACGAGACCGCAGACGGACCCTGCGTAATCCTTCCCTGACGGCACGATTACTTCACGATGGCAGGGTTCGGCAGAGGCTTCTTCTTGTCTCGCAGCGTGTCCAGTGAAACCGACCCCGGCGGCATTCCCTTGCCCACATCCGGCATGAACATCTCCAGTCCCTTCTCCGGAGTCATCCTGCTGTAGCCCTTCACCAGTTGCTCCTGGTAATTGGCAAGGTCGAGATCGAACCAGGTGTCGTCGGAGGCATCGATCAGCGTCAGGTCCGCATCGTGCATCGTCAGCTTGCCCATCCCTACCGACCCGCCGCGCAGCCTTAGAAAATTGTGCCACTTCGCCAGCTTCGCCTCGTCGTCCAGTTCGGTGCTTCCATAGGTCACCGCCACATCCGGACGCCCGATCGTAATGCTCGAGATCTGCCCCTGAATATGCGGTGGAGGAAGCAGCTTCGTTGTGTCGAGATAGATATCGTTATCCTTCACCTCGACCCCCGTCGCCGGCTCCTTGCCAACAATATCGTCGATCTCCACCTTGAAGCCGCCCAGCAATCCCTTCACCGGGACCTTCAGCACGTTGATCTTCGTTACCTGCAGATGCACACGTCCGTTCGTTGCCGGCGACAGAGTTCCCAGCACCTCCACCGGCAGCGGGGCCAGCAGCTTGTGCATCGTTCCAGAAAGCTTCATCTGCTGCCCTTCGCCCGTCAGCTTCATGTTTTTGAGCGGAGACTTCGGCGCCATGTTCGAGTTCAGATAGTTTTCGATATCGCCCAGGTTCGCGTGAATCAATCCGCGGTCGATACGGAAGACGAACGACTCTTCATCGTCCAGCGACGGCACCCGGCGTGGGCTCGTCGGAATCATCTCGCCACGAAGCCACCGCACGTATACCCGGAACTGCGGACCCTTGCGCAGCTCGAGATTGTGCGCGTACACCGTTGTCGGCTCGCTCGCTCCTGCCTGCGGCGAGCCTTCATCTCCCGCTGCGGTTTTGGAGCTGCCACCGCCGCTTCCAGAAGGTCCACCCTCCTGCGAAGGATGCGAAGGCCATACGACCCAGACAAGGAAGAACACAACTGCGAGAACGGCTGCGGCGATGGCGTAGCGTCTAAGATTCATGGATTCGGTGATTTTTCCGCGCAATCCGCGCGTCGAAGAATTCCGGAGAGCTCTTGCCATCTTAGGATGCAGAAAACCGCGCCCGCAATCCCTCCCGCCTCCCCGGAAAGCCTCTAAAATTCGTTAACTCTTTATGATTCTGCACGAAACTTGCCTCACCCCTCTGGGTTTACCTCAGAACGTGCTGTCCGAAGTACCCTGAGGATCGCTTATGAAAGCTTCGCTCTTTGCCGTACTTTTGACCTTCCTTGCTGCCGCATCCTGCCCCGCACAACAGCCCGCCGCGCAAACCGAGTCTCCCGCCCAGGCCCAACCCGCGCCGTCTTCTTCGCAACCCGCACCTCAGCCTCCCGCCACCTCACCGGCACAAAATGGCGCCCAACCCGTACGCGATGCCAATGGGACCTACACCATTACTCGCAACGCCCGCATCGTCATCCTGGATATGGTCGTCACCGACGCCAAGGGCAATGTCATCATCGACCTCAAGCGGGATGACTTCCACGTCACCGAATCCAACGAGCCCCAGACGGTGCTGAACTTCGAGGTCGCCGGCGCCCACGTTACCGCTCCCGACCTCAACATCGATTCCACCTCCGCTCTCGATTCCCTCGCGCCGCGCGCCCCCGTCAACATCATCCTGCTCGACGAGTTCAACACCCGCTTCGAAGACATGGCCTTCGCCCGCTACTCCCTCAAGAAATTCCTCGAGCGCCAGCCCGGCAAACTTTCCACCCCCACCATGCTCATTGCCGTCAACCTGCAGAACTTCACTGTGGTGCACGACTACACGCAGAACAAGGACGATCTGATCTCCGCGCTCGACCATCACCTCTCGGCCTACCCCTGGCAGGCCCAGCAATACGGCTGGCTGGCAGAGCGCTACGCCACCGCCTTCATGACCCTGCGCCGTGTCGCCCAGGCCACCGTCGGTCACCCCGGACACAAGAACATGATCTGGATCGGCCGCGGATTCCCCAACCTGAACATGGCCAACTTCCCCGTCGACACCGAGCAGCGCGTCAACAACGCCGTTCAGGACTGCGTAAACACGCTGCGCGACGCCCGCATTACCCTCTACACCGTCGACCCCGCAGGCCTCCAGGTGAACCAGCAGACCTATGGCTCCGACGCTGCCTTTACCGATCCCTTCGGTGGCAACTACCAGTTCGCGAAACTCGCCACGGCTACAGGTGGACGCGCCCTCTACGGCCGCAACGACGTCGACGCCCAGATCGGCACAGCCATCCGCGACGGCGCCAGCTTCTATACCCTCACCTACCGCCCCACCAACGACTCCCGTGACCTGCAGAAGTTCCGCCGCATTAAAGTCACCGTCGACCGTCCCGGCCTGACCGTCACCACCCGAGAGGGCTACTACCTGCAATACGGTCCCGGCCGCGTCAACCCGGTCAACCCCTCCCGCCGGCTCGTCAGCGACCTCATCTCTGCCGATAGCAGCACCATGGTCTATGACGGTGTGCCAATCTCCGTACGCCGCTCTCCCGACAAGCCCGACACCTTCAACATTCACGTCGACGGAAAGGGCCTCGCCTGGACCTACGCCACCGATACCGAGCCCCGCCGCACCGAGGTCATTCTCGTCGCCTCTACCTTCGACAAGAAGAACAAGGAACTGAAGCGCGACGCCAAGATGATCCGCGCAAATGCTACCGGCGACGTTCCCCCTACCGGCCGACTCGAACGCTCGCTCGAAATTCACTATCTTCTCGCCCAGGATCCCAAGGCCACTCGCGTCCGCTTCGTCGTTCGCGTAGCCGCCACCGGCCGCATCGGAACCGCGGATGTCGACCTCACCAAACCGCTGCCACCCTCCAACTCCGCCTCCGCGCCTGCTCCGGCAGGAGAGGTCGCGCCTTAGCCGTTTTTCCAGGAAGAATCTCTTGACATGGCGAGCATCGGTAAGCTATCACTTACCGTAAGTGGACGCTTACCTACAAGCCGGCCTCGACGCCCTCGCGGACGCTACCCGCATGGCCATCTTCGACCGCCTCACCCACGGTCCGCTGGCCGTCCATGAGCTTGCAGCCACAATGCCCGTCAGCCGGCCTGCCGTCTCGCAGCACCTCCGTGTGCTGAAAGAAGCCGGCCTCGTTCTTGACAGCAAGGCCGGAACCCGTCGCCTTTATCAGCTCGATCCGGAAGGCGTAGCGCGTCTCCGCGCTCACTTCGATCAGGTCTGGACTCGCGCCCTCCGCGCCTTCGAAATCGCCGCATCGCAGGACCCGACTTTGCCAAAGGAAAAAAAAGGAGAACAAAAAAGTGCCGGAAATCGCAGAAAGCACAGTCGTCCGTAAAAGCATTCGCGTCTCCGCGCCGATCGAGCGCGCCTTCTCCGTCTTCGTCGAGCAGATGGAGACCTGGTGGCCGCCCGACCATCACATGGGTGCTGAGCCCTTCCAGTCCATCATCATCGAGCCTCGCATCGGTGGCCGATGGTATGAGCGCGACGCCAACGGTGTCGAGGGCCTCTGGGGCTTCGTCCGCGCCTGGGATCCTCCCCATCGCGTCACCCTCTCCTGGCACATCGGCCCCAACTGGAAGTACGACCCCGACCTCGCCACCGCAAGCGATGTCGAGCTGCGCTTCACCTCCGAAGGTTCTTCCACTACGCTCGTCGAGCTCACCCACTCCGGCCTCGAGCGCCACGGCGAAGGCTATCAGCAGCTCCGTGAGATCCTCGACGGTCCCGATGCATGGGCTCGCACTCTCGAAGAATTCGCCAAGGCAGCCAACAGGGAAACCGCCGCATGAGACCTACGCCCTGGCTTCGCGCCGCCTCCATCCTCACCTTCTTTCATGCCATCACCCACACCCTCGGCGGAGTCTACGGCGCCCCCGCGCCCGGAGCGCAGCAGACTGCCGTCGATGCCATGAAGGCCAACACCTTTCCTGTGATGGGACTTACCCGCAGCATGTGGGAGTTTTACCGCGGCATGGGCCTGGGCATCACCATCTTCCTCACCATCGGGGCCGTCGTCTTCTGGTTGCTCGGTAACATCGCCCGCTCAAGCGACGCCGATCTGCGCCCTGTGCTTGCAGTCTTTCTCGTCGGCTACCTTACGTTTGCCGTCAACTCGCAGGTCTATTTTTTCGCACCGCCAGTCATCGTTGAACTCCTGATCGCCGCCTGCCTTGGCATGGCTATCTTCGCCGGCAAAGGACCGGCAGATCGCCCGGTCTGAAGCTTCGAATGCATGATCTCGGCCTATCATGGAAGGTGATGAACGACCTGAATCTCGCCGCACTCTCCACCGAAGCCCGCAACCCGCGCACCACGCACATCGACCAGCTTTCCACGCTCGAGATGGTCACCGTCATCAATCAGGAAGATCAGGCCGTGCCGCTGGCCGTTGCCACACAGCTTCCGCAGATCGCCCGCGCCATCGACGAGATCGCCGCGCGCTTCGCAAAGGGCGGACGCCTCTTCTACATCGGTGCCGGAACCAGCGGACGCCTCGGCGTGCTGGATGCAAGCGAGTGCCCGCCGACCTTCTCGGTTCCACCCACGCTGGTGCAGGGCCTCATCGCCGGTGGCGACTACGCGCTGCGCAAGTCGAGCGAGAAGTCTGAGGACTCCCGCGAACAGGGTGCGACCGACCTGATGGCGGCAGGCTTCAACAAGGATGGCGCTCCCGACACACTGGTCGGCATTGCGGCCAGCGGCCGCACCCCTTTTGTCATCGGCGCAATGGAGCAATCAAAAAAGCTCGGCCTGCTCACGATCTCACTCACCTGTGTGGCCAACTCGCGGATGGCTGCACTCGCGGACATTGCCATCGCTCCCGTCACTGGGCCCGAGGTCGTTACCGGCTCCACCCGGCTGAAGGCAGGGACAGCGACCAAGCTCGTGCTGAACATGCTCTCCACAGGCGTGATGATCCGTACCGGAGCCGTTTACGGCAACCTGATGGTCAACATGCAGGCCACCAACGAAAAGCTGGTCGATCGCGCCCAACGCATCATCGCGGAAGCCGCCGGAGTTGACCGCGCAACCGCCGCAAAGCTTCTCGAAGAGGCGGGCAGCGCGAAGGTTGCCATCGCCATGCAGAAGCTCTCGATCGATCGCGCCTCGGCTGAAGGGAAGCTGAAAGCGGTCAACGGCAGCCTCGCGGCACTTTTGAGTTAGCTCGTCTATCCTGGACGTCGCACCTTATCGCGACCGTGGATGATCTACCTGGATCGGCTGTCGCCGGTCAAAGCTCGCGCGACTGGCGCCGTACGCGTGGGCACTGGCCCAAACCGCTCCACCAAGACAGGCTTGGCATGTTGGACCGTCTGCTCGTCCTGCATCACGCAGTTCCTTCCCGCCGACTTCGCTCGGTAGAGCAGACTATCCGCGCGCTTAAGCATCGTCACGAAGGAGTCTTCGTTCTGCCTTTCGGCGATCCCGGCGCTCGCGGTCATGACGATCATCTTGCCATCGTAGTGAACGCGCATCCGCTCTAGGCTGTGTCGGAGTCCTTCTGCCACTCTGGCGGCGCCGGAGGCGTCCATCCCCGGCAACACCAGGACGAACTCCTCCCCGCCGGTGCGAGCGACGATGTCGCAGCTCCGCAGATGGTCCTTGATAAGGTCGACGAAGGCGCACAGGGCCACGTCTCCACCTCCGTGGCCATGGGTGTCGTTCACCCGCTTGAAGTTGTCGAGATCGATCGCGACAATCGCCAGCGGTCGTTCCATCCGCTCGCTCCTAGCTACCTCGCGGGTCGCATGCTTCATCAGAGCTCTGCGGTTCACCGCCCCCGTCAGAGCGTCGACTCCGGCCGCGTGCGCTACGCTGGAATGCATCTCCATTACGGTAAAGAGCACATACATCAGCAACATGCAGTAGGCCACCAGCATGACGACCAGCATCGAATACATCCATCGCGGGTCCGACCAGGGTGAGTCCGTTGTTGCGCCTGAAATCCCACGTAACGACAGCAGGCACCGATAAGTGACGGCAATCACGTGAACGGTCAGCAATGCCGCCGTCAGGCGCGCTGGAACATGGAAGCGATCGTTCGTCTGCCGAAAGAGCGTCCACGCCAGGACACCGCACAGAACCAGCACCGGCAAAACGGCGACCGTAAAAGACCATAGCCGCAATCGCTCGAGGAACATCGCAAAATAGAGCACCATCGTAGCCGCGATCAGTGCCGGACCCACACGACCACGGAACGGCTTGCGAACCACAAACCACCGCAGCCCCATGTACATCATGGCAAAGGAAAGGATATTCACTTCGTTGGCGATGCAGACGGTAACCAGTCTGGACGCGTACCCGTCCAGCCCCTGCAGCATCGTCTTTGTGAAATCCAAGAGCGTTGAGGCGGCCAGCCACCGAGCCCCGATCACGCTGCGATCAACCAGCGCCAGGGAGAAGAGAACCACTGTGAACAGACCAAGGGAAACAAGAAAAAAAATACAGGACGTCGTGTAATCCATATTTGGGGATCATCCCTACAACAGAAGCCACCGCGCACAGAATAGCCTCAAGATCACACCTTCTCAATCAAAAACCTTGTATTCTCACACGAAAGTTTTGATGTGAGTTCCCTTTCCGCCGCGCACTCTCTTTCGGGCGAAACAGGATGGTGTCAACCCCGAAGCTGCGTAAGTTACTGCAGATAAGAGTGTTATCGCTGCCGATTAGTTGTATCCGATCGATTAAACTTAAATCAGGTGCGAATCGGCCTTTTGGGACGAATCGAAAGGCCCATTCTCACCGGGTGGAGTAAAGATGTTTGCGCCGCTTTAGACTTTGGTCCGGACCTAAGTTACATGGATGGAAGGCTTTAGGCAAAAACCAGGGGGTGGGTGCTAGAACAGGCTCAGCTTCCGCGGCATCTCGATCCCGAGATGCTCATACGCCAGCCGGGTCGCAACCCGTCCGCGAGGCGTCCGGTCCAGGAAGCCGATCTGGATCAGGAACGGCTCATAGACCTCTTCGAGCGCATCCTGCTCCTCAGCCAGGGCGGCAGCCAGCGTGTTCAGCCCTACAGGACCGCCGTCATACTTCTCGATGATCGTCCGCAGTAGCCGGCGGTCGAGCTCGTCGAAGCCATGCGCGTCGACTTCCAGCAGCTCAAGTGCTTTCTGCGCCGTCTCGCGGTCGATCTTTCCCGCCGCTCGTACCTGCGCATAATCGCGAACGCGACGCAGCAGGCGGTTGGCAATGCGCGGCGTCCCGCGCGACCGCATCGCAATCTCCGCGGCTCCGTCCTGGTCGATCGGGACGCCCAGCACCTCGGCGGAACGTTCGACCACGTACCGCAGCTCGTCGTCGGTGTAGAACTCCAGCCGCAGCAGAATTCCGAAGCGAGAGCGCAGCGGAGAAGAAAGCAGCCCGGGCCGCGTGGTTGCCGCCACAAAAGTGAACGGCTTGATCTCCATCACGTGAGTACGGGCGGCCGGACCCTGGCCGATCATGATGTCCAGCTTGTAGTCCTCGAGCGCCGTGTACAGCTTTTCCTCAAGCACCGGCTGCAGCCTGTGGATCTCGTCGAGAAACAGCACCTGCCTCTCGCGCACATTGGTCAGGATCGCGGTGAGGTCGCCCTGAATCTGCAGCGCGGGCCCACTCGTCTGTTGAAAGCCGACGCTGAGCTCGTTCGCAATGATGGTCGCAAGCGTCGTCTTGCCTAGCCCCGGAGGCCCGAAGAGAAGCACATGGTCCAGCGCCTCGACGCGCGATCGCGCCGCCTCCAGCGCAATCGCCAGCTGCTCCTTCGCCTTCGTCTGGCCGATGAACTCCGCCAGCCGTGTCGGCCGCAGCTTCAGTTCGAAGGTCGCATCGTCATCCACGCGTCCCGCCGAAACCAGGCGTTCGGCGTCCGACTTCGATCCCTGGTTGAGATCGATCTTCGTCCTGTTCTTCGGAAAGTCCATTGAGGCGATAGTAAGGCGAAGCTACAGCCGAAGCAACCGATACGCCCAATCTCCTGCCACTCTGCTACCGTAGTAAAAATGGATCGACGTCAATGGATTACAGGTGCCGCAGCGATGTCCGCTCTCCTCTCCAATGCAGCCAATGCTGCTGATACGGCAAGGTCATTTCTCGAGCTCACCACATGGCGCCTTCACAATAGCGACGAGGATCAGGCAAAGCGGGTCTCCGACTATCTTGAGCAGGGCCTCTTTCCTGCACTGACGCGAGCAGGCGCGAAGCCTGTTGCCGCCTTCTCGAACCTTATCGGTCCCGATGGGCCCTCGCTCTTCACCCTCGTGCAGTACGCCTCGATGGGAGCAATGCAGGATGTACTTGAGAAGCTCGGCGCCGACAGTGCGTACACGCAGGCGTCCCAATCGCTCCGCGCCGGATCGGGAATGCCCTTCGTCACCATGGAGAGCAGCCTCTTTCACAGCCTCGCTGTAATGCCGCAACCTGTTATTCCCACAGACGTCGCGAGCCGTCCGGCGCGCGTCTTTGAGCTGCGAACCTATCAGTCGCAATCAATGGTCGCACGGCAGAAGAAGGCTGCAATGTTCGACGGCGGCGAGATCGGCATCTTCCAGCGCCTCGGCATGCGTCCCGTATTCATCGGTGAATCCATCATCGGCTCACGCCAGCCAAACATCACCTACATGCTCTCCTTCGACAATCTCGATGGGCGGGAGAAACTCTGGAAGGCCTTCGGCTCCGATCCGGAGTGGAAGAAACTCAGCTCTCCGCCTGAACTGAAGGACTCTCAGATCGTTGCCAACATCAGCAACATTCTTCTGCACCCGCTATCGTTTTCGCCCCTTCGCTGACGAATCAAAATGCGCGTATAAAGCAGAAGCCCCGGTCGGAAACTGGCGGCGAGACGTAAAGTCCAAAAGGCTCTCATCGCTTCAACTCCAGCAGCATCACGCCGTGGGGAGCTATCGTTCCCTCGGCATTTGCGATTTTGCCCAGAGGTCTGCTGTCCCAGATATCGCGTGCGGTATAAGCCTTGGCCGCGAAGCCGAACCGGCTCAAAGGAGCCGCAATCTTCAACGGCTCGTCGCCTGTGTTGAACAACGCAAGATACTCGCGTCCATCCTCTCCCTTTGAAGTCCACGTCACCAAAGCGTCATTCTGTCCGGCCAGCTTTTGGTCGTGCCCCTGCTGATTCATCTTCAGCACATCCTGATTCGTCAGCAATGAAGCGGTCTCGTCATCCAGCTCTGTCAGATTCGCTCCAATAAATAAAGGAGACCGCGAGATCGACCACAAAGTCATCAGGGTCTTCTGCTCATCCTGCGTCAGCTTGGTCTTACGCGGCTCTCCCGATCCCGGTACGGGCCCCAGCGTGCCCAGCGGAAGCATGTCCGCATCCGGCCAGTTCCCCGGCTTCACGTGCGGAACCCAGCTTGCGATCACTGCAAACTGATTCTTCACTCCTTGAGGGAAGCGCTCGCTCTCGGGCCTCTCCCACCGGTCCCATACGTCGTCGGAGATGCGCCAGAGCTGCGCGTTCTCCGCCACCTCGGCGCTCTTGTCCAGTGGCGCGGGTCCCGGTGAAAGACTCAGCACCATCGCGTGTCCCGTCTTCGCAATGGCCCGGTGAATCATCCGGATCTCGTCGCCTTTATAAGGGTGTGAGGCAATGCAGTCCACCTTGATGTAGTCCACGCCCCAGCTCGCATACTGCTGCATCAGCGAGTCATACCAGGCTTGCCCCGCGGGCGTGTCCTTAACGCCGAAGTTGTCTGGATTCCATGGACAGGTGTCGCTGGTATCCGCTACATCGACCGCGCGAAAGGCGCTGTCTGCCACAAGCAGGTTCTGTTCTACCGCCTTTTTCGGGATGCCGCGAATAATGTGGATCCCAAACTTCAGCCCCTGTGCATGGACATAGTCGCTCACCGGTTTGAAGCCTGCCGCTCCCGTTGCACTTGCGAAGCGGTTCAGCGCAGGTTCGTAGCGCCCGTGAGCATCCATACGATAGTCGAAGGCGTCCGTCTTCGCTTTCTGGGGATTCGTCAGATACCATCCCTCATCGACGACGGCATATCGGTAGCCGGCGGGCTTCAGCCTCTTGGCGAGCACGTCGACATTGGCGCGAAACTGACTCTCATCGATCGTCAGCCCATAGGAGTCCCAGCTGTTCCAACCCATAGGCGGCGTGGAAGCCAGGACAGCCTGGGCATTGCCCAACGCGGGAAGCAGGAAGACCAGCATGACCGTCGCACGGAACACACGTCCAAACTGCTTCAGCATCGGTAAGAAGCCTCCACGCACTTTACCTCTTTACATCCTCTCTTTACATCCTCGAGGCCACAAACAAGCCACCCGAGATCGCCAGTAGGTCTTCGACGACGGCGATAACAAAGTCCGGCACCCGCATTTGGGTCACCAGGCCATGACGGATGTGGTATCCAGCAAAGGCTCCTGCGACTCCTCCTGCGGCACCCAGCACGGCGCCTAGGATGAGGTTCTTCCCTCCGCTTGCGGCCAGGGCCGCGCCGCAGAGCGCGCCCATAAGCAAACGCGCAGACAGCCCGACGGCAGAGGTTCGCGCAGGAGTCTTCGGAAGCTTATCCGCAATTAACTCCCCGATCGCAAACAGTGTAAAGACCGACAGCGTAATCATTGAATTCATAAACGCCAACGGAGTTCCGTACAGATGAATCCAGCCCAGGTAGGCTGCGGCGCAGACAATCGCAGGAGCCATCATGGAGCGCAGACCGGCTACGCAACCGATCAGAAAGCAGAGCAGGAGCACTGAGAAAACCATCTGCCTCACATCCTTTCCGCAAACAGACTAGGAGGCATTCTCGCGCAAAGTTGATGACTACGCAAAAGTTATTGGTCAGATAGTGAAAAACGGGCCAATCTTCATGATTGGCTACTTCATGAAGAAAGCTCGCGCTGCATCAGGGTGATGTCCTGAGGTCGGTCGAACTTCCATCCCGTCTCCCGCAGCACCCCGACCAGCGAGAAGCCAAGAGCGCGATGCAGGGCAATCGAAGAAGGGTTGTCGCCGCCGATGACCGCAATCATCTGCTTGTACTCCGCCCGGCGACAGGCCTCCATTACCGCCTGTAACAGGCGTCTGCCGAATCCTCGTCCCGCGCAGTCCGCGCGAAGGTAAATGGTGTCTTCCACGGTGAAGCGGTATCCGGGACGAGGGCGGAAAGGGGTGGCGTAACCATATCCAACGACCTCGCCCGCCTCTTCGGCAACCAGAAAGGGAAGGCCGCGCTGGCGTACATCGGCCATGCGGCGGCGCATCTCCGCTTTATCGGGAGGCTCAAGCTCCATGGTGGCGGCGCTGGACAAGACATAGGAACGGTAGATGGCAGCGATTGCTGTTGCGTCTTCAAAGACAGCCTCACGCAATACGAGGGACATGCTGCCAATTTACATTCGCCTGCCGGGCAATCGTCTCGCCTGCTTTGAAAATGCTAGGCTGGAGACCGATGCACGTCCCGCCTCACCCTCTTTCCATGGGCCGCAGAAAGCGCCTCTTCGCCGCATGGGCGGCCTCTGTGTTCGCTTTGTTGCTGGCTTCGTGCGCAAGTCCCGGACCTCCAAGGCCGCCTTCGCTCCACCTGCCCGAGGTGGTCACGGACCTGACGGCAGAGCGCGTCGGCGGCGAAGTCCATCTGCACTGGACCTCGCCTGCTCACACGACGGATGGCTTCAACGTGCCCTCGCCGATGACGGCCGAGATCTGCCGCGACCCTCATCCGAAGACGGAGCCGGCGAAGGCAGCGCCAAAAGGGAGCCGCGCACCGGCGGCCCAGAATGCGCCCGGCTGTGAGGTCGTTACTCACCTTGTTGTGAAGCCTGGTGTGACCGAAGCCAAAGAGCCCCTTCCCCCAGGATTGGCCGCAGATCCTGTGGCTCTGCTGGGATATCGTATCCGCATTCTGAACCCGCAGGGACGCTCGGCGGGGATCTCTCGCGCGGCGCTGGTCCCTGCAGGTGAGGCGCCTCCACCAGTCGAAGGATTGCGGGTCGCGGCGACGCGCAACGGAGCGATGATCGAATGGCAGCGGCTGGATTCGCCCTCGCTGATCGAGCTTGACCGAACCCTGCTTTCGGTTCCGGCAGCGAAGGCTTCGAAGAAGTCCGCCGTCGCCCTGCCTGACGATCAACCGGTGGATGTGCGATTGCGATCCGCAAGAGACGAGATGCCTGCGAAGGATCCTGGCGGAACCCTGGATCGCACTGCAGTTCGCGGCCAGCGTTATCTCTACCGGGCCCAGCGCATTCGAACGGTCGAACTCTCCGGAAACAAATTTGAGTTGCGAGGAGAAGTCTCCTCCCCTGTCGCGGTGGAGATGACGGATCGCTTCGCTCCGGCCGCTCCTACCGGCCTTGCTGTCGTTCCGGGCACAGAAGGCAACGCTGCGGTCATCGACCTGTCGTGGCAGGCCAATACTGAGGCTGACGTTGCCGGATATAACGTCTATCGGCGCGAGGGCTCCTCCGGCTTCGAGCGCCTGACCGCACAGCCCGTGCTGGGGCCGGCCTTTTCGGATGCGAAGGCAACCCCGGGAAGCACGTATACCTACCGTGTCACCGCAGTCGATATCAGCGGAAACGAAAGTTCTCCGTCGAGCGAGGTGACAGAAACCGTGAAGGCACACTAGGCAGAAAAGGAAGGCAACGACAATGAAGTACTGCAAATATCTCTCCCCTTCTGGAATCGCAGGATATGCGTTTGTTGAGGAGCAGGACGGTGTCTTATGGGCGGTGCGGCCAATGGTGGCCCCGCAGGAAGATCTTGCCGCACGCCTCGCCTCGGTAGAGCAGACATCAACCGAGGCATTTACGGCTGCGCCTCTGAAGGAACTCCGGCTGCTGCCGCCGGTGACTCCTTCAAAGATCGTGTGCGTGGGGCGTAACTATCGTGAACACGCCGCCGAGCTCGGCAACGAGGTTCCCAAGGAACCCTTGCTGTTTCTAAAGCCGCCGTCCTCGCTGCTTGCATTCGGCAAGCAGGTCAAGATTCCGGCACTCTCAAAACGGGTGGACTTCGAAGGCGAGCTTGCCATTGTCATTGACCGCCGCTGCCGCAACATCGGTCCTGACGAAGATGTGAGCCAGTACATTCGCGGCTACACCATCGTGAACGACGTAACCGCTCGCGATATTCAAAAATCTGATGGGCAATGGACTCGAGGCAAGGGATGGGACACCTTCTGCCCGGTGGGCCCCTTTGTGGTCCTCCAGGGACCGGGCGAGATCGATCCATTGCACGGTAGCCCTGTTACCATAACGACGCGTTTGAACGGCGAGACCAAGCAGCACGGTTCGACGGCGGACCTGATCTTCCCCATCGACTTCCTTCTGCGATACATCACGGCGTTCACCACGCTCGAACCAGGCGATCTCATTCCTACAGGAACACCCTCTGGGGTGGGTCCAATGCAGGCCGGGGACACGGTTGAGGTGGAGATCTCCGGGCTGGGAATGCTGCAAAACATTGTTACAACGGAGTAAACCCCGCTTTTGCAATAATCTGCAGTCGCCGGAGAGGCGGCCTTCCCTCCTGGGAGACTGCGCACAACGCCTCCGGCCTTGATAAAATCAAACTAAGCAGCGAAGGAGCGCACAAAATGGCGACAATTCTCGAACAGCTTCGTAGCATGACGACCGTGGTCTCTGATACCGGCGATATCAATGCCATCAAACAGTTCAAGCCGACGGATTCGACCACGAACCCATCGCTCATCCAGGCTGCCGCAGGCATGCCGGAATACCAGCCCATCGTGGACGACGTTTTGCAGCAGGCGCGCAAGGATGCCGGCTCCAGCGCTTCTGATAAGGAAGTTGCTGCACTCGCCTTCAAGTCGCTCGCCGTGGCCTTCGGCCGCAAGATTCTCGAGATCGTTCCCGGTCGCGTCTCGACCGAGGTCGATGCCCGTCTCTCTTACGACACGGAGAAGTCCATCGCGACCGCCCGCGACATCATCGCGCAGTACGAGAAAGCCGGAATCTCCCGTGAGCGCGTTCTGATCAAGCTCGCTTCCACATGGGAAGGCATCAAGGCCGCCGAGATCCTCGAGAAGGAGGGCATCCACTGCAACATGACCCTTCTGTTCGGAATCCACCAGGCGGTTGCCTCGGCTGAGGCCAAGGTCACCCTGATCTCGCCGTTCGTTGGACGCATCCTGGACTGGTACAAGAAGGACACCGGCAAGGACTACACCGGCGCAGACGATCCCGGCGTAAAGTCGGTGACCACCATCTACAACTACTACAAACACTTTGGCTACAAGACCGTGGTCATGGGCGCAAGCTTCCGCAACACCGGCGAGATCATCGAATTGGCTGGCTGCGATCTTCTGACCATCGCTCCCAAGCTGCTGGGCGAGCTCGAAGCCGCGCAGGGCACGCTCGAGCGCAAGCTGGATCCGGCAAAGGCCAAGGACATGAAGATCGAGAAGATCCCCATGGACAAAGAGATCTTCGACAAGATGCATGCTGCCGATCGTATGGCCAGCGACAAACTGAAAGAAGGCATCGAAGGCTTCTCGAAGGCTCTTGAAGAGCTGGAGAAGACGCTCGAGAAGCGTGTCGCAGAGATCAGCGAGCCTGCTGCTACGCGGTAGAAAATCCTTTACCTTTCTTACGACAGAAGACCGCGTTCTCAACGCGGTCTTTCTGTTTCTATAAAGAATCTCTTCGCTCGCCCCTGAAGGATTTTTAGAGACCTGGAGCAATCGCGCTGAAATAAGCCGCCGTATGCCTCTTCTTTAGAGGATTGCAGGGCTCGAAACACAACTCCTGTACAAACAGAGGATAAGGGACGTTTACATTCGAAAGATCATGGGTTGGTACACTTTAAGGCGGGCTGCCTGTATCCCTGCTCGTCAGCTTCATGAATGCACGTTCCCCTCAACTCAAAAGGACAGAGAATGCGAGACAGGATGGTTCAAACCGATTGAGCCACGACACGGAGCAGCTACTTCCGGAGACCGCGACGGATCGACCTCTCCCGCGGCTGGGCCACCTGCCGGAGCTCGATGGGATTCGTGGCATTGCGGCCCTGATGGTGTTCTTCCATCACATGTGCTTCACCGAATTTAATATCTCCGGATGGACCAACGGCTTTGTCCGTGGCTTATATTCGGTCACCAGCTACTGGGACTCGGGAGTCGATGTCTTTTTCGTGCTGTCCGGCTTCCTTATAACGTCTCTGCTGATTCGAGACCGGAAGAGCCCCGACTACTACAAGGATTTTTACTGGAAGCGTGCGCTTCGGATTTTTCCGCTCTATGCATTCGTCGCTATAGGAATCCTTATCTTCATTCCAGGTTCCCAGCGGTTCATCCTGTTGTGCGCCCTCTTCGTGGCAAACTTCGCCAACGTCTTTCACGTGCAGGCGATCGGGCCTTTCTGGACCCTGGCGATTGAAGAGCAGTTCTATGTCCTGTGGCCGACCGTTGTTCGTCGCCGCTCGCTGGCCACGCTTCGGCACTGGGCTTTTGCGATCATCTGCGTGGTGATCGTATTACGGTACGTGTTCGCCATCTACGGCCACCATAACTACTGGCACACCTACCTTCGCTGCGACGGGCTTGCCCTGGGAGCTCTGCTGGCCTGCATGCTGGAGCGCTGCCAGAGCGTCGGTCAGGGGTTGGCAGCGAAACGTGGATTCCTGCTCGGGCTCCTGGGAACGGGCATAACGTTATTTTTGCTCTCCCTGTGGATTCCCACCAGCAGCAGGAGTATCGCGTTTCATGCCGCGACAGAAGCGGCCGGAATCACGCTCTTGTGCGGAGGGTTTGTGGGTATATCGGTCGCCTTTACCGGTCGCCGATGGCTCGGCCTGCTGCGCTCGCGAGTCCTGACGTTCTTCGGCTTGATCAGCTACGCGCTGTACATGGTGCACCTGTTCATTCGGGACGCCTATGACAAAGTGCGCGGCCCGCTGCAGCCCAACGATCTCGCGGGCTATTTCCTACGCATCGCAGTCGTATTAGCCATAACGATTGTGGTCACCCTTATCACCCGCTATACGATCGAGCTGCCGATTATGTCGCTGCGCAAATACGTTCTGCATCGTCCGACAAAGGCGGTTGTAGCGGAGTCGCTCTAGCGCTGGCAGACCCACCCCTGAAACAACCTCACGCCTGCTCAAGGCATGAATATAAGCGGAGGAACTCAGTGAGAGTGTCCGTGCGCTCCCACCGCTTCGGGCTCTGGGGGCGAGCTGCAACCGTGCGTGGTCTCGCAACCTGAGGTTTCAAACTGGATCGTCGTGTGTGTGATGTGGAAACGGTCGTGCAGCCGGGAGTTGATCTCTTTGAGGATGCTCGAGCACTCCGAGGCAGGCATCTCGGAGATCCGGACATGGCTGGCCAGGGCATGCGACTGAGCCCCGAGGCTCCATATATGCAGATCATGCACGTCAAGCACGCCCGGAACCGTCTCCATCGCATCGCGAACAGAGCCGAGCTGCATATTGCGCGGCGTTCCTTCCAGAAGAATGTTCAATGTCTCGCGCAGGATGCCAATGGAGCTCCAGAGAATCATTGCGGCAATCAGCAGCGAGAGCGCCGGATCCACCCAGCTCATGCCGGAAAAGAGGATGAAAGCGCCTCCGACGATGACCGCGGCCGTCGAAAGCGTGTCGCCCAGCATATGCAGGAAGACGCTGCGGATGTTGACATCGTTCGAGAACTTCCACAGCAACGCCGCGACAGTTCCGTTCATGAGAACGCCGGCAACCGCGACCTCCATCATTATCTTGGGCTGAACCTCGACCGGAGCATTCAATCGCTCGATTGCGGTAATGGCGATCCAGACCGAGAGAACCACAAGAGTGGCGGCATTGACGAATGCGGCCAGAACGCCGGCTCTCTGGTATCCGAAGGTCTTCGTATCGGTGGCAGGGCGACCCTGGAAGTACACCGCGACGTAGGAGAGGACAATCGCCAGCAAGTCGCTGAGGTTGTGGCCAGCCTCGGAGATCAGGGCCAGTGAATGTGCTCGCAGGCCGAAGATGAAGGTTGCCAGCACGTAGGCGAAGGTCAGCCCCATCGAAGCCTTCAGGACTCGCTGCATCCGCCGGTTCGGGGTGGCGACCATGTGCATGATTTAAGTGTAGCCTCCGTAGGCCGTTTGCATCTACAGGACCTCAGCCGCGATGGTTGGCTGGGGCGTTCGAATCCGGGTGTGGATGCGCGGAACCCAGGCGCAGACCGCTCCAACTCTCGGCAACGACGATGCTATTGGCTGGGTTATGCGGCTCGTAGCGAACCTGGATCGGAAGATCGGTGCGAACGTCCTGGACAAGGTCGGCGAGCGTGGTCACGTCCTGCGCTGCTTCGTAGCTTACGCCGCCGATTCGGTAGTTGTAGACGATAATCTTCTGCGCGGACGTGTCCTGCTGGCTGAATGGCGCATCGGTGATGCTGCCGTCGGTGATGCGGCCGCTGGTGGCAATCTCTTCCCGGCGGGCTCGCTCGATCTCCTCCGCCGAAGGATGAGGCCTCCGAAACAGGTACCAGGCGACGCCGCTGGCCGCAGCCACCGCAACCGCAGCGACAATGGCGTTGCGCGGAGAACGCAGGGGAACCGACAGATACTCTGGCACGGTCGTGAACACGGCTGTCTAGCCAAAGCATAGCCCAGGTCAGGACGATTCAGGATGAAGAGTTTGCGGAACCCGTGACGGAAAGCGTACGCCCGCCCATTCCGGGCCGCCTCCCCTGCGGCTCACAGGCTGGCGATATACTGAGATGTGAGCAAAAATCCGGTTTTTTCGTCACCTCGAGTCTCCACCACTCCACAGAAGGTCTCCTCCATAGCCCATCCCCTTGATCTGGGGGAAGGACGCCGCATCCGCTCGACCACCGTGGTCTGCGTCCGACGCGATGATGCGGTGGTGATGGCAGCCGACGGACAGGTGTCGCTCGGCAATACGGTGATGAAACACTCGGCCAAGAAGATTCGCAGGCTTTACCAGGACAAGGTGCTGGCCGGATTTGCCGGTTCGACTGCGGACGCCTTCTCGCTTTTTGCCCGCTTCGAGACCAAACTCGAGCAGTACGCGGGAAACCTGAGTCGAGCCGCTGTGGAGTTAGCGAAGGACTGGCGTACCGACAAGATGCTGCGCCAGCTCGAAGCCCTGCTCATCGTCGCCGACATCAAGCAGACTCTCATGCTCTCCGGGACCGGCGATGTCATCGACCCGGATGAAGGCATCTGCGCCATCGGTAGCGGAGGCAGCTTCGCGCTTGCCGCCGGACGCGCCCTGCTCGACAACACCCAGCTTTCAGCGCGTGAGATCGCGGAGAAGTCCATGAAGATCGCCGGCGACATCTGCATCTATACCAATGACAAAGTCTTGATCGAAGAACTGAAGGGAACCTCGTAAGCCGGAATAAACTGACCGGGCGGCGAGAAAGTAGTCTGCGGGAACAACTGTTTTAGAAGCATCGTACAAAGATAAGGAATTCGTTATGGCAATCTTTCTACCCGGAACCGCAGAAGATCAGTCCCTCGCACTCGACGAGATGACTCCGCGCGAGATCGTCACCGAGCTGGACAAGTACGTCGTCGGGCAGAAGGCGGCCAAGCGCGCCGTCGCCATCGCCCTGCGCAACCGCATGCGCCGCCAGAAGCTCACGCCCGAGCTCGCCGACGAGATCATGCCGAAGAACATCATCATGATCGGCCCCACCGGTGTGGGCAAGACGGAGATTGCGCGCCGCCTCGCCAAGCTGACCAACTCGCCCTTCCTCAAGGTGGAAGCCTCGAAGTTCACCGAGGTCGGCTATGTCGGTCGCGACGTAGAATCCATCGTCCGGGACCTGGTCGAAATCGCCATCGATATGGTGCGCGAGGAGAAGCTCGAAGAGGTAGAAGATAAGGCCGAGCTCGCCGCTGAAGACCGTCTGCTCGACCTGCTTCTGCCCCCTGCGCCTGCCGCTGTAACCGCCGTTGCCGCAACACAGGAACCAGGTTCGAATGTCATTCAACTTCCTGCTTCCATGGCGGAAGACGCCGTCCCGCATATCGCTGCCGAGGACAAGCCTGGCGAACGCGAGCAGCGCACCCGTGAGAAACTCCGTCAGCAGTTCCGCGAGGGCAAACTCGACGAACGTATCGTCGAGATGGATGTGCGCGACCGCAACCAGCCCAGCTTCGAGATCATCACCAACCAGGGTACCGAAGAGATGGACATCAATCTCAAGGATATGATCCCCGGTCTCTTCGGCCAGCGCACCAAGAAACGCAAGATGAAGGTCGCCGAAGCCTTCGAGTATCTAGTGCAGGAAGAAGAGGGCCGGCTGATCGATATGGATCAAGTCACCCGCCTTGCCGTCGAGCGCGTCGAAGACTCCGGCATGGTCTTCCTCGACGAGATCGACAAGATCGCCGGGCGCGAAGGTGGCCACGGCCCCGACGTCTCCCGCGAGGGCGTGCAGCGCGACATCCTCCCCATTGTCGAAGGCACCACCGTCAACACCAAGTACGGCATGGTCTCCACCGATCACATCCTCTTCATTGCTGCCGGAGCCTTTCACGTCTCCAAGCCCAGCGACCTCATCCCCGAGCTCCAGGGCCGCTTCCCCATCCGCGTCGAGCTCCACTCGCTCACCGTCGAAGACTTCGTCCGCATCCTCACCGAGCCCAAGAGCTCACTGGTCAAACAGGCGGTTGCGCTCCTCGAAACCGAAGGCCTCAAACTCGAGTTCACCAAGGAAGCGATCGCGGAGATGGCGCATTTCGCCTTTCGCGTCAACGAGACCACCGAAAACATCGGCGCGCGCCGCCTTCACACCATCCTTGAGCGCGTCCTCGACGAGATCAGCTTCCAGGCTCCGGACCTGATGAAATCCCCCCGAACCCAGGCCACGGAAGAGGGTGTCGTGGCGCAGATCGCCGCTTCGACTCCTGCCGATGGAGGAGCCCCGGCTCCTCCACTGCCCGTGATCGAACGAGAGACTGCGGGAGTGACTGAGAAGGTTATCGTGGTCGATCCTGAGTACGTACGGCAACAGGTCGCCTCCATCGTCAAAGACCAGGATCTCTCACGCTACATCCTGTAATTTCACACAATCGGCAAAAAGCCCCGGAACTCCTCCGGGGCTTTTTGCGCTTAAGGGAGCAGAAAAGAGCTCCGCGAGAAGCTGGAGCCTTGGGAAATCTGAATCTAAAACTCGCAAGTGGTTGAGATGCAATAGTTTGCATGAATACAGAATTGACATCCCATTAAGATGAGACTTTAGATCTTCCGCTAAGATCATTCGCATGCTCACCAGAATTGCTGCGCGTCGAAGCCCTGCGGTCTCCGTGTTTCTCCTCGTCGTACTGGCAATGTTCTGTGGCGCCGGGTATGCCCAGAACAATACTCATGCGATCATCTCGCAGGTCTACGCTGCGGGTGGAAATAACGGCGCGGTGCTGAACGCCGATTATGTCGAGCTCTTCAATCCGACCGGCAACACGCTCACACTGAACAACTACAGCATTCAATATGCGAGCGCGGGTGGGGCCTCTATCTCGACGGTGACAATTCTCCCGGCGACGATCACGCTGGCTCCAGGCCAGTACTATCTGGTGGCAGCGTCGGCGGGTGCGAATGGCGCTGCCCTCCCGGCGACGCCGGACGCTCCGGACACCAATATCGCCTTTGGCGCCTCGGCCGGAAAGGTCGCGCTGGTGAGCTCGACCACTCGGCTGGCTACGGCGTGCAGCCTCTCGGATTCCACGCTGGTGGACTTTGTAGCGTATGGCAGCGGAACGAACTGCGCGCTCGGCACTCCCGCTCCTGCTCCGAGTACGACGAAGGCGGACGTTCGGACGAACGTATGCACAATCACCAATAACAGTGGTACGGAGTTCTCCGCACTTGACCCGGCTCCGCATAACTCGGCTTCTTCGCCGTTCGTCTGTGGCGCGCCTACGCCTCTGGCTGCGACCGCACAGGCCACTCCTTCTACGGTGTTCTCTGGCAGCTCGACCTTGCTGACCGCTGCGGTGACACCCGCGACACAGCCGGCGAGCACCGGGATCGCAGTCGTTGCCGACCTGAGCTCCATTGGCGGCTCGGCAGCGCAGCCATTCTTCGATGATGGAAGCAATGGGGACCTCGCAGCGGGAGACAATATCTACTCCTACAGCGCGCCGGTCTCGACGACCGGAACCTTTACGCTGCCGGTAACTGTAAGCGACTCGCAGCTTCGCAGCGCACACGTGAACATCGCGCTCACCGTGGCAACGCCGCCGCCTACGGTCTCGATCCAGGCGATCCAGGCGGCCAAGCCCTCGCCGTACAACACCCAGAAGGTGACGACGAGCGGCATCGTTATCGGAGTAAAGTCGAACGGCTTCTACATAGAGGCACCGGACGCATCTGCCAACCCATCGACGCCCCAGGGCGTCCTGGTCTACACCGGCTCGACGGCCAAGCCCTCGTATATCGCCATCGGCAACGAGGTCCAGGTAACGGGAACGGTCGCGACCTATCCACCCGCCGTGCTTACGCCCGGAACCGAGATCGACGACCCGCAGACCACTCTGCTCGCGACCAACCGGCCTCTACCCGCGCCGGTGACGATTACGGCGGCGATGGATTCGCCCTCGGGCGGAATCTACCAGTTCACCCGGTATGAGGGAATGCGGGTTGCGATCGGCTCCCTGACGACGACCAGCGGAACCGGCGCTACGCTCAACGAGGCAGCCGAGAAGAACACCTCAAATGGACGCTTCTACGGCGTGGTGACAGGGGTTCCGCGCCCCTTCCGCGAGCCCGGCGTTTCGGTGACGGACACCGTCTTTGGCCCGGTTCCCCCAGGAGTTCCCCTATGGGACTCGAATCCTGAGCTTCTCTATATCGACAGCCTTGTCCTTGGTGGACCGGCGATCGATGTAACCAGCAAAACCACTTTGACTGGTTTAGCCGGGGTTATGGACTTCTCCTTCGGATCGCCCGAGCTTCTGCTGGATGCTGCGACGCGTCCGACGGTGACCGGTGGACTGACCGTGGAGCCGATTCCTGCAGAGGCGGCCAATGAATTCACCATTGCCAGCTTCAACATGGAACGCTTCTACAACGACAAGGCCGATGCCGATAACCCCGGCAGCAGCGCCGTGGTCGTCACGCCAGAGGCCTATCAACGCAGGCTGACGAAGGCTTCGCTGGCAATCCGGACCGTGCTGAACTCGCCGGACATCATCGGGACCCAGGAGATCGAGAATCTTGCCGTGTTGACCGATCTGGCCGACAAGGTGAACAGCGATGCGGTCGCGGCAGGTCAGCCGAGCCCGGAATATGTTGCGGATCTCTTTCTCGCCAACGATGGCACGGCGATCAACACGGGCTTCCTGGTGAAGAGCACGCGGGTCAATACTGTCAGCGCCGAGCAGATTGGGCTGACGACAACCTTCACCAACTCGGTGGGCAATCAGGCCATCCTGAACGACCGCACGCCGCTTGTGCTGCACGCGGGTATCAAACGCACCGGAGCTTCGGATTATCCGGTGACGGTGATCTCAGTGCATCAGCGCTCGCTGATCAATGTCGATGATCCCACCAGCACCGGTGCGACAGTTCGGCTGAAGCGGGAGGCGCAGGCAGAGTTCCTGGCCAAGCTGATCCAGGGCTACCAGACCGCAGGGGAGCACGTGGTGACGGTGGGTGACTACAACTCCTTCGAGTTCTCGGACGGCTTTGTCGATACGATCGGCGTGACCAAGGGCAATCCTGTTCCGGCAACCCAGGTGGTGACTCCTCCCGTATCCGGGCTGGCGAATCCTCCATTGGTGGACCTGGTGACCCTGCTTCCGGCGGACCAGCGCCAGAGTTACGTAGAGGATGGAAGCGCGCAGGTTCTCGATCACGTCCTCGTGACCCAGGACCTTGTGCCTACCAACACCCGGCTGGTTTATGCCCACATCGACTCGGACTTCCCTCTGACGAACCTGAATGATGCCAGCAGCCCGACGCGCATCAGCGATCACGACCCGGCGGTGGCGTACTTCTCCATTCCGACGGCACAGGGAACCGTGAAACTCATCACTACGGCAATGCTCACGGCGGTCCCGGGAGGCTATCAGGCGATGGTGACGGTGAAGAATACCGGCACCTCCACCGCACAGAACGTGCAGCTGACGGGTGCGATACTGGGGAATGCACCAGGATCGCCGGTACCGTCGGCGCTCGGTGATTTGCAGCCCGGGGCTTCGGCTGTGGCGACAATCAACTTCCCATCTTCTGCAGGTGCGCCGGGCACGGCTACCGTGGAGAAGTTCACGGGAACCTATACCGGAGGCAGTTTCGGCGGAAACCTTCGCGCTACGCTGCCCTAAAACCATCAAAGAGTCCAAGCCACATTTTCCCCATTCCTTTCGGAGAAGAAACACAATGATCAAGAAGTATCTATCCCTGTCCACACTTGCACTGGCAGTTCTGTTTTCGGCTACTTCCCGCGCGTCGGCTGACCCGATCGTCATTCCCGGCACCATTGGGACCACGGTCGACTTCCCTGCTGAGCTCGATAACTCCGACAACAGTGTGGAGCTGTTTTTGAACGGGAGCAGCTTCAACATCGACAGCCCGCTGGTGATCGACGATCTGCTGTTCGTGAATTTTCCTGCCAGCATCGCGGCAGGCGCTGTCGCGGACGGAATCCTGTTTACGGTCGATCTTCCCGCGGGGCTGGCTCCTGGCCTCTATAACGGGACTTACACGATCTTTGGCGGACTCACTCCGAATGATTTTGACGACCTCGCCGATATCTCTTTCCAGATCGATGCCCAACCGGCGGCGAGCGCAGTTCCGGAGCCCGGCACCTGGCTTCTGCTTGCGACCGGACTCGGCATCCTGGGCGCGGCGGTCTACACGCGTGGCCGAAAAATTTCATTCGAACACGCAGCCTGAAGACATCCAAATGAAGGTGAGAGAAAGGGTCCCATGCGGGACCCTTTTTCTTGGCCATCGCCGCTGGCCATAGGCAGTTCCAGATCGATGGGTCGTCCCATCTTCCGCATGAACTTCCGGCTTTATGAGCGAAAGGATGGATTCGGGATCAGAGCGATCGGAAGATCGCCGCCATGCGATCGACAACGGAAGGCCACGTGTAACGGGCTAGCACAATCTCACGCCCCTTTTTCCCCATCCCTGCAAGTTGGTCAGGGTTGGAAAGCAACTGCGTGATCTTCTCCGCCAGGTCCCCGGCAGATCCTTTTTCCACCAGGGCTCCATTGACTCCCGGGGTCACGAACTCGCGTAACGCCCAGGCATTCGTAACCACCGCAGGAACCTGGTAAAGCATCGCCTCAAGAGGGGCGATCCCGAAGGGCTCGTAAAGGGAGGGCAGGACGAAGAGCGAAGCGTCGCGAAAGAGCGATTCCAGCTTTGCTCTCTGCTCCGGGTTGGACTTGGAAAGATGACCGTGGAGAATAGCTCCCGGAGGGAGGTTATCGATCTGCGTGGGACCCACGATATGCAGCTCGGCCGATGGGATCGATTGGCGCACGCTCCGGAAAGCCTCCAGCAACTGCGGCCCGCCCTTGCGGGCAAACTCCGTGCCGATGAAAAGAATGCGCGGGGAATGGAAGTTCTTTTGGGGTGCGGACTCGGGAAGTTCCGTAATCTCGGGAAGCTCCGTAAGATTGATGCCGCCCCCCACATTGAAGACCCGGTCCGAGGGAACGCCGTAATTGTTGATGAAGGATCGGCGAAGGTACTCGCTGAAGGTGAAGACGGCGGTCATCCTCTGGGCCGCCTGTTGCTCATAGTGCAGCGCCTGGTCAATTCGCTTCTGAGAGACCCCTTCCATCCCGAAGCCGCTGGCAAGGAGCTCGACCAGGTTGCCGTCGTGGTAGGAGACGCACTTGTGTGCGGGAAAGGCGTCGGGCAGCGAGAACATGTGGCCGATCTGCATCAGGACAGAGCCGTTGACCGGGACGCGCGAGGCGACACGAGTCAATGCCTTGCGATAACTGGGATCGAAATAGAAGTGCTTCCGCCATACGCCGCGGTTCCGGGTAAAATTTTTGGCCAGCAGCAGGGTGTTGGGGATACGCGGGACCCGGATCCCCACGGCTTTATCGAGAAGTCTGGCTCCCTCCATCGTCTGGAGAAGGAACTGGGAAGATCCGGACCAGGTCTTCGCAGAATAAGGTTCAGATCCGGTGGATCCGCCGACGAAGGCTGTGACTTCGCGCATTGGGTCAGGCTAGCATAAAGCTCTTGACGTCTTGTCTCTCAAAATTTGCCGCGTTGGACCTAGACAAGGAAGGCATAACAATGCCGATAACCCACTTCTCCTTTGCCGAGGGTGGTCATGCGTGGAGGGTAAGTGAAAAGATGGCAATACTACCGGGATGTCCCGTTCAGCAGGCTCTGGGCCCTCTATGCAGCCGTCTTTTGCCTGTTTGCAATCACCGGGTTCTTTGGGGACCTGGTAAACGTGGGCAGAACACCCTATGTTGTCGCGATTCTGAATGCCATTGTCAGCGGATTTGTGGCGACGGTGTACCTGCATATCGGTACGCGTCTTAATCCCCGCTACTTCATCCTTGCAACGGTGCTACAGATTCCTTTGTGGACCGGCTTCTCCGTATTATCTGTTTTTCTGATCACGCACTTTCATCTGCAACCTGTGAACACGGCTTCGGGCATTCGCGTCGCCGCCATCATCATGCTGACCCTGGTCGTCGTCTCGTACTCCCTGTTTATCCGATTTCTTCGCGGAGAAGGACAGGAGACGTTTCGTCTGCGGAATGAGCTTGAACTGGCGCACGGCATCCAGAAAACCCTCGTTCCTCCGATCGCACTACGTACGGTGGACTTTGAATTGTATGGCCGCTCCGACCCCAGCGACAAGGTAGGCGGCGATCTTGTAGACGCGGTCCGGCTTCCGGACGGGTCGACGGTTGCCTATCTCGCCGATATTGCCGGCCACGGTTTACAGGCAGGGATTCTGATGGGAATGGTGAAGACAGCCGCACGGACGGCATTGCTCGAAGAGTCTTCCCGAAGCCCGCCGGAGGTTCTGTCCTCACTACTGGAACGGTTGAATCGGGTCCTTCCTGACGTAAAGGAGTCCCAGATGTACGCAAGCTTCGCTGCTTTCTCCCTGGACGCGAACGGGACAGTCTTTTATGCCCTCGCAGGGCATCCGCCCTTCCTTCACTATCGACATCGCGAGAGTGTCGAACGCATATCGAGGGAGCAGTTTCCCCTGGGGCTTCTTCCGGTGACAGACTTTTTTGCGGAAGCAGCGGTACTGTCGTCCGGAGACCTTTTGGTTGTGGTGACCGATGGAATTCTTGAAGCCTGCGACCAGGCGGAGAGGGAGTTCGGTCTGGACCGCCTGCAGGAGGTGATCTCCGATCACGAGAGGGAAGAACTTCCGGCACTGTCAGAGGCGATCCTGAGAGCAGTCCGCGCCTTTGGGAAGCAGGTCGACGATCAGACTTTGCTGTTGATTCGAAAGCACTAAACCCAACATTCCGGGCAGTTACTGAAGGGTTCATATATGAGTGTTGTTTAATCAACTTATTTGCAACTTTTATATAAGATATGCGTCTTATTAGTAGCTCGAATCTTTGGGACTCGAGCTAAATATATGATTCTGTTGGAGGATTTTGACATGACGATCACACGCTTTTCCCCATTCCGCAGCCAGTTCAATGACTTGACTTTGCTGCAGAACCGGTTGAATTCGATCTTTCATGACTTTGCCCTGCCGACCAGCGGCGCCAGCGAGCCCCTTGCCGCTGGAAGCTTCGTTCCGGCTGTGGACGTCTACGAGGGTGCCCAGAAGGTTGTGGTGAAGCTGGAAGTTCCGGGCGTCAGGGAGGAAGACCTGGATGTTCGAATCGAAAACCACACCCTGACCGTGAAGGGCGAGAGAAAGTTCGAGGCGGAGGAGAAAGAAGAGAACTTCCGTCGCATCGAGCGCAGGTTTGGAAACTTCACCCGCAGCTTTACGGTTTCTCAGGCAGTGGATACCGACTCGATAACGGCGAACTATGACGCCGGCGTTCTGACGGTGACACTGGCCAAGAAGGCCGAGGCGAAGCCGAAGCAGGTGAAGATAGGGGTAGGTTCGGCGACTCAGCCGAAGCACGTGGAAGCGCCGGCTGCCTGAAGTTCGTACCAGGATAGAAACAGGCGGGAGACGAACCGGTCTCCCGTCTTTGTGTATGGGGATGTGGGGGAGTGTGGATTGAGGCTTCGTTCGAGTCACCCATCTTGGCGACGAAGAGACCGTCGTTAAGATGGGGCACCGCAGAATGACGTTCCGGCGTTTACGGGCAGGTGGGCAGGCTGAGGTCTTTGGGGGTTAGGATTTTGGAGACGATGTTCTCCACATGAGTGAGAGGGAGATTTTGGAATGGCGATCAAGTGGGAAAAATTGACGGTGAAATCGCAGGAGGCCGTACAGGGCGCGGTGGCGCATGCAGCGGAGAATGGAAATCCTGAGGTTCTGCCGCTACATCTGATGGCAGCGTTGCTGGAAGACCGCGAGGGCGTGGTGATTCCGGTGCTGGAGAAGGTCGGTGTGCCGGTGGAGCAGCTTCTGAGCGGGATTAACTCGGCGATTCAGAAGCTGCCGAAGGTCCAGGGAGGGACGCAGCCCGGACTGGGGCAGGCGACGCAGAAAGTTCTAGAGCAGGCATTTAAAGAAGCGGACAACTTCAAAGACGAGTACGTCTCGACCGAGCACCTGCTGCTGGCTTTGTCGAAGCAGAAGGGCGACGCGGTTGCGAGCGCTCTGGCTTCATTTGGCGCGACGCATGACGCGATCCTCAAAGCTCTGGCCGAGGTGCGTGGATCACAGCGCGTGACGGACCAGAATCCGGAGGGCAAGTTCCAGGCACTCGAAAAATACGCCAAGGATCTGACAGAGCTTGCGCGCAAGGGCAAGCTGGACCCGGTGATCGGGCGTGACGAGGAGATTCGCCGCGTGATCCAGGTGCTGTCACGCAGGACGAAGAACAACCCGGTGTTGATCGGCGAACCCGGCGTGGGCAAGACGGCGATCGTCGAAGGGCTGGCGCGCCGGATCTTCATGGGCGATGTTCCGGAGATCCTGAAGAACAAGCGCGTGTGCGCTCTCGACCTGGCTTCGATGGTTGCCGGGGCGAAGTTCCGCGGCGAGTTCGAAGAGCGTTTGAAGGCGGTGCTCAAAGAGATCGAGGCTTCGAACGGCGAGATCATCCTGTTTATCGATGAGCTGCATACGCTGGTGGGCGCGGGAGCGGCTGAAGGCGCAATGGATGCAAGCAACATGCTGAAGCCCGCGCTGGCTCGTGGTGAGCTCCGCGCGATCGGAGCTACCACGCTGAACGAGTATCGCAAGTACATCGAGAAAGATGCGGCGCTGGAGCGGCGTTTCCAGATCGTCTATGTGGGCGAGCCGAACGTGGAGGATACGATTGCGATTCTGCGCGGCTTGAAGGAGAAGTACGAGGCACACCACAAGGTCAGGATCAAGGATTCGGCGATTGTGGCCGCGGCGACGCTTTCGCATCGCTACATCTCGGACCGCTTTCTGCCGGACAAGGCGATCGACCTTGTGGATGAGGCTGCGTCTGCGCTGGCGATCCAGATTGGGTCAGTACCTGTGGAGATCGATGACCTGGAGCGGAGGGCGACCTCGCTCGAGATCGAGAAGGCTGCGTTGAAGCGCGAGAAGGATGCGAACTCGCAGGAGCGGCTTGAAGTTGTGGAGCGCGAGCTCGCGGAGATCAAAGAGCAAGCCGCCGCATTGCGCGCTCGCTGGCAGAAGGAGCGCGGGGCCATCGGTCGGATCGCCGAGCTGAAGGAGCAGCTTGAAGGTCTGCGCTTCCAGATGCAGGAGGAGACGCGCAAAGGCAACCTGCAGCGCGCTGCCGAACTGCAGTATGGAGAGATTCCGAAGCTTGAAGCGGAGTTGAAGGAACTCACTGCGTTACAGGAAGAGGCGGTCCGCGAGGACAAGGCCGAGGCGAAGACGGGAACAGCGGCGAAGCCTTCACGGATGCTGAAGGAAGAGGTCGACGAAGAAGATATCGCGGCAATCGTCTCCAAGTGGACGGGGATTCCTGTGTCGAAGATGTTGGAGGGAGAGACGCAGAAGCTGGTGACGATGGAGAATCGTCTGCGCGAACGCGTGATTGGCCAGGACGAGGCTCTGAGTGCGGTGGCGAATGCGATTCGTCGCTCGCGTGCAGGCCTGTCAGACCCGAAGCGCCCGATTGGGTCGTTCATCTTCCTCGGACCTACGGGCGTCGGAAAGACCGAAACGGCGCGTGCTTTGGCGGAGTTCCTGTTCGACGACGAGCAGGCAATGGTGCGCATCGACATGAGTGAGTACATGGAGAAGCACGCCGTGGCTCGTCTGATCGGCGCGCCTCCGGGATACGTGGGCTACGACGAAGGCGGGCAGTTGACCGAAGCTGTGCGGCGCAGGCCGTACTCGGTGATCCTGTTCGACGAGATCGAGAAGGCTCACCCGGATGTCTTCAACGTGTTGCTGCAGGTGCTCGACGATGGCCGGCTGACGGACTCGAAGGGTCGCACGGTGGACTTCAAAAACACCGTGCTGATCATGACGTCGAATACTGGCGCCGACAAGCTGACCAGCGCGTGGGCGCAGGGCGAGGAGGGCTTCGAAGAAGCAAAGGCGCGGGTGATCGATGCTTTGAAGCAGACGTTCCGTCCCGAGTTCCTCAATCGCGTGGACGACATCGTTGTCTTCCATCCTCTGGACGACAAGGAGCTGACGCATATCGTCGACCTGCGGCTGAAGGACCTCGAGAAGTTGCTGGCAGATCGCCGCATCACACTCGAACTCACCGAGGCGGCAAGGAAGGCGATCTTCAAGGCGGGCTACGATCGCGCTTATGGCGCGCGTCCGCTCAAGAGGGCGATCCAGCGGCTGGTGCAGGACAAGCTGGCGGTGAAGATCCTCGATGGCACCGTGCTGCATGGCGACCACGTGGTGGCGGATGCAGGCAAGGATGGCCTTACCTTCTCCGTGAAGGAGAGAGCAGTGGCGTAAGGCTTTTCTTGAGAAGGAAAAATGCAAATGCCGGGCGTAATAGCGCCCGGCATTTTTTTGCGTCGGTTTGGCAGGCGTGATCACAGCTCGCCATTGGCATTGAGAGACGGCGAATCAGGAAGATTGGATTTAGAGCGAAACGGGATGGGTGCGGGGGAGCGACGCGTGCGGCCTGAGCGGTCGCCGGATCCGAGAAAGAAGGCAGGATCGCCGTGATCGAGAGGAGTGAAGCCCTTGATGTCTCCCTGGGGAAAGCGCGCGGGGACGCGGCTGACGGGATAACTATGGTTCCGGAGATCGCGCACCAGCCAGTTGCCGTCGCTGGCGAGGATGAGATAGTCGGCAGCGTTGCGCTGGAAGTCGGCCAAAGGCAGGATGGCGAGATGGTAGAGGTTGCGTCCGGCCCAGAGATTCTCTTCAGGAGAGTCTTCCCCGCGAAAGAACCGAATCGCCGGAAAGTCGACAGGAAAGACAATGCGCGCCACGATCGAGGGTGGAGCGTAGTGGGCAAGCGTGAGGACCATGAGAGGGTCCGACACAACGATGGGTTGGTTGCCTGATGCAGCGGGAAGATGATGGAGAACCTGATAGAAGCATTGCTTCTGCCGGCTGTAGGCGTGGCCGACAGCGCTGACACGGCCGAGGAAGACGGCGCCGCAAAGAATCAGCGCTATGGCCCCGGCATACGAGAGGCGTCCGAAAACATGGTGCCCTGCAACTGTTCCGGCGATAGCAAAGCCGAGGCAAACAGGGATAACGAAGCGCGGCGAAAGCATGCCTCCGTGGATCGAAGCGACAAGGTAGCCGAGAAAGGGATAGAGCATGAGGGTTAGTGCGGCGGCGGCTTCATGCGTGGGAAAGGAGGAGTAGGAGCTGCGGGGGTGCCGGTTTGCAAGGCCTGCGAGCCACGCAGGGCGCATGCCCGCGCGGCAATGAGGACACATGCGTGAGAGCAGGGAAACCGCTGCAGCCAGAACCAGCAGACCAACGACGGGAGAGAGGATGACCTCCACCATGCCGGTGTAGGAATCAAAGACCTGGTCGAGGGAGACCTTGTTCCACGCATAAGGAGCGAAGTGGGCGATGGATGCCTGAATGAGCTTGCGGAAGATGAGCAGGGGAGTGGCGGCCACCGCCAGGGCAATCCAGATGCGGGCGCTGAACGCGCTTCGTGAGATGTGCGGGAACGGCGGTCGAGGCGAAGCGAGCGAGCGGATGAGCTCGCCGCCAGCAATAGGAAAGAAGGCGAGGACGGCAAAGTAGTTGGTGCAGATACCGGCCGCCAGAGCGAGCGTCATGCCGCATAGCGCGAGATGACGGCGCAGAGACGGAAGCCCGGGATCGACCGCGCGGCTCCAGCAAAGAACGGCGAGCATCGCCAGACCGTAGAAGATTCCGTAGGAGCGGGATTCGTAGCTGTAATCGAATGCCGCATTTGCCATGGACAGAATAGTTCCAGCGAGAGCCCAGGTCGTCGGCAGCCGTCTCCTGAGGAAGAGGAAGAGAGAGAGCATGCCTACCCAATAGCCGAGGATGGCGGGCAGGCGAAGGGCAAACTCATGGTTCCCAAAGAAGCGCAGGGAGGCAAGAACGGCGAGATGGGTCAGGGGAGGGTTGGGATCTGCGGCCTGCGCGAGAGCGTTCCAGATGGCGGAGGCGCTGCCTAGCTGCGCGATGTGCAGTGTGATCAGCTCGTCGAGCCAAAGAAGCTTCGCATGCGAGAGAAGGGCGACAACGATGAGATAGGAAAGGGATAAAAAGGCGAAGGCGACTCCGGCTCGATGCTCGAAGAAGCTTTCGATTGAATTTCCGAAGCGACGAATGGAAGAGGACAAGACCGAAGGGGGTCCTGCAGAAAGTTCAGAAGCAACGAGTAAACTCACAGCAACAGCTCCAACGACGGGGGAGGATCGACGTACAGCATCTAGCTGTGTGCTTGGATGCAGGAGATGGAGTCGCTTTGCCTTGGTTAAGCCTTCTCCTCGCGGGAACGATTTCAGAGTCTTCCACCGAAATGCCTGATTTTGCAAACGTTCCAGACGCCGTGTAGAGAAGCAGCCGAGGTCAGCGCAAAAAAACCTGTGCAATTCTTCTCAGGAGATCCACTTCAGAAGGCGGATCACGCCCATGGAAGCGGGTTTGCGATGAGTTGAAACGTTGGTGCGTGTACTGATCTCATCGCGATTTTTCGCATAGTACTCATAAGATTTAAGCAGCATCTCTTCGTTGGTGAGCGTAGGTTTCCATCCCAGCCGTTCCTTGATGCGTGTGGTATCGAAGACGAAGCTTTCGGCGATCATCTTGTAGTGATAAGGCCCAAGCGGCGAGATCCGCAGCTTGTGCGCCGCCATCATGGCAGCAATCGTCGGCCCCTTGGGGAGAGAGCGGACACGCGAGCGACTTTCGCAAGAACGGATGACAGCTTCATAAACCTGGCGCATGGATTGAACGTTATCCGAGCCGATGTGGAAGAGATCGGATTTGCCATGTTTCGCCGCGAGAATGCAGGCGGTGGCGAGATCTTCCGCATAGATGAACTGGTAGCGATTATCACCTTCTCCTACAACCCACACGGTCTTGTGATCGTCGATGAACTCGTAGAGGATTGCCAGCAGTCCAAGGCGTCCGGCGTCCATGATAGTGGGACATCGGATGGTGACGATGTCGAGATCTCCGGTAAATTCCTCGAGCAGCTTTTCGGCGGCGAGCTTCGATTTACCGTAAAGCTCGACCGGGGCCGGAAGGTCGCGATCTTCGTGGACGGGATGGCCGAGATTCGAGGCCCACAGGCAGTTCGTGGAGACGAAGACGAAGGGGCGAACTCCGGCATCGCGCGCGGTTTCAGCCAGAAGCCGCGTAGCATCCACGTTCGAGGTCCACAGCAGATGCTCGTCCATCCTCATTCCGTGAGCCAGCTGCGCCGCGACGTGAAAGACGGCGTCGAAGCGGTGCTCGCCGAAGACGCGCTTCATTAGGGCCGCGTCTCGCAGGTCGCCCTGGATGCTGGTGAGACCGGGATGAGTATCCTCGTCGGGCTCGAGGTCGATATTGACGACGGTGTGGCCCTCGCGAAGGAGACGCCGCTTGAGGACTCCGCCGAAGAAGCCGGAGGCTCCGGTGACGAGATAATGAGACATGGCAGTTCCGTAAACCGAGATGGGCCAACGTGGCCCGCAAAGACGTCCAGCTTCCTGTCGTCCATCTCTATCTTAAGGCCCCAACGGAATGTTCGCAGGATCGTCTTAGATTAGAAGGCCGGAATTCGCAGGGTTTGTGTCTGCCTAAGCAGCACCCGTCCTTTAGTTCTGAAATCGATTGAGTATACTGATCGGATTAGTTTGTCCACTCCCAATAGAATCTTCATGCAACAAGCAGTCATTATCGGAGCCGGGCCAGCAGGGCTCACGGCTGCGCTCGAACTCCTTCGCCGTACCGGGATCAAGCCCATCATCCTGGAGAGCAGCCATGAGATCGGCGGCATCTCCCGGACCATACGGTATAAAGGCAACCGCATGGATATTGGCGGCCATCGCTTTTTTTCCAAGAGCGATCGCGTCATGCAGTGGTGGGTCGATCTTATGCCACCCGAAGCCGAGTCCGACGCCCTTATCAGCTATCAAGGCAAGCAGCGCGTGGTCGAGATTCCGGTCGATCAGCCGCAATACCCGCCGTTGCGCGGCATGGGGCCGCTTGAAAGCGATCATCAGGTAAGAGAGCTTGAGGAAGAGGAAGAGTCGGAGGCTTACGGTCACGTAGAGACCGTGGTCGCTCCGGCGCCCGCCGATCCGGACCTTGTGATGCTGATCCGGCCCCGCAAGAGCCGTATCTACTATCTGCGCAAATTCTTCGACTATCCCATCACGCTGACAGCAACGACGCTCGGTAATCTTGGAGCCGTGCGTACAGTCAAGGTGGGCCTTAGCTACCTGAAGTCGCGCGTCACGCAGATTCAACCCGAGAAAAGTCTCGAAGATTTCCTGATCAACCGCTTTGGCCGCGAGCTCTACCTGACCTTCTTCAAGAGCTATACAGAGAAAGTATGGGGAACGCCCTGTGATCAGATATCTGCTGAGTGGGGCGCGCAACGCATCAAGGGCCTGAGTCTGACCACCGCAGTGAAACATTTTGTGAAGAAGACATTCACAAGGCAATCGAAGGATCTTGGGCAGAAGAAGACCGATACCAGCCTGATCGAGCGATTCATGTACCCAAAGTTCGGACCTGGGCAGCTATGGGAGCATGTCGCGGACCTTGTGCGCGAAGGCGGCGGTGAGATCCATATGGGATGGAAGGTCGATCGCATTCACTGCGAAGGCGAAAAGGTGGTTTCGGTCGAAGCCGTCAATGAGGCGGGCGAGAGAAAGATGTTCGCAGGAGATTATTTTTTCTCGACCATGCCGATGCGAGAGCTGGTTCGCGCACTCGATGCACCAGTCCCCGAGAATGTGCGTGAGGTCAGCGAAGGACTTGAGTATCGCGATTTCATCACCGTGGGCCTGCTCGCCGATCGACTGAAGGTGAAGGAGCCCGATGGCGGTCTCCTGAAGGATACGTGGATCTACGTGCAGGAGCCGGATGTGCTCCTGGGACGGTTGCAGATCTTCAATAACTGGAGTCCGTACCTGGTAGCGGACCCTTCAAAGGTGTGGATCGGCCTCGAATACTTCTGCTACGACACCGACCCGCTCTGGAAGATGCCGGATGAAGATTTGAAGAGGTTTGCCATCGCAGAGGTCGCGAAGATCGGAATCCTCCGTGCCGAAGATGTGAGCGACGGGCACGTGGTTCGAGTGCCGAAGACCTATCCGGCCTACTTCGGAACGTATGACAGGTTCGATGAGCTGAGGCAGTTTACAGACTCGTTCGAAAACCTCTTTCTGGTGGGTCGAAATGGAATGCATAAGTACAACAACCAGGATCACAGCATGCTAACGGCCATGGCGGTTGTGGATGGACTGGTTGCGGGAAAAGTCGACAAGGCGGGACTGTGGGAGATCAACACCGAGCAGGAATATCACGAGGAAAAGAAGTGACATCCACCGTTTCGCGGGAGCTGGCATGAAGTTTCGAACAAGGTTATTTTGTGTTGCCAGCCTATGCTGTGTGTCGATCCTGCCGGCGCAACAGACAAAGTCCGTGGATGGAACCGCAGTATCTGGCGTTGAGAATGCCAGGCTTGCTGAGGTGCGGGATCTGCAGGGAACGCTCTACCACGTCCAGGGAGTTGCCCTCGATCGCGAGCACATCTGGATTACCTCGGTGGATATCGCAAACCGAAAGGGATACCTGCATCGGTTCAACCGTGCCACCGCAAAGCTGGAACGCCAGGTCGAGGTAACCGACGGGGTCCGCTTTCATCCCGGCGGGCTCTCTGTCGCGGGGGATTCGATCTGGGTCCCGGTCGCAGAGTACAAGCCGCATAGCTCCGCCGTTCTTATGGAGCTGGACAAGCATACCCTCGCGGTCAAAAGGAAGATCTCCGTGGCAGACCATCTTGGATGCGTTGCTGTGACCGGCGATGGTCTTATTGCAGGGAACTGGGGAAGCCGGCAGTTTTATGTCTTCGACCGGCAAGGCAAGCAGCTTCGTGTGATCGACAATGCCTCACCGAATCAGTATCAGGACATCAAATTTGTGGAGGGCAAGCTGGTTGCTTCAGGAAATCTGACGCATAGCAGCGGGGCCATTGATTGGTACGCGTGGCCGTCGATGAAGCTGGTGCGCAGCGTTCGATCCGGCGCCACGGATCGAGGCAAGCCTTATACGGGCGAAGCGATGGCGTTGGAAGGGAAGGATCTCTACCTCGTGCCTGAGGATGGTCCAAGCCGCCTCTTTCATTTCGTGCTGTCCAGGTAAGCCATCACGAAAAATTATGGTAATTGTTTCAGCGTCGAAAGCAGGGATGGATTCGAGTGAAAAGAATTCTGGTGTTGGTCGGAATCGCACTGATCGCGCTGCTGGCGATCAATCGGCAGAGAGCATTTCTGCGCGACCCCTTGGGAAAGGTGTATCGAAACGAAGTGCAGCTCCATGGAGCTCAGGTGTATATCAATTATTCCAATGACGTTCTAGTGGCGGAGCCCGGTCAGCATCCCTACCTGGTGCAGGGATGGAACAAGGTTCCTGGGCTCCCGCAGCCGCTTACCTGCTTGCACGGCATGCTCTGCTGGACGGACGCCGACCATGCCACCACGGTCACAGCGCAAGACACGGCGTACTCGCCGGATACGGCGATGAGCAACCGGGAGGTGACCTTCAAAGATCGCGACGGCAGCCGGGTCCGTATTACTCTGCGCTAGGGAGTAGCCTGAACAAGGGAGGGTCTACGATGAGCGACGGACGCGAAGAGCGCGAGGAACAGGAGCATCGTCGGCGCTGGCAGGAAGAGGAGGATCAGCGGGATCGATTGGACCCGGCAGGTCGTCCGCATCGCGAGCGCGAGTGGGAAGAATGCGGCCGGGAACCTTCGTAAGTTAGGCTCAGGCGGCGATCGTCCCCTGATGAAACAACATCTGCCACCGGTTGTCACGCTGCACCCAGATCGACGAGTGGTGCGACGTGGAGTTGGTGGTGGTGATGTGGTAAGTGGCCAGTGCGGCTCCTTCGCCCAGGGGCGTTACGTAGAAATGGCTCATCGTGGCCGAGCGGGGTGAGGTGGTGAGAAGCGCATGCGAGAGCTGGTTCAGATTGAAGATGCGACCTGAGGTGCAGAATTCCTTGAAATCCGAGGCAAGCAGAGAGGTTAAGTCATTCCGATTGGTTTCGCGATCGGGATGAAGCAGACGTTCCTCAAGGGAGTGAAGGTGTTCCTGTAACTGAGCTGCTGTCATGGTGAATAGTTTGACGTCCTTTCCCTTTGCAGAAGTTTCACCAAGGGTACAGAAAGATAGGGCTGTTCCGCTATGGGAACAGCCCTATCTTTGGTTAGATATCGCTGGAGTTAAAAGTTGAACTTCCCGGCCAACTGGAAGATACGGGGATCGAGAGCACCGGTGACGTTGCCGAAGGTCCCGGAGTTGAGGCCCTGTGTGAAGGCGCTGGCCCCGGTGGCGCTGACCGGACCGAAGTTGGGGTGATTGAGAACGTTGAACGCCTCCATGCGGAGCTGGAAGTTCAGACGCTCATGGACTGGGAAGATACGGCTGACCGCGAGGTCGACGTTGTAGTTGGCCGGTGTGCGGAAGGCATAGCGGCCGATGTTGCCATAGGTTCCGACGGCGTTCTGAGAGAAGGCCGCCTTGTTGAGATAGGCGAGATTGCCCGGAGACGCCCGTTGGATTTTATTGTGCGTGTAGGGATCGACGCCGGGAATGAGGTTCGGACGATCGAGTTGGATGCCGGTGCGGGAGTTATCCGAGCCAGAGGTGATGTTGAGGGGCTGGCCTGAGATGATGCGGATGAGTGGAGCCACCTGCCAGTTGTTGGCCAGCGCTCCTCCTATGCCGTGCAGCCCGGGGAAGTGGGTGGAGGCGATGAGGGTGGTGTTGAAGATGTGGCGCACATCGAAGCCGCACGGTCCACGATCAAGACGCATATTGTTGGTGTGCTGGAACTGGGGCGCGGCGATGTCGCCGGTGGTGTCGGAGACGTCGGAGCACTTGGACCAGGTGTAGTTTGCCAGGAAGCTGAAGTTGTTCGACATACGGTGCTGGATGGCGGCGATCATGCCGTTGTAGCTGGAGGTTCCGTTGTCGGAGATCAACGTCATGGTGGGGCTGTAGCCCTGTCCCTGGATGTTGTTGGCCAGCGTCAGAGGCGTGCGATTGTTGGCGTTTCCGGTAGTAGAGCAGGCAGTTCCAATAGGACCGGGGGCGGTGGCGAGCGCACCGCAAGTGCCTGGGCCCCTCCAGGTGCCGGGGATGTAAACGGCGGCGTTGATGCCGCTTCCGATCCACTGGTGTGCCTGCTGGCTGCCGAGATAGTTCAAAGAGAACATCCATCCACGGCCGAAGTCCTGCTGAACACTGGCGGTCCACTGATAGATGACGGGGGTCTGCATGTTGCGCTGCAGCAGAACCCAGAGAGTGTTCGTCGGGAAGGTTGCCGTCGCATCCGGTGGAAAGACACCGGGGAACGGGTCGCCGCCGGGATAGTTGCGCCAGGGCTGGTCAAAGGGAATGTTGGGACCGTTGAGGTCAATCTCGTTGACGAACGGCGGGTTGGAAGCGACACGCTGCGACATGTAGAGCGGCGGCGTGTCATACATCAAAGCTCCGCCGGCGCGGAAGACGGTCTTGCCGTTGCCGAAGGGATCGAGAGTGGCGCCGACACGCGGGGAGATGTTGCCGAGCCGGTTGCTGGTAAAGGACTTGGGAACACCAGCGTCGCCGTAGTAGGAGGCTCCGGCGGGGGCATTGGGGAATTTGGCGGAGTGCTGGCCGGCGTTGAAGGCCGCCTGGTCGAAGGTAGCGCCGCGGCCAAACTTGTCGGTCTGGTAGAAGTTCGGCTCCCAGCGCACGCCGTAGTTGACGGTCAGCCCGGGGGTCAGGTGCCAGGTGTCCTGCGCGTAGAGACCGAAGACGTTTTGGCGATAAGTGGTGTCCTGGGTGCGGCTCTGTCCGAAGGAGCTCATCTGCCCGGTGAGGAAGTCCGCGAGGGTTTCGCCGGAGGCGGAGCCGTTGCCGCCGAAGGTATAGCTGCCGTTGAAGAGATAGCCGGTGCGGGTGTTATCGCCAGTGCGGATGTACTCGCCGCCAAAGGCAAACTGGTGCTTGCCTACAAGCCAGTCAACGTCGTCGGAAAAGTCTTCGGTATTGACGTTGAAGTAGCCGGGGGCGCAGGTCCCGCATCCGGTGTTGAAGCCGCCGGTCATCTGGATACGCAGGTCAACAGGGGTGTAAGTAAAGATGTTGATGCCAAGATCGTTCGCGTTGATGCCACCGGCCGTCGGCCCACGATTGTTGCGCCGGCGGGAGTAGGTGCCGTGGAAGGTGTTGACGATCTTTGGCGAGATGATGAAGGTATCGCCCAGAGTGACGCTTTGAACGCGCTCGTCGTTGCCGGCGGTTGTGGTCAACAGGATGTTGGTGGGCGAGTAATAGTTGGGAGCGTTGTAGTTGGTGAGATAGTAGCGCGCGAACATCGAGTGACGCTCCGACCAGGTGTAGTCGACACGGCCGATGTACTGGTCCTCGGTGTTGTTGCCAGGAAGAGCGACACTGACGAAGCCGACAGAGTTGGCCTGCGAGAGCGGAAGCATTTTTACGAGGTTAAGCGCGGCGGGGCTGAACTCCGAGGTGGAGATCTTTTTGCTTGGAGTGGGTACGCCGGTGATGGGGTCTTTGAAGGCGGCTGGTGTGGCGGTTTGGGCGCAGTTGCCGCTGGCGGGCATCCCGCTGAAGTCTCCGTTAAGCATCGCGGGGGTGGGGACGCAGTAGTTGGTTGCGGCCGATGTCTTATGCTCGCGGGTGCCCTGATAGCCACCGAAGAAGAAGAGCTTGTCGGTGATGATCTTTCCGCCGAGGGTGCCGCCGAACTGGTTGCGCTTGACGGTGTCCTTTGTGGGGGAGAAGAAGTTGGTGGCGTTGATGATGTTGTTGCGGACGAAGTCGAAGACCGTGCCGTGCCACTGGTTGCTGCCGGAGTTAGTGACGACGTTCACGAGCGAACCGGGGTGGAGACCGTTGCGTGCTGGCAGCGAGCTCGATTCGACGGAGAACTCGTGGAGGGCGTCGGGAAAGGGATAGGGCAGGTTAACGTTGGTGAAGTTGTCGGTGTGGTATCCGCCGTCGAGAACGTAATTATTGTAGTTGCCCTGGCTGCCGGCTACGGCGATGACGGTGGAGCTGGCGTAGTTCTTGGAGCCGACCATGTCGCCGCCGGGCGCGGTAACGGCGCCGCCGGAGACGAGGACGAGTTGCGTAGCCTGGCGTCCGTTGAGCGGCATCTCGGTGATGCGCGCCTGGTCGATGACCTGCTTGAAGGTACTGGTCTCGGTCTCGAGCGCGACGCCCGAGGCCTGGACCTCGACGTGTTCGGTAGCGGACCCCACGGTGAGCTGCGGGTTGATCTGGACGTTATTGCCGACCTCGAGGTTTCCCTTCTGGGTGTATCCGCTGAAGCCCTGGGCTTCAACATCGAGGGAGTAGGGACCGACGGGGACGTTGGGAAGAGAGTAGAGGCCGTTGCCGTCGGTGGCCGTAGTACGGCTGGTCCCGGTGTCGGTCTTGGTGAGGGTGACCTTGGCATTCGGGATGGATGCCCCGGTCTGGTCGGTGACGGTTCCCTGAATGCTGGCTGTTCCCGCTGACTGCGCCCAAGCCTTCGTATGCGGCACGAGTGGAAGAAGAGCAACAGCCAGGAGGAGATTGGACAGTCCAATTAATCGTTTTCTTTTCATAACTTGGCCTCAGAAGGATGGTGCATTTGCGAGTATTGGCTCTACTTTCACGTTTTAGAAAAGGCTCTTTACTCGTGCGTCAGACTATATGGATACGCTTTCTTGACTGTCAACAGGAATTGTTCACCCTTTGGAGTCCAAAGGTGATGCTGACGTGACTTGGTCAGACCAACTTCGCCCACTTCAAGAGAACGATATCTCCGGAGGCTATCTCCGAGCCAGAGCGATCCGCGGGATCGACTGCAGATCGTTCACGAAGTCGATGTCATGCCAGTGGTTGAGAAGGGTTGCGATGGCCTCGCTCTGGCCGTGACCGATCTCGAGCGCAAGCAGCCCCCCGGGCTTCAGGGCTTTATGGGCCTGCGGGATGAGTCTTCTGTACACGTCGAGTCCATCGGCACCGGCGAAGAGCGCCGATGCGGGTTCGTAATCGCGTACCTGTGGATGGAGCGCCGCGGCATCCGCCGTTGGGACGTAAGGCGGATTGCTGACAATTGCGTCGAAATGCTCGCGTCTCTGTTGCGCAGGAAGAGCATCCAGAAGGTTGGAGACGGAAAAGCGGATGAGATTCGATACGTTTAGTGCTTCGGCATTGGCCTGGGCGACCTCGAGTGCGGCGGCTGAGAGATCGAGCGCGGTCAGGCTGGCATGAGGGAGATGAGTAGCCAGTGCGATGGCGATGGCGCCAGAACCGGTTCCGATATCCGCTATGGTGACCGGCTGATCGTGCGGCAGACGCTCGAGCACGGCTTCGACCAGGTGTTCTGTCTCGGGCCGTGGAATCAGCACAGCAGGTGTGACGCGGAATGGGAGGCCGTAGAACTCCTGCGTGCCGGTGATGTACTGCAGGGGCTCATGCCGCAGCCTGCGGTTGATGAAGGTCTCGTAGCGGCGAAGTTGCTCCGGGGTAAGCTCCCGCGTGGGGTCGGACAGGAGAGCCACTCGTGAGATGCCGGCAGTGTGCAGCATCAGCGACTCGGCATCGCGTCGGGCAAAATCGCTGAGTTGGGGATCGGCGGCGAGCTGCCGGGCAGCGGAGAGGAGCGCCTGCTGTAACGTCATGGCAGCCGTGACCTGATTACAGGCTCTTAATCATGATCAGGTTGCCATCCGGATCGGAGAGGGTCAGAGTATCCTTCGACTTCAACACAGAGATCTGATGTTTGTGCAGGAGCCGCGACGCCTTGGAGAGATTGGAGCTGCGCAGCGTGAATCGTGCCTTGGGACCGAGAGAAGCTGCAGTAGCGATCTCGATCTCCTGGCCTGAATTGCCGGGCATGTGCAGAAACATGGGATCGCCCGCGATGGATTTAAAAGAGAGCTGGTTGAGGTAGAAGTCGCGAGCGGCGGCAGGATCGCGCATGGCGATGGAGACGGAGCCTATCGAATCGGCGACACGATCCTCGCCGAGGTGCTTGCCCTGATCGTTGGAGTGAAGGGATCCAGGCTGGTATTGCGTGTATTCAAGATTCTGGGCCGCGCCATTGGCGTCGAGAGGGCCCGCCAGGGTAAAGAGCAGATTTCCGGCTCCGGCCTTTCGCACCTGCTTGGGGGTCAACCCGTGTTGGACATAGTCGTCGTGGATGGCCTGGAGGTCGTCTCCCTCAAAACAAACGTGTAGAAATCCGATTGCGGCCTCTGCAGGAACGTCAGGATTCGCCGGGTAGAGTTCGAGAAACTGATGATCGTTGATCTTGATGAAGCTCTCGCGAGGCTTGCCGTTTTTGTCCTTGAGGTCGAAGGCCTCCTCGAAGCCGAGATTGTTATAAAACTCCCGGGAGGCATCGAGCGAGCGCACGCGAATCGCGATATGCGCAATGCCGGCCAGTGGCGGAGCCTGCTGTTGGGCACGGAGGAACGGAGCGGCAAGAGCAATGAGGGCAAGTGCAAGGAAGCGGCGCAGGGAGGTGGTGTTTTGGAGCATGGGCGTGGGTCCTCTGGAGCTGAAGTCATTTTCTCAGAGAAAGTCTTTTTCGGCCTTCCGGCGAGCTGGCGAAGCGAGGTGTAGCTTCCGCGAAATGGCCACGGGGTCCCAAAAGCGGAGACCCCGTGCACTTGCACGATACTGAGAGCGACGGGCAGTTTTACTTTGTCAATTTCAGCAGCACGGCGCCGTGCCGTTGCATGGTAAAGACGTTGGTGTCCTTGATGACGCCGAGGTCTTTGTCTGTCCACAGATCTCGTGCGTGCGCCGTACCGCTCGGGAATCCTGCCTCCTTGAGGTGAAGGCGAAGGCCGCGCATTACGTTGCGGTCTTGCGAGAGATTGAAGATAGCCAGCGCGACGGAGCCGTCGGCGAGCGGGCGCGACCAGATCTCCGTCTCGTCGCCAGCCCACACTCGGTCGCCCTGCTTGCCCAGCTTGTCCTGATCGATTGCGATGACTTCTTTGTTGGTCAGGATGGAGCGTACGTCGTCGTTCATCTCGGTGAAGTTGTTGCCCGCGATCAGCGGCGCAGCCAGCATCGACCACATGGTCATATGCGAGATGTTTTCCTCGTGCGTCATCTTGCCGTTGCCTACCTCGAGCATGTCGGGGTCGTTCCAGTGGCCGGGACCGGCGTACTTCGAGAGGCCGGCCTGCGACAGGCCGATGAGGATCATGCTGTTGTAGTTGGCCTGGATATCGCCAGTGGTGCGCCACAGGTTTCCCCCTACCTCCGGGGCCCACTGCCACGACTGGTCAAAGCCGTACTGGCACAGGCTGTAAACCATGGGCCGCCCAGCCTTCAGGATGGCGTTGTGCATCTTCACGTAGGCGTCGCGCATCATCTTGTTTTGCGCGTCGGGATCGTTGGGGTGCTCCTCCTTCATGTTCTTGCCGAAGCTGCAGAGATCGTATTTCAGGTAATCCATTCCCCATTCCGCGTATGTTTTCGCGTCCTGCTCTTCATGGCCCAAAGAACCTTCGTAGCGTGCGCAGGTCTGCGGTCCGGGCGACGAGTAGATGCCGATCTTGAGGCCCTTGGAGTGGACATAATCGGCAAGCGCCTTCATGTCCGGAAACTTCTCATTGGCCTGAATGACTCCGTTTGCATCGCGCTTGCCTTGCCAGGTGTCGTCGATATTGACGTAGACATACCCCGCATCGCGCATGCCGCTGGACACGAGGAGGTCGGCAGCCTTTCGAATATCTGCGTCGGTAACCTTGCCCGCGAACCAGTTCCAGCTGTTCCAGCCCATGGGCGGTGTTGCGGCAAGTTTTTGTGCAGCGAGAGGCAGGGAAGCAAAGACGAGGGCGGCTACAAGAAGACAGCGATGCATCGGGGTATGGATCCTCCTGAGAACTTTGAAGAAGTCCATGAAACGTACTGTCGGCGCGATTGTCAATCACAACGGTGGATTTCGCCGAGGCCCACGAACGCTCTCCGCATTCACGGAGCCACGCCTCTCAAAGAATCCAAGACACGTGTTACTGCGGCGGTGTGGGGTTCTCGCCCACGTCGGTAATAATGTGCGAGGTTACGGTGAGCTTGTGATAGTTGCGGTAATTGGCCGTAAACGACCATACCGCTCGGTTGTCATTGGCCTCGGCCTTCGTCGATATGGTCTTCGGTAGCCAGAATTGTTTCGCGTCGAAGGAGACGGGAGCGTAATCGATCTCCCAGGTCCAGAGAGTGAGGATTCCGTTGGCCTCGTGGTTCGGGATTCGCGTCTCGACGCGGAGCAGATGAAAGTCACGCGGGTCGATATAGGCGCGGCCAGTCTCCCTCTCGCTACTGGGGCAGGATTTGTCCGAGAGAGCCGATTCCTGGAGGGCGAAGCCGACGACAAGGGCAGAGACGCGGCCCACACGTGCGGACGGCAGGACGCTGTAGTCATAGCAGTGAAGCATCTCGAGCGACACGATGCTCACTGCATTGGTAAATGCCCCGCTGAAGATGGCAGGCCCATGAATGTCTTCTCCCTTGGCAGGCCGTTTATTTACAGTCTTGATCTCCCGGCTTTCGGTGAACTGTTGCTGTCCTGAGGGGTTCGTGGAGCGTCGCAGGCGGAAGACAGATTCAGTGACGGTCTTCATCGAGGGAGCTCCGCGCTGTTGCAAATCGGAGTCGACATGCTCATCGCAGAAGAAGCTGGGAACATTGGCGAGATAGTCCGCCAGATTGCTCTGCATGTGAATCAGGAGGTCATTCAGAGAGATCTCTGTCGATGCCGCATCCGAATTCGTGGATTGTTGCGCGAAAGATCGCGCGATCAGGATCAAACCGGCGAGAAACACGATGCAGATGCTCGTGGTGCGAAGACACCTCACCAAGCCCCCTGGCTCCCTTAGAGCTGTGGGAGCGCGTGCCGAGGATTTTCGCCGACAGCCCACGGAATTGCAAGTGCGTCAGGCTACCGCGGTCTCCGCCTTCATCTTCTCGGCAATATCGTGCGCGATCAAAGCGTCTATGGTCGGTTGCAGCATCCCTTCCATCACCATATTCAATTGGTGGTTGGTGAGGCCGATGCGATGATCGGTCAGGCGGTTCTGCGGGAAGTTGTAGGTGCGAATCTTCTCCGAGCGGTCACCGGAGCCGACCTGCTGCTTGCGGTCCTTGGCCTGCAGCTGGTGGATGCGCTCCTCTTCCACCTCGTACAGACGCGCGCGAAGAACCCGCATGGCCTTCTCGCGATTCTTGATCTGCGACTTCTCGTCCTGACAGCTGACGACGGTGTTGGTCGGGAGGTGCGTGATGCGTATAGCTGAGTAGGTTGTGTTGACCGACTGTCCGCCGGGACCGGAGGAGCAGAAGGTATCCACGCGCAGATCCTTTGTTTCAATCTTGATGTCGACCTCTTCGGCCTCGGGCAGCACAGCGACCGTGATCGCAGACGTGTGAACCCGTCCCTGGGTCTCGGTGGCTGGAACTCGCTGTACGCGGTGCACGCCAGACTCATACTTCATCTGCGAGTACACCTTGTCGCCCTCGAAGATGGCCGTGACTTCCTTCATGCCGCCGCCGATTCCGGTCTCGGAGCTGGAGAGCACCTGCACCTTCCACTTGTGCTGTTCGGCGAAACGCAGGTAGGTGCGGAACATCTCGGAGACGAAGATAGCAGCCTCATCGCCGCCCGTTCCGGCGCGAAGCTCGATGATGATGTTCTTGTCGTCGTTGGGATCTTTGGGAAGCAGCATGACCTTCAGCTCTTCCTCGAGCTCGGCGAGACGGGGTTCAAGGGTGAGCAGCTCGGCTTGGGCCATCTCCTTGATCTCGGCGTCGTCCTCGGTGAGCATGGTCTTCGCATCGGCAACGCCCTGCTTCATACTCTGGTATTCCCGGAACTTTTCAACGACCGGCTCCAGGTCGCGATGAGCCTTGGCGGTGGCGGAGAACTTCTTCTGGTCGGTGACGAGCGTCGGATCGGCAAGCTGGTTGCCGAGCTCTTCATAACGCGCTTGCATTTGGTCGAGGCGGTCGAACATGGTGACTCCTGAAGAAAAGAAAGAGGATAAGAGGAGGGGTGCGAGAGTGGGCGCAGCTAGGCGAAGTCGTGACGGCTGGGCGTCACGCCGGGGAAGATCACCGTGATTCGGGCTGCAAGTCGCATCTCTCTTTAGATGTTACTCCTGTAGTCGCGGATGCGGGAGGAGGGTTGAACGCCCGATTAGCTTCCCCCTGCCATTTATTTTGTTATCCGCAACCGTTTTGCTATCAGTTGCCTATCTATCAGTAGCCAGTTTTATTAATGGCACGGCTTGAGCCGTGCCGTCCAGACTCGAGCGAAAAAGGAGCTTCAGCCCCCGACATACGCCTCTTCCACGGCCAAGGGTCAGATCTTTGGATAATGCTCAATCGACGGCGACGCCAGAAGCACAGAAACCTGAAAGTATTCGCATATTCTGCGTGCCGCCTCTTTAGGTTCCACCGTACTGGTGTCGATCGAGAGCCCGGAGGAAGGCAGCGCCGGGAAACGGTCGGCTCCCTTCCGGCGAAGCGTACGGAAGACAGCGACTGAATTGAGCTTGAGAAACTCGGCCCGCGACGCATTCTCCATGCGCTGCTCGAGCACATCGATCGGGCAGGTCAGCTCCACGAAGCAGATCTCGCCACCTGCTGCCTGCACGGCGGCGACAGCAGCCTCAATAAAGCCAGGATTGACGGTAGATTCAGGAGCGAAGGTGAAGATTGTGGAGATATCATCCTTCGCTGCGGCCTCAAAGACAGAGAGCCACGTCTGTTCGCGCAGCTGCACGAAAGACGGTGTCCCAAACGGAAACACGGACAACAGCGTGTCCACCACAAGGTGATTGTGGAACAGGCGGAATCCGGTCAGCTCCTGCAGGGCTCTCCCTACGGTGAGCTTTCCGGCAGCCGCCGGTCCATGCAGGAAGATCAGCTTCATCGTCCCTGGCCTACGCCCCCAGCCAGGCGCTTGGCGTCGACTTTGAGATCGCGATCTCTTCCTCATTCATATCGATGCCGACCTCCGCGAAGAGTGGCGTGCTCAGATACCGCTCGCCCGTATCGGGGAGCATGCAAAGGATCGTCGATCCCTTGGGAGCCTTTTCCGCAACGCGAAGCGCACCGGCAAAGGTGGCGCCCGAGGTGATGCCGACGAAGATGCCCTCCTGGCGGGCTAGCTCCTTGCTCCACTTCATAGCTTCGGCGTTTTCTATGCCCAGCACCTCGTCGATCTTGTAGCTGTTCACGGCATCTTCGGCGAGCTTGGCGATAAAGTCGGGGCTCCAGCCCTGCTGCGGGTGCGGCTTCCACGAAGGATGGCTCGCCGAAGGGTCGCCGTCCGGATTGCGCGGCTGAGGAATGCCGCTTGAAACCATCGGCGCATCTGAGGGCTCGCAGACGACAATCTTCGTTTCAGGGCTCTCTTTGGCGAGAACACGGGCAACGCCTTTGAGGGTTCCGCCGGTGCCGAAGCCGGTGACCCAGTAGTCAAGCTTCTGGCCCTCGAAGTCGTCGAGGATCTCAACCGCCGTGGTCTTCGAGTGAAAGTCGGCATTTGCCTCATTGGTGAACTGACGGGTGAGGAACCAGCCATGTGCGTCGGCGAGTTCTTTCGCCTTGGCTGCCATGCCGATCCCCCGGCTTGCTGCCGGAGTCAGAATGACCTTGGCTCCGAGAAAACGCATCAGCTTGCGACGCTCAACCGAAAAGGTCTCCGCCATCACCAGGACCAGCGGATATCCCTTCTGCGCGCAGACCATGGCGAGGCCGATGCCCGTATTGCCGCTGGTCGCCTCGACCACGGTCTGGCCGGGCTTGAGCGTGCCGGTGCGCTCGGCATCTTCGATCACGCCAAGTGCAAGACGGTCTTTGACTGAACCCAGTGGGTTGAAAGCTTCTATTTTGACGAAGAGGTTGACGTCCTTCGGTGCCAGCCGGTTGATCTTTACAACAGGCGTATGGCCTACAGTCTCAAGGATATTGGCGTATCGTTTTCCCACTCGCTCGCTCCTGGCAATTATTTGCCGTCTATGGCCCACGGATGCCTGATTTGAATTTTAGATGGGTTGGGACAGTTTAGGCATCCATTCAAATGTAAATATGAGGTCTCTACGAAATGGCTTTGTTTCAGGACGTAGCGAATCTGGCGGAGACGCTGGCACGGGAATCCAGCCGGCTCAAAAAACGAGCAGCGATCGCGGAGGCGATCCGCACGGTGCATGAGGCTGACCCCAGCGGCGAGGATGCAGGAAGATTCGCACTATATATTGCGGGAACCCCGTTTGCAGAGGCGGACCCGCGAAAGCTGAACGCAGGGGGAGCGCTGCTTTCAAAGGCCCTGCTTGAGGTGAGTGGGGCGACGCAGGTCGAGTTGACGGCCGCGTATCGCCGTCACGGCGACCTGGGGGCCGCAGGCTTTGATCTCCTCGGAAAAAATCCCACAGCCAGCACTTTGACCCTGAACGAAGTTGCCGAGGCATTTGCGGCCATGGCCGTTGCGAGAACGACAGCAGTTCGCGCCGGGCTGGTACAAAATCTGTTGCAGAGAGCGACCCCACTCGAAGCAAAGTATCTATTGAAGCTGATGATCGGGGATATGCGCATCGGGGTAAAGCAAAGCCTGGTGGAGGAGGCCATCGCCGCAGCTTCGTCCACTGCCGTTGCGGAGGTCCGCCACGCTGTCATGCTTGAAGCCGACCTCGCCTTCGCGGTGCAGCGAGCCTTTTCGGGAATCCTGAAGGAAGCGCATATGCGCCTTTTTCATCCCCTCGGTTTCATGCTCGCCTCTCCCGTCGACTCGCCAGAAGAGGCCGTTGAACGATTTGAAGAAAAGCCTGCAGTACCGTCCGGCGCGAAAAAGACGCGAAAGAAGAAGACGGAAAGCGGTCAAGGGAACGATGCAACAGAGACCGCTCCTGCCGAGAATGTAGAACCGCCAGCGCTTCAGCTTCCGTCCGATCAGCGAATCCTCGCAGCCTTCCTCGAAGACAAATACGACGGCATGCGCGCGCAGCTTCACTGCGGAGATCCCAGCGAGCCGGATCGCGTCGCCATCTATTCGCGGAATAAAGAAGATGTCACCGAGAGCTACCCGGAGTTGGAGGAGGCCTTCGCCAAAGCAAGCGAAGCCGGTACGGGGCCGCTCATCTTCGATGGCGAAATTCTGGGCTGGGATCTCAAGGAAGGCCACGCATTACCCTTCGCAGTCCTCGGCCAGCGCATCGGCCGCAAGCGCGTCTCGAACGCCTGGCGCGAGCAGGTTCCCGTGATCTTCATGGCCTTCGACCTTATCTTCGCCGATGGAGAGCTTCTTCTCGACCTTCCCCTGCGCGAGAGGCGGAATCGGTTGGAGGCCGTGGTGGAGCGCCTCGTCGAGACCGCCCGCTCCCCGCTCGCAGTCGATGAGCGCACTAGGTTGCCGCAGGGCATCATGTTCGCCGAACCGGATGGCGAAGCCGTGGAACGGTTAATGCTGGCTCCATCGCGGCTGGTCGAGTCTGTCGAGGACATCGAGCGCGCTTATGCGGAGGCTCGCGCACGCGCCAACGAAGGCGTGATGTTGAAGGCGGCAGAGTCAATCTATCAACCCGGACGGCGTGGCCTCGCCTGGCTGAAGCTCAAGCGCGAGCTGGCGACGCTTGATGTCGTCGTAACCGGCGCGGAGTTCGGTCACGGCAAGCGTGCGGGCATCCTCAGCGACTACACCTTCGCGGTGCGCGGCCCCGTCTATGAGAAAACCGGCGAGCTGCTCAATGTAGGCAAGGCTTACTCCGGCCTGACCGATGCGGAGATCTCGGAGCTCAGTGCCTGGATGATGGAGCACACACTTGAAGACCGTGGCTTCTTCCGCACGGTCGAGCCGCTGCGGATTCTCGAGGTCGCCTTCAACAACATCATGCGCAGCGACCGGCATGCCAGCGGATTCGCACTGCGCTTTCCGCGCATCGTGCGCATCCGCGATGACAAGCCGGTCAGCGAGATCGATACCGTCGATCGTGTCGAAGAGGTCTACCAGTCGCAGGTCGATAAACCCGTCGAAGCTGAGACCGCGAGCGAAGACTAGAACCAGAACGACTCCCTCTGCATACCCCGGATGAAAACGGAATAAACACGGCGACCTAGGTGTTTATCTGACGAGCATGCAAGATGCGAAAAGGACCTGCGTTCGAAGCTGCTCTCCACGGTAAATGCCGTATCAGGAGGTTCAATTGAGTCAGATCCTTGTTTGTGCTGTACCGAACACGGGACATGTCGGGCCGATGTTGGCAGTCGCTCAATCTCTCAAAGAAATTGGCCACGACGTCACGTTTCATACTGCCGAGACCTTTCGTCGGCAGATTGAGTCCAAGGGGCTTCGCTTCATTCCTCTGACAGGCAAGGCTGACTACGACTCTCTCTACCGCGATGTAGACGAGAACCTGACCGTTGATGAGCAAAAAGCCCTGGGGGTGAAGCAAGGATTCTTTGAGACGATTCCCGATCAACATCAGAGTATCCAACGAATTCTGCAAGATTTGCCGATCGATGTTGTGATCGTTGACACGATGTTCTTCGGGGCCTATCCCCTCCTGTTAGGACCAAGAGAAAAGCGCCCTCCGGTTCTTGGCTGCGGACTAAACCCACTGTGGTTGAGTGATAGCGATTTCGCCTATGACATTACGTCGGCCGATATCGAAAAAGGTGCGCAGGAGGTCTTCAAGGAGGACCGCAAAATCCACAGCCTGTTCAACTCTCTCACGGGGTTGGCCGATACGATCCTGGCGCTCTACGGCTTGCCGCCCTTGACCAGAACGTTTCTGGATTCCATGTATACCTTGCCTGATGTCTTTCTTCAGTTCACGGCAGCGGCCTTTGAGATCCCCCGCCTCAAAATGCCGAGTACATTCCGTTTTATCGGTCCCATGCCACCCAATCAGCCCGCTCATTTCGAGGAGCCTGCATGGTGGCCCGAATTGGATAGCTCCAGGCCGGTTGTGCTGGTTACGCAAGGAACGCTGGCCAACCGCGATCTCAACGAAGTCGTTCAACCGGCGTTGTCTGGTCTTGCCGATGAAGATGTTCTGGTCATCGTAGCGGTCGGGCACGACAATACGGTGCAGCTCACCGTGCCTGCCAATGCAAGGGTTGCCTCCTTCATTCCTTTCAGCAACCTTCTTCCTAAGGTGGATGTGCTGGTCACCAACGGTGGATACGGCGCGGTCAATCAGGCGTTCAACGCAGGAGTTCCGATTGTGGTCGCGGGCGAGACGGAAGACAAAAATACGGTCGCGGCGAGAATCGCCTGGACAGGCGCGGGCATAAACCTGAAAGCCCGGTATGCGAACCCAGAGAAGATTCGCGATGCGGTACGCGAGATCTTAGCGAATGAAAACTATCTTGAAGCAGCACAACGGCTGCGAAGGGGCTTCGCAGACTACGATGCCGCCAAAGAGCTTGGACGTACAGTGGACGCGATGATAGCGCAAGCAGGCTCTGATCTCGCGTATACGCACTGAAGACCACATGCAGACCCGGGCCGTAGGGGTGATCGTGTGTGGCAAGGGGAAAGCTGTTGCCGCTTTCCCCTTCACTTTTTAAGTGTTCTTTGATCGCCTTCATTTCGTCCATAAGGCCACCGTATGCTCCTGTTCATGGAATTTTTTCCTCGTAGAGTTATCCTCGAAACAAAATAGAGTCGAGGAGCATCCATAGCCTTATGGAATATAGACAGCTTGGACGATCGGGATTGAAGGTGCCGGAGCTTTGCTTCGGTGCGGGAACGTTTGGCGCAAACAACGAGTTCTTCAAAGCGTGGTCGGAGACGACACAGCAGGAGGCGGACCGCATCGTCGGCATCTGTATGGATGCGGGGCTGAACTTCTTCGATACCGCAGATGTCTACTCGAACGGTTCGAGCGAAGAGGTGCTGGGCAAGTCGCTGAAGGCCTACAAGCGCGAGGATGTGTTGATCTCGACGAAGACCACGTTCCGTTTTGGCGAAGGAGCCAACAACGTCGGATCCAGCCGCTACCACATGATCCAGCAACTCGAAGGAAGCCTGAAGCGGCTTGGTACGGATTATGTCGACGTGTACCACATGCATGCCTTCGATGCTGCGACCCCGGTGGAAGAGACTCTGAACACTCTCGATCAATTCATACGCGACGGCAAGGTGCGGTATATCGCCTGCTCGAATTTTTCCGGCTGGCACCTGATGAAATCGTTAAGCGTAAGCGAACGCTACGGGTGGGCGCGCTATGTCGGTCACCAGGTGTATTACTCGCTCGTTGGCCGCGATTACGAGTGGGAACTGATGCCGCTGGCGCTCGACCAGGGCGTAGGTGCGCTGGTATGGTCGCCACTCGGCTGGGGCAGGTTGACTGGCAAGATTCGCCGCGGCCACCCGCTGCCAAAGGACAGTCGCTTGCAGACGAAGGTCGTGCTGGACAACGGACCCCGTCCTGACGATGAGTATGTCTACAAGGTCGTCGATGCCTTGGATGAAGTAGCCAAGGAGACAGGCAAGACCATCCCGCAGATCGCGCTGAACTGGCTGCTGCAGCGTCCGACCGTCTCCACGCTGATCATCGGGGCGCGTAACGAAGAGCAGCTTAAGCAGAACCTCGCAGCGGTCGGCTGGAAGCTTACGCCAGAGCACATTGCAAAGCTCGATGCCGCCAGTGAGGTGCAGCGTGCTTATCCGTACTGGCACCAGGTGCAGTTCACCGAGCGTAACCCCTTGCCGGTGTAAACCTTTAGCACTGTGACAAAGAGCCGCGGATGATTGTCGCGGCTCTTTGTCTTTAACTGTCTTACAATTCTTTAACTGACTTCCTACGGCTTTTTTATGTCGCGCTGCATATGCTTGGTTATGCCGTCCTAGTGGTGGGCGATGAGATCTCCAAGACCGATTCATCGAGAACAGGCTGCCGGCAGGAGAGGTATGAAAACAAGTAATAGATCCAGCTCGGTGCGAAGTATGTGCCTGGGCTTTTTTCTTGCATCAGGCGCAGCAGTTGCGCTTGCGCAAAGCGATTCTTCTTCTTCCTCAGATATACAGACTGCTTCGACCGATAGTGACGCAGGTGTGCTTTACAAAGTTCCAGGAGTAACCGAATCCCAAGACGCAGCACAGAGCAGCTCGACGAATAGCGTGCCGGCCTCGGGAAACTTCTTTCAGCGGCTTGGCGGCTACTACAAGGCCGACTGGACGGGAAAACTTCCGTCCTTATCGTCGCCGCGCCGGATGCTCGATGCTCCGCTCGATTCGCCTCCGTTTCCAAGCTCCGACTGGGGATACGGCGGCTCGCCGGCCATCGGCGTGCCCGACGGCAACGTCTATCCCCTCATGACGGCACTGGGCAAACAGAACAGCCGCACCAAGATCTATGGCTGGGTCGCCGCAAGCGTCAATGGGAGCACATCGGACAAGAACAACTTCCCTCTCTCCTACGATATATTTCCCAACTCCGTGGTACTGAATCAGGCAGTGATCTACCTCGAGCGACTTCCCAATACGGTGCAGAAGGAACACTTCGACTGGGGCTATCACCTGACGGCGTTCTACGGCAACGATTATCGTTTCACGACAGCCAGGGACTACCTGAGCCAGCAGCTGCTGCAGAAGAACCGCCGCTATGGCTTCGATCCCGTCCTTGAGTATCTCGACCTCTACTTCCCCGTAAAGGAAGGCCTCAACATTCGCTTCGGCCGCTTTCTTTCGGTGCCCGGCATCGAGGCGCAGCTTGCGCCGAACAACTACAACATGACGCACTCCCTGCTCTACACGATCGATCCCTTTACTGATACCGGAGCGATCGCGACCCTGAAGCTGACGAAGCAATGGATAGTACAGCTCGGCATCTCGGCGGGACACGACGTTGCGCCATGGTCTGACGACGCCAAGCCGTCTGCAATCGCCTGCCTCAATTACTCAACCACGACGAACCACGACAACTTCTACGCTTGCGCCAACGGCATCAACGACGGCAAGTACGGCTATAACAACCTGCAGCATTACGATGCCACTTGGTATCACAAATTCAACGCGAAGTGGCACATGGCCACCGAGGCCTGGTACATGTACGAGCGCGAAGTCCCCAACGTCGCAGGCAACGTCGCGAACCCTGTCCCCACCAAGATAGGAGCGAACGGCGCCTACTGCGCTCCCGGAGAGCTTACCTGCACCGCGCCGGAGTATGCGATCGTCAACTACGTAAACCGCGAGTTCAACCCGCATCTCTTCGTCGGCTTCCGCTCGGATCTTCTCAACGACAAGAAAGGCCAGCGCACCGGCATCCCCGGCAAGTACACGGAGAACACGCTATATGCGACGAAGTACTTCGGGTCTACGATCCTGGTACGGCCTGAGATCCGCTTCGATCACTCATGGGATCGTCCGGGCTACAACAGTGGCACGGCGAGGAATCAGTTCTTCTTCGGTATCGACCTTATCTACAAGTTCTAATGTCTGGAGAGCTGCGCTCGTCTGGACCAATAGTTTGAGACACAGGCGGTAAGAGGATCCAGTTCTCTTACCGCCTGCAAACATAGGAGCGTTATGCAATCGACGAACAGGTGGCAGAACGCTCGACATCTGGCGAGAGTCCTGTTCCTGCTATGCCTGTGTTCTGTCGCACGGGCCGACAGCGGCGACGCAACTCCACTCGGGCGAATGTACCGGCTTCCGGGTGTCGGCGACGTCGAAGCTCAGTCTGCGGCTCAATCATCAGAGCCTCAGCGCACCTTCTTCACGCGCCTCGCCAATTTCTACAAGTCCGACTGGACAGGCAAACTGCCTGCATCGTCTTCGCCTCCCCGCCGTGCGCTCGATGCTCCGCTCGACTCGCCGCCATTTCCGTCTTCTGACTGGGGCTATGGCGGCTCCCCCACCATCGGCGTTCCCGACGGCAATGTATATCCGCTGATGACGGCGCTCAAGAAGCAGAACAGCCGGACGAAGCTCTACGGCTGGATCGAACCCACTGTCAACGCGAGCACATCATCGGATACCAATCTGCCGCTGGCCTATGCCATCTATCCCAACTCCATCCAGCTCAGTCAGCTCGTCGTGTATCTCGAGCGGCTGCCCGATACGGTGCAGAAAACGCACTTCGACTGGGGCTTTCATCTTACGGCCTTCTTCGGCACCGACTACCGCTTCACCACGTCCAAGGGATACCTAAGCAGCCAGCTTCTCGACCACAACAACAAGTACGGCTTTGACCCCGCGATCGAGTATCTCGATCTCTACTTCCCTGTTCGCGAGGGCCTGAACCTGCGTATCGGGCGTTTCATCTCCATCCCCGGCATCGAGGCCCAGCTCGCCCCCAACAACTACGCCGTGACACACTCCCTGCTCTACCTGACCGATCCGTTCACCGATACCGGCGCGATCGCAACCCTGAAGCTGACGAAGCAGTGGATGGTGCAGGCGGGCATCACCGCGGGACATGATGTCGCACCCTGGACCGACGATGCCAAGCCCTCGGCAACGATATGTCTGAACTACTCGACAGCAAGCAACCATGACAATCTCTACGCGTGCGCCAACGGCATCAACAATGGCAAGTATGCCTACGACAACGCGCAGCACTACGACCTTACTTGGTACCACCGCTTTAACGCGAAGTGGCACACTGCGACGGAGGCCTGGTATCTCTACCAGCTTGACGTGTCGAACGTCGCTGGCAACGTCGATCATCCCATCAGCCCCGGCAAGGGAGCGAATGGGGCTTTCTGCGCGACAGGGCAGCTCCGTTGCTTCGCCCCGGCCTATGCCGTGGCCAACTACCTGAACCGCGAGATTAACGCGAAGACGATGGTCGGCTTCCGCTCCGACTTCCTCGACGACCGCAAGGGACAGCGTACCGGCATCCCGAGCAAGTACACAGAGAACACGCTCTATCTGACGCGTTATATCGGAACCACCGTCATGTTGCGGCCTGAGATCCGCTTCGACCATTCGTGGGACCGCAAAGGCTACGACAACGGCAACGCACGCAACCAGTTTTTCTTTGGAGCCGACCTGATCTACAAGTTCTAAACGCTGTTGAACATTGGGGAGGCGCGATGCGCGTGGCCTCCCCATCGCCTCGAAGAGAGATGTCGCAAGAGGAACAGACTGGACGTCTATACAAATATTTTTCTTTATTTTTAGTCTGTTGCATCGAGCTTTCGCAATGCTAGACTTCTCCCGTTCTGCCGACCCGAGTTCCGCCGTAGGAACTGCCGTGCGAGGCTGCAGAACTACGGAGAACAATCCCAATGATCAGCCGCTTGACGGGCGGGGCTCTATGCCTCGGCCTGATTCTTGCGTTTGGGTGCGCATGCGCTCTGGCGCAGGACCATTTAATAGAACGAGGCGACGTCGGCCGGGAACAGGTGACTCTGGGCGCAGTAGCAGGAGTCGGTCTGTTGCCCACGCTGCCTGCCGACGCAACGAGCTCTCCCAAGAGCATTCAGCAGAGCGCTGGTCTGCTGCACCGGATCAGCCGCTTCTACCTGACAGATTGGGGTGGAGCTCCCTCCCCCAGTGCGCCCGCGGTGCGCCGTGGGCTTGACGCCCCGATGGACTCTCCTCCTTTCCCCTCGTCCGACTGGGCCTATGGCGGCTCGCCGACGATCGGCGTGCCCGATGCCAATGTCTACCCGGCCATGTCGGCGATGCAGCAGGAAGGCCGTCGCACTCGCCTCTATGGTTGGGTTCAGGCCTCCGGCAACGCCAGCACCTCTTCGAGCACAAATTACCCCATCACCTATGGCTTCGTTCCCAATCGCGTGGTGCTAAATCAGGGTGTACTTGCACTCGAGCGGCAGCCGGATACGACGCAGGCCTCGCACTTCGACTGGGGCTTTCATCTCTCCGGCCTCTTCGGTACCGACTACCGCTACACCACTTCGAAGGGTTACCTGAGCGGGCAGCTCCTGACCGACAACAATCAGTATGGATTCGACCCGCTCTGGGAGTCGCTGGATCTCTACTTCCCGGTCAAGGAAGGGCTTGTCGTCCGCCTCGGTCGTTTTCTCGCGATGCCGGGGATCGAGACACAACTTGCGCCCAGCAACTACGCCCTCACGCACTCGCTGGTCTACTCCGCCGCGCCTTCGACCGAGACGGGAGCGATGGCTTCGCTCAAACTGACGAGGCAATGGATCGTGCAGTTGGGTATCTCGGCCGGTCACGACGTTGCTCCCTGGACGGTGGACCGTAAGGCTTCGCTGATCGCTTGTGTCGATTACTCCACCACAACCAACTACAACAACCTGTACCTGTGCGCGAGCGGAATCAACGATGGAAGGTACGCGTACAACAACGTGCAGCACTACGACGCGACTTGGAATCATCGCTTCAATGCGAAATGGAACACCGAGACAGAAGCATGGGTGATGTACGAGCGCGATGTCCCTAACGTCGCGCACAACGTTCTCTCTCCCATTCCTACCGAGACAGGAGCCAATGGGGCTTTCTGCGCCGCAGGCCAGGTCGCCTGTATGGCTCCAGCATACGCCGCGATGAACTACCTCAGCCGCACCATCAGCTCGAAGTTGTTTATCGGCATGCGCACCGGATTCCTCAACGATAAGAAGGGCCAGCGCACCGGCATCCCCGGCAAGTACACAGAGAACACCTTCTACGCAACCAAAACCTTCGGCACCACCGTCATGCTGCGCCCCGAGCTTCGCTTCGATCACTCGTGGGACAATCTGGGCTATAACGCTGGCAAAGCACGGAATCAGCTCTTCTTCGCCATGGACCTGATCTACAAGTTCTAGCCGGCCCGATGTATGCGAGGCGTAATGTATAAGAAATCGAGGGAAGGCTCGCGCCATAGCCTTTCCGCGTTTCTTTGGAGTAGATGATTTGCGTCAGCGACTTCTCGCCCTTCTCCTTGTCGTCGGCTTCGCTATAACAGCCAAGGCTCAACCTGCTGCAGGCCATTCCTTCGCCGTAGCGAATGGACAGTTCACTCTCGACGGCAAGGCCTTCCGCGTCATCTCCGGCGAGATGCACTACCCGCGCATTCCACGTGCCTACTGGCGCGATCGTCTGCGCATGGCCAGGGCGATGGGCCTCAACACCATCACGACCTATGTGTTTTGGAACGTCAACGAGCCGCAGTCCGGCGTCTACGACTTCACTGGCAACAACGACGTCGCGGAGTTTATCCGCGAAGCTCAGCAGGAGGGCCTGTACGTCATCCTTCGTCCCGGCCCCTACGTCTGTGCCGAGTGGGAGTGGGGCGGATATCCTGCATGGTTGTTGAAGGATCGAGACATCGTCGTCCGTACGACGGACCCGAAGTTCATGCAGCCGGTCGCACGCTGGATCGACCGCCTTGGTAAGGAACTTGCGCCGCTGCAGATCGGCAACGGTGGACCGATTATCCTCACACAGGTTGAGAACGAGTACGGCTCCTTCGGCAACGACCACGCCTACATGCAGCAGATCCATAAACTGCTCGTCGACGCCGGATTCACGAAATCGCAGCTCTATACGGCTGATGGTCCCGCCCAGGTTCCCGATGGCTCGCTGCCCGACCTTCCTGTCGGCATCAACTTCGGCGGAGAAAAAGATGGCGATGCGAAGGAAGGGTTCGCCACACTGAAGAAATTCCGTCCCAATGGCCCCTTCTTCAACAGCGAGTACTGGGCTGGCTGGTTCGATCACTGGGGAGGGAAACACGCCCACACCAACACCGAGGCACAGCTGGCAAATCTCAAATGGATGCTCGAGCAGGGCTACTCCGTCAGCATCTACATGTTTCATGGAGGCACCAGCTTCGGCTGGATGAACGGCGCCAACAGCGACGGCAAGGGAAGCTACGAGCCCGACGTGACCAGCTACGACTACGACTCGGCACTCGACGAGAGCGGACGTCCCACGCCAAAGTACTTCGCCATGCGCGACATCATCGGGAAGACGACAGGCATCACGCCTCCACCCGTCCCGAAGGTCGCTCCGGCAATCAGTCTTCCTGCTGTCCCCCTGCCGGAGACGGCGTCGCTATGGGATAACCTGCCGCTTGCCATTCAATCAGAGAACGTCGAGAGCATGGAACAGATTGGCCAGGCGTACGGATATATCCTCTACCGGTCGCATCTGAAAGCGGACGCAACCGGCGAACTGGTGTTGGACGCTCTGCACAGCTACGCGCAGGTATACGTCAATAAAAAGCTGGCAGGGACCATCGACCGTCGCCTGAAGCAGGATCGCCTCACGCTTCGTGCAACCGCAGGAGCCCAGCTCGATATCCTCGTCGAAAACACGGGCCGCGTGAACTTCGGCAAGGCCATCAACGGCGAGCGCGCGGGCATTACGAAGCAGGTCACGCTGGCAGGCAAGCCACTGCTCGGCTGGGAGATCTATCCCCTGACCATGACCCACACCGACAAACTGCCTTTTGCGAAGAAGCCCTGCGAAGGTCCTTGCTTCTATCGCGGCAGCTTCGACCTCACAAGTACCGCAGACACATTTCTCGATACCACCGCGTTCACCAAAGGCCAGTTATGGCTGAACGGGCTGGCGTTGGGACGCATCTGGAACGTCGGCCCGCAGAAGGCGTTGTACGCTCCTGGGCCTTTCCTGCGAGAGGGGCGCAACGAGGCAATCGTCTTCGACGCGCAGGGCAAGATGGGCGGCACCCTCAAGGGCGTCGATCATCTAGAACTTGGCCCTGTGAAATAACCGTTCGCAAAGTATCTTCGTGTTGATATAGTCCTCCGACTGGAACAAATACCGGTCGGAGGATTTTTATGCAGAAAGTTTGCATTACGACAGTAAAAACGGGTCCTCTACTCCTGGGCATGGCGCTGCTGTTCGCTGCCGCAGGCTGCCAGCCCGCGGCGCCCGACGCCGCAGCCATCGCGAAGGCACAGGCCGCCGACGAAGCCACGATCCGCCAGCTCGATGCCGACTGGGTAAAGGCTGGCGCCGCAAAAAACATCGACGGCTGGGATGCCTTCTATGCCGATGACGCCGTCGTGTTGCCGCCCAACCAACCCATCGCCAACGATAAGGCCGCCATCCGGCGCAGCGTCGCCGGTCTGCTCACGCTGCCGGGGCTCTCTCTCAGCTGGCAGCCGACGAAGGTCGAGGTGTCGAAGTCCGGCGATCTCGGCTATCTCCATGGCACCTACCAGATGTCCATGGACGATGGCAAAGGCCAGCCGGTGCACGATACCGGCAAGATTCTCGAGATCTGGAAGAAGCAGCCGGACGGCAAGTGGAAGTGCATCGTCGACACCTGGAACTCCGACCTGCCCGTGTCCACACCCGCCGCAAAGTGACCGCGCAGGAAGAAAGCCCGGCGATGTGCCGGGCCTCGTATTGTTCGTGTCGCGATGGAGTGGCCTGTCGACGACACTGCGCCTTTCGATGACATCGACCTCGCAGTCGAGGAATTCAAGAGAACGAATCTTGCCTGAAGATCAGGTTCTAAGGACCGGGTCTATCTGTTGTAGCCTCGATTCGCATCGTAGGTGAGGTTCATCAGGCCATCGCGATAATCAATGTCGATCTTGAGGTAGCCAAGCGCCGTAATCCCAATCAGCCCCGAGACATCCATCCCCACCGACTTGCTCATCGAGTCCGTCGAAAACGACACCACATCCTGCACCTGCTGCGAGAGGTGAGCGAACCGGAACGTAATCTTATCGGCGACAAACACCTTGTCCACCTTCCCGCTGATCCCCTTCACCGTCATGTCGTTATCGTTGTGTACCTTTGTTACCTCGCATGCCGTCTCTGGGGAGATGGTCGTTGCAAATGCTCCCGTATCCAGAATGAACAGCTTCTGGGCAGTATTGTTCAGCGCCGCCGGAATCAGAAGGTTATGCCCGATGCGATAGATCGGGGTCCAGTCCTTCATCTCCGGTGCGACATAGCGGTTATGCGGCCCGCTCGAGACCGGCTCTTTCTTCTCGCTTGTCTCCGCCGGTGCCTCCTCGTTGCCTTCATTGCCTGTCGTTTCGAGCGCCGGTTTCGCCGTTGCCACTTCATCCGGCCGCTTCGGCAGCGGAGCCAGCTGTAGCTTCCGCATCGGGTAGTCCAGTGTCACCAGAAAGTGCGAGAAGACATCTGCTCCAATCAGCCCGTCCATATCGACCACGTTCCCCTGGTCGATCACATCCACCTGGCAGTCGCGGAACTCCAGCGGCCCGATCCGTATATCGTCCGCGTAGGCCGTATACCCCTGCCTGCCCCCCTTGCTTCCGATTCCCGCAATCTCCGTCTTGCTGAACTGCTTCAGCCCTGCATGCTCCGCGACCGACCGGCTGACGATCAGTCCGCTCGCGCCCGTATCCAGCTGCAGCCGCGAGTTGTGCCCATTCAGCTTCACGTCAAGCCCGAACGCCCGGATACGGGTCGCATCATGCAAGATCAGCGCGAAAGGAACCGTGGCCGAATCAACCTCCGACACCATCCGGCACGACCGGTGCGGATCGGTAAGCTGATGCTTCAGAAACTCCAGGTAGAGCCCGAGATTCTTCTTTGTCTCCGCATCCTCCCCGCTTCCCGACGCCAAATACGATTCCAGTTCGGCAATCCGATCCTTGAGTGGAAGCGTCCTCAACCACTCACGCCGGATCCCCGGATCGTGCGGGTCCAGCCTGTGCGCGGTCTTGACCTCGTTCGCCGCCACTCCATAGTACGAACTCAACCGATACAGCTTTGCGCCCAGCAGACGAAGCGGTGCATAGCACGGGTCGATCGTCATGGCGTCGTTCATCGTCGCGACGGCCAACCATGGCGTTCCTTCTCTGTACTGCACCTCGCCTAGCGCCGTCAGCAGTTCCACCGACTTAGGGTGCTGTCCCAGCGCCTTGTGAACTAGGATGTCGGCCTCATGCACCTTCTGCTGTCGCAGCAGCACAAGCGAATACTCCTTCGTAAGTGAAGGATCGTCAGGACGCCCCTGAAGCTGCCCCTGGTAGAGCGTCGCGGCCTTCTCGTAGTTGCTGTCAAGAAAGGCCCGTTGAGCCTCCGTAGGAGTCACGGCGGGCGCGACCACGCAATGGACCGAGCCCGTCGCGGCCGATTGACAAAAGCTCAAAGCAGGCAAGGCAGAGACAAACAAGGCAAAGCAAAGACGCTTCAATGGAGCTCCGAGAGCACTGAATTCTACGAGTGCTCTGACAGCATAGTTTCCATCGGAGATTTGGGGAAGAAAAATTGGACGATCCATTCCCGGAAAGAGAATGGATCGGAATTGGAGCTAGTGACCCGCCGACGGACTCGCATTCTTCGGTGGCTTCGGGATGAAGAACAGCAGAGGAAGCATGCAGGCGCAGAAGATCGCCATGTATTGAATAATGTCGAGGTACGCCAGCATCCCGGCCTGACGGTGCAGCTGGTTGTAAATGTACGCCTGCGCCGTGTGTGCCGAATCGCCAAGGAACGGGTTGCCGTCACCATGACCTCCGAACATGCCGCGCAGCTTCTTCACCTGATCGACAAAGGCACCATTCCCCGGCGTCAGGTTGCGGACCATCTGCGTCTCGTGAGCTGCCGTCAGTCGCGTGAGCATGGTCGCCACAAAGGCCGTTCCGCACGATCCGCCGATGTTGCGGGCGAGATTCGTCAGGCCGGAGACGTCGTTGCTCTCCGACTGCTTCACCCCGATGTAGGCGATCATGTTGATCGGGATGAACAGGAACGCCAGCCCCGAGGCCTGGAACACGCGCAGGAAGACCAGGCGTGGGTAACTGATCCCGAGGTCCATCGTGTGCATCGTGATCAGCGACAGCGTAAGCATGGCGAAGCCATAGCCCATCAGCTTGCGCGGGTCCACCTTGCTCGACAGGAAGCCCACCACTGGCATCATTGCCATCATCATCAGGCCCGCCGGTGACAGCACCATGCCCGCAAGCTGCGCCGTGTAGCCCAGCAGCGTTTGTACAAACTGCGGAATCAGCACCGTCGTGCCGTAGAGCGAGAAGCCCAGCACGAACATCAGGATGAAGCCGATGGCAAAGTTGGGGCGTTTGAAGAGCGTGAGATTGACGATCGGCCGATTCCCCACCTTCAGCTGCCGCAGCTCCCACCAGATCATGAACACGAAGGCGACAATCATCGCGATAAAGAAGAACGTAATAAGAGCCGAACCGAACCAGTCGTCCTCCTGGCCCTTGTCGAGGATGAACTCCAGCGAGCCGAAGGTGATGCCCAGCAACGCGAAGCCCAGAAAGTCGAGCTTGATCCCGCCCTTCTGCGACTCTTTCACCTGGTCGTGAACCCACGGCGGATCCTCAACAATGCGCGAGGTCAGGAACAGCGAGAGGATACAGATCGGCACATTCAGGAAGAAGATCCAGCGCCAGTCATAGTTGTCGGTGATCCATCCGCCCAGTGTCGGCCCGATCGCCGGGGCCACCACCACGGCAAGACCGTACATCGCGAAAGCCTGCCCTCGTTTTTCAGGAGGGAAGGTATCGGCGAGAATCGCCTGTTCCGAAGGAGCCAGCCCACCTCCGCCGATTCCCTGCAGAATGCGGAAGAAGACCAGCAACGGCAGCGAAGGGGCCAGGCCGCACAGGGCCGAGCTGACGCCGAAGAGCAGCACGCAGATCATGTAGAACTTTTTGCGCCCGATGAAGGTCGTCATGTAGGCGCCCGCCGGCAGGATCACCGCGTTCGCAACCAGATAGGAAGTCAGAACCCACGTCGCCTCGTCCTGCGAGGCACCCAGGCCGCCCGCGATATGCGGCAGGGCGACGTTGGCGATGGAAGAGTCAAGCACCTCCATGAAGGTCGCCAGGGTTACGGTCATGGCGACGATCCACGGATTTATGCTCGGTCGCCACGCAACATGCGGAGCAGCCGTCGTCTCCTGAGTCTTCTCAGGAAGCTGGGAACCGGGTAAGTCTAATGTAGTCGAGGCCATGCGTTGTGGTTTCGATTCCTGCCCGAAGTCGAGAGATTCAGTTTTTGCTCGGCTTTTTACCGTTGCCCCGAAGGTGGTGCAGACCGGGCTAATACCAGAGAAGAGTCAAGTCTCGTAACCGCCTAAATCGCTAAAACCAAAAAGGATCTACGTTGCCGATTCGCTACGCTCGACTCGTTATAATAAATTCAGGACAGAACAAGAACGCCCAGGGAGTGATCCCGGGGCGTTTCTTTTGCGGTCTAGTGCTGAAGGTCCAAAGCTAAGTTATATGTTTAGAATATTTTGCGCAAAAACAGGGAAGGGGTACCCTGCTTTAGCGGTCGTAGTTCTGAGCGTAAAGGTCGCGGGGTAATCCTGCGCCGCGAGCCTTTTGTTTAAAGGCGTTCGCCTCTTCGCGGGTCATCGCCCCTCCCACCGTTACTAGATAAGGTGCACGGCCATTGGGGGAAAAGACCTCAGGGTTCAGCGACGAATGTTGCTTTTTCAGGTCTTCGACCTTCTGTTGCGCCTGGGCTTCGCGGTTGTAGGTATACGCCACCACATGCCATTGCGTGCGTCCGGACGAGGGTGCTGCCCCGGACGAAGGAATGGAAGGCGTCGCTACTTTCGGAGTAGCCACCTTCCCTGATGTCGACGCCGGGAACCCTGCCGTTGGCTTCGCCTTCAGGGCAGGAGAAGTAGTGTCAGCCGGCTGTGCCGTTGGAGTCCGCGCATCCTCGCTGGCTCCTGCAGTCGCTCCGCTTCGTGTGAGCCGCCAGCCGAAGAACACCAGCAGCAGGATCGCCACTGCTGCGGCTGCCCAGAGCTTTGTCCGGCGTGGATCTCGCTCCACCGGCCTCACGATGCGGTGCCTCACATCCGGTGTCTGGGCAGGAATCGTGGGGATCGCCCGCCGCTCTGCTGTTCCCACAGTCGAGGGCTTTGTATCTCCCGGTTTCGCCGCAACGGTCGACTTCGCCTCTTCGATCCCATCGAACAGTGTTGCCCGGGACCCCGTCTTCGGGAGGGTTACCGGGGATTCTGTTTTTAGCCCGATCGGCAGGGTTCCTGCGTCAGCGGCTGGCTTCTCCTTCTCCGGCTCCTTCCCTGCGGTTTGGGCAGCAGCGGGGCGTGGTGCCGTCGCCGCCGCGACCTGAGCGGGCGAAACCGGCCCAAGCGCGGCACTCATCTCGCTGAGTCCCCACTTTCCGCTCAACCCATTGCGAATGATGCCATCGAACGGGGAGGGCAACAGCGTGGCCGAGCCCTGCAGCGCGCGCCTTCCGGTCATTGCCTGCAGCAATACGGCTGCCAGATCGTGCGCGTCCTTGGCCTTTCGTTGGACCGCGGCCGCCTCACCGCCGTCGGGATCGGCATTGGCCTCTTTTACGCAGTCGCTGCGAAGTTTAATGATCTCGCCCGCTGCAAGAATATTGATAGGCTCAATCTGCTGGTGCACCAGTCCGCGCGCGTGCAGCGCGGTAAGGGCGGCGAGCAGGCTGGCTGCCAGTTGTTTGGCCTCTTCGACGGTAAGGGTGCGATTCTGCAGCAGGTCCGCCAGGCTCATCTCTGTCGGCTCCATGACGGCATACACCAGCGGAGTGCCGTCCAGCATGGCCTCGCCATACTTCCGCATGGCCACCAGGTTCTCCTGCTGGATCTCCGACACCATCCGCCACCGCGCCAGAATCTCCGGCTCATCGAAGTGCGCTTCGATCAGACGGACCATCGCTGGCGTACCCGTACCGTTGGTAGTCAGGAAGAAGGCGCTTCGACCCTCTGGACGGATCAGCTTTTTCAACGGGTAGGCTTCAGCAATCGTTCGGCCTTCGTAGTCATTCCACAGTTGCATATACAGACCAGTCCTGAAGGGATGTGTGTGCAGGAAGAGTGCCCATCGGGCAAGTGGTACAAGAGCCGCTCTCTTCTCCGGAACGTGCACACGGCGAGTAGCGGCTCGTAACGTTCTCATTATCCTCCAATGCTCGAGCCATCTCAACGCGCAGATCTTTGCACGTGCCTGAATTGGTTCAGGTCCGCCGGCCGTGCTAGACTGCGATTTTTCCGGCCTTCGTAATTTCTGTTCACTGCGACCGGCGAAAAAAGGGAAGAAGGCCTCGATGCACCCGGACCTCGAAAAGATGATTGTGCTGCAGGGCTTCGATCTGGAAGCCCGTCGCCTGACCGAAGAGATGGCCTCGCTGCCAAAGAAAGTCGCCAGCCTCGCGGCGGATCACGAAGCGGCAAAACGACAGCTGGCCTCTACCGTGGACGGTCTCGCGAAGGAAGAAGCTCTCCGCCGTCGCCAGGAGCTCGATGTAAAGGATCATCAGCAAAAGGCCGCACGTCTCCGTAAGCAGATGGATGTCGTCACCACCACCGCGCAGGCCTCGGCGCTTGAGCACGAGATCTCGTTCGCCGAGAACGAGGTGACCCGTCTCGAGGATGCAGAACTCGAAAGCATGGAGCGCACCGAGCAGCTCGAAGCTGCAAAGCTCACCGCGGAAGAGACTGTCGGCAACCTTGCCCTGGCGCACGCTGCCGAGAGTGCTCGCGCCGCCGAAGCCCTCGAACGCGACCGAGCCCTGCTCGCCGGTATCAACGCAAAGCGCATCGAGTTGCGTCCCCAGATTGGGGAAAACTCTCTCTCCGTCTATGACCGCGTCGCCAAATCGCGCGGTACCGCACTGGCTGAGGGTGTTGACCATAAATGCTCCGCCTGCCAGATAATGGTGCGGCCGCAGCGCTGGAACGACCTGCGCGATCGCGGCAACGAAGACATGTTTACCTGTGAGAGTTGTGGACGGCTGCTCTATTGGGATCCGGCCCGCGACGCCCCGCAGAAAAAGCCCGCACAGAACGAGAGCATCGCTGCTTCCATCGTGAGAGCGCTGTGAAACGAATCTGTGTCGATATGGATGAAGTCATGGCGGATTCACTAGCGGAGCATCTGCTTCGCTATAACCGTGACCACAACGAGAACCTGACCCTCGACGACCTGCAGGGCAAGGCGCTTTGGGATGTCATCTCCATCGACCGCCATAATGCCCTCGAAGGCTATCTGCGCTCTGAAGATTTCTTCGAGGGCCTCGCCGTGATGCCGGAATCGCAGCGTGTCATGCGCCTCCTCCAGCAGAACTTCGATGTCTTCATCGCGACCGCCGCCATGGAGGTTCCCACCTCCTTCCACCAGAAGTTCCGTTGGCTCGAGCGGCACTTTCCCTTTATTGCTCCCTCGCACATTGTCTACTGCGGCGATAAGGGAATCCTCAACGCCGACTACCTTATCGACGACAACCCGCGCCAGCTGCGACGTTTCAAAGGGGAAGGCATTCTCTTCACCTCGCCTCACAACATCGCAGTCAAAGGGTACCGTCGCGTCAACGACTGGCTCGACGTCGAGAAGCTTTTCCTCGGCTAGCCGCTCCCCCGGTCTCAGTGTCTTTACCGGTGGAGTTGCGAAAGCTCTCCCGCGCCACTGTGGCAAATGCGCTCACGACGGCGCGGTCTTCGCTCGCGCGGAAGGCCAGCTCGATATCGCTCATCACGCACGCCCCTCGCAGCGCGGGGCACGATACATTCTCTCCCGCGATCTGCTGCACGCAGGCCGGGCCGATGGAGACACCAAGCCCGGCACCAATCAGGCGAAGAATCGTCAGCCACTGTGGAGCCTCCTGCACCACGCGTGGACGAAATCCATGTTCCTCGCACAGAGAGATTGGCTTCTCATAAGCCAGGGCGCCCGCCATCGGCGCGAAGAAGACAAACGGCTCTTCACGCAAATCTGCGGCGGAGATCATCTCCTGTCCCGCTAGCCGGTGCGTATTCGGCAAGACGGCGACGAAGGGCTCGGAGAACAGGGTCTCGACATGCAGGCCTTCCGTAGGCCCACCATCCCGCAGGAAACCGGCATCCAGCGCGCTGCGATTCAGCGACTGCGCGATCCCTGACGTGTACGACTCCGACAGCTGCAATTGCACTCGCGGATAAAGCTCGCGGTAGCGTCCCAGCATGGCAGGCAGTGGAGTCAGCATGCCCGAGCCAATGAATCCCACGTTCAAAAAACCCTCATCGCCACGGCCGATGCTGCGAGCCTCCTCCATATCCTCGCGAACGTTGCGTAGCGTCCGCCGCGCGCGATCCAGAAACACCTCGCCCGCGGCCGTCAGCCGAACCGCTCGCGAGGTGCGCAGGAACAGCGGATAGCCCAGAATCTCTTCGAGTCTGCGGATCTGTTGCGAAAGAGGTGGCTGGGCCAGATGCAGCCTCTCTGCAGCCCGGCCGAAGTGAAGCTCCTCCGCCACGGCTACGAAATAGCGCAGATGGCGCAATTCCAGGTCACGGTCATCCATATCTAAAACATCATAATTCGAACGAACAATATATTGGACGTATCACATCACGACTCTTAACCTGAAATCAGAAAAAGGAGCTCGTCATGTCTTCGACCTTGTCTCTTGCCGATATACCCTCGAATGAAGATTCGATGTCCGCAGCCTCCATTCAATTGCGACCTTTCAAAACCGGGGACTCCGAAGCCTTTCGTCTTCTCAATGAGGCCTGGATCACGAAGTTTTTTGGGCTCGAGGAGAGCGATAACACGATCCTTGGGGATCCCGAGGGGTGCGTCCTTGCAAAGGGTGGCCACATCTTCTTCGCCGTCGCAAATGGAAGACCGATTGGCTGCTGCGCCCTGGTCCCAATCTCCGAGGGTGTCTACGAAGTCGCCAAGATGGCCGTCGCAGAATCCTGGCAGGGAAGGGGAATCGGCCGCCGGGTTCTGGCGTACACCATCGAGCAGGGACGCGCGATCGGCGCGAAATCGCTCTACCTCGAGACCAACAGCAAGCTCGCCAATGCGATCCATCTCTACGAATCGCTCGGCTTCCAGCACCTGCCGCCCAAGCAGTCCCCGTATGTCCGCGCCAACGTTTTTATGGAGTTGTGCTTCTAGTTCGCTCTAACCGTTCGTATCCGGCGATCCAGCCATCCCATACAGCTCGCTCTCAAAGCGCTGGATCGCCGCCTCGGACCAGGCATGGGAAGCCTTCCTCCACGTATCGCCCTGCTCTTCGAGGAAGTTCGGAAAGTTCAAGCGGCAGTAACCCGCTCGCTCCCCAAAGTCGTACAGACCCTGCGGGGTTCCGTCCAGGTACAGTAAGGCTCGCATTCCGTCGCGCGACCACTCCACCGCGGCGATGCGCTCCGGCTCCGGTCGCTCTAGCTCGGCATCACTCTTGGCCAGCGCCTCGACGTTATAGATCAGCATCGCGTCCAGAATGCTCTCCTCGTGCGTCGTCTGCGAGCGATCGCAGGCGTAGAAGTAGCCTGCAATCCCTTCGTCTTCAAAGACCACCGTCCACGGCGGTGCAGTAGGAGAATCGGAGGAGAGAAAGGCGCGTCCGGGCGTAAAAGTAAGCGACTGCATACCTCTCACGATACGATAGAAAGGATGCCTCATGGCAATGGCTTGATGAAGAAGAAGGCGGACGCCGTTTGAAGGTTCCTGCATTTAAGATGGGCTGGCCTCAGCGGCTGGCAGCGTTGCTGCTCGTGCTTTTTCTGTCGCAGTGTGTCTGGGTCATCTCCCGTCAGCAGCTCTCTACCGACGACTATCGTTTTGCCCGCTGCGGACGCGAGATGTGGGAGCGTCCCTCTCCACTCGCTGGCTACTTTACCTCCTGCGGCAATCTCAATGGCGACGGAACCTTCGGCTACCGCGTTGCCGGCTTTCCACTTACCGCCCAGAGGCTGGTCCTGCTTGCCGTCGATAAGCTGCGCAGCCCGGAGAATCGTCTCTACGCCGCCGGCGCGCTGAACGGCTCCACCTGGGAGGCGCGGCATGAGCTATCCAGCGTCAAATATCTCCTTCATCTCCCCTTCGTCTTCTTCGCCCTCTGGCTCGGTGGTGGACTGTGGTGGGTATCGCGGCGGCTCTTCGGAAACGAGGGTGGTTTCTTCGCGCTGGGCCTCTATTGCTTCTGTCCGGAGATCGTCCGGTATTCCGTCACGCCCAATAACGACGTCCTCGCCATGTGGGGACTCTATGGCCTCGTCTATACCGCAATCGGTGTCGCCCACGCCCTGCAGGGGCCTCGACGCAAGTGGCGTCCACGCATCGCCCTGCTGACCGTCGCTCTCGGCCTTACTGCCGCGGCTCATCTGCTGGCAGCCATGGTCGGCTTTCTCGCTGCCGTAATCCTCATGATGTACCTCTCGGAGCGCCGCCGCAGCCACGTCCTGCAGATTCTGATCTTCTCTGCTGTCGGAGCCGTCGTCGTATTGCTGGCGTCCTACGCCTTCCGTCTGGCTTCTTTCAGCTATGTCTTCACCGGTGGCGGCGCGCGCTTCTGGTTCTCGCTTCAGCCTGCGCGAAATTTCTTATCGGATCCCTCCAACGCGGCCATCGTCATCGCCCTTGCCGTTTCGGCGGTTCTCTATCTGGGGGTTCGCCGCTGCCGCTACTTCGGCAACACTTCGCCCCTGCTCCTGGCGCTGGCGCTGTTTCCGCTTGTTACCACCCAGGCCGTCTCGCGGCCGTGGTTCTGGGCCCTTCCCTTCCTATTTACCTTCCTCGGAGGGGTTTTCGCGGATATTCTGGAGACACGCTACCGCAAGCTCTTTCTCGTGCTCACCGGCCTCATTCTCGTCACGCAGGCCGCCCTGTGCATCACACAACTAAACGCTATTGCTCGACAGCTCTAGTCTTGCCTTCGGCTAGCCCCGAATCTCCGGCAAGAGCCTGCATCCCATCGAGCAGCAGTACCGATTCGCTTCAAATTCCTCAGGATGGTCCATCTTCCGATGAAGGCTACTCTTCGTTCTGCCGGCGCCTTGTGTGTCTTTTCTCTTCTTCTGTCTGTCTCCGGATGCCATCGCCATCGCAAGACCACCTCGGCTCCCAACACCACCGATTACTCCGACAGGCTCCAGACGATGGTCGCCTCCAGCAATCTTTCCTTCCTTCGCTGGCCCAACATCTCGGACTATCAACCGTTGGTCAAGACCTTCTATGACGACCGCAACTACGAGATCGCCTGGACGCGCGACGGCAAACCCACCCCTGCGGCCAATGGCTTTATCCGGGCGTTCACCGAAGCCGACACCAAGGGCCTCAACCCCGAGGACTACGACAGCTCCCGCTGGCCTGCGCGCATCAAGGCGCTCTCTTCCAAAGAAGAAGAGAGCATCGCGCAGTTCGACGTCGCCATGACGGTCTCGGTCATGCGCTTCATCTCCGATCTCCGCATCGGGCGCATCAATCCGCAGCGGTTCAACTTCGGCATCGACGTGGCCAATAAGAGGTACAACCTCGCCGAATTCGTCTCCGACCACGCCGTCGATGTCACCGATGTGCCCACGCTTCTCTCCACCGTCGAGCCCGACTCCGATCTCTACCGCCGCACCGAGCAGGCGCTGGCCCAATATATCGACCTTGCCAAGCGCCAGCCCGACAGCCCCGCCGCCACTCCGCTGCCCATGGTCACCAAAGCCCTCGGCGTAGGCGACCCTTATCCGGCCGGCAATCTGCTCGAGCAGCGGCTCGTCTTCGAAGGAGACGGACAGGTCACCGCCGGGGATGAAGGAAACGAAGATCCGGCCGATCGCATCTCGAAGGCAGCCAGCGAAGGCCTCAAAGCCTATCAGGAGCGGCACGGCCTCGCGGTCGACGGAAAGCTCGGCCCCGAGACAGTCAAAAGTCTGAACGTGCCCATGTCCCAACGTGTCATGCAGCTGCAGGATGCCCTCGAGCGTTGGCGCTGGCTGCCGGAGCCTTATCTCAACCCGCGCCTGATGGTGAACCTCCCCGAGTTCGTCCTCCGCGGCTATAGCCCCGAACACAAGCTCGACTTCACCATGAAGGTCGTCGTCGGCAAGGTCGTCGGCGAGCACCAGACACCCGTCTTCGCGCACATGATGCGCTACCTCGTCTTCCGTCCCTACTGGAACGTCCCCACTGACATCGCCCGCAACGAGCTGGCCCCGAAGATCGCGGCGAATCACGGCTATCTTGAAAGCCACAACTTCGAGGTCATCAATGGCAAGGGGCAGATCGTTCCCAGCTACACCGCGAAACAGGTCGCGCAGGGCGGCGTCATCGTTCGCGAAAAGCCCGGCCCCAAAAACTCCCTTGGCCTGATCAAGTTCATGTTTCCCAACCAGTACGACATCTACCTCCACTCCACGCCAGCCACACAGCTCTTCGATCGCACCCGGCGTGACTTCAGCCACGGCTGCGTGCGCGTGCAGAAGCCGGATGAGCTCGCCACTTGGCTCCTCGAAGGCCAGAAGGACAGGGATGGCCAGGATTGGGATATCGACAAGGTCCACGAAGCCCTGAATGACGGGCCCAACAACCACCAGGTCAACCTCAAGACTCCCGTTCCCATCGTCATCTTCTACGTCACCGCCGAGGTCGAAGAGGATGGCCACGTGCATTTCTTCAACGACATCTACGATTACGACGACGCTATGGGGAAGGTGCTCGCCAAGGGACCGCCCTATCCCACGAAACCCGATCCCGCCATGCCCAAACCCAAACCCGGCGACACCGTTTAGTTGCAGATTGCACGGGAGTGGGTGCCCCATCTAAGGCCAACGATTCGATGACAGGATGACTGTTGGCACCCACTTTCGCAGAAGTTGCTAGCCTGCCGCGACCTTCACTTTTGCTACTGAATCATTTGCGATCACGCGTCGCAGGGCGAACGATCCCAACAGGCCTGACGACACCCCACCCACGACTCCGATATAAGTCCAAAGCGTGGCGTCTCCAGCGAGTCCGCCACCGAATGCCGCCATAAGCTTGCCAGCGATGGGGAGACCCGATCCCACCGTAACAATTCCGGCGCCCGCGGTCGTCGCGGCCAGGGCAAGCACCGCTTGCATTGTTCGGTTTCGAAGCGCCAGGCCCAAACTCAGGCCGAAGGCAAGAAACGCTGCCAGGATGTCGAAAGGGATTCCGGCCAGAGACCACACACCGAGAAAAGCCACGGTCGCCAAAACGCACGCGCGAAAGACTGGCGCTACACCGGATTGAAACAACGCCGGTGCCGACTTGCGCTGACAGAAAAAGATGATCGCTGCAGCCCAGCCGAAGGAAACGATGTGGGCAATCCACTGGACGGGCGTCATCGTGTTGCCGTGCAGACCGGTCAATCCGTGAGCCAGGAAAGAATGCGTACCCAAACCGATGGACATACCGACAACATTAGCGACAAGCCACCGTCCGAAGATGTTCATTGATCAGTCACACCTCAAAGTGCATCACATGCTATCTGTGAGTCGGTCCGGAGACAATCCGGAAATTTCGAACGTCAACTGCGAGGCGGAAAACTCGCTGACGATCGTCACAGAAGAGTTCCCCATAAACTCGCTCCGCGATAAACTGCTCGCCATGAAATCTGCCGATTCCTTCGATCCTCGCGTCGACGCCTACATCAATAAGTCCGCTGCCTTCGCGCAGCCCATCCTCACGCACCTGCGTGAGCTCGTCCACAAATCCGTCCCCGACATCGAGGAGAGCATCAAGTGGTCGATGCCCTTCTTCACTTACAAGGGCCAGATGTTCGGCAACATCGCCGCCTTTAAAGCCCACTGCAGCTTCGGCCTGTTTGGCGGAGCCATGAAGGCCTACCTCGAAGAGCAGGGCATCGCGAAAAACGGCAACATGGGAGCGATGGGCAAGATCACTACCCTCAAGGACCTCCCACCCAACAAGGTCCTCACTGCCTACTGCAAGCAGGCCGCAGCGTTCATCGACGAAGGTGCCAAAACCATGACGCGCCCGAAGAAGGCCGCCAAACCTGCTCCTGAAATCCCCGCCGAGCTCGCCGCCGCTCTCAAGAAGAACAAGGCTGCCACAAAAGTCTGGAACGACTTCGCCCCAGGTTCGCAGCGCGAGTACGCCGAATGGATCGCCGACGCCAAGCGTGCCGAGACCAAAGAAAAGCGCATTGCCCAGGCCATCGACTGGATCGCCGAAGGCAAGCAGCGCAACTGGAAGTACCAGAACTGCTGACCCAGCCAAGCTTGCAGGGAACGGATTCAGGACCTCGATAGGGAAGATCCCGATGCCAGCACGTCTGCTTCACCGCATCCTTTTGATCTTCGGGTTATTGAGCTTCATCCTGCTCGTTGGAACAACCGGCTTCGTGTTCATCGAAGACTATTCCTGGTTCGACGGCTTCTACATGACCCTGACCACGATCACCACCGTGGGTTATGCGGAGGTTCGGGCTCTCAGCCACGCGGGGCGCGTCTTCAACTCGTTCCTGATCGTCTTTGGTGTGGGTACGCTCTTTGTGGCAATCGGTGCCATGACCCAGACTATTATCGAACTCGAGTTGCAGGACCGATATGGCAAACGCAGAAAGAAACGCATGATCGAGCATCTGCACGACCACTTCATCATCTGCGGCTTCGGTCGAGTGGGCCGAAACGCCGCATATGAATTTCAGCGGGCCAACGTTCCCTTTCTGGTGATCGATCGCAGCGAGTATCGCGTTGAGAAGGCAACGAGCTCGGGAATGCTTGGGATTGTCGCCGATGCCACGCATGACGACAGCCTCCGCGAAGCGGGAGTCCTTCGCGCCACGGGATTGATTGCTGCACTGCCCTCCGACGCCGAGAATCTGTTCATCATCCTCTCGGCGAAGACATTGAATTCGAAGCTGACCGTCGTCACGCGAGCCTCCGAGGAAGAGGCCGAGGAGAAGCTGCGGCGCGCGGGTGCCGATACCGTCTTCACTCCGCATTCGATGACGGGACGCCAGCTCGCCGATTCGTTGCTAAGGCCCCACGTGGTGGAGTTTATGGACTTCGGCAGAAGTAACATCGGGCCAGGGGTCAGAATGGAACAGGTCTGCGTAACTCAAAACGCAGAACACACGCACAAGACCCTCGGGCAGTTACTGGAGTTGCGAAAGTCGGGCGTGATCGTGCTCGCGATTCGGAAAAAGAGTGGCGAGACGACGTTCAATCCGCCGCCTGAATTTCAGATCTCGGCGGGCGATTTTCTGATCGTGATGGGGGAGCGGTCAAACCTCCAGAGGTTGGAACAGATTCTCACCAGCTAGCCCAGGTTGATGCGGTGCCCCACATCCCTGTTCATCGAATCTCTCGCTTTGTTCTGGCATACTGGCTAAGGTTGAATCACGCTTCAAGTCATCAATCTGCGTAACGGGCCACTCTGTAAGGAGAACAAGCCATGACACCGCCTGAAGCCACGCCCTCTTCTCTTCCATCCTCGCCTTCACCGATGAAGCTCGAAATCGTCGTCATCCCCGTCTCGGATGTCGATCGCGCAAAGGAGTTCTACGCGGGGCTCGGTTGGCGCCTTGACGCCGACTTCGACAACGGAACCGACTTCCGCGTCATCCAGTTCACGCCCCCCGGCTCCGGATGCTCCGTCATCTTCGGCAAAAACGTCACCGCAGCTCCCCCCGGCTCCGCCCAGGGTTTGTATCTCATCGTCTCCGACATCGAAGCCGTACGGGCCGAGCTGATCGGTCGCGGTGTCAAGGTCAGTGAGGTGTTCCACAACGAAGGCGTCTACGCAGGCCCCGACGATCCCTACCTCTTTGGACGGCTCCGTGTCAGCGGCCCCGATCCCAACCACGGCAGCTACCGCTCTTTCGCCTCCTTCAGCGATCCGGACGGCAACGGCTGGCTCTTCCAGGAGCTCACGACGCGGCTGGCCGGTCGCATCGACTCGGGGATAACGAGCTTCGCCTCGGCCGCCGATCTCGCCGCCGCACTTCGTCGCGCAGGCGCAGCCCACGGCGAACACGAAAAACGCAACGGCGGAAAGTACGACGAAAACTGGCCCGACTGGTACGCCGAGTACATGGCCAGCGAGCAGTCCGGCAAAGAGCCGCCGCAATAACGCCGACTCTTTGGAAGATCGCCGAGTGCCGGATGCCTCGCATCTCGAATCAGAGATGTGGATTCATTCGAGCGAAAGCTCGAACCGTCTTTCGCCTGTGTCACCCCAAAAGTGTCATCCTGAGCGAAGTGGTTCGCAACGCGAATCACGCAGTCGAAGGATCTGCGTCTGGCCGGGCCACAACACTGTCAAGACCCTTCAAGCCTGAAACGAACTCGAATTCTCTGATAGGCGCAATCGGATCAATACTTTATTCCAGATCACACGATCTCTTAAAACTGCCGATCAGTTACGCCCGATTCGCTAAACTATTCATAGCGAAAAGAAAAATAAGATGGCCCGGATCTCAACCCGGGGCCATAAGCATTTCAGAATCAATACTTTGAAGCTTAACCCCATTGAATCAAGACTTTACGAAGATAGTCCAGGCCTAAGCCAAGCAAAATCAATACTTTGCCTACTTTTCGTGGGGAGGGGGGTACCCGTGCAGCAGCGGCCCCACCGAGTTGGAGAAGTTGTAGTTCCCCCGCCGATCGCCGTCGATCGTCCAGAACATCGCGCCGATCATCTCCGGATAACCTCCGGGTTTGCGCAGCCTGTACCGCGTACCCGCCGGAGCCTTGCCGGTGATAATGTAGGCCATCGCCTGGTCTACCTCCGACGTCTCTACGTCGCCAACCAGGAAGCCCACTGCAACCTGCTTCGCCGGAAGCGGCGGAAAGAAATGCGACGCATCGCCGCCGACGTTGAAGCCGTGCAGCAGCAGCTCTGTCATCGCGGCGTGATAGTCCACGTGGCCAGCCTGGTAGATCTCGCCATCCAGTCCCTGGAGCGGTGGTGTGTTGTAGTCCTGCACGTCGATGAAGGTAAGGATGTCGCGGATCGCGTAGGTAATCGCAAGGTACGACCCGAACTGTCCGCCGTAGCTGGGATAGCCGCCCGGAATCTGCGTCCCTTCTGGAACCAGAGAGATCATGAACTGCGGCCCGAAGTGATCGTGCAGCTGCCGCAGCGCGTTGATCAGGTTCACAATCGAAGGCGTGGTCGGATGCTTGAAGTCGGTGTCGCCCGGATCGATCGACAGCGAAGGGCTCTCGAAGTCGATGTCGATTCCATCGAAGCCATACTCTTGGACGATCTTCGTCACCGACGAAACATAAGTCGGAACCCGCGCCGGGTCTGCCAGGGTGAAGTGTTGTCCGCCGCCGCCGAGCGAGATCATCACCTTCTTGCCCTTGCTCTTCAGGAAGGCGACATCGGCCTTGAACGTCGCGTCGTCCATCCCCGTCGGCGGATGGAACTGCATCGTCCCTTCGGGCGCATTCTTATCCGGCGTAGCGAAGGCTACAAGGATGTAGTCCCACTGCGGCGAAACCTCTCGCAGCGAAAACGTGGAGTTGGCGCTCCCATAACCGGCCCAGTAGCCGATCAGCTTGTGTCCGTTCTCCTTCGCGGGCGGCACGATGGCCTCCGCGGTGGGCTTGTCAGGAGCGGCGGAACCGGCGGCGCGGCGTTCCGGGCACGGCTTCGCAGCCTCCGTCAGCACCTTCTCGTCAGGGAAGCTGTACGTGCTGCCCAGGCTGTCCGACGAGCCGAGGTACCACGGCATCAGCGCGACATTCTGTACGTGATACGCTGCGCTTCCCGCGCCAACCGCAAAGGGCTTCGACTCGGGAAAGTTGTTCTTCAGGTTGGTGTCCGTAGGCTGAAGCTGAAAGTAGGTCGAAGCCACCCGCGTGCCTCCGCAGCGGCCGCCATCGCCAGGCCGCATCGACGCCGGTCGCATCCAGCTGACCGGGTTGCCGGGCGCGGAAGCGGGATTCAGGTGCTGATCGTACAGCTCATGCTGATAGAGCGGATCGAACAGAGGGTCGTTGACGAACTCGGCCAGCTGCTGCGTCAACGGCTGCACGTCTTGATCGATGATCACAGCAGGAGCGCGACGCAGATAACTCGCGAGCACGAACGAGTTGCCGGTCGCCCGGTCCACACCGTGCGTCCCCCACGAGCAGCACACCGTGGCATCGCCCATCGCATAGAACGTGGTGTTGTGGGTGATCGCGAGAACCAGCTTGCCGTCCTGCTTCGGAAGCTGCTTGAAGATCTCCTTCTGCAGGAATTCGAGATCGACGACGGCAGCCGCCTCGCCAGTCGCCTTTGAGGTAAGCACATAGCCGTAGCCCACCGGGATCGTCACCTTCACCGGCTTTATCTCCGGCCTGCCCAGCAGCGTGTGCCAGTCCTTCGACGAGGGAAAGGTCGTACGCAGCATCGCGTCGAGGTACTGGGTCGTGCCTGCCGCTCCGAAGTGGAAGCGCGCAAAGACCGGCGATCGCAACAGCGCCGGAACGTCCGCGTCCGCGCTCAGGGCGAACGGCTTGCCCGCGACCTTCTTCGATTCGAACGACAGGGTCACCGGAGCCACGACAGTTGCCACGGTGGTTGTGCCGCCCTTCGCCGGGTCGCTGCCCACAAGCGTGTACGAGTTCGCGCCCACCTTCTGCACGAATGTGGGAACCGTTCCCTGTGCCGCTGCCGAAGCAAGCGATGGAATTAAAAGCAGGAGTAGGCCGAGCGTCTGGAATCTCATGGGCAAGTCATCTCTTCTCTGAAAAGGTGAAGCCAGCATCGTTCAACGCGGTCGCGATAGGCAACGGGCAATTGACCTACACGGCCGGAGCACGGTCCAGCCTGCGAGCGTAATCCAGAAACACCAGCGCTGCCGGCGAGTAACCGCTAGGATCTTTCTGAGTAAAATCGCCGGTCATCGGATCCATCTGCTGCCGGAACTCGATGTTTCGCATAATCGCCTCGCACCACTTGTGCATCATCTGCTTCAGTTCAGCGCCCTTGCCGTAGTGGTCCATCCAGCGCGGAGCGCGCAGCGCCGTCAACGCTTGTGTGGCTCCACCCCAGCTATTGCGCGGAATCGGCCGGACGAACGTCGGATCGTCCATAGCGACCGAGGTGAGGGGATAAGGAGCCCAGAACGCCTTCGGGTTATGGATCTGCCTCGTCCACACCGCTTCGAAGATCGTGCGGTCATGCGCGTCCGACATCTTCAGCACGTGCTCGCCCAGCACGCGGCTGATCACGTCCGAACGCACCCGGACAAACTTGTTTTCGCTGTCCAGATCGTAGAAGGCGGCGTCTTGCGGGTCATAGAGCTTGGAAAGAATCAACAGGCGCAGTTCTTCGGCTTCGGTCTGCCATCGCGCGGCCTCGTCGGGCTTGCCCAGGGCCTTCGCCATGGCAGCCAGTGCCACGCGTCCACCGAATACCGTCGCCGAAAGATCGGGACACAGCCTGGGTACGCCAACGCCCGCCGGAAACTTTCGTGCATCCGCATCCGGGCAGCGATTCGGAACACCCTTCCACCTCGGGCTATTGTCGTGCCCCGTGTCGTACGTGCAAAAGCCTTCTACCAGTCCCGTTCCGCGCGTATTGCGATATCTTCGCAGCCACGCATCCCAGCGGCTGCAGGCCTTGTAGGCCGTTACCAGCAGCTCGTCATCGCCTGTAAGCTGCGAGAGCTCCCAGGCCGTCGCGGCGATCGGAACCACCATCTGGATCTGTCCATACCCTGCCTCGCTCATCTTGACGGATGCGGGTAACTGGCCATCCTCTCGCTGCAGCGCAAAGAATGCCATATGGTTGTTCTTCGCCGCGGCGAGCGGAGCCTTCGCGGGATCGCTCGCGGAGACACACTTTGCCAGCGTTCCGTAGACCAGTCCCTCGTGTGGACCGCACTCCTGCCAGATCCCTGGATAGACGGCTCCTTCAAAGAGGACAGGCCGATCATAGCTCGGCACTGTTCGGATGTTTCCTGCCAGGCACGTCAGCGCCGCCTTCCACGTCTCGTGCCATCGAGCCTCATCCGTCACAGAAGCGGGCGTACTGGGAGTGCCTGTCTGTGTGGCCCATGAAAAGGGCCCTGCAGCCTCCAGTCCCGCGGCCGCGGCTACAAACCGGAGCACGCTTCGTCTCGTTACTCTTGATGTAGGAAAAGGCGCTGGTTGCATACTTCTCCATAGTACGTCTTCACGAGAGGCGATAGACTGACCTCCGCATGCAAGCTCGACAGCGCCCTTTTCCCAACGACGAGCCCGAGGCGAAGGCTGCCGCCCTTACCCAGCTTGACCCTCCCGTCTTTCGCAGGCGTCTCATGAACTGGTATCGGTTGCACGCCCGCGAGCTTCCCTGGCGCGGAATCACTGATCCGTACCGCACCTGGGTCTCCGAAGTCATGCTGCAGCAGACCCGCGTCGCTGCGGTCATCGAGCACTACCACGCTTTCCTGCGCCGTTTCCCCACAGTCCTTTCGCTTGCCCTCGCAGAGGAAGAGGAGGTTCTCGCCGCCTGGTCTGGACTTGGCTACTATCGCCGTGCACGCATGCTCCACAAGGCCGCGAAGTTTATCACCGAAGAGCGTGGCGGTGTGCTGCCTCATACCTCCGCCGAACTCCGTACCCTCCCCGGCATCGGCGAATACACCTGCGCTGCGATTGCCAGCATCGCCTTCGGCGAAAGCATTCCCGTCGTCGACGGGAACGTCGAGCGCGTCCTCCTCCGCCTGCTGGGCCGTCCCAAGGATGGAACCCTGGTCAGCAGAACCTTCCTGCAGCGCCAGGCCGCATCTCTGGTCCCGCGCCGTCGCGTCGACCCGAAATCCAACGCCGCCGGCGATCACAACCAGGCCATGATGGAGCTTGGCGCCACCATCTGCACGCCCCGTGCCCCTCTCTGCCTCAATTGCCCTGTCTTTGCGATGTGCAAGACGCGCGGAGAACACGTCACTCTTCTACGCGCGGTCCAGCGCAGCCGCCCGGTCGCACACCTGCTCTCGCTGCGTAAGCGTGGCACCATCACCGAGGTTCTGCTCGAGCGTCGCGCGAACGATGTCAGCCTGATGGCCGGCATGTACGAGCTTCCACCGCTTCCCCTCGACGTCATCGAGGGCCGTGAGCCCATGCTTCGCGTGCGCCACTCCATTACCAATACCAACTACTATGTGCAGGTCTTCGCTCCTCGCGGCAGCAACGACCGCGCTCTGCGACGCGCCGTTCCCGCGGCCCGCGCCGACCTTCGGTGGGTCCGCACCAGCCGCCTGCCCTCGCTTCCGCTCACAGGGCTCGCCCGCAAGATCCTTCAGCGCCTCGATGTCATGGAGATTCGTTCCGTGCGCTTGCCTGAGCCTGACCCCGCTCCAAGTCCCAAAAAGGGAAGCACATCGCGCCCAGCCTCTAAACTAAAGTCATTGCCTCGACTCGCAGGAGCCCACACGTGAGAACCATCCGCATCACCGTCCTTCCGCTTCTCATGCTCTCCGCCGCTGCACTCGCGCAGACCATTCCTCCTGCGGTCAAGTCTGCAGAAGCTGCGGTTGACGCCGAGAAGATTCGTGCGCACGTCAAGTTTCTCTCCGACGATCTGCTGGAAGGGCGTGGACCCGGAATGCGTGGGGGCGAGATCGCTGCAAAGTACATTGCAACGCAGTTTGCGCTCTATGGCCTCAAGCCCGGTGGCGATGACGGCACGTATCTGCAGCAGGTCAACTTCGTGGGGACGAAGACCATCGGCGACAAGACGCACTTTTCTCTCGTGCCGAAGAAGCCTGAAGGCGGCATATCCATCATGCTCCACTCCTACGATCTCACTTATGGCGACGACTACACCGTCAGCAATCGCAAGCTCACGCCATCCGTCGACATCAACGCTCCGATCGTCTTCGTCGGCTATGGCGTGGTAGCTCCGGAGTTTGGCTGGGATGATTACGCCGGCGTCGACGTCAAAGGCAAGGTTGTTCTCTGCATCGTCGGAGATCCTCCGTCGGACGATCCGAAGTTCTTCGGCGGAAAGGCGCTCACCTACTACGGTCGTTGGACCTACAAATTCGAAGAGGCTGCCCGCAAGGGAGCCATCGGCGCGCTCATCATTCATCGTACCGATCTTGCCAGCTACGGTTGGGACGTAGTGAAGAACTCCAACACAAGTGAGAAGACCTATCTTCGCGACAACAAGGATCCGCAGCTCGCAGCCGCAAGCTGGATCCAGCTCGAAGTGGCACGTACGCTCTTCAAAGCTGCAAACCTCGATCTTGACACCGAGATGACCGCCGCAGGCAAGAAAGGCTTCAAGGCCGTCGAGCTTCCCGTCTCGCTCGAGGCTCACATCGAAAGTACGGTGCGCAGCTTCCAGTCGCCTAACGTCGTCGGTATTCTTCCCGGCGCGAATGTGGCCGAGCACAAGCCCGACCAGGCGGTAATGTATACCGCACACTACGATCACCTCGGCTTCGTGCCCAACATGGCAGGCGACAACATCTACAACGGGGCTGCCGACAATGCTACCGGCTGCGGCATGCTGCTGGAGATGGCGCGCGCGTGGGCGGTCTCAGGCATCAAGCCGCCACACTCTGTCATCTTCGCCTCGGTCGCGGCAGAGGAGCAGGGATTGCTTGGCTCGGAATATCTGGGCCAGCATCCCCCGGTTCCGGCATCGCAGATTGCGCTCGACATCAACTACGATATGATCCTTCCCGTCGGCATTCCGCGAGAGGTCAATGTCAACGGGGCTCAGCGAACGACCTTTAATTCGACCGTTGAGGCGACGGCGAAACGCTTTGATCTCACCATCACTCCCGACGCACATCCCGAGGCGGGCGGCTACTATCGCTCCGACCACTTCTCGCTCTCCCGCGTCGGCATTCCCGCCTTTTCCGTCGATCAAGGGGAGCTCTTTGACGGCCACGACGAGGCCTGGGGCGAGGCGAAGGCGAAGCAGTTCGTCGATCACGACTATCACAACTTCTCCGACAACTATCATGCAGATTGGGACTTTGCAGGCAACGCCAAACTTGTACGCTTCGGCATGGAGCTCGGCTGGGAAGCGATCTCTACCCCTAAGGTGATCCAGTGGCTTCCCGGCGATGAGTTCGAAGCCGCCCGCAAGGCTTCCGAGAAGTAGTTGCACGTTGTCAGTTGCGGGGCACGTCAGCTGCGTCAACGCAGAACCTGCAGCTGACAAATTTCACTCGACCTTCTTCGTCCATCCGCCCAGCACCGCGCCCATCAGAATCATTCCTACCAGGCAATAGCCTGTGTTGATGGCAAGGATCTTTACTCCACGACCTTCGAAGGCATATTCGGTCGCAAAGGTGGCGAAGACCACGCAGAACCACAGGATCACCGCAATCTGAACTCCTCGCGCGATCGTCAACGGCCCTGTCGCCTGGATCAGCCATGAAAGAAACAAGGCCAGGGCGAGCGTCATCATCAGAGCAATCCCATAGGCCAACGCCGGACTCACGCCGCTCATCTGCAGCTGCTCCATCGTGCGGCCGATTCCTTCCAGCCACGCGCTGCGGAACATCGTGAACCACACCGCCCCCAGTCCGAAGTAACAGAGGGTCGCAACGATAATTGCCAGGGGATAATGACGCACGCTGTTCATGCAGAATCCTCGATCTTTCGAAGTCTGGAAAACGTAGTCAGGAAAACTGGCGAAATTGTAGTCAACCGGGAGCAGGAAAGGTCAGAAAATCGACAGTGCCATTAATCTTTAATGGCCTTCCCTCGCCACTCGCTCGCCCACTTCGAGGGTTTTGCTCCCATCACAAACTCCAGCGTCGAGCCCCGCATGATATCGCTGTAGCGCACCACCGGCTCGTTGAGCGCCTTTCCGTTCAGCGCCGCCGACTGGATATACATATTTGTGGCGCTGTTGTTCTTCGCCACCACCGTAAAGGTCTTTCCATTCGCCAGCCGCAGCGACATCTTCCCAAACATCGGGCTGCCGATCATGTACTCTCCGCTGGCGGGATTCACCGGGTAGAATCCCATCGCCGTAAACAGGTACCACGCGGACATCTGTCCGCAGTCGTCGTCGCCGTCAATCCCCGAGGGCTGGTTCGCGTATTCGGCATTGGCGATCTCGCGCACCTTCGCCTGTGTCTTCCACGGCTGGCCGCTGTAGTCGTACAGATATCCGTAGTGATGGCTCGGTTCGTTGCCGTGCACGTTGTGCTTGCCGGCGAAGTGCTGGTCGAGCTTCGCGTTGTACTTGTCCGCTCCTCCCATCAGGTCGACGATGCCGGCGATGTCGTGGAAGGCGCCCCAGGTGTAGACCCACGCGTCGCCCTCGGTCCAGCCTGAGACAGAGCGGTTGGTGGGGTTGTCGCGGTCTCCGCCGATCGGAGCCCACTTTCCGTCGGAGGTCTTGCCGTTCATCAAGCCGAGTGAAGGGTTGTAGAGATGCTTGTAGTTGAGGGAGCGTTTGAGGAAGAACTCGTAGTCCTTCTGCCGGCCCAGAGCCTTGGCCACCTGAGCGACACACCAGTCGTCGTAGCTGTCTTCGATGGTGCGTGAGGCGGCTTCATCGGTCTTGTCGGTGGGAATGTAGCCAAGCTGCTTGTAGTAGGTGAGGCCCCCACGCGCCTCGTAAGGCGTGTGCGGCTCGCGGTCCAGCCAGCGACGCGTCGTGTCGCCGTCCGGCGGAGTCATCGCGTCTTTGTACACCGCATCCCACGCGGTCTTACGGTCGAAGCCGGTAAAACCCTTCGCAATGGCTTCGGCTACCAGCGAGTCTGCGTGGGTGCCGATCATGATGTTGGTGTACGACGGATTCGGCCACTTTGGCATCCACCCGCCTTCCTTGTAGTTCTGCAGCAGCGCGGTGATCATGCCGGGCACCCGTTCCGGGGCCATCAGGGTGATCAGGCTGTTCTCTGCGCGGAACGTGTCCCAGATCGAGTACGCCGTGTACGACTCGCCCTGGTGAACGTTGTCGTCAAAGGCGCTGTAATACCTTCCGTACTCCGAGAAGACGCGGGGATACAGCAGAGCGTGATAGAGGCCGGTGTAGACGATCTTCTTCTGATCAACGGTTGCGCCTTCCACGCTCACGCGGCCCAGCTTCTCGTTCCACATGGCTCGTAGCTTCTTCTGTACGCCGTCGAAGTCCCACGCAGGAATCTCTTTGCGCAGATTCTCGCGTGCCTGCTCGACGCTGAGGAACGAAGTTCCTACGCGCGCCTCGACGACCTCGCCGGAGTTGAACTCCGCATACGCTCCGTGCGAACCTGCGCCGTCCATTCCGTATGTCTTCGCATCACGCCACGCTTTGCGAAACTCGACGACGAAGTAGCCTTTGAAGTTCGGCAGTGCGAACGGCCCAAGCCCGCGGTCGGTGCGATCGGGGTTGTAGCCGGTCAGCTCGTGACTGCCTGCGTCGATCTTCGCCTCGCCCGCGACTCCAGGCCGTGAGGCTTCCATCAAAACGCGTCCACTCACGCCTTTGGGAAAGGTGAAGCGCATGTAGGCGCAGCGCTCGGTCGCGGTCATCTCCGCTCGGACGCGGCTGCCGTCCTTCGCCGTCATCCAGACGGAGTAGTAATCGGGCCGTGTGATTTCGTTCGCGTGAGTGAAGCGCATCTGCCGCGCCTCGGGTGTCGTCGCCAGCGAGCCGACCTGGGGGACCAGCGTTACATAGCCGTAATCACCCATCCAGATCGCGGGCTGGTGCGTTCCCATGAAGCCCTGGATCACCGTGTCCTCGTACTTGTACGAGACGACGCTCAGGCGGTTCTGCCGCGTCTGTGCGGTCCAGTTGGTCATGCCGAACGGTGGCGTCACGAACGGCATGGTTCCGCCGTAACCGATCGGCCCTGAGCCGGTGCCGATGTACGGATTTACCCAATCGACTGCATCGTGAACCTGTGCGCGGGCGCTTGCAGCGGTCACCAACGTCAGCGCCAGCGCTCCGTGCCGCAGCGTTACTCTGCCGATCCTCTTCAACGACGAATATTTGTTTCTCATCGCTGATGACGATACCAGAGGAGGCTAATTCCCTGACAAAGTCTGCTCGGATGCGTCCGTGGCCTGTTCGGCTCCAGGAAGGATTCCCATCTCGATATAGATGGGCTTCATCACGCGGCGCACGGCTCGGAGCTGGGTCGTAAACCAGATGCCTCCCAGAACGCATGCGCTTCCGGTGATGATGACGGTGTGCGGCGCTCCGAAACGACGCGCCAGTGCTCCGGCGAGGAGGCTTCCAAAGGGCGCCATTCCGACGAAGGCCATCGTGTAGTAGCTCATCACGCGACCGCGTTTGTCCTCGGGCACCAGTGTCTGGATGACGGTGTTGCTGGCAGCGAGCCCCTGCATCATGCCGAAGCCTGTTACAAGCAACACCAGCAGCGAGAGCGCGAGGCTTCGTGACAGCCCGAAGAGAATCAGGCCGCCGCCGAAACAGAAGGCAGAGACCTGGATCATCGTCGTCAGCCCGCGCACTGACTTGCGGACCGCCAGCGAGATGGCAGAGGCCAGCGCGCCTACTCCCGAGGCTCCGGTGAGGAAGCCGAGCGTATGCGGCCCGCCATGCAGCACCTGCGCAGCGAAGATCGGCATCAGCACCATGAACGGCATTCCCATCAGGCTGATGAGGGCGAAGAGCGTAAGAATGGTGCGGATGGGCCGAAAGCCGACGACGTACGACCATCCCTCTTTCAGTTGTCCCAGCATGGAGGCGGTGGGCCGCTCGCTGGCGATGCGGGGAACCCTCATCATCAGCAGGGAGGCGACGACGGCGATGTAGCTGGTTCCGTCGATCAGGAAGCACCAGCCTTCTCCCACTGCCGCGATGATGAAGCCCGCGATCGCCGGGCCGATGAGCCGGGCGAGGTTGACGATCGAAGAGTTGAGCGCGATGGCGTTACCTAGATCTCTCTTGTCCGGCTTCTCTCCCTCGCTGCTCACCATCTGGATCAGGAAGGACTGGCGCCCTGGCATGTCGAAGGCGTTGATGAGGCCTTGGAAGATGCTGAGCGCGAGGATCTCGTGGATCGTGATCACCTTGGCCAGAGTGAGCGTAGCCAGCAGGAGCGACTGAATGCCGGCGAGCACCTGGGTCCACACCAGCAGCCTGCGGCGGTCCATGCGCTCGACGATCACTCCCGCGAAGGGAGCCAGCAGGAAGGTCGGAATTTGCCCGGCGAAGCCGACGACTCCCAGAAGGAAGGGAGAGCCGGTGAGGCGATAGACCAGCCAGCTGGTGGCGATGCGGGTGATCCAGGTTCCGATCAGCGAGATGCTCTGGCCGGTGAAGTAGAGCCGGAAGTTGCGATGCCTGAGGGCGCGCCATGCGTGCGCGAAGCGGCTGCCTCGCCTCCGGGTGGCGGTTTCAGGTTCGAGTGCCGGTGCTCCCGCGGTCTGCTGGGATTCCATTCCGTCTCTTAGGATGATCGCAGAGCGCTATTCACGCCACAGGCACGTGACGGCTCAGTAAAAATCCGCGCAGCTCAGAAAGTATCCACAGGTGCGGCAGACCAGCTTGCAGCGACTGTCCTCGAGGCGCGAGGAGCAGGTCGGGCAGTAGACCTGGTGATGTTCCGCGGGCAGAGAGCATTGTTCCGTGCTCTGCTCCTCCGCGGAGTCGTTCATGACTGAATCCAGCCTGGACATTCCGTAAGGCTAACCCAGTTTGCAGAATTTTCAACCGCCAGGTTCCGACAAGGATGCATCGAATCATGTACCGTCGGAAAAGCGGTTGAAACAAATAAGGAGAACTTTCATGGATCGCAGCGCAAGCGCCATCTGGCACGGCACCCTCAAAGAGGGTAAAGGCACCATCTCGACCCAGAGCGGCACGCTCAAGGATACGCAGTACAGCTTCGCGGCTCGCTTCGCCGACGGCGTGGGCACCAACCCGGAGGAGCTGATCGCAGCTGCGCATGCCGGTTGCTTCACCATGGCCCTGAGCGCCCAGCTCACCGAGGCCGGATTCAAGCCGGAGTCGATCGAGACCAAGGCGGTGTTGACGCTGGACCTGCATGGCGAAGGTCCGACGATCACCAAGATTCACCTGACCAACACGTCAAAGATTCCGAACATCGACAAGGCGAAGTTCGACGAGTTGGCCCACAACGCCGAAATCGGCTGCCCGGTCTCGAAGGTTCTGAAGGCGGCGGAGATCACCCTGGACGCGAAGCTGGTCTAGGGCCCCCTGGTATCGATTTGGTGCAAAGTCTTCATCTGTAATGGCTTAGGCTCGGACTAAGTTTGCAAAGTCTTGCAAAAGAAGGACTTGCAGTCAAAGTATTGCAAACAATCGATTTAAAGAGATAAAGCCTTGAGAGTTCGTCTCAAGGCTTTTCTTTTTCTCTTTCTTTATTGTAGGCCTAAGGATGGAACTGATCGGCAGTCGCGATCTTGTTTGGATTGTTAGATTTAGATGCGATTGCGACTTGACAGAGATTGACGGGACCTGTTGCAGTCTCTCCGGCGAGAGGTGCCTCAACCTGGTCGAGAACTGGATTTGGCATCCTGCGAAGAAATACAGGGATTCCCATTCGACTCCGCTCAGGGCAGGCTCTCGACTCGCTGCGCTCGCTCGGAATGACGTTTGTGGGGGCGAGGGGTTTATGTGAGGGCAAGCACCGGGGTTTTGAGGGCGGCCTGAGCTTTGCCCAGGCCGACTAGGGTGAGATGGATCAACCACGGGCTCCGGGGCCACCGAAGGGGGTTCCTGTGAGACCGCCATCGACGAAGAGCTCGACGCCCTGGACGTAGGAGGAGTCGTCGGAGGCCAGGAAGAGGACGGCCTTTGCGATCTCCTGGGCTTCGCCCATGCGACCCAGAGGAATCAGCTTCGAGAACTGTTGATCGAGGCCGGAGACCTGCTCTGTCGTACGCGAATCGTTACGAGACCAGATAGGAGTTTTGGTGGCTCCCGGGGCGACTACGTTGACCCGGATGCCGCGCGGGGAGAGATCGGCTGCCAGGGAGCGGGCGAGGGCGCGGACTCCGGCCTTGGTAGCCGCGTAGGCGGCGTAGCCGGGCTGGCCCAGGGTTCCGATGACCGATCCGTTGAGAATGATGGAGGCGCCGTCGTTCAGGTAGGGAAGCGAGTCTTCGACCGTGAAGAAGACGGAGGTGAGATTGATATCGATGATCTGACGGAAGAGCTCCTCAGAGGCCGAGCCTGCGGGAGTATTGCCGGGAATGCCGGCGTTGGCGAAGACGATATCGAACTTTCCAAACTTCTCCGCAGCGTTTTTGAAAGCATCTTTGCGCGCGGCCGAATCGGTAATCTCTGCGCGGAAGCCGTGCGCTTTCGGCCCAAGCAGCTTGAGCGCCTCATCGAGGGTCTGCTGATTACGACCGGTAATGACGACTTCTGCTCCTTCGTCGATAAAAAGCTTTGCCGTTGCCAGTCCGATCCCACTGTTGCCGCCGGTGATGAATGCCTTTTTGCCTTCGAGTCTCATCCTGATTCCTCTTTCTCAAAAGTCCTGGCCAAATCTTTGCAGCCATACTTTGGATGTGGAATGTGGTTTCAAGATGCAACTAGTTTTGATACACTGTTTCGTGAGGGGATTATGAAGCACAAGTCCAATCAAAGCAGTATTTGCCCGGTGGCCCGGTCGCTGGATGTGGTGGGGGAGTGGTGGTCGCTGCTGATTGTTCGCGATGCGATGCTGGGGGTGAAGCGATTCTCAGAGTTCGAACGCAGGCTGGGAATGGCGAAGAACATTCTGGCGGCGCGGCTAAAGCGGCTGGTGGAGTTTGGGATTCTGCGCCTGGTTCCGGCATCGGACGGTAGCGCCTACAGCGAGTACGAGGTGACGGAGAAGGGCGCTGATCTGCTGCCGACGATGGTGGCACTGCGGCAGTGGGGGGAGAAGCACATGTTCGGTAAGGGAGAGGATCACTCCGAGCTGATCGACGCGAAGAACCACAGGCCCCTGGCGGAGCTTGTTGTGCGCAGCGCGGATGGGCGGAAGCTGGGGATTGAGGATGTTGAGCTGGTAATGAAGCCGTGATTCGGCTCAGGGGATGCTGAACCTGTGGTTTCGGGCTGCGCTCGGGGGTGAGATGGATTTATGCCTTCGGCATTTGTGACGGCATGAGCGAAATACAGGGATTCCTCGGCTCGCTGCGCTCGCTCGGAATGACGTTTATGGGGTTAGGTGTGGTGGGCTGCTCGTGCAATGGCGAGTAAGTAGTGTCCGCTTGTGCAATGACGTGGAGTGGTGCCTGCTAGTGCACCCGGCAGATGAGGCATTTCAGATACGCGGTCTCGGGCAGGGTCAGGATCTCGGGATGATCCGGGGCCGCTCCCCGCACTTCGAGGACCTGTACGCGTCTTCGCGCATCGGAGGCGGCGGCTGCCACGACTCCCACAAACTCTTCGCGCCCGACGTGGTGTGAGCAGGAGCAGGTGACGAGCGTGCCGCCCGGATTCAGCATCCTGATGGCGCGCAGGTTCATCTCCTTGTATCCACGCAGCGCTCCGTCGACGGCTCGTTTGGACTTTGCAAAGGCGGGCGGATCGAGAACGATGGTGTCGAACTTCTGACCTGTGGCTTCATACTCCCGCAGCAGCTCGAAAGCGTCGGCTTCGATCCAGTCGACCTGGGCCTTGAGGCCGGGATTCAGGCTGAGATTGCGATCCGCTACTTCAAGCGCGGTAAGGCTTGCATCCACGCCGGTGACGACATCGCAGCGTTGGGCCAGATGCAGAGCGAAGCCGCCCTGGTAGGTGCAGATATCGAGGGCGCTTCCGTGAGCATGATGCGCGGCGGCGGCATAGTTCAGCCGCTGGTCGAGGAACGCGCCGGTCTTCTGTCCTGAGGTGGCGTCGTAATGGAAGCGGATGCCATTGATGGTGAACACCGTTGTCAGGTTTGCCTCTCCCTGGCTCCACAATGGCGCGGTCGAAGGTGCGGCCAGTTCTTCGAGCTCGCGAATTCTTGGGTCGGGACGCTCGATGATGGCGGTGAGAGTGCCGGAGAGGTGTTCGCGGAGAGTTGCGGCCAGTATCTCGCGAAGATCCTCCTGCGCGGTGCCCTGCGTGAGCAGTTGCAGGATCACAAGATCGTTGTAGCGGTCCGCCACGATTCCCGGCAGGTTATCTGCCTCGGCGAAGACCAGCCGGCAGGAGTCGTCCGTGTCAGACGGTGGCGCAAGCTCGGCGCGCAGCTTCAGGGCGGAGACGAGGCGTTCCCGGACATCGTTGAGATAGGCCTCGCGCGTCAGTCCCGGCTCGCTGCCTGTGATGCGGACGGCGATCTGCGAGGCCGAGCTGTAGAGTCCCGATCCCAGAGGGATTCCGCGCCCATCCACCACGGTCACGAGTGAGCCTGGGGCGAGATCCTCTTCGCCTTCGCGTGGGATCAGCGATGCGGCGTCTGTGCGGTAAACCCATAGATGCCCGGCGCGCAGGCGATCCGCGGCTCTTCGGGTTACAACAACAGCGGGTCCAGGTACCTTCACTTTTTCGGGCAATGCCTGGGGAATGCGATCCGTGCTTTCTTTAGCCATTGGTTAATGGTCGCACAGCGCGACCAGATCCATCGGCGAGCAGCCTCATCGTAAAAAAGAGAAGGACGATCTCTCTTGCGGGAGACCGCCCTGTCTTTCCGATTTTCGAAGATCCGGTTCGGAACCGAATCACAACGCTTTGGTATCCCGGATTGGTCCGGTACAGGCGAGCCGAAACCCGCCCTTCCCGTCTGTTTCCGTTATTCCGTTTTGTTGTAAGAGCTCTCTTGGTCTACCGCTCGAACATCCAGTTTCCTGTCCGCTCGGTTTTGAGTCCCGTTGCCGGTACCCCTCGATAGCCCTTGTTTACTCTCTCCTTCTGGAAGATCTCTCTTCCGATGAAAGGAACTTTACTCCGAAAATTATTCGAATCAAGGCATTTTTGCTGTGGAAATACGCGTGTTCTGTGGAAGATGTGGAAATGATTCTTCGCCGGATAGCGGATGCACCTTCTTCGATGCAAGGCGGCTTGAGATAGTCCTTCGCGCGAGTGCATAAAACTCCTGCATACGCTCTGCTACGCTAATCACCAATCTTTTTGACGAGGTCCATTGGTGCTCGACGTACATCCTCCTCATTCCGCGATGCACGGCATCCGCGACTTCCTGCTCCATCTCTTCACGATCACCGTTGGCCTGCTTATCGCTCTTGGGCTTGAGGGCTGCGTCGAGCGAGCGCATTACCGCCATCTTGTGCACGAGGCCGAAGCCAGTCTGCGCACTGAGATTCAGGACAACTCCAAAGCGATGGCGAACGCCCTCGCCGAACTGCACAAGCAGCAGGCAGCGCTCGAAAACGATGTCAGGGTTCTCAAATACATCATCCAGAATCACAAGTCCCCGAAGGACTCCAATATGGAGATCACCTTTAGCGTCCACGGTCTGAACGATGCTGCCTGGAAGACTGCCCAGACCACCACGGCGTTCTCCTACATGCCCTATCCCGAGGTGCAGGAGTACGCGGATATCTACGCGACCCAGGACAAGTTCGACGCCGCTGAAGTGCAGGCCGTTCGCGATGCGAGCGTCAGCCTCGGGTCCTTCCTTTCCAGCAAAAAGGGTGATCCCGATCCCACCAGCGCCGAGGCTACATCTATCAAGGAGAAGATCGAGACCCTTGGCGGGCAGCTCTTCTACGTTGAGTCGCTTATGAAGTCGCTCGATGCAGAGTACAAAAAATTTCTCTCTGCTCACCCAGCCTGATAGCCCACGAAGTGTCGTCCTGAGCTTTCAGTATCGAAGCTCACCGATGAACACGGAGTAGGGCGCCAGCGTCATCCCGTCCAGATGCATTGCTCCCATGCCGGTATCGGACCGCAGCAGAGTGCGCAGGAAGCTTCCTCTCAGATGCAGCCGCTGCATATCTGCTTTGAGCGAGACGGTCACGGGCTGCGCGGACAGGTTCTCGATCACCACGACTGCAGGTGTGGCCAGCGTAGCTGTCGATGGTTTGCGAACCCAGGCGAGGACGTTCTGGTCGTCGTGATTGAGCACGGAGATCGCGCCCAGGTTTATGGTGCGATTGCTGTGACTCAGCGCGCTGAGCTGTCGATACCAGTTCAACAGCGAAGAAGGGCTCGCGTTTCCGGCAGCGACGCTTCCCGCAGGCGCCTGCTCGCCTTTGCCGGGTGTGGCGAAGGAGAGCTCGCCGACACCATCTACCAGGCCAAGCTCCTGGCCGGCGTAGAGCATGGTCGCGGCGCGCGTGGTCATCAGCATCGCCGCAATGGATTTTGCGATCTCGACATCATGCGTGCCGTCTCCGTAACGGCTCATGCTGCGCTTCAGAGTGGGACCATCCGACAGCAACAGCGGAACGCTCTTTCCTGCATCGGCCAGTTGCTGCGCAGTCTCTAGAGCAGGACGAATCGCCGCTGGGGCCAGCTTCTCCTGAGTTCCGGGGCTGGGATCGGCGACGAGCTGGGGAGCATCCGCGCCGCTTGCTGCATCGAGCTCGCCGATCACGATGCGCTGGCCGGCGAAGCTTCCGGCGGATTTGCGCAGCTCGCCGAGCTGGGCAGAGTTTGCCTTCGCGGCATAGAAGCCGGCGACTCCGTGGACCAGCCAAAGTCGCGCCAGCGCTCCTAGATCGGCGGAGGTTCCATCGAGCTCCACCAGAACGCGGATGTTGTCCTGGCTCGCTCGACGCACGATCTCTTCCACGTCGTCGATCGTTCCGATGGAAGGGTCGAGGGGCTGCTTTGCATCTCCTCCCAGGGAGGTCAGCAGCAGGGCATCGACGCCGAGCGAGTGAATGTAGTCGAGATGCTCCGCCATGCCGTGCAGTCCACCGAAGCTGTGAGGATCGGCCCGATAGATCACCGCGTGCTTCCACCACGGAGCGGCGTTCATGCCCGATCCGGCCCATCCGGGCCGCGCGAGCATCTGCGCATGGGTTACGGGAACGAGGGCGAAGGAGATTGCGAGGATAGCGGATCGCAGCTGAAGAGAAGGGAAGGAAATCGGCATATTCGAAGATCGCGGACCCGGGATTTCTGAGCCGGCTTACCTGTCGATGCTAAATGCCTGGGATCAGGGAGAGGAAACGCCGGGCGATTCTGCCTGTGCCGGGTAACCTTCTAAACCTATTGGACTCCGTACTTACATCTACATTGGCGATTAATCCGCATCAATTCAGGGCGAAAGGGGTATTCGTGAAGGTGCGGCTGGCCACGTTTCTTATCATGGTTTGCCATAGAGAAACCTTGTCAACCGGGACTTTTAAAGTTAGTTTAATAAACATCCACATGAAAAACGGCCCGGTACCTGTGCATCCGCGACGATGTACTAAGTAGTTCTCCCCTCGATTGGGAACCGTGTGTCTATCTATCGTTGAGACCCTGCGTCCCCCGTTTCATTTTTCCCAGATAAACGTGTTTATTAGGAGAGCCCTACCATGAAGTCGCTCCAGAGGTACATCTATCTCTTTCTCCTGGTGCTTGTGTCTACGATGACACCGCTCCTGACCGCTCAGACCTTCCGCGGTGGAATTGCCGGAACCGTGCAGGATTCCAGTGGCGCTGCGATTCCCAGTGCCAGGGTCTCCCTTACCGGAACCGAAACCGGTTTCAAGCGCGAGATGATCACAACCAGCTCCGGAGACTACAGCTTCCAGGACCTTCCGCTTGGCGACTATAGCGTGGAAGTGACCTCCACAGGTTTCTCCTCGCACAAGGTGGACCATATCGCAGTTCGTCCCGGTCAGGTCTATGCGCTCGAGATCAAGATGGGTGTAGCGTCGACGGCCGAGCAGGTTGAAGTGAACGCCGATGCGGTTGCAGTCGACACGCTTTCTACGACGAATACATCTGTTGTTCCGGAGAAGGCAGTTACCAATATTCCGCTGAATGGCCGCGACTTTACGCAGCTGATCAAGATCACGCCCGGCGTCAACGGCGCCGGTTCGGTGAACGGAGCCCGCACCAACCAGAACAACTGGCAGATCGATGGCGTCGATAACAACGACATCTTCCACAACTCGCAGGGAGCCAATCAGGGCGGCGTCTCGGGCGTGGCCGGTGTAACGCTGCCGATCGAAGCGATCGATCAGTTCTCCGTGCAGTCGCAGGGCAACGCCGAGGTGGGACGCAACGGCGGCGGCCTGATCAACATGGTGGTCAAGAGCGGCACCAACAGCTTCCATGGCAGTGCGTACTACTACTTCCGCAACGAGTTCTTTGCTTCGAAGAGCGCCTTCCTTGCGCCCACGGCCCGCACACCGAAGATTCGCAACAACCAGTGGGGCGCCTCGGTTGGCGGTCCGATCAAGCGCGACAAGCTGTTCATGTTTTTGAACTACGAGCACCAGAAGTACATCATCGGCGCGCAGTCGGCAGCGACCGAGCCGACCGATCAGTGGGTGAACAAAGCTACGACGCTGCTTCGCGCACACAATGTCCCGGTCAGCCAGACGTCGATGAACCTGCTGACGGCACTATGGCCTTACGGCAACAAGCCAGGATCTGCGACGCCGAACAATATCCTCGATACTCGTCCGCAGAACGGCTATAGCGACAACGTTGTGGGCAAGATCGATTGGAACATCAACTCCAAGCAGACGCTTTCGGCGCGCGCCTTTATCGGCTCGGGCCGCCAGCTGGGCAACGCGGGCACGAACATTTATGAGTACTACCAGCTTGCGCCGACCCACGTGCACAACTACGCCGTAACCCACAACTGGATGATCAACAACCACCTGTCGAATCAGGCGCTGGCCGGTGTGAACTACTTCGGACAGACCTTCAACGACAACGTTCACAACCAGAACATCCCCGCGCTCGGATTGAATACGGGTGTCACCTCGCCCAGTCTGTTCGGAGCTCCGACGATTACCATGACTCCGTTCGATCAGGTCGGCGTTACTCCTCCTCTTGGCCGGCAGGACTATACCGGTCACCTCACCGATACGGCGACCTACGTTTACGGAAAGCATCAGTTCCGTTTCGGTGGCGAGTTCCGCCGGAACTACATGAACCTGCTTTATCAGCGCAACATCCGCGGATCGTTCACCTTCAATGGACAATCCTCGTCTCTCCTTCCCGCAACCGGGACCGGTCCGACTTCCTACGTGAATGACGCCTCGCAGGAGTCCAGCCCAACCGACTTGTCCGTTCGTACGCTGGCTGACTTCCTGGCCGGTTATTCGTCCGCGGGTAGCATCGCGCGCGGCCAGCTGCAGCGTGACCTGTACGTCAATCAATGGGATATCTTCGCGCAGGATCAGTACCAGGTCAGCAATACCCTGACGCTGAACTATGGCATTCGCTGGGACTACTCCGGCCCGGTGTATTCAACCAATGGAACTCTGTCGAACTTCAATCCGAACTCTCCGACGGGGTACGCCGTTGTGGGTACTGATGTCGACACGCTCTATCCGCGCCGATACACCAACGTCTCGCCACGCTTGGGCTTCAGCGAGAAGGTTACGGACAAGCTGGTAGTTCGCGGAACCTATGGATTGTTCTTTGACCTGCCGAATCTGAACGGCTTCTTCGACAATCGCCCTGGTAACGGCGCCTCAGCCGGTGTTCAGGCGAATGATGCCGGACCGAACCCGGTCTTCACGGTGTCGAAGTCGGCTCCGTATGCAATTGTGACCAATCAGGATCCTCTTCCTTCGTCTCCGACATCCGGTGCGACCTTCGGTGTCTCGACGGTCTCTTCCAACTTCAAGAACGCGTATCTCCAGAACTTCAATCTCAACACGGAGTATCAGCTGAGCCGCAACACAATTGTTCAGATTGGCTATGTCGGTTCGGTGAGCCGTCATCTCTTCAATCTGCGCGACATCAACCAGGCCGCGCCGAATGCAACCGGCTCCACGCAGCAGAGTACCCGTCCTTACAACGCGCAGTTCCCGACGTTCGCGGCGATCAATCAGTATGAATCGAGCGCCGGAGCGAACTACAATTCGCTGCAGGCGATGGTTCGTACCAGCGGCTTCCACGGGCTCACGGCACAGGGTTCTTACACCTACGGCCACGCGCTCGACAACGTCTCCGGAACCCGCGGCTTTGCTCCGCAGGATTCGCGAAACCTGGCTGCAGAGTACGGCAATGCCGACTTCGACAACCGGCATACGTTCAATGGCTACATCGTGTACGAGATCCCGAGCTTCGGCACTCGCTTCAAGCGGTTGACGGAAGGTTGGGAGGCCAATAGCTTCATGACCTTCTATACCGGCAAGCCGATCAACGTCAAAACGAGTGCCAACAACTCAGGTGTAGGAGAGTTCCAGGATCGCGCGACGATGGTTGGCAATCCTAAGAACGTGAGCCGTTCTTTCCAGCGCAACTCCAGCGGCACAGGTTTTGTGCAATGGTTCGCAACGTCAGCCTATGCCCTGCCTGCCAAGGGAACCTTCAGCCCGACGCAGCGTAACTCGGTCTATGGCCCTGGCTTTGGAACCGTCGATGCCTCGCTGATCAAGAACACCACGCTGCATGAGAATCTGAAGCTTCAGCTCCGTGCGGAGATGTTCAACATCTTCAACCGTCTGAATCTGGCGAATTCCAGCGGCAGCTTTGGTACCGCGAACTTCGGCCGTTCAACCACTACCGTGGGCGACAATGCTGGAGCTCCGGGACTGGGTTCGGGCGAGCCGTTCAACGTGCAGTTCGCGGCGAAGATCCTCTTCTAAGCCTCGAATGAATCGCAACTCCTAAGACGCAGGCTGAGAGCGGACTCCGTTCTCAGCCTGTATTTTTGTTACGACTGTTCCGAACCGTTCTGAAGAAACAGGAGAGTTTTTCGATGAAGTGTTTTGTTTTGTTTGTAACGGGAGCTGCGTTGCTGTCCGCGCAGATGAGCCTTGCACAGATGGGAGCTCCCGGTGAGCGTCCTGTCGCGATGTCCGCGGTTCCAGGACCGCTAGCCGCGAAGTACAAGACGGATGCCGACAAGATTCTTCAGGCCGCCATGGCTGACGATGAGGGATACGCCCATCTCGCTTATCTCACCGATCACATCGGCAAACGCCTGAGCGGAAGCCCGCAGCTCAACACCGCAGTCGAGTGGGGAGCCGAGCTGATGAAGAAGGCCGGTCTGCAGAATGTGCAGATTCAGCCGGTGATGGTTCCGCACTGGGTGCGCGGGAATGAATCCGCGACGATTACCTACAAGGGCGAGGCAGGGACGATCACCAAGCCGCTGCACATGCTCGGCCTTGGCATGAGCGTGGGCACGCCGAAAGGGGGCATCACCGCTCCCGTTGTTTTCGTGCATGACTTCGCGGAGTTGGATGCGCTCTCGAACGACCAGGTCAAAGGAAAGATCGTCGTCTTCAACCCCGGCTGGCACGGCTATGGCGTCGGCTCGATGTATCGCACCGGCAGTCAGGGGCGCGCGGCAGCCAAGGGAGCGGCGGCAGTGCTGGTGCGTTCGGCCACCGGGCTTGCGATGCAGATTCCTCACACCGGGACGCTACGCTACGACGAGAAGCAGACGAAGATTCCCTCCGCGGCTATCAGTGTTGAAGATGCTCTGCTGATCGAGCGGCTGGCGAAGGAAGGCCCGGTGCAGGTGCACCTGGAGATGGACGCGCATACGGAACCTGAGGTGAAGGCCGGAAACGTCATCGGCGAGATCGTCGGTTCCGAGCATCCGGAGCAGGTCGTCGTTCTTGGCGGACATATCGACTCATGGGATGTCGGGCAAGGCGCGCAGGACGATGGCTCGGGCATCATGGCCACCTTCGAAGCTGTCTCGCTGATTCACAAGCTCGGCTTGAAGCCGAAGCGCACCATCCGCATCGTCTTCTGGGTGAATGAGGAGAATGGCGGAGCGGGTGGACGGGCTTACCGGCAGTGGATCGGCGATAAGATCGGCGATCAGGTCGCGGCCATCGAGATGGACGGCGGCGCAGAGAAGCCGCTCGGCATCGGCTATGGGGGATTCGGTGGTGCTCGGCGTCCCGCACCTCCTGCTGTGGGAGCGGCTACGCCGCCTCCCGCTCGGCCTGCCTTCGATGAGAGCTCGCTGTCGGACGAGGAGAAGCAGTCCTTCGTCTGCCTGCGCGATATCGCCTCGCTGCTGGGTTCCATCGAGACCGATACAGTGTCGCCCGGCGGTGGAGGCTCCGACATTGGGCCGATCGTTGCCGAGGGCGTGCCTGCGCTCAGCCCGCGAACGGTGGGCGAACACTACTTCGACTGGCACCACACCGAGGCCGACACGCTGGATAAGGTCGATCCCGACTCGTTCAAGCGCAATACTGCCATGCTCTCCGTCGTCGCCTACGTGCTGGGGGATATGGATGGAAAACTCGCTGGCCGCAAGGGCGTTGCGCGCGAGTAAGCGGCTGTTCTTGTACTTGTCGTGCGGCTATCCTCCCGGGGTAGCCGCTTTTTTTTCGGGCCTCGATACGTAATCGCTCGGATGGGGATGACGCTGTTACCTGAGCGTGCTGGGGTTGCAGTAGAGTAATCGTGACCTCTATTCTTCGCGCGGGAGCGGGTATTTGATTACGACCATCGTAGGGTTTGCGATCAGCATGGCGTTTCTCTTTCTGATGTTGAGCGCGGCGTGCTCCGCGATCCTTGAGATCGTGGCCAACTTATTTCGGTGGCGTGCGACTACGCTGGAGCGAGGGTTGGGAGGTCTGCTGATGAGCGCGGACTTCAAGGAAGAGGTTTACAAGCAGCCCCTTATCCAGGGACTTTGCAGCCCTGGACCGCGCGGACAGTTCACCGAACGGCCATCGTATATTCCCGCAACGACTCTGGCTCTGGCCATCCTGCAGACGGCCGATGACCAGGGAATGAAGTTCGATGGGTCAGCCTCGGCGAAGCCGCAGGCGAACAATTTCGAGAAGACCGAAAAACTTCTGGCATCGCTTCTGCGCGATTGCAGGGATGCGGGCGAGCAGCGCAGACGTTTGGAGAACTGGTTCAACGAGTCGATGGAGCGCGTCTCCGGCTGGTACAAACGCAAGTCGCATGCGTGGATCTGGATCCTGGGCGCGATCCTCTGCCTGTTGCTCAACGCCGATGCGATCTCGCTAAGCAAGCGCTTCTGGAACGATCAGACGTTGCGCGACGCCATCGCCGCCGAGGCGACAGACTATGTGAAATCGACTCCGCGGGATCAGGCCGTCGGCGATGACAAGGCCGAGCTCGATCAGTCTCTCCGCCGCATGAATCTGCTTCGCGAACATCTCCCTGGAGTACCGCTGGGTTGGTGTTTCATCGACGCGAAGGCTACGTTAAAGCCCGGCGAGAAAACTGCGGTACAGGCCGACGGATTCAAGGCGAACTGCTGGCCCGATCTCGTGCACCCCACATCTTCGTTCTCGCAGGTCTCGCTTGCTGGCACCGATCCCCGTCTCGTCGATATCGGCGACTGGAGCTGGTGGCTCTGGAAGATCGCCGGAATCGCAGCGACAGTCCTTGCGATCTCGCAGGGAGCGCCGTTCTGGTTCGATCTTCTGCAAAAGGTAGTCAACCTGCGGCTGGCAGGCGGTTCGCCTTCTACGACGGAGACGAAGAAGTAGATCGAGGCTCGTCCCTTTAGTCGATATCGAAGACTACGCCTTGCGCGAGGGGAAGGTCGCTTCCGTAGTTGATGGTGTTGGTGGAGCGCCGCATGTACTGCTTCCACGCATCGGAGCCGGACTCTCGGCCGCCACCGGTCTCTTTCTCGCCGCCGAAGGCTCCTCCGATCTCCGCGCCGGAGGTTCCGATATTGACATTCGCGATGCCGCAGTCGGAACCGGTGACGGAGAGGAATCGTTCCGCCTCGCGCACATCGGTCGTGAAGATGGAAGAGGACAGGCCCTGCGGAACATCGTTGTGCAGGGCAATTGCTTCTTCAAGTTCCCGATAACGAAGCGCGTACAAAATCGGAGCGAAGGTTTCGGTGCGTACGATGTCGTCCTGCGTCTTCATCTCAACCAGCGCGGGCTGTACATAGAAGGCATCGGTCCAGCCTGAAAGTTCGACACGCTCGCCTCCGTGAATTTTTGCGCCGGAGGAGCGTGCAGCGTCGAGTGTCTTCTGCATGCATTCATAGGCGCGACGGTCGATCAACGGTCCGACCAGCGTGCCGGGCTCGCGCGGGTCACCAATTCTTACGGAGGCGAAGACCTTGCGGAGGCGCGAGAGGAGTGCATCGTAGATCGATTCATGGACGATCAGCCGACGCAGCGTCGTGCATCGTTGTCCTGCCGTTCCCATCGCCGAAAACGCGATGGCTCGCAGGGACAGGTCGAGATCGGCGGAGGGACAGACAATCGCCGCGTTGTTACCTCCAAGCTCCAGAATTGCGCGGGCAAAACGCTGGGCGAGGCGTGGTCCTACCGCGCGTCCCATGGCGGTTGATCCCGTGGCCGAGACCAGCGGCACCAGAGGAGAATCGACCAGGGCCTGTCCAACCGCTGCGTCTCCGACCAGCAACGTCGAAAGGTTCGCGGGAATGCCGCCCATCTTGGTAGCGGCTCGCTCGAAGAGCGCCTGCGTAGCCAAAGCGGTAAGCGGCGTCTTCTCCGACGGCTTCCACACGACCGAGTTGCCGCAGACCAGCGCGAGCGCGGCATTCCAGCTCCAAACGGCGACGGGGAAATTAAATGCCGAGATCACACCCGTCACGCCGAGCGGATGCCAGCTCTCCATCATGCGGTGATGCGGTCGCTCCGAAGGAAGGGTTAGTCCCGCAAGCTGACGCGAAAGCCCGGCGGCAAAGGTGCAGATATCGATCATCTCCTGCACCTCCCCGATTCCCTCGGAGAGAATCTTTCCCGCCTCGAGGGTTACGAGCCGTCCAAGGGTCTCGCGTTCGGCGCGAAGCTCTTCGCCGAGCTGCCGTACCAGCTCTCCACGGCGAGGCGCGGGCACGCTGCGCCATTCCAGAAAGGCCTGGTGCGCGGTTGCAATTGCCTTTGACGGATCCTCAATGACTCGAACGTTCGCGATGAGCTCTCCGGTGATGGGTGAGGTAACGGAGAGCGAGCCTCCTGTGAAGGCTTCGACGGGAACATCCAGAGCAGCGAGCAGTTTGTGGACTTCCTGCTGAATCGTCATAGGTGCGGCTAGCCTAGAGCTTCGAGGATCGCTCTGGCAACCGCCGATCGCCGGGCCAGTGCTAGACGGCTCGCGCCAGGGCGTGAATGTCGCTTATCTCCAACACCGATTTGGGATATCCCCTGAGCGCGCTGTTGATCATCGACAGGCCCACCTCGCGCATGGTGCTTACGTGGTTCGGGAACAAGGCATGCAGGATGGGATAGAGCCCACCGATCGCCCTGTAGTAACCCTTGACGTTCTTCTGGCCTGGCGTCGGTTTCATAAACCCGGGGCGGAAGTTGTAAACCTTCCTGAAGCCGCATCTCATAAGGGCATTTTCCGCGTTGCCCTTCACGCGGGCCCACATAATGCGCCCTTTTTCCGAGCTGTCGGTATGGCTACCGGATACATGGCCGAAGATCATCTGCGGGCTGAGCTTTACCAGCGTGTCGGCGAAGTGGAGGGGAATGTCGTAGGTGATGCGGGTGTACTCCGCCTCGCTCATGCCGCTGGAGCTGATTCCAGCGCAGTAAAAACAGGCATCGTAGCCGGCCAGTTGATCGACAACTCCTTCCAACTGGAGGAAGTCAGGCACAATGCACTCCTTCAGTTTGGAATGCTTTACGGGCGATGGCCTGCGGCTTACGCTAAGAACCTGCTCGATCGCCGGGTGCTCCAGGCATTCCAGCAGGACGCCTTCGCCCACCATGCCGGTGGCGCCGGTAAGGATGACCCTGATCTTTCTATCGTCGATAGCCATCGTCGCTCCTCATTCTTTCACGGCCGGGCAAATCCCGAATTTCCTCGAAGAAGACCGTCGCGCGACTTTTGAACAATCTTCGGCCTTCAGCAGTTTTCCGATAGAATTTTCGTTGGCGCAACAGCGCATGAGGGCAGAAGCGTTATGGCATCGGCGATGGCAGGCATTGAAGCTTTAAAAGGAACCCACCAGGAGTTGAAGTCCAGAATGGAAAAGTCGGTGGAGGACTTTCGTGGGCATCTGAGCTCGACCCGTACAGGCCGCGCAAACGTCCACATGCTCGACCAGGTGAAGGTGGATTATTACGGGACCGACACACCAGTCTCCCAGCTGGGCCAGATCAGCACGCCTGAGCCTACGCTGATCCTGGTGCAGCCCTACGACAAGGCGATGGTCTCGGCCATCGAGAAGGCCATCCGCACCTCGAGCATCGGTCTTAACCCGATGACGGATGGAACCGTGGTGCGCGTCCCCGTGCCTCCCATGACCGAAGAGCGTCGCCGCGATGTGGTCAAGCAACTGAACAAGACCCTGGAAGACCACAAGACCGCGATCAGGAACATTCGCCGCGACGGCAACGATCAGATCAAGAAGGCCGCGAAGGACAAGCTGATCTCCGCCGACGACGAGAAACGCGCCAACGAAGAGGTACAGCAGCTTACCGACGCCGAGATCAAGCGGATCGAGGAGCTCTTCAAGTCCAAAGAAAAAGAAGTCATGACCGTCTGAGCTGCGATAAGAAGCTCAAGATCTGTGGAGGGGCCGCCGATAAATCTATTTGGCGGCCCTTTTTCTTCGTAAATGGAGGTCCGCGGCCGAAGGGGAGACGTGAGCGACCTCAGACAGCATTCACACGGTTTCGAATCCGAAGTTCGCGGGCACGGAAGCATCCCTTCAGCGGAACGTCGAGGCCACGAGCGTTTTCTTGTCGAGGGCGATGCCGAAGTTCTGGTCGCGGAAGGATCGCAGCTGTTTCGCGGCAGAGTTCAGGATATTAGTCTCTCAGGCTGCTTCATCGAGACCCGAGCGCGTCTTCGTTCGGTGATCGGTGCCCCGGTCGAGATGGTCTTTCGCGCCAATGGAGTGATGCTGCGCCTCTCGGCGAATGTGCGCACGGTACGTTTTGGCGTGGGGGCCGGCTTTCTCTTTGAGGAGCTCAGCCCGCACATGCGTCAGGAACTTGAAAGGCTTATCGAAACTTTAAAGAGATCCCCATCCGGATCAGGCCAGTGATGCGCAGTTTTATCAGCCCGTCGTGTGGTCGACGATGATCTTCCAACCCTTGTCTGTCTTCTCCAGCACCAGCGAGAAGATTCCCTCGGCGTTGCCGCCGTCTTTTTTGCCGCGCTCGAGGTTGTACCGTCCTATGACGACAGCGAAACGTTCGTCGAGGGGGTGGACCTCGAGCCCGGAGTAGGCCAGGGTTCCCATCGCCGCCCGGTTCGGATAGTTGTGGCGGTAAGCGTCCAGCAAGCCGGCAAAGCCCCGGTTGACTGTATTCGTAATAAATAGCGTATCGGGTGAATCCTTATAAGACTGAGCAAAGGCTTCAAGGTTGCCGCGGTTCCACGCCTCTTCCTGCGCCAGCAGGACCTTGATGACATCGAGCTGCTGTTGCGGAACGGTCGTCAGGGGCTGCTGCGATCGCGCAGGCATCGCGATCAGCAAAGCGGCGAGCAGGGCAGATGCGAAGCGGAGACGAAGCAGCACAGGATCACCTCAAAGGGAGAAGTCGGTTCAACTTTAGCAAACCATCCTCAAAAACCGTGTGGCTCGGAGGGGTCTTCCGGGAGATAACGGTCCGTCCGTACTGTCGGAATGATCCAAACGAGCGCGACTGCGGTGATCGCTCCGAGAGCAATATGCGAGTGAAAGTGCGCCAGTGGAATGGCCGCGACGTAAAGCGCGAGACTTAAAATGTGTTTGCGCTGTGTCGCCGTGTCCTCGGGGCTCAGCTCGTCTGCCTGCTGCAGCAGCCTGCCGATGGCCAACCTGAGCAGGAAGAAGCAGAATCCCGTAAAGATCATCGCGGACGCATAGAGCGCGACCGAGAAGGAGTCCGCGTGTTTTTCGATGACATAAGAGGTGAAAAAGGGAAGCAAGGAAATGGAGAAGAGAAAGCTCAGGTTGGCATAGAGCACTCTGTGGTTGCTACGCTCCACCCGCCGGATCAGGAAGTGATGATTGACCCAGTAGATCGCGGTGAGCGTAAACGAGAGCAGGTAGACGAACAGGATGGGCGCGATCGATAGCAGCCCGGGGAGTCCATCTTCGTGCGGCACCTTCAACTCGAGCACCATGATGGTGATGATGACGGCCAGAACACCGTCGGAGAAGGCCTCTAGGCGGGTTGTAGGAAACAGTTTTTCTGGCATGGGCGTGTGACGAAGCGCACTGCAGCGAATCCTGGCAAGCATAGAATAGACGTATGGTTGAGAATCCTGCTACCCGCGTGGTTCATGCAGTCTGTTCGCACGACTGTCCTGATTCCTGCGGGGTCCTGGTGACGGTCGATGAACTCTCCGGACGAGCCATTAAAATGCAGGGCGATCCTTCTCACCCGGTCACGCGCGGATTCCTGTGCGGCAAAGTTGCGAAGTATCTGGATCGTGTCTACTCCCCGGACCGCCTCTTGTACCCCATGCGCCGCCGGGCCGGGATCCCAAAGGGGCAGTTGCCACAGGGGCGCGAGACGGAGGCTTTCGAGCGAATCACTTGGGACGAAGCCCTCGACGAGATTGCCTCTCGGTTGAAGTCCATCGCCGCAGACCACGGACCGGAGAGCATTCTTCCGTATAGCTATGCCGGGACGATCGGCCAGCTTGGATATGGCTCGATGGATCGCCGGTTCTTTCATCGGCTCGGAGCCTCGCAGCTCGACCGGACGATCTGCTCTACAGCCGGGGGCGTCGCTCTTTCCAGCGTCTACGGCGTGCGGCTGGGCACGGCGCCCGAGGATTTCGTCCATGCAGGGCTCATTCTTGCGTGGGGCGCGAACATTCACGGCAACAATATTCACCTGTGGCCCTTCATTGAAGAGGCCCGGCGCCACGGTGCTCGTCTTGTCGTCATCGATCCCTACAAGACCCGCACGGCGGCTCTTGCCGACGAGCATCTCGCCATCTATCCCGGCACCGATGCCGCGCTGGCCCTGGGGCTGATCCATGTCATCCTGCGCGACGGCCTAGAAGATCGCGACTACGTGGGACGTTGCACGCATGGCTTCGACGAGCTGAAGGTGCATGCTCTCCGGCCTGAGTATGCGCCCGACGCGGTTTCCAGGGTTACCGGCATCGATGCGGCGACGATTGAGCGACTGGCGCGCAGCTATGCGACTGCGGGACGAAGAGGGAGCAGGCCCGCAGCCATCCGGCTGAACTATGGGATTCAGCGCAGCGAAAATGGCGGCACGGCTGTACGTGCGGTCGCCATGCTCCCCCTGCTCACAGGTGCATGGCAGCATGTCGGAGGCGGATTGCAGCTTTCCACCTCAGGCACCTTCCCATTCCAGTCGGAGGCGCTGCAGATGCCGGAGCTGATGCGGGCGAGTCCGCTGGGACGCCCTGCGCGCGTCGTCAATATGAGCCTGCTGGGCGAGGCTCTGACCGCAGCGGATGCTGGGGTAGGCGGGCCGCCGGTGAAAGCCCTCTTCGTCTATAACTCCAATCCTGGTGCCATCGCTCCGAATCAGAACGATGTTCTCGAAGGTATGCGGCGCGAGGATCTGTTCACCGTAGTGCATGAGCAGTTCTTCACCGATACCTGCGACTATGCGGATATCGTGCTTCCGGCCCCAAGTTTTCTCGAGACCAAAGACGTGCAGGGAGCCTATGGCCACCACTTCGTGCAGATCTCGCAACAGGCGATCGCTCCCCTGGGCGAGGCGCGGAACAACGTCCGGCTCTTTGGGGAGCTGGGCCGAAAGATGGGCTTCCCTGAAGCCTGCTTCGACGATCGCGAAGACGAGTTGATCGATCAGGCTCTGGCAACGGACGATCCCCGCTTTCAGGGCATCACGCGCGAGCGCCTGGAACACGAGGGCCATATTCGCATCGTGATGCCGACGAACAGCGAAGGCGCGGTGCTCCCGTTCTCGACGCCGGAGTGGTTCCGCACCTCCTCCGGGCGCGGCGAGCTCACGCCGGTACCTGTGTTTCAGGCGCCCCAGGAATCGCGCGCCCACGCAAGCGAGTATCCGCTGGAGTTCCTTCCCCGCAAGGCGGACAACTACATGAACTCAACCTTCGCCAATATTCCTGTCCACCAGCGCATGGAGGCGAAGACTGCGGGCCTGCTGGAGATGCATGCCACCGATGCGACTCCGCGCGGCATCGTGAATGGCGATGAGGTCGAGGTCTTCAATGCGCGTGGAAGCGTGAAGTTGCGCGCCCACGTGAATGGCCATGTCGGCGCGGGCGTAGTCGCAGCACGGCTGGAGTGGAACAAGCTGAGTCGTGATGGCGGCAATATCAATGCGCTCACCAGCGAGCGCCTTACCGACATCGGCGGTGGGCCGACCTTCTATTCCACGCTGGTCGAGGTTCGCAAGATTTAGACCGCTGTTTGAGCTCGGAAGACATTTCGAAGCGATCCCTCGATCTCTGCATTCCATCGTCATAACGCATCCTTGTCTGGAGTAAAGCTGTCATGAATCACGGACTGCCCAGTCTCGAAGAGATCCGCAATGCCGCCGTTCTTGTTTACGGAACCATGCCGCCGACGCCCCAGTATCGTTGGCCTCTGTTGAGCCAGCGCGCTGGTGCGGAGGTGTGGGTCAAGCACGAGAACCACTCTCCCGTTGGAGCCTTCAAGATTCGCGGAGGGCTGGTCTATATGGACTGGCTAAAGCGAGAGCACCCCGAAGTTACGACCGTGGTTACCGCAACGCGCGGAAACCATGGGCAATCGATCGCGCTGGCTGCCGCGACCAGCGGTCTGCGCTCGGTCGTTGTCGTCCCTCGCGGGAACAGCATTGAAAAAAATCGCGCGATGCGCGAGCTCGGCGCCGAGCTGGTGGAAGAGGGCGACGATTTTCAGGCGGCCCTGGAGCATGCCGTAAAGCTCGAGCGCGAAAACGGCTGGCACTGGGTTCCGAGCTATCACCGGCTGCTGGTCGCGGGAGTCGCGACGGCGGCGTTTGAATTTCTCTCTGCTGTCCCGGAGCTCGATACGGTATACGTTCCCATCGGAATGGGCTCGGGCATCAGCGGCATGATCGCCGTAAGGGATGCTCTTGGTCTTAAAACCCGAATTGTCGGCGTCGTCTCGAAGCACGCACCGGCCTTTGCCTTGTCTTTCGCAGCCGGGTACGTCGTCGAGCAGACCGCTGCCACGCGGATCGCCGACGGCGTCGCTTGCAGAAAGCCGGATGCGTCGGCTCTCGAGATCGTCCGCGCAGGTGCGGACCGCGTCCTCGAGGTCACGGACGACGAAGTCGAGGCGGCGATGAAATTTTATTTTTCCGATACCCATAACGTCGCCGAAGGAGCAGGAGCGGTCGGTCTGGCCGGATTGCTGCAGGACAGACCCGGAGGCGGAACCCGGGTGGGTACGGTTCTGGGGGGAGGCAACGTGGACAGCGATATTTTCGCGCAGGTGCTCGGCCGTGCCGAATGACCCCATGGCGCGGGTTTTCGATGGCCGGTTCCCGGCGGCGGGGCGAAGTGAATGAGAAAACGGATGGTTCGCGTCCTCGAAACCCAGACCGGAACTCGCTAAGGCGCCTTGTGCTCCCATATAATCGAGACTCCCCCTTCAGGAACCGTCGGGGCATGATTTCCAAGCAGTGAGGGTGTGCGTATCTTTACCGTAGATCGAGAGAGCGGAAGCTCCCTGAAGAGTATGTCAAGGCCTGTGTGCACGCGCTCCAGCTGCTCCCGCATCGCTTATGCCGTGTCGTTGATCGCCCTTGCGCTTGCGATGGTTCCCTCGCTTCAAGCTCAGGCCGTCAGTTCCGAAGCCCAGACGCTCTGCCAACCGCAGGTCGTCGGCAACCGCAGAATTCCGAAAGAGTCCGTGCTCGCCCGGCTGTTTTCCCATCAGGGCGATCTGTACGACGCTCAGGTAATCGAGCGCGATTTCAACTCCCTGTGGAACACCGGGTACTTCGACGACGTCCGGATCGAGCGCGTCGAGTCCGCCAAGTGCGTTCAGTTGGTGATCTACGTCCGTGAGAAGCCCACCATCCGCGAGATCAACTACAAGGGCGTCAGCACTGTCTCGCAGTCCGACATTATGGATGCCCTCAAAAAGGCGAAGGTCGGACTCTCCGTCGAAAGCCAGTACGACCCCACCAAGATCAAGCGCGCCGAGGTTGTCCTTAAAGAGCTGCTGTCCGCGCACGGACACCAGTTCGCGACGGTCAAGGAAGACGTGAAGACGATTCCTCCCGCCGCAGTCGCGCTGACGTTCACGGTGAAGGAAGGACCTACGGTCAAGGTCGGCAAGATTGAATTCGACGGCAATAACAGCGTCTCCGACCGGACCCTGCGCGCCGCGATGAAGAACCTCAAGCCGATCGGAATCCCTCACTCGATCATCCTTGAGAATCTCTTCGCCCGTACCTTCGACGCCAGCAAGCTCGACGAAGACACCGAGCGCGTTCGTCAGGCCTACCGGGATCGAGGTTACTTCAAGGCCCTGACCAGCGAGCCGTCGACCAGCGTGCGCGATGCGGGCGGTCTCAACCCCTTAACCCTGCGGCCCTCGAAGGGCAAGCGCATCGATATCCTCATGCCTGTCGAGGAAGGGGAGCGCTACCGTCTCGGAGGCATCACCTTTAAAGGCAACACGCACTACACGAACGTCAAGGCGCTGCGCGCACAGTTTGCTCTGAAGGACGGCGAATACTTCAACGCCACCCTGTTCGGCAAGGGACTCGAGCAGCTTCGCAAGGCCTACGGCGAAGGTGGCTATATTAACTTCGTCGGAACCCCGGTGCCACGGGTCGACGAGGCCCAGAAGCTGATCTACCTCGATATCGACATCGACGAGGGCAAGCCCTTCTACGTCTCACGCATCGAGTTTCAGGGCAACAGCATCACCCGCGACAAGGTCATCCGCCGCGAGCTCCTCCTCGAAGAGGGCCAGGTCTACAACTCCCGCCTGTGGGAGCTGTCGATCATGCGCCTGAACCAGCTGAACTACTTCGAGCCCCTGAAGGCCGAGCAGGACTCAGAGAGCCGTCAGAATACCGACGACGCCACCGTCGACCTGCTGCTCAAGCTCAAGGAGAAGGGCAAGAACTCCATCGGCCTCAACGGCGGTATCAGCGGGCTTTCAGGATCGTTCATCGGCCTGAACTACGAGACCAACAACTTCCTCGGTCTCGGCGAGACGCTCTCGGTGCAGGCGAACATCGGCGACCTGTCCCGTAATCTCAGCTTCGGATTCACCGAGCCCTACTTCCGCAACAAGCCCATCTCGCTGGGCGTCCAGGTCTTCACCAGCAAGTACGACTTCAATCCGGCGAAGGGCTATTCGGCAGCAGGTAATCTGAGCCAGAACCTGAGCTCGGCGCAGCAGTCGCTGCTGACCAACTATAACCAGTCGTCGACCGGTCTGACGGTCTCGATTGGCGAGCCGCTGCGACATCTGTTCGCGCGCTCCGGCGTCACCCGTGTCGGTCTCTCCTACGCGTTGTCCCGTTCCTCGGTGACCACCTTCAACGACAACACCCGCAACGTCTTCCAGACCCTGGCTTTCCGCTCCGGCGTACAGGGGCAGAATCAGCTCAACGGCATTATCTCGTCGGTTGTCACGCCCAGCTTCACCTTCTCGAGTCTCGACCGTGCTGTGGGGCCGCACTCCGGCAAGGACCTCAACGCCGCGGTATCGGTCGCGGGCGTAGGCGGAAACGTGAAGTACGTGCAGCCGATCGTCAGCTGGCGACAGTTCTTCCCCATGCATAACCTGAAGGTGAGCAAAGAGGGACACAACGTTCTTGGGTATCGCGTCCAGTTCTCCCATATCTCCGGCTTTGCCGGCGAAGTCGCTCCCCCCACCAACCGTATCTACTCCGGTGGAGAGTCCGACGTACGCGGCTTCGACGTTCGTTCCTCGTCCCCTTATACCTTTATTCCGAACAAGGTGCTGTTCAACCTGACGAACCCGGACGGAAACACGGTTCCCCGCGATCCTTCGAACCCGCTTCTGGGAAGCGTGCAGATTCCTCTGCCGCTCTATCGCCTCGTCTCCATCGGCGGCGACACCAGCGTGACCGCGAACCTCGAGTATCGAATCCCGATCATCAACCAGGTCACGTTCGCGTTCTTCACCGACTTCAACATGACCTTCGACGTCCGGAAAGACCAGCTTCGTCAGAGCGTCGCCGGTCAGCAGGAGATCTCGAGCCCGATGTATGGCTGCCCGACGTTCATCAACGGCGCCTGCTTCGGTGGCAAGCAGCTCTTCTTCCCGAATCCGCTGAAGGTGGTTCCCGGAACCAACTATGTTCCGCGCATGTCGAACGGCGCCGAGCTTCAGGTGATCCTGCCGATCGTCAACGCCCCGTTCCGCATCTTCTACGCCTACAACTCGCTTCGTCTCTACAAGGACGTCCCGCAGGAGCTGGCAACCGACAACGCCACATTCCGGACCTTCTTCCCCAACTCCGGAGCTGGCCAGTTCACCTACCTGCAGGCCCTGCAGCTCTACGGATCGCCGTACACGCTGCGTGAGCCCAGAAAAACTTTCCGCCTGACGGTGAGCACAACCTTCTAACCGGCTCCCTCGAATTACCGGGAAAAGCCGGGAAGCCGGACTACCGTGGCACAAGACGCACAAAGAAAGACCCCGATTCGATCGGGGTCTTTCTTTGGGAGGGCCGGGCTGCAGTTTGATGCTTTAGAGCAAGGAGTAGATGTTGTTACTCTCTTCAAGGACTACTTCTTCAGGGATGCTGTTCGCGAAGGCTTCTTCGATCACATCCGCCGCAATATCCAGCCCGCGAATCCCCGAAATGATCTTTTGAGTCGATCGGGCTTTCTCACGGTAGCTCGGATTGTCCTTCACCTTCCGGATCAGCTCTGTAAGCCTTTCCGTTGTGAGATCCTCCACGGTCACATACTCTCCCACGCCGTGATAAGCGATTCGGCCCGCTGCTCCGGGTTGGTCGTAGGAGATGGGAATCGCAATCATCGGAACTCCCTGGGCAATCGACTCAAGAGTGGTATTCATACCGGCGTGCGTGATGCAGAGCGATGCGCGCTTCAGCAACTCGAGCTGAGGAGCTCTCTTGACCACGATCACATTGGAAGGGATCGTCCCGAGATCCTCGAGATTGACGTTCTGTCCAATCGAGAGCACAACTTGAAACGTCGGAAACTTCGAGACCGACTCAAGGATGGTCTTGTAGATAAAGTCGAGACCATTGACCAGCGTTCCCAGCGACGCGTACATCAGCGGTCGGCCATCCAGCTTCTCCCACGGGAAGTCAACCGGTGCCCGGCCCGCCCCATCGTGAAAAGGGCCCGCAAAATGGAACTGAGGAGCTGTAGGCATGCCTGGATAGTCAAACGCTTTCGGGGTTTGAGTAATCACCGCCAGGGGGGAAACAGTCGCCGCCGGATTGGCCCAGTCGATATCAAGCCCCATCCTCGTGGCATAGGCGCTTGCAACCGACACGATTGGCGCAAAAAAGCTTCCGAACGATATGACGGCTTCCCTGTAAGTAGCGCGTGCTTCCTCTGTATCTTCGTACGGAAGGTCCATGAGGCAGAGAGGGGTCTCTCCTGAGAAATCGATATGAAGCACATTCCAGATGTGAACATAGGGAAGGTCCAGGCTTATCGGAACAAGCTCGGCGTAGAAGTAGATCGTATCGATCACGACAGCTTCGATGCCGTCCTCCAGCATCTTCTGCGGAAGGTAGGCAAGAGCCACTTCAGTCAGGATGGGCGATATATTCATCGAGGTGTACTGCATCACCTCGATGCCGTGAAGCTTTGCCACGGGATCGTAGACACCGGTGCCTTTAGGCAATTCCTTTTCCCCATAGGATACGTATTTCAGACCGGCCGCGCGGACCGGGGCTTCGGCGTCTGGAGTTCCATAAAACACAATCTCATGGCCGCGCGATTGCAACTTGCGTGCAAGCGCGGTCATAGGGTTCAGGTGACCTGTAAGGGGTACGCTTAAAAAGCCAATTTTCATGGTGCCGAGGATCCCTTCCTGGTCGCCGTCGCCGTCTCATCAGCCGAAAAAAAATCTGCCGATAAACGAACAGCGCGGTGACTCGGAGGGAATAACCGACACCTACGGGTTTTATTCCAGCAATGGAGGATAAAATTTGATTAAAAACGCTCTTTGAAAGCTGTTGTCATGCGGCCCAGCGTCGTAAATGACAGAGAAGAAAGTCATCTCCTCCATTCGAGCGCACAGATCCTAAGGTCGTCCCGGATCCATCTCGTCGATCTTTTAGTAGCTGCGTTGGTACATGCGCGAGATGCGATCATGCCAGCCCAGCCGCTCGTCATCCAGCAGCGCCCACAACACTCCCAGACCGAGCGATGCCGAGGACAACGCCAGCGCAAAGATGCGCCGCCGCATCGCCGCACGGCTGGGATTCTCATCCGAGAAGGTACACAGTCCGATGCGTGCGTACCGCATTCCCGGAGTTGCATTTGAATAGGTGAAGCAGAGCAGCAGGTACAGCAGCCCGAGAAGGACGATCGTTCCGGCAGCCGAGATCGCGGCAGTCGGAAGGGCCATGTGCACGCCGCCCGGATTGAAGTGGGAGATGGTCATCACGGTAACGGAGGTAAAGACGAGGAACGCAGCGAGAACGATGCAGACATCGACCGTCGTCGACATGACGCGAAGACTCAGCGGCGCCACCTGGAGCGGGGCGGCATAGAGATGCTGTGTCTCCGGAGAGAGCTGCAGGTGCTGCGCGGCGTAGCGCTGCTCCGTGGGCGTCGGCACGGATTCAGCAGAGTAGGCCGCAGGCTCCGCGCGATGTGAGGGGTAGGAGGCTGCACGATCTCGCGGGTGCGCATCGAGAAGAATCGATGTCCACTCCGGTGCGGAGGTCTCCTGAGCCGGTTCCGGCGAGATCTGCTCTACCTCGACCTCGAAGATGCGGAGCTGGGAAGGATCGGCGTGAAGCTCGGCCTCCTCCCGCAACGGGCCCTCCGCCAGGCGCGGCCGGGCACGTCGAGCCGCGATCAGCTGGCGCGGAAATTCGATAAGATTCCCCGGAATCTCTACGGGCGGTTCGACCGGTTCGAAGACAGGGGACTGGCGGAAAGCGATCTCCTCGTCGAGAAAGAAAGACTCGGACGGGTCGGCCATGCCCAGCCTGTTCGCCGCATCGTCTTCCTCTCGAGCCCATCTTGCACGAAGCGCCGCCGCCGCAGCCGGATCTGCGCCGGGAAGCCGAAGATCTTCCGCATGCCGGACGGTATAGGAGGGTGCAGGCAAATCCGCGGGGGCATCGAATACCAGCTGTTCCGCCGTCTCTTCTGCGTGACGCGGACGAGGAGCAGGGGCCGAACGCTCCGGGCTTGCGGCTGGCGGAGCTTCGGCATACTGGTCGAGTTCGGTCAGCAGGTCGTACTGCACCTGTGCGAGAGCCTCTGCATTCCGGGCTGCGATCTCTGCGGCGGCCTCGGCCTGTCGCGCTGCTTCTTCCGCTTCGCGAACCGCGCGATCTGCCTCCTCGGCAAGAAATGCGCGATAGCTCTTGGACTGCGCATACCGCTCGGCCACGGCAGCTGCGATGCGGGAGTTTTTTGCTCGCGGATTTGTGTCTTGCGGCTGCTCGAGGTCGGAGGTTCGGGGACGCCGCGAGCGATGCGCCGCGAGCCGCTCCGCCACCTGCTGACGCAGTGCGAAGGGCTCGAGCGGAGCCTCATTTGCGATATCGGCTTCCTCTGCGGTCTCTCTCTTTCGCTCGGCGCTCATGATCCTTTGAAAAACCTCAAACCCGCACAGGGTGAAATTCGGTTAGCCTCAATAGAGTGGTGGTAAGTCTGATACGTTGCGATCCAAACGAATCGGTTGTAAGGGCCCAGAGACCGTACAGCCAGTCCCATGACGGCAAAGCCGATGTCGAAGCTGGCGTCCGCGGAGACCGGCGGCCCGGGATTCTGCGCCGGGTTTATCTTCTGATAACTATCATGGCGATGGCTTGCAGTCATCCACAGTTGCAGGCGCAGGAGGTGTCGAATCAGGAACCTGCGACACCGGCACAGTCCTCATCGCAGCTTCCGGAAGGCCCGGATGCGAATGCTCAGCCCTATCCCGATGCGATTGTGCTTCCGTCGGCGGACGATAGCTCCACGGTGGTGATCGAAAGCTCGGGGCCGCAGACCAAGACGGGGAGTCGGTACACGCTCGATGGAGATGTGGTCATCACGTATCGCGATCGCCGCGTGGAGGCCGACCACATCGACTACGACAGCGATTCCCAGGATTTGAACGCAAGCGGTCACCTGAAGGTGACTGGTGGCCAGAATAACGAGAGCCTCTCCGCCAGCCACGGAAGCATGAACCTGAAGACCCAGACCGGAAGGTTCTTCGACGTGAAGGGAACCGTCGGCCTTCGCCCTCCCGGACAAAAACCGGTCTACGACAACGGCCAGCCCTTCCTGTTTGAGGGCAAGGTGGTGGTGAAGACGGGGCCGCAGTCCTACGACGTCTACGGAGGATCGGTCACCTCCTGCCAGCTTCCCAACCCGGACTGGCAGTTGTTCGCAGGAAAATTCAGCGTGACGGCGACCAAGGCGACCGCACGAAACACCGTCTTCCGCGTCATCAACGTGCCCCTCGTCTATCTGCCGTATGTTACCCATCCAGTCGGCGGCGAAGAGAGGCAGAGCGGCTTCCTGATTCCTGTCATCGGTCAGTCCTCCACTCGCGGACTGGTGCTCGGGGAGCAGATCTACGTCGTCCTCGGCCGCAGCGCCGACATGACCGTGGGAGCGGAGTACTTTTCCAAGCGCGGGTGGGAGCAGTCAGCCACCTTCCGGTATCGTGGCCTCGGTAACAACTTCGTGCTGGCGCATTACAGCGGACTTCTCGATCGCGGCTACGTAACCGGTGGCCAGTACGTCAATCAGGGCGGACAGGATGCGGTCGTCTCCGGACGCTACGATCTCAGCCAGCAGACGCGGTTCGTTACCGATCTCGAGTATCTGAGCTCCTATCCCTATCGCGAGGCGTTTACCGAGAACTTCAACCAGGCCGTCTCGAGCGACATCCTCTCCATCGGCTATGCCGTCCATCAGTCCGGCGGATACTCCTGGGGGATGCGCTTCGACCGCTACCAGGGGCTGAAGCAGGCTGCAACCGCCACTCAGCCCGAAGAGCAGGTTCGTATCTTTCACTCGCCGTCAGCGGACCTGTCCACGACAGAGCACAAGTTAGGAGTCTCCGGAGCCCTCTGGAATATCGAGAGCTCCATGGCGGCCTTGAAGCGTGTGCAGCCTAACTTCGCGACCACCGGCCTGACGGAGCGGTTCGACATCCATCCCGAGGTTGTCTTTCCTCTGAAGGCTGGGGGATGGAATTTTCGGCCCTCGATCGCGGTCCGCGACACGATCTATACCAGGAGCCGCGAGCATTCCTCCAGCTCTCTTGTTCCGCAGGAGAGCGGCGAGGCGGTCAATCGCGGCGATGTGGAGCTGGGTGTGGAGGCGCGGGCTCCTGTCCTGGAGAGAACCTTCTCCTCGCCTTTCGTGCACAAGCTCTTTGCGTCCGATGTAAAGCATACGGTCGAACCGATGGTCGCCTATCACCTGGTGAGAGGAGTGGACAACTTCCGCCAGTTGCTTCGCTTTGACGATACCGACGTGGTCAGCAACACCAACGAGGTGGAGTACGGGGTCACGCAGCGCCTGTTTATGAGGCCAAAGTCGGGTGAACCCTGTCCCGAACCGAACGACAGCGCCGCAGGCACTGCGGCCTGGACCGGCGCAGCCGCGGCAGGTGTAATGGGAGGCGTGGGAAGCGGTGCAGCCTCGGATGCGGGCTATGTCGGAGCCTCGTCGGGATGTGGCAGCCGGGAGCTGCTCAGCTGGAGGCTGACTCAGAAATACTTCTTCGACCCTCACTTCGGCGGTGCAGTTGTAACCGGTACCCGTAATATCTTCACGACCACGCTCGATCTCTCCGGGGTTGCCTTCCTCACCGAACCCAGGGAGATCTCACCGCTGATCTCCCGTCTGCGCTGGAGGACCTCCGATCACTTCGACGTCGAGTGGGACTTTGACGTCGATACCGGAGCCAGGAAGTTCACCTCCAACAACGTGCTGGTGAACTTCCACGAGGGACAGGTCTTCTCCGGCCTGAGCTATGCGCGGCTTAACGCCCCGGGGCGGTTCAACATCGCCGGATTCTCCTCCGCCGTCTCGGACTTTACTCAGCTGCGAATTCTCCTTGGGTATGGCGGTCCTACCAAGAGGGGATTCGGCGTCGCGGCCAATGCCGGGCTCGACCTCAACCTGGACGCGGTGCAGTATGCCGCGCTGCAGGTGCAGTACAACTGGGACTGCTGCGGCCTCAGCGTCGAATACCGGAAATATGAGCTGGGATCGGTCCGCAACGAGAACGCATACCGCTTCAACTTCACCCTCGCGAACATCGGGACCGCCGGAAATCTGCGTCGTGCCGAGCGGCTGTTCTAACCTGCGTGGGCGCACGGGGTGTCCCGGCCTGCGTGAGATAATGAAAGACATTGTGTTGACCGCAGGCCGTCTGTTTCGCCCCTTCTTATTCGTTCTGATGTTGGCCGCGGCTGGCTGCCACGCGCAGAATCCCGCGGCGGGGGGAGGGAAGCTTCCTCCGGAGCTTGCTCGACGAGTTGAAATCCTCATCCGGTCCAGGGCAAATCTGCCCCCCAACTACGACATGATTCTCGGCCCCCGAACGAAGAGCGACATTCCCGGCTTCGATGAGATCGTAGTGGTCTTCTCCTCCGAAGGGAAGAACTCCAAACCGATGACCTTTCTGTTGTCGACCGACGGCAAGACGTTGGCGCAGTTCAACAAGTTCGACATCAGCAAAGACCCCAAGACCATGGTCAGCGCCGACGGCAGGCCCGCGCGCGGTGGCCCGGCAAACGCTCCCGTGGTGATTGTGGGCTTCGACGATCTTGAGTGCCCCTACTGCTCCAAGATGCACACCCAGCTCTTCCCCGCGCTGATGCAGCGATACAAGGATCAGGTGCGGATCGTCTATCGCGACTTCCCGCTCGATCAGCATCCCTGGGCGATGCGCGCCGCGGTCGACGCCAACTGTCTCGCCGCAGAGAGCCCCGAAGGCTACTGGAACGCCGTCGACTACATCCATGCCCACGCCTCCGACATGGGCGGCTCCGAGAAGACGCTGGCCAAGGCGAACGAAACTCTCGACACTATCACTCGCGACGAGGGCAAGAAGCAGAAGGTAAACGAGACGACCCTGAACTCCTGCATCGAGAAGCAGGACGACGCACCGATCCGGGCGTCCATGAAGATGGGCTCCGACCTGGGCGTGGAAGCGACCCCGGCTCTGTTCATCAACGGTGAACGGCTTGAAGGGGCATTGCCGATTGAATATGTCTACAAGATGATCGACAATGCGCTTGTCGCCGCAGGGCAGACACCGCCGCCACCTGTTCCGCTGCCATCGTTGAATGGGCCCCCCGCTCCCGCCCCCGGACAGCCTTCTGCCCATACAACCAGCGAGTAACCAAGAACTCTTGAGGAGATTTTGCGAGTGAGGAATGTGTTGACTGCAACAGGGAATAAGAACTCGGCGCGCCGCTGGTCCCGTGCATCGGGCTCCGCCGCGCTGGTGGTAGTGGCCGCACTTGCGGGCTGCAACCACACCCATAACGCCGACGTCATGGCGACCGTCAACGGCAAGGCCATCATGAAGACCGAGCTCGAGAAGGCCTACCAGGTGCAGCTTGGCGATGCCCAGCAGCAACCGCAGAAGCCTACGCGGGAACAGGCCGACTCCCTGCGGCTCAATGTCCTGCGTCAGTTGATCGATGAGGAGATCGTCGAGCAGCGCGCAGCCAAGATGAACCTGACCGCCAGCAATGAAGAGGTGGACGCGAAGCTGGCCGAGATGAAGGCCCCCTACACCGAGGATCAGTTCAACGAGAAACTCAAGGCCAGCAACCATACGCTGGACGACGTCCGGCACGACATCCGGCGCTCGCTGACCTTCAATAAGCTTCTCTCCAAAGAGATCGACTCGAAGATCACCGTGACCGATGCGGATGTAGCCAACTACTACAACGCTCACAAGTCGGAGTACAACCTGGTCGAGGCCCAATATCATCTCGCCCAGATCCAGGTGACGGGCGTACCGTCCAATCAGCCCGGCAACCTGCAGAACAGCAAGGCGATGAACGAGGCTGATGCGAAGAAAAAGATCCAGGCTCTGAAGAATCGCCTCGATAGCGGAGAGGACTTCGCCGCGCTGGCGATGAACTTCTCCGAACGTCCGGATACCTCCTCGAGCGGCGGCGATATCGGATTCGTCTCTGAGTCGCAGATGAAGGCTGACCCCATGATCTTTGGCGCGATCACGAAGCTGAAGGCCGGCCAGGTCACTGACATCTTGCCCCTGCTCGATGCACAGACGCGAAAGATCGCCGGGTACGCCATCTACAAACTGATCTCTCGGGAACCCGCGGGCCAGCGTCAGCTGAGCGATCCTCCCGTACAGCAGTCCATCCGGCAGCAGCTTCACGATGGTCGTTCCCAGTTGCTCAAGAGCGCCTATCTGGAGATGCTTCGCGATCAGGCCAAGGTAGAGAACTTTTACGCCGAGCAGATCTTCAAGAACGAAACTCACTGAAATCGGCTCTCCGCTTAAATCGAGTGCCCCACCTTCGGCCCTAAGTACGTAAGGTGGGCATTCGAGCGAAGCTCGAACCTCCCAAACCATCTTCAGGAGACACCGCATGACCTCCCCCGTACGTTTTGCGATTCTCGGCTTTGGACTGCACGCGGTTCGGCGTTTGCTCCCGGCGTTTGCAGAATCGGAAAAGACTCAGCTTGTTGGGATGTGGCGTCGCGATCAGGCTGCCGCGAAGCAGAACTGCGCCGATCACAAGATCGCCCATTGCTTTGCCTCTGCGGAAGAGCTCTGCGCCTCCCCCGATGTGGACGCGGTCTTCATTACCTCACCCGACGCGATGCATTACGCCGATACTCTTCTGGCGCTCCGCAACGGCAAAGCGGTGCTGTGCGAAAAGCCGGTGGCGATGAACGCAACCCAGGCGCGCGAGATGGAGCAAGCCGCAAACGCTGCAGGCGTCCTTTACGGCGTCGCGCAGAACTTCCGCTACAACCGCAGCCTGGAATGGATTCGCGAGCAGCTTCAGGCTGGAAAGATCGGCACTCTACAGTTCGCCCATGCGGAATTCGATTATCCCGCCGATCGCGCTCCCCGTAAATGGATCAAGGACCCGGCCCTTGCCTGCGGAGGTCCCATCGGCGATGTCGGCGTGCACTGCATCGATGCGTTGCGCTATGTGCTGGGCGAAGAGGTGGAGAGCATAAGCACCCTCGCCACCAAATCACAGCCGCAGGACCAGGTAGAAGCCACCGCCGCCCTGCAGATGCAGATGACCGGCGGCATTCTTGTAAACGTCACCGTAAGCGCGCGCACCCCCTATCGCACTTTGATTGAGATCACCGGAAGCGAAGGTATCCTGATTGCCGAAAATGGTCTCACCGTGGATCGCCCCATCGAGATCGTGCTGCGGCGCGGTGGCGACGTCGTCGAAACCGCGACCGTGAACAACGCCGACAGCTACACCCGAATGCTCAACGCCTTCGCAGAGGCCATGCACGGCGGAAAACCGTTCGCTGCGACAGGAGCGGACGCCATAAGGAATATGGCTGCTCTCGACGCCGCATTCCGCAGCTGGAAGACCGGACAGCGCGAGACCCTCTAATTTTGGGAAACAGCAATCTCTGAATGCCCGCGCCTCTGGCGATCATGGAGCGATAGCGCTTCACACGGCTTCGAGAACCATGCGTTTGGCTTCGCGGTTACCTGTCTTCGTGATCCAACCGTGACGAAGACAGGTTCATTGAGCGCAAGGGGCTTCCGCTCCTGAGGAGACTTTCTACTCTACGGCCGCTGCGAGAGCAGATGCTCCACTCTGATGATGGCCCGCGATCTCCCGGCGCGGAGTGTTGCCGGACGGAGCGTACTTCCTATAGACGCTGATGTGGAAGCAGGATTGTTGGAACTCCTCTTCGACATCGATTCTGCCCTGTTGAATCAGCGGAAGCAGATAACCTCGCAGCCACGCGATCTCGGTTCGCGAAAGCCCATGCTTGGCGATATCGACGGCCTGACCGGTAAGGTGCGGCGATGCGGTCTCACCTTCGGCAGGCGCCGCGTTTCCGTTTGTGCGCAACAGCCTCTGCTGGAACTCCACCGTGCGGACTGCGGAGTTCACCTGGATTGAGCTGTGGAAACGGGCGTAGTGCGCCCGCGCCAGCGTCTCCAGAAACTGCGCCGTCCATGGACGGGAGTAACGGCGGTTCGAAGGCAGGTGCTCGTCCACCTCCAGCGCCCGGCTCACCGGCAACGCGACGAGCAGATGCTGATCGCGCATGCGCAGCAGATCGTTGTCGTCCTGAATGCGATCCAGTCCGTCGCGATCGGCGACGACGTTCTGCCGTACCAGGATCTCGTGGGATCCTTTGAGCGGCGGGGGAATGACGAGGCGCCCACGCTTGTTGTAGAGTGCCGGCAGGATGATCGGCGTTGCCGCCTCTTCCGCTACGCTCTCTTCCTCTGATTTGCGTGGTGTCTGGGCGCGGGTCACGCTGACAACGGAATCGGTCTTGATCACCTCAGCCTTCGCGTGTGCGTTGCGGCGCCTGGAGGCGTTCGGGGAGCTCTCGGCAGCCTTTAGAAAGTCGGCAGAAGTTGCCTTGCGGTGTGTGCCTGGCGAGGCAGCGATAGCTAAACTCCGCGTTGCAGCTCTCCTGCCCGTGCTTCGTACATGCTTCGCTGGGGTCGAATGAGCTTTGGAAGATACTGCGGTCTCGCTGGAGACAGACCTCTTTCCGGAATGCGCCTTGGCGCTCGCAGTGGAGATCTTGGACTTATGGGCAGCAGCAGGATGTGTCTTCCGCGCCACTGCAGCGAACGCAGCGGGTGCCGGAAACACCAATGCCAAAGCAAGGAGAGCCGAAATGGGGGCGTTCAAACGCATCCTGAAAAACTTGGAGGCGCGGGATCGCCAGAGCATCTTCTACGCTATCGGCAGTTCGATCCACATGGAAGTAATCAGCAGGGTTCCGTATACTCTTCAGTTAACGGGGGATGGATGTTGACGGAGAGTGGATGCGCAGAGCGCCGTGGATTCTAGGCATCGCGGCGAGTGCGATTCTGATCGGGGCTGTAAAGGTGGGTCCGGTTCGTGCCGCTGGAGATGATGAAGCGGCGCGGCCCCAGTTTTACACCGCCAGGGTGCGCCCGATCTTTCAGGCCAACTGCTTCCGATGCCATGCAGGAATGAATCGCCGCGGTGGGCTGAGCATGTCGACTCGCGCCGGTCTGATGAAGGGTGGGAAGGATGGAGCGGTCATCCTCTCCGGAGATCCGGCGAAGAGTCTTCTGGTGAACGGAATCCGCCACGAGGGGGCCGCGAAGCCTATGCCCTCGAAAGGCAACAAGCTGTCGGACGCGGATATCGCCACCATCGAACGATGGATACGCGCAGGCGCGATCATGCCGGCTGACGTACCTGTGAACTAAATCCATTCCGAGAAGCTCTAAACCACGTCATTCCGACCGGAGCGCAGCGAATGTGGAGAGCCTGCCCTGAGCGAAGTCGAATGGGAATCCCTGTATTTCGCCTGTACCGTCACAAATGCCAAAAAGAATCGACATCCTCCGACTGTCGGAACCCCTTTCCTGAGAACCGCTCCGCACCCTGGGGACAGAAACACCTGTTCCGCTATCAGAATATTTAAGTGTCTCCTCCATCCCTTTGCGTCTAATGGGAATGGATGCGGCGGCTCCAGGTCGAAGCAGCTGGGCGCGGAAGATAGGCGGATGGAGCCTGCTTTTTGTCGGCATTGCTGGCTGCGTACTCCCCATCCTTCCCGGAATTCCGCTCGCTCTCGCCGGATTGCTCATACTGGCGCGTGACTATGCCTGGGCGCGAACTGCCCTGCGAAAAGCGAAGCGCAAGATAGTCTCCATGCGGCGGCGCGCTCGGGCCAAACGCTCCAGCCCAACCGTCGTTCCCACAACAAGACCTGCCGCAAGTAGTGAGGCAGGAGAATCCTGAGGATCTAGCCGGAGATCTCGTGCAGGTGTTGGCGATAGGCGGCCAGGGCCACGCGGCTCCGATCCTCGAGAGCACCCGTCACGGGTGACGACCCGCCAAGCTTATCCCCGGCGATCTCAGACAACACCAGCCAGTCATGCCACTCTCCTCCGCTCTGCTGCAATCTCTCGAAGGATTCGGCGAGACGGCGGGGCCGCTTCGCCTTCTTCGGAGCGTTCTCCGCGATGTAGCGGGTCAGCTTCGCCACCTTGCGGATCGAGTGGAGATAATCCGGATCGTCGGCTCCCTGCTGCGGTTCAGGCGGAGTATTCTCGGCGAACCAGCGCTGGGCCAGTGAAACAAGCTCCGTCGCCGAAAGAGAGAGGCTCTCAACCGGCTCCAGCGCATCGAGAAGATCCTCGAGCGCCAGCACAAGTTCGGACTGCCGCCGTCGAAGGATCTTCACCAGCTCTTGGGAGTGACCGTTACGCTCTGCCTCCAGCTCCTTCTTGAGTTTGCCGGCGTTGCTCTTCATGGCGCGCGGCGGATCGTCCGGAACGATGGAATCGATCAGGCCGAGCTGAACGTCGATATCGCGGACCACGCCCGCGGCCCGGCGAACCTTCTTCAGCATCCGCCGTGCCTTGCGCTCCGGTCTGCTTTGATCCGGCAATTGAGCCAAAGTCGTCAGCATGGCAAGCTGGGCTTCGATTCTCCGGGTCGTCGTGCGCAGTCTGTGGACAGGCTTTACCTCCGGGGTGGCGAGGCAGAGCGTGATCGCCGCCTCAAGCGCAGTCACCTGCTCCCGGAGAGAGCGGATCGGATATGCCGATGTCGTGGAAGCCGCCATAAATCTTTGGACGCCGAAAGAGCTCGGTCCTCTCTTTGAGCCTAGCTGGATGGACAGGAACGTCCGCAGCGAATTCTAAACCGCCGGCTGTCCTTCGTGCCGAACCATCCTCCGTGCCTGCAATTCAAGACACTTGACAAGTATCCGCCAACGTTGGAGCGTGGTAAGAGAGCCGTTCCAAGCGGCCGCATGCCGGTTCCCCTCCCGGGGGAGGTCTTCCGCCGGATCGGATGCTGACCGGCGTCCCGTTGTGATTCAATTGCGCCCAGTCTGCCTTCCTGCCAGTTTCCACTTCAAGCTTTGGAGCCGAAGTCGATGAAGATAGGTCTATTCCTTTCCATGTCCGTCCTTGCGAGTACAGCCTTTGCAGGCCAGGCCCCCCCCGCTCCGAAGCCGACGCCTCATAAGGCATCCAAAACGGCAGCGGCCGCCAAGGCAGGGACCAGCGCATGGACGCCTGAGGTCGAGCAGTATCTCGGGGTCCAGCAGGGAAGCTTCACCTTGGTGGGGTTGAACCGGCTGTCGAAGGCTCAACTGGATGCGCTGGTGAGCGCAGCCAAGAATAACGTCACCGGCGATCCCCGGAAGCACGTCCTGACCTGCGGACCGGAGGCACCGGCGCAGCCCGGTAAGGTGCGGGTTTTCATCACCGTCTCCGGGGACGATGCCTCGGGTCAAAGGGCGACCGAGATCCGCCAGGCAGTCGGCGCCATAGACGGGGTCGAGCTCGCCGACTCGCAGCCGAATGCCGATCGAGCGTTGCATGTCGTCATTCAGGAGCAGACCCTGGGCAAGCGAACCATCGGCTACACCGCTTCCTACGTCACCGCCACCCCCTGTACCGACACCTCCCGCAAGACCGATGCGGAGCTGAAGGGCCAGCTGGGAACCTATACCGATCCCAAGGGAGTGGACCTAGCGGCAGACCTCGCCCGCATGTTGGGCCGGGACATCCAGGAGACGCATTGAGGGGAATTCGGCGCCCATCCTATCCCTCAAAGAAAAGAACTTAGACCTCAATGACGATGGACAGAACTTCCTCGGCGAAGAGTGAGGTGCAAATCGCATCTTACGATTCTGAGGTGGTGAACATGAGAGCTCTTCCATGGTTACTGGCAGGAACGGCGATTGGCGCAGGCATAGCGGTACTGGTCTTGAACGATTGGGAGCCGGAGTACGATACCGGCTACGACAGCGTAGAAGGCGCGGCAAGGAAGACCTTCGGATGGGGGACCCGGCAGAGGGCCGAAGGCAAGGTTGGCTCAGTCGTTGGGGCGGTGAAAGAGGGAGTCGGTCGATTCACCGGAGACCCCGATCTGGCCGCTGAAGGCACTGTCCAGAAGGTGGCAGGCGAAGTAAAGGACAAGGCAGGCGAAGTCGGGCATGCCGTCGCGCAGACCATCCATGATCTGAATAAATAGGACCTGAACAAGTAAGCGGAAATTCGGGAAGGTAAGTTTGTCGCCTTTCCCAAAAAGAGCAAACAGCGGGGAGTATCCAGCTTCGATACTCCCCGCGCCTGTCCGCGTTCGGACAGGCAAATGCGATCCCGGACACCTTTTCGGAATCTTCTCTTCCCTAAATCACAGATTCTGTTCGCGCCGCATTTGGGAATCGAAGTGCAACCTCTCCTGAGAGAGAAATCCTAGGGAGGAACCATGCAGCGGAGAAGTCCTGCACGGAAGCTATGGGCCACTTTGTGCCTCGGTGCATCTCTTGCAGCCATCGCGCAAGCGCCCTCGCCTGAGCCGGGAACCCTTGGTATCGCCGTCAATCAGCTCTACAGCGAACAGCAACCCACAAAACAGGGAGCGCTTATCGTGCGCCGGGTGCAGGCGCACTCCTCCGCGTCCGACGCCGGAATCGTGGCGGGCGACGTCATTCTTGCGACGGACGACAACTCTGTCTTCAACGCGACGATGGCCGACCTGCTGCTAAGACTGGAGGGGCCGGTTGGAACTTCGGTTCAGCTCTCCGTCGTGAAGGCCGATGGCAACCTCAAGAAGCTGACGCTGGTCAGAAAGCCCTATCCGCCGCATCTGAACCCAGCCACCGATCCCTTCGCTTACAGCATTCCCGGCAAATGGCAGATGGACCTTCGCTACAACTTCCCGCTGCCGTGGTCTCCTTCCATCGCGCATCACGGATTCGAGGACTTATTTTTTGCGCCAGGCTTCGACGATGTTGCTTCGCCTGAATACCACAGCTACCTGATCCTGTGGTGGCTGGATGGCAAGGTCTCGATGACCGCTGCGGAGCTACAGCAAGAGATGGTGACGTACTTCCGCGGCCTGGCCGGCCAGCGTGGCCGCAACAACCACTTCACGCCAGACCTCTCCGTAGTCGCGGCAAGCTATGCCGCAACCCAATCCGGCCCTTCGTCTCTGGGAGGAGTCAGCGCAACGAACTTTACGGGCAAGGTTACGCTGATCGACCGGCACGGTAATCCAATCTCGCTCTACTCCGAAGTCATCTCTGCGCCATGCAGCGCCGACCATACGGCGGTTTACTTTGCGATGTCGAAGGAACCGCGGCCGGCTGCACTGTGGAAGACCCTGGATCATGTGCGGGACACGTTTCAATGCCGGAGATAAATGATCTAGAATTCGCGCAGTGAGGATAATGACCCGGTGATCGATCGGATAGACTGCAAGCGTTTCAAGGGCTGCTGTACAGCGACTCTCCTTCTTCTTTCCGCCCTCCTGATCCAGGGAGGATTCGCTGAAGCTCAGACGGAATCTTCGCAGGCGAAGCTATCTGTCCATTGGGAAGAGCTGACGGGCCCCGACTTCGTAAAGGCCATCAAGGCATCTCAGGGAACCTGCCTGCTCCCTATCGGGATTCTGGAGAAGCATGGGCCGCATCTTCCCATCGGCTCCGATCTTCTGAATGCGCGATACGTTGCAGAGCATGCCGCTCAGCAGCAATACACCGTGGTCTTTCCCGCCTACTACTTCGGGCAGATCGCAGAGGCGCGGCAGGAGCCCGGCACGGTCTCCTATAGCCGCGAGATGCAGTTAGCTTTGCTGCAGGCAACCACCGACGAGATGGGCCGCAACGGCTGCAAAAAGATCCTGATCATCAATGGGCACGGAGGCAACAATCATCTGCTGCCCTACTTCGCGCAGACCCAGCTGGAGAAGCCCCACGATTACGTGGTCTATGTCTTCGACCAGCGCACCCCGGCGACGGGCGGTCCTGCGAAAAAGACGACCAACGATCAGCACGCGGGCGAAAGCGAGACCTCGAAGCTGATGATCGTTCGCCCCGACCTCGTTCACCCGGATCGCGCCAAAGACGAATCCGGCGCCGACCAGCATCACCTGAGCCTGCCGGAGGGCGTCTACACCGGCATCTGGTGGTACGCGCGCTTTCCCGATCACTACGCAGGCGACGGCTCGGCAGCTACCCATGAGCTTGGCGAATACCAGATCAACTGGTGGGTCGACTCCGTGAGCAAGGTTCTCGCCGCCATCAAGGCAGACGATACAAGTCTGAAGCTCCAGAAAGAGTTCTTCGAGAAGGCGGAGCATCCGATCGATACGCCGCAGTAACAAAGGTCTTCAGGTAATCTCCAGCTTCACTCAACAGCCTTGAGATGGGGGCTTGCAGCCAAAGACCTGCAAGCCCCCATCGTCGCTTCACTCCTTCGGTGCCGCAGCAGGCGCAGCAGTCGCAACCTTCCGTACCGCTGCGTCCACGACTGCGTACAGCAACTGCCCACGATCCTCCCTGGCCTGGGCCTTGATGTATTCTCCGGCTTTCTGGCCAGCCTCTTCGCTCTCCGGCAGAACAAGGTGTCGGTGGTCAGCCGAAAGAACGGCCAGTTGTTGGATGATGTCGAAATACTTGTCTTCGTTTTTCCCTGCCAGCTGCCAGCACTTCGAGACTGTGCAGGTAAGAATCTCGTCGGTGTTATAAGGCTGTCCTGCTTTGTCACCAGGCGAAGGCGTGATCGACGTTGCCGCCTGGGGCTCCGTCGCCGGGGAGACGGCGTCGCTCTTCGGAGTCGGGGTGGGGGAGGGCTTCGGTGTAGGCGTCGGGTTACAGCCGAGACATGCGGCCAATGACGCCGAGACAATGAAGGAACTCAATCGCAAGTTGTTCATAGGGAATCATCCTCTTTTTCATTCGTGGTCTTCTTCCAGCGAAACCGAAGGGGAAGAATCTCGGTGTTTGTTCTTGCTGTTGCCTGTTCTTTCTCATCGGAGATTGGGCCGGGAGCCTCTTCTCCAACACAGAGACTCTTAGCGATGATGGTGGTAACGATCATCGTTGTTGTTGCGATTGTTCTGGCTTATCTGACCTGCAATTGCGCCGACGCCTGCGCCCGCGGCTCCGCCGATCAGAGTGCCCTTCAGGCTTTTGCCGAAGATGGCTCCCAGGGCCGCGCCTCCGGCACCGCCGATCAGGGCACCCTTGCCGGGTCCGATTCCGCCGCCGTTCCTGTGGTCGTCATGGTGGTCATCGTGGCGGGAGTCATAGTAATTCCCCCCGCGCCCGCCATTGCGGACACCGTTGTTGAACTGTCCGTGATTGCCGTTGTTATAGCGTTGTGCGCTCAGGGGAAACGCGCCAAGTGAGAAAGCAAGGGAAAGGGCGAGAAATCGATTCTTCATGAGTGTTCGGTCCCGTGTCCTACGATCCGTTGGATGCGGAAAATCCGCGAAAACTCTCGTCTTATGTGAAAGATACATTTTACGATTCGAGGAAAAGGTTGCTCGCTGAGACCCCGAAAGTCTTTATCTTGCTCCGGGAGAACAGCCGGGAGTAATCTGCATTCGAAGATAAAAAGAGCTTCCCGGGAACTCGAATCTGATTCTGTACAAAGGACTTGACTGGATGGATCGCTCCGCGGCGCAACCGCCCGTTGTTCGGCTGACGGCAGCTCTGCTGGCGTTCATTGGTTGGGCACTCCTCGCGCTCCAGCTCTGGCTCACGCTTACAAACGGCTTTGGCGATGCTCGGCCCACCTCGCAAATCATCGCCAACTTCTTTAGTTTCTTTACTATCCTCATCAATCTTCTGGTCACAACGGTCTTCATCTGGGTTGCCATCGCCCCACCTGGTCCGCCGGCAACCTTTCAGGCCGCCGTCGCCGCCTACATCACCGTCGTCGCCGTCGGGTACAGCCTCCTTCTTCGTTCCATATGGGAGCCCGAAGGCCTGCAGAAGATCCTCGATGTCATGCTCCACGACATCATGCCTCTTCTCTATGTCGTCTTCTGGATCGCCTTCTGTCGACAGCTCCGCGTCCTCGCTCGCCGGGACGCTTACCTCTGGCTCATCGGTCCCTTCACCTACCTCGTCTACACCATGGTTCGAGGCCGCAGAGTCGGCTGGTATCCGTACCATTTTCTCAATCCGGGCATGGTCGGTTACCCTATTGTTATCTGTGCGATAGTAGGATTTTTGATCGCCTTCCTCCTCACCGGTCTCGGCGCCGTCCGGCTTACGCGACGGCCCGCCCTTAAGGACTCGAAGACGGTACCTCCGTCCTGGCGATGAGGGGGAGCGGAGGCCCACAAAACCCTCTATAATAGAGGGTAGAAACTATGGCAGACGATCAGAATCCCCAGCTCCCGCTCGGCTCCAACTCCGACAACCCAAACGGCTCAGACAGCACCATCAAGGGCCCCGGTGCGGCGCTGCTCCTCCCCATCAATATTGAAGACGAGATGCGCCGGTCGTATCTCGACTACTCCATGTCCGTCATTATCGGACGTGCGCTGCCCGATGTCCGTGACGGCCTCAAGCCCGTCCACCGCCGCATCCTCTACGGCATGCAGGAGATGGGCCTCCAGTACAACAAGAAGTACACCAAGTCCGCCAAGGTCGTCGGCCATGTCATGGGTAACTACCATCCCCACGGCGACTCTGCCATCTACGACACCATGGTCCGCCTCGCGCAGCCCTTCTCGCTCCGCTACATCCTCGTAGACGGCCAGGGAAACTTCGGCTCCATCGACGGCGACCCGCCCGCGGCCATGCGTTACACCGAGTCCCGCCTCACCCGCATCGCCGGTGAGATGCTCGCCGACATCGACTCCGACACCGTAGACTTCGCCCCCAACTACGACGAGTCCACCCTCGAGCCCACCGTCCTCCCTGCCCGCATCCCCAACCTCATCGTGAACGGTGGAGGCGGTATCGCCGTCGGCATGGCGACCAACATCCCGCCGCACAACCTCACTGAGGTCGTGAACGCCTGCATCGCTCTTCTCAGTAAAGAAAAAGGCGACATCCGCCCCGACATCCAGATCGTCCTCGAGCACGTCAAAGGTCCCGACTTTCCCACCGGCGGCTATCTCTACGGACGGGCCGGAATCGCCCAGACCTACAACACCGGCCGCGGACGCTTCATCATGCGCTCCAAGGTCGCCACCGAGAACATCTCCGGCGGCCGCCAGGCGATCATCGTCACCGAGATCCCCTACCAGGTCAACAAGTCGAACCTGATCAAGCGCATCGCCGAGCTCGCCAACGAAAAGATCATCGACGACATCTCCGACGTCCGCGACGAGTCCGACCGCGACGGCATGCGCATCGTCATCGAGCTCAAGCGCGGCGCCGAGCAGCAGATCGTCCTCAACCAGCTCTTCAAGCACACCCCCATGCAGGAGAGCTTCTCCATGATCTTCCTCGCCGTCCACAACGGCCAGCCGAAGGTCCTCCCGCTCGACCACGCCATCCGCGCCTTCCTCGAGCACCGCATCGAAGTCGTGCGCCGCCGCACCGCCTTCCTCCTCAACAAGGCCCGCGACCGCGAGCACCTCCTGCTCGGCTACCAGATCGCGCTCGACCATCTCGACAACGTCATCAAGATCATTCGCCAGTCCGCCTCCCGCGCCGACGCCCGCGAAAACCTCTTCAGCTACTTCTCCAACAAGCGCATCAACCTGCGCGGCACCGAGCTCGCCGGAGTCAAACTCGACCCCTCCAAGTACTCGATCGACATGACGTTCTCGCAGACCGGCACGCTGATCCTCAGCTATCGCCAGGTCGACGCCATCCTCGAGCTGCAGCTCTACCGCCTCACCCAGCTCTCCATCGACGAGCTCCTCAAAGAGCTCTCCGAGGTCCGCGACAACATCAACGAGTTCGAGTCCATCCTCGCCTCCGAGAAAAAGCTCCGCCGCGTCATCGTCAAGGAGCTCGAAGAGGTCCGCGACAAGTACGGCGACGAGCGCAAGACGCAAATCGTCGACGAGACCACCGAGATCCAGCTCGAAGACCTCATCGCCGACGAGCAGGTCGCCGTCACCATCTCCAACACCGGCTACCTCAAGCGCACGCCCATCTCCACCTACCGCCAGCAGCGTCGCGGTGGCACCGGACGCCTCGGCATGAAGACCCGCGAAGAGGACTTCGTCGCCCAGCTCATCGTCGACTCCACCCACGCCTTCCTGCTCTGCTTCACCAACAGCGGCCGCGTCTACTGGCTCAAGATCTACGAGATCCCCGACGTTGGAGCCGCAGGCAAGGGCAAGGCCATGGCCTCTCTCCTCGCCCTCCAGCCCGGCGAAAAGGTCATCACCATCCTCGGCATCCGCGACCTCACCGAAGTCGGCCGCTTCATCCTCTTCGCCACCCGCAACGGCACCGTCAAAAAGACCCCGCTGCCCGACTTCTCGAACGTCATGGCTCGCGGCATCATCGCCATCAACATCGATAAGGACGACGAGCTCATCGGAGTCCGCGTCACCGGTGGCGACGACGTCGTCTTCCTCGGAACCCACGACGGCATGGCCGTCCGCTTCTCCGAAGCCTACGACGCTGACAAGTCCGGTGGCCTCCGCCCCATGGGCCGCAACGCCGCCGGAAACAAGGGAATCACCCTCCGCAAGGGCGACTACGTCATCGGCGTCGCCGTCACTCCCTCCGCCGAGTACCGCGCCAAGCGCCGCGACGAGCTCGCCCAGGAAAAGAACCTCGTCAAAGATCTCGCCAAGGTCCGCTCCGAGATCGACTCCGCCAACGACGCCCTCCTCAAGGCCCGCGAGGCCAACGGTGGCGAAAAGGAAGACGACAAGGTCAAGGCCGCACGCCGCAAGCGCGACGACGCCTACGAGAAGCGCGACGCCCTCGACGAAAAGCTCGGCCTCAGCCCCTGCCTCATCCTCTCCGTCACCGAGAACGGATTCGGCAAGCGCACCAACGTCGAGGAGTACCGCCTCCAGTCCCGCGGAGGCTCCGGCGTCATCAACATGAAGACCACCACCAAGACCGGCAAGGTCTCCTCAGTCCAGCTCGTCGACGACACCAGCGAGCTGATGGCCATCTCCCAGTTCGGAAAGATCATCCGCATCGACACCGGCAGCATCCGAGCCGCAGGCCGCTCCACCCAGGGAGTCAAACTCCTGAACCTGGAAGCCGATGACAAGGTAGCCGCAGCCGTAGTCATCCCACCCGATGAATCGAAGTCAGAACCAGAGACTGGAATGCTGCTGCAGTAGCCAGGAATTAAATTCGTTAGTCTAAAGGCGCGGCTTGGCTGCGCCTTATTTTTTTAGTCTTTGTGGTATCAAATAGGCGTTAAAGGTAACGCCTAAGACTGGTACGATGTTGCTACAAATAAAGGACTAGTCCTTAAAACGTGAGGAACCGCAGCCGAGTATGATGCAGGTTTCGATCTCCGATGATGATCTCTCTGCCCTGAAAATTGGCCGTAGACAACTGAGTACTGAATGGCCAGACACTGTGAAACCACGTTCACTCAGGGAAAATTTTTGTTTACTACTCCCATTCACTCAGACCTACAAGAATGCTTTTGAGAGTATGTATGAAGGGGAATACCCCTATCATGCGCGAAATGCGGCAGGGGGGCGCCTTCAGGTATTCATAAACGAGACCGAGCTCGAAGAAGAGCTACCCGAAAAGGTTCAGCATTGGGTATCGACCGTTGGAAAGTATGTAGCTATTCAAGACCTACTCGCCGTCTCCTTTGCGATTGACTACACTCACGTAGCGGGTAACCCAGACAAGCCTCGTAGTTCTATCGCCGAATTGAGAGGTCAGGCAAAACCTTACGATACAGCGGCCACTGATGCCCATAAAAAGGCGGCTAAAGAGCTTGCCAAAGCATCTGTTAAATTTCTAAACGAGATGACTTGCTACGATGGAGCCGATTGTGTCGTCGCTATTCCCCCATCAGATCCCGAAAAGCTCTACAGCTTGCCTAAAATTCTTGCTTCAGCGATCGCTGAAGCAAGAGAAATACCCGATTTCAGCGAATTTGTATCGACTACCGTCAAAAGAGCGTCTATTAAGAATGTAACTGTGGACAAGAAGATAAGTACGCTTCGGGGCACCATCAAAGTCAAACCAAAGGTTTTTGAGGGAATGACTGTACTGCTCATTGATGATCTATACCAATCCGGGGCGACGATGAATTGCTGTGCACAACTCCTTCTTGAAGCCGGCGCCGAATGCATTCTAGGGCTAGCCTGTGAAAAGACTTGCAGAAATGACGACAATGTTTAAAGGGGACAATCCGATGTCACTTAGTGCGGTGGACCTAATGACTCTCCTTGACCTTCCTGGAATCGGGCCGGCAAAAGTTCGAAAGATTCGAAATTTACTCTGTCATGCTGTCGTCGAGGATCTAGAGAGCGCTTTAGTATCGGTGCTCACCCCTGAACAGCTTGAAAAGCTTCCGGAGGTTCGTGCTCGCGCTAAGGAAGAATACGAAAAACTTCAAAAGTCCGGGACGGCAGTTCTAGCTATTGGAGATAATCGCTATCCGATTTCGCTTCTGGAAAAACTTGGCGAGTTGGCTCCGCTTCTACTCTTGTGTCGGGGCAATTTAGATATTCTGAAATCTCCGTCAGTCGGATTTTGCGGTTCCAGAAGCGCCTCTGAAAAAGGTATTGCTGCGGCCCGCGATTCTGCGGCGTCGCTAGCACATGCCAATGTTAATGTCGTTTCCGGATACGCTGCTGGAGTTGATTTGACAGCGCATGAAGCTGCTCTAGATGCTGGCGGCACAACAACAGTCGTTCTAGCTGAAGGCTTGTTGAGATTCCGAATCAAAAAAGATATCAAGCATGTTTGGGATGAGTCGCGCACGCTCGTAGTCTCTGAGTTTGGGGCGAAAGGAGCTTGGAGTGTTGGAAATGCGATGCAACGAAACAAAACCATATGCGCCTTGTCTCAAGCGTTAATTCTCATTGAGGCTCGCGAACAAGGTGGAAGTATCGAGGCTGGTAAGGAATGTCTCAAATTACATATGCCGCTCTTCGCAGCCGTCTATGAAGGTTCTCCTGAGAGTTCCAAGGGAAATGAAGCTGTTTTAGGAATCGGCGCAAAGCGTCTTATGAAAAGCAAGACGACAAATCTTCCGAACATTCGCCCCGTCTTGGATGTGGTCTTTCATCGAACCGAAAAAATATCGATCGATGCACGAGTAGTTCAGGCTTCATAAGGACGGGTGGCCCACATCTGACCGAACCACTACCCTCGGGTGCCTTATTCCTGGGCGGGTGGCCCATCAAAAATCACGCATCACGACTGTGCCGAACGCCAGAGTGAAGACGCAGCCGGAACGACTGAATCGGACGACGTGGCCCCATTAAATCGAATCTTCACGGTCAGTATTTATTTCGGGTGTACTCTGTCCAGGATTTATCAACGAAACCTGGAGTACGCGTGCAAAACACCAGCAACCTTCGTCTCCGAATCTTCGATGGCACTCGCCAGATCTTCGCAGCTCCTGCGAATTTTCTCGTCACCATCACCGACGGGAATCAGACGCAGCACTTTCGCGATTACATCAAAACGCCCGACACAACCTTTAAAGTCCCCTTCTTTGACAATCTGGGCGACAACTACACGGTGCTGGTCTGGGCAAAAGGCTTTCAGCAGGTAGGCTTTTCTCCCGTCAAGCTCTCGAACGCCTACACTCGCGTCCTCGATCTCATGCTCATCCGTGAAGATCCGGGCTTCAGTTTCGTCAACGCACGCTTTCCCGCGGCAAATTCGAAATACCCATTCATTGGTGCCGGACTCGATAACGCCACCGGCGAAGCCAACTACGACAGTCTTGTCGAAAAGGAAAAGCCTCTTGCCTGTCTCCTTAACATCTGCGAGGCAATGAGCCAGATCGCCCTTCCCAACCAGACCCCACTCACCTACATGAAGCAGCTCATCTGGGAAGGGAACTTCGCGCCCGCTCAGGACCGCTTCTTCGCATGGTGCGATCCTGAGCTGATCCAGCAGATCCAGGCCGCGACCGACGACGGAAAATTCTCAGTGGAACAGAATCCTGGTCTCTTCCACCCCGGCGGAACCCGCAGCTGGAAGCAGATTCAGTTCGGCGAAGCGAACGTCCAGTTGACATTCCATGAGAACGAGAAGTCTCCAGCCGGTACCAACTGGGTCATGGTGGAACCCGACATCGACTACTACCAGGACCTCGCGGCTCACGCTCTGCTTGAAGTGGTCTACAACGCCGTGACCAAATCCCTCACAGATCCGGTCCAGGTCTACGTCCTCCGCTGGATCGACGGTCAAACCTCCGGCATCCCCGAGTTCAAACCGCTCTACACCATTACCTGAGGCTGAATTGTTGGGCTCCACTCTGCCCTGAGCGCAGTCGAATGGGCCGGAGTGAAGGCGCAGCCGGAACGACCGATTCACACCTTCACTGGGGCCCGCCTGAACCCCTGCAACGCCACCCAAAAAACCGGCCCCAGAAAGATCGCCACATAAATCAGATAAATCCACGGAGCCTGCCCTACATAAAAATCATGCGGGCTGAGCGACAGCGGATTCGGAATCAGCACGAACCCCACATAGTCCACCACCACCGCAGCCGCCAGCCAGAACGCTCCCAGCCCATACGCCTCCCCGCGCAGCCCCGCCGCATCGCCACGCCCCCGAAAGTAAATCCCTGCAAAGATCCCCCACACCACCAGGTTCATTCCCGGCAGAAACCTCTCCGAAAGCAGATACGCCTGGTTCTGCATCGGCTCCGGCGTCGGAGGCATGTGTCCGATCATCCCGATCGCCACCGACAACCCAATCGCCAGCACCGTCACCACAACATAGGCCACGCAGAAGATCCACGTCGCCCTTCCATACCGCAGTCGAGCCATGCCACTCTCCAGGGATCGCACCCCTGACTACGGCCCAACGCACTCGAAAGTTCCCGGCAGCCTAACGAGTCTTCTCAAGCGAAGTAATCGACCGGTAATTCGAATCGCCAAGATAAAGCGCATTCAAAGGCAGCCTCTTGCCTTGGGGCAGCTTCGCCTCCATCGTCACCGAGCCATTCACCAAAGTTCCCGTCACCAGACCATTCCAGCCGTAAAGAAAACTCACCTTGCCTGTAGGGACAGGCTCGCCTCCATCACCGCTCACCACCGCGTGCAGCCGAACCTCTGCGCCTGCGCCCGGTCCGTTCGGCTCATACGAGAACACAATCCTTGGCGTCGTCTTCGCGCTCACAACGAAGGCATTCGACGGAAACATCGAAGGCGGCAGATGGCCTCCCCCATGTTCCAGCGCAAACAGAGCCGCGCCGCAGAGAATCGCCGACAGAACCCCACCCCAAAACACAAACCGAAACTCCAGCGCGCTTCTCTCCAGGCTCGCAAACGAAGGCGCTCTCCCCGAACCGCCCTGCGCCGAAGCTGCCGCGGGAACGACAGCAGCCTCACGATACCCACGAAGACGAAGCGAGCCGAGATCGAGCAGCAGGTCGAGCCACAGCCGCGAGTGCCGGAAGAATCCCGTCTCGTCCCGCATCCGGTCTTGAAACAGTTGGATTGCCTCCTCGCCGTAGCTCTCGCGAAACTGGCTGGGATAAAGATGCAGCAGCAGACGATAGATCCTCTCAGACATACTCGCCCTCCAGAAGCTTCTTCGATCGAGCCACCCGCAACAGCTCCTCCAGCCGCTCCACCTCGTCGCGAACCCGTGTGCGGCCCGCCGCGGTCAGCCGGTAGCAGCGGCGCCGGTCCGAACTCTCGCACTCGACCTCTTCAATGCATCCCGCCTCCAAAAGACTTTGGATGGAGCTGTACAGAGTTCCGGGACCAAGCCGCATGCGCCCCGAGGTCTGCTCCGCAACATGCCGCATAATCCCATAGCCATGCGAATCGCCGTCCGCAAGCGCCAGCAGGATCTGAAAAGCAGCCGAAGGTAAGGGATCCAGTAATTTTTTAGGAATAGTCGATGATAGGTATATCGATTAACGACTATAGGCCCACTCTCACCTTTCTTGCAAGAGGGGAGATGGACAAAACACCACAATCGTAAGAACAGACCAAAAATCGTAAAAACAGACAAACAAAAAGAGACTTCAGCTTCTGAAGTCATCGGCATCTCCCAAGCTAAACAAAAGCCTAGGCTTATCCTCCTTATCCCGTTCGAAACCTTGACACCCCTGCTATCCTTAAATGAGGGTCCGGCCAAAAACGCCGGGCCCTCGACCTTTAACTGGCTGAACACGAGGTCCAGATTCAAGTCTTTTATTTAGAAGACTTTGCGCAAAAAAGTACGGGGGAGGGGGGACTGGCGTAGAATTCCGACACACCGCAGGCCACCCAAAAGGAAGCCTCCTATGACCACGGATGCAGCCGCACCTGGTTTCAAGCAGCGAGCCGCGCGCGAGCTGAAAGACTACGCCATCATCTCCGCCTATCTCGCCGTCCTCTTCTGCGCCATCAGCACCTACACCGCCCTGTTGCTGCGGAAATACGACGTAGACACCTGGAACTACGCCTTCGCCATCATCAACGCCCTCGTCATCGGCAAAGTAATCCTCATCGGCGAGATGGTGCGCCTCGGCCGCCGCACCGAAACCCTTCCTCTCTACCAAGCCGTCCTTCTCAAATCCTTCCTCTTCGGCCTGCTCATCTTCCTCTTCCACCTCATCGAGGAGTTCGTAAAGCGCCTCATCCACCACCAGCCCTTCGGAACCGTCCTCCACAATCTTGATTACGAAGAACTGCTCGCCCGCACCATCATCGTCCTCTGCGCTCTCGTCCCCCTCTTCGCCTTCCGAGAGCTTGGCCGAGTGCTCGGCAAGGAAAAACTCCACTCTCTCCTCTTCAACCGCTAAGCCTCACGCGGGCGGAGGACCTTTGGGCAGGGAAACGAACGCCAGGATCAGCAGCCCTGCGAGAATCAGGGCGGGAACAATCCACGAACGGGGGCGCGTATCCAGTGGAGAAGCCGTGTTGGAAATCTGCTGCTGCGGCGGGCGCAAAGCCCACGATGCAACGGTGAACCCTGCAAGAACCAGCGGCATGATCCACTTGCCGGCGGGGTCCCCGGCTGAGAAGTGCGAAGCCGCAGCCCCGGTGTAGAGGAAGAACGCTCCGGCGTAGGCCCACTCCTTGAGCCGCGGAAGCCCCGGCGCAAGCAGGGCCATGGCGCAAGGAAGCTTCCAGACACCCATAATCGTGAGCAGGTACATCGGGTATCCGAGGTGGGTGAGGACCACGCGGACGTACTCGATCCGCAGCAGATCCCACAGGCTTCCGGCGGTCATCTCGTAGACCACAAGCAGGGTGAAGATCCAGTACGCGATGGAGCGGATCCTGCTCGAAATTCCGGCGGAGGATGAGGTGGCGGGAAAAATCTTAGCCGAACCGTGCATTCGTGCTTCTCCTTGTCACAAGGCCCGAAATCAGCCTATCCACGTGACGAAGAAGCGCAGCGAAGTGTGACAGGGCCGATCCGTCGGAGAGATCTTTTGTGAGAGGCTCCTACTTCTTCGCTTCGACCACGCGCAGGCAGTCCTCGACGACCTTGCCTGCACGCTTTTCCCGCGCCTCCGGGCTCTGGTAGTAGAAGACGCCCAGGAGATGACCACGACGCTGCACCTCGGTCATCTGCTCCCAGCCCGCGCGAGCCGCGGGACGCTTGCGAAATGCGACATCGAGAATCGGCGGAAGCGTTTTTTCGCCTTCCATGGCCAACAGCATTCGCTCCGCCATCTGCTCGACGCGGCGTGCCCGCGTCTCCGGATTCTTCACGTCCGTGATCGTCCGAGCAATGTCGCGGCGGATCGAATCGCTCAGCTTCGCGTACCACTTCGCCAGCGCCTTCTCTTTTTTGAAGAGCTTCTCAAGCTCTGACGGAGCCTCGGTCTCGCGCTCGTCCAGATCCGGCTCGACCGCAAGATCGATCATCCCGCCCAGCCGGACCCCTGCGGCCTTCTGCATCTTCTTGTTCACGAGCACGAAGTGACCGCCGTGGGTCGAATCGGCGAAGAGCGAGGTGCGGAAGATCTCGTCGCCGGTCTCCACCTTCACTCGTAGCCGCACCATCTTCTTCCATGCCTTCGAAATGTCAAAGGGGACGCGCGCCACGACCCAGCCTAGTCCACCCGGCAGCGGCTCCAACACCGCCCGGAACCGCTTCACCTGTCCCGCCATGCAAGCACCTCCAGAAAAATCTACACTGAAGGCATTGCGACGACCTCCAACCCGACCATCTTTCTCTCCGCCGGTGAGGCCTCGGGCGATCACTACGGGGCCCAGATCATCGCCGAGCTTCACCGCCGCCATCCTGCTGCGAGCTTCTTCGGTCTCGGCGGCCGGGAGATGGAGGCCGCAGGCCAGCACCGGATCGTCCGCGCCGAGGACGTGGCCCACATGGGAATCACCGAGGTGCTCCGGCACGCACCGCGCGTTTACGGCTCCTATAGAAAACTGGTCGCATCTATTAAAGATAAAGAGCGCCGCCCGCAGGCCGCCGTTCTCATCGATTTTCCCGACGTCAACTTTCGCCTCGCCCGTGAGCTGAAGGCATTGCAGATTCCGGTCGTCTACTTTGTCAGTCCGCAGCTTTGGGCCTGGAAGCGCCGCCGCCTGCGCTGGGTACAGCAGCGGGTCGATCGCATGATGGTGATCTTTCCCTTCGAAGAACCCTTCTATCGCAACCGCAATGTCGATGCGAAGTTTACCGGCCATCCCCTGGCCGAGCTTCCGCTGCCGACCATCTCGCGTGAACAATTCGCGGCCACCTATATGTTTGCCAAGGGGGAAGATCCTCAATCGAGTTCACAGTTTGGCAGGCCCTGGATTGCTCTGTTACCAGGCAGCCGATGGAAGGAGGTCGAATCTAACCTGCCCACCATGCTGGAAGCCGCCGCTCTTCTCGGCCCGCGCTACGATTTTTTGATCCCTGTGGCAAGCACGCTCGACACACAGAAGTTCAGTGATTTCGTCTTTCAGCAACAGATACCTCAAATCCAATGGCCCAAGAGCTCGATCACACTCGTACCCGATGCACGAGAAGCACTCCGTCACGCACGAGCGTCGGTTGTTGCCAGCGGAACGGCTACCGTGCAGGCAGCTGTGATCGGGAATCCGTTTGTCGTGGTTTATCGAGTTTCACCGTTGACGTTCAAGCTGGCGAAACGATTGGTACGGTATCCTCCGGAGGTCTGGCCTGCGGCCTCTGTCGATGTTCACGGAAATCTTCCCATCGCGATGGTGAACCTTATTGCCGGCCGGTCGATCGTCCCTGAGCTTATCCAGGATCAGTTCACTGCGGCCAATGTTGCTGCGGCACTTCGCCCGCTACTGGATGAAACCCCTGAACGCGCCCGCATAATCTCGGATCTCGCGGAGGTTCGGGAGAAACTGGTGGCTCCCGGAGGAACCGGCTCGATTGGGCAGGTGGCTGATGCTGTAGATTCCTTACTTGGACCGTTGACCGGGAGGCAGCTCTCTGAACGAGGCCGAATCTCACCTGCAAGCGTCTAAACAAAGGACGCCTGCCTTATAACGGGACTACGGCAGTACCATGTTGTTGAGGAACTTCGCCTTCATGCGCGCTTTTGCTCGGAAATTTCGTTCTCCGCTTGTATTTCTGATCCCTTTCCTCTTTCTCGCGAGCGCCATCTGGGCTGCCCCGGCGCGTACGCAGCTGGAAGTGACCGGCTACGTGATTAACGCCGACCTTTTTCCCGCAGACAACAGGCTTGCGGCTACTGCCGTGGTCACGTTTACCGCGCTTGAGGACCTGACCGCTCCTGTCTTTGAGCTGAACAACGGCCTGCAACTCGCCAAAGTTACGGACGCGAACAAGAAGCCGCTGGAGGCCGAACGCATCACCACCAACTCGACCGTCCGGTTCAATCTGGCATCGCCGATTCCTAAGGGGACCTCTACGACGTGGACCTTCGAGTATGGCGGTACCCTGAAAGGCGCGGAGACAAGCCCGGTGGAAGGCATCAATTTCGCCTCGGTCCAGGACCCCATCAGCGTTCTGCTCTATCCGGGGCGCTGGTTCCCGATGACCGGCCTCTATACCGATCGTTTTACCGCGGAGATGCATATCCGGGTTCCCGGGGACGAGCGCGTCGTAGGGTCGGGCTCCGGTGTGGCGGCTCCGAAGAGCCTTCCCGGCAACCGGACGGAGTACACCTTCAAGTGGAGCAGGCCAGGCTTTCCCGGAACGATTATCGCGGGCAAGTTTTTGCCGCCGATTACGGCGCCTGGCATCAACAACGTCCACGTCTACGTCACCGAACCACGCAAGTCCGTCGCTGTCGCCTTCGCTCAGGACGCCGCCAAACAGTTCGAGTTTATGTCGACCACCTTCGGCCAGCCGGAGAGCAGCCAGATCAATCTTGTAGAGATGCCCGAGGACGCTGTCTCGTCCACGTGGGCTCCGGAGATCGCCGCCATTGCGGGGGGGCGGGTCGCAGGAAAGACCTATTCGCGCCTGCTTGCCAATACGCTGGCTCACCAGTGGTGGGGGTCGGAGATCTCGCCCGCCACGTTGAACGATGCCTGGATTACGAACGGCATGTCGCGCTATGGCGAGCTGATGTACGTGGAAGACTCGGCAGGGAAGAGCGCCTTCGAGTCCGCCATTACCGACGTACAGGCCGGAGCCCTTGCCTACGACACCCAGCCGCTTGCGAGCATGGGGCGCCTCGATCCCTTCTCGCCTCAGTTCCAATCGATGACGCTGGAAAAGGGCGCCATGGTCTTTCATATGCTCAGGTGGGAGATGGGAGACGATGCCTTCCTCAAATTTCTTCGTGGCTTGCTCTCGCAATACACGGATAAATCAGTCACTACCTCCAATGTCCAGAGCGTCGCCGAAGCTCAGTCTCAACTGCAGCTCACGCCCTTCTTCGCGCAATGGTGCGACGGCACGGGAGCGCCTACCTTTACCAATAAGTACACGGTCTTCCGATTGGGGAACAATAAGGGCTTCCGCACTATGGGCTCGATCGCTCAAGATTTGGATCTCTTCCGTATGCCCATCGAGCTGCGTATCGAAACGGATGGCAAGACTGAGGTTCGGCGCGTCGATGTCTCCGGGACAGAGAGCAATTTCTCGGTCGAGACCTTTGGCAGACCCCGTCGAGTCTCGATCGACCCACAGAACTGGGTTTTGAAGAGCACTCCCGACCTCGCCGTACGGGTTGCCGTGCTGCGAGGGCAGCAGCAGGTGGCTCAAGGAGACCTGACGGCCGGATTGATTGAGTATCAGAAGGCCCTGGATGCCAATCGCAACAGCTCGCTGGCGAATTATCGGATCGGCGAAGTCTTCTTTATGCAGCGCAACTACCAGTCCGCCGCAAACTCTTTCCGGGACGCGCTACGGGGCGATGGGGACCCCAAGTGGGTGGAGGTCTGGAGTCACATTGAGCTGGGAAGGATCTTTGATGTCACGGGGCAGCGCGATCGTGCCGTCAACGAGTACCGGCTCGCCGTTCAGACGAACGACAATACGCAGGGAGCGATCAACGAAGCTCGGGCGCTGATGCAGAAACCTTACAAGCGGGAGAACGCCAGCAACTGAGACTGAATTTGTGGATTTCTCCCCTTTCTCGGCCCCTCGTCCTGCCCACAAACAGTATTTTTTAAGATTCATCTGAGACAGGCTTCCCCGAGAGCGCTTCATCTCCCAAAAGCGCAATTTTTGTGACCGAAATGCGCCTTGTTGGAGGCAAACGATGGAGTAGCGTTAGTTACCGCTGACTGTCAAGTGCCTATGTTTTTCTGTATCTTGCCAAATTTTTACATTAATAAAACATATCGATCGTTCATCCAGAACCTCCGCTCAAAATCCATAACCATTTAGAAACAAACAATTTTTCATCAATGTGACCAGTCGTCAAAAATGGCCCTCGAAATGCCCTAGGGGTTGTATGAATTGCTTTCAGCACCAGGGCACTCGCCGCTTTATGGGGAATGAGGAGCGATCGGTGACTTTGAGGGCGAACGGGAGTTTTTGATGAAAAGATTATTTGGACTTGTGCTGGTGCTGATCTCGATGACTGCGCTGAGCTTCGGTCAAGCCATTTCGGTAAATGGCGGAGCGATTCAGGGTTCGATTACTGATTCCACCGGAGCCGTGGTGCCAAATGCATCGGTAACGATCAAAGGCACTGAGACCGGATCCACGCGCTCTCTTACGACCGATTCGTCGGGATACTACAGCATCGGTCCGCTGAACCCAGGCGACTACGCGGTCACCGTCACGCACCCCGGTTTTCAGACCCTGACCGTAAACACGGTTGTAAAGACCGGAACGGTGACTACCGGTTCGTTCAAACTGTCGATTGGCGAGTCGAATGTGACGGTGGAGGTCACTGCCGGTGCGGTTCAGATCAACACGGACCAGCCTGGCGTTTCGGACGTTATCACGCGCGAACAGATTGCGGCTCTTCCGGTGAACGGGCGCAACATTCTCGACGCGGCTCAGTTGCAGCCGGGCGTAATTCTGCAGAGCGGCGACAACTTTGACCCGACCAAAGCGGGCTACTCGGCTCTCTCTGTTGGAGGCGTTTCCGGCCGTACCACCCGTATTCTTCTTGACGGTCAGGACGTGACCGACGAGAACGTAGGAACGACGCTCTTCAATATTCCGACGGGCGCTGTGGACGAACTTCAATTGAATCGCTCGACCCAGGACGTCTCGGGTGAGGTGACCTCAACTGGACAGGTTCTGATTTCAACGCGCTCGGGCACGAATGCGTACCATGGGCAGCTTTTTTACAACTTCCAAGATCACGGTCTCGGTTTTGCGAGAACGACGGGCGGCTTCGATGCGCCGTTCCAGCGCAACCAATTTGGCGGTAGCGTCGGTGGTCCGATCCTGAGGGACAAGCTGTTCTTCTTTGGTGCCGTTGAGCGTGTCAAACAGGACCAGCAAGCTGCTGCGACGACGAGCCCCACCTTTGCGGCCATCCAGAGTGCTTTTCCCTCCAGTCCGGCTCCTTTCCGGGACACCTATAGCACCGCCCGCCTCGACTGGAATGGACCGAAGGGGGCACACTTCTTCGTCCGTGGTATTTACAACGTCAACGCGACGACCTCGAACTACAACCAGCTTTACTCGCTGTATAAGACCCGCAATAACACGCCAGCGCTTTCGGCTGGTGTCGACTTCGTGACGGGCCGATTTACCCACTCCATTCGTGGTGGCTATGAGAAGTTCCACAACATTCTGGAGGATGGTACTGGTGGTCTTTCGTCGATCTACAATCCTCTGCCGAATGTTGGCGGTGGTGTAACGCTTTACGATACGGTGGAAGGCTTCTATGCCGGTCCTAACTATCTGGCTCCCCAAGGAACTTTCCAGTCGGACAAGCAGCTTCGTTATGACGGTACCTGGACCAAGGGCTCACACACTCTGAAGTTTGGCGCCAGCATGAACCGGCTTCTGGGCGGTGGCTTCGCTGAGTTTTACGGCGCCTCGTTGTTTACTCGCTTCAGCTCGGCTAACCTTCTCGATAATTGCGGTGGCGTTACGGGCGAGGCTCCCTGCCCAGGCGACCCCATCAACGGTTATTCTGTCCGCTACTTCCTACTCGGCAACGGAAACGGCTTCTTTACAGAAAAGCATGGGTTTGGTCTTAACGGAGGCGGTCAAGAGGCCTGGCGTACGGGCGCTTACATCGCCGATACTTGGAAGGCGACTTCCTACCTGACACTGACGGCTGGTCTCCGTTGGAGTGCAGATACGGGACGTGGAAACCAGGACCTTGCGACGCCGCTTTGCTCCAGTGTCGATCCTTCAATGCAGTTCCCCGGCTGCACCGGCGATACGCCTCTGTGGGATCAATATCAGCCCGGACTAGGAAAGAGGACACATCAGCCTTGGGCTAACTTTGGACCGCAGGTGGGCTTTGTCTTCAGCCCCGGAGACCACAAGACTGCAATTCGTGGTGGAATCGGTATCTTTTACGAGAACGACGTCTTCAATAACACCTCCAACGCACGTAGCTATGTGGTGAATAGCAATGGAAACTACTTCAACAATGCCCAGGTCTGTGGAGGCGCGAACCGTCTGGCTCTGCCAGATGGCAGTGTTGTCACTTCGGTCAACGGTGTACCCTTGTCCACCATCTGCAGTCAGCCGATCGCTCAGGCTGCACCGCAGATCGCTCAACTGAAGGCGCAGTATCAGGCTGCCTCTCAAACGGGTGGACCCAATCCAGCGTATATTGGTTCGCCGAATGGCGGTCTTTACGCCAATGGCGTTTATGCTGCTCCCTTCCTCAGTCCCTATTCGATCCAGTTCAACTTCGGCGTCCAGCGTGAGATTGCACGAGGGACGATCGTCAGCGTGGATTATGTTCACAGTGCAACGATTAAGGTTCCGATCTTGATCGATGTGAACCATGTCGGTGCAGCTCGTTTCCTGAATGCAGACGGCGCGAGAACGGCGATTGCGGCAACCGCCAGTTCTCTTAATGATCCCAACGATCCGACCCAGGGATATGTCTTTCCCACCTGCGTGGGAAGGACAGGATCTGACGCGGTCAATTGCGTAATCGCAAGCGGCGGATCGATTACGGATTTTGCGTCGAACGGTCTCGATTCCATCAACCAGGTAACGAGCGGTTACTCGGCGTCGAACTTTGGTATTCCTCAAGTTGCGTTTGGCGGAAGGAATCCGAATGTCGGTGTCGGCCAGTTCATCCTGCCAGTGGGGCGCTCAGGCTACGACGCTCTGCAGGTGGTCTTCAAGCAACAGGTTCAGCACCCTGTACCGGGAATCAACAACTCGGTCTTCCAGATCTCATACTCGCTGTCGAAGATTGTCAATCCGATCAGCGGCACGTCTTCGGGAGATCAGTTCTTCAACTCGCTTCCGTTCGATAACGACGATCCGAACCAGTACATGGGGCGTTCGGAGCTGGATCACTCGAACCAGATCAGCTTCGGCGGCACCCTTGCTGTGAAGTACGGCGTGAACGTCGGTATGGCAGGCCATTTCTTCTCGGCGTCACCCACAGCTCTGACGCTGGATAATCAGTCGGGTGCGCCGGGCGAGATCTTCCGCACGGATGTGACCGGCGACGGCACGACGGGCGATCTGCTTCCCGGAACTCTGCCGGGTGATTATATGCACGCGGTGAAGGGATCAGGTCTGAACAAGGTGATCGGCAACTACAACGCGACTCATGCGGGACAGCTCACACCTGCCGGTCAGGCTCTGGTTACTGCAGGCATTATGACCCCGCAGCAGCTATCGGCGTTGAATGCAGTACAGCAGAAGATTGCCACTGCGCCGACGACGCCTCTGAACAATCCTGCATTTCGTTCCTTCGATGCAACGGTCTCTTATCCGATCAAGCTTAGCCGCTTACGTGAGGGAATGAGCATTGAACCGACGGTTGCGATGTACAACGTCTTCAACATGTCGAACTTTGGTACCTTGACAGGCATTCTTGCCAATACCAATACCGCGGGCGGCGATGTCGGATCGAGCGCAAGCTTCCTGAATGGACCGAACAACAATGCGGTTCAGGATGGAAATCGGACGCAGCGTGGTTCGGGTACCTTTTCGCAGGGAGCTCCCCGTACGACGGAGTTCCAGTTGAAGTTCAACTTCTAACCTATCCTCTGCTTTTAGAGGACGGCGGAGAGCTTATGCTCTCCGCCGTTTTATTTTCTGTAACGGTCTTCGTTACGTGTTGTTTTGGGTTTGCTCGACTGCACGGATGTAGTCGAGGACGGCTTCGCTGAAGCCGTCGATGTGCGACCAGGGGCCGTAGCCTACTCCGTTGCGGGCGCTGGCTACGTTGATGATGCAGCCCCGTCCACGGGGAGCAGGGACGCGATCGTGCGACTGTTCGTCCGTGATGATGACGATGCGGTCGTACGGTTCGCGCACGGAGTCGAGTGCGGCGCCGAGCCGGGTTCCTCCGTGCCGCTGGCTGCTCTCCATGGCGTCGCGCAGGGCGAATCCGCGCCGGGGCGGGATTCGGACGCAGGCATCGGAGAAGGTGTAGAGGCTGACCTTCTCGGCGACCTCGCTGAGCAAGACGGCGAGACCGTATGCAGCGTCGGTGCGCAGCATGGTGGAGCGGCCGGAAAGCGGAGCGACCATGCTTCCGGAGACGTCGACGAGCAGGACAGTGTGTCCGACCAGGCGAGCGGCTTCCTCGAGCGAGCGGAACATGGCGCGCTCGAGCATTGGCTCCCACTGCGGAGCGTGACGCGCCGCGGCGAGGAAGCGGAAGGGCAGCACACGGTCGGTGCGCATGGTATCGAGGGCAGCCGCGACGTACTCCTCGCTGACCCCGGCAGACTCCATGTTGCGGAGGTTACGGAGCAGGGCGAGGGCGCCGAGGCGGCCTTCGACGAGCAGGCGCTCCCAGTGCGTGCGCTTGTCGCCACCGGAGGAGAGTGCGACCTCCCAGGTGTCGGGAGTGGCAAGCTCACCGTTGACGAGACGCTTCCACAGCTCGGCCTGCGCAGCGTCGCGAGGACGTGCGTGGCAGAGGAGGAGGACGTCGCGCAGACGCACGGCGCCGGCGCGATCGTACTTCGCCAGAGCGTACTCGTCGAAGCTGGTGAACGCTGCCGCCAGACCCTTCTTGACCTGCGCGGAGAGCGGCACTCGGCCTTCGGCCCAGTAGATGGCGACGAACTCGGCGAGCTCGTCGGCACGCTGGATGACGCGCACGAGCGTCTCGGCGACGAGAGCGCGGTGCGAGGCGTAACGTGCCATCTCACGGACCAGAAGCAGAGGTGCGTGACGCAGCTTCATGGCAGTGCGGGCTTCGACGGCGAGTGCGGCGACGGCTTCGGGCGTGACGCGCGGAACAAGCTCGCGGATACGAGCGGCGATGGTCTGGCCGCTCTCGTAGAACTCGTCCTCCCAGAGCATGCAGGCGAGAACGCTGCGCCGCAGTGCGGCCTCCGGAGGGATGGCGATGGCGGGCGCTCCCTCATACGTGCGAGGACGCGCCAGCAGGCTCAGTTTCAGGACGTTCAGTTTCATCACGCACCTCCTTGGTGTGCGTTGCTGTTTTTGTGTGCTGCGAATCGCCGGGGAATGGGCGACGGCGGCATAGAAGCGACACGAGCTGAGCTCATGGCAGGATTCGAACCTGCAACCCGTCTTGTTGCGGCGGGCGCTTCGGACCATCGATGTAGCCGCCGTCTTTCGCCACCGGCGAAGGGGTTCAATCTTCCGAATCGATGACCTCCGCCAGGAAGCCGGACCCGACCTTGAAGCCGACCGGTTTGATGGGAGAGGGCGTGACGTCGATCGCGAGCTTGGTCATCTGCTCCCACGACGGACGGTTCTTGTCGTAGAAGCCGGAGCAGTCGTAGACCTTGAAGGGCATGACCACGTTCGGGACCACATTGGTGCAAATGGTGATCTGCTCGGACTCACGATAGCCGGTCATGATCTGCGCGTTGGCACAGGTGCGACAGAGCGACTCGGAGCCGATGGGAGTGCCTCCCTTGATGTAAGTGTTGCTCATAAGAACGAGTCCCTTTCTTGACCTTTCGGTGAAGCTATGGAGTTATTGCCTGACCGGGGAACGAACGAAAGCAGACAGACGAATGTTCTGACCACAGAACTTCGTGACCTAAGTCACGGCAGGAATCGAACCTGCGCTCTTCGTGCCGAAGTAACTGCTCTCTACACCACCGGCCAAACGAGTTAGTAAGAGATGCGTCGCCAGGGAACACTCAAGAAGAGTTTCGGAGTAAGTGCTGCATGGATGTTTGTAAGTCGAGGCTACGCCTCTCTCCCATGCTGTCTTTGCTCCGGCAGGGCTTTCCTTACCCTGCTTACGTGTCAAGCGGTGGAAGTAACTCTTCTCTACACCACTGGCGAATCTCCTTTGCAGGCGCAGGTTTGCGGCTGCGCGAGAGAGCGCATCGTGCCTACGCGATTAACGCGAAGGCAAGGAGTTACTGAGGGAATCGGCGAGGACAGTGTAGCGATGGACAGTCGAAGGAACTGTGCTCTTCACCACTCAGTAAGTTGTAATTTGGAAGTACGTTTCGCGTAGGAGGCTATATGGAGTTATAGCCAGGTAAGAGGGAGCGCCCGGCGATCGCCCATGACGAATTGAATCGTCTCTGGCGACCTACGCATCGTGTTGTGCGATGTGACTTTCATCGGGGTAACTCCTACGCTTGGGTTAGAGTGACACGGTAAATCTTTAAAAGCAAGGTGTATTCGTCAAATTTATTCAATTATCCGGCAGTTCTGATACGCGATGTGAGTTGTGAAGCTATTGGGTCTTACCAGGATTTCTGGCTAAGCAAAACGAGCGAAGAGGAATCAACTCTTCGCTCGTTTGCCCGAATTAGAAAGACCTACGGAAAGTTCACAACGCTCGTGCTGGTTTGAGTAACGAAAGAGTTTGGGGATCAATCAAGATGCGGTTCGGATCCAAAGCTCGCACTGACGATTTTGGATGGTAAGCAACACCGCATATGAAACCCGGGGGACAATCTGGAGGGCCACCTGACTGACAGTCGATATAGTCCTGTTTTGCATCATCTTCGCATTGCACATGTTGTGCGGTGCATGCAGAGGTGGTTCCACAACTCTTCCATTCGTTAAAACAACCTTGAAGTTCCTGTTGATAGAGGTAAGAGCAGTAGTTGGCAGCGTGTGCTGGAAGGTTTAAGACTGCGAACATTCCAGCAAAGAGGAGCAGCAAGTAAATACTTCTCTGCGATCGCATCGAAGCTCCTGTTGATTGGATTTCAATTCATCGTTCGCGAAACTGACCCGCGGCGACGCAGCGAGGGTAGCACAGACATCGAAAGTAATTTGAAGGCGATTTTTGCAGAAAATTCGATTTACGACCAAAGATGTCGCATATTTTTCTTGAATGTAGGACTGAATGTGTCTTATATTGCAGATATCGAGTAGTGAAGCAGGGGTTCAGGAGCCAGTTGAGCGGAATCGAAGACTGGGCTGAAGAGAAGTGGAAAAGCGGCAGATCCCCGCGGGTGAATCTCCTGACAGAGACCGCGAGGACCTGGAGATCTGACTGTCGATTAGGACAGCAGATTGGTGTGATTATAGGAGCGCGTTCGGTGGTAATCAACGAAGCTCCAGTCCATTTCCCTTCCAAATTCTGATGGGTTGCGTGATGCCGGTCGGCGCACCGCGCTGAACCGGTATGAGCGGTTGTTGCCCCTTCGTGCGCCTTTTTTCGGCCTCGGAGGGCGTTTCGCAAGGAGAGGGATGATGAAGAAGGACGCGAGAAGGAAGAATCACAAGCGCAGATTTGCAGGATCGAAGAGCTTGCTGGCGGTGGGGACCCTGGCGGCTACAGTGATGGGCAGCGGCCGGCTGGCGCAGGCGGCGGTAAGTGCTGCGGGTTCTGCAGGTAGTGCGGGACAGGCCGCGTCGAATCTCCCGGTAAAGCGGTTCAGTATCGTCGCGGGGAGCCTGGAGGACGGCATCAAGGCGTACGAGCAGGCGACCGGGCTGAAGGTTAAGATCGATCTTCCCCAGGGAACCCTTGCGGGCTTTCAGACAAAGGGTGTGAGCGGAGTGTACTCGGTTGAGGACGGTCTTCGTCTGCTGCTGGAGGGCACTGGACTGAGCTATGCGGCGCAGGGCACGACGACGATGGTGGTGGGTCTGAAGCGTTCGGACTCGGTGGACGTAACGGCTTCGATGCCGGATACGGTCTCGTTGAACAAGTTTACGCAGCCCCTGATCGATACTCCGCAGACGGTGGCAGTGGTCCCGCAGTTTATTTTGCGCGAGCAGCAGAACACGACTCTGCGCGATGCCCTGAGGAATGTTCCGGGTATCAGCATGGCAGCGGGCGAGGCGGGGGCGCAGGGAGACAACCTGACGATCCGCGGCTTTACGGCTCGCAACGATATCTTTCTGGATGGAATTCGTGACTTTGGAAGCTACTACCGCGACAGCTTCAACTTTGAGCAGGTGGAAGTTCTCGAGGGTCCTGCGGGTGTGCAGTTCGGACGTGGATCGACGGGTGGAATCATTAACCAGGACAGCAAAGTTCCGGCGGCCGATGAGTTTGTGAAGGTCGGTGCGCAGTTTGGAACGGATGCGACGCGGAGAATCACGGCGGATGTGAACGAGCCGCTGGATGACTTCATGAATGGATCGGCTGTACGCGTGAACGCGGTGGGGGTTGCAGGAGGCGTTGCAGGTCGTCCTTTTGCGGCCAATAGCCATTATGGCGTTGCCCCTTCACTGACGGTGGGATTGAACTCGCAGACGAGGGGGACGATTAGCTACTTCCATCTGACAGAGAGCGACACGCCGGACTATGGTCTGCCGTGGCTGTTCAACAAGCTGTCCCCGGCGAATCGGCATGCTTACTTCGGCTTCCCGGACACGAACAATCTACGAGCGGATGTAGATGTGCTGTCGGGCAGGCTGGTCCATAACTTCAGCGAGCATGCACAGATTCACAGTATCGCGCGCTGGGCGAATTACGGACGCAAGGCTCAGATCACTGAGCCGCAGATCTGTTCGAATGCTTCGCAGGCGATTCCGGTAGGTGGATTTGTAAGCGCGCTTCCGACAAGCTCGGTGACTGGAGCGGTCTGTACCTATACTCCGACGACGCCGGCGGATCAGATCATGGTGAATCGCAACCAGATTACGGTCAAGAGCGTCGAGGGAGACCTGTGGGATCAGACGGAGTTTACGACGCGCTTCAAGGTTCTGCATCTTCGCAATGACTTTGTAGGAGGCGTCGAGGGCGGACAAGAGATCTCGAACCCGATCCGCACGACGTTCAAGGGCGTGACGCCGACGAATCTGGCGAATCCGAATCCGCAGGACCCGTTTGCGGGTACGGGTACGATCTCTTCGATCACGCACGTGAAGTCACAAAGCGTTGGACTGTACTTTGTGGACACGGTGCATCTGAGCCGGATGTTCGATTTGAGCGGAGGCGTTCGCTGGGATTACTTCGATACGAGGTTCAGCCAATATGTTCCGAACAGTTCGGCGGCTCCGACGCTGGCGTCGCAGGAGGTGAGCCAGCCGAGCTACAGGGCGGCGTTTGTCTTCAAGCCAAACTCGCACGGCAGTGTGTACTTCGACTATGGAACGAGCTTCAATCCCTCGGCTGAGTCGTTGAGCCTGAGTGTTTCGACGAGCATTCTGCCGCCGGAGCAGAACGAGACGTTCGAGGCGGGTGCGAAGTACAGCCTGATGAACGAGCGTCTGTTGCTGGATGGAGCGTGGTTCCGGACGACGAAGCAGAATGCGCGTGAGACGGATCCGACGAACTCGAACAATATTGTTCTGGCGGGTAATCAGAGGGTTCAGGGCGTGCAGGCGAGCGTGATCGGAAGGCTGCAGCAGGGAATGGACCTGGTGCTGGGATATGCATATCTGAACAGTGAAGTGTTAAGCTCACAGTTCTTCCCGACCTCGGTTGGATACCAACTGGCGAACGTGCCGAAGCAGACGTTCAATGCGTTCCTGACGCGGAACATCTTTGCGCGAGTGAAGGGAGGCTTCGGAGCGAACTATGTAGCTTCGAGGACGGCGAGCTCGACGGTTCCCTTTATGCCACTGACGTTTGGACCGTTGACGAGCTACACGGATCCCGTGACGGGAGCGCAGAAAAAGGGCTACGAGGTATTGTCGACCGGGATGAAGCAGAACCCTGGGTACTGGGTGTTCAACCTGATGGTCAGCCGACCGGTGACGGACAGGCTGGAGCTTCAGGCGAATATCTACAATCTGGCGAACCGGTTCTATATCGACCAGCCGCATCCGAGCCACCTGATTCCCGGGGCAGGCCTGAGCGCGCTGATCGGAGCCAATTTCCGGTTCTAGTTGTACAGGCATTGACGCAGCGAGCGACTTTCTGGTCGTTCGCTGCGTATTCTTTTGGGATGGAGATTCATTCATGCTGATTACGATTCCCGACGTGCTGACCCAGGAGCAGGTGCAGCAGATGCGCGCGAAGCTGGATGCAGCGGACTGGACAGACGGCAAGGCTACAGCTGGGTACCAGGCACGCGGCGTGAAGGAGAACGAGCAGCTTGCCGAGGGCTCGCCGCTAGCACTGGAGCTTGGCGAGGTGGTGCTGAAGGGGTTGGCACGGTCTCCGCGATTCATGTCGGCGGCACTTCCGCTGAGGGTATTTCCGCCGATGTTCAATCGGTATCGGGGCGGCGGGAAGTTTGGAACGCATGTGGATACGGCTATCCGGCAGCAAGTGACGACGGGGCAGAGGATTCGCACGGATGTTTCGGCGACACTGTTTCTGACTTCGCCGGAGGAGTATGACGGCGGCGAACTGATTGTGGAGGACACCTACGGCTCGCACAGCGTGAAGCTGCCGATGGGGCATATGGTGCTGTATCCGGCGACGAGCCTGCACAGGGTGGAACCGGTAACGCGAGGGGCCAGGACGTCGAGCTTCTTCTGGATTCAGAGCATGATTCGCAGCGATTCCGACCGGACGATGCTGTTCGAGCTGGACCAGACCATTCAAAAGCTGGCGGTAGATCTGCCTGGAAGCCCAAACGGCGTCAAGCTAACGGGGATCTATCACAACCTGCTGCGGCGATGGGCAGAGATGTAAACCTGACGGAGCCACAGGTCATTCACAAGAATTTTCCCGGGGGAAAACTCAGCTCAGATCTTCGCCTTCCGACGATTGCTGAAATTCTACGAGCGTGGGAAGGAAGAGGGCGAAGACGGTACCGTGGTGGACCGGATGATCGGTGCTTCGCAGCGTGAGTTTGCCTTGGTGACGATCGACAATGCCGGAGGAAATCCAGAGACCCAGGCCGGTTCCGTTAAGCTCCTTCGTGGAATAAAAGGGCTCGAAGATTCGTGCACGAACCGCAGGCGACATGCCATGGCCGGCATCAGCGATAGTGATGCGAACGCCTTCGCGAATGTCATCCCCGTTGGAGCGATCTGTTGCCTCGTGGGCGCGAACGATGAGACGGCCTCCCTGGCGCATGGCATCGATGGCGTTGGCGATCAGGTTATTGAGCACCTGCCGGATGTCGTTTTCAAAGCAGAGAATCGGACGAGAGATTAAAAAGTCGGTTTCTACTTGAATGCCGGAGTTGAGAAGGCGTCCCTGATAGAGATTGAGAACGGCATCAACGAGATCTTTCGCGGTCACGCGGGTAGCGCTGACGGCCTGGCGATGGAATCGAAGGGTCTGGGTTGCGATCTGGCAGACACGCGAAAGCTCACTCTGGGCAATTTGAACGTATTCTGCGACCTCGGGAGGCAATCCTTTTGAGGTGTGAATGAGATAGAAGAGGTTGGTGATGGCTTCGAGCGGGTTGTTGATCTCGTGGGAGATCGAACTGGCCAGTCGGCCGACGGCCGCGAGCTTCTCGCTCTGAATCAAGGCGTCCTCAGCCTTCTTCCGGTTAGTAATCTCCTGGACGACAGCGGCGATCGCCTCAACCCTGCCGTCCGAACTGAAGACCGGGGAATAGTTGACGTTCCAGAATCGATGCTCACCCGGACGCGTTGGAAGCTCGCCTTCGAAGACATGGTTGCGGATGGTCCTGCCGGCTGCGACCTGGCGAAAGATCTCTTCAATACCCTTCAGCGGCGCAATCTCCGTGATGCGGCGGCCCAGGATCTTTTCGATGGGCAGGCCTAAGGTTTCAGCCTGACGATCATTCACACGCAGGTAGCGGAACTCGACGGAGTCAAAGAGCGCCAGGCCGATGGGAGCGGTTCGATAGATGCTTTCAAGCTCGGCTCGTTGCCGCTCAGTCTCTTCCTGACGTTGCTGAAGAGCGGCAGAAGAGTGTTTACGGTCGGTGATGTCGATGGACAAGCCCCGCAGCCGAGTGGCGACTCCATCGACGATGAGAGCCTGGCAGCGACACTCGATCCAAAGCAAGGAGCCATTCGCAGCTCGAATGGGAAAGTCCGTTACGATCATCTCCCCGGTCTGCCGTGTCTGACGCAGGAGGTCGCCAATCGTGGAAAGATACTCCTGCGGGACGTAGTTTCTAAAGGCCCGCAGGTCAGGAAGCTCCTCGAAAGAGCGCCCGAAGACCGGATAAGATCCGATCCCGTAGGTAACTTTGCCGGTGGAAAGATTGACGTCCCAGGTGGCGACACGAGCGGTCTGCTGCACGACAGAGAGCAGGTCACTCTGTTTCTGAAGGGCTAGATCGGATTCCCGGCGGGCGGTGATATCGCGAAAGAAGATAACGACGCCTTCGTCGGAAGGTCGAATCTGGATGGAGAGCCAGAGATCCAGGGGTTCGGGATAGAACTCTTCGAAGTCGCTGGCGATTCCTTCCTTCATCGCGCGCGTAAAGTAATGCTGATACTGCCCGTTGTGTTTTACGAAGGGGAATTCCTGCCAGATATTTTTCCCGAGCAGATCTCCCTTGACGGCAAGCAGTTGGCGCGCGCGACGGTTGAGGAAGGTCAGCCTGCCGTCGCGATTGACGCTGAGGACCGCGTCGGTCGTAGCTTCGAGGACTTGCAATAGCTGCCGGGAGGCGGATTCACGAAGGAGCTCTGCGCCCTTGTGATCGGTGATATCCCGCACAATAACAGCGATACCTTTTTCTACCGGAAGGATGCAAAGATCGAGCCAGAGATCGCGATGTTTGCTGAAGTATTCCAGATGCGACTGAACGCCGGCCTGCATTGCGGAGCGGCAATGAAGCTCGAGCTCAGTGCCGGGCATCTGCGGAAACATCTCCCAGATGGAACCCGTTTCAATGTGATGGGGCTCAATCTGAAAGATCCGCATGCCTTCTGGATTGACGAAGGTAATCTTCCAGTCTCGATTGATACAGAGAACTCCATCCGGAATCTGGAGGAGAAGACGTGAATGCTGTTCACTCAGCAGATCTTCGTGCCGCCGTGCGAGGTTTCGCCTCTCGGAAAGAACATCGGACGGGATCACATACGGGTTCGACATCACAAATCTCGCGGGTACTCGATCATCTGATAGACGAATGAAGCGGACAGAAGACGTTCATGAGCCAGACTCGAGGTCGGCGACTCGCGCCTGGAGAATGGCAAAGGCTTCAGTAAGGCTGGCAACTTCGGATTCCAAATGTGCGATGCGATCGACGTGTTGCGAGGGGGCTTCGAGGGCAACCGTTGAAGAATGTGGTGATGTTGAAGTGAGCTCCGGAGTACCGTTGAGCAGGTGGGCGTAACGAGACTCGCGCGACCCGAGCTGGCGCGGGAGTACGAGGACCAGAGGACCGGTAGCGTTCGAATTGACCTCCGTTGGGTTCGAAGGAATTTCACGAGATGCAAGACGATCAAGAGTGGACTGAACCGAAGCAGTGTCCTCGAATGCGTAAAGGCGCTCGGAGCGACCGCGAAGCTCGCCCAGCGTCTGCGGTCCGCGCAGCATTAGCAGGCAAAGAACTGCTGTCTCATCGCGGCGCAGGTTGAGCACGGTGCGGATGCGGTGCTCGTACTTGGGAACGCGAGAGTCATGTGCGGTCGTGATGAGGTTTTGATCGTCGAGCAAATGAAGGGCCTGACGGACCTCGTCATCGCTTAGCTGGAGAACCGGGTCGCGGCTGGAACGCTGATTGCACGCGTTGACAAGAGCGTTCAGCGAGAGGGGATAGCCTTCCGGGGTGGTGATCTCTTTTTCAATAAGAGATCCGAGCACCCGTATCTGAATCGGATCGAGCACCATAGATAACAGTCTACAATGGCCCGCTGCAAAGCAAGTTGAAGCAGAGACTAAACTTAGGAAGCATCTCCTTGCCTTACATAAAAATTACAGTTATGAGGGACAGGAGGGGGTAAGGTTTTATAAACTGGAAGAAGTAAATGGCGCACGGTGAATCGCATTTGCGATTGTCATTACTATTTCGGCAAATTATCCCGGGAGTGCGAATGCGGACAGCGACCAGGCTGGCGTCTACTGTGGCTTTAGCGGCAACCGTTTTTATTGGGTTGAGCGGTCTGGCCAGGGCTATAGACGCTGCGACGAATACGGAGATGGCGGAACAATACCACCTTCGCCTGCATCACCTGCATACCGGAGAAGACATCGATGTGGTGTACCGTATCGGCGATACCTATTTGCCGGATGCCATTGCGAAGCTCAACTACTTCCTTCGCGACCACCGCACGCAGGCAGAGAGCCACTACGACCCTGCCGAGTTCGACCTGCTCCACACGTTGATGGCGAAGCTGGGGAGGCCGGATGGAGAGATCGATATCGTCTGCGGCTATCGCACTCCGTGGAGCAACCGTCTGCTGCGATCGCGCTCGGCGAACTCCGGCGTAGCGGAACATAGCCAACACATGCAGGCCAAGGCGATTGATATTCGGGTCCCGGGCGTTAAGACGACGACTTTGCGTGATACAGCGCTAAGCCTGCATGCAGGCGGTGTAGGGTACTATCCGGTAAACCAGTTTGTGCACGTGGATGTTGGTCCGGTGCGTGAGTGGTCGTATGGCCATGCTGCACGTCGACGTGTGAAGATGCGTTCTGTCGCCAGGACGACAAGACGTCCGTTGCACCACACAGCGGCGGCGGTCTCAGGCGAGTAAAGTTTTCCCCTATTCATGCAAGACTCAAAGGTCGCGGTTATCGCGACCCTTTCTCTTTAGGTTCGCCGAGCCGGCTGCGGTAAACTTACGATCACAGCTATGAGCCGAGAATACTTTTCCAGCAATCCCGCAATGCCTTTTTCCGATGCCGTCCTGGTGGATGGTAAGACGCTCTATCTCTCAGGCCGCATAGGGCTGATCGCGGGAACGACGAAGGTTCCCGAGACGGCGGAGGATGAGGCACACCTGGTGATGCAGGAGATCCGGCGTGTGTTGGAGATGGCGGGAATGACGATGGAGAACCTGGTGTCGCTGCAGATCTTCTGCAGCGATGTGTCGTTGTTCGACCGGTTCAATGCGGTCTATCGCACCTACTTCACGGGCAAGCTTCCGGCGCGGGCGTTTCTGGGCTCAGGGCCGCTGCTGTTTGGGGCTCGTTTTGAGCTAATGGGGATTGCGGTCAGAGACTAACCATGTCGACGGAGCTTGTGTGTTCCCGGGAGCAGGGCGAAGGCTTGAGAAGGCGCGCAAGCTGGCTAGAGATTTGGGATGAAAAGTTGTGGCGGGAAGCGGAATTTCCGCTAGACTCGCCGCATGCAAAAATGGCTTGTTCCAGCGGGACGTGTCCTGTATGCAATCGGTTTGGGTTCGATTGGCCTGATGCACTTTTTCTACCGGAACTTTCCCTGGGTCGTGATCCCGAATTTTCCAGCCTGGCTGCCGTTCCGGTTGCTATGGGCGCTCGTCTCGGGAACTGCTTTTACGATCGCGGGAATCTGTATTCTCTTCAATCTTAAGGGAAGAAAGGTAGCCGAATGGGCTGGGGCAGGAATGCTGGCGCTGGTGCTGATTGCACATATTCCTAACCAGCTTGTAGGACAGTACGCCATGGTGCTGGGTGCGTGGACGAACGCTCTGAAAGAGATGGCGCTGGCAGGCGGTGCCTGGATCGCTGCGCTCTCGATTGCTGGAGACAGTAAGTTACCAACTTGGCTGGAACGGGTTCTGGCTGCGGGGCGGTACATGTTCGGAGCGATGCTGGCTATCTTCGGGTTCGACCACTTTCTTTACCCGCAGTTTGTGGCATCACTGGTTCCGGCATGGATCGGCCATCAGATGTTCTGGACATACTTTGCCGGAGTGGCATTGATGGCGGGTGGTGTGGGGATGATGGTGAAGCGTGTGGCGCGCATGGCTTCGCTGCTGACGGGAGTAATGATCTTCCTTTGGGTGCTGATGCTGCATATTCCGCGGGCGATCGCCGATCCATACACGAATGTGGGGAATGAATGGGCGAGCGTGTTTGAGGCATTGGCGTTCAGCGGAATGGCGTTTATGCTGACGACTATCTCAAATGATGGGAAGTCATAACAATTTAGCGCCCTTTTGGATATTGTGCCTCATGCATAGTTTAATGTTCGCTTATATGGTGCTCGGAAAGACAGAACAATTGAGTGAGCCTGCGCTGCGTTGAAGTTCCGCGTTGTAAAGATAGATTCTCTCGAGAACACATATCCCGATAAGAAATAACCTCGTTCGTCCGCATGGATATCAATAATAAAGGCCGCCATTGCTGGCGGCCTTTGTAGTGTTGGGCTTTTGCGCCGAAGGCGCGTCTGCCTGGACGGCTAGTCCCCGGCCACGGTCTCTTCTGACTCGACCTTTGCAGGAGCGGCTTTGATCTCGCCGAGGGAGATGAAGCCTGGCTGCTCGGCTTCCTTGAGGATCTCCTTGCGGTAGAGCTTGGCCATCTTGGCGTTCTCTGCGTCCTGCTTGATCTTCGCGTCGCGTGCCCGGATCTTCTCCTCGCGGGCGTTCTTGGCGATGCCGCTCTTGTCGAAGGTGTCGTTGGCAGCGGAGTTGACGTGAGCCTCGTTGAGGACCAGGTCATACTTCTCCTGCTTCTCGATACCGACCTTCTTGCCGCCTGCGAAGATCTCGTGACGGCCGTGCTCCTCGTACCACTTGGTGAGGGTGGCGGTCATATGCATCTTCTCGATGATGTTCCTCCAGCCCACGCCGGTGTTGTATGCGCAGAAGCTGATCTCGCCTTCCTGCGTGGCGTAGGGGATGATGCACTGCTCGGTGCGGCGGAAGTCGTAGTTGAACAGGTCCTGGAACCACATGCCGGCGATGAAGAGGAAGTTCCAACGGTCAGCGCGGCGCTTCTCGATATCGGCCATGGTGCGGTCGCCAGTCACCTTGCCGTAGTTGCGGCCGGTGGCGCCGAAGCACTTGTCGAACTTCTGCAGCAGGTCGACGATCTTGAAGTGCGTAGGAGCGTTCGAGGGGTTGTAGTTGCGAAGAAGTGCAAGCGACACACCGACGATGGAGAGGAACTTGCCGCGGGCGGCGTCGTTGATGCGGGCGACGTCCTTGGCCAGCTGCACAGCGTCGAGGAACGCGGTGACGGGAACGGCTTCCTTGGTCTCCTTGTCGATCATCAGAGCCATGCCGATACCGCAGTTCGGGTGGCAGCCGCAGGAGAGCTGGCCCCAGTCGTGATCCGGTCCGTGAACCAGGTCGGCCCAGTCGGAGAAGGTGGACATGAAGGAGATCGGGAACCAGTCGCGGGTGCTCTCGCCAAGACCGGTCTGGTTGCGGACGTCGTGGGCGAGGTGCGACAGGGTATAACGCTGCGCCATGCGGCGCTCGTCCGAAACCTCTTCGTCACGGCCCGTGAAGCTGACTGGCTGGAACGAAAGGAAGTTGATCTTCTTCGGGTTGTCGAGAGCGAACTCGATGATGCGGCCAACCTGCTCGTTGTTGATGCCGTTGATGATGCAGGTTACGGGAACGATGTCCACGCCGGCTGCGTGCAGGTTATGGATGGCCTGGAGCTTCACGTCGAACGAGTTGCCGACCTTGCGGTGCGAGTTGGCAGCGTTGCCGATGCCGTCGAACTGGAGGTAAGCGTAGCGAAGGCCGGCTTCAGCTGCAGCCTTGGCGAACTCCTTGGACTTCGCGAACTCGATACCGTTGGTCGCGGCCTGCACAGAGTTGTAACCAACCTTGCGGGCATAGGCGACGGCGTCGAGGAAGTAGGGGCTCAACGTGGGCTCACCACCCGAGAACTGGACCGACATCTGACGACGCGGCTTGATGGTGATCGCGTTGTCGAGCATGGTCTTGATCTCGTCCCAAGTGAGCTCGTGCACGAAGCCAACCTGGTTGGCGTCCATAAAGCAGGGGTCGCACATCATGTTGCAGCGGTTGGTCAGGTCGATGGTCAGAACCGAGCCGCGGCCGTGCGTGACGGTCGAGGTGCCGTGGTTGTGGAGCTTTTCGTCATTGTGGGCGCGGATGTCGCGGCCGGGGAAGACGTCCTCGAGGTGCTTCATCATCGGCGGGTCGATGGACATGACGTCCTCGAAGTGGCCGTGGATGGGGCAGTCCTTAACCATAAGGATCTGGCCGTCGCGCTCGATGATCTGGGCCTTGATCTCGCCGACCTTCTCGTTCAGAAGGATCTCGTGAGGCAGCTTGCCGTCAACGATCTGCTGGCGGATCTCAGGGACGCACCTGGGGCAGAGGGAGTCGGTGGTGCGGGGCCAGCCTAGCGGGGGCTTTTCTTTCTGGTAGGACTTCAGGAGGGGCTTGTCGCTCCATTTGGGGGTGAAGCTTGCGTTGGGCGAGATCGAGTTCAGTTTGTCGAACACGGCCCAAGCTGCCTTTGCTCCATACGTGAGGGCCTTCTCGGCCAACTTCGCGGACTTTGCCATATGCGTTTCTTTTCTCCTGATAATTCCTAAAAATCTGGTGACGCCTGAACAGCTACTCATGAAGCTTATCCGGCTAAGGTGCTTGTCGGAAGTGAGCACCCTGATTCAACCTCTCTTGATCCTCCACCTATAAGTGGAAGAAGAACAAGGGACTTGAACCTCGTTAAGACTACTCAGGCGAGGGGGTGGATCGAAGCCTATGGAATCGAACGGCGAGATTCTGCATTGAATGGTGTGGAAAACGGGATGAGCGGAAAGACGGGAAAGGGTGCAAAATTTGGTTCCGCCCGGACTCCGCCGTCACATCGAGCCACTTCCTGTAAGGGCAATATTGTTAAAAATCTGCTGGACGAAGATGATGCGGACGTGAACACGCTTCGCGACGTCGGGTAGAAATTCATTCACCAGGTTGTTGACGGGATCGAGAGCCAGGCCGGTCAAGACACGTTTTGCGGTGGAGGGGCCATCGGTCTCGAGGCCGGGAACGTAGAGGTTGCTGAGCTCGCCTATGATCGGGTATGCGGCAAGGACGCCATAGTTCGGGATGGTCTTGCCTTCGTCGCTCCGGGAGATATAGCTGCGGCTAATGGAGTAGAGGATGCGCTTTTTAAATGGCTTGTTCGGCATCCGGTAGTAGCGCGGGTCCTGATGCATGAGAGCCGGGACGGCGAAGGTACCAAAGAACTCGGCGGTGGCGTTCTGCAGCACGCTGATTCCGGCGAGTTCTCCAAAGCCCTTTAGCCCCGGTCCGTAAGCCGTGTGCGGATCGAGGGCGATACTGATGGCGGAGATTCCGACGATCGTGCCGAGGCTGGCGGGGTCCGTGGTGAAGTGAGCTGCGAGGTAGCCCTTCTGTTTCCAATTGAGGGGAACCGGTATGTTTGTGCCCAGAAAGCGCTGGTAGGGATAGACCAGTTCGCTGCAGCGGGGGCGGGGCTGATCGACCTTGTTGGGGTCTAAATAGATCGGCCCGATGGAGCGAAGGAAGGTGCAAGGTTCCTGCGCCTTTCCCTGGGCGCGCAGAGATCGCTCTCCCGCAGAGACGACATCCTCCTGCTGGGCCTGAACCGCACTGGGGGCGTCGGGAAGATCGTCGGAAGTGGTCGTCGCGAGCAATGAGTTTTGATCGACATCAGACAAAGACGGCCCTTTTGAGGACGAGGAAGGCTCCAGGAGACCAGGCGACTCGACAGGGGAGGGAGCGGTCGTTTGAGCTACGACCGTCCCCACAGAAAGTAAAACTCCTAAAATTACACCCCTGTACATTTTCACCAGACTCATCCCTGCCTGAGCGGTCAAACCCCGGATGCGGGAGGATTATTCTTGCTTGCTAAGGTGGAGCTTTTGGATGACGTCACCACCGAACTCGCTAACGAGATAACCAAGGGCCGAACCACCGAGCGATGTAGCCCAGGTTCGAGCGAACTGGGCGCCGTTCACGTTGCGATCAGGATAATAGACCTGCGTTAGCGCGGCAGCACCGCCCGTTCCCAGAATGAAAGCATAGTTGGGAATAGTCCTTCCGCTATCGGTTTTTCCGATGACAGGGCGGGTTCCCGCGTAGATAGCGCGATTGATTAGCCCGTAGCTGTGGCCGCGCTGGTAGTACCGTGGATCCTGGTGGAACGCGGTGGCCAGGATGGAGTCGCTGAAGATCTCCTTGCTGCCATTCAGGGCGGCAGCAGCTCCAAGACGCTGGGCAAAGGCCTCGCCATTGACTCCATAGTTGGGACTGCCGTTGATAAGGTGCGACCAGCCGGCAGAGAGTGGCCAACCAAGCATGGCATAAGGGGTAACAGTTTCGCGCAGACCCAGAAGTACCTTGTCGCGAGCCTTCTGAGGAAGCGCCTGTTGGCCTGCAGTGATGAATTTGACGCGTGGAAGGGGTGTCCGCTGATTTCCGGCGCTTGCCTGTCCGCCAAATCCGGGCAGCCCCGGAATCTCCGAAGTCTCCGGATTGTCTGCCGAACTGCTGAAACCGCTCGCGGCAAAGAGCAGGGCTCCTGGTGAGTCGGGAAGGGAAGTGTCTGCTTCCGTTATTGACGGCTCTGCAGAACGAGCTAGTGCGGAGTGCGCCGCGAGCATGGGCGAGAGAAAGACAAGCAGCAGGGGAAGAAGATGGGATGAAACCAATGGGCGGGAAGCAGATGGTATCAAAAAGTAACCTCGTAAAAAGACTTCCGGTCTCGCATCTCGGAAAAAGCAGCGAACACCTGGCCAGACGCTCTCTTGAATGGCGTCCCTTCTTGAAAAGACGCATGTCTGCAGTGGCACGTTGTATAAGCCGCTGCCGTTTATGCGCGGTCCTTGGACGACGTTACCACCTCGACACCGCATAGGGAATAGAGAGTCGAAGCGATTGACCCACGGATTTCCTCATTTTGATAATGAATAGTGGAGAAGTGTGCTTATGGCGAATGAGAATCCGAAGCGTCCATGGGAGGAGCGTCTGCACGAAGCTGGCGCTCGTATGGAAGAGGATATGCGTGACTTTGTTCGCTATTTCAACGACGAGGTCGTTCCCGATCTGCGGAAGAATGGGTCGGACGCCCTGCGAGCCGCCGCTCGCGAGTTGAACCGGATGGCGCAGCGGATGGATGAACGCGCCGGGCGCACGCCGCCCTCGGGCACTGGGGGCGCGCCTAAACCGTGACTCGCGCCCGTCTCGCGTTCGCCGTACTGATGCCGGCGCTGACGCTGGCAGTGACGGGCTGCCATAAAAAGCCTGTGCGAGCGCACCAGCAGCCGCCACCCCCTTCCACAGGCTCCAGTACAGGAACATATGCCGGGAGGGATACTCGATCCCCAAAGCAGGGAAATCCCTCTGCGGGAACCGTGCAGCCGTTACCTCCAGTTCCTCCGGATGTTCATGGCAAGCCGGCTTTAGTTGAAACCGGAGTGGCAAGCTGGTACGGACCACCTTATGCCGGTCGCAAGGGAGCGGACGGCAAGGTCTACGATCAGAACGCGATGACCGCAGCGCATCGGACACTTCCCATGGGTTCAATCGTGCGCGTCACCAATCTCACAACGAACCAGGCAGCAGTCGTAAAGATTACAGATCGCGGTCCTTTCGTACGCGGTCGCATCATCGATCTTTCCCTGGCAGCGGCCAAGGCGACGGGACTCTATCGTATGGGAGTAGCGAAGGTGCGTGTCGAGGCCTGGACGCCGGGACCAAGCAGGGATCCGAACGCGATTCCCGGAGGTCGTTGGTGTGTTCAGGTTGGAGCGTTCGAGCGCGAGAAGGATGCGGTAAAACTGAAGAACGACCTGATGCGGCGGTATACGACCGCAAAGGTGATCGAATTTCCCGGGCCGACCGGCCATTGGGTCCGGATCAATCCCGCCCGCCCGGACAAGGCTCACGCTGACGAAGTCGCCGAGAGCATTCATGCATCCGGCGGAGCTGAGCCTTACCTGATTCGGACCGACTGAGCCGTTAACGAAGAACGCGCTTTCCGGTGCGTCGCTCGAGCTCCTTGCGGAACTGCTCCGAGCCGCTGTGGTTCCAGGTATGGGTAATGGCGACGCGGTTATCGCCCAGTACACGCGTCATGCGTCCCGCGCCGATAATCTGGGCGTTCATCACTTCGTCGTAGCGCATGGACTTTTCTCCACGCAGCCAAAAGCGCTGCACCAGGCCGGTCGGCGTAAACACGATAGTTCCCGGCAGCTGGTAGACCACAAGCACGATTAGCGCGAGAAACATCAAAGGCAGCCAGAACGGAATGTGCAGGTGATTCTTCCACAGCGGCCATACCAGCAGCGCAAAGTAGATCGGGAGCACGAGGCCCCTGCTCCACAAGACTAGTGGCTTTAAGGGGAAGGCCAGACCTTCTGCGGTCTCCTTTGGCGAGCCCTTGGACAGACGGCCTGCATAGATGAGGGCGAACAGCGCGGCCAGCGTCAGAAGCTGCAGGGTTTTTGGATCAAACGACATCGGTTCACTTCCTTGTAGATTCAAGGTTACTTCGTCGTCGGCGGAGGGGGATAGTAAGGAAGCTTCTGCTGCTCTTCGGCAGCGCGTTTCACCACAATGTCGCCGAACAGCAGGCTGGGCACGATGGTTGTCTGGGGCAACGTACCCAACGAGTCGTTGACGAAAGGATCGTCGCCTACGGCTCGAATCTCTGAACGAAGGCTGCGGTTATCCAGCTCGTCGAAGGTCGCGCCGCGAACCAATTGACGGCTGCCGTCGGGGTGAACGAGATACAGCAGGCGCGGAGCTTCGCCACCCATGGTTTCGACGGCATAGACGTCCTTCTTCTGCTCCCTGGCCATGGTGAGCAGCTGCTTGTTCAAATCGGCTGCAGGGACGGGATGGCTCGACTTGAAGATCATTACGCCGCTGCGCGAATGCGCCGGAGCTCCCGGAGCTGCGCGGCCGTGACCGTTGGACGAAGGGAAGTCCTTGATGGGTTCGCGGCTGATGAGGTAGTTGTCGAGCTTGCCGTTGGTGACGATATCGACCGCCTGAGCCGGAACACCTTCATCGTCGACCTGGTAGGCGCCCAGCACGGAACGGCCCTGGAACTTGGACTCGAGCGGGTTGTCGGTGACGCTCATGAACTCCGGCAGAACTCGCGCTTTGTAGCTGGACGCGTACACGCCACGAGTCCGTGCGCTGGTGCCGAGTTCGGGACGATCTGCTTCAACATTGCCGACGAAGAGCTGGTTCATTACGTCGGAGGCTGCGTCGCCAGAAAAGAGAACCGGGCCGTGGTAGTCCTCGGAGTCAACGATAGGAGCTTTGCTGAGGGCTTCAAGGCTCTTGAGGTCATCGATGACCCGTGTTCGGAAGGAAGGCCAGCTCTCAAGCTCATTGGCCGTGACGGCGACGGACCCATTGTCGCGCGCCAGACGCATGCCATCCGGCGCCTGACCGCCTACGCTGATGGCATTGTTATATCCGCTGAGGCCGTAACGCAGGACCGTACCCTCGGTATTGACGAGATAGCGGTTGAGCGTCATCGCACGGATATTCGCAGTTGAATATTGCACCTGGTCGGCAAAGGAACGGACTTCAGGCGCAGTTGCGTAAAGGCCGCTGGCGTCGACGATGCGCTTTTCCCATAGCTTGCGATCGATCTCGAGCTTGCGAAGAGGTTCGATGTGGACGACGGGTTTTTCCGGGGCGAGATCCTTTTCTGTACGCGTTGACTGGAACTGCTGCAGAGCCGCAAGCTTAGCGGAGTAGGCGCGAAGAGCGTTCTTGTAGGCCTCGTCGGTTGCGGTCCAGAGCGCGTAACGCAGCGCGTCAGGGTCGTTATCTTCTGGAGCGAGCTGTACGGACCCGTCTCCGCGGCCAGTGCTCGAGTCGAGCCCGTAATCGCCCACACGCACGGTGACACGCACAACGCGCTGGCCGCCCTCTTCTTCACGGGTCAACGCTCCGTAATTCGCGACTGCTTCGAAGCTTGAGAAATCGTCGAGCCGATACTCGATGAAGTAGGGACGTTGCATGCCAGGAAGCACAAGCTGTGCTTTTTCGCGATCGAGCTCGGCTTGCATCGCCTTGAGCATGGGGTCATCCGTCTGAGACGGCGTCTGGGCTGCGCAGAAACTGGACGTGAATGTCATGGCCAGAAACGCGACTGAGTAGAGAGACGTAATCGTCATTCTTCTAAATGAAGTCTTCATCGTTTACCCTCCTTTCCGGTGTCCGTGATTGGGGGAGGGGGAAGGATCGGTGGGCGTGCCGTGCCCTGGGCCTGCCTTTGGGTTTCAATCTCGCTGACCAGCATGGCTGGAGCCACGGCACTGACTGGAATGCTGCCTGACTCGGCGCCGCAGATTCCGTTGAAGATATCCTGCTTGTTCCCGGTGGCGACAATGCGATTGAGCGCGGCCTGGGGGGTTCCCACGATCGAAACGCCGCGGACAAGTTCATCAGGGCGGCCATCGACGAAGACGCGATAGACTACCAGAGGAATCACCTGAAAGGCCTGCGGAGAACGGCGCGTGGTGACGGCGAAGCCCGAGGAGATGTCTTCGAAGTAGAGGCCATAAGGCTTGCCCTGGCGTTTCGCTTCGTCGATCAACATCTGGCGAAGCTCCTTGTCGCTGACCGTCTTGGTGGAGCTGACGATGAGGTTGCCCTGCCGTCCCGTGGGCATGCGTCCCACTTCGGCGCGACCATGGCCGTTGGAGTTGGCGAAACTCGCGATGGGAAGCCGAGACATCAGAAAGGTCTCGAGCACGCCATCCTTGATCAGGTCGACGCGGCGTGCGGGCTGGCCTTCGTCGTCATAGTTATAGTGACCACTCAGAGAGGTTCCATCAAAGTTCTTGAGTGTAGGGTCGTCGGTAACGCTGATAAAGCTCGGCAGGATTTGCTTCCCCAACAGTTTGGTGAAGGTCTGTCCTTCATTGTCGCCGCGCTGGCGCTGCCCTTCCAGCCTGTGGCCCAATACTTCGTGAAAGAAGACTGCGGAGGCGCGGCCGCTAAGAATTGCCGGACCGTTGTAGGGCTCGGTAACAGGTGCTGTGCGTAGCGCGACGAGATTCTTTGCCATGGCCGTCGTCTTCTCGACGAGGGTCTTCTGGTCAGGAAGGTGGGCGAGCGAATCGGCCTCGAAGGTCTCGGCGCGAAACAGGTCCATGCCGTCGGCAGCGCGAGTGCGCGCAACGATGACGAGCCGGGCAACCTGATTAGGGGTTGCAACCCTGGTGCCTTCCGAGGAGACGAAGTACGAGGTTTCGCTGGTCGCCTGCACCGCGACGTTATCGAAGAAGATCTCCGGGTAGTCGCGGAACACTCCGGAGAGGTTGCGGAGGCGTTTCTCCCACGCTGAGTTGTCAATCGAGAGGGGAGCGGAGGCTGGAAGCACTGCGGTTGCCGGCTTTTCGGTGGAGAAGTCGGCGGAATTGTCTTCTTCCTTCGCGCGTACCTGCTGTTCGGTCTGCACTTTCAGGTAGCTATCGAGTGCTCTGGCATAGCCGCGATTGGTCGCGAACCAGAGGCTGCGTTCGATGGCGTTGCGATCGTCGGTAAGGGGCAAGGGAATCATGGTGAGTGCGCTGGCGCGATGATCCCCATGGGTGCTGTCCTGCTCGGGAGTTCCGATGCGAAGTTGAACGTCGGCGGTGCGGCGGCGACTTTCCCGCGAGAGCGCGATAGCCCCGAACTGTGCCGCCATGTTGAAGCTCTCGGAGTCGCTGACGGCATAGCTGGCGAAGTAGGGTTTAGGCTGCTTCGCTGCATCTGCGCCCGAGCCGCCAAGAGAGCTCATGGCGCGATGAAGCTCTGAGGTCATGGAATCCAGCAGAAGAGTGTTCGCCTGCTTCGACGCAGCAGCATCGGCTGCATGGAGCGAAGGCGCGAAGAGAACCAGAGAGAGAGCGGCCAGGCCGCTGGGAAACGCTGCTTGCAATTTCATCATCGGGACGGACTCGTTTTTGATCATCGGGAAAACCGACTGAAGCCGAGTGTATCGGAAGTTCATAGGCTAGCGTTTGGCTGCCGAGGGGGGACAGGGTTTCGGAAAGTGGATTCCCCGATTCTCAATGCCGGGGCGATCCCGGCAATATTCAATACGATCCACCCGAGCAGGTGGTCGCGTTTCGACGAAGTCTGCACCCGGAGCCTGACGTATCCCCCGCGAGATGCAACGAGGACATGGAATAAACCAGGACGTGCTATGCTGACAGCCAGATTTCGGAGTTGCAAAAAGATCGTTGGGGGCAGCGTTATGGCCAGCGTTATGCGGCGATTTGTATCCGAGTACGCAGCACTTGGGCGTGTTCTTGAACCCTCGGATATGTTTGCGCTGGGAATTGCAACAGTCGCGAATGCACCGACAATTCTGCGAACCAAAAAGCTTACAGATCTGGATGCTGCGATGCGGCGTAATATGACCGTCAAATTTGACGGTTCCTGTATCGCCCTTCCTATCAAAGATATCGACAAGCTACTGGAAGGGAGGGGAGATAATCCAACCTTCGGGAACGTGCGCGAGATCTATGCCCGAAACTGTTATTTGGACCGCCTTAAGATAGAGCGCCCTGTTCGTGCAGTGCTGGATGGCGGGGCGAATCGCGGGATGTTCTCCATTCTGGCGCTCACCCATCTGGGGGCTGAGATCGCGGTTGGAGTCGAGCCGATTCCGAACTATCTGCCGGTATTCAATCTTCTTCTGAATGCGAATGGGGTTGCACAGGAACGTGCGCCGCGATATCAACGCTTTCTTGTAAATCCGTCGACCGAGAGAACAGATCCGGATAAAAACATCTCGATCCAGACGATTCTGCGGGAGCAAAAGGTCGATCGCTTTCAGCTGGTTAAGATCGACATTGAGGGATTTGAGAAGGCGCTCTTCAGTGAGCCGGATTGGCTGGCCCGCGTCGATACGATCTGCATGGAGCTCCATCCACACTTCGTTGGCGACCTCTCCGTCGTGCCGGAGACGCTAAAGCAGTATGGTTTTGAATATCGGCTGATGAATCAGGAAGGTGAGCCAACCGATATCCGCGACGCGATGTTTCTCCAGGCCTCCTGCACGGGTGCGCTCGCCTAACGATCGGATATTGCTGTATCTGATTGCAGGAATAGCCGCGACCATGCAAACTGGCTCAGTTCAGGAGCAGTGACGCTGTATGCACCTTCGGGTACCCTTCTTGTCGTTGATTTTGTTTTGCGTTGCTGTTCTGGCGATTACTCCTGTTTTTGCGCAATCGCGCGACCAGCCCGAATCCCAGCAGACTCAGGCCCAGGGGTCTTCTAGCGCACAACGCCCGGCTTATTCGTTGCCCCCGGAGAAACTGGAGCGTGCGATCGCCTACTCGCGCATCCGCGTGATCCTGGGCTTCATGGAAAGCGGCTGGGGCATTCTGCAGCTTCTCCTCCTGCTGGCGCTGGGCGTTGTCGCAAAAATGCGGAATGTTGCTGTGAATCTGAGCAGGAACCGCTGGTTTCAAGGCTTCGCCTTTACCTTCCTTCTACTGGCTGTGACGACGTTGCTCGATCTCCCGCTTGATCTCTACGGACAGCATGCCGCGCGGCTGTACGGTCAGTCGGTGCAGGGCTGGGGAAGCTGGGCCTGGGATGCGGCGAAAGGCTTCCTGCTGACCTTCGTCTTTGGGGGCCTGTTGGTGATGCTGCTCTTCTGGGTGATCCGCAAGTCACCAGGCCGCTGGTGGTTCTGGTTTTGGATTCCGGCGATGATTGCCGTACTGATTGCGGTTTTCGTCGCGCCCGTGCTCATCGATCCCCTATTCAACAAATTCGAGCCGCTGGGGAAAACCAATCCCTCTCTGGTCGACAGATTGGAACAGGTTGTCGCGCGTGGGGGAATCGTGATTCCCCCGAACCGTATGTTTCTGATGAAGGCGAGCGAGAAGGTCGCGACATTGAACGCCTACGTCACCGGATATGGAGCTTCGAAGCGGGTTGTGGTCTGGGACAACTCGATTACAAGGGCCACTCCCGATGAGATCAGCTTCATCTTTGGCCACGAGATGGGGCATTATGTCCTGAACCACATTCCGGCAACGCTACTCTTTCTAGGGGTGCTTCTGCTGATCGAGTTTTATGTCGGTTACCGCGGTGTGCGCTGGATGATTGCCCGCTATGGGATGAGATGGAAGATACCTTCGCAGAACGACTGGGGTGCGCTTGTCGTGTTGTTGCTGGTGCTCTCCGTGCTGTCGTTTCTCAGCGAGCCTGTCGTGAACGGCTACAGCCGAATGCACGAACATGATGCCGATGTTTATGGGCAGGAAGCCATTCACGGGATCGTCGCAAATCCGCAGGAAGTTGCACAGCAGTCATTTCAACTGCTTGGGGAGATGTCGCTTACAGACCCTAATCCCAACCCTTTTGCGGAGTTCTGGACGTTTAGTCACCCCTCGGTGGCTAGTCGTGCCGCCTTCGCCGCGAAGTACAACCCCTGGATTGCAGGCCAGCATCCGAAATATTTCGATAAGTAAAATAAAGGCTGTTGATGTCATCCAAATAGAAACCAGAGATGAATGATGAATACAGACTGCTTATTCTGCAAGATTCTCGCCGGGGTAATTCCTGCGAACCGCGTCTATGAGGACGAGTTCTGCATCGCGTTTCCCGACATCAATCCCCAGGCTCCGACTCATCTGCTAGTTATTCCCAAAGAACACATCTCATCGCAGTCAAAGGTGGTGGCTGAACACAAGCCGCTCCTCGGACATCTGATGATGGCTGCTGCCGATCTGGCGCGAACCAGTAAGCTCGATAAAGGGTACCGCGTGGTGATCAATACCGGCGATGAGGGAGGGCAGACCGTGCATCATCTTCATCTGCATCTACTGGGCGGACGCCATATGGGCTGGCCTCCGGGCTAAACAACCGCACCTGTTTCGGAGATACCGCAAACCAGTATCCGCAAAAATGAAAGACGCCCAGGAGTGGCAGAAGAAGGCTTCTTCTCGGTCGCTCCTGAGCGTCTTGTATGAGGATGGATAGCGCGTTCGCGCTTACTGGTTATAGTTGTTTTCGTCCTCTTCGATCGTGCCATAGCGGCGCAGCAGATTCGGAAGATTCTGTGAGAAGGCTGCGCGCGGCATCACAGTGTCGCAACCGGCTTCTGTCGCCTTGGCCTTTAGATCGCCCTGTAGATGCGAGAGGAAACCGATGATCGAAGTTCCTCGCTTGAGCTTCGCCTTCAGCTTGGGAATGAGGGTCAGGGGTTTTGCGTTTGTATTATTCAGGTCGAAGACGATCAGGCCGGGACGATCCTCTTCGCTGCTGGTCGTAAGCTGCGCGAAGACTTCTTTGTCATTCTTGACGAAGGCGACCTTCACGCCAAGTTTGCGTGAGGTCTCCTGGATCTTGGCGAGGAAGAACAGGTCCTCGATGAAGAAGAAGATCTTCGTCGGTGCGTCTTCGGGGATGGGGATAGCTCTTCCCTGGGAATAGTCGATCGGTTGGGAGTCGCCGACATAGGAGCGACCATTGCCGTTCGAACGCCGGAAGTTTCCCGTCTCGATGGTCGAAGGCGGCGCATCGGCGAAGTTCCCATTCACCTCACGGTAGCTGTGATCCATGGGGCCTACAAAGCTGCGCGGGCCGCGCTGCTGTTTTCCACCCTTCCGCTTGAAATTATTGCCAGGCTGATGGGTATCTCGATAGGCACCGCCGTTGCTGTTGAAGTCGGCGCCATTGCCCGCATTCTGTGAGGGTCGCTGCCGATCGCGATCGCGAAACTTCTTCTTCCAGCGCTTGGCGCCGCCAGGGCTCTGCTGCTGGCCTCCATTCTGGAATGGCTGGCTCGAAGGTTGCTGGGGCTGCGCCGAAGCCTGCACTGCCGGAATCTGGCCACCCTGTTCCCCTGGAGCCTGCACGGCGTCCATCTTGGTCTTGCGCTTGCGTCGTCTGCGCCGGCTGCTCTTGGACTGCCCCATGCCGTGGGCAATCTGCCCGGTATACTGCGGATCCCCATCCTGAACGGATGGCGCCGTGGAACCCTGGTGCGACTGCACCTCGGGTACATTCTGCTCTGAAGTCATGCTTCCACTTCCTGTTGCGCCTTTTAGGTGCAATTAGCGATTCACTCCCACGACCACGGAGCTTTCCAGCTTCGTCCATAGAACGAAGTAAGAACCAAACCCGTATTGAAGCGTCGGAGGAAACGGTCTCAATTTGTAACTCAAAAACGGACGTCTATAAATGCCGCTACTTGCCGCCGGCCAGCAAACTCGCCAACTCAGACGGAACGGAACGCCCGATTCGGCCGTTCCTTTCACCCTTTCATCCTTGAAGCATTGCCCGGCAGTGCCGATGCATTGGTCGAATGCCTCCAAATTACTTCAGAACTGCTTCGTCGGTACACAGGTTCGGAACCCACGGCCAGTTCACTGAGGCAGACACAGAGTACGCGCAAAACCTCATGCTTTGCAAGCACCCTCTGCGGATACACGGTTATTTTATACCGGAAGGCGCTTCAGCGTCCATTTCCCGAGGTGGGGAGGGAAAGCGAAGAAGCCGCCTCCAGGAAGCGGCTTCTTTTCAGATGGCCAGTCACTGGCCTCCAGGAAAGGGACTCCTTTATAGAGAGTCCAGCCGTTTGGTCGCCGGCCCTATCAGCTTGGGATAGGGCATCTGTCTCGAACCATGGCTGTGTATGCGGCCTCAGCTCCTGAAAGGAACAGGATGCGAACACGGAATTGTTCATTGCAATTGCGATTCCAAAAGAAAAATCCATATTTCATTGTGGTTTTCCTTTACTTCACGGGAAATGGCGTCCCAAAAACAGTGAATTTCTCCGCCGCGCTCCAAATTTCTGGATTCCAAGATTTATCTGGTGTTTCGTTTGACCGGCCAGAAGGGCGGTCCTATAATCGACCTGTTCTGGCAGCCCTCTCGCTCCCGCCGGCACTGTACGCCGGATGGTCGAGGTACCAGGTGGTGCCGCGCATAGCGCGCATCATCGAGCGGATGCAGTGCCATTGGTCCGGAAGGTCGCGATTCTGCCCCTACGGCCGGATGATTTCTTGAGGGTCCCCGAAGGAGTATCAAACACCGCATGAATCGTAACGTTGCTTTTGCCTCCGCCCTTGCTGCGGTCTTTACGGCTGCCTCCAGCCCGGCGCAGGTTCCCGGTACCCCAGCTCCTGCGGCCTCCGCGCCTGCAGCAGCTGCAGCTCCGGCTCCGCCCCAGGCTATTCCGGCAAAGATCGCAATTATCGAGTATGAGCAGGTCGCCGCCGCGACAAATGAAGGCCAGCGCAGCCTGCAGGAACTCCAGGCGAAGTATCAGCCGAGGAAGACTCAGCTCGATGCCCTCGCCGCTGAGATCGACACTCTGCAGAAGCAGCTTCAGGCTGCTCCCGCCACCATGTCTGAGGACGAGCGCGCGACCCGTGCGCGTGCCATTGACGTGAAGCAGAAGCAGTATCAACGCGATGGCGAAGATGCCACCAACGCCTACAACGCGGACGTGCAGGAGGCGATCGGTAAGGTCGCGCAGAAGCTCGGTCCTGTCGTGATGAAGTATGTGCAACAGAATGGCTATACCATGCTGTTGGATAACAACGGACAGCAGCAGGGGGGCTTGACCCTGATGTGGGCACCCGGTACCGATATCTCCAAGGAAGTTGTAGATGCGTACAACGCGACATCCGGAGTAGCTGCGCCCGCTCCCTCCGCGCCATCCGCGACCCGCCCTCAACCGGCGGCTCCCGCAACCAGGCCGCGGACGTCCAAGTAGCCATACCCTCATTCTTTGCAGGATCCCGCGAAGTCAGTCTCCTCGCAAACAAACAGTCGGACCATTTTTGAACGAAATCGAAGGAGCATTAAACACCGCATGAATCGCAACCTCGTTCTCGTCTCCGCCCTCAGTGCGGGACTTTTGACCTCCGCTGCAATGGCGCAGACGGCTGCACCTACCGCACCGGCCCCCAGCTCTCCCAATGCGGCTGCTCCTTCTGTATCGCGCACGCCCCCAGCTCCTCCGCAGGCTATTCCTGCAAAGATTGCGCTGATCGCATTCGAGCAGGCAGTATTCGCCACCAACGAGGGCCAGAAGGCTGTCCAGGACGTGCAGAAGAAGTATGAGCCCAAGAAGGCCCAAATCGACACGTTGGGCAAGGAAGTCGATTCGCTCAAGAAGCAGCTCCAGTCTGCTCCAGCTACCCTCAGCGATCAGGAACGCGCGACCCGCCTGAAGAACATCGACACGAAGGAAAAAGAGCTCAACCGCGACGCCGAAGACGCCAATAATGCCTACCAGGCCGATCTGCAGGAAGCGTATGGCAAAGTGGCTCGCAAGGTCTCCGCGACCGTACAGAACTACGTCGCCCAGAATGGCTACACCTTGCTGTTGGATGTGAGCAATCAACAGAACAGCAATGTAATGTGGGCCAGCCAGAATCCGAACATCGACGTCACGATGGCGGTCGTTGAAGCTTACAACACAGCTTCGGGTGTAGCGGCCCCGCCCCCATCAGCGCCTTCCGCCGGGGCTCCCGGTGCGCCCGCAACCCGTCCCCGTACGGCACCTACGACTCCGCGTCCCTCAACGACCAGGTAAAATAACCTAGATTCCGCGTTACCCGGGAGACCCGATTCGGGTCTCCCGTAACTTTTAAAAGCGTCCTTCCTCAAATTGATGTGTTTCTGTGGAAAAGCTGTGCATTCTCTAAAGGCGAGATAGTCGTGAGATACCAGTTTCCAAGAACATAGGCAGGGGCCACTTTAGGGGAATAAAATTCCGCAACTTCTGTGTCTAGGATCACTTACACCGGAACCTGCAAAGTGCAACAGAACCGGGGCAGTGACATAAGTCGCAAAAAGAACGGGATCAGTAGTTTCCACAGACGAAAGTTACTAGATTGTTACTGATGCTTGAGCGCTACGAATAAAAAGCGGCGATGTATGGAATATTTTGCATGATTCCATCAATCTTCCCCCACTTTGAGAACCGCTAAAAATGCTTCCTGCGGAATATCCACTTTGCCGATTCGCTTCATGCGTTTCTTGCCTTCTTTCTGCTTATCGAGCAGCTTGCGCTTGCGGCTGATATCCCCGCCATAGCATTTGGCGATGACGTTTTTACGAATGGCGGTGACGGTGGAGCGGGCGATAATCTTGGAGCCGATGGCGGCCTGGATGGCGACCTCAAACATCTGGCGCGGAATGAGTTCGCGCATCTTTTCCACGAGTACCTTGCCGCGGTCATAGGCGGAGTCGCGGTGGACGATGAGCGAGAGCGCGTCGACCGGGTCTCCGCCTATGAGAATGTCCATTTTGACCATGGGAGAGGTCCAGGTTCCTGCCAAGTGGTAGTCCAGCGAGGCGTAGCCGCGGCTGACGGTTTTGAGGCGGTCGTAGAAATCGAGCACAATCTCGTTGAGGGGAAGCTCGTAAGTGAGCATGACGCGGGTCTCGGAGACGTACTCGAAGTTCTGTTGACGGCCGCGTTTGTCTTCGACGAGTTTGAGGATTCCGCCAACATACTCTTCGTTGGTGAGAATCTTGGCGGTGATGACGGGCTCTTCAATCTGCTCGATCTCGGACGGGTCTGGCCAGCGGGAGGGATTGTCGACCTCGACGACGGAGCCGTCGGTAAGGGTGATTTTGTAACGCACGCCAGGGGCAGTGGTGATGAGGTCGAGGTCGTATTCGCGCTCGAGCCGTTCCTGAATAATTTCGAGATGGAGCAGGCCGAGGAAGCCGCAGCGGAAGCCGAAGCCGAGAGCGACGGAGGACTCGGGTTCAAAGGAGAAGCTGGCGTCGTTGAGGCGGAGTTTTTCGAGGGCGTCGCGGAGCAGAGCGTGCTCGTGCGAATCGACGGTGTAGAGACCGGCGAAGACCATGCTCTTGATGTCTTCGAAACCGGGGAGAGCCTCCGCGCAGGGGTGGTCGAACTCGGTGATCGTGTCACCGACCTTGGTGTCGGCAACGTTTTTAATCGTGGCAACGAAGAAGCCGACTTCTCCGGCGGACAACTCTTCGAGGGGAACGGGCTTCGGCGTCATGACGCCCATGGAGTCGACGTCGAAGGTCTTTCCGTTGGACATGACCTTGATCTTCATGTCCTTCCGCAGCTTGCCGTTGATGATGCGAGCGAGAACGATGACGCCTCTGTAGGGATCGAACCAGCTATCGAAGATGAGGGCCTGGAGCCGGGCTTCGGGATCTCCCTGCGGAGGAGGGAGCAGAGTCACGACGGCCTCGAGGATGTCGGCAACGTTGAGGCCGGTTTTGGCGGAGACAGCGATGGCGTCGGAAGCTGGTAAGCCGACGGATTTTTCGATCATCTGCTTGGTGCGCTCGATATCGGCGGAGGGCAGATCGATCTTGTTGATGATGGGAATAATTTCGAGGCCACCGGCGATAGCGAGGTAGGCGTTGGCGAGAGTCTGAGCCTCGACACCCTGTGACGCATCCACAACCAGAAGCGCGCCTTCGCAGGAGGCCAGCGAACGCGAAACCTCATAGCTGAAATCTACGTGGCCAGGCGTGTCGATCAGATTCAATTGATAGGTTTCGCCATCCTTCGCCTTGTACATCATGCGGACGGTGTGAGCCTTGATGGTGATGCCGCGTTCGCGCTCCAGGTCCATCGCGTCCAGCACCTGCGCATGCATCTCGCGCGAGGTGAGCGAGCCGGTCAGTTCAAGCAGCCGGTCCGACAGGGTGGATTTGCCATGGTCGATGTGAGCGATGATCGCGAAATTTCGGATGTGACTGGGATCCATACGGTGGGTCGCAACGCCTCAATCTATCGATGATATCAGCGTGTCGGGCCGTCGCGATGCGAGCGCTGGAGCGCAAATGCAAAGTCTGCTCGGGTTTCCTGCTCCGCGACGTCATACAATGAGCAGGAACGATGCATCGGTTGAAGAGAAACAATCTGACAGGGCGATGTGCGCTGATGGTGGCGTGTATGCCATTGCTTCTGCTCGCTGGATGTCCACAGGACAATGCGAGCCAGGCGGCGGGCGCGCCGGGCAAGGTTCCCGCTCAGGCGACGGCTCCTGCCGTGACGGGAGCCCCGGCGGCCAGTGGAACTCAACCCACGCCGAACACGACGGCGCAGACCGTGGAAGATTCCGCCAAGGCATACAAAGCACAGCAGCTCATCGCACGCGTGGAGCAGACCTATCACAGCGGAGTGAACAACTACCGCGCCGGCCATCTTGAAGCTGCGCGGGCCGACTTCGATTCCGCAGTCGACCAAATGCTGACCAGCGGGTTGGACCTGAAGGGCGATCCACAGCTGAACGACGAGTTTGAACATCTGCTGGATGCAGTCAACTCGCTGGAGATCGCCGCGCTCAAGCAAGGCAACGGCTTCTCGCCCGCAATCGAAGCGGCTCCTCTGGACGCGGCCAACGAGGTAACCTTTCCCGCCAACGCCGCACTGACCGCACAGCTTTCGGCAGAGCTCAAGACCACCCAGTCCGATTTTCCTCTTGTGGTGAATGACTACGTCGCCGGTTTCATCAGTTATTTTGCGAATTCACCAGCTGGCCATGCTCATCTCCTGCGCTCTTTGGAGCGTGCGGGCAAGTACAAGGACAGGATCTCGCAGATCCTGCGTGAAGAAGGGGTTCCACAGGATCTCATCTATCTTGCTGTTGCGGAGTCAGGCTTTCAGCCGCAGGCGCTCAATGCGCGCTCAGGAGCCGGAGGCATGTGGCAGTTCATGCCGTTTGCCGGAGCCTATGGCCTCGCGCGCAATGGATGGGTCGACGAGCGTTTCGATCCGGAGAAGTCTTCGCGTGCCTACGCGCGCTATATCAAGTCGCTCTACAACCAGTTTGGAGATTGGTACCTGGCGATGGCAGCCTACGACTGGGGTCCGGGCTACGTGCAACGTGCCGTAATGAAGACAGGCTATGCGGACTTCTGGGAGTTGTATCGCCGAGGCGTGTTGCCTGGGGAGACGAAGAACTACGTTCCCGGCATCATCGCGGCCATCATTATGGCGAAGAATCCTTCCCAATATGGGCTGGACAAACTGGTTCCAGAGTCGCCTGTTATCTCCGACACGGCGACTGTCGATTACGCGATCGATCTTCATCTGGTGGCCGATCTCACCGATGCGTCGCTGCAGGAGATCGTCGCATTGAATCCGAGCCTGCTGCGTATGAGCACTCCTCAGGAGATGCCCTTCGATCTGCATATTCCCCCCGGAACGCTCGATGCGTTTCAGGCTCGCGTGAAGGAGATTCCCGTGGATAAGCGATCAAGCTGGCGCTTCCATGTCGTAAAGGCAAACGAATCGCTGGACACGATTGCAACGCTCCTGCATGCCCGTGCAACCGACATCGCCGAGACGAATAGCCTTGCGAAAGGAGAGAGCCTAGACGAGGGCGATGAGCTGGTCGTGCCCGTGACGGTGGCGGCAACCACGCACGCGCAGCACTACAAACTTCGAAGTGGCGACACGCTCATTACCGTTGCCGATCGTTTTGGTGTCTCGGTGGAAGCTCTCCGTCGTTGGAACCATCTCTCTTCGAACGTAGTCAAGACCGGCCGTACTTTGACGGTGGCTGAACCGGTAAAGCTGGCTCCTCATACGAGGGTGCGTGGTAAGAGTTCACGCAGCAAAACCGCACATCATTCCACTTCCACCTCTTCACAAAAATCGACTCATGCCTCCTCGAAGACATCGAATGCGAAGCCGAAATCTTCTTCCAAATCGAAATCGAAAGCTGCACGATAAGCTTCCCTGCGAAAAAGAGTGCTTGCCATTGCTGGCGCTGAGAGGCATCCTGTTGCTAGAATCACGTGCCAGGATCAAAGGCGGGATTAGGTTTGCATTGAACGGGATGAAGAGATTTAAGACAGTGCATGCGATTGAAGTAGAGAAGTCAAAGCAGCCAGGGGATAAGCGATCATGATGTTTGAAGACGAGACGATCAAGTTCCACGCAGCGGCCGCGGACGATAACGATTTTGAAGATGACGATGATCTCGGCCGCCAGTTCCTCGAAGATGAAGAAGAAGAAGAAGTGCTCATCTCCTCCGATGACGATGACGATGACACTCTCGACCGGGAAGAGAGCAACGAGATTTTTGGCAGGGAAGAGACCGAGGGGGACGACCGTGCTGAGGATGCCAAGATCTTTGCCCCGGCCCCGACCAGCTCGCAGCCTTATACGCCGGCTACGCGAGAGTCGGTGGTTCCTTATAGCGAACCGGTCGCACCAGCGGTGAAGCGAACCCCCGCGAAGAAAGCGTCCGCGAAAAAGGCACCTGCGAAGAAGGTTGCACCTGCGAAAAAGGCCACGGCGAAGAAGGTCGCAGCCAAGAAAGCTCCCCTGAAGAAGGCATCGAAAAAGATTGTCGCTAAGAAGAGTTCAGCGAAGAAGGTGGCTGCTAAAAAGGCAGTCAAAAAAGGCGTGAAAACGTCCGTTCCTTCGAAAACGAGATCTGCCGCGAAGAAAGCCGGGACTCAGCGCGGCGGCAAGGTCGCCTCAAAAAAGGCGGCCCGTAACACGGTTCCGGCAAGAAGTAAAAAATCTATGAAGAGAGGTACTAATAACTTGGCAACGAAGAAAGCAGCAAAAAAGGCAACGAAGAAGGCAGTGAAGAAGGCTCCTGCAAAGAAGGCAGCCAAGAAGGCTCCTGCAAAGAAGGCAGCCAAGAAGACCACTGCAAAGAAGGCAGCTAAGAAGACCGCTGCAAAGAAGACAGCTGCAAAGAAGTAAACACGATCTACTAAGGCAAGCAAAAAGGCCCGGTCTGCTCCACGTGAGCGCCCGGGCCTTTTTGCGTCTACAGGAATCCTGCTACTTCTTGTTCGCTGCGATCTCCGCCAGTACCTCTTCGCTGTGCTTCTGTACGTCTACCTTCGGCCACACCTTGACGACCTTGCCCGCTGGCGAGATCAGGAAAGTCTGGCGGCTGGCAAACTTCATATCGCCATGGGCCATCACGGGAACGCCATAGGCATCGACGACCTTATGGTCAGGATCGGCGAGCAGCTTGAAGCTGAAGGTATCCTTTGCGCACCATGCCTTATGGCCTTCGACCGTGTCGAGGCTTACGCCCAGCACGACTGCATTTGCGGCATCGTACTTCGCCATATCGCGCTGAAAGTTATGTGCTTCGATTGTGCAACCCGTCGTCTGGTCCTTTGGGTAGAAATACAGCACAACCCACTTTCCCTTGTAATCCGTCAGGCTTACCGGCTTGTCTTCCTGCGACGGCAGGGTGAAATTCGGAGCGGCCGAGCCCGCCTGTACCTCATCTGCGGCAGCATGAGCCTTCATCCCAAACCCGCACGCTGCAACAACACCAAGAACCACTGCGATCCACATTCCTTTGCGCATCATCGCTCCCCTTTTGTAAAGCATTCTTTAAAGACGGATTTTGACCCGGTAAGACGCGCGTGGGCACCCGCGCATCGCAATTTTACGCCGTAGAGACAATTCAACGCGCGTAACGGGGTGCTGGATCATTTTTTCGTGCGGTACATCCGGTCATTCTGAGCGTAGGTGGGAGATCGCCTTGAACGAAGTCGAAAGGGGAATCCCTCAATCTCCCGATTCATCCTATTCGGCTACGATAGCGATCCCGGCTCCATCGGCTGCAGTGACGATCGCGGCGGGATCGAACATCAGCGTCCTCCCAGCCTCCAGAGCCAGGCAGGTCGCGCCGGCTTGCTGCATGGTGCGTATTGTCGGAACTCCGACCACCGGAACGTCGAAGCGCATGTCCTGGTTAGGTTTGGCTACCTTTACAACCGTCAGCGAGCGCCGCAGCGTCGAATCCACACGGCCATTTTCACGAACTGCGTCTTCGGCATCGAGTGTACGGAAGAGCGCGCCTGCGCGCTCAATCGTGGCGTCGGTTCCTTCCATGGCCTCGACAGCTACGCAGGCCTGCGCGGCCACCACAACTGTCTGGCCCAGATCGTAGCTCGCTATCGCACGTGCCACAGTGCGGCCATAGGCGATATCCTTCTGCTCCTGCTCATCGGGAGCGCGGCGGGTGAGCACGCCGGGTTTGGCAAGCAGAGGCTCAAGAAACTGCGTTGACGAGATCAGCTCGATGCCTTCGTCGCCAAGTACCTTGGCTACGGCGCCAAGCAACACATCCGTGGATCGCGTGCGCAGGTTCAGCAGCAACTTCGCAAGGCGCCAATCCGGTCGGATGCTCGAGAAGATCTGCTTATGCTTCACCTGCCCTGCCATGACGGCTCGGCTGACGCCCTCGGCGTGGAAGGTCTCGATCAGCCGCGACAGCTCGCCCAGCGACATCCAGTGCACACGAACACTGGGATCGGCTGCTGCTCGCATATTGATCGCCGGATCGGTCTCCTCCTTGATAGCAGCGACGACGACCACCAGGCCGTGTGCGCGGGCTGCGTCGAGAAGGAGGAAAGGGAAGTGCCCATTGCCTGCGATCAGACCGAGCTTAGAGGGAGTCGTCATTGCTGTCGCATCACCGTATGCCAGAGAGTGGAGTCCTACTTGATCACGCCGCGCTGGCTCTTCGCGATGAAGTCGGCGAGATAGGCGACCTTATCTCCGAACTCACCTAGGGCGATCTTCTCGCGGATGGCTGCGACTGCCTCAGTCGTGTTGAGCTTCGAGGCCTGCAACAGCTTGTAGGCGGCGCGGAGCTGCTTGATCTCTTCGGGCGTGAAGCCCTTGCGCTCAAGACCGATCCGGTTGATCCCGTACGCGTGATTGTTGCGCTCGATGCTGGTCAGGGAGTAGGGAAGCACGTCCTGCGTGATGGTCGTGCCTCCGCCGATATACGCATGCGTGCCGATGGTGCAAAACTGGTGTACGGGATTCAGCGCTCCTACGACAGCATGGTCCTCCACCGTAACGTGTCCTGCAAGCGTGGCGCCATTGGCCAGGATGCAGCCATCGCCGATCACCGAGTCGTGTCCGATATGGGTGTAGGCCATGATCAGGCAGCCCGAACCAACGCGCGTCAAGCCACCGCCGCCTGTGGTGCCGCGCGAGATCGTCACATATTCGCGGAAGTCGTTCTTGTCGCCGATCACCAGCTGCGTCGGCTCGCCTTTGTACTTCAGGTCCTGCGGCGCAATCCCCAAGCATGCAAAGGAAAACACGCGGTTGTCCGAGCCCATCGTCAGGTGCCCATCCAACACTACGTGGGAGACCAGCTCGCATCGCTCCCCCAGCACAACGCTTTCGCCGACGGTGCAGAAGGGGCCGATCGTGCAGCTGTCGGGAATCTCCGCTCCTTTCGCGATGATCGCTGTGGGGTGGATGCTCACTCGGGCTTCGCCTCGGCTTTTTGGGCGGCTCGGGGAACCAGCGCGCACATCACCGTGGCCTCGCAGACCACCTTGCCTTCCACGGTTGCTATGCCCTGCATTCTCACTGCCGTTGAGCGCCAGTTCAGCACCTTCACCTCGATGCGAACCTGATCTCCCGGAACTACAGGCTTGCGGAACTTTGCCGAGTCGATTCCGGTGAAGACCATCAGCTTATTTCCGCGGTCGGGAATTTCCGTCAGCAGGAGAGCCCCACCAGCTTGCGCGATCGCTTCGACCATCAGGACGCCCGGCATGATGGGATAGTCTGGGAAATGTCCTTGGAACTGTGGCTCATTGAGAGATACGTTCTTGATCGCGACAATGCGCTTCCTGGGTTCGATCTCGATTACGCGGTCGATCAGAAGAAAGGGATAGCGATGGGGCAGGATGGACATGATCTGGAGAATGTCCATGGTCTGGTTTGCCGCCGGCATCTCGGTCGCCGAGGGCGGAACTGCTGGTTTTTCAGTCGATTCACTCATGGCAGACCTGAGTATAAACCGCTGGGGCGAAGAGCTTCCCCAGGGTAACCCCTAAAATGTCGAAAGCTGATTACTTCTTCTTCAGCAGGTTATCGGGGTTGAACAGATCCGGAGAGAGCGCCTGGTCGTAGGCCACCTTGGTCAGGAAGCGTTGGTTGACCATATCGCCGTTGTGGTAGCGAGTGATGTTGTAGGGCGTGGGAAGGCCTTGCACAGTGTGGTAGTCGTCGTAGGTCTCGGCCTCTTCGTCGAAGTCCTTGAAGGTCTCATTCCTCCACTTGAAGGTTCGGCGCAGCGGAAGGTGGGTGGTGGCGTCGAGCTCGATGGTAACGGCGTCATTATTAGCACTCAGCACGGTCACTTTATCCGCCATGCGGCGCTCGACCATGGTTGAACGTTCAGCGATGACCATCACGCCCGGGGCTTTCATCCAGTCTCGTACTACGCTTTCAACGGAATGGTTCTGGCGCCGATAGTAGTCCGCAACCTGATCTTTGGGTAGGGTCGTCCGGCCTTTGTAGGTCACTTCATAGCCATTGCCGTCCTTCCAGATCTGAACAACGTCGATCTTCTTGCCGGGCAGAATCATGCTTTTATCGCTCAGGAAACCGATGCGCTCAGCTTCGCCCTCGGGAGCGGCCCGAAACCGTCGCCAACCCGTGTACTCGATGACGCTACCGTTCGGAGCGTTGTGAAAGAACGCGGCCGTGCGCCCCGAGACCAGCATATCTTTCCGGTTGAACCATGCTTCGCCTCCCAGCGCCTCAACCATCTGATCCAGCAGCTTCTTTCCCAGCTGCTCCTGGGTCATGCCTGAGTGGCCAGTGGGGTCCGCGCTCGGAATAGCGCTCGCCTGTGCCAACATCGGCACGCTCATCGTCACCATCAATTCAATTCCAAGAAACAAGGCAAGGAAGAACTTCATCCACGCTCCAGTCAACCAGCAAGTACGGCACCGCCGTTAACATTGAATATCTCACCCGAGACAAACCCCGCCAAAGGCGTGCAAAGAAACAGGATTGGTCCGGCGATCTCTTCAACCCGCGCCGGGCGTCCTAGCGGAATCGTCGCCAGCACCTTCTTGGACGTCTCCGGATGCGCGAGGGCAGCGGCAGACATTTCGGTATCGACCCATCCCGGCGCCACGCAGTTGCAGTAGATGCCGTCGCCTGCCAGCTCGCTGGAGAGACTTTTTGTCATGCTGACCAGCGCGCCTTTGCTCGCCGCATAATCGGCATGGAAGGCCTCTCCGCGCTGAGCCGCTGTCGAAGCGACCAGTACGATGTGGCCGCGAACACCCATCTGCGGCTCCTGCTTCTGCATCTGGGCTACAGCCCCACGCACCAGCCCGAAGGTGCTGTCGAGGTTGATTCCGAGGGTTGAGCGCCACTGCTCATCGGTCATGGAGCCGATCGGAGCGTCATGGGGTGGCCAGACGCCATGGTTTACCACCAGGCAATCCAACCTGCCGAATGCCTCGATCGCGGCGCGTACCAGGGCTGTGCCGTCCGAGGGGGTTTCCAGCTCCTGTTTCCGGCTTCGGCAAAACTCCGGTCCGCCCCAAGCAGTTTCCAGCTCCTGTGCCTGCGCTTCCGCCGTCCGGAAGTTGAAGAAAACCCTCGCTCCGGCCTGGCGAAACATTCGCACCGACGCTGCTCCAATCCCGCGTGAACCTCCTGTGATCAGCGCGGTCTTACCCGTGAGCGAGAGCGGAACGCCCTTTTCCATTACATTTTCCATACGCTGACGCTAACCAATCCACTATGATGGTGCAACTTCAACGGAGCGCCGCACGCAGTCCAGTTCACCCTCAAGGAGAATTGCTCGTGAAGATCGCCGTTCTCATCGCCCGCATCCTTCTCGGTCTCGTGTTCACCATCTTCGGAGTGAACACCTTCCTCCACTTCATCCCCATGACGCCCCCACCGGGAGATCCAGGCGTCTTCTTCGGACTCCTTTTCAAATACGGCTGGTTCGTATTTATCGGAATCCTTTACATCGTTGCAGGCGTGCTTCTCCTGATCGGTCGTTACGTGGGAGTCGCGCTCACCATCCTGGGCCCGATCATCGTGGTCATCCTGCTCTTTCACATCACGATGAACCCACAAGGCATCGGGCCCCCACTTTTTCTCGCGCTTTTGGAAATCTTTCTTATCTACGCGCACTGGCACCACTTCGGCCCGGTTCTGAATGGGAATCACAACCATAACAACCAGAATCCCCGCTGAAATGTGCGGTGTTGGCTTATGAGATTTCAGCGCTTTTTGGTTGCGGGCGTCTTTTTGCGTTCTGCGATCAGCTGTCTTTGTTCGCTCTTTGGCATCGCGAGCACATTGCGAACGCGTTTCGGTAGCTTCTCGGTCACGACTGCATGCGCGGCCGCCAATTCACTCTTCCATTCGGCTGTCCGGAAAGCGTCCCATCGTTCCAACGCCACCCAGTACGCTCTCGCGAGGTAGGGAGCGGGGAGAACGCCTTCGAGCTCCAGTAGCTCTGCATAGCGTTCCGGTCCGGCGCAATACGAGATCACGGCCCGGCCATCTCCATCCAGGTTGATGAGGGCAAACATCTTTCCGCCGATTGCCTTGTCGCCCACCCAGAAGACCAGATTCGCGCCCCATTGCATCGTCTCGACCACGTGGGGCATCTGCAGCAGCATTTTACGGATCTGTTCGGCGTCCATGCGTCAGAGTATAGAGCCGGGGCCGGGAGTCAGGCGGCCTTCGGATTAGGTTTACCCTGCTTCTCGAGCCTGGAGGCTGCCGCAGTCTTCTGAGTCGCCCTCCGCGTTGTCTTACTGTGCGGGCCGGGTTCGGGTTTGCAGCTTCCCTTCGTCCCGGGACGCTTCCCGGGTGTGGGCTCAAATCCCGGCCAGCAGCGGTTGCTCTCTTTCGCGTTAGCCCGTTTTGCACTCTTCTTTGCGCTGGTTCGTTTCGCTGTGCGTTTCTTTGCAGTAGCCATCCTTATGAGAAGTCGTTCGTGGCCGTGAGGAGGCCTATCCCCGGCAGGTTTTATCGAAATCGAAGACGGATCGGGCCGCGGACCTGTGCGGGATCGATCAACTTGTTCTTCTGGGTCATGACGATTCTTCCGGCCTTCGCCAATCTCCGCGCAGCCTCCCGGGATGGCTCCATCAGGGCTTCCCAATCGCGCCGTGTCGCAGTTCCGCCGACCAGCTTCGCGGCCTCTGAAGGGCAGATCGATTTCCCCTCTCCGCGCTCGCGCAACAGCTCAAGAATGGCCGCTTCAAGCTCTTCGGCTTTGTCGTCCTCTGCATAACCGCTGCATTGCGGACTGCAATACTTCGCGATATCCCAGTCCTTGGCGCGCTTTTCGGTCCACGAGAAGGCCCGCCTGCAGGTCTTGCAGATCTTGTCCTTCGGGGGTGTCGGGCGTTCGGGTTTACGTCTTCGATCCGGCATTGTGTCGGGGAGAGCCGCTCTTTAGCCCTCGGCTTCTTTATTCTTTGCTCCCCGGTCTCTTTATACTGAAAAACGACCATGTCGACATTTCCATCCGTAGAAGACCAGCTCGACCTCATCACCAAAGGTGCGGCAGAGATCATTCCCGTTGAGGCACTCAAAGAGCGCATCCAGCAATCCATCGCGTCCGGCAAGCCTATGCGCATCAAGGCCGGCTTTGATCCGACGGCTCCAGACCTCCACCTCGGCCACACCGTGCTGATCCGCAAGCTTCGCCACTTCCAGCAGTTGGGCCACACGGTCATCTTTCTTATCGGGGACTCGACCGCTCTCATCGGTGATCCCACCGGCCGCAACGTCACGCGCAAGCCCCTGACGCCTGAGCAGATCGCCGCCAACGCTGAGACGTACAAGGAGCAGGTCTTCAAAATTCTCGATCCCGAGAAGACCGAGATCCGCTACAACTCCGAGTGGTTGGACAAGCTCAGCTACTACGACATGGTCAAGCTGATGGCGCAGTTCACGGTCTCGCAGATGCTCGAGCGCGAGGACTTCCACAAGCGTTTCCAGTCCGAGCAGCCCATCTCCCTCCATGAGATCATCTACCCCATTGCCCAGGGCTACGACTCGGTCGCCCTCCACAACGACGTCGAGCTCGGGGGGACCGACCAGAAGTTCAACCTCATGCGTGGCCGCGACCTGCAGCGGCATTTCTCTCAGCCACAGCAGATCATCCTGATGACCCCGATCCTCGAGGGACTGGACGGCGTGCAAAAGATGTCGAAGTCGCTGAACAACGCCATCGGCATCCACGAGCTCCCGTTCGAGATGTATGGCAAGCTGATGTCGATCTCCGATGACCTGATGTGGAAGTACTGGACGCTGCTGACCGACCTGCGAGGCTCCGAGATTGCCGCCATGCAGGAGGAGGTCGCTGCCGGTACGCTGCATCCCATGCAGGCCAAGAAGAACCTGGCGCATGCCATCACACGCGACTTCCACTCCCAGGGTGAGGCCGATGCCGCCGCCGAGAACTGGGCCACGCAATTCCAACAGCGTGCCGTCAGCGAGGACGTTCCCGTGGTTCAGGTCGCCCGCGATGCGGAAGGACTTGTCGCTGCGGAGAGCAACGCTCTGCGCGTTCCAAAGTTACTACAGTTGACCGGCCTTGCCGCGTCCGCCGGGGAGGCGACACGCAAGCTCAGCGAAAATGCGGTCAGCATCAACGGCGCAAAGTACATCGATCGAACCATTCCGATGGATGAGCTTGGCCCGAGTCCGGTGCTCCGTCTAGGGAAACGGGCTGTTCGCGTGCAGTGGGCGTAGAGGCTCTTTGATCGGTATCTCCAAGGCTGTTATGGAGGTAGCGAGAGATTGAGGAGTTAAATTTGAAACTCCCTTCGTTCTCGCGCGTCAAAACCTCAACCTATGAATGCCCCCTGGAAGGCAGAGCACATCCCAAACCTGTCAGGTCGGCGTTTCCTGATTACTGGCGCCAATAGCGGTATCGGCTATAGCGCCGCTTTGAAGCTGGCCCGCAAGGATGCCGAACTGATTCTCGCCTGCCGTGACCTCAGCAAGGGACAGGCCGCAGTGGCGCGTCTTAGGGAAGAGGCGCCCGGTGCGCGGGTAGAAGTAGCTTCGCTCGATCTTGCCTCGCTGGCCTCGGTCCGCGACTTCGCGGAAAAAGAACTGGCACGTCAACGCCCGCTGCACGTTCTCATTAACAATGCAGGCGTGATGGCGGTTCCACGCCGTACCTTGACCTCCGATGGATTCGAGATGCAGTTCGGAACCAATGTGCTGGGCCACTTTGCTCTGACCGGTTTGCTATGGCCCGCGCTCGAACAGGCTGCCGCAGGGGCGACCGAGCCTGCTCGCGTCGTGACGATCGCCTCGATCGCTCATAAGCGGACCCATCTGGAACTGGAAGACCTGCAGTCCGCTAGAGCTTACTCTCCGATGCGCGCCTATCAACAGTCCAAGCTGGCGAACCTGATGCTCGCGCTGGAGCTCAGCCGTCGCGTGCGCGCAAAAGGATCTCATGTGCTGAGCATTGCAGCGCATCCCGGCGTCGCCTCGACGGCGCTCTTCCGCACTGACGAGCGTTCGGGGGTGGCCAAAATGCTTCGTACTGCGATTGGGCACGGCATCAGCATCTTCCTTAACGATGAGGCGGAGGGCGCTCTCCCCACCCTCTATGCTGCGACCTCACCGGATGCGGAAAACGGCGGGTACTACGGCCCTCAGCAGATCGGAGAGATGAAAGGCGAGGTCGTCGGCCCCGCGAAGATAGCGCCGCATGCGCGCGACGAAGCGCTGGCGGCGAAGCTATGGGAGAGATGCAGCGATCTGACCGGAGTCGACTTTGCCTGACGCTTCATGTGTGGGCAAACCGACTCCTCCCTCGTTTTATCGAGTGGCCGTCGACAAACACCCTCGCACATCGGCGTCGCTCAGGGAAGGCGGTGGCGTTACCGTTCCCCACTTTGAGGGCGAAGATCCCATCGTCAACACGAGAGTAGCGCCGTCTTTAATCTGCGCATGACGAAACCAGCTCGTCGGCAGATCCTGTCCATTGAGTGTGGCGGACTGGACATAGCGATTCAGCCCTGATGGATCGAAGCCCTTCGCCACAATACGCAGATGCTTCCCATTGCCTAGGCTCAGAGAGGCGTCCGGCACGGAAGGCGAGCTGATGAGATACACATCCTGGCCGGCAACCGGGAAGATACCTATGGTCTGGAACAGGAGCCAGCTGGACATCGCGCCCGAATCATCGTTGCCCGGGATGCCAGCACGCGTGTCGGTGAAGGCCTTTTCCAGCAGCAGGTGCGCGATGTCGGCACTCTTGTCCGGGCGTCCGCTGTAGTTATAGAGCACCGGCATCAGAAATCCCGGTTCGTTGGATACATCGAAGTGCCCGCGGAAAAAGATGAAATCCATCCGAGCATTAAACTGCTTCACTCCGCCTGCCATCTCGATCAGGCGGCGCATGTCCTGTGGCGCATAGAGGGAGTACGTCCAGATATCGCCCTCGTACATGAAGTCCGGCCATGTGCCCCGGACAACCAGGTACGGGTCGGCCCAGGTGCCATCAGGATTGCGTGGCCGCAGGAAACCCTTGAAGCCGAGCCTCGTCATGTTCGGGTCCCAGAGATGCTCGAAGTTGTGCGTGCGTGCCAGGGCGCGAGCTGCCTCCTTCGTCTGCCCCAGGCCGCAGGCGACCTCCGCAATCGCAAAGTCGTCGTAGGCGTACTCCACGGTGCGTGAGCCTGCGCGTTCGTCAGCGGTCGTGATGTACCCCAGCTTGTTGTAGTCCTTAAGTCCGCCGCGGCCTTCCTTCTGCGCGTTCTGCGGAGGCACCTCGGCGTCATGCAGCATCGCCTGGAAAGCTGTGGCGTAGTCGATGCCGGTTAGCCCCTTCACATAGGCATCGGCTACGACCACGTTCGCATTGGAACCGCCCTGTGTGCGGCCATTGTCGTTGCCGCTGCGAGCGTCGGGCATATAGCCGGTGTGGCGGTAAATATCGACCAGCGAGCGGATGATATCGCGCTGGCGATCCGGCGAAATGAGCGTGAGCAGGGGACTGGAGCTGCGGAACGTGTCCCAGATTGCGTAGTAGTCGTCGTAATACGGCTCGGTGGACGACCAGCCCGGGTTCTCGCCCGTACGATCAACCGGCATCATCATCACGTGGTACATCGCCGTGTAGAGCTTTCGCCGCTGCGCGTCTGTTTCGCCGACCAACTGCAGCTTGCCCAGCTCCTTATTCCACTGCGCCGTGTTCGCGCGATGAACCGCATCGAAGCTCCATCCAGGAATCTCCGTCTGGATGTTCTGCCGGGCCTGGTCGGCACTGATGAAGGAGATGCCGACCTTCGCCTGTACGGTTTGATGAGCATGCGCGTGGAAGTCAAACGTGACGCCGATCGGCTTGTCTTCTGTGACGATAGCGTCACGATCCGCGGTCAGAGCCGGTCCCGTCCAGATCTGGACCTTCGTCGCGGGTGTGTCCAGCAGCATGTCATAGAACACGCGGTACTCCCCGCCCTTGTTCCATCCACCGCGAAAGCGTGCCACGCCCTGCACCTCGCGATCGGAGAGCACATGGACCTCTGCGCCCAGGAAGTTCTGCGACTCCGATCCTGGGCCAAGCCCCAGCGCCGCCGCCACGTTTACGGTCAGGTGCGCATCGGCATTGTTCATGAAGGTATAGCGGTGGAATCCGACACGACGGCTGCTCGTCAGCTCTGCACGCACGTTGTAGCGCGTCAGCGTTGCCGCATAGTAGCCAACCTGAGCAACCTCATCCGTGCGCGGGGACTTGATGTCGCCGATATCCAATGGACCCGTCACCGGAGCTACAAGGACGTTGCCGTACTTGCCTTGCGCACCGCTCAGATGCAGATGCGAGAAGCCGAGGATCACTCCGTTGCTCCAATATCCGAAGCCGGAACGGCGCCCGTCGAAGGTCTCTATGTCCGGACCCACCTTCAGCATGCCGAACGGCACTGTCGAGCCCACGAAGGTGTTGCCGCCCCAATCCACGCCAATGAAAGGATCTACGTTGCGCGTGAAGTCCGTTCCGGTGGGCTTGCCTCCGGCTGGCTTCTGTGCGGCCGAAGATCCTGATGTACCCATCGCGAGTGCAAGCAGCATGGGAAACGTACGAAGAATGGCACGATGTCGATAGGTCATGGATTAGTTGCCTTTTTTGGATACTGGCGGTGCCCTCCGGATGTGGAGCGTGCCAGGCTAGTCTTTATCTTTTTCCTTCACGTCGCTTGCATCGATGAGCGGGCGAAAGCGATGAACAGGAGCCGGTACCGGTGCGTCCGCGCCTTTGATGGAGCGCCAGAGAACGCGATTCAGCGCATGCATCGGCGCGCGGTCTACATCGGAGAAATCCATCCTACTGCTTTCTTCCGCTCCGTAGGACTTCGCATTGTTCTTTACATTCACGTCGATTTGCGGCTCGATGGCTTTGAAGGGAGTGATCAGGGGCTGTGTATCAAAGCTCGCGTAGAGCGGCATTGCTGCCGCGTCATACTGACTCATAGGTGGCAGACCAAGCAACAGCTCAATGCTGCGTACAAAGGAACTTGTCGAATAGAGTGTGCTGTCCACGACACCCCGCTTTACATAGGGACTTAGCACCAGTCCTACGGTGCGCCGCGCATCGACGTGATCGGGGCCGTCCTGTGCATCGTCTTCAATGATGAAGATCGCGGTATTCGGCCAGTAGTGGCTATGCGTTACCGCGTCTACCAGCTGCCCGATGGCGAAGTCGTTGTTTGCTACCATCGCCTGGGGAGTATATGCGCCCGGCGCGGTGCCCTTGGTATGGTCCTCCGGCATGCTCATAATGACGAAGTTTGGAAAGCGCTTGCTGGGATCGGGATTGTCGTAGTTCTTTTCATACTCATGGAACTCGCGCAGGAAGACCGTGACGTTGGCGGTATCGCGCTGTCTCGATCCCAGGTAATCGGAGGCTACGTGTCCTACCAGGCCGCCCGAGCCGGGAGCCGCGTCCATCGTGGTGCCCGTGCTGGCGCGCGCTGCATATTCGCCATAGGAGCGATAGGTGAGACCCTTCCGCGCAGCCAGATCCCACAGGTGCCCTGCGGAGGGCACATACGCCCGCGCGCGCGCAGCATCGCTACGGCCGGCATAGGTTGGCGGCCAGTAGCGCTCGTTGAAGTCCGTCGCGTACGCCGAGTCTGACCACGAGTGACCGTCGACGGAGACCTCGCCGTCGCAATACAGGTTGTCCAGCACGACATATTGCCGCGCCAGCGCATGTTGATTCGGCGTAATCTTCTCGCCAAAGATCGTCAGCTCCGGATCGCCATTGGCGCCCTTCAGATCGCCGAACTCCTGATCGTAGGTGCGGTTCTCTTTGATGATGTAAATCACGTGCTGAATGGGCGTGGGCACGCCAACGCCCTGCGGCAGAATCGTAGGTGCATGCGGCGGCCGCGCTTCGGAGAGAAGGCTGTCGTTGTACGGTGTGTTCTCCACGACCTGGTGTGTCCAGCGTGGCAGCTCCTTTTGCAGCTGCATCAGCGGAAGCACTTCAATACTGCTCTTCTGTACCGTCTTTACGGTCTCGTCGCCATTGAAGTTGGAAGCTAGCGGACTTCCCGGCCCCTTGCGATCCGGATGTCCCTCTTCACCCTTGCTGTTGCCGATGTAGAGCGTATTGCCGTGATCGGCAAGCGTCATCGCAGAAGGGTACCAACCGGTAGGGATGAAGCCGCGAACGCTGCTGTGTTCACGGTTCGAGATCCGAATCACGGCGATGGAGTTATTGTCGGCATTTGCAGCAAACAGGAGCTGCCGCCGCTCATCGATCAGCAATGAGTCCGGCGTGGAACCCTCGGGAGCCAGCGGAGTTAGTGTCGTGGAAAGTCGCTCCAGCAACTGCAACGACCTGGTATCGATGACATGGATGGTGTTGTCGTTCGAACATGCCACGAAGAGTCGGCCATCCTTGGCCAGTTTCATGTCATTCGGATTCATTCCGACATGCAGCGTGCGGACGACCTTATTGGTCGCCGTGTCGATGACACTGACCGATTCACTGGACCAGTTGGAGACGAAAAGACGCTTGCTGTCCGGCGTCAGCACGGTCTCATAGGGGTTGATCTCGACCGGAATGCGGGTGACGATCGCGTGCGTTTTCAGGTCAAAGACCACCACATTGCTGGGTCCAAGCCCCGTACCTCGGTTTGCCGCATACAGCAGATGCTTGCCCGGTAGAACGGCGACGCCTGACCACCAGACCTGCCGCGGGTCGATCGTCTCAACATATTCATTGACCGGTTTATCGCTCAGTCGCCCATTGTCGTAGTGAAATTCATAGATGGGGGCAGCGCTCTGGGCAATTCTCTTGGCTCCGGTGGCATTCCCGCCGGAGACGAAGAGGCTGTGCCCATCCGGGGACCAGGTCATGCCCAGCCAGGTAGTCTTCAGTTCAATGTGCTGGATCTCACGCTGCGATTTGGTATCGAGCACTACGATGCCATGCGGCTGATAGCCGGAGTGGCTCGCCACAACAATACGGCCGTCGGGCGAGGTCACCATCTTAAGCGTCATGTCTTCCAGAGTGTCGATAGGCTTTCCTGCAGGCGTAATACGCCATCCATTCGGCAGGTCGAATCCGCTGGGGATTGCGTGCGGTCGTTCTTTCGTTGCTTCGCCCATCGTTCGCGGCTGCTTTGACTTGACGCCATTTTCCTGTGCTAATGCTCCGAGACAGGTCAAAGCGAGAAGCGATGCGCAAAGGGTTCGTACGATAGGCAGAGACATTTGTTCGTGCTTTCAGAAGCTCGGGTGAGATTTTGCGCTTTAGGTTTTTATGCTGTGTTCAGTCTCAGGAGCCAGAGGCGGACAGAAAGCTTCTGCCCGCCTCTGCAGGGTGCGAGGAATATTTAGAAGGTGTAGCGAAGGCTGGCCTGCATCGAGCGCTGGCCGGTCTTGCTGGTCACTCGTCCGAAAGTCGATTTCGCTAAGTTGGAGGGATTGTAGTCAGCGGGGTTCACGTCCGGAGGCGACAGGTTCGGGTGGTTCGGAAAGTCGAAGGCTTCGAAGCGGAAGGTGAAGTACTGATTCTCGAAAGTATTGAAGCGCTTCTGCAAGCCGGCGTTGAAGTTCATCACGCCAGGAGCGCGAAGGATGTTGCGGTTGTGCTGTGTAGTGAAGGTGTTAGGGGCGGGCGCCGTGAACGCCGCAGGATTGAACCAGAAGTTCTGATCGGATCCTGTCGAGAACTTTCCTTGGGCTCCCAGGCTGGCACCATCGGCGACGGAGTAAAATTGCGCACCGCCACCGGTTCCGACACCAGCGATATCCGATCCCGTCGTAACCGAGAGGGGAGTACCGGTCTGGAAGTTATAGATCTGCGAGAGCTGCCATCCGCCGAGGACTTCATTTGCCAGACGGCTGTTGCTGTGGAATGGAATCTCGGCGATGGCATTCATCGTGAGAGCCTGGCGGATGTCATAGTCCGCAGGACCGCACAGGTACTTCGTATCGTAGAAGTTGGGAAGGAAGTTCTTCTGGAACGACCCGCAGTCATCTGCGTGAGCGAAGGTGTAGGCAACACCGAAGCTCAGGCCCCTCTGGAAGCGATGGTTGACGTCGATCTGCAGACCGTTATATGCAGAGCCAGAGCCCTGAGAGACGATGGTGATTGGACCATAGCCAGCATAAGGACGGTATGAGTTGATGTTGAGTCCGGCATTCTTCGCTGCTGCTGTCGAGCCCGTCGGAGCCTGGTTCATATTCGCCTGAAATTGGCCGTGAATTCCGCGACGACCTACATAAGCCACGCCAACTACGGTGTTGAAGGGAAGCTCACGCTCAACCGAGAGGTTCCAGACATAGGCCTCAGGTTGCGGTGAGCTGCGATCCACGCGTCCGGAGATCGTCGGGAACGACCCTTGCGAGCTGCCGCCGGGGTTGTCGACGCTTCCACCGCTGATACCAGCGTAGGACTGTAGAGGTGGCGCGCCTCCTTCGAATACGCCGTCGGAGACACCCTGGCGGCTCATGTAGCGGCCGAAACCAGAACGCAGAACGGTCTTTGAATTGATGGCATACGACAGTCCCAGGCGCGGCTGGAAGCTCGTGTAATGAACGTCGATGTAGCCACGCGGCAAGTTGTGGAAGAGATGGTCGGCCGTGGCGGTATTTGCCAGAGGAACGTGTGCCTTGGCGCTATCGGTAAAGCCGTTGCCGAACAGAACCGTTCCGTTCAGAGGATCGCCGGAACCGGGGATTGGGTTGCCGTTGTTGTCGAGCTTTACAGCATTGGCTGGATTGTAGAAGGCCGGATCGAAGGTACCGATGTTATTCCAAAGACTGTAGAAAGGACGGATGATCGAGTAGCGTAGGCCGTAATCCAGATGCAGCTTGGAAGAGACTTTCCATGAATCCTGCGCAAAGAAGTCGAACATATTTGCGCGATAAGGAGTCTCGGCACGCGCACCGACCTCAGCATAGCTCTGGAAGACTCCCAGCGCGGCATCAGCCACATCGAGTCCCGTACCGGCTGGATTCAGCTTGGAAAACTCGAATTTTCCGTTCTGGTTGTTTGTCTGTCCGGGCACGGTGTTCTGGCCGGAGATCTGGTCGTCGTCGTTGTACTGGGCGCGCTCATACAACACGCCGGCGCGCAGGGTATGGTTGCCGAAGATGTGGGTAAAGGTGTCGGCATAGTCGAAGACAGCTCCCTGAGAGTGCGAGGGATAGGCGCTGCCGTCCATTGTGGTTACGGGGCTGTCGTCGAACTGAACGGTTGGGATTTTATTAGGAAGGTCCTTGCCGTCGGGGAAGAGGAAGGGATAGTTGATGCCATAGCGAGTGCGGTCATAGAGGCCGCTGCTCGTGTCGATGAAGAGGCGGTCTGCGTTGTGCGCCACGGTGACCATCACTTCGTTCATGGTGTTAGGGCTGAAGGTACGGACCCAGTCGAGCGAAGACGTTTGGGCAGGGCGATTGAAGATACGCGGCACGACACTATAGGCTGCGGAGAACGGATTGTCCTCGTAGTAGTAGAAGTGGGTCAGACGGAAGCGGATGTAATCCTTGTCTGTCGGGATGATGTCGAGGTTTCCGGTATCGATCTGTTGGTTCTGCGGATGCTTGGCGACCTGCAGCAGGTTTTGCGTTCCAACCAGAAAGCCCGGAGTCGGGGTGGGGAAGGATGTCAACAGGCCGACTCCGTTGGCGCTCAGACGATCTTTCGGAATAATGTTCCCTGGGAAGCACGCCGGTCCGCCGCTCTGCGGATCGCATGTACCCGCTGCCTTAGGATCGCGGATATGCGTAGCGATGGAAGAGAAGTCACCGTCGCGGAAGGCGGGATTCGGCACCGTAGCGGGCTTGGTATCCGTTGCAGGGTAGTGAACGAATGCTTCCGAGTAGAGGAAGAAGACCTTGCCCTTGGGCAGTACGTGTGGGACGTACAGCGGACCGTTTACGCTGAAGCCGAACTGGTTATAGGTGAAGGGAGCCACGTAGTTCGACTTCACGCTCCTGGGCACTGTCGGGTCGTTGTTATTCGTGGCATGGTTGCGAACCCAGGTATTGGCATTGAGAAGGGGGTTCTGCATGTACTCATAGAGCGAACCGTGGAACTTATTGGTACCCGCCTTGGTAATAATGCGAACCTGTCCACCGATCGAACGGCCATATTCGGCTGGGTAGTTTGTTGCCAGGACCTGGACCTCCTGCACATTTTCGAGGTCCACCACGCCGGTGGAGTCGCCGTTGGCGCGGACGCGCACGGCTACGGCTCCGTCATAGGTCACCAGGTTGTCGCGCTCGCGCGCGCCGTTGATGTTCAGTCCGCCGAGGCCTGTGCTGAACTGAAAACTCGAGACGTTACCGGTGGTGCTGGTGACACCGGCTTTCAGCAGAGCCAGCGAAATGGGATTGCGTCCGCTGAGAGGGAGCATCTCCGCCTGCTTGCTGGTAATCACGCGGCCAAGGACGGTGCTGTCCGTCTGGATGCTGGTCTCCTGTGCGTCTACTTGAACGGTCTCGGTGACGCTTCCCGAGTGCAGCTGGAGATTCGCCGTTGTGGACACCGCCGGATCCAGGATGTTCCCTTTGCTGGTCAACAGCTGGAAGGTCGGAGCCTGTACCACGATGGTGTAGCGCCCGGGTGACAGGCTGGGAATCGTGTAGTATCCCGAATCGTTCGTTACCGCCTTGTGTCCCGCTCCGGTCGCCTCGTCGGTTACGGTCACGGAGGCGCCGTGCACCAGCGCTCCAGATTGGTCGGTAATCGTTCCTGAGACGCCGGAAAGATCGGACTGCGCGAACATGGGCAAAGCGAAGCATGCGAGTGCGCATGCCATGAGCACCGCGATAGGTCGCCGGAGCTTCCGCTGCGAAGAGACAAGGGTGTGCCAGAACTTGATCACTGCATTGACCTCAAAGGGAGAAAATTTTGCTCACGAGCCGGCGCAACGCCTGCCTGAAACGGTCCTACAACTCAGCTCATGGATTGCCTTGATCATCCCGAAGCGAGCGCGGCGTCACAAGGGGTTTGGCCCCCGGGAACGAGGCCCGGCCACGGCTGCGGAGATGCAAGCAAAGAACTTATCGCATCGTGTTCACGGAATATTCATTGACGGGCAGCACTCCGTACCCGTGTAAATCCACGGGGTGCAAACCATCTGCACCCCGTGGATTTGCACGCATCTCCCGCCAGTCACGCCGGCCCTGTTCACAGCACATTCATGAAATGCACCTAGCTTAATAGTTGAGACGATCATCGATGATGCAAACCCCGGAGCCGCCATCAGAGATCCCGGATGAACCTGCAATGCAGTTGCTGCTCGACACGGGCAAAGTAAAGATCGACTCGCACCCCGACGACCCTCGATGGCAGCTTGCATGGCGCATTGCCACCAGCGGTACCCTTGGTAGGTCCCGCCTGCTGGCGAGATTTCTGCTCTTCACCGTCGACCGGCATATTCGTGGCCGCACCGACGAGATTACAGAGCAGCAGATCGGCATCCTGATCTTCGACAGGGCCGAAGGCTATGACTCAAACGAAGACAATATTGTTCGCAGCTATGCCCGGAAGCTCCGCCGCCGAATCGACGATTATTACGCGAGCGAAGGCAAGGATGAGGCGATGTACCTTGAGATCCCGCGGGGAGGATATGCTCCGGCTTTCACCTCCCGGGACTTCGCCGGAGATGCTCCTGCTACGGGCGATGCTCTGTTTAGCGGAACGCACGACGCTGGGCAGGATCATGATTCGCCTGTTCCGCAGGACAGTTCGCAACCCGATCTGGAACCCCGTTCGGCAACGCAAAGTCTACTCGTGTCACGCCGGTTTCTCCGGCGGCACGGTGTTTTCCTCGCCCTGTGTATCAGCGTACTGGCTACGCTTTCATTGATTGCGATCCGGTTCCCGCGCCTCCTCAGACCAGATGCTGGGTTCTCGGCAGACGCCGCATCCAAAGGCCTTTGGCGGCAGATTTTTATGGCAAACCGCGATACCTTTGTCGTGCCGTCCGATGACGGCCTGGTCATCATGCAGCGGCTCACGGAGCGGCCAGTGCCGCTCGCAAGCTATATCAACGGCAGCTATCGCAACAGCAACAGCCAGGGTAACCAGAGCGATGCGGAGATCCTGAAACTTGGATCCCGGCGCTACACCAGTATCGTGGACCTTGACTTCGCCGTACATCTCGCGCAAATCAGTGGAGTCGATCCAACGCGCTTGATCGTCCGCTACGCGCGGGACCTGCGCATGGACGATCTTCGGACAGGAAATGCTGTGTTAATTGGATCCATTGAATCCAACCCATGGATTCAGATCTTTGAACCGCAGATGAACTTCCATCAGAGAGTCAGCACAAATCCAGAGATTCCCTCTGGTTATCTCAATCCACATCCCCGGCCGGGCGAAAGCGACATCTACCGCGCGCCCGGGAAGGGCCACACCTACGGTCTGATCGCTTACCTGCCTAATCTCTCATCCACGGGCCATATCCTCATCGTAGGGGGCCTCAATACTGCGGGCACGCAGGCCGCCACCAACTTCCTGCTTACTCCCTCTCTGATGGAGCCGACCTTGCGGCGTGCCGGAGGTGCCCACGGCCAGATCCGATCCTTCGAGCTCCTGGTCAGCGCCAGCGACTTTTCATCCAATGCATCCGCACCGCAAATCATTGCGGAACGCATCGACGGGCACTGAGTATAGCCTCTGCTCCGAAGTGAGATTCCCCACGCCGCGGATGCTTACGGTTTCGCGGCAACAGCGTCCTTGAAATCGCCAGTAGAATTATTTTGTGAGGGTTCGCAACCGCGGCCTAAACGTAGGAGTTTATATGCTCAGCTTACGCAATGTTTTGGCACAGGCTCAAAAAGATGGCGTGGCGGTCGGCCATTTCAATATCTCCGATTTCGTGACCTTGAAAGCGGTCTTTGCATCCGCGCAGGAGTTGAAGGTTCCCGTCGTCGTCGGTGCATCCGAAGGCGAGCGCAAATTTCTCGGAGTGCGCCAGATCGCAGCCCAGGTGCTAAGCCTGCGCGAAGAATTCGATTTTCCAATCTTCCTGAATGCGGACCACACACACTCCCTCGAGGGCGCGATCGAAGCGGCTAAAGCTGGCTTCGACTCCATCGTCTTCGACCTCTCCGCTCTGCCGTTTGAAGAGAACGTGCGTCAGACCAAAGCAGCGGTCGAGGCCCTGAAAGCAATCAATCCCGCCATCCTGATCGAGGGAGAGATTGGCGATATCGGGACTGGTTCGGAGATTCATGACGTGGCTCCCGACCTGTCGAAGGGGTTGACCTCTCCTGAAGAGGCAAAACAGTATGTTGACGCCACGGGAATCGACATACTGGCCCCGGCGGTGGGCAATATGCATGGAATGCTTCATAGCATGGTGCAGGGCAAGACCAAGAAGCGACTGGACCTCGCAAGAATTGCACAAATCAAGAGTGCTACGAATGTTCTGATTACCTTGCATGGCGGATCGGGAACAGACGATGAGGACTTTCGAAAGGCGATCGTCGCGGGAATCAACATCGTCCACATCAACACCGAATTACGAGTTGCGTGGAGGCGGGGCCTGGAGGAAGGCCTGGCGAAACAGCCCCAGGAGGTCGTCCCTTACAAGATTTTGCCTGCCGCCGTCGAAGCTGTGAAGCAGGTGGCCACTTCACGTTTGAAACTCTTCAACAACTTGTAGCCGTAGGTGCTTTTTGTCTGGACGGAGCATGTGGGCAGAAGTGCACTGCCACCTTGAAAGCTGATTCGCAGTATTATTACCGCCATGATTGACAGTCTTCCGAGGATGTTTGAATTAAGGCAGAACTACCCGTCTTCATCGCGTCTGGAATTTAACTCTCTTCTAAGAGAGCAGTTCACCAAGGCCGGCATTCTTTCGAAAATTACCCCAGGAATGCGGATTGCCGTGGGAGTAGGGAGCCGCGGGATTACAAATCTTGCGGAGATCACGAAACCTGTGCTCGCCCTTTTGAAAGAAGCGGGGGCGGAGCCATTCATCATCCCCGCGATGGGAAGCCATGGTGGAGGAACTCCAGAGGGCCAGCAGGCGGTCCTTGCGGAATATGGCATCACGCCCGCTGCAATGGGTGTTCCCTTCGAGGCGGGAATGGAGGTCCGTGAAATCGGCAAGACTCCGGATGGCCTGCCCGTGGTCTTCAGCGCAGCTGCGTTGCAGTCCGATGGAATTGTCGTGATCAATCGTGTGAAGCCTCATACGGATTTTTACGGGGCCCTTGGAAGTGGTCTGCAGAAGATGCTGACCATAGGTTTCGGCAAACATGTGGGGGCTGCGAATGCTCATAGTGCTGCGAGCCGGTTCGGGCACGAGACAGTCATACGCGAGACAGCCAAGGTCATTCTGGATTTGGTGCCGGTTCTATGTGGCGTGGCCATTCTGGAAGATCAGCATCATCAAACGGCGGATATATGTGTGGTCAAAGCCTCGGACATCGTCAAACAGGAAGACCAGCTGCTGGAGAGAGCACGGTCACTGATGCCGGTGTTGCCGTTCGACGAAATCGATCTGCTGATTGTGGATCAAATAGGAAAAGAGATCAGCGGCACGGGCATGGACACCAATGTGATCGGTCGAGGCGTCTTCGGCTATATCTCATCTCTTCAACCAGCGAATTCAACCAGACCGCACATTGGCCGCATCTTCGTTCGCGGCCTTACGACTGCTACCAATGGCAATGGCATAGGGATTGGCCTGGCCGACTTTACGACCACTCGCGCGGTGAAGTCCCTTAATCTGCAGTATGTCTATACAAATGCTCTTACCTCGCTCGGGCTGCCCACCGCAAAGATTCCCATGTATTTTGAAACGGATTGTGAGGTGCTTGAGAAAGCAATCCACTCCCTTGGGCCTCTTTCTCTGGAGAAACTGCGCATGGTTCGAATTACAGACACGCTGAGCCTCGACCGAATTCTCGTCTCGGAGTCGTTCGCGGAAGTGGCGCAGCGCAGGCCAGATCTCACAATCGCAGGGTCCCCCCAGAAGATCGAGTTCGATAACATGGGCAACCTCCTGCCGTTTTGATCGGCATACCGCTACCATCGGCGCAACGGTGAACTGTGTGAATTCCAGGATCGCAGGTGGCGACGCTGCCCGGCTCCTGTGCTGCCCCAAAGCTTTCTATGGAATGTTCCGTAGATCCGATATTATTTGGGGCAAGATTATCTTTTTAAACGTTTAGGAAAAGTGCGGAATGAAGAAGAAATCCCCCACAATGCGAGATGTCGCTCGTTTAGCCGAGGTCTCCATTGCCACGGTTTCCGCGGTCGTGAACGAGACCTCCGTTGTTAGTCCAAAGCGCGCGGAACGGGTCAAAAAGGCGATGGAAGCCCTTGATTACCATGCCGATCAGATAGCGCGAAGCCTGAAAACAGGACGAACCCAGACCGTAGGGATCATTCTGCCGGATGTCACGAATCCGTTTTATCCGGAGGTCATCATTGGCGCCGAAGAAGTGGCCCGCGCAAGCCAGTATTCGGTTATTTTGTGCAATACGAATGAGGATCCGGCGCAGGAACAACAGCAGCTCAACACGCTGTTCAGCCATCGCGTCGATGGCGTCTTGATCGCCTGCTCTGATCCTGCCATCTCGTTTGACAGGCTGATGCGCCGCCGTTTTCCGATCGTATGCTTCGACCGGATTCCCTTTGGCTTTCGCGGTGACACCGTATCCACGGATAACTTCCAGGGCGCCTACGAGGCGACAAGCTTCCTCATCCAACTTGGCCATAAGCGGATTGCGATGCTGGCCGGCCGGACTGAGCTTTCAACCCATCTCGCTCGCCTGGAAGGTCACCGCAAAGCCATGCTCGCAGCTCGTCTGCCCGTACTGGATGAGCAGTTCTTTACAGGGGGGATGCAGGCGGGGGCAGGCTATGACTTTGGACGCCATCTCTTCGATCTGCCCGATCCCCCGACCGCGGTGTTCTGCACCAATAACAAGCTGCTTCTCGGCTTTGTGACGGCAATGCGCGAGGCCGGCGTCCCCTGCCCGAAGGCCATCAGTGTCGTCGGATACGACGATTTCGCATGGACGGAAAACTTCTACCCCCGCCTCACCGTGGTGGCGCAACCGGCGCGCGAGTTGGGCCGGCAAGCGATGAAGCTGCTTCTCGAGAGAATCCAGGGCAGCATGGATGCGCCTCCCTGCAACATCACACTCAAGCCGGAACTTCGAATCAGAGAATCTGCAGCTTCGCTCTGAAGCCAATTGCATCCTCCTGCTGGAGTCTGAGAATTTCTTTAATTTCGAAACGTTTCATTTTTATTGACACAGAAGAATTCGTTCTTGTAGATTGGCCAGCTGTCAGTGAACCGCATGGCCTTTCTAAGCCCTAATATGCTTCCGGAGGACGTGTGGAGGTGGAAAAACAAAACGATTAGTTTTTAGAAGGTGATCTATGCGCTATTGCTCTCGAGGCACAACCGCAGCAATCTTTTTCTTTCTCTTCTTTCACATGCCCGTCCTCTCCCACGCCCAGGCAACCGCAGTCGATCAGATCTCGGGAACTGTGTTGGACTCCACGGGTGCGGCAATTCCGGGCGCCCAAATCAAGGCGCTTCAGACGGATACGGGATTCACACGGTCGGCGGTAAGCGGTTCAGACGGAGGATATATCCTTAGCAGCCTTCCGATCGGCCCATACGAGATCGAGGTGAGCTCCCCCGGCTTCAAGACCTACAAGCAGACAGGCGTAGTCCTTCAGGTCAACACCAATCCCTCGCTGAACCTGGTGTTGGAGGCCGGTCTCGTAACGCAACAGATTGAAGTTCAGGCTAACGTCCAGATGGCGGAGACGCAGACAACGGGCATCTCCCAGGTGATCGACCAAAGGCGCGTCGTCGACCTTCCACTCAATGGCCGACAAGCGACGCAGCTCGTGCTTCTGTCCGGTGCCGCCGTTACGGCTCCCCCAAGCGATCTGGCCAGCACGAAAAACTATCCCTCTTCGACAACGATTGCTATCGCCGGCGGACAGGCAAATGGCACCTATTACCTGCTGGATGGAGGCGATCACAATGATGCCTTCGGCTCCATCAATCTTCCTCTTCCGTTTCCCGATCTACTGCACGAGTTCAGTGTTCAAACCAACGCCATACCGGCCAGCTATGGTGGCAGGGCAGGCGGTGTGGTCAATATCGTGACGAACTCTGGCTCCAATGCATTTCATGGCAGTGTCTTCGAGTTTCTAAGGAATGGCGCCGTGAATGCGAAGAACTACTTTGCGAGCACCGTGGATCAGCTGAAACGCAATCAGTTTGGCGGCACGATCGGTGGTCCAATCCTGCGGGACAAGCTCTTCTTCTTCGGCGGCTATCAGGGAACCATCACGCACACGGCGCCACCAACGTCTACCTCGTTTGTGCCGACCGCGCAGATCCTTCAGGGTGATTTCAGCACGCTGACCTCTTCGGCGTGCGGAGCACCGCAGAATTTACGTGATCCACTCACCGGACAGCCTTTTCCCAGTAAGCAGATTCCTGTATCGCGATTCAGCCCGCAGGCGCTGAACGTTTTGAAACTGATTCCAACCAGTACAGATCCTTGCGGCAAGCTGCTCTACAGCATCCCAAATAACTCAAGCGAGAATCAGTATCTCGGAAGAGTAGACGCGACGTTGTCTCAGCGGCATTCGATCTTCGGGCGCTACTACTACGCCGGCTACTCCAACCCTGGGGTCTATGACAACAATTTGTTGCTTACGACCCGTACGGGAGTAGTCGACAGCGTTCAATCTTTGACGCTGGGCGATTCGTACATCCTGAGTGCGACGGCGATCAATGCAGTTCACTTCACCTGGACACGGGAGCGGATCGATCGCGGCCCAGCTCCCAATCTTCCTTCCGCCACCGATTTTGGACTCAATGTCGCGCCGTCTGCCGGCAACTCTCCGCAGATCAGCATAAGCAGCTACTTCAGCAGCTCCTGCGGAACCTGCTCGCTCGCGCAGATCTACTCCGGGAGCAAGCAGATCGCAGACGATGTCAATCTGACGATGGGCCGTCATCAGCTAGCCATCGGAGGCGAGTGGATCGGGCGTTACGTTGACTACAAAACGACGACGCAGGAAAACATCGCATACAACTTCAACGGGCAAATTACTGGGAATGCCCTGGCAGACTTCATGCTTGGCGCGCCGAACTCGGTGATTCAGGGAAATCCAACCCTGCTGAACTACGATCAGAATTATTTCGCGCTTTACGCCTCTGACAAGATCCGTTTCGGACCCAGATTGAGCGTCAATGCAGGCCTGCGATGGGAGCCTTATCTTCCGGAGATCGAAACACAAAAGCGTGCAACGCACTTTGATATGGCTGCGTTTGTTGCTGGCAGCAAAAGTCAGGTCTACGATAACGCTCCCGCCGGCCTTACCTTTCCCGGCGACCCAGGATTTCCTCGCGCTGGCACCAATGGCCGATGGGCAAATCTTGGTCCTCGCGTTGGCCTGGTATGGGATGTGGATGGAAACGCGGGAACAGTCGTACGCGCCGGTTATGGCGTGCTCTACGATCTTCCGGCGATGCAGTACTTCGATCGTTTCGGTTTTGGCCCCCCGTGGGCAAGCGCGCTTACCTTGAATAATCCAGGCGGCGGCTTCGCGAATCCATATCGTGACTATTCTGGAGGCAATCCATTTCCGCTTCCATCGCCCCCGCCTAAAAATGCTTTGTTTGTTTCGGCAGGGCAGTACATCAATCTTCCTCTCCACCTGAAGCCGACTTACTTTCAGCAGTGGAACCTGAGCATCCAGCAGCAGTTTGGCCCCAACTGGCTCTTCTCATTGAACTACATTGGGAATAAGGGGACGCACCTGTGGCTCAGCTATCAACTGGACCCTGGCGTCTACGTTCCGGGACAGTGTGGAAGCTCTGCATGCTCGACCGTGGCAAACACAAACAGCCGCCGCGTTCTCACACGAATGAACCCGCAGGCAGGATCGGCCTTCAGTTCTATTATTCAGGCGGACGACGGTGCTACTTCGTCCTACAACGGCATGCTCGCAACCTTGAATCGCCGCTTGCAGCACAACGTCAGCTTGCTTCTTAATTACACATGGTCACGCTGCATCAACCAGGGCGATATTACCTCTGAATTAACGAATACCTACCAGAATCCCTACAATCGCGCAGGCGATCTCGGCAATTGCAATACGGACGTGCGGCAGATCTTGAATGCGTCTCTGGTGGCGGGAACCCCACACAATACGCGAAACATCGGATGGCGTCTTCTCTCGGATTGGGAGTTGTCCACCATCTTCAGCGCTCGCTCAGGTCTCTGGTTCAGTCCAGTCACAGGCACGGATGCATCCCTGACCGGTGTGGGTGCGGACAGACCCAACCAGATCGGAGATCCACAGAATGTCCATTCCACTCTGAATAAGTGGTTCAATACCGGCGCCTACAGTATTAACGCACCCGGGACCTACGGAAACGCAGGCCGCAGTTCACTTCAGGGGCCGGGGCGTTACAGCGTCGACCTCGCTCTCTTTCGCAACTTCCCCTTTGAATTCGCGCAGAAGTCTCAGTACATCGGATTCCGCATCGAGGCTTTCAACGCGACGAATCATCCAACCTTCGCCAATCCCAATGCGACATTCACATCTGCGAATTTCGGAAGAATCCTTACGGCGAACGATCCACGAATCATGCAGGTGGCATTGAAATATGTCTTTTGAAAAATATTTTTGAGCTCGCAGATGTATTTTTCTTCGACACAAGGGAATGAGAAACCAAAGATGAAAACTTCGTGGAGTTTGCTGATGCCGGATCGGTCCTTGGGCTCGGTCATTCGTTGGTCGTCGCTATGCATTGCAATATTTTCTGCCGGGCTAGCCGGAGTAGCCCAGAATCCGCCTCCAATCCCCATAGGCCTGGATGCTTATCGGTCCTGGGATCGATGGCCGGAACAACGGATTGGAATGCGCACCTATATGCGCAGCACCTATGAGCGGCGCGGTGCAAATGAAGGAGCTGATGCCTCCCACTTTCTTTACCAGGAATCGGACAACTTTAACGTGACGCTTGACCTTGAAGGCCCCGGCCTTCTCGTTTTCAGCCGCTATAACCACTGGCATGGAAGCCCATGGCATTACATCGTCGATGGTAAGGACCACGTGATCCAGGAGAGCAGCACAGCAGATCCGCTGCATCCTGCGCCTGATTCCACCTTCATACCCAGCGCTCCATTTCCTTCGCCCTTGAATGAAACATGGGCAACAACCAAAGGCGCCGATCTTATCTGGACCCCCATTCCCTTTGAGCGCAGTTTCCGCATGGCCTATACAAGAACCCGCTATGGAACCGGGTATTACATCTATAACCGATTTGTTCCCGGGATCCCTCTTTCCCATCCGCTGAAGAGCTGGGATGAGAGCATGGTGCCCGATCGGGATGTGCTCGATCTTTTGTCGCGAGCCGGAAGTGATATCGCGCCCGATGCCGGTGCAAAAAAAGCTGAAGGAAAGATGGACATTCCCGCAAGCGGCGGGGTCACGGTGACGAATCTGAAAGGGAAGGCCGCACTTCGCGCCCTAAAGTTTTCGATCCCGCGCGACCAGGCAGATGCTTTCACAAACGTTCATCTGCGTATTACATGGGATGGAAGGAGCCAGCCTTCCGTGGATGCCCCGATTGCTCTCTTTTATGGCGCGGGTACACTCTACAACCGCGATAATCGTGAGTTCCTGGTGAAAGCTTTGCCGGTCAATATACGGTTTGCCGACGACAGGATCTATTTCGCATGCTACTTTCCAATGCCGTTCTTCAAGTCGGCTCAAGTTGAGCTCGTCGGAGGCGGCGAGCCAGTGAAGGATGTCCGGTGGGACCTCCGTTCTATGCCGCTGACCGAACCAGCAAGCCAGCTCACTTACTTCCACGCCACTTACAAGGATTTCCCGCAGCCGGTGCGAGGGGAAGATCTCGACCTGCTTGATACTCGCAAGGCAGAAGGGAACGAGGTTTGGTCCGGGAATTTTGTCGGGACGTCGTTCATCTTTTCGCACAACGCCGAGCTTCGCACACTTGAGGGCGACCCTCGCTTCTTCTTCGACGACAGTCTAACGCCTCAGGCTCAGGGCACGGGAACAGAAGAGTGGGGTGGCGGCGGTGACTACTGGGGAGGATTGAACATGACCCTCGCTCTCGCGGGACACCCGGTTGGAGCGAAGAACCTTAGGAGTGCTGTCAACGAGAAAGATAAGATCGAGTCTGCATATCGCTTTCTGCTCGCCGATCTGATGCCGTTTGGAAAAAACGCGGTGATTCGTCTTGAGCATGGCGGCACAAACGAATACGCAGAACACTACGAGACGATTGCATACTGGTACGGAGCACCTTCCTCCACGCTGGAGGAAACAGACCAGCTGCAGATCGGCGATGCCGCAGCCGAGAAGTCGCACGGATACTCCTCGCCAGAAGCCTCCGAACCCTATACCCTGACCTCTCGTTACGAATGGGGTGTCGATACGCTGGACGGCAAAGAGATCTATCCCGCAACGACGGATCGTGGACGCACAACCAAGGGAACCTCCGAGTTCAAACTCCGCCTGCGCGCCGACAATCTTGGCGTCCTTCTTCGCCGTAAGCTGGACTACTCCTTCGCCGATCAGCGTGCTGAGGTCTTCATCGCAGATGAAAAGAAGTCCGACTGGAAACCTGCTGGAGTATGGTATCTGGCGGGATCCAATACAGTCGTCTATTCCAATCCGCGTGAAGAGCTGGGCGCCACGGCGCACATCGTAGAGACCTCCAACCGGCGTTTTCGTGATGACGAATTTCTCATGCCTCGCGAACTCACGCAGGGTCGAAAGTCCATCTGGGTCAGGGTGAAGTTCACGCCTGTGGATAGACCGCTCTTTCCTGGATATCCTCTCGGCGATCGAGCCTGGAGCGAAATGAAATACACGGCCTACTGTTTTGTGACACCCAAGCCAAAGAAATGAATACCTGGAGAAGCAAAAAGCCTCTTGCGCAACTCCCATGATTAGAAGTTGAGGTCAGGAGATTCTGGTGAAACTTTACCGAACCACAGAAGGAGTTTTCGTCGAAGAGGCAGGAAGCACGGAGACATCATTCGAATCGAGATTGCAGGGATCGGGGTGTTGGAAAATGTAGTCGATCCGTAAGAAATACGAGAAGCCTAAGTTGTTAACGAGCTAAAAGTACCAATTATTCAATTGCTTTAATACTGGAGTTTGAGAGTCTTCCATGCGAACTTTTTCATCGGATCATGTCACCTTAGTTACGGGAGCAGGCACAGGGATTGGTGCTGCTGTAGCCAAAACCCTCGCCGAACGGGGGTCATACGTCGCTGTGCACTACCGTGCGAGCGAAGCTGAAGCCAATAAGGTCGTCGAACAAATTGTCGGACTTGGCGGTCGAGCCTTTGCTGTCCAGGCCGATCTCGCTAGAGCGGATGCAGCACAGAGCCTGATCGACTCGGTACTCAGCCGCACGAATCACATTGATGTTCTGGTGAACAATGCCGGGTCGATGCTCAGCAGGCGCAAACTTCTCGAGATTACAGACGACTTCTGGAATGAGGTGATGGAGACAAACCTGGGAAGCGTTCTCCGAATCAGTCGCGCTATCGCTCCTTCCATGATCGAACGCCGCTCTGGGGCAATCATCAATGTTGCTTCCGTGGCTGCTCGCAATGGAGGAAGTGTGGGAATCATTCCCTACGCATCCGCGAAGGCTGCCGTGCTGTGCATGACCAAAGGGCTGGCAAAAGAGCTTATCCAGTATGGAATCCGAGTCAACGCCGTCAATCCGGGAGTCATCGATACCCCGTTTCACGAACGGTTTACGTCGCCGGAACAGATGAAGACTCTGGTCGCAAACATTCCGCAGGGACGAGCCGGAAGGCCGAGCGAGATTGCTTCGGTGATTGCCTTCCTCGCCAGCGAAGATGCTTCTCATGTCATCGGCGAAACGATCGAAGTAAACGGCGGCATATGGATGGATTAGTCGCCAATCTCTAACGCTCCACTAAGATCGCTCCCGGGAAACATCATTTCTCAGGTGCGATGCTGAACTCTTCGCAGGCATTATGATTCGAATTCGTAATCTTCGATGGTGGATTGCAGGTTTTCTTGCTTGCGCGACAGCGTTGAGTTATCTCGACCGGCAGAGTTTTCCCGTGGCCGTGACGGAGATACAGAAGAGCATTCCGCTCTCCGACCAACAGTACTCCGAACTGCAGATGCTGTTTCTCTTCACCTATGCGGTGATGTATGCCGGGGGAGGAAAAGCGGCGGACTGGCTGGGAACCCGTCTCGGCTATTCCGTGATGATTCTTTGGTGGTCCATCGCAACCATCCTCAGCGGCCTGGTAGGTACAGTATTCGGTTTGGGAGTGGCTCGCTTTCTCCTCGGATTGGGAGAAGGCGGTGGCTTTCCCTGTTCGGCGAAGGCCATCTCGGAGTGGTTTCGACCCGAGGAGCGGTCGCTTGCATTCGGAATTTTTAACACCGGCTCAAGTATCGGTGCTGTCATCGCGCCTCCCCTCATCGCACTCATTGCTGTCACCCTAGATTGGCGATGGGTTTTCTTTCTTACGGGAGCCTTGGGGATCGCATGGGCAGCGGCGTGGTGGTGGTTCTACGATCTGCCGAGCCAACATCGATTCATCACTGTAGAGGAGAAGAAGTACCTGGAAGGAACTGACCTGGTCGCCGGGAATAGCCGAAACACGGCAACGCAGAGGATGTCGTGGATTAAGCTCTTCCACTTTCCGCAGGTCTGGGCCCTGATCTCAGCTAAGTTTCTTACCGACTCGACATGGTTCTTCTTTATCTTTTGGCTGCCTAAATATCTTGCGGACGTGCGACACCTCAACATCAAGCAGATCGGATACTACGCTTGGATTCCCTATGTCTTCGCAGGCATAGGAAGCTCCATCGGCGGTTTCTTGAGCAGCTATTTAATCCGCCGTCACGTTAAGATTGGCATCTCCCGTAAGGCTTGCCTCTGCCTGAGTGCGGCGATCATGCCTGTCTCCCTCCTGATCACCAGGGCGCCGCTGCCATGGGCGATTGCCTTCTTCAGCATGGCGCTGTTCGGACACCAGTTCTGGTCGACCATCCTTCAGACCCTGCCGACCGACCTCTTTCCATCCTGGGTCATAGGTTCAGTGGCGGGCCTGATGGGAGCCGTAGGCTCAGTCGGAGCCATGCTCTTTAATCTCGTAGTCGGCCATATCCTGACTCGATATCACACCTATTCCCCAACGTTCCTCATAGCCGGGCTTGTCTATCCATTCGCATTGCTTCTTATCTTCCTGCTCATCCCAAAAGTAGAGCCGATAATCAGCCCACAGCTTGACCCTTATTCCGTTTGATCTTTAAAGTGGGCAACCTGCTGTACTGTCCATATCATTTTGGCGAGCAATATTAGAGATGAATATCGGAGGTCGTTGTTCCATGAAGTCAGTCAAGATGCTTGCGCTATCCGTCGTTCTCGCGTCCTGCTTTACGAGAGGTCAGGGCATTGAGGGATTTCCTGATCCCACCGTGCAGCAGACCTACACGATGCATCGGTCTTCAAGCCGGGAAGCCACTGGAGCCAACGCGGATTACCGTACCGTTACGCCTGGCCAGACGCTGACGCTTCTTGATGTTGATGGCCCGGGAAGGATCTCGCATATATGGTTCACCTTGAACTCACCGGAGAGCTACCATCTCAAGCGCATCGTCCTGCGAATGTACTGGGACGGAGAGAGCACGCCCAGCGTAGAGACCCCCATCGGCGACTTCTTCGGTCTGGGTACGGGAGACTATTATCTCTGGTCTTCGCCTGTTCTATCGGTTGGAAACGATCGCTCCCTCAACAGCTATTTTCAAATGCCGTATGCAAAACATGCGCGCATTACCGTGACGAACGAAGGAAAGCAGCCGCTCAGCAATCTGTACTGGAATATCGATTATCGGCAGGATACGAAGCCGCTTCCCCCTGGAACTTTATATTTCCACGCGCAGTACCGGCAGGCGCAGCCGAATCATGGCTGGACCTCGGACTGGTACAGCAATGGTGATCCTCAGGTGAACTACCGCCGTAATTTAGATGGTAAGGACAACTACATCTGGCTTGAGGCGAAAGGCCATGGCCAGTTCATCGGCGTAACCATGTCGGTACTGCAGAATCAGGATGGATGGTGGGGCGAGGGGAATGACAGGTTTGAAGTGGACGAAGGCGCGGTTCCCACCATCGTCGGCACCGGATCGGAAGACTACTTCCTCGGTGCGTGGGATTTCGGATCTTCCCAGACCTTCCCGCTGCATGGCTCGCCGGTAGTGGGACATGAACTTGCCGGATCGCGGTCCAGTGTCTATCGTTTCCATCTCGATTCGCCCATCCCGTTTACAAAGTCCATGAAGGCAAGTATTGAGCACGGTCATGCCAATGCACGCTCGGATAACTTCTACTCCGTTGCGTACTGGTATCAATCGGAGCCTCATATGCCGTTCTCTCCTCTTCCGGAGATGAGTGAACGCATTCCCGCACTCCAGGCTGTGGGCGGACCTGGAAATGCAAAGCAGCCTCAGCAGCCGGATAACCCTCAGCCACGCTAAGCGCAGTCGGGGTTCGCTCAAGAGCTCTGCCGATGGGAATTGGAGCAGCAACGCGGAATTTGTTTTTGATGTCACGGGTCGTCAGCTTGCGCCTTGCAGCCGCGGCTTCTGCACCGGTTCTCATCCCGCAGCGCCCGCGTTTTGCGGGAACTCGGGAAGTTCGAGGGCGGTGCGGACGTCAGAATTGCGAAGTTTCCCGAAACCCCGTCCAAGAAGTTCGCATTCGTTCAGGCAGACGGTGTTGATCCCCTACGTTTAGCACCGCTCCTAAAGTAAGATTTGTTCCACCTAGATCTCTGTTGATCACTGAAACGTAGAGGTTCATCTTGAGGCGTACCCATCAGTTACTAGCACTCTTGTTGCTCTATCCCTTGCAGGGTGTAGCGCAAAGTAACGCTCCATCTGCAGACCAATCGGTTCCGGTTGCAACGGATCCTCCCACGGCAAAGTCGCCCGAAGAAGTGGACAGCCTGCTAGGGGCAGCGTATCGCACAAACATGCTGTCATCGTCTTCCGGCCCTTACCATTTCGTGGCGTCATTTCAGACCTTCAATCCTGACGGGATCTCGGAAGGAGACGGCACAATCGAGCGTTGGGTCTCTTCTGATGGCCACTCAAAGACCATCACCCGTTTTGGTGGACATACGATGACGGTCTTCAAGGACCAAGGCAAAAGCCTTTACACCGATGACGGGTACGTCGGGTCCATCATGTCCTATTACGCAGGAGTGTTTCTCGACTACCCAGCTATGCCATGGTTCGGCAGAAACCTGAAAAATCTACAGGTCAGTTCAATTCCCCTCCCGGGGGAGTTGCTGGATTGCGGCTCAGTTCAGGATTGGATTGAGCCACCAGGATACCCCGCGATGCCGATGGATAGATTTTGTATTTCACGTGCCACGGGAAACCTGGCTCTGCGGCAAATGGAACGCTTCAGCATACGGTACCAGGACTACGCTCCCTTTCTCAAACAGTCGATTGCTCGAAGGATTACTGCCTCCAAAGGCACACATGTTCGTTGCCGAATTAAGATTGACCAACTCGATGAAGTGATTCTTGATGAGGCGGAGATGACCGCGCCCTCTAATGCGTCACACACTTCTCCGGCGCCTAATATCTGGGCCACCAAACCCAGCGAGACAACACCCAAGGCAACCGGTGAAATTCCCGTACCAAACAACCTCAAGACGTCGCACGCTAAGGGTTTGGTGGAGATTTTCGTCCTTATCTCCCGCACGGGATCAGTCATCGACGTGGAGCCCTTCTTCTCGTCCTCACCCGACCTGGATGATATGGCTACGCAAATGGTAAAGGCCCGGAGCTACAAACCCATCCTGCGAGATGGTCAACCTCTCCAAGTGATTACACTCGTCCGTTTACCGCTACGATTCTGATCAATTCTTCACAGAGACGCCGCTGTGCCCCTCAGAAAGAGCGTGAATAAATTTCGAAGATTTTGAAGCGCAAAAAATCAATTCCTCAAAACCCCGTTTTCTGGGAGGATCTCAACGTCATGAAGCTGCTTATCGTATGCGTTTGGGGTTTTTACACTTGCAGGGATTAGACCCGCAGCCAATACATACTCCAGCCTCACGACGCTGCTGAGTTTTCGCATAGGCAGATGAGGTGTTTTTAGTGAACAGCTTCCAATGGTCAAAGCTTCTGCGAGGCGCAACATCTTGTTTGGTTGCGCTGGATACCGTGAGGAGCTTTAGAGATGAGACGGTTGCATCACGTATCTTTGCTGGAAGAAGGGGCGCTCCCTGCTCGTCAGTCAGCCCCATTCTGTTCACCTCGATCTCGCGAAGATACGCTGCCAGTTCTTTGTCGCTTGCCTTACGGGCCAACAGATCACAAATCGAACCGATATAGCCGTCGCACTCATCTGCCGCTTCAGGGGTATCACTTACGCCTATCGGGTCTCATTGGGACATGAGGATGTGCGGAACGGCATTTCGTACGCGTGACAGCTCATCTTCGCTCACACCAATCATTCTCTCAATGTGGATCAGGTCCCGCAAAGTCAGATTTTCGGCAAGTTCGGGCAAACTTCAGCCAATGGCGAGGCAAAACAAGACTCGCGACCAAAGCTCAGAAAAAAACAGCCACCCGCTACAGTATTCGCTACAGAGCATTTTCGAGGGGATGCGCGAACGCGCTAAGTGAATGAATCAATGGTCGGGGCGGAGGGATTCGAACCCCCGACCCTCTGCTCCCAAAGCAGATGCGCTACCAGACTGCGCTACGCCCCGACTGTCTCTTAGTTTATCGTATCGTTGCTTCAAAAGCCGCGATCAAAACCATTTTGGAAAATGAACCTCGACCCCGAACAGGCTGTGCATCAGCCCATTTGCCATCCAGGCCAGCAACAGCATCGGCAACAGCATCAGGCCCATCAAGCCTGTACACAGCGCGATGAGAAAGATCCAGCTCTGGATCGTATGTTTCCGCGGTTGATAAAGACTTCCCGTCAGCAGAGCATAGTTACGGCGATTGGCCCGCCATGCAATATCGAAAGCATCTCCAAAGAAAGGAATCGTGCCGACAAGAACCTCGATCACTACATTTGCCGCCATCCGGGTAAGAATCACATAGGGAACGCCGCGAATCCAGGCTGCCACGATGATGATGCACGATGCTATGCCGCCCAGAATATCGCCGATGCCCGGAATTAGGCCCACGATGCCGTCCAGTCCAAAACGAATCGAAGTTCCCGGAATCTTGATGAAGTCGTCCAGCACATGCGACAGGATGTCGAGATTTTCGTCGTCGAAGACGCCACCGCCCTTGCGTGTGCGCGGAGAAAGAATCTCGGGCTGGGAGGGAGGCTGCATGGAAGCTCTTCCCGCCGGAGAAGAATTCCCCGGCGTCTGCATCTGAATGCTACAATTGAAAGCGGTACGGCGGCTATAGTTCAGTGGCAGAACGCCGCTCTGTGGCAGCGGATGTCGTGGGTTCGAAACCCACTAGCCGCCCCAAATCTTCCCCTTGAATCTGGGTGGTTTTGAGGGTATCACCGTATCGCATCTTCCTATACGCCGTGGCCCGACCTCCACAAGCCCCGCCGCCCTCGAGTGAAACCGCCATGGCTGCGGCTGCCGCGCGCATCTTTGCCGGAACCTCCGGTTGGGCCTATCCCACTTGGAAGCCTGCGTTTTATCCGGATCGCACTCCTGCGAAACGCTTTCTTGAGTTCTATTCCAGGCAGCTCAGCTCCGTAGAGGTCAACTACACCTTTCGCGCCTTTCCTACTGTTGCCACACTCGAAGGCTGGCTGGCCTCTACGCCTGACTTTTTCCGCTTCAGCTTCAAGGCTCCCCAACGAATCACCCACATCAAGCGCCTCGCGAACTGCGAGTCTGATGTCGCCTACTTCGTCTCCGTCCTGGAAGTCGTACGGCAGGCGGGCAAGCTCGGTCTTCTCCTCTTCCAGCTTCCCCCAAACCTCAAGGCCGATCCCGAACGACTCAGCAGCTTCCTCGCTGCCCCAGCCCTCAACGGCCCTGGAGCTCCCTCCATCGCCTTTGAGTTTCGTCACGAATCCTGGTTCACCGACGAAATCTACGCGATTCTCCGCTCTCATAACGCAGCGCTCTGCATCGCCGAAAGCGACGATCTCGCGACTCCCGAAGTCCATACCGCGTCGGCATTCACCAGCTTCCGCCTTCGCCGGACCGGCGCCTACACCCCCGAAGAGCTCGCAGCCTTCGTCGAACGCTTCGCCGCGCTCTCGGCCGATCGCGATGTTTACATCTACTTCAAGCATGAGGACGAGCCCACCGGTGCTCTGAATGCAGTTGCCTTCCTCGAAGGCATCGCCTCCCGAAAGGCTCGGCTCTAGTGGCGACGGCGATCGAATCCGTCGCACAGCACGTCGCGCACGCAGCCGAGTTCTCCCCGCGCCGCTTCCTGGCGAACGGCCACCTGCAAACCATCGTCGGAAACTTCCTGCGCCGTGTCGACTCTCTGCCTCCCGCTGAGTCAGTCCTCGTCGAAGTTGCTCCAGCACTCGACAACCAGATTGCCAGTCGAGTCCGCTGCGATTGTCACTGGCAGCCCGTTGAGGTTCGTGCCTCGCGGCCTACCGCCATCATCGTGCACGGCCTTGAAGGCTCTTCCAACTCGCAATACGTTATCGGCAATGCGAACAAACTGTGGCGGGTGGGCGCAAACATCATCCGGATGAACATGCGCAACTGTGGGGGGACCGAGGCGCTCAGCTCGACGCTCTACCATTCAGGGCTCTCCGGCGATGTGGGCGCCGTCATGCGGCACTTCACCCATCTCTACGGCTTGAGCTCGATCTCCCTCATCGGCTACTCCATGGGAGGCAATCTCGTCCTCAAGCTCGCAGGCGATCTTGGCAGCTCGGCTCCGCGCACGCTGCGTTCGGTCATAGGCATCTCCCCCGCCATCGACCTCGGCCCCTCCGCCGATTCACTCCACGAACCACAAAACCGCATCTACGAGATGAAGTTTCTTCGCGCCCTTCTCGCACGCTACCGTCGCAAGGTCGCGCTCTTTCCCCGCGCCTACGACCCCGCCAGGGCCGACAATATCCGCTCCATCCGCGCCTTCGACGAGCGCATCACAGCCTTCTACTCCGGCTTCACCGGCGCCGACGACTACTACTACCGCGCCGCCAGCGCGCGTGTGCTCGATCGCATCGCCGTGCCTGCACTCCTCCTCAACTCCGCCGACGATCCCTTCATTCGTCTACTGCCCGACACACGAGAGAAGATCGCCGCAAATCTCAACATCACTTTTGTGGAAAGTTCGCACGGTGGCCACTGCGCCTTCCTCGCCTCCCCAGATCCATCCACCCGCTATGACGGTTATTGGGCCGAGCACACGCTGATGCGTTTTCTGCTGGAACATGCCTGATCTGCTCCGTACTGCCCTAAGATAGAAAGATGCTCTCTGAGTGGTCCGTCGAATGCGGCGTCGACGATCCGGTCCTCGTAGTTCCCTGGACCGATCCTGACGATCCTTCGCGTCATTTCATCGACCTTCGTGAGAATCCATACGATCTCGACTGGCTCGAAGAAGCAGCACAGCATCCTCCGCTTCTGCACGCCCTGCGCGCTCTCAACGCAAACCGATCCCCCGTCTTCACCGCCAAATGCGATGTCTGGCGCCTCGCGGCCGGCGAGCTTGAACCCCTGCGCCACGAGTTAGATCTCATCCCCGAAGACGCACCCGTGGGGATTGCCAGCTACATCGATCTCCTCTGGCGCGAGCGCTCCGTCTTCGTCTCCTTCCATCAGCACGAGCAGCTTTTGCACCGCATCACCCGCCTCGCCACTCCGCTCGAACACCCTTACGCAGCCCTCGAGTGCACATTACGTCCCGCTCTCATCGACCTCGCCGGTCCCCAGGAAGGTTTCACCGTTAGCCTCTACCTCAAGGGGCTTGGTCATGATGAGCAGGCCGCCGACGAGCACTGGGGAGCCGCGCTCGCCGATGTCTCCGCTCTTCTGCGCGGACGCGCCTTCGGCGCAGGCTCGCCCGGTTATCTCACCGGTCAGAATCGTTCCAACTCCCTTTGATCCTCCTCCGCGTTAGGCGAGGCGCTCTCGGGTCATTGCTCTTGTTGATCTTCTTTTGACAATTGAGTTTGTTACTTTCTCCAACCTGCACCACTCCCAAGGATGCGCGTTTCGATCGCTGTCGAAGTGTTAGGCCGACAGCAGAGAACTCGCCAATCTCCCCAAGGAGCACAATATGCATCGCCTCACTCGTCCTCTGTTCTTCTCCATGGCAGCCCTGGGAATCAGTGCGTTCTCCCTCGCTGCACAATCGGCTGACCTCTCCGCGCTCTCGCGGCAGGGCAATGGCCGCGGAGCCGTCTTCGTCATGACCAACGACGCGAAGAAGAACGAAGTCATCGCCTTCGATCGCGCGGCCAACGGCTATCTCACAGAGGCGGGCCACTACGACACAGAAGGACGCGGCAGCGGCGGCGTCACCGATCCTCTTGAGTCTCAGGGCTCTCTCACCCTCAGCCAGGACCACTCCATTCTCTTTGTCGCGAATGCAGGCAGCGGAAATATCTCCCTGTTCAGCGTTCGCCGTTCGAATCTTTTGTTCCTTGGCAAGGTCGCGTCCGGCGGCAGCCAGCCTGTGGCGACAGCCCAATTCCAGAACCTCGTCTATGTTCTCAACTCCGGTGGCGCAGGCAGCGTTGTAGGGTTTCACCTCGAGTTCGGCGGACAGATGCGTCCACTTAAAAACGCCACCTCTTTCCTTACCGGAAACACCACCGCAGGAGCTTCTCTGGCATTTAGCCCGGATGGCCAGTTCCTTCTCGTCACCGAGAGGCTTGCCAATACCATCGATGTCTTCCGGGTTAAGCCGGATGGCACCCTCGCACCGATCGTCGTCAATCCAAATCCTGCCCCCGGAACCTTCTCTGTCGCCTTTGCTCCAAATGGCAAAGCGATCGTCTCGGAGACGGGCGCCCCCGACGCATCCAATGGCTCTGCGATCTCCTCGTACACCGTCGGACAGAACGGCAAACTCACCGCCGTGAGCCAAAGTGTTGCCGCCCTCGCCGCGGGAAATTGCTGGAATGCCATTACGCCTGACGGAAAATATGTCTACACCTCAAACTCCGGCAGCGACTCCATCTCAGGATTTGCAATCGCAAAAGATGGCACGCTCACACCCGTTGGATCGACGATCGTAGGCAACAATCCCTCGGGAAGCCACAACGTCGATATCACGGTCAGCGCCGATGGCCAGTACGTCTACACCATCAACTCCGACTCCGGAAACATCGGCATGTTTCGCATCGAGCAGAACGGCAGCCTCACCAATCTAGGACAGGCCGGCGAGCTCGCAAAGATGACCGGTTTCAACGGAATAGCCGCACTCTAAAACTTCATCCCGACAGACGCCCATCCATCTGCTGCGAATCTTCGCCGCGCATGGATGGGCGCGTTTTCTTCATCAAGGAGCATGCAAGAGGTTTGCCCGCGCCGTTTACAATAAGGATGAAGCGGATTTCTCCTTAAGACAGGCTTCACGCGTGCGGGCGAGTAGCTCAATCGGATAGAGCACGAGCCTTCTAAGCTCGGGGTTGCAGGTTCGATCCCTGCCTCGCTCACCATACCTCACGCGCTGAAGAACTTACGAGAAACTTACAGTGGTTTCCTCCGCATTCTGACCGAAACTGGCGCGCCGATACCTCGAAACATCTCGCCGAACAAGAGCCAAAAATACTCGAAAAGAAACCTTACGACGTCAGGGATACGGGGAGTAAGATGTCGCCGGTAGCGAGCAAGCGGGCCAAAAGCGGTTTTGCTTTCTCACCTCATTCTGCAGACACTCCCCAAGACTGAGGTCTACCTGCCCGATGCGCGCCGCGCAAGTCTGGAGTGGACCATGTTTCCATGCGAAGAACTTCGCATTCTCGGTCATCGTCTTCTCGAAGTTTCGCGGGGGCAGAATGTTCCGGCTAAATTCAATATCGACGAAAGAGAACTGAGTCGCGTTCAGAACCGAATTACGGAACACAGACTCAACTGTCCGATATGCGCCGAGTTCAATAAGCGGCAAGAGCTGCTCCAGCAGAGGAATGAGAACTGATTTTTCTTGTGTGATGAAGTGCCCATCGCAAGGGGAGTCTTCTAAGCTCGGGGTTGCAGGTTCGATCCCTGCCTCGCCTACCACACACCTTTCCAGGATCATTCCTATCATCCACCCAGCCTCACGAGATCGACGAGACACTGAAGCTTGCGAGAGATAACCCTTACGCTTTAGAGCAGTTTCGAGGAGGGGGATAGGACTTACCCCCCTCTGTATGTTGGATCGGCAAAATCGTTTACAACCAGGCCACTGTAAGCGTCTGGCCGCTGATTAATCGCACATCCCTCATTTAATTGGATCTGTTACGCGAACAGTTCCCCCGGTAATGGGCCCCCCGATCTCCGTCCCGGTGCATGAGGTTGCACCATTAAGACTCAGGAAGGAGCTGACGTAGTAATCTCCTGCGGCAGGAGGGACCCAAACAAACCCAATGGTATTCATCGGGTACGAACCTATAAATGCACCCTGTGTATTCGGGGTTGGAGACGCATAAAAGCTCATGACGGCTCTATTGGCGTCAGAACCCGAGCATCCGACACCACTGCCCACGAGAGCCATACTTTGACCTGTAACCAGGAACGTACTTCCCTGTGGAGAGGTCGTCACAAAACCATTCTGTGTAAGAGCCTGCCCGAAGGATGTTGGCACATAGCAGAAAGCAATCGCTAGCATGCATAGCGAAATTTTCCTAATGACGGAGAGAATCACGGTCGAACTCCTTTGATTGAAATTGCTTCGATTGGGAAATCAGTTCGCAACACAAAATCAGAAGGGCAATCGGCCTAAAATCCAGTTAAATCTATGTATATCAATAGTTATGAAGGATGGATGAGTCTGGCAAAGACTATACCAGATAGACATTTCTCCGTGTCAACGGAAGAAGGAAAGTAATTTGAGATCTGACCTAAATACGAAATTTCTCAAATCACCTTGCTTGGCGCATGACTCTTTCATACCGTCTGCAACATGGCAGGCGGAGTCCTTCGCAAAATACCAATGAGGCTCTGAATGGGACAACGAATCGGGATCAGCCTGCAAGACCCTCAGGCCTCCAACAGCTCATCTTCCCGCGTCGGATGGCAGTGATCCTCATCCGGCGAACGCCGCCCCAACGCATGGCGCAGCGCCGCCAGCCCGATCAGGCCTACTGCCAGTCCGCAGACACCGTTCCAGTGCCAGTAGGCCCACGCCTTCGTCGCAAGTGCCGAACCGGCTGCGGCACCTGTGAAGTACATCGTCATATACACCGTGTTCAGGCGGCTACGAGCGGAAGGCACCAGGCCGAAGATTCGTGTCTGGTTGGCCACCTGGCACATCTGCGCCCCCACATCCAGCACGATCACGCCAAACGCCAGCGCGATCATGTGCACGATCGTCGAGACGTGCGCCAGCTCCTGTGCCCACAACACGACATACGAGAAAGCCAGCAGTGCCATTCCTACTGCAATTACCCACCGCGACCCGTGTCTGTCCGCAAGCCTTCCGGCGAAAGGAGCGACCAAAGCTCCCGCGGCTCCCACCAGCCCAAAGGTGCCCGCGACTCCCGCACCCAGGTGATAATGGCTCTCCAGAAGAAAAACCAGCGTCGTCCAGAAGCAGCTGAAGGACGCAAACACCAGAGCCCCCACCTCACCCGATTCTCGAAGCAGCGGCTGCGTGCGATACAACGTCCACAGCGAGCGCATAGCCTCGCCGTAACCAAGCTCCTGCTTCGCCGGAAGCTTCGGCATCACCCGCCACAGCAGCGGAACGAAAGCGGCATTCACCACAGCGGCCACCACGAACACCGAGCGCCAGCCGGCGAGATGGCTCACCCATCCGGCAAAGGTTCGCGCCAGTAGAATTCCCAGCAGCAGCCCGGTCATCACCGTTCCAATCGCGCGTCCGCGCTGCTCATGGCTCACAAGGTCCGGCGCAATCGGAAGAACGACATGCGTCACAGAGGCCAGAATCCCGATCGCAATCGATCCCACCAGCAGCCACGCCAGCGTTGGAGCTGCCGCCACCACCACCAGCCCTACCGCTACCGCCGCGTACATCTTCATCATCAGGCTGCGCCGTTCCAGCACATCTCCCATCGGAACAAAGCACAGCAGACCTATCGCATAGCCAACCTGGGTCGCTACGGCGACAAACCCCATCGTCCCAGCCCCGGTTCCGTAGGTGCGGCCCATCTCCTCCAGCAGCGGCTGGTTGTAGTACATGGTCGAGACCCCAACCGCGCAGGCCACCCCCAGGAAGGGAAGCGGAGTTCGCGGCGTCGGGTTCAGTTTCTTCGTCATCTCAAAAAGACCTGAATAACCAGTCTAAAACTTTTCGACCGACCACTGCCGAACTCGGTCGAATACCGCCTATAGGCGGCCGGATCCAGAACCTGTTCAACAACTCAAAAACCTCGTCATCTAACTCAAAAATAACGTCATCTCCGCCTCACACCACGTCATCTCGACCGGAGGCGCGCAGCTTCATCGCCCGTCGGAGTGGAGAGATCCCTGTATTCGCATTTGTTCCTGCTGTTGCCTGTCTTCTCTCATTTCGAATCCATAGGCTTTCAGGAAGTTTTTAGACAGATTCTTTGAGCCTGAACAGGCATTCGCGCAAAGCGCGAACCCTCGGCCCTTCACCACCGGTTCACACGATTTCCCCGTTCCCACGGAAATGTTTAAACTTCTACTCTTCGAGGTGTCTCTCATGGCTCAGTCCCAAGCCGCCGTCGTCCCCTCCACTCATCCGGCGGCACTCACTCAACTCGGCCAGGACGAGCGCCTCTTTCGCGACACCGTCCGAAAGTTCTCCGCCGCAGAGATCGCTCCTCTCGTCCGCTCCATGGACGAGTCCCAGCAGATGGAAGCGAAACTCCTGCGCCAGCTCTTCCAGCTCGGCCTCATGGGCATCGAGATCCCCGAGCAGTATGGAGGCTCCGCCGGCACCTTCTTCGAAGCCATCCTCGCCGTCGAGGAGATCTCCGCCGTCGATCCCGCCGTCGGCGTCCTCGTCGATGTGCAGAACACGCTCTGCATCAACGCTCTTGTCCGCTGGGCCACCGAAGACCAGAAGCAGCGTTACCTTACCCGTCTCGCCACCGACACCATCGGAGCCTATGCTCTCAGCGAGGCATCCTCCGGCTCCGACGCCTTCGCGCTCGAAACCCGCGCCGCACGCCAGGGCGACAACTACGTGCTCAACGGGCAGAAGCTTTGGATCACCAATGCGAAGGAAGCAGGCCTGTTCATCGTCTTCGCCACCATCGACCGCGCCGCTGGCTACAAAGGCATCACTGCCTTCCTCGTCGAAAAGGACACGCCCGGCTTCACCCTCGGCAAAAAAGAAGACAAGCTAGGCATCCGGGCCTCCAGCACCTGCGAGCTCGTCTTCAGAGACTGTGTGATTCCCGCCTCGCAGGTTCTCGGCGAGCCCGGCAAGGGCTACAAGATCGCCATCGAAACTCTCAACGAAGGGCGCATCGGCATTGGAGGCCAGATGCTCGGTCTAGCCCAGGGAGCATGGCAGCATGCCGCCCGCTGGGCCAAAGAACGCAAGCAGTTCGGCAAGCCCATCGTCGAGTTTCAGGCCATGCAGTTTCAACTGGCCGAGATGGCCACCGACATCGAGGCCGCGCGCCTGCTCGTCTATAACGCCGCCCGCCTGAAGGATGCCGGCCACGAGTTCCTGAAGGAGGCAGCCATGGCCAAGTACTTCGCCTCCCAGGTCGCCGAACGTGTGGCCTCGCTCGCGGTCGAAGTCTACGGCGGCTCCGGCTTCGTCAAGGACTATCCGGTTGAAAAGCTCTACCGCGACGCCAAGATCGGCAAAATCTACGAAGGAACCTCCTTCATGCAGCTAGCGACCATCGCCAAACTGACCCTGTAACTCCAAGAGTTTGCAGACACCCAGCTCCAGGTACAACCCAAAAAAGCGCGTCCTCTCGACCGAAGGTGTGTACAAACCCAAACACCACGTCATCTCGACCGGAGACGCGCGGCTTTATCGCGCGTCGGAGTGGAGAGATCCCTGTATTTAGCTTTTGCTCTTGCCGTTGTCTGTTTTCGCAGAATCAAAGAAGTCGCCAAGCCAAAAAACATGTCAAGCCCCGAAATCGCTCAAGTACCACAAACCAAAAGACATATACCTGCCGATTTACCCTGCTCGATCCACTATCCTTAAATCAGCGGAATCAACCGAAACGGAGTTACCGCAGGGACGGCTATAAAGCAGGAGGTCCGGACCTAAGTCAAATGAATGGAAGACTTTGCGCAAAAAGTACGGGGAGGGGTCAGCCCGCCCGAACCAGCCGTCCCCGTCGGCTGACAATGGAGAGCTTCTCGGACTTCAGGATCTTTCGAGCCTGATCGCGGGCATGGCTCGCCCAGGGGCCCACTGGATCCAGCCGGACATAAGTGAGCCAATGACGCAGGGCGCGGCGCTTCTGGCCCTGCCGCTCATAGGCAAGCGCCAGGTTGTAGTGCGCATCGGCATATTGCGGAACCAATGCGACCGCCTTCTGGTAAGCGACCGTAGCTTCGTCCAGAAGCTGCATCTCATCCAGCACGTTGCCTAGGTCGAAGAACGCCAGCGCATACTCCGGGTCGGCAATGGTAGCGCGGCGATAGAGGCCCTCGGCCTGCTCGAACTGGCGCATGTTGTACAAGATCGTTCCCAGGTTGATCAGTGCCGGGGCGTGGGTGGGCTGGACTGCAAGGATCGCCTCGTAGATCTCGGTGGCCTGGTGAATCGTGGCTGTGCTTTCTTCCAGCTGGACTGCGCGCAGGAACATCTCCTGCAACTCGGCGGCCCTCAAGGCCGGATTGCGCGATCGCAGCTCGCTGCCGGTCACAACCCCGAGCCTTGATCCCACAAAGGCATCGAAGTCGAAGGCAAGCTGATGGGTCAGCGGATCCACCAGCGTCCCATCCACGCGAAAGGCCAGCCGCGATCCGCGACGAACCGCTGTGCTTTCGAGCAGGGGATTCCGCATCCCCGCTACGTGCTGCATCGCATCGACCGAGGCGCGGATGCTGCGAGCCGAGATGCGCGTCTTGGGCTTCGCGGCATGCGCCTGCAGATCGCGCAATGCGCGAAACTGACTGAGATCTTCGAAGGAATATTGCTCTCTGGGGGAGATCAATCCCGCCCGCTCCCACGACATCATCTGCCGTGTGTTCAGGTGCAGGATCCGAAGGACATCTTGACGACTATATCGGGTCACGATCAGTGGTCTCTGGTGGGCAACCGTCTTGCTAAGCCAAGGCTTCTAGTTGGAGTATGCTTTGAAACCCTGCGCCCAGCAAGCGTTTTGAGCTCCATCATGTTAAATTTCCGTGGATAACGTGTACCAAATCGGATTCGCGGCGATCCGCTGTCAGACAGCACGGGCCATGTTGAGGTGGCGGAGAGCGGAATCGCTGGATACGAAAAAATATCCGGAGAGAGGATTTATTGCGTCGCTGCCGCCCGCGCTGCCGCGCGCGCATCGCGGACCAGGTCCGGCAGGCCTACCCCGCGATAGCCGTTGCCAAGGAGCCAGAGCTCTTTGAGCGCGCGAACCCGTTCTTCAAGCTCGGCCATACGCTCCAGGTGTCCGACTCCATATTGGGGAAGGGAGAGCGGCCAACGGCGTACGACCACGACGCGCGGCTCCGGTAAAGGCCCCAGAACTCTTGCTAGCTCCATCCTGGCCACAGTTGCAATCTCGTCGTTGCCGCAACGCAGAACACGCTCCGCCGAGCGCGCGCCGAAGAAGGCGCGCAGCAGGCGGCCCCCGGGAGGAACACGCTCTTTGAACTTCTGGTCCATGAAGGTGCAGGCGAGAAGGAGGCTGTTGGAATCCGGCGGAACCAGAAAGCCGAATCCCGGCGGTACGGGAGCCTCGACGGCGTCGTCGAAGCCGAATCCCACGACCACGGCAGAGCTGGCGTCCATCCGCATGAGTTCGGCGGCCTGCGGATCGAGAGGAGTTAAAAGAGCGCGTGCAATGTGAAGCGGGGTCGCGATCATGACCGCATCGAACCTCTCCCGGCCTGCGGTAGTGGTCACCAGCCAGTCCGCGTCCTCGCGTTTCACGGCGGTGGTCTCCACGCCCAGGTGAATCCACTCCTGGGGAATCGCGGCCACCATCCGGTCGATCATCGTTCCCAGACCGCTCCGCAGGGTCGTGAAGATGGGGGTCTTTCTCGCCGCGGACGTTTCACGCGCCTTGAGTCCGGCGATCAGGCTGCCATGCTCGCGCTCCATCGCGACAAAGGGAGCCATGACGGCCCGAACGCTCAGCTGCGTGACGTCGCCGCCGAAGACTCCACTGAGCAGGGGCGCCCCGATCTTTTCGAGGACTTCCTTGCCAAAGTGGCGACCTACAAACTCGGCGACACTCTCATCATGCGCAGGCGCGGCATGCTTCAGCTCCTCGGCTCGCGCCGGCTCCTGGTGGAACGCCTGCTTGGCCTCGGCGCTGAAGAGATCCGAGGCATTCAGAGCGTCGAGGTCTGCGGGAACCATCATGCGCATCCCGCTGGGCATCGCTTTGAGAACGCCGTCGATCAGGACGTAGGTCCGGCGCTCGTCGTCGTTGGAATAGATCAAATCGTCGCCTAAGCCCAGCTCCACCGCGAGCTCTCGCGCCCACGGCTTCTCGCTGATCCAGCCGTCCGGGCCGCCCTCGATGACGAAGCCGCCCTCGCGCACCGTCTCGACGATGCCGCCGAGCCGAGGGGATGCCTCATAGAGACTCACATGGGGAGACTCATCCTTTGAGAGCTTCGCCAGCTCATAGGCTGCGGTCAGGCCGGCTATTCCGCCGCCGAGGATCGCGATGCGGCGAGGCTGGCTCATCCACCGACCTTCGCCGCAATTATGCTGTTCGTCTCAACCTGATCTTCCATATTTACGATCTGGACCAGAGCTTCGGTCAGAGTAGGAGAATCGTTGAGGCTTTCGGCTCTCCACAGCTTCAGGCCCAGGCTGGTGGCTGTCTCTTTAAAGGCGATGTCGATGTCGTAGAGAACTTCGACGTGATCGCAGACAAAGCCGATGGGCTGCATCACGACCCCGGTGTGCCCCTCTTCTTTAAGTGCTCTGAGGGTGTCTTCGACTGTGGGGCCGATCCATGGCCCTCCGCTGACTCCCTGGCTCTGAAAGGCGAAATACCAGTCATGTTCGGTCAGTCCTGCTTTCGCAAGCCGCCCGGCAACAAGCGCTGCGGTCCGCTTCGCCTCCACCGGATAGGGATCGGGAGAATCCTGCATGGGCGTGCCGGGCCTTGCCCCTGCGATGGAGGCTTCGCCGGTCATGATCGTGCGGCAGGGAACGCTGTGCGCTGTAAACAGAACGGGTATCTGCCTGCCGAGTTCTACACAGGCCTGCGACCAGACGGGCTCAAGCTTCTCGGCGAAGGCCTGCACGAGCAGAGGATTCTCCGCCCATCCCGCGACGAACTCCACCTCGATTCCTGTGGCAGCGGCCATCAGGGCGCGGCGATAGAGGCCGACGCTCGTCCGCGAATTCTGGGGAGCAAGGCAGATGGCACGGATCTTGGTCACGCCGTCGGACCGCATCTGTTCCACGACATCGGCGATGTAAGGCGACCAGTTCCGCATCGCGATATACACGCGAGTCCCGTCGAGGGCATGCTCCAAAGCGTGGCCCTGCGCGAGGGTCCATTTCGTCAGGGGCGGCGGCTCATCGCCAGGAGTCTCCTTGAGGCCGATCTGCGCGTAACGATGCTTCAGCTCCTCTACGACCTCATCGGGTAAAGCGCGTCCGCCAGTTACCTTGCTGAGGTACTCGGCCATCTCTCCCAATACGTTGGGAGTTCCGTGGGCGAGCAGCAGTACGGCATGGCTCATCGTGCCCCGAACTCCTTCACCCACGCCACGGTCTGGATCACGTTGTCTACCGGAGTTCCCGGCACGATGCCGTGCCCAAGATTGAAGATATGGCCGGGCCGTCCGGCTGCAGCGTCGAGAACCTCGCGTACACGGGAGCGCAATACGTCCTGTGGAGCGAAGAGCGCAATGGGATCGAGGTTGCCCTGCACGGCGCATCCTTCGCCCAACGCCTGCCATCCCTCCGCAAGCGGAATTCGCCAGTCGAGGCCGATGACATCGGCTCCGGTCTCGCGCATCGTGGGCAGCAGCGAAGCGGTGTCGACTCCGAAGTAGATGACCGGTACGCCTAAAGCCTGAACACGCCGCACAAGTTCGGTGGTGGGGGCACGGCAGTACTCGCGATAGTCGGTCACTCCCAGCGCGCCGGCCCAGCTGTCGAAGATCTGGATGACATCGGCTCCGGCCTCGACCTGCTGCGCGGCGTAGGCGACGAGCACCTCGACCAGCTTTTCCATCAGTAGCGGCCACGCAACGCGATCGCCATACATCATGCGCTTCGTCTCGATGTAATTGCGCGACGATCCGCCTTCGATCATGTAGCTGGCCAGCGTGAACGGAGCTCCGCAGAACCCGATGATGCCCAGCTGGTCGCCGTCAGGGCGAGGGGAGGAGAAGTGTCGTGCGACCCGCTCGATGGCCTCGGCGACATAGCCCAGTTCTTCCACTCGATCGGTACGGAGTGCACGAACCTGCTCGAGCGTTCGCACGGGAGTGTGGACGACCGGGCCTTCGCCTGCGAGGAACTCGAAATCAACGCCCATCGGCGTGAAGGGAAGCAGGAGATCGGCAAAGATAATGGCCGCGTCCACGCCTAATCTTTCAGCGGCTGTAATGGTGACCTCGGCGGCGATCTCTGGAGTTCTGCAGATCTCCAGCAGCGAGTGGTGCTTACGGACGGCCATGTACTCCGGCATATACCGGCCAGCCTGTCGCAACAGCCATACCGGCGTGCGATCAACCGGCTGTCGTAGGCATGCTCTTACAAATCGGCTGGTTCCTTGCGCTTGAGGCGTTTCCACGGTGGCCGCGCTCTTTTCCTTCAATGATGCATCACTCAACGCCTGGTCTCCTTAGATTGAGCGTAGCACTGGCCGGGAAGAGGCTTCCAGCGAGCGATGTGATTGTGCGCGATCTATGCGCTCTTCATCGAGAGCAAGATGCGACCTGGCTTCGGAGACGAGCTCTCAAAAATGGAGATTCAGAGCGGCTAAACTGTTACGCGGGGAGCAGAAGACTTTTGTCTTCAGTCCTCTAGCCGGAAGCTGCACTCTTCGATCACCGGGTTGATAAGAACTTCGCGGGCGATCCGGTCGACCTCGGCTTCGGCTTCGGCGCGTTCCAATCCGTCATCGAGCGTCAGCACAAAATACTTTCCCTGCCGAACATCGGCCACTCCGCGATACTGCATCCGGCGCAGCGCATCCGAGACTGTCTGCCCCTGGGCATCCAGCACGGTTCGTTTCAACGTGACATAGACATGAGCCTTCATCTTGTTTGATTATAGACATGGTGCGGTTTTTGGTACCGCATTCCGCAGCGGGAACGGCACCACATCAATCTACTGGCCATTTCGGCCCCGGCTGACTCTACCCATTTCGCACCATTTTCGCAAAGTAACGAGAAGAGAAATCAATCCTATGCCGAACTACCTTGAGCTTCCTGTGGGCCCCGATTCGCCTGAGGTAATTAATGCTGTTATTGAGATTCCGCTAGAGGGAATCAACAAGTACGAGTACGACAAGGAGCTTCATGTCTTTCGTCTCGACCGCAATCTCTACTCCCCTGTGCATTATCCCGGCGACTACGGATTTATCCCTTCGACGCTCGGGGACGATGGCGATCCGCTCGACGTACTGGTTCTGGTCGACGCGCCGAGCTTTCCTGGCTGCGTGATGGAGGTTCGTCCGATTGGCCTGCTCGAGATGCGCGATCAAGGTCTGGGAGACGAGAAGGTCCTGGCGGTAGGCAAGGGAAACCCGCGCTACAAGGACGTCTGGAACTTTTCAGAGATCTACCCGCACATGCTGAAGGAGATTACCCACTTCTTCTCCATCTATAAAGATCTTGAGGGCAAGCGGGTCGAGGTCAAAGGCTGGCGTGATGCTTCCTTTGCCCGGGCGAAGGTTCTCGAAGCGCAGCAGCGCTTCCTCGACGATAAGGCCGGGGTAGAGACTAAAGCCGGAACTGCCAAGTAAATTCAGATTTTTTTAGTTTGATCCGGTCTTCTTGAGAGACAAAACAGCGGCCCTTCGAGAGGAGGGCCGTTGCTCTTGGGGTTGATGCTCGTTATTGAGATCTAAGAATCCCGTGAAATCCTGGTTTTCGATCGGGAGAACCAATTCACCGGGTGGTGATGAGATTAGCCCACAGACTTCGCAGGTCCACGGTATAATCACCAGAAGCCCGAGCAAATCAAGGTTCGGAGAGTTGGCCGAGTGGCTGAAGGCGGCGGTTTGCTAAACCGTTATAGGGTCAAAAGCTCTATCGGGGGTTCGAATCCCCCACTCTCCGCCAGATAATCTTGACCGGTTCCTTATCCGGCTTTGACATCGTGTGTCGCAATACCGCACATCATGTCGAGAGCATCGTAAGCCCGGTTGTAGTCGACCGGCGGAAATGAAGCCGCCCCCGTCGGCTGCCTTCCGGAGCTCCCACTCCACGTGGCTGTTTGCCAGAGAACCTATGTCGGCTTACCGAAGGGCGACCGGTCCCTGCCAAAAGGCCGCACGATTCCCGGACGGGTCGAGTACCGTCACTTGGCATTGATACTCTCCGGGACTCAGTTTTGCGATCCCAACCTTAAGATCAATCGGCACCATCCCTAAACGGCTTTCTGTCAAAACTGATGCCTGGATCGGTTCGCTATCCATGACTTTGATACCGTCGCGATACAAACTGGCAAAAGCAATGACCTGCGGATCAGCTGTCAACTTTGCCTTCGACGCAGAGGAACCATCGCTTGCAGGGGCACTACCCAAATATGCCTGAAGGAAAACTTCTATATTGCGATCGATCCGGAATGTCCGGGTAACGCTGGGAATCAGCTTCCCATCACTATTCACCAACGGATTTGCAGCATCATTCTTTGCCTGCTCCTTGCCCTTCATCGTGTTGAAGAGCGCCTGTCGCGTGTCCACGCGCTGATTGCTCAGCACCACCGAGCTGATCGGCAGCTGCTTCGTCGCCTTGCTGAGGTTGGGAATCACGAAGACCCCTTGATACGTCCCCATACGTCCCGTCTCGTCATCGCGTGCCAGGAACTTGATCGTGTAGTGGCCCGGCAGCAGCGTGAAACCCGTGCTGTACTCGATCGGCCGCTTCGCCAGCTCTGTCGCCGAGGCATCGCTCAGCTTCACATCGACGTTGTCGCGAAGGTTGGAGACGGTCAGCCCCATCTCATCCTTGATCTCGCACACAAAGTCGATCACCGTATGCTCATTGCCAAACTTCTTGGCCAGCGCCAGCTCGCGTCCCGGTATCTTCACCGTCACCGGCACAAAATATTCCGCGCGATTCAGCTGGAAGTAGTTCACTTCCATTGCTACCGTCAGGTCCGTGATCGGATCGCCCAACATCAACGCGTCTTCCAGCTGCCGCTCTTTCTCTGCACCGTTGAACTTGCCGAACTGCTTGTTCGCGTAGTAACCCTGCCGATAGTCCAGACTCGCATTCAGGTTTTCCGGGAGCGTGATCTTGATCTTCCGGAAACGCCCGTTTTGCGCCGTATTCGTCGTGTAGTAGCCGATCAGGTAGTAGTCCGAAATAGCACGCTGGGCCCGTACAATTCCGCCCGCAAGATCGTTGTTGTCGAAGAACGCCTTGCCGCCCGTATCCGCCGCAAGCGAGTATAGCGTGTCCTGCGACTGCTGCAGGCGATCGTTGGTCGCCTGCGCCGCGTTGCCGTTGTACATTCCTGAATTGCCCGACGATCCCTGCGTCGCATCGCCTAGCGGAGCCTGCGCCACCAGCCCCCGCGCATCGATCGGCCAGAACGATAGCCCCGCCTTCACCGCCGCGTCCACAGTAGCATGCAGCTGCGCCTGGTTGTCGTTCCCGTTCAGCCGCAACCCGCTCGAGAAATACAACAGGCTCTTCTTCTCGTTGATCTGGTCCAGCATGTGCGCTGTCGTCTGCAACGCCGAGAGCTGCCGGTCGGTATTGAAGATGTTGAATTCGCTCGTGTCCTGTCCAAAGGCTGCGCCAGCGTCCGCGCTGCTGCTATCGTCCACACCCTCGGCCGAGCCCTGCCCCTCGCCCACCACCATCGTCTCAAGGATGCTGAGAATCTTGGTGCGGTCCGGCGTAAAGTCCAGCAATGCATCCACCGCCCCGCCCTGGTAGCGCAGTACCGACACAAGATCCACCTCGGTCATCTGCGTGCGCACAAACTTCTCTGCCGCCTGCAGCGCATGCAGCTGGTCATCCGGAGGCATCGCCGTCATGTCGAAGTAGAACGCCATCAGCCGGCGGTCCCTGTAGCTCCTCGCTTTGTCCTCCGGACCATACGTCGTGCGGCCCAGCTTTTTGTATATGTGGATGCTCTCTTCATCCTCTGGTGTCACCGGCAGTGGCGTCGCGTCCACCGGCAACGATTCGCGTTCGAAGACGCGGATCGTCTGTGCCGTTCCATCCTCCGTCACGGCGAAGTCCTTCGCCGTCAGACCCGAGACAAACTTCCCCTGCTTATCTTTGACGACCACGCTCTCTGTTACCAGCTGCGACTTCACGCTGAGGGTATACGTCGTGTCCTTGCCCTGTGTCTCGTTCGATCCAATCTGCTGCGCGCCAACAAACGACGCACTCACCGCAGCCAACACAACCGCACATGTCGTTGAAAGCCGCATCGTCATCAGAATCGCAGCCTCCCGCTGATCTGCAGGCTGCGCATCCCCTGCGTGTTGGTCGGCAGGCCGAAGGTTGTGCTATTGGTAATGGAGTTCCACCCCGTGTACACCACATGATTCAGAACGTTCGTCGCATCCACCCGCACATCGAGCGTGAACGGATCGCGCATCCGGAAGTTTCTCGCGACAGAAGAGTCCAGCGTGATCAATTCCGGTCCGTCAAGCGAGTAGCGCCCCGCGGTGCCCCACTGTCCTGCAGTCGATGCAGCAAACGCGGCTGAGTTCAGGTGATAGCCCGGGCTTCCCGCATAGATATCGGCCCCTGTAAGATTCGGGCGAATCGTCCCTGTCACGCCTGTTCCCGGCACCGTCGCAAAATAGATCGGTGTCTGCGGCAATCCCGTCCCCGCTGTCAGCACCGAAGAGACTGTCCACTGCTTCAACAGGGCACCGCCCCTGCCGTTGAAGAAGTTGCCGCCATGCAGCCCCATCCCCGTCGTGTACTGAAAGGTGAACTTCACCAGGTGCCGCTGATCGAAGCTCGAACGGCTGCGCTCGGCCCGCAGATCGAGCCAGTTCTGCGCAACCATATCTGCGGCTGGAGTACTCGCCGAGGCAGTCAATATCCCTGAAGAGCCTGACGATCCCGACGGGCCTGACGATCCCGAAGAAGACGTGGACGCCGTCGTATATCCCGCCCCACCCAGGGACGAATCGTTATCGATCGACTTCGCATACTCGTAGTTGAGCGTCGCCGTAAGGCCACCGCGCAGCCTGCGCCGCAACTGAAGATCGAACGCATGGCGAATCGAGTTTCCATTCGACGTACGATACGTAAATCCTCGCGGGCACGTCGCACAGTATGTCGTCGCGCCCGGAGCATACGTATTCGGCAGAAACTCCTGCGGTCCGCGCGTACCTTTCGTGCCCAGATACGACGCCGTCATCACAATCGATCCCGGTAGGTCCCGCTGTGCCGAGAGTCGCCACACCTGCGCATACCCAACGCGAAAGTTCGGGTCCATGGCAAAGGTGTTTGAGGTCGTCCCCGTGCAGTTGTGAAAACCATCGCCTAGCGTCAGCGCGCAGCCCGGCCCGTTCGACACGGTCAAACTCGTCGAGAGCGGCGACTGTTGTGACATCGTCTGCACGCTCGAAAGATAGACCGACGTATCCACGTAGACACCATAGCCCGCCCGCACCACCAACGGTGTCGTCGGCAATGGTCGCCACGCCAGCCCCACCCTCGGCTCGAAGTTGCGCCTATCCGGCCGCACCAGCGACGACGGATACTGCGTGCCCGTCAGCGATCCCGTCGGGTCGCTTCCCAGCACCGGTGCCACCGCCGCAAAGCCGCTCGCGATGTCCAGGTTCACCAGCCTGGCCTTCAGCTCCGTCATTGGAGAGCCATAGTCATAGCGCAGTCCAGTGCTGAGCGTCAGCTCCGGCCTAATCCTCCAGTCATCGTTGACGAACAGGTCATAGACTCTTTGCCGGAAGTATTTATCTGCGTTGCCGTAAGCGATCTGGCTTGTATCCGGCACGCCGATTAGAAAATCCGCGAGGTCCGACCCCGTACTGCCGCTACCCTGTGTTGCCGCCCCAGTAAAGGTAAAGATGCCGCGAGCGTTCTGCTGCCCAAACTGGTTGAACTGCTGCCAGCGCAGATCGCCACCAAAGCTCACCGTGTGCCGTCGATGCACCCACGTCGCCTCCACTGAGAGCGCATCCGTGCGATTGCGATTGAACGCGCTCTTCGCCTCTGACAGACCTGCAATACCGCTTGAGAATGAGAGATTGGGCGCGCCCCAATTCTCCGGACTCTGCTCATTGCCCGTGATGCCGGCATCGCCTGAGATATTCTCGCGATTGGAAAAGAACGGTCGCACTTGCGTCCGCAGCCGCGTAAAGCGATATCCCGTATCCAGCAGAAGCTGATGCGGGAAGTGATGCGACCAATGCACATTGCTGTCGATACCCAGCGTGTTCGTCACATCGACAAAGTGAAAGAGGTTCTCGTTGCTCGAGCGCATGCTGCGAAAGGCAAACCCACCATACACCTGGTCGCGACGGCCAAGGCTCTTATCCATCCGCGACTGCAGCGCATCGGCATGCATGTTCGTCAGCACCTGCGTCTGGTAGTTGTACCGTGTATTTCCTGCAAGATTCGGCAGTGGATACAACTCCAGCAGCGCCTGCGCCTGCGCGCTCAGCGGCACCGGTCCGGTGATAGGCAAGCCTGTCGCTGGATCGACCACGCTCACCGGCGTTCCCTGAGCCGTCAGCGTATTCGAAAGATCACCGCTCCGCTGCGCCTCGGTCGGTACCAGGCCGGATTGCGTACTGGCCGTGGTGGTTCTCATCCACTGATAACCCACAAAGAACGTCGGTCCATCGCGCAGCAAATGCGGAATCTTCAGAGGTCCACCCAGCGTCACCACACCATTGATCGTGTTGTACGACGCCTTCGGTACCTCCAGACCCGTCACAGAATAAGGCCGCGCATCGAACGGCGAAGCGCTTACCTGCGCGCCGATGCTACCCGTATACAGCCCCTTCGCTCCCGGTCTGCGCGAACCGAATGCCTGCGAAATGGAGTACTTCGACGTCGCCGCATTATTCTCGCTGCCGTTGATCAGCAGGCCGTCCGCGCTCTTGTCCACATCACTGCCTGCCGCAGCGGGAGCAGGTGCGTCGACCACCTCCGCCTTCTTCTCCTTTGGTCTCGCCACCAGCGGAGGAGGAATCGGCGGCGGCATCAACATCGTCGCCAACGCCAACACATCGGCCGCCGAAAGCATCTTCAGCTCGAAGCTGCTCGCTGGCGCGCTCTTGTCCAGCTTGATGGTCTGTTCCTGCATCGCAAAGCCCCGCATCGCGATGCGGATTGTCCACTCGCCATCCGCGAGGCTAAGAAACTGAAAGATCCCCTGCCCATCCGTCACCGTCTGCAGCTGCTGTGTCCCATGCGTCGCGGTTACGACCGCACCGGGGACGGGCGCTCCATTGAAGAGGACCCGTCCATGATGCTCCGCCGCGAACGCAGACGCATGCAGCGCCAGCAACAAGAGCGCCGGGCGCAGCCATGCTCTCACTCCACCGCGCTTTCCGGGCATCGACTCAGTTCTCGCTTGGCTTTTCCACGTGGTCCAGAACCATCACGTCCACCATCGTCTTCGCCGCATCCAGCTTCAGGCCAACCTGCTCCTGGATTGCGGTAAAGATCGGCGGAGGCGCGTCGGGCGACTCATCCGGGACGATCTTCATATTGAAGACTTGGAACTGCGTCTCGTCCGGCGTCCACTTCAACGAAAAATCCCAATGCCCCTCGATGCCTGTGCGGTTCACCACCGGGCGATCGAAGACCGCGCCCTGGAAGCCCTGCACCACGTCGTCCATCGTCCCGTTGCGTACCGTCAGGTGACCCAATTTGGTGAAGAAAAAGGCAGGCGGCGAATGCGGATCCCCTGTGCTCTTGGTCATTTTGGGGCCGTCCTTCGCTACGCCTAGGACGTAGGCCGCCATCTCCTTCTGGTCCTTGTGATACTTCAAACCGAAGCGCGTCTCCAGCAGCTTGCGCATCATCAACTTATCCTGCTTCTGGCTAGGCGCGCCCGGCACATCCGGCTGCCCGGTCGTGATGTCGAAGCGGTCCGTCTCCGCCCAGGCTGGCGCGCCGACAACCTGCTTGGGATTCACTCCATAGACAAACGACATGATGTCGAGGAGCGTAGTGCCCCGCGTGCCGAAGCGGCGCGGTGGCCCGCCGAAGCCCTTGCCCTTGAAATCCGGAGCCGTCGGCTTGATCGTCGCCACCTCGAAGCTCGGATCGGCATCAGCTGCCATCGGAGGAAGCTTCGGAGGCGGTTCCGGGATCGCCCACGCCGTATCTGCCGTCGCCCTCACCAGAATCAGCGGAAGGGGCCGGTCGCCCTGCTTCCACTCACCCGTGATCGTCGTTCCATCCGGGGACATCTTGCCGGTGTACACGCCGTCGATCGCCTCGACGTTCAGCTTCAGCTCGCCGTTCTGAAACGTCGTCTCCTTCACCGGCATCGTTTGACCGCCCTGGTCGATGCTGTAGAAGCTCGTAGTCAACTTTCCATCCGGGGCTTTCGTGATCTTCAGCACCAACCGCAGATCCTTCTGCGGCACATGCAGCGTCCCCTGCCATGTATCGTCAGCGTTCGTCTTCGCGGGAGCCTGCGCATAGCTGCGCGACGCATGCAGCACGCCGAATGCAACCGGCATACCGATCGAAAGAACACCGGCCGCGCTCAGCACCAGCTTGCGCGCTATCGAGAGCCTCTCAGCCGTACTGCCCGAGAGAATATGCGTGATCCGATTCTTCAGATCCGCGCCGGTAACACCAGAGACACATGCCACAGGAACCTCCAGGTAAAATTTGCAGACATTCAGAATGCCCTCGGCGTACTCCATTGCTGAGTGCGATTGCTCTAGAACTGCCTCGTCGCACGCAGCCTCACGCTCGACAATCAACTGTCGACCGATCCACCAGACCGCGGGATGGAACCAGAAGATCGCCGAGATGGCCATATGTAACGCCGCCGTCAGATTGTCCTGTCGACGCACGTGGCAAACCTCATGCGCAACGATCGCATTCATCTGCATAGAAGTTAGTTTGTAGGTCACTCCGCTAGGGAGCATCAGCACAGGCCGGAAGATGCCGAAGACGCCAGGCTCAGTGTCGCTCGCAACGATCACCGCCCGTAAGCCCGCCATACTACCCATCGACGTGCCTCCCCGCACCAACGTCCGAAGATGTAACCAGCGTCGAAGCCAAAGGCCCGAGATCGTCACTACGCCCGTTCCCCACAGTAGAGCCAAGGCCAATGGCACAGCACTTTTTTTCGATCTCGTCGCCGTCAACACGTGAGCAGTATTTTTCGCCGGTGCCTCAGAGTGTAGCTTCGCAACCGTCTGCTCCGCAGGACCTTCGATCACGAAGGAAAGAAGGGGTTCTATGTTGGGCGTTTGGGTGATGCTCTTGGAGAAACCCCCTCCCGCTGCGATAAGCAAACTGAACGGGAGTAGAAATTTCACAGATGCAAGAACCCATAGTCGAAAGCGGATCCGCGCCGCATTTCGTCGTAGCATCAGACTCAAAATCCATAAGGCGGCACATACCAGAGTCGATTGCCAAAGATGCGGTATCAACGCTGCTAATACCGCATTTCCGAGTGAAAAGTTCATTGAGACTTCCTCCGCTTAACGGACGACTTCAATAGATCTTCCGCTTCACGCACATCTTCAAGAGTGAGTTCGCCTTTCTCAATGAGATGTGACACTACCAACCTCCCACTGCCCCCAAAAAATCCTAATAGGTCATCTAACAAACGTTTTTGCGCTTTATCCCGTGTAATTACGGCGGCGAAGACATGAAAGTTCTCGACCTTCCCCACACGGCGGACGAAGCCCTTTTCTTCCAGCCGATAAACGATTGTTTGGATCGTCGTGTAGGCATGAGAACGCTTTGTAGAATCCTTCTTCGCAAGAGCTTCCTGAATCTGCCGAATCGAAGCTTCTTTGCTGGCCCATAACATTTCCATTACCTGGAATTCGAGTTTTGATAGTTTCGCTGGAGGCATATTCTGCTCTTTATCTACTACAAACGTAGTTTTTTAGGCAAGAAAAAATTTACAGCACCTGGTAATTTGGCCGGCTCATCGCCCGACGAATCTCATACCTTCCTCATTCCAGGGGGTACACAGTCAGCTTTATCGTCGGAAACCGACTATATCGGTATCCGACTATTGAGTCAATTGAGAACTCTACCCGACAGAGCATTCGTGACTATTTTGGCGCTAGAGGATTCCTGTCTGGAGGTTCAGTTCGGAAGAACCTTCTTTCAGCGAAGTACCGGTTTGCCGCATTCGACGCGCAACCTGGAGATACCAAAAGAGGCGATCCGCAGCAGCCTCCTGTGAGAGACCACCGCTCCGGATATTGGAAAGGCAATTGCGATCCGCATCTGTACGGTCCGGGTGCGGAGACCATGTCAGATATGCGCCCATGCTGTCGGGAGAAGACAGTCCCGGCCGCTCGCCGATCAGGATCAGGCTACAACTTGCTGCGAGACGAGAACCGATCGAATCGGCGATGCCGACTCTTCCCTGTTGAACAAGCGTGACGGGAGCGATGGTCCAGGCATCCTCGAGCAGTTTCGGGAGCAGATGGGCGAGCACCGGAATGGCATTGCGCTCAATGGCCAAAGCAGAGAGCCCGTCGGCGATGACAATGGCCAGATCGCAGGAGGCTGGGTGAAGAAGCGCGACGGATTCAGGGTGGAGCGTACGGCCAAGATTGGGGTGACGAAGATACGTGGTGCGATCGGATGCGTTACTTTGCAGCTGGAGAACTGCAGTTGAGGCTTGACCAAGAATGGGTAGCTCGGTGACAAGACGCTGTGTAAACGACGGCAGATGAAGCAAGGCATGGACAGCGTCCCGTGCCTGCGCATGGGCAAGCTCGAAGTTGAGCACCTCCTCCGTGGCAATACTGTTGCCTGTCGTGGGCAGTGAGACGCGGGCGGGAGTCAGGTCGCGCAAACCCAGGCATGAGGTTTTGATGAGGTGAGACATTGCGTTCGTCATTGTCCGACGAGTAGGTGCGGTTGAAGTGGCTGGGAGAGTTTGTGGGGCATATCGCCGGCAAGCCACTCTTCAAACTCGGGCGATGGGCGAAGACCGAGCGTTGCGCGAAGGTAAAGCGCATCGTGGAAGGAGGTGCTTTGATATTGAAGCATGATGTCGTCAGAACCGGGAACGCCCATGATGTAGTTGACGCCAGCCGCCCCAAGAAGGGTCAACAGGGAATCCATATCGTCCTGGTCGGCTTCTGCATGGTTGGTGTAACAGACATCGCAGCCCATCGGCAGGCCAAGGAGCTTGCCACAGAAATGGTCCTCGAGCCCCGCTCGAAGGATCTGCTTGCCGTCGTAAAGATACTCCGGACCGATAAAGCCGACGACCGTGTTGACGAGCATCGGGGCGAAGTGACGTGCAACGGCATAGGCGCGAGCCTCGCAGGTCTGCTGATCGACTCCGTGATGAGCATTCGCGGAAAGCGCGCTGCCCTGACCGGTTTCGAAGTACATGACATTTTGACCAACTTCACCGCGACGAAGTTCGGACGCAGCTTGGTTCGCCTCAGTAAGGAGAGCCAGGTTAATGCCAAATGAGGTGTTGGCTCGCTCCGTTCCGGCGATGGACTGAAACACAAGATCTACTGGCGCACCTTGTTCAAGTGCCGCAAGCTGAGTGGTGAGGTGAGCAAGCACACAACTTTGAGTCGGAATAAGATAGCGTTGTCGAATGGAGTCGATCAGTCGAAGGAGCTTCACTGTGCTGACGACATTATCGGCGGCAGGATTGACTCCTATCACGGCGTCGCCCGACCCCAGAAGTACACCATCCACGATCGCGGCAGCGATACCAACAAGATCGTCAGTCGGGTGATTAGGCTGCAGTCGTGTTGAAAGGCGACCTGGCATGCCTACCGTTGTACGAAAGCGTGTGACGACAGAAATCTTGCGAGACACGGCAATAAGATCCTGCACACGCATGAGCTTACAGACGGCTGCTGCCATCTCGGGTATCAGCCCCGCAGAGAGAGATCTCAGGAATTCCGGGGTGACCTCGTTGGAGAGTAACAAGTTGCGGAATTCACCTACGGTCAGACTCGCCACGGGCGCCAGGGCGGATGCATCATGCGTGTCGAAGATAAGACGAGTTACCTCGTCGATCTCATAGGGAATGACAGGGTCTTTCAAAAAAGTCGCTAACGGCAAATTCGCAAGCGTCATCCGAGCAGCAATGCGTTCTACGGACGTGCGTGCAGCAATGCCGGCGAGCTCGTCTCCTGAACGAGGAGCGGTGGCCTTCGCGAGCAAGTCTTTAAGATTGTCGAAGTTATAGGTGACACCATCGATGCTATGGCGGAGGAGCATGGAGATTCTCTCGGAAGACTTGCTGAAAGGAGTCTATCAACGATGTTCCCTCACTAGTCAGCGATCTCCCCTTCAAATAGAGCCATGTGTCCCCGACTTTACCTCGGCGCGAAAACTTTGAGACGCGGTTTACGTCGGCTTCCGTCGAAGTAAACCCCCGCTCGAAGTACTCTTGAAACCTGGATCTCAATCTCTACATATATTCCCGAAGAAGTCCTCACAGGTTGGCGCTCCGCCATTGGCCGACCAAATCCTGTGCGGCCTGAGGCCATGTTGGATACTTGAATTGAAAGCCGGCACCGAGCAGGCGGCCGGGAACGACCCGGCGGCTCTTGAGTACGAGCTCCGATTCGGTACGCAGCAGGAAAGTACCAAGCTCCAGGATCCATCTTGTGGTCGGCAGGCCGAAGCGCGTACCCCATGCTTTTCGAAGAACGCCAAGGAACTCGTGATTCGGCAGAGGGTTGGGGGATGCCAGGTTTACGGCACCAGTGATCTCTTCCCTGTTGATGATGAACTCAACTGAGCGAATAAAGTCGACCTCGTGAATCCACGAGACAAATTGAGTGCCAGGCAGTGTCGTTCCGCCGAGACCATGGCGAACAAGATTCAGAAACACATCGAAGACGCCTCCTCGATCAGCGCTGAAGGTCATGGCGCTCCGGAGGGCAACCTTTCTAATTCCAGGGGTCGGAGTGGAGAAGAAAGCCTCTTCCCAGGCCTTCGCAACCTGAATCGAAAAGTTCCAGGTGTCGGGGGCTCCTGCCTCGTCACCGCCAAACTCCCCGGTCTCTTCATCCATTGGCCGGTCAAGAGCGTGGCGGTAGATGGTTGCTGTACTAGCATTGAGCCAAACTGGAGGTGGGTGTTCGATCTCGGCAATCCCTTGATGGAGGACCTGCGTAGACAGCACACGTGAGTCAAGAATTTCCCGGCGATTCTTTTGGGTGTAGCGGCAATTTACGCTTCTACCTGCAAGATTGATCAAAACGTCGCTGCAATCGAGTTCGTCGAGCCACGGACCCAATGTGGAGCCATCCCAATGAACCACACGCCAGGGTGCCTTTTGCAAGCTACGGCTGAGAACAACCACACCGTGCCCGTTCCGGTGAAAGTGCCGAGCGAGGATGGTTCCAACCTGCCCGGTTCCTCCAGCAAGGATGACCTTCATAGCGCAGTGTCCTCGCTCCGCTGTGAAGTGTCGGGTAGGTATTGCTCCCACTCTGAAGACTCCGCGACGCGCTTGATCACAACATTGCGTTCACGCAGCAAAGCCAGCATATAGCGTCGCAGGAAAAGAGCCTCGGCAATCGGACCGAGCAGCGGAAGAGGAGCGGCAATCGAGAAAACGTCTTTCATCTCAGTCCCGCCGGATTCCAGACTCTTAAACAGGTGATCCGCCTGCATAAAACGGAAAATTCCGTGAACCATCGTGACCTGGAAATAGCAGGGCGGCTCCATCGCGGTGATCTCACTGGTCAGGTTCTGCCAGACGCCGAAGTGTTTGGCACGCCAGGTAACCTCTTCAGACAGGCCGACGAGGCCAGCCGTAACGCCTCCGACCGCTAGCCCTTGTTTTCCAGAATGAACGTTCTCGAGCAGATGCACTTCGACACTACGGGATAGGTCGAAGCAACGTTCGATTGGAGCTTCAATGATTGTGGTCTCTTCGAGTCGAATCATCGGTTGTTTTCACTCCCAGGCAGAAGGTCTACCTGTCGCAAAAGCAGAAGAATCTTGGTTGTATTGGCTTCAAACCGCCAGCTTCGTAAGTTCTAGCAACTTCAGAGTAAGTTCAAGTCCGCCATCTGCCATGTAGATCCCCAAAATAATCCTTTTATTTTCAATCAGAACGCCATCTTGCTGCACCAAATCTGCAGCAGCAGCCGTTGACAGGTTGAATGGGTAAGGCGAACATAAGGCGAATATAGTTCTTATGTCTACCGCAGCCACAATCCGTCTTCAAGTTGAATCGACACTCGCGCGAAAGTTCCCATCCGCGCTAACACCTCCGGCAAAGATGATCCGTCCCGTGGAAGCGACCGGAATTCCAGTGCTGGACGAGCTTGTCCGTGGCGGCCTTCCTATCGGAGCTCTCAGCGAGTTGGTGGGGCCGGAGTCTTCTGGTCGAACCTCGATTGCGCTCTCTTTTGTTGCTCGCCTCACACAAGCGAATAAAGTCTGTGCCTGGATTGATGTCTGCGACAACCTCGATCCTGCATCCGCCGCAGCCTGTGGAGTAGACCTGGCAAGACTTCTTTGGGTGCGTTGCGGTGTGACGGAACAGAACCATCACGGTACACACAACTTTCGATTGCCAGAGAAGTATCTCGTTTCCCCCGCCATAAAGAAAGGACTGCATGGTGGAGGCTTCGGTACACATCCGAGGAATGAAGTTCGAGGATTGTCGAACGCCATCGATGGTCTCATGCAGTCAGAAATCATCGCTCCCCGATGTGCGGAGCCGCAACGACGGGTCAGGCAAGATCAAAAAGAGAGCCTCACGCCGGCTTATCAAGCCGCGACGAAGCCTGCGTTTCATACGACACGGAAGAAGTCGTGGTCGCGCATAGAGCAGGCGCTTAAAAGCACGGACCTGCTTCTGCAAGGCGGCGGCTTCAGTGCCATCGTGCTCGATATGGGAGGGCTCGCACCAGAGTTCGTTTCGCGTGTGCCTTCCGCTCACTGGTTTCGCTATCGCGCCTCAGCAGAACGCTCACAATCGAGCATCCTCCTGCTTACGCAATACCCGTCCGCAAAGAGCAGCGTAGAACTCTTGCTCCGTCTACACCAGGCAGAAGCGCTTTCTGAGGAGGCGACCGTCTTTACCGGCATCAAGCCACATGCCGAGGTCGACCGCCATCGCTTCGCACAAGCTGAAAGTAAGGTGGTCACGCTTCGTAAGCCGGTGCAGAACGCAACTACAGCGTCATGGTTCAGCCATACCGCATGGGCAGGTCGACGATGAAGGCTGATGAACTCTACGCTTGCCTCTATGCCAGAGAGTTTCCAGCACAATCCCTTCTGCGTCTGCGTTCGGACCTGCATGAGAAGCCCTGTGTTGTGATGGAGGGTGATGCTCCGCTGGAGCGAGTCTGTTCTCTCAACACGAAGGCGCGCCTGCTCGGCCTGAACTACGGAATGAGTCGCGTTGAAATAGAGACGTTTTCCGAATCAGTCATCCTGTCCCGTTCCGTTCAGACGGAAAGGATCGCGAAGAGCATACTGTTCGAATGCGCCGGAGCCTTTTCGCCACGCATCGAGGATCGTAGTGAAGACACAGCTTTTCTTTGTTGTATCGACATTGCGGGAACCACAGGACTTTTCGGTCCTCCTGAGTTATTGGCACGAAGCCTGCTTCAACGTGTAAGAGCATTAGGCATCTCTGCTCGCATTACAGTCAGCACTAATTTTTATGTCGCTGTTTGTCTTGCGAAAGGAATGTCGCGGGGAACGCCTATACGTGTGATTGCGCCCGGACACGAGGCGGCTGTACTATCCCCCCTTCCGTTGACCGTTCTCGATCTTACGGATGAGCAGGCGCAGACCTTTACTCTTTGGGGCATTCATACGCTGGGAAAGCTCTCTGCATTACCAGAAAAGCAGCTCGTCTCCCGCATGGGGCAAACAAGCAAACAGCTCCTGCAACTGGCGCGTGGAGAGCATCCACACTTATTTCAACCCGTCGAGCCTCCGTTCACTTTAGAGGAAAGGATCGAACTGGACCATCCGGTCGAACTGCTGGAGTCGCTGCTATTCGGTGTTGCCGTCATGCTCGATCAGTTGATCCTGCGTGCGAGGGCCCGAATCGTCGCCCTGGCTACGGTGACCATCACACTTTCGCTTGATGGGGGCGGAACACACACGCGCACTGTTCGGCCAGCGCTGCCAAGCAATGAGAAACAACTGTGGCTTAAGCTGCTCCATCTCGATCTTGAAGCTCATCCACCACAGGCAGCTATTCTTGCCGTCGAACTGTATGCCGAGCCAGGCAACACGAGCAAGGTGCAGCTTGGACTCTTCTCCCCTCAACTCCCCGAGGCTACGCGGCTCGATGTGACTCTCGCGCGCATTCGCGCCGTCGTGGGAGAGGGATGTGTTGGCCACGCCGTACTTCAGGACACCCACGCCCCCGAAAACTTCCGGATGGAACCATTCATTGTCCCAACCAAGGATTCAACGATGAGGACGTCGACGGAAACCCGAGTGGTCATGCGACAGTTGCGTCCACCGGAACGTGCTTCCGTTACCCTCCAAAACTTGCGACCGACGCTCTTCTATTTCCGAGAGCGCCGATACGCCGTCGAGCGTGCCTATGGTCCCTGGCAATTAAGCGGGGATTGGTGGAACCGAACACTGTGGGGTATGGAGCAATGGGATCTTGTCGCACGTGCTCAGGATGGATCGCTTCTCTGCTGTTGCATGGTGCGCGATGTCATGCAAAATCAATGGCAGATGGCAGGGCTCTATGACTGACTCCTACATCGAGCTGCATGCCGCAAGCGCCTTCAGTTTTCTTGAAGGCGGATCGCTGCCAGAAAAGCTGGTAGAGCGTGCTCACGAACTAGAGATGCCCTCAATGGCACTGCTTGATCGCAACGGCGTCTATGGCTCTGCTCGCTTTCATACAAGTGCAGAGCGGAAGGGCGTCCGTGCTCATGTTGGGGCGGAGGTTTCAGTCTCGAGCCTTGGATCAAGGCTGACACCTCCCGATTGGCTCCCGCACCAGCACGCCCCAGAACCGGCTAGGTTGCCGCTACTTTGCGAATCCCGCGAAGGCTATCAGAATCTTTGCCAGCTCATCACGCAATTCAAAATGCGAGAAATAACGAAGAGAGAAGGTTCCGCAAATTGGGCAGATATCCAACAATTTGCCCCAGGCCTGGTGTGTCTCACTGGAGGGGACGAAGGGCCGCTGGCTGCTGCTTTGATGCATGGCGGTGAAGATGCAGGCAGAGAGGTCGTCGAGAAGCTTGTCCGCGTCTTCGGTGCGAAGAACGTGTATGTGGAGTTGCAACGCCATCAGGAGCGCGAACAGGAGTGGCGTAATCAGGCGGCTATTCGCATCGCAAGATCGCTCAAACTGCCCATCGTCGCAACGAATGGTGTTCGTTATGCCACGACCTGCGACCGAGAAATTCTCGACCTCTTCACGGCGATTCGTCATCACGTCGAACTCAATCGTGCCGGTCGTCTTCTCTCAATGAATAACCAACGTCATCTGCGTCTAGCACGTGAGATGGTCGCATTGTTCCGTGACGTGCGCGGTGCAGTAGAGAACACGGTAGAACTGTCCTCCAGACTTGGGTTTGAATTGGGAAATCTCGGGTACGAGTTTCCGCACTATCCGGTGCCGGATGGCGAAACAATGGACAGCTTTCTACGCAAACGAGTGGAGGAGGGAGTAGCGACGCGGTATGGGCATAAACGCGATGTAGGTCTGCTTGCACGCGCAAAAAAACAAGTAGAGCACGAATTAGCTCTGATTGCACGGCTGGGATTCGCAGGCTATTTCCTCATCGTGTGGGACATCGTTCAGTTTTGCAAGCGCAATGACATCCTGATCCAGGGACGCGGCAGCGCTGCAAACTCCGCTGTCTGTTATGCGTTAGAGATTACAGCTATCGATCCGGTGGGAATGGAACTCTTATTTGAGCGCTTCCTGAGTGAGAGCCGAGGCGAGTGGCCGGATATTGACCTCGACCTGCCCTCGGAAGACAAACGAGAACAGGCGATCCAGTACGTCTATCGGCGGTACGGAGAGTTGGGTGCGGCAATGACTGCCAACGTCATCACTTACCGCGGAAAGTCGGCGGCGCGGGAGGTAGGAAAGGCGATGGGCTTTCCGCCTCATTCCCTCAATGCGATTTCAGGACTGGTCGGACACTTCGAGTGGAAAGGGCCAACCGATACGATGGCTCACTCCTTCAATAACGCTGGGTACGACATCAAGCATCCGCGCATCGCAAAATGGCTTGAGCTCTGTATGCGGATTCAGGACTACCCGCGCCATCTGGGGCAACACTCGGGCGGTATAGTGATCTGCCAAGGGCAACTAAATAAGGTTGTGCCGTTAGAGCGGGCCTCGATGCCTGGACGGACTGTCGTGCAATGGGACAAGGAAGATTGTGCTGATCTCGGCATCATCAAGGTCGATCTTCTCGGCCTTGGCATGATGGCTGTTCTCAAGGATTGCATTGAACTGATCCCTACGCATTATGGAGAGGAAATTGATCTCGCGCATCTACCGGAAGATGGTGAGGTGTATCGCACTCTTCAGCGCGCCGATACTATCGGCATGTTTCAAGTCGAAAGCGGCGCACAGATGTCCTCACTGCCACGGAACCACCCAGAGAAGTTTTATGACCTGGTTGTTCAGGTCGCGATTATTCGCCCTGGCCCCATCGTCGGCAAGATGATGCACCCATATATGCGGCGGCGACAGAAGAAGGAAGAAGTGACATATCCGCATCCATCGTTGGTACCGGTGTTGCAACGGACTCTCGGAGTGCCTCTCTTTCAGGAACAACTGCTCCGCATGGCGATGGTAGTCGCGAATTTTACCGGGGCCGAGGCTGAGGAACTTCGCCGTGCTGTGGGCATGCGACGCTCCTGGGAGCGCATGAGAAATCTGGAGATCAAGCTCCGCGCAGGCATGACTGAGAACGGCATCGACGAATCGACCCAGGACACGATCGTCCAGAACATCAGTTCTTTCGCCCTTTATGGATTTCCTGAGTCCCATGCTGCGAGCTTCGCGCTGATTGCTTATGCCTCTGCCTATTTCAAGGTGAAATATCTGGCCGCCTTTACCTGCGCCATCCTTAACAACCAGCCAATGGGTTTTTATATGCCAGATGTTCTGGTCAAAGATGCACAGAGTCATGGCCTGCACGTAAAACCAATCGACGTTCAGATTTCCCAGTGGCCTTGCACCATCGAGCATGAACATGACGGCAGCCTGTCTCTCAGAATCGGCCTCGGATATGTGAAGGGTATTCGAAATCAATCCTCGGAGGCGATCGCCGAGAGTGTTCGGATCTCAGGCCCATTCCGATCGATCGAAGATCTGGTACTGCGGATTCCTTCGCTCAACAAGAAGGAGCTGACCTTACTGGCTGGTATTGGTGCATTGAATAATCTCGGTGGAGTCGAGCATCGCCGCGATGCGCTCTGGCAGGTCGAACGGGCTGGCAAACTCGAAGGTCCATTACTGCGCGAAAAAACCGAAACATTGCAGGAGGAGTTCGCAGAGACCCCGCTTCAGCTGATGAGCACACACGAGCGGCTCGTTACGGACTATGCCGGCACGGGCATAAACATTGGTAAGCACATCATGGCTCATCGAAGAGATGCTCTGCGGAAGCAGCGAGTTCTCACGGCTGCGGAATTGGAGAATCGACGGGACGGAGACTTTGTCAGGGTCGCTGGACTGGTGATTCGAAGACAGAGGCCCGGTACTGCCAAGGGTTTCATCTTCTTGTCGATGACAGATGAGACAGGAATGTCGAATGTGATCGTAACTCCCGACCTGTATGAGCGGTGTCGCACAGTTGTCGTGCGGAGCAAGTTCATTCTTGCCGAAGGGCCAGTGCAGAATCAAGATGGCCAGATCCACATCAAAGCGAAGCGTCTCCAGGCACTGGACGATCAAGGATTGGAGGTCCGCTCACATGACTTCCACTAACAGAGATAAGACAATTGGAGGTCATCGGAGAGATGTTGACCAACAAAAGCTTGGTCCCGCGCTGCTCATCGCATCCAGCCTTATCCTTGCTATTCGGACTGCGCGGTGGGATGCGACGGCCAGCGATGCTGTCTCGACTGTTGAATGGGATAGGGAGGTCAATCATAGCGTGAGAATTGGGCGAATTGTTCTCTCACATCTGATTTCGCGCTATCCCGGGATGTTTAAAGCCAAAGACGTTCCCTGGTATGTCCCTACTGACGATGATGTGCCAAGTTAACAGCCGTTATACGTCCGGTCACTTATGATAAGCAATATGCAGGCAAAATATTGCTGCGTGTATACGTCGCGCTTGAATGCGTACACTGGTCGAACGAATATTGAGACAACCTATCCGCTTCCCGAACGCCATATAGCGTAGTGAACAAAACCAAACCCAGCCCAAAGGAATTTTAGTGATGCGAATGAGATCAGTAGCGTGCGCTGCAATGGCCGTAATATGCCTATCGGCCACTGCACAACAACACCGGGCGCCTGCGGTGCCGCTTGCGACGAACGATCCGTTTTTCAGCTTGTGGTCGATGGGCGACAAGCTGACGGATGTGCCTGTGAAGCACTGGACCGAGGTCGCCCAGCCGATGCTCGGACTCATTCGGATTGATGGCAAGACCTATCGCTGGATGGGGACGATGCCGCGAGGTTACTTTGGCATGCCCGCCGTCGATGCGATGGAGCAGACGTCGGTCGAAGTGACTCCTTTGCATTCCAAGTATCGATTTACTGCTGCAGGGCTCGAACTGGACGTTGTCTTCTTTACCCCGCTGTTTCCGAAAGACCTGGATGTGATGTCGCGACCGGTCACCTACTTGAGCTGGAGTGCAAGGTCTATCGATGGAAAGGAACACCAGACGGATCTGATGCTGGATGTTGATCCGCTGATCGCGGTAGACCAGCCGGCACAGCAGGTGATCTGGTCGCGAACGCGTGCTGCGGGGTTGACGCTTTTGAACGTAGGCACACGCGATCAGCAGACGCTTCATCAATCCGGGGACCGTGTTCGCATCGATTGGGGATACTTTCGTCTGGGCATACCGGATTCGGCGGCAGCCACAACCTCGATGGCAAACAATGGCATTCCGGTCTTTGTCCAGTCGGGCAATCTGCCCGAGGCGGACGACTCCTCGATGCCGGCTCCGGCGGCAAGACGCGGCCAGGCGGCTCATCTGACGACAAAGTTGTCGCTGGGTGCGGTAGGCTCGGCAAAGGTCGAGCGACATGTAGAGCTCGCGTATACCGAGGGATATGCGATCGAATATCTAGGGCGCAAGCTCCGCCCTTATTGGCAACGCAACGGCATGACCGAGGCCGCGATGCTCAGCACCGCCGAGAAAGAGTATCCGCAGCTTGAGCAGCGCGGAGTACAGTTTGACACCGAGACGATGGCTGAGATGAAGAAGGCCGGTGGAACGGATTACGAAGCGCTGACCTCGCTGCTGTTTCGCCAGACGATTGCGGCGCATAAGCTCGTGGCCGATATCGATGGCACACCGATGTTCTTTTCAAAGGAGAACGATAGCAACGGCTGTATTGATACGGTAGATGTCACGTATCCGTCGTCGCCGTTCTTTCTGCTCTTCAACCCGAAGCTGCTGGAGGCGCAGCTTGAGCCGTTGATGCGCTATGCGGCGCTTCCGCGTTGGAAGTTCCCGTTCGCGCCGCATGACCTGGGCACATATCCTCTTGCGAACGGCCAGGTGTATGGAGGCGGCGAAGAGAATGAGGAAGACCAGATGCCGGTTGAAGAGAGCGGTAACCTGATCATCATGATCGCGGCCCTTGAGCGGAGCGAAGGCAATTGGGATTTTGCGAAGCGCTACATGCCTCAGCTGACGCAATGGGCGGATTATCTGGAGAAGAAGGGAATGGATCCGGAAAATCAGTTGAGCACTGACGACTTCGCCGGTCATCTTGCGCACAACACCAATCTATCCATCAAGGCGATTGAAGCTCTTGGAGCATTCGTTCAGATTGCGCGAGGAGTTGGCGACACGAAGCTTGCCGAACACTACGAGGGAATCGTACGCAAGATGCCGGCCGAGTGGGAGAAGATGGCGATCGATGGCGATCACTACAAGCTCGCCTTCGACCAGCCGGGCAGCTGGAGCCAGAAGTACAACCTGGTGTGGGATGATCTGCTGGATATTCATCTCTTCCCGAAGAGAGTGATGGACACCGAGTGGAAGTTCTACAGCAAACAACTTCAGCGATACGGCCTTCCGCTGGATAACCGGAAGACCATCACGAAGCTGGACTGGGAGATCTGGACGGCGAGCCTGGCCAGTAACCCGGCACAGTTCCAGGACCTGGTCCACAGGTTGATCGTCTGGGCAGACGAGACGCCATCGCGGGTCCCTACGACGGACTTCTATGACACCGTCAGCGGAAAGCAGATAGGCTTTCAGGCTCGCTCGGTTGTCGGCGGAGTATTTATCAAGGCGCTGATGATGCGAGGGCCGGTCCATAAGAACTGAGTTCAGGTACGGGGATTTTCGCGCCAACGATGGTGGCCCTCTGAAGCCCATAGTTGGCGCGAAAGTCCGGTGGGAGATGAACTGCTCTGCATAATGTGAGCGGCAGGCAGCGTCGAATCCTGTTTTATTCGCTGTTTATTCGCTTTAGAATCAGAGCTGTTGCTGAGCGATCCTCAATCTCGCAAGATCGTCCACATCGATATGGACGCGTTCTATGCGTCGGTGGAACAGCGTGACGACGCCTCGCTTCGCGGCAGGCCGGTGGTTGTCGCGTGGCGTGGGAACAGGTCTGTTGTCTGCGCAGCTTCTTACGAGGCGCGCAGGTTCGGAGTGCGCTCAGCGATGGCTGCGGTTCATGCAGAGCGCCTGTGTCCGGATGCGATCTTCATTCCCCCGGACTTTACGCGGTACAAGGCTGTCTCCCATGCGGTTCGGGAGATCTTCAGGCGGCACACCGAACTGATTGAGCCGCTCTCGCTCGACGAGGCATACCTGGATGTGACGGTCAATAAAACCGGTCTTCCGACAGCGACGCAGGTTGCGAAGACGATTCGCCGGCTGATCCGCGAGGAGCTTGAGCTGACGGCATCTGCGGGAGTGGCACCGAACAAGTTTCTGGCCAAGATCGCATCGGACTGGCGCAAGCCCGATGGCCTGTTCGTGATCCAGCCGCACGATGTCGATTCCTTTCTTTTTCCCCTGGCCGTAGGGAGGATCCCCGGCGTGGGCAAGGTGATGGAGACGCGTTTGAGGCAGCTTGGGGTTACGACAGTGGGCGACCTGCGAGGAATCGGCCAGTCGGCTCTCCACGGGCATTTCGGACGTTATGGTTTGCGATTGTACGAGCTGGCTCACGGGATCGATCACAATCCGGTGGTTGCTGACCGGCCGACAAAGTCGATCTCTGCCGAAGACACGTTCGAGCGCGACCTTCCACTTGATGCGACAGAGGAGATGATTCGCCGACTGGCGGAGAAGGTCTGGTCAGCATCGCGCAAGGAGTCCAGGGTGGCTCGGACGGTGGTCTTGAAGTTGAAGACGAGCGAATTCGAGATCATTACTCGTAGCCACACTCCCGCAATTCCTCCAGAATCTGGCGAGGACCTTATTGCGATTGCGCTGTCGCTGCGAGAGCGTGTCAGCGTCAACCCCGGTCAGCGGTTTCGGCTGGTCGGAGTTGGGTTGAGCAACTTTCAGGAGCTGGATTCGGGCAGGTCTTCTCTTTTTCGATGGGATCTACCTCTCCCTTAATGCATTGAGAGCAGATTCCAGGCAATTTCTTCGAGAAGATAACGCGAAGTGCGTCAAAGAGGGTGAGGGGTGGCAGAAACGTTTCACCTTCGAGAGCGGATAGTTTATTTTCGAGGTTGTTTGGAAAACAGCGAACCTCGGGTTGAATATTCTGAGGAAAGGAATTTTGTTCAGCTTTTCTGTAATGTTTTTCACTGCTATTGCAGGTCACTATGATTTGAGACGTCTCATAAATCCCGAAATCATGTCTATCCTTCCTCAAAGCTGCGAATCATCCGCGTTACAGCACGTCCGCCCTCTCGATCGGGCGCTTTCGCTCGAGGATGAGGTTCTCCATCTCCACGATCTGTTTCGCCCTCGCCTGTTTCGATACGCGACGTCGCTGGGCTTGAAGGCGCACGATGCGGAGGACGTGGTTCAGGAGGTCTTTATGGCCCTGTTCCGGCATCTGCGGGCCGGCAAATCGCGAAGCAACTTACCGGGATGGATCTACCGCGTGACGCATAATCTTGCTCTCAAGCGCAGAACGCGCTACCGGGTAGACGATAGGGCGAATGAGAGTGGGATGGATCATTTGGCGGCGGAATCGACTTCAAATCCCGAAGAGGAAATGATCTTCAGTGAGAGGCAGTTGAAGTTGCGCCGGACCTTTGAATCGCTTCCGGAGGCGGACCGGCTGTGCCTTCAGTTGCGTGCAGAAGGACTGAAGTATCGCGAGATCTCAGACGTGTTAGGAATCTCGCTCGGAAGCGTAGCGAATTACTTGGGTCGATCTCTTGGGCGACTGCGACGGAGCGAGGGAGGTGGAGCATGAGATCCAGCATCGATCATCTTTCCGAAGTAGACCTCATCCGTTTTCAAGACGGCGAGATGAGTCCTGAAGAGATCGCCTTGGCCAGCTCTCATCTCGCGGAGTGCGAGGGATGCTATGCGCGCCTGGAGGAGACTCTTCAGATTGGAGAAGAGCTGAAGGCTGCTGTTGCAAGCGATCGTCCCACTTGGGACGCGAACAAGGCGCGGGTTCTGCTACAGGCGAAATTGGCTGAGGAAAGCGGGGAACAGGATTCGCCCTGGGCTCGCCTGATGGGCTTCATAGCAACCTGGTTGACAAAGAGCTATGTCTGCGGAGGCGTCGCCTTCGCAGGCATAGTCGCTGTCCTTTTCGGCGTGCCCAATCTTCATCGTTCTGTCGCTGAACTCGCAGCATCTTTGCCGAATCGCGCTTTGACGCCGGGGATGACCCGTCCGGTCAGCGTGGAGGAGGTCTGTGCCGCAGGCGATGATGACCTCGATCCCAAAGTGTCGTATTCCAGGCAACAGGCGGTCTTTAGCGAATATGGAATCTCGATCGACCATTCAGCGAAGGATTTTCAGGTAGATTACCTGATCAGCCCTCAACTGGGTGGCACGGATGATGTCCGCAACCTTTGGCCACAGTCGTACAAAGAAACCACCTGGAACGCCGAAGCGAAAGATGCCCTGGAACGGCATCTCTATCGTCTCGTGTGCGACAAGAAGATCAATCTCGCCGAAGCGCAGCGCGAGATCGCGACGAACTGGATTACGGCGTATCAGAAGTACTTTCGAACCGGAAGGCCCGGCTGACCGGCTACTTCAGCACGATGATTCCCCAGGGACCTTCTCCTGCCTTGAACTTCTTGGTCACAGTATTGGTCGCAACATCGACCGCGGTGACATCGTTCGAGGGACCGTTGGCGGAGTAGAGAGTCTTTCCATCCGGCGACAAGGCGATGCCCCAGGGCCGCCTGCCTACTTCGACCGAGCCCAATACCTTGTTGGTATCCGTATCCACCGTAAAGACCATCCGTCCCCGGCCCGTACTCACGTAGAGTCTTTTGCCGTCATCCGAGAGCAGGACTGACATGGGTTTGATCATCCCGGGTTTTCCAAGCTGGATTGTTTTGACGACCTTGTGCAGCTTCGTGTCGACCATCACGACGGTTCCGTCGTTTTCAGCATTGATGTAGGCGTGTTTGCCGTCAGGCATGAAGGCGACGGAGCGAGGCCGGTGGCCCACCTTGAAGGTGGCGACGATCTTTCCGGCTTCAGGGTCGAGCACGGCGATCTCGCTGGTCTCTTCGGAGGTAACGTAGACTTGCTTCCCGTCAGGCGTGATCTTTACGCCCTCCGGTTGTGCACCGATCTTAAGCGTTTTAACGACAGAGCCGGAAGCGATGTCGATGATGCTGACGGCGGAGATATCTTCATTGGAGATATAGAGCTGTTTGCCATCCTTGCTGACGTCGAAGTTCTCAGGGTCGGAGCCACCGGGGATAATTTTTACTAGCTTGCGCTGGGCGACGTCGAAGATTCCGATGCCGTCTGCGCTCTTATCCGGCGGAGGAAGGGTGCTCTCGTCCACGTCGGGCCCGGCGATCGGGGTTCCGCTAAGGGCGACGTAAAGGGTTTTTGCGTCAGGGCTGGCGTGGATTCCACGCGGCCGCTTTCCTAACGGTACGGTAGCAAGGACGTTCGAATTGCCGCTGTCGATGATGCTGAGGTCGCCGGAGACCTCGTTGGTTGTATAGATCTTCGGCGCTCCCGACTCGGCTGGAGCTGCGGCTGCTGCAGGCGTGGCCTTCTCGGCAGTGTTTTGCGATTTGCAGGCAATCAGCGAGAGCGAGCCAAGTGTGCAGCCCAGAACCAACGCAAAGCTCAGTTTATTGCGCATTCGTTACTTCCCCTTGAAGGTAAGATCGACAACCGCGTGCTGCTGCGGGCTAATGGTGACCTGTTGCTCCTGCGTGCCTAACTTCTCCTGCCAAACGGTCAGGGTATAGGTTCCGGGAGGGAGATTCTCGATGGTGAAGGTGCCGTCCTCTTTGGAAACCGAGAAGTAAGGATGTTCCAGAACTCCGATGTATGCGTGCATCCAACCATGGATATTGCACTTTACCGGGATCATCACCTCGGGCTTCACAAACTTGCGGTTGAGCGGTGCGTCTCCAGGACCCTGGCTATGATTCCAGGCGCGATTGATCTCGGCCATCGGGTGAATGTTGTGGGTCACCGGGTCGGAGTTGATGACCTGGAGTGGCTGATTCACCTGAATCCCCACGATGTGAGGATGAAACCAGCACCCCTTTTGATCAATCACGACCGGATCGGACGGAGTCGCGAAATCCTTTCCTTCGAGTCCTTTGCTGATGTAGACGAAGGCATTCGCAAGCCGGCCTCCGTGGCCAACCATCAGGGATTCGTCATAGGCCTTGGCATGGTGAGCGGCGACGCAGGCCGGATCTTCACTCATGTCGATAAGCTTGCGAGGCGGAAGCTTGCCGGTGTAGTGCACGGTTCCGCTGATGGAGCCCGCGGTCGCTGAATCGACTTTGAACAATGGCGCAGCGGGCTTTTGTGCAACAGGCGCTGGCGAGGCTTGCTCCGTCTTCCGCGAGCATCCAGTTGCCATGAGAGCCGAGGCTGCAAAGAAAACCATGAGCCTTCGAGGGATAGAAGTCATAACTCGAATCTACTCCTTGCCGGGAGGTCCGACATTGGGCGAGATATCTCCAGTGAGTGAGTTGAGGAACTCCACCAGGTCCTCGCGGTCCTGGCCGGAGAGATGGATGGTTTTGATCTCTTTATCGAGATAAGGGTTGGAGTTGCCGCCCCCTGCGTAGAAATCGACGACCTGACGCAATGTTTTGAGGCTTCCATCGTGCATATACGGGGCAGTCTTGGCCACGTTTCGGAGCGTCGGTGTTTTAAAGGCTCCCTGGTCGGTTTCTATTCGAGTCTGATGATAACGTCCTGGATCTTTGAAAGAGACACCGTCGTCTGCCACTCCTTCGCCGAGGTTATGGAACTTGCCATCTGTGAACAGAGCATATTGCGGGTTGATGGCGTGGCAGGCGACACAGTTGCCTTTGGCGGGGTTGATGAAGATGGCCAGCCCGCGAACCTGCTGCGGTGTAAGGGCACTCTTATCCCCTCCGTATTGAAAGCGATCAAAGGCGGAGTTGCCGGTGAGGATGGTTCGTTCGAAGCTTGCAAGCGCCTTTTCGATTCTGTCGAGCGTGACGGTATCGCTGCCGAATGCCTGGCGGAACATGGTGCGGTAGACGGGGTCTCGTTTGAGCTTCGATACTGAGACCTCATGCGACTGATTCATCTCGATGGGGTCTGCGATCGGTCTGGCTGCCTGCTCCTCGAGGTTCAACGCGCGTCCGTCCCAGAACTGAAACGGCTGGTAGGCGACGTTGAGGATGGTCGGGGCGTTCCGGATTCCGACCTCGCCTCCGGCGCCTTTGGAGAACTTGAGGCCATCGGTAAAATCGAACTTCGGATTGTGGCAGCTCGCGCACGCAAGGACATTATTTTTGGATAATCGTTGGTCGTAGAACAGTCGACGTCCCAGTGCGATGGTCTCCGCGGTGGGAGGATTATCCGCCGGAACAGGAACGGGGGGAAGGCCCAGGGGAGGCTGAATGCGAACGGGAACCCCGATGGGTTTCGCCGGAAGGACAGATTTACAACCTCCGCAAAACAGCAGTGGAGCGAGAGACAGAATCAGAAGGATGCGCTGTTCCATCTGCCTTGCATGGGAGAATCGCGTCGGCCTAACCCTGGTTTTGATTCTGAGAGACGCTGCACGCCGGATCATAGACATCATCAGCCTAAACGGTGCAGAACGAATTTGCAGGGAAACAGAATCAACCATGGGTTGCGGAAGCTCAGTTGAGGTACTGTGCAGACCTCCTTAATATATGGACTCGGTGCGAGGAGAGATGTGAGGCCACTCGGTAAGATTCGGCGAGAAACGGAATAAAGGTTGACAGTTTTGACGCCGGATGGGTAGGATGCTCACGAAATGAGACGTCTCATAATTGCTTCTTTCGCCGAATCCCGACGACTCTCCGGATTCCAGCACGACCGTTCTCTCGGTACTACGAAGCCCGGTTCCACAAGGATGAATTTCATGAAGGTACGCAGGCTGTCTGGCTCTTCTGTCCTGACGCGCACGGCTGTGCTGTTTTGTGCAGGCGCTTTCGGCTGCGGGGTGCTGACAACAGGGTCTGCCCTGGCCCAGTCCAAGGCTCCGGCGGAGTGGACGACGAGCAGCTACAATCCGCAGCGCGATGCCTGGCAAAGGAATGAGACGAAGATCTCGACTCGGAATGCCGAAAAAATCCAGCTGCTCTGGAAGTTGAAGACCGACAACAAGACCATGGGAATGCAGTCGTTCCGCGAGCCGCTTGTCGTCTCCGGAGTGAAGACCGAAAAAGGCCCGAAGACGGTCGCGATCTTCGCGGGAAGCTCGAATGATGTCTATGTCGTCGATGTCGCTACCGGCACGATGGTGTGGCAGAAGAAGCTGAAGTGGGCATCGAGCCAGCCCCAGGAGCCGGGCGAAGGTCGTGGATTCATCTGCACGAACGCGCTGAGTGCAACTCCCGTGATTACACCGGCGGGTGCGAAGGAGCGGGTTCTCTATGTCATGACCACCGACGGATACCTGCACCTGATCGATCCCGGCAGCGGTGACGAAAAAGATCCGCCTGTGCAGATGCTGCCTGGCGTGTACGGCAAGCCTTATGGTCTCAATCTTGTCGACGGTGTCGTCTACACGATCACAGGTCAGGGTTGCGGTGGTGTGCCGAATGTTCTGTATGCCTACAACACGGTGACAAAGAAGGTAACCTTGTCCGCACCTCCGCAAGGAGGGTTATGGGGTACGGCAGGTCCAGCGATTGGTACTGAGGGGACGATCTACTTCGAATCCGGCGATCATCCTTACGACGCTAAGGCCGGCCTGCTTTCGACGAGCTTTCAGTCCTATACTTTTTCCAATGACACTTTGAAGTTGAAGGACTACTTCACTCCTTCGAACTATGAATGGCTGTCCAAGCGCGATCTTGACATGAACACGACTCCAGTGGTCTTCCCCTACAAGGGACGGGATCTGCTTGTCGGAGGAGGCAAAGAGGGACGGTTTTACATCCTCGACAGCAAATCGATCGGTGGGGAGAACCATCAGACGCCGCTCTTCCGATCTGAGTTGATCGCGAATGCGAACGTGAACTTCCAGACCGAAGGAACCTGGGGAAGCTTCGCGGCATGGAAGAGCAAGGATGGCACCCAGTGGGTCCTGGCGCCGAACGGCGGACCGACCACAGTCAAGTTCCCGACCAACTACGGAGATACCCCGAACGGCGGAATTCTCGCCTTCAAGATCGAAGACAAGGACGGGAAGACCGTGATGACCAACACCTGGGAATCGCGGGATATGATGACCGCCGAGCCCCCCGTCGTCGCGAATGGTCTGGTATTCGTGCTTGCGGGCGGAGAGTACACGGGTCAGACCAACGAGGTCGAGGGTGGACTTTATTCGGCAGAAGAGAGAATCAAGCGCTCGATTCCCGCAAAGCTCTATGTCCTGGATGCGTTGACAGGAAAAGAGCTCTACTCGAGCGGAGATCAGATTGCGTCGTTTCTTCATCAGGCCGGCCTTTCCGTTGCTGGAGGCCGCATTCTGTTCGGGACGTTCGACGGAACGGTTTACTGCTTCGGCATTAAATAATGCTGCATGGGAATCACATTCGAGGAAGTCTTCAGATGAAGAAATGGTTCGGTCTCACAATCGGTCTTTCGTTTACGGCGGCTTTTGTCTGTCTTACTCCGGCAGGAGCCCAAGCGATCGGAAACTGGAGCTCGCCTCGAAATAATGTGGGGCATAGCGGCTGGCAAAAGGCCGAGACCATTATGAAGAAGGAAAATCGTTCCGGAGATTTCAAGTTCCTGTGGAAGATCAAGCTCGGGAACGCGCCCGCAAAGGATTCGATGTCCTATAATGAGCCACTCCTCGTTCCTCGGCTGATTAATGCCCACGGCTTCAAGGACTTTGCAATCTGGGCCGGGTCGGAAGATCTCTTTGCGGTGGACTCAGAGCTGGGAACGATGTTGTGGACCAAGCATTACGATGTCCCTCCCTCGCCCTGTGGCCCTTCAAATCTGGCCAGTGTTGCTGAAACGCCGATCGTTATTAATTTCAGGGCGCGGCGAGCCGCTGGCGCTCCTCCTCCGCGTCCTCAACCGCCGATGAAGGCTTCGGAGCGGCGCATAGGGGTTGCGCCCGGTGGCGGAGGCTTCGGGATCAGAGGTATCTACGTCCTTACCGGCGATGGCTATCTTCACGAGCAAGTGATTGCAACGGGAGCTGACTTTGCTCCTCCGGTTAAATTCTTGCCCGGCGCAACCGGAATCTCTGGCGGCCTTAGCATTGATGGAAAGATGATGTATACCGCAACGCGCGCAGGATGCGCTGACGTAGAGAATGCGCTGTGGACCCTGAACATGAATGGGGCCGACTACCCCGTGGCGAGCTACAAGACGGGATCGATCGCTCCTTTGGTTGCGATGGGGCCGACCCTTGAAGCAGGCATTGCTTACGCTGTGACCGGTGATGGCAAGTCCGATGCAGGCGGGGACGTGCACGCCAACAGCATTGTGGCGCTCAGCCCGGATGCGAAGGTGAAGGACTGGTATACGCCAACAGAACCGAGCAGCCTTCAGAATGTGACTCCGGTTGCATTTACCTATAACGAGAAGAAGCTCCTGGTTGCTCCGGGAGCGAACGGCAGCTATGTTCTGCTCGATTCAGCATTGCTGGGCGGTGCGGATCACCACACGGCTCTCGCTTCGACATCGCCAGTATCGAAGGCTAAAGAGGACGCAATCGCTGCTTTGGCTACATGGCAGGATGCTGGAACGACTTGGGTGCTTGCCTCTGTGCCCGGACCGCTGAATGACGCGGCGAAGTTCGACGGCAGCAATGGAGAAGCGACGCACGGAAGCATCGTTGCCTTCAAGCTGGAAGAGAGTGCGGGAAAGACTACGATGGAGCCGGCGTGGGTTTCACGCGACCTCGTGAATCCAGCTCCTCCGGTAATTGCGAATGGCCTGGTCATAGCGCTCTCTCAGGGAGATCCGTCCACCCATGCAACGCTCTATGTTCTCGATGCGACGACGGGCAAAGAGTTGTACTCAAGCGGAGACGCAATAAACACATACGCCAATAGGGCAGGAGTTGCGGTGGGAGATGGCCATGCCTTCTTCGTCACCCACGACAATACGATGTATTCCTTCGGGATTGGGATGGAGCATTGATCCTGGAATACCGTGACCGTACCGATTTGCCGCCGCACCCAAGTGTTTTACAGAGAGTATTGCGGCGCTGACAATAGCAGAAGCTAACAACAAGGAAGTGCTTGAATGATTAATCGATCCCGCGTAGAAGAAATAGTTGGTTCAACTGGTGGAGTTCTGAGACTGGCGCCGTGCTGGGTTCCTCGCTCCTTTATGGTTCCCGGAAGGCGCTTGAAGCTTCACCCCGATGATCTCTACGCCTTTGGCGGCGATCGAGGAGGCATCAACGAGCGATGGTTCTCATCGACGACCAAAGCTTCCAACGGGCCTGCAACCCTTCCCGACGAAGGGTTGAGCTATGTCAATCCGGAAAAAGGCGAAAAGTTTCTCCTGAAGGAGGCAGTCGAAGCTGCCGGAGATCTGTTGCTGGGCGCGGATGTCATGAAGCGTGAAAACGGGTGGAACCTGCTGTGCAAGTTCTTCGACAACATGGGGCCCATACCGCACCACATGCACCAGACGGAGGAGTTTGCAAAGCTGGTCGGCCAGAAAGGCAAACCCGAGGCTTATTACTTTCCTCCTCAGTACAACCAGATCCAAAATAACTTTCCCCACACCTATATGGGGTTGGAGCCCGGAACGACGAAGGACGACATTCGTCGCTGCCTGGAGAAGTGGAATCAGGGCGACAACGGAATCCTGGCCTATGCACGGGCTTACCGTCTGGTTCCCGGTGAAGGTTGGCAGATCAATCCAGGAATTCTTCATGCCCCTGGATCGCTGGTTACATACGAGCCGCAGGTAAACAGTGACGTCTTCGCCATGTTCCAGTCCGAGGTAGAAGGCCGCATCGTTGGATGGGAGCTGCTGACCAAGGATGTGAAGCCCGAGTTCAGCAAAGATATCGACTACCTGATCAGCATGCTCGATTGGGATGCCAATATCAATCCTGAGTTCGCCAAGACCAACAAGACCTTCCCGCGTGCTGTGAAATGTGAAGAAGAGATGAAGGATCAGGGCTATCGTGAGGTCTGGATTACTTACGGCACACCGTATTACTCGGCCAAGGAGCTGACTGTGCAGCCGAAGCGCAGTGTGACGATCAAAGACGGCGAGGCGTATGGTGTGATCGTGACCCAGGGAAATGGCCGGTTAGGTGGTCAGACGATTTCTACGCCCTCGATGATCCGATTTGGCGAGATGACCGAAGACGAAGTCTTCGTGACCGCGGCGACAGCGCAAGCAGGCATCGTCGTTGAGAACCTGAGCTCGACCGATCCCCTGGTTATGCTCAAACACTTCGGTCCGGGAAATCCGGACGCAGCACCTCTAGTAAAGAAATAAGGAAATTTTTATGGTTGCAAAAGCCCAGCACGCGAAGCCGGCGATTCACAATGCAATGTGGCCGGGATTAGTCGGTAAAGGTCCTGACTCCGAGCCGCCCATTGACCTAGAGACAATGCTGGACCTGACAGCATCTGCCGAAGTCGATGGAGTGAAGTTCGACGGAGTCGATCTCTTCGCCTCTCTCCCGCATATCGATATCGATTCGACAAAAGACGATCTGGCACGGATTGGGGAAGGAATCTCGCGGCGCAATCTGGTTGTCGGCTCTCTGGTTGCTCCGGTGTGGCCGCCGACAGGGGGTGGTTCTGCCATGGGTTCGGAGGAAGAGCGTGGGAGATTCCTCACGCAGGTCAAAAAAGCCTGCTCGATGGCAAAGACCTTCCGCGACTTGGGCCTCCGGCACTATGGAGTGATTCGAATCGACTCTGCCGCGAGCCCCTCGGAGTGGGCCAAAGATCCCGTTGGCAACACGAAGAAGATCGCCGATACCTTCCGCGAAGCGGCGACCATCGCTGAAGGATACGGCGAACGGCTCGCAGCAGAGGGAGAGATCTGCTGGGGTGGCATGCACGGCTGGAAGCACATGCTCGAGCTGCTCGAGCTGGTAGATCGGCCGCAGACGGTTGGTTTCCAGGCGGACATGGCGCACTCCCTCCTGTACACCCTGGGCTACAACGCTCCCGAAGATCGCCTGCTGCCCGAAGGCTTCGACTGGTCGGATGAGGATGTTTTGATGGAGGCGCTCACGAAGCTTACGGATGCGCTCCGTCCATGGACGTTCGACTTCCACGTCGCCCAGAATGATGGCACAGTGCACGGGACGGGCTCTCACGACAAGACGGGGCGTCATTGTCCGGCAAAGGATCCCAATGGCAAGATGGACATCGTCAAGGTCGCAGGATTGTGGATGCGAGGCAAAGACGGGGAGCCGACGCGCGCCTTCCAGCATATTTGCTGGGACGGTTGCATGTTCCCGAACCAGACCATGACCTCGCCCGATACCTGGCGCGATGTCCTGGGAACACTTATCGCTGTTCGGAATGCACACGGGTGGGATTAGGCAGATGGCAAAGAAGACGCTCAATATCGGTTTAGTCGGATACGGCTTCATGGGCCGAACGCACTCGAATGCCTTTCTCCAGGCGCCACGTTTCTTCGATCTTCCCTATCAGCCTGTCCTCAAAGCGGTGTGCGCTCGCAATGCGGACCGCGTAAAAGGTTTTGCGGAGAACTGGGGATATCAATCGATCGAGACCGACTGGCGCGCGCTTGTACAGCGAAACGATATCGACCTCATCGATATCGCCAGTCCCAACGACACCCACGCCGAGATTGCAGTTGCCGCCGCGAAGGCCGGAAAGATGGTGCTCTGTGAGAAGCCGCTTGGTCGTACCGCAGCCGAGGGCAAGACCATGGTCGATGCCGTCGAGTCGGCAAAGAGTCCGAACATGGTCTGGTACAACTACCGCCGTGTTCCCGCACTTGTGCTGTTAAAGGATCTTCTTGAGGAAGGGCGGTTTGGCCGCATCTTCCACTACCGGTCGCAATTTCTTCAGGATTGGACGATCTCGCAGGATCTCCCCCAGGGTGGCGAAGGATTGTGGCGTCTCGATTCTTCCGTCGCCGGAAGCGGTGTGACCGGCGACCTGTTGGCTCACAATATCGATATGGCTCTGTGGCTGAACGGCTCCCTTACCGAGGTCGCAGCGATGACCGAGACCTTTATCAAAGAGCGGAAACATAGCCTGACTAACAAAATGGAACCGGTCAGCATCGACGATGCGAGCTCCTTCATCGGAAAATTTGAAAACGGCTCGATGGCCATGTTTGAGGCGACTCGTTATGCTCGCGGGCACAAGGCGCTGTTTACGCTGGAGATCAATGGAGAGCAAGCCTCTGCCAGGTGGGACCTGCACGATCTTCATCGCCTCGAGTTCTTCGATCATCGCGACGAGAGCAGGCTGCGGGGATGGAAGAGCATTCACATCACCGATAGCGATCATCCCTATATGAAGCAGTGGTGGGTGCCCGGTCTGCAGATCGGGTACGAGCACACGTTTATTCACCAGGTTGCGGATTTTCTTCAGGCTGTCGGAGAGAAGCGTGAAGTGGCTCCCACTTTCAAGGATGGCCTCGCCGTGGATTATGTAACCGATGCCGTTCTGAAATCAGCGAAGACGAAGCAGTGGGAGTCAATTCCGCTCGTCTGATCAATTCAAGTTCCGTCCTCAAGGAGAACATTTATGTCGAGCAATACCGGATCGAAGTTGTTCACGCCAGCGATGCTTGCTCTTACCTGCCTTGGAGCTCTTTGTGTCTCTCCAGCCCTAGCTCAACAGCCTGCTCCGCCACCGGCTGGAGGCAGCCGCTTTGTGCAGCCCGAACCGATCGACTTCAACGACCACGAGGGCTGGACGCAGATCTTCGACGGCAAGAGCCTGGCCGGATGGGATGGTCCCTCCGAGGTGTGGCACGTAGAGGACGGCGCTCTTGTCGGTGTTTCCAGCGACGAGCATCCCTCCGGAACCACGAACATCATCTGGCGGGGTGGAGAGGTTGGCAACTTCAGGCTCAGGGTCGAGATGAAACTGGAAGGGAAGGGAGCGAATGGCGGTATTCAATATCGCAGCGAGAGTATTGCTCCTCATCCGCACCAGCCGCCTCCGGAGCGTCTGGCCCAGATGACCGAAGAGCAGAAGCAGCGAATGAAGAAAAATGAAGATACCCTGATGCGGCATGCGAAGTGGAACCTGACGGGATACCAAGGGGACTTCGACTACGGTAACCGCTATACGGGTCAGCTTTACGAGCAGGACAGCTCTCGAGGCATCATCGCCTGGCGCGGTCAAGTAGTGGCCACGGAACCCGGCCAAAAGCCTCGCCTGCTTGGGACTCTGGGCAGCTCGGACGAACTGAAGTCTTTCATCAAGCCGGGCGAATGGAACCAGGTCGAGATTATTGCGGATGGTCACACCCTCACTCACATCGTGAATGGGCATGTGATGGCTATCCTCGTGGATACGGATCCCAAGTTCTACAAGGCGAAGGGCCTGCTCGCATTTGAGATTGAGGGCGGCGGCGATGTAAAGATCTCTCACCGGAACGTCTGGTTGAAAAAACTTCCCTGAGCGCCTGCGCAAGAGACCGGTATTGAGTTGTAATAGTCTCGCTGCTGTTTTCGTGTGCGTGATGCACATCTCTCAAATGGAGCAACAGGAGAATAAGGCATGCCGTCATGGAGTTCCCGCGAAGAACTGTTGCATCAAATTGGACGGCTCTCACAGGTTGGAGGGATCTCTCCTTTTACGCATGCGGATGGCAAGGCGAAGGGAACCAGCACTTTGCGGGTTCGTACGGCGCGGGGCCTCGAGTTCTGGGTTGTACCGGATAAGGGGATGGACATTTATGAGGCCAGTTTCAAGGGCGAGTCTTTGTGCTGGCACTCCCCAACTGGAATGGTCCATCCGGCCTATTATTCCAGTCGGGACTTAGAGTGGCTGGAGAGCTTCGGCGGCGGCCTGCTTACAACATGTGGATTGACGACAGTGGGCGCTCCTTCTCAGGACGAGGGCGAAAGTCTTGGTCTGCACGGTCCGATCTCGAATACGCCAGCCGAAAATGTCTGCTGGTCGGAGACATGGAAGGATGACGATTGCATCCTGACCGTTTCGGGCTCCGTTCGAGAGACCTCAGTGCATGGTCCGAACCTGCTCCTGCGGCGGACAATTACGAGCTCACTCAAGGGCACGTCGCTGGCAATCCATGATGTGGTCGAGAACCAGGGAACTCGTCCCACTCCCCTGATGATTCTTTATCACTTCAACTTCGGTTTCCCGCTACTTACACCCAGATCGAAGATTTATGCGCCTTCAGCCGGGATCGAATCGGTCAGTACCTTGGCCGCGGCGAGCGTGGGGGAGTGGGACCTCTTCGACCCTCCGCAGATGGGGCACCAGGAGAGAGTCTATTTTCACGAGATGAATCAAGGCGCCTCGGACAAGATCACGGTGGTCCTCGTGAGCGACCGGGAAGATCTGAGTCTGGGAGTGGCTCTTCGTTATGATCCGAGCACCCTGCCAAGATTCAATCAATGGAAGATGACCGGCGCAAATCACTTTGTGCTGGGACTCGAGCCGGCGAATTGCAACACCCTTGGCAGAGAGCGCGAGCGCGACCAGGAAACACTTCAAATTCTTGCTCCCGGCGACCGGAAGGAATTCAGCACGGAGATAAGTGTTCTCGAAGGCAGGGAAAAGGTAGAAGAAGCAATACACGCGACCAAAGCTCGCTAAAAGTTGAGGCGATCGATATTTTTCTTGTCGATAATCATGGGGCTTCCAAGAATGATCTCGCTTCCATGGACTTCGAGGTTGCCGAGTCTGCCGGCCGAGACGGAGGTAGCGTTCGCTGCTATTTTCTTCTGAGATGCGAGCCACCCGGCATATACGGTGAGATATCCCAGGTCCCGCGTGTTCCAGAGGACGATCGTCTGAACGACTCCGCTATGAATATAAGGCCGGCAGATTGTGGGGAGGGAGAGTCCGATCACATCCACGCCGCGCCCTGACTGCTGCACCGCCTCCGCCGAGCCGGGCACCGCCGGAGCCGAGATCGCGAGAACGAGTTTTACCTCGGGATAAACCTTCAGGATGTTCTGGGTCTGTGAGAACGCCTTGTCGCGATCGTCGTCGCTGGGCAAAACCGTGACCAGCTTTAGCTGCGGATACTTTTCCGCGGCCCTCGCTTTGATGAAGGCGATCCACTGGTTCTGATTCTCTGCGCTAAGCGCGCCGGTGATAATCGCAAACTGCCCCTTGCCCGACAAAAGGCGCGCAGCCTCGTCAGTAAGTGTGTTCGCGATCGCCTCGGGAGTCGCCTGGTTGAGAAAGTAATCTCGAGCGTCAGGTTCTGCGTCAGCATCCCACGTCAGCACAGCGATATTGTGCTGCCTCGCCTTTCGCAGGACGGTTGAGATGCTGCCTTTGTTCTCCACGGCTACGACGATTGCATCGACTCCACGGGTAATCCAGCTTTCGACAAGCTCATTCTGAAGTGAAGCATCGAGACTTGTAGGCCCATCCCAGATCAGGTCAACCCCAAGCTCGCGAGCTGCCTGTTCTGCTCCCGCTCGTGCGCTGATGAAATAGGGATCCCCCTTGGCCTTGGGCATCACGGCAATAACGGGCCGATGATGTGCATTAGGAGAACCTGCATCGTCGTGCCTGCCGGAACGGAGATGACTCCCAAGGAGGACCACGACAACCAGCAGGCACACGCTCGCCCCGAGCAGGGCCGGACGCTTCCACTGAGCCCATTGGCTGCGAAATCTTTCAAGCTTGCCATGAAGCAGGTCAGTGGCTACAACAGACACCAATAGCAGGCCGGTGAGAACGCCGGTGGCCTCGGATGGAATCGCCAGCAGGTGCAGGCCATTCTGCAGCACGCACAGAAAAAGAAGTCCTAGCACGCTTCCAAAGATGCTGCCGCGTCCGCCGAAGACGGAAGTTCCACCAATAACGATTGCTGTGATCGCCTGAAGTTCAAAACCGGTGCCCAGGTCGGATTTGGCCAGTCCGAGATGCGAGACGTAGATGATAGCCGCGACACCGGCGACCACCCCAGACAGGAGATAGACCAGGGCAAGGTAGCGTCGAACGGGGATTCCAGCATATCGAGCTCCTTCAGAATTCAAGCCAATCGCATAGAGTCCGCGTCCGATCGTCGATCGATGAAGAAGAATGCCAAAAAAGAGAATAAAGAAAAGAAAGACGAAGACCTGCACCGGAATGTTCCAGAGATAGCCTTGTCCAAGCGTCAGAAAAGCTCGTGGAAATCCTGTAAAACTCTCTGCGGCGCGCGTAGCCCCTTCCGCGATTCCTCGATAGAGAGAGTAGGTTCCCAGCGTAATGATGAGCGCGGGAAGTCCAAGATAGGCGATCAGAAACGCATTGACCGCGCCGCACAAACAGCTCACCGCCAGAGCGAGTGCTACTGCAACGAGAATCGGAAGATGGAAATTATGCCATGCGATTCCAAAGGTCACCGCAACCAGGCCGATAGTTGAACCCACCGAAAGATCGATGCCGCCTGTGATGAGAATCGGCGTGAGAGCGACCGCGAGAAGGCCCAGCTCGACACTGAAGCGGAGAATCTCCAGCAGGTTTGTCCACGTCAGAAATGCCGGAGACGTAAAGCTGAAGATGACTCCTTCAATCAGGAGCGCAGCAAGCAGGATCCATTGAATGCCTGAGAGGGCGAGCTTAGGCCGAAAGTGTATATGCATTGTCTCTGCGGTGGAGATGAAGTGTGTCGACGGTGACGGCGATCAGAATGATCCCTCCCTGAATCGCCTTTTCCCAATAGGCATTGATCCCGAAAAAAGTGAGCGCTGAACCGATACAGCCTAACAGGACGACCCCAAGTACCGTTCCGGTCATGGTAGCGGATCCTCCTGTGATCGCCGCCCCTCCCACGGCAACAGCGGCAATCACCTTCAGCTCCAGTCCCAGGCCCGAGTTGCTGGGAACCTGGTTGAAGCGGACCGAGTTCAGAACGGCTGCTAGGCCTGCAAGAACGCCGCTCAAAGCGAAGACGCCGAAGATAACCCGTTGCGTATCGATTCCCACCCTATGGGCTGCGGCCTTGTTCGAGCCGGTCGCGATCACCGCTCTGCCTACGCGAAGTTGATTCAGTGCCCAGGCTGTTATCCCCACTACGAACACGACAACAACAACACATAGAGTGGTGAAGACCTTTTGCGATTGCCCCAGCCATTGAAACTGAGGGGGCAGCCCCTGGATCCACGATCCCTGCGTATACCATCGAAGTCCATCGCGAAGCGCAACCATCGTTGCCAGTGTCGCCACGATCGAAGGAATACGCACATAAGCAATAAGAACTCCATTCAGGGCGCCGCAGACTGCGCCTGCGATGCAGGCAATCAACGCGCTGATAGGGATCGGCATGCCTCGGCTCGCGCACAGGCCCATGACCACGCTGCAGATCGCGAAGATGGAGCCGACCGAGATATCGATCTCGCCGGTCAGAATAATCATCGTCATGCCAACAGCGATGATCATCACCGGCATATTCGCGAGAAAGAGGTCAGTCAGATTTGCAGGGCTGAAATAGCCGGTTGTATGCCACGCCAGCAGCAGCATCAGCGCGACGATGGTGAGAAAGACCCCAATCTCCCTTATGCGCGTGCTCATCCTTGCCCGATCTCCTGATAGGTCGTGTCGGAGTGCCCAAACGCTAGCGCCATAATCTTCGATTGTGTTGCCTCTGCGCGCGAGAGCGTGGCAACAATTGTCCTTTCGCGAAAGACGGCGACACGGTCGCACATTCCCAGAACCTCGGGAAGCTCGGAAGAGATAAGGATAATGGCAACGCCTCGTTCAGCCATCTGCACGATCAGGTCATGGATCTCTGACTTCGATCCGACGTCGACTCCCTGCGTGGGCTCGTCCAGAATCATGATCTGCGGATGAATCGCGAGCCATCGCGCGAGAGCCACCTTCTGCTGATTTCCACCCGAGAGCATGCGCGTCTCTACTGAAGCTGTCGCTGCCTTGATGCGCAGATTGCGGATATAACCTTCGCCTTGGCCGGTTTCCCTGTTTCTTTGGATCAAACCGCGGCGGGACACCTCTTTTAGGCTTGCCATGCTGATGTTCTCCGCGATCCCCATCTCCAGGACGAGGCCATGCTGACGACGATCTTCCGGAAGATATCCAAGTCCAAGTTTTATCGCCTGCATCGGCGACGCAATCCGTACAGGCTTGCCGTTCAATTCCACTGCGCACGACGTCGGCGACAGTCCGAAAAGAGTCTTGGCAAGCTCGGTTCGCCCCGACCCCACAAGGCCGGCGAAGCCCAGGATCTCGCCTCGCTTTACCTCAAAGGAGATGTCTCGCAATCCCAGCGCGTCATTCGACAGGTTGTTAACTGCTAACGCGGTCTCTCGAATTGGCACCTCACGCTTAGGATAGACAGAAGCCAGCGAGCGCCCCACCATCAGTTCAATAAGGCTTCCCCGGTCTACCTCTCGGGCGTCTTTACAGGCGATGGTATTGCCATCCCGCAGCACCGTTATCCTGTCCGCGATCGCCTGAATCTCTTCCAGCCGGTGTGAGATATAGACGATCCCGACTCCTTCTTTGCGAAGTTGCCGAACCAGTCGAAACAGGTTGTCGACCTCATGGTCGGTAAGGAGCGCCGTAGGCTCATCCATGAACAGGATCTTTGCTTCCGATCCGATTGCTTTGGCGATCTCGACGATCTGCTGCTCCGCCATGCTCAGGGAACCGGCCAGCCGGCGAGGATTGAGATTCGCACCCAGACGAAGAAGAAGTTCGCTAGCCTGCGAATAACGATTCTTCCAATCCACTCTCCATCGCGAGGTTCCGCTCTCCAGGGAAAGGGCGATATTCTCCGCAACTGTTAGATGAGGAAAGAGAAGAGGCTGCTGATAGATGGCCTCTATTCCCAGCGATCGAGCGTATTGCGGAGTGTGGTCGAGGACCAGATTCCCGCGGACAAGCAGTTCTCCTGAATCCGGTTTCAGAGCACCGGTAACGATCTTCGTGAACGTCGATTTTCCTGCGCCATTCTCCCCGATCAGCGCATGGACCTCACCCTCCGCCAGATCGAAGGAGACGCCTCGCAACGCGTGAACTCCAGCAAAGCTCTTTGTAATCGAGGTTGCGCTAAGAAGGGGGTTGGTTGTCATCAGCGCGCCAGAAAGGCGACAAAGGTCGCCCATGTGTGAGACGTCTCACAGTAACGCTCGAACATGACCACTGTCAACGGCTTCGAGCGCTTCGAAGTTGCGTGGTCTTCCGCACGGAGCTTCCTCCATTTGCGGAGAGTTTGACCGGAGTATTCGAAGACTCCCGGACCGTGAGAGTAGCTGGCAATCGAACTCGCTCGCGCCGGCCACCTTCTTTTCCCTTTTCTATCCGGTCCAGCAGAACTTCAACGGCACGGTATCCCATGTCGAAGGTCGGCTGCACCACGGACGTGATGCCAGGTCGAAAGAAATCCTCGGCGGTGATCTCGTCAAAGGTGATAAAAGCAAAATCTTTGGGAGTGCTGAGGCCGACGCTGTAGAGGCTTCTGAGGGCCGCTAGGCCAGTAACTCCATTGGTCGCGAAGAGAGCCGAAGGTCTACCTACGGGACGAAGCATTCCATTCTGGCACAGCCGCGCGACCTCGTCCTGCTCAAAGCTGCCATTCCAGATCAGAGATCGCTGAATGGAAATCCCCCCTTTTTGGAGAGCCTGTCGATATCCACGCACGCGCTCCTGCTCGTTGCGCAGCGTGAGCGGTCCCGTAATGATGGCAATCTCTTTGTGCCCGCAGCCCATTAGGTGAGAGATCGCCATCTCGGCCGCACCGCAGTCATCCACGCAAACTGAATCCACATCGAGATCCACGGGAAGCCGATCGAGACACACTACGGGGAAAGCTGAGCTGAGCGTGCTCCACTTTTCCGGCGTAAGATCTTCTCCGCTGGCGGTCACCAGCAACAGACCTTCGATTCGTTGAGCGCGAAGCAGGGAAAACATCTCGGACTCCCGCTCCGGGCTGCCTTCAGAATCGAGCACGATGAGGAAGTAGCCGTGTTCGCGCGCAGCGCATTCGGCGCCGCGAATGATCATCGGGAAAAAGGGAATCGTAATATCTGGAACCACAATTCCGAGGGTGCGGGTCCGATTCGTCTTCAGGCTGCGTGCAATCAGGTTCGGCTGATAGTTCAGCACTCGAATCGCTTCCAGAACCTTTTGCTTCGATCGTTCGCTTACCTTCGTGGATCCACTGATGACATTGGAGACTGTGCCGGAAGAAACACCAGCTAGCTTGGCAAGTTCCTTTTGTGTTGACGGCATAATGACAAAATCCTACATGAAGGTAAGAGAATTCCAGGCCTTTTATAAAACGGTGGCCCCTGCAATTTCGCGGGCTGCTCTTCCAGGCACAGGACCCGAAGACACGATCCCAAGGAGAATTGAAAAATCTTGACAGTGCTCAAGCCGAATACGTAGCATCTCTCATAAATTGAGACGTCTCAATTCGTCAGAAAGATGCCTCGCTTAATAAGACGGCAATGTTTCACCGCTTCCGGCCCGATCGGCATCGAAACACAGGAGAGATCGTGCAACCCAGGAGCCAGCATCAGGCTGGCTGAAACGATTAGAATAGGGCATCGATCAGCTCGGCAAATCCACTACAGGTGTAATTCGAATCAGTATGGCGAAATTCAATCAATCCACCGGCCGCCCCCTACGCGCAATATGGATGGGAACACTTGTATTGGGAGGCGGACTCCTCATCGCATCTTCTGCTGCGTTCGCATCCACAGCCTTCCAGCAGGGATCTCAAGCCCCGGCAGCCCCAGCAAAGGCGGGATCCCAGTATCCTCAGTTGCCCGAAGCGCCCGGCAAGCAGACCTTGGTCAAGGTCTGCAGTAAATGTCATTCACCGACCAACGTGATCGCGAACGGGCAGAGTCGTGAGGGCTGGGAAGATACCATCACCAAGATGGTTGGCCTTGGTGCCTCTGGGTCCGACGAGGACTATACCGAGATCCTCGACTATCTCACCAAAAACTTCCCCCCGGCCACGTCGAAGGTCAATATGAACAAGGCGACGGCAGCCGATATTGAGAAGGAACTCGGCTTCTCAGCCAAGCAGGCCGAAGATATCGTGGCCTATCGGCAGAAGAATGGTAACTTCAAATCGATCGACGATCTCCAAAAGGTGCCTCAGATGAACGTGATGGATGTCACTGCACGAAAAAATCGGATGACCTTCGAGTAGACCGGAAGCCAAAATGCAATAAAAAGGCGTGACTCTTATTAGAAGGAGTCACGCCTTTTTCACTCTCAACCGCATAATCCGAGGTTTCACAGATCAGAACCGGATAAACGCTCCGAATTGATAAACCCTGGGTTGATTCGCCTGAGTGGTGATCTGGCCGAAGGAACTGCTCGTCCAGTCGGTGTTGGGCGCCGTGTAAACCGGGTGATTGAGAGCATTGATGGCCTCTACGCGAATCTGCAGCTGGCTCTCTCTCCACAGCGGAAAGTTCCTCTGCACTCCCAGATCGAACTGATTGAGGAAGTCCGCCCGCAAGCCCGTAAAGCGAATCGGGAAGGTTCGAATCTGATACTGGTTTGGCAACACATTGGTGCAGACGCCACTTGCGCAGCCTGACGTGGTCTGCAGCCAGTTCGTTCGGTCGAACCAGAATCCGGCGACCCCGGGCTTCGCTATGGACTTCTTATATCCGGATCTTCCCCAGGCGGAATCAACAGGATTAGCCCCGTTATAGATTGGGCTCGTGCTTCCGGGGTTGAAGTTCAAAGGCTGGCCGCTCTGAACCTGGTAGACGCCCTGCACCTGCCATCCCCCGGCGATCGCCGACACAATCGGAGAATCGTTTGCAAACCTTCTGCCCCGTCCGAATGGAAGTTCGTACAGGAACGAAGTGGCAAAACGGAACGTGCGGTCCAGTTGGGAGATGCCGTACCAGAGATGCGTGTCTGAAGTGTTCAGATACTGAGAAGCGTCAAGCGTTCTGGACCAGGTGAAGGAGGTCGTCAGTGAAAGGCCGCTCTGGAAACGCCGGTTCAGCTGGGCCTGCAATCCGTGATAGATCGACATGCCATTGTTGAGGTAAGCCGTCACATTCGTAAATTCAGGATAGGGGCGCAGAAGCTGCGCCACCGTGGTCTTGCTGCTGCCCAGCGTCGCGGTGCTGGGAATAATTCCGCTGAACGGATTGTTCACGTTACCATTCAGCCGGTCGAAGGTCGGCTTGTCGTAGCCATTGTTTACCGAAGAGAGGTATTGCAGGGGCACAGCGTTGAAGTCGCGCTGCACAGGAACATGAACCCCATGGTTCCCCACGTAGTCGATCGCCGCCAGCCACGACCCGAACTGGTGCTGCATGCCGAAGCTCCATCGCATGTTGTATGGAATCTGCGGATTGCGCGGCTGGAAGGTGATCGACTGGCCGAGAAAGGTCTGCAATCCCAGGCTGCTGCCGGTCGGTTGAGTGAATCCAGTCGGGAAGGGATTCTCCAGCGTGCTGGCGAAGGTCAGCCCGTTGTCGCCGCTTCCATTGATGCTCGTGGTCGCGCTGTAGCCCTGCTGCGGAGTAAGTGTCGCGTTGTTCGTGGATCCACTGTTTCCTCCGGAGAGGATAAAGAGCTGCACCGAATCTGCGAAGAGCCCGAAGCCGCCGCGAACCACCGTGTTCTGCTCCGGTTGGTAGGCGAAGCCAATCCTTGGCAGAAACAGAAGCTTCTGCGAGGTATATAGATTTCTTCCGCTGCCGTCTTCATCCGCAAAACGTAAACCGCCGTTGACGGAGAACTGACTCGCCGGCGGAAGCGCTGGATTACTAGACGCGATCTTGGCATAGTTCGCCTTGGCCGCCGTCGCAATCGGGTTTGCCACATCAAAGTCGAAGTAGGTATTTGCCTTGTTGTGGCGCTCGCTGTTCGGGCCTTCGTACTCGTATCGCAGACCGGCGTTAATCGTCAGCTTCGAAGTCGCCTTCCAGTCATCCATAAAGAATCCGGCCAGGTAGTTAGAGCGCAGGGCATAGTCCGCGTTGGTGGTCAGCTTTGCGGTGCTCAGGATCCCCCGCTCCAGCTGTGCCAGCCCGAACCCGGCTCTGCTCGGAACCTGAGTATTGCTGTTCGCGGTGACGTAGTTTCCGGTAGAAGCATAAGCTCCGTTATTTCCTGCACCCGAACCGCCGTTGGTGTTGTACATCCTGTACTCCACGCCCATGCGGAAATAGTGCGTGTTGACCAGCTTGCTTATCTGCGCAGCTCCCATAGTGATGTCGTCGTGGGAAGCGATATTGCTCTTGTCTGCAAGTGCCTGGAAGCCGGTAGGCGCGATATTAGGAAACGAGTCAGCCGCTTCCGGCATTCCGTCGACAAGATAACTCGGCATTCCGATCGCGGTTGCATCCAGCAGACCCTGCGAGTTCACGATGTTCGAGTTCACAAAGCGAGTCCACGTCAGATGCGCTTCAACTACCGTCGTGGGATTCACGATGAAGTTGTACCCAAACGCAACCCCCTTGTTCGCATACGTCAGGGTGGTCCCGCTCACTGGATAGAAATACGCATTCGTCTTCGACTGCAGGCGGTTGCTCAGGACGAAGTGCCCGAACAGGGATTGGCGTGGAGTCATGGTGTAGTCAACCCGGCTCGCCGCAGAGTAGTAGTAGTCCGGTTCAGACCCGGCATAGACGTAGTTGCCTGTGCCGTCAGAGTTTCCCGGAGCGTTGGGCTCGGGATAATAGCCCAGGATCTTCTGCGCGATGGGGGAGATGTTCCGGATGATGTTTCCGGGAATCGGAGTCCGCGTGACGACTCCGCCCGCACCTGCCGTTCCGCTCGTTGGCTCGTAAAGCTGATATTGATTGGTTACTCCGGCGGGATGGGCAGGATCCTGCGCGTACAAGGCGGAGAAATCCCCATTCCGTTCCGGTAGCGTCGGTACGGTCAAGGTCTGCGGGTTGGGAGCGGCCTGGCGGCTGCGTTCGTAGCCAACGAAGAAGAACGCCTTGTTCTTCACGATAGGGCCGCCCAGTGTACCGCCATATCGCAGCCAGGTGGGCGAGGCATTTGGGTTCCCCGAAAGAGTCCAGGTCTTCGAGTTCAGGGTTGGGTTCTGATAATAGGCGAACGCGCCGCCGTGAAAGGCATTCGTCCCCGACTTGATGCTGGTATTCACGAAGCCCCCGGAGGCATGCCCCTGGCTGGAATCGTAGGTTGCCGTCTCCATTCGATACTGCCCGACGAATTCGGTCGACGGAGTGTATGCCGAAAGCCGAATCCGGTTGTTCGGAGCGCCATCCAGGCGGTACTCAAGGGCGTTGAGCATCGATCCGTTCACCGAGACGCTCGCCGTAGTGCTGTCATAGGTGTGGATGTTGGGGTTCACGCCGGAAGGAGACACCCCGGGTGCAAGGGTCTCCAGCGTAAAGGGGTTGCCATAGATCAGGGGAAGCTCCTGCATGCTCCTCTGCTCCACAATCAATCCTATGGAGGCGCTCGTCGTGGCGAGCTGCTGGATGCCTTCCTGCACATTCACCGTCTCGGTTGCGCTGCCCAGCTCCATCGCCGCGTTCTGCTCATTGGTTCCATTGACGTCGACGTTGATGTTCGTGCGCTGCAACTTCTTGAACCCCTGCATCTCGACGGTCAGGGAGTACGTCCCGGGGATCAGCGACTGGAAGTTGTAATCCCCCGCCTCATTTGCGGTAGCAGTCTGGGTGACTCCTGTCGCGGTGTTCTGCAAGGTCACGGTCGCTCCCGGCAAAACCGCGCCCGTCGAATCGGCGACTCGTCCCTTGACCGCTCCGCGGTCGTTCTGGGCCAGTGACACACTGGTCCCGATTAAGGAGAAAACAAAAGCAAGTAGAACCCGGACAAACAAATGATTGTGGCGCATGACGACCCCCTGAAATCTCTCACTCAAGCCGGCATGGCTCCACTGCGCGAGCCGCCGGACTTCATTTTTTGGAGCGGCACCAACCATACGCGGCAACCGATACTGTTCGGACCATTCCGTAGGTAAGCAACATGTTTCCGACGCGTTATAGACCGCCTAATAGGGTCAGAAGATCGACACTTGTTGCCTGTCTTGCATAGCCAGATGAGATCTCAGGAAGATCCGACATCGGCCTTGAGAACGAGCGAGACTCGGCCGTGCGCCGGAATGCGAGCGCGATCTCCCGTATGTGGATGATTAAAAAGGGAAAATTAGGTCTGATACATGTTGACTACACACCTTCTCCCAGCAGTCCATGGCAATCGGCTATAGTTTTGTTCGGTTTTAGCCTCCTGTTTCGCCGGTAGCGAAACGGAGAAGCAAATTCCGGTTGAAGTTGCCGTTCGGAAGATTTCGCTAAAGAAAGATCGGACCAATATCACCCGGTTGTTCCAAAAAGAGGAGAGATATAAGGATGGAACTGAATCGTCGTCATCTGATTAAAGGGGTTCTGACCGCAGGAGCGACGGCTGCCATGCCGGGTATCGCCTCAGGGCAGTTTCTGAACGCTCCTCGCCACGGACTTCCCGGAACCCTCCAGGAACGCTACGCCAAGCTCGACGCCATCCTTAAACAGCCGGTCTTCAAGCGGGAACTATTTAAGGATCCCGTCATTATCGAATCGGTCGATCTGCTCCACTACAAAAACTCCTGGATCTGCCGGGTGCGGTCCAAAGATGGCCACGAGGGAATCTCGGTCTCGAATGCGCAGCAGATGGAGATCTTTTATCCCGTCCTGGTGAAACGGATGGCGCCGTTCTTTGTCGGGAAGGACGCTCGCGATCTTGAAGACCTCGTCGAGGCGGTCACCGTCTATCAATCGAACTACAAGGCTCAGAGCCTGGCGATCTGGGTGCCGCTGGCGACCATCGAGTTCGCGATCCTCGACATGTTCGGCAAGATGTCGAACCGTTCGATCGGTCTTCTCATCTCCGACAAGATCTATAACCCGAAGATCAACGTCTATCAGGCAAACGGCGAGCGAGATAACTCGGCCGAAGAGGTCATCGAGCACCTGAAGCGCGACCTTGCCCTCTCCCACGCGAAGGCCATCAAGTTCAAGCTCGGCGGCCGTATGAGCCATGTGGAGTACCCCGTCGGCCGCAGCGAAAAGCTCATTCCGCTGGTGCGCAAGACCTTCGGCGATGAGATGGTCATCTCCGCTGACGCGAACGGCTCCTATACTCCCGAACAGGCGATTCCCATCGGGAAGCTGATGCAGGAGTACAAGTACGCCTTCTACGAAGAGCCGGTGCCGTTTGACTGGTACGAGGAGACCCGGCAGGTCGCCGACGCGCTCGAGATTCCCATCGCGGGCGGCGAGCAGGAGCCCTCCATGCACAACTTCCGCTGGCTGGTCGCCAATGGCGGCCTCTCCATCACCCAGCAGGACATGTTCTACTTCGGCGGCATGGTGCGTTGCATGCGCGTCGCCCGCATGGCCCACGCCTTCGGCAAGCAGACCATCCCCCACATCTCGTCCACGGGGCTTGGCTACGTCTACATGATGCACTTCGTCTCGGCCATCCCGAACTCAGGCCCGTATCACGAGTTCAAGGAGTTCAATAATACGCTCCCCTTTAAGTGCGCGACCTCCACGCTCCTCTCCGACGAGAATGGGACCGTCAAAGTGCCGACCGGCCCAGGGCTCGGCGTCGACATCGATCCGGCTTACATCGCAAAGCATGAGGTCGTAAAAGGATGAAGTTGTTCCTTCTCTTACCCTTGGCTCTGCTCGGTATAGCCCCTACCATCGGCCATGCTCAGCAGGAGGCACTGCCCCCGGGAGTAGCGATCTGGCCTAAAGGCACGCCTCCTCAGGGCATCGGCCACAAAGACGATTACGGCCGTTATATCCTCTCCGTATCGCACCGCGAAAAGAGCGGGGTCGTCGAGCTGCACGAGGTCAAGGAAGACGTCATGATCGTTCAGAGCGGTGAGGCAACCCTCATCGTAGGAGGCAAGGGGACAGGTATGCATCCCTCGGCTCCGCAAGAGCAGCAGGGTACGAGCATCGAAGGCGGGACCTCGCGGCATGTCTCCGCTGGAGACGTTATCCGTATCCCGGCCAGGACGCCGCACCAGTTCCTGCTTGAGCCAGGCCGGCAGATCACCTATACCCTTGTAAAAATCGTCGACCGCTGAAAGCGCGGAGCGAACTCGCTCGACCTGATGAGGATCTGTTGATTATGGCGCCTTCGAAGCGGTCCTTTTTTCGAACCCTGTACTTCCGCGTGCTGGCTGGTGTGATCCTTGGCATCGCCATGGGTTTTCTCTGGCCGCACGCGGCACAGGCGATGAAGCCTTTCGGCGACGGATTCATCAGGCTGGTTCGGATGATGGTGGCGCCGATCATCTTCCTGAGCGTCGTCCTCGGCATCGCGAACGTCGGAGACCTGCGCAAGCTGGGCCGCATCGGCATCAAGGCGCTGATTTATTTCGAAGTCGTGAGCACCTTCGCCCTTCTGCTGGGAATGGTTGTCGCCAGCGTCGTTCAACCCGGGCGCGGCATGAATGTTGACGTCCGCACCCTTGATGTCAAAGGGGTCCAGCAGTATACCTCTCAGACAGAGAGCCTTGGTGGCGTCGATTTCGTCCTGAACATCATCCCCGATACCTTTACCGGAGCGTTCAGCAAGGGGGAGATCCTTCAGGTCCTTTTGCTTGCCATCCTCACCGGGATGGCCCTCCTGATGCTCCCCTCCGAGAGCCGCATTCTGCAAGCCGCGCAATCCGCGAACAAAGTCTGTTTCAAGATCATCTCCCTCATCATGGAGGCGGCCCCATTTGGCGCCTTCGGAGCCATGGCCTTCACCATAGGCCGCTACGGCATAGCCACGCTTCTTTCCCTGGGCAAGCTGCTTCTTTGCGTCTACCTCACCAGCCTTGGATTTGTCTTCCTCGTCCTCGGTGCGCTGTGCCTGGCCAATGGCATCAATCTGTGGAAATTCATCGTCTACCTGCGTGAAGAGCTGCTCATCGTCCTCGCCACCTCTTCCTCTGAGTCCGTCCTTCCCCGGATGCTTATCAAGATGGAGAACCTCGGCTGCTCCCGCGTGGTGACCGGCCTCGTCATCCCTGCCGGTTACTCCTTCAATCTCGATGGCACCTCGATCTATCTCACCGTTGCCACTCTCTTCATCGCGCAGGCTACCAACACCCACCTCACCTTAGCGCAGGAGATCTTCATCCTCTTCGTGCTCATGCTCAACTCCAAGGGATCGGCGACGGTAACGGGTGGTGGATTCATCACGCTGGCAGGAACCCTCTCCTCCCTCGGAACCCTGCCCGTAGCCGGAATCACCCTCCTGCTCGGCGTCGATCGCTTCATGTCGGAGATGCGGTCCTTCACCAACCTCATCGGCAACGGTGTAGCGACCATCCTGGTCGCCCGGTGGGAAGGCGAGTTCGACTCGGAGCGAGCCCAACTGGTTCTCAGTGGCAATCTCGACAGCTCCCAGCAGCCTTCGACTCCGCTCGAGAAGGTGCAGGCCTGAGTGATCCGCGTGCATGTATCTCGTCTTGTCGTGGCCACTGCATTCTGGACTCTGGCAGCTCCGTTCTGCGGAGCCCAGCCAGGCCGGCAGGGCGCATCACCGCAACAATATACGCAGTGGAGGGCACAGATTCGCCGCGCTCTCTTCATCCCGGACAAACTCCCCGCAATTGAGCCTGCCTCCTTTGGCACCTTTTCTCCGGCCCCTGGCATTACCGCCGAACGCGTTACCTACGCCACCACCAACGGCATGCGTATTCCCGCCATCGTCTACCAGCCTCAGAAGCCGGTTCGCGGACGCATGCCCGCCATCGTCATCGTGAACGGCCATAGCGGCGACAAGACATCCTGGTACGCCTTCTACTCCGGCATCCTCTACGCGCGCGCTGGAGCCGTCGTCGTCACCTACGACCCGCTCGGCGAAGATGAGCGCAACTCCAATCGCCGCTCCGAGACCAAGGAGCACGACACCCTCCTTCCCGGAACAGATTCGCCGCGTCGCCTGGCTGGCCAGATGATCGCCGACATCCTGCAGGGAGTCAGTTATCTTGCCCAGCGCCGCGATGTCGATCCGCAGAGAATTGCGGTCGCAGCCTACTCCATGGGCTCGTTTCATTCGGCCATCGCCGGAGCCCTCGACAACCGCCTCCACGCATTGCTCCTCTCCGGAGGAGGCAATCTCGATGGCCCCGAAGGCTACTGGGACACCTCCAAGCTAATGTGCCAGGCCGGAGCCTACCGCGCGCTCAACGTGCTTGGCGACCGTGGCGCAGTCCTCTACGCGCTCAATCAGCAGCGCGGGCCTACTCTGCTTCTCAACGGCACGGCCGATAAGCTGATCACCAGCAAACACACCGACGAGGCCTTCTTCGTCGATCTTCGCGACCGTACAGCGAAGATCACAGGCACGCGCCAGAACGTCTTTCAAACCGAGTGGTTTGACGGAGCAGGCCATCGCCCGAACTTCGTCACCCGTCGAGCAGCGTTGTGGCTGAACCAGCAGCTTCACTTTCCCAATTGGACCGCGGCATCCATCGCCTCGATGCCCGAGACCCACATCAGTGAATGGGCCGCAAAGACCGGCGCTCACATCGGCCAGAGCTTCCAGAACGAGCTCTCCGAAGGCGGCCTTCAGGCACTCGATCCAACCATCCCGAATGTTCCTCGCGAAAGCCTTCAGGTCTTCTCTGACTCTGAATGGCAACGCCAAAAGGACACCCTCACCTGGACCAGCTGGGTTCACCATGTCGGGATTCCGCTCCCCGCAACGCCCGCAGAAAAATCACCTGTGAACTAAAAGGACGAACGAATGTCATCCTCACGACGCGATCTTCTCAAACTGGGCGGGGCAGGCCTCGCCGCTTTTTCCACTTCCGCCTATGCCGCTCCAACCCGCTCGCATCACGCCGTGCAGACCCTCTTCGACGTGCGCACCTTCGGAGCCACGGGCGACGGCAAGACCGTGGACACCCCTGCCATCAATCGCGCCATCGAAGCCGCTGCCGCAGCCGGTGGAGGCACAGTGCTCTTTCCCGCCGGAACCTACATGTGCTTTTCGATTCACCTGAAGAGCTATGTCGATCTCTATTTAGCCCAGGGTTGCACCGTCCTCGCAGCCGACGGACCCAAACCGGGCGACGCCACCGGCTACAACGGCGGCAAATACGATGCTCCGGAGCCAAAGACGGCATGGGATGCCTTTCAGGACTTCGGCCACAACCACTGGCACAACTCCCTCATGTGGGGCGAAGACCTTCACGACCTCAGCATCACCGGTCCCGGTCTCATCTGGGGCCGCGGCCTCACCGCCGGACATGGCAATCACGTCCTGCCCGATGGCGTCGGCAACAAGGCAATCGCCCTGAAGAACTGCCGCAACGTGATCTTTCGTGACTTTTCGATTCTCAAAGGCGGCCACTTCGGCCTTCTGCTTACGGGAGTCGACAACGTCACCATCGATAACCTGAAGATTGACACCGACCGTGACGGCATCGACATCGACTGCTGCCGAAACGTAAGGGTGTCCAACTGCACCGTCAACTCTCCCGAGGACGATGCCATCTGCCCCAAGAGCTCCTACGCTCTCGGCTACGCCCGCTCCACCGACAACGTCACCATCACCAACTGCTACACCACCGGCAAGTACGAAATCGGAAGCCTGCTCGACGGAACCTTCAAGGTAGGCAAGCTCGCCAATAGCAAAGAGGCGACCGGCCGCATCAAGTGCGGCACCGAATCGAACGGCGGCTTTCGCAACATCACCATCTCCAACTGCGTCTGCGAGGGCAGTCGCGGCATCGCCCTCGAGAGCGCGGACGGCGCACTGCTCGAAGATATCGCGATTACCAACATCACCATGCGCGAATGCACGGTCGCTCCTCTCTACATTCGCCTCTGCGCTCGCATGCGCGGACCGGCCGAGGCAAAGGTCGGCACGGTGCGGCGTGTCTTCATCGACAACTTCATCAGCTACAACTCTTACTCGATTCAGCCAGGAATTGTAGCGGGTATTCCCTCCGCCCTTATCGAAGACGTTCATCTCTCGAACATCTACTTCCACCAGGTTGGGAACGCCCCAAAGGCGATGGCCGATCTCATCCCCGGCCAGTACGAAAAGAGCTATCCCGATCCCACGCGCCAGGGAGACTTTCCTGCCCATGGCCTGTTTCTGAGAAACATCAAGGGCATCGACGTCTCTCACGTCGAGTTTGCGTTGTCCTCGCCCGATCCCCGGTCCGCCCTATGGGCGCAGAACGTTCAGGGGCTCGACCTCTTCCGCGTCAAAAGCCCGGCTCCCTCCGGTTCAGCAAACTTTGTGTTCAAACAGATCGATGACCTGCAATTCAGTGGAACGCGAGGAGTGAAGGATACTTCCATGGACAAGGTAGAAGACAAGTCGCTCTGAAGATGTCATAGATGGAGATAAGAACTGTCATCCTAAGCGGAGCGCAGCGCAGTCGAAGAGCCTGCCCTGAGCGTAGCCGAATGGGACCTGCGGTTGTATCGCCTGACAAAGCTACGATGCCGGGTTCCAACTCAGGAACCTAGTGCAGAATCCGGTTCAGAACATAAGTCGTCTCGGTGGGAACATTGTCCTTAAAGCGGACCCGCAACAGAACCTGGTAGGCCCTCGGCATCTTTCCGCCGTCGGCCTGTTTCAACTGCTCGACAATCATTCGGGCGGTGTCCGGATTGGTGAAGAAGCGCACCGCACCCACATAGCCGGGCGATCGAATACTCGTAAAGCTGAGTACGTCGTTGTTGCCCATCGGCCCCGTTACATGCGTCACCAGGGCATAAATCACGCCCTGCTCCGTGGGAGCGGTCACATATTCGTCTCTATAGAACACCGGTTCGCCCGCCGCCGGATGCGTATTCTTGATGCCCTCAAGATTGGCCACCAGCTCACTTGCCACGGGCATCCCCTGCAGCTGCTCGAAGAACAGATTCTGGACCCCGACGAACACGATGTTGTTATCGGCGATCTGGTGCCACGAGAGCTGGCTGGTGCGCATAATGGAGATGTTCTGCGCGCGCGACCCCAGCAGTCTCCCCAGGTGAAAGGCTGCCTCTGCCTCGCCAAAGGCCGTGTAATAGCGGCTTGGCTGTACGTTCGCTCGATCCAAATTCTCCGATAGATGCTTAATGGCGGAAGAATCCTGCGCGTCCTTCCATTCATTCAGCGAGCGATCCCGATAATAGATTCCCGGATTCGAACGGACCTCAACAAACAACGGGTCTTCGATGGAAAGAATCAAGGGCCGCGTAGAGGTGGTGAAGGGCTTCCACAACTCATTCATCGCAGGGGGCCATTGCGAAGCTTGCTCCACTGCCTTGCGGTGAGAGTTGTACCAAAGGAACCCGAGAAGGCACAGCAGGGTCGCGGCAAGCCCGGCGCCAAGTCCAGCGGCGAATCCGCGCCATGAATTTTCAGTTACCGGTGGGAGTGGCGGTGTGAGAACAGGTTCAAAGACCGCAGGTGCAACCAGGGCGTTTGTTACCTCATGAATCCGGGGCTCGCAGGTCAGCCGGAACCGTCCCTTGGGAAGGTCAATGATGAAAGGATCGCGTATGCCCTCGGTACGGTAATACTCGGCCAGCTTCTGGCGAAGCCTTCCCACCTGGATACGGACCGTGGAATTCTGTTGCGGATCGTACGATGCTGGCTTGCCCAGGCCTTCGATCGCGACAATATATTCCTTCAGCTGGTCCGCTTCGCCTCCCGCAGCCTTTTCGGCGAGATAGGCAAGCAATTTACGCAGAACTTCGGAGCTGCGGAACCCATCGCTCCGCAGAATTCTCTCAACCTGCGCCTGCATCTCTTCATGAGAGGCAGTCTTTTCTTCAGCCAGCATCTCATCGGGTTATCATTTCGCAACTTGCATTGTCAATGATTGGGCAAAGATGCCGGTCCGGCATCTTCCCGTCCCGCCCTGGTCAAGCCAAGGTAGCGAGGCGTTCGATCTGCTGAAGATGATTCAGGTCATGGCCCGCTATGGTCTCGACAATCGTCCATAGAATCATCGTTCCGCGTTCCGGGTGAGTCGCCGGGTGATGGCGGTCGTCCTCGGTCACGGTGGTAAGGAATTTGAGATTCCAGTTTCGCGCAGCAGAGAACAGCGCCAAGGCCGAGTTCAGATCGTAAGCGGCGTACCGCTCCCCCCAGATCGTCTGGTCGAACGGTTGAATAATGTGGTGTCCTTCCGCCAGAGTCTGCCGCAGGCGAATGGAAAAGACCAGCTCGCAATCCGCCAGATGGGCAACGATCTCGCGGATGCTCCATTTGCCTGGCTCAGCCGGCTGGTCGGCCTGTGCCGGCGAAAGAGGATCGATAAGGTCATGAAGTCGTTTGACAGTGGCGGTGATGACGGAGATCGGCTCCTCTCCGTCGAGAAACTTAGCGTACGGGTTAAGTTCCATGGCCTGACGTTATCACGGAGCAAAGAGGGTGTCCTCAGCGATGTGTCACAGGAATGTTAGGTTTATGGCGTGGGTTGCCACGGGTCATAAGTGCCTATGCTCCAGAGGTGACCTTCCACGTCGCGACAGGTGAAACCCCGGCCTCCATAGTCCATGTCCCGGATGTCGAGAACCATCTCGGCGCCCGCCTGTTTCGCGGAAGCATAGGTGACGTCGGCGTCGGGAACCACAAGGTAGATGCCCTTTGTCTCCCGTAGCCCGACCTCGTCCGGCTGAACCATCAGCTTGCCGTATTCGGTCTGGTTGTCTGCAGAGCCCAGCATGATCATGCCTCCTCCTCCCAGGGTGAGCTGGGCGTGAGCGACAGTATTGTCCGGACCCGGGTAAACCGCATTCTTCTGGAACCCGAAAGCACGAATGAGCCAGTCGATAGCGGCATAGGCATCGCGGTAGCGAACACAAGGAATGGCGGTGGAACCCGTTGGAGTTGTCATGTTGTAAGCATGCCTCCCTCGCGGATAAATATCTTGGAAAAATCGGAACTCGGTATCGGCGTGAAAATAGGGATATGAACTATCTATGGCTTGCCGCCGCAATCTGCAGCGAGGTCTTCGCGACCTCATCCCTGAAGGCTTCGGAGGGATTCACACGTTTGCTTCCGTCCATTGCCGTCGTGGCCGGCTATGGAGCAGCTTTCTACTGCCTCTCGCAGACGCTCAAGACAATCCCGATCGGGGTCGCCTATGCCATCTGGTCGGGGCTGGGCACGGTGCTCATCGCGCTGGTGGGTGTGGTGCTCTACCGGCAGATGCTGGATCGGGCGGCATTGTTAGGCATGACCCTCATCATCGCCGGCGTGCTGGTGATGAATCTGTTTTCAAAGTCAGCGGCGCACTAGATACGCCGCTGACTCTCTCTCGCAGGCTCAGTTGCTCAGGCCAACATACTGATGGATATGGTTCGGGTGGACCGCCTCCTGGAGCATGAAGCCGGCCACGTCGGCGCGCGTGATGGTCATGCCTTTGGGAAGGTGGTTGCTGACGATACGCAGTTTGCCGCTGGCCGGTCCATCCAGCAGGCGTGGCGGACGGAGGATGGTCCAGTCCAGATCGGGCTGGGACATCTCATGGTCGCCGTCGCGATGATCGATCGTGACATTGCGGAAGAGAGTGTTGGTCATCACCGAATAGATCATTCCGCCTTCGCCAAAGACAAAGGCGCTCGAAACATGGATAAAGCGGTTGACCCCCGCCGAGCGCATGGCCTGGACCAGTACCCGGCCGAAGTCGCGGCGCAGGTGAGTGCGGCGCAAAGTGGTAGGGCCGAAGGCGGAGAGCACAGCGTCGCTGCCGCGTATAGCCGTGGCCATCTGATCGGGATCGTAAAGGTCGCCGCCAACGACGCGGAGCCGGGAGCCGGTGCGCTTGATCTTCTGAGGCGCCCGCGCAAAAACCGTAACCTCGTGTCCCTGATCCAGGGCGAGAGGGAGAAGGAGCTGGCCAATTCCGCCGGTTGCTCCCAGAAGGGTGAGTCGCATATCTGTTCTCCTTAACCGGTAAAAGTGAGTTTGGTGGTTACCGCGCTGCTGAGGCTGCGGGCGGCTGGGAGACGGGGATTGAAACGCCGGGCAGCACAACCCCGATCTGGCGAAAGACCCCGACCTGGTCGAGCTGGATCCAGAGCTCGGCGATTTTGCCGCCTTCGAAGCGATAAAAGACGATCGCCTGCTGGGTGATAGGGCGGCCCGTGGGAGCAATCCCCGCGATCGGTGCGCTGTTGGTGGCAGTCATCGTCCACCGGGCAGCGGCCTTGTCGCCGTTGACGACGACATCGTCGACGATGAAGTGATGGCCGGGAAACAGGGTGTGGACACGCTCTACGGTCTGGCCGACAGCGGCGAGACCGGTCGAGTCGCCACTGGGGGAATGGAGGATGACACCGGGAGTGAAGAGCTCGGGAAGGACGGCGGATTGGTGCTGGTCGAGGCACTCCTCATAAAAGCGGTGAATGATGACGGCGTGGTCGGCGGTAACGACGGACATGGGAACTCCTTGGGTTTGGGCACGGACTGAGGTTGGAAGAAGAAGAGCGAGGAAAACTGCTGCGAAAAGAGAAGGAGGAAGACGTGGCATATAGGTTCTCATATTCAATATAGAAACATATATCAAATAGATGTCTATACTTTCGAAAAGGTGTCAAAGGATTTTGAAGAAGAAGCAAACGACTGAAAAGGCCTCAAAGCGTGCGGCCAAGGTGGCCGAGAAACGCGTCTACGACTCCCCGGCCCGGCAGAGGCAGGCCGATGACACGCGTCGGCGGATTGCGGACGCGGCGCGAAGGCTTTTGGAGGAGACGGGCTACGCGGGGATGACAATCCCGGCGGTGGCGAAGGCTGCGGGAGTGGCCGTGCCGACGGTATATGCGATCTTCGGCTCGAAGAAGGGGATCGTCTCGGAGCTGCTGGACGGGGCGCGGTTCGGGGAGGCCTATCAGGCGCTCCTCACCGAGGCCAGGAAGGTGACCGACCCGATGGCGCTGCTGAGGTTTCCTCCACGATTTGCGCGGAAGATCTACGAAGCGGAGATTCCAGTGGAGAACCTGCTGAGTGGAGCGGGGATGGTGGCTCCGGAGCTGGCAGCGGTGGAGGACGAGCGCAACTGCCAGAGATACGACTCTCAGCTGATGGTGATTGATGCCCTGGACCGGGCTGGGCTACTACGGGAGGGACTAAGTAAGGATGCGGCGCGTGCGGTCCTATGGACGATGACGAGCCGTGAGGTCTTCCGGATGCTGGTCAGGGAACGTGGGTGGACGGGGGATGAGTATGAGGCCTGGCTGCATGAGACTCTGCGGCGGGAGCTGGTGGGGTAATTTCTGGGTTCCGCTTCTTGGTGGTCCTTTTATCGCTGCTCCGATAGATATTTAGGACTGTCTATTCCAGCGAGATGTGATTGCTCCAGGGACGGTTCGATGCGGTGTAGCTGGTGGGGCTGAGTCCGGAGAAGGCTCGAAAGTCGTTGGCGAAGTGGGACTGGTCGTAGTAGCCGCAGGCAAGAGCAAGCTCGGGCCAGGGGATGTCGGCACCGGAGTGGAGCTGCCGGACCGCCTGCTGGAAACGCAGGATCCGGCAATAGAGCTTGGGTGGAACCCCGATGTGTTCCGAGAAAAGCTGCGACAGGTAGCGGGAGCTGAAGCCGGTGGTGCGCGCCAGCTCGGCCACAGTGGTTGTGCCGGGTGAGGCATGAAGCGCGTTCAGCGAGAAGTGGATGAGGGGATTACGAGAGCTCGGGCGAGCGCGGTGAAGATGGTCCAGAAGAAAGTCCTCCACGACATCGAACTTTCGGGCAGGGGAGGAAGTATCGCGGAGACGGTCGCGGAGGGAGCGCAGGGAACTACCCCACAGTTCTTCGAGCGGGGTCTCGCGATTGGTGAACAGGGCTGTATTGTGAGGCAGGAAGGGAAGGGTTCCGCCAGGGCGGAAAGAGATTCCGATGAGCTCGGCCAGGTCGATGGTGTCGATCTGCTGGTGGACGGAGTAAAGGCCGAGGAAGAGTGCGGGCGAGGAGCGCGCCAGCGAATCGGTGGCGCAGTTGGCGTCGGTAAGGTAGTCGCGAGCGAGCGAGATGACGATCTGGGCGCGGCCGGAAGGAAGAACGCGCTGGCGGGAGTGAGCAGCATCGGGGTCGCGGACATACCAGAGAGTCTGGATGAAGGGTGCAAGAGCGGGATGGGGGTTGCGCTCGAAGTAAAGCATGGCATCTGCTCTTGGCGAAAGCGAAATTAGACCTCTTATCCCCGGTTCGCTTAGACAGCCTTGCGGTCAAAGGTCGTCTTCTTCATGTTTCCAAACAAATCTTTTGCCTTATTTAAGGATGCCACGGATTGTCCGGAGACCGACTTGTACCTGAACCGCCTGTTGTGCGCCAATTACAGGTTCTGTGCTGCCCAGCCCAGGCACCCATCTCTATTTCGCTTGCAAGCGAATCAGGCACCTGAACTACAACGTCCTCAGAAACGCGATCAGATCGTGCTTTTCGTCAGGTGTGAGATTCAAGCCTTTTTCATGCCCTTCGATCGGCCCCGGGCCCAGATGAAATCCCTTGGGCACATACCCATCCTCCAGTCGTGCCGGATCGAGCCACTCTTCCAGGGTTGCAGCCTGGCCGCCATGGCCGAATGCGTCGCGGTACCAGACACCCCGTAATGAAGGAACCTTGTAAAACCCCGTTCCACGGCGGGTCTTCAGCGCCAACGTTGAATCCGTGCCTAGGGAGATATCCAGGATGTCGTCAGTCTTTCGAAGATCGTCAGGGACCTTGAATCCACGGGCAGGTGTGAGCTTGTTGTTGGTGTAGAGCGGCGGCGTGTGACACATCGGGCATCCCTCGTTCTTAAAGATCTGCTGGCCGCGCTGCGCGTGCTCGTCAAATTTGTTCGGGTTAGGCGGAGGTTTGAGTGACTGGATGTACAGGGCAAGCGCATAAAGCTGTTCATCGCTATAGCGTGTCCCCTCATCGCCGCTGAAGATGGTGGACCCCGGAGCTGGCTGAAAGTCTCCGTAGTGCGCCAGCGTATCGAGTCCCTCGTTGATGACGGCATAACGCATGATGTCGCCAATAGAGCGGTTGCGAACCAAACCGGTGGCATCGAGGTATCGGATATCGGATATGCCGACCAGCGAAGGAACGCGCACGGGATGGGTGTAACTCGTCCCCTGGCGAGCTAATTCCGAAGGCCGCCGAGCTACAAGCCAGCGAATGTACTCCTCCCTGGTGAATGTCTTCTCGAACTCCTCTTTGCTCATCACCCAGGGAGCGCCGACGGTCATCCATACCCGGTCCGTTACCTTGCGGAAGTCCTCCGGCGTGCTCTCGCGTAAAGCGCGCAGTCTTGCTTCCGAGAGAGGCGGATTGCGGACGCCCTGTCCACCTTCGAAAAATGAGCCATCGGGCAGGGTGCGCGTGTGACACCCGGCGCATGCGTTAAACCCAACCTCCAGCATGCCCTTCTTCCGTACGTAGTAGCGAAAACCGGGGAGAAAAAACGGCAGCACGCCATCCTCGCCGACGGACTGTGCAAACGGATCGTCTGCCGAGGGTTGAGCCGCAGGCGCGGGGCGGAATTGAGTCTCCGCTTCGAAGACCAGCTTGCCCGCACGAATCCAGTCTTCCTTGGTATGCAGCTTGGCCGGGTCAAAGATAATCTCCGGTTCTTTCTGTTTCAACGACTCCAGATACCCCGCAGGTTCCCGGCCCTTCGCGTACGCCGGATACGAACGATAGATCGGTCGCACCTTCAGCGCGTAATACTCGGCCGAGCTCATGTAGCGTGGCGAACGGTCGCGCTGTGCCAGCGGGACCTCCATGGTTTCGACAGCCTGGTCGTCCCAGACCCTGGGAATGTCAGGATGAAAAGTATTCTGACCTGCGCCAAGCGCGGCGACCGCGAGCAATATCAGACCAACGGCACAGACAGTTTCTCTCACGCTGCCTCCCTAGAAAACCGGGCCGATTTGCTCCTTTAACCTCTCTTTGTCGCGAGATAGTATCACGCCCCCAACGGGACCGTCATTGGCGAACGTTGATGGATCTGAGATGTCGCAGTCTCGACAAAGCCGGGTCCCTGCTAGAGGGCCATGGTCGCGCTCGAGTGATCGATTGTAGGACAATAGCAAAGAGCTGGCGATAAGGACTTTATTGATGGCAGATGAACGCGTAGTTGGAATTGACCTGGGGACGACGAACTCCCTGGTGGCGTATATGCAGGGTGAAACGCCAACGGTAATTCCGGGTGAAGATGGGGACCGGCTGGTGCCATCAGTGGTGGCTTGGACCGATGACGGCGTAAAGGTGGGCAACGCCGCCCGGGCGACGCTGATGTCGGATTCGGCAAGCGCAGTGTACTCGGCGAAGCGGCTGATGGGGCGCGACATTGCGGATGTCCAGGATGAGCTGAAGTTGTTTCCTTTCAAGCTGGCAGAGGATCTGAAGCCCGGCGAAGTGTTGAAGGTAAGCGTCGGCGGATTGATGCTGACGCCTCCGGAGATCTCCGCTTACGTACTGATGCAGCTGAAAAAAAATGCGGAGAGATTCTTCCAGGCTCCAGTGACGAAGGCCGTGATTACGGTTCCGGCCTACTTCAACGATGCGCAGCGGCAGGCGACGAAGGATGCAGGAAGGATCGCGGGACTCGAAGTGCTGCGACTCGTCAATGAGCCGACAGCTGCCGCGCTCGCCTATGGACTCGACAAAAACAAGGACGGCCTGATCGCCGTGTATGACTTCGGCGGCGGGACGTTCGATATCTCGATCCTGAAGCTGCACGAGGGAATCTTCGAGGTAATCGCGACCGGTGGGGATACTCATCTGGGTGGCGACGATATCGACAACCTGCTGATTGCGATTGCGCTGGACGATATCGCCGGAGACCTGGGCGAGGACGTTCGTGGCAACGGCGAGACCGTGCAGGCGATCCGCAAGGCGGTGATCGAGGCAAAGATCCGGTTGTCGGAGAACGAGAACGCGAAGCTGGATATTGCGCTGCCGAGCGGGAAGCAGTATCTACGCGAGATTACACGCGAGCAGTTTGAAGGTCTGATCGCAGGTGTAATCGCGCGGACGGCGGGACCCTGCAAACAGGCGCTGAAAGATGCCGGGCTGGATGCTGCGGCGATCGATGAGGTGGTGCTGGTCGGCGGCTCGACGCGGATTCCGGCCGTGCGGAAACTGGTCGACGAGGTCTTCGGGCTGAGCGCACGTGGCAAGAAGCCCCACACGGAGCTGAATCCCGATGAGGTGGTGGCGCTGGGCGCGGCGGTACAGGCGGAGATTCTGAGCGGAAGCGGCTCGGCGGCGATTGAGGACCTGCTCCTGCTGGATGTGACCCCTCTGTCGCTGGGGATCGAGGCGCTGGGCGGCGTGGTGGCGAAGATCATCCAACGCAACTCGACGATCCCGGCGAGCGCGACCGAGCACTTTACAACGGGCGTAGATGGGCAGGCGAACGTGGCGATCCACGTGGTGCAGGGTGAGCGCGAACTGGCGAAGGACTGCCGTTCGCTGGCACGGTTTGACCTGAAGGGAATTCCTCCGATGACGGCGGGTCTGCCGCGCATCGAAGTGAAGTTCCTGATCGACGCGAACGGAATCCTGCATGTGAGCGCGCGCGAGCAGAGGAGCGGCAAAGAGGCGGAGGTCGAGGTAAAGCCGACTTATGGCCTGACCGACGAGCAGGTGGAGGAGATGATCCTGTCGTCGTTCGACAACGCCGAGGAGGATATTCACGCACGTCAGGTGATCGAGGCGAAGAATGAGGCGGAGGGGATTCTTTCGCATGTGGAGAAGGGACGGAAGCACCAGGCGTGGCAACAGTTGAGCTCGCAGGAGATTGAAAAGATCGAGCAGACTGAGAATGAGCTGAAGGCTTCGGTGAAGGGTGGGGATTACAAAGTGATTCGCGCCGCCATCGATCGGCTGGACCAGGCGACGCGGAGGTTCGCGGAGCTGATGATGAATGCGACGGTGACGGGAGCTCTGGGCGGCAAGACGATGCAGGCCGCAGGTGAGAGCATAGGAGAGGGGCCAACCGCTCCACATCCGTTTGCAAAGGCGGATATCGATAACTCGCCCGCTGCCGAGGCAGAGGCGAAGAGGATTGAGGATTCGAAAGACGACGAGGCTACGGCCGGAGAGTCGACGGAAGACTAATTATGAGTGAGACGAACAAGGACCAGGTTGTGGATCTGTCGAAGCCTGCGGGTGAGGGAATGGTTCGGGTGACATTTCTGCCCGAGGGCAGGACAGTGGAGTTTCCGTTCGACACGCTGCCGTACGAAGGCCACGGCGAGCCGATGTCGTTTCTGGATGTGGCGGAGAACTATGACATCTTTCTGGATCACGCCTGCGGCGGAGTCTGCGCGTGCACGACCTGTCACCTGTGGGTGAAGGAAGGCGAAAAGGGGATCTCGGAGCCTGAGGACAAGGAGCTGGACCGGATGGAGACCGCAGCCGATGTGCAGCTGAACTCCCGGTTGGGATGCCAGGCGGTGATCGAGAAGCCGGGAACCTACATCGTAGAAATTCCCAAGTGGAATCGGAATTACGTGCAGGAAGGCAAGCCTGCTGCAGTGAAGCAGGACTGACGATTCAGGATGCGTGAGGAGACGAAATATGCCGCGTGAGATTGATTGGACAGACTCGGAGGAGATCGGGATTCAGCTGCAGGAGAAGTTCCCGGACCTGGACCCCTATACCGTGCGGTTCACAGACCTGCACAAATATGTGACCGAGCTACCGGGATTCGTAGGAAATCCGGCGAAGTCGAATGAAGGCATCCTGGAGGCGATCCAGACGGCATGGCACCAGGAGTATGAGGACGCGAAGTAAGCATTTGGAAGAGACGCAGGTCTTCCTCGCAAGCAGAAAACGCCCCGGCAATTTGCCAGGGCGTTTTTCTGCTTGAATGCTTGAAACTGTCCGAAGCATCAGGGTTGAATCGCGAGTGTGTCGGCCAGTTTGAAGTGCACGATAGACTCCGACGGAATGTCGATATCTCCGTTGCCGGTAAGGCCAGCTGCTGCTGTGCCCGCACCCGCGCCAGCCAGTCCGCCGATCAGAAGTCCCGTTCCTCCGGTAGCCAGCCCACCAATCAGCATGCCGAGGCCGCTGCCGCCGCCGATGAAGGCAGCCGACCGCTTGCCTTTGCCCTTTTTGGTGCGCGTCATGCTCCTGGTCTCAAGTGGGTATCGAGTTCCATTCAGCGTCATCGAAGTCAGCTGCAGTTGCAGGATTGAAGCGCCTTTGAAGTGTCCGCGTTTATGCGAAGCCGCGACCACGCCACCTACGGGAGTTCCCTTCGGCACGATCAGGCGGTTATTGTCTCCCATCACCGGCTCAACGATCTCGCCGTCAAAGCGATCGCCTGCTCTGCTGCCTTTCACGCTGATGTGCTGGTTGATGCGAATCGCAAGCGTAGTTCCTGCGGGAATCCGCACATCGGCAGGAACAATCACAGGATTGCCTGGAGTCGGGGTTGCGGCTTGACCGTTAACTGGTGCAGCGCTTTGCGAGGCATCGGCGACAGCAGCCTGGCCCTCGGCGACTGCGGGCTGTCCTGCTGCCACTGCAGGAGAGTTCGCAGGCACTGTGGAGGCAGGGGTTACAGTCGTTGTAATCTGCTGACCATTCTGTCCAGGTAGAGGCGGCTGGACGGTGGTGGTTACAGTGTTGCCGCTCTTATCGACGGAGATAACCTGTTGCGCCTGCCCGGTTGCTGCAGCCTGTTTCTTTGCCTGTTCAAGGGCCTGATCCTGTTTTGATTTGGTGCATCCGGTAAAGATTGCTGCGGACAGGACAGCCGCTGTAATCCATTTAATTGCTGGGGAGGAGTTTTTTATAGCGTTCATCTTTTTACTGCGGGCCTCGTTTCGTTCTGAGTCGCTGTTTTAGCACACGCAGAGTTTGATTCAGCAAAGTATTTCTGAACTCCAGCGTATGCAGTAAGTTGGATGCTGCCTCTAGGACGAAAGATTGCCTGAGAGACATGACGGTTTAGGATGGACTTTATGAGCACTGGTGCGTCTTCTCGTCCGCAACTCGCCTATCTGACGGAACAATTGAACGATCTGAAGCAGCGCGGTACATTCTTCAGGCTGCGCGTCCTTGACGATGAACAAGGTCCGGTTTGCACGTACGACGGCAAGAAGGTCATCAACCTCGCTTCCAACAACTATCTCGGTCTCTGCGATCACCCGAAGCTTCGCGAGGCTGCGATTGCCGCAACGGAAAAATTCGGCGTCGGCTCGGGCGCTGTCCGCACCATCGCCGGAACCATGCGCATCCACATGGAGCTTGAAGAAAAGATCGCCGCCTTCAAGGGTGTGGAAGCCTGCGTCGTCTTCCAGTCCGGCTTTACCGCGAACGCGGGCACGGTCTCGAGCATCCTTGGCAAAGAAGACTTCATCGTCTCCGACGAGTTGAATCACGCGAGCATCATCGATGGAGCGCGACTCTCTCGCGCGAAGATCAAGGTCTTTCGCCACAAGGATGTCGCGCACTGCGAGGAACAGCTCAAGGAGATTCAGAACGAGCCCGGACGCAAGCTCATCATCACCGACGGCGTGTTCTCGATGGACGGCGATATCGGCCCCGTCGATAAGCTCTGCGACCTGGCGGACAAGTATGGCGCGATGATGATGGTCGACGATGCCCATGCTTCCGGCGTGCTGGGAAGAAATGGACGCGGCTCCGTGGATCACTTCCACTGCACCCAGCGTGTCGATGTGCAGGTAGGAACGCTGTCGAAGGCCATCGGCGCGCTGGGCGGATACGTCTGCGGATCGCGGGATCTGATCGACTACCTCTATCACCGCGCACGCCCCTTTCTCTTCTCCACCTCGCACCCGCCTTCGGTCGCTGCTACCTGCATCGCGGCCTTCGACCTTCTCGAAAGCGAGCCCGAGCGCATCGAGCGGCTGTGGACAAACACGCGCTACTTCAAGGAGCAGTTGACCGCAGCTGGCTTCGACGTAGGCGGAAGGTCCACTCCAGCCAGCGAGACTCCTATCACCCCGATCATCATCGGCGACGGCAGGAAGACGATGGAGTTCTCCCGTGCGCTCTTCGATGCCGGACTCATGGCTACAGGAATCGCGTTCCCGACCGTGCCTGAAGGCAAAGCTCGCATCCGCACCATCATGACCAGCGAACACACTCGCGAGCAGATCGACCAGGCGCTGGAGATCCTGACGACCGTCGCCAAAAACACCGGGATTGAAACGAAAGGGTAATCGTGAATAAATCACGAAAAGTGTGACTCGCTCCTGTAGGATTGCGTCACTATGCCCCTCATCACCCGACGTTTGCCTGCTCTTGTTAATGCCTGTGCCTATGGCCTGAGCTTATTGGCTTTCTGTGCGCTTCAAGGGAAAGCGCAGGCCAATCAGAGCAGCAGCTCCCGTGACGATCTCGCGTCTCTGCCGGACGCCCCTCACATGGCCATACAGCAGCCCTCAGGGCAATCCCAGGGAACCACTCCTGCTCCCGCTTCTGCGTCCGCTTCGCCTGCTCCGCAGGATTCGACCGGGCCGAAGCAGACAAAGCGCATCTTGGGGATCATGCCGAACTTCAATGCAGTCTCGGCAGATACGAAGCTCCCGCCCCAGAGTCCCAAAGAAAAATTTGTGATCGCGGCAAAGAACAGCTTCGACTACTCTTCCTTTTTCATTGCTGCAATTCAGTCGGGCATCTCCATGGCCGGCAACTCCTATCCGGAGTTTCATCAAGGCGTGGCTGGCTACGGGCGCTACTACTACCACACGCTCCTGGATACCGCCGATGAGAACTTCATGGTCGCCGGCCTTTGGCCAGTCGTCTTTCATCAGGACAATCGCTTCTACACGATGGGCCATGGCAACCCCGGCAAGCGGGCTCTCTATGCCGCCAGCCGGGTTCTGATTACGCGGAACGATAGCGGCAACAAAACTTTCAACGTCTCGGAGATCCTTGGAGCGGGATCGGCTGCGAGCCTCTCTACGGTCTACTACCCCGACCGATATCAGACCTGGACCAAGGTAGGCCAGAAATGGCTTACAAGCTGTCTCATCGACTCGGCGAACTTTACCTTCAAAGAGTTCTGGCCCGACATCAATCGCAAGCTGTTTCACACAAAATAGAGCTCCCTTGGAAGCGCAGCCTGCACGCGACCTTTACGATGTGCTGAAAATGACACCGAAGTCTGCACTACACTGCTGGAGACGGTTCATTCGCACACCATCGAGGTAACCCATGCCAAACTCCGACATGCTCCTGAAGCCCCGTGAAGCAGCGGACGAGCTCGGCCTCAGCTATCCGGCGATCAAGAAGTGGATCCTGAGCGGAAAACTTGCCACCGTGAAGACTCCCGGCGGCCACCACCTGATCCCCCGCAGCGCCCTGGCTCCACTGTTAAAGACAGCACCCCAATCCAAAGAAAAGCGTGAACGCTTCCAGAGAGTCAGTGGACGCAATCAGCTCATCGGAAAGATCGTCGAGATCAAAATCGACGGCCTGCTCGCCAAGGTCGTTCTCTCGATCGGCGACCAGCGCATCACCTCCATCATCACCGCCGATGCCGTTCGCGAGATGCAGCTCCGCAAAGGGCAGACCGCGGCAGCCCTGATGAAGTCCACCGAAGTCATGATTACGCGAGTCTAGGTTTGCGCAGCTGAGAGAAGGGCGTCTCAGGCGCGATGGACAACGCGTCCTTCGCAGATCGTGTAACGAACCTTGCCCAGCATCGCTGCTCCATCGAAGGGAGTATTCCGTGACTTCGACCGCGAGCTGTTCGCATCGAAGCTCCACTCCGCTCCGGCATCAAACAGAACCACATCGGCGACCTGCCCCGACCCCAAACTGCCGCGTCCTGCCAGCGAGGTAATCGCCGCAGGTGAAGCGCTCATCAGCTCGACAATTCGCGATAGCTGTAGCCCGTGCTCGCGATGCAGCACACGCAGAGCCAGTCCCAGTGCGGTCTCAAGCCCGGTGATGCCGTTCGGAGCGCGCTCGAACTCCTGCCTCTTCTCAAACGCCGCATGGGGAGCATGGTCGGTGGCGATGCAGTCAGCCGTTCCATCCAGCAGCGCCTCCACCATGCGTGTGCGATCCGCCTCCGAGCGCAGCGGAGGATTCATCTTGGCATGCGTGTCGTAGTCGCCCACTGCGGCTTCGTTCAGCACAAAGTGATGCGGCGCAATCTCGCAGGTCACATGCAGACCCTCTTTTTTGGCCTTACGAATCGCGTGGATCGCGCGGGCTGTGGACACATGCTGCACATGCAGATGCGGCCGCAAACCCTCGGCACGCTCGATCTCCCGCAGAAGCTGGATATCGCGCTCCACGATCCGTGCCTCAGCCTCCACCGGCATGCCGCGCAGACCCAGGCGAAAGGCCATCGGCCCCGCGTTCATGCTGCATCCGCCTGTCAGCCGCGTGTCTTCGGCGTGCTGTGACACCGGAACCTCCGCCCGGGCCGCGGCAATCAGGGCAGCCCGCATGACGTCATCTTCCAGCACCGGCTTGCCGTCGTCGGTAAATCCCACGGCTCCGGCAGCGCGCAGACGATCGAAATCCGTCAGCGCGTCCCCCATGCTTCTCACGGTCGCCGCAGGCATGGCAAACAGCTTCACCACCGAGCCTCGCGCCGCATCCAGCATCCACTCCAGCTTCGCCACCGTGTCGTTTACTGGAACCGTATTCGGCATCGCGACCACTGTGGTGAATCCACCTGCAGCTGCTGCCGCCGTCCCCGTGGCGATGCTCTCCTTGTAGGTCTGGCCGGGCTCGCGAAGATGAACGTGGACATCGATCAATCCCGGCGCAACCACCAGGCCGGTTGCGTCGATCGTCTCTGCCGCCTCCACTCCGCGAAAGCCTCCCGGCTGCTCGATCGCGGCAACCCGTCCATCGCGCAGCAGCAGATCGCGATTCGCGTCCACGTGATTGGCGGGATCGATCAACCGCCCATTCAGAATCAGAATCTCGCTCATATCCTCAAACCTTTGGAGCCGCCTAGAGCCCTTGCCATAAGCGCCGAGCGCACCGCCAGTCCATGTCGTACCTGGTCTTCAATCGCCGACTGCGGGCCGTCCGCAACATCGTCCGCGATCTCCATCCCTCGAATCATCGGGCCGGGATGCATCACTAGCGCGGAAGGGGCAAAAGCGGCAAGCCTCTCGCCGTTCAGTTGATAACGACGAATGTAGTCGCCAAGATCCAGCTCCAGACCAGCCAGGCGCTCCTTCTGGATCCGCAGCATCATCGCCACCTGGCACTGCGCCAGCGCGCGATCGAAGTCGTGCACGATCTCAACTCCAGGGCCCAGGCCAAGCGCGTCCTCCGGAAGCAGCTTCGTCGGACCGCAGAGAAGCACACGCGCTCCGAGCCGCGGCAGAAGCATCGCATTCGAACGGGCAACGCGGCTGTGCAGAATGTCTCCGGTAATCGCGACGGTCACCCCGTCGAGCGTATGCTCTCCAACCGAGTTGGCGCTATCTGCCCCGAAGAGTCGCGTCAGGATCGTCCGCAGATCCAACAGCGCCTGCGAGGGATGCTCGTGCATGCCGTCGCCCGCATTCAGCACCGGCAGGCCCGTCTCCCGCGCCAGCACGAAAGGCGCTCCCGAGGCGGGATGACGCAGGATGATGCACTCCGCTCCCAACGCTCGCAACGTCAGGCCGGTGTCCTTCAGGCTCTCGCCCTTTTCAATCGAGGAAGACTTATCGCTGACCAGCGTCGTCGTCGCGCCCAGCGACTTCGCCGCCAGCTCGAACGAGGTCCGCGTCCGCGTGCTCGATTCGTAAAACAGCAGCGCTGCGGTCCGGCCTCGCAAGATCCCACTGCGTTCTGCTGGTGCCAGCACCTCGAGCCGTGCGGCCTCGCCCAGAATAGCCGAAACCTCTTCGACCGAAAGGTGCGCCACACTCAACAACGAGCCTTGTGCATAGGGGGATTGAGCTGTCGCACTCTCGCTTACACTTTGCATCTTCTCGGTCAGTCCACCCGTTCCACCAGCAGCACCTGTTCCTGCCCGTCAACCTCGTTCAGCTTCACTTCGATAATCTCGCGGCTCGAGGTTGGAATCGCGCGGCCCGTATAGGTCGCCTCGATGGGAAGCTCCCGGTGCCCTCGATCAATCAGTGCCAGCAACTGCACGCTCTTTGGTCGGCCATGATCGAACAGCGCATCCAGCGCCGCGCGAATGGTCCGCCCGGTATACAGCACATCATCGATCAGAATGATGTCGCGGCCGGTTACATCGCATCCGATGGTTCCCGGTGTTACCGTGGGCCGCACGCCGCTGGTCGAAAGATCGTCGCGGTAGAAGCTGATGTCGAGCACACCCGTGTCGATGGGGTGCTTCTCGATCTTTTCAATCATGGTGGCGAGGCGTTGTGCGATCGGCACTCCCCGGCGCTTGATCCCTACCAGCCCCAGGTTCTCCCCGCCGTTGTTCTTCTCAACGATCTCGTGCGCCAACCGCACCAGGGTCCGTTCGATCTCCGAGGCCGACATAAGGCGGCCCTTCTCGCGAATCTTTGGCTTCTGAACTTTCGCTTCTTCACTCATAGGCTCCCGCTGATAATACCAGCAGGCGCGGATGTTCGATCTTCGAACCGGTCAGCTTCTTCGAGTCCGAAGCAGGCCCCCGACTGCCCCTCCCACCGTCGACATCAACATCACCATCCCCGCAAGGATGGAAAATCCGGCGAGCATCATTCCGGCACGGAACTCCGGAGAGTAGATGTACCGCATCATCTCGGCAGGCTGCGGATTCGCGGCTGCCGCCTTTTCGATCTGGGAGCGGAGCTCCGCATCGAACGTTCCCATGTTGTGCAGGCCGAACCGCGCCACCAGGCCTGCGATTGCCATCGTGATTCCAATGGAGGTAATCAGAGTAAGCCCCACCACGACGCCGATTCTCGCGCCTACGCCGGCATCCATCCGGGCCTGCGGCTTTCGCCTCTGGTAGATTCCCAACGCAACCACCGAGGCGCTCACGGTCCACAGCCAGCTCACGAACGAAAATGCGGGAACCTTCGTCGAGACGACGCTGAAAACCGCAGCCACCAGGGCCACAAGAATCGCGCAGAGGATTGCCGTCTTCCACTCCACCTGTTGCGGAGGGGGAGGAGGCAAAACTCCGGTCGAATCCTCGCCTGAGGTGGAATCGGCCTCGGCTGCCTCGGAAAGATAGATCTGTGGCGCTCCGCAATGCGGGCAAAACGGAGATGCGCCCTCGCCGGAGACGAGTTCCCCGTTACATCGGTGGCAAAGCTCTTGCATAAGTCAAAGCTATCCCAGCCAAATACCGGGCGGCAAGCGCGGGACTTATTGCCGCTCGTCCGGATCCGATCCCCCGACCGAGAGATTTCCCGGAAGGTCGAGTACGACCAGTCCGAACTTCGTTCCCGAATCTTCCGGATCGATCGCCACAATATGCTGATGCTGCTTCGATCCGGCCTTGAACTCTCTCTTGCCGCTCGCGTCGGCGCTCGCCTCGACGTGCCGGTTGTTCCCGTCGGAACAGGTCAGCCCCTGGTCGGTCTGCGTGGGCGTTCCCACAGGCTTATCGTGATTGCATTCAATCACGGTGCCGTACCGCTTCATGGCGTCGCGGTAAAAAACAGCGACCTTTTCCGGGTCGTCCGGGGTCTTGTAGCTGGCCGCCTTCACCCGCAGCTGAAACCTGCCGAAGCTGAGGTTCACGTCCGCGGATCCGTTATTTTTGTCTTTCTTTACCAACTCCGCACCGGGATAAATAGGAAGTCCAATCCCGCTGACTCCTGTCGAATCGTTGGTCTTCACCTGGACGCCGCCGAAAGGTGTCGCCACCTTAACGTCCTTGTGGTCACCGTGGTCATCGGTAGCCACGCGGCAGCCGCATGTCATCGCCACCGTAAGAACTGCCGCTGCAACAACCGTCTGCTTCGCGCCCATCTCCGTTGCCTTTCTTCAGGAACAATACGTTTCTGCCCGTTGTGAAGTTCATTCCCGTCTGAAGAACTGAGCCTCTCCGAACGAGTGCAAGCAGAGCAACAGGATTTCCTTGCTTGGTTTTTGCTTGCCATTTCACCACGAAGTCTCATGGATGGGAAGCAACAAAAGGGAAACTCTCAGGAGGCTCAAAAGCGGTTCGGCATCAAAAATGCTCTGTGGATCGCTTTTATGCTGTCCTATACTTGGAAGAGCAGAAGTAGGCGTTCTGGAGCTCTGGCATGGCGCAGCACCAGACAATTCGAAGAAACACGCCGTCCTCCGGAGCTGAGATTCCGGATAAGCTCTACTTTCGCATCGGTGAGGTCTCTCGTCTGTGCGACCTTCCGGCCTATGTGCTTCGCTTCTGGGAGAGCGAATTCCCCCAGTTGAAGCCACATAAAGGCGGAACCGGGCAAAGGCTCTATCGTCGCCGCGATGTCGAGGCCGTGCTTCATATCAAATCCCTGCTCTACGACGAGGGTTACACCATCTCCGGCGCCCGCCAGGTGATCAAGAGCGAGCAACGGCAGAAAGCCCCCCAGCTGGCCCTGGATATCGAAGAGACAGGTCCGGCGGGATCGACCAAACAGCTGCGCAAGCTTCAGAAAGAGATGCGTGAGTTGCTGGCGGTTCTCTCCCGGCCCCCCGCACGCTCGACCGTTCAGAGCATTCGTCCCTCCCGCAGCTCCGCGTCCGGTCGTCGTCCCGCCACCGAAGAGCTCTTTACACCCAAGCCCGAGCTATAGTCTGCCGGACGGTTCATCGAATCAGGCCTTGGAGCTCTTTCTCAAAGAGGGATTTTGAGTCCTCTCAGCGATCGATCCGGGGTCGAATCTGTCAAGCGGAAATTCCTGTAAATATAACAAAATAAGTAGATTAGTGGTGCCGGGGAGTTCTCGTCCGCTTGCTACAATATCAATACAGGATCAAAAACAGGGGCAGCAATATCAACGGGCAATTGACGCGCGCTTGAAAAGCCTTGTGCAGGCTCCAGTCCAATAATTTTTGAGACAACCCCTTATCTTTGAAGACTTTGGCGGTCAACTCCTTTATTTAGAAGACTTTACGAATTTGGTCCCTGGCTAAGCTGCCTGTAATGAAGACTTTGCGCAAAATTGGTATAGGGGCCACCACTACAAGGCGATCCTCCCCGAATGGATCGCCCATAGCGAGACGTTGGCCACAACGACCCACAGGATCACCCCTGCAACGGGGGGCGAATTCGAGGAAGATTTACCGATCAACATGGCTTAGATCTTTCCTGTCTTTCAGAAGAGACGTCGTTGACGTGGCGGTTGCGGGGTGTGATAGCATCCCTGTCTCGTCGGTGAGCCAGCAGTCACCGTAGCGAAAAGGCGATGTTTCCGGGCCGATTTCTAGAGCTCAAAAAGGGAAATCGCATCGATTGCGGCAAGGAGCGTTTCACCATTTCGTAATCGACCGAAAGTGGGTGCCTCCTTTGGTGGAACTGGATGGCAGACCGGCAACGCCAGTTGAGATCCACTGGCCAGGAGCAGCGGCGCAGGCTTGCCGCAACGGCATCTCCGTCTTGCCGGAACCAGCAGCGTTCTCTGAAGGGTTCAGCTGGGATTTACCGATCTATCTTGCACAAGAGTGGATTGATACGGAGGGCCACGTATGAGGGTCTATACGGGAAATGACATTCGGAATGTTGCGGTGGTGGGGCACGCTCATAGCGGTAAGACATCGTTGATCGCGGCGATGCTTCATGCGGCGAAGATGACACCGGAGCTGGGACGAGTCGAGGATGGAACTGCCGTCACCGCTTATGACGAGGAGGAAGTCGCCCGGCAGACAACGATGGCGAATGCTGTCGCCTTCGCAGAGTGGGGCGGGGTAAAGGTCAACCTGATCGATACGCCGGGCTTTCATATGTTCGTCCACGAAGCCCGGGCGGCGATGATGCCGGTGGAATCAGCCCTCGTGGTGGTGAATGCCTGCTCTGGTGTGGAGACGATGACCGATCGCGTCTGGCGCTACGCGATGGAAGTGGCCTTGCCGCGGGCGATTGTGGTGAACCAGGTGGATCACCCAAAGGCGGACAGCCGGATTGGCCGGAAGCAGATGATTGAAACGATGCAGGCGAAATGGGGCCGGCAGGTTGTTCCGGTGGAACTGCCGATCGTGGACGAGAAGGGCTTCCATGGAGTGGTGGATCTGGTGACGATGAAGTCTTACCTCTATCAGCCTGGAGGAAACGGAAGAGGCGAACCGGGAACGATTCCTCATGTTCTGGAGGAAGATTCCCGTGAGGCGCATGAGGCCCTGGTGGAGTTGGTTGCGGAAGGCAAGGACGAGTTGATGGAGGAGTTCTTCCGCGAGGGCACCATTCCCGAGGGGCACCTGATCACGGCCTTGCATGAAGCCATCCGCGAGGACAGAATCTTCCCGGTCCTGTACACCAGCGGATTGAGGAACGTCGGGACCGATCATCTTCTGGACTTTCTGAAGGTCTATGCTCCGACAGCGGTGGAGCGGGAGCCCATCGCTGCTCGCGCCACCAGCTCGATGACCGGGGCGCATGGGAATGGAGAGGCGAAGCCAGCCGACGGCTATGCGCAGGAAGAGATGGTGATGCGGCCGATCGATGACAAGGAGCCGCTGGCGCTCTATGTCTACAAGACCATGAGCGATCCATTCGCGGGCAGGATCTCCTTCTTCAAGGTAGTGAGCGGGATCGCAAAGAACGATACGGCGGTACAGAACTTCACGCGCCACGAGATGGAGCGCTTGATGCACTTATCGGTGATGCAGGGGCGAAAGCCTACCGAGATCTCCGAACTGCATGCCGGCGATCTCGGCGCGGTACCAAAATTGCGCACAACGTTGAGTGGCGATACGCTCGGCGACAAGGCGCATGAGATTTTTCTGGAACCTGTGTCTGCGCCGGAACCGGTGATGACCTATGCGATTGAGCCGAAGTCGCGGGGGGATGAGGACAAACTCGCTCCAGCTCTGCACCGGCTGATGGAAGAGGATCTGATGGTGCGGTTCTTCCGTGATCCTTATACCGGAGAGTTTCTGGTGGCAGGGTCGGGGCAAACGCACATCGAGGCAATCGTCTCGAAACTAAAGAAGCGATACCACACGGAGGTTACGTTAAAGGCCCCAAAGGTGCCGTATCGCGAGACCATTCGCAGCCACGCCGAAGCTCAGGGAAAACATAAGAAGCAGACTGGGGGGCACGGGCAGTTCGGCGACTGCCGTATCCGGATGGAGCCGTTGCCGCGTGGGAGTGGAATCGTGTTCGCAAACAGTATCTTTGGCGGCGCTATTCCGAGGCAGTTTGTTCCCGCAGTGGAAAAGGGAATTCACGAATCAGCGAGTCGTGGTTTTCTGGCAGGATATCCGGTGGTGGACTTCAAGGCGACTGTAGTCGATGGGAGCTATCACGAGGTTGACTCCAGCGAGATGTCGTTCAAATTGGCGGCAAGAATTGCGTTTCGCAGGTGCATGGAGCAGGCGAAGCCGACCTTGCTGGAGCCGGTAATGCGAGTAGAGATTGAAGCCCCCGATGAGTTTGCCGGTGCATTGATGGCAGATCTGAACGGTCGTCGCGGACGAGTGCAGGGAATGGAAAGCGCTGGCTCAGGCACAGTGGTGAGGGCCGAAGTTCCGATGGCTGAGATGCTGAACTATGGCGCGATGCTGACCGCGATCACCCAGGGCCGCGGAAGTTTCAGGATGGATATGGATCACTATGACATCGTGCCGCAACAGCTCTCGGAGAAAATTCTAGCCACCGCCAAAAAGCCCGCAGGGGATGAGACTGAGGAGTGAATTTTAATCCGAGGTAAAGATTTGCTCGCCTCTAAATGAGGAAGGCGCCACGCCTGTTTCGAGCATTTTGACAATTTTGAATATGGGCCCGGAAGAATGCAACGAACTAAAAGCATGACAGGAGGAGTTAGTTATGGCTTCACTCGTTGATAGTGTCATGGGGCTTCTTGGTCCCATAGCGGGTCCCCTTGCCAATCAGATGGGGGAATCGACCGATACAGTCCAGCGCGGGCTTCAGGGAGGAGCGGCCGCGATGCTCTCCGGGATCGCCTCGCGGGCTGATGAACCTGGCTTTCTGAGCCAGATCTTTGGGCTCATCACAAACCCCGCAAACACGGGCGCCGCTGTCTCGTCTCTGACTGCGAATCCAACCGCCGCACTTTCGGGAGGCTCTCCTCTGGCGGAGATGGCGGGAAATTTTCTTTCGACGATCTTCGGCTCTCGCATGAGCGGAGTGACTGACGCCATCGGTCAATTCTCTGGAGTGGGAGCGAGCAAGGCCAGCACACTTTTGACGATGGTCGCCCCATTCGTACTGGGCGGGCTTGGGAAGTTCGTTCGGGATAACAATGTGACTGCATCAGGCTTTGCTGCGAGTCTTAAGAGCGAAGGTCCGAAGTTGCAGGGGCTTCTGCCCGCCGGTTTGTCGGGGCTCTTTTCCAGAGTTCCAACTACGACTGCTGCCGCGGTTCCGGCCCGCGCGGTTGCGACGACAAACCGCTGGTTGTGGCCTGTGGTGCTGCTCGCTGCTTTGCTGCTCGCCGCTTTGTGGTTTTTCAACCGGGCCAAAGCCCCGATGAGCGAGGGAGTTCAGACGGCCTCGAATGCTGCATCGTCTGCCATGTCTGGTTTGGGCGATTTCTTCAAGAGCAAGCTTCCGAATGGAGTGGAGTTGAACATCCCGCAGTTTGGCATCGAAAGCAAGCTGCTCTCCTTTATCCAGGATTCGTCGAAGCCTGTGGATGATACAACCTGGTTCAACTTCGACCGTCTACGTTTTGATACAGGAAAAGCCACATTGGAGGCCTCTTCAGAGGAACAACTTAACAACATTGCCGAGATTTTGAAAGCGTATCCGAATGTTCACATCAAGATTGGCGGATATACCGACAATACTGGCAATCCCGATGCCAACAAAACTCTTTCCGAGTCTCGCGCGAAGACTGTGATGGATGCCTTAACCAGTAAGGGTATCGACGCTTCACGATTGGAAGCGGAAGGTTATGGGGATCAACATCCTGTCGGTGATAACGCGACGGAAGAGGGACGAGCGCAGAATCGCAGAATTGCTCTGCGAGTGACTCAAAAATAGCTGCTGTCCGATGACTGTGGCGCGTGAGCGGCGGGAATTTGGCCGCTCGCGTTCCTGTTTTTGTATAAGACGGGATATCCAACGCCATTCGGAGTTTGGGCATCCATCAAGTAGAGTTGGGGAGATCACTGTTAAAGACCTGATATGAACGAGCCTCTACGTCCTGCAAAAGCTCAGAGCCCCTGGCTGGAGCGTCTGCGGGCGCTTCGCAATGTCCCCCCTGTGCTGCACATCTTGTGGGAGTCCGGACCCTGGGTTGTCACGTGGGGACTGATTATTCGCGTGTTTGTGGCTGTGCTGCCCTTTGGTATAGCGAAGGTTGCGGCAACCATCCTTAATGGCATTGCCAATGCTCTGCATGGTCAGAAGCTGCCCGAGAACTTCTGGGTTCTGGTTGGGATCGAGGTAGGACTCAACGTCGCCCTGGGTCTGCTGATGCGCGTAATCGACTATACCGATGCGCTGCTGGCCAATCGCTATACGCAACATGTGAGTGTACGTGTAATGGATCAGGCGGCTCGCCTGGATCTTACGACGTATGAAGATCCTGTCTTCTATGACAGATTGGAGCGTGCCAGAGTACAGGCCACGGACCGTCTGGTGCTGATCCAGCAGTTGGGCCGCCTGGTCCAGCAAGTCATCACGACGCTTTCTTTTTCTGTCGCGCTGGCCTGGGCGTCTCCGTGGCTCGTCTTGTTGCTTGCTTTGGGTGTTCTCCCATCCTTTGTAGGAGAGACGCACTTCGCCTTTCTTGGATATGCCAAGAACTTTCGCCAGACCCCGGCAAAGCGGCAGATGGATTATCTGCGTCAGGTTGCGGGCAGCCGCGAGGGGGCCAAGGAGGTCAAGCTCTTTGGGCTGCACCGTTTTTTCACGGATCGATTCAAAGCCCTGGCCAGCCAGATTTATCGAGAGGACGTTTCGCTGGCGCGGTCAAAGCTGTTTATCGGAGGGCTGCTCGGAATTGTAAGCACACTGGGCTATTACGGGGCTTACATTTATGTAATCTGGCGGGCCATTGGTGGCCATTATGATATCGGCCAATTCGCCTTTCTAACCGCGGCAATTCAACAGGCCAGCTCGAACCTGCAACAGGTATTCTCGACTGCCTCCGGCATCGCGGATCAGGCGCTGTTCCTGACGGATCTGCTTGCCTTCTTCGAGATGAAGTCGACTGTCGATCCAAATCCGGAGGGACGGCTGATTCCGGACCGTATTGTCGAAGGTTTTGAGTTCAAGAATGTATCGTTTGCATATCCGGGAACTACGCGAACGGTTTTGAAGAACTTCAACATGAAGCTCCGGCGCGGAGAGCGGATCGCTTTGATCGGCGAGAATGGTCAGGGTAAAACGACGGTAGTGAAGCTGATTACGCGGCTCTACGATCCTACGGAAGGTCAGATTCTGCTGGATGGCAAAGACTTGCGCGAGTATTCGCTCGAGGATCTGCACCGGAATATCGGCGTGATCTTTCAGGATTTCGTGCGCTTCGAGATGACAGCGCGCGAGAATATTGCGATCGGTCGAATCGACCAGGTGAATAGCCAACCGGAACTTGAGTTGGCTGCGCATAAGAGTCTTGCTGATACTGTGGTTGCCAAACTCGCGGGAGGCTATGACCAGATGCTGGGCCGCAGGTTCGAAGGCGGCGTGGAGCTTTCTGGAGGAGAATGGCAGAAGATCGCTCTTGCCCGTGCGTACCTGCGAGATGCTGAATTGCTTATATTGGACGAGCCGACGGCGGCGCTCGATGCGCGTAGTGAATTGGAAGTCTTTGAGAGATTTGCAGAGCTGACGGAAGGCAAGATGGCCCTGCTGATTTCACACCGCTTTTCGACAGTTCGGATGGCCGATCGCATTGTGGTTTTATCCGGCGGACGCCTGATAGAAGAAGGAAATCACCAACAGCTGATGGCTGCGGGCGGCGTTTATGCAGGCATGTTCGAGATGCAGGCGGCAAGTTACAGGTAACGTTGGACTGCCGCACTCCGACCTGGTGAAACACTAGTTTTATTTTTGCGACATCTTACGATAGAGAGTTGAGTTAGGGGTTCGATGGCATCTTCTGAAGATCTTACGTCGGTACACGCGACGCCTTTGACGGCGCCGGTGCAGGAGACCGCGGCGACTGGGTTGCCCGAGGAGCCGACCATTGGGGAAACAGCACTCCGGCGCCACGCCGATGATCTGGCGCAGCGCCTTCGTTCGCAGCTGCCGGGAAAGACCCAGGAAGATCTCGTGCGCTATCTGGACCATCTGCGCAAGTGGCTCGCTTCGCGGGTACCCGTTTGGAAGCAGGGAACTTCGACGACGGAGCTGACGCCGAAGCTGGAGCTGGTGGAGAGCGCGCGGATGTTCGAGTCGGTGATTCCGAAGGGGGAGAGCGCCGCGAGTACCTTCCGCGAGGTCCCGGTCGCCGATCTTCAACCCGTGGGCGTGCTGCCCCAGGTGATTCACCTGGCTGGAAGTTATCTGTCTGCGGTGGATGGAATCTGGTCGCCGCGCTCGCTTTCGATCTACGTAGAACAGATGCAGAGGCATCATCCGTTGCGGCTGAGAGAGATTGAGCTGCTGCCGGAGGCGCTGAAGATCTCCCAGCTGGAGTTCATCCTGAATCGCGCAGATGCTGCCTTTGCGGCGGGTGAGCTTCCTCCGATTGAGGAGTCGCCGTTTTCCGCGTCGATTCACAGCCTGCGCCGCATGAACCAGATTGAGTGGCGAGATATTCTCGAGCCGCTGGTGGCGTTCGATGCCGTACTTCGCCTGGACCCGGGCGGAATCTTCGGGAAGATGGAGGAGGAGACACGTGCCGCATACAGGCTACGTATTGCAGAACTGGCGCGTCATGCAGACACCAATGAGGTTCAGACGGCGCAGATTGCGCTTGAGCTTGCCCAGACGGCCGAGCGCACCGAGTATTCAGACCCGCGAATGGCGAAGAGGAAGTCGCATATCGGTTATTACCTGTTTGCTGACGGTGTGCGTGAGCTGAAGCTGCGTATCGGTTTCCGGCCTTCTCCCATGGAGAGACTGCGCGAGCTCATCAGCACTTATAACGAAGAGTTTTATACGCTGGGAACATTCGTCCTGGCTCTTCTGCTGATTACAGCCATCATTCTCCCGTTGGTTCCTCATCATGATTTCTGGCCTGTGATGGCTGCCCTGCTGCTCGCCCTGTTGCCCGCGACGCAGGGCGCTGTCGATCTGGTGAACGGGATCGTGACGATGTTGATGAAGACAGAGGCGCTTCCGAAGCTGGACTTCTCCAAAGGAATTCCCCAGGAAACTGCCACGCTGGTTGTGGTTCCGACGCTGCTCCTCAATGAAAAGCAGGTTGAAGATCTGCTTGATGAGCTCGAGGCGCGTTACCTGTCGAACCAGGATCCGAATCTTCACTTCGCGTTGCTAACGGATCTGCCGGACACTGCGGCTCGCCCGCCGCAGGTCGACGAGGGTCCGCTGGTCGATCTGGCTGCGCGAGCTATAGACAATCTGAATCGAAAATATGCAGGACGCGACGCCGGATCCTTCCTGCTGCTTCACCGCCACCGCGCCTTCAACGCCCGTCAGGGAGTGTGGATGGGGTGGGAGCGCAAGCGCGGCAAGCTGCTCGATCTGAACCGGCTGCTCGAGGAAGAGCACGATAGCTTTCCGCGCAAGGCTGGTCCGCTTGGCGTGCTTGAGCGCATCCGCTATGTGATCACGCTGGACTCCGACACACAGCTTCCCCACGGAACCGCGGCGCGGATGATCGGAACGATGGCCCACCCGCTGAATCGAGCGATCATTCACCCCAAGCTCCGTATCGTTACGGCAGGATATGGAATCCTTCAACCGCGCGTGGGAGTGAGCGTGTCGTCGGCATCGCGTTCCCGGCTGGCGGCCCTGTACTCCGGAGAGTCCGGTTTTGATGTCTATGCCCGCGCGGTCTCGGACGCCTATCAGGACCTTTTTGGGGAAGGTATTTTTACGGGAAAAGGCATCTACGATGTAAGTGCCTTTCATCATGTTCTGAATCACCGTTTTCCGCGAAATGCGCTTCTGTCACACGATCTGATCGAGGGAGCATATGCGCGCGCGGGACTTGTCTCGGACATCGAGGTGATCGACGACTACCCATCGCACTACTCCGCACACATGAAGCGGAAGCATCGATGGGTACGAGGCGACTGGCAGATCCTCCGCTGGTTGTTTAACGTCGTGCCCGATGAGTCTGGCAGGCTGGTCGTGAATCCGATCAGCACGATTTCGCGATGGAAGATTCTGGACAACCTGCGGCGCAGTCTCATTGAGCCGATCGCCTTCCTGTTGTTTGTCTTCGGGTGGTTCTTTCTTCCGGGCGGAGCGCTCTATTGGACCGTAGCCGTCGTGGTGCTGATCCTTCTTCCCGGCCTGGTGCAGCTGGGATTCAACGTGATCCGGGCCGTGTTCAAGGGCAGTTTTGCGGCGCTTCGCGACGGGCTTGTGACCTTTGGCTCTTCACTGGCGATCGCGTTGCAGAATCTTATCTTTCTGCCGCACCACATGCTGCTGTCGCTGGACGCAATTGTCCGATCGCTTGTGCGGCTGTTTCTGTCGGGAAAGAACCTGCTGGATTGGGAGACGGCTGCGCAGTCGGAATCGGAATCCGGTCGCGGCTCGCTGGATATGTACCTGAAGCTGTCTCCCTTGATCTCCTTGACGATTGCGATAGGGCTCGCGCTCGCACGTCCGGAATCATTGTTTGCAGCCTCACCGGTCCTTGTGTTGTGGGCGTTGGCTCCAGCGTTGGCGTCGTGGCTGAACTCGCCTCCCCGCGCAATGGAGGGGCCTCTCAAGGGCGCTGATATTGAGTTTCTGGAGCGCCAGGCGCTGCTCATCTGGCGATACTTTGCGGAGTTTGGCGGGCCTGAGAATCATTGGCTGATTCCAGATAACGTAGAGGAAAAAGACACCTTCCAGGTTAGAAAGCTTTCTCCTACGAACCTGGGCATGCTGATCAATGCACGACAGGCAGCATGCGATTTCGGCTTCCTGACGCCGGCAAAGTTTGTCGAGGCAACACTGGGAACTCTCGATACCTATGAGCGCCTTGAGAAGCAGCGTGGGCACATCTATAACTGGTACGACATCGAGACTCTGCAACCCATTTCGCCGCGTATTGTTTCGGCGGTGGACAGTGGAAATCTAGCGGCATCATTGTATTCACTACATTCTGGAACTCTGGAACTGCTCAAGAAGCCAATTGTGTCTGGAGGGTGGACTTCAGCGCATGAGGCTGGCGCGATTCCTAGAAGCGGGGATTGGGTCGAAGAAGAGAGGCAACGCTGCGGAAACGAATGGCTGAAGTTTGCAGACGCATATACGCCGTGGCTGTCGCCGCGATTCGAAGGCTTGTTCAAGGGCGCCGCGCTGGTTCCTCAACCCGAGCCGCTCACTTTATTGAACGCATCCGGTTATGCGACCGATCTGGAAGACAAATTATCCACGGTGGTTGGAGGCGCGGAGTTGCAGAGCCTGGCCAACGAGCTGCGTGAATTGCTTTCTGCTGCGAAAGGCCGGCTCGCCCAGATCTGCAGGAATTTGGAATCGATCGCGGAGCGAGCGAATCGCTATGCCGACGCGATGCAGTACGGATTCTTGCTGGTCAAATCGCGAAATTTGCTTTCGATTGGCTATGACGGCATAACGGGTGAGCTTTACGGCGCGTGCTACGATCTTCTAGCCTCCGAGGCTAGAATGGCCTTCTTCCTGGCGGTGGCGAAGGGCGATATCGCGCAGGAGTCGTGGTTCCGGCTGGATCGTTCGCACGTCCTGGTAAAGGGACGAGCCTGTCTGCTCTCGTGGACGGGAACGATGTTTGAATACATGATGCCTGCCTTATGGATGCGTCCTTATCCGGGCACTCTCATTACCCAGTCTCTGGAATCCGCGGTTCGAATCCAGCGAGACCATGTGCGAGGGATTCCCTGGGGGATCTCAGAGTCCGGCTTTGCGAAGATGGATGATTCGGGACGTTATGGTTATCAGGCATGGGGAATCCCACAGGTCGCATTAAAATACGGTGCTGAAGATGGGCCGGTGATCTCTCCCTATTCGACGTTCCTTGCGCTTCCGCTTTTGCGGGATGAGGCGGTGGAGAACCTTCGGAAGATGGCTTCGATGGGGTGGATCGGCGACTACGGATTCTATGAAGCAGCTGACTACACCACGAGCCGCGAGCCGAAGATGGTGCGCTCGTGGATGGCGCATCATCAGGGAATGAGCCTGCTGGCTTTAACGAATCTGCTTCGCGACGGAGCATTCCAACGATGGTTCCACGCAAATCCCATCGTGCGAGCGACGGAGTTGCTTCTGCATGAAAGGCCGCTTAGCAAGGAGTCGCGCGAAGCTTTGGACGAGGCCGAACCGACCGTGCCTGGGGAGAGACCGAAGGGGGAAAATGGGCAAGCAAAGGTCGCTTAGGGATATTCGAACGATACGCCTCTAGATTTGTTTGATGCATGCTAGTAGTTTCGAAATCCGGCAAGCTTCATTGCATTCGATGCTTCAGAATTTTGCATGAATGTCTTCCATACAAAACCACTGCGAAAATTTTCAATCATCAGCAGGCTGATGCCGAGATCGATGCCGAGCACGTCGGCATCGTACCAAGCAAGGGCTGGATGAAACGCATCGCACGGGCCATACCTGCCCCACGCGTACTCTCCAAACTTTTCTTTCAGTGAGCGCAGCACGCGCAGGCAATCATTGGGAAGAAAAGGCATAGCACCGGCCGTGGCACAGGGCACAACTGTTCCGTCAATAGGGCCCATGAGCGGTGGACCACCCCACGCTGTATAACCATGTATCCAGTCCGACGCGGTGACACCCCAGTAGTCATCGTTGTAACCCCGGTTAAGGCTGAGGCAGAAGGCCTTGTGTGCACGAACCGCAGTGGTTGAATTGACGAAGTAATCGGCAAATGCATCCCGTTTGCGGTAGAAGTCGAACCATGCGTGGGAATAGAGATGAATGAAGAGCGGATCGTGACCGCTGATGTAATTGAATTTTTCGAACCGGATGCGAGGACGAGAGAAGTTGCTCCAAAAGGATGGATCAATCGGATGGGTAGGCGAGCCGATGGCGAGTAGATAGAGCATCATCATCTCGGCGTAGTGATCCCAGCGCGGCGTAAGAAAACCCGTGGCTGGCAGCCATCCAAGCGCGAATGTCTTGCCGCTATTCAGCATCCAGGGCCAATCGATACGGTTGTAGATCTGGGTGGCGAGATCGGTGATCTTTGGATCCTTGAAGTGTGCCCGGCAGGTGAGGATTCCGCAGAGCAGGATAGCCGTATCGATGGGTGAGACCTCGATATTGAGCAGCGGAAGACCGGTCTTGAAGTCGTTGAAGTGATAGTAGAACCCATGCTCGGTGGGCATAGGTTGCAGGTGAAACTGGAGTGTCGCCAGCACACGGCGGCGAATTCGATCTGAGGGAACGTACCGCCGGCTGTCTGCAATGCAAAGTGCCGTGAGGCCGAATCCTGTTGCGGCAATGCTGGAGGCGAAACGGGGGTCAATCTGACCGGCGGGCATGTGATTGTTTGCGCGATCGAGGATCTGCCCGGTCGCAGGATCGGCTTGCTCGTAGAAGTAGAGACACGCCTGTCGCTCCATTTCGTCGAGAAAAGCTGTAGCGCCTGCATCAAGGGTACCGGGACGCGGCGCAGCAAAAGCATCTTCTTCCATCAGGGAAGGAAATGCGAAGCCGGAAAGAACTGAGCCAGCGATGAGTTGCGTCGCGCTTCGTCGAGTAATCCCACGTGAGGGGACAGCCTTCATGCTGGAGCCACCGTGATCAATTTTGAGACTGCCCCACACTATGCAGTTTAGCGCGTAGCCTTTTTGTTGCCGATGATGACAACGGCAAGTCCCTGGGGAGGAACCTGGATCGTAAGACTCCCATTACGGAGCCTCGCGTGTTCCGGCTGGGCTGCCTTGCCGGCCTCCCGCAGTTTTGCAATCTGATCGCGGGAGAGGAAGGCGGGACGTCCCATTGAATCGTAAGTCGAGATGACATTGCCATGGGTCTCGTCGAGCCTGAGAATTGTCGCCGTCGCATCGGACGAAACGCCGGTCAGCTCTAGTGTAAACGCTTGGCTAGGGCCACGGTTGGCAGGTGGTCGGGTGTAGGAGGCGCGGGTTCCATCTGGGGGGGCATAGTTCCAGATTGCAAGAGCCAGGGTGCCATCCGACCGGTGGGTGGCAAGGGCAGAGTCGGAGCTGAGCGCGATGCGTTGATCGCCGAGCTGATGGAGCATCGCGAAAGCGTTGAATGCGGGTTTGGGAATATTGTGCTCTGCCAGCAAGCCGAAGCCCCCATAGAAAGGTGTCCTGACAACGCCCTGTTCTTCAAAGACGTCGGAGAAGGACCAGTAGCTCATGGATTCGGTGAGGCCGTCGCACTGGCTCACCGTGGTTGCAAGCCAGGGTCCCATGTAGATGGAGTCTGTGACGTTAGGTTCGTTGGCGTAGCTGGCGTTGTACTCACTGAAGAAAAGCGGTGTGGAGGGAAGGGGAGAGGCCTTGATCTCGTCGTGGACTTTGCGGACAGCTCGGCAGACCATGCGATCGCGAGGAATGACTTCCTCGGTGTGAAAGACGTCTTTTGCGGTGTCGTTGGCGTAGACGTGGCTGGATGCGAAGTCGACCGGAATGTTCTTCTCCTTGCAATGGCGGAGAAAATCGCCGGTCCACGCAGCCTGTGCCGTAGAGGGACCTCCCACGCGAAGGCGCAGACTCACTTTCTTGAGGGCGAGAGCAGTGTGGTCGTAGAGCTCGAAATAGGAGGCCTGCGCCGGCTTCCCTCGCCAGAAATCGATGTTGGGCTCGTTCCACACTTCGAAGTTCCATTGCGAAACCTCCTCGAGGCCATAGCGATCAACAAGGTGTTGCGCGAAGGCTGTGATCATGTCGTCCCATTGCGCGTAGTCGCGAGGAGGCGAGACGTTCGGCTTATACCAGAAAGCGTGGAGAGCGTTTGGGTCGGAGGCCATCTCCTTCGGCATGAAGCTAAGTTCCACGAACGGCCGGACGCCTTGGTCGAGGAGGCCGTCATAAATCTGGTCGATGTAGGAGAAGTTATAGATGCCGGCGTTGTCGGAGGTCGTGGGAGCCGCATTCTTCATCTGGGCGAACTGGATCGGCTTGCGATCAGGATCGTAGAGACCGACCTCGTCATTAAAGATGCCATGGAAGCGGACCGCCTGAAAGCCGGTGATCTCTTTGACCTCGCGGAGATCTCTGCGGTAGCTCTCACGCAGTGAGAGGATGGCGCGACCAGAGCCAAAGTCTCGCTCCCAGTAGTGGGGAAAGGGAGTTGTCTTGGCCCGTGCGTCTACTCGAAGGACACTGACTGAGGCTGGAGCATCGGTTTGAGCCTGTGCTGAGATGACGGCCATGGTCGTAAGGAATAAGGCAATCGTGCGCAGTCCGAGGCTGGGCGCAGGCCGCCTCTGCTGACGGAAAATCATTGAAAAGAGGTCTCCACTCTCATATTTTTCGCGCTCCTAAAAAGCAGTTCTTAACTAGGATGCGTGTGGCGAACAAGTTGAGGCTAAAAATCTAATTGGTCCATCCTCTTACTGAGGATCAGCATGATCAGTAGGGGGTTGATATTGCGTTTGTCAGAAGATAAAAGACTTGGCCTCGAAACAGCGGTCTTTTTCTGTCGTGCTCTCGTTGCAGTGTTGGTTTCCCCTGAAATGAATACTTGACGAAGATTCTCTGGTTGATGCTTAATGGCAGGCGCAGTTCTCCAGCGAGTTTAGACAAACGTTTGTCTTAGTAAACGATTTACCGCCCCAGAAGGCATGAGGCGCGGTGTTGTGTAGAAGTTGAAGTTCTTTTTTCGGAGGCAGATCATGAAACGGATTTCTAGAAGGTTTTTGGCTGCGTTGGCTATTTTCTTATCGGTGGGATTCGGTTTTAGCGCGTTAGCGCAGAGAGCAGGAACGCCGGCGATATTCGAGGCGTTGTGACTGATCCCGGCGGCGCGGCGATTCCCGGAGTGACGGTCACGGTTTTGAACAAGAATACGGGAGTCTCTAAGGATTACACGACAAATGGGGACGGTTTGTATGACACGTCCTCGATCGTTCCGGGGACGTACGAGATTACGTTTTCGAGGGACGGATTTCAGAAGTTAGTGAGGTCGTCGATTACGCTGGAGGCAGAAGACGTTACCGTCAATGCGCAGCTGACGGTGGGCGCCGTGACGGAGCAGGTGGTGGTGAATACGGACCTGCCGCTGCTTTCAACGGAGAATTCAGAGCAGACGACGACGCTGGACGCCAGGCAACTGGGGTCGCTGCCGCAGGTGGGAACTCCAACCTGGGAGAATTTTACGGTTCTGATCCCGGGATCGGCGGGCTCGCCGATGGGAAACACGGGACAGAACTCGAGTAATCCCGGACAGGTTGCTTCAGTAAACGGCAATCTCCCCTACAGCACGGTTCTAGCCGATGGAGCGGCAATCACGCTGCCGCACAGCGCCAATGCCGACGTAATGATTCTGGAGACGATCCAGGAGGTAAAGATCGGCGCCTCGAATTTTTCCGCGCAGTATGGCATTGGCGGCATCATGTTCAACCAGATCAGCAAGGGCGGCAGCAACGGTTTTCACGGTGCGGCCTATGAGTACTTCCAGAACGACGCGATGAACGCGGCGGACTATGCGTTTACGCAGGCGACGCGAAGACAACAAGTCTCTCCGCTGCGCTACAACAATTTTGGATTTGGCGTTGGCGGTCCAATTATTAAGAACAAGCTGTTTTTCTTCTTCGACTACGACAAGGTGATCAATCATGGCGCCGCGAATACCGGAACTACGACGGTTCCGACGGCCGCGATGTTGAATGGAGACTTTACAGGACTTCCGACGATCTACGATCCGGCGACGACGACGGTGGTTAACGGCAATGTTTTCAGAAGGTCGTTTGCCGATGTGTATGGCAACGGCAATCGTATTCCGGCGAGCCGGATCGATCCCGTAGCCTTAGCGATTTCGAAGTATTATCCGACGCCGAATGCTCCAGGAACGATTGCCGGAAACGGCATCGTTCAGAACAATTTCCGCTTCAACGTTCCGAATTCGCAGCCCTTTCAGAAGTTCTTCGGCCGCGCGGACTGGGACATTACGGGGAACAACCGGCTGACCATATCGGAAACGGCCAGCAACAATCCTGCTTACGGCCAAGGGGAGGGAATCTGCCCGATCAATTGTCAGTCACAGACTGTGAGTCGGCACAATGCGCAGATTACGGATGTCTGGACAATCTCGCCGCATGTGATCAACGAGCTTCGCATCGCCTATACAAACCAGATGAATTACTTCGTTCCGGCGTCTCTCAACGAGGGTTTTCCGGCGAAACTGGGATGGCAGTTTGCTAAGGCGGATCTCTTCCCGACGATCAATCTCACCGCCGGAGGTTATTACTCGCTGCAGCCGAACACGAACGCGGTGTACAAGGAACATGTCTATGACCCCTCGGATGTCGTGACGATGATTCGGGGCAAGCACATTCTGCACTTCGGAGGCGAGTTCCTGTTCTTCCGGGATAACTCCACGGCGTGGGGAAATATCGACGCTGGAACCATGAACTTTACCGGCCAATACACGAATTCGAGCGATCCGGGTAATCCCGGCAACAAGCTTGGGGGCATGTCTTACTCAGACTTCCTGCTGGGACAGGTGCAACGGTGGGGTGCGCAGGTGACGCCGGAGGCGGGAGCCAGGATGCGCGTGCCCCAGGTATTTATTCAGGACGACTATAAGATCACTCCAAACCTGACCGTGAATCTTGGCCTGCGGTACCAGATTCAGTCAGGATGGGGCGAGGTGAAGGGCAACATGTCCACCTTCGATCCGACGGTGCAGAATCCTGCCACCGGAACCCTGGGTGCGACGTGGTATGGAACGACCAAGGCGAATGGCCGCGACAGGCTTCAAGAGCCGGTCTATACCACGGTGCTTCCGCGAGTGGGCTTCGCATGGCTTGTCGACCCTCGCACAACTCTGCGAGGCGGATTTGGCCTCTACGCTTATAACTGGAGCCTCGACACGTATGCGCCTGGAATGGGTCAGGCCTTTGGGACTCGAGGAAATATCCAGGACAATACCAGCGTAACCCCCGTCGTGACCTTAGCGAGCAGCGGGTCAAATCTGAATTATGTAGCTCAGAGTACGAATCCAGCCGCGTTCAATGGACAAAACGTCACCTACAACCAGTTCAAAGCACCGGTTGGGGGAAGTTATCAGTGGAACCTGGCTATGCAGCGTGAGATTACGAACGACATGGTGTTCGACCTTGCGTATGTGGGAAGCCACGGTCATGACCTTCCGTTCACGGTGGATATCAACCAGGTTCCAGAAAATCGTCTCGCGCCAAACGATCAGCAGTTCCGTCCATTCCCGCAGTTCGGCAATGTCCTCGGAAGCACCAATAACGCCATCTCCAATTACCACTCGTTGCAGGCGGCTGTTCAGAAGCGGTTTTCGAATGGGTTGAACTTCAACTTCAACTATGTGTGGTCTCACTTCCTGGACGAGATGGCTTCCTCGGGATGGGGAAGCCGAGCCGGAGCACTGAACTACCAGCGCTCGTTCGATCCATCGGCCAACTACGCTAACTCGAACTTCGATATCAGGAATAAATTTGCAGGGAGCGCTCTCTATCAGCTTCCGTTTGGGCGGGGTAAGCGTTTCATGAACAACAATTTGTTGCTGGATGAGGTCTTAGGAGGCTGGCAGGCCACGGGCATTGTTGTCATACAAAGCGGACAGCCGTTTACGGTCTCCATGGCGACCGACAACTCCTACTCACTGGCACAGAATTCGCAATGGTATCCGAATCTGATTGGCAATCCTCATCTTGCCAACCGTGGTGCGTATCACGGAACCAATCAGTGGTTCAACGAAGCTGCCTTTGCGCAACCAGCCGCTGGAACGTTTGGCAATGCAGGCAGAAACCTGCTGAACGGTCCAGGCCTTGCCAACGTGAACTTCTCGCTAGGCAAGACGTTCACGATTTGGGAGAACGTGAAGCTGCAGATTCGTGGCGACGCGCAGAACGTCTTCAACCATCCGAGCTTCGGACTGCCGACAAGCGGTGGAGTCAACCAGAGCTCGGCGCAGCTTGTGGTGAATCCGGATGGCTCGATCGCGACGGGAACCTCGACAATTCGTTCAGTTACGGTCAAGGGTCGCCTTATGCAGCTGAACGCACGCATCTCGTTCTAAATCCATTCTCGATTGAGATGGCGGTTGAGAGGCCGCCATCTCAATTTGTTTTGAGCGGATTTAAGAGAAGAGTATGGTCATGGGATGAAGATTTTGGCGTTTCTGGTTCTGACCGCGTTGGGGCTCGGCGCTAGTGTGGATGGGATGGCTCAGTCGCCTTCGGAACAGGCAAAGATTCATGAGCAGAGGGCACATCAGCTTCTGAGCGAGAAGAAGCCGGAGCTTGCGGCGAAAGAGTTTGAGGCGGTGTTGGCCGCAGATCCGAACAATCTAGATGCGCAGGGCAATCTCGGGGTCCTGTTTTATTTTCGGGGGAAGTTTGCAGATGCGGAGCCGCACCTGCGTGCGGTGGTGGAACAGCAGCCAAGCCTGACAAAGATTCGCGCACTCCTCGGGTTATGCGAGCGTAGGTTGGGTAAGACGGATGCGGCACGTACGGATCTGGAGGCTGCTTTTCCTGAATTAGAAGACATCAAGATCCAAGCGGAAGTCGGATTTGAGCTAATAGAGATCGATAGCGCAGTAGGGGATCTGGCTCGTGCTGCAACCGTGGTTGAGACGCTGCGACAAAAGGCCCCAACGGATCCTCGTGTTCTTTATGCGGCCTATCGTATTCACACGGATCTGGCGGGGGAGGCGTTGCTGGGTTTATCGGTTGCCGCCCCGGAGTCCGGACAGATGTACCAGGCGATTGCGCATGAACTGATTCGACAGCGCGACATGAATGGCGCGATCACCGACTATCGCAAGGCCGTGGCTGCGAATCCGAAACTGCCGGGCATCCACTATGAGCTGGCAGAGGCACTGCATGCCTCCCCTGACCTGAAGCTGCGAGCTGAGGCTGAGGATCAGTACAAACTGGCTGTCGCCGCGAACCCGTCCGACGAAAAAGCGATAACCCGTCTCGGTGATCTTGCTGTAGACAAGGGAGACCTAGATAGCGCTGCCAACTCTTATAAACATGCGTTGACCCTGGCACCGAACGATGCAGATGCACTTATCGGCTTGGCGCGCGTTTATACGGAGAAGAACGATCCGCAATCCGCCCTTCCCTTGTTGGAACGCGTCGTGGCAGCCGATTCTTCCAACGTGCAGGCTCACTATCGGTTGAGCGTGGTGTATCGCAAACTCAAGCGGCCCGAGGATGCGAAACGCCAACTCGATGAATATCAGAAGTACAAAGGCATGAAGGAAAAGATGAGAAAGCTCTATAAGGATCTGCGTCTGGAGCAGCAGGACGATACCGAATCTGAAAAAGAGGGCCGGTGAGTGGGTGGCAAGGGAGGTTCTCGGTGGTGGGTTTACTTGGGTATTGCGCTCCTGTTTACGCAAGCTCTAGGTCTGTTGGCCCAGAAAGAGCCCGAGAAGACCAAGAAGCGAGTAGATGTTCCTCAGAGCGGCGGCCCACTGAGGACGCCAGGCAAAATCCCTCAACTTGTCGACATTACGGCATCCACAAAGATTCGTTTTGAACATCTGGCCAGTCCGGATCAGCGCTATATTGTCGAATCGATGGGCGGCGGCGTCGCCTTGCTCGACTATGATGGCGACGGCTGGCTGGACATCTATTTTACGAATGGCCCAAGCGTTGCGATGGCGCTTGAGGGAAAGAAGGCCAGAAGCGCGCTGTACCAGAACAATCACGATGGAACTTTTAGCGATGTAACCGATCGGTCGGGTATAGGGTATCCATGCTGGGCGATGGGCGTCGCAGTCGGGGATTACAACAACGACGGTCGTCCCGATCTTGTTGTGAGCTGCTTTGGCGGCGTGGTGCTGTATCGCAATAATGGGGACGGCACCTTTACGGATGTGACCAAACCGTCGGGGCTCGACAAGGATACGGGCTGGGCTGCAGGGGTAACCTTCGGAGATTATGACGGCGATGGCTATGTGGATCTGTTTGTTCCACATTATGTCGATTTCGACATTAAGGATCTTCCGACCTTTGGCTCGCGCAAAACCTGTCAGTATCACGATGTTCCGGTGCAGTGCGGCCCCCGCGGCCTGAAAGGGTATCCCGATACGCTCTTCCATAACAATGGAGATGGCACCTTCACCGAAATGGCAAAGCAGGCAGGTGTGGACGACCCGAAACGATTCTTCGGTCTTGGAGCGGTATGGTCGGACTTCGACAATGATGGACGAGTAGATCTGTTTGTGGCCAACGATGGTGAGCCGAATTACCTGTACCACAACGAAGGCGATGGCCGTTTCCGGGAGATTGGCTATGATGCCGGTGTCGCCGTGAGTGAGGATGGTATCGAACAGGCCAATATGGGGCTTGCTCTTGGCGACTACCTTCATACCGGACGCATGAGTGTTGCCATTACGCATTTCAGCGATGAGTATGCGGTTCTTTATCGAAACGACGGAAATTTGAGCTTCAGCGATGTCTCTCATGCTGCGGGAATTGCGCGGTCAACAGAGCAATTCGTCGGATGGGGCGATGCCTTCGTCGATCTGGATAACTCCGGCTGGCAGGATCTTATCTTGGTCAACGGCCATGTTTATCCGCAGGTCGACAATGCAAAGCTGGGAACTGCATACCGTGAGCCGAAGCTGATCTTTCAGAATCAGAGGGACGGGCATTTCAAGGACGTGAGTGCCCAGGTGGGTACGGTAGTGACAACCCCACAGGTGAGCCGCGGTCTGGCTGTGGGCGATCTCTTCAACCGGGGACGGCTCGATCTGGTGATTGAAAACCTGACCGGAGCGCCGATGATTCTGGAGACAAAACCAGATCCGGCGCATCACTGGGTGAGCTTTGAACTTGAGGGAACACGTTCCAACCGGATGGCATTGAACGCGCGGGTATACGTCACTACTGGAACGATGCAGCAGACGGATGAAGTTCGAAGCGGCGGAAGCTATCTCTCTCAGAGCGATGTTCGATTGCACTTCGGTCTGGGAACCTCAAAGAAGATCGATAAAGTTGAGGTGCGATGGCCAGACGGAAGCTCTCAGAGCTTCCAGGATGTAGCCGCAGATCGTTTTTACACCCTTAAGCAGAGTGGAGAGCTGAAGGCGAAGTTACTGCCGTAGATCTTTGCTTGTCCGGCTTTCTTTCTTTGTGACTAGCCTGCGTGCTGGAGCGGTCGACTCCCGAACGATAAGTTCTGGAGCAATTTGAATGGATTCGGAGATAAGCTCTCCGGCCAGTTTTTTTAAAAGCAACTGAGCCGCCGTGCTGCCCATTTTCTGCAGCGGCTGCCGGATGGTCGTTAGGCTGGGAACCTGATAAGCCGCGGACTGTATATCGTCGAAGCCGAGGACAGAAACGTCATTAGGAACACGCAGGCCGGCTTCGTGAAGGGCTCGTATCGTTCCCATTGCAGAGACATCATTGAAGCACAGCACTGCAGTAAAAGGACGGCCGCTCTTGATAAGCTTTCGTATGCCCGGATAACTGATCTCCGGAGAATGGGAATCCTTGGAGAGATAGATCATCAGCTCCTCGTGAATCTCAATCCCCAATTCACGAGCAGCTTTTAGATTGGCAAGCCAGCGAGTGTCCGAATCTGAGCTGAAGGGCTGGCCATGCATAAACGCAATCTTGCGATGACCGAGATCGCGCAGATGTTGAAGAGAAAGCCTTGCCGCGTGTTCCTCATCAATCAGGATGTTGGAAACGCCCGGCAGTGTCGTATGGCCCGCAACGGTAATCGTAGGTAGCTGTGGTGGTTCGGCAAGGTGAGTGTCGATTGCCAGGATGCCATCCACGCCGCGGGAACGGAGGAGGCTGGGATAGGCATCGATCAGTTCTTTGCGGTGACGATGATGTACGGTGAAATAAAAATAATCTTTGCGCATGAGCAGGTCACCGACTCCCGATAGAACCTGGGAATGGTAACCCTCACCCAGTTCCGGCAATAAGATGCCGATGGTCTGCATGCGTTTTCCCTGCAAGGTGCGAGCGATCATGCTTGGCTGGTAGTTGAATTTTTCAGCCGCAGCTTTTACGCGGGCTCGAGTGGATTCAGGGATAGACCGGCCAGGTGTATTGTTCAGGACAAAAGAAATCGTCGATGGACTAAGGCCAAGATATTCGGCCAGCATCTTGAGATTGGCATGACGGACGCCGGTTGTCGTCGAAGGTGGTTTTTGCATAGGAACGCAAAATTTTTAATAGGCAAAAGCTTTCGTTAACAATACCAGTGGAGAGAGAACTCTGGCGGCGTTCTGTATCTACAGATGGTTCCCTCAACCTAAAAGCAGAGGAAAGCTCTCTGTAAATTTACGATCAGAGGTGGACAATAAGACAAACGTTTGTCTAAACTAGTGCGACTGTAAATTACTAGAAACTGTCGCCTGGAAGAAATTACGCATTCGACCATCCTTCTCATGGTCTTCGAGTTGCGAAATTGTGGAGCCTTGTCTACATGCTGTGTATCTCATTGCGTACTTCTTTGTGTCGATTTCTATTCGGGAGCCTGCCTTTTCTGGCCTTCGCCGTTCCGTGCGATCGAATAGCAATGGCACAGGCTAAAATGGCGCGGCCCGCGAATCTCCCTGAGGCGGATCGGTTTGTGAACGATCTGTTAGCCAGGATGACTCTCGAAGAGAAGATCGGCCAGATGAGCCAGATCGCTCTGAATTCATCTGAGGGGCCAAAACGAGATGAGCGAATCACGCAGGGAGAAGTTGGCTCTTTGCTGTTTGTGCGCGACCCCAGGGAGATCAACCGGTTGCAGCATCTGGCGATGGAGAAGAGCCGGTTGCACATACCGCTTCTCTTCGGCTTCGACGTCGTTCATGGATACCGGACAATCTACCCCGTTCCGTTGGCGCTCGCCGCCTCCTGGGACCCCGCCACAGCCGAGGAAGCACAGCGCATGGCAGCTCGCGAGGCAAGCTCCGTGGGAATCCGCTGGACCTTCGCGCCCATGGTGGATATCGCGCGCGATCCGCGATGGGGACGCATCATGGAAGGCGCAGGGGAAGATCCCTACCTGGGAGCGCGCATGGCCGAGGCTCAGGTACGAGGGTTTCAGGGAAGCAAGCTCGACAACCCGGACAGCATTCTGGCGTGCGTCAAGCACTTTGCGGGGTACGGGGCGGCGGTAGGCGGCAGGGACTATGACTCGTCCGACATCTCGGATGAACAGTTGTGGAACGTCTATCTGCCTCCATTTCGAGCAGCCATTGATGCGGGAGCCGGCTCTTTGATGAGCGCTTACATGGATCTGAACGGCGTCCCGGCGACGGGAAATCGCTGGCTGTTGCACGATGTTCTGCGAGAGCAGTGGAATTTTCACGGACTCGTCGTGAGCGATTGGGATTCGGTTTCCAGCCTGAAGACTCACGGCTTTGCCTCGAGTACAGAGGATGCCGCTGTTCGTGCAGTCAATGCCGGCGTTGATATGGAGATGACGTCTACGGCCTTTCGCGACAACCTGGCAAATGCCCTTAAGAAGGCACTAGTGCAGCAGAGCATGATCGACGATGCCGTTCGATCGATTCTGCTGGCGAAGTATAAGCTGGGCCTCTTCGCGAATCCATACGTCTCTCTCGACCGATCGCAGAAGGAGCTGGTCTCGCAGGAACAGCGCATGGCTTCACGTTCTATAGCGACAAGGACGGCGGTGCTTCTACGCAACGAAGACAATCTGCTTCCTCTCAAGCGAGATCTGAAGTCGATTGCGCTGATTGGTCCATTAGTAGATACCAGGCCGGATGTCATGGGCTCATGGAGTCTCGGGAGTCATCCAGACGATACGGTTACTGTGACCGAGGGCATGCGGCATCATCTCGCGTCCAGCGGCACAAAGATTCTCTCTACCAAAGGAGTCGAGATCGAGCGTGAACAGCCCTCGATCTTTGACGAGCAGTTCCCCAGCCCTAAGCCTGTTCTGACAACGGATGCGGCGAGAGAAGCCGAGTTTCGTCATGCCATCGACCTCGTCAAACAGGCTGACCTTGCCGTGCTGGTCCTTGGTGAGGCCCAGACGATGAGCGGAGAGCGGGCGTCACGGTCTTCCTTAACTCTGCCAGGGAGACAGGAGCAGCTATTGGAAGCCGCGGTAGCCACCGGAAAGCCCGTTGTTCTGGTGCTGATCAACGGGCGTCCTCTCAATATCACCTGGGCTTCCGAACACGTTCCAGCCATCCTCGATGCCTGGTATCCAGGCACAGAAGCCGGAGATGCAATTGCGGATCTTCTCTTTGGAGACGCAGTTCCCGGAGGCAAGTTACCTGTAACCTGGCCGCGCTCCGTCGGGCAAGTGCCCATCTTTTATGCGCGAAACCTTACCCAGATTCCGAATGATCCCGATACCCGCTACTGGGACGGCTCCAGTGCGCCGCTTTATCCCTTTGGCTATGGTTTGAGCTACACCACCTTCTCGCTCGGCGCGATAAAAACAAGCGCCCAGTCCGTGCCGTCAGGCGGTTCCTTTGAGATTTCCGTCGAAGTTCAAAACACGGGTAAGATAGCTGGCGACCAGGTGGTTCAGCTTTATACACATCAACGCTCCGGTTCTGCGTCAAGACCGGTACGGGAGTTGAAGGGATTCCGCCGCATTCAGTTGAAGCCGGGCGAGCGTCAGAAGGTTACCTTGACGCTCGATACCAGGGAGCTTGGCTTCTGGAGCTCGCAGACACATCGATGGTCTATCGAGCCTGGCGTCTTTGATCTTTGGATTGGCACGGATTCGAATGCAAGCGAACACGCGACCTTTGAGGTTACACCCCAACCGTAGTTGGAAACGAGGATCACACCATGTTGTGTCGCCGCCTCTTTGCCGTTGCTGCCCTGTGCTTCGCATCGCTTACGTCCTCTGCTCAGTTCGCCCATACAAACGGCAAGGAGATCGTGGATGCCGGCGGAAAGGCAATCTTGCTGCGAGGGACAAGCCTCGGCAACTGGATGGTCCCGGAAGGCTACATGTGGCTCTTTGAGGGAGGACCGCAATCGGGCAGTGAGATCGAAGAGTTGGTGACAGAGTTGCTGGGGCCGGATAAGGCCCCGGAGTTTTGGCACACCTATCGGGAAAATTACGTGACGCGCGCAGACATTCACCTGCTCCGCGAGGCAGGATTCAATTCCATCCGAATCCCCATGCACTACAAATTTTTTGAGACAGACGATGCCGAAGGCTTTCAGCTGCTCGACCGGGTCATCGGCTGGGCTCACGAAGAAAGCTTGTATGTCATCCTGGATCTCCATGCGGCGCCGGGAGGCCAGACCGGAACCAACATCGATGACAGCCACGGATACCCCTGGCTTTACGACAGTCCCAAAGAACAGGCTCATCTCCTCGAAATCTGGCAGCGGCTTGCCCGCCATTACAAGGACAACCGCACCGTGCTGGGGTATGACCTGCTGAACGAGCCGATCCCGCACTATCCTTCGCTACGACCCCTGAATGCGAAGCTGGAACCTCTCTATAAGAAGCTCACGGTCGCCGTCCGTCAGATCGACAAGCACCACATCCTCTTCCTCGGCGGAGCCCAGTGGGACTCGAACTTCTCGGTCTTCGGTCCTCCGTTCGACTCGAACACCGCCTATACGCTGCACAAGTACTGGATGCCGGTTCAGCAATCGGCAATCCAGGATTACATCGACTTTCGCCAGAAGAACAACGTTCCCCTGTGGCTTGGGGAATCGGGTGAGAATACCGACGAGTGGGTCGCTCAGTTCCGCGAGCTTCTGGAGAAGAACGATATCGGATGGGCCTTCTGGCCTTACAAGAAGATGGAGAAGAGCTCGGCCATCGTTACGATCACGCCTCCCGAAGGATGGGACAAGATCGTCGCCTTCGCAAAGTTGCCCCGAGCCACCGGGAGCGTCGAAGCCCGTCTGAAGGAGCGTCCTGACCAGGAGACCATCGACCGTGCGTTTCGTGGCTTGCTTGAAAATATCAAGCTCGAACATTGCCGTACCAATGTGGGATATCTCGGTGCTCTTGGAATGAAGGCTGTTTCAGCAGTCAAATGAAGCTCCTGACTCGAGAGCGCACACGCAATCGACGGTTCTTACCTTTCCTTTGGAGAAAATAGAGATGATCCCGAAGCGGTCCCGGCTTTTCCTGACAGTAACGTTGACTCTGGCATCCTTGTCCTTGCGGGCGCAACAGGTCTCCGAATGGCTTACGACTCCAGATCGTTCGTCACTTCTAAAGCAGCAGAGTCCGGGTCTCTCCTTTGCGGATGGAAGCCCGGCGGGTACCGTGATCGACATTGACGACAAAAAGTATCAGACCATCGACGGCTTTGGATTCGCTTTGACCGGCGGCAGCGCGCAGCTGATCGCACACATGGATGCGGAATCGCGCGCGGCTCTTCTCAAACAGCTCTTCTCCACAGAAGGCGATGGTATCGGCGTCAGTTACCTGCGCCTGAGCGTAGGAGCCTCTGACATGAATGATCATGTCTACTCCTACGACGATCTACCGGAAGGACAGACGGATGTGAAGATGGAGAAGTTCAGCATCGAGCCTGACAGGGCCGATGTGATCCCGGTGATGAAGCAGATTCTTGCCATCAATCCGAAGATCAAGATCCTTGCCTCGCCCTGGTCGGCGCCCCTGTGGATGAAGACCACCGGAGTTGCCCGGGGTGGTGTGCTCAAGCCGGAGTACTTCGAGGCCTACGCCACGTACTTCGTGAAGTACATCCAGGCTATGAAGGCCGAGGGTATCAACATCGACGCTCTCACCGTGCAGAACGAGCCTCTGAACGAGAAGAACACGCCCAGCATGTTGATGCTTGAATCCGAGTTGGGCGACTTCATCGAGAACAACCTCGGGCCTGCCTTCCAGAAAGCCGGGATTAAAACCAAGATCGTGCTCTACGATCACAACCTCGACCATCCGTCTTATCCGCTCTCCATTCTCAAAGATCCCAAGGCTAACAAGTACGTCGACGGAACCGGCTTCCACCTATATGGAGGAACGGTGGCCGCCTTCGACCAGGTTCACGACGCCTTCCCGAAGAAGAATCTTTACTTCACCGAGCAATCGATCTCCGACCACCACGAAGGCGCTCCGCTAAACTTGGCCAAGCCGGTTGCGTGGGTTGTCATCGGCGCAACGCGTCACTGGAGCAGGAACGTCCTGCTCTGGAACCTAGCGGCCGATCCGCAGTTCGGCCCCCATACCAACGATGGCGGCTGCACCGGATGCCAGGGAGCTATCACCATCGATGGCAACAATGTGAAGCTGAACCTTGCCTACTATACGATTGCTCACGCCTCGAAGTTTGTGCCCGATGGCTCGGTTCGCATCGGTTCCAGCGGCGCGGACGCGATTCCGAACGTTGCCTTCACGACTCCGATGGGGAAGACGGTGCTGATCGTCGCCAACGACAGCACCTCCGACCGAGGCTTCGATGTTCGCTTCCGAGGCAAGACGTTCAAGAGCTTGCTGGTGGCCGGTTCGGTGGCTACCTTCATCTGGTAACGGCAGGTTCAACATAAAGGATATGAGATGAAAGCGAAGCTCTGGTTAGGCAGGATCGCAGTCCTTGCAGTCATGGGTGTTGCAGTTCCCCTCTGGGCCTCGAGCTCGTACTATCCGTTGCGTCCCGACGATGCAAAGGCTGTTTACCTTACTCGTGGACAAGGTGACTTGCACGGTGACGGTGCGGGTGACGACACCGGTGCGATCCAGCAGGCGATCGACAGAGTGCAGGAGACGACGGGGCAGGGGATCGTCTTCGTCCCCGAGGGACGCTATCGTCTGTCGAAGACCGTCTTCGTCTGGCCGGGCATCCGGCTGATCGGCTATGGAGCCAACCGGCCTGTCTTCGTGCTGGGAAAGAACACGCCCGGCTATCAGGACGGACTCGGTTACATGGTGATGTTCACCGGCAACCGTCCTCCTGCGAATGGGGAGCTTCCGCGCAGGCAGGGCAGAGTGTCGCCGCCGATCCCCGGGATCGTGCCTTCGAATCCGAGGATCGCCGATGCGAACCCGGGAACGTTCTACTCAGCGATGAGCAACATCGACTTCGAGATCGAAGACGGCAATCCGGCTGCGGTAGGTATCCGTCTTCATTTCGCGCAGCATTGCTATCTCGCGCACATGGACTTCCACGTCGGCTCCGGCCTTTCCGCGCTGCATGATGTGGGCAACGAGGCCGAGGACCTTCACTTCTATGGCGGTCAATATGGCATCATGACGCGAAAGCCCTCGCCAGGATGGCAGTTCACCTTGCTGGACTCAACCTTCGAAGGCCAGAGCAAGGCGGCCATCAAGGAGCACGAGGCTGGACTCTCGTTGATCCGCGCACAGATCCGCCACACTCCCACGGCCATCTCCATCGATCCGGAGTACTCCGAGGAGCTGTGGGTGAAGGACTCCCGTTTCGAGGACATCAGCGGCCCCGCAATTATCGTCAGCAACGAGCATGGCCTGCGCACCGAGATCAACCTCGAAGACATCTACTGCCGCAACGTTCCCATCTTCGCCAATCTTCGCGAGAGCAACACCAATATCCCCGGACGCAGTGAGATCTACCACGTCCGCAACATGACCCACGGCCTCACCTTCGAGTCTGTTTCGGCGCCCGGCGAGGTGAAGACTCATATTGAGGGCGAACCTCTCAAGACGATGCCGGAGCCTGTTGCCTCCGACATTCCCGCGCTGCCTGCGCAGAGCACCTGGGTGAACCTCAAGGCCCTTGGAGCGAAGGGCGACGGAACGACCGACGACACGGCGGCCATCCGCCAGGCAATCGCATCGCATCGCACAATCTACATTCCGACGGGCCGTTACATCGTGACCGACACTATTACGTTGCGCCCGGACACGGTGCTGATCGGGCTGCATCCGTCTACGACGCAGTTCGACATTCCGGACTCGACGCCTGCCTTCCAGGGGCCGGGCTCGCCGAAGCCGTTGCTCGAGGCTCCGAAGGGCGGCACGAACATCGTGACCGGAATCGGTCTCTATACCAATGGCATCAACGGCCGCTCCGTTGGAGCGAAGTGGATGGCGGGCAAGGACTCTCTGATGGACGATGTCCGCTTCCTAGCCGGGCATGGCACGTCGATTCCCGGCATGTCTCCGATTTATAACAACACGCATACAGCAGACACCGATATCAATCGCCGCTGGGACAGCCAGTATCCGAGTTTGTGGGTGACCGACGGCGGCGGTGGAACCTTCGCCAACATCTGGACGCCGAGCACGTTTGCTCAGGCCGGGATGATGATTTCGAACACCGCGACCGAGGGGCGCGTCTACGAGCTCTCGAGCGAGCATCACGTCCGCAATGAGATCAAGATCGATCACGCATCCAACTGGAAGATCTATGCTCTGCAGACGGAGGAGGAGCGCGGTGAGGGGCCGTTCTGCCTGCCGCTCTCGATCGAGCACTCCAGCAACATTACGGTTGCCAACTATCACAGCTACCGCGTGGTCAGCAGCTACCAGCCGTTCCTGAATGCGATCCATGTGGCGGACTCGCATGACATCCGCTTGCGGAACATTCATGTGTATGGCGACAACAAGGTTTCCTTTGACAACGCAGTCATCGTGGATGCGGACGGGCAGCAGCTGGTGCGGAACCGCGAGTTTGCCGCGATGACGATCGATACCTCGCAGAAGGAGGGCAAGGCTCCGTCGAAGTCCTCGCCGGTGCTGGCTCCGGGGGCGAAGCTGGAGCGGCTGACGGGCGGCTTCTACAACATCTCGGGTGCGGCGGTCGATCCGTCGGGGCAACTTTACTTTGTCGATGCTCACTGGCAGCGCATCTATCGTTGGCTGCCGGAGGAGAAGAGAGCGGCGATCGTTCGCGACAGCCCGCTCGATCCGGTGCAGCTTGTCTTCGACAAGGCCGGAGATCTGATGGTCGTCTCCTATGACGGCAATGGAACGGTGTACAGCTTCCGTCCGGATGCTCTGGACGACGAGGTCAGACTGTTGAAGCCTGAGAAGGCCGGGCCGCGCGAAGGAATGACCGCGGTACTTCCGGTGAACTACTGGCGCAACGAGAACGATTTCATGAAGGCGATCCCGGTGGCGAGGCCGTTTCAGTATGTCTCTCCGGACGGGACTACATTCATTCCGGCGGGAGAGGACTTCGTTACCGGAGCGTTGTATTACGGCACCAAGATGGCGGATGTGCTCCGAGCCTTCGGGCTGGGAAGAGCTGTCGAAGGCAAGCCGTTTTATGTGAGCGACGAGGGCATGCAGAAGACGTACTCTGCCCGGGTGGGCCCGGATGGAACTCTGAAAGATCTGAAGCTGTTTGCGGAGAATGGTGGTGAGAGCGTTGCCCAGGATGCGGCGGGCAATGTCTACATCGCGGCGGGCCAGGTGTATGTCTACAACCCTTCGGGCCAGCTGATCGATACGATCGAGGTTCCGGAGCGGCCGATCGACCTGGTGTTCGGCGGGAAGGATGGCCGGACGCTGTACATTCTGGCGCGGACTTCGCTGTATGGGGTTGAGGTACGGTAGATACCCCCCCCCCATACTTTTTGCGCAAAGTCTTCAATAAATTGGGCTTAGGTCCGGACTTCCCGTGATGCGCCATTCGGGAAGGCTGGTTTAAAGTTTAACGAAATGGCTCGAACTAATCGGCAGATTCGAAGTGAAGCCGTTTGTTTTATTTACGGGGTGCGAGGGCTTGACAGGGATTTTATGTCCGGAGCTTAACCGCAGATCCTTGGACTGCGTCTGGCGCGGAGACCGCGCCAGATTGCGCTCAGGATGACACTTTTGTTTGGCTCAGGGTAATGCTTGTTCTTCGCCGGGACAGTTCAGTGGGAGTTCACGGTTACGAGGGCGAGGGCGTTGGGTTCGAGGTTCAGGGTCAGGCGGTTGTTTTCGAGGTGGGTTTGTTCGGGTGGAGGCAGAGCCGTGGCACGGTTGAGCTGTTCGACCTGTTGGGGAGTGGGGTAGTCGGGCTTGCCGATTTTGGCGTACTCGGGGAGCACGTTGCCGTGCTCGTTGTCGACCCGTTCTATCGAAGCCTGCGCGTTTGCGGAGGGTCCCTGGAAGGTGAGGGTGACGGTGCGGGTCTTGCCGTTGCGGAGGGATTCAGGGTCGGGATCGACGAGGTTCCAGACGGCAACTTTCAGTTGCCCGTCGGCGGCTTTGGTGACGATGACGTCCGGTGAGTTGTTGGCGATGCGTTTGTCTCCGAGCTGGTGGAGGAGGGCGAAGTCGTAGTAGCTGGGTTTGTTGATTCCGAACTCGGCGCGCAGACCGAACTGGCCGATGAAGGGGCGAGGGCTGACTCCTCCCTCTTCGAAGACGTCGGAGAAGGTCCAGAAGGACATCATGTCGACGTGGCCGTCGCACTGGCGGACGGTGTTGGCGAGGGCGGGTCCGACATAGGTGGTGTCGCGGGACTGGTTGTGGCCGGGGACGTTCCACTCGGTCCAGAAGAGGGGCATCGTGGGCTTGCCGGCTGCCTTCATCTGGTTTCGGACCTTAACGATGGCGCGGCAGACGCGCTGGTCCATGGGAAGATCTTTGGGCACGCTCGGGTCGTCGGGGAACATGTTTTCGACGGTGTCGTCGGCGTAGCCGTGGCTAGAGACGAAGTCGACGGGAACGTTATTTTCGGTGGTGTGCTTGAGGAAGTCCGGGACCCACTGCGCGGCTGCGGTTGCGGGGCCTCCGACACGAAGGCGAGGGTTGACCGCTTTGAGGTCGCGAGCGGTGTGATCGTAGAGCTCGAAGTAGCTTCGCTGACTAGGGACGCCGCCCCAGAAGTCGATGTTGGGTTCGTTCCAGACTTCGAAGTACCACTGGGAGACCTCGTCGATGCCGTAACGCGCGACGAGATTTTTCGCGAAGGCGGTCATGAGGCCGTCCCACTTTTCCATGGACTTCGGTGGGGATACGTTCTGCTTGTACCAGAAGGGATGGAGAGCGTCGGGATTGAAGGCGAGCTTCTTAGGCATGAAGCTGATCTCGACGACGGGGCGGACGCCGTTGGCGAGCAGATTGTCATAGATCTGGTTGACGTAGGCGAAGTTGTAGACGGGGTTGCCGTGCTCGTCTTCGTTGTAGACTCCGAGCTCATCGTGCAGGATGGCGTGGAAGCGAACGTATTTGAAGTCGGTGACCTGTTTTACGGCTTTGAGGTCGTTGAGATAGCTCTGACGGAGCACGAGAGCGCCGCGGCCGGAGCCAAACATCTCCTCCCAGAAGTGGGGAAAGGGAGTTGTGGGGGCGTTGGTGTTGATCTGGATGTTTTGTTGCGCGTGGAGAGAGGTGCAAAGGATGAGGGATAGGAGGATTCGATGAGTACTTCTTTTCATAATCATGATTGATCAATCCATAACTGAGAAGGGGCGCAGAGAATAGATTGCACCCCTTCCCAAATTGGCTAAATTAACTAATTCCACCTCCGCCATCGCCAGCAACCTGTCGTCTGAACTCCGAAGGAGCATATTGAGGTGTTCCCCCATAATCGACGATAAGCCAGTATTCGCCAGGTGAAACATTGACATCCATCTTGCAGCTTCCCTGCCCGGATGCATTTACAGAGCCACCGCAATAATCCATACACGTGTCAGGAGCATTCCATTGGCATAGGCGAATTTCTACTCCGCCAGCGGTAACTGCAGCGCCGTTGAGATCTGTCACACGATATAAAAACGTTACTCCCTGCGCACCCGCTCCGCTGAACGATAGTAGGTCGACTTGAGTTGCAGTTTGAGCTTTAAGTGAGCTGGTTGCCAACCCGAGGGCCAGGAACAAAAATAGACCGGTGATGCTTTTCATTTGTAACTCTCCTAGAAAAGAAGCTGAACCCAGCCTGGGAATACAACGTCACCGTGCAATGAAGCATTCTTCAAGCTTTGAAAGATAGCTATTGGCCTATCTAGAAGCTGAAGCGCGCCTGGAACTCGATGGTGCGAGCACCGAGTGCGGTCTGTGGCTGTCCGAACTGACTACTGGTGATGAGGGCATTGCCGTCGGGGGCGGTTCTGGCATCGCCGTAATTCAATGGCGTCAGATTGGTCTGGTTGAAGATATTGAAGAACATGGCACGGATGGTGAGTCCGGCATTTTCGCCGAAGATCGTGTTGTGCGGAATGCCGAAGGTCTTTTGTGCATCCATGTCGGTGTCAAAGTAGTTGGGGCCGTGAAGACTGTTGCGCCCTACGCCTGGAGGTGGGGGAGCCCCGGTTGTGGGAAAGGTTGGAATGGTGAAGTAGGCGAGACCGCCGTTGGGAAACTGGCCACCCTGGCGCTTGAAGGTGTCGTTGCTGGTATCGCCTGTTCCACGCGCGATCTGGGCGCCGGGACGGAGATTGCAGTATCCGCTGCCGACGTAGACGACGTTGCAACCGGTGTTGGCATAGATGGGAGTCCAAGGGAAGCCGGTGTGGTACTGCAGAATGCCGCTGATCTGAATGCCTCCAAAGATGCCTTCGAGCAGCTTGTTATTGGGGAAGAATTTCGGCGCATAGGTTCCGAAGAGTTTTGCGTTGTGAGTGACGTCATAGTCCGCACGCCCGTAGGCGAAGCGGTTGTCGTAGGGGTATTGATCGATGTAGTAGTCCTGGGAGGCGCTGTCCATGATCCTGCCATATCGATATTGCCCGGTGATGGAGAAGTTACGAGCGAAGGAGCGCCGCGCCTCCGCAAGGAATGCGTGAGAGCTTGCGGTGGAGTCGTTCGAGAAAAAGCTGAAGTTGCTGATGGAGGGATTCAGGTTGGGATAGTAGATCCAGTTGAGGTTGTTCTGGCGAGTGTAGTGACGGGAGATGCTGCCCTGATAGCCGAGGCTGAGGACCCAGTGGGAGGTGAGGGCATACTCCACGCCAAGAGACAGCTTGTAGGTGAGGGGAGTGGGGAGATTCTGTTGAATTGCATTGATGGTAAGAGGAGCTCCTCCAACGGGCAGGCCGTTGGGGCCGAAGGTGGCTATAGCGGATGGATTGGAAGGATATCCATTGATATTCGTGGCGCTGGAGGATGCAGCGTACTGAACACCGGGGCAGTTAACCAGCGCTGTGTCGGTGCATATGGCATTGACGCTGGTGACCAGGGGTGGGTTGGAGCGGCCGCTGAGGGTGACCGCCTGCTGCATACGGTTGTAGGCGATGCCAAATCCGCCACGGACAACGGTCAGATGATTAGCAGAAGGATTGATGGAGTAAGCAAACCCGAACTGCGGTCCCCAGTTGTTGGGACTGGTCTTGTAGAGATCGCCACCGACCTTCATAGTGGCTCCGGTCAGGGTTTGGGCACCCGTGCCGAGGATGGGATTGCTGATGTTTCCGTTCTTTTCCGTGGTCGGTGTGAAGTATTCGTAGCGCATGCCGATGTTGAGAGTCAGATTGGGATTGACGCGCCAGTCGTCCTGAACGTAACCGGCGTAGATAAAGGACCGAATGTATTTGGTTGCGGAGGTCGGGGCTCCGGTACGTGGATCGAAGTTGCCACTCAGCAGCCGCGGCCGGTCATTGGCAAACTCCCACAGGTTGCGGAAGGTGTATGCGGGAATGGCGGCGAAGGTCTGGGTGTCGTTGTCGAGCTCGCGAAGGCCGTCGAAGCCCACGCGGATGTTATGCGAACGCCAGGTCTTAGTGAGGGTGTCGCGGAGGTTGTAGGTGGTTTGAGCAAAGTTACCGGGGCCCGGGGAGCCGAAGAACTGGAAGTCGCCGCCTGAGATACCTCCCATGGTATCGAGGTTGCCACGGGGCAGACCGAAGGGCTCCTGAGGATTGGAGGTGATTTCGTTGAAGTACCAGCGTACGGCGTTTAGGCGGAACTCATTCAGCAGGGTGGGACTGAAGATGTGATTCCAGAGCGTTGAATGAGAGTATGCGAGCCGGTTCACGTTCCAGAGATTGGCGGTGCGATTGGGACCGTTGAAAAAAGTGGAAGAGGTTGGCACCCAGTAGATGGTGTAGGCGATCAGATCCCGAGGATTAAGCTGCCAGTCGAGACGCCCGTTGAACTGCTGGTTGGTGCTAGTGCTGGGATTCACGGTGTTGGCAAAGAAGAGATCGGGAACTCCATCAAAGCCGCCGCCGGTACCGGGAGCGTTATTGCTGACATAGGTGGGATCGGAGGTTCCTAGAGGAGTGGGCAAGGGAGAACCTACGTCGAGAGCGGTTCCGCCGTTGTAGGGAACATCATGGCAGTAGGCGGAGCTCAATCCAGCGAAGGCGCAACCGGAGCTTGCAGCAACGGATCTGTAGTTGACGCTTTCGCCCGGGAAGCCAGTGATTGCAGCGGAGACTCCGCCAGCTTTTCTCGTCGCGACGAGCTGATCGAATTCAGGAGTTTCGTACCACTTTGTGTCCTGCGAGCTTCCGCTGTTGCGAAGCTCTTCATAGGAGAAGAAGAAGAAGATGTGGTCTTTCCAGATAGGGCCGCCGACGCTTCCGCCGATCTGATTGAAGCGGTTGTTATCGCGCTTCAACCGGTCCTTGTCGCCCTCGGAGCCGGGACCGTTGTAGCGCTGAAAAGCGTTGAGGCCGGGACGATGGAACTTGAAGAGGGCGCTGCCGTGGAAGTCGTTGGTGCCGTTTTTGGAGACGATGAGAACCTGCGCGCCGCTGTTTCGACCGTTGGTTGCGTCATAGGGACTGGTCTGGGTCTGGACTTCCTTAACCGATTCTTCATTAGGGGTGATGACTGCACCGCCGCCCCATGCGAGGGAGTTGACCTGGCTGCCGTCGATCTGGAAGGAGTTGCCGGAGGTACGAACGCCGTTTCCCTGACTCTGGGCGCGGTTTTCTACACCAAAGATGCTGCTGGTACCGCTGCTGCCACCGATGCCTCCGTTACCGGGAAGCGAGAAACTGTTACCGCTGCCATCTTGAGAGCTGTCGCCGAGAGCTCCAGGTGTGAGGCGGAGGAGCTGGTAGGGATCGCGGTTGGAGGATGGCAGCGTTTGCAACTGCTGAGCGGTGATCGTACCGGAGATTGTGGCGGTGGCGGTGTTGATTGCGGGAGCGGTATCGGTGACGGTGACGGATTGCTGAGAACCTTCGGGTTCAAGGCTGATGCTCAAGGCCTGCATGGTTTCGCCGGAGATGTTGACGTTGTCGACAGTCTTTTTGGCGAAGCCCGTAGCTTCGACAGTGACGGTATAGGGAGCGGGAGCAAGACGGTTGAAGGTGTAGTTTCCGCCTCCGTCGGTGGTGCCCTTCTGGGTCTGGTTGGTTTCTTTGTCAACGATGGTGACAGAGGCCCCGGGGACTACGGCTCCCGTGGGATCGGTGACTGTGCCTTGAAGGCCGGCACGATATTGCGCTTGGACAAATCTCGCCGGAAGAACCAGTGAGGCCAGGAATAGTAAGACGGCAAGATGTTTGTTGAGGGGAAGAGAAGGGAAGGTAAAGTGCATTTTCATCACTGCTCCTGAAGTGGAGCGGTCCTGCGTACGTGACCGTGGCTCCGGTGGTTCTGGTTTCGTCATGGTCGGCGAATGTTGAATCTGCCGCCAATGAAGCTATGCACTGCCTCTGATGAGGAGTGTCTTTATAAGCTCCAAACCTAGGAGAACCAAGAGCCCTGCAAACGATTCGAGGGCGAAAAAGAACAATCAGCCAGGGCACCGATACAACATCAGCTAAAGGGCCCTGGCACGCAGGAGGCTTAAGCCTTGCGCGGTGAGACAGATGGAATCTTCATGAAAAGAGATGCAGAAATTCTGCAAGAGGGTGATTCGAGGAAAGAAAAAAATGCCCGCTGAAATGTAAGTTGAACAAAAGACATTGATTGTCCGGTGATCTTCGTCATGCGGAGAAAGATGAAAACTGCAGGGAGATGATCGATAACCGGGTGGGCGGTTGGAATCAAAAATTGTTCACAGAGATGGAGACGAGTTGAAGGATGTCTCATGCTCTGGATTTTTGGCCGATATGCGCGATGTAGCTGAGATACTGTCCGAGCTTTTCAGGAATTGCCCGGTAATAGACATGCAAGCCTTCCTTGCGTTCTCATTGACATAATGAACTAAACCGTTCAGTATTTTATTGAGTCAAGGAGACCCTCGTGATTCGTGTCCAGAATCTTGTAAAGACCTTTGGCGACTTTACTGCCGTGAAAGATATCTCCTTCGATGTCGCGCAGGGGGAGATTTTTGCTTTCCTGGGCCCTAATGGCGCTGGCAAAACCACCACCATCAAGATGCTTACCACGCTTCTGCGACCTACCAGTGGGACCATCGAACTAGACGGCCTTGACCCGACCCTCAAAGCAAAACAGGCGCGCCAGCGATTCGGCATTGTCTTTCAGGATCCCAGTCTTGATGGTGAGCAAACGGCGTACGAGAACATGGACCTGCACGGTGTTCTTTACCATGTCCCTCGCAAGCAGCGCGCCGAACGTGCGAATCATCTTCTGAAGCTTTTCGACCTCTGGGAGCGCAAGGACAGTTATGTAAAGACCTTCTCCGGCGGCATGAAGCGTCGTCTTGAGATCGCACGCGGTTTTCTGCATACGCCCAGCATCCTTTTTCTTGATGAGCCTACTCTTGGGCTCGATCCGCAGAGCCGCAATCAGCTTTGGACGCATGTCAAACATCTCAACGAGACGGAGAAAACTACTGTATTCCTCACCACCCATTACATGGACGAGGCGGATCGCGTCGCGCATCGCATCGCGATTATGGACCACGGCGCAATTATCGCGCAGGGATCGTCGGCGGAGTTGAAAGAGCGCACGAACGCGGACTCACTTGAAGGAGCCTTTCTTGCGTTGACTGGCTCAACCCTTCGGGATGAAAGTGCGAACTCATCCGATCGGCTTCGGCAAGTTGCAAGAATGTTCAACCGATAGAAGAAAGAGTGGAGATTCTGCATGGGCGCGATTTATATACTCTGGCTGCGCGAGTTGAAACGCTATGTCCGATCGCGAATTCAGATCGTGGTCTCGTTGGGCCAACCCTGCCTGTACCTCCTGGCTCTTGGCTTTGGCCTCGGACCGGTTTTTCGACAAGCAGGTCAAGGCAGCTATTTGCAGTTTGTCGCTCCGGGCATCATCGGAATGACGGTACTTTTCAGCTCGATCTTCTCCGGCATGGCCATGCTGTGGGACAGGCAATTCGGTTTCTTGAAAGAGACACTGGTCGCCCCGGTATCGCGCCTTCAGATCATGGCGGGACGAACCCTCGGAGGTGCAACGGTCGCTGTGATCCAGGGAGCGCTGATCCTTGTGATCTGCCTAATTGCTGGATTCAGACCGCATACCTGGCTTGGTGTTCCCGGCGCATTTTTATTCATTATGATGATTGCCATCGTCTTTGCCGCGCTTGGCACAGCGATTGGCTCAGTTCTGAAAGAGCTGCAGGGATTCCAGCTCATCATGAACTTTCTCGTAATGCCTATATTCTTTCTTTCGGGCGCCTTGTTCCCGCTTACCAATCTATCGAAAGCGATGACGATTGTTACGGGGCTCGATCCGCTCACCTACGGAGTCGATGGGCTTCGCGGAACGCTTATTGGTCACTGGCAATTCAATCCTATTCTGGATCTATGGGTGCTTGCTGCCATCGCCGTCGCCTTTCTTGGCGGAGGAGCGTTGCTTTTCTCAAGGATTGAAGTTTAGATGGCACGGACGAGAAGCAGAGAGGCGCACCAAAGTGTTTTAGAGGCGGCAGTCTCTTTATTTGCCGACGAGGGCATTGACGCTACCAGCATGGATGCCATCTCCCGGGTTTCAGGGGTCAGCAAGGCTACTATCTATAAACACTGGGCGGATAAAGAAGCACTTTGCATGGAGGTGCTGGTCTATATTCACGGACTTGACCGAGAGCGCCCCGTCTTTGCGTCGGGTGACTTTCGCAAAGACCTCATCGACGGGTTGACCTACCAGCCTGGTGCAGACCGTCAAGCGCTGAAAGACAAGATATGGCCGCATTTGATCGCATACAGTGCGCGCAATCAAGCGTTTGGTGCCGCATGGCGCGAGAAGATTACTGAGCCGACCCGCGCAGGGATCGTTGCCATGATTAAGCGTGGGCAGTCTCTTGGAATTCTGAAAAAGAATATCGACCTCGAACTTGGAATCGCTATTCTTCTGGGGCCTTTGATTTATCGAAATATTTTTTTAAAGCACTTCAAGAAAGCTCCAAGAGATTTCGAAACAAACCTTGCAGACGCGTTTCTTGCCGCGTTCGGGATGGCTAAGGCTTCGAAGTGATTTGCCCCGTCAGCGACGGTGAAGAAGAACATCAAACTCAAGATGAGTTCCTGGACGGTTCAAGCAGTTATCCCAGCGATCCTGTTCAGTAGCCGGGACTGATTGGGGATGCCCGGATGGGAACGCAACAGGGAGATGATGTCCTCCAGAGTTGGAAGAGCATCCCAGCCTCTCTTTGTGCCGTCCCGTCCGGAAGCTTTGATTGCGGCAGCTGCTGAAGCAAAGAGGATGGCATCGTCCAGGACAAAGTCCCGCGCTGTAGCCAGCGCGAAAGCTCCATGAAAGGTATCCCCACAGCCGTTGGTGTCGTGGGTGCTGACCTTAAATGCCGGAAGATGCTTGATGTCCTCCTCCATTCCTTTTGTGTAGTAACAACCCTCTGACCCAGCTGTGACGACGGTGGCGGGGCGTCCCGTCCGGGCAAGGCTGGCGCATGCCTCTCTCGGGCTGATTGAGTTGCTTGCCCATAAGGCAAACTCGCAAGGGACGATCAGATGATCTATGAACGCAAGTAATTGACGAGCAGATGAGGTGCGTCCCTCGATGTCTCCGAGGATCGGTACGCCGAGGCTATGTATCTTCCTTGCGATCTCCGTCAGCGCGGATCCTGCGACGTGATCGAGAAGGATCAGTTTCGATGAAAGAATCAACGAGTCCGCGAGATCTTCGGGAGCCAAGGGGCTAAATCTGGAGGCATCGTAGAACACGTTGCGGTTTCCTTCGAGATCCACCGCTATGACACTGTGGTAGGGGGCGGCCTGTGAATCACGAACGATGTAGGTAGTGTCCACATGCCGTTGTAGTAGCTGATTCTCAATGTAGGCGGAAAGCTCGTCCTCTCCGAGACGGGCGCAATATGCTGATCGTCCTTGTAGCATGCCGACGGCAGCGATTGCGGTACAGGCGGGACCGCCTCCGTGCCGTTCCCTCGCTCGCACGGAAATCTTTACGTTTGGCGGCGGATAGGATGCTATATAGAGCAAATCATCTACTGCCGCGACACCTATCGCGAGTACATCGTAAGCCTTGATCATCTATAAACCCAGAGGTCGGCTGGCTGATTCGGCAATGTGCCTCTATCGCGTGCCATACTTCAGGCATGTCGATGTAAGCTGCATATCCTGATCGATAGAACGATGGGATTTGATATGCAGTTTGGATAACGAGGAGTGATAGGACTTCACCGCTTCTGCCGGCGAGATCTGATCATCCGCAACCCTCCTCAAATGCTCGACGAAACACAGTTGATCCTCTGCGGCGTTGATCTTCCTTCCAAAGAGCGCGACGCGGGCACCGTGTTCTTTTGCGGAACGCAAGAGCTCGAATGCATCATGTGTTGTTCCAGCGGATCCTCCGAGCACGCCTACGACTAGCGATGGATCATAGGTACAGATTTCTTCCATAGCGGCGGGGCCGTAGTAGGGAATTTTAAGAAATAGCGGACGAGCGCCAGAAGGGATGCCGGCCAGCAGACGAACGATATGGTCATTTAGAAAAGATGGAATGACCGCCTCGGGAATTCTGTGAACATCGGCAGGAACATTAGGGCCGAAGACTTCCAGAAAATGATTGAACGCTTTGGCCTCTGCTTCCAAGCGAAACGCCTTATAGGCTGTGAGCGACTCGAGATCTCGCTCAGGATGATTGTTGAATGTTAGCGAATACAGGCCGAGGTTTACATGTGGCCGGGCGACTTCTCCAACGCCCAAAGATCTGCCTGTCTGGATGTGATCAATCGTAGTTGTAGCAAAGGGCATTGATGGAGCTTCCGGATAATCTGATCCGCGAATGACATGGATGTCAGTGGTATCGTTGGCGCGAACCGCGGGGGTAACGGCGGAAGCATCAAAGATCCGTTCCTGGATCGTAAGCAATTCCGATGTACTAGCTGACATCAGCATGATGTCAACCAATCCCTGGGTGACGATCTCACGAATCTGATCGCGAAATTCGGCGAGGGAGCGATACTGCCCGTTGTGAGTTTTGCCCGGTGCAGCAATGCCAAAAGCCATATCGGCGTCTTTGGCATCGGCGATGATAAAGCTTCGATCCGAGGATAATTTCTTAAATGAAGCAAGCTTAGTTGCGAGTGTCTTTTGCATATTTGCGTCGGATATGGCGAGTAGGTTTTGCGCGCTGGTTGTTTTCGGAGTTATGAGTACTCGGTACAGAGCAATCGAAGAGGAGGTTCATCCTCTTCGATTTCGGGAAACCGCAATTGGGGAAGATGGAAATGATTGTCGGTGGCATCATCGTTGACGGACGAGACCTCACCGATGAGAGCGTCGCCATTGATGGCATGAAAGGAGTGATAGATGCGGGGTGGGAGGGTAATCGATTCGCCCGCCCTCAACACGATCGTGTCCCCGGGCTGTACCTGGTGTTGGATGCCATCGCAAGCGACGGTCACGGGGATGTCGGCAATACGGCCATCTTCTGTCGATGGATATAACTGCACGACCAGATCCCCAGCGGCTTTTAGTCCACCTCGGTTGATAATGTCTTCCGTCTTTCGATCATGAAAATGCAGCGGTGTAAGCTGTCTTTCGCGGACCATCATGATTTTTTCCGCATACGGCCGGCTATATCCAACATCGTTGCCTGTGCCATTGCGTAGGGTGAAGAGCGTGAGTCCGCAGGATGCGAAGTTGCCGGAGTTGAAATCGGTCACATCCCAACCCAGTTGACACTTCCGAATTTCATCCGCTTCCTGCCCCTGCTTCCGCCACATATCGAGACTCCAGTTGGCAAACGGAGGCAGAGAGAAATAGTTCGACTCAAAGAAATCGATTGCGTCGCCAAGGAACAAATTGATCTCGGATCGTTTCACGCATTTCCTTCATTGATTTTTAGGCTTCAACTAGCTATTTCGAGGAACAGCAAGTTGAAGTTACGCAGAGAAAGACGGAGAAGTCATTGGGGGATTCCTTGGTTCCAAAACGTTTTATTCCATAAAACAGAGAAGCCTTGCTTTGGAAGGCATCCAACGCCAAGTTTTGTTCGGAAATGTGTTTTGCTGCTCCGATTCGCAGAAGATCAAGGATGCTAGACTGTTTTGCCATATGAAACCTGGCGATCACAACAATCCTCAGAAATATCCTGCCCGCAAGCGTTCGTATACGGTTCAGTCCGTCGTGCGTGCCGTGACCGTATTGAGTGCCTTTTCTTCGACATCCGAGGTTCTCGATCTGCATGTTGTGGTTGGGAGAACGCGCCTTGATCGCGGCACAACCTTTCGTCTCCTGGAGACGCTGGTCGAGACCGGCCTGCTCGAGCGAGCCGGAAAGCAGGGATATCGATCCTCGATTCAGACCACAAGGGCAAAGCGATTTCGACTTGGCTATGCCTCGCAGAGCAATCTTCTCCCCTTCACGTCGGCCGTTACCGATGGGCTGATCACTGCGGCCAGTGCGGCCAACATCGAATTGCTTATCCTGAACAATAAATTCAGTGCCAGGACTGCATTGCAGAATGCGGAGACCTTTGTCTCGGAGAATGTGGACCTGGTGATTGATTCGCAGATCAATCTCAATGTGGCCGCACAGATTGCCGCCAGGTTTTCAGATGCGCACATTCCCTTTATCGCATTGGACATTCCGCATCCAGGTGCTGTCTATTTTGGAGCGGATAATTACAAGGCGGGTCGCATGGCAGGCCGTTACCTGGCACGCTGGACGACGAAGCACTGGAAAGGGAATGCCGAGCAACTCATATTGCTTGGAGTCGATGCCGCCGGTCCACTCCTCAATGCGCGCCTGACCGGAATCGTAGACGGCATTGGGGAGCTGCTACCAAATGCCGCTGGAATACCGCATCATCACTACGACACAAAGGGCGGTCAGTTTGAAGCGACACTTGACCTTGTGAGGAAGCATCTGCGGCGGCGCAAGATTGAGCGCGCGTTGATCGGCGCGGTTAATGACACCACGGCCATGGCGGCTTTGCAGGCGTTCCGAGAAGCCGGTCTTGAAAAGGAGTGCGCGATTGCCGGACAGGACGGCAGTGTCTTGGCGCGGGAAGAAATGAGGAGGCCGTTCAGCAGATTGATATGCTCTGTCGCCTACTTTCCCGAGACGTATGGAATGCGAATTATCCAGCTTGCGCTGGATATTTTGAATCGGAAGTCTGTGCCTCCTGCGATGTTCATTCAACACGAGCTCCTTACTGCCGAGAATGTGAACAAGATTTATCCGAACGATGCCTGGATGAAAAATACTCCAAAGCGTCTCGTGAATTCTCTGTGAGACGAGATTGCGTCATGGCTTGGTGACCTATTTACGTTTTATTCTGTAAAACGTAAACCCCTCGCCGATTTGCCGACGCGGATGGGTCGCTTAGCCTCATGACATTCAGATAACTCCGCAAATTTTCAACGAAATTAAGCAGATGTCCGGGATTTTGCCTAAACCGTTTTCCTGTGAAGTGATCTCGGAATAACGTCGAAAAATAAAACGATAGCCACTCTTTGCGTGAAGAGCTGATTCTGTATTGACACTCGCTCATCGCGCACACTACAACCTTGTCGATTTACGAATCCCTTCAGCCTGGATATCGCCGTCTTTGATTTTTGTTGGGATGGCCTCCGATTCTCGGAAGTGGGCGATTCGATAACGATGCAGAAATGAAGCGCATTTGGGGATACGGCACTCGGGGCCTGCGATTAGCAGCTGCGCCGAGACGATATTCCCCGGGAGGCTACGGGATGGCGGTAATGAAGAATTTGTTGTGCGACCTAGGTTTTAGTTTCGAAACGTACAGTTCGGATGCAAGACGAGGCTTTTTCTCCCTTCTTCCGGATCTCTTAAAAATCTTTATCGTGATGGCATTTCTTCTGCCCGGAAACCTTCAAGCACAGTCAGGGCAGGGTTCCATTGGTGGAACTGTCAGGGATGCAAGTAATGCATTGGTTCAGGATGCGAATGTTGAAGTGATCAACACGGCAACAGGTGTCCAGCAATCGACGAAGACGAATAGTTCGGGCACCTATAGTGTTCTTTCCCTCAATCCGGGAATTTATAACGTTACTGTGTCCAAATCCGGATTTGAGCAAGCGCGCACAAGCACGGTGACGGTCAGCGCCGCGCAGATTACAACGGTAAATACCGCGTTGCAGGTGGGAAGGGCTACCGAAGTTGTTACGGTGATGTCGCAAGACGCACTCTTGTCAAAAGACACCTCGGACGTGACGACGACTGTGGACCATGCAATCGTAGAGAGCCTGCCCTATCCTGAGAGGAGCTCCCTGGAGGCGGCACTGCTGGTTCCCGGGGTCAACGGTGATCCCTTGCAGCCCGGAGGAATCTCCACCGAAAACCCAAATGCATATACGAGTTATGTTCTGCCGGGGGCAAGCATCAGCATTGGCGGCGCACCTCCAGGAACAGGGTCGATTCTTGTGGATGGCTCGGATGTAACGCAAGCCAGCTATGCCAGAGCAGGAGTAAATCTATCGGGGCGCGATGTCCAGGAGACAACGGTTGTCGTAACTGGCCTCTCCGCCAAGTATGGACGAACTAGCAGTGGCGTTATTGTCCAGGCCAGCCAGCCAGGAACGAACGCATATCACGGCGCCATTACCTATCGGCACACAGATCCTGGCTTCAACGCATATCCTCTTGGTTCGAGTGCGCGCAATGCCCTGCATGAGAATTACTACGGCTTCTATGCAGGAGGGCCGGTCTGGATTCCAAAGATCTATAACGGACACGATAAGACGTTTTTTTACGTTGGCGTCGAGCCAGCCCGGATGAGCAATCAGTTTGCATTTCGCGGCACGTTTCAGACGCCCGACGAATTGGCCGGACGGCTGCATAATTCATTGGCTCTTCTGAATCAATCGATCCTGAAGACACAAGGATATGGCGCGGCGCTGGCGGCGCCCCGCATCGGAACGATCAATTATCAGTCGACAGTTGACGCCAATGGATTTCCAAACGGCCCTTATACTCAAGCGCTCATCCGCCCGGTTCCGAATGATGATCTTTCGGCCCAACTGGCGAAGAATCCATTTGCGCAGTTCGTGTTGTCTCAGTTCCCCACGCCAGCCAATCCGGGGCCTTATATCAAATTCGACTCACCCGACGGAGCATCGCAGAATGATGGAACCAATGCCGTTTATAGTCGCGGGGTTCTGAATGAAGATAATCGCTATTCCTTGAGGTTTGATCATCAGTTTAGCAATTCGAATCAGGTTTACGTCCGATATACGGTTATTCCCGTGGTTGCTCAGCGCTTCTTTGCCGTGTCCCCGGATAATCCTTTGACGATTGTTCCATCAGACGCCGCGAGAACACACAATATAGCTTTTGGAGACACTCACGTTTTTTCCAGCGCTGTGGTCAACAACTTTCGTTACTCATTTCTCCGTGTCAATCAGCAACGGCTTGCCCCTCCCAGCACACAGACGCAGGATTACGCAGCGAAGTACGGTTTGACACCGGCCTCCTTTGGCAAGGGTTTCCCGAGCCTGGGAAATCTCAATCAGAACGGCGTCTCGTATACCATGCAGATGGGAATCTCCAATGCAGCGATCCAGGTCGATCAAAATTTTATCGTTGGAGACGATGTAACGTGGACTCACGGAAGGCATCTCTTTCAGTTTGGCGCCGATATCCGATGGATTCAATCCAATCAATATGACCTAAGCGGATCGACCGGCGGACGATATAACTTCACTGCGAAGCAGACGAACGACGGTGCGGCCGGAGGTGCTCCTCTTGGCACATTCATCCTCGGTACTGTCTCTGCCTTCTCGAATACTCCTTTATCTGTCCCTGGCTATTACCGGTGGCGCTATTATGCCGGCTACTTTCAGGATGATTGGCGTATCACTCCCAATCTGACATTGAACCTTGGCCTTCGCTACGAAGTTGAAACTCCCAGGGCGGAGAAGTTCAACAATCAGGCATATGTAAGGCTCAATACTCCGGGAACACTCAACGGGCTTCCCACAACTACCGCGTATTGCTTTTCGAATGCCTGCGGTAATCCGCGAACGTTGTGGCCTACAAATTACTACGGCTTCGAACCCCGGATCGGGTTCTCCTATGCCCCTACTTCGAAGTCGACGATCCGTGCTTCCTATGCAATCTCGCGGCTCCCTCTTACCGGATATGAGAACATTTCAGACCCGAATTTCAATGTAAGTTCTCAAGCGGTAGGCGATCAGACAGGGGGAATAACTCCAAATTCGACGGTCAACTACATCACGAATCCGATAGGTCCTCTCACCTCCGCTTACACCGCGCTCAACGGTAACCGTGGCCCAATCCTATATTCAACGGGGCTTGACCCAGTCTTCGTTTCGCAGACGAGCGCAGTGCCATACTCGCAAACCTGGTCCTTGACGATCCAGTACCAGGCTTCGGCCAAGACTCTTGTACAGGCGACTTATCAAGGGCTGAAGGGGACGCATCTCGTTGGTCCTTTCCCGGGTACTAATACTGGATCGCTGAATACGCCGGATGTAGGGACGCTCATCGCGGCAGTGAAGAATGATGCAAATCTCAGTTACCAGCAGCCTAACCCTTACGGCATCGCGCAGAATGGAACTGTGGTTAATGAAACAAACCTGCAACTGCTCAACCCGTATCAGAATTTTTTCCAGAAGTCATTGCCCGAGATTTATCCGCGTCGTGGAACCTCGGAGTACAACGGTTTTTATGCCAGCGTGAACCAGAGATATGGGAAGGGTCTTTCGCTGCTTGCCACTTACACATGGTCGAAGACTCTCGATAACGTTCCCGACACCAACACAGGAGCGAACTCCGGAGGGTTCGGGTCAGCGCTGCCGCAGAATCCGCTACTAACCTTCAACGAATGGGCGGTGGCCAGTTTCGATCAGCCGAGCAGACTGAAGGCTGGATATGTCTATGAGCTTCCTTTGGGACGCGGCCAGACATTCGATACTCATGTCGGAATTTTGAATCAGATCATCGGCAATATTTCGACCTCGGGAATTCTAACGGTTGCCTCGGGATTGCCAAGCAACATCACGCTTGGCAGCACGGGTTACTTCACCTCATTTACTCCCAATGGGACCGATAACTGTACGACCAACGGAACGAATCGTTACTGCAGCGCGGTGGCGCTGCCTGCAAGTTACGCGCTCCGGCCAAATATCGTTCCGGGAGTGCCACTGATCAACAAGAAGTGGAAACAAAACGTATTCAACCCTCAATTCGTGCCTTATTTCAATCCGGACGCGTTCACAACGCCCGGCTCACCGGGAAACCCCGCACTAGGAAATGCTCCTCGTACCCTTGCCAATGCACGCAGTCCGCGCGAGACCATGTTCGATGCCATGGTTAGCAAAGGCGTCAGTTTTCGGGAGAGGTATAAGCTGAACCTTACGGCAACGTTCAGTAACGCATTCAATCATCCTGTGTATTACGGGGCTAACAGGGTACTGCAAGGTACTGTGACCTCATCAAATGTTACCGGCACGGTCACACCAAACAGATCAGCGACCTTTGGCCAGTTCAACGCTAGCCAAACCGCCGGCATGTCCCGCATCATCCGGGTCGGCGCTGAGTTTATCTTCTAATCCCTGAAGGGATGCGATCACATAGGATGTTGATCGCATCCCCTTCATCGTTGAGATGATGGGCGTCAAAGCCAAAGCCTTGAAGTAATTGTGATTGATTTTTTATGTCGAAATGGATTGCCTTAAGCTTGAAGCGCTTTATCTTCCTCTTCGCATCGTTATGGGCAGTAGTTGCCGTGATCCATGTCAATGCTCAAATGACTACCGGCGCCAAGATGCCGGGATACGCGGAAGCATTTGGGCTTACATCGAACCAACAGGCCGCGGATTACACCGTGCAGGAGATCGCCGTGAAAGCGGGAACCAGCACGATGGCGAACGTCTTGCTTCCCGGCGAGCAGGTGGAACTGACCTACCGCTTCACCAACAATACGAAGCAACGTCTTCGCGCAAAGGGGACACTGAATCTCATTCGGTATCGCACCAGTGTGCCTGCGGGTGATATCTGGATGCCGCACGTTTCTAAGCTGGCAGATGAAGGTTCGACGCCTATTGAAGTCGACCTTCCTCCTTCGGGATTTCGGGATGTGACTGTACGTCCTGTGATCCCACAGCGCTTTGGCGGATATGTACTGGTGACTGAACTTGCAGGCCATGGGCGTATGTTTGCTTCTGCTCTGGTTCGCTCGATGAATCCAGATGCTGGCCGAGTGCAATACCCCACTTATGCGCTGGATGCTACTTGGCCGCAGTACATGAATGAGGGAGTTCTTGTGCTGTTTGAGAAGCTGGGCGTAAAAGGTATGCGTCTCAGCGGTTCGTACAGTCCAGAGAATGCTCCTGAGTTTACGAAGAACATGCAGGACCTCGACCGCTACATGCAGTGGACGCAGAAGCACGATGTAACTGTGATGCTGACGCTCGACAGCGGCAGCATGATGACACAACCATTGGGTAGACCGAGACCGTGGCTGACGACTGATGCAAAGATGCTCAAGACAAAGTCTGATCAGGCGTGGCTACCAAGATACGATCAGGACTTTCAGAATTGGGTGCAGCGTATCTCCACAAATTATGGATGGCCCAAGGGCAATTTGAACGCAGTTGAGCTATGGAATGAGCCATGGGAGAGCATCTCTATATCAGGTTGGGGAGCCGATATCCCGCGATATCAGGAGATCTTCACGCACATGGCACAGGGTGTGGAGGAAGCGCGTGCAAAGGCCGGTGTGAAGGTGTTGATCGGGGGAACGTGTTCGTCGTCCAATGCACGCGATAAGCTCTTCGCCGATGGCTCGACCCACTATCTAAAATGGTTGGACTTCATCAGTATTCACTATCAGGCGCTCGCCGCGGACCCGTCGGAGATACCAGAGTGGGTGAATCGCAAGAACGAATATGGTCCGGTACGTGTGTGGGATACCGAGAGCTGGATTGCGAATTCTGAAGATCGCTTTGCCGGTGTCATCGCTTCTATGCGTGCCCAGGGACAGTCGCGCACGGCGGGTATCTACGGCGGCAATGTATATGACAGCCGCAACATCAAGTTTGGCAATCAGGTTTTTCCCGTAGTGCAGGCCTGGGCGCCAGCAGCGGCTGTCGCTTCGACACAGAAGTTCATCGGGCAGCGCGCCTTTCATCAACTGCTTTTTCAGAATGGCCTGCCGTGGATCTTCGTCTTCGATGGATTGCCATCCAAGGTGCAACAGCCTCAACCCGAAGACGGAACCGTTGTCGTCCTGGGAGACCTGAAGGCGCTGTACGATCCCGATCGGACGGTTTTTCGCTCCATTCAAATATCCCCGGATGCACAGCTAACAGTATCGAATCGAGGGCAATTTATCCGTGCCTACGATTTCTACGGCAACCAAATACAGGATGGGAGCGATACGATTCAGGTGCCGCTTAATGGCCAAGGCTATTTCCTGCGTGGCGATGGCAGGCCAGGATCGTTCGCTAAATTGCTAGCTGCTTTGAAGTCCGCCCGGATGAAGGGCTATTCGCCGGTAGAAATTGTGGCGCATGACATGGTTACTCCCGTGGATAAGGGCTCGACGCTGCGCCTGTCACTGACCAATATTCTGGATCATCCTGTCACAGGTCGTTTGACCGCTTCACTTGGCGGCCTAATGGCAGCTTCAGAGGGCGACACTGTTGCGCTTGCGGCCAATGAAACGAAGGAGGTCGTATTCGCCGTTTCGCCAGGTAAGCCTGCCGCACGCAATCGTTACAGTCTTTCCGCGGAGTTCGACGCGGGTGATGATGGGAAGTCGATCCATTCGGAAGAGATCCACGTAAATCAGATATCCCACCGCACGATTCGTGTGGATGGAGACCTCACAGAATGGAAGGGGGTTTTGCCGCAGGTCCTGCCCGGAACCGGTATCGGCACGAATATGACCGAGGAGGCATGGCTGCCTTTCAAAGACTTTACTCAGGGGAAGGGAGATGGGATCGCGGCTGCATATCTTGCCTATGACGATGACAACTTCTACTTCGCTGCGAGAATTGCGGACACTACGGCCGATGCGGGGATGCTTCGTTTTGAAAAGCGCGATGACGATGCGTACTTTTATCCTGACCAGGTCGAGAATCAGGATGGCAAATCGCTCGTCTGGCCCGACAAGGTACGACACTATTCTTACCGCAAACACTTCGATGTGCCCTCGGGAAGCGGAGAGCACGACAATGTTCAGATCGCCTTCAACGTGCTCAAAGAGAAACCATGGTTGTCGCATCCTCCCGGCGTGATGCCACGTTTCATCACCTACTGGGACACAGATTACGAATACGCCTTAAACCCGGTTGCCAGTCAGTATGGCGGCGGCACAGAGATATGGCGGCTGCAATCTCCAGGAATGCCGCGCAAACATTTTTTCCCACGCCAGCCTAAGTCTCCTATCGATGGTGGACCTGTTGCAGGAAAACTGGTGATCCATCGAGACGGCAACACTCGTATCGTGGAGGCTTCTATTCCGTGGGGGGAGATGCCTGCCGTCCACGAACAGATTATGGAGGGCAAGACGGTTAAGTTTACCTGTCGAGTCAATGACAACAAGGGGCCGGCACGCGAGCTTGCAACCGGCCGCAGTGTCTCGATCACAAACTCCATTACGTTCCATGATGACTGGAAGACGCATTGGGCTAACGAGCTTGAGTTCAGTGCAGAGAAATAAAGACTCTGGAGAGACGTTCTTCTGTAGAAGTTTTGGCCTTAGAAAATCTCTGGCCAAAGCAACTTTGATTTCACTCTGCAAAACCAGAATGGCGTTCACTTTCTTGAACTTTCGCCATCTAAACCTTTCTTCGAAAGAGTTCAGTCTTGGTGAAAAACTCAATCCAAAGATCGGAAGTAAGTCTTTTCAGCAGAGGCTGCGATCCCTAAAAACCATTCTCTAGGTAAAGAGAAGCAACCATTTCTCATTAAAAAATAAAACGAATTCAATTGATTAGTTAATCTCGGTAACCGTATTGACATTGGACCTCGATTGGAACGCGAATCGAGGTTTATCACGGGTGGCTTGCAGGAAACACCACGACCCCAACCCGGTAATCACCTTATCGAGTGATAATCCAGAAGTCCATTGCAGCCGCTGGCAATTACCTGTTCGTAGGATATGTACACACGGTGCCTAATTAGGATATGTACACACGGTGCCTAATATAGACGCGTTCAATCTAACAACTGGGAATCTGGACACTACTTTGATCAATAGCCAATCCAAATACAGTCTATGTGGGAATGATGTGGACTCGATGTATGGCATCAGAGCCTATCAGAAATCAAACGGTGAGTATCTGTTGACCAAAGACAACTACAACGGCTCCAGTGTGGTCCTCTACCGTTGGACCCCGGGATCCTGAGGCGAATCATAGAAAACATTCGTGATCCTGAGACGACGCGTCTGGCGCGTCAAGCTGACAGGTCCGGGTATAAGACCTGTCAGCTTTGGCGAACGAAGGTTGATACGGCGACGAAGTTAGAACAAGATCTTCACTGCCAGCTGCACATTGCGAGGTTGCATGTCACTGGTGATCTGCCCAAAACTCGAGCTCGTGTTTAAGCCGTTGTTTCCAGATGCGGGCACGAAGGTTGTATTTGGTGATCGAAAGTTAGGATGGTTCAGCGCATTGAAGCTTTCAAGCCGCAGCTGTAGCTTTACCGATTCGGTTATCTGCGTGGTCTTGAAGATCGACGCATCAACATTGACATATTTGGGTCCGCGGCTGTTCGGCAAGACCCGAGGGACATTGCCATAGGTCCATGAATCAGGATTCTGGAAGACGCTGGTGTCGAACCATGAGATGACATTGCGGCCTGATTTATTCACGTCTTTCGCGGACTTGCCGGGAACGAAGCTGGGCCGTGTCGCCAGGTTATTGTTGGCTCCTGAGATGGAAAGCGGTAAGCCACTCTGCGCAGTGACGACCGTGTTAGCCTGCCACCCGCTCAACAGTCGATCCATAAATCTGTTCGTATTACTGAAGAAACGACGGCCTCTGCCAAGTGGCAGCTCATAAAGAGCGCTGCCGACGAAGCGATGCTTGATATCTGTCGGATCCAGGCTGTATTCAAGTTGACGATTGTTAGGATCCTGCGGGGTTACCGTGCCACCTTCTCCTCCGATTCCAATGTAACCATCGAGAGGATTCTGAATGCCGTTATCCAGCAGCTTGCTGAAGGTGTAGCTGCTAAGGAGAGTGAGTCCGTGAGTGGCATGACGCTGCGCTGCAAGAATCATTGAGTCGCCGTGAAAGTTTCCGTCGCGAGGACTTGTGACCGTGATGCTGTTGTAATAGGGATACGGAAGCAGACTCTGACGGCGAGTGATGGTCGATGCTCCGAGCGACCCTGGAACCCTGCCAGCATAAGGATTCGCGACATTCTGGCGAAGAGAATCCCCAAGCGAGAGATATTGGTTCGGCAATACATTTAGGTTGTAGTTGCCCGAAATCATGTGGACACCGTGATTGCCGAGATATCCGATCTCAGCTACAAATCCGCCGCGAAACTCATGCTGAACATTCAAGTTCCATTGTTGGGAGGTGGGTGTACTTGCCTTGGGTTGAACCCATGCGATGGATTGGCCTAAAAGAAAGTCTGGTCCGCCCGCCGCGCCAAGTGGCTGCAGTGGGTCATATGGAAATCCTGCGGAGAGTTGGAAGGCAGGAGCGATTCCTGCGTTGGTCGACGTATACGAGGTGGTCGTGGAGGAAAACCCTGCAGTCGGCTGATTGAAAAGTTGATTGTTGAGGCTGATGTAATATATGCCTGCTCCGCCGCGGATCGACGTGCGACCGTCGCCGAACACATCCCATGCAAATCCAAGACGAGGACCGAAGTTCTTGTAATCATCCCCTGTGAAGGTTCGACCGTTGCCGCCAGTGCTGGCGTAAGTTGTTGTTCCCGCTTTGCCTATCGAAGGGCTTATGCCATTAGGGTCGAAGTTGCTGAGACCATCATGGTGCTCTCGCGGAGTTTGCTGAAAGTCATAGCGCAATCCCATATTGAGTGTGAAACGGGGCGAGAGCCTGAAATCATCCTGAAAGAATCCGGAGGTCAGGAAGTTCCAATAACCCGGTTCGCGATAAACAGTAAGGTTTGCACTCTGTACCGCCCCTAAAAGAAAGCTTGCATATGCACTTCCGGTCCCTGCTGTTGCGTTCGGCTGATTGGTCAAAGCGCTTGAGAAGCTGAAGTTGCCCGAGGGTGTCGTCATCTGCGAGTTGTTTGCTTGACTATGCGAAACGCTTGCACCGAATCGAAGATTGTGCCGGCCTCGGACCATGGTGATCGTATCCATGATCTGCGGGTTTGCCGTGTTTCTCACACCAACTTGTCCATTCACAGCGGGCAACCCGGTCCCGGTGATGGTGGGAAAGACATAGTCTGGGACATTAGACGGAAAGCCGAGTTTCGCAGGCCAATCCTGGTTGTAGTTGGCGACTACAAATGGAAATGTGGTTCTGGTAAGCGCAATACGTGCTTCGTTGATCACTGTAGGAGACACGGTGAACGAGAGCTGCACAACAAAGCTCTGGCTACCGAAGGCATCATTGCGTTTGGCCACAATTGGGGAAGGAAGATAGCTTCCGTTTGTACTTCCATTGTCGGTATTGTTCACGTAGTAGGCGTACCGGCCGAATATATTCTGACGGCCGGAGATCCGGTAATCAAGGCGGCCCAAAGACTGATACATGGAGCGAACATTCTGTTTGACGCTCTGAAAGTTGTTGGTATTCGAAAGCCGCTGGCAGGTGTCGGATGCAACGCGATTCGGCTCTGGATAAATTGCGTTTTGAATTGAGATCGAGACTGGATCCAGAGGACGATTGATCTTGTTGTTCGGAAACTGCGTTCGGCGGAAGCTGTTACCGGAGGGCGTAGTTGTATTCGGATCGTAGATTTTTACGGGAGTCACTTTCGCGACTCCGTTTACGATTGCACAGGTTTGCAGATCGCCAAAATCACCAGAGCGCTGTCGAAGCGTTGGCACTGTGCCGATATAAACCGCGCTTGTCACGTACTTGAATTGCTCGTAGTTCGCGAAAAAGAAGAGCTTTTCGCGCATTACGGGACCGCCCACGGCACCGCCGAACTGGTTGTAGCGGAGTGGCGGCTTGGGTGAGGTCTGCTCGAGGAAATAAGGTCTGGCATCAAGATAATCGTTGCGGAAGAACTCGTAGACATCGCCATGATAGGCATTGGTTCCGGATTTCGATGCAAGGGTAATCACGCCTCCGCCAGTCAATCCCAACTCGGCCGACATATAGCCTGTTTGCACTCGAAATTCCTGAATGGCATCCACTTGGGGATTGATCGCAATTTCGCCGGAGAAATTATTCATGTTGTTTGCGCCGTCGAGAATGTTTCCATTGAGAGCGGTCGGCCCGTTATTGATCACGATGGCAGAGAGCGAGGTGCCTCGATCCGCGAAGCCCTGAGGATTATTGGCTGAGTTCGAGCGGACGGCTGGTGTCTCGAGCGTGAGCGCAAGCGCATTGCGGCCATTCAATGGGAGTTCCTGTACAGGGCGTGCTTCGACTACGGTGCCGACTGTCCCACTGGTGGTTTCCATTGCTGGTGCCTGAGAGGTGACTTCCACGGTCTCAGACGTCGCGCCGATCGGTAGCGTAAGGTTGACTGCCGCTCTGCTCCCAACCTGAAGGACCACATCTTGTTGCACTGTTCGAAAGCCCGTTGATCTGATTGCGACGGTATACATTCCAGAGCGCAACGTGGGGCTACTAAAATCCCCTTCTCCGTTCGTCTTCAACTCGATTTCTTCACCGCTTGCCGTGTTCACGATGGAGACGTCTGCATCTTTCAAGGCAGCTCCCCGAATATCTCGAGCATTTCCAAGGATGATTCCTCCTTCTACCTGACCTTCGGCAGAGGTGGCCCACAATAGACCCAACAGTACAACCGACAACAGCTTCCACTTCAAGTGCATATATATCCCCGTCGCGCATGATCCAGGACCGGATGCTATGCAGCAGCACACGTCAGGCAGGGCCTATCTCCCGGTGAAGATTCAGGAGCGAAAGGCTGAGCCCTAAACTCATCTCGTCATGTTCGCGATATGACGAGAGTAAGAGTGAGCCATCTCATCAAGCATGAATGGAGTGTTATTTTTAAGGTTTTAGACGGTGTGTGTTGTGAATGTTTAGTGCAATCATTCTGTTATGACAAGGCTTTTATTAATAGACGTTTTTGAGTGCTTTTCTAAATCACCGCTGTAGATAAGGTTTTCAACGGAGCTCCCCTAGTGGTGGCGCTTTGGTTCAAGAATGCTGAACTTCCTGCGGTATTGACCAGGAGCCAGTCCAGTTCGGAGGCGCATCACTTCACTCATGTATTCCATGTGACGGAACCCACAGCGTGATGCGATCTCGACCAGAGGAATGTCGGTTTCCGTTAGCAGCTCGCGAGCCCGCCCAAGCCTGATCTCTACAATAAAATCGTGTACGGATTTGTTGAGCTCGCGCCGAAAGCGCTCCTGTAATGTGGTCCGGGAGATTCCCAGGTGGAGCAGCACATCTTTTACTTGAATGCCATTCACAGCGTGCTTGCGAATGTATCCGCAGGCTCGCATTACTAGCGGGTCATATATGGCGACTCCATCCGTCGATCGCCGCACGCTCACTTCCAAGGGCTGGAATCGCTGTACGTAACCGGGAGCGACTTTTTCGCCTCGCATCATGCGATCTAAAAGCGCTGCCGCGTGGTATCCCATGTTCCATGCATCGAGCACAACGCTGGAAAGCGGAGGGTCGGAAAGAATACAAGCCAAATCATCGTTGCCGACGCCAACAACCGCAGCCTCTTCGGGAACAGCCATTCCTGACATGCGGCATGCAGCCAGTACCTGCAAACCTCGAAAGTCTGTACTTGCCATGATGCCGACGGGCTTAGGAAGTTGAATTAACCAATCGGTCAATTGATCCAGTTCGGTATTCCATATTCCCTCGCGAAGATCCTGCACTTGAAGTCTCGGACCTGAATACACCGAACAAGGAAAGCCTCTTCGACTCGTAATCTCCAGAAATGTGCGTTCACGTTCGTCGGACCAGAAATGCCCCGGATGCCCAACGAATCCGAATTCACGAAAGCCTCGTTGCAGCAGATGTTCTGCCGCCATCTTTGCGATGACTACATGATCGTTGGAGATTTGCGGGATGCCGAGGTCGGCAGTCTGTTCATTGAGATCGACAACAGGTATTCCTCTTCCGACGACGATGGAGCGAATTGCAGGCGATGGAACGCGAGTAATGATCCCATCTCCTGACCAGTCTTTTAGCCATGACGGCGGCTGGTCGTTCACAGCGCGATCCGTGAACATCACGCTCCACGGTCCCTTCTCGCGGACATACTGCGCAACTCCAGCAAGTAGCGTTCGACCAAATTGAGTAGACGTTTCAATCACCAATGCCACGCGAGGCAACTTCGCCAGCGATATCTCTTTCACGCGGGGTCTCCCAAATTCAACATGGTCGGGAAGGCACTTGCCAAACTATTCCTCTGCTCTAGATGTACGCGAATACGAGAAATTAGTCATTCGATGGGAAGAGCACGAGAGATAAGCGGCCAAAGTAACACGTCGAGATTATGTCGTTACCCAGAACTTATGAGGAGAGGGTGGCAGCGTGGTCGACCATGACAACCTTGTTTCTTCCTTCACGTTTGGCGCGATAGAGAGCAGCATCAGAGTGGCGGAGTAGAAGTTCGGAGGTTTGACCATCCTGGGGGAAGATCGCCGCCCCGATAGAGATGGTAACGCTGCTGTACAGATCGTTATCGAGTTCAGTACGAAGATTCGCAACTGCCTTGCGGATCACCTCAGCTCGGTTAAGGGCGGCATCGGGAGTGATATCGGGCAGGATGATGGTGAACTCCTCGCCACCATACCGGCAGACCAGATCCTCTGTTCGTACGCAGTTGCTGAAGGTATGGGCGACCTCTTTGAGAACGGCGTCCCCGGCAGAGTGGCCGAACTGATCGTTCAATTTCTTGAAGTGATCGACGTCGATCATCAGGACAGCGAGAGATCCTTTACGTCGTGTGGCGCGCGCTAGCTCGCGTTCGAGGGCGATCTCGAGAAAGTGACGATTGAACAGACCGGTGAGGCCATCGCGAATGGACTGGTGCTCCAGCTTTTTTCGCATCTCGAGGGAAGCAAGTGCCATTGCGGTGAGCTGGACAAGTTGGCGAATGCCTTCGGTGCGGCTTTCAACGATCTCCCTGGCTGCTTCGTGGGGACAGCCGATGTAGAGGACTCCGATTGTGTCACCGTGAGCGACGAGGGGGACGCAGAGATAACAGCCAGGAGTGGACCCGATGAAGTGGCTGCAGTCGATCTGTGATGCTCCAGGAGCACGCCAACGAAGCTGCCCGGAACGCAAGCCGCAGCAGGTTTCGGGCGGGAAGATCTCGGCGATGCCGGGGCCGAGGTCGTTTGCACTCCAGCTGGATACGGTTTCGACCATATTTCGAGAACTGTTGATGATGCAGAGGGAACCGTTGGTGCCGGGGAGCAGCTCGGAGAAACGGAATGCTGCGGAGCGGTGGACCTGAAGAGCGTCGGTGCAGAGCTGCAGGTCATCGCGGGTAATCGACAGAAGCTGCACCTCGCGTGCATGGTTCTGGAGCGTCTGAACACTGTCACTAAGCTCTTGATTGGTCTTGGCTGCTACTTCGGCGATGCGACCGCGTTGAATGGCGTCGCGCAGCAGAAGGCCGAAAAGGACGATGAGGGTTGAGAAGCATATACCCGCCAGGGCGAACTCGGTAATGGTTGAGATTTGGGAGCGGTGTTGCGTAGCCTCATCTCTCTGTTTTAGTAGCCCCTGTTCCTGCAGTGCCATGAGAGAGAGTATCTGTTGGCAGTGCAAGACATGCGCATCGACATGCAGCAGGTCCGGAGGATTTGTGTTGAGATCGTGGACAAGCGCGGTAGAACAGCTATCCAGTTCGCTCAGGTTGGAGGCCTGGCTCGTGTTATCTGTAATGAGGTTTCGCAGACGAGTGACTCGAGTGCTAAGTTGTATCGCGTTCCGGCGTGAGTTGGAGAGCTGAATCTCATCCTGTGTTACCCGATAGAATCTACCGCCAGATTCAATACGCTGGGTCAGGTCGGAGGCACTTTGAATCGAGAGCAGGACCTCCTGGGTATGCTCGGCCCATCGGGCCGCAGAGATGAGGCTTTGCGTATTTCGAAAGAGAAAGAACGCGCTGCCTGCTAAAAACAGGACCGATCCCAGGGCAGCCAGCACGATCAGCTTGATAGCCGCGGTCGATTTGGTCGGTTTATCCATGTGGTGGTCTGCAGCCCTCGGAGTTTTCAAAATGATAAATGCGTTTTTACATCAGGGAATAAGAAGAGGCCTCAAACCGGTTCGCCGGTCAAGCCCGGTCGGCCCCATTATGGAATCCAGCGATTGGGGATGAGTGACGTAACGAAGGTAAAAGCCGACACGGCTGTTGACATAGTCGCGAGAGTTATCGACGGTAAAGAATCCGCCCACATGCCAGTGCTCCGTCATCAGGTAAGAGCCTTCCGCTTCCAAGTTGTAGTTGGCACCCACGTTGGTTTGTTCTGGCAGGTAGGGATTGTTGTTTGCGACCTGCATCCCGGGGTCGAGCGGATAGTAAGGCGCGGCATCTTCCTGGAAGGCCTGAAGCCCAATGGATCCAGCAGCGCGATAGTGGAGCCGAGTTCCATGGTGCCCTTCGAAGGTGAGAGGGATGTTGCTGAGCAGATAAGCTCCGGGAGAGAAGTAGCCTCCATTGCCATAGGTGAAGAGGCGTTGATTGTTGGCAAAGTGCATGCCGAAGAGGTTCATTCCGAGGGTCAGCTTGCCATACTCCGGCCTCTCCCAGGCTGACCAGTAAGCTCCAGCGTAACCGTCGATGCGGGTGTTGGAGCGAATGTTCCGGCCGGTGATGTACTGCCCCCCGCCAGCGATGTACCAGCCGGAGGAGGCATTCCCATGGTTAACCTGGATGGAGCCTGCGTTGGCGATGACTCCTCCCCAGATATTCCCATTGCTATTGAGGGAGCTAGAGCCGGGGTCACGGAGTCCGGCGTAGGAGAGTTGCGAGTCTTCGATGGGCTGGCGATCGAAGGTGACGGTGACGGGGCCAGCGTCCGGCTGGATCAGCAGGCGTCCGGTGACGTTTTCAACGAGGAAGCCATGCGGTGTGTAGCCGACGGCGGCTCCGAAGCTTCGAGTTCTGAGCTGCAATTCACCGCCGATTCCTGCGGAGGACTGGGCATTGGCGATGGCTCCGGAGGGAAGGGTTCCAAGCCGAAATGTCGCGTCGGAACTAGTAGCGCCGCCTTGTAGAAGAGTGGGATGGACAATAACGGAGAGTCGCGCTCCGTTGGCGATCATCGAAGACTGTTCGATATCGGCGGTGAAGATGGTGAGGCGGTCGTAGCCAGGTTGGCCGCTGTGGAAGCCTACCCAGGATCTTCCTCCCAGGTAGGGGCTCGACGCAGCCTGAATCGCATCGAGATGCTGCTCCATATCCTCACGAGGACTTAGCTGACGAGGCACTACGACTGCGGAGCCGGTGAGCGGAGGTAATGGCTCTGCAGGCGTGGGAGGAGGTGTGAGCACGGCGACAGATCGAGGGCTGTCGAGAGTATCGAGGCTCTGAGCCGCGCGCGGAGGGAGCCATGCATTCGAGCGCGGAGCAGGCGAGAGCGAGTTCGCAGGTAAGGGATCGGCGAGCGAGGGTAGACCGGTGGCGCGGCTGCTCGTGACGTTGGCAGAGGAGGTTGGCCGCGAACTATGCTGGCGCGTAGGGGCCTGTTCGATTGCATCGAGCGGGAGATCGCTATCGGAGTTATCGCTGCCGTACGTCGGATGGTTCGTCGATAGCGTGGATCGCCTGGCTTTATTGGTTGACTCGAGCGGCGGAAGCACGTCGTCGTTATCCGAAAGCGTGTCGGTTGATGGAGAGCCCCAGTCAGGGTTGTTTCGAGCTTCGCGGGAAGGTCTACGCTGATTTAGAGGAGGGAGAGAGGCCTTCGCTTCTGAAGGTAGATCAGCGAGATTGGATTGGCTCCCGCTGGAGGAGCGCGCAGGCCAGAGGGTCTGCCGGTCATCGGAATTCTCTCTTCCTGAAGAAAGATTTGAACCGGAAGTATTGCCCTGGGAGCTGAGCATACTGAACAGCTCCTGCGTGGCCGATAGCTGCGATGTGTTCGAAGAACGTGCTTGCGATGAGGTTAGCTCATCGATGGTGGGAGGACCGGCAGCCTGCAGGGCTGCGCGATAGTATGCCGCGGCGCGTCGTGAGTCGCCACGCTGCTGTTCGAATTCGCCCGCAAGCTGGAGGATCTGCGCATCGCGTCCGAACCGGTCAAGTGAGGTCTGAAGCCAGGCCTCGGCTTGCTTGCGGTTTCCTGCGGCGAGAGCGGCGCGGACGGCCGAGGCGCAGATGGCTTTATCGGCCTGCGAGATATCTTCGCGGGCATAGAGAAGCACGGCGTGTTTTGGATCGCCTGCCTCGACGTAGGTATCTGCGAGAGCATTATTGACGGAAGTATCGGACGGAAATGCACGCAGCGCTGTAGAGAGGATGAGCACCGCGGCTTGCGGCTTACCCTGCTGCCGGAATTGTGTCGCACGCTTAAGAGCCCAGCTGGTCCACAGGCGTGAAAGCTCTTCCTGTTGATCCGGGGTCAGGTCGTCTTCGCTGTTCAACTGTTGGATAACGTCTGACAGCCGTTTATTAGCGCCGGCCTGAAGGTAGAGCCAGCCTTCCTGAATCTGGACCGAAGCGGGAGGCGCGATGCCCTGTTCGCTGTAGATGTCGTTAACGCGATCGATAGCTTCGGCCGCGCGGCGACTGTTTCCCGAGGCACTGTAGACGGCAGCGGTGGCTTGCAGGTAGTCGGGATCATCCTGCAAAGAGGAGTTGATGTCCTCCGGCATCTGCTGGATCTGAAGGAGGGCCTCACGGTCATGACCCGTAACATGGAGTCCCTGGATATATCCGATCCATGCCTGCTTCGACTCTGGATGCTCATCTGCGATCCGCTGGTAGAGCTGGGCGGCGCGTTCCTGATTGCCACCTGCCATCTCAACGGAGGCGAGCTGAAGTTGCAGAGAGAGAGAGGGATGAATCCGAATTGCCCGCTGAAGGGTAGAGCGGGCCGCGTCGATTTGGGACTGCGATTGATAGATGCCCGCGAGCATTGATAGAAAATCGGTATCGTTCTGAGCCACGGATGAGACCGCGGAGGGCATCGCCTGGAAGGCGCGAAGCGCTTCGGCATCCCGTCCAGCCAGGTGTTCGGCAGTGACGACACCACGCCAGGCGTTGCTGTTCTCAGGATCGGTCGCGAGTACTCTTCGATAACTACGGACGGCGTTGTTGTAGCGTTTGGCCGCCATCATCAAAGAAGCGTACTGAAGCTGCTTCGAAGCAGAGGTTTCGCTTTCGTCGCTGGATTGGACCAGAGCAAGAGCGCGCTTGAGGATGCGATCGGACTGGGCCTGCTGACCGACGCTGGCGTAGTCGGTCGCAAGCGCTCCCAGGAACTCGACATCGGCCTCGAGTTTGGTCCGGAGCTCAGCTGGTGTGAGTTCGGCGGTCTTGACGGCGTCAGCTCGTTGACCAGCCTGCGACTGTGAGAGAAAGAGAGCTCGCCAGGCAGGGAGAGATCTGGCATCAAGCCGAACTGCGCGCTGCAGATACGGGATGGCATCCTTCGGGCGATTGGCGCGGAGAAGAGTTCCGCCAATTGCCGTAAGAGCATCGGGATTGTCAGGCTTCATTGCGAGCGCATTCCGATATTGCACGATAGCCGCATCGTTATCGTTTGCGTCCAGGGAAGACTGTGCCTTGCCCATCGTCTGCCAGAAGCGCGAGGTCTCCAGCGCCTGAGAGACATTCGGGTCCCGGTCACCTTCGGCGCGAGCACGTTCGAACTGTTGCACCGCCTGGTCGAAGTTTTGCTGGCGCATGCTGACGAACCCAAGCCCTGCATAGGCCTGACCATGTGTGGATTCGCGGGCGAGGGATGCGCGGAAGTGCTGCTCGGCAGAAGAGAGATTACCGCTGTTAAGGGCGCGGAACCCTGATGCCAGCTCCGAGGTGGCTGCGGCGGTGGGAGTTCGTGGTGCAGGCAACGGGGTTGCGGCGGCGATCACCGGAGGAGCAGCCTGGGCGCGCTGGTTCCACTGCGCGGCTTGCTTGAGAGCGGACTGCGCTGTGACATCCGATGGATAGCGCTGCAGGATGGTCATACCCTCCTGCCGAGTGGCAGCGTCGTAGGTGAGGACTCGTCCGAGGGTGAGGGAGTATCGCTCGTCGGCTGGGAACTGTTGCGCCAGTTTTCGGAGACCTTCGATAGCATGACCGCGATCAGAGGGTGTGGCGGCTTCGGTGTCGTAGTAGACGAGAGCGATCTGGCCAGCGGGCGGATTGTTGCCGTAGAGCTTGCGATAGATCTCCATTGCCTGGTTGTATTGACCTGCCTTGGAGAGCGCAGACGCCTGCTTAAGGAGGTCCGCATCTGCAGGCCGGGCCTTTGTCCCCTGCAGTTGGCCAATTTCGGTCGAGCTGGCTCCGAGCTTTTTCAACCGTTGGATATAACTTTCTGATTCCTGCTGATGTCCGAGCTGCGCTTCCACAGATGCGAGGCTGCGGAGAGCCTCCATATTGTTTGGTTCCGAGACAAGGACCTGCTTCCAGGTCGAGGCTGCAATATCGAGATGGCCGCTCTGAGCCTGGGTTTTGGCACGGTCGAGGAGGATCCGAATGGCAGGCGAGTCCGCAGCCCAGGCCGTCGCGGGAGGAAGGATCATTGTGCAGGCTGAGACGAGCAATACCCTGCCGAACATCTGTGGGCTTATCTTCGCCATGAGACCTCTAAATCTCCGTTGCTCTGAATGCGATATCGATGTTCTGTGTAACCAAGGGCAAACATGGCTAGATTCTGATCGTAGTAGCGAGGGGGGGTTCCGTAGAGACCTGTACGCGGCGTCCACGCTGATGTCAGCCGCTTCTCCTGCAAGCGAGCGGCATCGGGCTCCTGCGCGGCTTCAAGAAAAGGAATCAGCGCTGCAGAGAAGGAGATAGGGCCGGTGCCGTGAACGGCGGGCGATCCCTCGCCTGCAAATTCAGGAGGAACGGAATGGGATTTCATGTACGAGGCCATTCCGTAGAGGCTCTTCAGAATAGAATTGCGGCCAGGAATCGTTGAGGGTGTGAGCCCTGCCCAAAGATAGACGCGGATCGCGTCGTAGCTTCCGACGGTCTGTGATTCGCCTGAATCAAGCGCGGCAGTTGGACTGATGGTTCCATCGGATTCCACCCTGAGCCAGTCGGTTGCGAAACCCTGCACCGTTGCCTTTTGAATCAGCGTAGGTAGCGATGCCGCCATAGCCTTCCATGGTCCCTGCGGCTGTGCCTTAGCTGCGGCCTCGAAGAGAAACGGCGGCATATAGCTCGCGTTCGTGACGATGGCATCGTCGTGTTCGAACCCATCGTGAGCAGGAAGCAGGATGGGGAAGGCGTGATTACGCGAGACCTCCCTAGATGCGATCTGCTTGAGTAGGGCGTCGCCGGCCATGGTGTACTCGTGACGCTTCCAGAGATGTCCGGCTTGAATCAGGTCGTAAGCAATCCATAGATCGGCGTCGCTAGCGGAGTTGAGGTCCTTCACTCCCAACGTTCCATCGGGTTTGCGACCCCAGCTCCATGCTGGAAGGTTGTTCTGCAGATCGCCGTTGGCCAGATTGCTCACCGTCCAGCGATAGAGCAGATCGAAGCTGGAAGAATCGTTCGCAACCAGAGCAAAGAACATCGCATAGCTCTGTCCCTCGGAGGTGGTCAGGTTGTCGCGGTCATAATCGACGACGCGGCCGTCTTTTTGGATGAAGTGGTCCTGGTATTGCGTCCAAAGCGGCCACGCAGGCTGAGGAGGAGGTGGAGGAAGAACTCCCAGAAGCACCATGGCAAGGAGGATCTTCATGCCATATCTCCGCGAAGTCTTGCTTCTGCCCGATCCTTCAGGCGGGCGTGTACCCAAGGTGCGCACAACATTCCTACAATGAAGGGAAAGAGTACGCCGATCCACGGAGCCTGATGCATCCGGGCGCGGAGCCGGGCGATCGCGGTGATGCGACCTACGTAATAGACTGTCGGATCGATAGAAAACGAATCGAACTCCGCTCCGTGCTGAATCGAGACGTTGCCGTTGATCTGTCTTGAGGAAGAGACATCGAGGAATTCGGGAAACGTATCTGAGGAACCCTTTCCAAGGACGACCATCACTACCGACCGATTTCGCCCGGAAGGAGACTTCGTCATCTCGATGACGGAATCGAAGGGACCGCTCAAACTGCGATCGAGTTTCGATTCCTCCTCAGTTCCCTGTAGATCGGAGAAGGATTCCGGATCAAAGCGAGAGATCCTCGTCCAGAGAGTCTTGAGCAAAGAAAGCGTAGTATCGACGCGATGAGAGAGGCCGCCTTCTTCGATCGAGATCGGTAGAGCTGCGGTGACCGCTGGAGTGGTGGGAATGTCATTCTCGGTCCCGATCACCAGAAGATCTTTATCCTGGTCGAAGCTCTTCGCATTCCCAACCTCGAATCGGGTGGCGGGATATCCGGTCTGCGCGCCGAAGTAGGCAAGCAGGTCGAGCATGGTTGTGATCTCGCGAGCAGAAGGATGCTCGGGCAGCACCACAATGGTGCGCGAGAGACCGGCAAAACGCGTGAAAGGAAAGCCCGCGTTGGCGAAAAGCTCAAGATCCGGCATCGCGGTCCAGTGAGGAAATTCATGGAGGTCCAGGTTCGACGAGGGCAGGATTGTGCCGGACGCATTGGATGGTGGAAGGGCGGCGCAGAGATCACGACGGTCTTTGTTGGCAAAGATGAATTGAAACTGCAGCGTGTTCGCAAAGGGACGAAGATAACCGACCGGCACCGGGATCTCAGTGCTCTGGACTGCGTTGGCGCTAACCTTGTGTGAGAGCGGAAGATACGTCACCTGCGATCCGTTGGCGACGACTCTCATGTATGCACTTTGCGACGGGGAGAGATGAGTGGTGCTGTACTGCAGATGAAGCTTCACCGAATCCTGATCTCCGAAGTAGAGATCGGGAGGAATTCGTACGTAAGAGATGATCGGCTGTGAGCCGTCCGTGCTGAGCTCGTTGGTCTGGGTGTAACTCCACAAGGACGAAGGCTTTGTGGTCTGAACCCAACGCGGAGAATCGCCGACGTGACGCGCCGGCGGTAATGGAGCTGGAACGACATCGGCTATATCGCCGCTAAACTTCTTGCCGATTGAGAGAGTCTGGGCAACAGCAAGAACCTGATCGTCACTGTCCGCGCTCACGATAAGAACCCTGCTGAGGTGATCGACCGGGTTCTCGATCATTTGCAGATGCGCCCCTTGAGGATGCTGACCAAGTGTGGCTAGCAGGGGCGAGTCGCTACGAGCGAGCACCACGACGTTACCGGGAGGCAGAGAGCCGAGAGCAACAGGAAAAGTGAGGTGATGAGAGTTGGCCTGGACGCCAAACCAGGAGGCAAGTGCTCCAGCAGCCTTCAGCAGCGTTGCCGATGGAGAGGAGTCGATCGCAAATTGGATCGGAGTAGAGGATATGGTCTGGTCCTTCTCGTAGAACGGAGCCGGAAGCGCCGAAAGATCATTCGACATCGGCAGCAAAACCCCGCCGATCTCGAAGGTGGAGCTCTGGTCGATCCTGGCCCACAATCGCTCGTCTGTCGGATCTTCGCACTTTGCAACGTAGTGGCCACGAAGATGAATCTCGAGCGTATTCTGCGAGGCGATGAGATCCGCCGGGACGGGGATATCAGCTGTCAGGTCGGATGCGCCGGACTTTGCGGCATCGGGTGGCATCACCAGATTGTTGAGAGTGGTGTCGTTGAAGGAGACCGTCAACAGGCTTCTCTCGGGAATCATCTCGGGAGAGAAGTGATAGCGCAGATGCAGTATGCCGTTTTGCGCAACCTGTGATGCGCTGAGAACAAATGACGTCCTGGCGGAGGCATCCCAGCCCCGTAGCGAGATGCCGTTGTTGTATCCGGCGTCGGCAAGCGAGATGGTGCTGTGGAAGGTGTGCGAGGGAATCGGCTGCGGAATGCGTTGCGCGTGGAGCCTGGGCGAGGCGAGCGGCAGAAGGCACAATAGGAGGGCAGCCGCGATCTCGGCTTCCCGGTTTACCAACTTCTCCTTGCGGCTGGGGAGGAAACCTGTGAAGGAATAACGGACGCCGCGAAGCGAGAGCCGGATAATAGCACCGAGGCTTTTTAGTGGGCGGTCTCGAGGATGATCTTCGGTGAGCCAGGAATCCGCACCCGAATAAAGGACCAAGGTGAGTGCCTCTTCCTGTTCGAGCGTCAGCTGCCTGTACTGAAACCGCAGGCTGGTGCCGTTATTGCTGACAATCTTGGCGGGGAGCACGACCGCATTGTCGCCCGTATAGATGATGTCGATCAGGGCACCCTGCTCGAGCAGGGTGCCCTGATCAAGGCCGATGGCTCCGCCTCCCAGGGAGAGATCAGAGGAGATTCCCGAGATTGTCGCTCCGCTTAGTGTGCGGATGGAAACGATCATCTTACGGTTAAGGCGCACACTGCCTCTCCGCTGCTGAGCCTCCACCGCAACGGCATTGGCCGTGCCGAGGATGACACAGTTGAAGATGATCCAGAAGACGTTCATTAAGACAGCGCCCTTGTGGTCGGCGTTAAGAACGAAGAATCTCCAGGGGGCCATCGCAAGACCGAGATAGTTAAGCAAAAGCAGAACGCCGTAGGGGCGGGCGATGGTCTTATCGAAGTATCGATCCTTAACGACTCCGCCTTTGGCGGTCACGTTGAATTTGCCCAGCTTGGGGTTGACTAGAGCCAGTAGCGTCGGACCCAGGATGTATGGGGCGAGTACAGTTTCGTAGATCTCGTTCCAGAACGAATAGCGATATTTTCCCTGAAGACGCGAGTTCGTCAGGGTAGAAAGAACGAGGTGAGGGATGGCATACGCGGCGATCGTGATCCACAGGCCCGGGATGTTGCGCAGGCCGAAGAGCATGTAGATCAGCGGCGCGGTAAGAAAGATGAGTCGCGGCAGAGCATAAAGGAAATGCACCATCGCGTTGAAGTAGCAGAGCCGTTGGGCGAGCTTGAGTCCTCGCGCGAACAGGGGGTTATCTGTACGCAAGATCTGGATCATTCCCCGTGCCCAGCGGATGCGCTGGCCCACATGAGCCGAGAGGCTCTCGGTGGCCAGCCCCGCAGCCTGAGGCCGGTTGATATAGGCGGTATTCCATCCGCGCAGCTGCATACGCAGGGAGGTATGTGCGTCTTCGGTTACCGTCTCGACGGCGATCCCACCAATCTCATCAAGGGCTGACCGGCGAAGGATGGCGCAAGAGCCACAGAAGAAGGTGGCGTTCCAGAGATCGTTGCCATCCTGCAAGAGGCCATAGAACAGCTCGCCCTCGTTGGGGACGGTTTTGTAGCTTCCGAGGTTCCGTTCAAACGGATCCGGGGAGTAAAAGTGATGCGGCGTCTGCAGCATGCCGAGCTTCTTGTCTCTCAGAAACCACCCGGCGGTAACCTGGAGAAAGCTTCTTGTCGGCACGTGGTCGCAATCGAAGATGGCGACCAGGGGAGAGGTCATACGCTTCAAGGCGCTGTTGATGTTGCCTGCCTTGGCATGCTGATTGTCGGGTCGTATGACATAGCCGATGTCAATCTTTTCGCAGAAGTCACGAAACTCTTGCCGGCGACCGTCGTCGAGGAGATAGACGTGCAGCTTATCGCTGGGATAATCGATGTTGATGGATGCGAGAGCTGTCGAACGAACGACGGAAAGAGGTTCGTTGTAGGTGGGAATCAGAAGATCTACGTCAGGCCACTCGTCGATTTCATCTGGAAGAGGTGCCGGTGGCCGACGTAGCGGATAGATCATCTGGATGAAGCCGAGCAGAAGGATCGAGAAGGCATACATTTCGGCGGCTAGCAGCAGAAATGTGAAGAACAGCTCAAGAATGCGCAAGTTGCTGCTGGGGTCGGTTACAGCCTCATAGACCTGGGTGACGCGCCAGACGGCGTACCGGCAGGTGGTCAGCATCGACGCGACGATGAGCATGAGGGTCGTCACGTAAGCCTGGGAAAAGGTGTAGAGTGCAAGGCCGATAAGGAGAGTCAGCGAACCGACGATGGCCTGTTGTTTCCAGTCAAACCGTAGAGTAACGCACTGGTAGGCAAGCACGGCGACGATAATGTAAAGAATGGTTCGTCCAGTCCGTCCTGCAATACTGTCGTTGGCTCCGAGGTGACCCCACAGCTCACGAGCCTTTTTCATCTCTCGTTCCATCTCCGTTGAGTTTTGGTATTCGCAGCAGGTTTGGGAATCTCAAGCCACTGCGCGATTTCGCTGCATACCAACGTAGCCTGCGATTTTGGAGCGAAGAAGGGCAGCACGACGCCCTCGGAGAGAGACTCTTGGATCTCCACCTGCCGGTAGATGGGTTTTTTGAAGATCTGATGATCGAGTAGCTGGTTCAAGTTGGCGTAGACGGTCTTCGCGACTGGAGATTCATCCATCTGATTGACCACATACAAAACCCGCTCGGGAGGATTAGGAAGCGTGCTGAGCATATCTTTTACCGCTTCGGCATATCTCACGGCCGAAGGGTCCGGAATGAGAGGTATGAGCAGAATTTGGCACTCGGCGAGACAGGTCACAAGCTCCTGTCCGGAGACTCCACTGAGATCGAACAAGATATAGTCAGCGGGATCGGTTCTCAGGTAGTTGTTCATCTCGGGGATTGGCAGATTATTGGGCTCGCGGCCAAGTATGCGAACTGGGAGATCCTTTCCCTCGGGGGGGAAAAATGAACGCATTCCAGGGCGGGTCGTTGTCGCTCCATAGTGAAAGGCGAGCGTGGGCCATGGAGCAGCATCGACCAACAGAACCCTTTTGTTGTGTTGCCACAGGATGCTACCGAGGCTGGCGACGAGCGTGCTTTTGCCTGAACCCCCCATGGGGGAGAAGATTCCAATCCGGACCTGCTCCGGACGTGACGAATCTGCGGCGGCAATCTCGAATTGTTCCGGAGGTTTAGGAGTTCGGTGACGGCCAAAGGTCCTGTAAGACGATTTGTCCAGACGAAAGCTGGAAAACAGTGCGTTTACATCGCGATTTGATTCCGGATCTTCAGATTTCGTAATTGGCGGATCAGGCTGATTTGGTCTTGACATGTTACCTCCCCGTATACGTGAGGTATCCCGAACGGGCTGGGTCACACGAATTTAGTTACTAAAGATAGCACAAGTAACTATCGGTAAAAATCACATGAAAGTTGGAGAGATGGATCGCTTTTAAAAGTCTTACGCGCACGCGATTACTCCATCGAAGCGGACGGAACAGTCGAAGATGGCGGGCACACCTTAAGTTAAGGCGAGGGGTAAATGAAATGTTTGCTTTTTGACTCCTACTTACTTAAGACCTTGGCATTTCGTTTACTAACCCTAAATGAACATGGTCATTGCAGATCCAATTTCCAAGCTGCCCACAAATCTGCGCGTGTATAGAGACTTCAGGGTAGAACTCCAAATTCTCGACACGGAGACATCAATTACATCTTTATATCGGACTATATTTGTCGTAGTTGGTTGGATCCACACCAGTACTGAAAAATAAGAAGACCTATGCGGTTGTCTTTTGGCGAAGCTCCACGAAGGCTCTGAGATCGATAGCCCGAAGGCTGAGATCAACTGGCAGCTTAAAACGTCAACAGCAACTCCGGAACGATTACGTCTGCACCAATAGCACGCGGGTCCAACTCGGCGCAAATTTCCGCTACTGAGCCCAAGAAGCAGCACCAACGATTGATGAATACTTCTTCAGGACGAGAATGCGGCGCAGGCTGTCTTTTCATCGGGGTAGATGGTTGTGTATTTGGTAATGCCGACCATGGTGAAGACCTTCTGGAAGTGGGGCTTGAGGCCGAACGTCTGTATGATCTGACCGGTTTTGCTCGCGGCAATCAGCATCTGGATCACGAGAGCGATACCGCTCGAGTTGAGATAGTCCACGTCGGAGAAGTCGAGAAGGATACGCTTTGTCGTATTGGAGATTCCCTGATAGGTTCCAAGAACGGCAGCCTGGGATGCGCTGGTAATGTCACCTGCGAAACGAAGCACGGTGATCGGAGTCTCCCCGCATCTGATCTCTTCCATCTTCACCTGCGTCATTTTCTCCTGCATATCATTTCTCCTGCGCTTTTGAGTTATTGTTTGCCGGATGCAGGCGAATGATCATACGAGCATAGCTTCCTCGATGGGGCGAGCTGACCCACTCCACCTCGTCGACAAGGGACTCGATCAAAAACATTCCCATGCCGCGCGCCGTTTCCTCTTCGTGCATCTTCTTATCGATGTCAGGCCGGACAGCGTGCTCTTTGGGCCCATCGCCTGTATCTACAACTTTGACTTCCAGCGAATTGGCATCCATGGAAAGGATGACACTGACACACAGTGTCTCATCGAGCTTGTTGCCATGTTCCATGGCGTTGATACAGGCCTCGGAAATAGCTGTCTTAAGATCCTCGATACGGTCAGCTCCGAAGCCCATCAGATGAGCGACGCTCGCGGCGGTATCCATGGCGACCTTTTCAAAACCGAGTCGTGACGGAAGCCTGAGTTCAATACTGCTTCTATGCTCATCCATCCGGTGTCTCTCCACTATCGGTCTCGGAATAATACGAGCGCAGTCATGTCATCGGATTGCTCTCGGCCATCAGAGAATGCTTCCAAAGTTTTCCAGAGGGATTCCAGGCTCTGTTCGGGGGACGGTTCGGAGCCGGATAGAAACGCGTCCAACAGACGAGCCTCGCCGAACTCTTCCTCTCCGCAGAAGACCTCTGTCATGCCGTCAGTGTAGACCAAAAGCCTGGTTCCGGGACGAAATGGGAATTCTTCAGAGACATAGCTAGAGAAGGGCAGCATACCGATAGGTGTGCCCGAGGCAGAGATCTTGCGCACGGTTCCATCGCCTGCGATGAGGAAAGCGGGATTATGTCCCGCATTGACGGTCTCAAGAGTATGCGCTGCCGGGTCGAGTCGCAACATCATGACGGTGACGTAACGGCGCTGAGCCTCCATCCCTTCACCATAATGAAGCAGGTTCATGCGGGTGGCGATTTCGTAGAGGCTGAGGCCGGCATGGACCATGGCCCGAAAGGCAGAGCGAAACGAGGTTCCCACGAGGGCTGAGGCAAGTCCTTTGCCAGCAACGTCCCCTACTACGATGATGATCTCTCCAGAAGGCATGGCCATGATGTCGAGGTAATCTCCCCCGACCTCATAGCAGGTGATAGAACGGGCTGCCAGATGATAGCCAGGGATCATCGGCATCTGTTGCGGAACGAGGCTAAGTTGAACCTGGCGGGCTGCAGCAAGATCGCTTTCCACGCGTTGCCATTGAAGGGCGCGTTTGTGGAAGCTGGCGTTTTCGATGGCCACCGCTGCCTGGACACAGAGCGATTCGAGAAAGTCCAACTCATCAAGGTCGAGCGTGCGACCGACGGGTATCAGTACGACGAGCTCGGTAAACCGTGTGCCCTTTTTGTCGCGAAGGGGAAGCCTCATCACCGGGCCGCAGGAGGGCTCGACATTTAATACGAGAGCGCCGGATGCAACCGCCTCCTGCAGTGCAAGGGGAATGTCGCCGTATGTCTGGGGCCACGTGGAGAAGAACGCACCGGTGAGTTCGAGCTCCCGAACGACAATCTGAAGCGCGATATGGAGGACTTCGTCGAGCTCAATGGTCGAATGAAGTTGCCGGCTGGCTTCCAGAAGAGCCTGCAGACGAATGACTTGTTGTTGAGCCAGAAGCGCTTCACTTATCTCCATCGTGCGTTTTCCCGAGCTAAAGATGTGTGCATGAGTATATGCCGAAAATTCAGACCTTCACCTATGTATATGGGGTGCAGATAAAATCTGCTTCGATCTGACGCTCTCTTGTGTTTACAAGGCGATTCACCTAACTTTCATAGGTCGTCGTCCACTAGTGAGGTCTATACTCCCCGATATGCCCGAACAGGAACTGTCATACAGCATTGCGAGTGGTGCTAAAGAAGATACAGTCATTTTGCACCTTACGGGCCCCTTCACGCTGACCAATATGTTTCAGCTTCAAAGCGAGCTTCGAAGCCTCAAACCAGCATGTCTCATTATGGATATTGCCGGAGTGCCCTATATGGACTCTGCCGGTCTCGGTGTGATTATGAACTATTACGTCTCGGCACAGAACAACGGCCGCAGGTTCTATGTGTGTGGAATGAACGAACGAGTGAGGGCGCTGCTGGAGATGACGAAGGTCGATTCGGTGCTGCATCTTCGTGATTCGGTGGAAGCGGCCGAAGCTGAGGTCTAATACACCGGATTCCGGTGATTCGGGCTGAGCATACCCTGCGTTCGCGAACGAATTTCCTCTGGCCGAGTGCAATTTAATGCATGGTGCCTTATGGCAATGAGTGAAACAGGCCGAATCTATCATTTTATTTCGGCATAGAACGTGCACGCATTTGTTTGTTCATCCATTTCCAATTGGGCTCCTCTTTCTGTTGTGCGATTTAGTGCAATTGCTTTTCATTTAAGTCCCCCTTCTCAAGGAGAATTCGAATGCGAATGATGCGTTGTCTGTTTGCCATCGCTTTGGCCTGCGGAGTAATCGGATCTGCTAAAGCGGATGATTTTCGTATGGTTGTACTTGATCCGCCCCCAGCCAGCTTCCCCACATTTCCGATCTTTGATTCACCGTTTACATTCACCTTTGCACCATGCGCGGTGGGACAGCTGCCTACGGGGACCCTGGGGACGTATGACGGATGCTTCTCTGGCGTCAATCGAACGGGCCAGGACTGGACGAGCCTGACCATGAACTTCAGCAATAACAGCGCACTCTCCAATGCTGCTCCAGCGAATTGCAGTCTGGATGGTGGTGGTCTGGATATCTTTGCGGCTCCCGGAGAAGGCAGTTGCGACCTTCAGAGCAATCAGCAGTATCTTCTGATTTTCAACGGCGGCATTCTTACGAACAATGAGAACTTCGTCATAGCAGAACAGGGCGTTGATCCGAACGATTTCCCCGAGGTGACCGCGTCATTTACGACGGCTTCTGCGGTTCCTGAACCGGAATCGCTCTGGCTTTTCTCCACGGGTATCGTGTTGGCCGGATCGTTCCTCAGCAAACGCCGCGTTTCTCAGTCTTAGGCAAGCTCTGTAACTTGCGCTGTAGAGTGATTTCGTGCCCGGAGGAAGGCGTGACCGCCCCGCAGGTTAGCCTTCTCCTCTGTACTTTAACCGGGTTTCCGGCAGCTTTACTGACGCAAGGCACGGTGCAGCCTTGCTCATGCATAGGCGGGCGGGCATAGCAGAAGCAGCATGTCGTATATTGTTCAGCATTCGCGACGTGAGATCGCAGAAAGCGCTTCTATGCTCCGTATTGCACGAATCCTCATGCAGTCCTTTCTACCGGTGGTCCTGTGCGGTTCACTCTGGGCTCAGGACGCTGTGAGCAAGGTCACACCGGCCTCCCCGCAGGTTGTTGAGATCAATCTGGGAGAATCCTCAGCGGAGCTGGCGGGGCCGTGGAAGTTTCGTACCGGCGATGATCTGGTATGGGCGCATACGGACTACGATGACTCCGCCTGGGGCACGATGGATTTGTCGCCTCCCGAAGGCTCTGTCGATACGAGTTTGGGGATCAGTGGATATATTCCAGGCTGGACAGTTCGCGGATATCCACATTACACCGGGTTCGCCTGGTACAGGTTGAAGGTGGAGGTAAACGGCGCCGACCGCAGGCTTGCTCTTAAGATGCCTGCGGCCGCCGACGATGCTTACCAGGTCTTTGTGAACGGGACCCAGATCGGAGAGTTTGGGAAGTTTAGAGAACACAGGGTAGCGGCATATAGCAGTCTGCCACTGTCGTTTCCTTTGCAGAAGTCGGTCCGCGACGGCGTGGTCACGATCGCAATCCGCATGTGGATGGACAGCGCCACTCCGTTCAATAGTCCGGATGCCGGTGGTCTCCACGGACCTCCCGTACTGGGATATGCCTCGGTCATCGGGGCTCTGGTCCGACTGGATTACGACGACATAGCCCATGACCTCGGTGCGGGTTTTCTGGAGATGCTGATCCTGATCATGGCCTTGGTGATGGCGATTGCTCTGTTCTGCCTGGATCGCCAGGAAAAGGCTTATCTCTGGCTCGCCCTGGTCTGTCTGGCAACCCTGTTGGGAAACTGCATCGTGGTTGCTGCCAATTTTGTTCCGCTTATCCCGCAAACTTTGGGAGTCCTTCTGGCTGACGTGGTCTTGTCGCCCATGCGAATAGGTCTTTGGGTGTTGTTCTGGGGTTATTGGTTTCGGATACGGAGGATGAAACGTCTGCACCAGCTGGTATGGCCCCTGGTTGCGATCCTGATGCTGGGAACGGCGATGTTACGCCCTCCGCTATATGGCCAGTTGATTCCGGTTCACTTCGCCAGTTCAATTCTTCCTTTGTTGCTGGTGGTCAAGTTGGGGCTGGGCCTGTTGTTGTGCGCCGTCGCTTATCGTGGATTCGTTCGCCAGCGGACAGAAGGTTGGATGGCTGCATTCGCTGTGTTGCTCGTGGTGATCTCAAACTACCAGCGTGAGCTTCGTCTCCTCCATATCAGGACGATCTTCCCATTCATGGGCTTCAGTATCTCGCTTGGAACCATATCGACGGTTCTATCGCTTCTGGTGATTACGGTAATGCTGTTGCGAAGGTTCGTCATGTCGCAACGGTTGAAAGAACAGTGGAAGATCGAGATTCAGCAGGCTCGTCATATTCAAGAGTTGCTGATTCCAAAGAAAGTTCCGACGGTTCGCGGACTGCTGATTCAGAGCGAGTATCGTCCTATGCGTGAAGTAGGCGGGGATTTCTTTCAGGTTCTGCCAGCAGACACCCCAGATAGCGTGCTGGTCGTTGTCGGCGATGTCACCGGTAAAGGGCTTCAGGCGGGAATGCTCGTTGCGCTGATCGTAGGTGCCATTCAATCCGCTGCGCAACATAGCTCTGATCCGGCAGAGATTCTCAACGAAGTCAATAAACAACTTTGCGATCATCAAGAGGCGAGCGCTACCTGCCTGATCATGCGAATCGACTCGAATGGGAAGGTCTTGCTGGCAAATGCTGGCCATTTGCCTCCCTACCTCAATGGCAGTGAGATGAGCATGGAGGGTGCCCTGCCGATCGGGATTGTCTCGGGTTCGGATCTATCGATTACGTCGTTCGAGTTGAAACAGAGCGATTCGTTGATCGTGATGTCGGACGGTGTCGTCGAGGCTCAGAATGCTAAAGGAGTGCTGTTCGGTTTCGAACGAACGAACGAACTTCTCCTTCGGCATGCAACTCCTAAAGAGATAGCGGAGGAGGCTCAGATGTTTGGCCAGGAGGATGACATTCTGATCCTCGAGGTGCGACGGGATCTGGCTCAGGTTCTTCAGGTACAAGTGGAGCCGCAGCTCGCAACAAGTTAGCAATGATGATTGTGGTGATGGCATACATCGCGCCATTTACGGCGTACCGCAGTGGAATCCGATAGATGCTCCGGGAAACGAAGGGATGCTGCCGAGTTTTTCTTCGGATGGGAGATGGTTGGCGTTCTCTTCAAATCCGGGACGGACGGAGATTTATGTGATGGATTTTCCCAGTGGTTCGCAACGAGTGCGGATTTCGGCGAGTGGAGGGTTCAAGCCAAGGTGGCGACGCGATGGTAAAGAGTTGTTTTATGTTGCCGCTGACGGGAGCATGATGCACATCTCCCGATAAAGTGGCCTATTACATGAGTTATCGTCCCGACAGACCGAAGACGAAACGCTAGGGCGCTGCACTTCACGATAGATGCTAGACTTGTCGCGGGCCAATCCTTCAGCTGAACTATAGATCTCCCCCGAAGGAGTACCACCTCATGGGCACTCTCTATCGCAGAAAATATCTAGTCCTGCGGCACTGGCTGTTTCAAAAATCCCAGACAGATTTCGCTCGATTCAAGTCCGCCGAAGAAGGGCTAAATGGCGACCTACGTCCTACAGATTCTTTTTTCTTTAGGATAAAGGCTCAAATTGGCACTCACAGCCAGTATCAATATCGCGACAAGCATGTTTCTCAAAACATAAACGCCCATGGCACGGCTTCTTGAGGGTGATTCGGCAGCCATTTGTTGGCGCTTTCTTTTGCGTAATTGCGTTCTTCTGATAGGCAGTATACGCACCGCCTTTGCCAGCGCTGCGGGAATTGCTGTGTTCTTAGGAGAGCGACATCTGTCTCCCTTTCGTTGTTGATCCGACCATCAGCTCACGCCACCCTCTGACAGCTCGTCTACACTATCAATGCGACCAGCCTCCGCCGGAACGCCTCTGTCCTGGCTCGCTCAGGGAACACCCAAGGACGACCCACCATGCAGGAGCCCCTCCCCACCGGAGTCCCCACTCTCCCCGCTCCCCGCTTTTACATTACCGGCCGCCAGCCGCTCCGCCCCGGAGCCATCCTGCTCGCAACCGTTGCCGCCGTTGGTGCGCTCTCCTTGGTTCTCTACGCCCTGCGTCACACCGGACATGCACCTCTCACCCCCGGCGGCACCGGGGCTGCCCGTTCCGCCAGCGCTACATCCGGAGCCACCCCGGCTGCCAACGAGAAAGACGATCCATCCCAGATCGATACCATTGTTCTGGGTGATCCCGCCGACGCTCCTGTACCCTCTCGTCCAGGAGACCACGTCAGCCCTGTTCATCCCACCATCCTCGTTCACCTGCCCCGCTTTGGCGACCAAGTGGGCCTCATCCCCGACACCCCTGCCGGCCGCCTCCTCTATGGCTGGCTTGCCGCCTTCAACCAGGCAAGCTACTCCGCGCTTGGCAACGCTCTGCCCAATGCCGCGCTCGCCTCCGTGGTCGTTGCACAGATTGAGCTCCGGCAACAGACCGGCGGCTTTAACCTGCTCTCTGCCAAAGAGGTCCAGCCCGGAGTCCTCGTCTTCAGACTCCGCGATCAGACCCCCTCGGCGACCGAGGTCCTCGGTACCCTCCAGATGCGCCCGAACTCCAGTCCCGCTGCCATCGCGAGCTTCAGCCTCCGCGCCGTTCCTCCACCCCGCCAGGACGCCACCACTGAAGCTGTCCCACTCTCGACAATCTCGCAGTGATAAATCGGCAATCGCCCTCAAGCCGGACCCCTCTGCACGTTAACTCACACCCTACAGTTTCTCGCGCGGCACAGCTTGCCGCGGTCAATCGACGAACTTCTTCTGTGAATACAAATGACAAAAGGAGTACGATCTGTCGCGTCGTTACTCAATAGCTTCCCCGCTCGTCGGGTTGGCCATCGTGAGCATTTGGGCCTGGCAATTGCAATAAAGGCGTTCAAGGCGTGAATTGGCATGAAAGCAGCTATTGAGAACGACCTGCGTTCTCTTCGACATGAGTCGGAAACATGCACTCCACGCGCAGTTCCTGCGCAGTGACGCACTGTGGTGTACCGACCGTCGTAATCAGCGAGAAGTAAGAGAAACGTTCGTCACCCCGCCGAAAGGTGATAGGCAACACAGGGCTCTGAGGCGCCAGCGGTGGCTTTAACGCTGCGACTCCGGGATATTTCCGTAGCCTCTCCAGCAGCTCGGCGAGTCCCGCATCCACTACCTGCCCAACCGCCTCTCGCCGAACTCTTTGCAGCAGGCTCGCTGCAACCTTGTCCCACTCCTCAACAAAAGGCCGCATTCCCGCTGGATCAAACATCAGGTCGAGAAGATTGCGCGGCTTTGGTCTCGCCTCCAAATCAATGAATAAGCCAAAGAATCGTGGCGCAGATTCATTGGTTCGAATCACATTCCAGTACCGATCCAGCACAAGCGCAGGATGTGGCTCATGTTGCTGCAGCATCCGGTCGATCGCCCGTGTCACGATAGCCATCTGCTCGACATCCATACTCCGTTCGTTGTAAAGCGGAGCGTACCCTGACGCAAGCAACAGAACATTTCGCTCGCGGAGCGGAATGTTTAAAGCATCTGAAACGATCGACAGAAGATCCCGGCTGGGTACGCTCCGCCCACTCTCCACAAAGCTCAGGTGGCGTTGCGAGAACCCGGTGTCCAGCGAGAGGTCGAGCTGGCTCTTGCCGCGCTCCTGTCTCCAGAAGCGCAGCAACTCTCCGAGCTGAGGAACTGCGGAAACAGAGTGTGTTCCCATTCGATTGCCTCCGTCAAAATTGGCTGGTGCGAGTGAAGCCACACCGGCACTGGACTTGCCTGGTCTCTTCTCCCGTCGTCATCCTCGCCAGGCGTACTCCTGAAAACGATCTTCAAGCGTCGGATTGGCTACGTTCCCAGCATAGTTGGTGATCGTCGAGGCCGCGACTACGGTAATGACCTCCAGGACTTGTTCCTTTGTGAAGCCTGCACTAATGAACGAATCGAGCTCCTGCTCGCTCAAATGTCCTCGCTTTTCTATGAGCGCGTTTGCCAGGGTAGAGAGTGCAGCGAATCGCTGGTTGCTGGCCGTCCGCCGCTCGCGAATCGCCTCGGTCTCTTCAGAACCTACTCCCTCTTTAAGCGCCAGCGCGGTATGGAACGCGACGGCATACGTGCAAGAGTTCGCGACTGCGTCCGCCAAGAGAACAATCTGAATCTCCTGCTCAGTAAGACTGGTGCTATGCACCTGTGGAACACTGAAAGGAAAGCGGCCGCGAGTTTCGGCGAGTTCGCGATTACGCCGGCCAAGTTGGGAATAACGCCAAACGAGTGCTGCAACTGTTCGAGCACTGCCTTCGACTTTTCCGGCGCAGATGCGATCGTGTGAATCTGATAGGCCTGCATGTGGTTCTCCCTGTGATCTGTAGCGTCGCAATCAATCCTGTACGTCTACAGCCTCAATATCGAATAGATTGCGAGGGGCAGCAATTACCCCACAGGTAATCGTTTGGCGCAATCAACCCCCTTTGGTGTATCCAGCCTTCTATCGCCAAATCGTCATCAGAGACTCAACTCCGAAATCCTCGGGAAGCACATCTTGTACAGCCAGAGAGAGTCCGTGCAGGTCATTGGTGCTTTGGAGATATGTTCTGCAAGTCGTCAGATGAATAAACAACCTATCTGATGATGACATTTGAGGGAACGGTTAGGGGCGGAAGAGGTGCAATGAGTGATAAATCGCAAACACACTGATTGGCGGCCAGCAATCCACCTCCAGTGATTAACTGCGACGTAATTGTTCTTAGATTCCATTCGTCTAATGGAGTAAAGGGTCAGCGGTTCACATCCACTGGCGGCGATACGCAGAATACGTCGTCGTAAGGTTGTATGGGTACGAAAGGCTACATCCAAGCTTCCAATATCGGTTTGAATCAAGACAATTCAACTGTCAGATCTCCGAGAGTTGCTAACTCGTCCAGAGAGACGCAGCGGGCACGCATAGCCACCGCTAGTTTCTTTGCTCGTTCCAAGGGATACTCCGAAATTTCAGTATTGATGACAAGCGCTGGGCAACTCAATTCGGATGCGGCTCCAAGGGCATCTTGCCATGGATCTTCTCCGCGCAGCGGGAAGTTGGCCCGACCATCCGTTATGACGATGAGTAAGGTTTTGGGTGTCACACAACTTTTTGCTAAAGCAAGGCCGTGTCCCAGTGGTGTACGACCGCCTGTGGGGAGGTATTCGAGGGATGCGAACGCATCTTCAAGACTGGAGGTTGGTTCTAGCACGAGCTCCGCGGAAGAACCGCGGAATACGATGATTGCAGTTTCATCACCGGCCCTGAATGAGCGGGTCAATAGACTTACGGTCGCACCCTTCACCAATCGCATTCTCTCGTGGACAGCGTGTGATCCGCTGGAGTCGATCACAAAGAGATAGCGGGTGCCGGCGCTCGGCTCGCGCACACGCTCGTGCAAATCGATCATTCGCGGTTGAATCAACCCGGTCTCTCGCAAGGAATGCGTTATTGTGGCTCGTACATCAAGCTCTATCGGAGTTTCTGACTGCCTTGATCCGATGACCGGTCCACGGCGTATGCCCGAGGCAGCTGAGCTTTCCTTTCCAGTGGCCACGGTATCTGTGTGCTGTAGGGCAGGAGCTTCCACAGCACGGGGTGGAAAGATGCGCTCTGTGACCTTTTGAATTTCATCTTGGGGTGGGTAATCCGTTTCGGCCGGCGGTTTTTGCGTTTTCGAACTCGGGGTTGAAGGGTGATTGTCGCGAGTCCGATGAGCAAGCGCCAAGGGTAGGACAGTTGCAATATGGCTTTCTTCGACTGTCTCCGCCCCCTCTAGGGCAGTGCAAGCGATCGCAGCTCTCATGACTGCGAGATCGGCTCTTAGAGAGCGAACACCTCTTTCACAGACGCAGGACGTGATGTGGCTCAACATCTCAGCCGAACACCTAATATTGGTTAGTCTCTGTCTTGCATCAGCAATTGTTGTCCTCATTGTCACTTCTTCGGTAGACCAGTCGGCCATGAAACGACTAGGATCGCGTTCGAATGACATACGCCGTTCCATAACGGCCATTCGTTCGGCAGGGTCAAGTGGTGCACCTACTACGACCGAAAGGGCAAAGCGATCCAGTAATTGTGGACGCAGCGACCCTTCCTCGGGATTCATGCTGCCCAGCAGTACGAATTCTGCAGGGTGAGACTCGCTCAGGCCTTCGCGCTCGATCAGATGAATGCCGCTAGCAGCGGCGTCCAGCAGGGCATCACCTAGATGCGCGGGAAGCAGGTTCACCTCGTCGATATATAGAACCCCTCTATGGGCCTCCGACAAAAGGCCCGGCTTGAGGACTGGTTCTCCTTTCATTGCTCGCTCAATATTTAGGCCACCCAGAAGCCGTTCTTCGGTGGCGCCTATTGGTAGGTTAACGAACCGAGCAGGGGAGGGAAGTAGCGATGCGAGCCCCCGCGCGGTAGTGGTTTTACCCGAACCCTTGTCCCCACGTAAGAGAACGCCAAGCCGCCAATCAACCGCAGCAAGCAGCAATGCAAGCTTCATCTCATGCTGACCTACGACTGCCGTAAACGGATAAGTTGGTCGATTCATTGGATCGCCTCCCGTTTGCGTTCACCTTGGGCTTCGAGCAACGTTTCCGTATCGAAAAGAACTCCCCGTAGCGCTTCGAGAGTCTCTGGAGACGGAGACTCCCACAACTCTCGCTTTGCGGCCTCAAGTAAACGCTCCGCAATAGCATTGAGCGCCCATGGATTCGACTTTGCGAAGAACTCACGCATTTCCGGCGCGAGTGCATAATGTTCTGCCAGCCCTTCGTAGACAAAGTCAGGCGCGATTTGTGCAGTGGCGTCGAACCCAAAGATGTAGTCGACGGTCGCAGCAAGTTCTAGGCCACCTTTGTAGCCGTGTCGCTTGATGCTTTCAATCCACTTCGGATTGATTACGCGAGAGCGATAGACTCGCAGTGCCTCTTCTTTGAGATCGCGCACTCTGGCGGCTTCTGGGCGGGAACTATCTCCAAAATATGCTTTGGGTTGATTACCCGTTAGCGCACGAATCGATGCGACCATCCCTCCATGAAACTGAAAGTAGTCGTCGGAGTCAAAGATGTCGTGCTCACGATTGTCCTGATTGTGGAGGGCTACCTCGATGGATTTTAGTCGTTCAGCGAAGATCGGCTGTGCGTCTACTCCATCATTCCCTTTGCCATACGCATAGCCTCCCCACGCCAGAAAGGCTTTGGCGAAGTCTTGGTCATTGAGCCAATTACCGGTCTCAATAAGTGGGAGAATGCCGGCGCCATACGAGCCCGGCTTAGACCCGAAGATGCGGTAACGGGCTTGCGCATCGGCTTCATGTTCGGGGAGCTCTTTGTGAGTTTCCAGATCCGCAAGGTAGTGCTTGCGGGGAAAATTTTGATCGATCGCCTCATCCAATTCGACAACGAGTGAAACTGCTTGGTCGAACAGTTCAATGAGGCGAGGGAAGGCATCGCGGAAGAACCCGCTAATCCGCAGAGTAACGTCAATTCGCGGGCGCTTCAGGCTTTCTAATGGAATGACAGCAACACCATCGAGTCGTCGCGACTGAGAATTCCACACCGGTTCCACCCCTAATAATGCAAACGCTTCGGCGATGTCGTCCCCTTGGGTCCTCATTTGTGACGTGCCCCAAACGCTGAGGCCCATCATCTCCGGATATTTGCCTTCTTCCGCGTAGAAACGTTCAACTGCTTCGCGAGCAAGTTGCTGGCCTACGCGCCATGCGGCTTGAGAAGGCAGAGCGCGAGGGTCGATGGCGTAAAAATTGCGCCCCGTGGGCAGCACATGAGCCATGCCACGTGTCGGCGCTCCGGCTGGCCCGGCGGGAATATACTTGCCGTCAAGGGCATCGAGAAGATGTTCGATCTCGTCTCCCGTTTGTTCTAGTTTGGGGACAAGTTCAGTACACGCAAAATTTAAAGCTGCCGCGATATCATCGTTCTCTATTCCCAGGACGGCACGCTGGACATCGCCAATGATTGACGGCCGAAAACCGAATGTCTCGAGCATCGTGAAGAGATCGAGGGATGCTCGATCCAAGACTTCGAGAGCGTCAGCATGGGTGTAGCAAGTAGCACCTAAAAGATGCCGATCTTCGGCAAGGCGTTCCCCTGTCTGGTCGAGTAGTTTCGACAAGTCAAAGCCAAAGGCGTTCGCGAGGCTTTCCTGCAGGCTTGGTACACCGACATTACGCAGACGTGTAAGCGATCGCAGCATCTCTGGGAGTGGCGGCATCTGCCCAAGAATATGCAACCCATCTCGAATTTGTGCCATACCAATTTCACACAAATAACCGTCAAGATCCTCTATCAGATGGGCTACTTCATTTCCTGTCATCGAAGCTAACGTTGTGGGAACGCCCTCAGGAGTCAGAGCGTCATCCCATTCATGCGTATGGTCGCCGCGCTCGCGGGTGAGCATTGTCTTCATGTCCAGGTCAGTTTTGAGGTTTGTGCGTTGCACCAGTTCCCAAATCTGTTGTTGAAGATATGGAAGTTTTACTGGATCGAGTTTTTCTACTGAGTAGTATTCGTTGACGAGTTGATTCAACTCCGCGAGCGCTCCGTACGTCTCCGCGGTCGTCATCGGTGGCGTTAGGTGATCGATGATGACCGCATGCGTGCGACGTTTTGATTGGCTGCCTTCGCCAGGATCGTTCAGGATGAATGGGTAGACCAAGGGAAGATCCCCTAAAAGAAGGTCGGGGTAACATTCTTCAGAAAGCCCAATACCTTTGCCCGGTAACCATTCGAGAGTGCCGTGTTTACCCATGTGAACGATTGCGTCAGCGCCCCACCCGCCTTCAATTTCCGACGTTGCGAGCCAATGGTAAAAGGCGGTGTAATGATGGGTTGGAGGCAAGTCTGGCGTGTGATAAATAGCATCCGGATCGAGCCCATAGCCACGCGGGGGCTGCAGCGCAATGAGTGCGTTACCTAAGTCCAGCGCAGAGAATAAATAATCACTTTCATCGGCCCACGGTTCTTCCTGGTCAATAGAAACGATCTTTCCGCCGATGGTCGGAAGTAGCTTTTTGTCGGTCTTTTTCTCAGGCCGGATGCTTGGCCCATGTTTCTGTGGCTGTCCCCAAAAATCCTGCATCCTCCGTGCTGGTCGCTCTGGGAAGCCCGCAAATATTTGATGATATTTTGAGCGTGAGAAGCGCTTGGCTTGTGCGGGGTCAAGGGGGTGAAGGTTGTCGTATGTTCCCCGAGAGAGAAGGTTCTCCATCAATTCATCCGAACTCTCAGGCAAAGCCGAGATGTCATACCGTTTCGCTCGCATTGCGCGAAGCGTGGTCAAGAGACTTGCGGGTGAATCGAGACCGACGGCTCCTCCAATCTGTGAAGCTTTTGCCGCAGAGTTTGTGAGCACGAAAGCGATGCGCTTTTCTTGACGAGGCTTTCGACGCAATGCTGCAAGGCGAACGGCGATGCCCGCAACTCTTTGTGCTCGTTCCTCGTGCGCCACGTAAAGACTGTCAACGTTTTCGTTCCGCTCCTTAAACGACATCGGCACTGTAATGATCCGTCCGTCGAATTCGGGTATAGCAACGTTCACGGCGGTATCGAGCGCACTAAGACCGCGACGGGAGCCCTCCCATGCGCCACGTGGCATACCGCTAGCGATCGCTTGTATGACAGGAATACCGAGCTGTTCAAGCGCACCGAGCTCTTTGCCCGGAATTGTTACAGACCCGGTGTCGACCTCGGCAAGAGCGAACGAAAGGGTCGAAATAAGAACGTCAGCTTGTCCTTCGAACAAGCGGAAGACGCCGGGCCGCCCGTCTTCCATGGATTTTAAACTTGAGGTGAATACGCACAGAGTATTGACGCCTTTGTCCTGAAGTATCTGAGATAGGGTGTCGATGAACCCTGTATTCCCGCTCATGCGATGAGCACGATAGAACAAAATGGCAACAGTGGGTTTGGAGGGATCAGATTGCCGCCGCCAGTCCTCATAGCTTGCTGAATCTGTGTCGGACAAATAGATTCCGTGCTCTGGCATTGAACTGGCAGGTCCGTATCCATAACCGGTGAGCATCAAGCGATCGGAAAGAAAGCGAAATAGTTCCGCAAAGTTTGTTACTCCGCCAAGATCCAGGTAGCCAGCTGCAGTTTGCATCACGTCGGCAGGCGTATTGATAGTTTCGGCGAACTCCGAGGTATTCTCACCAGTTCCACTTATCAATACAAGTGACTGGCCGCGCACGATACAAGTCGCTTTAAGTTGATCGAAGCCCGGAATGCAACTGAGGGGACCGTGGCAACGAACAACAATGACTTTTGCCTTACTCATCTCGCCACTAATCAGGACCTTCATCTGGTCCTCATTGCGCAACGCATTAAGAGAGAACCCACTTACCTGAAGACCTTCAGGAAGAGATTCGGAGGCTTTGATAAGAGTGAGGAGATCCGTGTCGGCATGGGAGAGAAGCATGATAGCGCCGTTCGGTTGAACAGCCTCGAGATTCAGTAGACCGTCAGAAGAGCTCGGTAAGCGGACGTCCCAGTCGTAGTAGTTGAATACATACTCACTGAGTTCCGCAGGTGGTTGCACGAATCGATCAGCCTTCAGCATCGAATCGATGTATTCGAATATCTGGCGTACTTGCCATTCACTATTCACGGAGTGAAACCAGATACTCTTGCCATCAAAAACCAGGCTGACCACATTGGCGAGCGCACACGGACCGAGGCACCCGCCTTTCGTGAGATGGACGTCCTGACGGATCTTTCTGCGCAGCCACTCTTCCTGGTAAACGTCGACGGGAACAGCGGCATATCCTCTTTCTGTGATGCCGCAGCAACAGCCGGTATAGCAGTAAGTCAGGTGTGCGCGATGTCGAACGATATTGAATGCCCGTCCATCAGCCCGGATGACGCGTTGGCGATAAGAGGTTGACATAATTAGGCCTCCTCCAGAGGTTTTCGTTGCCGTATGACCCATATCAAATACGGGCCACCAATAAGGGCCAACATGGCGCCCGCGGGAATCTCGGCCGGCGCGATTACTACGCGCCCAAGTGTGTCGCAAGTTGCGAGGAGTGACCCGCCAAAAAAGAACGCGCTTGGGAGCAGAATTCGATAGTCCGCACTGACTTTTGTTCTGACGAGATGCGGGACGATGAGGCCGACAAACCCGATAGGACCGGTGAGCGCAATTGTTGCAGCAACAAGGATGGAACCGGCGATGTAACCCGTTCGCATAACAGTAGTGATCCGAACGCCGCGCGAAGCGGCCCAAAGTTCACCCACCGCAAGCAGATTCCAACTCCGGGCTTGGAGAAGGATCATCGCGCCCAAAAACATGACAACGCATGCAAGTACCGCCAACGATAGATAGCTTGTTGAATCGATACTTCCAATAAGCCAATGGGCAATGGAGAAGGAACGAGACATACCAGCGTAACCACCGAGGATAACAATGCAGGCCGCGCTCACGCTGTTGATAGCAATACCTGTGAGCAGGAGGCTAAACGCCGAAATGCGGCGGCTGTGGAGCGAACTGCCGATTACTAGACCGATGACCGAAAACGCACCTGCAAGCGCTCCAAACCACGTGCCCGGGAGTCCCCAGATTGTTGGCCATCCCCCTGCAATCACCGCTACTGCGCCGAGCGAAGCACCGCCCGTGATGCCAAGGGTGTAGGGTGTTGCGAGAGCGTCGCGCAACATCGCTTGAAAGAGCGAGCCAGCCAAGGAAAGTGCTCCACCTGCTAGCAGGGCGAGTAGCGTCCGGGTTAGCCGAAGCTGGATAAAGATGTCATAGTCGGGCGCCTGGCGATGCAAAACGTTCGCCAGGTTGATAGGCCCCGCACCAATCCATGGAAGTAGCACCACGCTTGCCGCGAACGTGAAGATCGCTACAGCTAGGCTCCGACGGGAGACACTCGACATTTCGTGAAGAGCGCTCATTGATACCAGATCCAGGGCGCATCCGCAGATGTGCGGTCTATCCTCAGACGGGGGGAGAAAATCTTTAGCCAGTCTTGATCCTCATGGGCCTGCGATGGTAGAAAGTCATACTTCACGACACCATCGGCGAGCACGAGTATTCGCGTGCAATGCGTCAAAGCGAGATTTAGATCGTGTGTGACGGCAATGCAGACTTTGCCACGCTGCGATTCTTCTTGGAGCAGTGAGAAACTGTGCAGTTGCTGTTCAATATCCAGAAATGTGGAGGGCTCATCTAACAGCAGGATGGACGCACTTTGAGCAAGGCATGCTGCTAGTAGTACGCGCTGGCGCTCTCCGCCACTGAGTGTGCTGAAGGTACGATGGCGATGTTGCCAGCAGTTGGTTCGTTCCATTGAACTCTGGATTAGTTTGTGGTCTTCCTCGGATTCGAACCATCTATCGGTATGTGGATATCTGCCCATTGCGACGAGTTGTTCGGACGTGAAAGGAAGGCTCGCGTTTACGGCCTGCGGTAGGTGGCTAATACGTTGAGCAAGTTCACGAGGTCTCCACTGTCGCTGATCGCGCCCTTCCACCTCAATTGCGCCGGAATCCGCTTTGCGCAGGCCGGCGAGGATGTCGAGTAACGTACTCTTGCCCGCACCATTGACACCAAGCAGAGCAAGAAACTCTCCTGGAGCTGCTTGGAATGTTGCAAGCTTCAGAACTTCTCGCGTGCCGTGCGAGAAGCTGAGATCGTCAATGGCGAGAACATGGTTCAACTTTGTAGCCCTCCGCCGCTTCCATGAAGGAAATCGAACAACATTTCGGCGGCCTGAGGCGCACGTGGGCCTGGAACCAAAAGAACGTTCGAGGTGCCGAAGTACACACGGCCACCGCATACAGCTTTAAGCGTCTGGTTCTGCCGCCAGAGCGACAAAAGGGCTGGACGCTCTTCTTGTCGCTTCGCCTCAGAATCTTGCATGCTGCTGAGATCGAGAATTACATCCGGGTTCTCGCGGATGATCGTTTCCATCGAAATGTGGGGATACCGTGGGAGTCCAGGTTTTGCGAGCACATTGGTCCCCCCGGCAACTTCCAGAATTTCATTGAGGTAATTGTCGGGGCCCACTGCTGTTAAGTCTGTCAGCGTTCCTTGTCTACGATTAACGATCACAATGACATGGGGGGATGGCGAGGTACGGGCTTTCATTCGGGTGTTTTGCAGCGAGCTTTTGATTCGGCCGACTACAGCAGCAGACCGGTCTGGTACTCCTGCAGATCTTGCGATGATTTGGATCCCCGTTAGAACGTCATTCAATGTGCCGTGCGGAACTTCAACAAACCCAATACGCAAGGCTTTGAGCCGATCTGTCAGATCAACGGGCGCCGTCTGAAGAACTACTAAGTCGGGTGCGAGCCGTGCGATCGCTTCAAGGTTAGGTTTGACGTAGGTACCGACCTTGGGAAGTTTGGCAACCTCAGGAGGAAAATCACAATATTGTGAAACGCCGACGACCTGCCCCCCGAGATCAAGTGCGAAAAGTGCCTCGGTGATGCTAGGCGCCGTGGAAACAATGCGGCGAGGCCGCTGCTGGGCCAGAAGTGAACGCGCGAAGATTAGACAGAGGAGTCCGCTTGTGAAGTTGCGCCGCGAAAGAATATGAGCATTCGGGATCGCCGCCCGAACGAGGGAGCAAGACTGACGCGGGTTATCCTCGAAGAGGTCAATATTGGGGCGCAAGAGTCTGTTCTCCGCAGAACGTTGCAAACATGAACCCCTGGCAGGTCTCCTGGCTCAAAGCGACATTTGCATGTCGACTGCCTTCCTTCCCCGGTTGTTCGACCGAGTGGTATTGCAGGCAGCGTCTCTTTGTTTACAGTGGCGGGACCGCGCCGGTATTTCCCCGGACTTCCCTTTTAAGCCCTATTGGGCACCTCGGGTTAATTCATTTGTATCACGGTGGAGTGTCTGGACATGAAGCAAGCGCCCCTAGAACTTTGCACCCGACCATCGCTTGTCGCGCTCCGTCAACCAACCAAATAGAAGTCCGATCGATGCCCAAAGCAGAACTTGAAGAGCCCATGACGCCAGACGAAATTGCCAAAGCAAATCAGCAGGGAATCCTGTCGGGACTTCGTTGATCGGTGGAAGGAGATAGCCGATGATGGTTACTATTGCGATAAAAAAGATTGCGGCCAAAACCCCGCCATTCCATCCTCCAAATCGCCGTATTGAGTAGCGTCCGATCTTAATCGATACGACCATTGCAAGAACAGAGAGCAGGATCATTAAGAAGAATGCGCTAGTTCTAATGCCAATTGTTTCAGGGTTGCCGACTGACGGCGGGCTAGCAGGATATTTGAGGCTTGGAACGAACACAACGGTTATGAAACCAATGCAGGCGAGGAACGCGGCGAGGTCGCGCGGACGGGTCGGGCCGACGCGTCCATATGAAAAAGCGAAACTAAGGCCGAAAAGACCCCCTAATGCCGCGCCGAATGTTACCGTACCAGTGAGTAGCCCGACGGTTTTCTGAACGCGCCGGCTGAAAATCTCTGGCTCTTCTTGATCGTGTATATGGCCGGTGCCGGATTCAAAGGCAATCGCGCGATCCACTTGAGGTTCGCCCAGCCAGTGAGCGGAAACGAATACAACCAGGCCGGCAAGGATGCCGACCAACATGCCGCGGATGAGTAGGCTACGTGCCAAGAGACATTCCGACCTTAGGTTAGAATCCGTCTCTCAGTGACAGGGAAAACCCAGGAGGTGGCGGCCATCGTGAACGAATTCGTGAACTGTACGACCGTGCATGATACTGGTCGCGCCTTGTTCGGCTCCCACAAAGTAGATTGCCAATAGGAGCAGGAGCCCGCCGAAGAATGCCCATGGAAGAATCTCAGACAACGGAATCGTGGGAACGAAGATTGGCTGCGAGATCGAACCTGTGTTTTGCGATGCCATGCGAAGCTCCTTTTTTTCAGTGTAGCGCAAGCGACTCTCGTAAGATAACACCTACTTTATGAAGTCCAACGCTCTGCATGGTCGCCTCACGTTGATAAGCCACCCAGCTACGCGGGAACAAAAGGCCGGTATCTTTCCGCTTGATGAACCTTTAGATGAGCAGTCCTTGCGGGAGCTTGCACCCGTACCTCGGAGAGTGTCAAGAGATATCAAGGTATTCGTGGCTCCAGAACTTCGGACACGACAGACATCGGACGCTCTAGGATTGAACGCGATAGATGATTCAGAACTTCGAGATTGCGATTTCGGACGATGGCATGGCCGTTCTCTAGAAGAACTGCAATCGGAAGAGGTTCAAAGTCTGATTGATTGGCTGAACGACATTCGCGCAGCACCACACGAAGGCGAATCTTTTTACAAACTAATGACAAGAGTCGGAGCTTGGCTCGACAGGCAACGAGGTGCTGGTTCCGTCGTTGCTGTGACGCATGGGTCTGTTATTCGGGCAGCAGTGGTGTATGCGATGCAAGGCTCTCCGCATCAGTCATTTCTGCGCTTAGAAGTTTCTCCGCTCACAATGACGGACATTCGTTTTGGCAACGGCTTTTGGTGCATACGTTCAGTGGGTGTTCCATTAGAGGCCAAGAGCCTAATGAAAAGTATGTGGTAGCACTAAGCCGCGGAGACGAGGAGGATGATAGACTCCAATCAATTCCAGGTGCCCTGACTCTAGGGTGAAAATGGGAATCCGGTGAGAATCCGGAACTGCCCCGCAGCGGTATTCAGGAACGAACGCTCAATAATGCACTGGTCCGACGTGGACTGGGAAGCTGAGCCAGTAGGAAGCCTGTAAGTCCGAAGACCTGCCAGGAAAGATCGCACACGCCTCCGCGGGGAGACGAGGTCGCAGTGGTTCATCTGGTCACTTCGGGAACCGTTGTCTCCTTCGCTAATCTCAGCACAGGCTAGGGAGTTGCATGATGGTGACGCTTGTTCTCGGTGGTGTTCGCAGCGGCAAAAGTGGTTATGCGCAACGACTCGCAGAACGTGCAGACAATGTCACATTTGTGGCCACTGCTGAGGTTCGGGACGACCCCGAAATGCAATCCAAGATCGATCGCCATCAATCGGAACGCCCAATTCATTGGAAGACCATAGAAGAGCCCGTTGGCCTCGCGAGGGTTTTGTCAGCGCCGGATGAGTCGTCGCAAGTCATCCTGATCGACTGTCTTACTATCTTCGCTGCAAATATACTTGAGCGCTTCGGTGACAACACTACCGCAACCCATACAGAAATCGACGCCTTATGTGGCGCTCTTAGCCACGCCCCATGCAATATCATTCTTGTCTCAAACGAGGTAGGAAGTGGCGTCGTTCCAGCGTACGCTTCAGGCCGTCGATTTCGAGATCTCGTCGGCGAGATCAATCAGAGAGTGGCGGTGCTTGCGGATAACGTCCTCTTTATGATCGCCGGGCTGCCGTTAGTGCTAAAAGGAGACGCGCAGCTATGACAGGATTTCTCGTTGCGGGGACATCCAGCGGCGTCGGCAAAACTACTGTCACATTGGCCATCACGGCCGCATTGCGTGGCCGGGGGCACGTGGTCCAACTGTTCAAAGGTGGTCCAGACTTCTTAGATGCTGGGCATCATACCCGCATTGCTGGGCGAAGATCACGCAACCTGGATACCTGGATGCTGAGCTCCGAGAACAATCGCAATATCCTGCGACGCGCTTCGCAGGGTGCGGATGTCCTTGTCGTCGAAGGAATGATGGGCTTGTTTGATGGGAAGAATGGGACTGGAAAAGGAAGCAGCGCCGAGATTGCCAGCCTCCTTAAACTGCCAATTGTGCTGGTCGTTGACGCAAGCAAATCGGCTCAAAGCATCGCTGCCGTCGTCCTTGGTTTTGAGATGTTTGATCCGGAACTGCGATTTGCTGGGATTATCCTCAACCGCGTTGGGAGCGAGCATCATTTTCGATTGCTCGAAGCGGCAATTCTCGATCGATGCAGAACGCCAATACTCGGATGGCTGCCAAGAGAATCCGCTATCTCAATTCCAGAGCGACATCTCGGTCTTCGTACCGCAGAGGAATCGCAAGACGAAGAGTCGACATGCCAATTTACCAAACTCGCCAGCGCAGCCGAGAGCCACCTATCTCTCGATTGGCTTCTCTCTCTGCAATGTAGGCTTGATCTGAAATCCGACTCTATGCCCCAGGCCAGAACGGAAGTAAGAGCACGTATCGGCGTGGCGTTCGATCCTGCTTTCAGCTTTTATTACGAGGATAATCTGGATCTTCTACGCGAACAGGGAGCTGAAATTGTGAAGTTCAGCCCTTTGCACGATTCCGATCTGCCGCCGATGCTGGATGGGCTCTATTTGGGTGGCGGATATCCTGAACTCTATGCAAAAGAGCTAAGCGGCAATACGACAATGCTCGCTGCGATTCGCGAGTTCGCAAAGTCCCAACGTCCCATATATGCAGAGTGTGGCGGCATGATGTATCTCGCCGCAGCGTTAACCACGAAAGATGGCACCCTCCATGAAATGTCTGGAGTCTTGCCATGCCGCGTCGAGATGACCCCTCATCTCAAAAGCTTTGGTTACGTTACCGTCGCATTCACACAAGATTGCTTGCTCGGACCGGCAGGCACAACCATTCGTGGTCATAGTTTTCATTACTCTCAAATGGCTGCAACACACGGTCTATCGAGCAATTACCGGGTCAGCTATTCGCTCTCTGCACGACTGGAGCGAGAAGGCTTCGGCGTCTCCAGCGCAAATCTATTGGCTAGCTACATCCATCTCCATTTTCTTTCCAATCCTACAGTTGCTGAGCATTTTGTCGAAGCAGCCATCTCACGTCGAGAAAGACGGCTTGAGACGGGCGACATACAAGGTGGGATATCAACCTCTCCGCTAGGAGCATTTTCGAGGGGAACCGGTGTACAGACGTATTGATTGTCATCTTGGACTATTTGTGCTGATTCTTCACCTTGATCTTGTGCAGCAGATCAAAACTGCCAGTGCGCAGACCATACAGACTCGCAGCAATTTCGTTGATGTCTGTTGTACCGCACATGGATTCGTCAAAGATCCACTCGGTGCGAATGTGCCGAATGCCTCTGTCGAGCTTCTCGATCAAAACGGTTCCGTTGTGTTAACAGTCCATGCGGGTTCAGACGGACTATATCAAGTCAGGGTCCCTAAGCCTGGGCAATTTCAGTTGCGAACTCATGCGAAGTCCTTCAATACCACGACTACGCCGCTACGATTGTTCGTTACCAATAGCGATCTCCGCCTGGACCTAACGCTTTCGACACCGACGCTGACTGAGGCGATTACGGTCACGGCTACAGGGACACCGACACCTTTGGCACAGGTTTCGGCCCCGGTTACCGTCCTGACCTCAGCGCAGTTTCCCCACTCGAACGACATTCAGGAACCCTTGCGGTATGTCCCAGGGGTACAAGTTACGCAGACCGGGCAGAGCGGCGGGACAAGTGGCGTTTCCATCCGCGGCGGAGCGACGAACACTGCGAAGGTTCTTATAGACGGCGTTCCTGCAAACGATATCGGTGGAGCAACAGAGTTCGCCAACATCTCCACGGTAGCAATTGACCGCATTGAGGTGTTGCGAGGACCGAATAGCGCACTCTACGGCTCCGACGCACTTGCCGGAGTTGTGTCGTTGACGACGCGCCGCGGATCCACAGTGACACCCCGGCTGGACTATTCTGCCGATGGCGGCAACTTCAGTTCTTATCGCCAGGAAGCCGCCTTGAGTGGGATTGTCCAAAGGCTGGACTATTTGGCGGACTTTGGACGCCAGGATACCCACAACAGCATTCCATCAAATACCTTTCATAATGCAACCTTCGCCGGCAACTTCGGCTATCAGCTCAATTCCACAACGGATGCCAGGTTGACGTATCGTCACGTGGCAACATCGGGGGGCAAGCCGAACGCGATTTTACTCTACGGTATTCCGGATGCAGCTGGTTCTAAGGAGCAGGACCAGTATGTGAGTGTCACGCTGAACAATCAGACCACTGATCGCTGGCATAATCTTCTTCGGTACGGCGGACTCCGTCTCAACTATGAATACTCCGACTACGCACCTACTGGCATTCCGCTACTAAATCCTGACGGCAGCGTGAAGTACTATCTCGGGGCACCGGTCACGATTCGAGGAGCAAACGGTTATAGCGTCAGTGGGCAAGCCATTTTTCAACGACCCACGACTATTTTCCCAAACTTTACGACGAATGCCACCAGTCGCGATTTTGTTTACGTGCAATCTGACTATCGGCTGTCCATGCATACCATTGCGCTGGGAGCCTTCAAATTCGAAAACGAGCGCGGATCTTCAATTTCTACCGGTAGCAGTCCAGGTTTCGCTAATCGGGGTAACTACAGCTACATGATGGAGATTCAGGGGGACCTGCAAAATCGTTTTTACTACACGGTTGGTTCCGGTCTTGAAGACAATGCAGCGTTCGGATTTGCCACGACACCACGCGCCGCCATTGGCTACTATCTGACGCGTCCCGGCGCTGGTCACCTTTTTAGTGGAACCAAAGTGCATGCGAGTTTTGCCAAGGGCATTAAAGGCCCAAGCATTTTTCAGCAGAATAATTCGTTGCTGAGTTTGCTTGCGATCAGTCCTGCGACAGCGCCTTTGATCGCCCAATACAACATTGACCAGGTTGGGCCTGAGACTTCCAGAAGCTACGATACAGGGCTCGATCAGGAATTCGCCCACGGTCGAGGACGCCTCGGACTCACATACTTTCACAATGAATTCGGAAACACGCTTGAGTTTCTCTCGCAGACGGCACTTATCAGTTTCGGCGTACCCGCAGCCGCTCTAACCAGCGTTGCAGGAGCTTACGTAAACTCGCTCTCCTATCGAACTCAGGGTCTTGAGACGCAGATCGAGCTCCAGTTGGGAAATCATTTTTTCGCACGAGGAGGCTATACGCTCCTCGATGGTAAGGTGCAAGACTCTTTTGCAAGTAGTGCGCTAAAACCGGTGTATAACACCGCATACAACTTTGGTTCAATTCCGATCGGCAGTTCCGGTCCTTTGAAGGGAAATCGCCCCTTTCGCCGTGCACGTAACTCGGGCTACTTCGGAATTCAATACAGCCGTAGTCGATTTTCGACATCACTCAGTGCAACGATCGTCGGCTTACGCGATGATAGCGACTTTCTGACGAGCGACCCCAATGGTAAGCCAAATCTTCTTCTGCCCAACCAGAATCTTGATGGCGCGTATCAACGGCTTGAGTTATCGGGTGACTATCACGTAACCAGCTACCTTACTGCCTATGCACAGATCCAAAATCTTCTGAGTCAGCACTACAGCGAAGCATTCGGTTATCCGGCGCTCCCTCTCAACTTCCGCGCCGGCTTTCGAGTGTCGCTGGGAGGAGAAGCGTGGAGGGGGCGTCACTAGATGGAAACAGCAAAGATCTCATTCGAGAATGATTTTCTAAATGCCTGCGCTCGAGTTGTACCTCTAAGTCCGGAAGCGTTTGCCTTTGCTCGTGCACGTTTGGATACGTTAACAAAGCCTCTAGGGAGTCTCGGTCGGCTTGAAGATATAGCGGCACAATGGATCGCAATCCGGCAGAGGGATCCGGCAGCTCCGATCCGTAAAGCCGCCTATGTATTTGCGGCGGATCATGGCGTTACGGTTGAAGGCGTCAGTGCTTACCCGCGTGAGGTAACGCACCAAATGGTTCTAAATTTCCTCGGCGAAGGCGCGGCCATCAATGTACTCGCAAGCTTGCACGGTGCGACCCTCCACGTCGTGGATGTAGGCGTAGATGCGGATTTGAGAGGCCACCCGCGCCTTATTCATAGAAAGGTAGCTCACGGGACGGCAAACATGGCTTGCGATGCAGCTATGACCGACGAAGAAGTCTGGCGTGCCCTTGCGGCTGGACTCGAGCAGGCAAACGAAGCCGCAGCGGCTCGACAAAATTTAGTCGCGATTGGTGAGATGGGTATCGGAAACACCACCTCGGCATCCGCGATCACGGCTGCACTGACTGGTGTTTCCGCCGATCTTGTTACCGGTACCGGAACAGGTATCAATGATGCAGTACGGATGCACAAAGCCGCGGTCGTTAATCGTGCTCTCGAGCGACACTTTGAGAAGATTTCGCACGCTGATCCCATAGCAATCTTGAGAAATGTTGGAGGGCTGGAGATCGCAGCCATGACCGGGATGGTCGTGGGCCTGGCGAGTCACCGGATCGTGGCTCTGTGTGATGGGTTCATCTCTACGGCCGCCGCCGCTCTAGCTGTAGCTCTTCAACCGAACATTAAGGGTTATTTGATGGCTGGTCATCAGTCTCTCGAGCCAGGACACCGCTTGCTTCTTGACTACCTCGGCATCGAGCCCTTGCTGTCGCTGAACATGAGACTGGGTGAAGGGACCGGAGCCGTCTTAGCCATGTCGATCGTTGAATCCGCCGTCTCGCTTTATTGGAAGATGGCAACGTTTGAATCCGCCGGGGTTAGCGAGGTCTCCGGATGACTAAGAGCCTGAAGAGCGTTAGCGGGGACTTGGCCTCAGCGGTCCAATTTCTGAGCGTTGTGCCCTTGCCGAGTGTTGACTATCACCCTGACGCGCTTTCTCGCGCAGTAAAGTATTTTCCTTTAGTCGGTGCCCTCATCGGCGGTGCGGCAGCACTTTTGAATCTGGTTCTCATTCGGCATCTACCGCGGCTAGCCTCCGCTTTTGTCGTGGTGACCCTTCTGGTCTTGGTTACCGGTTGCCTTCATGAGGATGGACTAGCGGACGCCGCCGATGGATTTGGCGGCGGCCATACTCGAGAAAAGATCCTACTCATCTTTAGAGACAGTTGTATCGGCAGTTACGGAGCCGTAGCGGTATGTCTCAGTATTGTGGGGCGGATCATCCTGATTTCATCATTGCCGGCCCGCCATATCGCCGCATATTTAATCGTTGCGAGCGTTCTTTGCCGCTGGACTGTTTTACCTCTTAGTTGCTTTCTGCCGTCAGCTCGCGAAGGCGAAGGTCAAGGGGCTCGCATTGCAAGGTTAACAACAAGATGGTCTTTGATTATAGGGACGCTCTTTGCCTTCACGTTAACTGGTGTTGTTCTTCGTTGGCAGGCTATTGTTCCCATCGCCGCTTCGCTCCTCGTCACATATTTAAGTGGTCGATTTTACTTCAAGAGGATAGGCGGCATTACGGGAGACTGCTTCGGAGCTACTATGCAGCTTACCGAGATAGCCGTCTACTTGTGCGGGGTTTGGGGCGTATGACTGCAAATAGATTGCTTCTTCTCATTCGCCATGCTGAGACGGATTTCTCCGGGACCTTTTGCGGTCACTCCGATCCGCCAATCAATGAGAAAGGTCGCCTGCAAATCGAGCATATGATGCTTGGTTTAAAACCATACAAATTGGATGCTGTTTACAGCAGCGACCTTCAACGCGCTCTTTCGACCGCCAATGCCATAGCGACGTTCTTTGCAGTCCCATTGCGTATTACAAGCAGCCTTCGGGAGATAAGCTTCGGTGATTGGGAAAATTCGACATGGGAAGAAAATGAAAGACGCGATCCAGCGTATGCGCGACGCTGGGCCTCGGAGTTTCCCAGACTTCGTGCTCCGAATGGCGAAGAGTTCTCATCCTTTGAAGAGAGAACGCTCACTGAGTTCGATGCAATTAACGCTTCTAACCAGAATGCGGCTATCGTGACACACGCGGGCGTCTTGCGCGCGATTTTAACCCAGCGCTTAGGATTGAGTGATGATGAAGCTTGGTTGCGTACGAAAAACTACTGCGGCGTGTTCGATTATCCCAACCGGGATCGGAGTTTGTGATGCCAGATCGTGTAGATGTGCGGGAACTCATCGCTTGGGGATTGGATGATAATGAGTTCCGACCGAATACCGACACGCAATCTCGTGAGATAGATACTGCTCGGAGTCAGATCGCCAAACGGGAATCCCTCATCTTCGATGACGCCATACTCGGGGAGGTTCCAGGGGAGCTGGCTGGCTTGATTGAACGGGTTTTGGAACGGTTCGATCTTCAGGAAGAGATGGAAGGGCTTGATTGGACAATCGGAGTAGTAGATTTGTGTCGGCTACACGTCTTTCAACGCCGCCTCATGCTAGATGGTCGGCGCCCTTATCTGGAGATTCCGAATGCGAACAATTGGCCCGCACTCTTCGAATTTGCATTCCCTCCAGCTGCTCCAGTCGAGTATAGGAGGCTTGCTTCCAGTGGATCTGAGCTAGTTCTGCAATCGGAGAATCCTAATTTTCAGGTCCGCACGTCTGCCACATGTGATCGGCATCCCATACAGCTTCACGGCGGCAGTCCTTTTTTTGAAGTAGCCGAGTTTCGCGGCCGGTGGTTTCTGCGAGATGGCTATCATCGCGCCTATCGTCTGCTGCGCGGTAACGTACAGTATCTCCCCGCGGTTATTGTCCGAGCCAGGACACTTGCCGAGCTGGGACCAGTGTATCCATGGTTCTTTCCGGAAGAAACGCTCTTCGGATCCGCTCCTCCATGCCTCATCGACTTTCTCGATGACAGCCTCACAATCAACTATGTCCGCCCGCGTCTCCTCAAGACGCTCCGCGTCATCATTGAGGAAAACCTCGTGGCGGCCACTCCCACAGCTATTCAAGGAGCGCCACAATGAGTATTTCAACTAAACGGGGCGATGGGGGCCAAACTGGCCTCGCCGGTGGAATTCGCGTATCAAAAGCAGATCTTCGGGTCGAAGCATACGGTTCTGTCGACGAACTAAATACCGTGCTCGGATTTGCCCGAAGCATTTGTACTAATGAACAAATCAAAGCGTGGACGGAAACAATCCAGCGAACGCTGTTTCGTCTGGGCTCCGCTTTGGCGACGCCCCCTGAGAGCAAGAAGCAGCCTCCTTTAATCAGTCCCGAAGACATCGACATGTTAACCGATCTCGTTCATCAGATTGAATCGGTCGAGGGTGTTCTAAGCGACTGGTCATTGCCCGGAGCACATCGTGAATCTGCAGCCTACGAGGTCGCGCGTACGGTTTGCCGCCGAGCAGAACGCGCTGCTGTTCGTTTCGTTGAGAACGGAGGTTCCGTAAAGCCCGAGATCATCGCCTTCCTTAATCGTTTGTCGGATGCGATCTGGTTATTTGGTCGTCTCATTGAATTCAATGCAGGCGTTGATGCGCGATTGCGTCCCGAGGACAAAGCTGGTCCGAAATGGTCAAGGGCGTGGTAGTGGCAGCTAAGGTAGAGAACGGTGGGCAAGTGGGGGCTTTTGATGAAGCCCAACGAGAGGCGGTGTATCGCGTCATCGGGGAGCGGCGGGACGTGCGGCGCGGATATTTACCGACGGTACTCCCCGAAGAACTATTGACGCGTCTCCTCGCGGCCGCTCACAACGCGCCATCCGTAGGATTGATGCAGCCCTCCCGCTTCATTATTATTCGATCGTTTGAGGCTCGTACCAAGATCCATTCGGCTTTCAGCGAGGCCAATGCGCACGCAGGAGCAATTTACCAAGGAGAACGGCGAGAACACTACGCAAGGCTAAAGTTGGAGGGTATCCTCGAAGCCCCGCAAAACCTTTGTGTCGTCTGCGATCCGCAAAGCAAACAAGGTCATGGACTCGGGCGTCAAAGTATTCCTGAGACCGCTATTTACTCGACAGTCTGTGCCGTACAGAATCTCTGGCTTGCTGCACGAGCAGAAGGAGTAGGGGTAGGGTGGGTCAGCATACTGTCTCAAGATGCGCTTCGCTCTATCTTAGGCATTCCGGATCACATTGTTCCAGTCGCCTACCTTTGCCTTGGCTACGTGGATAAATTTGCAGGCGAGCCTGAACTTGAACGTGTTGGATGGGAGCGGCGAAAGCCTCTTCAAAGCTGTGTGTCATATGAGACCTACACTGCGGGATCAAAGGCATGAGAGCCCGCGCCATCATGGTCCTCGGAACGAGTTCGCATGTGGGAAAGTCCCTCATGGTGGCTGCACTCTGTCGAATTTTTGCCAAGCATGGTGTGCGTGTCGCGCCGTTCAAATCGCAGAACATGTCTCTTAATTCTGCAGCGACGATCGAGGGCCTCGAAATCGGCCGGGCCCAAGCGCTCCAAGCGGAGGCGGCGGGTATTCCTGCTTCTGTTCACATGAATCCAATTCTCTTGAAGCCAAGTGGGAGAATGCGCTCTCAGGTTGTAGTTTGCGGGAAAATTTGGGGCACTCTTTCTGCTGCGGACTATCACTTGCGGCGGGTTGATGAGCTTCTACCTCGCGTGCAAGAGAGCTACGAATACCTCGCCGAGCGATACGACGTGATCATTCTTGAAGGGGCCGGATCACCCGCTGAAATCAATTTGAAGCAACACGATATCGTAAATATGCGTATGGCGAATCTAGCAGATGCTGCTTGCCTTCTGGTGGGCGATATTGATCGTGGTGGTGTTTTTGCTTCGTTGTTGGGTACTGTCGAGCTCCTTGACCCAGAAGAACGGAAGCGTATTTATGGATTCTCGATTAATAAGTTTCGCGGCGACCAAAAGCTGCTCGAACCTGGTGTTCGCATGATTGAAGAGCGCCTCCAGAAACCTTGCCTCGGAGTCGTACCACATCTGGACAATCTTGATCTCGACGAAGAGGACTCTTTCGGACTACTCAAAATTGAGACCACAGGTTGGGAGCCTAGCAATTCTCGGGACCGTAAGCTGCGAATTGCGGTAGTGGCTCTTCCCTCATTTTCTAATTTCACTGACTTCGACGCGCTTCGCGCCGAGTCGTCCGTTTCGCTTCGTTTTGCCAGGACCGCTGAACAGCTTCAACACGCGGACGTTCTGATCCTGCCAGGAAGCAAGCAGACAGCTGATGATTTGATCTGGTTGATGGATCGCGGCATTGATCGCGTTGTCCGAGAGCAAGGGCGACAAGGTCTTGTTGGGGGTATCTGCGGTGGTATGCAGATGCTCGGCGAAAGTATTTCCGACCCATCCGGGGTAGAGCGTAGCGGACTGGTTCCTGGTCTGGGGCTACTTCCAATACACACTACGATGCATCCACAGAAAGTGACGAGTATCTCAACCGGCAGAGTGACGGCGGCTTCGCTCTTCGGCCAGGAGATTCCCTCAATCTCTATCGCTGGGTACGAGATTCATATCGGCGAGACAACTTATTTAGCCAATGCTGAACCTTTCGCGGAAATCACACGTGGCACAGCGTGCGGAGGCTATAGAGATGGTTGCGTCGCGCGAGACGGCCGCATCTTTGGTACCTATCTTCACGGGCTATTTGATCAGGATGCTTTTCGTCATACATTCCTTAGCGCCGCGCGCGAATTTCATCAGTTGGCTCCTGCGGCAGATTTCAACTCATGGCAGGCGATGCGCGAAACATCTCTCAACCGATTGGCTGCCGAGGTTGAAGATGCCCTCGATATGAAGAGAATTTTTACCTGGGTCGACCTTACTTACGCAGGCCCGGTTTTCGAAACTGGATCGCATCCAGATCATCGGATCGCCGAATGAAACGCACCTACCTCTTGCCAGCGGCATATCTCATTGATTCATTTGCGGGAGACCCCGAATGGTTTCCTCACCCTGTGCGTCTCATGGGGATTGCCATTGCGAACTGGGAGAGAGTCGTGCGCCGACCCGGTGACAGTCCATGTCGTGAGTTCTTCGCCGGGACTGCCCTCACAGCCGGTGTAATCACTTCTTCGTACTATCTGGCACGCATTGTTATCCAACTGGCCTATCGAAGATCGCGGTTACTCGGATGCTCAGCAGAACTAGTACTCGCGTGGACTTGCTTAGCCGCTCGAAATCTCCAGCAGGAGGCGCAGGCTGTTTTGGATGCGCTAAGTCAGGAGGATATTGTCCAGGCGCGCGAGCGCCTGGGACGTATCGTAGGTCGAGATACACATTCTTTGGATGAGAATGAGATCAGCCGGGCACTTATAGAAACACTTGCAGAGAGCGCCTCTGACGGAGTTGTCGCACCCATTCTTTATCTCGCCATAGGTGGAGTCCCGCTGGCTATGGCATATAAGGCTGCCAATACACTTGACTCTATGATTGGTCACCGCGACCAACGGTATCTCTACTTTGGTAAGGCCGCTGCACGAATAGATGACGTTGCCAACTACATACCATCCCGAGTTACGGCACTCTCCGTGATCGCTGCTTCGGCACTCTCCGCGAATGCCCGGCCTCGGGCTGCTTGGGATGTGTGGTTACAGGATGGAGGAAAGCATAAGAGTCCGAATGCCGGCCAACCTGAAGCGGCAATGTCCGGCGCGCTTGGCGTGCGGCTCGGGGGAGACAACCGCTATGGTGGCGAACTTATTTCGTCTCCGCGAATGGGGGAGGAATTTCCTGAGGCAAGTCCAGCAAAAGCAAGGGAGGCAATTCGGCTAACCACTGTTGCTGCCATAGTCGGATTAGCTGTTGGCCTCGTCTTCGCCGCGGTCTCAAGGCGAGGCAATACATGACGACGGACATCAACGTTCCAGCACACGGAGGGCAGCTACGTCAGATTGCCAAACGCTTCGGCGTTTCTGCGTCTGAATTGCTGGATTTTAGTGCAAACATTAATCCAGAGGGCCCGCCCGCTTCAGTGATTCAGGCGATGAAGCGAGCCCTCAATGATCCCACAACATTGAGCCAGTATCCCGATTTGGATGAGCGTGAGCTTAGGCTTTCAATTGCCCAATACGCTGATGTTGCACCGGAATCGGTAGCTGTTGGAAATGGATTTGTCCCTCTACTAGATGCGGTTCTAGCTATTCTTCGAATCCGAAGATGTCTCCTGCCCGTACCTTCGTTCGGAGAATATCGCGATGCTCTCCTGCGCGCCGACGTCGCTGTAACGCCATACGTCCTTGATCAAGAATTGGAGTTTCGTTATCAGCCAGATCACCTACTCGAGGTACTTGCGACTGATGGTCATGATTCAATCCTTCTCGCTAATCCTCAAAACCCCACTGGCGTTCTCTCTAATCGCGCCGAGCTCCTCAACTTTATTGAAAGGGCGGCCAAGCTCAATATTTGGGTCTTGTTGGACGAAGCATTTATTGACTATGCGCCGAACGACTCAGTAGTGAGTGAAGTGGAAAGCTTTAGGAATTTGATCGTGTTCCGCTCCGTTACAAAATTTCACGGAATCCCAGGTTTACGTGTGGCATATTCGGTTGCGAATAACGAGATGAATGGATTTATCCGACGCCACCTTCCGCCCTGGTCGATCACAACCCTCGCTGCGATCGGCGTTCAAGTCGCGCTTGCCGATACGGCATATTCACAACGTACGCTACGGCTCAATCATGAGCGTCGAATAAAACTAGTTGCAGACTTGAAAGCGCTGGGTCTGCACAGCTATCGTGCGGCTGCCAACTTCGTTTTGGTTCGCTTTCGTGCACCGGAAGAAGCACGAGTCTGCTGGGAAAACCTGGTTCGCGAACACCGCATAGTTCTTCGTAACTGCGCGAATTTTGAAGGGATAACTCGTGACCATCTTCGGTGCGCGGTGCACGACGAAGACCAGAACGCCCGTCTCTTAGAAGCCCTCAAAATTCAGCTCAGGCTACGCTAGCAACACCAGATCAGAGACGAGGGATACTTCGAGATCGCAATTGCCCCTTTCCAGTCTAAGGAGTGCAGAGGGCAGGAGCGAACGTTAGGCGGCCACATCGATGTGCTCGTTAGTCGAAGTGACCAGCTGCCTCTCATGAATCTCAGCCATGGTGTCATAGGTTCTATTGGCACGGACTGCCGCCGCTTCCGGCACAACCGGTTGCTTTATTTTGCTATTTGCCTGTTGGTTTTGCCAAAGACAGCCTAGAGAGACATTAGATAGAGCGCCAATCTGACCACGGTCGATGAGGAAACTACCGCGGACAGTATGTTGAACAGAAGGCGTTTTTTCGGAACAAAGTCGGATAATGCGGCGGCCATTCTATTCCACATCGCGGAGCGCCACCCCGTCCGGGAACCAACTGGTATTCGAAGTTTCGTTGAGTTTGCAAGTTGAACCTGGTTAACGGGGGAAACAAAAGTCGGAGATATAGACACAGGATGCCTCTTTTCTTGCGCTATCTCGACGCCAATGCGACTGGCGCGGGAGCCTGGATAGCGACCTCTGCCTATTGCCTATGCAGATGTCGGTGATGCGGGACCAATGCCTTCCATTCGCACTGATCGAGGAAGCCAGCACGTGCACGGACATCTATCCATCTCCGCATAATGAATGTGCACGCATAGATAACACGGAAGACAACGTATTTATTCCGTGCGTTCCTCGACACACGAGTAGCGCAGCTAATTCATGCGGTGGCTGGAAGCATATGGAGTAAAAAGAAACGCTCCCTGTTATTCATGCGTGCACATTTATCAGGCAGAGATGGATAGATGTTTTGTGCGCACCGGTGTTCCGCATGGTCAGCATGATGGAATGCAGGTAGTGCTATCGGGCGACATCTGCCAAACCACAAATGCAGAAGTTGCAATTTGCCAGATTCAAGCTCCTTAGGAGCTTTTAGGTAATGATTCCCGCGCTCGTTTGCTTTGATGTCGGAATCAGGCTAAATAGAGAGGTGTGCTTTGCCTATATCCCCAATATTTGTCTCCCAAGACGACCAGCTTCAGTTCGCAAATACAACCAAACTTCGCGATCTCGATTCGTTTGAAGAGTTCTTTTGGCTTATTGCGCAAAGCGCTAATATGTCCCATTCCGTTGTCGTCGATGTGATTGGTCCCACAACGGTTGAGCAATGGTGGGAAGCAATGGAGGCTGTGCAAACTCGTTACCCCCTTTTATCAGCATCAATAAGGAAGATCCCCGGTAAGCGTCCATTCTTTGAAAGGGTAGAGGGGGCCTCGATGCCTTTTCGGCTCTCTCCACTTCCCGGCTCCATGGTGCTCGAACAAGAAATGGAAATTGAGTTGGAGAAATCCTTTGGCGACGGAAGCGGCCCTCTCACGAGGGCAACACTCTTTCACGCTCCAGATCGCTCGGTGATCATATTTACAACACATCACAGCAGCTTAGATGGAAAGTCTCACCTGCTTCTAGTTCAGGATTTGCTCGCTCATGTCGCAGGGGAAGAGCTAGGCAAACCTCTCGAGGTACAGCCTGGTCTGGCGCAACTGCTTGGTTACCAGCACCTATCGAGTATGCAAAGAACATAGGCGGAAGACTAAAGGTGGCGAAGAGTGAACTTGAGCTCGCCCCGGTCCGTGTGCAACGCCTGCAACTCAGTGTAGAAGAGACGTCGGCCTTAGTGGAGCGCGCAAAAAAAGAAGGAACTACGGTACATACGGCGCTAATTGTCGCACTAGCCTTAGCGGGACAGCGTTATTGCGAAAAGTGGAATGTAGAGCCAATACGCTGCATGTCTCCCATTGACATGCGAAAGGCGCTAAATATCCCCGGTGCACCAGGCTTATTGATTGGAGCACATAGTGGTTCTGTGCCGATTCGAGAAGGAGCCTCATTTTGGAGTATGGCAAGAACAGTAAAAAAAGATATGTTGGCGACTCATGGTATTGTTGGGGCTCGACAACTGATGGGTGCGCTATCTTCGATGGTCGCGGAAGAACATAATCCGAATGATCTGTACTTTTCTGTTATTAATGGACCGTTGATGCACGAGTTGATGGTAACTAACTATGCAGGATACAAAGTGCGCACACTATACGGAAACCTCAAAATCGACAATCTTTTTACTGGTAGCCCTTCGGTCACCGCGCCTCTGCAAAAAGTGTCAGTGCTCACCTTGAATGGGAGATTGGGAATGACGCTTGTGGCTCGAGATTTGTTTCCAAACATGTTAGACGATGCACGCGAGATCCTGCTAAATGCCTCGCGCGATTAAGGATCACATTGTATATACCTTGATCTGAAGTTCGAAAGAGTACTGCGAGAACTTTCAGCTTGTACTCACGCGCCGAAAGAAATTTCTCAACGCTCTGAGTGTGATCGGAACCAAAGGCTCTCAAGGCCGATCATTATGGTGTAGTTTAGAGACCCACTGACACCAAGGCTGTGCGTCCTGAAGCATCTACATGTATTAGTATGAAGAATCTAAGAGAGGCTTTGACAAAGGCAGCTGTGGTAGTGTGCTTAGGACGCGACAAGATGTGAATTACATCGACGGCTATATGGCCGGGGCCGCCCCTCGGAGCGTGACGAAACTGCGGCGATCTGAAAGCGAAAGTTCGATGAGAAAGATCGTCGCATTCCCAACGATCGCGTTTCCGGCGTCATCGCGGCGTACCCAATGTGTTGCTGCATCGGATGTAAGAAAATAAACATATAACCAACAGAATTAAATGACCATTATGGAAAAGAAGCAAATTGAAATTGCAGCCAAGGGGGCAGACTCATCCCCGATCACCGAAACCATGGAGTCGAACTGCCTATTCACCCGGCGTGAAATATTGGCAATAACCGGTATGGTCGGTTTGACCGCCTTGACCGGTGTCGTACCCATTGCTGTTGCGCAGACTGCGCAAAAACGGCCTCGGATCGCCTGCCTCGTCAGCTTTTGGGGTCTCCCGACTTCACATGCGGACTGGATCGTCAATAAGCTGATAGACGGTTATTGGTGGAAGGGAGCCCACACCCCATCGCGGGTGGACGTGGTGTCCGTTTACGTCCATCAGCTGGATACAAGTCTGCTGGCTCAGAAAGTATGCAAAGCGAAAAACATTCCGATCTATAAAACAGTAGGTGAAGCCGTTACGCTGGGCGGCAAGGAACTTGCGGTGGATGGTGTTGTCATCGTCTGCGAACACGGGAACTATCCAACCGATCTCAAGGGACACTGGCTTCTTCCGCGTTGGTGGATCTATCAGCAGGTGATCCGGGTCTTCGAGCAGAGCAAACGTTCGGTACCGGTGTTTAACGACAAGCACCTTTCCTACAACTGGGACGATGCCAAGTGGATGTTCGATAAATCCCGTGAGCTGAACTTTCCCCTCACCGGCGGATCCTCCATCCCGGCCTACTTCCGCAAGCCCGAGATCGAGCTCGCTCCCGATACGCCGATAAAGAACTCAATCGTCGTCGGAAGCTCGCCGGATGAGGGAGCCATTTTCCATTGTGTCGACGTGCTGCAGGCATTTCACGATCGCCGCAAGGGTGGTGAGACGGGTGTGAAGTCTGTGCAGTCCATTCGCGGGTCTGAGACGTGGAAGTGGGTCGAACGCACTTCGTGGGCCAGCAATCTGCTCGAAGCAGTGCGGAAGAATTTCGACTTGAAGCAGGGACACTTTCAGGAAGGCCGGAACCCGAACGTCTGCATCGTGGAATACAACGACGGGACCAATGCGGCGGTCATTTCAGGCGTGGGTGTGGGCTGGACCTACGCTGGCGAAATCGAAGGACAGAAAGACCCGACGATCGTCTCAATGCTTGGCTGGCCCGGCCCCATCTCGCAGTACCATGCTGCGAACGCCCACGAGCACTGGATCACCGAGATGATGCTGACCGGAAAGGAACCGTTCAATGCGGAGCGGCTGCTTCTGTCAACCGGGATTGTAAACCACTACATGGATTCAAACTGGGAGAACGGTCGTTACTCTGCCGTCGGACGCCGTGTCGAGACGCCGTTCATGAACATGAAATATCACTCGAGACACGGACCGCTCTTTGAAGCGGGACCGCGACCGCCGAATACCCCCTACATACGGGGTTTTGAATCGTAGGCTCTCCGCGGGCTGTGACGGACACATTTCTCAGCACAACTACTTCGTTCTGATCTTTAGATTAGCGAAATAACCCTCAGTGGAAAGCTCTATCCACAATGCAACGCCGCCTCGCTGGGGCGTGAGCTTCAGATCGTTGACTATAAGGCAAGGTCGCTGGGCTCCGTTCACGTAGAGCCGCGCCTTGTTCCCTTCCATTTCGAGCTTGTACTTCGTCCAGACACCGGGCTCTAGGTCAACGTACGATTCATACTGCCCAGGGGCCTCCTTCCGCAATCGGGCCCAGTCAAGATCCGGGTAGGAGCTGTACTGCGTGGAATGATTGCGCCTGAGCTGGTCGTCGGCGCCCCGAGTTCAAGGGATGCAAGTTCATCACCGAAGGCACGGATGTATGCACCCGATCAGCGACGTCTGCATGTTGGCGGCGTACGTTCAGCAGCTGTCGTTGTGTGAACTTCTTCCGCACCAGCACCTTGCCGGCTACACCCAGCGCTACCAGGTGAAACGTCGTCTTGCCAAGATCGATGCCAACCGAAACTATATGCATATTTATGATCCTTCTTATTAGAACTGCCACCACGATCAACCTTCCCAAATAGGTCAATCAAGCGGCGGACCATCTCATTAGTCGGCTTCTCGGACAAATGACCCTCGGCGGCTAAATCCGGAGCACGCGACACTCAAAACAGGAATGGCCCTTTCAATCATGAGGGGGTCATTGCTGTTCCCGAATCATTCAGCCAGCATAGGTCGAGCGACAGATTACTTCCGAGAGGCGCGTTTCACGGTACCAACGAGCGTCGAAACGCGGCGATCATGTGTCCAGATCTGCCTCTGAGGTTGAGTTGATCTGTTCGCCCAGCAAAATAGTGGCGATTCAGTTCCTTGTGGTCGACATCTTCTATCGACTCAAAGGCAGCAAGTTCCCTACTGATTTCATCAGGCCTGAAAACAATCGAAAGGGTTCGCCTATGCTTACTATGATGGTCGGTTCACCTCTCTCAGTCGAACTCGTCTCCTGCCATGAGCTCTGACTCCGCACTTTCGGCCCCTGGCCCGCGAATACATTGTTTACTGCACTGCTACGTCGACATGGGAGCGGAGGCGGATGTCGTTCGATGCCGTGCCAATCATGACGTCAAAGACGCCCGGCTCGACGCGAAATGCTTTGGACTGAATATCGTAAAAGGCGAGCACGGAGATTGGTAGATCGAACTGAATGTGTTTGCTCTCGCCGGGCTGGAGAGTGACGCGCTCAAAGGCGCGGAGACTCTGGATGGGCTGATAGGTGCTGCTCTGCTGCTGATGGGTATAAAGCTGGGCCACGTCTGAGCCTTCGCGGTCGCCGACGTTCTTGAGGTCGAAGGAGACCTGAATGGTGTCGGCGGCCGCGCCGGTAGTGGCGGAGAGCTTCAGGTGGCTGTAGTCGAAACGGGTATAGCTGAGGCCATGGCCAAAAGCATAGAGGGGAACACCCTTGAAGTAGAGGTAGGTATATCCCTTCGAGATATCGTATTCATTTTGCGGAGGGACACCGTCCAGGCTGGCGTAGACCGTATAGGGGAGATGGCCGCCGGGATTGTCTTTGCCGAAGAGTGCGCGAGCGATGGCAATGCCTCCCGCTTCGCCCGGATACCATGCGTCAAGGATGGCGGGCAGATGATCGTTCGCCCAGGTGACGGCGAGTGGGCCGGCGTTCATCAGGACGAGAACGGTCTTTGGATTAGCAGCATAGACGGCTTCGAGAAGCTGCTCCTGTGCTCCGGGAAGATCGAGATTGCGGCGGTCGCGACCTTCGGCCTCGACGTGTAGGTTGGTCCCGAGGAAGAGAAGAGCGACATCGGACTTGCGGGCGAGGTCGGCGGCGCGGGCGATGGCAGCGGGATCGACGGCGTCGGTAAAACCTACTCCCTTCTCGTACTGCACCTGTACACCGGTACCGAGCAGATCGCGGAGTCCGGTCAACGGGCCAACCTTGCGTGCAGGCTTGCCATAGTAGTTTCCGGTCTCGTACTCGTCGTCCCCGGCCGGGCCGATCACTGCGACGGAGTGGATCTGCTCTTGTTTGAGCGGAAGGAAGTTGTTGCGATTGCTGAGGAGAGTGATAGACTCTTCCGCTGTCTTGAGCGCGAGTTCGAGATGCTGCGGCGAGCGAACTACGGAAGTTGGAATTCTGCTGTAGGGACTAGTGCCAGGAGGATCGAATACATTCAGGCGGAAGCCGACGCGCAGAACTCGAGCGAGGGCGCGATCGACGTCGCCAGTCGTGAGCAGGCCGCGCTGCACTGCGAGCGGGATGTTGGTCTCGAACTCGGTATCGTCGGAGTCGTTACCTGCCTTGATAGCAAGAGCGGTGGCCTCAACGGGATCCTCTGTGAGGCGTAGGCCCGTCTCTGTGGACCCTTTGCGACTGCCGGTGAGTAGGGCAACAGCTCCGAGGTCGTCCGTCACGAAACCGTCGAAGCCCCACTGACCGCGAAGAATATCGGTGAGAAGGCGATGGTTGACGGCGTCCGGCGTGCCGTTTACGGCGTTATAGGAGGACATCAGCGATTGAGGATGGGCCTGGGTGACGACGGTCTTCCACTGGGCCAGCCAGTACTCCATCAGGTTGCGGTCGTCGACCTCGGCATTGAGGTGTTGGCGACCGTTCTCCACGTTATAGACAGCGTAGTGCTTGATCGTGGCGGCAAGCTTCAGATGATTGGGATCGTCACCCTGTAGGCCGCGAACATAGGCCACGCCCATCTGCCCGGTGAGGAAGGTATCCTCGCTGAAGACCTCCTGGATGCGGCCCCAGCGGGGATCGCGGACGAGGTTGATGACTGGCGAGCGGTAGACAAGACCGTGGCGGGAACGCGGCCCTTCGGCTCCTCTGTTATAGAGGGCTCGGGCCTCGTCCGACATGGCATCGGCGATGGTATGAACGAGAGCGGGGTCCCAGGTCGCTCCCATAGCGATGGTCGCAGGGAAGAGAGTGGTGGGCTCCTTGGACCAGACACCGTGAAGAGTCTGGTTCCAGCCGCCCCACATAGGAATATTGAGGCGGGGAATGCCGTTATTCAGGTGATTGAGCTGCGCCGCCTTCTCTTCAAGGGTGAGGCGGCCAATCAGGTCAGCCACGCGCTTGTCCGTGGGCTTTGAAGGATCAAGATAAACCGGCCGTGCTGCGGGCTGTGCGAGTGCGGCGGCCGAACCGGCGAGGAGCGTCAGGCTGAACAGACAGTGCTTCGTTGCAGTGAAGCGTACGGAAAATGGGCTGCGGTACATGGCGCTCCTGTGGCGAAAGGTTAAGACCGGGCGGGGTGGCGAAGGACCTCAACCACGGCAGACATATCTTTGTCGGAATATCCGGCAGCCGCGGCACGGTCGAAAAGTTCTTTGGCGTTGGTGGCGGTCGTAAGCTCGACACCGCTCTGCGCGGCGGCAGAGTGAGCGTAGGAGAGATCCTTGGCCATCAGACTCAGGAGGAAATTAACCGTGTTCTCTCCACTCGTCATCCGGGCGGATATGTTCGAGAGCAGGGGGCTTCCAGGAGCTCCGGTCTTCAGGACGTCCAAGGCTTTTTCCCGGTCCAGACCGCTGTGCTCAAGCCAGACCATGCCCTCCGCGAGGGAAGCGACCTGGACACCACACAGAAAGTTGTTCAGGAGCTTCATCTTTGCGCCACTGGTGACAGGACCGAGGTGGATGATCTCCTGACTCATGGCCTCGAGCGCGGGGGTGACCTTCGCGAGTGCCTGAGCGGCGCCTCCGACCAGAAATTTAAGCTGGCCAGCTTCAGCCTGAGTCCGGCTTCCGGTCACGGGAGCGTCGAGAAGCTCTAGGCCCCTGCCCTCGGCCAGCTGTGCGAGCTCGGAGATCCAGTCTGGACTGACGGTGCTGGACTCAACCAGAACGGCGCCGGGTTCGGCTGCCGCAAGCGCACCGTTCGGTCCGGTCCAGGTCTCGCGTGAGGCGTTGTCGTCCGAGAGCATCGTGAGAATGAGTTTCGCTCCTTTGGCAGATTCCGCAGGGGTGTAAGCGACCCTGGCGCCCTGTGCAGCGAAGGGCGCGGAACGAGTTGCGGTGCGGTTGTAAACGGTAACCGGAAAACCAGCATTTAAGAGGTTAGCGGCCATCCCGCTGCCCATTGTGCCAAGGCCAAGTAATGCGACGGATATTTTTTCCATGAGTTCTCCTTTTTTCGCGTCAGTCGAGCGAGCGCACCCGAACGGGTTGGCTCGCCTTTACCTCTTCGCGGACGGGGTTCTGCAGGGCGCGGCCGAAACCCTCGAAACGGACTTCGGCAATATCGCCCTCTTTGAGGACAACGCCATCACCGAAGGAGAGTGCGTCGGCTCCGTAGAAGTGGACGTGGACGCTGCTGGGCTGACGGTGGCCGGCGAACTTGAAGTGATGATGTTCGAGGTTAGCGAGGCTGTGACACATATTGTGCTCGCCGCTGGCGATGGACTTGCGCCAAAGGGTCTTACCTCCGCGCGCGATACGGACCTCGCCGGAGATATCGCCGAAGGCTGCGCCGACCACGAGCTCGGGACCGAGGCTGCAGGCGCGGAGCTTGGAGCCGGCGAGGTTGAGGTAATTGCGCTTTTCGAATTTGTGATCGGAGAACTCATTGCCCTGGGCGATGCCGATGCGGAAGGGCGTACCATCTTCCGCGATCAGGTAGATGCCGGCCAGCTCGGCCTCTTCGCCTCCGTCCTCGGCATGCGAAGGTATATCGAGCGGCTCGAAGGGAGCTCGGAGGACGGTGCCATCGCCCTTGTAGAACCACTCCGGCGCGATGCCGATTACGCCTTCAGCCGGGCGTCCGCCTTCGACGCCCCAGCGGAAAATGCGCATGGAATCGGTGAGGGCAGCCTCTTCTTCGGGTTCGGCCTTTTTCTCCGCGAGGTGCATGGCCTGGCGTTGACGGGCGCTGCCGAGGTGGGTGAGGCCGGTGCCGGCTACGAGCAGGCGAGAAGGCTCTCCGGGGACGTCAATGGGAGGAAGCAGACGCCAGGAGGAACGGCCGGAGTAGACGTCGTCGTAAGAGAGGGTCTCTCCTGTGGCGAGCGAGCGGGCCTTGTCAGACATCGGCTCCGAGGCCGTAAGGCATTTCTGAGCTAGCTCGTAGACGCTGGAGACGCCTGTGAGGCAGCGTAAGTGCGGCTCCTCAACGAGAGCGATGCGACGGGAGAAGCCATCGGTAATTTGCACGAGATGCGCGGGCATTGTGGACTCCTTATCCAATCACCGTGAAGCGTTTGAGAGATTCCTCGTTGACGGTAAGACCGAGTCCGGGAGTGTTCTCGTCGAGATCGATGTAGCCGTCGCTCGGGACGGGCTCGCCGTCGAAGATGTACCAGAAGAGTTCATTGCCGACTTCGACGTCGACCTTGGGGAAGAACTCCGAGATGGGAGCATTGAGGCTGGCCATTGTGACGTGATAGTTGTGCATCTGCCCGGCGTGCGGGACGACGGGAACCTGGAAGGATTCGGCGAGCGCTGTAATCTTGCGCGCCTGGCTGATGCCGCCGACGCGGTTGGTATCGAACTGGATGTAATCGAGCGCATTGTTCTCGAGCAGCTCGCGAAAGCCGAAGATGGTGAACTCGTGCTCGCCGCCGGCGATGGGGACGCGGCCGTAGCTCTTGAGCTCCTTATAGCCACGGGTATCATCGGGGATGACGGGCTCCTCGAGCCAGCGTATTCCGAAGGGCTCGATAAGCGGAAGCATGCGTTTGGCATAGTCGAGAGTCCAGCCCATGTAGGCGTCGGTCATCAGGTCGATGCCGTCGCCGATAACCTCGCGCACATTGCGAACGAGTTCGACGTTCTTCATCATGCCCTCGCGGCCATCCAGGGGACCCCAGCCGAAGCGGAGCTTCATGGCCTTGTAGCCCTCGTCTTTGTAGCGCTGGGCCTCTGCACGAAGCTCATCGATGGGCATGGCATAGAGGCGGCTGGCATAGACGGGGATGCGCTCCTTCGTACGTCCTCCGAGAAGGCGGTAGACAGGCTGCTTCGCGTCCTTACCGAGGAGATCCCATAGGGCGATGTCCACCGCAGAGATGGCGGTCAAGGCAACTCCCTTACGCCCAAACGCCATGGTGCGGCGATACATCTGCTGCCACAGGAACTCGATGTCCCAAGGGTCGGCGCCGAGCAGGACGGGCTTGAGATAGGTGTCGATGAGAGACTTTGTGACGACGGGAGACAGCGCGGCGTTGCCGAGACCGACGTGACCGGAGTCCGTGAAGATCTCGACCAGCACCCAGCCGTGGAAGGCGAAGTTACCCATGGATGCTGCTCGATAGCTCACGAGATCCATCGGGTTGGTGCAAAAATGCGGTGGGAGCGGAACGGTCTTGCCTTCCCACTGAACGACGCGGGTGCGAACTTCTGTGATCTTCATATGTTGCTCTCTATCTCTTGGAAATCGTGACTGCGAAGTGGTTGAATCCTACCGCCGAACAAGAGGATGGCGAGGAAGCCGATGATGTGAAAGGTTCCAACCAGGACGAAGAGTGTCCCGTAACCGAAGCCATGGCCGAGAAGATATCCGGCGACGATGCCGAAGATGGCTCCCCCGATGGCTCCCCCAAAGCCGACAAGTCCGGAGACGGTGCCGACGGCGGAGAGCGGAAAGATATCCGCCGGAAGGGTCATGATAAGACCCGACCAGGACTGCTGGCAGAAGAAGGCGATGCTAAAGAGCAGGATGGCCAGTTGCACCGGAACCAGCGGCACCAGCATGACCACGGGCATAAATATAGCGCTTAGGCCAAGGGCGATCTTGCGGGCCTTGTCGAGCGAGTGCCCCCGACGGAGCAGGGAGCTGGAAAGCAGGCCGCCAAGGAAGCTGCCTACACCGGAGGCGGCGTAGGGGATCCAGGCATAGTAGCTGACCTGCTTGATATCGAAGTGCCGCGCATCGTAGAGGTACTTGGGAAGCCAGAAGAGAAGAAAGTACCAGGCGGAGTCGCTCATGAACTTGGCGAAGACGATGGTTTGAACGCTGCGAAAAGCCAGCAATTCGCGGAGGCTGAGCCGATAGGCTAGAAGTCGCGCGTCGAGGGTGTTGGCCGAGAGTGTGAGGTCGTTGTTGCGGTAGGATGCGGCCCACCAAACCACCCAGACGATACCGATCGCACCGGCTGCGAAGAAGACGGCACGCCACCCACGGTGAAGAATGATGAAGCCTATGAGGGGGGGCGCAAGGACGGAGCCGACAGCGGTTCCAGCGTTGATGATCCCGACGGCGGTGGAGCGCTGCTCGGCAGGAATCCACTCAGCTACGACGCGAACGGCGGCCGGAAAGGCTCCTCCTTCGCCCATGCCGAGGAGGAAGCGGGCGGCGAGCAGAAGCATAAAGCCAGAAGCGAGGCCGTGCAGTGCGCAGGCGACGGACCACCAGAGCATGATGATGAGGAAACCCCTTCGGGTGCCCAGACGGTCGAGCAGCCGACCGCCGCCAATGTAGAGCGCGGCATAGGAGAGCAGGAAGGCAGTCTGAAGATAGGAGAACTGCTGGTCGGAGAGAGGAATGTTGTGCTGGATCGCGGCGATGGCCACGGGTAGCGTCTGGCGATCGAAGTAGCTGATTGCAATGGCGACGGTGACGAGCGCGACAGAGTACCAGCGGCGGTCTACACCGCCGCTGGAGAACTTGCCCGAGGAGACGCCAGAGGAATTCATGGTCGGCTCCGAACTACCACTTCAGCTGCAATAGGGAGATCCCTTCGCGAGGAATTTCGGTTGCGACTTTTACCTGGCCGTTGATGACGTCGAGCCAGACGGGGGAGGTAAGAAGCTGAAGCTGTCCTGCTGCCTGTAGCTCAGCGTACTGCTGCGAGCTGGGGTGCTGGGGCGAGCCCATGTGCTGCCACACGGTATAGGCGTTGCTGTGGGTGTCGTCGATGCGGAAGTGCTGGAGGAGTACGCGATGTACTCCGGCCGGGATGCTACCGATGGTGACAGTAGTAGGCGCGGCCTGGGCGGGCTGATTGACGTCGTGATAGTTCCAGAGGAGGACTGCGGCCTCTTTGCCGGTATGGGTAGCAAAGGCATCGATATCCGGAGACTCGCGAACGCCGGTGTTAACGAGCGTGTCGAGTGGAACGGCTCCGGTGCTGGTGGTCTTGACGCGGTCACCGGCCATCATGCCGAACATGCGGAAGACGTTGAGGACGGGCTTGTCGACGCCGTTGGTGGCGAGGGAACGAAAGCCTTCGAAGTAATCCTTGTCTTCGAACTCGAAGGACCAGCTCAGCATCGAGAGTAGGTCGACTGCGTGGCGGTCCTGCAGCTCGAAGAGGGCTTTAAAGGCTGCGGCGGTGTAGGCCGGGTAGAGAGTGCCGTTGCGATAGTTATTGGCCGGATTGACTTTGGAGGAGCAGGCGGCACAGCCCTCAGGATCCGCCTCGCTAATGATGATGGGCAGGCGCTTGAACTTTGGGAAACTGGCGACGAGAGCGAAACCCTTGTCGGCGTCGTTGAGCTCGCGGTTGATGCCCATGGTGACCTTTCCTGCTTCGATCTTCGGAAAGCCTTTGGCGTGAAAGGAGATGAAGTCCATGGGAACGGTGCCTCCGGTTGCGGCGCTCTTGCCGGAGTTTACGTGCCCGAGGAAGTTCTTGAGGAAGAGGTTGGCCTTCTCACGGCCGGGGCTGGTGCTGGCGGGGCCGCCCACCTTTGCTCCGGGAAGCGCTGACTTTACGCCTGCTGCTGCGTAGTCGTAGAGCTTCCAGTACTCCTCGGGGCTGGTATGCCAGTAGTCGATGTCGGGCTCGTTCCAGACCTCAAAGTACCACTTGAGAACCTCGTCTTTGCCATAGCGCTGGACGAAGTGCGCGGTGACGACGCGTGCAAGCTCGCCCCACTTTTTATAGTCTTTGGGCGGGTTATTGGATTTTCCGGAGATGGCGGATTTGGGATAGTGGACCTGGTAGGGCTCGTGTCGGTTGGGAAGATCGGCGGCGAGGTCCTTGGGCATGAAGCCAAGTTCGACCATGGGACGCACGCCCGCCGACTTATAGGCGTCGAAGATGCCATCCAGGATCGTGAAGTTATAAATCGGCTTGCCGCTCGCGTCTTCGCTATAGACATTGGTGGAGCTGAATTTGAGCTCGGCCTTGCCGTCACCCGAGGTGAGCAGATGATGCGCCCGGATATAGACGGGAACCGGGCTGAGATCGTGCAGCTGCTTGAGCAGCTCTCTGCCGTGACGCATGGTGGTGTAGTTGGCCTCGTCATAGCCGAACCAGCTATAGATAGGCTTATAAGGACCGACGGTCTGGTTGAGATCGACCTGGATGCTAACGCCGGGCTGGGTTGAGGAGGGAAGCGGCTCCGGAACGGTGCCCTGAGCGCAGGCGCTGCCCGTCGCGGAGACGATGCTTGCCGCAAAGATTGTGCGGCTCAGCCAGAGTGAAACCTCAGTCATCGTATGATCCTTCATGGTTAGAAGTTGTACTTGAGCGCGAACTGGATATCACGCGATGGAACGGAGGTGCTGACGATCTGTCCGTAGGTGCTGGTGTCGACCGGAGCAGTAGAAGCGGAGCTGGTGATGCTGGCACCGGGAGCGCTGAAGCTGGTTGTATTGGAGATGTTGAAGAACTCCGCGCGGAAAGAAAGCGTGCTTTCGTGCGGCAGGGAGAAGTTCTTGAAGATGGATGCATCGTACTGCCGGTACATGTCTGATCGGAGAGTATTCGCCCGGACGGTGCCGTAGGTATATTGGTCGGGCTGCTTGTAACGAGTGTTGTCAAACCAGTGAGCAACGGAGCGCTTGAAGTTGGGATTGCCGCCATTGGGGTTTAGATTGGGGCGCTGACTGGTAACACCGGTGTTCGCGCGATCGCCCGAGATGATCGGGGTGTAAGGAACGCCACTGCGCAGCACGACTATGCTCTGTAGCTGCCAGCCGCCAAGGGTGCTTTCAACCAATCGGTTTGCGTTAGACAGGAATGCGCGACCACGGCCGACTGGAAGCTTGTAGCTCCCGCTAAGAGCAAGGTTCTGCGGGACGTCATATGGCGACAGGGCGTATTCGTACCCTGCATTGCCGCCCAAAGGGGGTGACTGATTGAATTGGAAAAATTTCGAATAGGTGTAAGCGACAAGAGCCGAAAGGCCATGGCTTTCGCGATGTTCAAGCTTAGCCTGTAGAGAATTGTAGTTAGTCGAGAGATCCTGGGTATTGAAAGTGATGGGCCCCCAGGGCTGATAGGGCCTTCGAGCCTGAACTCCGCCGGGCCCAGGATTGGGATCGTTGAAGTCGTTCGAGCTGTTGAGATCGACACCATGGTTGCCAACATAGCCGATCTCCAGGACGTCGTTGGAGGAGAGCTGCTGCTGAATGCCGAGGCTGTAGTGCTCGTTGTAGCCCAGGTTGAGGTGAAGTTTGGTGGGTACCAGAGAGGGATTCGCCTGCGCCGAGCCGAGCGGGGTGCCGAGGAAGAAATTGGATAAAGTTCGATTTTTAAGCACCGGATCCTGCGTTTGGGTTTCATTGAGACGGAACGGGAGGGAGTTGAGGTTGACTCGGCCGCTGGTGCCTTCAGGCTCGTAGAACATACCAAAACCGCCCCGGATGATGGTCTTTGGAGTAGCTGCGTATGAGAAGCCGACTCTGGGCGCCCATTGATGCTTGTCCGTGTATGTCAGATTATAGGGAAGGCCCGCGGTGCTGCTGGTCTGGATGTATTTGCCAAAGAACTGATAGGCCGCGGGAGCTGCGAACTGGGCGCTCAGATCGGGCACAGGCCCATTGCCGCCGACGATAATCGGCTGGGCGCGTGTCGGATCAAAGCTGCCGATCTGACCCTTATAGCCGTTCAGCCAGGGCGAATATTCGTATCGTATGCCCGCGTTGATGGTGAGTCTGTTGCTGAGACGAATATCGTCCTGGGCAAAAAACTGATAGTAGGTCTGTTCACCGCCGAAGTTGTCGGCGGGATAGGCCCGCTGCACTGAAAAAGGATAGCCCAGCAGGAAATCGGCATAGGCGTCGCCGCTCAGGGTTCCATTAAAGTTGAATGAGCCGGCAAACTGCTGGCTGTCGTAGCCTAACCATTGGTAGTACCGAATGAGCGTGCCGAACTTAATCGATTGCTTTCCTTTGAGAATCGTGAAATTTTCAGTTCCTTCCAGAGCTTTCCGGTCCTGCGATTTGGGTCGCTGATCGAAGGAGGAGCCTTGGATGGAGGCGTAGCCGCTGAAGGCGTAATCCGGGAAGGCTCCTCCCACGCCGGGGCGGAGCTGTGGAGAGAGTCCTGCGACGCCGAAGGCTGCGTTCCAGTCAGGTCCCTGCAGAAAGGCGCTTAGGCGAACATGACTAGGCAGATAATGCACACGCGCTTCGTTCACCTTGTTTGCACCGATATTGGTGATGAGGCCGACCGCGATGTCCTGACCGAGGGAGGTGAGGCTGGCGGTCCCAAGGGCAGGAGAAAAGTTCGGATCAGTCTCGCGATTCTTTACATAAATCCAACGAGCAAACAGCCGATTCGACGGCGTAATTTGATCATCCAAGCGAACCGTGAACTGATCCCAGTCGATGGCCTGCGATGGAGCATACGCGAAGTTCCCGGTGCTCGTATTCGGAAGCGGTATAAATTGCTGGATGGCTAACGCGGGCTGCGATAGCCGAGCAGAAGGAATCGTGTTGTTCTGAAACGGGCTGCTCGTGAGCGGATCGCGGATGGTTTTGGCTCCGAAGTTTCCGGCTCTGTTCGCCACGCTGGGAACGATGTTGTTGAAGACAAGTCCCTGGCGAAGACGCTGGCCCTCGTAGTCGAGGAAGAAGAAGGTGCGATCCTTGCCGCTGTAGAGATGCGGAATCGTCAATGGACCGCCGACAGCTCCGCCAAACTGATTCCGCTTCAGGATTTGACGGGTGGGAGAGAAGTAATTGCGGGCATCCAATTTGTCATTGCGAATGAATTCGAATACTCCGCCATGGAAACGATTAGTCCCCGTTTTGGTCGTAGCGTTGAAGAAGGCGCCGCCACGGTTGTACTCGGCCGAATAGGGGCTCTGCTGAACGGAGAACTCCTGCAGCGCATCAATGGACGCCTGGATGAAAGTGCCGCCTTGGTGCTGCTCGGTGACGTCGACGCCGTCGAGCAGGAAGGAGGTAGCCGAACCGCGGATTCCACTGATGACGTTGCCATTAACGATCTCGGGCCGGATGGCGAGCGAGTTCCCGGTCGCAGCCTGGAGAGAGGCTCCGGGCGTGAGTTGCGCGAGCTTGTAGAAACCGCGACCGTTGAGCGGCAGGCCGGTGAGCTGCTGATTTGTAATGACCTGTCCAATGGTTGCCGAGTCGGTTGAGAGCAGCGGAGCGGCTGTGGTGACCTCGACGGTCTGCGTGGCGGTTCCGACATTGAGCTTGATGTTTTCACGCACGATCTGGCCCACTTGCACCACAACCCGCGAGGTAGTTGTGGTCGCGAAACCTGGCGCGGACACGCTAAGGGTGTACTCGCCTCCTGGAACCGGTGTGATGACATAGTTCCCGCTGTCGTCAGTGACGGCGGTCTGCACGATGTTGGTTCCCGTATTGGTCAGCTTTACGCTGGCTCCCGCGACGACGGAGCCCTGGGGATCGGTGATTTCGCCGACGAAACGGCCCTGCTCTACCTGCGCGAGGGCGGAGTAGGCGAGGAATGCGGGAAGAGCGAGGGAGAGGTACCGACGTACTGCTTGTTTGATATATCTGCTCATCATCTTTTCACCATGGCACACGCAATAAGCGCTCACTTGCTTTCGATTCGCGAACAAAGGTAGTACCGGTGGAAAAGAGATGTCAACAAAAAGATTGTAAATTGTGATTTGTCGCATGTATTGGATGGTATTTTCGCGGATTGCCTTATTAGTGGGTGAACTACAAAATTCGCTTTAATGGTTAGACCTATAATCAGCTTCAGAAGCATTTTGCTTTGACATTAGTGAACCATCGAAGGACTATGTTCCTATGAACGCACGGCGTGCCGTTCCGATTCTGAGCACATCCCAGCAGGTCCTCGACACTAAGGAGGATGTAACGCATCTCCTGATCCTGCGATTTCAGCAGATGATGAGCACAGGCGTGCTGCGGCCAGGGACGAAGCTGCCCCCGGAGCGGGAGCTGGCGGCGCACTTCAAAGTGGCGCGCTCCTCGCTGCGGCCTGCGCTGAAGGTGCTGGAGATCATGGGCGTGATCCAGCAGAGAGTGGGCGACGGCAGTTATCTCAACCGCGACGCCTCTTCCGTTCTCACGGTGCCGATGGAGTTCCTTTTCCTGCTGGACGGCACCTCTGTGCAGGAGTTGACGGAATTGCGATTCCTGATGGAGCCGTCGCTGGCAGCGAAAGCGGCTGAGCGAGCGAACTCGGACGATATAGCGGTGCTGCGGCAGTCGATAGAGGATCTGGAGGCCAGCGAGGGCGACAGGGTTAAGCTGGTGGCGTCGGATCTGTTATTTCATCGCGCGATTTTCGAAGCATCCGGCAACAGTCTGACGAGCCGCCTATTTCACACTATTCATCGCGCGATGTTGAACATGATCATGGTGACCTCGCAGCTTGTGGATCTGGAGCATACGGTCGCCTTTCACAAGCCCATCTTAGCCGCAATCGAACAGCGGAATGCGGAGCTGGCGTCGAAGCTGATGACGGCACACCTGACGGACGCGACCAACCTGTTGACGCAGATTCAGGAGCAGGAGAAGGAGCGTACGCTGCGAAACCATATGGCCGCGACGAAGTTTGTTGTGCAGAGGAGTCTGCGCGGCGCCAGAGCTGCGCTGGATAAATCGGATCGTCCGGCCGCTCGACCCTGATGCGCGTTCGATGTAGGCTCGGCCATATTCGGTTGATTGCAGTGATTCTCTGAGGCGAAATCGCCGCTTGTTCACCAATGGGTTGTAAATCCGGTCGCCAATCTGCGCGCTCGATTTGCTTGAGTATTCAGGACGCCCCATTGACACATTCAACAGGGGGTGAGACGTGCGAGGCACAGCGATCTCAACATCATCTTAAAATTCGGCCCCCACGGCGGCGGTCACGGACACTACGACAAGCTAGGCGAGATCGTCTATGCCAAAGCTTGCCCGCGAATGGACAAATTAACTAAAGCAGCTTCAATGCGATTACGCTTACATTTTTATCCGGCTGCTGCGGGGGAAGGCGAATCTCCACGCCACGTTCTGTCTGCGTGAACGAGAGCGGTCGGTTATCGCTTAGCAAGCGCGCCGAGAGAACCTTTGCTTTGAGTTCCGAGAGGTTCAACGACGGTGAAGGCCAATCGAAGATATGGAAGAACAGATCGTTCCCTTTGGCAGTCGTGCGATAGCCTTGTTCTCCCTGGATTGGTCCGAACGTCGTGCCGTAGATCGATTCACCGTTAACCGTCAGCCAGTCGCCAAGAGACTTCAGACGTTCCTGAAACTCTGGCTGGATCATCCCATCCGGCTGCGGTCCGACGTTTAGAAGAAAATTGCCGCCTCGACTTGCAACTTCGACAAGACCTCGGATCAGATCTATGACTGACTTGTAGTGATGATCGTGTGCGTTGTAGGCCCAGGTATCGTTGATGGTCATGCAGGTTTCCCACAGCTGAAAATCTATTTCAGAGGGAACCCCGCCCTTGAATTCTTTTTGAATGCTCGCATCCGCACCCCGCATGCGTACGTCTTTGGTCGGAATGGATTTTGGAATGAACTGCTCGGGAGTGACGTAGTCCGCGATGAGGCCGATGCGATCGTTGACAAGAGTCGCCTTCTGAAGCCTCGAAATAAGGTCGATAAAGCGCTGTCCATCGTACTTCTCCTGATGGTTGAGGCCATCAAACCAGATAACTTTTACATCTCCGTACCGGGTTAGTAATTCGGTGAGCTGAAGTTGCATGTAGTTCAGATAGGAAGACCACTCGGGCCTCTCCGGCTGGCCGCCCCAATTCTGGCTTGAAAGTTTCAAGGTATCCCGGAATCCAGGGTGATTGAGGTCGGGAGGAGAATAGTAAAAGCCAAGTGGCATGTTACGGCGTGCGCAGGCGTCCGACAGTTGCTTGACGATGTCTTTGCCATAAGGCGTGTTGGTGATTTTGTAGTCGGTGTACGAAGAGTCGAACATGCAGAAGCCATCGTGATGTTTGGTCGTAAACACCATGTATTGCTGACCTGCGCTGCGTGCGACATCGATAAAGTGATTCGGATCCCAGGATCTAGGGTTAAACCGCTTCGGTAAGGCGCGGTACTCGGCTTCGGAGATATTCCAATTCCCGGGTTTCATGATGGGCCAGGAAGCCTCGACGCTGGCGAGCGAGTAGGGTCCCCAATGGATGAACATTCCGAATTTGGCCGCACGGAACCAAGCGGTCCGTTCGTCTTCGAGCTTTTCTCCTAAAGCCAGGCCGGGCAGAAGGGGCAGTGCAGCGGCGGCAAGGGACATTACCAGAAAGCGTCTACGATCTCTCTTTTGAGCGCTCATTTGTTCCGGAACAATATAGGCATCAAGCCACAGATGTCAAATTATTCTTATTTATGTGGGCCCGAGATGATCTGCTTCTTCCTAAATGAGCGCTCAAATTTAATTCATCAATCTAAGTTTTTATGCTATGGATTTTGGATCGTTTTCCTTTCAAAAGACGTGAAGTATTTCGAGGCGAATCGCGTGGACTACAAAATATGTTGGCTGTTACGAGTGAGGTGGGTCACCGAACGACGCTAATCTTATTGCATTGCTTTCCTCCTTAATGAACCTCTAGCTGTCTTGTTGCGAGCGCTTAAGTTAAGCCAGTTGACGATAAAAATCCAGTCCTATAGGCTCTGAAACATTGGAATAAGCACTTATGCTAAAAAAAATTCCGAAAAAGAGCGCGACGAAAGCCACTGCTACTCGCGGCGAACCGCTGGTCAAGCATACGTTAGCCGAACAACTGCGTGCGGAGATCGTAGGTGGAGCGTTGAAGCCGGGAACTCGGATTGTTGAGGGATTTTGGGGACGGAAGTTTGGAGTTGCACAAGGTTCCATCCGCGAAGCGATCAACATCCTTGCGCAAGAAGGATTTGTCACCAAGGCTTCAGGAAGAAGCGCACGCGTGGTGAGCCTGACGGAAGAGAATGTTTTGCGTTTGTATGAACTGCGCGGTGCATTGGAGGGCCTGGCTGGTCGTCTGGCTGCGGAACGCCGTGTCGATACGACGGAACTGCAGAATGCCGTAAAGATGATGCGGAGTGCCGCTAAAAAAAATCAGGCTCCTGAATTGTTAGACGCAGACCTGTCGTTTCACCTTGAGCTTTGCCAACTTTCGGGAAATCCCTACCTCATTGAATATGCTCGTAAGATTCTGTTGCCCTTTTTCGCGTTTGTACGCATGCGTGTTGTGGCGAGTGGACAGGTTACGACTCCCTGGGATCAGGAGCTTGAGGCGCATCAACGAATCCACGACCTGGTGCATGACGGCGAAGGGCGGATCGCGGAGCAATATATTCACCAGGCGATGGCTAAATTTTCCTCCACGGCCTATGACCAGTGGGAAAAGAAGGCGTCGCTCAATAAGCGCAGTAGGAAGAATTAGAGATGCGAAGTGCGGTGCGCCGATATTCGACTGGATTGACACGAGCATAAACCGTACGAATTTCGGAGAGAGACAATGTCGGTGAATACGATCGATCGCATTTCTACATTCGATGCGAGGTATCCATTACCACCTGGCGCAGGAAGCGACGCTGTTCACTCGGATCCGGAGTACTGCCTGGCGGTGACGAAATTGGGATCGAAGTCGAACGGCCTATGCGGGATGGGATTTGCGCTGACGCTGGGAGAAGGCAATCGCCTGGTGTGCGAAGCGATTGAACTGCTGGCACGGCCTTTGCTCAACAGGCCAATTGAAGACCTGATGGCAGAGTTTGGATCGGTTCTGCAACAGATGGCAGATGATCCGATGTTGCGATGGCTGGGACCGCACAAGGGGGTTGTTCATCTTGCGCTGGCGTCAATCACGAATGCCTGTTTCGATCTCTGGGCAAAGAGTCGGGGAGTGCCGCTATGGAAGCTGCTTCTCGATCTGGAGCCCGAGGCGGTCGTACGGTTGCTCGATCTAAGTTATCTGGATGAAGTTCTGACTTCCGAACAAGCTGTCCAGTTGCTAAAAGAGCAAGTGAACACGCGCAACCAGCGTGAGGGGATTCTACGGACTGGATACCCGGGGTACGACACCTCAGTGGGCTGGATGGCTTATGACGATGAGAGGGTGCGTGAGCTAACAGAACGGGCTATAAGCAGAGGCTTTAATGCTTTCAAGCTTAAGGTAGGCTCGCGAGACCATGAGCGCGATCTGCGCCGCGCGGAGATGCTGCGTGAGTGCGCGGGTGATGCCGGAACGGTGATGTACGACGCAAATCAACAATGGACTTTGCCAGTCGCACAGCGGATGTGCCGGGAGCTGGCGAAGCTGCGTCCGCTATGGATTGAAGAGCCGACGCATCCGGACGATGTTATGGCTCACGTCACGCTGGCGCGTGAAATTGCTCCCGTGAAGATCGCAACGGGGGAACATATTCCAAACCGTGTTGTCTTCAAAAATTTCATGGAGTCGGGCGCGATGCATTATGTACAGGCGGACTGCACGCGTCTGGCAGGGGTGAGTGAATTTTTAACGGTGAGCCTACTAGCGAAGAAGTTTGATCTGCCCGTCGTCCCTCATGTAGGTGATATGGGGCAGATTCATCAGCACCTGGTGCTGTTCAACCATGTAGGCCTTGGACACGAAGCATTATTTTTGGAGTACATTCCACATCTGCGGAAACATTTTGTTGACCCCGCCGAGGTGGAAGGCGGATTCTATCGCACGCCGCAAAATGCAGGCGCTTCTAGTGATTTGAAAGAGCTGACGCCGGGGAGCTGTGAATGAAGAGTGTGATGCTGCAGGGCATCGCTCTTACGATGATTGCGGGCCTGATGTCGGGCAATTGCATGCTACCCATGAAGTTTGCACGACAGTGGAGGTGGGAAAATGTGTGGCTGGTATTCAGCTTCGCATCCCTGCTAGTCTTGCCGTGCCTGCTTGCCTTCTCACAGGTAAAAGATCTGCCGCATGTTTACCAGGCTGTACCGATCAGTACGATGTGCGAACCACTGGTCTTTGGATTTGGCTGGGGAGTGGCGCAGATTCTATTCGGAGTGTCCGTGCGGCGGCTGGGAATGGGCGTAGGGTACGCAATCATTGTGGGGCTTGGAGCTGTCTTTGGCACCCTTGTTCCATTGTTTGTGGGGCAGAGACAATTTCTCTCTCGCGCATCCCTTCTCGAGATCATGGCTGGCGTCGTCGTGATGGTGATAGGGATCGTACTGACGGCATTGGGAGGGCAGGTACGCGAACATGCCCAAGGAAGCGGCACGGCCGACCGCGTTCAAAAGGGATATCCCGCGGCAGTGATGCTGGCGGTTCTATGCGGCGTGATGGCTCCGATGCTCAATTATGGGTTTACCTTCGGGCAGGGATTGGCGCAGATGGCAATGCAGATGGGAAGCTCCGCGACTGCCGCGGTGTATGCAGTCTGGCCAGTGGTGTTGCTGGGGGGACTAGTCCCCAACGCGGGCTACACCATGTATCTTCTGCAAAAGAATAAGACCTGGAGTGCATTTTGTAGGGGCGGACCTGATGTGGGTTGGGCCACACTGATGGCGATCCTGTGGGTTGGCTCAATTTCGCTGTATGGGGTTGCCGCCGTATACCTGGGGCCACTGGGCACATCGATTGGATGGGGATTACTGCAGATCTTTATGATTATGACCGCGACAATGTCCGGAGTGCTGACGGCGGAGTGGAGAAATGCTCCGCGAAGAGCGACGATGCTGATGAGCTCAGGTATGGCGGGGTTCATTAGTGCGACCGTGCTGCTGTCGTTAGGAAGTCGCTGAGAGAGTCTTAGAGATGGCCGCCACCACATGAAATTCGAGGGTACAGGGCACATACTTCGATCGCTGATGGTGGCAGGGATGGCCACGGGGATGCCGTGTGCCTGGTGCAGTGTGAATACTCCGGCTACCGCAACGCAGAACTCGGCAGCTCCGAAAACGCGCCAGAATGATGCAGCTGCTCTGCTGAAACGGGGTGAGGTTCAGGCTGCGATCGCTGCGTACAGACGTGCGATCGCAGCCGATCCGCATAACGTCAAAAACTACTATGGATTGGCCATTGCACTGGACCATGCGGGGGCATTTCATGAAGAGCGATCAATCCTCGAGCGCGCCCTGGTTCTGGACACCTCATATCCTCCGCCCCATAATCAGCTGGGACTGCTGGACATAAAGGAAGCAAAGCCTGAAGAAGCGGAGAAAGAGCTGGAGAAGGCGATCGCACTTGATCCGCAGTATGCTGAGGCCAAGAACAATCTGGGAGTGCTAAAGCGTACTGCGGGCGATTTAGTGAAGGCAGAAGCGCTTTTTCGAGGGGCGGTTGCAGAAGATCCAGATTATGCACAAGCGGCCGAAAATCTAGGATTGCTGCTTGCGAGTGAGAGCCGATTGCGAGAGGCGGCACCGATGTTGCAGCGTGCCGTTGAACTCGATCCAAAGAATGTGGATGCGTTGACTGCCAACGCTATGGTGCGAATGCGCCTGGGCGACACGACAGAGGCGATAAAAGAATTTCGTGCAGCGGTTGCAACGGACCCGAAACGGGCTGAGACCCATGTGAACCTGGGGATAGCTTTGGCCGATTCAGCGGATCTAAGCGATGCGCTGAGTGAATTTACTGAGGCTCTTCGATTGGCTCCAAATAACGGCACCGCACACTATAACCGTGGCCGCGTACTAGGTGAAATGAATCGCGATACTGAGGCAAAGACTGAGTTGGAGAGGGCCGCCTCGCTGCTGAGTAACGACGCTGATATCTGGTCGGCGCTGGGAGCAGAACAGAGGAAGACTGGTGATAAAAGTGCGGCGGTTGGATCGTTACGCAAGGCGGCGGAGTTAGAGCCTAAAGATGCCAAAAGAAGATTTGTATTGGGGCAGGCTTTGCAGGAGTCCGGGGATACTGAAAGAGCCATCTCCGAATGGCGAGCGGTTCTGATTATTCAGCCTGAATATGGACCTGCGCTCTATGCTCTATCGCGCGCACTAACTCGTGAACGTCCAGAGGAATCCAAGGAGTTGCAGACACGCTTTCTGAACCTTCAGTCGTTGCAGCGAACGATAGACCAAGTCCATATGACAGCGAATGATGCGTTGAGTGAGGCGTCGGGTGGAAATTTTAGGGCATCTATTTCGGGACTTAAGGCTGCAATGGCGCAATGCGGAGACTGCGATGCGGCTCCCCAGCTGCATAAAGATCTTGGGTTGGTGTACTGCAGGTCGGGCGACCTGAAAAATGGGGAGAGTGAGCTGTTGTTGGCAGACAAGCTAATGCCGGGCGATAAGGACATCGCAAAGGCATTGGAGATTCTGAAGTCGAAATAGATGCCAGGCTGCAGACACCCCCAGGTTCGAGCAAGCATTACGTGCCGCGTCTTTAAGCACTTGCAATCCATTTCGGGCCGACGCTAAATCTTACTCTGAGATTGCCTTACCTTTTGCCATTCCGAGCTAGTCTTTTCCGACTACATATCCCGAACTCCCGAAAAATTAGCCCTCCAATAATGATTACTCTTGACTCTTTTCTCCTGTGGAGCGTAGCTTCAACTGGGTTTAAATAGCAAATATAATTTTTGCAAGTAAAATAGGGAACTTTTCGTGACAGTTCCTCTTGAACCCTGTATATTTCCTGTCGACTCAGTATGAGCGCTTAAATGAAGGCCAAAAAAAGGATGCGACTTTAACGGGCCCAATCTGCAGCACATTGCGGTACTGCCAGAGAGAAATCGAACGGAAGCGCTATCGGGAGGACGTATGAGTGCTGGAATCAGGGTGTCAGGCAAGAGTCGCGTCGAAAAATTTAGAGCAATCCTGCTTCTGGGCGTGATCGCAGTCCTAACTCGGGGAAGCCGCGCACAGCTTTCCTCGGCGTCGATCAACGGTTCGGTTCACGATTCGACGGGAGCGGTTGTCGTCAATGCATCCGTCAAGCTGCACAATGTAGCCACCTCAGTAGAGACGGTGACGACTTCGAATAGCGCGGGTTCCTATGGAATAGTGAGCATCACGCCGGGACAGTACACGGTGGAGGCGACTGCCCCGAGCTTTAGTACACAAAAAATTTCGCCTTTCACCTTGACTGTAGGTCAGACAGCGACCTTTGACTTTACGCTTGCTGTCGGTACGGCAGATTCGGTGGTGAACGTGGAGGGAACGGCTCCGCTGCTGGAGACCTCGACGGCGAATCTGGGAACCGTGATTGCAGTGAGACAGGTAAACGACCTTCCTCTTAATGGCCGCAACTTTACGCAACTTTTGCAGCTGACTCCGGGGGTGGCTGCTGTTAATACCGGGCAGAGCAAAGGCGGAGGATTCGCGGGGCCAGCCGTTGCATTCGGATCTGCAACGTCATTTCCAGCGGTCAACGGTCAGTCGAACCGAAGCAACTTCTTTTTGACGGACGGACTGAACAATTACGGAAGCGTTTTGAGCACGTACGACGTGGCGCCAATCATCGATGCGATTCAGGAGTTCAAGGTAGTGTCCCACACCGACAGCGCTGAGTACGGTGGCGTGCTGGGTGGCGTGGTGAACGTCGTGACGAAGACTGGTACGAATGCTCTGCACGGATCGGCGTGGGAGTTTGCCCGCAATACGGTGTTCGACGCGCGTCCTACCTTCTCCCCGGCCCCTATTGCGAAGGCGGCCTTCTCTCAGAACCAGTTTGGAGGTTCGATTGGAGGCCCGGTCATTATCCCGAAGCTATATCACGGTCGCGATAAGACCTTCTTCTTCGGTGCTTATCAAGGATTTCGATACAACCAAACAGCAAACAGCAACCTGCTGGTTCCGACAGAAGCTCAACTAAATGGAGATCTAAGTAGCCTGCGTGACAACAGTGGGAATCTAATCCAGATTTACAACCCATATTCGACCCGGCCGGACCCCGCAAACCCTGGTCAGTTTATTCGCGATCCCTTTCCAAACAATCAGATTCCTGCAAACCTGATTGACCAGCGGATGGTTGCACTCGCACATTTTGTGTACCCGAAGGCTGGTCCACTCTTCAACAACAGCACAGCGAATGCGGTCGATCCAACGCCGTTACATCAAAATCAGGATGAGTTCACCGTGCGAGTAGATCATACCTTTGGGCCCAAGGATTCGGCGTGGTTCCGCTATAGTTTTATCAACAGTACACAGACCCAATCTGGCGGTGTACCAGGCTTGCTCAGCACGCTTCAGACGCCTGGACGTAATTGGGGTGGTAGCTACGTCCACATCTTCAATCCAAGTTTTATTCTGCAGGCGCAGTATGCGAGAACGACGGGGCAGCATAACAATACGCAACGCTTCACAGCGTCTACCAACGGTGTCATTTCGAGTGTTGGATTCTCGAATGCTTTCGTAGGAGGGTTCGCTGCGACGGCAGACAGCTTGCTTCCTTCACTCGGGATCGATGGGTTCGCCGGTGGTGGTGAGACGATCCAGAACACGCCTAAGGCGACTGACAGTCATGAGGTAAGGGCTACGCTGACCAAGATCGTCGGCAACCATGAGATCCACTTCGGCGGTGGCTACACGACACTTAATTTCGAAAGCCCGATAGCTTCAACCAGTTTGCAATTCCAGCAGGCACAAACGGCGAATCCGCAAAATAACGCCAGCGGTGCCGGCCTGGCGTCCTTCCTGCTAAACGTTCCCGGCCACGCAGAAAGACGCAACGTGCTTGAGAAAGAAAGGCCCGGTGGAGTATTTAGCACGTTCGCACAGGATAGCTGGAAAGCCACGTCTAAGCTGACCTTGAATTTTGGCCTGAGGTATGACATTACATTCCTTCCGGGGTATGGAACAGATGACACGATTGGCCAACAGGGCGGTATCGAGACAGGCGACGTAGACTTTACAAACGGCACGTATGTGCTGCAGAAAGTACCGCCGGCCTGCTCTGATCGTGGCCATGCTCCATGTATCCCCGGCAGTGGCGCTCTCCCGGATCATGTAGTCGTCGATCCGCGAGGAAGAATCCTTCACAACACCTACACGAACGTAGGGCCGAGGTTGGGCTTTGCTTACCGTCTCGACGACCAGACAGTAATTCGTGCAGCGTTCGGGATCGTATACGACCAATGGGCAGCCGCGACACAGATGGGACAGAATATCGAGGGTTCGTGGCCCGATATTGGCCAGCTGATCTCGAATCCAAACAATCCAAACACCGGCTCTGTCACCCCGAACGTGACTGGACAGGATCCGTTCAGCGCGGCGAGCGCAGGAAATTTTCCTGCACCGACGCCGTTTGAACAAGTTGGGTTCTTTTACGATCCACACATAAAAAATGCATACTCCGAGCAATACAATTTCGGGATAGCGCGCCAGATGGGACAGGCGACCACCATAACACTGAACTACGTTGGATCGTCGGGGCATCGGCTGGATGTAGGTGGCTTTTACAATACAGCGCCTACTCCAGGGCCTGGTAACCCGCGCTTACGGTCTCCTTATCCTTATATCGCTCCCACCTATTGGGACCGTAGCACTGGAACCAGCAACTACAACGCACTACAGCTGTCAGTAGAAAGACGCTTCACAAACGATTTCTCCTACTCTGTGGCGTATACGTGGTCAAAATCCATCAATACCGGTGGAGATGGATTTTTTGGTGTGGAGGGTGGTGTTCCGCAAGATCCATATCATCCAGATAAGGCAGGAAGCAGGTCTGTATCCGGTAATGATCTAACAAATGTCCTTTCGATCAGCACACTGTATTCTGTGCCACTTGGTAAGGGAAAGACATTCAGTACCGGTAGCAGCCCGCTTGATTACATTCTTGGTAACTGGCAGCTGAACAACATCTTTCTAGCCAGGTCGGGACTGCCCTTCACGCCGAGCATCGGTGGAGACAGCGCAAACACTGGTAACGGAAACAGCGGATATATGACAGCGAATGTCGTTGGCGACCCCAACAATATCCACCGGACGGCGAGTGAGTTCTTCAATACTGCTGCCTATGCCGCTCCTCCGATTTATACCTTCGGTACCGCTGGACGCAATTCGTTACGTTCTGCGGGATATTGGAACCTGGACACTTCGATATTCCGAAAGTTCCCGTTTGGAGAGCGCTATCAGCTGGAGCTTAGAGGCGAGGCGTTCAATGTCTTCAACCATCCCACGCTTGATACCCCGGACGGAAGATTTGGCGACGCAAATTTTGGTCGAGTGACCGGTACTGCGAGTACAGCACGACAGCTTCAGATGGGAGCGAAATTCACCTTCTGATCGAGTGGAAAGATCATGAGTGCGTCCTTCGTTCAACGCGCTGGACGCCGTTACGAGCCCTTCATCAAGAGCAAGACAGAGTAAATACATGGGTGCTTTTTCTTGATGGGCACAGAAGGCTATATGGTGAAGTACAAATCGAACCCGTATAGGCTCTCTTTGAGCAAAGTCTATTCCGTGTACGAGACCGGATCCGCGTGCTTCTTGTTTGAAGTATTGGGTGCTTCGACGAGGGCCATCGTCTGATAAGCGTCCTCAAAGTGAGAGAGTAGACTCGTTGCGGAGCCCTCCTCAAATGCTTGCACTGGATATCCACGATCACGGTAGCGCGAAACTGAGGCTTGCCAAGGAACCTCTTCGCGCCTAATGTGTATGCCACAAGGTTCAGGTTAAACTTTGACTGAAGGAGCGAGTTAACCGACCTGCTGGGGCCACGGACATCTTCAAAAATTCAAATGAAAAAGGTGAACTGTATGGTGAAGCTCATTCATTTCCTCAGCATCGCGGTTCTTGTGGTTTTGACGTTCGCATCGGCTCATACCAGCGGAATGCTCGCTCAGGAACAGCACCCGATTCTGGATAAAGTAGCAGCAAAAGTGATTCAGAAGTACGAGACTACTCCCTGCGCGCAGTTGAAAGAGCAAAAGGCGGCAAAGACGCAACCGTCTGCGGAAGAGCAGAAGGCCATCGCATTCCTGAAGAGCGATCCACAACTACGGACCACCTTCATCAACAAGATCGCCGCGCCGATTGCAAACAAAATGTTTGATTGCGGGATGATTCCGTAGGCGCAATAGGCCACAGTCCTGCGTTGCCTCGTAGCCATTAATAGTAGGCATCATGAACAGGGTTTTGATCCGCCGGCCTCACGCGCCAACCTCATTGGCTCCAGAGCCATCACGTGCATGCATAAAACGAAGAGGCATTAGCTCGAACCTGAAATTAGAAATGTCAGTATAGCCTCGTCGTCGTGCGGTGGAGATTTGCGAAATCGGCTTTGTGATTTCCACATTTCCATCCGCTCCGTGTCGTGCGCAATTGGATCGATTGATTCGCGATGAGAGATGCTAGTGCAACGCAACTCTCTGTCGACAAGACCGCAATTGTAATCGTGATAGCCTAGGATGAATAACGCATCTTGGGTGTCCGCAAGGACATAACAGGGAAGCCGGTGCAAGTCCGGCACGGTCCCGCCACTGTAATCAGGAACGGACTTTCACAAGCCACTCGATGATCGGGGAAGGCGAAAGTTTTTAGAGCTGGCAGCATAAGCTTGCCTGTAAGTCAGGAGACCTACCTGAGATGAGTTTTGTGATTCTACCCCGCGAGGAAACGGGGCTGATCGCTCATCTATCCGGAGCCATCCTGCCTCGTCGTTCCTGCGATTTGAGGTGCATATGCGGTTCTTGAAGTTCGAGGTCTCATTCGGTTTAGCCCGGCGAGTTCTCGCATCCATCAGCTTTCTCTTCTGCCTTACTCTGACAGTTAGACTTTCGGCAGCAACTGGTGGAAGCATCTCAGGCATGGTGACCGACCCCAGTGGTGCGGTTGTCCATGGAGCAGGTCTCAAGCTGGTCAAATACCGGCCAACAGACAACCTACCAGACTGTAACAAACGCTCAGGGTCTCTATTCCTTTCCGAACCTATCGATCGGACACTACGATTTGACTATCTCCGTGGACGGGTTCTCTCCGCAACGAAAAACCAACCTAAACGTGGACACCGACTCGGTTATCCGCGTGGATGTAGTTCTCACGATCGGTAATTTATCCGATACTGTGACAGTTAGCACCGAGACGGGTATTCAGGTTGAAACTGCGGCAACTCATCTTGGAGAGGTCGTCTCGCGTGATCAGATGACAGCGCTACCGCTAAACGGAAGAAGCTACACCGATCTGCTTTCGATCCAGCCTGGGGTTTCACCCATCTCAACGTTGCTTCCGAACGCTGTCATTATGGCAGGAGTTACAGGTGGCATCTCTCCTGGGAACGTGTCGATCAACGGTCAGAGGGAATCCTCCAACGGCTTCATAGTGAACGGTGTAGATGTCCGGGAGCACATGAACGGAGGAACCTCAGTCGTCCCAGACCTCGACTCTATTGAACAATTCCGAGTTTTGACCAACAACTTCGATCCGGAGTATGGCAACTACAACGGAGGCATGGTCACGGTTGTGACCAAATCGGGTAGCGGCCAACTTCATGGAAAGGTTTTCGAGTTCTTCCGTAATACGGCGCTCGACGCGAGAGGGTACTTTGATCTCACTCGCCCGGAATTTAAGCAAGATCAGTTCGGCGTCGCACTCGGCGGACCGGTTGGCGGTCCTATTATGCGAGCTAATCTCCTCTTCTTTTCCGACTATCAGGGAACTCGCAAGACACAAGGCGTCTCCGCAGGTAACATCTCGGTGCCGACCCTGGACGAGCGCTCTGGCAACTTTGCCGGGGAGCTTACCGGCAATGTAAGCGGCCCTTATCTAGCCTCGCTGCTTTCTCAAAAACTTGGTTACGCCGTATCCTCTGGCGAGGCCTACGGCAGCGTCTTTCCAGGCGGGGTTATACCGCAAGCTGCCTGGTCAGCGCCTGGCCGATCTCTTCTGCAGTACATTCCCAAGCCCAACGTAAATGCGACACAGTTTTCCAGCTCAGCCTTCGCGCAGACAAATCGGGATGACAAAGGTTCGTTCCGACTCGACGCTGACACCCGCCTTGGCCGGATCTCGGGATACTACTTCGCGGACGACTACACGCTCGACAACCCCTATCCTGGCGCGCAGGGCGGAGCCTCAATCCCAGGCTTTGACGCTCTCACCATCGGTCGCGCACAGCTGTTCTCCTTCTCGGATACGAAAGTCGTCGGTGCGAATTCGGTGAATGAGTTCAATGCGGGCTATCTTCGGTATGCGAACGTGATTGGTCAGCCGAAAGGAGGTCTTGGCGTCACGCTTGCGTCGCAGGGTTTTACTACAGGAGCGGGAACCTCCGGTATCTTTGTGCAGGCCGCGCAATTCGAAGGAGTTGAGAACGTCACGTTCCCTACATTCGTCATGGGTGTTCCCATCACCAACCTGACGCAGGTGAATAATACCTTCTATGCTAGCGATGGCTTCTCAATGGCGCTCGACTCGCATACCCTCAAGGTAGGTGCGCAGTTCCATGAAGATCAGGTCAATGAACATCCGAATGCAACCTTCAACGGAACCTTCAACATTAACGGAACCGAAACCGGCTCAGCTTATGCCGATCTCTTTCTCGGCACTCCCAGCAACTTCACGCAATCGTCTGGTCAGCCATTCTATCTGCGCAATCACTATCTCGGCTTCTTCGGCCAGGACAGCTGGCGCGTCGGCAGCTGTCTTACTTTCAATGCAGGCTTGCGTTGGGACATCATTGAACCGTGGTCTGAAAAGAATCATCAACTTGAGACCTATATCCCCGGCCAACAATCTGTTCTCTATCCGGGCGCTCCTCCAGGCTTTGTCGTAGCCGGAGATCCGGGTGTCCCGCAGACTCTCGCTCCTACGAGCTTCAGAAACTTTGCGCCTCGCATTGGACTAGCCTATGCGCCGCATCTGGAGAACGTGATCGGAAAACTGCTCTTCGGTGAATCGGGGAAGAGCAGCATTCGCTAGCTACGGAATCTTCTACACTGCTTTTCCCGGTCTCTCCGCCGGCATCATGTATGCAGTTCCCCCATTCGGCTATAACTATCTCAGCCCAGCCCCTCCACTACTTGCAACCCCATTCATTACAACTGCGACAGGTTTCGATAATAGCCAGCGGTTTCCGTTTCCATTTCCACCCCATAACGTCTCACAGTCCAATCCGGACAATGACGTAGATTGGTCGAACTTCACACCGATTGCAGCAGACCCATTCTTTTACTATCGCAATCGGGTTCCATACATCAACAACTATATGCTTTCGATCCAACGAGAGGTCACGCGCAGCATCGTCTGCTCACACTCGTTTCGGTAAATGTCGGTGATCCCGCATTGTGCTTATCTCTTCCAGGATGTGGCCCCTTCTGAGAGGACGGGACCTATACCAACGCGAGCGGGCAAACCATACAAGGAACCCGTGTTGGGCAAGGCTCGGCTTATGGCAATAACACCGCAGATAAGTCCATTGCGAACTCCAACTACAATGCCTTGCAAACAACGTTGAAATACCAACACACGGGTTCGTCGTTTCTTCTCAGCTATACGTATTCGAAATCGATCGATCAGGGCTCGAATCTTGGAGAGCAACTCGATCCCGTCAATCCACGACACCCCCGCGCGATCTCAGCGTATGACATGAAACATGACTTCGCTGCTACATACAACATTGCACTGCCATTCAAAATGGCTATTGCACCAAACAAACCGATGGACAAGCGATTGGAGTCTCTCCGGCACCACTCGATTCGCAAGCGGCCTTCCCGTTACACTTTCCGACAACTCATTGCTCGGAACGCTGGGTAATGGTGCGAACAACTTCCTCATCGACACGCCGAAATATATCCCGGGAGATTTACGGATCAACAGAAATGCCCGCAATGGGAAGCCGGCATTCAATACTGCAAGCTTTCCCGATGAGATCCTCGGTCAACTAGGGAACGCGCAGCGACGCATCTTCTACGGTCCTGGGATCGACAATTACGATGCGAGTCTGCAAAAGAGTATCCGCTTCCATGACTCCACGTCTCTAGACCTTAGGTTCGAGGGTTTTAATGTATTTAATCATGCCCAATTCTTTGGCCCTGCGGCTGTTGATGGACAGAAGCAAGATCCAGCGTTTGGAACAATCGTCAGGGCGGCTGCTCCTAGACTTGTTCAGTTAGCTGCAAAGTTTGCATTCTGATAGTTGTCATCACATGGAAAGCGGTAAGCGTCTGACCTTTCGAGTGGTTCACATTCGTTGACTCGTTTAACGTTGCTCAATATATCTAAGTGGGCAGGGCATATGCTTCTTCCATGGGACGCTTCATGAGCCCCATATCGGAATAGTTCCGGATACTGTGCGGTATGACAATGCGTGTCTTCAAAGAGCGAACGACATGATATCGGGTGCACAATCGGGACCGCAGACAGCATGCGGGCGCTTCTTGTAGCCGATTTTCTCACTATTATTCATGATCTTCACGGCCTGCTTCTGGTCCTGTTTAACTTTGACTACGGCAAGGGCGTGCCTAAGCCGTTTGTTCTCTCCGATGGCAGCGGTCCGAACAGTTTGGTCTTTTATCAAAGACCGATAGGGAAGCAAATGACCTTGCCAGTTCACCGCGTCCTGCCCCGGGTAGAGCAACTTGGCGAGGCTCTGACTGATGATCACCACGCGTTCGCAACCGTCTTTGTCGGCGTCGTTGAAGTCGCGCCCTTCTTGAATCGGCACCCCGAACGTATTGAAGAATCCCGGCGATATCACCCGGAACCTGGCTCGAAAATCCCTGTCCGCCCGCGCAGATGCCAGAGTTTCCACCCGCGAAGCACTAACTTCGCTCCCTCGCGGCATCTTATTTTGTGCCGCCGTATGCACCTTCGAAGCCCTTGCGTCGCTTGGCGCCGTCGTATCAGGCCCGTGCGTCCGGCTCCGACGTGGACCGCCCGGTGTGGCCATCCACAATCGTAGCCGTGGGATGGGGCTTGCGCCAGGCAAATTGGCGTAGAAGAAAGCGCAAATCCTCCTCCATCACTAAAGGACACCGGGCGCTGCGTCTGATCGACCACTGCCCATGGCGGCAGATTGCCGGGCATGAAACGCCACTGGTTGTCGGTGCGCACGATGCAGCGAAAGGCCGTTAAACTCCTCCCGTAACGCGTGCTCGCGTTGCGGAGCGACCTCTCGACACAGGGGTCAGAGACGGAGCGACAAACGCCCACTCCCCGTCGCTCGCATCGCTCGGATACTTCGTCCGATACTGTTTCTCCATTTCTCCATGCTCGGATTGTGCGACAGCCGGTTAGATATTTGGCCGATCAATCTAGTTGTGTAGCCGTTCGAGCATAGGAACTTTCTTAGATACACCTTAACATTCAGGTGTATCGCATTTTGTATCGTGTCGTTGCCCTCCAGGCGGAACGTCCGCGACTCTCATTGCGCGTTTGGAAATATCTTTCTGCAGACTCTTAACCAGAAATAGGAGATTTGATGAGAATTGCATTTTTAGGAGTTCGTGTGCCTGGACACCTCTACCCATGACCACACTTGCTCGCAAGCTGAAAGCTCGAGGCCATGACGTAGTGTTCATATCTGTTCTCGATACTGAGCCCTTCGTAGCCGCGGCGAACCTTCCTTTCCTTTCGTTCTGCGAAGAAGACTTACCGTTAGGCTCTGTACGGAAAGCTATAGATCAATTGAGTAAGCTGCAGGCACACGCCGCCCTGGAGTTCGCCCTTAGCTCGGTTGTCAATAGTCTGAACTCGTCATTCAAGAACTTGCCTCAGACTTTACGGAATGCTCAAGTGGATGCATTAGTCCTGGACCAGGCAGACTACGGACTCGGGCTTGTCCCGATGCAGCTCGGTATGCCTTATGCCCATGTCTCAAACGCTCTTCACCTTGACTTCTCCGCAGTTACGCCGATCTGTACCGTTGATTGGCAACGTGAGACCACCTCGGAAGCACTGGCCCGAAATCAGGCCGGTCTCAAGGCATTCATGCAGGTGTATGAGCCAGCTACGTCGATAGCGCACAATTATGCTAAGCAGGTTGGATTGGATATCGACTGGAGCGACCCTTTCGTTTCGCTCTCAAAACTGGCTTGGATTACCCAGACCCCTAAGGAGTTGGACTTTAACAGTTCTCACTGGCCCGAACAGTTTCACTACACAGGCCCGCTTCACGACGGGCTTGGCCGGATTGAATCGAACTTTCCATGGGAACGCTTGACGGGTGAACCCCTCATCTATGCCTCGATGGGAACACTGCAGAACGGTCTCGAATCTACCTTCAGTGCGATCGCGGAGGCGGTCGGGACAAGGCCCGGAATGCAGCTTGTCCTCTCCATCGGCGAGTCTCTCGAACCCGGGAAGGTCAACTCGTTACCTGCCAACTGCATCATCGTGAAGAATGCGCCACAGATAGAACTTCTCAAGCGTGCGGCACTATGCATCACGCACGCGGGACTCAACACCGCGCTTGAATGTCTGGCACTAGGGGTTCCTATGGTCGCGATTCCGGTTTCGACCGACCAGCCTGGCGTGGCAGCGCGGATTGCTTATACGAAAACGGGTTCATACGTTCCGTTACAAGAGTTGACGGCTCCGAGGCTTTCGACCCTCATCAACGAAGTTCTAACTAACCCCGAGTATCGGCAGAACGCCAACAAGATGCGGGAAGCAATCGCTAAGACAAACGGACTCGAAGTGGCGGCAGATCTCTTGGAACAGGCATTCAACCTCTCTCGAGCGCAAGAGTTGGCGTCTGCGAGCGTCGTGAGCCAGATCTCGGGGAGATCGTCGAGGACCGTGTAGCAATGAACGAATCTGGTCTACACTTCACTCGATGTGCCAGTCATCGTGGCTGGACCACCAAACCTGCATGGAAGATCCTACGGTTCAGCTGCTTCGCAAAGTTCATACCTGAAATAGATAGGAGTACTTGTTGAAGCTATGTTGAAACAAATATCGTGGCTGTTCTTCGCTATTACTTCGTACTTAATACTGGCAGATACTGTTGAGCCATGGATGCATCTTCCAAAGCTAGATCACGTTGGATTTACGATAGTATTCGTACTTTTTTCTCTGCTCCACTGTGCCGTTCTAGAGGGCCAAAAAAGGACAGCTTATTTCTTTGCTATATCTGCTTTCACTTCCTATGTCATGGAGGAGGTTGGTGTCCGCACAGGATTTATTTATGGACATTATCACTACAGCAACATGTTGGGGCCGAAACTAGGCTCTGTGCCCATAATCATCCCGCTGGCGTGGTTCATGATGATATATCCGTCTTGGAGAGTGGCGGGCGTGCTAGCGCGTGCAATAAATATCGATTCACTCTTCGGACGTTCGACGCAGGCTCTCATCGCGGCGATGGTGATGACAGCATGGGACATGGTAATGGATCCGGGGAATACGGCGGCTGGTCTATGGGTATGGGAGCGGGGCGGAATCTATTTTGGTGTTCCCCGTCAAAATTATCTTGGCTGGATACTCACGACCTTCATTATTTATTGGACGATGAGCACTCTCTCGAATGGAAAGCAGCAAAGAGCAATTGTAGACAGAGGATTCTCGGCGTTACCTATCATGGTATATGCGTTGTATGCAGTTCGCTACATCGCTGCTGATCGTGTTCCAGCACTTCAGTTAGTTGCTCTCTTCGCCATGGGAATGCCGGCGTTATTGGCGCTCGCGTCGATTTATCTGACCCGACAGTCCAATACAGCCGTCAGCCCGAATAGATAGACTGCGAACTAGCCATTTTTTTTTACACTATTTAGTGGGTATTTATTTCCTATGTTTACATTGAATGGTAGCCAATTAATGTGGTTAACCACATTACTGTTTCTAGCCATAACGGCTGCTGCCGCCCAGGGCGCCTCGCCTCTTCTTTCCGATGTAGCCCTCCCTCGAAGCGTAGAGCATAAGATCGTCTCAAATAAGCTGATCGTATTCCTGCCCAAAGTACGCCTATGCCGCAAGCTCCTCAATGGATTGGCAGGATTACGTGTTGCTTCGGGACGATCGCGAGTTCCAACGACTTGAAGTCGCACATCTCACCGATGGGGAAGTTCACTGAGGCTCGTGAAGAAATCCAACGAGCAACAGCAATGACTAAAAATCTGCGGAGACAGGAATTGCTGGCGGATAGAAGCAGATTGAGAAGGCGGTCTTATCAGGATAGGTGCGGTTCCGTCCTTTGAGAAGCTCTTCTCGTCACATGGACGTAAAGTCGGCTGTCCGGACACTTGCCCCTGTTACCGCATAGTTATCATGATGGAAAGCAGGCACTTCTGATGGAATATCAAACAGGTGAACTCCTTGCCGGGACGCTTGGAGAGCCGTGGGAGTTAACGCGGCTTCTGCGTGTCGCGATCGGAGTATCGTCTTCCCTGGGTTACCTCCACAGGCAAGGTCTCCTTCACAATGACGTCAACCCTTCACACATCCTGGTGGATAGGGTGTCGGGTAACGCATGGTTAGCAGGTTCTGAAGGTGAATCACCCAGAGTAAGCGACCGACAGGCTATGGAGGCTCCTCCAATGATTGGCGGAACGCTTCCTTACATGGCGCCTGAGCAAACTGGCCGCATGAACCGGTCGATCGATTCCCGAAGCGATCTGTACTCCTTGGGCATAACTCTGTATGAGATGCTGACGGGAGCGCTGCCATTTACTGCATCTGATCCGATAGAGTGGATCCATTGCCACATTGCCAGACATCCAGTGCCGGCAAGTGAGAGAACAGATGGGATCCCAGCAGTGCTCTCTGCTATCGTCTCGAAGCTCATGTCAAAGAATGCAGAAGACCGATACCAGACTGCGAATGGATTGGAAGAGGATCTGCGGAAGTGTCTCGAAGAATGGGAGGCGCACGGAAAGATTGACCTTTTCACACTTGGCTCACACGACACTTCGGCCCGTCTGCTTATTCCGGAGAAGCTCCATGGACGCGAGTCTGAGGTCAGCAGACTACACGCCGCATTTGATCGCGTTTTGACTTCTGGGAGGCCTGAGCTCGTACTCGTCTCAGGATATTCAGGCATTGGCAAATCCTCGGTGGTCGACGAGCTGCGGAAAGCGCTTGTTCCAGCGCGCGGTCTGTTTGCATCCGGAAAATTCGACCAATACAAGAGGGACATCCCATACGCTACTCTGTGCCAGGCGCTCCGCAGCCTCGTTCTCAGGTTCCTGGGCAAGAGTGATACGGAACTGGCTAACTGGCGTACGCTGCTTCAGCTAGCCGTGGGTGGCCACGGTCAACTCATCGTGAATCTCATCCCTGAAGCGGAATTGATCATTGGGAAACAGCCTCCTATTACGGACCTTGCACGTAATGACTCGGAGACGCGTTTCCGGGGGGTGCTGCGACGGTTCCTTGGCGCGCTAGCGCAACAGGAACATCCGCTCGTACTTTTCCTTGACGACTTGCAATGGACGGATTCAGCGACCCTTGTGCTACTGGAATATCTCTTGGCGGAACCAGGGGTACAGCATCTTTTATTGATTGGCGCCTATCGGGACAACGAGGTCGACCCCACTCACCCGCTGGTACGCACGTTGAAGGTGTTTCGCGAGGCTGAAATCGTAATGGACGAGATCGTATTGGCGCCCCTTGATCTCGGCGACACGGATCGACTTGTCGCGGACACGCTTAACTGCACCCCGGAACGGGCTGGGCGTCTGGCTGGGCTGATATATGAGAAAACCGCGGGCAATCCTTTTTTCGCTATGCAGTTTCTCAACGCCCTGGCTGAGGAAAGCCTCATCTTATATATGCCGGAGATAGCGGCTTGGTCATGGGATTTGGAACGTATTCGGGCGAAGAGTTATACGGACAATGTCGTCGATCTTATGATCGCCAAACTGAACCGGCTGTCAGTAAGTACACGGGAAGTCCTAAAACAGCTTGCGTCTTTGGGAAGTAGTGCGGAAACAACAACGCTAGGTATGGTCCATCGGGTGTCAGTGGAAGAGGTTCACTCAGCGCTCTGGGAGGCTGTGAACGTAGGGCTTGTCTCCTGCCGAGATAACTCTTACGCATTCCTGCACGACCGGATCCAGGAAGCAGCGTATGCTCTTGTCCCGGAAGATGAGCAAGCCCCTATCCATCTGCGGATTGGCAGACTGTTGACAGAAAATACTCCAGTGGAAAAGCGCGAAGAAAATATCTTCGAGATCGTGAATCAACTTAACCGTGGTGTTGAACTCATAACATCGCCACAAGAGCGTGAACTCGTAGCTGGCTTGAATTTGATTGCGGGAAATCGTGCTAAAACGGCAACGGCCTATAGCTCATCGTTAGTTTATGTCACTACCGGAGTGGTTTTGCTGGGAGAGGATTGTTGGCAGCGCCACTACGCACTCATGTTCGCGATGGAACTCAGCCGAGCCGAATGCGAATTCCTGATCGGCGAGACGGCTGCCGCGGAAGAAAGATTGTCGACGTTGGCGGTCCATGCGATAACTCTTGTCGACCGAGCTGCCGTTACGCGCTTGCGTGTGGCTCTCTATACGACTTTAGATCGGTCGGACCGTGCTATAGAGGTTGGTCTAGAGTACCTGCAGAGTATTGGCATCGAGTGGTCCCCGCACCCGACGGACGAGGAAATTCGGTGGGAATGTGATCGGATGTGGCACCTGCTTGGAAACCGGCCGATAGAAGAGCTGATCGACTTGTCCTTGATGAACGACCCGGATTGGCGTGCAACGATGGACGTCCTAGTAGAAATCGCTCCTCCGGCCCGATTCACTGGCGGGAATCTGCACCATCTTCTCCTCCTTCGCATGACAAACCTCAGTCTGGAACACGGCAACTGCGACGGATCATGCTATGCCTATGCCTGTCTTCCAATTGTTCTGGGACATCGGTTCAACGACTACCAAACAGGGTTCCGCTTTGGTAAGCTCGGCGTCGATCTGGTAGACAGGCGCGGCCTGGATCGCTTCAAAGCCCGTGTCTACATGTGTTTCGGCCTCCTTATGCCTTGGACCAAACACGCACCGTCCGGCCGCGACTGGATGCGGCGCAGCTTCACAACGGCCAATGGCATGGGTGACCTGACCTTCGCTGCCTATAGCACCAAGAACTTGATCACGAACCTTCTTGTTTCAGGGGTTCCACTAGGTCAAGTGCAACAGGAAGCTGAGTACGGTCTCACATTCTCCAGGAAGGCGCAGTTTGGTCTTGTCGCCGACAGCTTCGTCGGGCAGCTTGCGCTTATCCGGTCCCTTCGCGGGCTAACGCCAGATTTCGCCTTAAATGACGAAGAAGAGGGAAACGAGATCAGGTTCGAGCGATACTTGGCAGAAAAGCCGCACCTATCGTTTCCCGCCTGCTGCTACTGGATTCATAAGTTGCAAGCTCTATTTTTTGCCGGAGATCACACAGGTGCAGTCGAAGCGGCTCTCAAAGCTCATGATCTTCTCTGGGCTACGAAGTCGTTCCTGGAAGAAGCGGATTATCATTTCTATGCCGCTCTAACACGTGCCGCGGCGGCCTCTGACGCTGCGCTGGTTGATCGACGCCAAGAGCACATCGAAGCGCTCCTTAACCATTACGAACAGCTCGTTATATGGGCGGAGAGCTGCCCAGAGAATTTCGCAAACCGCGCTTCGCTCGTTGCTGCCGAGATCGCACGTCTGGAACACCGCGAATTGGACGCAATGCGCCTATACGAGGACGCTATTCGACTGGCACGCGAGCAGAGTTTCATCCAGAACGAGGGCCTGGCCAACGAACACGCTGCATGGTTCTGTACTGGGCATGGCTTCCAAGCAAGCTCTCATGCTTATCTGCGAAACGCGCGGCAGTGCTATCTCCGATGGGGCGCAGATGGCAAAGTGAAGCAGCTCGACCGGCTTCACCCGCACCTCCGGGAAGAACCGAGGGTGCTCGGTTCCACGTCCACGATCGGGTCGCCAGTCGAGCACCTGGATCTCGCAACAGTGGTTAGAGTTTCTCAGACAGTATCTGGCGAGATCGTCTTCGAGAGATTGATCCAAACGCTCATGAGGATCGTGGTTGAACATGCCGGGGCGGAACGAGCCCTTTTTATTCTCCCGCAAGACGATGAGCAAAGGATCGAGGCAGAGGCAATAACTGGCCGCGAAGGGGTCACGGTCCGTTTCGTCGGAAGAACCTTGATATCCTCGGACCTTCCCGAATCAGTCCTCAAGTATGTCATCCGGGCCCAAGAGACAGTGATCCTGGATGACGCGTTAACTCCGAATCTCTTCTCTTCCGACGACTATATTGCGCAGAAGCGGGCCCGTTCAATTCTGTGCATCTCGCTGGTGAAACAAATGAACGTCGTGGGCGTGCTTTATCTCGAAAACTCCACGACATCTTATGCATTCACCCCAGATCGGGTAGGGGTATTGAAATTGCTGGCGTCGCAGGCCGCTATTTCTATAGAAAACGCTCGATTTTATAAGGTGCGCCAGGAATCAGAAGACCGCCTGCGCCTTGTGATCGACACGATCCCAGCGATGGTTTGGAGTAATTCGGCTGACGGCTCTGTTGAGAGCGTCAATCAACGCTGGCTGGAATATACGGGTTTGATTGGCGACCTGGCACTTGGTGACGGATGGCTTGCTGCAATTCATCCTGATGACATCGCGGGAGTGGTTAAGATCAGGGATGAGGGGCTTGCTACCAGCAAGCCCTATCAGTTTGAGGCTCGGATCCGCCGGACTGATGGTGAGTATCGCTACTTTCTCGTCCGCGTGTTTCCGTTACGCGATGAAACGGGAAAGATCGTGAAATGGTATGGAGCCAATACTGATATTGAAGATCACAGACGAGCGGAAGAGGCGCTTCAGACAGCCTTTGAGAAGATCAGAGAGTTGAAGGACGAACTTCATAGAGAGAACGTAGCTCTGAAGGAAGAGATCAAGCAATCCTCCATGTTTGAAGAGATTGTGGGGAATTCTCAGGCGCTGGAAACCGTGCTCAGCCGTGCCTCCAAGGTTGCGCCGACTGATTCCACGGTTCTGATTACAGGAGAGACTGGTACAGGGAAAGAGCTCATCGCCCGCGCCATCCACAAAGCTTCACTTCGGTCCGAACGGCCTTTTGTGAGTGTAAATTGCGCGGCTATCCCACAGTCGCTGATCGCCTCGGAACTGTTCGGTCATGAAAAAGGAGCGTTCACAGGAGCGCAGCAGAGGCGGCTGGGGCGCTTCGAGTTGGCGGATGGAGGTACTATCTTCCTCGACGAAGTTGGTGAGCTTCCGGCCGAGACGCAGGTTGCCCTTCTGCGGGTCCTTCAGGAGCGTGAATTTGAACGAGTCGGGGGAAATCGGCTGATTAGAACTGATGTGAGGGTGATCACTGCCACGAACCGCAACTTACAGGATGCTATTGCTGATGGCACATTTCGAAGTGATCTCTTTTATCGGCTCAACGTATTTCCGATTGAGATTCCTCCGTTGCGTGGACGCAAAGAAGACATCCCCATGCTGGTCCAATCCTTCATCGACCGATTCGCGAGGAAAATGGGAAAGAAGATCCGCAGAATAAAGAAGACAACCATGGAGCGGTTGATGTCCTACCCCTGGCCGGGAAACGTTCGGGAGCTGCAGAATGTGATCGAACGGTCGTTGGTTATCTGCGAGACAGATACTTTCACCGTCGATGAGAGTTGGCTCGAATTCTGTCCTGTTGCGATATCGAAATCACCTGTGCCTTGGAGTCAGAGGTCCACCACAAAGCTTAGCGAGAGAGATACTATCGAAGCCGTCTTAGCTGAGACCGAGGGCAGAGTCTCCGGCCCAAGAGGCGCCGCTGCCAGACTAAATATGCCTGCATCGACCCTCGATTACAAAATCAGAAACTCTAACATTGACAAGCACAGGTTCAAAACCCGTTAGTGTTGCTTCTCGCAATATCTGTCGCTGATCTTTCATTATAAATGTCATATCCTGAAGATAGTTCCTATGCCCGAACGGCT